>NZ_FNHZ01000009.1 GCF_900103815.1 Lachnospira pectinoschiza | reverse complement strand
TGGCACTTTGTGCCACCTGTCAGAAGGGGCTTTAACCCCTTCTGACACTAGTAAGCTTTATACCCCCGCTTAAAGCTTACGCTTTTGAAGCGGGGAATTGCTTACACTGCGTTCATTAAATTTTTGTCTTTTGCTTTACAAAATTTATATTATCATAATGTTTAATCTTTAAAAAGAATAAATTTACATCTTTTTATCCATTAACGTGCAGATTTTACATTTTTATAATTATGAAAATCTATCTTAGGCCAAAATGCACAATAATTATGTAAATAATCCAAGAAACTATATTTAATCTGTAGTTTCTATTGTATTTCTGCCGATACAAGAGTATAATTATACTATAACGGAAGAGATGATAATTAAGTTTTGTTCTTAAAAAGGGGATGTCAACATGAGCGATTTTAGAAACTATCTTGACTATCCTAGGAATTTTCTTTCAAGTAATAACTATGTTAATCGAAATGACAGTATTAGCAAATCCACCAAGACTGCTAGTATTGAAACGGTGACCAAGGAAGATCCTACCACAGATCAGAGCTCGTTTGCAGAAGTTATGGCCGAGCTTGGAAGTTCTGGAAGTTCCTTCGATACTAAAATCTAATTGATTTATAAGGACCACTTTAGTGGTCCTTTTTTTATTTTGAAATCGTCAAAAATAATCAGAGATAATTTGTTAATTTTTTCGATTTTGATTGATTTTGATTGACATTATACTAATAACATGATATGTTATTAATATAACATAGTCCATTTTAGATGAATCTACATTTTAAAGAAAGGAGCTTTTATGCTAACCAAAGAAAGACATGACATCATAGTTAAAACTGTAAATGATAAGAACACTGTAACTGTTGCACAACTAGTAGAATTATTAGGAGTTTCAGAGGCAACAGTCCGTCGTGACCTTAATGCACTTGATAAGAAAGGTCTCTTAATAAAGGTCTTTGGTGGTGCTACTGCTATTCAAGAACCAACTCGCGTTAAGGAGTTTAATGTTCCAGAAAGAGCAAAGATTAATATCGAAGAGAAGGATATTATTGCTAAGTATGCAGCATCTCTTATTCACGATGAAGATTTAGTATTTATAGATTCAGGAACAACAACTTTAAAATTAATAGATTATCTAAAGGGTAGTAAGGCTACATTTGTTACAAACGGTATTGTACATGCCGCTAAATTAGCCTCTAAGGGTTACAAGGTTTATATCGTCGGAGGTCGCATAAGACCTGAGACAGAGGCTATTGTAGGTCCTGAATGTATTGATAGTATTTATAAGTACAACTTTACTAAGGCCTTCCTTGGAGCTAACGGAATTACTAAAGAAGCTGGTTTTACAACACCAGACGTAGATGAGGCACTCATAAAGACTAAGGCAATTGAGCGTTCATATACTTCTTATGTTTTAGTGGATCATACAAAGTTTGGCTTACTATCAACTATTAGTTTTTCAAATTTAAATGGAACAAGTATTGTTACTGACTATATTCCTGAAACTTTTAAGTATTTTAAAAATCTTACCGTAATAAAAGAGTTAAAAAAGAACTAATTTAGTTTCGCTTAATTATGGGAGATTTTGGCAAAATAAATTCTTTAGAAAGGAGGATTTAAGGTGGTTTACACAATTACTTTTAACCCGGCTCTTGATTACGTAATGAGAATGAATGGCGATTTAGATATTGGCGAGACCAATAGAAGCCAGAGCGAAGAACTCTATTACGGCGGTAAGGGAATCAATGTTTCTGTTGTTTTAAACGAACTTGGAATCTCTAATGTTTCTCTTGGATTTATTGCTGGATTTACTGGAGATGCTATTAATGAAGGCGTTGCCAAAATGGGGGTAACAACTGATTTCATTAAGCTTCCTAAGGGAATCTCAAGAATCAATGTTAAGCTTAAAGCTAGCAAAGAAACAGAAATTAATGCACAGGGTCCCGATATTGACCAGGCCTCAATTGATGCATTATTTAAGAAAATCGATGCAATAAAAGACGGTGATTGCATCATTTTAGCAGGAAGTATCCCAAAGACACTTCCAAGCGACATCTACGAGAAGATCTTAAAATCCCTTGAGGGAAAAGATGTTATTAAAGTTGTAGATGCAACTAAGGATTTACTTATGAAGGTTTTACCTTATAAGCCATTCCTTGTTAAGCCTAATCAGGCTGAATTAGGTGAATTATTTAATGTCAACATCGAAACAGATGAAGACATAATTAAATATGGTCGTATTTTACAAGACCGCGGGGCAATTAATGTATTGGTGTCATTAGGAAAGCGTGGGGCTTTACTAATACCAGAAACAGGAGAACCTATTCAAATGGGTGCTCCATCAGGAAAGGCTGTAAACACTGTTGGTTCCGGTGATTCAATGGTGGCAGGTTTCCTTGCGGGATATCTAAAGACAAAGGATTATTACGAGGCTTTAGCTCTTGGCTCAGCTGCAGGTTCAGCTACTGCCGTTCTACCAGGCCTTGCTGATAAGAAAACTATTGATATCCAGCGCCAAAAAATTGTTGATGGCGACTTTATCTGTTAAACAGATATTTAGCGCGTATAGATTGGAGGTTTTTATATGAGAGTAACTGATTTACTAGACCCAAAAGGCATACGCCTTGGTGTTGGTCTAAAGGACAAAGAAGATGCAATCGCACAGTTAGTTGCATTGCACGACTCTGTAGGTAATCTAAGCGACCCTGCAGCATTTACAGAAGCTATTAAAGCTCGTGAAGCTAAGGGTTCAACAGCTGTAGGCCAGGGAATTGCTATTCCTCATGGTAAGTCAAGCGCAGTAAAGAAGGTCGGACTTGTAGCTATTACAGCTCCTTCTGGCGTTGACTACGAAGCTCTAGATGGTCAGCCATCTAATTTACTTTTCATGATTGCAGCTCCAGACACAGCTGCAGACACACATCTTGAAGTTCTATCACGACTAATGACAATGTTAATGGACCCAGAATTTGACAAGGCTTTAGTAGAAGCTAAGACAACAGACGAATTCTTAAAGGCCATTGATAAGAAGGAAGCTGAAAAGTTCCCTGAGGCTGTGACAGAAACTCCAAAGCCAGCAACAAATTCATCTTATCAGGTTTTAGCCGTAACAGCTTGCCCTACAGGTATTGCTCATACTTATATGGCTGCTGAAGCCCTTGAATTAAAGGCTAAAGATATGGGGGTATCAATTAAGGTTGAGACAGATGGATCTGGTGGTGCTAAAAATGTATTAACAGACGCAGAAATTGCAGCTGCTGATTGCATTATTATCGCTGCTGATAGAAATGTTGAAATGGCAAGATTTGATGGCAAGAAAGTCATTAAAGTTCCTGTTTCAGATGGAATTCATAAGCCTGAAGAACTTATTAATAAGGCTATTTCTGGTGAAGCAAGCGTTTATACTCATAAGGGTGGCGCAAGCTCTTCAAGTTCATCAAAGTCAGGAAGTTCAGTATATAGACATCTTATGAATGGTGTATCTCATATGCTTCCATTCGTAGTTGGTGGTGGTATTTTAATTGCTATTGCCTTCTTACTTGATGATTACTCAATTGATCCATCAAACTTTGGTACTAACACACCTGTTGCGGCATGGTTTAAGAATGTCGGTGGTTTCGCATTTTCATTCATGCTCCCAATTCTTGCAGGTTATATCGCAATGAGTATTGCTGATAGACCGGGTCTTGTAGTTGGTTTCGTCGGTGGTTATATGGCATCTGTTGGTGCAACATTTGCAGCACCTGGCGGTGATTCAAAGGCTGTTGCAGGTTTCCTTGGTGCATTACTTGCAGGTTTTGTTGGTGGTTACATTGTTCTTTGCTTAGAGAAGATTTGTGATTACCTACCAAAGGCAGTTGATGGTATTAAACCAGTACTTATCTATCCATTGATTGGTACTTTACTTATTGCAGTTGTTATGTGTGCTTTCAACCCACTCGTTGCTATTATTAACAACGGTATCTCAGATGGTTTAAGCTCACTTAGCGGTGCTAGTAGCATTATTCTTGGTATGATTGTAGCCGGCATGATGGCTATTGATATGGGCGGCCCATTCAACAAGGCTTCTTATGCTTTCGGTTTAGCTGCTATTTCAAATGGTAACTACGATGTTATGGCTGCAGTTATGATTGGTGGTATGGTTCCTCCAATCGCAATCGCTCTTGCTACAACAATTTTCAAGAACAAGTTTACAGATACAGAAAGAAAGAACGGTCCTGTTAACTACATCATGGGTCTTTGCTTTATTACAGAAGGTGCTATTCCTTACGCAGCTGCAGATCCACTTCGTGTAATCCCATCTTGTATCGTGGGTTCAGCAGTAGCCGGTGCTCTTTCAATGGCATTTAAGTGTACTCTTATGGCTCCTCACGGTGGAATCTTCGTATTCCCTGTAGTAGGTAATTGGCCTATGTACCTTGTAGCCTTACTCATTGGTGCAGTTGTTGGTTGTGCTCTACTTGGAATTCTTAAGAAAAATGTTGCTAAGTAAATAAATTACTTAACATAATGCAATAAATTTGTTATAATATTCTCAAGAAAACAAGGAAATAACTAGCAATTAGATATATAAACTAGGAGGATTTGACTATGGTATCACAGACACTAAAAATCGTTAACGAACAGGGAATGCACATGAGACCAGCAAGCGTTTTAAGTCAGAAGATGACTCCATTTGCAAGTACAGTTACTATTCATTTTAATAACAACACTTACAATGCTAAAAGCGTTATGGCTCTAATGAGTGCTTGCTTAAAGTATGGTTCAGAATTTACATTAGAGGTAAGTGGACCAGATGAAGAAGAAGCAATGGCTGCAGCCGTTGAAATAATCAATTCAGGTTTAGGTGATTAATGATTAACGACTGATTCAGTACTAGGTTGTTAAACTAATTAATTATAGATGAGTTGTAATAAGAATACATACTATTTTTTTCATTTTAATTTCCTTTTAAATACGGAGAATGCATTTTTTATGAAAATGTATTCTCTGTATTTTTTTGTAAAATTTTCCATTTCGACCCCACTTTTTATTTAGTTACTTTCGTATTAATTAATATAGGATAAAAATAAACTCAGGAGGTAACTAATTATGAAGAAATCGTTTTTAAAGTTTTTTTCGATTTTAACTGTTTTTACAGTTCTTATTTCAAGCCTTTACTTATGCCTAAATACGGTAACTGTAAAAGCTGAACCACCCTCTGATATGGGCGGGGGAATGGGTTCTGGAATGGAGATGATGGGAAATGCGCCAAACGGGGAGGCGCCGGATTCTTTTGGGGCAGCTCCAAACGGGGAAGCACCGGAAGGAGCTCCAAGCGGGGAAGCTCCAAGTGATATGCCAGCTGGCGAGGCTCCTAACTTTAGCCAATCTTCAAGCTCTAGTAGTTCTAGTTCCTCTAGCTCTTCTAGTTCAAGTGCTTCTACTAGCACAGATACAAGCAGTGAAGATAGCGAAACTAGTACAGAGACAGAGACAGCAACTGAAAGCAGCACTGAAGTTACGGAAGAAGTTACACTTTCAAATAGCGAAAAATTTTCTCTATACCAGATTATTAAAAACCTCATTCAGCAGATTAAGGTGATTTTACATATTGAGGATAGTGAAACTCAAATTGCTATGACAAACGGCATTAGCCCTGAGCAAATCACTTCAACTCTTAATGGAGAAGCTCCAAGTGAAGGTACTAGCGATGCTAGCGGAAGCACTTCAAACGCACAAGGCTCTAACGGTATGGGTGGTGCTCCTGACGGTATGGGTGGCGCTCCTGACGGTATGGGTGGCGCTCCTGACGGTATGGGTGGCGCTCCTGGTGAAATGGGTGGTGCCCCTGGTGAAATGGGTGGCCAATCAAGCTCGGGTTCAACAAGCGGAACAGCTGCTAATACATTAACAGCAGATGCTTCAGGCACTAGCTATAGTTCTACTAATGCTGATGAAAATGCTATCTTAGTCAGCGGTTCAAGCATTACCCTTAGCAATATCACTGTTAATAAGACTGGATCTTCTTCCGGTGATGATGCAGATTTCTACGGAATTAACGCCGGTATATTAGCAACTAACAGCGCTTGCCTTACACTTGCAAATGCTACTATTACAACTAATGGTACACATGCCAACGGCGTATTTTGCTATGGTTCAGGCACTACAGTAAATATTAGCGACTCTACTATTACAACTTCAGGATCAAATTCTGGAGGTATTATGACAACTGGCGGCGGCACTCTTAATGCTACTAACCTTACAGTTAATACTTCAGGTAACAGCTCAGCAGCTATTCGTTCTGATAGAGGTGGCGGAACAGTTACTGTAAAGCAAGGAACTTATACATCAACTGGTGTTGGTTCACCAGCTATTTACTCAACAGCTAATATTTCAGTAGCTAGTGCAACTCTTAAGGCAACTAAATCAGAGGCTGTAGTAATTGAAGGTGGCAACTCTGTTAACCTTTCAAATGTAACTATTTCAGGTAATAACTCAACTCTTAATGGACAGTCTACAACAAAGACTAACGTACTTATTTACCAGTCAATGTCAGGTGATGCCTCAGATGGTACTTCAAGCTTTACAATGTCAGGGGGTACAATGACAGCAAATACAGGCTGTATGTTCCATGTTACTAACACTACTGCAACTATCACTCTTTCAAATGTAAGCTTTAATTATGCTTCAGATAGCGACGTATTCCTTGATGCTTCTGCAGATGCTTGGGGAAGTTCAGGTAGCAACGGTGGTAAAGTAACTCTAAACCTTAGTAATCAGGACATTACTGGTGTTATTACCACTGACAGCTCTTCTTCTGTAGCCCTTAATATGACTAACTCTTCAACTTGGACATTAACTGGAGATAGCTATATTACTAGCCTTTCAGGCGACACATCAGGCATTAACTTAAACGGCCACACACTTTATGTAAATGGTGTTGCTTGGTCTAACTAATCTAATAAGAGGACAGATATTTACTAATAATTTGATATGTCTACCTCCATGTGATAAAATACAGGTAACTATAAAGGTTAAAACTATATAATCACATGGAGAGTAACATGTCAGAAAACACAAATAAAGAGGCTCTTTTAGCTGCAAAGGATGAGCAAAAAAGAAGTGACTTTATAGCAAAATATGAACAGGCTATTTTACGCACTGCCTCTTCCTCCTCCCATAAATATGTAACTAAAGAGGAGGATGAATGGTCCATCGCACTTGTTGCATTTTCAAAGGCCATTGATTCATATTCAGAGGATAAAGGAGACTTCCTACCCTTTGCCATGATGCTAGTAAAAAGGGCTCTAATCGATTATTACAGACAAAATAAGAAGCATGAAAATGAACTTTCCATTTCGCCAAATATAATGAACGGTGGCCAACAATCAGAGGAGGATTTAAGCCTACACAAAGAAATCTCAAAGGCCAGCCTAGAAAAGGAATCCAATCTTTCAAAGGAACTTTTACTAAAAGACGAAATCGAAGGGGCAAATGAAATGCTAAAAGAATACGGCTTTAGCTTTTACGACCTTACTAAAGCCTCGCCAAAGCAGGATAAAACGAAGGAAATCTGTGCAGAGGCAATTAGATGCATTTTAAATAATAAGGCCTATTTAGAGGAATTAGAGGCCAAGAAGAAGCTGCCCATTAAGGCACTTTCAAAGGAGCACGACCTCTCTAAAAAAATCCTTGATAGATACCGGAAATACATCATTATGGCGGTTTTAATCCTATCTAAGGACTATCCGTTACTAGCGGCCTACTTAAAATTTGTAAGAAAGGAGGAATAAGATGAAAGCTGTTGTTATGGAAATCAGAAAGAAAGACATTGCCTGTTTAACAGATGATGGCACCTTTATAAGACTTAAAAACGAAAATCAAAGACTTGGCCAGGAGCTTGAAACTGAGAATTTCACAGTTCTTTCTGATAAGGAAAATATTATCTCTTTCTCAAAGAAAACAAAAATAATTGTAGCCTCTATTGCAGCTGCTCTTATTCTCTCTATTGGTGCTTTTGCAGGGCTTTACTACACCCCTTACGGCACTGTTACCCTTGCAGCGGATTCCGGCATTGAATACACCATAAACCGCTTTAATTATGTAATCGGAGTAAAGGCTAGTAACGAAGAAGACGAGACGATTCTAGAGGAAATTGATAGTTCTAGTTTAACCAATAAAAGCATTGAGGATGCCTTATCTGAAACCATTGAAAAGTTAGAGGAAAACGGCCATTTAAGTGAAGATTCTAGCGACATTTCCATTAGCACTGACTTAAATAGTTCTAAGAAATCAAGAAAGCTTCAAGAAAAGCTAGAAACACAGGTAGAGAGCTTAACAAAGCCTGAAACTAATGATCAGAATAATGAAAATGTGCCAGCAAACGATAATTCTCCAGCAGAAAATGACGAGGCTCCTAATGGCGAAAGACCAGCCGATGCCCCTAATGAGGGCTCAAAGGGAGAAGCTACTGATGGTGCCCCTAATGGCGCTCCTAATGAAAATGGTGAAGCTAACGACGGCGTTGCACCAGACGGCATAGCTCCAGAGGGCGTTTCTCCAGAGGGTATGAATTCTAATGGAAACGGGGAAGCTCCTAATGAAAACAATGAGGGGGCATTCAGACAAGGACCTGCTCCTGCTGATGCTTCGTAAAGCGGACATTCGGAATCCGCTTCGCTACTTCCTCATGAACGCAGTGGCATTTTGTGCCACCTGTCAGAAGGGGCTTTAACCCCTTCTGACACTAGTAAGCAATCCCCCGCTTAAAGCTTACGCTTTTGAAGCGGGGGATTGCTTACACTGCGTTCAAAGTAAATGAATTTGTTTATAAATAATAATAAAAAGGCAATTTATGGATTCACTCTAGATTCTTAGAGTTCCACAAATTGCCTTTATTATTATCTTATTATGTTCTTAAATTCTTTCCAAGCTCATTAAATTTCTCTTTTCTTTGCTTTTCAAAGAAGTCATTAATACTTGATAAAACTACCTCTTTTGACTGAGACTTAAGCAAATAAGCCTCTGGCTTTGGATTAAGAGATAAAACCTCCATAACACTGTCCTTATCTGACTTTGCAGTTAAAAACATAACTGGGATATTAGCTGTATCTTTCTCACTTTTTATCATCTCATAAACCTTAGCCCCTGTAATGACTGGCATTTCATAGTCTAATAAAATCAAATCTACTTTATTGGTTGCAAGGAAGGTAATTGCACTCATACCAGAATTTACCATAAATACCTGATACTTCTCATTTAGCCATGATTTCATAGTTCTTAGCATAGTTCCATCATCATCGCAAACCAATATTCTTTTTTTCTCCTCAATCTTAGAACGCTTATCCATTACTTCTTCTAAAACAACGGTTAAGTTCTTAATATTAATCGGTCTTTTAAAGATACCAGATATGAGATCATCCTCAATTGCAGGCTTTAGAGAATTAACCTCCTTATCACTACCAACAAGGTATAATAATCTATCCATATCATCCTTTAAAAGGTTATTAATATATATTAAATTCTCATCATTTAAAGCAAATTCGCGCTCTAGATACATAATAAACAATTCCGGTAATTGACCAACAGCCTTAATTGATTCTTCGTCAATCTCAGCCCTTGTTACCTTAAAACGGGCCTTAATTAACTCCTTTTCAATTGCACCCACCATAAAAGAATTGCTATCGCCTAATAACAGAACTTTCTTGTCCATATTCGACCTCACTTAGTTAATTTTGTCCATAATGTTATATTTTACTAGAAATCTTTTTATTTGCAACAATTAATATTTTTAGTAATTAAAATTTAGTTAGATGATTTTTAATTATCTGCATTAACTTCCTTTAAAAGTGCTGTTAATCCATCAATATCTACTGCCGCCATAAGCTGAATTAACTTGTCATAAACCTCCTCATATTCTGCTGGAACTGAGTATTCATCAAGCATATCCATAATAGAATCCGCTCCATCAAAATCAAAGGCTGCCACAAGCTCCTCTAGACTTCTAAAGGCATCCTTTAACATGTTAATTTCAATCTCTGGCTTATAAACCTTACTAGCCCCATCCTTTCTCAAAACAGTGTTAATTTTGTCCTTATATGTTAGGAGATCCTCTAAAAACTTTGGTGTTAAACTATTGATCTCGTCAACATTTTCATCCATACCATTCTGCTCGAGGCTTGCAGCCCTACGGGAAATATCCATAGCACCTATAAGTCTTGCAGAACTCTTAATTGAATGCACCTGAATTGTGTAATTTCTAATATCCCCTTCTTTGTAGTATTTCTCAATCATGTCATGCTTTGAATCAATGTTAATTAAGAAATTCTCCAAAACCTCTTCAAGCACATCCTCGCCGCCACAGTTTTGCACCGCCATATCAAAATCGATGCCTTCCACATCCTTATTAAAACGCTCCTCTGCGTTTAATTTAGCGCCCTGACTCTTAACTGCTGTGCCGCCGTAATGATTCGTTCCAATAGTAATATTTGAGCTAGAAGCTGCGCTTTCGCTAGGCTTTTCCTTTTCACTATTAGATACATTTTCCATAGGCTTAAGAAGGTTAATCTTCTCCTCTGGCACAAGCCTAACAATCATATCTTCAAGCCTTGCCCCATCCACTGGCTTTGACATATAGTCTGTAAAGCCCTCCTTTAGATACATGTCCCTAGCGCCGGAAACCACGTTGGCAGTAAGGGCAATAACGGGCACGCCTACATTTTTATTCTCCTCAGATTCATTCATGAGATGCAAGAGCTCAATGCCGCTCATATTTGGCATTCTATGATCTATGAAAATGACATCATACCTTATAGTCTTTATAAGGCCCAGAGCTTCAACACCGCTTAGAGCTGTGTCTATCTTAACTCCGGTATTTTTGAGCAAGCCCTTAATTACTATTAAATTCATCTCTGTATCATCAACCACGAGTATTCTTACATTATCTGTCTTAAAGCTTTCTGAATACTCCTGACTTCCATCCTGTGCTTTAATATATGATTCCACGAAATTACCCATAACCTCTCTGCGAATAATTTTCTGATTGATTTCTATTAAAAATCTAGAACCTACTCCAACTTTACTATAGACCTTTAAATTAGCTCCCATCATCTCTAGAAGCTTTGTTACAATACTCATTCCAAGGCCTGTGCCTTCTGTGGTTCTGTTGCGCTTCATATCTAGTCTTTCAAATGGGCTAAAGAACTTGTCCATATCTTCCTTGGCAATTCCCATGCCCGTATCCTCAACCCAGATTTTAAGCCTTATCTGGTCGTTTGCTATGTCATCAAAGCCAACCCTTAGGGTAACTGAACCTTCTGGCGTATACTTAACTGCGTTAGTAAGTAAATTCAAAACACACTGTTTAAGCCTCAATTCGTCCCCGTAGAGGATTTTTGGAAGGTAAGGGTCTACAAATACGTTAAAAGCTAAACCCTTGTCCTTGGCCCTAGTATCAATCATTACCACTAGGTCATTTATAGTAGAACTTAAATCATATTCAATGTTTATGATTTCCATTTTTCCAGCTTCAATTTTAGAGAAATCCAAAACGTCACTAATAAGTGAAAGTAAGGTATTTCCTGCATTTTTTATGTTATAAGCATATTGCTTTATATTGCGTTCACTAGTCTCTCGAATAATTAACTCATCCATGCCAAGCACTGCATTTATCGGGGTTCTAATTTCATGAGAAATGCTTGATAGGAAGTTATTCTTTGCCTCATTAGCCTGCTTTGCAATCTCAAGCTCCGTCTTTAATTCCTGCTCTTTATTAATCTTATCAATATAATCCATAACGTCTTGCATTACATTGTTTAGATTGTTATAAAGAATCAGCATATCCCCTTTTCTCTTAGGTTGCAGCTTAACATATTCCTTAACAATTCTTACTCTTTCCTCATCAGAATTTGCCATACCAAATTTCTTTAGGTAATTGGTCATGTGCCTGATTGGAAAAAGCACTGAGGTCTGAATGGAATATATGAAAATGGATACCACCGGAATTACCATGCAAGCAATAATACTAGTTACTCTAAAGATAAATTCTAGATGACCAATTCCAACAGAGGTGGAAAGATATCCCGTCTTTGAATACTGCAAAATATAGGCTCTTGTGTAATCACTATCAACGTCTGTAACCCTAAGGGATAGGGAGCCAATAACTCCTGCCACCAAAGATATAAGTATCAATTCAACAATAATGTAGAGCACCACTCTTCTTCGTAAATCCGACTTTATATCAAAGATCTGGTCTTCTTCATTATCAACATAATTAGCTGTGTAAAAATGTCCCACAGAGAATAAATTTTTCTTTCGATCCTCTAAATTAATTAGGACATTATAAATTATTACAAATGCGAAAACTACCTGAGATAAGGAGCCTACATAAAATTTAAACAAGTTATAAGCTGTACAAACTGGTAACGCATTTATACCACACAAGGCAAGTATTATCACGTTGCCTATAGAAACATAAAGGGAAACTATAATAAAACCTATTGTTATAGTCTTATAGGAACGGAACCACCATTTTCTCGCCATCATATACATAATAATAACCAAAAATAAATGTACCGATATTCTAGCCGCCAACTGTAAATCAAATATAACCTGTCCTCCAAAGATTAATAAAATATATATCATTGCAGGTACATAGCCTAGAATTCCGGAAATTAGCATAGTCGGCAAAAAATCTAAATAATAAACCATACCATTATAGCTTAAGAAGAATATATTTTCCCTTAAATCAGCACAGAATATAATTACAGAAAATATAACCGCAAAAGCCTCTATTAGATAATGTATAATTTTTTCTTTTTTCTCTAAATTTTGTGGATAAAAATCCATATATAAACCTCATTTAATCAAACAATCACGAATTCAACTAGGTTAATTATAGCACAAAGATAGTTTATATACAATTATGCATAGATACAAAAAGGGCACTCCCAAAAGGAAGTACCCTTAAATTGATTTATTTAGTTATTAGCATATAGTCAACTATTAATTGCTTAAGGCTTAATTACTTCTGTACGTTGAAAGCCTTCATACCTGGGTATGTAGCTGCACAGCCAAGCTCTTCTTCAATACGAAGTAACTGATTGTACTTAGCAACTCTTTCTGATCTAGAAGGAGCACCAGTCTTAATCTGGCATGTGTTAAGAGCTACAGCTAAATCAGCGATTGTTGTATCTGCTGTTTCACCTGATCTATGAGATGAAATTGCTGTATAGCCAGCCTTGTGAGCCATCTTAATAGCTTCAAGAGTCTCTGAAACTGAACCAATCTGGTTAAGCTTAATAAGTACTGAGTTAGCAGCACCCATTTCGATACCCTTTGAAAGTCTCTTAGTATTAGTAACGAATAAATCATCACCAACTAACTGAACCTTCTTGCCAAGCTTTTCAGTCATTCTCTTCCAGCCTTCCCAATCTTCTTCATCAAGACCATCTTCAATTGAGATGATTGGATACTTGTCAACTAAGCTCTCCCAGTGAGCAATAAGCTCATCTGATGTAAATGTCTTACCTGACTTTGGCTGCTTATAGAAACCAACACCCTTAGATTCATCCTTCCATTCAGAAGAAGCAGCATCCATAGCAATCATGAAGTCCTTACCTGGTTCATAACCAGCAGCCTTAACAGCCTCAAGAATTGTTTCAATTGTCTCTTCATCAGATGAAAGGTTAGGAGCGAAACCACCCTCATCACCTACTGATGTAGCAAGACCCTTGCCCTTTAAAATCTTAGCAAGTGCATGGAATACTTCTGCACACCATCTAAGAGCTTCCTTAAATGAAGGAGCACCTACAGGCATAATCATGAATTCCTGTGTATCTACTGTGTTAGTAGCATGAGCACCACCATTTAAGATGTTCATCATAGGTACAGGAAGTGTTGTTGCCTGAGCACCACCAAGGAATCTGTATAGAGGAATATCAAGTGAGATAGATGCTGCTCTAGCTGCTGCGATTGATACAGCAAGAATTGCGTTAGCACCTAACTTATCCTTATTCTCTGTTCCATCAGCATCAAGCATAGCCTTATCTACAGCATATGTATCTGATGCATCTAAACCGATTAATGCGTCGTTAATAATTGTGTTGATGTTCTCTACAGCCTTAGTAACACCTTTTCCAAGATATCTAGACTTATCACCATCTCTTAACTCAAGAGCTTCAAAAACACCTGTTGATGCACCTGAAGGAGCTGTTCCGCGTCCAATTGTGCCATCTACTAGATATACCTCAGCTTCAACTGTTGGATTTCCTCTTGAATCAAGAATCTCTCTACCTACAACTTTTTCAATTTCTAAATAATTCATTATAGTTGCCTCCAAATTTTCTTTTAATTAGTTATTACTAACCGATAACCAACACCATTTTATCATCTAAAAAATGTATACACAATAAAGCTAAGAACATTTGACAAAGAATTAACGATAATATTTATCAATAAGAAAATGTATAGACCTATACACTTACTACAATGCCGCCATCATAGGCATATAGCGAGCTAACTCCCGCTGTATCCACGATAACAACCTCTTTAATTTCCATTGCCTTCTCAATTAACTCCTTGAGCTTTAACGCTCTTGCTGGCGCATTACAATGAGCTATAACTAAGGTCTTATTAGCTGAATCAACTGTGTCTGCCTTGATATAATCAATCATATGCGCTAGTGCTTTGTCCATCCCCCTACTCTGACCTAGTTTAACGATGCTTCCATCGTCACCCGCCATAATTGGCTTGATGTTAAGAGCAGATACCAAAGCTGCTTTTAAGTTTGATAGACGGCCATTCTTTCTTAAAACCTCAAGAGTTTCAAGAACGAAATAAGTTCCCATTCCAGCTCTAAACTTTTCAATTCTCTCAACAACCTCTTCAAAACTTAAGCCTTCCTTAACTGCTCTCTCAATCATAAAAGCAATTAAAACCTCGCCTGCAGCGGCTGATCTAGAATCAAAAACATGAACCTTATTAGTTCCGCCATCTTCTTTATACATTTCACCTGCAAGTACTGCCGCATTATAACTTCCACTTAACTTAGAAGATAATGTCACGACGTAAATGTCAGTATCAGTTACATTCTCAAATTCATCAATATATCTTTGTGGTGATGGACATGCTGAATGAGCACCATTCTTAGACTCTTTAACTCTTCTTAAAAAGTCTAACTGATCAAAGGTCTCATCATCAATTATTTCATCATCATCCACAACAAGTGTAAGAGGAACTACTGCGAAATGCTCGTCTTTTCTGTATTCCTCTGGTAAGTCACAACAACTGTCAACTACAATCTTATAAGCCATTAATCTCTCCTCCAAATACCATTATCCTTCAAGACATATATATACACGTTACGTAGTTTTTAATACTAGATTATGTTATCCTAGATAACTTTGTATGTCAAGACTGTATGCTTACTCCCTAGCTTTTAAAAAGCATCCATTTTCTTTTCCTTGCATAAATCCATCATGTCTCTAGCCTTTTCCTTAACCTTAGGATTTACCTTCTTTGAAACCACTACCTTTGATAGGTAATTTAAGGCCTCGTCATAATCCCCACAATTCATGGCAAGGACGCCAATAAGGAATTCAATGGATTCTTCATCCATACCACAAAGTGGTGGATACTCCTTAATTAAGGCCTCTGAAAAGCCCTTATAGGCCTCTTCTCTGTACTGTAAAAGGCCCTGCTCATAAACAATATATTTACTAAAATCTTCGTCAGATAATTCATTTTTATCTCCACCATCTAAAATCTGCTCTAGTCTTCCCTCGTATAACCAAGAGAGCTTTAGGCACAAAAAGGCGCACTCACTTAACTTTGCAGGTAGTTTATTAATTGCTGTTAGTAAGGCCATCTTATAACGTACAATAGCATCATCATATGTATAAAACGGCTTATTAGACATATCAACACCTGCAAATTTACTTCCAATTACCTCGTTTAAATGAATTCTCTGGCTATCTGATACAATATCAAATTCTCTTGAAACCGCAGAATACCCACATACTGGACACATAATAACATCGTATTTAACTGTATCGATATTAGAATATCTAGGTCTTAAATCATCATCTGTGCCTATAAATCTTGCTTTTCCAGTTCTTACCTGCTTATAGGTGAAATCAGCATTACATGCGGCACACTTACATTTCTTGTCAAATATCAAATCCGATTCGCTTACTGTCTTCTTTTCATTATTACCGCCCATATTCAACCTCATCAAATATTAAATTTATACACTAGTAGTATTTAAATTATATCATTGATTTACAAAAAAGAAAAGAGCCTGACTCCCCAGTCAGACTCTTTTCTTTCACGTTTATTTTATTTGTTACACCCTGAAAATTTCTCGCCAACCTGGCTCAAAAAAGTCAATTAATGTTTGAAGAAATTGCTCTGCTTGACTTCTTGTAAAATCTCTTCTTACAACTTCAAACAAGGCTCCATAATATGCACGCATCAAGATCTGCATATATTCTGGCTTCACGGTATTAATAGGAACTTTTTTCTCTTTGGCAATCTGAATAAAAGAATTAACATCCTTTAATTCACGCACAACAATGTCATCAAGAAAATTCTCGTATTTAGTTCCCGTTGAGCAATAGATAATAAGTTTAAAAGCATCAAAATCTGCGTATAACATGTTTAACACGTTCTCAATACTATTCGTATCATAGATAGCCTCTAGATTATCCTCATCAATCCTTTTGATGCTATCTCTCTTCACGCTCTCGTAATAGTTATTGAATTCATCCATTGCAGGTTGTACCACTTCGTCAAACAACGCCTCTTTGTTTGTGAAGAGCTTGTATAACCCTGCGACACTAATTCCCACGTCGCTGGCAATGTTACGCATGGAAGTGTGCTCAAAACCGTTCTCTAGAAATTCGAGTTTGGCTTTAGCCACGACTAAGTCTCGAACCTCTTTAGTTAATTTCGGCATTGTGCCTCCATTCACACTACGACTATATTTCTGTCCCTAATGGCTTGCGTCATCAAGGACGCAATGAGTTTGGCGTAGTCCAAACTCTAGAATTCATGAAACCAAAGTTTAAATCCCAATCAGCTCTAGTTTTGAATTCTTTCTTTCTCCCGTCTACTTATCCCGAAGGTTCCCCAGCAGTGTTATCTCCCTACATATATCTACTTAAGTTCTAAGGGATCCCACCCCACTTAGATACTCGTATTACAGCAGTAAAGTGTTCGTTAACACTGTTTACAGTATAATTTACTGAATTTAGACGGTCAAGGGGGTTTTTTACGTGGAAATATTTGACTATCAAACTATCGAACAAAGCTAGATTTTATCTAGGTTTGTTATTTATATACCAATAATATAGTTTCTTAAATTACCCCCTTTTTGTATCTAAATTTGGGGGTAAAAGGGGGTAGATATAACAAAAATACCCACCCCCTTTTAGTCCTTATAACAAAAAATCATAAAAAAAGGATTAGTTTTTATACTAATCCTTAGAAAAATTTCATCATACTATTCACTGTTCTAGTAATCTCTGCTATGTCTTCATAGCTTATATGATCTATTGCTTTATATTGTTTAGCCAGTAGATTGATACGTCTTACCTGATCACAGCAAGCATATCCTTTTATCTTCTCACCTTCAACATAAACATGTTTGTCATTGTTCTTGTCTTCATCAATTATAGGACACACCATTACCTTTGCATCCCTAGCATTCTCGTTATTATTAATTACTAGCGGAACAAAATCAATTCCTGCTACTTCAATAATATCACCTTGTTTAATATTTGCTGCCATCTAATCTCCTTTGCTTTTCGCCAGCCTATATTTAACCTTTACATTGCTATCTTGTTGAATCATTCTCAATTATTTCGTAGCCAAGCATTACCTCGTTAGCACTAATAGGTATCTCTCTAATTAAATTTAGTAACATAGCAGCACCCTTAGCACCAGCCTCTTCATAGTGATACTTAACTGTTGTAAGTGTTGGCGTAATAGCCATTGAAAAGTCAGAATAGTCGTGTCCTACAACCTTAACGTCTTCAGGAACTCTCTTTCCTCTATCCTGTAAATACTTTATTGCACCTACAGCAACTCTATCTGAGGCACAGACAACACCATCAAGATCCGGATAGTTACTATACAAGCTCTCCATGATTAAATATCCAGATTGCTTCTTAATATCGCTAGTACTTATCTGACTGTCTTCACAAGGCAAATGAGCATCCTTTAAGGCCTTTATAAAGCCCTTTCTTCTCTGCTTACCATTGGAAATGTCTGCATCATTAAAGCCAATAAAAACAATTCTTTTACAGGCCTTCTCAATTAGAAAATTAGTCACCATATAAACTGCTTGGTAGTCATTATAATAAATGCAATTGCAGCCCTCTACATTCTGTCCAATTATAACCACAGGACATTTCAATTTATCAATTGCAAGTCTATGCTTATTAGTTACCATAGAACTTAGCAATATAACTCCATCCACTCTATTCTCATTAAAAACCTGAAGGTACTTTAGTTCCTTAGATACATCGTCACCGGTGTTTCCAAGTAATAATTGATAGCCTTCAGTTTCTAGTCTATCCGATATGCCATTAACAACTAAGTTAGTTGCAGTGGAATTAAGTCTTGGAATTATAACGCCAATTAGCTTTGTCTTCTTAGTTCGCAAAGTTTGTGCCTGGGGAGATGGGACATAGCCCGTCTCCTCAACCACTTTCCTTATTGCTTCTCTTTTTTCATCAGAGACATAGCCATTATTAAAATACCTAGAAACAGCTGCGTTAGATACGCCAGCCAATTTAGCTATTTCATTAATCGTCATATTAATCCATCTCTCTAACTATCTTTCTTAACTTAAGCACCATTGAAGGTGATACTGAAAGCTCATCAAGTCCCATCTTAACAAACTCTTCTGTAAGCTCTGTATCAGCTCCTAATTCACCACAAATACCACACCAGATACCTGCCTTGTGAGCATTGTCTGTAGCCATCTTAATCATTCTTAAAACAGCTGGATGATGTGAATCATAGAAATCATCTAAGTTCGCATTCTGACGGTCAATTGCAAGTGTGTACTGTGTTAAGTCGTTAGTACCAATACTAAAGAAGTCAACTTCCTTAGCAAGCTCTTCACTCATAATTACAGATGCAGGAGTTTCAATCATAATACCCTGCTCTGGAATTCTATATTCAATACCAAGAGAAGTAAGCTCATCTGCTACTTCCTTGACAATTTCCTTAATCTTTCTTACTTCAGCAACTGAAATAATCATAGGATACATAATAGAAATGTTACCATAAACAGCAGCTCTTAAAAGGGCACGTAACTGTGTCTTAAAGATATCTGGCTGCTTTAAGCAAATTCTAATAGCTCTATAACCAAGAGCTGGGTTGTCCTCTTCACCTAAGTTAAAGTAATCAACCTTCTTATCAGCACCAATGTCGAGAGTTCTGATAATAACCTTCTTATCAGCCATGTTCTGAGCTACCTGCTTGTAAGCTCTAAACTGCTCTTCTTCACTTGGGTAATCTTCTCTACCAAGGTATAAGAATTCTGATCTAAATAAACCGATACCTGAAGCATCGTTCTCAAGAACAAGTGCAACATCACTAACAGCACCGATATTAGCATAAATGTTAATCTTCTTACCGCTCTTAGTTACATTCTCCTTACCCTTTAACTGATTAAGGAGTTCTGCCTGTTCTTCCTGCTTCTTAATCTGCTTCTTAACTTCAGACTGCATCTCAGCTGAAGGATCAAAAGTAACTTCACCCTTAATACCATCAACTACAGCAAGTGTACCATTCTTAATCTTAGATAAATCCATATCTACTGATACTAATGCAGGAATGTTCATCATTCTAGCAAGGATTGCAGTATGTGAATTAGTTGAACCATGAACTGTTACGAAGGCAAGAATCTTCTCCTTATCCATCTGAACAGTCTCACTAGGAGTTAAATCATCTGCAATAATTACAGATGGTTCCATAGATGAGAAGTCAACTACTTCATTACCCTGTAAAATGTTAATAAGACGGTTTGAAACGTCTCTAATATCTGCAGCTCTAGCTCTCATATAATCATCATCCATAGCTGCAAACATCTCAGCAAAATTATCACCTGCAACAGCTACAGCAAATTCTGCATTAACATTCTCTGTTCTAATGATATTCTTGATAGAATCGTTATAATCCATATCTTCAATCATCATCTGATGAGCTTCAAAAATTGCTGCTGAAGCCTCACCAACTTCCTTTAAAGCCTTATCATATAAAGCTCCTAACTGCTTAATTCCTTCTGCAACAGCAACATCTACTCTTGCAACTTCAGAATCTGTATCAGTAATCTTTTCACGAACTACTGGTTTATCTTTCTTATCCAATACAACTACGTTACCCATTGCAACGCCCTTAAATACTGATTTACCTGTAAATTTATCCATAATTAACCTCGATTCTTTAAATTATAGATTGTTCTCAAAGAAGTCCTTGATGCTAGCAAATGTAGCTTCTTCATCTCCGCCTTCTACATTAACAGTTACAGTATCGCCACACTTAACACCCATTGCCATTAAAGCCATAAGCTTTGTTGCTTCTGCTGATTTATCACCCTTGCAAACTGTGATCTTAGAATCATAGTTCTTAGCTTCCTTTACTAAAAGACCTGCTGGTCTAGCGTGAATTCCTACTTCGTCTTTAATTACATAATCAAATGATTTCATTTCAAAACCTCCAAAATTAATAATCTAATAATCAATGTGTCTCAACTGAAAGCCTTACATTTCATACGTTAAGCCCCCACTTAATAAATATGCAAATGTGAAAACGTTTACAGTTCATACTAAAATTATAACATGTGATTTTTTGTTGTAAATTGCTATTTTCTATATAATCACATGTTATAATTTGGTAATTATGCACAATTCAATTTATTTATGTTTAAGAAGAATTGAGTATTTATGCTTATTTGTGAGCGTTTCTCCCGAAAGTCTTTTCCACGCTTTCTAAGAGTTTTTCTGGTAAAAATGGCTTCACAATATAATCATTTACGCCTAATCTCTTAGCCTTTAAAACCGTTTCTCTGTCAGCGGAAGATGTAAACATTAAGATTGGAATGCTATTCCATTTCTTATTTTGCTTAACTAAGGACATAACCTCAAAACCGTTCATCATTGGCATTTCAATATCTAACATAATAAGATCCGGCTCAAAATCCTGAATCATATCAATACCATCAATTCCTGAACTTGCACATTTTACCTCATACTCATCCTTTAAGACGTAATCTGCAAGCTTTAAAATCATTTTGTCATCATCAATAATTAATATCTTCTTATCCATCCTTATGCCTCCTCTCGATAGCCCTTAATAACCTCAATAGTACTCCTATACAAAGATAAAAATGCTCTTGCATTAGACTTTATATAGTCTAAATCTCCTCGTTTAAACGCCAGCTCTAAATCCTTAGCGCTTCTTGTAAGCTCCATAGCGCCAATGGTTTGAGAGGTGTTTCTAACAGAGCGAAGTGTAAGCAAAAATGCGTCCCAATTTTCTACTTGAATGTAAGTAAGTAAATCTCCAATTTTCTCATTTTCTACATAAGTATTTAACATATCTTCATAAAAGGCTACATCATTCATGCAATACTTTAAGCCCATCTCCACATCAAAGCCCTTCAAACCCTTTTCAAGCTTAAGAATTTCCCCTCTTTGAGGCTTATTCTGAGTGTGCTTGTTTTCCTGTTTACTTGGCTCGATTTTCTTTGTTACATTAATAGGCTCTACCCTTTGTTGCTTGTCTTCCTTAACCAAATTTGGCTTTATCTTTGTAGGTTTTTTCGTATCTTTCTCGGCTAATTTAGCCTTCTTTTGTACTGGCTTTTTTTCTTTAACCTCCTTAGTTATAGGCATCTCTGCCCTGTCTTTATCCTCCTTAACGAGATCTAACTTAACATCACTTTTTTTCTTTTCCTGCTTTTCAATTTCAAGCCCTACCTCTGCTAGTTTGTTAGCAAGCAAATCTTCTTTAATATCAAGCTCCGCCTTGGTTTTACTAAAATCCTCCTCCATTATAAGAGGCTCCACCTTAGCAGGCTTATCAACTCCTTGTACTACTCCAAAGGAAAATGTTGTGCCCTTTCCATACTCGCTCTTAAACTTTAATTTACTACCCATTAAAGAAAGAAGTCTCGTGGCGATATTTAGGCCAAAGCCTCGGCCCTTTGCATTTTTGTTATAACCAACAATTCCAGATTTCAGGCTCTTTTCTAGGCTCTCTTTTTCTTCTGGCCTCATACCAACTCCAGTGTCTGAAACCTCAATGGTCATCTTGCCCTTATTCTCATCCTCCTGATTCCACAAGGCCTTAAAGTTAACTTTGCCCACTTGAGTGAATTTCAGAGAATTAAATATAAGAGAAGATATGATTTGTGAAAGTCTAGGCCTGTCCCCGTAAAGTTTCTTAGGGAAGTCCTCATCAATTTCATAATCAAAATCAAGACCCTTTTCTCGAGCATTATTTTTACCAATCTCCACACAGTCCTCAAGCATCTCCCGAGGTGAATACTCCTCCACGTTTAACTCCATCTTATCATCTGTTAAACTTATGTAATCATTAATATCCTTAAGAGTTTCCTTTAACTTTCCTACAGAATCAATGATTTTTTCTGTATCCTTTAGGATATCCTGATCCGCCGTTTTAGCAGATATCTTCTGAGTGTAAGCATTTATCCGGTTAACTGGCGTCTTAATGTCCTGTCTAATACTTTTTAAAAATGTATCTTTAGACGCATTTAAATCTAAGACCTTATTAGTGGCCTCCTTCGCCTTATTAGTCACATCGTTTAGTTTATACATTGCCTCTATAAAAAGCCTATAATCAGGTGTTTCCATAGCAAGGAAGGTAATCCAGATTCCCACTGAAACAAAGAACATAGTAAGTAAAATGTCCTGAAAGAAGAAGAACTGAATCACAAGTCCTATCAATATCAAAAACATGTACATGCCAAAGGATACCAACTGCTTTACAGAGAAACATTTTCTATTAAGCACGGCAATTACCGAAGCATACAAAAGATAATAGATAGGCAGTATAAAAACTAGGAAATAAAGTGGTCCATGCACATAGCCCTCAGTGGCATTAAAGCTGAAAACAAACCCAATAGGGATATTTACCACAAGCATTACACAAATGGCGCAAACCACTACTTTACCTATAATTACATCCACATCTTTTTTATCGCTAACCCTTACATAGGCATTGATGTATTTTGTGTAGGAATAGCCCATTAGGGCAATAGTCACGAAATACACCGTGTTTAAAAGGCTGTTAAACCAGAAGGGAACAATATTGCCATATGAAATTGTAAGTGCTGTTGTTAAATCAAGAACTGTGGCTACTAAAGCCCACATAACCAAATCTCTAAAGGCCCTGCTTACATCTGTTTGTGTTACAAAAAAGTAATTCATACACAGCCATAAAACCATGTCGAATACCGCTGCAGCAATTTCAAAATCAATATTATAAGCTAGTTCCAAGTTATCACCTCCAGCCCAACATCTTTAGTAATTTCTCGTAGCTTTCCATTAGATAAGCCTGTTTTTGATGTGCAATATCTATATTTCCAGCCTTAACTCCCTGCTCGATTTCCTTGCAGAGAGCCGAAAAATTCTTAGCACCAATAGTAAGAGATGTACTCTTTAAACCATGTACAGCAATTCTATAATTATTAAAGTCATTAGCTTCATAGAATTTCTTAATATCCTCGAAGCGATTTTCCTTAACGTAATCTGCCTTTAACTCATCGTATAGCTCTCTAATTCCGCCGCAATATTCCATACCCGTCTTGTCATCGATATAGCAGATATCCGCCATATCAATAGCATCTGCCACTGCATTTTCAACGGTTTTCTTAGTATCTAGATTATTGGCATCTAATTTCGTTATATCAAGTAAGCCACCCTCCTCGATGATCTTATTAAAATCCTCATCCTTAGTTGGCTTGTCATACCATCTATAATTCTCATGCCAGTTTTTATCCACTTCCTCATCCACGATGCTATCCGGTGGTAAATATTTTCTTATGATGGCCTCTAGCTGCAACTCCCTAATAGGCTTTGCTAAATAGTCATCAAAGCCAATGGATAGGTACTCTTTCTTAGCCCCATTAATGGCATTGGCCGTAAGCATAATAATAGGTGTTTCCCTATTTAAATTATCCTTATCCGCCTTAATTTCCTTAAAGGTCTCAACGCCGTCCTTGCCAGGCATCATATGATCAAGGAAAATCATGTCATAGTTTACATTTCTAGTAAAGGCAATGGCTGTGTTACCGTTGTCGCAGTAATCAATGCCAATATTTGTATTTTTAAGGAGGCCCTCCACTACCTTAATATTTGCCGGAATATCGTCCACCACAAGGATTTTTACATCATTTACCACAAAGGAAATGTGTCTATTCTCCTCATAGTCCTCATCGTTTTTAAGAGAGGAAATATCTCCAAGAAGCTCGTCTCCATCTAGCTTTTGAGGGATTGTTATGGTAAATGTAGAACCCACGCCATATTCACTTTCCACCTCAATGCTGCCTCCCATAAGGTCTACTAGCTGCTTTGAAATAGAAAGACCAAGGCCTGTGCCCTCTACCGCATAATTTCTCTCAATATTAATTCTCTGGAAGGTATGGAAAAGATTCGATAAATCCTCCTTTTTCATACCCTGACCCGTATCTGTCACCTGAACAATTAAGTTTATTATGTCCGCCTCATCTGTTGGAGAATAGCCAACAAACATGGTAACACTGCCGTAATCTGTATATTTTATTGCATTTGTTAAAATGTTATTAATAATCTGACGGATTCTAATGGCATCACCAATTAAACATGCCGGAACTTTAGTATCATTTTTTAAAACCACTGATAAACGCTTACTTTTAGCCCTCATCATAATCATGCCAATACAGTCATGAATCATGCTCTTTAGATTGTAGCTAGTCTCAACTATTTCCATTTTTCCTGATTCAATCTTAGAAAAATCAAGGATGTCATTAACTATGGTGTAGAGATTATTACTGGCTTTCTCAATATCTCTTGCATAGGATAGGATTTCAGGGTCCTTAGAATCCCTTAGAATCATGGTATCCATACCAATAATGGCATTAATAGGAGTTCTTATTTCATGAGACATGTGGGCAAGGAAATTAGACTTTGCCTTATTTGCCACCTGAGCCTGCTGTTTAGCCTCATCGGCTTCCTTTTTAGCCTCTCGCAATTTATTATTTTGAGACTCCATGATTTCTACCTGCTTTGCAAGCATTTCTGAGGAAACCCTTGAATTTTCTAGCAAAGTCTCCATAAGTCTCACAATAAGCACGATTACCATAATGATGCTATAAACTGTAATTCCGTATCTAAAGTAGGTGCCCTTTACATTTTTAATATCACCAAAGCCTAAGCAGACATCGATAATACCGCAGGAAATGGATACAAAAAGTCCGATTTCTTCAAGTTTTAAATCCCAGACCTTAAGCCTGTGATTTTCTAGGGTACAGCATACAAAGAAGACAATTAAATCTATTACAATGTAGCTATAAGTTGAAAGGAAGATATATTTTACATCTATAGCTTTTGATAAAAAGAGACCTAATTGTACAAAGAAAATAAGGAAGGATAGCAAAAGCATCACATCATATAATCTTCTATATTTATTGCCATATTGTTTTTCGTAATAAAGTAAAAGTAAAATTGGAATCGTCATTAGAATACTGATTAAACCAGTGGTGTAGGTGGTTTCAACGTAGAAATAACCGCCTATATACTTGCTTTCTAGAAAGAAATAAAGAGTTGCAAGTAAATCAAATAAAGTAAGATATTCAAGGCCAGTATTACGGCCATCCACGAACCTGCGAATGACAGTAATACCCCATGAAATCAAAAAAGTCAACAAAATAAGAAGGTCACAAATAAAATTGACCATATTACTAACTGCGCTAAATGGCAGTGTATTCATATCATATTTTATAACGTCCTTCATC
Organism: Lachnospira pectinoschiza; assembly: GCF_900103815.1. GTDB lineage: Bacteria > Bacillota > Clostridia > Lachnospirales > Lachnospiraceae > Lachnospira > Lachnospira pectinoschiza_B. The sequence goes on along the minus strand of NZ_FNHZ01000009.1, from coordinate 47,204 downwards.
TGATAGCTGATGAAGTCTATAATCAAAAGAACGAATTCTCCAAGCAGAAGAATCCATAAAGCCTTCTTATACCCCTTCATATCAGTTCCCTCTACAATTAACACGTACTATTTATTGTTACAATTATTGTACTACATTAACTATAAACTGGCAACTTGTTAAGGTTAATTGATAATTATTAAAATGTATTTAGATGGCAAATTAAAATATGTATAGCTAACAGATACACTTCCACTAGTGTTATAAACGTTTTTAAGAATCTCGCTTACTATAGATTCTACTGCAGCTTCTAATTCACTACTACTAGTATAAAAAGAACTATTCTTATAAGCAATTATATAAGGTGAAGTTGCTGAATTTTTATAACTTTGCGCCGCAGACACCGCTTCAGAAGTTGAAGTTACCACGGTTTTTGCATAGCTTCCATAATCCGCTGTGCTGTAATAGCTATAAAGTGCATCATCAGTTAAGTTTGCGTTATTCGCCTCATATCTTGAGTCTGTGCAACTATGCTTTGCTGCAAGATATCCCGCCGCTGCAGAGGCATTTATGGTGTGATCAGCACTAATTGTAGCATCTGTTACAAGGAAATAATCGTAAATTTTTATCTGTTCAGTAGAAGAAACAAATGGCGCATCCCAAGTACAATCAATGTTATACCAAGTACCATCAATTCTTACCTGATTCCAAGCATGACCTATAACACTTGAGCCGTTATTGGCTGGACCTGAAACGATTTCTGCCTGTACCCCTGCTAAATAGCATAATAATGAAAATGCATCTGCATAGCCTTGGCATACAGCCACCTTGTTAATTAGCGCACCTGTACAGGTAAAGAGGCTTCTATTACTTGTATCAATAGTTGATGGGTAAGTAATAGAGTCAATTAGGTAATCGTGAATTGTTTTTACCTTAGTATATTCTGACATTGAGCTAGAAATAATGCTGTTTACAATAGACTGTGCTGCGCTATATTCACTTGCTGTTATTGCTGAAAATGTATGTAATTCAACGCTAGTGCTAGAGCTATCTGAAACAGACTCTAATAGTGAAGAGTTATCACTTTCTTGGCTAACTCCACTTACTGCTGATTTAGCAACTTGTAAAGAGCTAGAAGAATCAGTTGAGGCAGCACTAGTCTCTTCTTTTATTGTAACTTGTTGGCCTGAACTTGTTGTAATTACAGTTGTGCCATCCTCAAGTGTTGTAACAGAAGTCTCTTCTTGACTTGCGCTTGTATCTTCACTGCTCTCCCCTGTAGAAGCCTCAGTGGATTCATCTGATGAGATTTCTTCCAAGCTTTCATCATCACTTGATTCTATTGTGTCATCGATGCTTTCTGCTGCAAGATTTCCCGACTTTGCAGAAGATGCTTTATTGCAGGCAGTTATATTAGTGCATAAAAGCATTAAAAGCAACAGTAGGCTTAAAAATCTAAATTTGCGATTACCCATATTTCCTCCTATTTCTTACGGTGTAAGATCTTACGTCTTATATATGCATATGTGTAGTCTTCTCCCTTTTCTGATAACATTTTCAAAAGGCGATAAAGGAGTGCCTCTGTGTCTGGGTGCATAAGATAATGTCCCCTGCCCTGTAAATAGTAGTTTAAGGCATCAGAATCGGTATATTTGTCTTTATTGTAGATTTTGCTTGCTGCTATTCTGTCGCAAAACATTTCTATAATGTATTTCTTTGGCATTGGCATGCCTTCTAGGTTGATATCCCCTGTCTTTTTTGTAGAATAATCAATCCAGTATTCATAGTGGTGTCTGTTACGGCCCTTGTGATGAAGCCAAGCACTAGAGACACCCTCTTTTTCTCTCTGGGCATTATTCGGACTTCTATTCCCCTGGAAATAAATTACCCCCGGTATAAATTCCACAGGTGAATACTTAGAAAGGTCATGAGTAAGACCTTGATAATACATACCAAGTTTAAACATTTCCTTTCTAACTAATCTTCTATGGGCATTAACGGTATGCAAATGTCCATAAAAATTTTTCCAAAATTGAATAAATGTCATCAATTCACCCCATTCTATTTGTTCAAATCTTTTAGAATCTTTGTCTTCTTAGAGTTTATTAATAACTTATCAGCATATTCTAGGTAGCTTTTATTAGGGTTGTTAAGTAGGAATATTGCTGCATTTTCACTAAGTGTAAGGTTAGTAATAAATATAAGCATACTTCCCTCGTCTAAGCCTTCCTTAATAAAACGAATAGTATTATCTAGGTTAGAGCTTGCCATTTCTGAACTAACGCCCACTTTAAGCTCTAAGCTCATATCATAATCTGCTCCTGAATCCTTTGCTTTTTTAAGCTCTTCGGCACTTTCATTGGCCTCTTTAAAATCTCTATCTAATCTTTCTAATAGCAGATTAATAAGAATTAACTTCTCATCATATTCTGCGTTGTTTAGTCTAGCATAAACCGCTGCATCAACGCTAGCTTTTAATATAAGTTCTATCTCATAATCTTTGCTATATTTCATGTAAAGATCATAGAAGCTTAGGAAATCCTCAGCCACTTCTCTATCTCTTAAATATTCATAGATAATGTCCTCAGTAATAGTAATTCCAAGCTCTTCATAGCTATAAAGAAGGGTACTTAAATCCTCCCAGCCTCTAGCTGTAACAAATTTTAAACCGTCTACATCAGAGTAGACCTTATAGAAGTTATCGGCTTTTACATCCAAATAACTTAGTATACTTCTGTGAACCTTGCGATTAATAGCATAGATTTTCCAAGCATCAAGGTCAGGCTCTATATTGATTAAACGAACTCTATCAAGAGTTACAACGTCAAGTTCTCTAACCTGCTTGTTGTATTCTGAAGGGTTTCCAGCCGCTACAATAATCCAGTTTTTTGGAAGCTTTTGATTACCAAAAGTCTTAACCTGTAAAAACTGTAGCATCATAGGCATAAGTGTCTCAGAAACACAGTTAATCTCATCGATAAAGAGAATTCCCTTCTTGTGCCCTGTCTTTTCCATGTATTCGTAAATGCCTGAAATAATCTCAGACATTGTATACTCTGTAACATCTCTTTCCACGCCGTCATAAACCTTCTTTGAAACAATAGGTAGACCTACGGCTGACTGTCTTGTGTGATGTGTAATTGTATAAGAAACAAGGCCAATGTTTAACTCCTCGCTAATTTGCTGCATAATCTGAGTCTTGCCAACCCCTGGAGGGCCCATTAATAACACTGGTCTTTGTCTAAGTTCAGGAATCTTAGGATTTCCCTGTTCATCCTTTAAAAAATAAGCCTTTACTGTATTGGCAATTTCTTCTTTTGCCTGATAAATATTCATAATTTTCTCCTAACTATAGGCTAATTATAAGCCATATAACATTCCATATTTATTTTCAATGTATTCTAAGAAGTCCTTTGAAGTTAATTCTCTAGCTGTAATCTGCTTGATCCAATCGCTAGAATCGAGTTTGTCTGCGTCTTTCCATACATTTTCAAACATCCACTTATTAATTGTATCCATGTGGCCTGTTCTAATTGCATCTGCCACATCAATCTCTTCCTTCATCTTGTTGTAATACATGCTGTTGTAGAAGTTACCAAGGGCATAAGTTGGGAAATATCCAAAACCAGAAGTCCAGTGAACATCCTGTAAACAGCCAAGGGTATCATTAGTTGGAGTAACTCCAAGATAGCTCTTATACTTCTTTGCCCAAGCCTTTGGAACATCAGCAATATCAAGCTTTCCCTCCATAATTTCCTTCTCGATTTCATAACGAATAATTATGTGGAAAGTATATGTAAATTCGTCTGCCTCAGTTCTTACAAGACTAGGCTGTACTTGATTTACATAGTCAAAAATTTCTGTCTTTGAAACGCCCTTTAACGCCTCTGGGAAAATGTCCTGCATTCTATCATAAATGGCAGCAATGAAGTTTTCGGATCTACCGATAATATTTTCATAAAATCTTGAAACTGATTCGTGCTGACCCATGCTCTTATAGTCGAATAAATAGTAGTCCCAGTCCTTATCTGGTGTGCTTAAATCAAAGAGGGCATGGCCACACTCATGAATTACAGAATACATACTTGAGAAGAGATTATCCTCATAAAAATGTGTTGTTACCCTTTCGTCATTTCGGCCCACAAGTTCAGTAAATGGGTGCTCTGAAAGGGCATAAGTGCCCCTATTAAAGTCAAAGCCTAGAGTTTCAAGTAAGAACTTCATGAATTCTTCCTGTTGATAATCCTTTACCTTTCTAGTGGTAAAGTCAGTTCTAATAGGCTTTTTAGCGGCCTTTATCTTTTCAAGTAAAGGAATAAGGCTTTCCTTACACTCTCCAAAAAGCTCATCAAGCTTGGCGCTTGTCATACCTGGCTCATAGATATCAAGTAAGTTATCATAAGCCACATCCACTGCCGACTCGTTTAAAGCTATCTTTTTGAATTCCATGTCCTTTATCTTAGCAAGACTTGGTGCAAATTTTGTGAAATCTGCATCCTTTTTTGCCTCCACCCAATTTGCGAAGGCTTCGTTTTCTATATTTGAAAATTCGAGATTAAGCTCTGGGCTTATATTCTTGTTTCTTTCAATGTCCTTGTAGAGCTTGCTAACCAAAACCTTCGCCTCAGTTTCTAGGCTATCTAGCTCTTTATGTAGGGCCACTACGCAGTCCACAAATTCCTTGCTATGAGTAATCTCATAAGCTTTATTAGCAAGTAAACTCTGTAGCTCACCCTGAGCTTTAAGGCCCTTAGCTGGTGTCTTTGTTTCCATATCAAACTCTATGATTTTACTAGCGTGCTCATACTCCTCTGCTTCTTTTAGTTTTCCCAGTAAAAATTTTAAATTGTCCATTTTCCTTTTCCTTTCTTAATAGCATATCCTCACTTGCTATCTCTATAAATGTGTTTTATGTTTTGTGTTTTAAAGTGTTTTAAAACGTTTTTTACACTTAAATATAAGCTTTATTCCTGCTCTAGGGTAGATTTATGAATTATCTCTTTGTAAACCCAAGCCGGAACCTTTATTTCCTCTTTTCCTTCATATCCTTCAAGGAATACAAAAGCAGTCTTATATTCTGGCTTTGTCTGTGGGAAAATGCCTCTTCCATCCGTAAAATAAATCACTCCGTCAGGACTAGTTATTTCTCCCGTCTTAATTAGATTATTTATATAAGTAAATGTTGGCCTAAAATCAGTGTTTCCGCCACCTTTAACTTGGAAATCTGAGAATAGTTTTTCTATATTATAATCTCCATTAATAATTATATCATCTCTTACCAAATCATCTGCCTGTATTATTCTAACTCTTGCATTCTTAAAGAAATTCTCGCTTTGTCCTAAAATTTCTAAAGTCTTTTTTAGAAAATTTTTGACTAACTGTCCAGAAGTAGAATAACTAGTATCAATTGCAATAATAAAATCTCTGATCTTATTAGACTCCTTAGTTTCAAGGGGTTCAATAAGAGGTATATTTTCATAAAGACGAAGTCCGTAGCTATAAAAGGCTAGGTCAAACTCGTCTGGGTTAGTCTTTAGCTCTTCATGAAGGGAGCTAAATTTAATTAGGAAATCTCTATAGCTTGCCCCACGTCTTGCCTCCACCGCTAGATTGATGGATGCAATATCTCCTCCATCGTCACTATTTGAAAAGGACTTGTTATGAGAAATCTCCTTAGCTCTTTTCTGCCAGTCCTTATAGGTGTCGTTCTCTCTTTGAGACATTTGCTTATTGTCCTTTTTAGGCCAGAAGCTGTGATCGTCTGTGACAAATTCCCTAGCTAATTTCTGATACCATTTTATATACTCTTCTGGGTCGAAATTCTTGCTATCCTCATATAAAAGCTCGTAAATCTGAGAGGCGGAAACTATGTTTAGATTCTTCAATCTCTCATAGACCTGCTTTCTTAAAAGGGTGAGAATTCTCTTGGTGCAAGGCTTATTAAGGCTATCAATAACCTGCTCCACGGCAATATCGCAGGCAAGATTCCACAAATCTTCTCTTCTATCCTGTCTTATCCACAAATGCCCATAAATACAGTGCAAAATACTGTGTAAATAAGCTCTCTCTAAAAAGCGCTCGTTCTTTTTAAAAATCTCTATAGTGTGTTCTGGCCCAAAGTAAAGCATTCTGCCATCTGTGGCAAACATCTGCATACCTTCCCTCTCCACAAAAGTTAGGGCTGAAAGGGCCACATCCATAAATCGTAAATCTTTATATATCTCGTCTCTTAAAAATGATAAAATCTCCTTGCCCATTCTGGCTTCCCATTGGCTTTGAGACTCATTTTTAAGCTTAAACTCTTCATCCATCTCATTCTCCTCTAAAATTTATAATCTTTGCTGAAGCCTCTAACCACTGATACTTTGTGGCTTCTCTTAAGGCTAGCATCTTATCTTCATTATTTATTATGTCCATTTTTAACAAAAATTCTAAGCTCTCCATATCCTGCTTTCTTATGACTTCCTTTAGGATTTCCGCCTTATTATCTGCAATGAAATCATAGTACATCTCTTTGTTTGCCTTTGATAAATCCACAGGATAAAGCAGTCTATAAATTGCCATTAGGGCTAGGGTATTAACAGCTTCCACGCTTACTGCCTTACTAAAGGTCTCATCATAGCCATTAATTATTAAAACTCCATTGGAAAATTGTTGTCTCGCCCTGTAGCCTTCACCATCCACGTTAAAGGCAAAGATATGGGCAGGTCCAATTTCTTCATAACTCTCTGAATATTCAGGAAAATAGAATCTTGCAAGGACGTTATCTAACTTATTAGTAGTTTCTAATTTATCTGGCTCCTTAAAGGTTACAAGTAGGCCCTGCTTATACTGGGCTAGGACATTTCTTATTCCTGTAGCATCCTTAATTTCTGCCTTTAAATTAATCTTTGACAATTTATTACAGTTCATAAAGGCATCTCCGTCTACTAGGTTAAGGGCTTTACTCATTTCCATAAACTTTAGACTACGACAATTGTAGAGCGCAAAACTCTCGATTTTGACAAGATTTTCATTAAGATATAATTCCTCAAGGATGTCCCCTGAAATCAGGGATAAATCTGTGTCGTAATCGTCTATATCTATTAGTTTTTGTTTCGGAGCAAAGGCATATTTTCCTAAAACAAGAACCTTAAAGCCCTCTATCTCATTAGGTAAATAAACTAAATTAAGCTCGCCAAAGAGGCGCAGTAATCTAATACCCACATCCCCTATAGCAAGCTTATTATCCTTCATATATTCTGTAATTGTTCTCTCGCCTAAATCAATAGGCTTTAAATCCTTAGTTAGCACATAATCGTATGCGCATAAAAATCTATAATCGTAATAATCTATTGAAACACTGTACTCAAACACCATTCTCTATTCTTCTCTTTCTTGCATGTCTTTTACTTCGTAAGAAAGCTCTATGGATTCTCCCATTAAGTATCTTTCATAGATCTTTTCCACACGGGAAACTACCTTATCAATGTCCTCGTCCTTGACATTCATAAGCAAAACCACGTACTGGGAGCTATTGTATTTTGTTGAGACATCCGAATTTCTTAGGGCGTCGCTTACAGCTGCTTCTAGGGAATTCATAGCCTTTTTTAAAGTATCCAATTCAATAATCTGATTTCTACCAAGGGTAAATACCACCATCTTGGCGTTTCCTGGATATCTTTTTAAATATCTGCGAACAAAATTATATATCTTCTTAAAATCATTATATTCAACCTGAAAAGCACCATCCCTCGTATCTAGATGACCTTCAATGGTATAGATAACATTTTTCAATTCCACGTTACCTTCTCTTGAAGTCTCATCTAAAAACTCATCATATAAATGAGTTCCATTCTTACCATTTAACTTAACTGTGTAAAGGGCCTTATCTGCCTTTCTATAGAGCTCTTCAACTACCGTTCCATCATCGGGATATCTAACCACACCGCAGGATATAGTAGCAATATCACGATAACCTAATTCATTGAATTTCTCAATAGCTTTTTTATTAATTTTTCCGGCTAAATTCTTAATTTTTTTCTCAGATAAAAAAGACATTACGCAGATAATAAATTCATCTCCACCAACTCTAATGGCAAGGTCTTCCTTATTAATATTCTCAGAGATAATTTTACCTAGGGCACGAAGGGCCTCATCTCCTGCAACATGGCCATAGGTGTCATTTATCTGCTTGAAATTATCAATATCCATCATGAAAATGGTCATCTGCTCGTATTCGTGACATTTTTCAATCCAAAGCTCAACCCCACCACTTCTATTATAGATGCCCGTTAGGTAATCAATCTTGGAATCGTTAACTACCTGCTCTATTGTCTCTTCGTTTTTCTCAACCTTATTTTCAAGGCCTTTTCTATATTTAAAGTCCTCAATGACTTTTTTTACCTTATTTAAAATCAAACTAGCACTGTAGGGCTTGCTAATTACTCCCTCTGCGCCAATTTCCAAACATTCTAGTTCAATGGCGTAATCTCTCTCACTTGTTAGGAATATAAAAGGAACATTCATCTTGTCCTTGCTTGCCTGAATTACGCGCACTGTATCAAAGCCATCAATGCCCGGTAAATAAACGTCAATTAATAGTAAATCAAAATCTATCTCCTCCGCTAATCTAATAGCATCATGGCTTACTTCTGCAACAACTATTTCGTAATCATCCCCAAGTATTTCTTCTAATGCTTCAATATCTTCCTCGTCATCATCAACTAATAATATCTTCTTCATTGACTAACATCCTCCTGCCCCAATAGCTATGATAACTGTACTTTCCCTATTACTTAACAAATATATATTAACACATTTTTTTGTATCTTAAAAGTAATGTATCTTATTAATTAATAATCTTGATGAACTCCCTAAATTTATGGTATATTTTTATATAACAATTTTACAAACAACAGTAATAATTTTTATTATTATGGGGATAGAAAGTTATGAACTTTAAACATATAGGGAAATACTTAATTGCAGGAGCAATTATTATTATATACATGCTTTGTATTATAAAGCTTGGTTCTAATAAATACGATATTAAAAATGTTTTTCCATTCTATAATATTGATAGTGGATGGACAGTCACAGAAAATGGGGAGAGTCGAGAGATTGAGAGCCTTTTTAAGGCTAGCATCGGTCTAGTAAATAAGCACGATTCCGTTACAATTACCACAACAATTCCAGATGTAAGCGAGATTGTGTCGCCTTGCATCTCTTTTAAGACTATACTTTCTACAGCTGACGTTTATTTAGATGGCGAGCTTATCTATAGTTATGGCCATAATACTGAGGATAAAGGACTTATGGTTAATAAAAGCTACCACTATGTACCTTTATCAAGTTCAGATAGCGGTAAAACTATAAGCATAGTTATCACAGGTACAGAGAATAGCGCATTTTCAAGCTTTTCAAACGTCTATGTAGGAAACATTTCAGATGTCTATAACAAATACATTCAGGTACATAAGATTCCATTTATTATAGGATTTTTCTTATGTATCTTTGCTCTTGTGCTTTTGGTGCTTTCTACTTATCTAATAAGTTCAAGCCACAAGGATTACAGTATAATTTTCAGCTCCATAATTTCCTTTCTTTTAGGAGCTTATATTCTTGGCTACAACGACGTTATTATTCTAATTTCTGACCGACTGCGTCTTGGAACAGTGCTAGAATACATTACTTTACTTTACATGCCAGCGGCTATCATTGGCTTTATTATTACTGATAATATCGGTTTTAACACAGTGGTTACCCGCTTCTTTTTGGCTGTAAATGTTATCTTGCCAACAATTTTTTTAATTTTACACTACACTAATATTTGTCACATTTGCAATTTTGTTAGCATATTCCACCTTCTTGCTATGATTGAGGGTTTTGCTAGCCTTTGCCAATTCATCCTTGTCATAATAAGGAAGAAAAAAGACAAAAAGAAACAGATTAATATTGAAAATAGATCTTTCATCCACAGTTATTCAGGGGATGTACTTGCTATCGGCCTTATGATTTTCATTGCCACAGCAACTTACGAGATTCTAATCTTTAACTATCAGAAATATTTTTCTCCTACTGGAGACAGATTTTCCGTATCTGTGCTAACTATTGGAGCGATTATATTTGTTATGTCACTATTCCTTAACTTCTTTTTCCATAACATCGATCACTACAATTCAAAGGCCCTTTTTTCTAAGCTTGAAAATATAGCTTATACCGATGAGTTAACTTCACTAGCTAACAGAGCCTTAAGCGAGAAAGTTTTGGAAAATCTTGAAAAGACCAATGCAAACTACGCAATTATTAGTATTGACCTTGACCAATTAAAATTAATAAATGACAATTACGGGCACACCTGTGGAGACCGCTATATATCTAACTTTGCCCGTATAATAGATGAGGTGTTTATTAACTCAACCATTTCTGCAAGAATCGGCGGAGATGAATTTTTAATAGCCCTAAAAGACGCCGACGAATGGGAATGTAGTTCTCTTTTATCCAAATTTGAAACTGCCCTAATCAAGGAAAGTGAAGCTAGTGATGAGTTTACTTACAAAGCTTCCTATGGTTTTGCAATTCACAAATCAAAGGATAAAAATATTGGTTCCCACGAGGTTTACATGCTTGCAGATAAGCGTATGTATGATATGAAGCAGGAACACCATCTAAATTATGATAAAGAAGGAGAGATTGAAAATGCTTAATAAGAAAAATTATCTTTCTATAGCAGTAGCTGCATTTTTACTACTAACAATTCTGTTTGCAGTTTCATACTCTCTATCTTACAAACCTCTTGGTATTACTTGCTATTTAGATAGTCCATGGACTGTAAATTATAATGATAAAACTTATACAGACATAAATTTTAAAAACATTAACGATTTAACTGCTAATGGCTTTATAAAAAAGGACGTAATTAGCCTTACTACTAATTTAGCGGATGTTAATGTAGATTTTCCATGTCTCTTTTTTACAAGTAAATATTCTGCTTTTATCGTTAGTTTAACTAACCTTAAGGATGGCACAAGCCTTGATATCTATTCTTATGACTATGATAGATATCAAGATTCTGACTTTGTAGGCTGCGATTATCACCTAATTAACTTGCCTGAGGATTATGAAAATTACGAGTTAACCATTACTATTTACGTTAATTCTGACACTGAGGCTCTACCTATATCAATGCCTTCACTTTCATCTTATCACAACCAGATTAATTCCTATATTAATGACCATATTTATGCTCTTTGTATAGGTTTATTTGCTGTGGTTTTTGGAATTTCCTTCCTATTTATTTCACTTATGTTTATAGGTGTTTCCAAAAATTCCAAGATAGAAATCTTAACTGGCCTTTTCTGCCTAGACATTGGTATTTGGCTTCTTAGTTATTACGGACTTCTAGATTTCTTCTACGAATCTAGAAACACAACTTTCATGTCTTATATAACTATGTTTTTGATTTTACCAATTACATATTTAATAATTGACACAGTGCATCCAACAAAAAATAAGCTGATTTTTTCAGCCGTCAGTTTTATTAACATTTTCATACCAATTGAACTTGTGATGTTGCATCTTAATAGGACTGTGTACTTTAACGAGTCCAGGGGCATCTTCTTTATCACTGCCCTAATCACTTTCTTAATTCTTACAAGTTATCTTGTTACAGATATTAAGACGATTCACAAAACTAGAACCTTTAAGAGTGCCTCTAACAGATTGCAGCTCTATGGTTTATTCTGTTTTGCTTTGTGCGGAATTATTGAAATTGCAACGGTTAGCCTACACATTTTTTCTGAAGACATAATTTTGATTATTAAAAATATAACTCTGCCTACAGGTATTTCTATTTATATAGGCACTGTTATCTTTAACTACATTATCTTCTCCACAGAAGGTCTTGCTAGAGTTCAGCAGTATAACAAGCTTAAGGAAATGGCCTATGTTGATGTTTTAACTAAGCTTCCAAACCGCGCCGTTAGTGATTATTTTATGAAGCGTTATGTTAATTCTACTAGCAACTACTGCATCATCAGTATTGATATTAACGGCCTTAAATCTGTAAATGATACTTATGGACATACAGAAGGGGACCGTCTTATTAAGGACTTCGCCAACTGTCTTTCTGAAAATTTTGAAGACGTTGGGGTCTGCACTCGTATGGGTGGCGACGAATTCCTTATTTATATTGATTCTATTAAGGAAGTGGATTTAAAAAAACGTCTTATAAATCTTGAGGAGAGCTACTCAAGTCTTGATGAGAACAATGAAAAGGGAATCAGACACAGCTTTGCCTATGGTTATGCCTTTAAGAATAATTTGGAAAATTCATCTCCTCATACCGTCTACATGGTTGCAGATCAGTTGATGTATGATATGAAGAGAAAGCAGCATGAGCAGAGCTAGGACTAGATGAGATAGAGTTGCAACTTGCGACTTGCCGTTTGCGACTTGCCGTTTGCGGCGAATTGTAAATTTAAGTGTGCACAAACTCCTATTCTTATTATGAAGTTCTGTACAAAAGATTATGAAAAATTTCCACTTGACTTTGCTATTAGTTTTGTGATAAATTAGACGCTGTCGGTTAAACGCGCCTACAATTGTTTAAACGAACACAATTCAATAAGGTTATTATTGGAAACTATGCATTTCTTTGCAGGAACAACACTTGTTAATTACGATATTAATAAATGTTGTTTTTGAAAGGAGTGCTATTTTTATGCCAAAAACTAAGTTTCAAGATTTTATTTTCACATTAATCATGGTTTTCGTTATGGTTTATGCCATGGTAGTTTACAACATCGCAGGTGATAAGGGTGGCCTTACACTTGAATGTTTCAGACTTGCAGTATTTGAATTACCTATTATGATTCCTGTTGGTTTCATCTTAGAATTCTTCATCATCGGTAACCTTACAAAGATGGTTGTATTTAGACACTTAACTCCAGCTGATAAGCCAATCCTTATTACATTCTTTATCTCAGGTGTTACAGTAGCTATGATGTGTCCAGTAATGAGTGCTGTTGCTTCTGTATTATTCAAGGGTGCAACTCTTAACACATTCTTTACAACATGGATTGGACTTACAGCCCACAACTTACCAATGGCTTTCTTCTGGCAGTTTATGTATGCTGGACCATTCGTAAGATTTGTATTTAAGAGAATTTGCTTACCTATTATGTCATTAGGTAAGAATAGCGAAGCAGAAGTTGCTGCGTAATATATAGAAAAAACGCTAGTTAGCAGGGTCGTGAATGGCCACTGCAGCGTAAACATTAAATTTATAGAAGGCTATAATCCTTTGGATTATGGTCTTCTTTTTTTAGTGACGCAACCGGTCTGCGACGGTTGCTGGTGGGGATTTCGGTTGCTGGTGGGGATTGCAGTATCTGTGGGAAAAAGCTGTAGTTAGCGGGGATTTCGGTTACTGGTGGGGATTAGTTCAATCTTTTTGTGCTATTTTGGAAATGTTGACCTAGCGGGAAAATAATAGCCTCTAGGTCCTACAAAACTTGCTTTTTAGGAAAGAGGTTTAATCCTTATGGCGAAAAATTTTCGGAAAAGTATTAAAGCCCCTAAAATTCCAACTTGCTTTATTTAATTTCGTTGACCTAATGGGCTAAAAAGTGTCAATTAGTATTAGTTTTTAAAAATGCATAATTTCCTAGTTCTTCATCTCTTGACCTTTTCAGGGAAAAATTGTCGGTAGGGATTATTCCTTCCGGAGAATTTCTAAAATTTGGAAGTAGTTTAAGTAGTAAGCTCCAGATTGTATATAAGTTTTTCGATTTCGTCAGATAAATGATACAATCTATCTGACGAAAGTAAAAAATAACTATTAATTTCCGCAACTAAACACCCCATCTTTGTTAGAACAATACAAAACCTTAAGTTAAGCAGCCCTTAAGACTACAAAAAAAGCAGGGTCAGATAAGCGACGACTTATCTAATCCTGCTTTATATATGGGCTTATGCCCTAAGTCAAGACTCAGTCGGAGCTTGTACTCCGACTGAGTTAAATTTCTTACTTATGGAATAACTTCTTTGTCTGATATACAGGCTGGCATGTTAAGTTGATTCCTAACTTCTTAAATGTGCTTACATCTACTGGTGAAAGGATTACAGATGAGTGGACCTCTGTGCCCTTAAGTTTTGAGAGCTGGTCGAGGGCCTTCTGTGCATTTTCATCATTCTTAGCACAAATTGTAAGTGCGATTAAGATTTCTTCGATATGCATTCTTGGATTGTGGTTTCCAAGTCTTTCCACCTTTAACTGCTGTAATGGCTCGATAACATCTGGTGAAATGAGCTTAACTGAGTCATCAAGGCCAGCAAGCTTCTTTAAAGCGTTAAGTAACATTGCAGAAGATGCACCAAGAAGTGTTGATGTCTTACCTGTAATGATTTCTCCTGTTTCAAGCTCAATTGCTGCAGCTGGTTCTCCTGTGATTTCAGCCTTTGTATTAGCGGCTGCAACTACTGGACGATCTGCAACTGTGATACCGCTCTTCTCCATGAGAAGCTCAATCTTATCAACGATTTCCTGACTTCCGTTACCCTTTCTTAAATCGCAAAGTGCTGTGAAGTAACGTCTAATAATTTCCTGATTAGAAGCGGCCTTTGTGTTCTCATCGTTAACGATACAGTAACCAGCCATATTAACACCCATATCTGTAGGTGACTTGTATGGTGATTCGCCATAAATCTTCTTAAACATACCATTAAGAACTGGGAATACCTCTACGTCTCTATTGTAGTTAACTGTTGTCTTACCATAAGCTTCAAGGTGCCATGGGTCAATCATGTTAACATCATTTAAATCAGCTGTTGCTGCTTCATAAGCTAAGTTTACAGGGTGGTTAAGAGGGATATTCCAAATTGGGAATGTCTCGTACTTAGCATAACCTGCCTCAATGCCCTTCTGATGCTCATGATAGAGCTGTGAAAGACATGTTGCCATCTTACCAGAACCAGGACCAGGGGCTGTAACAACTACAAGTGAGCGCTTTGTCTCGATATAGTCGTTCTTTCCGAAACCTTCATCACTTAAGATGTGAGGTACATTTCCTGGGTAACCAGCGATTGGATAGTGTCTATAAACCTTAAGGCCAAGGCCCTCAAGTCTCTTCTGATAAGCAATAGCACTTTCCTGTCCTGCAAATCTTGTTAAGACAACAGAACCTACATAAAGGCCATAGCCTCTAAATGCATCTATAAGTCTAAGGACGTCCATATCATAAGTGATACCAAGGTCGCCTCTTACTTTATTCTTCTCAATATCGTTAGCATTAATAACGATTACGATTTCAACATCATCCTTAATCTGAGTTAACATTCTAATCTTAGAATCTGCCTCAAATCCAGGTAAAACTCTCATTGCATGATAATCATCGAAAAGCTTTCCACCAAACTCCAAGTAAAGCTTTCCACCAAAATGACTGATACGTTCCTTGATGTGTTCTGACTGCATCTTAAGATACTTTTCATTATCAAATCCGATCTTCATAAAAATTACCTTTCTTAAACTCCAACATAGTATTACTTTATTATATTAATCTTTCCCCCAAATTTCTGCAAGTATTTTAGTACTTTAGCACTATATCTTTTTAGGCACATTTACAATATAATCGATATGTTGATTAAACGTACATTTTATCAATAAATTTTATACTAATGGGAGCTGATAATTCATTCGGCTGAGAGGAAGTGTAGACACTTCGACCGTAAACCTGATTTGGATAATGCCAACGTAGGGAAGATCTATTCGCGTCGTCCATTGGATGACGTTTTTTTATTTTTACTACAAGTCATTAAATTAACTCCCTAGAAAGAAATACTATGAATAAAGACAAAACAATTGAAAAGAAAAAGATTCCGTGCGCTCTTACTATTGCCGGCAGCGACTGCTCTGGTGGCGCAGGAATACAAGCAGACATTAAAACCATGCTATCTCTTGGAGTTTATGCATCAAGCATTATTACTTCACTTACGGCACAAAACACCTTAGGAGTAAGAGATATTTTTGATTTAACGAGACATTTTCTTGATGAGCAATTCGACGCAGTCTTTACAGACATCTACCCTGATGCCGTCAAGATTGGCATGGTTTCTAATAAGGAAATCGTAGAGGGCATCGTAGAAAATCTTAAAAAATACAAGGCGAAGAAAATCGTCGTTGACCCAGTAATGGTCTCAACTTCCGGTTCTGTACTTTTACAAGAAGACGCAATTTCAATCTTAGTAAATGAGCTCATCCCCCTTGCAACTATGATTACACCTAACATTCCAGAGGCCTCTAAGCTTTCTGGCCTTGAGATAAAAAAGCGCGAGGACATGATTAAGGCGGCTTACCTAATTGATGAAAAGTATAAGGGAAAAAGTATCGCTAGCGATAGTTCTAATCTTAATGGAAAATGTAACAAAAATAACAGACCTGCCATCCTAATTAAGGGCGGTCATAGCATTGAGGATGCTAACGATTTGCTTCTATATAATGGAGAGCTTACTTGGTTTGAAAATGAGCGTATCCACAACGACAACACTCACGGAACGGGATGCACCCTTTCAAGTGCTATTGCTAGTTACCTAAGTCTTGGCTACGACTTAAAAGAGGCAATTAAGCATGCAAAGGAATATATTACAAATGCTCTAAAGTGCGATTTTGACTTAGGTGCGGGAAGTGGACCACTTAATCACGCTTGGAAAATTACAGGTTAATTTTGAATAAATCGAACACAAAAATCAGTTTGTTTTTGAATAAATCAGACATGATTAATTTTGTAAAAATACGACATATATAGATTATAAAAAAAGAGAGAAGGAAATTTTATGGAAACAAGAAATTACACAACACAGATGGACGCAGCAAGAAAAGGCATCATTACTGAGGAGATGAAGATTGTTGCAAAGAAGGAAAATGTTAGCGAGGAATTTATTAGAGCTGGCCTTGCAGATGGTACTATTATCATTCCTGCAAACAAGAACCACAAGAGTCTTGATCCTAACGCTATTGGAAGCAAGTTAAAGACTAAGATTAACGTAAACTTAGGTGTTAGTAGAGATTGTAAGGACTACGATCTTGAGATGGAAAAGGTTATGAAGGCTGTTAACATGGGAGCTGAAGCTATCATGGATTTATCAAGTCACGGAGATACAGAGATTTTTAGAAAAAAGCTTTGCAAGGAATGTCCTGCAATGGTGGGTACTGTGCCAGTTTACGATGCAGTTATTCACTATAAGAGAGACTTAAAAGAGCTTACAGCTAAGGATTTTATTGACGTGGTTAGATTACACGCTCAAAACGGTGTGGATTTTGTTACTGTTCACTGCGGAATTACTAAAAAAACAGTAGAGCAAATTAAGGCAAATAATCGTATAATGAATATTGTAAGTCGAGGTGGTAGTTTAATTTTCGCATGGATGAGCATGACTGGAAATGAGAATCCATTTTACGAATACTATGATGAAATTCTTGATATCTGTAGAGAATACGACGTTACAGTAAGTTTAGGTGATGCTTGTAGACCAGGTTGTTTAGCTGATGCTTCTGACCTTGTTCAGATTGACGAGCTTACAAGACTTGGTGAACTTACTAAGAGAGCTTGGGAAAAGGACGTTCAGGTTATGATTGAAGGTCCAGGACATATGCCAATGGATCAGATTGCTGCTAACATGAAAATTCAGCAGACAATTTGCAAGGGCGCACCTTTCTATGTACTTGGCCCTCTCGTTACAGATATCGCTCCAGGTTATGACCACATTACAGCTGCTATTGGTGGTGCTATTGCTGCCGCAAACGGTGCTGCTTTCCTTTGCTATGTAACACCTGCAGAGCATCTTGCTCTTCCTAATTTAGAAGACGTTGCTCAAGGTATTGTTGCTAGTAAAATTGCTGCTCATGCCGCTGATATTGCTAAGGGAGTTCCAGGGGCTAGAGACCAGGATGACAGAATGGCAAGAGCTAGAAGAAAGCTTGATTGGGATGCACAGTGGCTTGAGGCCCTTGATCCAGAGACAGCTAAGGCTATTAGAAATTCAAGACTTCCTGAGGATGATCACTCAGAGGCTTGTAGTATGTGTGGAAAATTCTGTGCGGTAAGAAGTATTAATAAGGCTCTCGCAGGAGAAACAATTGATATTTTATAATGAATTAAAAAGGAGGAAGTAAGACTTTTAGTTTTACGAAAATGTTATGTTCTTTTTAAACAACGGGGATGGTAGTTATTCCCTAACTTCAAACGGCTATGCATTAATAGCATTTATTCTTTTTGCAGTTTTAATCGCTATTGCATTTTTAGCTGGAAACAATAAAAAATTCAGTCCTAGAGTACTAATCTTTTGCTCTGTGTCTATTGCACTTGCAACTGTTTGCTCTATGATAAATCCATTTAAGTTACCAATGGGTGGCTCTGTTACTGTATTTTCTATGCTCTTTGTTACAATCATTGGCTATTGGTACGGCCCAGTAATTGGTATCCTAGGCGGTGCAGCTTATGGACTTTTACAGTTTATTATTGACCCATATATCCTAAGCATTCCTCAGGTTTTCGTAGATTATATCTTCGCCTTTGGTGCTTTAGGTATTTCCGGATTTTTTAGTAATAAAAAGCACGGTTTAATTATTGGTTACATCGTTGCTATCTTTGGAAGATATTTCTTTGCAGTACTTTCAGGAGTAATCTTCTTTGGCGCATACGCAACAGACTACGGTTTAGGTCAGTTTAATGCCTTAGTTTACTCCCTCCTCTATAACATCACATACATCGGTGCAGAGGGAATTATTACTGTAGTTTTACTACTTCTTCCAAGTGTATCACAGGCCTTTAATTTCGTTAAAAAGCAGGCTCTACAGACCGTTTAATTTTGCAGTGGATTTCGAGATATATTTTCATAAGTCTTAATAAAAATATATCAAAAAAATTCAAAAAGTAATTGAAAAATTTTATAACTATGAGATAATATAATTCGTGCCTAGTTTCCATTAGGTGCGAATTATATTTTTTTATTTGAATAGGGTAGATATAAAATGACAAAAAATGAAAGACATGCTTTAGTTATATTGTGCCTTATTGTACTTGTTATGGTATCTTCTGTTTTAGTTATGAAGGTCTATGCACATTTTCAAAATACTTATAATCAGAAGAATAACGCCAATACCCAGGCGGAAGAAGTCCTAAGCCAGGAGGAAACTGCCGAGGTTGCCGCAGATGACGATAGCACAATAGAAACGACTTCGCCAGAAGAGATGACAAACACTGAAGAGACAACAAGCGAAAGTACGGTAACTACAACTACTACAGATTCATCAAAGGTTGTCACTAGCAAAAACCCTACTAAAGAGGAAACTACTGAAAATGCTACGAAGGCCAATTCAGATAGTCAAACACCAACAGCTAACAGCTATGCAGCTCTCACACAATACAACCAAGCCATTTTAGATGCCATAAATGAGGCAAGAAAATCAGCGGGTTTAGGCTCGGTTTACTTAGATTCACGTTTAACAAATGATGCTTTAATAAGAGTTTGCGAAGAGGCTACTGCACACGAGATAAATCATGTAAGACTAGATAACAGCGAATGTTTTAGCGTTGACAAGGGATATTATACCGCAGAAATTCTTTACCGTGGAAACACAACTGACGCATCTGTAATCGTTAATGCTTGGCTAGCTTCTAAGAAGCATCACGATGTAATTATGGATGTAAATAGCTCTCATAGTGCACTGGGTATTGCCTTTATCCTTGGGGATGACGGCCTTTACTACTGTTGTATAGGCTGGAGATAAATAACCAAACAAGTGTTTGCATATTGTAAAATTCATGCTATAATATTTGTATCGATATACAGGTTTTATAGGAGGATTTATGAAGTTTATGCACCTTGCCGATCTTCACATAGGTAAGAACGTTAATTCCTATGAATTAATTGAAGATCAGTCTTATATACTTGATGAAATTTTGAATATTTCGGACAGCAATAATGTCAATGTAATAGTTATTTCAGGCGATATTTATGATAAGAAACAGCCTAGTGAAAAGGCTGTTTCTCTTTTTGATAATTTTCTTACAAAATGTAGCACTAAAGGCAAGACTGTAATTGCCATTAGTGGTAATCATGATTCCGATGAAAGACTTAATTTCGGAAGTCGAATTTTTTCAAATAATAATTTATACATAACAGGTTTATATTCTGGGGAAGTGCCTTTTGTGGAATTAGAGGACGAATATGGACCAATATATTTTCATATGTTGCCTTTCATTAAGGCTTCTTTAGTAAAGTCCTACTATCCTGAAGAATTTGAAGACGAGGAAACTAACAGCTATCAAAAGGCAGTTGATGTGGCTTTAAAGCACCCTGGTCTTGATTATAAGGCTCGTAATGTGTTACTTGCCCATCAGTTTGTGGCTGGCTCTACAGACCCTCTCCTATCCGATTCTGAGGATGCTACAGCCGATGTTGGAACTGTTGAGAAGATTGGCACTAATATCTTTGATGCCTTTGATTATGTGGCTTTAGGACATATCCACATTCCACAGCAGGTAGGCCGTGAAAACATTAGATATAGTGGTTCTCCACTTTGCTACTCAGCTAGTGAAATTACAAGAGAGAAGTCTGTTCCTATTGTGGAAATCAAGGAAAAGGGCGACGTTTCAATTGAATTAATAGCTTTAAAGCCTCTTAGAAAGATGAGAAAAATTAAGGGAGAACTCTCTAACTTAATTAGCGCAGCAAGAGCCCTTGACCCTCATGAAAGATCAGATGAATTTGGAAAGAATGGACCTTTAGAGGACTACATCTTCGCTACCCTAACAGACGAAGATGAAGTGCCAAATTCCTACGATAAACTTAAGGATATCTATCCTAGATTAATGTCTTTGACTTTTGAGAATAGTAGAACTAAAGCCTTAGCTAAGGCAGAAATCTCAGATATAAGCACAGACAAATCTTTTGTAGATTTGATGTCCGATTTTTACAAACAAATTTTGGGGACAGAGATCGATGAAGAGGATTTCGATTGTCTAAAAGAAGTTGCTAAGGAGGCGGGAATTATTAATGAAGCCGATTAAACTTGAAATGTGTGCCTTTGGCCCATATATAGATAAAACTGTAATAGATTTTAATAAGGACCTAGGTGAGCATGGTCTATACCTTATTTGTGGTGATACAGGTGCTGGTAAATCAACAATTTTTGATGCCATTACTTTTGCCCTTTACGGAGAGGGAAGTTTAAAGGATAAGGATAAGAAGGCCTTCCGTAATGAGTTAGCTGGGCCTGAATTGGTATCTTACGTAGATTTTACATTTTCTCACAACGGTAAAGAATATAATGTGCATCGTGAACCGGAACAGGAATATGCTAAAAAGCGTGGCTCGGGAACTAAATCCTATAAGGAATCTATTGTTGTTACAATTGATGAACACAAGACTATTGAGAAGTTATCAGAGGCTAATAGATATATTTCCGAGGAATTACTTCACTTAACTTTTGAACAATTCAGACAAACTGTCATGATTGCTCAGGGGGAATTTTATAAGTTACTTAATGCAGATTCTAACTCTCGTAAGGCTATTATGCAGACTATCTTTCAGACTAAGAAGTATGAGAATATGCGCCAGATTATGAAGAATAAGAAGGATGAGGCTAACTCTGAAATTGCAGATGCTAATAAGCAGGTTGTAAGCTATTTTGAAAGCGTTAAGGCAAGTTTTAATGAGGATTTAGCCGAAAGCCTTGCAGACATTAAAAAGAGCTATGAGGAGAACAGTAACGCTGTAGATGCCCTTTATTTAATGGACTTCATTGATAAGATTAACGATTTTAATGAGAAGTTTGCAAAAGAGCTTAAAACTAAGCAAGAAGAAGTTAATAAGGACTTTAACAGGGTTAATGCAGAATATAGCACAGCAGATACCACTAATAAGCTTCTTGATAGACTTGATGAATTGAATAAAAAGGACATGGAATTAGAGACTAGAAAAGAGGAAATTAGCCACAAGGAAGAAAGCTATCAGATTGGTAATAAGGCCTTAATCTATGTTAAACCTGCCGAGGATAAGTATATTGAGGCTAAGAAACTTTTTATAGAAACTGGAAATGATTTAGACCATTCAATTGAACAGCATAAGAAATCCCTAGCTAATTTTAAGGCTAGCGAAGAAGCCTTAGAGCTTCATAAGGATAGCGAGGATAAGATATCTAAGCTTAGATTAGATATTCACACTCTTTCAGAGAAAGAGCATTATTATACAGATAAGCTAAATCTTAATAGACAGATAAATGATGCTAAACTTGAAATCGAGACTCTAACTAAGCAGCTTAATGGTTTTGAAGAAAAACGACTTGATTTAGAAGAGAAGATTAAAAAGAGACAAGACTATATTAATGAGAATGAAACGGTAGCTCTTGATTTACAGAATGCCAATGTGATTTTTGAAAAAATCGGACAAGCAAAGAACGAATTAGATAGCATTCTAGACACAGCTCTTCCAAAGTTAATTCAAGGCAGAGATAGATTAGAGGAAGAAAAGAATAAGCATATCCTACAGCAAAATGGCTATTTAGAATCCTGCAACGAATATGCTAGTAAGTATAAAGTGTATATGCAAAATCAGGCAGGAATCTTGGCAAAAGATCTTGAAGATGGGATGCCATGCCCTGTATGTGGTTCTACTAGTCACCCTATGCTTGCAACATTTTCAGAAGAAGAAATAAGTCAGGAGGAACTTGATGCGCTTAATAATAGGAACAAAGAATTACTAGAAGCTATTAATAATCACAAGTTAGCAATGGAAAAGCAAAGGCAGGGTTTATCTAGTATTTACCACAATATATTAGATAACTATAACAGAATTTATAACTCTGTTACTGACCTTCCAGTTCTAGAAGATAAGGATTATTTAAAAACTGATTCTTTAGATATCGATGTTTTATATGATTTTGAGGCAGGACAAACTCTAGAAGAAGAATTTAAGGGCCTTTTAAATAGAGCTAATGATCTGCTAGATAGCGCTATTAGTAAAAAGCAGGAGGAAATTAATGAATTTTCTAAAATTAATAATTTCTGCCAACAGGCTAAAAAGCAATTAGCTACATATCAGGAAGATCTTGAAAAGCACAATGCATCAAGAGAGAATCTAACTAATAAATTAGAAACAGCTAAGACTACTTTTAGTAAGTTTGAAGGCCAGTTAAATGCACTTCCTAAGCTTGAATTTGAAACTATTAATGAGGCTATTGCTAAACGTGAAGCCTTAACTAGAGAAATGAATGACCTTGAGAATAGTTTTAAAGCTGCTAATAATAACTTAGATTTAGCTAAGGAAAACTTAACTAAGGCAACTAGTTATTATGACAATGCAAAGAAGAATCATGATGCGGCTGATAAAGCTTGTTTAAAGAATTCAAGAGCCTATGATGATGCTATTAAGGCTTATGATTTTGCTGATGAATTAGATTATCATACACATTTACTTTCAGCTGATGACTTAACTAGATTAAACGAGGAAATTAACAACTATAAAAACGAAGTTAAGCTTGTTAAGGCTCAACTTGAAACAGTTAAAAAGGACTGCGAAGGTAAAACTAGAGTTGATGTTTCTAGCCTTATGGAAGCTCTTAATAAACTTAGGGCAGAACTTGATAAGATTAAAGAAGACATCACTATTGCTAATAATGAAATCGCTAATAATAACAGCACTAAAGCAGCTATTAATAAGAGCTTTAAGAAATCTGAAGATCTTAGTAATAAGGCTATCAGATATAAAAGACTTGATGACTTACTTAGTGGACAGGTGGCTGGCTCTAATAAGTTATCCTTTGAGACTTTCGTTCAGCTAGAAGGTTTTGAAAAGATTTTACATGCTGCTAACAAGCGACTTTTTACCTTAACTGGGGGACAATTTGAATTTAGACGTCATTCCGATGGCAACAAGGATTTCCTAAAGTTAAATATGCTTGATAGCTACACAGGTAAGGAAAGACCTGTTGGTAACCTTTCTGGTGGTGAAAGTTTTAAGGCTTCTCTAAGCCTTGCTATTGGCCTATCAGATAGCATTAGCCATTCTTCAGGCGGTATTGAACTGGATACTTTATTTATCGATGAAGGTTTTGGTACTCTTGATGAGAAATCTCTTAATGATTCTATGGTGCTCCTAAAGGAACTTGCCTCTGGTAGCAAGCTTGTAGGAATTATTAGTCATAGAGAGGAATTAAAGTCTACTATAAAGAAACACTTAATCGTAACTAAGAGTAGAAGCGGCGGAAGCCACTTAGAAATTGACAGCGGAATCTAGCTGGTTCTGTTACACCACCAATTGCCTACTTAAATCAAATTCGTATGCAACATGCTGCTAATTCTCTAATAAAAACAAATCAAAGTATACAAGAAATATCAGCAAGTGTAGGAATTTATGACTCTAATTACTTTGTGAAAATTTTCAAAAAAGAATTTAATCTTACTCCAACGGCTTATAGAAAAAAGCTGTGGCAGAAATAAATATCTGCCACAGCTTGTAATTACTATTCTTGTTTTTTTCTTAGTTTTTCCATAAGTTCGGCTAGCTTTTCATTTTCATCAAAAGAATAAACATATCCATGTAGGGACTTAGCCTTTTGCATTAGGACTTTCGAATTTGCCCAAATAAAGATTGCAGATTTACCCTTACCGTTTTTAGCCTCCTGAATTAAGTTAGCTGCGGCACTATTACCATCAAAGGCAATTACCATAGATGGACGACGTTCAAAGATTTCATAGTTGAAACTCTTATAAATACCCATAGCTTGCGCTTCTGTAGATACTCTTACCTTAACCCCTGCGTTCTTGATTTTTTCAGCTTCACGCTTGGTTACTACCGCTGGTACGAAAGAATAAATTCTAAAATTCTTTTCATTATGTTCTAGAAGATATTTCTCATAACCTGAAATCTTGTGACCTATCACAAAGCAAACTTCCTCTGGATTTAAGTATTCTAGCATTTCGTCAATCTGCTTTGTAGCATTTGTACTAAGCTTAGTCGCACGACTTTCAGTATTAAAGCTTCCACCCACTAAGACAATTGGGAATCTATCCCAAGTAATTTCTTGAATATGTTCTTTTAATTCCTTGTTAGAATCATACTTAAGCTCATGCTTTGAATTGCTAGATTTAATCTTAACTGTCTGCATCTTATCAAGTAAAACTTCCTCGAAATCCTTATTCTTTACAAGTCTTTCAAAGGCTGCCTTCTTATCAGAATAAGCCTGCTGGCTCTCTTCAATAATCTTCTTTTCAGCATCCTTCATAAGTTGCACTTCCTTATCGGTTAGGCCAAGCATTTTCTTTAAAGATAATTCTTCTTCGATGGCGTCTGTTCCGTAAAGGGCTGCTCCATCAGTACCCTGAACGCAGGCGATGCCATGCTTTAGATACTGCTTTAATGGATGCTTTTCAAGTGTATTTAAATTGTTTAGTCGAACATTACTTGAAATCTGGAATTCAAGTACAACGTTATTATCAATTAATTGCTTTAAAGTCTCCTTACCCTTCTTACTTGTAAGGCTGTAAGTGTAAAGTCCATGTCCAAGGCGCATCTTTGGCATCTTCTGGCCTGGTGCAAGGGAATCCTTAACGCACTCGATAGAATGGGCGATGTTGTCCTTCTGGCTATCATTTTCTCCAGCATGAACTCGAATTACAAAACTAGGATCTGCTGCGGCAATCTTAACTAATTCCTTAAAGGCTGGCTTTAAAGTGATGATGTCGTTAATTTCCTCACCAACAAAATCGCAACCTGCAACATATGGATCAAGAGCTGTAGCCTTTAATACCTCGAGATTTTGCTCAAGATAATTATCTGGAGTTACGGCATCCTTAATAATTGTAAGTGGAATTCGTCTCATGGCTGCGAGGAACCTAATCATAACGCCAGTTTCCTGATAGATGCTTGGCATAACTTCATGTACCTGACGTAACATTTCAAGAGATTCATACTTTTTAACAAGTGTTGTATCACTGATTTCGGCATAAACAATGCCCTGTCTTTTATAGCTTCTTGCTATCCAAAGTAACTTATCTTGGAAAATTGTGTTGTGGCAATATGCAGGATTTTCCTTATCTCGAACCATTTGCATAAGAGCTGCTCTTACATCTTTATCTGGAATCATGTCTTTTTTTATCAAACTAATCTTTTCCTCAGACTCAACGCCCTTACAGAAAACATAGCGGTAAATGTAAACCTTCTCAAGGTTAGTAAATACGGCCTGTCCATCCTTAATAACTGCAAGAGAACCGCGGATTTTGACAATATTTTCCTCAGCATTATCCAAGTTATTAAGAATTAAATCAGCGAAATTAATGAAAGTATTATCGTTAATTTTACGGTCAAGATACTTGCCCTTAAGGTCTGAAGTTACGAACTGTCTTGCAACCTTCTCCCTTTGCTCTGCTAGCTTATCCCACTGACTCTGAGTCAATTTAAGGTCTAACTTCTTCACATAATAAAGCGGATATCTAATCTGATGGGCAATACCAAGGGCAATTAGCACATCACCTGTTAGATTACCGTTCATATGAGTGTGGAGATCTGCTCTAAATTTTAAATCCTTTCTAATGAAAGTCTCAAAAAGTGTTTTATCAAGAGGAAGTAGGGCCTCCTTTGACTGACTAAGTAAAGTCTTAGCGATTGCAGGTATTGTGGCCTTAACTTCAACACTTCCATCCGGAAAGATTCTCGCAATCTCAGTATCTCCGAATTTGAAAATGTAATTCTCCTGATTGTTTCCATCAATAAAGCAAGGAACCTCGCCCTTTATAATGAGCATATCGTTCTCGTCCTTAGATAATTTCAAATCACAAATCTTGGCAATATTACGAATTAAGTTACCAGATGCGTGATTTGGTGTTTTTAAAATGTAGTAGATTCTATCTAAATCCTTATACAGATTTACGATAATATCTTTTTCCTTATCAAGAAAAAACCATGTAAAATAAGTCATCTTGTTAACCTTTCTATAATCTAAGTTAATGTGTTCTAAAATTTTATCTCATTTATAACTTCCGTAAAAAATCAATCCATTACAATATCAGTAACTTCGGCTCTTATTACCTTTACTAAATCCTTAGGATCTAGTTCAAGCGTTAAGCCAACTCGTCCACCACTAATATAGATTTTGTCATAATCTAAGCAACTACTATGGATTACAGTTTTAAAATTCTTCTTCATACCAAGTGGGCTACAGCCACCTCTAATATAACCTGTAAGTTTAGTTAAATCATTTACGTGAATTAGCTCAACATTTTTCTCACCCACAGCTTTAGCGGCCTTTTTAAAATCTACTTCAAGGGCAACTGGAATTACGAAAACGTAATGTTCTCCTGACTTTCCAACAGCAACTAGAGTCTTAAAACTTCTATCTGGGTCATGACCTAGAATCTCGGCTGAATGAACCCCATCTGTAAATTCCTTCTCATCATAAGTTTCTTCTGTATATGCAATTTTATTTTTCTCTAAAAAACGCATAGCGTTTGTCTTTGCTTCTTTAGCCATTGTATCACACTCCTTATATATATTATGATATCATACCATATTATTTTTAAGATAAAAGAGTCTTTATTCTTTTTTTACTAAACATTGTAACAAATTTAATATTATTCTTCCAGTGAATCGCAGTTTAAACAAAAAACCGAATTTAGATTTTCAAATCCAAATCCGGTTTTTATTATCTTTATCTTACAAATTTATCTTAAAAAAGCCATATAGCAAGTGCAAAAACAATAACTGCAAATAACACATATGCAATTGATTCTATGACTTTTTTCTTTATCTCTTTTTCTTTATCTAAACATATTCTTGCCACAACTACAAACACAAGTAAAAGCATCAATAGCCCAACAGTTCTATGTGATAAGATAATATGTTTTTTATATCCTATAAACATAAAAACTAGAAGTGATAAATATATCAAATCAAATACTCTACTTAAATATTTTCTCATTAGTACTTACTACCTTTCTCTTATTTAGCAAAATTACAGCAAGCAAGTAATCCAAGCATCTCTGTAATCTTTTCCATAGATTCTACGCATACATATTCATAAATACCATGGAAGTTATGTCCACCTGCGCAAAGGTTTGGACAAGGTAAACCCTTATATGAAAGTGCTGCACCATCTGTACCACCACGAATTGGAACTACCTTAGGCACTACATCTAACTTCTTGAAAGCTTCAACTGCACCATCTACTAAGAACATGTAATCTGGCTCAACCTTTTCTCTCATGTTGTAGTATGTATCTGAAATATCAGCTGTTACTCTACCTTCACCATACTTCTGATTTAAGAAGCTTGCAACTGACTTAAGTAATTCCTTCTTAGCTTCAAACTTAGCTCTATCATGATCTCTTACAATATACTGTAACTTAGCCTCGCTTGTATTACCTTCCATGCTAATAAGATGAATGAAACCTTCGTAACCTTCTGTGTATTCTGGCTTTTCATTCTGAGGTAACATTTTCTCAAATTCCATAGCAATTGAAGCTGCGTTAACCATCTTATTCTTAGCTTCACCTGGATGAACATTTCTACCAGCTACCTTAATTACTGCAGCTGCAGCGTTGAAGTTTTCAAACTCGATTTCTCCAAGAGCACCACCATCAACTGTATAAGCAAAATCTGCACCAAATCTTTCAAGGTCGAAATGTGCTGTACCAACACCGATTTCTTCATCTGGTGTGAAGGCAATAGCGATTCTACCATGCTTTCTTTCTGGATGATTGATGATTTCGCTAGCCATTGTCATGATTTCTGCAATACCTGACTTATCATCTGAACCAAGAAGTGTTGTACCATCTGTTACAATTAGTGTCTTTCCCTTATAATCAAGTAATTCTGGGAAATCAACAGGACTCATCTTAATGTCCTTTTCCTTATTTAAAATGATTTCGCTTCCATCATAGTTTTCAATTCTTCTTGGCTTAATATCCTTACCACTAGCATCTGGTGCTGTATCCATGTGTGAAATAAAACCAAGAGTCTTAGTATTCTCTGGATCATTAGCTGGGATGTGACCATAAACATAGCAATACTTCTCATCAAGATAAGCATCCTCTATACCCATCTCAAGCATTTCCTTTTGTAACATTCTAGCAAGATCAAACTGTCTAGCTGTACTAGGGCTTGTCTGGCTTTCATCATCTGATGTAGTGTGAACACTAACATATCTTAAAAATTTTTCAATAACTTCTGACATATATTCTCCTACCTTTGTATAAATAAATGTTTTTGCCTCATGATTATAGCACATTTACTTATAGTTATAAACTCTGCATTCATAGGGCCTTAGATTTGAAAATATTATATTTTTTATTTACTTTTAATATTATATATATTAAAATATATTATAATATATTTTTATTTAAAAAGGAGGATATTATGAAAAAATTAAACTTTTTTACTTTTTTATCATTATTAGTTATTATTATTGTATTTTTTAATTCTCGTACAACAAAAGCTGAAACCTGTAATAATTTGAACGTAAGCAGCTTATCTATATCGTCTAATTATGACGATTAT
Source organism: Lachnospira pectinoschiza (assembly GCF_900103815.1). Lineage (GTDB taxonomy): Bacteria > Bacillota > Clostridia > Lachnospirales > Lachnospiraceae > Lachnospira > Lachnospira pectinoschiza_B. The sequence goes on along the minus strand of NZ_FNHZ01000009.1, from coordinate 17,694 downwards.
GCAAAAGAAGTTTATTTACAACATTTAAATGTATTAATAAAGACTGGAGATTTAAAACATTCTATTTCAAATTATTATCTTGGACATCCATTTACAGTTTTCAACGTTACCAACGATAATTATAATGCTTGTTATCCAATTATTTCTAATATAGACAAAAAGATTGAAGCTATATTGGAAATAAATTATGATACTTCCTTTTCAGCATCAATGTCTATTTCTTTTTCTAAGGAATTAAATCAATTCATTTCAGATTATAGTGGAAATTATGCATTTATTTCAGATGGTATTAATTTATATGCTTATAATGAAACACAATTAATTAAAATTTACAGTATGTTTGATAATATCAATTTTTTAGATATAAACACTGTTAAAAACTCATCGTTCAATTATAATAATACTACATTGCTTAATTATAATGATTTGCTTAATAAAATAAATGTTACTTATCAACCTCAACGTTACAATTTAACAGGTATAGATCGTCCATCATCATATAAAACCATTAATGTTAACGGGGTAAGTCAAGTTGGTAACACTTGTTGGGCAGCTACATGTGCAGCTCTAATTAATTATTATAAAAACACAAATTTATCCTGCCTAGATGTTGCCAAATATGTTTATGGAGATAATTGGAATAATGGTGGAACATGGACAGAAATTAAAAAAGCATATAACCATTGGAATCTTTATCCTAATCAAACAGGAACTATAAGTTTTACACAAATAAAAAACAATATTAATAATAACAAACCCATGCATTTAGGTTTGACAAATCATTCTGTTGGATTAATCGGTTATGAATATTGGAATAGTTCTAACAAAATACTTATTTTATTAGAACCAAATGGTGGTAGACACAGTAGCGTTTCATTAAATGCTAATGGGAATTTTTCATATGAGCTAGGAGGGGAATCAAGATCATGGAAATACACAAGATACTTCTAAAGTTATCTATTATAACAATTATATTAAGTATAACTGCTTGTTCTACTTCGGTTAAATATAGCTCAATCTTCCCAAGAAATGAGAAGGGTTATCCAAAAGCAAACTGTCTTATAATTAATAAAACTGTCTACACTATTGGTGATACCTCTTTAAATTATTTTGATCAAAAAAAATACGAAGTTAACATTTCCCGCGAAAGCCTTAAAAATAACACCCTTACTGTTGTTTTACCTACCATGTACGTAATTAACACTTGGATAATCTCTGACTCTAATGACTATAAAGCCATAAATACTGACATAGAAGAATGTTACATTAAAGGGGTTGTCCCAGAAGGTCCCTCATCTGACCTAAAAATTTTTAAGATTGAGATTTCAGATAATTGCCAATCAATTTCCTTTAAATGGACCAATGTTAATTATATGAACGAAGATTTTGAGAATATTGAAGAAGATTCATTATTATTAATAAATATAGACTAAAATAAAGAGATGAAAATTGTTTTACATGCAATTTTCATCTCTGTTAATTTATTACTCATACCTATAAACTCTGCATTCATAGGGCCTTAGAATATCTAGTCTATGTCCATCCTCGTAATTACTAAGTTTGAGCTCTCCCTTTAATCCTTCATATTCTTCTGGCATTTTATAGCTTATATATTTCCCTTTTAAATTACAGATTATTAAAAACTTTTCTGAAGATAATGTTCTTTCATAAGTATATACATTTTTATCCTTAGGAAAATATTCCTTATAGTCGCCCCATATGAGTGCGTCGTTATCTTTCCTTAATTTAAGGGCTTTTCTATAGAAATTTAAAATGCTCTTTTCATCCTCTTCCTGGGCTTTTACATTTATCTTCTTATAGTTTGGATTTAAGTAAAACCAAGGTTTCACAGTTGAAAAGCCGGCATATTTTCCATCAGACCATTGCATAGGCGTTCTTGCTGAATCTCTTGAGCCCTCGCCAATGTAGTAAAGGCGCTGGGATTTAGACTTTTTAGTATGGAAAGTCATGTATGCATTTTTAGAGGAAATATCCTCATACTTATCGATAGAATTTAAGCGGAGGTTAGTCATACCAATTTCCTGTCCCTGATAAATAAAAGGACAGCCTTGAAGGAAAATGTAACTAGCAGCCAAGCTTGTAGCACTCTCCCTCCACATCTTCTCACTACCATATCTACTAACAACCCTTGGATGATCGTGATTCTCAATATATACGCAGTTCCAAGATTTGCCATTCATAGCGTACTGCCATTTTGAAAAGGCCTTCTTATATTTAATTACACTAAATGGTCGCCTAATAAAATCCGAGAGGAAATTATCGGCGTTCATGTAATCAAAGGTAATTACCATGTCCAAAGATTTTGTCTCTCCTGTTAAATAAGGCATTGCCTTATCTGGACCTGTCATTGGCATCTCACCCATCTGGAAGCAATCGTAATCCTCGCAGACTTCTCTAAATTCCTTCATATACTCATGAATATGTGGACCATGCTGAGTGTAGCGAAGACCATTAATCATTGGAAGCTCCGGATAGCCATTAGGAAGTCCTTCCACTTTAGATATAAAGGCAATGGAATCTTCTCTAAAGCCATCCACACCTAAATCAAGCCAAAAGCGCATAATATCTTTGATTTCCTCACGAACCCTTGGATTATCCATATTTAGATCAGGCTGTTTCTTGGCAAAAAAATGTAAATAATACTGTCCTCTTTCTTCGTTATATTCCCAAGCTTTCCCTTCAAAAAGCGAGTTCCAATTATTTGGAAGTAACTTCTTACCTTTTTTATCTGTCTTGCCATCGCGCCAGATATAGTAATCCTTATAAGGGTTATCATCCCCACCCTTACAGCTTTCCTTAAACCAAAAATGTTCATCAGAAGTGTGATTTATAACTAAATCCATAACAACCTTCATTCCTAGTTCATGAGCCTTATTTAAGACTTTTTTAAACTGCTCTAAATCACCGTAATCTGGGTGAATATCCTTGTAATCTGAAACATCATAGCCATAATCTGCATTTGGCGATGGGTAAATTGGCGAAAACCAGATTCCATCAATTCCCAAAGACTTGATGTATTCTAGCTTGTCATAAACCCCATATAAATCGCCGATTCCATCCCCGTTGCCATCTGCAAAGGAACGAATCCAAATCTGATAAAATGCCATATCTTTAAACCAATTATTATTCATACTTATCCCCTTTATAGTAAATTTGGCGTGCTTTAATAAGCCTACGGCTTTCTCTGAATTTTAGCACTATATACATTTTCACAAATCAAAATACTAATTATATTATAACTACAATATTAAATAAATTCAAGAATTCCTAGCACCGAGACTAAGGGCAAAGATACACATATATGTCAAGAATCGCGAGCGAGTCTTGACAATATACATCCATACAAAAGTGTGTTAAAATATTATCTAGAATTCACATTGTGTTAATATTTATATGTTAAATTCATAAGTAGAAAATATCACAATATAATAACGAATTTTGGAGGTTTTTATGTTACAAAAGGACTTTTTATGGGGTGGCGCAACAGCTGCAAATCAGTGCGAAGGTGGTTATAACAAAGGAGGCCGCGGCCTTGCTTTAGTTGATGTGGTTCCTGCTGGCAAGAACAGATTCCCAGTTGCTCTTGGCAAGCTATCATATAAGGATTTACCGGCTGATAGTTTTTATCCGGGCAGAGAGGCCATCGATATGTATGATCACTACATCGAGGACATCCGCCTTTTCGCTAAGATGGGCTTTAAGTGCTACCGTTTTTCAATGTCATGGTCTAGAATTTTCCCTAATGGCGATGAAAATGTACCTTGCGAGGAAGGTCTTAAATTCTATGACGAAATCATTGACGAGATGCTTAAAAATGGCATCGAGCCTGTAGTTACAATCTGTCACTTTGATGCACCTCTTGGCTTAATTGAAAAGTTTGGTGGTTGGAAGAGTCGTCAGATGATTGATAGATACTTGGCTTACTGCGAAGCCATTTTCACAAGATTTAAGAATAAGGTTAAATATTGGATTACCTTTAACGAGATCAACATGATTCTTCATCTTCCATTCATGGGCGCCGGCATTAGCTTTAAGGAGGGTGAAAATGAAACTCTCATCAAGTATCAGGCTGCACATTATGAACTTGTTGCTTCCGCTGCAGCTACAAAGCTTGCCCACAGCATTAACCCTGACTTTATGATTGGTTGTATGCTTGCTGCTGGAAACTACTATCCATACAGTTGCGACCCTGATGATGTGATGGATTCAATTAATAAGGATAGAGAAAATTATTTCTTCATCGACGTGCAGTCTCGTGGTTACTATCCAAGCTATGCTCTTAAGTTCTTTGAACGCGAGGGTATTAACCTTGATATGACTGTTGAGGATGACAAGCTTTTAAGAGAGAATACAGTAGATTACATTTCCTTTAGTTACTACTCTTCTCGCCTTACAAGTGCTAATCCAGAATTGACAGATAAGACTGCCGGAAATGTATTTGCAACTTTAAAGAATCCACATCTTAAGGCTTCTGAATGGGGCTGGCAGATTGACCCAGTTGGTCTTCGAATCACACTTAACAGCATTTATGACAGATACCAGAAGCCTATGTTTATTGTAGAAAATGGACTTGGTGCTAAGGATACTGTTATTAATACAGAAACTGGCAAAGAACTTACTCCAGGAACTGAAGAATTTAGAGAAGCTGTTAAGACTGGCAAGGCTGGCGTTAATGATGATTACAGAATTGCTTATCTTAAGGCTCATGTTCAGGAACTTATGAAGGCTGTGGAAATTGATGGCGTTGAACTTCTTGGTTACACACCTTGGGGTTGCATCGATTTAGTTTCAGCTTCAACTGGTGAAATGAGTAAGCGTTACGGCTTTATCTATGTTGATAAGGATGATGAGGGAAAGGGCGATTTAGCTAGATTCCCTAAGAAGTCTTTTGATTGGTATAAAGAAGTAATTGCAACTAATGGTGAAAGTACTAGAGAATAGACTTGCGATAGAATTTTTTAACTCAGTCGGGGTACAAGCTCCGACTGAGTTAAACGCTCCGCGAGGATGCGCACGGATTCGGACAGGAATTTGTCTTCTGAAGCAGACCCGAATCCGGCGCGCAAGACTCGCGAGCGAGTCTTGACAATAAATGTGAATCCGGCACATGGTGGAAATTGACCATGTGCCTTCTTTTATGACTTGGGTGGTGGCTTTAGAATCTGAGGTCGCAGAAATATATATTATTTTTCCTTTTCGTCAGATAAATGATATCATCTATCTGACGAAATGAAATAAGACATACCTTTCTCTGACACATTTTAAAAAAAATACAAATCAAAAAGTTTGAAGCCTCTACAAACACAAATAATAAAAAATGAGGCAGTAGGAAATTTCCTACTGCCCCAATAATTAAGAAAGATAGATAGTTAGCTTATTCATTGAATACCTTGTAGAGATCCTTGTAGCCTTTGGTATTCATTGTAAGATGTCTTGGAAGACCGTCTACCATCATTGGTGAATAGTCACCCTGAATTAATGGCTTTAGATAACTTACAAAATCATCTGTAACATAGTCTCCGTCCTTGTTAATCCACTCGCGTGGAACAACCTTTTCGCCGTTGGCGATTCTATGAACGTCGTAAACACCAGTTGTTGACTGGTATGGATCGTCTGATAATCTATCAATAACTACCATCATTCCTGACAAACCTTCATCTGCAGCCTTGATTGCTGCACCGCCTACCATAAAGGCTTCATTAATATCGATTCGGCTTGCAAGATGTGAAGCTGAACGCTGTAATGTAGAAAATTCTACAGAACGTGTCTTGCAACCTAACTTATCGTGAATATAATTTGCAAGATAAGCAGCTGTTCCTGTCATCTGGATATGGCCAAATGCATCTTTAGTGGAAGAGCCTGCTGAAAATTCGCAAATATATTTTCCTTCTTTATTCTTAATACCCTCTGATACTGCAGCTACTACGATGTCCTTTTTCTTCAAAAGTGCTTCCACCTTCTTTGTAAACTTATCAATATCAAATGGAATTTCTGGTAAGTAAATCAAGTCTGGACCGTCGCAATCTTCAGCCTTTGAAAGTGCTGTTGCACCTGTAAGCCAACCTGCGTTTCGTCCCATAACTTCAATAACTGTTACATTTTTCTTCTTATAAGAGAAACCGAGGCAGTCACGAATTACTTCCTTTGTTGATGTTCCGATGTACTTAGCAGCACTGCCGTAACCTGGTGTGTGATCTGTAAGTGCAAGGTCATTATCAATTGTTTTTGGACAGCCAATGAATCTTTGCTTAGCACCTGTAAGAATTGCGTAATCAGATAACTTCTGAATTGTATCCATTGAGTCGTTACCGCCGATATAGATTAAGACTTCAATATCCATCTTATCTAATAGATGGAAAATTTTTTCATAAACCTCTTTATCTTCGTGAATAGCTGGTAACTTATAACGACAAGTTCCAAGAAATGCCGATGGTGTTCTCTTTAATAATTCTAGGTCGAGTTCGTTCTTTACGTATTTTGACATGTCAACATACTGCTCATCAAGGAAACCTTGAATTCCATAACGCATACCATATACCTTATTAAATCCTCTATCCATTGCAGTCTTGAAAACCCCAGCAAGACTAGAATTGATAACGGCTGTAGGGCCACCAGATTGGCCAACTAATACATTACCCTTCATATAATGTACCTCCCCTATATATAATTTTACAAAAATCTCTTTAAGTAAGTATATCATAAATAAAATTATTTGAATAGAGTTTTTTTAGTGTTGGTATTATTTTTTGTCGCTAGTAGGCTGTTGGGGGGAGTGGGGGTTCTATTGAAGGATTTATGTGGGGAATTTTGTTTTTATTAGAGGATTTGCGGAGGGGAATTTGACTTTTGGGGAGGATTTGTGGGCGAAATTTTGACTTTTTTACTTGTATGCTTAATTTATAGCCACTGGCTATTTATAAGATTTCTTTGTTTCCCGGGAGATTTTTGGCTATAAGTGAGGATATCTCTTCTTTTAGCCACACAAATTTTAATTTCTTCCATGGTGTCTCACTAGTTCTGTGCTTTTTCCACGTCAACACTCAAGAAAAGTCACAAAGGTTTTTGATTTCTTCTGTTAATTCCGGAAATCTGTTGACTATTCTTCAGGTATCGCTAAATTACAGGCACACGCGAGAAATTTCCGATGCTTCCAACTTGCTTAATTTTAATGCGAGATGTGACTGTTTTTCAGGATTCGTTGAAGTTTAGTCACAAATCAAATTTCCGGCAATTCCAACTTGCTTTTAGGAAAATAGATTTGTTGGCTGTTTTCCGAGTTGATGGTGAGAATAGGCACAGAGCCCGGAAATTCCGAATAAATCGGAGCCACAAATTAGCAAGAACAGAATCTCTAGGGAAAAACTAGCTACTTATAAGCTCATAACGCAACAAAAGCGGCAAAATGATTGCTCATTCTACCGCTTAAATCCGCTTATTTCGTTAATTTCTGAAATCTCTAGACTATCTTACTTGCCTAGAGCTTCCTAAATCCCACAAATCTTTCTCTAGCCCAAAACCTCAGACTCATTATGTTTCATTTCATCTAGGAAATCTCTATATTCTTCGCCATTTACTGGGATGCGTACCTTCTTGCCTTTAAAGGCTGAGAGGTAGGCGCCGCAGGTAAGCTCTAGAGTGTTGATGCCGTCCTGGCCATTTGTGATTGTTGTTTCTGTTGCAATTGGAGTGTCTGTTGCTTCTGCTAATTGGTTGGCTATCTGACTTGAATTTTGATTCATCTTTAATTCTACTGCCTGGCCGAAGTTTTCTAAAACCTTTCTATATGGCTCGTCGCCAGATTCTGTTTCTAAGTCGAATTCTTCGTAGCTTTCCGATAATTCCTGAGTTGAGGAACATGTTGCATTTTTAGAATACTCCTCAAGGTCCCTTGAAAAGCGCCAAATTCTAAGTTTGTCGTCATCGATTCGGATGTGACCCTTAGTTCCGCTGATTTCAATATATCGCTCCTTGTGGCCCTCACCTGTGGAAAGAATGAAGACACCTGTCATGCCATCTTCGTAGTTGAAGTTGATGATGGCTTCGTCGTCTACGATGAAGTCATTGTATTTGCCCCAGTTGATGAAGGCGCCGACTTCCTGTGGCATGCCAAAGAGCCACTGCCACATATCAAGTAGGTGCTGGCCCTGATTAATAAGAGCGCCACCGCCCTCGCCCTGCCAGCTACTTCTCCACTCGCCGGAAGCGTGGTAGGATCTTGTTCTATAGTAACCTGTATCGATTTGTCTAACTGACTGGATGCGACCAATTTCACCATCGTCTAACATTTTCTTAAGCTTAATAAAACGGGAATATGTTCTTTGATGGAAAATGAGTTCGTAAACCACGCCTGCAAACTTGCTTTCCGAATACATCTGTCTTGCGCTGATTACATCAATGCCGGCTGGCTTCTCACAAAGCACGTGCTTGCCTGCTCTAAAGGCTCTAATTGCTGTATCTGGATGGAGTTTGTGAGGTGTTGTGATTATGATGGCGTCGAAGTCTGCCATTGCATTTTCATAAAGCTCATTCTCATTGCGATAAATCTTAACCTCGCCTTTATCTACAGCCCCGTCGCAATTCTCGTTAATCCACTGCGCTGCCTGACTTGATCTAGTGCACACGCAAGCCAAGGACAAAGTCTTAATTTCTCCCCTTGAAATCATCTTGGCGTAACGCTTGCCCATATGACCTAAACCTATAATTGCTACTTTTACCATAGTTTCCTCCCCTTTTATATAAAGAAATTTCTTAATTATAAAGAAAAAAATTCCCACGGCACTAGCTTTATGCATTAATGCCGTGGGCTATATTTCTATTATACAAAAATTTAGTAAAAATTAAAGAGCTTTCTTGATTGCTTCGTATAAATCGTCATATTCCTCGAAAGCCTGAAGTTCTGGGTATTCAGCCTTGATTGCATCTGTAGATCTAAAGAGGAAACCTGCCTTAGATGCCTTAATCATGCCTAAATCGTTGTGGCTATCTCCTGAAGCGATTGTTTCAAAGCCAACTGACTGTAAAGCCTTAACTGTTGAGAGCTTTGACTGTTCACAACGCATCTTAAAGCCTGTGATTTCGCCATTTTCTGCAACTTCAAGAGTATTGCAAAAAATTGTAGGTAAACCAAGCTTTTCCATAAGAGGCTTTGCAAACTGTGTAAATGTATCGCTGATGATGATAACCTGTGTGAGTTCTCTAAGGTCATCGAGGAACTTCTTAGCGCCTGGAAGTGGATCAATCTTAGCGATTGTCTCCTGGATTTCCTTAAGGCCAAGGCCATGTTCCTTTAAAATGCCAATTCTATACTTCATTAGCTTGTCGTAATCTGGTTCGTCTCTTGTTGTTCTCTCAAGTTCAGGGATGTTTGTTTCCTTTGCAAATGCGATCCAAATTTCTGGAACAAGTACACCCTCGAGGTCTAAACAAACAATATTCATGTCACTCATTTTCTTACTTCCTTCCTACATTCCTAAAGCCGCCATAAAGCTTATAGTTATGTCTTAAAAATATTACGGACAAATGTATTTCTGTCGCGGACATTAAGAATTATATCATAGAAAAGGGAGAATAGAAACTGGATTTTGAAAATGTATTGCAGAAATTTTCATCGTGTGTATACGATAAATTTCTTTATTTTTATCGTGTAGAAACGATAATTTTACTTGATTTTATCGTGTAGAGACGATAAAATAATATATAAGAGGTGATGTTATATGAATAAGAATATACTTAAACAAGTGATTCTAGAACAACTAGAAGTAATTGAAGAAAGCACAATTATAGACAGAAACTACCGTTTCGAAAAAAATATGAATTATATTTTGGTGGGACTTCGTCGTGCTGGAAAGTCTACTCTTCTTTATAAGATTGCAAGAGATCTTGTTAAGTCTGGAATTGACTGGTCTCAGATTATTTATGTAAACTTTGAAGATGATAGATTATTAGGTTTTCAAAAAGAAGATTTTAACGATATTGTTGAAGTGGCCTATGAACTGGCCGAAAGCAAGGAAATCTACTACTTCTTTGACGAGATACAGATTGTTGATGGCTGGGAACATTTTGCTAGAAGAATGGCTGATCAGAAAAAACACGTCTACATTACTGGCAGCAACGCCAAGATGCTAAGTTCGGAGATGGAAAAAGTTCTTGGAGGCCGCTATTTATCTAAGATGATTATGCCTTTTTCCCTAGCTGAGGTCCTTGACTATTTAGAAATCGACCACTCCAACAAGGCACTTTTAACTAGTTCTAAACTTGCCAAGATTAAGAATGCGACTAATAACTATATCAATTTCGGAGGCTTTGCAGAAGTGCAACATTTACTAGACAAAAGAGAATATATCAAAAGCGTTTACGAAAAGGTGCTTCTTGGGGACATTTCCGAACGTGAAAATATCAAGAATCAAACTGCCCTCCGCCTTATGGTTAAGAAAATCGCAGAAACTGTTATGCACGAAATCAGCTTTAACAAGCTTGCCGGCAACATTAAGGCAACTGGCGTAAAGACCTCGACAGATTCCATGATTGAGTACACAAGTTATGCAGAAAGCGCATTTTTACTGTTTAGAACAAGAAATTATGTGAATAAGTTTTCAGAGAAGGAGAGCACTCCAAGATTTTACCTCTATGATAATGGCCTGCTCAATCTCTTCCTAGTCGACAAGGCTTCCGCCCTTCTTGAAAATGTGGTCGCTTGCCATTTAAAGCGCCTCTACGGGGAGGATGTCTATTACTTTAAGTCAAGTAAAACTGGCATTGACATTGACTTTTACTTAGCCGAAAAAAAACTTGGCTTGCAGGTGTGCTATGAGCTTGAGTCCGCCTATGAAAGGGAGACTAAAAACCTCTTGGACTTTAAGGATAAGTTTGAAAATGTAGAGCGACTTGTGATTGTAACTCTCGACGAAGAAGACACTATAACTGAGGGTGATAAGACAATTGAGGTAATACCAATTTATAAGTTCTTGCTTATGGATGAGTTGTAAAAAAAAGACCATGAAATGCCATGCATTTCATGGTCTCTACTACTTTGCTATCTTGAATCAGTCTTTCTCCAGCCTCACTGCATTATTATTAGAACTAATCCTGTATTCATAAATCAAATCCTTAAAGCTATCTGTGGCCGATGATATGTAGTTTTTCTCATACTGCTCTCTTGTCTGCATATAGTAATAGATCCCCACTGCCTTGTTTCCATTTTTTTCTTTAAGATAGTCAATTAAGCCAGTGGCTGCCTTTAGGGCTTCTTCTTGACTTTGGAAAGGATTTACCATAAGCACGTAACTTGTGGCCTGGGCTCTCATCAATATGTCTCCATCTCCCTCCTCTAAAGAATTCACGCTAGAAAAAACTTGAAAATCCGTCTTAGGAAAATTTTCCCTAATATAAGTAGAAATTGCTTCCTCGTATTCTCTAGTCGATAGCATCTCCAGGTAATTGTCAGTATAACTCTCCTCTTCCAATTTAATTGTAACAATCTGCTCCTTATCCCCTGCCGGATAGACCTCCATGGAAGGCGAGATAAAGCCCGTACTATCAGCGTAATATTTGTAAAAGACAAAATCCTTATGATACTTATCCTCGATATAAGCAAGCATGGAACCGATTTAAAATAGTTCCTTACCTGAAACCCAGGCTGCATTCATGGCGTTTGGCACACCATTCTCATCATAAGTTGCTATAATCCACACTGGCTGTGGAAGTGTAAGTGGCTTTGGGTCAAAATTCTTTCTAGACATAAAAACCTCCTTAAGTAGATTTGGTTATTTACCTTGTCTACTTAAGGAGGTTTCTTTTTTTATTTCTATATTTCTATTTTTTGCTTCTAACTCTTTCGAATCTATCTTCCCACAATCTGATTAATTTTCTTCTTTAAATGTCTTTTCTCTAATTACAATTCCTAAAACTGCAAGTGCGGAAATTACAGCGATAACGATGAATAGAGATACATTTGCATAATCAGCGCCATCAACGCCTGAATTAGAATTTTCTGATTCAACTTTGTCTGTGTAAACTAACTGGTAATCAGAGAACTTGTCTGACTCAAATACAATGAAACCGTTCTCGATTGTTGTATCTAAGACATCAACCTTACCGTCATGGTATCTTAATACCTTGTAAGTTACATTTTCACCAATATCAGAAGGAACAGCAACTCTAAATTTAATTGCGTTATCAACTTCAGGAATACCGCCGTCTACCTCAATGTTAAGGAAAGCAATTGACTTAAATTCATTGTCTTCTACAACAGATGCAAGGGCCATCTTAGCCTCTTCTGTCGATGGTTCCTCAATCTGCTTGAATACGATGTCATCGTGGTATGGATCAGTTACTCTAGGAAGGTAGAGATATTCTGATGTTGATGAGGTGTCTTCTGTGTATATGAACATATCTTGGTTTAAATTATTATTTGATTCATTCACAGTTTTCATTGCTAAATAAAAACTTGTATTACCAGAAATATCTTTTGTCATTGTATAAAATGAGCCAAACCTCTCTTCTTCTGCTATTTTATTAGGATTTGCTGTTACCTCAGTTACAGTATGTGTTCCGTCAGATTCTTTCTTATCAACGATTATTTTATAATCTTTATTATTAGCATAGACTTCATCCTCTAAAACTACAACCTGAGAATATCCTTCAGGTAACTCTGTCAATTCTTTCCTAGTTATAACTGTAATTGTACCATTTACAACAACACTAACATCAGATAAAACTGTACACGAATTAGTTTCTGAATCTCCTGTGATTTCTGTTTCGTCTGCTAAACTTACAAGTAAATTATCAGCTGATAATTCTACTGAATCAGATGTAACAATACCAAGCTTTGATAATGCTTCTAACTTTAAAGCTTCTTTAACTTCAACTACTGCTTCATCACTTGTTGATGCAGTTTTACTAACCCCTGTAGTTGAGAAGCTATAATTAGAAAATGTGTAAACTTCTGTAATTGTGTATTTTGCAGGTTCAAATGTCATTGAAGTAAATGCATCAGCATTATCATCTATTATATCTGCAAATACAAATTCGTCTTTATATACCATATTCTGTACACCTATATCTATTTTTTTAGATGCCTTCTTGTAAGGTATACCACTTGTTCTAGCTTTTACATCTTTTGTAACTCCAGTTGTAACAACCTGACCCTCACCTGATTTAATTCCCCATGCTGCTTCTGCAAGATCTTCTTGTACTGTATAACCTATTAGTGCCACACTCTTATCCTTTTCCTCATCATAAAGCTCTGGTGCTAAAATCTGTGCATATACAACAGGTACAACACTAGTAACAAGAATTGCTACTAACATCGCTACAGCTAGGATTACTTTTCCCACTTTTAACTTCATCTTTTTGTTCCTTTCTTTCTTACATAAATCTCATTTAAACACTTAAACCCCTTATCATTTTCGTAATTATACTTAAATAAAAAAGACGTCACAGGGTACACCTATGACGTCAAAAAGTAAAGCGGACATTCGGAATCCGCTTCGCTACTTCCTCATGAACGCAGTGGCACTTTGTGCCACCTGTCAGAAGGGGCTTTAACCCCTTCTGACACTAGTAAGCTTTATACCCCCGCTTAAAGCTTACGCTTTTGAAGCGGGGGATTGCTTACACTGCGTTCAAATATAAATTTATCATATCTAACTAGTAGATAAGGCAACTGGCTGACATTTTACAGTCCCTATAGCTTTGCGTCATAAGATTTCTCTTATTTTGCCGTATTAAGTTTTCAAACGTTCACAATTTTATCACAATTATATAGTGATTACAACTATATGTTTTTAAACAAATATTTTTTACGTTTGATTTTTAACAATGTCATTATACGTTTGAAAACTTGTTTTATCTTTCCAAATTATCCTTTTAGTTACTAATTACTTTTTCATTAATAATCTCTGCAATTATTTGACCAATATTACTTGTAATCTTACCTTTAACATTATGAGTATCTTGATTGATATTTTTCTCTTCTTCTATTGCTTTTAGTATGTCATTAGCTAAGTCACCAATCTTTGGGTCCTTCTTTGGATCTATTCCAAGTTCTTCTTTTACTAATTCATATGCATATCCGTAAGAATTACCTTTTGTTGGTGTCATAAACTCCTTTTCATGACCCTTTATATATTTTTCATAAGCATCATCTAAATGCAATAATAAAAACAGCTCAAAACCTGGATTTGTTACACCCAAAATATTATCGCTTTCCTGCTCAACTTTCTCTACGATTTCGTCGTAATTTTTATACATTGTCTCAAAAACATCTGCATCAAACACAATAATAACTCGATCTAGTTTTTTATCATAATTATCTAGTTTTTTCTTTTGTTTAATAGCAAAGTCTACAAGTTTTGAAGGTGCTGATAAATGAGTATGTTTCCCTGTTTTTTCCATTAGTCTAATATCAATTAGTGGATGTATTCCTAATTTTTTTCTATTGTTTATTAATGATTTTATGTAATAAGGTTCAGTTTTTTCACCTTCACAGATAAAATAATAATGTCGATAAGGTTCTTTCTTTTCTTCTTGGTCTGTTGCTCTTTTATTCCAATTACTATAAACATGTACGGGCATTATTTTTCCTCCTGTGAAAATGTAAACTTCTTAAACACAGGTATTGCTCCATATCTACCTTCTAAGTATGCCTTACTTAAGACCTTGTCATATCTTTGTTTAAATCGATCTAGTGAATAAATTTTACTAGCATTATTATTATCTCTTTCAACAAACCATATTTCATCACGTCTAAATAAGCTTTGACTCATTATAGTATCTTCATGTGTAGTAAAGAGTAACTGAACTTTTTCATTAGCATGAGATTCCATAAATAGCTCTAAAAATCTTTCCGTAAGTTTTGGATGCAAACTTCTTTCCAACTCATCAATAACAAATATGACATCATCTCCATGAGAAATCAAAATATCCACCAAGTCAAACAATCTTTTTGTTCCATCAGATTCTTCACCATAATCAAAATCAGAATTTCCATGTTTTAATACTAATGTCCTAATCTCTGGTTCTTCATTTCCAATCTTTCTTACACTTATAAAACTATCGTTAAATCTCCATGATGCCTGAACTTTATTAGTATCACTGTTTTGAATTTGTTTTTGTAAATGATTCACTACATCTTTAAATAATTCCACTGGAATTATCTTATTTAATTCATCCATAGTTATGTTTTTTGTTAAAACTTCTGTGATTCCAGTATCAAATGTTCTAATTAAATTGCTAAGTTCGTCTAGACTCTTTTTATTATAAAAAATCTCCGAATTTGATATTCCTATTTCTGGAGTTAATATAATAATATTCCTATTCATCCAATCAAATACATCTTTAAAAAATATCAATTTAGAATTATCTTCGTATTTTTTTCCTCTATTCATTTCGGAAATAAATAGCTCATAATCATGTCCCGCGAAATCATCCGCATATACTTTAAATCTATTCTCCTCATTTATAGATGGCTTTACAGTATCTCCTAAATGAACCTTAGCGTTGTTATCTCTTGTGAAAAGCTCCTTAGCAACACCATTTTGCAACAGCTCAAACAACCATTCTTCTGTAATTATTCTCTTGGACAGAATACATGAAAAACCATAGGCATAAAACTTATTATCAATGGTAAACTGTAATTCAAATACACTTTCTCTATTTTCATTTTCTTTCTTGTTTCTGCAATAATGATTCATTGCATCCATTGGTATTCCACCATTTAAAGTCGCTTTTATTAATGCAAATGCTCTTATAATATTAGATTTACCTGAAGCATTCGCTCCATATATTACTGAATTTCTAAGTAAGCTAGTTTGTTTTATCTTAACCTTATGTTCTTTTTTTTCACGAATTTTACTAGATGAAATCATAGATAGTTCTTCTCGCGAATCAAAAGATTTGAAATTCTCTACCGAGATTCTAACTAACATAAACTTACCTCCTAATCTAAATAATTCGCCTATTTTTATCTTATTATAACTTTATTTTACCATTAAATAGGAATTTTGCAATCAGAATTTGCTTATAAAGAGATTTTTTCTCTAAATAAGTATTTTTATTAATGAACAATTATAAAAAAAACTCAAGTCTACTAGCAATCATCATTCTAGTAAACTTGAGGTTTTTCTCATATCTTCTTAAAAATCAATAACTTCTACATCAATTCCTTACCTGAACCCCAAGCATCTCCCACCTTTTCTCCTAACACGTGATACGCGTTGTTAAAGGGATCAAAGGCGATTGGTGCTACCTTAGAGATATCAACCTTGTCCTCTGTAAGTGCTGCTTCGTCAACGCTTACATTTACAATTTCACCCTTGAGGATGCAACTGTCATGGTCGAAGCTCTTGAGCTTGCATTCAAGGCACACTGCGAGTTCGTTGATAATTGGAGCATTTACTAATTCGCTCTTTGTAGCTGTGAAGCCTGCTTTTGAAAATTTATCTTCAGTCTTATTTCCTGAAGAAATACCTACGTAATCACAGCCTGCAACGTGAGCTGCATCAGCCATGCTGATTGTGAAAGCACCTGTCTTTTCAAAGTTCTTGCAAGTCTTATGGCCTACTGAAAGGCAAAGTGTAATCTCGTTGGATTCACTGATTCCGCCCCAGGCTGCATTCATTGCGTTTGGGACTCCATTTTCATCATAAGTTGCAATAATCCACACAGGCTGTGGAAGTGTAAGTGGCTTTGCGCCAAAATTCTTTCTTGCCATAAAAGCCTCCCTAATTGATTGATTGAATGAATTTTAATTGGATTAAATCTATTATATAACTTATTTCAAAAAATTAGTATAAAGAAAGAATAAAATTATAAATCTAATAGTTTTCTCAAATCCCATGATTTTATAATCTATTTATGGTATAAGATTCTAAAATGTTGATGTGTGAACATTTTTTCTTTCCAAAATGTTAATTGATGGACATTTTTGCTTTCCAAAATGTTGATGAACATACATTTTAACTTCTAACTCCTTCATCATAATTAATGTAAAATGGAGCTAAGCACACGCCTAGCTCCACCCTGTTTCAGTATCAATTCTACTATTCACTCTCTTTTATTGCGTCGATTATCTCTTCATCGGTACACTCAAACATACTCATTTCATATACCGTTACTGAAAACTTATAAAAAGTTATATACTTTATGTTTCATTCCTACTTCAGCGAGTATGCTTTTGATGGTATAAATACCTATCTACTCACAAGTTCTTGTACTCTCCATAGGCGTAAATTCCGAACTAACGTATCCGTACATATTTGCATTAACGTTTAAGTGTTAGCTTGCAAATTTTTCTCCATAAGCTCTTAGATTGATTGATGCTTGGAAATCTCTATCTATAACATTTCCACACTCACATCTATAAGTTCTATCAGATAGTTTTAGATCCTTTTTAATTTTCCCACAGCAACTACAAAGTTTTGATGATGGATAAAATCTATCAGCTATAATAAGTTGAATACCACTATCATTGCATTTGTATTCTAGTTGTTTTCTAAATTCATAGAATCCCTGATTTTGAACTGCTTTTGATAGGTGCCTATTCTTCATCATTCCACTTACGTTTAAATCTTCAATACAGATAAATCTTGGTTTTCGATTTACTATCTCAGATGTGGTTTGATTCAAATAGTTTTTACGGATATTTGTTAATCTGTGATTTACCTTGAGTAAAAG
>NZ_FNHZ01000007.1 GCF_900103815.1 Lachnospira pectinoschiza | reverse complement strand
GTCATCCCGAAGGAATCGTGATAAGTTGCTTCGTTCGACTTGCATGTGTTAAGCACGCCGCCAGCGTTCATCCTGAGCCAGGATCAAACTCTCATAAAAAGTTTTACCTTAGCTTAGTTCTGAACGAACTAGCTTAATAGTTTCGTTTCCGTTTAACATTACTGTTATTAAGGATAATCATTTCAAAACAAAATTTGTTTTACGATTGATTACTCGCTTGAATATTTCAAAGAATTTTCAAGGTTGTCATTCTGTTCAGTTGTCAAGGTTCTTATCTTCAAAGCCTTGTGTTTACTGGCTTTGTTGATGTTTTGTTGTCATTGCTGTGTCGCAACGGCTTATACATATTATCATCCCTAACACTTTATGTCAACACCTTTTTTGCTTTTTTCTCCAATTTTTTTACTGTATATTTTATCCTTATCTATCCTTTAAAAAATAGACTTGACTAAAGCCGCATGGTTGCGAGTTTCCTTAAAATCAGGTCAAATTTTACTATAGCTTTAATATAAAAATGCTCTTAAATTTTTCTATAAAAATAACCCTCTTTACTAATATAAGTTACCTAAAAAACTTCTTTCATACTTATATAGTAAAGAGGGTTTTATGTTACATTTTCTTAAAAATCAAATAAAGACAACTGGTTAGACTGAGCCATACCCTCTAGTAAACCTAGATCTGATAGCTTATCTATTACAGTCTGTCCAATCTTAGCTCTAGTACGTAGGTCTTCCTTAGATAGGAACTTTCCTGCACGAGCGGCGATTTCAATATTTTCACCGGCAGATTCACCAATCTTTTCTACCACCTTAAAGGATGGCATAATCTTGCCGTCTATTATCTGGAAGCTTCTTGCCTTGGCTTTATATATATCAATTGGCATAAACTCAAAGCCTCTAGCATACATTTCCTGCACAATACGCATATCATGAAGTTCATCATCTTCCGTATTAGAGAGTGTGCCTTCTGCCTTCTTTTGTTTATATAGATTAATATAGTAGTCAAGTCTATCGCGTCCCATGGCCATTTTCTCATAATCAAAGGCTTTAGCTCTAATTGAGAAAAAGGCTGTGTAGAATTCTAGTGGATAGAATACCTTACAGTAGGCTACTCGCCAAGCCATCATTACGTAAGCTGCGGCATGGGCCTTAGGGAACATATACTGAATCTTTTCACAGGACCAAATATACCAGTCAGGAATTCCCTTATCTAGTAACATTTGTTTCCACTCTTCCCACTTAGGCTCGGCGCCTTTAGCTACCTTACCCTTTCTTACAGCTTCCATGATTTTAAAGGCTGTCTCTGATTCGATGCCATTATAAATCAAGTAAGTCATAATATCATCACGAGTACAAATCGCTGTACTGATTGTAGCCTTGCCTTCTTTTAACAATTCTTGGGCGTTACCTAGCCATACGTCAGTACCATGAGATAAACCTGCAATTCGAACTAAATCCGAGAACTTAGTTGGCTTTGTATCAATAAGCATCTGCATGGCAAAATCTGTACCAAACTCAGGGATACCAAGGGCTCCAAGCTTACAGCCATCAATATCTTCCGGCTTTATTCCAAGGGCAGATGTGTTCATAAATAAAGACATTACTTCCTTAGAATCAAGGGGTATTGTTAGTGGATCCATTCCTGTTAAATCCTGTAGCATTCGAATCATAGTAGGATCAAGGTGTCCTAAAATATCCAGCTTTAACAAGTTATGATCAATACTGTGGTAATCAAAATGTGTAGTAATAATTGGGGATGTCATATCATTTGCAGGGTGCTGTACCGGTGTAAATGTATGAATTTCATCGCCAAGTGGAAGTACTACGATACCACCAGGATGCTGTCCTGTTGTTCTTTTAACATCTATGCAACCATTAGAGATTCTCTCGATTTCACATCTTCTTTTAACAATCGGTGGAAGTCCCTGGGCGGCTCTTTTTTCATTCTTTTCTTCGATATATTTTAATACGTATCCATAGGCTGTCTTTTCTGCAACAGTACCTACAGTTCCAGCTTTAAAGGTCTGACCTTTACCAAAAATAACTTCAGTGTAGGCATGGGCCTTTGACTGATACTCATTAGAGAAGTTAAGATCGATATCAGGCTCTTTGTTTCCTTTAAATCCAAGGAAAGTTTCAAAGGGAATATCAAAGCCTAATTTGTCTAGTTTATGACCACATTTTGGGCAAACCTTATCTGGCATATCACAACCAGCACCACCGGCAAAGGCCTTAACGTCCTCTGAATCAAAGTCCACATAATAACACTCAGGACAAAGATAGTGAGGGCTAAGGGGATTAACCTCAGTGATACCGGCCATTGTAGCTGCAAAAGAGGAACCTACAGAACCTCTTGAACCTACTAAGTAACCATCATCATTAGACTTCCAAACTAGCTTCTGGGCAATGATATACATTACGGAATATCCATTGGAAATAATAGAATTTAGCTCTCTTTCTAGTCTTTCTGATACGATTTCTGGTAGTTCTGGGCCATATAGTTCATGAGCTCTGTCATAACAAATTTTCCTTAGCATTTCATCTGAATTTTCAATGACAGGCGGTCTCTTATCCGGTCTAACTGGCTCGATTTTCTCGCACATATCTGAAATTTTATTAGGATTAGTTACAACCACTTCAAAGGCCTTCTCTTCTCCTAAATAATCGAACTCATGTAACATTTCCTCAGTGGTATGAAGGTATAGAGGTGCCTGATTATCTGCATCATCAAAGCCCTTACCCGCCATAAGAATTCGTCTATAGACTTCATCTTCTGGATTAAGAAAATGTACATCACAGGTAGCTACTACTGGCTTTTTAAATTTTTCGCCAAGAGCTACTATCTTTCTATTTAAATCACGTAAGTCTTCTTCTGACTTCACATAGTAATCTTCCTTTTCAATCATAAAGGCATTATTGCCAATTGGCTGAATTTCAAGATAGTCATAAAAGCTTACAATTCTTGCTATTTCTGCATTTGAACGACCATTTACCAAAGCTCTAAAAAGCTCACCTGCCTCACAGGCTGAACCAATAATTAAGCCTTCACGATATTTATTAATAAGGCTCTTTGGCATCTTTGGGAAACGGCTAAAATACTGTAGATGCGATGCTGAAATAAGTCTATATAGATTTATTCTTCCAAGTTCATTAGAAGCAAGAATAATACAGTGATACTGGTGTAATTTTCTAATAATATCATCTGTCATCTTAGCTTTTTCATTTAACTGGTCTAGAGTAAATATATCTCTTTCTTCAAGCATCTTTATAAATTTTACAAATATATCTGCTGTAGCTGCTGCATCATCAACCGCTCTATGGTGGCTATCTAGTACAACTGCTAAATGCTTTGTAAGTGTATCAAGCTTATAGTTGTGAAGATTTGGCATAAGGAACTGTGCAAGTGGCACTGTATCAATAATTGTAAAGTCCACCTCTAGTCCTAAATCTTCAGCCTTATGGCCTATAAAACTTGTATCAAACATGGCATTATGGGCAACTACTGCGCTTCCCTTGCAAAACTCTAAGAATTTCGGAAGGGCAACATCTATAGTTGGAGCATCCATTACCATTTGGTCATTAATATGAGTTAAATTCTCAATTCTAAAAGGAATTGGAATCTGAGGGTTGATGAAAGTAGAGAATCTATCTGTGATTTCTCCATTTTCAACTTTTACAGCACCAATTTCTATAATCTTATCTTCAATGGCTGAAAAACCTGTTGTTTCAATATCAAATACAACGAAGCTATCTCTTAAGGACTGGCTTTTTGAGTCCGTTACAATCTTTACTGTATCATCAACTAAATAACATTCAACTCCATAAATTACCTTAAAATCAAAGTCCTTACCGGCCTTTTTAGCACTCTTTTCTAGTGCTTGCACCTTATGGAAGGCATCAGGGAAGGCCTGGGCTACACCGTGATCTGTAATGGCAATACTTCTATGTCCCCACTTATAGGCCTGATCAATAATATCCTGCACATAGGAAACACCATCCATATCACTCATCTTAGTATGGCAGTGAAGCTCAACTCTTTTATAAAGGGCGTCATCTGAGCGCACTACTCTTGTATCATTAGCTCTTCTAATACCAGAAACGTTAGAAATAGTTATTTCACCGTCGTATTTATCAAGCTGGGCAATACCCTTTAACTTAATAAAATTCTTCTCTTTAACTACGTCTAAAAGTTCCGGAAGCATTTCATTTTTACTAAAAATCTTTACAACGATAGAATCTGTAAAATCTGTCATTACAAAGCTTACAATAGTTCTCTCGTTTCTGATTTCTCTAAGATCAATGGATCTTATCATACCTGAGATGGCGCATTCGCCAATGGCTGAATCGATAGTTTTTATCTCAATTGGATCATCAAAGAAATCTCTACCCCAAAGCACATCGTCGTTGGCTTTTTGGCGCGCAAAATTAAGAGAGTTTCTGCTTCCTCCCCTTTCTCTTGCATTCATCTTTTCTAAGTAGGCTTTCTGCTTAGCTTCCTTTTCTTCCTTAAGCTTTTTAGCAGCCTTAACCTCTTCGTCAACTTCCTTGATATTATTTTGAATTTCCTCAACTCTTCGTCTAACCTTATAGGCCTTCTCTTCTTCAAATGAAGACTTAGACTCAACGAATTCGTATTCTACATCAATTTCAAAGCCGAAACGGTTTAAGAATATTTGCTTAAAATAATCCACTAGATCTTCGCCATGAGCTCTTGATAGGAAACTATCTTCAATATAAAGGGCTAGATTATCGCTAGCTCTAAATTCCCACTTGGAATTTTTTAAAATGTTATACTCTAGCGTCCAGTATTTCTCTAATTCAAATAAAATACTGTCATAGTAAATATCCATAATATTCTGTGGATTATAATTTTTGGATAGCTTATATCTTTCGATAATTCTTACATCCATGTTCTGGATGCGAAAAACCTGCCTTTTTAAGGCAGATTCCACTTTATAAACAACTTCTTTTTCAATAATCCTGCTAGAACTTATATAAATTCTAGCAAGAGAATTAGTTGATGTCTTAGTAACCTTAATTACCTCTACATCTTCAAAGTACGCTCTTAAGTTGTCTGGTAATCTTAGTGTCTTGAAAACATCAAAAAAGTTATACATATTATTTCTCCCAATTATCTAGTTCTTCCTTTAGAACATCAAATAGCTGTTCTTCAGGAACCTTCTTTACAATTTCCCCATGTTTAATTAAAACGCCAACGCCCTTACCGCCAGCAATACCAAGATCTGCTTCCTTAGCTTCACCAGGTCCATTTACAACGCAACCCATAACTGCAAGTTTAAGGTCTAGGTCGTAATTGCTTACTTCTTCCTCTACGCGCTTTGCAAGATTAATTAAGTCAATCTGTGTTCTACCGCATGTAGGACATGATACAACTTCGATTCCGCCCTTTCTTAGTCCGAGCGTTCTTAGAATCTGCTTAGCTGTTAAAACTTCCTTAACAGGATCATCAGTTAGAGAAACTCTGATTGTATCACCAATTCCCTGATTTAGGATAAGTCCAAGTCCGATTGAAGACTTAATTGTTCCTGAAAATGCAGTACCAGCCTCTGTGATACCTACGTGAAGTGGATGATTACATTCCTTTGAAATTAATTCATGAGTCTTAACGCTCATTAATACATCTGATGATTTAATACTTACAACTAAATTATCATAGCCTAAGTCTTCAATTATCTTTACCTTATCAAGGGCTGATTCTACAATACCTTCAGCTGTTACGCCGTGGTATTTTTCAAGGATATCTTTCTCAAGAGAACCTGAATTTACACCAACTCTAATAGGAATATTTCTTTCCTTTGCTACGTCAACTACAGCCTTAATCTTATCCTTACCGCCGATGTTACCAGGGTTAATTCTAATCTTATCAGCTCCATTTTCCATAGCTTCAATTGCAAGTCTATAATCAAAATGAATATCTGCAACTAATGGGATGTTAATTTGCTTTTTGATTTCTTTAAAGGCAAGGGCTGCCTCGTGAGTTGGAACAGTGGCACGAATGATGTCACAACCAGCTTTTTCTAATGCTTTAATCTGAGCAACTGTTTTTACAACATCCTCTGTATGAGTATTAGTCATGGACTGAATCATAATAGGATTTCCGCCACCAATGACCTTATTACCAATTTTTACAACTTTAGTATTATCTCTATACATATTAAACTCCATTCAAAAAACAATTTTTATTTCATTATACTTTATATGCCTTTTAAATTTTTTTGTAAAGTAGAAAGCCTTCATAACTAATTACATTTTCCTAATAAAGCCAGATAAAATGCGGCTTTAAGGGAATAATTAAATTAGAATAAAGAATAAATATCGTGGAATAAAACATAAGCCATTAAAATTACTAAGAAGATTACGCCAATAATTGTTACAATACCGGCATACTTCTTATCTATTGGCTTACCTCTAACCGCTTCAATTAGCAAGAAAATCAACTTACCACCATCAAGACCTGGAATTGGTAAAAGATTCATTACTCCAAGGTTTGCTGAAATAAGTCCACATAAGTTAATTAAGTTTAAGAACACATAAAATGCTCCATCAGACTTACTTTCTTCTACAATTTCGCTCATGGCACTTACAGTTCCCACAGGACCTGAAAGGTTATTTACTGATAATTTTCCTGTAAATAACATGCCAAGACTATCAACAACTGTGCCTATATCATAACCTACTTCTAGGAAGGCATACTTAACCGACTGAATTGGTGATAGCTTTACTCTTTGGCCATAACAGCTAAAACCTGTAACATAGCCTTCTGACTCACTTAATCTAGGAGTTGCAACTAGTGTTACATCTTCTCCATTACGAGAAACCACAAAAGTCATTTCCTCACCATTTGACGAAGTGATATAATCTGTTATTTCAGTGTTTGTGGAAACTTCATTACCATTTACACTCTTAATTACATCACCATCTTTAAAGCCAGCCTCACTTGCGGCAGAATCTTCACTAACGGAGCTTATGCCACAATTTTCACTAATCATAAGACCTAGAAGGTACTTACTTGTAACCTGATATTCAGGTGTGATTGTTGTCTTATACTTTTGACCATCTCTTAAATAAGTTATGGTAAATGTTTCATCTGCATGATAATTAATAAAGAAGTTATACTCTCTTGCAAAGTTGATTTTATCGTTATTGATTGCAAGAATTAAATCTCCTTCTTCTAGACCTGCAGTAGATGCTACTGAATTATCGGCAACATAGTCAATAGTTGCAGGGTCATAGCCAATATTACCAATAATAATAATTGAGCAAACAAGGGCTAAAAAGAAGTTAAAGACTGGGCCTGCAAGAGTGATTGCAATTCTAGCCCAAACAGACTTATTGTCATATGATCTTGATTCATCATATTTCTTTGCGAATTCTTTCTTTGCGGCTTCCTTCTTATCTTCAAAATCTTCATCATCTTCATCGGCATCAAGGCTATCTGTGACAGCCATTTCCATGTATTCGTCCCCAAGCATCATACAATATCCGCCAAAAAGGAAAAGTGAGAAACTATACTTAGTTTCACCCTTCTTGATTGTTAAAAACTTAGGTCCCATGCCTACTGCAAATTCAAGTACGTGTACTCCATTTGCCTTTGCAATTATAAAATGTCCAAATTCATGAACAATAATAATTATACTTAAAACTAAGATTGCCAAAATGACATTTAAAATCATTGTAATCCTCCCAAATTATATGCTTAAGCTTTAAAGCTAGTTTGAGCTTAATTAAAGTTTTCCTTTAATAGCTTATACACTTCCTGCTCTGTTTCTAAAATTTCCTCTACTGTTGGATTGTCAATAAATCTGACATTATCCATTGCAAATCTAATCATATCATATATCTGTAAATACTTAATCTTTCTATCTAAGAAGAGGGCTACTGCATATTCGTTAGCTGCATTAAGAGCTGTTGGAATATTGCCTCCCTTAGCTGCGGCCTCATAAGCCATCTTAAGGCCTACAAAAGTATCCATATCAGGCTTTTCAAAGCTAATCTGTCCTAATTTATAAAAATCAAGAAATTCCGAATTAGCTATAGGCTTTCTATCTGGATAGAAAAGGGCATACTGAATTGGAAGACGCATATCTGGTGTTCCAAGCTGGGCCATAACACCGCCATCTTCAAATTCTACCATTGAATGAATAACGCTTTGTGGCTGAACTACCACCTGCACGTCTGTTGCATCTACTCCAAATAACCACTTAGCCTCAATTACCTCTAAGCCCTTATTAACCATAGTGGATGAGTCGATTGTGATCTTTCTACCCATGGACCAGTTAGGGTGCTTTAGTGCGTCCTCAAGCTTTACATTTTCAAGGAAGGCTCTATCCTTACCTCTAAATGGGCCACCACTAGCTGTTAGTAAAATCTTTCTAAGCTGAGACTTCTTCTCTCCATTTAAGGATTGGAAAATTGCTGAATGTTCGCTATCTACTGGTAAAATAGCTACATTCTTCTCCTTTGCAAGCTTCATAATAATATGGCCTGCGCAAACTAAAGTCTCTTTATTAGCAAGGGCAATATCCTTGCCTGCATTAATGGCCTCAATTGTTGGCTTAATACCCATCATGCCCACAACTGCTGTAAGGACAATATCAGCGCTTGAAATTGTAGCTGCTTCAATTAAACCTTCCATGCCATAAACGATTTTTAAATTCTTATTATCTACTAATTTAGCTAATTCTTCTGCTAATTCCTTAGTTGCCACACAGGCAAGTTCAGGCTTAAACTCCTCAATCTGCTTAGCTAAATCATTAATTCTTGTTCCACATGCTAATGCAACAACATTAAGATCATCCTTATAATTTCTACAAACATCAAGTGTCTGTGTTCCGATGGAACCTGTTGATCCCAAGATTGATACATTTTTCATAAAACTGCCTCCAATTAATAGTTACAAAAATTTAAGACTAAAGGGTCTTATAATTTAGAACATACCTGAAACTAGGTAGATAATCCAGTAAACTACTGGTGCTGTAAAAATTACGCTATCAAATCTATCTAGGATTCCGCCATGTCCTGGGATTAAGTTGCCATAATCCTTAACATCATAATTTCTCTTAATTGCTGAAGCTGCTAAATCACCAATAATAGAGATTAGGGCACCAACTAAGGATGCTGCAGCATAAACAATAATAGCCACTGATGATACATCTGCTGAAACTTCACTTATTACAAAGCCATAAATTGCGCCAAGTAAGCAAGCCCCTAAAACTCCACCAATTGCGCCCTCAATAGACTTCTTAGGTGAAAGTACAGGTGCCATCTTATGCTTTCCAAGAAATACACCTGTAAAGTAGGCAAATGTGTCATTACCCCATGAAGCTACAAAGATTAACCAAACAAGGTAAATTCCATTATCCATATCTCTTACAAGATAGATGTAAGAAATCATTACAGCTACATAAATAAGTGAGAAAAATGTCCACATAATGTCTTCTGCCTTATGCTTAGGAAATCTAAATACATAAAAGCTCATTAATACTAAAAAGGAAATAATAACAACAATCATATTATACTTTGTTGGATCTAGTAAAAGTAAAGC
The DNA here is from genome assembly GCF_900103815.1 of Lachnospira pectinoschiza. Taxonomy (GTDB): domain Bacteria; phylum Bacillota; class Clostridia; order Lachnospirales; family Lachnospiraceae; genus Lachnospira; species Lachnospira pectinoschiza_B. Next base: position 154,000 of record NZ_FNHZ01000007.1, on the reverse strand, counting down.
ATAATAAGCTATTGCTGAAATATAGCTAATAATAGCTATTCCTGTTCTCTCAAGGTTTTTAACTCTGTTTAACTCATACATTCCAATTAGGGAAATACATAGGCAGGCGCCAAATAATAGCCAACCACCAAAGCCTCCTGTAAGAGCTAATATTATAACCAAGAAAATACCACTAATAATTCTAGTTTTCACAACTAGTCCTCCTTAACACCGCCAAATCTTCTTTCGCGTTTATTATATTTTATAAAGGCCTTAACCAATTCGTCCTTGTTGAAATCTGGCCAATAGCAATCTGTGAAATAAAACTCTGTATAAGCTAACTGCCAAGGTAGGTAATTAGATAGTCTTTGCTCGCCAGATGTTCTAATAAGTAAATCTGGGTCTGGCATATAATTAGTGTCTAAATTAGCAGAAATCATATCTTCTGTTATATCTTCAGGCTTTAACTCTCCTAACTTTACCTTATCTGCAAGCTTTCTAACAGCTCTAGTAATTTCATCACGGCCACCATAATTAATTGCGATTGTAAATGTAAGACCTGTATTATCCTTTGTCTGCTCCTCTAAGTTGTCAATAGCTTCATTAATATCATCAGATAACTCATCTCTTCTACCAATAACTCTACAACGAACATTGTTCTTCATAGACTTCTTTACACAGTCCTTAAGATAAGTTCTTAGGATATTCATAAGTGTTCCTACTTCTTCATCAGAACGTTTCCAATTCTCAGTAGAAAAGGCATATACTGTAAAATACTTAACGCCAAGTTCATCTACAGTATAGAGCATCTTCTCAACTACCTTACTACCCTGTAGGTGTCCATAGGTTCTTGGCATATGCTTTGCCTTAGCCCATCTACCGTTACCATCTAGAATAACTGCCACATGTGCAGGAATTTTCAAATCTAATTCTTCGTTATAATAGTCCATTCTTCTTCTCCAATAAATTCTAATTTATCTAATAATAATTGTATAAAATTGGTCTTTAAAAACCACCTGTATTATAACATAAAAAGCCCCATTAAGCACACCTACTTCAGTCTGCTTAATGGAGCCTAGACTTTTAGTTTAGCTAGTAATTAAACTGTAAGGATTTCCTTTGACTTATCTTCGATTGCCTTGTCAATTAAAGCAACGTACTTATCTGTAAGTTTCTGAACATCATCCTCTAAGTTCTTAGCTTCATCGTCTGAAATATCTCCAGCCTTATTCTGCTTTTTAACATCGTCATTAGCATCTCTTCTGATGTTACGAATTGCAACCTTAGCATTGTCACCCTTCTTCTTAACATCCTTAGCTAATTCCTTACGTCTTTCCTCTGTTAATTCAGGGAATACTAATCTAATAACCTTACCATCGTTATTAGGAGTAATTCCTAAGTCTGAAATCAAGATTGCCTTTTCGATCTCCTTGATTAAGCTAGCTTCCCATGGTTGAATCTGAATAATTCTAGCTTCTGGAACTGAAATGTTAGCCACTGACTGAAGAGGTGATGGAGTTCCATAGTAATCAACTCTAATCTTGTCTAAAATATGTGGGTTAGCTCTTCCAGCTCTAATGCTTGAATATTCATCATATAAAGCATCGATTGATTTCTTCATTCTATCTTCGAATTCTTTAATATCGCTCATTGTCTTCTACCTTTCTTATTATCTTTTTATGCTGTAACGATAGTTCCGTTAAACTTACCAGTAAGTGCATTAACAATACTATTCTCTTCCTCTAAACCAAAAATCATAAGAGGAACCTTATTCTCCATACACATAACTGATGCTGTTAAATCAATAACACCAAGCTTCTTCTCAACTACTTCTTCAATTGAAATAGAATCATACTTCTTAGCATTAGGATTGATCTTAGGATCACTATCATAAACGCCATCAATTGCCTTTGCAAGTAAAATTGCATCTGCATCAAGTTCAATTGCTCTAAGGGCAATACCTGTATCTGTTGAGAAGAATGGATGTCCTGTACCACCTGCAAAGAAAACTACCATACCCTTCTCAAAATACTTATTAGCTCTATCCTTAGAGAAAAGTTTTGTCATACTACCACATTCAAAAGGAGTAAGAATATTAGTTTTAAGACCACATGATCTAAAAATCTCTGATACATAGATACAATTCATGATTGTAGCTAACATACCAATCTGATCAGCCTTTGGTCTATCGATGTTATTATTAGAACGTCCTCTCCAATAATTTCCACCACCAATAACAACGCCTACATCGATTCCTTTATCGATAACTTGCTTTACCTGACCTGCAATGTTCTCAATAAGTGCATCGTTATAACCGCCTTCCTTAGCAGCCAATGCTTCACCGCTAAGCTTAAGTATTACTCTTTTAATATCCTTCACAATAAGCCTCCATTAATTGCTTTTTATCCAAAAATTGCGTTAGTATCAATATCAGAGTAGCACTGTGAGCATCTACCATCGATAGTTGCACCATTGTTAATCTGTACTGACTTAGACTTGATATCACCAACAACGATTGCTGTTGAATCAACAATAACTGGACCCTGCACATCAATATCGCCCTTAACAGCGCCAGCAATTACAGCTGATGTTGCAGTAATGTTACCAACAATAACTGTGCCCTGTCCAACCTTTACTGAACCCTTTGCATTAATATCGCCATTAATCTTAGCGCTATTAGCAAAGATTTCATTAGCTTGAGAATTACCAGCAAGAACGCCACTTACTGTTAACTTTCCTCTGCAAGCTACATTTCCTGTTACGGAACCAAAAATATCGATTGAGCCTACTGACTCTAAATCGCCTGTTACTTTTAAACCTGCTGTAATAACAGCTGTTTCATCAGCGATCTCTTCTCCATCATCGCTAACTTCTTCTTCCTTACTAGCAGTTTCCTGCTTAGTTTCTTTTACACTCTTAGACTCTTTTTCTTCAAGCTTTGTATTAAGCTTGTCTGAAATAGTGTCTTCTGCCTCCTTCTTTAATTCAGCAGCCATCTGAGCTAATTCTGGATCATCCAATGTGTTTACCATCTCTTCTACTTCCTCATTCTCTTTCTCGTAATTCTCGTCTGTCAAATCGTTAAGATCTTCTGATATGTCATCTTTGAAATCCTTAAAAAAACCCATCGATACATTTCCTCCCATAAATTACATCTAGCTTAAACAAGCAAAATGTCTACATCTACTCATATAAACATTTTTAAGTTAGTATAGCATAAAAGCGTCAGCCACACAAGTGACTGACGCCCATAAATTCTAACTTTTTCTAATAAATTATTATTTATTAAATATAGAATTAAGCTAACTGAGCTGCAACTTCTGCTGCGAAATCTTCCTGCTTCTTCTCGATACCTTCGCCTGTTTCGAAACGAACAAAGCTCTTGATTGAGATGTTAGCATTGTTAGCCTTAGCTACTTCTGCAACGTACTGAGCAACTGACTGCTTACCATCTTCAGCCTTAACATAAACCTGATCTACTAAACAGATTTCCTTAAGTTCCTTGTTAATTCTACCCTTAACCATACCTTCGATAATCTTATCGTTAGCATCTGGCTTCTCATTCTTAGCTGCTGCTGTAATGATTTCTGTTTCCTTAGCAAGATATTCCTGATCAACTTCTGCTCTTGTTGTGTAAAGTGGCTTAAGAGCTGCTGCCTGCATAGCTACGTTCTTAGCCATCTCTCTAATAGCTTCGTTATCAACATCTGTTTCAACGTCAACTAAAACACCAATCTTACCACCCATGTGGATGTAATCAGCTACGAAACCGTTAGTTGCTTCAACCTGAGCAAATCTTCTGATCTTAAGGTTCTCACCGATAATAGCTACCTTGCTAGCAAGTTCTTCAGCTACTGTCTTAGAAGCATCTGTAGCGCACTTTTCAGCTAAGAATGCATCGATATCTGTAGCTGTTGTTGTAAGAGCCTGATTAGCAACTTCTGCTACGTATGCCTGGAAATCAGCGTTCTTAGCAACGAAGTCTGTTTCTGAGTTAACTTCTACGATTGCTGCCTTCTTACCTTCGATAACAGTCTTAACAATACCTTCAGCTGCGATTCTACCAGCCTTCTTAGCTGCCTTAGCAAGACCATTCTCTCTTAACCATTCTACAGCCTTATCCATATCACCATCTGTGTTTGAAAGTGCCTTCTTACAATCCATCATGCCGGCACCTGTTGATTCTCTTAATTCCTTAACCATTGCTGCTGTTACTGCTGCCATGTCAAAACCTCCATAAAAAAATTATTCTCTTTATAAACGTTGTGTCTGCCTAAATGACAGACACAACTTAATTATATTGGTTATATTAGTTAAATTATTCAGCGTCTGCTACTTCTTCTGTTTCTTCAACATAAGAATCAGCTTCTGCACCCTGATTAGCTTCGATAACAGCATCTGCCATCTTAGCAACGATTAACTTAACAGCTCTGATAGCGTCATCGTTACCAGGAATAACATAATCTAATTCATCTGGATCACAGTTTGTATCTGCGATACCGATTAACTTAATTCCTAAAGCCTGAGCTTCCTGAACACAAATTCTTTCCTTCTTAGGATCTACGATGAAGATAGCATCTGGAATCTTAGTCATATCCTTGATACCACCAAGGTTCTTCTGGAGCTTTTCAAGTTCCTTCTTTAAGTTGATAACTTCCTTCTTAGGAAGAACATCAAATGTTCCATCTTCCTGCATAGCTTCGATTTCCTTAAGCTTAGCAATTCTTGACTGAATTGTTCTGAAGTTAGTTAACATACCACCTAACCATCTTTCGTTAACGTAGTACATACCACATCTTTCAGCTTCTGTTGCGATAGCATCCTGAGCCTGCTTCTTTGTACCTACGAAAAGAACTGTACCGCCTTCTGCTACGATATCAGAAATTGCCTTGTAAGCTTCGTCAACCTTACCTACAGACTTCTGTAAATCGATAATATGGATACCATTTCTTTCTGTGTAGATGTACTCAGCCATCTTAGGGTTCCATCTTCTAGTCTGGTGACCAAAATGTACACCAGCTTCAAGTAACTGCTTCATTGAAATAACGCTCATTGTTATACCTCCATTGGTTAAATAATCTTCTATAGGCTTCTTCTTTTAGAACCACCGATGCGTTACTATCGGCACCAAATCTAAAATCCACCTACATGTTTAGTCTCAAACTATGATAGTATATCAGCTATTTACAAAATATGCAAGCCTATTATAGTTTGAATTCTACTGATGTGTAATAATCTTTGCGATATTCTCATAAGAATCACCCTTTGTTAAAGTGTAAGTTCCTATTCTAATCTTTGTATCATAGCCAGTATCATACATATACTTACTAAAAGCTGAAACATCAGAAATTACACCAGCATTATAAATAATATTAAATACTTCCTTTGTTGAAGTACCTGATGGAATTTCAATTGTAGCTGTTGTTGAAGCAGCTGTAGTAGCTTCTGTAGTAGCCTCTGTTGTAGCCTCTGTAGTAGCCTCTGTTGTAGCTTCAGTTGTGGCTTCTGTCTGACTTTCTGTAGCTAGAGTTGTCTCTTCTACATTTTCATTAGAGCTCTTAGTTTCTGAAGAGATTGTGTCACCGTTCTCTTCCTGAACTGTATATGAAATATATGCTGATGTTGTGTCTTCGTTTGCTGTTGTGTTAGTTGTGACTGCATTAGCTATAGTTAAAACGCTTGCGCTAACAATAACTCCTGCGCCAAAACCGCCTAAATACTGCTTGAATCTCATGTTACCCCTCCTTACTTAGTTTCTTTATAAAGATCTACTACTAATTTAACCTCGCCAATACCAAGATTTAAGTATTTAGCAATATCCTTATTAGAGAAACCTAAGCTTGAAAGCTTTAAGATTCTATCATTATTAGAAGCGTCGCTGTCAAATTCAACATCGCTAATATTCTGCTTTAAAAGGTCTAGCTTTCTTTGATCAGAAGTCTTTTTAGTGCTTGTCTTTCTTGTAGTGCTCTTCTTTACAGTTGTTTCAGACTTCTTTCTTGACTTTGAAACCTTCTTAACTTCGTCTGCTGCCACCTCAGGAACTTCTGTAGTGTCTGCTGCTTCTGAAAGCTTAGAAGTCTTTGTTTTAGCAGAACTTGTCTCTGCAGAAGTTGCCTTTGTTTCTGTAGCTGTTTCTGTGGCTGCAGCTTCACTAGTAGCCTCTGCCTTAACTTCTTCAAAACCAACTGGCTCTTCAAATTCAAAACCTTCTAATACATCTGCTTCAGCATCTAATTCTGCATCTTCCTTAGCTTCTTTACTAGTTGCTTTCTTAGCAGATTCCTTTATCTCTTCAATGTCAGTGATTACATCTGAAAATGGATTGGCATCCTCAGCTTTAATAAAGTCCTTTTTTTGATTCTCTTCAGAAAGGATAATATTCTCTTTTTCCTTAGCAAAATCAACTACCTTAAAGACTTCCTTATCTACTTCTGAGGCTACCTTCTTTCTTTCAAGCTCTTCAGCCTGAGTCTTTCTCATAGTTAAAGTCTTATCTCTATTAGAATCTGACTTCTTTACAAGCTCTTCTAATCTTTGACGAGCTAAGTCCTTAACATCTGCGCTATCGCTAGCCTCGATTTCAGAAATTGCCTCTTCATCCTTGTTGACATTTTCTGTAACCTCAGCATGAATCTTTTCAACCTGTCTCTTTGTTATATTAACATCTTTTACAGTTGACTTGATTTCCTTAGCCTTTTCATTGAGCATGTCATATAAAAATACTGTTTCGTTGTGATTTCTGTTGATTTCACCAAGTACATTTTCAGCATACTCATTCATCTCTAAAATCTTAGTATTAGAAATCTTATCAAGAGAACTTTCAGTCTTCTCTGTTACATTAAGGATTTCTGAATCAATAATTTCGTTGATCTGCTTTCTTAACTTATCCTGCTGTTCCTTTGTAAGCTCAGAGGATAGTCCCTGGCTTTCCTTGTTATCCTTGTCGAAATTAAATACAATACTTAATACGACACAGATAATTCCAATAATAATTAAAGTTACACTAACGGTTGTCATATAACCCTCCCATTAATTTATTAGATTTTAATATCAAAATCCGTGCTTCCCTGTCCTTTAATAAATACGCGGCCATCGCTTTTCTTATTATTCTTACCCTTAGCGCGGTCCTTATCGTATTCATTATTACTTTTTTCCTTAGCATCAAAGCTTCCACTATTTAATTCTGTATCGTCTTTGTTAGTTACAGTTTCTGCCTTAGCTTCCACATTATGCTGTATAGTTGTCTGAATATTAGATTGATTGGCCACAGGTCTGTTATTCTCTGCTGCCTGCTCACTTGATACTAGGTTTTGCTGTTGTATCATTCCAAATTCTACTGGTTTAATTACCATAACAACCTCCAATCATAGCACACGTCTAAATATACTATAATTTCTTAAAACAAACAATAGCTCTTGAAGATTTTATCCCCAAGAGCCATTAACTAATATGCTGATAATCTAACCTCTGCGCCATCCCTGACAAAAGAGCAGAAATCATATTTCTTTTTTACAAACATGGACACATCTCCAAAGACGATTTTGGTTCCTGGATATGCCGCGTCTGCTACCCTAATTATGGCATTTTGTTCTTCCCCAATAGACTGCCTTAATTCCTCAAATTCCTTTTTATTTTTAGCAATTTCTTGTTCAAGCATAATTACATTTCGCATGGTCTTTGTCATCATCTCCTGCTTTTCAGGAGCTAGACTTCCTTCCGCCTGTTGCTTTTTTCTTAGAGCTTCAAGTAACTGATTTAGCTGAATCTTATTTTTTCCTAGATCATTTAAAATCTTTTTAAGCTCCTCTAGTCGCCTCTTCATAGTAGGGTCAACGCCTACGGCAACTGTGGTATTTGTACCCATTTCATTACCAATATTTTTGGCTTCGATGCAAAGAGTGGCTCTAACATCCCCTCCGATTATAAGTCCATTTTTACCATTAGCAGTTACCTTTCCCTTAGCAATAACCTTGCTATGCAAAATGGAATCCGCCTCAATATCTCCTCCGGCATATACGCTCTCACAAGACTCTAAAAACTTGGCTACAATGTTTTTGCCTGCCTTAATTACTGCCTTTGTCTTTCCCTGCACACCACGATTAAGAGTAATTGTGCCACCAGCAATAACCTCAGCTCCTTCAACAAGTCCGCTAACGCTTATATCCCCGCTAGCTTTAATCTTAAAACCCGCTTGTACATTTCCTTTAATTAATACATTTCCATCATAATCAATATCTCCGGTTTGAGGGCCTACATCCACAAGTTCAAGGACGTCTGATACAAAAATTTTGTCCCCTTCAAGCATTACATGACCGCTTACCTTTGAGATAAGATTTAGTCCATCCTCGGAAATTACAAGATTTCTTCCATATCTAAAGACCACGTGCTTTACAGGTCTTGGATTAACCTTTCTATTAAGGCAATCAATACCCTCCTCGCCTCTATCTTCTGGGTGAAGAATAGCCACCACGTCACCTTTTTCTATATGATTAAGATTTTCAAGGGAATGAAAATCTACCGTTCCATCTTCATTAATCTTAGGCCTTGGCTTTAAATCTGTATTAAATTTATATTCTATGTAGCCGTCAGTTCCTTGCCTTGGCTCCTTACCCTTAGCTAGCACATAGACCTTACCGTACTCTTTATTTTCTAAAAAGTCATTAATGGCTGCCTCATCCGTGCCTGACCTAACGCCCTTAAATGTAATATCCTTTTTAATTTCCTCTAAATCTAAAAAAGAAGCCCCAACGAAAGGTGGATAAAAGATAGCTTCCACGCTCATTCCATCAGGATTAATGTAGTAATCTGCAAATTCTCCTACTGGATTTGGGCACTCCTCGCTAATCTTTTGGCACACCTCTTTTGATGCTCCTGTTTTAATAGCTTCATCTAATTTTACAATGTCGCAGCTTATTTTCTTCTTATCAATATAAAACATGGCATCGTCAATTTTGGCGGGTGAAAATGTTTCCTCTTTAGGAGGGTATACATTTACATATAAGCCGTCGCTCTTGTTTTCAAATTGAAAATAGCCCACTCTACATTTTTCTATCATAAGCCGCTCCTTTTTGCCTACATTGGGAATACATAATCTCCAAGTAATGCCTTCATCTTAATTAAGGCCTTGGTATGTAACTGTGAAACTCTTGATTCAGATACTTCAAGAGTTAAACTGATTTCCTTTAGTGTCATTTCTTCATAATAGTAAAGAGTAATTACAAGTCTTTCTTTTTCAGTTAGACTCTCAATTGCCTTTGCCATAAGCTGCTTTAATTCTTCTTTTTCAATAGCTTCTTCTGGCTGTTCAAAGTGGGAATTGCCGATGCTATCCATTTTTACTTCGCTGCCAGCTTCTGTATATTCATCTAAGGAAATGAGATTAGTAGCCTTAGTTTGACCCTGCCACTCTAGTAATTCATCCTCTGAAATACCTAATTCCTTAGCAATGTCCTCATCCGTTGCCACATGGCCAGTTTCTGCCTCAACCTTTGCCATAGCAGCATCTATCTTTTTTTGCTTTTGACGCAAAGATCTAGGAATCCAATCCATTTTTCTAATTTGATCTAGAATTGCACCCCTGATTCTTAAACTTGCATAGGTTTCAAACTTTACATTTTTACCATAATCAAACTTATCAATAGCATCAATTAGGCCAAAAATTCCATAACCTACTAAGTCATCATATTCAACGTTGTAACCTAAGTACATGTTCATTCTGCCGGCCACAAGTTTGACCAACTGAGCATATTCCATTATAAGTTGGTCTCTTGTTTCACTAGACCTGTTAGTCATATAACTTTGCCAAAGTTTATTTCTGCCTGCTTCATCCATGTTTACATGTCCCCCATTTTAATAAGTTACTTTATTCATCCCCAAAATCACTATAATCAAAATCTTTGCCGTCTACCCCTTCAATACTATCTATATTATCTAGATCAATATCAGGTATATCCTCGTCTTGATCAATGTTTTCTTCCTCTTTTTGTTCTTCTTCCATCTTATCCGCTAGGCGATTAAGAGCATAAACTACAAGCCAGCTAGCAACAAAGAAGCAAACCATTACAAGAAGCACTATCCAGACAAAACTTTCTAAACTGTATTTGTTTAAAATAAGTAGTACGCTTGTAATAAAACCTGCAAGTAAAGTAACTATTGCAGGCACCACTCTATATCTACTCATATAGTCACCTCTAAACTAGCCTAAATTAACTTTTCTGGTTTACCCACAGCCTTTATCTTATATTTTCCTGTTTCTGAATAAAACTCTACTGTTCTACCAAAATTTAATCCTGTGTCTTCTGCTAGTAATTTAATATGCATCTCCGATAACTTCATCTTGACTGCCATTACATTTCTTTGGCCTACCTTTAAGTTATCGTTATTGGTATTAGTTGAAAACATCTGGGCACCTCCGGCTATCTTTGCAACTAATCTTGTCCTATTAGCTCCTAGTTTCTCCATTTGATTAACTAATTCAACCAAACCGGTATCCGCATATTTTGCAACATTTGATGCATTTTTAAATTGTTTACTATCTGGTAACATGCAATGCAGAAGGCCACTAACCTTAGTTACCGGATCGTATAGGGCCACCCCTACACATGAGCCAAGGCCAAGGGTAGTCAAAACTCCTGGGCTTTTACAAGCTTTTAAATCGCCCATTCCGACCTTAATCATACTGTTTATATTCATAGTCAATCCTTATACACTACTCAAATTCAATCCAAATGCCCATAGTAATCCTAAACTACTAATGGACATTTGGATTAAAAAACTCACATACCAAGAGCTGATAAAATTTTGTCATAAGATTCTAACTCTGGAATTAACATAAAGTATCCATTTACATAACCCTCTTCTCCAAACTGAGATTGGATTAATAGAAGCTTATCTCCATATTTACCAAATTCTGAGGCAGGTACCGACATTAAAGCTCCAATCATATCAACTGTAAGGGAAGGAACGCTTGCCTGAACCTTTAAATTAGTAAGACTTGCAAGGGCTGTTAAATAAGAGCCGGATACAATATTACCAATTTCACTAATTGCAGACATTTCCATCTCTGTAAAATCTGTTGCATAATCTTCTGCCACATCTTCCTGCATCATAAGCTTATTAACTAGATGATGAGCCGATTTTGTATCAAAAAGAAACATCATCATTCCGTTAATTTCACCCTCCATGTCTAGTAATATACCCACTACTATTTGGTCTTCAGAACCAATCAACTGAGATATATCCTTAAAGGGCAAGAGAGCTACTTTAGGAACTGACATATCCATTTTCATCTGTAACATCTTTGCAAGGGCAGTTGTTGCATTGCCTGCGCCAATATTACCGATTTCTTTTAATATATCAAATTGCATATCACTAAGTTCTTCTAAATTTATCTTGGACATGATACCACCATTCTAGCTACTTCTCACTAGCCTCCACAATTAAACCAACAATATCTAGTAAGGAAATTAATTCACCATTACTTTTACCAATGCTCTCAATGTAATTTGCAGCAGCATCAGAATTATTAGCCTTATTAACCTTTTCTATACTGTTATCATCAAGTGTTACTACTTCCTTGACCTGATCTACAATTACACCAATTGTAGCGCCATCTACCTTTACAATGATAAAACGTGTCTTATCTGTAAATTCGTCTGGCTCAAGGCCAAGCTTAATTCTTACACTCATTACAGGAATAATCTCACCACGAAGGTTAATTACGCCCTTATAATATGTCTGAGTCTTTGGAACTCTTGTAATTGGCTCGCTTCTTACGATGTTGTCAATATAATTAATATTGATACCATACTGTTCGCTTCCAATTTTTACTACAATATACTGCACGGAAGTTGTACTCTCCATGCTCTTATCTTCAATAGCATTAACATTATCCACAGCCGTTACCCCCTATACTAATGTATTAGCATCAATAATTAATGCTACAGAACCATCACCAAGGATTGTTGCACCACTAATCATCTTATTAATGCTGATATACTTACCAAGTGATTTAATAACGATTTCCATCTGTCCAATTAAGCTATCTACTACAAGTCCTGCAAGCTTATCACCCTTACGTACAATTACAACTACGATTGTATCTGACTCTTCAGGTTCACCTGGAACATCAAGAAGTTCTCTTAATCTAATTAAAGGAATAACTGATCCTCTTAAATGGATTACTTCCTTGGCATGTACATACTTAATTTCACTGATTGCAATATCTTCAATGGTTTCAATAGAACCAAGGGAAATAGCATATTTTTCTTCGCCAAGCTTTACCATTAAAGCCTGAATAATAGCAAGAGTAAGTGGAAGTCTAATGCTAAATGTTGAACCTTGTCCAAATACCGACTTAACCTCAACATCACCACCTAAGGCTTCAATCTTTGACTTAACTACATCAAGACCAACACCTCTACCAGATACATCTGTAATCTTTTCTGCTGTAGAGAAGGATGGTCTAAAGAGTAAGTCAACAGCTTCTTTTTCTGTCATTGAATCAGCCTGTTCCTGAGTGATTGCACCCTTTTCAACAGCCTTAGCCTTAACTCTTTCTGTATCAATACCATTACCATCATCCTTAACTTCAATAACTACGTTATTACCTTCCTGGAAGGCGTTAAGAGCGATAGTACCTACCTCTGGCTTACCTCTTTCAATACGAACGTCTGTAGGTTCAAGACCGTGATCGGCAGAGTTTCTAATCATATGCATGATTGGATCGCCGATTTCATCAATTACAGTACGGTCAAGTTCTGTATCTTCACCAGTGATATATAATTCCATCTTCTTATCAAGCTTCTTTGATAAGTCTCGAACCATTCGAGGGAATTTTGAAATAACACTTTCAATAGGCATCATTCGAACCTTCATAACTGACTCATGAAGATTTGTTGTAACTCTCTCTAAGTATTCGATCTGTTCTGTAAAGTTAGCTGACTTAATGCCACCATTTTCTCCATCATTACTTGCTGAAACTAAACCGTTCTTAGCAATAATAAGCTCGGATACTAAGTTCATTAATACATCCAACTTTTCAATATCTACTCTAACTGTATGAGAAACAGCCTTGCCGCCACCCTTTGCAGGTTCTTTTGCTGCTGGCTTTTTCTCTTCCTTTGGAGCTGGCTTTGTTTCCTTTGCCGCAGGTTTCTTCTCTTCCTTTGGCTTCTCCTCCGGCTTTTCTTCTTCATCATCAAGCTTATCTGTTACCTGAATTGGAGTTGCATCCTTAATTTCAGAAACGCTCTTAATGATGCTTACAATAGAATCGATTTCCTCTTCTGTTGTAATAAGAATTCTAAATTCAAATTCAAATTTCTCATCTTCAATATCCTGAGTAGTAGGTTCTGACTTAATAACTTCACAGTGACCCTCTAAGTTTTTAAATACTAAGAAGGCTCTAGCTGCCTTAAGTACACAGCTCTCTTCAACCTCTACCTTAATATTAAAGACGCTAATATTCTTTTCAAGGGCTTCATTTACTGCTGACCTTTCAAAGTCTGCTAGTGTTAAGCCTTCAAGCTGATTATTATCTGATTTAGCCGCCTTAGCTTCTTCCTGCTTTGGCTCTTCCTTTGCTTCCTCAGCCTTTGGCTCTTCCTTTTTAGCTTCTTTCTTTCCGTCACCACCAATTCCTTCAATGAAGGCATTTAAAGCCTTAATGATATCTTCGTTATCATCTGTACCTTCATCCTGGTTATTACGAATATTATCAACATAGCTTTCAAGTGCATCCATACACTGGAATAAAACGTCACACATATCAGATGTAACACTGATATTGCCATTACGAACCTCAGAGAATACATTTTCCATATCATGAGTTAAGTTCTGCATTCTCTTATAACCCATTGTACCTGCCATACCCTTAAGAGAGTGAGCAGCACGGAAAATTTCATTAATAGTATCCTGATTGTCTGGTTCCTTCTCGAGGACCATTACGCCGTCTGAAATAGACTGTAAATGTTCATTTGATTCATCAATAAATATCTCTAAATACTGGCTTACATCCATTTAAGATACCCCCACGTTCTTAGTTATTGCTTCAGCTACCTTATTAAGAGGTACAACCTCGTTAACTAAACCTGTTGAAGCTAGTGCTTTTGGCATGCCATAAACTACGCAAGATTGCTCATCCTGTGCGATGACATGTATGTTCTTATGGCTGGCTGCTAGGCCCTTTATGCCATTGGTTCCATCAGCTCCCATTCCCGTTAACACTACGCAAGTTATCTCATCAAAATTAGAATTTTGAAGGGAATCATACATTACATTGGCGCATGGTCTAAGTCCATCTATAGCAGGTGCTTCGTTAAGTCTAATAACGTAGCTTGCACCTTCCTTCATAACCTTAATGTGCTTACCACCAGGGGCAATATAGACATTACCTTTAGTAATGACATCACCGTCTGCTGCCTCTTTTACATTAAGCTCGCTCATTTCGTTAAGTCTTGCTGCAAGGCTTGCTGTAAATCCTGCTGGCATGTGCTGAACTAAAACCATTGGTGCGTCCAAATTCTTTGGAAGCATTGGTATTACAGATTGTAATGATTTAGGTCCACCTGTTGAGCAGGCTAGAGCAATTAGCTTACTCTTGCCCTTTTTAATACCTGAATACTGAGAAGGAGTTACCCTACTAGCTTTAAAGGTATTGTCTTCTCTAGATTTTTGAAAGCTAGGAGTAGGTCTATCTTTTGATGATAATCCCACTTTTGTATCTTTATTATCTCTAGTATTAGTATTGCTTGAAGGTGAAAAAGATGCGCCTCTTGCCACTCTTTGAAGGGATGCCCTTGTATTAGTAGCAACATCTAGCATCTCATGAATTTTTTTCTTAAATGTTTCGCTTTTAGTTTCAAGATAATTCTCTGGCTTTGTAACAAAATCAAAGGCTCCATATTCTAGGGCTTGTATAGTTTCCTTAGCACCTTCCTTTGCGACTGTACTAACAACTATAACCGTCTGATCAATACGGTTTTGCTGAAGCTTCTTTAGTAGTTCAATACCATTCATCTTCGGCATATTAATATCTAGAATTACTGCACTATACAAGTTAGGATTTGAAACAATTTTATCAAAACCTTCCAAGCCATCTCTAGCTAAATCTGCGACTTCGTACTCATTACTTTCGTTTATTATATCAGATATTACCCTTCTCATGAGTGCAGAGTCATCAATAATCAAAATTTTTTTAGCCATGACTATCCCCTTTCCTTATTACGAAGTTGCCTTTGCTGTTCAAAAATGTACTTTACTATCTCGCTTCTCTCATTATCAGCAATTCGCTTAAATTCTATTCTAGTATCGTATATATCACTAACATTAGGACTTTCAAGGGACATTACTATCTTTCCTGCCACATTAAACTGCTTTAGTTTCCCTGAAATAAATAGTTGAAAGTTAAGCAAAATAAAACTTCCAGTATTTAATTGTTCTTGAGTAAACACTCTTACTCCACCGCCACTTATATCTACTATTATAGCCTTAACAGGGTTTGCTTGCAAGTTATTAGGTAATTTTGAATGTCTTAAAAAATACTGGGTTTCCTCTTCATTAAAGAGGCTATATTGCACCTCAATTGTGCATTCAAGTCTATAATATTCACGTCGTTGAAATTTTTCTGGATTTGATAATAATTTTAGATTAACTGTATAGATATTTCTTTCTTTTGCTCTTCTTGTAATGCTAACTGCTGCCTTATAGATGCCTTTACTAGTATAAAAGAAAGCATCATATTCAGAGTTGACTTCAAGTGGGATTATTCTGCCCTCAAAAATAGGCATAGCACACACAAGCTCATCCTCATCCTCCTCAGAGTAATCAAGGACCTGACTTATGTAACTTCTCTTTGATTGTTGTGACAAACTAAACCTATCCATTCTTTTTTGTAATTCGATTTTTGTTCCAAGTACAATATTATCAAGCATACACTCACCTCCAGTTTTCCTCTTAAAAGCTAAGGCAAATAAAACTTATAACATCTTAGCAAATACATTTTTTAAATATCCTCTTATGCCCCTTTTAGCTACAGGGATTTCATCTTTTGAGTCAATTATCTTTTTAGTTATATTTTCAAAAGCCTTAGTCGCTGGGGAATTAGGATAAATAATAGACACCGGATTTTGCTTCATAACTGCCTTAGTTACGTTATTATCCTGTGGTATTAAACCTAAATATTCCACATCAATATCTAAGAACTTAGAAACTACTAAATTAAGCTTTTCATATAAAAGCTCCCCTTCTTTTTCTGATTCCACGCGGTTTGCAATCATCTTAATCTTACAATTGTCATTATTAAACTGTGGATGCATACTTAGGGATTTAAGTAGGGCATAGGAATCAGTAATAGAGGTTGGTTCAGGGGTTGTAACAATAATGGTCTCTGGGCTTGCCACTAAAAACTCCATAACAGAATCTGCAATACCAGCCCCTGTATCAATAATTATTACATCGCATAGACTTTCAAGCTCGCTCATTTTATTTACTAGGCGCTTAATCTGCTCACTGTCAAGATTTACGAGCTTAGCAATACCAGAGCCACCAGATATAAAACCTATATCAAGAGGCCCTTTTGTTATAATTTCCTTTATATCCTTGCCTTTATATAAAATGTCACTAAGGTTATACCTTGGTATAACCCCAAACATTACCTCGATATTAGCAAGGCCAAAATCGGCATCTAGAATAATAACCTTCTTTCCCATATTTACTAGCTGGATGGCAAGATTAATAGAGACATTGCTCTTACCTACACCACCCTTACCGCTAGTTACGGCTATTACTCTAGCATTTGCCTGATAGTTTTGATTTTGAAATTTTATTATATTGCGTAAAGTCTGGGCTTGATCCATTATGTGTTACCTCCCAATAGCTGTTTAGCAATAAATTGCTCATTAATAAGCTCAATATCATTAGGAACATTTTGTCCTGATGTTGTGTAAGATAAAGGGGCATTTGTAAGCATTTTCACATTAATAATGTTACCTAGAGAACAAGTTTCATCTAGCTTTGTAAAAATGATTTTCCAACCCTTTATGTCATCATATTTCTTAGCAATATTAACTAAGTCCTTATACTTAGTTGTTACGCTAAGAGTTAAGTAAATATCTAGGTCATAGTCTTCCTTATAATCTGTTGCCACCTCAAGTAAGCGCTTTAACTCTTCCATCTGTTCTTCAGACTTATGAGATCTACCTGCAGTATCCACTAAGACTAAGTCGTAGTTTTTAAAGCTTTCAAGGCTTTCCCTTAATTCCTCTGGTCCATAAACTACATCCACAGGGCAGTCAATAATTGAAGCATAGGTATTTAGCTGCTCTACCGCTGCAATTCTATAGGTATCTGAAGTAATAAAGGCTACCTTTGCATAGTTTTCAAGCTTAAACTTAGATGCAATCTTAGCAATAGTTGTAGTTTTTCCAACTCCTGTAGGTCCAATAAAGAAGGCAAGCTTTGGCTTTGAATTAAGTTTAACCGGACTAGCCTCACCAAGCTTAAGTATGATTTTTTGATAAACTGCAGAAAGAATGCTATCAATGTCAGATTCCTTTTGCATAGATAAGGCAATCTCTCCTAGAATTTCATCTACATACTTTTCATCCACTTCGCTATCTACTAGCTTTTTATGGATTAGCTTTAAAAATGTATCATTAGAGGAGTTTTCCTTAGAACTTGTTTTTGTTTGTTCTGCCTCTAATGTCTTAGTTTCTGTCTTCGCTTCTGTCTTCGCTTCTAGCTTAGCTTCTGTTTTAGCTTCTAGCTTAGTATTCTTTTTTTCTTCCTCATCCTCATAAATAATATCAGGATTTCTATAGATTTCGCTTTTTCTATTCTTAGAATCAAAGCGATTGTCTTGTCTTAGTTTCTGGTTATTAGCACTAGATTCCTTCATAAGTTTTTGAAGAGCATCTAGTCTTTCCTCGATTCTTTTTGGATCATTTAAATCAATGTCCTCATCAGCTCTTAAATCAAGAGAAGCTGTGTCATTAGATTTTTTAGGATCAACTGTATTAGATGCATTTTCATCAGGCTTATCCTCTTTAAAATCTATAGTCTTCATTTCTGGTTTTCTTGTGTTTACATTTTTTATAAATTCCTTCTCTTCAAGAGCCGCAGTAATCTCCACCTGGTCCTTTTTGAAAATTCTAAAAAGTCCTCTAGCCTTTAAAAACTTAATATTTAGGACCACAGCATTGGCCCCAAGCTCCTCCTTAGCTTTTTTCATTGCCTCATTTTCTGTTGGCGCTTGAAATTTCTTAACTATCATTTACGCTGTCACCATCCCCACTGATTGTAATTCTACGTTGGATTCCACTTCATTATAGGAAATCACTATTATGTCCTTATAGTAGTCAACTGCAAGCTTTTTAAAATATAATCTCACAATTGGTGAAGTGATAACTATTGGATTTTTTCCCATATCCTCTAATTTCTTTAACTCACTTCCTGTAGAAGCCATAATCTTTTTAGTTCTCTCAGGATCAAGAGAAAGATATGACCCCTGCTCGGTATTTTTAACAGAGCCCATGATTTCCTGCTCAATATTTGGATCAAGAGTAACTACACTTGTAGTTTCATTTGATGGGAAATACTTACCGGAAATTGCTCTCTTTAAACTTTGTCTTACATATTCCGTTAATATATCTGTATCTCTTGTTACAGATGCATGATCTGCTAGAGTTTCAAAAATAGTAACTAAATCCCTAATAGAGATACCCTCTGATAAAAGATTTTGTAAAACCTTTTGGATTTCGCCAATACCAAGTAGCTTTGGCACTAATTCATCTATTAATGCCTGATTATTGTCCTTAATGTTATTAATAAGATTAGATACATCCTGTCTTGTAAGAAGCTCAGATATATGCTGTCTTATAATTTCTGTAAGATGAGTAGCTATAATTGAAGGTGGGTCTACTACAGTGTAACCAAGGGATTCTGCTCTTTCTCTCTGACTTTCAGTAATCCAAATAGCTGGTAGATGGAAGGATGGTTCAAAGGTTGGTATACCAGTGATTTCCTCTTCTACATAACCTGGATTCATAGCCATATAATGGTCAAATAAAATCTCACCATCTGAAACCTGAATACCCTTAATCTTAATTACATACTGATTAGGATTTAGCTGAATATTATCCCTAAGTCTAATAATTGGAACAACGGCACCTAGTTCTAGGGCCACCTGTCGTCTAATCATTACAACTCTATCAAGTAAATCTCCACCTTGATTTACATCAGCAAGGGGAATAATTCCATAACCAAATTCCAATTCAATAGGATCTACATTTAGTAAATTCACCACATTTTCTGGTTTTCGAATTTCTTGGGCTTCTGCCTCACTTTCCTCTACTTCCTCTTCTATTGCCTCTACTCCAGTTCTCTTCTTTAATCTTCTGCCAACTACAATTAATGCTATTCCCAAAGGAATATAGATATAATTTGGTAGAGGTGTAAAAAGGCCCATAACCACAAGGGCTGCACCAACCATCATTAATACCTTATCAATTGAAAATAATTGACCGACGATTTCATCACCAAGCTCGCCATCAGAACTTGCTTTAGTTACCAAAATACCAGTTGCCAAAGAAATAAGAAGGGATGGAATCTGTGAACTTAAACCATCACCAATTGTAAGGATTGTGTACTTATTAAGGGCTTCATTAATTGATAGACCGCCGTATAACATACCCATTACAATACCACCAACTAAGTTGATACCTGTAATAATAAGACCTGCGGTTGCATCACCCTTTACATACTTAGTAGCACCATCCATAGAACCAAAGAAAGCATTCTCTTGCTGTAATTTCTTTCTCTTCTCTGCTGCCTCTTTATCTGTAATAGCACCTGTATTAAGGTCCGAATCAATAGCCATCTGCTTACCAGCCATAGCATCAAGAGTGAATCTTGCTGTTACTTCTGCTACTCTTTCAGAACCCTTATTAATAACTATGAACTGAATGATAATGATAATTATGAAAATGATAATACCAATTACTAAGTTACCGCCACCAACGAATTGACCGAAAGTAAGAACGACCTTACCTGCATCACCATCTCTTAAAATTAGCTTAGTTGATGATACATTCAAGCCAATTCTAAAGATTGTTGTGAAAAGCAAAATTGTTGGATAAGAGGCCATATCAAGTACTTCCTTAGCAAAAAGAGCATTAAAAAGTACAATCAAGGCAACACTTAAATTAAAGGCTAGTAAAAAATCTAGCAACCATGAAGGGATGGAAATAATAAAGAACATAACTGCAGAAAGTAGGTAAATTCCTACAAACAAATCTGTCTTTTTTAGACTGATTTTCATATTCCTATTCCCCCTTTCATGAATAACACCTTAGCAAAATGGTAATTTTATTACATAAAATATTATTCATTCATTAAAATTATACCATAGTGCTAGTTAAGTTTCTATTCTTTGTTTTCATTACTGCTGCAAGAATTTCAGCAACTGCCACATATAATTCAGGAGGTATTTCCTCACCGATTTCAATATTGTGATAAAGAATTCTTGCAAGTGGTTTATTTTCCACAATCTCAATATTATATTCCCTAGCCTTATCCTTAATCTGGAAAGCTAGATAATCAGCACCCTTTGCAATAACAACTGGGGCTTTGCCTGATTCAGGATCATATTTAAGGGCAACTGCAAAGTGAGTTGGGTTTGTAATTACAACGTCTGCTTCCGGTAGGGCCTGCATCATTCTTCGTCTAGAAATCTCATTCATTCTTCGTCTAATCATACCCTTAACCTGTGGATCACCTTCAGAGTCCTTAAACTCATCCTTAATCTCTTGCTTTGTCATCATGTTGTCGTTTTTAAATTTATGTCTTTGATAAATTAAATCCACAACGCCAATTATTAGAAAAACTAGGCTAACCCTAATTCCTAAATCAATAATTATCTGACCGGTTCTTACAATAGCCGTATAAAGAGACACATCGTAAAAGGAATATATGACATAAACCTGCTTTTTAACCGTTGACCATACAACAATCGCTAAAATTGTCATCATGGCAATGGCCTTAATAAGTTCAAATACCTGCTTAAAGGAAAACATTCTCTTAAAGCCATTTAGTGGGCTTATTTTACTAGCCTTAGGCTTTAATGGTTTAGCCGTTACCATCCAGCTTTGCTGCAAGGCATTTCCTAAAATTGCTATAACTACACCAACAATTAAAACCGGTGCAATAATGGTAATAATCATCATGCCAACATTTTTTAAAATATCCACAGCCATCTCTGATTCAAGTCCAAAGCCACTAGTACTGGCCACTGTTTCAAAGTAGGAATAAATTTCATTGAAAGCCTCTAAAAAGCCATTTCCAATGCCTGCCACATAAATTTTTAAAAGAATGAAAATGGAGAGCAGGGACACTGCAGTAATTATTTCCTTACTTTTTGCTACCTGACCTTCTTTTCTTACATCCTTTAACTTTTTATTAGTTGCAGGCTCTGTCTTTTCACCACCAGGTCCATCTTGTGCAAAGAACTGAAGGTTTAATTTTATAGCTAGTTTGTATTCATTTATATTAAGAGATACATTTTCCATAAAAAATCCCCCTAATACATGCTCTTTACAAGTTTGGCAAGGATGGTCTTTATCTCAGTTTGAAGAAAGTTTGCAATGGAAGGTAGCATAGAGATGGTAACTAGAATTACAAAGATACCTACAAAAATCTTAAGCTGCATACCTACAACAAACATGTTCATCTGAGGCGACACCTTTGCAAGAATTGCCAAAACGCAATTTAGTAAAAGAGTTGCTGCAAATACTGGCAGGGCAATTCTAAAGCCAATGATAAAATAGTCAGACATAAAGTCTAGAACTATATCAAAGATGCTTGCCTTAAATATAGCTCCCCCTAGAGGAATTACCTTAAAGGTCTCTACTATTGCCCCAATTAGGTATCTGTGAAGGCCTGAAATTACTAGAATAAGCATAACTAGATAATAATAAAAATTTCCCATAATACCGGTTTGCATTCTAGTAGTCGGGTCGTATAGCTGGGCCATAGATAGACCTATATCCATATCTATAATTTTGCCTGCAAAGTAGATAATTTGCACACTCATAAGGCTTAGGGCACCTAGTATTAGCCCCACTAAAACTTCTCTTAATACAAGTATTGAATAGCCAAGCATGCTGTTATACTCAATGGATAAACTAGGGTTTGCAGCATAAACTATCATACTAATAAAAAAGGCTAGGCCGATTTTAATTCTGCCTGGTATTCCCTTAGTATTAAAAAAAGGCGCAACATACAAAAATGATGCGAGCCTTATTAAAATCAATATAAAAATTAAAAACTGGTCAATAATAATTGAGTATTCTATCATATTTTAATCCTCTAGACTCTTAATCATCGAATATATGTAGCAAAGTTTCCCCATAGGTTGTTCATAAATTCCACGATTGTTGAAAGAATCCAGTTTCCAAGAATCATAAGAGCCAACATTATTGCTAATAATTTTGGCACGAAAGTAAGAGTCTGTTCCTGAATAGATGTTAATGTTTGGAACAAACTGATAACTAGACCCACTATCATAGATACTAATAATAGTGGAACAGAAGTTTTAACAATTACCCAAATTGTCTGTCTTGCAACTGTTATTACGTCTCCTACTTGCATCCTAAATCCCCCAACAAATCTCAAATCCTCTAGTAATACATTTAAAAATTCAAATCCAAATCTCTTTAGCTAGCTATACTAACTACGATGTCTATCTAAAAGGTCTTTAAAAGGTTTCCAATTATTAAATTCCAGCCATCTGCCATTACAAAGAGCAAAATCTTAAATGGAGCGCTAATAGTGGTTGGTGGTAACATCATCATACCCATTGACATAAGGGTTGAAGAAACTACCATATCAATAACAATAAATGGAAGATAAATTAAGAAACCTATAATGAATGCAATTCTTAGTTCGCTAATAATAAAAGCTGGAACTAATACTCGCATTTCAATATCATCTTCAGATTCTATTGAGCCTTCTTCTACACCTGCTGCGCTAAAAAATGTGTCTAGATCCTTTGTAGATACCTGGCTTAACATAAACTTTCTAATAGGCTTTACTCCTATATCATAGGCCTCTTCTAAGGATATCTCATTATTAGAGAGGGGCTCTATGGCATTGGTATAAACCTCATTAAAAGTAGGTTGCATAACAAAAAAGGTCAAAAATAAGGACAAACCTATAATTACTTGATTAGGCGGAACAGTCTGTGTTCCAATGGCCGCTCTTGTAAAGTGAAGCACTATTACAATACGGGTAAAAGAAGTTAGCATTATAAGTATTGACGGAGCTAATGCAATAACTGTCAACACTAAGAGCATCTGTAAAACGCTTGCCATATCAGAGCCATCCCCAGCCGAGATATTAACATCAATCAAATTATTAGCGCTAGCTGTTGTCTCCTCTTCTGCTAATACATTTACACTAGCAAAAAGACTAACAAAAATAACTAGACTAGTAATTAGCCAAATTTTACAAATTGCCTTCTTATGCCTCTTCATCCACTGCAACATAAATCATCCCTACCCCATCAATCTTCTGGCTTGTCCTTCTTAAACTTATCTATTATAGTCTTAAAACTTTCGGCGCTCGACTTAGAGATAGATGAATCTGTGTTAAATTGTAAATCTCCCTCATCCACTTCACATAAATAGCTTATGCTGTCCTTGCATATAGCAATCGCAAAGCACTTCTTTCCTATCCTCACAATTTGAATATACTTGGTATTAGATACCTTTTGTGTCTCAAGAATTTGTATGTTTCCACGCCCAAGCTTTTCTTTTTGAATATTTCCTACAATTCTTATTGAAAAATAAGTAATTCCTATGACTATTATAAAAATAACTAGTAATGTAACAAACTCAGCGATTTCGTCTAAGCTGTTAGTTAAAATCAAGTTAGTTGTCATTTATCCTACTACTTTCTGCACTGCCTCAATAACTCTATCAGCCTGGAATGGCTTTACGATAAAGTCCTTAGCGCCTGACTGAATTGATTCAATAACCATGGCCTGCTGTCCCATCGCAGAACACATAATTACAGATGCGTTAGGATCTGAAGCCTTAATCTTTTTTAAAGCCTCAATTCCATCCATCTCTGGCATAGTGATATCCATAAGAACAAGATCTGGCTTTAATTCAGCGTACTTTTCAACTGCTTTCGCGCCATTTTCAGCCTCACCAGCAATATTATAACCATTCTTAGTTAGAATATCTTTAATCATCATTCTCATAAATGCCGCGTCATCACAAATTAAAATATTCTTTGCCATACAATATCTCCTATCTGAATTAAATTTTCACAAAATCATTTAACTGTATTATACACCATTTATCATAAATTTACTATTGTTTTTTACAAAAAAGTTGTTATTTAATAATTTCTGTAATTCTAACACCGAAGCTTTCTTCGATTACAACTACTTCGCCCTTGGCTACATACTTGCCATTAACTAGGATATCTACTGGCTCACCGGCGATTTTATTAAGTTCAATAATTGTACCTGGTGCAAAATCTAGAATATCTTTAATTGATTTTGAGGTTCTACCAAGTTCT
The DNA here is from genome assembly GCF_900103815.1 of Lachnospira pectinoschiza. GTDB lineage: Bacteria > Bacillota > Clostridia > Lachnospirales > Lachnospiraceae > Lachnospira > Lachnospira pectinoschiza_B. The sequence continues at coordinate 129,436 of NZ_FNHZ01000007.1, read as the reverse complement.
ACTGTTACCTCAAGAGGTACATCCATAATAAGACCAATATTTTCTTGGGCAGTTAACTGTCCTAGGTCTTGTGAGAATGGCTGGAAGGAAGCTGGTGCCACATTAACATCAGGCTGTGCATAGCCATACATTGGCATTCCCTGCATTGGCATTCCTTGCATTGGCATTCCCTGCATTGGCATTCCTTGCATTGGCATTCCTTGCATTGGCATTCCCTGCATTCCCATTCCCTGCATTCCCATTCCTGCATTCATAGCATTTGGATCTGGGGCTGCCTGTGGTGGTGGTGCAGCGGCTGCTGGTGCCGGTGTTGGTTCTGGCGCCGGTGCTGGTGCTGGTGCTTCCTCTTCCTTTGGCATAAACATTTCTAATAATTCTTCTGCAAATTCCTTAGGATATAGCTGCATGATTTCACTATCGATTAAATCACCGATTTGCATTTTAAAGGCAACCATAACAAAAGGCTTTGATAAGAATTTTGGTAAATTTTCATCCACATCATTGTAGGTTTCAACAAGGTTTGAAACTGGTGGACTAATATCGATTTTCCTATTAAACATTGATGAAAGAGATGTAGCTGCCGAACCCATCATCTGATTCATAGCTTCGCCAATGGCACTTAAATGAAGCTCTGATAAAGGTTCGTCATCATTTGCAACACCTGCTCCACCCATCATAAGGTCAGTAATAATCTTTACATCGTTTTCCTTTAAAACTAAAACATTATTACCGTCTAGACCTTCCTTATAGGAAATCTGCATCATAACACAAGGTCTGTCGTATCTGTGGGATAAATCATCCCAAGTACATACATCTACCTTTGGTGTTGTAATATTAACTGTTTGATTAAGAAGAGAACTTAGAGTTGTAGCCGCAGTCCCCATGCTTATATTAGAAATCTCTCCTACAGCATCTTTTTCTGAATCAGCTAAGCTAAATGTATCTTCTCCTGATAACTCAGCGGCAGCACTCTCAGATGGCTCTTCTACCCCTCCGCCATCGTCTGAATCTGTGGACATACCACTTAGGAGAGCATTGATTTCATCTTGTGATAGCATTCCATCCATAGCTTTATGTATCCTCCTCTCTTATAACTTCTGTAACCCTCACTGCATATTTATCTTCAAAATAACCTGGCAAGGCTTTAAACTTCTTAATATTACCTACGTAAATATCAAGCTCTTGTTCTACCTTTTTGTTGACTCTAATAATATCCCCATATTGTAGGCCAACAAAATCTGCCACGCTAATATTTGATTTTCCTAAAACTGCCTTAATTGGGATCTCTGACCTTGAAATCATGCTTTCAATTTCACGTTCAAAGGTCTCGCCACCCTTTTCTTGCATGTTAGCAAACCAATATTTTGTATTTAACTTATCCATAACAGGTTCTAGTGTTGTAAATGGAAGACACACATTCATAAGGCCTTCCACATCACCAATCTTTAGATTCATAGTTACAATGGCTATGGTCTCTGTTGGTGATATAATCTGAGCAAACTGGGAATTAGTCTCGATTCTTTCTAGTCTTGGCTGTACTTTTACCACATTTTCCCAAGGTTCTTCCATTAGATTAACACAGATAGATAAAATTCTTTCAATAATAGTAAGCTCGATTTCTGAAAATTCTCTTTCCTTTTCAAGGGCATTTCCCTGTCCGCCAAGTAGTCTATCTACTATGGCAAAACCAAGGTTTGAAGCCATTTCCATAATTACAGAGCCGTTTAGGGGATTCATTCCCACAACTCCTAGTAACACAGGATTTGAAAGGGCGTTTGAAAACTCGGAATAAATAACGACTTCTGAGTTTACTACATCTACTGTAACTGATTTACGAAGATATGCTGGTAAATTAGTTGCAAGCAAACGTCCAAAATTTTCAAAAATAATCTCTAGTGTTCTTAAATGCTCCTTAGCAAACTTAGACGGTCTGGCAAAGTCGTAATTCTTGACTTGCTTTTCGTCGGAGTTTTTCATCTCATCTACATCAAGTTCACCACTACTAAGTGCTTTTAAGAGGTTATCAATTTCATTTTGTGAAAGAACTTCACTCATTTACTCCCACCTCTCTTTTCAAATCCTCTCCTTCGCTATTCTACGCATCCCACTACTAGGGTGGGAACCTTCGCCATTAGAATTGCTTCGCAATCGGCTCAGGCTAGATGACAACAGCTAAAGCTGTTGCCACAACTATTGAACAACTGGTGTTACAAGTACTGAATAGATACAGTTAGTCTGGAATAGGTCTTGTAATGCCTCTAAACAGTCATTCTGGAAATCCTTTGTGTTTGTAGCAATTGTCTGATATGTATAATTTTCTGTAGCTATTGTTGAGATTGTGTTAACAATATAAGTCATGTTGTTTTTAATTGTTGTAATCTTTTCTGAATAGTCTTTGTGGGACTTATTCACACCAATAGTTACAGTTAATACCGCATAGTGAGTCTGAGTGCCAACATAAGTTACTGTAATTGTTGTCTCTTCACCATTTGTTACACTGATATACTCAATATTAGATAAATCTGTTGAGGATGATGAAGAACTTGAATCTGTTGTTCCCCCTGCAACATCTAAATCGATTATTTCGGCAATATGGGTTATAAGGCTATTAGTCTTTGTATTGGTTTGTACTAATGTAAATGTTAATACTGCCGTTAAGACTAAATTAATTAATACCAATGCCAAAATAATTACATTTAACAAACTTTTCTTCAAATTTTCCACCTCGCTTTAGATTTTATGAATTAATATTGTTATAAATTTTAATCTCTACTCGTCTGTTTAGTGCTCTTCCCTCTGCTGTTTCATTTGTGGCAATAGGTACATTTTCACCACGACCAGAACTTGTCATGGTCTCTTCAGAAAATCCGTATTCATCAACAAAGAAACGGTAAACACTATAAGCTCTATAAAGGGAGAGCATCATATTATCTTCAATTTGAGCTGAATGCATTGGCACATTATCTGTGTGACCTTCAATAGAAATAATATTTCCATCATATTCTTTTATTGCCACTGAAACTGCCTTTAAAAGTGTTTTAGCATCTTCTCTTATGGTATAGCTTCCTGAATCAAATAAAACTCCGCCACTAAGATTTAATACCACATACTTACTTGTAGCTGTTACCTCTACCTGATCTGCAACATTTGAGGCTGCAAGGCTTTCAGTAATTTCCTCTGCCATTTGCTCAGATTCTGCCTGACCTTCTTCTTGAACCTCCTCATAGGCATCCTGCACTTCAGTATCTGTCTCACCTTCTGCATTAAGACCCATGCTATTATAGTAGGTGCTAAGTTCATTTAACTGGCTAGCGCCACTATTTACTAAGACACCTTCTGAAGAAAGGGCCGAACCACCTGATGGCAAAATACTAAAGGAAGCTGCAAGGCTGGCTGCTACCTCTTCAAATTTTCCAGCATCTGTACTAGACATTGAGAAAAGCAATACGAAGAAACAAAGCAGCAAATTCATCAGATCTGAGAAAGTGGCCATCCAGGCTGGAGATCCAGCAGGAGCTTCATCTTCTTGCTTCTTTGCCATTAAGCCGCACCTCCTTCTGATGAAATAGCTTCTCTAGCCTTAGGTGCTAAGAATGACTTAAGTTTCTCTTCAATAACTCTAGGGTTCTCACCTGCCTGAATTGAAAGTAAGCCTTCAATTACGATTTCCTTTAACTGGAATTCAATGGCAGCTCTCTGCTTTAACTTATTAGAAACTGGTGTACAAATCCAGTTAGCAAGAAGAGAACCATAAAGTGTAGTAAGTAAGGCAACGGCCATGTTAGGACCGATTGTAGATGCATCTGATAAGTTCTTTAACATGTTTACAAGACCTACCAGTGTACCAATCATACCCCAGGCAGGACCTAGGGCTGCCCAAGCATCAAAAAAGCCCGCCTTATTTTTATGTCTAGCTTCCATATTCATAAGTTCTGTTTCAAGGATACCTCTTACAAGTTCTGGTTCAGTACCATCAACTATAAGCAAGATACCCTTTTGCATAAACTGATCTTCTAAGCTTCGTGCTATCTCTTCTAGGGCAAGTAAGCCTTCCTTACGTGCGACATTTGATAGCTCTATAATTTTTGAAATGGTTGCTCCATGGTCAAGTTTAGGATCCTTCATAGCAACACCTATACCAGCGAAACCACCAGTAAAATCGGCCATTGTATATGAGGCCATAAGGGATGTTAAGGAACCAAAAATTGTAATAATAAGGGATGGTACATCAATAAAGTTTCCTAAGGCAGCCACACCACCTGAAGAAATAATACCGAATAATACCATGACCAAACCAAGGACAATACCCGCTAATGTAGCTATATCCATTTAAAGACCCACCCTTCTTTAAAAGTTTAATTAGTTATCATTTACCTTTGCGAATTGAGAAAATATCCTAGACTTGTAGCTATAGACCTTATCTATAACCTCATCAATCGTCTCTTTTACGAGATATTTATGCCCATTAGTTAAAGTAATGACTGTGTCTGGAGTCTCTTCTATGGATTCGATTAGCTCAGCATTAAGCACGAACTTTTTATCATTAAATCTAGTAACGTCAATCATATCTTTCCCCCAAGACTCTTATGTAATTTGTCACGATGTTCACTAATAATATTAAAACACTTTTAGCTAAATAAAGCAATAATATATATTTATTTTAACCACTATTTTTCTTTATTCTAACATATTTTTTTGAAAATGTGTCATTTTTCACTAATATTTTTCTATTATTTTAGTTTTTCAATACTTTTACACTAATTGTATAGTACTAATTACCTAGCTAAATCAGACAAATTTTCCTTATAAATACATTTTCATAAAGATTAGTTTGTACCCCGACTGAGTTAAAATGCTTTATTAGCACAGAGAAAAAAAGAGGCGCTAAAATGAAATTAGCGCCTCTTGTGTTAAATGCTAAAATTTATCTCTTTAAGTTGATTAATTCCTCAAGCATTGTATCTGATACTGTAATGATTCTTGAATTAGCCTGGAAACCTCTCTGAGTTGTAATCATTGTTGTAAACTCTGATGATAAGTCTACATTTGACATCTCTAATACGCCAGATGTGATCTTGCCATCCCCTGCTGTAACGTCTTCACCAATTCCATCAAAGAGACCTGAGTTAAGAGTTGCAGCCCAAAGGTTTTCACCTGCTTTTTCAAGACCTTCTGGGTTAGCAAAGCTTGCTACAGCAATCTGACCAATTGTTACTGTATCACCATTACTATAACTTGCTACGATACAACCTGATGTATCAATACCTACTGATGTCATTGTACCTGTTGCCTTACCTGCACCAGTTGTTGAACCATCTTCTGTAATACCCATTGAAGACTTAACTGATGTCTTATCTGAGTACATTGTAAGACCTGAGGCATCAAGATTTATCTGATATGTATCTTCAGCACCTACAGTATCTAATAAAACTTCTGTAGAACCGCTGCCGTTATTATTAAGAGTTAAAACGATTTCGCTGTTTGATTCAAGTGAGGCACCAGTTACGGCATTAAAGCTAATCTGACCTGAAACATCAAAGGAAAGATTTGTAATTGAACCATTCTGTGAAATTGAAACTGGTGTAATACTATAAGTCTTTACTGTATCTGAACCTGAATCTACATAATCAAGTGTTACTGTAGCCTGATATGAGTTACCAACACTATCATAGAAGTTCATTGTTGTTGTAATTGAATCTGTAGAAGAAGCATTGATATTTCCTGTAAGGGTAAGGGCTGTTGTTCTTGCTGGCGCTGTATATGTAAATTCTGAACTTGTAACATAAAGCTTTGATACAATATCTTTTACAATATTACCATCATCATCTGTCTGCCAACCCATTACATTAGCACCATCTGATGTAACTAAGGCACCGCTTTCATCTACCTTAAAGTTACCAGCTCTTGTAAAGTATGTATTTCCTGCACTACTTACAACAAAGAAAGAACTTCCAGAAATCTGTAAATCGTAAGGATTATCTGTACGCTCTGAAGCACCTTCTGTTGAAACTGCAGTAGCAATACTTCCTACAGATGAACCTAAACCGATCTGCTTTGGGTTTGTACCACCCTTTGTATCATTAGGTCCTGAAGCAGTTTGTGTTGTCTGATAAAAAACCTCTGAAAATGTCATTGACTGTGACTTATAAGCCACTGTATTTACATTGGCAATATTATTACCAACTACATCCATTCTTGTCTGATGCGCCTTTAAACCTGACACAGCAGAGAATAATGATCTCATCATAATATTTGTCCTCCTAATTTAGTTTGATAGTGTTTCCACTAATGCAATTAGGTTAATCACGATGACACCATATTAATAGAAAATGTTGCTCATCCCTTCAAGCAGTCTGGGATGTTAACCTCCAAAAGGTCCGGCTAAATTACAACAGCTCCATCAATATTGGTATATACGTTTTCCTCATTAGATTGACTATCCATCGCTGTTACAACTGTTTTGTTAGTTGTATTAACTATAAATGCAAGGTTATCAACTAATACTAAAGATTCCTTTATTCCTTTAGAAATTGCTTTTTGTGTTCCTTCTTCTAGCCTGTTTAATTGTTCATCACTTAAATTTATGTCTCTTTCTTCAAGTCTCTGATTTGCGTGTTTTGAAAATTTTACCTGGCCAATACTACTATTTGAAATAACGGAATCAATAGAAGCTTTTGAATTAAATATCTCTTTAAAACTTGGACCGCTATACTCATTTGTCTTACTAGTTTGCTTAGTAGACTTAAGTACGGCATCGGTCATAGCTTCAATTGAGTTAATATTTCCATTTACAATATTATTCATATCGGTCACCTCTTCTTTAGATTACTGTGCTGACCAAACGTCGAAATATTCATCGTCCATTACTGTGTCTAAATCGTTAATGTCATATAATTTATCTCCAATGCCTAGATATAAAACGTCGCTTATCTCTTCCCAATAATCAACCTTGCCACCAACAAAACCGTCATTATTTGTACTAGTTTTCATAATTACGTATTTACCAACTAAGTTAGAAGCTGTTTGCTTAATCTGATTGTCATTCATTTCTGTTGTTGCTTCTACCTGTGTAAATGTAGCAAGCTGAGCCATGTATTTTGAATTATCTGTTGGCTCTAATGGGTCTTGGTTTTGCATTTCAGCTACCATTAACTGTAAAAATCCGTCTACATCAATTGTTGTCTTACTTTCTGTAGAACCCATAGAACTAAGACTTGAACTCATTGTTGTAGCGGTTTGTGAAACGCTGCCATCGGCATTAACCTGCGACCAAACTCCTACTTCTGATGCCATAAAAAACTCCTTTCTTTTATGCTAAATAAGAAACGGAAGCATCGCCGTTTTCAATTAAATCCCTTGCTCTTATTTCATCGGCAGTTAGCTCTTCAAAATCAAGGTCATTTAGCGAACTTAAATCAAGATTCATTCTTTTTTTCTTATCCTGTCCTAAATTGTCCTTGCTTGTATCCCCTTCAAAACTAGTATTTCCCTCAAAAGAGTGGCTCTCAATAGTTACTGAAACTGCCTCAACCTTAATTCCCTGATTATTAAAGTTTTCCTTTAAGGTCTGCATCTGATTTTCTAGGGCTTTCTTAACCGCCTCATTAGTAGCTGTAAGTTCTGCTGTTATAATTCCTTCCTTAGCTGTAACTGTTACATGTACTGAGCCAAGATTTTCAGGATTTAACATTACCTCAATCTGATTTAGATTCTGACTGCTAGTTAGTTTGATTTGATCAATTACCTGTCTTGCTACGTCTACCTGATTGATTGTGGTATTTTCAATGGATTCTAATGCGTTGGCAAAATTTTTATAAACATCGGAAGTTACTGTCTGATTATTAACTGTTGCTGTATTTAGGTCTTCCTTTTTGTTATTAAAAATGTCTTGCCCCTTTTCATTAGAACTTGCATTTTCATTTGCCTGGGCCGGATTTTTTTCTAGATTAATAATTGTTTTTTCTTCAATTACCGATTCTAGTGAATCCTCCTTTGGTTCTTCTAATGAAGCTTCATTAAAAGCTTGCTTAGGACTTATAAGCTGGCTTTGTGCATTTAGCTTACTAGTATCTACTAACTCTTTATTGTCTTCTTTAAGGAATATGCCCTCAAAGATATTTTTCTCTCCCTCAAAATTTTTTCTAAGCTCTTCAACTGGAATATCAAAACTTTCTGCTAAGTCTTCTATTTTGTCCTTTACAAATGCTAATATGTCTTCAAGCTTAGATGAAAAATCTCCGTCTACAATTAAAGCAATTTCACCCTCGCCATTTAGTTCTAACATAAGTTCTTGAATCTTTGATAAATCAAATAGGTCAAATACATTCATGTTAAGACTTGCCATGGTTTCAATAATTTCATCGCTGTCAATATCAAGTAAGTCTGCGATTTCACTAATAATTTCCTTGGCTTCTTCATTAATAAGATCTGTAGGAATTGATGTGCTTTCATCTACTTCTTCTAACTTGTTTACGCTTGATTCTAGTTCATTATTAGAAGTTTTAATCTCATTATCAAAATCAGCCTTATTAGTATTATTATCATTAGTTTTAACTTGCTTTGTCTGTGTACTTGCAAAGCTTTCATTAGTTTCTTTTGATGTGCTATTACTTGTCTTTAGTGTATTTTTTAAAACTTGTCCAAAAGGATTAGTCTCAGGGCCCGATAATTTTTTTGATGTGCTGTTTGGACCCATGTTAAAGTTTAGCTTTAAGCTAGTTTCTAAATTGGCTAGTTGCATCTACTACCTCCTTTCAAGAAATATATCGGAAGTGAATAGCGGCTAATTTAGTACAAGTTTTCTAATTACAGGCACAAAAATAACCCTTCCTAATTAGTAACATTTTCCTAAAAAAACTTTCCTAATTAGAAAGGGTTGTAAGCTTATCCTTTTGAAAATATATCTCCGACTTTATTTGTCAAGACTCGCTCGTAAGTCTAGCGCCGGATTCGGGTCTGCTACTTAGCTTATAGCTATGGATACATAACCTTTGTTAGCTTAGCAGCAAAGACAGTATCCATCTCTGCCATAATAGCAGCTCTAACCTCTGTATCTAAATTAAGTAAAATATCTGCCACAAGGTCTGTATCTCCTGTCATTTCTTCTAAAATTGCTGCAGCATTGGCAGCTTCCATACTACCAAAGGTACTAGCCCACTCTTTTACTGCCTCAGAATAAGCTAAATCCTTTATAACCTGCTCATAGATTTTGGCCGCATTATCTGCATCAATAGACTCATACCAGCTCTTATAGTTTTCAATATCAGGGGCGTTATCTGTATAAACTACCTCTGTATCAAACTTATCCTTTAGCTGCTGATAGTATTCTGCATTCTCTTCAAAGACCTTAAGTCTTGCTACCTCTGCTTCAAGCTCTGAGATTTTTTCTGTCTGGCCATTATTTTCATACTCCTCAATTTGAGCCTCTAACTCATTAATTCTATCAAGAGCTTCTGCTAGGGTTTTATAGCTGCTGCCAGTTTCTTTTGCTGTCTCCTCATCAGAACCCTCTGGCAAAATCATATTTATTCCCGGCACATTTTTTAAATAAGGGCGCAACATACTACCAATCCCCCCTACATTCATCTTAATCAGTAGGGCAAAGATTGCAAGCCAAATAGCGATGACAATTAAAGCAATAAAGATACTGCCAAGTTTAGCTAATATCCCGCCTTCTTTTTCTTTTTCTTCATCTTCGTTTTGTAACTCGTCTTCAATTTCGTCCTTAGACTTTTTCTTAGCCATATAGACCTCCCCTTTTGTCTAGTAAACTAGCTACTCTTTAAAATTGCTTACACTGCGTTCAAATACTACGATTATTGTAATTAAAACTAATAACTTCGTCAATCTCTTTCATTTCTTCCTTACTTAATTCCTGCTTAAATTCTTCAAAGGCTCTTTCCTTTAACTTATCCTGAATCTTTCTTTCCATAACCGCATCTGCAAGTCGTTTTTGTGCAACCTCCAAATTCTTTTTTGCAACCTTAACTTGCACCGTTTCTGCCTTTATTAGCTCCTTTGTAACTCTTATACAGTCTCCGAAATGTCGTAAATTTACAATGCTAATTTTATTTTTTGAGGCCTCCTTTTGATCATTTACATATCCTCTGTAACGATTAATTAAGGCCTTCATTTTTTCCTCTTCTTCAAGAACTTTATTTTGTGCCTGTACAAACTCCATCTGTCTTTGACTCTCGATTTGTTCCTTAAGTTTTAATACATTTTCCATCCTATAAACAAACTTTGCCATAGACTACTCACTCCCTACTTTCGCTTTACACCAGATAGGTTAAGTTCCCCTTTTTCAAAGCTTTCATAATCTGAGAAAATGTCAGCTAAAAGGGCAAGTTCTTCATCAAAACTAAACTTCTCATCTGTTTGCTGGCATAAAAAGGCGTTAACCTTGTCGATTTTATAAACGGCATAGTCAATATTTTTATTAGAACCAGACCTGTAGGCTCCAATATTAATTAAGTCCTCTGCTTCATTATAGGTTGCCATAACAGTCTTTAGTCGTCCTGCCATTTTTTTATGTTCAGGGCTTGCAATCTGGCTCATACATCTTGATATACTTTGTAAAACATCAATTGCTGGATAGTGATTTTGATGGCCAAGTTTTCTAGATAACATAATATGACCATCAAGAATAGATCTTGCAGTATCAGTGATGGGTTCATTAAAATCATCACCATCAACTAAGACTGTATAAAGACCTGTAATAGAACCTTTATCTGACATTCCAGCCCTTTCAAGTAGCTTTGGCATTTCAGAATAAACTGAAGGTGGATAACCTCTTGTAACTGGCGGCTCACCAGAGGCCAAACCTATTTCACGTTGTGCCATGGAAAAACGAGTTAATGAATCCATCATTAAAAGCACGTCCTTTCCCTGGTCTCTAAAATATTCTGCTATTGCTGTGGCAGTTTTTGCTGCCTTATTTCTAATAAGGGCAGGCTTATCTGAGGTAGCAACTACAAGCACGCTACGTTTCATACCCTCAGGACCTAAATCCCTTTCAATAAACTCTCTTACTTCTCTTCCTCGCTCGCCAATTAAGGCAATTACATTAATATCCGCCTTAGTATTTCTTGCAAACATACCAAGAAGGGTGGATTTTCCAACACCTGAACCTGCAAATATACCGATTCTTTGTCCCTTACCAACGGTTAGAAGTCCATCTACTGCCTTAACTCCAAGAGGAAGCACTTCATTAATAATTACCCTATCCATAGGATCTGGTGGTGTGGCCTCAACAGAATACTCTGTGCTAGTTTCAAGCTCAAAGCCATCTGTGGGATTTCCAAGACCATCTAGGGTGTGACCTAGAATTTCATCTCCTACCTTAACTGAAAGGGGATGTTCTGTATTTTCCACAACGGAACCAGGACCTATGCCATCTACTACATCAAAGGGCATAAGTAAAACCCTAGAATCTCTAAAACCTACTACCTCTGCATATAAAACCACAGATTTGTCCGCAGAGACAATGCGGCATAGATCATTTAACTTAGCATCTGGGCCAATAGATTCAATTGTAAGTCCTACGATTTTGGTAACCTTACCAAGCTTGTCATAAAAAGACTTATCTGTTAGAGCATAGTATTTATTTCTGTCTACTAATGACACCAATGCCACTCCCCCTCTTATTCTTATTTACTAATGAAAATGTATCTACTAATGTAAATTTCTAAATGCAGCTAAGTAGCTTTAAATCCTTAATTAGATTATCTAGCTCAATATCAAGGCCGCAATTAAATACTCCCGTATCCGTTTCAATGATACACTCGTTTCGCTTCATGGTTGGATCCTCTAATATGTCAATATTAACTTCCTTTGACATGGCCACATAAAGCTTTCCCTGATTATTAATCAGGAATTTATAGTCATCTGGTGAAACCTTAATAATAAAATTATGACTGCTATCTGCATTTCTCATAACCCCATTAATTAAATGCATAATAATCTCTTGATTATCCTCTGCCACAGTTAAGGTCACCTTTTTAAATACATCTGTTAAAATGTCCACAAGCTCCGGCTCAATATTGGCCTTCTTTTCTTCATACTCTCTTTCAAGCTCTTCTTTTCTTTGCTCATATTCATTATCAAGTTCTTGTCGCATTTCTTCAATTTTAGCTTCCGCTTTAATACAACCATCGTTGTATCCTGACTGGGCTGCATCATTTTTAATAGCCTCTGTTTCTTCATTAGCCTCATTAACAATGCCCTCAGCCATTTGTCTTGCTTCCTCTAAAATTCTTTCTGCCTCCTCATTGGCAGCAGCAAGTATTTCCTCTGACTGTTTATTAATTTGGGCTAGACTCTCTGTAGTAATATTAGGAGTAGGCCTAGACGCAGATCTTGCCTGTCTTTCCTTTGGCTTAGATTTGCCTCTTAGCTTTCTTGCCTCCTCAATTAGCTCCTCCTTTTTTTCTAAAAGAGCCTGCTTTCTTTTTTCTCTTGTTTGTAAAATGGCGTCTCGCTCCTCTGGTGATACATCATCGTCAAAGCCCATATTCTCAAGATTATAAAGCCTTTGTAATTCCTCATCTACATCTGCTGTAAGCTCTGAATAATCTTCCTCATACTCTTCACCATCTTCAAGTAAGGAATCTATGTCCTCATCATTTTCATAGTCATCATAGTCTATGTAATCTGCATCAAGGCCATTAACAAAACCATCCTCATCTCTTCTTGCGTAGCTTTCACTAAGAGCCTCGATCTTTTTTTGTATTATTTCATTGTAATCAATGACTCTTTCGTCCTTGTTAACAATACTTCCACGTTTAAGAAGATTAGACAATGATTTCGTCACCTCCACCTCTAGCAATAACAATTTCTGCTGAATCTTCGAGCTTTCTAATAATATTAACAATCTTCTGCTGAGCCTCTTCAACATCCTTCATACGAACAGGACCCATGAATTCCATATCTTCCTTGATCATAGAAGCAAGACGGCTTGAAAGGTTGTTAAGCACAACATTTTGAACTTCCTCTGTGGCACCCTTGAGGGCAAGAGAAAGGTCGGAATTTTCAACATCACGAAGAACTCTCTGAATAGATCTATCATCAAGTGAAAGAATATCTTCGAATACGAACATCTTCTTTCTGATTTCATCAGCAAGCTCTGGCTCTTCTACTTCTAAAGTCTCCATGATATGCTTTTCTGTTCCTCTATCAACAGTATTTAAAATTTCAACAATGGCATCTACACCACCAACGATTGTGTAATCCTGATTTACAAGGCTTGATAGCTTACGCTCTAATACTTTTTCAACCTGCTTAATTACATCAGGACTTGTTCTATCCATTAAGGCAATACGTTTTGCAACATCTGCCTGCTTTTCTGGTGCTAGAGAACCTACAACCATTGAAGCTTGGCTTGCTGGTAGGTAGGATAAAATAAGGGCAATAGTCTGTGGATGCTCATCCTGAATGAAGTTAAGTAACTGTGATGAATCTGTCTTTCTAATGAATTCGAAGGGACGAACCTGAAGACTGGCAGTTAACTTACCAATAACATCCTTAGCCTTATCTTCACCAAGGGCTTTCTCAAGAAGCTCCTTAGCATAAGAAATACCACCTTCAGCAATATACTGCTGAGCCAAACAAACTTCATAGAACTCTGAAAGAATTGCCTCTTTAGTCTGTGGTGAAACACTACTTGTGTTGGCAATCTCAAGAGTAAGCTGTTCGATTTCTTCTTCCTTTAAATGTTTAAATATTTTAGCTGATTTTTCTGGTCCAAGTGCAATTAATAGTGTGGCGGCTTTTTCAACGCCATCCATCTCATTTTCACCATTAGGTCCTTTTGGCATATACTCTTCCTCCCTTACTAATTCCAGTCTTCATTTAACCAGTTACGCAATAGTAGCGCCACGGCCTCTGGATTTTCATCAACGAATTTCTCAATAGCAATTCGGGTTTCTGATTTTTCTTGTACATCAATATCATCAACTGTTTGTTGAGCAGTTGCTTCCTTAGTAGTAGCTAACATATCTTCCACAGATAACTCAGGCTCTGTCTCCTCAACTGTAAGAGGTCTTGTACTTCTAAGAACTACTAAGATAAGAATTGCTAAGATAGCCACAGCAAGCACAATCTGAATCCAGAAGCTAGCTGTCTTTAAAATATTAGTTGTTGGCTTATCTTCAAAATATGGTACCTGATAGGCAACTACTGAAATGTTATCAGTGTTTGTAATACCAGTACCCTTAGCAATAATCTGAATCCAGTCATCATCTACCTCTAACTTTACAGATTCAGCATTATCTATCTTATATTGGTCCCAAGTTGTACCAGACAAGAGTCCAGCATCCTGCACCTCCTCTTCCTTATAAACAACCTTTTGTATGAGGGTTACTGCAATTGTAGATGAATCATAAACAATATCTCCAGGAGAACTATTAGTAGTCTTTACGATTTCATTTGGCAAATATGAATACTGCTTTACTGTATAAGTAGAAGTAGAGTCTGTGCCATCTGTAACATCATAAGTTGTCTCATCATTACTTGTAGTTCCTGGAGTTCCACTAGCAGCTGTAGTACCAGTAGATTCAAGTTCATAACTTTCTGAATATAGACCTTCTTCTCTACCATCTTGTGCTGTATAAGTAGTTGAGATTTCATTGATAGTATCCCAGTCTAAATCTAAATTAATAGCAACATTTACCTCATCATATAAACCACTGCTTGTAATGGCCTTTTGAAGAGATAAAACTACTGTATTTTCTATTGTTGATTTGTATTTAAGCTTTTTATTTAATGTAACTGTGGATGTGGAGTCAGAATTAATACCACTAAACAATACATTTCCATTATCATCTGTAATAGTAATGTTATCTGTTGTGGAATTACCTACTGAAGCTGCAAGGAAAAGGGCAATTGCTTCTGCCTGCGACTCATCAAAGCTTCCTGTTGTTGTAAGCTTTGCAGCTACTGTAGTCTCAGCTGAATTTGCATAAAAGCTTGAGGTGTCCTCTGGTATTGTTACATTTACCTCTGCTGACTTAATACCGTTATAACCCTCAAGGTCATTAGATAATTTACTTCGCAAATAATTAGCGTATTTCTTTATTCTATCGGAGTCTGTAGTTGTTAGATCGTTAGACATTGCCTCTTCAAAGGTATAACCATCAGCTGTAAAATTACCAGAGGCAATTGCTACCTTAGCCTTAGTTAAATCCTTATCTTCAACATAAACTATAAGATTATCAATTTTGTATTTGATTTGATTTTCATCCAGTAATGTCTGTACCTCTCCTAAAGTCTCATAATCACTACAAGTCTTTAAGACTTCGTATTTAGGTCTAGACAGCACAAAGGCCAGTACTATTACTGCTACAATAAAGACAGTAATACCACTGACAATAATTATTTTTTGAACTTTCGAAAAACTTCTCCAAATGTCTAGAAGCTTAGCCGGTATTTCCCTAATTCTCTCTAACATAATTCTCACACCCCAAATCCTTCAAAAATGGTTTTGTTAAATCTGCATATTCATTATTGTGTTGTAGGCTTCTAGTGCCTTATCTCTTATGGCAACAGTGTATTGCAATGCAATATTTGCCTGTTGCTGATATACCCCTAATTCATGTGTGTTCGTTAAGTTTCCAAGGGCAAAGTCAACTTCTGCCTGCTGAGCTTGTTCAATATAGTCGTTAGTACTTTCAAGTAAGCTTGTAACAGAAGAATAGACTGCACTAAAAGCATCCCCTGAATTAGTTTCACTAGTGTTTGCTAGTGCCCCTTGATTCATGGCATTTGTTACCTTATAGACATAGTCTGAATTTAAATTGTTTACAGCCTGTGTAACATCCATAAGCCACCTCCAAATTTAAGTATCTTACTTCTCTTTATAAACCTTACTAATTTCTCTTTATAATTTCTCTTTATGATTTCTTTTATTAATAAATTTCTATTCCCTATTCTCCAATGGTTAAGCCCTTTTGAGCCATAGTCTTTGCTGCATTAAAGGCTGAAATATTTGCCTCATAAGATCTTGAAGCATCAATTAAGTCTGTCATTTCCTGTACTACATTTACATTAGGATATGTTACATAACCGTTCTCATCTGCATCTGGGTGAGATGGGTCATATACAATATTCATATCTGTATTTGTATCTTCATAAACGCTTGTTACCTTAACACCATTTCCTACAATTCCTCCATTTGCCATACGAAGTGCATCTGCAAATGTAGAATAGCTCTGATAAACACTTGCTTTCTTTCCAAGTGCTGTACCTGTTAAGGTCTTTTCTGTAAATACAACGTTTTTCTTTACGTATGCTGTTCCATCAGAAGTTCTAGTTGTATCCGCATTAGCAATATTTTCTGCAATAACATCAGTTCTTAGCTGCTGTGCTGTCATTCCAGAAGCGCTAATGTTAAAGGATGTAAAAAGTGCCATATAATCCTCCTTTAGCTAGACTATTCCTACTACTTAATCACATAACCAAACCTATTAAACTCATTTTTAATGCTGTCAATCAATGCCGAATAGTTTAACTGTTCTGAGGCTAGTTCTACATTTTCAGTGGACAAATCCACATTGTTTCCATCTGTTCTATATGAAAGTGTAGAATTATCTGTATAAGTTCTAATTGCAATATCATTGTAATTAACATTGTTTACTCTCTGACTAAGAGAGGTGGCATCGCTACCTGCTCTTTGAAGGGCATTTTCTAAAAATGTAGTAAATTCTATGTCTTGCCTTTTATAGTTTGGAGTATCAACATTAGCAATATTATTACTTAGTACTTCTTCCCTCGCCCAACTTGCATTAGCAGCAGTTGTTAATAGGTTTACATAACCAAATGCTCCTGTCGCCATAGATTCTCCTTTCAAAAGAAAAAGCTTTTTTATTTACTATGAGTATATTTAATTCACGAATAATACTAATTTAATTATAAAATAAATTAATAAAATTACAAGTAAATTTTGCCTTGCCAAAATCCTGCAAGATCTTTAAATCACGTATTTCAGGATAAAACAAAAAATGGACCCACTAATGTGGATCCATCCATTCGTCGCTTTATCCTCCTTGGATAGTAATATTGTACTATCTTTATAGTAAAAAAGCAAGATTATTTATATATTTAGTAATTTTAGTAGGATTTTTCATCTTTCTATGATTTTTAGCCTAATAAGCTAAAGAGAAAGACTGCCATCCTTAGCCTCAACCTCGTCAAATATTAAGTCATTTAATACCTTAATATAAGTTCCCTTCATACCTGAAGATCTAGTTTCTATTACATTAGCCGACTCAAATTTTCTTAGGGCATTTACAATAACAGAACGAGTAATGCCTACCTTATCAGCTATTCTTGAGGCAACTAAGATTCCTTCAGTTCCATCAAGTTCATTTAAAACATACTTCATAGCCTGTAGCTCTGAAGAAGAAAGAGTTGAGATTGCAGACTTTACAATCTGACGCTTTCTTGCATCTATTGCAGACTCTTCATTAACAGACTGCATAAGACCAAGGCCTACTACTGTAGTTCCATATTCACTAAGAATAATATCGTCAATATCATAATTGTTATTCTTTCGATACATAAAAAGTGTACCAAGTCTCTCGCCAGCAATTTCAATAGGTGTAATAAGGGCCGTAATATTCTTTACATCCTTACTATCAAAACCTAAGATGGCAAGATTAACATTTTCATTAGTACTAAGGACACTTAAAAATCTCTCATTAAGCTCTGGGTCAATAAAACCACCCTTAGATATTACAAAATCCTTTATAAAGGGACCTTCCTCTAAATTAGCCATTCCAAGGACTTTGCCCTTTTTACTAGTAACAATAATATTAGATAATAAAATCTCTGAAAGGCAAAGACAAATATCTGTAAAATTTACTCTTAAGGTGTGATTATTGTGTAACAACTTATTAATTTTACGAGTTTTGTCCAATAATTGTATACTCATAAATTCACCCCTGTAATACTAGTTTTCGTTCTTTTTAAGTACTTCTACATGGCCACATTCTGGGTTAGCACAAGCAAGCTTTGAGCCCTTTTCAACCATATAACCGCCACATTCAGGACATGGCTTAACTGATGGCTTCTGCCATGAAACAAAGTCACATTCTGGATAGCCTTCACAACCAAAGAAGATTCTACCCTTCTTAGTCTTTTTAAGAACTACATCCTTACCACACTTAGGACAAGGAACGCCAATCTTTTCTAGATAAGGCTTTGTATTTCTACACTCTGGGAAACCAGGGCAAGCAAGGAACTTACCGTGTGGGCCATATTTAATAACCATGTTTCTACCGCAGTTTTCACAGATAACATCTGTAACCTCGTCTTCAATTGTTACATTTTCCAATTCCTTAGAGGCTGTATCAATTGCTTCCTTTAAATCTGGATAGAAGTTTCTAATAATATCCTTCCAATCCACATATCCATCTTCAACTCCATCAAGTAAAGATTCCATGTTAGCTGTAAATTGTGTATCTACAATAACTGGGAAGGCTGTTGTCATAGCGTTATTAACTGCAATGCCAAGCTCTGTTACATAAAGGTTTTTCTGTTCCTTTGCCACATAATGTCTAGCAATAATTGTTGAAATTGTTGGCGCATAAGTAGATGGTCTACCAATACCAAGCTCTTCAAGGCTCTTTACTAGGCTAGCTTCTGTGTAGTGTGCAGGTGGCTGTGTAAAATGCTGAATTCCCTCAACATTTTCTAAGCTAAGCTTTGAATTCTCATCTAAGCTCTTAGCTAGAGTATTAGACTTCTCTTCATCATCAGCTTCCTTATAAACTGCCATGAAACCTTCAAACTTAACCTTAGATGCAGATACTGAGAATCTATAATCTCCTGCCTTAATCTTAACAGAAGTTGTTTCATAAACTGCAGGTGTCATCTGACTTGCAATAAATCTCTTCCATATTAATTGATATAATCTAAACTGATCTCTAGATAGAGAATCCTTTACAACAACTGGTGAAAGAGTTAAATCTGTAGGACGAATTGCCTCATGGGCATCCTGAATTCTCTTCTCATCCTTCTTTGCCTCAGTATGATTACCAGCTACATAGTCTTTACCATAATTGTCATTAATAAAGCTTGCTGTTGTAGCTACTGCCTCATCTGCAACTCTTGTAGAATCAGTACGTAAATAAGTAATTAAACCTACGCTACCTCTTCCCTCAATTTCAATACCTTCATATAATTGCTGTGCAATTCGCATGGTCTTTTGAGTTGCAAAGTTAAGGGCCTTAGCTGCTTCCTGCTGCATTGTACTTGTTGTAAATGGAAGTGGAGCTTTTTTATTTCTCTCACCCTTCTTTATCTGATCAACACTAAATTTCTCTTTTTTAAGTTTAGCTAAAATCTCATCTGCTTCATTCTTTGACTTGATTTCAAGCTTACCCTTAGATGTTCCTGTAAACTGGGCAACAATAGGCTTCTTCTCACCTTCAATATTTAAATTAGCCTCAATTGTCCAATACTCTTCTGGAATAAATTCATCTATTAACTTCTCTCTATCGCAAATGATTCTAAGCGCAACAGACTGAACTCTACCAGCTGATAAACCTCTCTTAATCTTTGCCCATAAAAGAGGACTGATTCCATAACCCACGATTCTATCAAGGGCACGTCTTGCTTGCTGTGCATCAACAAGATTCATATCAATCTTTCTTGCATTCTTTAAAGATTCCTTAACTGCACCCTTTGTAATTTCATTAAAGGTAATTCTATAGATATCCTTATCTTCTAATTTAAGAGCTGCTGCTAAATGCCAAGAAATCGCCTCTCCCTCACGATCGGGATCGGTTGCAAGATATACTTTAGTTGCCTTCTTTGCTTCCTTTCTTAGGGCAGCAAGTAATTCACCCTTACCTCTAATTGTTATATATTTAGGTTCATAATCGTTTTCTGGATCAATACCCATCTGTGACTTTGGAAGGTCACGTACATGTCCTTGAGAGGCCATTACCTTGTAATTTGAACCCAAGAACTTTCCAATTGTTTTTACCTTAGCTGGCGACTCTACTATTACTAAATACTTAGCCACTTCTTATTCCTCCGTTACTATGTTAGATTTGTACCCTTACATAGCAATTCTTCGTTGTCTCCTCCACTAAACCCTCTAGCTCTAACTCTAATAAATTTTCCACCACGATACTTAAAGGTAACCCTGTTTTAGTTACTAAATCATCTAACGCACAAGGATACAAATCGAGTTCACTATACACCATATTTTTGGGACTGGCAATAGGCAATTTATTTAAATTGTGTCTAAATTGTTCGTTTTGTGGGGAAATTTCACTAGATAAAGCTTGATTTTTATTGCTTTTAGTAAAAATTAAATCGCATTGATAAATATCTTCTGGTCTAAGTATAGGATTAGCGCCTTCCTTCAATAATTCTAAACATCCAACTGATAAAGGATCAGAGATTCTCCCCGGTACTACAAAGACGTCCTTTCCCTGTTCTAGAGCCCAATCCACCGTAATTTTACTACCACTTTTATTCCTTGCCTCAACTACAATTACCGCATCACTTAGTGCACTAATAATACGATTTCTCTCTGGAAAATGTCCAGGAATTGCAGGAGTATTTGGCTTATATTCTGACAATATTCCTCCATTTTTCTTTAAATGAAGATATAGCTCTAAATTATTTCTTGGATAACATACATCTGCCCCAGTTCCAAGGACTCCTAAAGAATAACCGCCAGCACTAATAGCCCCCTTTTGTCCATAATAATCAATTCCAAGGGCCATACCACTAATTACCTGAATACCATTAGAAGCAAAGCTTTTTGCAAACTCATAGGCAATTCTTCTTCCATAATCAGTACAGCCCCTAGCCCCTACAATAGAAACAATTGGCTTATTAAAATCCGGAAGTCTTCCATAATAATATAGATTCACAGGATAATTTTCTATATCAAGTAACTGCTTTGGATAGTCTTCCTTTCCTGGATAGCTAAATTTCATATCTGACTTTCTAAGCTTAATATAGTCCTTTAAAATGTAGCCAACCTCCTTTGATTCTTCAATGGCCTTAGCATCATTTTCACTAATCTTTTCTATATTTAAATAGTCCGACTTCTTTGCAAAAAATACCCTCTTAGGATTTCCAAAATATTCTAGTAATTTGTGGATTTTTACAAGGCCCACCCTTGGGATGCTATTAATCCAATACCAGTAAAATCCCTTTGTAATCTCGCTTAAATTTTCCATAAAATTCTCCTTATTCTTCTTTTGTTTTTATTCATTAACCCTTCTATAGGAAAAGCTCTCTGAAATATGACTCCAGTTAATGTCCTTCTCCCCTTCTAAATCCGCAATAGTTCTAGCCGTCTTAAGGATCCTTGTATAAGCTCTTGCAGTTAAATGTTTCTTTTCATAAAAGCGCTCCATAAGCTCCTTTTCCCTATCCTTTAACTGGCAGTATTTCTTTACCATTTCTGAATTCATTTGGGAGTTAAAATTGATATTAGTGTCTTTAAATCTTTCTAGCTGTGCCTTTCTAGCCCTTAAAATCATTTCTTTCATCTTTTTATTTGAGAGCACATTTTCATCCATCTCTGTCTCATAGGCTATATCTTTAAACTTAATTTCATTAGTTTTTATGCAAATGTCGAAGCGGTCCCAAATTGGATTACTAATCTTTCCAATATATCTTCTTATGTCTACTTCTCTACATTTACATCGAGTTCTATCAGGGTAATAGCCGCATTTGCAAGGATTCATGGCCGCCACTAGCATAAAATCTGCAGGGTAGTCATAAGAATAATTAAGTCTTGTAACCTTAACCTTTCTATCCTCAATAGGGCTTCTAAGACTTTCAATAATATTTGAATTAAACTCTGTGATTTCATCAAGAAATAAGACTCCCTTACTTGCTAAGGTGATTTCCCCAGGTTTAGCAAATGCGCCACCTCCCATTAAGGCATTCAGGGTGATGTTATGATAAGGATTTCTAAAAGGTCGTTTTTTTACAAGACCACTGCCCTCCTTTAATATTCCTGCCACGCTTTCAATCTTAGTGACCTCAAGCCTTTCTTCTTTTGTCATATCCGGCATAATATAGGGTATTCTACTTGCAAGCATGGTTTTTCCACTGCCTGGAGGCCCCATATACATGATGTTGTGCATCCCGGCTACTGCAATCATTGTGGCTCTTTTAGCGCTATTTTGTCCTCTGACATCACTAAAGTCCGGGGTCTTTATATCCTTTTCTTCTATAATTTGGGATTTTGAAAATGTGTCTAGACTATTTAAATTAAGACTTGAAGCCTCTAATTTACCATTAATTATATTTACACATTCCTTTAGATTAGATACGGTAATTACATTTATATCTTCTACAATTAAGGCCTCTTCTTTGTTAGCTTTTGGAATAATTACATTTTTAATACCAGCTTTTTGAGCCATTAATACGCAGGGCAATATTCCCTTAACTCCTTTTATACTACCATCAAGGCCAAGCTCTCCAATGCAGAAATACTCTCCTAAAGATTCATTAGTTATTAGATTATTTGCCGCAAGTAAGCCAAGGGCAATAGGCAGGTCAAAGCCCGTTCCATCCTTTCTAATATCTGCAGGAGATATGTTTACTACTACTCTTTGGGGTAGGAGTTTGAAATTTGAATTTTTAATTGCTACCTTGATTCTTTCCTTGGCTTCTTTTACTTCACTACTAAGTAAACCACTCATGTTAAAATCTGGTAGACCATCTGAGACATCTGTTTCCACTTCCACTAAAATAGCTTCAAGTCCATAAACAGAGGCTGATTTAATACAACTATACATCTAGTGTCCTTTCTTTTGATTCTTTTGTTAATTACTTTTTGCTTTAGTTTTGTTTTGTTAATTGGAATTTTGCTAGATTCTAGCTAAAAGACTTTCCTAGACTATCATAAATTCTAATCTAAGTCAAATAAATCCCTTCTTGCAAGACTAAAGCTAGTAGTTCCCCTAGTTTTATTAACATCCTCTGCATAGATTGTAATTACTAAATCTCCCCTAGTTAAACTATCATAAAGGCTTATTCCTTCACTATTTGTTAGATTTAGATAATCTCGTAAATCCAGTACATTTTCCACTTTATTTCTGAGGCAATTGTCTCCCTCGTATTCTTCTAATATCACATCCACTCCTTCTGTAAAGCTGCCATCTCCGTCCACATCCCAGAAGGCTCTTCCATAGGAATAGGCACCATTTGAAATACCCATATCAATATCCGTTACTGTAAATCTTAGATAGTTAGTGGTTGTAGTAAGGTCTGATAAGTAAGAAAGATCATTTGATCTAATTGCCTGCTCGTAGGAATTAGAACCCGTCTTAATTCCTGTAGTGCTTGAAATCTTAGGTGTAGAATTACCAGACTTTATGGCCTTAACTACAGTATTAACAAAAAGCTTAAGTTCTGCATCCTTTGTAACCTCTGAGTGACCACAGCCGGAATAAGTAATATTTCCTTTGGAGTAAATGTAGTAGTTATTAAGGGCGTCAACTCCTGATAGGTGGTAATAAGAGCCCGAATCTGAAGAGTAGAGTGCATACCAAACCACTACATCCTTTGAAGAATCAATTAGCTTTGAATTTGTTGCCTCTAAATCTACCACAAACCACTGGGAGTGGGTCTTTGAAACTGTAATACTCTCATCAATTCCATAAGGGTATTCTGTAACCTGACCCTTATTTAGCTGCCTTACATTAGTAGTGGTTAGAACACTTTTATTTATCTCATCGGAAATATTAGTATATATCTTAAAAGGATTACCATTATCCGTGCCTCTTCGCATAAGATTTAAATTAGTATAGCCCTGATAATTATCATCAAAAACCGTGGCTTTATTAGCCCCTGCTACACTTGTAACCGACTTATCAGAAACTCCGTATCTATCCATACCTGCCATATTTCTAAACCTTGAGGTTAAATTAAAGGAGGTATCAATATTAGATTTCTTAGCAGAAGACATATCTAGAACTCTTACATTTTCATAATTAACATCTGAATAGGCGGAATAGATGAAATTATCGTGGCTAAATAATACTGCGCGGCCGGAATTTATAAAGTCCTCAATATTATTTAGAGCACTTTCACTTTCAATATCCTCACGGTTAAAGTTATCATAAAAGCCAAGGACTAGCATGTCGTATTTATACAATTTATTCTTGGACTCATCATAGATATCCAGCCCATTCATTTCGTAATCAACCCCGTCATACCAGCTAACAAAGTCATTAACTGAGACACTATCAATGGATAAATCAATTCCAACCAAATCTGAAATGGCATCAAATCTTTCCATAAAAGCTTCATCTTCAAGTAAGAAATTTCCTGTGGTTACATCATCAAGAGGAACAATTTGTAAAACCTTAACTTCGCTTACATCCTCTTCTGAAACAATAATACAGCCTGTATCCTGACAAGAGCCTCCCATTTTATTTGTAGCCACCAGCTTAATTCCCACATAGCCTCTAAGCTCTGTTGGAAGGGCAAGACTTACTCTAAAGTTACCCTTATTATCTGTGGTGATTTTACTATCTGTTGAACGAGTTGAAGAATAGTAAAGCTCATACTCCTCACCTGCTATTTCTGAAAATATACCATCGCCGTTTTTATCAATATAAATATCAAGGTCATAACTCTCACTAGTAGAACCAATTTGTCCATAAATTTCAAAACTAGAAAGGGAGGAAGCTAAAACTTTTTTTGAATTAATTATCTTATTACTGTCATAATCTGCCTTAAAATCATCATCTAGACTTATTTCTGGATGACTAATATAGTTAAGAGAAATATCTTTTGTTTCATCAAATATATTAGAGGTATTATGTCCATTTTTTTCTAAATAATAAGGAGCTAATTTATAGACATTTACACTGTAATTACTACTATTAGTTGAGGTCTTTTCATTAATGGCATTATAAATGGAATTAGCTAAAACTAGAGGCTTACCATTGTCTATAAAATTCATCAATTTATTAAGGCTTTTAAGGGTAAAGTCATTGCCACTAAAGGCAGCATAAACCGTCTCTCCTGTGGATTCTATGGATAAATTCATCTTTAAAAATTTACCTGCTGGCGAGTAGTTTCCATTACCCTGAAGGGCGCCGCTTGCAAGATAACCTTTAGGATTATAATCTCCAATAATTACTAAATCATAGTCATTTACAATATCAGAGTTCATGCCAATAAAACCGTTTGAGGCGATGCTATCTATTGTTACATAATTTGTGTAATTACTTTTCTTTATATTTTTTACCTTAAAACCAAACCATTTAAGGATCTGCTTAGCCGATGAATAATTGTTATATTTGCTTGCACCACTTGGCTCAATTTCAAGCACTCTAATAGGGTAGCTAACAGTATCTGCTGCCACCGTACTTGATTTACTTCCCTTTAAGATTGCTAGAAGCGAAATGCAAAAAATAACAACTAGTAAAAGGGCTATTTTATACAAATCCTTTTTAAATTCCTTATTCATAGGCACTCCTATTTACTGATTTATAAAACTATCAACTAAGCTAGTAGGAATCACTTGATTTTCACTAGTGCTAAGCTTTACAAAATCTATACTAGACTCACTATTTCCCTCCCCTAAATAAAGCTTATCCTTACAGCTATTTCTAGTGCTAAAGCTCTTATTTATGGTCCTTTCCTGGCCCGATAGCTTTGAGCTAATAGTTATATCAAGCATTGGATAATCTGAGACATAATCTAGATTAAAGCTATTAGAATCTTTTCTTGTTAAACTTATCATGTCCTTATTTAGCTTTACACTAAAGTCTGTAATGTTTTCTGCTATAAAACTTTCCTCTTGGTTGAAAATGTAATACAGAGTCTCATTTTCATACTTAAGGCCTACTTGGTTGTTGTCACTATCATAGCTTAGTAGATAAACTAAATCTCCGACTTTAAAAAGCCTTATAGAGCTAGCATTTAGTACGCAACTCTCCCCAAAGGCCATGGCATTATCTAGCTTAGTCTCAAGCTTTGCATTAACTGTTGACCTTCTATAAGACCTTACGCTTTGGCTTACAAAAACACCTAGGGCAAAAAGCACAATACTTGAAATTGCAAGGGCTATGATAAGTTCAACAAAACTAAAGCCTTTATTATTTTGTGTAATTTTTGACTTTTCGTTTTCCTTCATAGTTCCCCCTATTCCTTAAAGAGTCCTGTCTTTAAATAAAGTAGTAAAGACTTTGTTTTTCTGCCCTTTATATTAAAGTTTATAAAGCTATTCTCTATTAGATTAGTTCCCCCTGTAAAAGTTATGTAATAAACCCTAGTTCCATTGACATCCTCAGATGAATTAACTGCACTTCCTCCATAATTTAGACTTTTAACAGAACCCTTTGATTTGTCAAATTCAATAAAGAGACTAGTGCCCTTTGATAGGGTAAGACCTGTGCTTGTATCTCCTTCTGTAAAGCTTATAGAAAGGGAAATCCTAGAGCCAAGCTTAGTAGAATCCATTAAATCTCCATTTTTATAGCTATTTATATAGATTATTCCCTCTTTATTAGTAATTTCTATATAGTAGGAATTATCAATTGAAAGGGTGTTAGTTCTAAGCATCTCCACCTCTGATTTTAGTGAATTTACTGCCCTTTGCTCATTGGCATTGACTAAAGTGGACATAAGTATAGCGCTGCCTGATATTAGCACAAGCATTATGGCAAGCGTTATTAGTAATTCAATTAAACTAAAGCCTTTCATGTCCATTTTTTTCATTAATTTCTCCAATTCTTTATTTCAACTAAATCCGTGTATTCAAGGTCTGTGCTATTTAGGCTGTCCTCATCCTCTGCTTCATAGCCATAAAGGAAAATCGACTTAAAAGGATAAAGACCGCTTCCAGCCCCGTTTGTAACACCATCATCTGCTTCAATCATATTCATAATCTGGCTTTCCGTTAGAGGGTAAATATTTACATTTCCCTCAAGTCTAATTGTGCCCTTAGCCATAATAAGCCCTGTAAAATCAGATCTTACAGTTACATCTCCTGAAGCAATTATTATGCCCTTTGACATTTTTAATTTGCCCTGGCTGTAGCTTGAATTAGCTAGGCTAGAATCCACAATTACAGCATTTTTACTAGCGCCCTCATTATCAATGGCAACAAGCATATAGTCATCCTCTGATATAACACCGTAGTTGTGCGCCGCTACTGCTCGGTTTTGAATATATTTTCTAAAGCCCTCACTAGATATAAAATTATTGAAAACGTTGTCGCTATAGGCAGCAACATCCATAACCTCTTCGCTGCCAATATCTGCACTTGTAAGCAGTCTAGTATCCACATCCTCTATTGGAAGCAATATCTTATGTAAAATGTTATATCTTATAGAGTAATTATTATATTTAGCAAGGTAAGCATCATAGTTAAAATCTATAGTTGTAGAGCCTGTATTAACCGCCCTTAAATAACTATCATAAATGCTATCTGAAAGGGCTGTCATATTAGCATAATCGCTAAGATAAATATTGCTAGCTGTAGAGGAAGCATTAACCCTTAGACTATCATGTAGGGCATCTCTAATCTCCTCATACTCTTCCTTTTTGCTATTGCTTAAGCCCTGATAATAACTACTATTTTCCTTAAAGGCATCAAAGGCCTCATCAGACTCAATTAGTTTTGCATAAACTGCCTTTAGTGCTACATTTTTAAAATTAAGATAATAATAGGCGCTGCCAGTAGAGTCCCCGTTTGAAATTAACTTAAGTTCGTAGGGCTTATCACTATTAAGAAAGGCGTAAGCAAAAAATGACTCATCAATATTAATTGTTACTTCCTTACCCTTATAGTTTATGACACCTGTGTTTCCTGCTGTGTTATAGTCTGTGGCAGTAATTAGTGGCACCGGATTTACTTTAGCGGAAATGTATCTAGAAGGCACTAGATAGCTTTCCTGATTGCCATAGCCTGCATAGGAAAAGCCAGTAGCATAGGGGCTTTCTAAACCGTTATAGCCAATATAGGCATTGCCGGATAGCAACACATTTGCATTGGCATTAATATAAATATTGCTCTCATTACTGTTAATTATCATGGAGCTTGAGTAAAGGTGACTAGCCCCGTTAGCCGTCACATAGCCGTAGCCATAAAGGTTTCCATTAATTGTGGCAGTAGATTTATCTGCTTCTAGCTGCAAATCATCCTTTAGATAAGCGCTGGCATTGCTTGCAATTGTAAGGCTAGAAGGGTTATTTTTTGTGAAAATGTTTTCCCCCCAGAGCCTTCCAGAAAGCAGGTTAAAACTGCCTCCCTTAATATTTATGTCAGAGCCGGAAATTAAATTAGAATTCTCCCCGCCTCTAAAATTTAGGCTAGCATTATTATCTACTGTAATTCCAGTTTCACCGCCACCATAAGCACTTGCATAGAGATTAGTGCTACCAGAGTTTATAATGCCTGTGTTTCCTATAAGAGCGTATTTTGAAAAATTAGTTGTGGCAATTATATTAGTATCCACAAGGTCAAGAAGCTCGGATGGAAAGCTAATATCAAAATCAATAGTTATATCTGAATAATAACCAGCACTTGTCATATAACTAATAGTTATGTCTTTTATTTTCAAAGTGTAATTATCAAGACTTACATTAAGGCCTGAAAAATCTGTTAGCGTTTCATTTTCCTTAGTAAGACTAAGGCTTAAAATGTCCTTAACATCAAGCTTTCCTTCTGCATTAGTCTCAAGGAAAGATTTTAGTGTCTCAATTAAATTTTCCTTTTTATCTACGTCAAATTCTCCAAAAAGGCTATCAAAGCTATTAGCTGATAGGTAAATGTCAGATAGATAACTATCCCTGTTAGCTTCAGTGATTATGCCAAGCTTTTCTAGGAGTCTTATTGTATAGTTTTTTCTAAAAAGGGAATTAGCACTTGCATTAGTAAAGCTTGCATCGGTTCTTGCTTGATTTAGATTATCTGAATAGCGCCTTAATTCATCAATATAGGCCATATTAAAGCTTTCCATGGCAGTCTTTGAAAGGCTTAAATAAATCTCATCTACAGCCTCTTCTGAAGTGTAGAAACTAGATTTAGAATTAAGCTTAGTCTTTTTCATGCGAAGATTTAGCATAACTACAGAGGTTACTGAGCTTGCTAAAATAAGAATAAAAGAGCACATAATTAGCACAATAATAAGAGTCGAACCTGCTTTATTCATTTTTAAATTTATTTTTGATTTTTTTCTATTAAAAATCTTCATAGGATTTCCTCTATTCTATCTTTGTGCTAACAATAGTTGTAAGTAAATTCTCTTCTTCTCTACTTCTATAATAGACCTTTACAATAAGCCTATAGATGTAGTTTTTGCCAGGACTTTTTATGCCATTTTCAATGGATAAGGCCCAGTTTTCAACATTGGAAAAAATGGACACCACTAAGTCTTTTGATACTTCCTTTTGACTTTGATTTTCCCTTGAGCTTTTATTGGCATCACTATAATAATTACAAGTTACTTTGTCATTACTAAGCACTACATAGCCTTCATCCCCTTGCTTTTCCTGCTCTATAAAAAGTAGATCTAAATTTAAAAAGGCTACCTTTTTATTAAAGCTAGTATCATAGGAGTAATTTATGGTGATTTCATCCTTTGCATACTGCTTTTTTTGTCCATCAACTATAGATACATTTTCATCTGCATAATAATCATCAAAGATGCTATAGAAAATGTAAATCTTGTTGGCATTATTCTCGTAATCACTAGAAGAAGAAATTATGTAGTCATAGTCATCTTCTGATAAATCTGGCTCTAGTTTTGTATCTAAATTAGAGGCTGTAATTAGTTTCGTTTCATAATTAAACTCTCTAATATAGTCAGCAATATTAAGGTCAGGTCTAGCCTCGTCTATGTAGGAATAGGAAATTGTCACATCTAGTTTTTGAATATAAGAGACAAAATCAGAACTTGTTCTATCTTTAGTTATACTAACATCAATAACGGATGTCTTTTTTATACAAGATCTGTCATAAAGGTCTCCTGTGGATTCTAAAAAGTAGGTGGCGGCCTCTTCATTTATGGCATCGTCTGTGTAAATAATATTCTTTTCCTTATCTAGACTTGCATAGCTTGAAAGGCCGTAGCTGTTGACATTATTCTTGCTATTAGACTCTCCATTTGTAAAGTTGTCATTATAATAACTAGGATCAAGTATTGCCTCTATTATAAAGTCTTCCCCATCAATTCCTGTATAGCTATTATTATCATTATTAGACACCAAAAATTTGAGCACTCCCTGCTCATCTTCAAAGCTTTGATTGCTCTCCTTTTGGTAGCTATAATTTAGATCTTCAATTTCTAAATTAGAAACTGATACATTTTTTATCTCTTCAATAATATTATTTGCTGCAGTGTTGGCATTTTCAGTGCGACGAGCTTTTGAATTAGTCTTTGCAGCATTTGTAAAAATAGATAAAATTGGCAGAGTTATAATAGCTAATATAGCTATACTTATTAAAACCTCTACTAAAGAAAATCCTTCATTTCCTTTTCTTTTATCCATAGGACCACCTTACTAATCACTAACTGTAACTGACTGTGTTGTGTCTACATTTTCCATAAATAAATTGTCTTTTCCTCTTATGAAATCATAAGTGGATTCCTTAAACTCCCTATCAGTGCTTGTAATATAATACATGCTAATGGTCATGGTGCCTGACACGATATTAGAGGAAGCATCATAGGAAGAAGATATATTATCTATTGTATTCTTACTAAAATAGCTATTTACATAGCTAATAAAATTTTTCCATTCATTGTAATCTGCCTCATAGGCAATAGATAGGCTGTTACTATAGCCCACCATATCTGTTTCATAACTAGTTGTACTTGCGGGATTTGAGCTATTTAATATACCAAAGGTATAAATTGGATTGGCTGTTTCAAAGGCGGCAGATTTAATCCATACTCCGGTGCTTGACTCTACTGTGTTTAGAAAATTTATGATATAAGCTTTACTGCTGCCTGAGGAATAATTTGATAGTATTTCTTCTGTTTTGCTTGTGTAATCCTTGGTGTCTTCTAAATACTTATCCTTATTTTTTGTCTTCTCTTCTAGGTCCTTTACTTGCTTTTCAAGCTTTACAATTTCTAGCTCATGCTTTTCATTTTTTGCATCTACCCTAGTAAATACAAGATAATAGGCGGCAATAATTAGTAGAAAAGAACAAAGCAATAACAATAATTTTTTATCTCTAGTTGATACTTCGGTGCTAATATTTAACTTCTTAAAAAGATTTTTAAAAAAATTACTCATATAACCACCCCTCTATCTAAGACTCATCACTAAGGTCGCTAAAGTTAAAGCTTACACTAAAGGAAAGTACTATTGTCTCTAAGCTGTTTTTACTTTCCTGTATGCTTGGCAATTCCACATTGCTAATACCAGAAGTATTAGTTAGTTGTGTAATCATTGCTGCAATAGATAGCTTTGAACTTGCTGTTGCTGATATAGTTACATAGCCATTAGATACAGTCATATTTTTTATAACAACATCTGCTGGTAAATTTTTTTCTAAAATGCTAACTAGCTTTTCTAATTCATCATCACTACTAACTGTCAAATTCTTAAAGGCCTTAGCATCTAGATAGGCATCCTTAGCATCATAATATTCATTTACAATTTCATTTATTTCACTCTTTTGACTTATGGACTTATTAAGATTTTTCTCCTTTTGTACAAGATAGAAATTCTTTGTTAGAGGATATATAATCAAAACCGCCGTCACAATAATTGACAGGCCTAAAACTAACTTAAAAGGCTTTAATTCATCCCTTAGTACTATTTCTTTTTCAATATCTTTTGGAATAAAATTTACCGGTTCAATTAAAGCACCTAGGTTATTTAAATAAGAATTAAGTCTTCTTTTTTCAAAAGCTGTCTTCTTATCACATATTACATTATTTAAATCCACAAGATTTGTAACTTCCTTTTTAATCTCGTTAGATAAAAGCTCGTTAAAGCCCTTAATAGTAATGGCATTACCTAAAACATAGGCCTTTGCAATTTCATCTCCCTTATTTCTTGAGCTGTAATAATCCATGATTCTATTAATATTTCCAATTAAATAGCGTAGAGATTCTGTAATTGTATCCCCATCAAATTCACTTTGAAGCAGTTCTTCATTTTGCAGTTTAAGTAGGGCTGCCTCATAGCTTAGGTCAAATTCTTCCATAACTGCGTCCACTAAAAGGGACTTTCCATAAGGAACTATTCTTTGTAATTTTAGGACATTATTTTTGAAAATGTTAACTACGGTGCCATCATTTTCAATCTCCACAACTAAATTACAATCGCTATTAATCTGGTGTTTAACTAACTGATAGGCAGAGTTACCTGTATAATCTATGAAAGATAGATTAAGGCCAAGCTTTTTAGCAAGCTCATAGTAGCTTTTTGCCGTATCCAAATTAAGGGCTGCAAGCATAAGTTTTAACTTACTAGCCCCATTCTCATTAAATCTATCTACTATAGAATATTCAACTATGTAATCACTAATATTAACTGGAAAATATTCAGATGCATTTGCCTCTACAAGTTTTGCAATCTTATTCTTTGGCAAATTTGGTATAACTATTTCTTTTGTAGCAATCTTTGTAGAGCTTACAGAAAAGCAGATATTGCTAGATTCAAAGCCCTTTTCAAGCATGGCATTTTGCATAGCCTTAGCTATTTTATCAAGATCAGTTAATATGCCATCATTTACGCAGTCCTTAGGTGTTTCAATGGTCACAGCTCTGTAAACATGGATTTGCTTACCTACTAGTGATACCTCCATCATCTTTATGAATTCATTATTTAGGACTGCACTAATTAGTTTTCCTTTAACTTTCACAAATGCCATATGCCCTCCTTATATAAATAGGCCTAAATAGGCGGCTACTATTTCCTTTCCAAATAGAATAGAAATATATATTCCTAAACATAAATAAGGTCCAAAAGCCAATATATGTCCTTCATTTGTCAGTTTCATTCTAATAGTATGTATTACACTTCCTAAAATACATGCAATAAAAAAAGCCAGAACTGTTTCTTTTAGTCCTAAGAAAAGTCCTGCGGCTGCCATAAGCTTTATATCTCCTCCTCCAAAGACGTCTATGTTTTTAAAATGTCTAAAAATTACAACTAGTAAATACATAACGCCACTAACTCCTATAAAGCCTAAAAATTTATCAGCTAAATTTATGCTTATAATTGCGTTAATAATGGCTATAACTAATAAGACTATATTTAAGCCATCATAAATAATATAGCTTTTATAATCTATAACTGCTATTGCAAGTAAAATGGAGCTAAATAAACTAACTAAAACTCCATAAATTCCAAATCCAAATCTTAAAAATATAACTAGGTATAATAATGCATTAACTAATTCAATAATTGGATACTGTAGGCTTATTTTCTTGCCACAATATCTACAACGGCCTCGTAAACATATGTAGCTTAACAGTGGTACGAGGTCGTACCACTGTAATCTATGGCCACAATTAGTGCAACTTGAAGCTTTAATTATAATATCTTCTTTCTTTGGTAGTCGATAAATTAATACATTTATGAAACTGCCAATTACTAAGCCGTAAATAAAAATTATAATATACAGGTAAATTTCTTGTTGCATTTTAATTAAGTCCTTTACTCTACTTTACAATAAAGTATGTGTCTGTAACTCTAGCACAAGCTACTGCATCAGTATCTGCTGGTAACTGTGTTGTTGATGTAGGTGCTGTTGTTGCAACCATTACACATACTGAGCCATTATCTGCAATAACAATATAGATATTGCCTGACTTTGCCTTTGATGACTTCATTGTAATGCTTGATGTAAGTGTTGCCTGAAGTTCCTGTTGAAGTGAAGAATAATTAGATAAACTTGTTCCCTCTAAATCTGCGCTATCCCCTGAGCCTAGGTCAATAATGGCACCGTCTGCAACTTCATTTTCAATTGCTTCATCTGCCATTGCCACAACAACTGCTTCTCTGATTGAATCAAGCGTCTGTAAATCTGTTGATTCTCTAGATCTTTCCACACTTCTTAAAAGTGTAGGTGCTAGAACGCCAACTAAAACAACCATAATAGCAATAACTACTATTAATTCAACCAATGAAAAACCCTTGTTTCCTAACTTTTTCTGTGATCTAACCATTTTCGTTCTCCTTTTTTAGTTTTTATATAAACTTAATTCCTAAGTTTATAACACACTTGTTCTTTGTTGCGATGCTTTTCATCGCTTTCTAAATGCTATTATATAATTGAATCATTGGCTGATAAATTGCTGCAATTAGTAGTATTACTAAAAGCGCCATGATAATTATAATAACTGGTTCTAATAATGCTGTAAGACTTGTGGTTGTAATTTCAACCTCTTCCTCGTAGTAATTTGCACTATTAGAAAGCATTTCCTCCATGTTACCCGTCTGCTCTCCTATGCCCACCATATGTGTTAGCATAGCTGGAAAAATATCCATTGTTTTCATTTGTGATGAAAGGGGAATACCTAGTGCTACTCCGCCCTTCATTTTTATTAATGCATCCTTATAGTGAATGTTTGGCATGGTCTGGGCCGTTATATCTAGGGCCGAAATCAGTGGCATACCTGATTGTATAAGGGTTGCAAGTGTTCTTGAAATGGAAGCACATGCGGTTTTAACAGCTAACTTTCCAAA
The DNA here is from genome assembly GCF_900103815.1 of Lachnospira pectinoschiza. GTDB lineage: Bacteria > Bacillota > Clostridia > Lachnospirales > Lachnospiraceae > Lachnospira > Lachnospira pectinoschiza_B. The sequence goes on along the minus strand of NZ_FNHZ01000007.1, from coordinate 94,789 downwards.
GATTGGAAGCTTTAATTTAAATCCGTCTATTTTGTGTCTGCCACCATCACTAGCTTTATAGATTTTGTATAAAAATATGAGAAAGGCTACCAATACAACTAATAGTAACCAATAGTTTCTAAATAAATCACTAAGTCCTATGATTAACCTTGTGGAAGTTGGAAGGCTTGTATTTAAGTCTTCAAACATGGTCACAAAGTTTGGAATTACAAAGGTTAGCATAACCACTAAAATGCCTATCATTACGATTAATAAAACAATAGGATACATCATTGCCTTTTTTATAATTCCCTTTAGTTTTGCCTCTTTTTCAAATTGAATCGCCATTCTATCAAGAGACTTTTCTAGGCTGCCTGAACTCTCACCAGCCTTAATCATTTCAATTAGAATACTTGGAAAAATCTTATCTTCTCTTAGGGAGTCTGCAAGTGACTCGCCCTTTTCTACCCCTGCTCTAGCTCTTTTAATTCCCTCTTTTAAACTAGAGTCCTCTGTTTGTTCCTCTAACATCTCAAGTGCGCTAACAATAGATATTCCAGCTTTTATAATGCTAGAAAACTGTCGGCAAAAAACCGCCATATCCCTTTGTTTAACTTTCCCCTTTAAAAATGAAAGCTCTATATCTTTATTGAGAAAATTCTGTCTTGATACGGAAATAGGAATTAATCCAGTTTCTCTAATCCTTAATTGTGCCTCTCTTTCATTCTCCGCTTTTATAGAACCTTTCTTTTCTATACCCTCTGAGGTTATGGCTTGATATAAATATGTCTCCATACTCACCTCTCATATTCACTTGTCATGCTTCACGCAAACTTATCCGTACCTATACTCATTATAGCAAATGTATTGCTCCTATTCAACAATTTAAACAACTATAAATACTAATATAAATTATTTATTTTCCTATCTAAATAGGCCATATCCTGTGAAAAACTAAGAGCCGATTCAGCACTTATCTCTCCCCTTATATAAAGGTCAAATAAGGCATCATCCATGGTAATCATGCCATCCTTTTTATAGGTTTGCATAATGCCCTCAATTTGATGGGTCTTGCCTTCTCTAACTAGATTTTTAATAGCTAAATTAGCATGCATTACCTCAAAAGCTGCCACACGTCCTAATTTATCAATTGTTGGCACTAATTGTTGAGATATAATGGCCTCTAAAACCACTGCTAGCTGAATTCTTATTTGCTGTTGTTGATGTGGTGGAAATACATCTATAATTCTATCAATGGTTGCTGCGGCTCCAATGGTATGAAGAGTTGAGAACACTAAATGTCCTGTTTCAGCGGCAGTTATAGCTGTTGAAATTGTCTCTAAGTCTCTCATTTCTCCAACAAGTATTACATCTGGATCTTCTCTTAGGGCAGCACGTAGGGCCTTGGCGTAATTTGCTGTATCAATGCCAATTTCCCTCTGATTAATCATAGCCTTTCTATGACTATGCAAATATTCAATCGGGTCCTCTAGTGTAATAACATGGGCATTTCTCTCATCATTTATCTTATCAATAATAGATGCAAGAGTTGTTGATTTACCTGAACCTGTAGGACCAGTAACTAGTACAAGGCCTCTTTTTTTATCATATAAATCTATTACAGACCTAGGTAGACCTAGCTTTTCTGGCTTTGGAATTTCAGTACCCACAATACGCATAGAACAAGCAACAGAACCTCTCTGCCTATATACATTTACTCTAAAACGACCAACTCTTGGGATTGAGAAAGAGAAATCCGCCTCGCCTTCCTCTTTAAAAATCTCCCACTGCCTATCATCCATTATTTCCTCAATTAACTTTTGACAATCCTCAGGGGAAAGTCTTGGATAATCAAGATTTACTAACTCTCCATTAATTCTTACCTTTGGAGGAAGACCTACTGTTATATGTACATCAGAAGCCTTTTTCTCCTTAGCAAGCATAAGTAACTGTTCAACAGTAACCATAATCCACCTCTATAATTTAATAATCCTCTGTCTCATAAGTTGCCTTAATCATTTCTGCCATAGAGCTTACCCCCTCAAGCACTGAAAGACTTGCAGAATCCTTTAAGCTTAGCATGCCTTCTTTTTTGGCCTCTTCTAAAATCCTGTCTGCGCCCGCATTTTCAATAATAAGCTTCTTTATAGCAGGTGTAATCTTCATAATTTCATAAATAGCTGTTCGGCCATAATAGCCTGTGCCATTACAAAGTTTACAGCCCACGGGCTCATAGATTTTTACATCCTCTTCTAAAGACTTTCCTAGAAGCTTTTTCTCAGAATCTGTTGCCTGTCGCTCTTGTTTACAGCTACATAGCTTTCTTACTAGTCTTTGGGCAATAATTCCCACCACAGAATCTGCAATCATGTAGTTTTCAACGCCCATATCTTCTAGTCTAGCAACCGTTGCGGCTGTAGAATTAGTATGCAGTGTAGATACTACTAAATGTCCTGTAATAGAGGCTCTAACTGCAATCTTGGCAGTTTCTGAATCTCTAATTTCACCAATCATAATTATATCTGGATCCTGTCTTAGGATTGATCTTAGGGCATTGGCAAAGGTTAAATTTGCTTTTGTATTTACCTGCACCTGATTTACCCCATCAATATTTGCCTCTACTGGGTCCTCAACAGTAATAATATTTACGTCCTTTTTATTCAAACTTGAAAGGGCTGTATAAAGGGTTGTAGACTTACCTGAACCTGTAGGGCCTGTAACTAGGATGATTCCATGAGGATTTTTTAAAATGTCATTAAAAACCTTTAGGTCACGCTCAGAAAATCCAAGCTCTGAAGCCTCTTTATTAAAGCCTTCCTTCGCTGCAATTCTCATTACAAACTTTTCTCCATAAATAGTTGGAAGACCTGAAACTCTAATATCGTATTCCTTATCATCTACATTTATAGTGATTCTGCCATCTTGAGGCTTTCTTTTTTCAGAAATATCCATACCAGAAATAATCTTAATTCTAGTAATAATGGCACCATATAAACTAGACTCATAGCTTAATACTTCCCTTAAACTACCATCAATTCTATATCGAACCCTTATATTATCCTTAAAGGGTTCAATATGAATATCTGAGGCTCTGTTTCTAACTGCTGCCTCAATTAGGTTATTTATAAGCACAACAATAGGGGCAGACTCAATATTTGCCTGTCTGTCTCTTTCCCTATCCTCTTCTTCCTTACTAATGGCGTTTTCCTGCTCTTTTTTATATTTATCAATAATATTTTGAGCTTCCTTAGAACTAATAACTCTATCAAGAAAGGCCTTAATGGCATTGCCATCTGCAAGATAAGGAATAACCTGCTTACCTGTAATAATATTTACATCATCCATGGCATAAATATTAGTTGGATCTGCCATGGCAACCTTTAAACTGCCACCCTCATCCTGTCTAAAGCCTAGGGGCACTAAAAGATTCTTTCTCATAAATGTATCATCTAAAAGATTTAGAATCTCTTCTGGCACCTCTACCGCTCTCATATCTACAAATTCAATGCCTAGACTTTCACACAAAGCCTCATTTATCTGGCTTTGACTAGCAAAGCCAAGGGCCACAATGGTCTCACCTAGCATTAAACCTCTCTGCCTTTGTTCCTTTAGGGCTGAGTCTAACTGCTCATTGCTAATTACATTTTTAGACACTAATAAACTGCCTAACTTTACTTTTTTTCTATAATTCATTAGCAGCCTCCATATGAAAAATATAGATTATTGTTATATTAAATTCTACCAAACTTTTAATTAAAGCATAGCATTGAAGCCTAGTAAAGTCAAGAAAGCATGGGCTAAAGCTAGCAGTCAAAACCCTAAAATAATAAAAAACACTTCCAGAGAAAATCCTAATTTAGGATAATCCCTAGAAGTGTTTCTAATATATTTTTTAATATGATTTCTAATTATTAATTGCTTAACTCATAAACAGTATATCTTTCCTTTTGTGAGTTAATAAGGCTATTAACCAAAGAATCAAGATTTGTGCTTACTTCGTAATTCTCAGTAGATAGATTTCTAACTACGTCAAACTGATTATCAACGCTTATGTAACTGTTGTAATATGAAAATGCAAAATAAACCGTTTCGCTTGATTCCTGATTTGAAATCTTAGCGCTAAATAAAAGTATTATTACATTATTGTAATCGCTGCCATTAGTTCCATTAGCTAATAGATACTTTGAAACTAAAGCAATATCTGTAGCAGTTTCTGCATTAGCCTGCTTTAAATAGTCCTTGTTTCCACTGGCCTTATAAAGCATTCTAAAGGTTGTATCATTAGTCTCTGTAGTAATAGCACTCTTAGCCTCTTCTACAATTTCATTAATTACACTAATATCAATATCTTCAACGCCATTGATATATTCTCCTAGCTTATCAGCTGTATAACTAGCTTCTAAGCTATCTACTAAATAGCCATGTCTTGCTATATCTTCATAGCTTTGATCACAGCTTACTATAACTGTATCACCAAAGGAAATGTTAGTAGTTTTATCTGCTGTAAATGTTAAGCTTTGTAAATATTCGTCACTAGCATTATTAGTAATTAAAACAGTAGCCTCTGGACTTATGCCCTGAAATGTTACTTCAATATTATCAAATAAAGATATCTTAGTGCCGGAAGATATTCCATCTACCCTAAGACTATACTTTGTAAGATTTAATTTAACCCCAGCAGCATCTTCATAGGAACTGTCATAGTTTATATAAACCTCTATCTTATCCCCATTTGATAGGTCTGTGGCATCTGAGCTAACCTCAATGGAATTAACTAAACTATTAATTGCAGATAATACATTAGCATCTGTCTTATCTCCTATAAGGGCATTTTTAAGACCTTCTTTATCTACGCTAAATTCTGGGCTTGCATAATCATTTGCTCCCACATAACTAACAGATATGTAATCTCTAACATCAAATCTATTATTATAAATAATAAATCCAATAATCATAACTACAGCTATAAGTGCAATAAATACTAAAGCAATTACCTTTCCAGGTACCACTCTTTTCATTTCCTTTAAGTCTTTATTCTCTCTTTTCTTACTAATAAATTCTTTCATAATTAATTAAATCGCTTTCGTTGCCGCTTTAAGCTCTTCTAATTCTTCACCTGTAAAGAAGTCCTTTAAGTTATTATAAACTTCTTCATGGTAAGCATTAAGTCGCTTAATATCAACTGCTTCTAAATACTTTGGATCTACAAGCTCTAAATCGATTGGTGCCATTGTAAGCATATCAAAGCTTAAGAATGTACCATATTCGTTCTCGTAATCCTTCTTGCATACGATTTCATTTTCAATACGTATACCAAACTTGCCTTCTTCGTAAACACCAGGTTCATCTGATGTAACCATGCCAGGCTCAAGTACTGCTAAATCATTAACACCTGGGATGTGCTTCCATCTAAAGCCGTTAGGTGCCTCGTGAACATTAAGTAAATAGCCAACGCCATGACCTGTTCCACATCTATAATCAATGCCCTCATCCCATAATGGGCCACGAGCAAGGATATCAAGGCTAAAACCGTTACAGCCATGTAGGAATCTAGCATTAGCAAGTGCTAACATACCTTTAAGCGTAAGTGTAAAGCACTTCTTCATTTCATCAGTTACAGGGCCAAGGGCAAATGTTCTTGTTACATCTGTTGTACCTCTTAAATACTGTCCGCCTGAATCTACAAGTAACATTCCCTCTGGCTTTAAGATATCTGCATTCTCCTTAGTTGCGTGATAATGCATCATAGCGCCATTAGGACCTGTTGCTGAAATTGTATCAAAACTAAGTTCAATATAATCACTAATCTTAGCTCTTAAAGAATCAAGATACTCTGCTGCATCTGCCTCAGTAATCTGCTTTCCTTCCTTAACCTGCTTCTTTGTCCAGAAGATAAACTTTGTAAGGGCCGCACCATCTTCAAGGTGAACATCCTTTAAGTTCTTAATTTCTGTCTCATTCTTAATTGCCTTAAGTAAAACTGTTGGGTTTTCAGAAAGCACGCAGTTTAAGTTCTTATTATCCATGCAAATGTTATAAAGACGCATATTAACTCTCTTAGTATCTACTATTACGCGACCTGAGATATTAGCTGCATCTGTATAAACTGCTTCGTATGGACGGATTTCTACATTAGCTTCCTTAAATCTTGCTAGGATTTCTTCATTAAATCTATCGCCATCTGTATAGAGAATAGCCTTATCCATGCTTACATAAGCATAAGACATAATTACTGGATTACACCAAACGTCGTTACCTCTAATATTAAATAACCAGCAAACATCATCTAGACTAGCAATAATATTAGAATCTGCATTAGCCTTCTTAAGGCTTTCTCTTAGCATAGCAAGTTTCTCATTAATTGTTGTTCCACAATACTTCTCATCAAGATAAAAAGCCTTGCTTTCTGGGAATGCTGCTCTATCAGTAAAGATATCAGCAATAGCATCAAAGGTTAAGTTAAAACTTGCCTTCTTATTCTTTACAATATCTGCTAACTTAAGGCCTAATCTAGCATCTACTGTTCTACCATCAAAGCCTAGGCACATACCTTCTTCTAACTTAGAAGCTACATATTCTGATAAAGTTGGAACACCACTAGAACCATCCTTCATAAGTTCAAAGCCTGTTCCCTCAATTTCTTTAGCAGCCTGAACATAGTATCTACCATCTGTAAATAACTTAGCCTCATCCTTTAAGATAACAGCTGTTCCTGCTGAACCTGTAAAGCCTGTTATGAATTCTCTTTCCTTAAAATAATCACCTGAATATTCTGAGATATGGTAATCATTTGTTAATACGAGATAAATATCAACCCCTGTCTTAGCCATAGTTTCTCTAACAGAAGCCAATCTCTCTTTAATTGTTTCTACCTTCGACATAAGTAAACCTTCCTTCATAAATGTATTCACTAGCTATTTTAACACTAGAAAGGAATATGTTAAGCCATTTCTTTATTTCCTTCTTTTCTTCTTAAAATATCAAACTCATTAAGTTCGATTCCTAAGTCGATAAATAACTGCTGCTTTGGATGTGGACAGCTTTCCATATCATGTCCAAATTCATCTACAATTCTTTTAACTACTACTGGAATATTATCTCCATTAGGTCTCATAACCTCAATAGTTTCACCTACTGAGAACTTATTACGCTGTTCAATATTATATAAGCCCTCTTCATTCTTCTTACCTACAATACCAAGATACTTATATTCTGTAACATAAGTATTGCTATCATAAATCTGAGTTTCTTCTGTCGGCTTATTAAAGAAGAAGCCAGTTGTGAACTGTCTGTAAGTACATTTTCCAATTTCTTCCTTGTAAAATGGAATTCTAGCCTCATACTTCTTTGGATCCTCTAAAAAATCATCAATAGCAAGGCTATAAGTTCTTGCAACTGTTGCTACGTAAAGAGCTGTCTTCATACGGCCCTCAATCTTAAAGGAATCAATACCTGAACTTACCATCTCTGGGATATGTTCAATCATGTTAAGATCCTTTGAGTTGAAAATGTATGTTCCTCTTTCATTCTCAAATACTGGCATATATTCACCTGGTCTGTTCTCTTCAACAATTGAGTACTTCCATCTGCAAGGGTGTGTACAAGCACCTCTATTAGCATCTCTACCTGCCATATAGTTAGAAAGTAAACATCTACCAGAATATGAAATACACATAGCACCATGCATGAAACTTTCAATTTCCATTTCCTCTGGAATATGCTCTCTGATTTCCTTGATTTCTGCAAGGCTTAATTCTCTAGCTGATACAACTCTTGTTGCACCCTGCTTCCACCAGAAGTTATATGTTAAATAGTTAGTGTTATTAGCCTGAGTTGAAATATGAATATCAATTTCAGGACATACTTCCTTAGCAATTGTAAACATACCAGGGTCAGAAATAATTAAAGCATCAGGACCGATTTCCTTAAGCTCTTCAAAATACTGTCTTGCTCCTTCTAAGTCATAGTTATGAGCTAAAATATTAGCTGTAACATAAACCTTAACATCTCTTTCATGGGCAAACTTAATACCTTCTCTCATATCATCTGCTGAGAAGTTCTTAGCATTAGCTCTAAGACCAAAGGCTTCACCACCAATATAAACTGCATCAGCTCCGTAAAGAACTGCAATCTTTAGTACTTCTAAACTACTAGCTGGAATAAGTAATTCAAGCTTTCTACCATTATAAACTCTGTTTCTCATATAAATCCTTTCTTAAATAACTAGTACATATAACTAATACCTGTAATACTAGTCTTAGCTTCTTTTTACGCTTAATGTAATTCCATCTCCAATTGGAACAATGGATGTAATTAAGTCTTTGTGATGAGTTAGGGTATAGACATACTCTCTCATTCTTGTATGTATAGTCTTATCTCTTCTTGCCACTGTAAAGTGAGATTCTACAATTTCGCCTTCCTGTAGGATGTTATCTGAAATTAGTAGACCTCCTGGACTAAGTAACCTTAAAATGTCATCGAGGAAGTTAATATACTGCCCCTTTGCTGCATCCATGAAAATAAAATCATAACTTCCCTCTAATTCTTTTAAAACTAGAGTGGCATCGCCTTCAATTAAAGTTATCTTATCTTCTTTTTTAGCCCTTTTAAAATTTTCCCTAGCTATTGGAATTCTCTTTTCATAATTCTCAATTGTAGTAATATGACAATTCTCTGGCATATTCTCACTCATAAGAATAGATGAGTAACCTACTGCCGTACCTACTTCTAAGATACGTAAGGGCTGCTTTAATGAAAGCAAGACCTTAAGTAAATTCCCCATCTCTTTCCTTATGATTGGAACACCTGTTTCAATCGCTTCTTTTTCAATTGTATTAACAATATCTGAATTACCACAATCAAGAGAATTAATATAAGCCACAATTCTTTCGTTGACTATCATAAATAATCCTCTTTCTAAATTAAATTCTTAATTGATTATTAATTGCACACTAATTACTGCTTGTACTAGCCGTTGAAATAGTTTCTAGCATCTCTGTTGGAAGCATATCTGTTGTAAGCGTATATGTTCCATCAAGCCAATCTCCATTATAATCTGAAGCTATAATCTGATAATAGAAAAGCTTCTCCTTAGCTACTAAGCCTTTTTCGTAGAATAAATTAGCAAGCTGCTTAGCAGACATAGATGATGTTATAGTAACTTCTACAGATCTTGCATTAGAACTATCATCTACTGCAACCTCATTAAATATGTTATTGCCTAATGTATAAGCATAAGTTCCTACTTTATAGATGATTAAAACGCCAATAAGAATTACTATTACGTTAACTGACACTGCTATTATAAGTCTAATATTTTTATTGCTCATGAAATCCTCCATTTTTTACCATCACTTGCTATAATAAGGGTTTTAACGCAAAAAATCAAGTTCCATATCAATTGGCTCAACAATAGACTTTACAATGTCTTTTACTAAGCTACTAAAACATATTTCTGCTGTTAGATATCTATTAACTATATCCTGTCTTCTCATATTGTCAAACTCAATATTAAGATTTAGCATAGCTGTATAGACATCTTCAATATCATCATTATTAACTATCTCAAATGTTCTTCTTCTAAATTCGTCCACGCTTCTTCTTAAATCTGGGTTTCTATTAATAATAGCCTCTAAGCGCTTGTACTCCTTATACTCATCACTTTCAAGTATAGTCTGTGTTAGTTCCTTTTTTAGTGTTTCAAGTTTATCCCCTGTCATAGTCTCTCACCTCTATTAATACTTAAACCTAATTGCTACTAACTTTCCCTAAATGATTTCTTTTAAAAATAGGCGGCCTTTTATCTAGCCGCCTATTTAAGTCTTAATTATAAATTAGCTTCCATAATAATTGGAAGAATTAAAGGATTTCTCTTCATTTTCTTCCATAAGAATTCTGATAAGTCATCCTTAATAATGTTCTTTATCTTGCCCCAGTCAGAGATTCTATTATCAATACACTTCTGAACTGAATCTTCAACAATAAGTCTTGCCTCATCAAGTAATTCTTCAGCTCCACGTACATAAACGAAACCTCTTGAAACAATATCTGGTCCAGCAATTAACTGACCTGAATTTCTCTCAAATGTTAATACTACAATAATAATACCGTTCTCAGCTAAGTTCTGTCTATCACGAAGTACGATATTACCAATATCACCAACGCCAAGACCATCAACCATAACTTCACCAACTGGTGCCTTACCAACAATCTTAGCTTCCTTTTCTGATAATTCAATAATATCACCAGACTTAGCAATAATTACATCCTGCTTATCATATCCTAGTCCCATAACAAGCTCTTTTTGAGCGATTAAGTGGCGGTATTCACCATGGACTGGAATTGAATACTTAGGACGTACTAAAGAATAAATAAGCTTGATTTCTTCCTGACAAGCATGTCCTGAAACGTGAGTATCCTGGAAGATTACCTTAGCGCCCTTCATTCCTAATTCATTAATAACCTTTGATACAGACTTCTCATTACCAGGAATTGGTGTTGATGAAAATACAACACAGTCCCCAGGTATAATAGAAACCTTACGGTGAATGTTAGCTGCCATTCTTGAAAGAGCTGCCATTGATTCACCCTGGCTACCTGTAGTAATAAGTACAATCTGCTCAGGATTATAATTCTTCATTTCTTCTGTTTCAATAATTGTGCCCTCTGGGAACTTAAGGTATTCAAGGTCTTGTGCTACCTCGATTATATTAACCATACTACGTCCCTCAACACAAACCTTACGGTCGTACTTAACAGCAGTATTAATAATCTGCTGAACTCTATCTACATTTGATGCAAATGTAGCAATGATAATTCTTGAATTCTTATTATCTGCAAAAATCTTATCAAAAGTCGCACCTACTGTACGCTCTGACATTGTAAAACCTGGTCTAATGGCATTAGTAGAATCACACATAAGTGCAAGTACACCCTTCTTACCAATTTCACCAAGTCTAGGTAAATCAATTGGATCACCATCAACTGGTGTATAATCTACCTTGAAATCGCCTGTATGAACTACAGTACCTGCTGGTGAATAAATAGCAAGTGCTGCTGCATCAGCGATACTATGATTAGTTCTAATAAATTCAACTCTAAAGTCTCCAAGAGAAATAGACTGGCCGTACTTTACAACCTTTCTCTTAACTTCCTTCATCATGTTGTGTTCCTTAAGCTTTGACTCAATTAAAGCAATTGTAAGCTTTGTACCATAAACAGGAACCTTAATATCCTTTAAAATGTATGGAATAGCACCAATATGATCTTCATGACCATGAGTGATTACAAAACCCTTTACCTTATCAATATTATCCTTTAAAAATGTTACGTCAGGGATAACTAAATCTACACCTAACATATCATCATCTGGAAATTTAAGTCCACAATCCACTACGATAATACTATCTTCATAGCAAAACGCAGTTATATTCATACCAATTTGTTCAAGACCACCTAAAGGCACTATCTTTAAACTAGAATTCGCCTCTTTCTTCATATAACTCTCCTTAACTAAAAAATATTTCTTTCATTAAAAATTCACGTTGTTAATTATCTAAAATCCACATCTTCTAATAATTCACTAAAAACCTTTGCTACTGCATCAAGTTCACTATCGTCTTCCACGTATTCATAAATAGCATCAGCATCTGTGCTCTTAGAAGTATCTTTTAAGATATAAACTTCTGCATCTTCATTCTCATCATCTGATTCAGTGACTAAAATGTAATTAATTCCACTAATCCTTGTCTCTTCTAGAACATAGAGTTCAATCTTATCTCCATCTTCTGAAACCAAACTAATCTTTTCCATAAATCTCTCTCCAAATTAAAAATTTAAACCCTAATACATTCGCCTAAATATTTCACATATATCTAGACACAAAAAGACTCTAATCACAGTGCTAAAACTCCCCATGATTAGCCATCCTATTTATTGAAATCTTGCTTTTTGGCCTCTTTTGCCTCAAAATCAAGATAACCTTGTAATATAAAAACTGCTGCTATCTGATCTATAACAGCCTTTCTGTTCTCCTTTTTAACTCCAGCTTCTTCTAGAACCTCATCAGCTGCAATTGTGGTCAATCTCTCGTCCCACATAACGATTTCTATCCCTGTTCTTCTATGGATATTACTTGCAAAATCTCTTGCTAGTAGAGCTCTCTCACCTTCCGTATCGTCCATATTCTTAGGTAAGCCCACTACTACCTTAGTAACTCCATATTCTTTTATTATTTCCTCTATTCTTGCATAAGTCTTTCTTAACTTATTCTCTTCTTTTCTTGTAATTGTCTCAAAGGCTTGTGCTGTCCAACCAAGAGGGTCAGACAGCGCAACACCTACAGTTTTACTGCCATAATCTAATCCTAAATATCTCATGTAAGACTAAAGTCCCTTACCTTCAATAAAATAGCGGATTACTTCTTCAACAAGCTCATCACGTTCTACTTTCATAATTAAACTTCTAGCATTGTTGTGACTAGTAATATAAGTTGGGTCCCCAGACATAATGTATCCAACTATTTGATTCACAGGATTGTATCCCTTCTCCTTTAAAGCAAGATAAACTTGCTCAATAATTCCTTCAACCGAAATTGTCTTTTCAGGCTGTGTTTTAAAAAATTGTGTGTTATTATCTGCCATATAAATCACGTCCTTCCTATATATGTATTAATAATATAATAAATCTACTTATTTAACAAGTACTAAAGGGAAATCTTTCGATAATTTTTCACAATTTCTTGGATATATTCATTTTTATTTTTAAAAAAATCTACTATATATAGTCTTTATAAAAAACAAGGGCCTATGTCTAAGATAAGACATAGGTCCTCTATATAAATCTCCTAATATTTCAAACGAGCTATGTTAAGACAAATATTTAGCTTGCCTTTACTTCTTCATCCTCATCAGCATTTTCTTTTTCTTCTCTTTTTGCCTTTAAATATTCATCCATAGCTTCTGCTACATCCTTAGAATATCTAACTGCTTCTACTACTGTTCTAGCGCCATTTACAACATCACCAGCACTAAAGATACCAGGTCTTGATGTGCTACCCTTCTCATCTGTACTTAATAAGCCCTTCTCGTTAGTCTCAATACCCTTTGTAGTACTTACGATTCTGTTCATAGCACCCTGACTTGCTGCAACTACAATGCTGTCTGCCTCAAAGAACTTTTGCTCGCTCATCTCTAAGACATTGTCTTCTTCGTCCATTGTTGCAACCTTATATAGTACGCCTCTATCAGTAAATTCATCTGGTCTATAACCATAAAGAATCTGTACACCATCAGCCTCAGCGTATTCTAATTCACGAACAGAAGCTGCTGCATGTCCTCTTCTACAGAATACATAAACTTCAGATACGCCCTTTCTTGTAGCTGTTCTTGCCACATCCATAGCTGAATTACCGGCACCAATAATAACGACTCTCTTACCTAAGTCATATACATCTGGGTTAGCAAGATAGTCAATGGCAAAATGTACATTTCCTAAACTCTCACCCTTAATTCCAAGCTTCTTTGGTCTCCAAACACCAGTACCAATAAAGATTGCCTCATAGCCATCTCTTTCAAGATCATCAATAGTTAAGGCATAGCCTACTACTGTATGAGGACGAATCTTAATACCTAACTTCTTTAATCTTTCTTCATATCTATCAAGAACTGTCTTTGGAAGTCTGAATTCTGGAATACCATATCTTAAAACGCCACCGATCTTATCTCTTGATTCAAAAATTGTTACATCATATCCACGCTGTGCAAGAATTACTGAAATTGTAATACCAGCAGGACCACCACCAATAATAGCAACTCTCTGCTTCTTATCATCTTCTCTTTGTAAATTTAAATGATCAAGATAAGCATCTGATATATAATTCTCAATGCTTGATACATGTACAGGGGAGCCCTTTCTTCCTAGTACACAGTTACCTTCACACTGTTTTTCATGATTACAGACAAGTGAACAGATGGCAGAAAGAGGATTATTTTCAAAAAGCATCTTTCCTGCTTCATCCTTTTTAAACTCCAAAAAGAGTCTGTTCATCTCTGGAATATTTGTAGAAATCGGACATCCTTTTCTACACATTGGCACTTTACATTGTAAGCACCTTTTTGCTTCTTCTACTACATTGATTGCCATAACTTTAAAACTCCATTCATTTCAACATTTACCACACGGTAAGGTTATTTTTTCATAATTAAAGTTTTATATCAATGTTAAAATTGCATAAATTTAGTACACTAAATCGCTAAATATTTTGTGGATTTAACTGTGTTAAGTATTTAACTGATTAAGATGAAAAATCCGTAGGGATTTTAACTATAAAAATGTCTCTTTTTTGCAATTTTAATAGTCATTAATCCCTACGGAAATTCTAGATTTATGAAGTTTTTTGTATGTAAGATTTTTTTAGTTCATACGATTCTTATATTCTCTTCTTGCAACCACAAAACTAATTGTGCCACAAGCAAGAATCATTAAGAAATAAATTAACATGTTATTTAAGTCTGCTGTATTTTTTGAGCTATTTGTAACTTCACTTGAATCTGCTGCCACCTCAGCTGTATCTGCTGCCACCTCAGCTACAGTATTATTTGAAACTGTTGTGTTATTATCTGATACATTTTCAGGCTTATTAACTACTACAACAGCCTTAGCACTACCGTCCTTAGAAAGGATTTCAAAATCATGCTTGCCATTAGAAAGGCTTGCCATGTAGTTTTCGTTAACCTCAATAATTGTTGAGCCTGAGTAAGCTGTGTAATTAGCCTTATCAACTAACTTACCATCCACCTTAACTCCTACAAACTTTGCAAAGTCAGCTGCGCTACGAAGAGTTAACTTTTCACCATTTACATAGTTGATTTCGCTACCTGTAAGCATTTCATAAACAATATCTGTATCTGCAGCTACTTCTTCTGAAGGATTTTCTGAAGGATTCTCGCTTGCTTCTTCGCCTGGCTCTGGTGTTTCTGGCTCCTCTTTTGGCTCTTCGTAAGCCTTTACTGTTGTTTCTAAGCCCTTTACTGTCCAGTTATAGCATGCCATCTTATCAAAGTTACCCATTGTCATAGCTGCCTTCCACCATGTATCGCCAGCCTGAACTGTAATTGTGTGAGCCTTAGTTGTGTCCACATCTGTTAATGTAATTTCTGTCTTATTAGTTGTGTAGGCACCATTTACAGGATTGAAAGTATCTGTTGATTCCTCTGTATAAACAGCTACACCATCTACGTAAACTCTATAACCGCCTACCGCTGTATCATCTACTGCCTCATCCCAGCTTAAATCAATTGTATTGTCCTTATTTACTGTAGCATTAATCTTTGCAGTCGAAGCAAAAACAGGTGCCTTGTAATCGTAGTTAGCAAGTGTTGTAACCTTTGAAATATCATAAGTATATTCCTTGCCGGAATCTGTAAATGCTACTACTTTGACCTCATTTTCAATACCAGGAGTTAATCTACCTACCTGATGAGAAACTGTATCACCTTTCTTATATTCTTTAATCTGATAGTTATAAATTGTCTTTACTAAATTTCCGTTAGCATAGATTTTATAACCTCTAACTCTGTTATCACTTGTATAAGCAGATGCAAAGCTTGCCTGAGCACAAGTATAAATTGGATTTGTAAGCTTAACAGTAGTTGATTCTGGAGCTTTAATTTCCTCGCTATCCTCACCCTCTGTCTTTAGGCTTACTTCATTAATAAAGGTCTTGTTTCCTGTCTTATCTGATACATATACTTTGAAAATGTAATCAACTCCAGGACTTAAAGAACTAATTGTAGTCTTTGTGTCTGATAGACCTGATACAAAGTCAACCATTTCGCCATTTACATAAGTTTCTACGCCATAAGTCATAGAATAGTTATCTTTTTGTGCTGCCCATGATAAATCTACACTCTTACCATCACTAGCACTTGTAGCTGTAATATTTGTATCAATTACCTCTGGTGCCTGCATAGCATTTTCCACATTAGAACTATTAATGTTTAAACTATCAAGAGTTGTTCCTTGGAAAATAATATTCTTGCAGTACTTTATATTGGTCCAAGCAGCATTTGTTTTATTAGAAACTGCCTTCTTATTATAAGATATTGTTTTAACATTATAAAATACTGAATTTTCGCAGCCTGTAAGTGTATCCCAACCACTGTAATTCTTATATTTACCATATCCACCTACATTTCCAAAAGTAATATCCTGGAAATATAAATTGTGGTGACAATGTGCTGGCTTTTGTGGATTTGAATCATAATCTACATCTGCATAAACGCAAATTGTGTTCTGGCTTGCTCCATAAACAGAAACATTATAAGCTGCGAAGTTATAAAACTCAGCTATTTCTGCTGCCTCTGTTGAAGATGCAGAGTTAGGGTCTGAATAAGAGGTTGTTAATACCCATGCCTGATTTGTATCAGCTACAGCACAATCTCTCATAGTAATATTTGCAGCAAAACCACCATTAGTTGGTGCTGATTTAAATCTAAAGGCCATATCAATATGGTTCATTACTGTATCTTCAAATAATACATCCTGAATACCATTACCTGTATGTGAACCTGCAGCAAGACCGCCGTGACCTTCACGAAGGAAGTTATTAAACATCCAAAGTTCTGAGTTTGTCTGAATGTCACAATCTCTTGCGCCTTCACCTACAGATGAACCAAAGCCTAAGTTATCATCACCTGTATCTGTAAAGTTATTCCAGCAAATTACATTTTGTGAGCAACCAAAACCAAGGCCATCACCGTTGTTTCCATCATATGAGAATACCTTAACATTAGTTGTAGCAATATTTCTTGAATCAAGGATATTTACTGAGTGATTTGAAGGATTTTCTACTGTAATATCTGCTACATAAACATTAGTTACATTTCTCATAATTAAAAGAGAAGCTCTTGTAGCATATGCATCCTTTAAATCCTGATCTGATATAATTCCCTTTAAAGAAGTCTTAGACCATTTATTAGACTTTGTCTTAGAAGCAAGAGAATTAATTATTTCATCAGAATACTTTCTTGTTCCATCTTCATTATAAAGATTAGCTAAATACTTCTTAGCAGAATCTGCTGCCTGAATACCAAAATCATAAACTGCAGCATTATTTCCAGATACATATCTTGGAAGGCCATATTCCTTCTGAGTATTTTTTACATCTGGATCTCCATTCTGGGTGTTATCACCTGCATTAGATGTATAGCCATCTCCATACACTGTATTGCCAGCACCATACTTCCAACCATTACCATAAAGAGTACCAGAACCTGTGATTCTAATATTTTCAAGAGGCGCATTCTCATCTTGTGAAACTGCATTTAATAAGCCCCAATCTCTTGTGTCTGTGTAAAATGGATACATAAGGAAACCAATTTCAAAATGATCTGAATTTGGTGAAGCCCATAAAGTACCATCTAGTTCAAGAGTCATATTAGAATGAAGCCAAAGAGCACCAGATACTAATACAAGTCCCTGGTCATTATCTGGAATAACTAATTTACCACCTTCAGGAACTGCATCAATAGCTGCCTGAATAGCCTTAGTATTAGCTTCGATAATTGCATTGATTTCATCATTATATTCTGTATAACCTTCTGTATATGTAACCCCATAATCTAAGACATTAACTACTTCTGCTGTCTTAGTTGTTGACGCATTAATAGAAACCTTATTACCAAGTTCGTTGCCTTTCTCATCAATTGCAACGACACTAATTTCATAACTTGTCTCTGGACTTAAATTTGTTGCTCTAAAAGAATGGATATCTACATCTACCATATCTACATCAGAAGCTGTCTCATAATAATCGTAGAAAGACTGCATGTAAGTATAAGTCCATTTAGCATTTTCTTTAAAATTTTCCCTAGCTGTTTCCTGTAATTCCCCATTAATATATACATGATAATCAGCTACATTTTCATAGTTTTCTGGTTTTTCCCAAACTACTCCTATGCTTGTATCATCATAGGCTAATGTTGGTACTTGTAGATTAGTAATATCATAACTACCAATATTTTTTGAAAAAAGTGGACTATCAAGTGCTGTTGTACCAAAACTATCACTTGATATTACTGAAAACACATCACTATTGACATAAGTATCATGGCCAGTAGTTGATGGTAACCCCGATGCACTAGTTAAGCTACAATTTGATCCAACCACCCCAAGGATCATGGCATTTGCCATAGCTAGCGCTAATGCTTTACGCAAACTTTTAGATTTCATTTGCATACCTCCCATACATTATAAACTAACTTTTATAAAAATGTTTTAAAAAAGCTACTTTCATAATAACCTCTTCCAATAAAATAGTCAATAAATTTTAGGAAGAAAGGGGCATGTATACAAAGATAGAAAAAACAGGCTAGATTTTCTCTAACCTGCTTTTTACGAAAACTATAATTTGTAGTGATTTGTTACGCAAATAACTACAAGGATTGATTAACCGTTTAATGAACCTTCATTTCCCGCTGGCATCATCCCAAGAATAATATTTAAATTGCCATTTCTAGTTCTTAGTTCATCAATAAATTTCTTTTCCTTAGATTCATCCTTTAAAGACATTTCATAAGTCAATTCAAACATTGTACCCATGTTAGTTGTCTTTACTCTTGTAAGTCTACATTCATTTACAAATTTTTCAAAAACATCATTAAAGGCATTAGTATAATTTAAGTTTTCAGGAATTGTTACTCTAAGCTGCTTTTTGTTAGATGGCTTTTTAGCAAATGCGCTTAAACTTAGAATAATTAATAGAATAACTGCTATTACTGCGAAGATTGCTGCATATCCTATATAACCTAAACCACATCCTAGGCCTGTTGCCATAGATAAAAATACTACTGAAATGTCTTTAGCATTACCAGGAGCAGAACGGAATCTAACAAGTGTAAGTGCTCCTGCCATTGAAAATGCTCTTGCCACATCACTACCAATAAATAAAATTACTGCTGCCACAACTGTTGGTAAGATTGATAAACCCACGATAAAATTCTTAGAATAACCGTCATTCTTGCAAGCTACCATATAAGCAACGCCAATAATTAAACCTAAAACAATAGCTACTAGTTCAGCAATTAAAAACTCATTTACAGTGAAGCTACTGCTTGTAGCTGAGGATAAAATTGATTCGAACATATTATTTCTCCTTTATTTTCAATAAATTCTCTTTGAGTATTCTCTAATACATATCTCTTGTACTCTGTTCCGTACTTAGAAAATGATACTGGATAGACTCTTAATTCTGATAAAATCTTCGTAAACCACATTGGAACAGCTCCACTGATTTTAATTTCCATTAAAACCTGATCTGCTTCTAGTAACTGACTTCCATACTGGCCTTTTTCTAGTGCAACATCATATCGTCTTGTCTGAATGTTTGTGTCAAATGTTACTCTGAAATCGCCATCATTTTTTTCAAAGTATGCATATCTATCATAAGAAAGATATAACTTAGGTTTTACCTTGTAGAAATCTTTAAAATAGTCGATTTCTTGTAAAACTTGAGTATTAATCTTTCCTGAAGCGGGTGTTGGTGGATTGTCTTTAAGTATATAATTATAGGCATCTTTAAGAGTCATAGAAGTACGTCTCTTATTAACTATGCCGTCATACTTCTTCTTTATTTCTATAAACACCTTGTCATCAAGTGCTGGTGTACCATAAGCTCTCATTCTTAATTTTTCTTTATACACAGGCTTTTCAATTGAAGCTCTTATAAGGGCATCATTATCTGTATCAAAATATATATTACTTATTGTGTATGGCTTGCCATTTATATTGTATTTATCCATATCCATATGATCTTCGATTCTAGTTAAAAGCTTTCTAAAACTTTTCTTTGTTAGCATGTACTTTTTTTCATATCTATTAAATACTTCAATAGCCATAACTGCTCCTTTCAATTTAACACTAATGTATCTCCTCTTTACATTTATTATGTTAATTGAAATATGTGTTTTAATTGTGGATGAAAAAAGACTTCTTTGTGAACAAAAAAGGTTATCAAGTTTTGCTACTTGATAACCTTTTATAATTTCTAATCTTTAATTTTACCTAATCTAAACATTTTTTATATCATCTATTATTTTTCCATCCATTAACTTAATTATTCTATCTGTTTTATTAGCCACCTTTTCATCATGTGTAACAATAATAACTGTTTTTCCTTCTTTATTAATGCCTCGTAAGATGTCTGTTACTTCTTCACCCATTTTTTGATCTAATGCACCCGTAGGTTCATCAGCAAGAATTAAATTTGTATCAAGTGCTAGAGCTCTTGCAATTGCTACTCTTTGTCTTTGTCCACCTGATAATTTATTAATCTTTTTATTCTTTTCTTCTAACAAATTCATCTTTTCTAATAAAGATAAGGTCTTAGTCTTTCTTGATCTTACTTTGTTAATTAATAAAGGTAATTCTACATTTTCATAACATGTAAAATTTTCTAATAAGGCATAATCCTGAAATATAAAGCTTATATTGTCTCTTCTAAATTTTTCTTTTTTTCTTTTTTTAAGTGAAGTTATATTATTATCATTTATATACACCTCACCTTTACTTACATCATCAAAACATGCAATAATATTTAGCAAAGTAGATTTTCCTGAACCAGATGGGCCCATTATAGAAACCATTTCTCCATCATTTATTTTTAAATTAATATCATCTAAAGCGACTTTATTATAATCACCATCTTTAAAAACTTTTGTTAACCCCTTAATATCTATCATAACTACTCCTTTAATCTCATGCTTGTAATGTTTAATTTTGTCATTTTTATATATGGATATATCATAGATAAAGCTGTAACTAATAATATAACTATAAACATACTTATTATATTCTTAGCATTAACACTAAAATACATTAATCCATTCATTCCAATTGTATTTAATAATGTAGCAACTAATCCATATAAAATTAATGTAAAGCTACTAATAACAACAAATGATATCATTAATCTTTTTATGATAAATGAATTTTTTGCGCCAAGAATTTTATAAATTACAATTTCTTTTTTATAGTCTAGGAAATAGAATTCAGATATTACAATACAATTACATAAACTAAATAACAAAATACATATTTTTTTGTTAATATTATTTCTAGCTAAAGTATTTCCAATTTCACTTTCTCCTCTACCATAAAGTTTATACGAATCTATAGCAGCGTCATTATTACATGTTTTTATTGCAACATAAACATCTTCATAAATATCACTTACATTAATTTCATTTGATAAAATCTCTATATTAAAATACGTAAGCTCGTTAATTCTACTTATTATATTATCTCCAATATTATTTACATTTAATATAATTTTATAATCCCAAAAATCTGAATATTTACTTCCTAATATACCACATACCTCATATTTTTCATTATCAAGAGTAATATATTTTTTCCCATTTTCTTCATATGCATATTTACATTTATCTCTACCTATTGCTACAAGATTTTTTCCTTTATCATCCGGATCTGTGCCTGGTATATGTCCCTCTATTAATTTATATGGCGATTCTTCATTTAAAGCTATAATAAGGTCTGCTATATATGACGAATTTGCTTCTTTATAATTTACAGCCAAGCCTTTTGTAATAATAATATTAGCTTTATCAATATTCTTTAAATCTTCTGATATCAAAGAGGAATCAACAGATTTTATTATTTCCATTTTTATTCTTGATTTATATACAGATTCAATCCTATCTTTTTCTTTTAATTCAGCAATATTAAGTGTATTTAGAATTCCAAATACGCTTATATAGATTGCAAATTGCCCTATCATAACAAATATTAATATCATTTTATGTCTAAAAAGTATATTTATTATTTTTTTCATTTCTAATCCACCTCTAGTTTAATTATTACTATGAATTAACTCTGGTATTTTATATCTATTTATTAGAATAACCGGAATCATACTTGAAATTACTATAATAAGAGATGCAATAAGAAATAATACTAATGGCAAAATAATCATTGTACTATATAATGTTATCTTATAAGGCAAATTTGATGGGTAGTCTGCTAATTTTATAATAATGCTTCCATTATATAACTTTTGATTAATGGCCCAAGCAATTATTGCTGCTAAATAGACTATAATTGCATTCTGTTTGATGATTAAAAATGATATTTTTCTTCTACTATATGTACATATAGATAAAATACCATATTGCCTTTTTTCAATCATTACATATGTTATTGTCATTATAGTTATAGTAATTATATTAACTAGTAATACTACAATTAAGATATAAAGATTGGGACTATGAAGAATACTATTATCTTCCTGTGCTTCTAATATTTCCTCTCCCCTATTTATAACTTGTATGTTGATGTTATCACTTTCTGCAATTTTTAAAATTTCCTCTTTTGCAAGATTATAATCACCTTCATCTACATAGAAATTTATATAATACCAATTAAAAAAACTAAAATCCTCTACATTATCTACAATAGCAACAAATGAATCATCCAAATTATATAAATCAGAATTAGTCCATCCCCCAAATAAATCTGATTCATGATACATAGCATCATCTTTAGCTAAATAGCCATAAACCCTATATTTATTTCCAATAGTTGAATCAATAGTGTCACCTATATTAAACTTATTCCTTAAATTATAACCTACTACAACTGGTATATATTCTGTATCTTTTAACATATTCTCTTTTAATTCATTTTCCACACTTATATTATATGAAGCTAACATACTTTCATCAATAAAATAAACTTCTGCATTTATCCCTTCATAAATATAATCTGAAGAATTAAAACCAATACCTTTTATATATTCACTTTTTTCAAAATCTTGCTTTACTTTTTTTATATCAATATTTCCTGATTCAACATCATCAGTCATTTTTATTAATCCTACTCGACTTTCATTTATTGAAAACATATTGTGAATTCTTTGAGTATAAACTTTATTAGATATACTTTCCATCAATTCATTGGAAATCATATAAAAAGAAATTATAGACATTATTGTCATAACAAATATAGATAATGGTCTTTTCATAAATATTCTGTAAATTAATCTAGCATCTACCATATTCACCCTCTATTATATTACCTTTTTTAATCTATAATCTTTAGTTTTCTTCGACTTATTTCAATACATTTACCACTTTTTAAATATAAATATCTGCTTATTTTTCTAGTATCTACCACATGATTTTTATTAACCATAGTAGATTTATTAACCTTTAAAAATTCCTTATTTTCTAAAACCTCATAATTTTGTCTTAATGAACCCCTAATTTTATGTTCTAAATTATCACTAATAAAATATAGATAATGGCCCCTCACCTCTACATACTCAACAAGTGATAAATCAATATCTTGAATTGTCATATATGTCCTCCCCCTTCTTGCTACTTTAATTTTATTAATAGCAAGTAGATTATTATTATAATCTACTTGCTAAATTTTATAAATATTAATTACTTTTACCTATACAATGTAATATTATAAACCGGTAATGAATTCTTATATGTTTTGTGTTCCGTTACATAATCTTCTATGTATTCATAACCACTTGTGTAATTAACATCTTCATTTCTCACACCAGAAGATTCTGTTTGAACTTCACCATCATAATATGTTTTTGTTACTTTAACAGATGATTGTTGTGCACCATTTTTTCTTACTGTACCAGCACTTATTTTATACACTCCATCTCTTCCTTCTACATTTCGATATGCATATCCATATGTTCCATCATTATACCCTGCATATACCAATGCTAATGAAGACAATATAACTGACGATGTCAATAACGCCGCTACAAAAAATCTTTTTAGTTTCATAAATCCCTCCCATTTCATAAAAAATTTTATAAATTTATATTATCATATTTTTTATATATTACAATAGTTTGGCTTTAATCGGTCAATATTAATTTATAAACTTATCTTTATTATCCTCTCTCCATTTCTGATATGCATTTTCATCTTCCACTATATATCCACCACTTCCATAAATATTATATGTAATGTTATCCACAGATTTATCTGTCATAACTAAATAATAATCCTCATATGCATCGTTATATTGTGTAAAATCTATATAATACACACCTGATTCATCTAAATTATAGCTAGATAAATGATCAAAGCTTTTATAATCTTCTTCTATTCCTTTACAATATTCTTCATATTGTATCGATGAATATGTATACGTTCCCAATTTATCATTAAAGTATTCTTTTGATACTCCATAAATATCAAGTTGAAAGCTCATATCGCATTCAAAAAAATCCTCATATAAAGCTGCTGAAAAAGGTAAAACATCACATCTGCATCGTGTATGATTTGTTATTATTGTCCTATAATTATCAGGATTAAATTCGAATGATGTACTTTCTCCAACAACTCCATACAAAATACAAGACATGATTGCAGAATCCAAATTATTATAATAGTCTACAATTTCATCATTCTGTATAATTGGCAATTTACCATTTTTAGTAAATAACACACCCTGACTAGCATACTCCTCTTTTTTCTTTGTTCCATTCGGAACATTTATTATCACAGGCTTATTATCAAAGGAATCTAATAACGAATCTACGCCACTTTCAAAATATTGATTAGGATAGTATGCTTCTATCAGATTATTCTGTGTATCATGAAAATCAAGTTCTGGTATTCTAACCCAGCTATTAACATTATAATATTTTTGTCCACTATTATCTATTAACTCAGATGTTTGTTCATAAGTGAATTCTTCTGATAATTTTTCTTCTGTTTCACTTTCACTTGTTTTATTACATGCTGTTAAAAAAATAAACATACAACTTAATGTAATACAAAAAATTTTTTTCATACATTCCCCCCATTACTATTTATTAATTTAATAATTTAATAGTAGCATAAACACAGTATTTAACAACAGTTTGGCTTTAATCGGTCAAAATCATTTTTCATATATATACTAAAAACAAAAAAGAAGAGCTATAATAAGAAAATTTATTATAGCCCCTCCAATAGCACTTAATTTTACTCAAAAGTCATATCTTATTTAATTATATGCACATCCATTTGGTTATACGGAATACTAATATTATTCTTTTCAAGTTCTTCTTTATATTCTTCTAGCAATTCAAATTTTGTATCCCAATAATCTTCAGTTTTTAACCATGTTCTTGTCTCAAGTGTTACACAAGAATCATCTAAACTCTTAACAACAACTCTTGGTTCTTTTCCAGCTGATGTAAGGATATTTTTTCTCTTTGCAATAATTTCAGATAAAACTCTTTTTGCATCCTTAATATCAGCTTCATAAGATATTCCCACTTCAATATCAAGTCTACGTAAATTTTCTGCACCAACATTTGTAATATTAGAATTACTAAGTGTACCATTTGGTAACATGATTACTTTATTATCAACTGTTCTAAGTTTAGTATAAAGGATACCTATAGAAACTACACTACCCTCAGAATTTTGCACCACAATATAATCACCAATAGTAAATGGTTTAAATATAAGTATTAAAACTCCTCCTGCAAAATTTGACAAACTTCCTTGTAGTGACATACCAATAGCCAAGGCACCTGTACCTAAAAGTGTTATTAAGGAAGTAGTTTGAAATCCCAATGTATCAACTACAATAATAAATAAGAAAATGTATAAAAGCACTCTAGCTGCTGATAATACGAAAGTTTTAACCCCTTCATCTAGCTTTCCCCTATCAAGCACTTTCCTTAAAAATTTTCCTACTGCCTTAATTATCTTTTTTCCAATAATCCATATTACAATTGCTAGGACTAGAGTTCCAACTGCTCCCACTGCCCAATTACAAAAATCAGTAACTAGATTCATTAAATTTTCTTTTGAAAAAAAAGTTGTCATCTGTGTAGTTGCATCATTTACAGATGTAGAATTTAATACTTCTAACATAACTTAAACCATCCTATTTCTTACTTCTTTTACTTTTTAATTTTTCTAAACGTAATTTAGTTTCTTCATCTATTCTTTTAGAGGCCTTAATTGCATCTTTAGCTTTTCTTTCTGCCTCTTCTTTTGCCTTAATTGCCTCATCAGCTTTTAATTTAGCTTTCTTTTCAGCTTCAAGGGCAACTCTTGCTTCCTCTTCAGCTTTAGTTGCTAATTCCTTAGCAATTTTTGCCTTATCCTCAGCATTCTTTTTAGCAATTGCAGCTTCCTTTAATATCTTATTCTCTTCAATTTCTTCTTCTGTATAAGCCTCACATTCATAACAAACTGCACTAAATCCTGGAATATCAATATCAATAAACTTTCTTGCATCAGGATGTTCGTCTTCTCTATCTGACCTATATACAGTTTTTGTTTTAGCCAAATTTCCACCAAATTCTTTTAAAGAAGAATTAAAGCATTCCTTATATTTACCTTCTTCACAAACGAATAATCTATATGCTTTTCTTTCTACTGGTGTAAAGTTAAATACCACTGTTAAAATCTTACCCTTTGCAGATTTTCTTGCAAAGCTTAAAACCGTCTCAGTTGCATTATTGTTTTCTAGCCATTCAAAGGAATCTTCATTATCATCATTCTTAAATACCTCTGCGTATTTATCTAAAAATCCATTTAATGACTTAATATAGTTTTCTCTATTCTCATCAACTAATTCCCATGCTTCCTTTTTTGCAGGATTTGTCATATCAAGGCCTAAATCCTGTCCAAAAGTAATCATCTTAGAACCTGGATAAAAATAAAGATAAGCAAGAGCTGTACGTAAATCTGACTCTTTTTCTTCATCATCTTTACCAGCAGCTAATGAATATAGAGAAACTCCGGTTCCATAAAGGTCTGCACTTGAAAATTTCTGAAGGAATTTCTCATTAAAATGATAAACCATAGGGAAGGTTAAATTCTCATATAAACCTTTTCTAAATAAAGGATCTTGTTCATAGAAATTTAAATATTCCTCTGTCCAGTTCTTGTTTTGTAAATAATCAAATCCTAAATTATCGCCATCAAAAGTCTTTGTAATTCCAATCCAACCACTAGTTTCATCTGCTATAGTAATAATGCCTTCTTTAGTTGCAATCTTATTTATCTTCTTAATAAAATCAATTGCAGCTAAATTCTCATTTCCACCATAAATATTAGGAATCCAACTTCCTGCTTCCTTACCATAATCAAGATATAGCATTGAGGCAAGGCTATCTATTCTAATTCCATCAATAGAATAGTTCTCAATCCAATAATACAAACTACTATAAAGGAAAGATAAAACACAGTTATTATAATAATCATAGGTATAAACATCCCATGTTTCATCTTTTTCAAGAATAGGCTTTAAACCACCATAAATATTAGTTCCATTAAACTTATCTAAGCCTCTAGCATCTGTTCCAAAGTAAGCGCAATTCCAATCAATTATTACAGCTATGCCATTTTTATGAAATTCATTAACAAATTCAAGGAAATCCTTTGAATTGCCAAATCTTGATGTTGGTGCAAACATTGAGACTGTTGCATAACCATAAGTCTTATCATTTAGATAATGTGCAACTGGCATTAAATTAACATGAGTGTAGCCTGCCTTTTTAACATAGGAAATAATATCATTAGCCAAATACTTATAAGTCTTTGCTTCAGATTTCTTGCTCCAAGCATCCAAATTTAATTCATAGATTCTTATAGGAGCATCTGTCTTTTTATTCTTAAATTTTACAATATCTGCTTCTAATTTAGCTTCTCTTACTATGCAGCAATCTTCTGGCTTTTTAGAAACTTCTAATGCAAAGGGATCAAGTTTTCTAAATTCCTTTTGTCCCTTAACCTTAATTTCATAAAGATACTTAGCACCAGCAGTCACACCTGGAATAAATATCTGGAAAATACCTCTATCATCAATTTTTTCCATCTGATGAATACGTCCATCCCAGTTGTTAAAATCTGCTACCACACTAACTCTAATTGCATCTTCTACCCAAACTGTAAATAGGCAACCTTCCACACCATCAATACTTGTTAGCTTAGGGCTAAAGATTTCATTTGCCTTATGTTCCATACCTGCAAAGAAATTTTTAAAGACTGATGCTTTTGAAAATGTATTAAAGGCGTAAGCATCCTTATAACTAATAGTCTTACCCTTAACATCTTCTAATACAACACTATAATCAAGCTTCTTCTTTTTTGAAGAAATAAGACATGCAAAAAATCCTGCCTCATCTACCTTTTCAAGTTCGTATTTTTTTCCATCCACTTTAATTGAAACTTCTACAGCATCAGGTCTAAAGATTTGGATTAAATTACCTTCCTTAATTGCATGAGAGCCAAGTAAACTAAAGGGATTACTAGCCTCCGCATAAACAATCCCTTCAATTTCTGGCCAATTCATAACATTGTACAATTTCTTATTCATTTTTCTACCTCCCATTTTGTATCTACTCTATCATTTCTATCTTTTCTTAATGTCTATTTTTTACAATTCCCTTATGTCTACTTTTTACAAGTTCTCCATTATTATAAGACAAGTTCTCCTAAGACAAAATTCCTAAACATCTTAGTCCATATTGCAAGACTTGGTTCGTAGTGACCTAGGTTTTTAGATGCGGTTTCCTTTGTTCCTAGAGCCGAACCATGATGTCCCTTTGGAAATACATGATATTCAAAAGGAATTCCCTTAGCTTCTAAGCTCTCCGCCATAAGTAAAGAATTCTTTACTGGCACTGAAGCGTCGCTAAAGGTATGCCAAAGGAAAGTTGTTGGAGTATCCTTAGTGACACATTTTTCCAAAGACAATTCTTCATATAAATAATCCCTATCTCCTGTTAGCATTCCTCCAGTTAAATCCCCGTCCTGGCCAGCAATTCCTTCTAATCTTTGTCCTTCTAATTCATTCTTTGTACCACCATATATGAGTCTTTCAAAAGAAGCTCTATGGGCACATTCTCCAGATGAAATAACCGGATATCCAAGCATCATCTTATTAGGCTTTATATATTCATTATCACAATTTAGCTCCTTTATAATTGGAGTGACTTCACTAGTATTCCACTTTGTTCCAAGAAGTCCTGCCACATGAGCCCCTGCAGAAAAACCAGCAATAACAATATTATCTGGATTAGTATCCCATTTAGCTGCATTATCTCTTACATATTTCATAGCAGCGCAAGCCTCATATAACTGGCATGGATAAGTATTAGGCATAAGTGAATATCTAACCACCACTGCATTAAAGCCATAATCAAGCATCTTTATAGCTATTGGTTCTGCCTCTCTTACAGAATGGTGATGATAACCACCCCCTGGGAAAATCACAATCAAGGGTCTATTAAACTTATCCTGATCATTAGGATATGAATCCTTAATATAAGTTGTTATTGTCGCTTTTTTACAATCATGCTTTAGACCTAATTTTTCATAGTCTATATCAATTTCAAAGCTTTCATGAGTCATAATAATACCTCTTATATTTCCAATAAATTTTTTAAGAATTTATTTAACTAAATTCTATGGATAAATAAACCAGAACGAAGCTTAGGCTCAAACCATGTTGATTTAGGAGGCATAAGTCTGTTAGCATCCGCTACTGCAAACAATTCCTGAATAGAAGTTGGATACATTGAAAATGCTAAAACACAGTCCTTGTTACATCTCTCCTCTAATTCTTTTAAGCCTCTAATTCCACCAACAAAATCAATTCTTTTATCAGTCTTTGGATCTGAAATTCCAAGAAGTGGTGTTAAGCAATTGTTTTGTAAAATTGCCACATCAAGCCCATCCACTGGATCTGTTGATAAAATTTCTTCTCTTGCTCTTAGTTCATACCATTTTCCTTCTAAGTACATGCCAAAGCTTGCCTTCTTAGAAGGTTTAACAGCTTCCTTAGCTTCAAGGACATCAAAACCCTTATCCTCTAGCGCCTTTATAAACTGTATACTAGAAAGACCATTTAAGTCCTTAATGACTCTATTATAGTCCATAATCATTAATTCTTCATCAGGGAATAAAACTGAAAGGAAGTAATTAAATTCTTCTTCCCCTGTGTAGTTTTTAGCCTCACTACGACGCTTAAGTCCCACTTTTACAGCAGATGCTGCTCTGTGATGACCATCAGCAATATAGATAGAATCAATCTTTTCAAATGCATTCTTAATACACATAACCGATTCAGGATTATTAATCTTAAAAACTCTATGTCTAATGCCATCATTTGAAACAAAAGAATACAGAGGCGCATTTTCCTTAGCCTTCTTAACTTCGGCATTAATAGCTTCACTTGCTCTATAAGCTAAAAAGATAGGGCCAGTTTGTGCTGATAGACTATCCACATGTCTAATTCTATCAGCCTCTTTATCTGCTCTCGTATTCTCGTGTTTCTTAATAACATTATTCTCATAATCATCAATGGATGCAGTAGCCACTATACCTGTCTGGGTTCTATTATCCATTGTTAATTCATATATATAATAGGCCTTGTCGCTATCTGTAATTAAAGTGCCATCCTCTATAGCCTTTAAAAATAGCTCTCTTGCCTTTAAATATACCTCATCCGCATAAGTATCTACATCTTCACTAAATTGAGTCTCTGCCCTATCAATCTTTAAAAAGGACATAGGTTCTCTTTCCACTTCCTTTGTAGCCTCTTCCCTGTTGTAAACATCATAAGGGAGAGCTGCAAATCTTGCTGCCACTTCTGTGTTAGGTCTTACACATTCAAATGGTCTAATAATTGCCATAAAATTTCCTCCAAATTCGCAATATTCTAATATTGCTTAAATCATTTTCCACGTATTTTATTGTAACATTGAAGTCAATTTATTACAATTATTTATAGATACTTTTAGGCTATTTTGTTGAATCTAAAGTAAATAAAAAGTACTATACTACAGCAAATCCAACCTGCTGGATAACCCCAAGCAATAGGTATAATTGAGCTAGTTAGCATAGACACGATTTTTAGGTATATTTGTCTAAAAAATACAAAACTAAAAATCATAACAATTGATGGCACAATGGCATTCCCCACACCTCTTAGGGCACCTGCCTGAATCTGATTTGTACAAGCTACTATATCAAAAAGTTCATTCACTCTAATAAAGAGAGCTGCAAAGGCAATAACCTGTGCTTCCTTGTTAAATAAAACCACAATCTTTGGCGCAAAGTAAACTAGAGGGATACAAATAACTGTAGTTATAATAATGGCCATAATCATAGCAATTCTAATTCCATCTCTAATTCTCTTTTTCTGACCTGCACCAGCATTTTGGCCAACAAAGGTAGTAATTGAAAGACCCATACTTTGCATTGGTAAAATAACAAAGGCATCAATTCTACTATATACGCCCCAGGCTGCAGCGGCTTCTGCCCCAAAGTGATTGATATAGGATTGAACGAATACATTTGAAAATGAAACGATGGCCGTTTGAAGTCCTGCTGGAAGTCCCACCTTTACTATCTTTTTAAGAATTGGCATATCAATTCTTAATTCCTTTAATCTTAGGCTATAAATATCCTTACTTAAAAGAAGCATACCAATAACAATTACAGCTGATAAAAACTGAGAAATAATTGTTGCATAAGCCACGCCTGCGACTCCTAGATTAAGCACAATTACAAAGAATAAATCTAGAATAATATTAAGGATTGAGCTAAATATTAAAATGTATAGCGGTGTCTTAGAATCACCTACCGCCCTTAAAATTCCAGAGGCCATATTATAAAGCATAAGTCCTAAAATACCTAAAAAGTAAGTTCTAAGATAAGTATTGGCATCTGCCATTACTGAATCTGGTGTATCCATAAGCTTAAGCATAATTGGTGTAATTAAATAACCAATAAGCATAAAAGCAAAGCCTAGAATTATAGTTAGCATAATAGCTGTATGAACGCTTTTTCTTAAAGATTTCTCATCTCTTGCGCCAAAATACTGAGAAACAATTACACCAGCACCTGTAGACATACCCATAAAGAAGCCCACAAGCATAATAGAAATGGGAGATGTACTTGTTACTGCAGCTAGCGCATCCTTTCCTACATAATTACCAACTACGATACTATCAATAGTATTGTATAGCTGTTGGAAAATGTTACCTACAAGCAAGGGAATCATAAACAATATAAGTTGTTTTCCAATATTTCCACTTGTCATGTCTTTTACTGTTGATTTCTTCTCTATTTGCATAAATTACTCCTAACTAATATTTAATACATAACAAGCTTTATAGTTTTACCCATTAATAACAAGACTTTAGATTAGTTAAAATATTATTATAAATAAGCAAAAAAATAAAGGGGTATTGAAAGTAAACTTCCAATACCCGCTAGAAATTATATCACTATCTATTTTACTTTACAACTCTTACCTTAATTACGCCATCAATTGATGCAAGCTCAGTAATTACAGCTGTATCTGCCTGCTTATCAAGGTCAAGTAATGAATAAGCATATTCACCTCTTGAAGCATTAGCCATAGATTCAATGTTTACATTTGCAGCACCCATAACAGATGTAATCTTAGAAATTACAGCTGGTACATTCTTGTGGCAAACTGCTACTCTGCTTTCAGTAGGGCAAACACCTAAATCACAAGCTGGATAGTTAACAGAATTCTTGATGTTACCATTTTCAATAAAATCTCTAATCTGCTTAACTGCCATAACAGCACAGTTGTCTTCAGCTTCTGCAGAAGATGCGCCAAGATGTGGGAATACAAGTGCACCTTCCATGTTAGCTGTCTTAGGATTTGGGAAATCTGAAACATAGCACTTAACTCTGCCAGACTTTAAGTAATCACCAATAACATCCTCATCAACTAATACATCTCTTGCACAGTTAATAACTACAGTTCCATCCTGCATTAATTCAAATGCTTCTTTTCCAATCATGCCCTTTGTAGAATCAAGCGCTGGAACATGTACTGTAATATAGTTACACTCTTTGTAAATATCATTAACATCAATAACATGCTTTACTTCTCTTGAAAGGTTAAGAGCTGCTGCTACTGAAAGATATGGATCATAACCATAAACTTCCATACCAAGACTAATAGCTGCATTAGCAACTAACTGTCCAATAGCACCAAGGCCAATAACACCAAGCTTCTTGCCTGCAATTTCTCTACCAGCAAAAGCCTTCTTAGCTTTTTCAGTAGCCTTTGCAATATCAGCATCAGCCTTATTCTCCTCAACCCACTTGTTACCGCCAATTAAATCACGTGATGCAAGTAACATTGTAGCAAGTACCTGCTCCTTAACAGCATTTGCATTAGCACCAGGTGTGTTAAATACAACAACACCAGCCTCAGCGCACTTTTCAAGAGGGATGTTATTAACACCAGCACCAGCTCTTGCAATTGCTACTAAATTATTTGAAAGGTCTAAATCATGCATCTTTGCAGATCTTACTAAGACTGCATTAGCATCCTCATATGAACTTTCTGTATTATAATCTGCTGTGAATAAATCAAGACCACAGCTAGCTATATTATTTAAACAATGTACGTTAACCATTTTAATCTCCCTTTTAACAATTCATTAACTAGTTATTAAGCATTCTTCTTTTCAAATTCTCTCATGAATTCTACTAACTTTTCTACGCCTTCGATTGGCATAGCATTGTAGATAGAAGCTCTCATACCGCCTACTGTTCTGTGTCCCTTTAAGTTAACAAAACCAGCTTCACTAGCTTCCTTAATGAATTTAGCATTAAGCTCTTCGCTATCTGTTACAAATGGTACGTTCATAAGTGATCTATCTTCCTTACGAACAGTTCCCTTAAACATCTTAGACTCATCTAAGAAATCATAAAGGATCTTAGCCTTCTTCTCGTTATGTTCCTTCATAGCGCTAAGGCCGCCCATTTTCTTAATCCACTTAAATACCTTACCGCAAATATAAATATTATAACAAGGAGGTGTATTATAAAGTGAATCATTATCACTTTGAGTCTTCCACTTAAGCATTGTTGGAGTGCCTTCTAATACATCGTCTGTAATTAAATCTTCTCTGATAATTGCAATTACAACACCAGCAGGTCCGATATTCTTTTGAACACCACCATAAACTACACCATACTTAGTTACATCCATAGGTTCAGATAAGAAGCATGAAGATACATCAGATACAAGTAACTTACCCTTTGTGTTAGGAAGAGTCTTATACTTTGTTCCGTAGATAGTATTATTTTCACAAATGTAAACGTAATCCATATCATCTGTAATAGCTAAATCTGAGCAATCAGGAATATATGAGAATGTCTTGTCAGCAGAAGATGCTAATTCAACAGCCTCACCATAAATCTTAGCTTCAGCAAAGGCCTTCTTAGCCCACTGTCCTGTAAGAATATAACCAGCCTTCTTATTCTTCATAAGGTTCATTGGTACTTCAGCAAAGAACTGTGATGCACCACCCTGAAGGAATAATACCTTGTAGTTATCAGGAATGTTTAATAGATCTCTTAAATCCTTTTCAGCCTCTTTAATGATTGCATCATAAACCTTAGATCTATGACTCATTTCCATTACGGACTGACCAGAACCCTTATAATCTAACATTTCGTCTGCTGCTTCTTTTAATACTTCCTCAGGTAAAACAGCTGGACCTGCACTAAAGTTATAAACTCTTGCCACTTTTCTCTTCCTCCTAGATTTTAAATTACAAAAAGCCCCTTAAAGTAGCCATATTCTCTTTTTATGCGGTTAGAGAACTTGGGGGCTCCTAGACTTGTCTGACATCAGCCAAAAGATATCAGACAAGTAGAATTTTAGTTTATAGTACTTGATTTGTCAACTAATTAACAAAGCTCCTAGCTATAAACATTTTCTATCTAATAAATGCTAACGGCATTAATTAGTTACTTTTACTTAGAAGCCTTCTTTGCCTCTGCTTCCTTTTTATTAAGATCTTCTCTATCAAATGCTTCAGAAATAGCTGCACCTGGAGAAACCATTGGGAATACCTTGTCATCCTTTTCAATTACACATTCAATAACACAAGGAATATTAAGCTTAATTGCCTCCTCTAGGGCCTTATTAAACTCCTCAATAGTTGTAACTCTAACAGCGTGAGCTCCCATACCTTCTGAAACCTTAACAAAATCTACCTGATCCTCTAAAACTGTAGCGGAATATCTCTTGCCATAATAGAGATCCTGCCACTGTCTAACCATACCAAGTACGTGGTTGTTAAAGATAATCTCAATAACTGGGATATTGTAACGAGTTGCTGTAGCAATTTCATTCATGTTCATTCTAAAACATCCATCACCAGCAATGTTAATTACAATCTTATCCTTTTTGCCTACCTTAGCACCAATTGCAGCACCTAGACCATAACCCATAGTTCCAAGGCCACCTGATGTAAGAAGTGTACGTGGACTTGTGTACTTATAATGCTGGGCTGCCCACATCTGATGCTGTCCAACATCTGTTGCAATAATAGCCTCACCCTTAGTGATTCTATCGATATTCTCCATAATATTAGGACCATTTAGAGAGTCCTTATTATACTTCATTGGGAACTTCTTTGAATAATCCTCAATATGGGCAATCCACTCAGCATGATCCTGCTTTGTAAGCTTAGCATTAAGACGTGCTAAAACTTCCTTAGCATCGCCAATAATTGAGGCATCTGTATGAATATTCTTATTGATTTCAGCTGGATCTACATCAATATGTAAGATCTTAGCATGACGGGCAAACTTCTTAGCATTACCTGTCACTCTATCTGAGAATCTAGCACCGATGGCAATAAGTAGGTCACACTCAGACACTCCAAAGTTTGAAGTCTTAGTACCATGCATACCAATCATGCCAGTATATTTCTTGTCATGTCCTGAAAATGCACCTTTACCCATTAAGGAATCGCAAACTGGTGCATCTACTAAGTTAGCAAATTCTCTTAATTCTTCTGAAGCATCAGATAAAATTACACCACCACCAACATAAAGGAATGGCTTTTTAGAAGCCTTAATCATAGCTGCTGCCTTATCTAAATCTTCCTCACTGATATCAGCAACTTTTCTTTTTGGAGCTTCAATTGTCATCTTAGTAAATTCAGTTAAATTAGCTGTTACATCCTTTGTAACATCCACTAAAACAGGGCCTGGACGTCCCTCTTTAGCTATTCTAAATGCAGCTCTAATTGTATCTGCAAGTTTTGTAACATCCTTAACGATATAGCTGTGCTTAGTAATAGGCATAGCAACACCTGCAATATCTACCTCCTGGAAGGAATCCTTACCAAGTAAAGGTACAGTAACATTACAAGTAATTGCTACTACAGGAATTGAATCCATATAAGCTGTAGCAATACCAGTTACAAGATTAGTTGCCCCAGGACCTGATGTAGCAAAGCAAACACCAACCTTACCTGTTGCTCTTGCGTATCCATCTGCAGCATGAGCAGCCCCTTGCTCATGACTTGTTAATACATGAGTAATTTCATCAGAATGCTTATAAAGTGCGTCATATACGTTAAGGATAGCTCCTCCTGGATATCCAAAAACTGTATCAACGCCTTGTTCTTTCAAACATTCAACGATGATCTCTGAACCATTAATTTTCATAAACCTTCTCTCCTATTTCGACCCTATAGTTTTTAAGTAAATGTGTAACTATTAGGAAAATATACTTAAAACCCGGTATTAAATGCGATTATACCTGAGTATTAAGTTATAAGTCTTAAGCTGTGGCCATAATACAGCTTAAGACTTAGTTTAATACTTTTTTATATATAAATAAAGTCTAAATATTAGTTTACACCCTTAGGAACTTCTAGAATTGCACCTCTGTTACCTGATGTAACCATAGAAGCATATCTCTTTAAGTAGCCTGTTGTAACCTTTGGTTCTCTTGGAGTCCAAGCCTGTCTTCTCTTCTCTAATTCTTCATCAGAAACCTTTAAGTTAAGGCTTAGCTTAGGGATATCAATTGAGATAATATCTCCTTCTTCTACTAAAGCAATAGGTCCGCCAACAGCAGCTTCTGGAGAAACATGTCCAATTGATGCACCACGGCTTGCGCCTGAGAATCTACCATCAGTAATTAAAGCTACTGATGAGCCAAGTCCCATACCTGCAATAGCTGATGTAGGATTAAGCATTTCTCTCATACCAGGTCCACCCTTTGGTCCTTCATATCTAATAACAACAACGTCGCCAGGATTAATCTTTCCACCCTTAATAGCAACAATTGCATCATCTTCACAATCAAATACTCTTGCTGGTCCTTCATGTACAAGCATTTCATCAACAACAGCTGAACGCTTAACAACTGAACCGTCTGGAGCTAAGTTACCTGAAAGTACTGCAAGTCCACCTGTCTTAGAATATGGATTTGAAACTGGTCTAATAACTTCTGGATCTAAATTTCTAGCATTTTCAATATTCTCACCAACGGTCTTACCTGTAACTGTCATACAGTCTCTATTAATAAGACCAAGACTATCAAGTTCCTTCATTACTGCATATACACCACCGGCCTCATTTAAGTCTTCCATGTAAGTTGGACCTGCTGGTGCAAGGTGACAAAGGTTTGGAGTCTTTTCTGAGATTGGATTTGCAAATTTAATATCAAAATCAAAGCCTACTTCGTGAGCAATAGCTGGAAGATGAAGCATTGAATTTGTTGAACAACCAAGGGCCATATCAACAGTTAAGGCATTCATAATAGCATCCTTTGTCATGATATCTCTTGGACGAATATTCTTTCTATACATTTCCATAACAGCCATACCTGCATGCTTAGCAAGCTTAATTCTTTCTGAGTAAACTGCAGGAATTGTTCCATTTCCTTTAAGACCCATACCAAGAACTTCTGTTAAGCAGTTCATAGAATTAGCTGTATACATACCTGAACATGAACCACATGTAGGACATGCCTTATGCTCGTATTCCTTTACATCCTCTTCGCTCATCTTACCTGCTGCGTAAGCGCCAACAGCTTCAAACATAGAAGAAAGGCTAGTCTTGTGACCCTTAACTCTACCTGCAAGCATAGGACCACCTGATACAAATACAGTAGGAACGTTTACTCTAGCTGCTGCCATAAGTAAGCCAGGAACGTTCTTATCACAGTTTGGAACCATAACTAAGGCATCAAACTGGTGTGCAATTGCAAGGGACTCAGTAGAGTCTGCGATTAAGTCTCTTGTTACAAGAGAATACTTCATACCGATGTGACCCATAGCAATACCATCACATACAGCAATAGCTGGAATAACAACTGGAACACCGCCAGCTTCTGCTACACCCATCTTTACTGCATTTACAATCTTATCTAGGTTCATATGACCTGGAACAATTTCATTATATGAGCTAACTACACCAACTAATGGCTTTTCCATCTCTTCCTCAGTAAATCCTAAGGCATTAAATAGGGAACGATGTGGTGCTTGTTGCATACCTTTTTTTACATTATCACTCTTCATAATCCTTCTTCCTTTCTTTAACTAAATATTAGCGACGATTAAATCGCCCATTCTATCAGTTCCTACAACTTCTTTTGTCTCCTTAGAAGCTATATCAACTGTTCTATAACCATCACTTAATACCTTGGCTACTGCCTCCTCAATAGCATCCGCCTCCTTATCAAGATCAAGACTATACCTAAGCATCATTGCTGCTGAAAGAATTGTTGCAATTGGATTTGCCTTATTAAGACCTGCAATATCTGGTGCTGAACCGTGACTTGGCTCGTAAAGTCCAAGCTTTGTCTTACCAAGTGATGCAGATGATAACATTCCAATAGAGCCTGTAATCATACTTGCTTCATCTGATAAAATGTCACCAAACATGTTCTCAGTTAAGATAACATCAAACTGTCCAGGGTTCATAACAAGCTGCATAGCGCAGTTATCAACTAACATATTCTCTAAAGTTACATCCTCATAATCCTTAGCTACTTCCTCTACAACCTTTCTCCAAAGTCTAGAAGAATCAAGTACATTTGCCTTATCAACAGATGTTACCTTCTTCTTTCTCTTTCTTGCAATTTCAAATGCCTTAATAGCAATTCTTCTAATTTCTTCTTCATTATATGTAAGAGTATCTCTAGCCTCTAAAATACCGTTAACAGTCTTAGTCTCTCTTTCACCAAAGTAAAGACCACCTGTAAGCTCTCTTACAATAATCATATCAAAGCCATCCTTTGTAATCTCTTCCTTTAAAGGACAAGCTTTTCTTAATTCATTATATAGGTAAGCTGGTCTTAAATTTGCAAATAAGCCTAAATCCTTACGTATCTTTAAAAGTCCAGCTTCTGGTCTTAAATTAGGTGCTACATCATACCATCTTGAATTACCTACATTACCACCTACAGCACCAAGTAAAACTGCATCTGATGCCTTACAAATCTCTACTGCCTCATCTGTTAGTGGAACACCGTACTCATCAATGGAGCAACCTCCCATTAAAATCTTAGTATAATTAAAAGTATGGCCAAACTTATCAGCCACCTTATTTAGCACCTTAACTGCCTCTCCTACAATTTCTGGTCCGATTCCATCACCAGGAATTAAAGTAATCTTACATTCCATAACTACATACCTCTTATCCTAATTTAAACCAACTGTATTTGGTTTATATTATATATTACAGTTGTCTAACCGCATAAGTCAAGTTGTATTACAACTTAATTTTATTTTTCTGAATTAAAAAATCCCTAATCGATACCGATTAGGGATTAATAAGCTTATAATTGATCAACTATCCAGTCAATAACTGGATGCTCTTCCTCCCCTTCTTTATTTTCTCTAGGTTTTGACATAGGTTCCATTTCAGTAGATGCTATCTCTTCTGTCTCTGAATCTATCTCTGAATCTGAATCTATGACTTCGTCTGAATCTATAGGTGTCTTAGTACTAGTAAACTCCTCGTCTGCCTTCGCTTCATAATTTCTTTTATTCTCCTCTAAGATGTCTTTTTTAAACTCTTCCTCTAACTCTTTTTCTTCCCTTGCCTTGGCTTCCTTCTTTCTTAGTTTCTTTTCTTCCTTTGCCCTTCTTTTCTTTTCCTTCTTAGATATGACAATTATTTCATTAGCCTTTAAATATACGCTGGCCTTTTTATAGGCTGCCGGTAGTTTTAAGAAAACTAAGGAAACTACTAGGCAAGTACAAAGATAGATTATTAAGCATAAAATACATATAGAAATTACATTTTCCTTAAACAAATCCATATTAATACTTACATTGACAGTGGCAATTACCTTGTTGTTGTCGTTATAGATATTAGCGCCCCTGTAAGCAATCCAGGTTTTATTTAAGCTTGATAGGCTGGCCTTCTTCTTTAAAACAATCTTACTATAATAAGAATAGCTAAGTCCCCTAAAGACCCCTAAATCATACGGCCCCTCATCCGCTAAATATACCATTCTGTTATTATCTAGGTCTATGTATAAAAGCGACAAGTCATAGATACTTTCATTGGCCTCAAAAACAAGTGAAAGGGCATTTTCAACAGATGCATATTCCTTATAGTCCTTTAGGTGGCCAAAATCTGCCGTGTGCTTAGTATTTATCTCATCTTCTGCCACATTTCTATCAGAAAGACTTGAAAAAATGCTAGAAACGTAAGCATTTAGACTTTCTAAGTCCTCCTTATCAATATTAGTCTGAATGCTCTCAATAGTTGAATTTATGGTCTCATTAGCCTTGTCTAGATATTTGGCATATGAAAATGTAATCACAACAATTAAGACTAGAAGCGTATATATAAGTAAACTAAGATTGATTTTTAGCAATTTTACTAGTTTAGATTTCACTTTTACCCCCAATACTTAGACTAATTTAGTATCACAATATTTTTATATATTATATCATGACTATAAAAAATTTGCATTAAAAAAAGTCGCTAGAAATCTCTAGCGACTTAAAAAATCATATATTAATTAGTTATCTTCTGATGTTGTAGCCTTCTCAACCTGAGCAATTGCCTTCTTCTGCATTGGAATACGGCAGTTCTTGTTGTTACCAAATTCTACAATAACATCATCTTCAGAAAGACTAATGATCACTCCGTAGAAACCACTAGTAGTAAGAACTACATCTCCTACCTCCATTGATTCCATAAGAATCTGCTGTTCCTTCTGCTGCTTCTTCTGTGGTCTGATTGCCAAGAAATACATCATAGCGATGATAGCAACAATATAAATGACCATAACTATACCTGAACTCATAAATAACCTCCTAGTTTTTCTTCATTAAACGTTAGTTTAACTCTAACATCACTTTAAAAATAATAAACCAAATTAACTTCTATGTCTATTAAATATTGATAAATTCAAAGAAATTTATTTCTTATCCTTGTCATAAGTCTTAAGTAAATATAATCTCTCATCCTTAAAGCTCTTATAATTACCAGCTTCAATAGCGCCTCTAATATCTGTCATTAAATGATTGTAGAAATAGAGATTATGTAAAACGCAAAGTCTCATACCAAGCATTTCCTTAGCCTTAAGTAAGTGTCTTATATAGGCTCTTGAATAATTGCGACAAGCAGGACAATTACAGCCCTCTTCAATTGGTGCTAAATCCTTTTCATACTTAGCATTAAAGAGGTTAATCTTACCAAACTTAGTATAAACATGACCATGTCTACCATTTCTTGATGGATAAACGCAATCAAAGAAATCAATACCTCTATCAACAGCCTCTAAGATATTAGCTGGTGTACCAACACCCATAAGATATGTAGGCTTCTCCTTTGGAAGGTAAGGTACTACCTTATCAAGTACGTGATACATTTCCTCATGAGTCTCACCAACTGCAAGACCACCAACAGCATAACCGTCAAGATCCATCTCAGTAATTCTCTTTGCATGTTCAATTCTAATATCATCATAAACCGCACCCTGATTAATACCAAAGAGCATCTGATGTGGATTAACTGTATCCTCTAAAGAATTAAGTCTATCCATTTCTTTTTTACAACGTTCAAGCCAACGTGTAGTTCTTGCTACTGACTTCTCAACATAGTTTCTATCAGCCTTAGCAGGAGCACACTCATCAAAGGCCATGGCAATAGTTGAACCAAGGTTTGACTGAATCTGCATACTCTCCTCAGGGCCCATAAAAATCTTATGTCCATCAATATGAGACTGGAAAGTAACTCCCTCTTCTTTAATCTTTCTTAAGCCTGCAAGAGAGAATACCTGGAATCCGCCTGAATCTGTAAGGATTGGCTTATCCCAATTCATAAACTTATGTAAGCCGCCTAATTCTTTAATTAGCTTATCTCCTGTACGTACATGAAGATGATATGTGTTAGAAAGTTCAATCTGTGTGCCAATTTCCTGAAGGTCTGTTGTTGCTACAGCACCCTTAATTGCTGCAACTGTACCTACATTCATAAAGACAGGAGTTTGAACTGTTCCGTGAACTGTTGTAAATTCAGCTCTCTTAGCATTTCCTGAAGTTGCTAAAATCTTATACATATTATTTTCTCCTAATTTTTATAAAAATCAACAATCTTGTCCATTCTTGCTGTCATGT
Organism: Lachnospira pectinoschiza; assembly: GCF_900103815.1. GTDB lineage: Bacteria > Bacillota > Clostridia > Lachnospirales > Lachnospiraceae > Lachnospira > Lachnospira pectinoschiza_B. The sequence goes on along the minus strand of NZ_FNHZ01000007.1, from coordinate 52,362 downwards.
TGGTAAATATTAAATCTACAAGGCTTAGGGCTGCCATTGCTTCAACTACAACCACCGCTCTTGGAACCACTAATGGGTCATGGCGGCCTTTAATGCTAACCTCAATTTCTTCGTTAGATTTATTAACTGTGTTCTGCATTTTAGAAATAGATGGTGTTGGCTTAAAGGCAGCTCTAAAGATAACATCGCTACCATCTGACATACCGCCTAGTATTCCGCCGGCATTGTTAGTTTCCTTAGTTATCTTGCCATCTTTTATTGAAAATGCATCATTATTAGTAGAGCCAAACATACTAGCCACTTCAAAGCCCTTTCCAATTTCAAAGCCCTTGCAAGCCCCGATAGACATAATAGCCTGTGCTAGTCTAGCATCTAACTTATCAAAAACTGTCTCGCCAATTCCTGGCATGACGCCCTTTATCTGGCATTCAATGACTCCACCAAGAGAATCCCCTTCGGCTCTCTTCTTACTAGCAAGCTCTTCCACCTCACTAGCTGCTTTGCTATCTGGCATATTAAAAGGATTCTTATCTCTTTCTTTTAAATCAAAATTGTTATAATCAATAGAAATTCCACCGATTTCCTTAGCATAAGCATCAATCTTAATTCCTAGACTTTCTAAAATCTTAATTGCAATTGCTCCTGCTGCAACTCTACCAATAGTCTCTCTACCAGAACTTCTGCCGCCTCCTCTGTAGTCTCTAAAACCATACTTCATATCAAATGTATAATCTGCATGACCTGGTCTATAGAAACTAGCAATCTCGCTATAGTCAGCGGATCTTTGCTGCTTATTAAATACTACTAAAGAAATTGGGCATCCTGTTGTCTTACCTTCAAAAACACCTGAAAGAATGGAAACTTCATCGTCTTCCTTTCTTGGTGTAGTAAACTTAGATGTACCTGGTTTTCTTCTATTAAGGAAATCTTGAATATCCTTAGCCTCTAGTTTAAGTCCTGCGGGACAACCGTCAATTACGACGCCTAGAGCCTCTCCATGGGACTCTCCCCAAGTTGATATCTTAAAAATGTTGCCAAATGTTGAGCCTGCCAAAATTTACCTCCAATCAAAGTCACAAACAAGTAGTTTGGACGTTCTTACAAAACTTATTACATATCGAAAATAGAAAACACTTCTGCTTCTATACCATAATAAGTTACCATATTTTAGGCTAAAATTAAACCTATAATTTTCTTTATACTTTTTTTATCATTTATCATTTTTTATCCATTTTATATTTCTTGGGACATGCTACAATAGAGTTAAATAAAGATGAATATTTTCTAAGGAAGGCAGATTATGAGTAAGGTTATAGGAATTGACTTAGGCACCACAAATAGTTGTGTTGCTGTAATTGAAGGTGATAAGCCAGTAGTTATCACTAATAAAGAAGGATATAGAACAACTCCATCAGTTGTTGCATTTGATAAGAATAAAGAGAGATTAGTGGGAGATTTAGCCAAAAGACAGGCAGCTATTAATCCTGACAGAACATTTTTCTCAATAAAGAGACATATGGGTTCAAGCTTCACTAAAAAGATCGACCAAAAAGTATATACCCCTCAAGAAATATCAGCATATATCCTTATGAAACTTAAAGAAGATGCCTCAAATTATTTAGGAGAAGAAGTTACAGATGCTGTTATTACTGTTCCCGCTTACTTTAACGATGCTCAAAGAACAGCCACTAAAGACGCTGGTAAGATTGCAGGTCTAAACGTTCTTCGAATAATTAATGAGCCAACTTCTGCTGCCCTAGCTTATGGACTTGATAATGGACAATCTCAAAAGATTTTGGTCTATGACCTAGGCGGTGGTACATTTGATGTATCAGTAATTGAAATTGATGACAACACTATTGAAGTTTTAGCCACATCCGGCGACAATCACCTAGGTGGCGATGACTTTGATGAGCGAATTGTAGAATATTTAATAGAGGAATTTAAAGAGGCCAATGGAATTAATCTTGCAAAGGATGACGCTGCAAAGAGACGTTTATATGAAGAAGCGGAAAATGCTAAAAAGGTCCTTTCCTGCGCCACAACCGCTAATATTAATCTTCCCTTTATTACACAACAAAAGGGCCAGACATATCACTTAGAATCTAATATTACAAGAGCTAAGTTTGAAGAACTATGTCAGGACCTAGTAGAGCGAACCATCCCACCAGTGGAGAATGCCCTAAGGGATGCAGGTCTTAATAAAAATGATATTAATTCGGTAGTTTTAGTTGGTGGTTCTACAAGAATCCCTGCTGTAGTAAACATGGTTCGTCAAATCATGGGACAGGAACCTACAAGAAATATTAATCCAGATGAATGTGTAGCATTAGGTGCTGCAATTCAGGGCGGTAAGCTAGGAAACCAGTTAGTTCCTGGTTCTAAAGCTTCTGAGATTTTACTTATGGATGTAACACCACTTTCTCTATCTATTGAGACAGTAGGTGGTATTTCAAGTAGATTAATTGAGAGAAATACAACTATTCCAACTAGACACAGCCAGATTTTTACAACTGCTGGAAACTTCCAGACTTCCGTTGATATTAAGGTTTTCCAGGGCGAGCGTAAATTTACAAGAGACAATAAGTTACTTGGAAATTTCAGGCTTTCAGGAATTAAGAGGGCTGCCGCTGGTATCCCACAGATTGAAGTTACCTTTGATATTGATGCCAATGGTATTGTAAATGTATCTGCTAAGGATTTAGGTACAGGAAATGAGCAATCCATTACCATCACTTCTAATGACAACATGACAGAGGAAGAAATTGCAAAGGCAAAGTGGGAAGCTGAAATCTATGGTAAAAAGGATGAAGCCTACCAGGGCTATATTGATAGCTATAATGAAGCAACTAAGGCTTATAACAATGCTGTAAATCTCTTAGAAGCAAATAAAAAGATTTGGGATAGGCAAAAGAAAAAGGAAGTTAAGCGTTCCATAAACGACTTAAAACGTGCCCTTGCAAAGACAAAGATAGATAAGCTAGATAGCAATATCGCATCTAATCTTGATAATCTTGCAACAGAGCTAAATAGTCTTGTATAAATAGAATAAATACGGTCAAAAAATAAATGCTATGTAACAACCCCTTTTTGGTTACATAGCATTTTTTATGTCTTTTTTATTCAACTCTAATATGTCTTTTATTTACAAAATTTAGAGCATTACTTCCTTTAAAACTCTAATAAGTTCTGTGGTATTAACAGGCTTTACTAAATAGGCGTCCATTCCTGCATCAAGGGAATCTAATCTATCCTGAGGATATACATTTGCACTAATACCCACAATAGGAACGGCAGCAAGGGTTCTATTGGAAAGCTTTCTAATTTCCCTTGTTGTATCGTTTCCATTCATAATAGGCATCTTAATGTCCATAAGCACCGCATTATACTGATAGATTCTGCTCTTCTTAAACTTATTTAGGGCGTCAAAACCGTTAGTTGCAGTATCTGTACTAGCTCCTAGGTCTTGTAAAAATGTAGACAAAATCTCTAGGTTTGCCTCATTATCATCCACAATCAAAAATCTCTTTCTTTCAAAAGTTCTCTGATTAGCCAAATCCTCGGCTCTTCTAAAGTTAGACTCGTGAATTAAATTAGGCTTATTAGCAAGGATATCCTGTCTAAAGAGCTTAAACTTCATGGCTATTGTTACCTTTGTGCCCTTATATTTCTCACTTTCCACCTCAAGTTCACCAGATAACATCTTAGTTAATTCCCTTGCTATAGAAAGGCCAAGGCCGGTTCCTTGTATGGCTGCGATTTCTCTATCATTTTCTCTTTCAAAGGGATCAAAAATATGTGGTAAAAACTCTTCGCTAATACCCACACCATTATCCTTTATTTCAAAAAGATAAGCTACATAGCCCTCTTCTTTCCTCTCTAAATCCTCTTTAATTGTAAAATCTATAGTCCCACATCTATGTGTGTATTTCACAGCATTTGTAAGGATGTTAGATAAAATCTTAACTAGTCTTAACTTATCTGCTAGAATTTCTTCATTTTCCACTTCTATATTTACATTAAAGTTTTGCTCTCTTGACTGGGCTATAGGATCAATCAAGTCCTTAACTTCCTCAATAATTGAATAAAGACTTTGCTGATATTCTTCAATGCTTGCCCTGCCGCTCTCAATCCTTGAAATATCAAGAACATCATTAATAAGGGAGATTAGCTGCTCTGAGTTACTCTCCATCTTATCAAGATAAGTTAAAACCAAATCCTTATTGTCGATGTGAGTTTTAGATAAGTTAATATAGCCCATCATTGAACTAATAGGTGTTCTTATATCATGGGACATGTTTGATAGAAATCTCAACTTTTCAAGGCTTGCAGCTTTCGCTTCATTAAGCTTTTCCTCTAAAAGATCTCTGTGCTTTTTTCTCTCTAATTTAAGCTTAAAAACCTCAGCTCTATCATCTAGAATTCTTTTATAGCCCATTAAAGCCTTAATAGGCTTTCCGTTATCATCCATTAAAAGGCGCTTAAATTCTACTGTTCTAACCTTGTCAGAATTAACTGTATAGCTAAATTCGAAGCTTTCCTTCTCCCCTAGCTCCTTTCGTAAATTCTCAAGGGCTCCACGTCTTTCACGCTCTCTTGCGTATTCCTTCTCTACTCTTTCTCTTGAATATTTTCTATTAAACTCGCTATAAACCCCTTCTTTATCAAGGCCTAAGCTAAGTGCCTTATCTTGTAAATATACAAGTTTTATGTAATCATTTTCCAAATCAATCTCGTAGATTTCAATATAGTTAGAAAATACTGCTTCTATAATTGAATCTGTCAACTTATCCATATATCCTCCCAAATTTACATATCACTTTTAGAAAAGCTCCCTATTAAGATAGAGTTCTAGCTTTAAATCTCTTTTATCCATAAGCTCAGAGGCGATTTCAAGCATTCTTAAATCCGCGCAGTGATACGTCTTATTCAAAATCCATGGTATGCCTAAAATATAGTCAGCTTCACGCTTTGTCAGGCAACTAGTTAGTCTTAACAATTCCTCTTTATTATTCTTTACTAAATATCCAAAAGGGCACATAAAATAAAGCCTCTCTTTGCCATATTTAGATACAATGTGAGACAACTCGTTCCTGCTTTTATATTCCACTATATTATATTTACTCATATCCAAATCTTCAACCAAAATTTTGGCCTCTAGCATGTATTCATACATTTGCCTAGAAACCTTCTCTCTTGAGGCTGGATAGTCCATATTCTCTATGATTTGATCTAAGGTCATGCCCCTATCTACCAAATGCTTTATAGAACCTGTGGTGGTAAATTCCGAAAGGAAATTTGATAAGGCCTTTTCAAAATATGATGACATAACTACTTCTTAACCTTTGTTCCCTTATCCTGTCTTTTATATTTACAATCTCTGCAAATGTAAAACTGATTGTCAATAGATTTAGAACCGCCATCTTCTGGAAAAACAATATAATCTACCACTCTGTCAGTTCCCACAAGCTTCTTACCACAAATTCCGCAAGTGTCAGACCACTTAACCTCCATACCATTGTGTCCGCAACAACTCATGTCCTCAAAAAAATCTGTATTATCCATAACGTTACTCCTTTCGTCTAATAAATTCATAAATTAGTTTCTGTATTTAACTCAGTCGGAGTACAAGCTCCGACTGAGTTAAACGCTCCGCGAGGATGCGCACGGATTCAGACAGGAATTTGTCTGCTGAAGCAGACCCGAATCCGGCGCGCAAGACTCGCGAGCGAGTCTTGACTTTACATGCTAAATCCTATCTATAACTACAGCTTATCAAATGGTCATTAATCACACCAATGGCCTGTAGATAAGAATAAATTATAGTTGAACCTACAAACTTAAAACCTCGTTTCTTAAGGTCCTTACTAACTAAATCTGACAGCTCATTATTAGCTGGCATCTTATCTAGGCTTTCTAGCTTATGATCAATAACCTTGCCCTCTGTAAATTTCCATATATAGTTGTAAAAAGACCCGAACTCTTCTTCTATATTTATAAAGGCTTTAGCGTTTGAAAATATAGCGTCGATCTTTCGTTTATTTCTAATAATATCCTTATTCTCATACGCCGCTTCTATTTCTTCCCTAGGCATAGAAAGAACTTTTCTTGGAGCTAAGCCTTTAAAGGTCTTTCTAATGGCCTCTTCCTTATTTATAACACAAGACCAGCTAAGACCTGCCTGCATTGTCTCTAAAACCAACATAGCAAAGAGTTCATCTTCGTCTTTTTCTATCTTACACCATTTCTCATTATGGTATTTAATCATAAGGTCTGAGGAAAACTCCCAACCGCAACCACATTTTGACATATATCCACTTCCTAAACATCTATTCACTAAGCTAAGTATACCATAACTTAACCGCATTAAACCAGATTTTTAATGATAAAAAAAGGACCTAAGAGACAGATAAACTGTCCCTTAGGCCCTTGCGTACCAACTATATTAATAACTAATCCCTAGTTATATCTTTAATTTAAAACCTTATTAGTCTTCCTGTCCGTAAAGAGCAACAAGCTTCTGAAGATGCTTAAATCTATCATTAGCTGCCTTTTCTGAATCAGCGAAGAGCTTCTCAGCTCTTTCTGGGAATGGCTTAACAAGTCTTGTGTAACGAGCTTCGTTATTTAAGAAGTTCTGGTATGAACCGTCACCTTCCTTAGATGTAAGTGTGAATGGGTTCTTACCTTCAGCCTTGTTAGCAGGGTTGAATGAGAATAAGTTCCAGTAACCTGACTTAACAGCTAACTTCATCTCATCCTGGCAGTGGTTCATACCACCCTTAGCGATACCGTGAAGTTCGCAAGGAGCATAACCAATGATAAGTGATGGACCTGGATAAGCCTCAGCCTCAGCAATTGCCTTAACAGCCTGAGCTGGGTTAGCACCAAGAGCGATCTGTGCTACGTAAACGTAACCATAGCTCATAGCGATTTCAGCTAATGACTTCTTACCAATTTCCTTACCTGCTGCAGCGAACTGACAAACTTCACCGATGTTAGAAGCCTTAGATGCCTGTCCACCTGTATTAGAGTACATTTCTGTATCGAATACCATAACGTTAACGTTCTCGCCAGATGCAAGTACATGATCAAGACCACCGAAACCGATATCGTAAGCCCAACCATCACCACCGAAGATCCATACAGACTTCTTAGCAAGGTAATCCTTCTTAGCAAGGATTTCTGGAGCGATTTCGCAACCGTTAGCTGCTGCCTTCTCTAATTCAGCTACTAATGGAGCAACTGTATCAGAGTTCTTCTTTGTATCTTCCTTAGTGTCAAGGAAGTTCTTAGCTGCTGCCTTAAATTCAGCAGAAGCCTTATCAGATGCTGCCATCTCTTCGATCTTAGCAATAGCCTGATCTCTTAATACCTTCTGACCTAAGTACATACCGAAACCGTGCTCAGCGTTATCTTCAAATAATGAGTTAGCCCAAGCTGGTCCCTTTAATGAATCCTTATTAACTGTATATGGTGATGTAGCAGCTGGACCACCCCAGATTGAAGAACAACCTGTTGCGTTAGAGATGTACATATGCTCACCAAATAACTGTGTAATTAATCTAGCATAAGATGTTTCTGCACAACCTGCACATGAACCTGAGAATTCAAGTAATGGCTGGTTATACTGAGAACCGATAGGTGTTGTATCTGTAAATACTGGCTTGATTTCCTTCTTGCCAACATTTTCAACTAAGTAATTGAATACTGGCTGCTCTGCTGCCTGTGATTCCTGTGGAACCATCTTTAGAGCACCCTTAGCTGCTGCAGGACAAACAGTAACACACTCGCCACAACCCATACAATCAAGTGGAGATACAGACATTGTAAACTTCATTGATGTATCAACTGCATGCTTAGAGTCTGCTAACTTAATGTTATCAGGAGCTGCTGCAACTTCTGCTGCATCTAAGATAAATGGTCTGATTGTAGCATGTGAACAAACAAATGCACAGCTATTACACTGAACACAAGTTGTTGGATCCCATTCAGGAACCATAACAGCTGTACCTCTCTTCTCGTACTGAGAAGCACCTGTCTCAAACTGACCATCTGCACAATCCTTAAATGCAGATACTGGAAGGCTATCACCATCCATTAATCCGATAGGATCAAGTAATTCGTTAACCATCTTAACTGTAGCTGGACGGCCCTTACGATCTACTACCTTCTTCTCAGCTGTAGCATTAGCCCAATCAGCTGGAACTTCTACCTTATGAAGAGCGTCAACACCAGCATCAATAGCCTTGTAGTTCATTTCAACTACTGCGTCACCCTTCTTAGAGTAAGACTTCTTAGCAGCTTCCTTCATGAAAGTAACTGCATCATCGATAGGCATTACGTTAGCAAGCTTGAAGAATGCTGACTGTAAGATTGTGTTAGTTCTCTTACCCATACCAATTTCGATAGCCTTATCAATAGCGTTGATTGTATATAACTGAATGTTATTCTTAGCAATATACTGCTTAGCTTCTGCAGGCATATGTTCATTTAATTCTTCGTCTGACCACTGGCAGTTAATCATGAAGATTCCGCCTGGCTTAACGTCCTGAACCATCTTGTAACCCTTGATTACATAAGATGGGTTATGACATGCAACGAAGTCAGCCTGGTTAATATAGTAAGGAGACTTAATTGGGTTATCACCAAATCTTAAGTGAGAAATTGTGATACCACCTGTCTTCTTTGAATCATACTGGAAGTAAGCCTGAATATACTTATCTGTATGGTCACCGATGATCTTAGTAGAGTTCTTGTTAGCACCTACTGTACCATCACCACCAAGACCCCAGAACTTACATTCAACAGTACCCTTAGCAGCTGTAATAGGAGCTGGCTTAACTTCTGGAAGTGAAAGGTTAGTAACATCATCCACGATACCGATTGTAAATCTGTGCTTAGGCTGGTCATTCTCTAATTCCTTATATACAGCAAATACTGATGAAGGAGGAGTATCCTTTGAACCTAAACCGTAACGACCACCAACTAATGTGATGTCATTTAAGCCTGCTTCACGAAGTGTTGTAGCAACATCAAGGTAAAGTGGCTCACCAAGAGAACCTGGTTCCTTTGTTCTATCAAGAACAGCAATCTTCTTAACTGACTTAGGTAATACCTTAAGTAAGCTCTTTGAAGACCATGGACGATATAATCTAACCTTAACAAGGCCGACCTTCTCACCCTTAGCTGTTAAATAATCAATAACTTCTTCACATACGTCATTGATAGAACCCATAGCGATAATAACTCTATCTGCATCAGCTGCACCATAGTAGTTAAATAAGTCGTAGTTAGTACCTAACTTCTCGTTAACCTTAGCCATGTACTTCTCTACTACTGCTGGAAGTTCATCGTATGCTGTATTACATGCTTCTCTGTGCTGGAAGAATACATCACCATTTTCATGAGAACCACGCATTGCTGGATGTTCTGGGTTAAGAGCATGAGCTCTGAATTCCTCAACTGCATCCATTGGGCACATATCCTTAAGATCTTCGTAATCCCATTCTTCAATCTTCTGAATTTCATGAGAAGTTCTAAAACCATCGAAGAAGTTAAGGAAAGGCACCTTACCTTCTAATGCTGCACAGTGAGCTACTGGAGAAAGATCCATAACTTCCTGTGGGTTTGTTTCACAAAGCATTGCGAAACCTGTCTGACGACATGCGTATACATCACTATGATCACCAAAGATATTAAGTGACTGTGTAGCTACTGTACGAGCTGATACGTCGAATACACATGGTAACTGCTCACCAGCAATCTTGTACATATTAGGAATCATAAGTAAAAGACCCTGTGAAGCTGTAAATGTTGTTGTAAGTGCACCAGCAGCTAATGAACCGTGAACAGTACCAGCTGCACCAGCTTCTGACTGCATCTCAGAAACCTTAACTGTGTTTCCGAAAATGTTCTTTCTACCGGCTGCAGACCACTGATCCACTACATCAGCCATTGGGCTTGATGGTGTAATTGGATAGATACCAGCTACTTCTGTGTAGGCATATGCTACATGAGCTGCGGCTGTGTTACCATCCATAGAATGTTTAACTCTTGCCATTATATTTTCATCCTCCTTTTGATGCTTGACGTTATAGTACTACATAACGTCGACTATATAATATTTTATAGTTTTAGCACAAAAAAGTAAACAATTTAAGGGCAAGAATTAAATAAAATACATAAATTTTCCCTATAAATTGTATACTTTTAATTTACTTAGTTAAATTTTTATCGTAATTTGATAATAATATAACCATATTAATAGTAAATAGACAAATATTTTAGTGTAACTATAGTTTTGGCATTGAAAAAAACATTGTGAAAAATTTAATTTGCCATCCATTTTTTACAAAAATTTGTATTTCTTGAAAAAAATGGACATTTTTTATTGACTTTTTGAATAATTGTACTATTATTAAAATAGATAGAAATATTTATGATAAAAAAAGTCAGTTTGTTCAATATTTAAAGGAGGGAAATATGAGCACTACTAGCAACATGATTCAGCCTTATTTTGACTTAGACACAAGTGCATTTAAGGTAACAACAACTACTCTTTACACACCATCTCGTATGATGATTTACGAGCTGGACGCTAAAAGACCAAGCTCTCTTAATTTAAGAGTTGTACCATCACCATATATCGATTGGATTATTGGTTATAATGATGATAATGAAAATGCAACATTTTATTGCATTGGTCTTCAATCAGAATACAAAGAAATAAAGCTTAAGGCTTACAAGCATTTCTTTGGTGTACGTTTCGATGAAAAGGGGGCATATTTTGGAAAGGGCGCTGATGCAGAATCTTATCCTGTATTACTTAAGGATACAGTTTCAGATTACGCACCAGAAAAGGATTCTTTTGAGAAAATATTAATCGACAACCTAAAGTCTAGCCAGTCTTCAAAGGAAAGAGTTAAGGCCTTTACAAATTACTTATCAAAGAGTAAGACTTTCGTTCCTATCTCGCCAATCGTTAATGATATCGTAGATGATATTAACGCAAGCAAAGGAACACTTCCTATTCTTTCATTAGCAGACAAATATGGTTACTCATCAAGACATATTACAAGAATTTTCTTCTTAACATATGGCCTTACACCAAAGGAATATGCAAAATTAATTCGCTTCCAGTGTGTTGTTAAGGAAATGATTAAATATCCAAACCTTGAAATTGGAAAGATAATAAATGGCTACGGCTATTCTGATCAGGCTCACTTCCATAGGGATTTTAAGAAAATGATGCAGAATACACCAAGAGCTTTTGAGCTTCTCTGTAGGGAGAAGGAAGGAAAGTAGATTACTATGGCGCCAAGGCCGGAGGGGAAATGTCACCGCGAGGGTGCTTGCTAACGGCGTAGTGAATACTAAAAAAAGACACGATACTTTTGATATGTATCGTGTCTTTTTTAACTACAACGCCCCATCTGCGTTACCTAGCCTATTATAAAGTCCGCCATCACACTATTACTTATATCCACCCCAGTTCTTGTGAGCTTCATCCTATCGCCTTCAAGCACAAGTAAACCTTTTTCCACGTTGCTTGCAATTTCTTTTTCATATTGTTTATTTATGTCCTCTCCAAAGCGCTCTTTATAGTCCTCTAGAGAGATGCCATCCGTTTTTCTAAGTCCTAAAAATACAAATTCTTCCTTGGCATCATTGATGTCCAATTTTTCCACATTTTCTCTAATGGATTCTAGCTTCATGTCCTTTTTATTCAAAGCGTCCATGTAAGCATTTATATCTCTAGTATTTAAATATCTTGTTTCATTTACAAAGCTTGCAGCGCCAATACCAAAACCTAAATACTCTTCTCTATTCCAGTACTTTAGATTGTGAATGCACTCATAGCCCTTCTTTGCGTAATTTGAAATCTCGTACTGTCTAAGCTTTGCCTTAGTTATCTGGGCTCTGCCAAGCTCGTACATGTCTCTATCATCCTCGTCAGATGGGATACTTGGGTAATTGTTTATATTTTCAAAAAGCTTAGTACCCTCTTCAAGGATAAGTCCGTAAGCGGAGATGTGCTCAGGTTTAAAGGCAAGCACAGTCTTTAAGGTCTTTTCTAGGCTCTCTTTAGTCTGCCCTGGAAGGCCTGTCATAATATCGATATTGATATTGTTAAAACCGTAGTTTCTAGCGAGTCTAAAGCTATCTCTAAACTCTTCAAAGCTATGTATTCTACCAAGCATCTTAAGCTCGTCGTTGTTTACCGACTGCAAGCCAAAGCTTATTCTATTAATTCCAGCATTTCTATAAATATAAGCCTTATCTTCATCAAGGGTTCCTGGATTGCACTCTAGACTCACCTCTGCGAATTCATTTATTTGAAAATGTGTTCTAAGGGCGTCCATGATTTCAACTATCAGGATTGGATCTAGGGTTGAAGGAGTTCCGCCTCCAAAGAAAATGCTGTTGACATCCCTATCCTTAAAATCCTTTGAAGTCTTTTCAATCTCTTTAATGAGTGCGTGAACATAGCTATATTTTGTTTCTTCATTTGCTGGTGCAGATAAAAAATCACAATAAATACATTTCTGCACACAAAAAGGGATATGTATATATATCCCTAATTGATTATTATTCTTCATCTAATTTTAGAACGCTCATAAACGCCTTCTGTGGAATGTCTACATTACCAATCTGGCGCATTCGCTTCTTTCCTTCTTTCTGCTTTTCAAGCAATTTCTTCTTTCTTGAGATATCACCACCGTAACACTTAGCAAGTACATCCTTACGAAGTGCCTTAACAGTTTCTCTTGCAATGACTTTGCTTCCAATTGCTGCCTGAATTGGAATTTCAAATTGCTGTCTTGGAATTTCAAGCTTAAGCTTTTCACACATCTTTCTTCCACGCTCTTCAGCACTGCCAGCAAATACAATAAATGAAAGGGCATCCACCTCTTCTTTGTTAATAAGAATATCAAGCTTAACAAGCTTAGATCTTACATAACCCTTCATTTCATAGTCAAAAGAAGCATAACCTCTTGAACGAGACTTTAAGGCATCAAAGAAATCATAAATAATTTCGTTTAGTGGTAATTCATACTTAAGTAGAGCTCTTGTCTGCTCAATATATTCCATGCCAAGATAGATACCACGTCTCTCCTGACAAAGTTTCATAATAGGACCAACAAATTCTGTTGTTACCATGATTTCAGCATTAACAAATGGTTCTTCCATAAAGTCAATTTCTGAAGGATCTGGCATATTAGATGGGTTAGTTAAATCAATAACCTCACCATTAGTTTTATGTACCTTATAAACTACGCCTGGTGCTGTAGTTACAAGGTCTAGATTATATTCTCTTTCAAGTCTTTCCTGAATGATTTCAAGATGTAATAAACCAAGGAAACCACATCTAAAACCAAAGCCTAGGGCAATGGATGTTTCTGGTTCAAAGAAAAGCGAAGCATCATTTAGCTGTAGCTTTTCAAGAGCATCTCTTAAATCCTGGTACTTAGAACCATCTGCAGGATAAAGACCACAATAAACCATTGGATTAACCTTCTTATAACCTGGAAGTGGCTCACTACAAGGTCTATTAGCATCTGTTACTGTATCACCTACACGGGTATCAGATACATTTTTAATGCTTGCAGTAATATAACCTACCATGCCGGCTGAAAGTTCATCACATGGAATAAACTGGCCTGCACCAAAATAACCAACCTCAACTACTTCTTCTGAAGCGCCTGTGGCCATCATCTTAATCTTAGTGCCCTTCTTTACAGTTCCTTCCTTGACTCTTACAAATATAATTACACCCTTATAGGCATCATAAATCGAATCAAAAATCAAGGCCTGAAGTGGTGCCTTTCTATCTCCTGTTGGAGCTGGAATCTTAGTTACAATCTGCTCTAATACCTCTTCAATATTAATTCCGTTCTTAGCCGAAATAAGAGGAGCATCCTGTGCCTCAATTCCTATTACATCTTCAATTTCATCTATTACTCTTTGTGGCTCTGCACTTGGTAAATCTATCTTGTTAATTACTGGGAAAACATCTAGGTCATGATCTAGAGCTAAGTAAACATTAGCTAAAGTCTGAGCCTCAATACCCTGTGCCGCATCTACGATTAAGATAGCACCATCACAAGCAGCAAGTGCTCTTGAAACCTCGTAGTTAAAATCTACGTGGCCTGGAGTATCAATTAAGTTGAAAATGTATTCTTCACCATCTTTTGCCTTATAAACAGTTCTTACTGTCTGGGCCTTAATTGTAATACCTCTTTCTCTTTCAAGATCCATATTATCAAGGACTTGTTCCTGCATTTCTCTACTAGTTAAAAGTCCTGTCTTCTCAATAATTCTGTCTGCTAATGTTGATTTACCGTGATCAATATGTGCGACTATGCAAAAGTTTCTAATATTTTCCTGTTTAATGCTAGCCATAAAAATTACATTCCTTTTCTATTAATTATACCTTTAGATTAATATCCTTGTGAAATAAGGTAAGAAGCGATTCCGTCTGCAATTGCCTGCGCTGTAGCATCTTCCTTAGTAGTAAACATCTCATTATCCGTTTCACTATCTAAAAAGCCTAATAAAATGATACAGCTTGTGCTCTTAACCTGACTGTTAATTGCATAATCTGATTCGGAAGATTTCTCTGTTCCTGCCTTAATTCCTCTGCTAGTAAAACCTTCATTGGCTATTTCCTCAAGGATTGAGTTTGATAATTCAATAGCTTCAATTGGCTCACCAGAATAAATCCAGCTTTCCACGCCACTAGCCTTACCATTATAAACATTTCTTCCTAAAGAAACAACCACAGCAGCGTCACTTTCATTAGCTGTTGCTACTCTATCTGAGTCTGAGACAGTCTTATCACTATCTCTTGTAAGTACTACTGTAACGCCCTTTGCTTCAAGCTTTTCCTTTACTAGCTGGGCCATCTCTAAATTCTGATTCTTTAAAAGAGTGCCATCAAGAGAAGTACCACCATTAGATGATCCACCAAGCTGAGGATCAACTACTACAGTGACTTCTTTAGTTATCTCAGTTCCTGTTGCAACCTCATCTGAGGCCACATCTCCTGAGCTAAAGGTTACATTCTTAAGCTCATCATTGGCATAAGATGAAATATTGCTGCCGTAATCTAAATAAACCATAAGAACTAAAACAAGTAAAGAAATCAATGTTAATAGTCCAAAAATCTTGTCATAACGATAACTTTTCTGATTATCCTTCTGAGTTTTCTTCTGATCTTTCATAAAATATGTTCCTCCCGATAATTAGTATCTGATTAAAATATCCCTATCCTGACCCATAGAAATTTATTCATTTTTTCAAGTAAAAGTTGCTAGTTCAATTTTCTATCATTTTTTTAATTTTGTCAATTATAGAGAAGAAAAAAATCCGGACGGAGAATGAATCCGTCCGGATTAAATAATCTAACTTTAATTACTTCTTGCTCTTCTGTAAGAATGTAGGAATTGTAATTCCTCTTTCTTTAACATTACTTGTAACAGGCTCTGGCTGCTTAAGACCAGGAAGTGGTGTCTCAGTAACTTGAGCGCTTGGCTGTGGAGCTGTACTTGCTCCGTTATAAGTATATGTTGGCTTAACTACAGTCTTAGCTGGTGTTGTTGCCTTAGCTGAAAAACCTGCTAATGCAAGGTTAACATTACGATCTTCAAGACCTGTTGCAATAACAGTAATTGTTGCCTTGTCTGTTGCTGTTTCATCAACCATAGCACCAAAGATAATATTAGCATTATCACCTGCAAGTTCCTGAACGTATCTTGCAGCTTCATCAGCTTCCATAAGACCTACATCACCTGAGATATTAATAATAACATGTGATGCGCCTTCAATTGTTGTTTCAAGAAGTGGACTTGATACGGCCTGCTTAACAGCTTCAATAGCCTTATCATCACCTGTTCCTGTACCAATACCGATATGGGCAATACCCTTATCTGTCATAACAGTTCTAACATCGGCAAAGTCAAGGTTAATAAGACCTGGAACATTAATAAGGTCTGTAATTCCCTGTACTGCCTGCTGTAAAACTTCATCGGCCTTCTTTAGGGCATCTGGCATTGATGTTCTTCTGTCAATAATCTGAAGAAGTCTGTCATTAGGAACAATAATTAATGTATCAACATTCTCCTTAAGCTTTTCAATACCTAAATTGGCATTGTTCATACGAGTTCTACCTTCAAAAGCGAAAGGCTTAGTTACTACACCGACTGTAAGGATACCCATCTCCTTAGCAACCTTAGCAACTACTGGGGCTGCACCTGTACCAGTTCCGCCACCCATACCGCATGTAACAAATACCATGTCTGCGCCCTTAAGGAGCTGAGTAATATCTTCAATATTCTCTTCTGCGGCTTTTTCTCCGATTTCAGGAACTGCACCAGCTCCTAAACCTTTAGTAAGTTTCTCTCCAATTTGGATTGCAGATGGAGCCTTACATGACTGAAGTGCTTGTCCATCTGTATTGATAGCTACAAATTCCACCCCGCTGATATTTTCATCTATCATTCTGTTAACAGCATTGTTGCCTGATCCGCCGACTCCTACTACTATAATCTTTGCAGAGCCTTCTGCGTCATTAGTCATAATTTCTAACAAAGTTGTTGCCTCCTTCTACTCCCTTAAAAATCACTATAAAATATAATATCGTTTTTCAATTAAAATATCAACCGTTTTAGTTGTCTTTCTTAAAAATAATTGAGGACTGACTGCCATCAAACTCGTCTAAATACAGGGTTCCTGACATTCCGTTCAATTTTGAGTACAATTGTTTTAATTCAAATAATCTCTCGCTATAATCGTCTGTATTTCCCATTGCTACTTTAACACTTCCAATGTAAACATAGATATTACCTTCACTATCAAAGAAGATAGAATCTACATCTAAATCATACTTATCAAAACCTTGGGCAAGCTCTAGTATCTTATCAAATATTGACTCGTCCGCCACTTCGATTTTCTTATTAAGTACAATTGAGGAATACTCTAAACCTTGAACTTCCGGTACCGAGTCAATTAACTCAGTAGAGCTTTCAACCACAATACCGTCTTTATCAAAATACATATAGCTGCCCATATATTTTACATATCCTATTATAGGTTTTTCGTATACCGTAACGTAAAATTTATTAGGCCATTTAATCTCAACATCATATTTTTGGATAAAGGGAATTTCAATATTCGTATTTCCAAATAAAAAATATATTAGTGAATTAGGTGTCTTTCCTTCAAATAAGAAGTCTGACATCTCCTCATCACTGTAATGAGTATTACCTTCATACTCAATTACATCAACTCTAAAAGCTACATAAGCACTAAAGCCTACAATTAAGATAATTAGTAAGGAAATTAAAAGTGCTAATGGAAATGTAACTCTTTTCGTATTAGTCCTTCTCTTCCTAATTGTCCTAGACTTGTTTGCATTAGCTTTAGCTTTGGCATTCGATGCTCTATCTAGTTCATCGATGTCATCATAAAAATCATACCCTTCTAACTCTTCTTTTTTTCGCTTACTCATTTAACTCATCCTTAATTTGGCTACTGACATTAAACACCACACCCATTTCAAGCAATAGGATAAGCAGCGCCGTACCACCTTTACTAATAAATGGCAATGTAACACCTGTATTAGGAATAGTACCTGTTACTACAGCGATATTAACTAAAACTTGAAGTGCAATATGTGAAAATACACCGGCACAAAGCAAGGCTCCTTGCATATCAGGCGCATTTCTTGCAACATGGGCTATTCTCCATAATAAAACGCCAAAAGCTATTAAAACGCATAAAGCCCCAAACAAGCCAAGCTCCTCACAAATAATTGTAAAGATCATATCATTATAGGCTTCTGGTAACTTTAGCTTAACAACACTTTTACCTAGCCCCTTACCAAAAAGTCCTCCAGAACCTATGGCATAAAGACCATGTATCGTTTGATAAGCCTCTCCATCTGCATAATCCTCTGGATGCAGCCAAGCCAAGATTCTAGTTGATCTAAAGCCGTCTCCTTTTTGAATTGCAGATAGAATTGCTGAAAATGCTACGCTAATAAAGGCTATAGCACCAGCACACATGGCAATATATGGTTTATAACCTGGATAAGCAACAAATGTAATTAAAAAGGCCATTCCTAAAATAATAATGGCACTACTTAGGTTGTTAGATATAAAATACAGCATTGCCGCTGGAACTACTCCATACCATGCTATCAACCAAACAACCACTCTAAAATACTTCATCTTTTCTCTAAGACTTGATATTCTACAGGCAAGCGCAGCAATTATTCCTATCTTAACAAATTCAACTGGCATGAAATTAAATCCGCCAATTACAATCCATCTTGTGGCACCATTATAGTTTTTACCAAGTGGCGTTAAAAGTAATAATACAAGTATTAATGAAAATATATATAGCCCTCTAGCTACATACTTGTTGGTTAGTATATGATAGTCCAAAACTCTTGCTACTATCATCATCATAAGCAAGCCCAACACTGCAAAAATTACCTGACTTTTTAAAACGCCTTTTAAGGAATCAGTTGTGGTAGACGAACTACTATAAACCATTACAAGGCCTATACCAATTAGAATAATCATAATTAACATTAAAGAGTAATCTAGATAAAAGCCTGTGCTTCTTGATAAGCTCTTTCTAAAATTAAATTTCTTTCTATGAGCTTTCATGTAATCATTCTTATTCTTTTTAGCTCTTCTATTTACACTTCTTTTACTTATCTTTTTGTTTTGTGTGTTTTGTTTAATCGTCGACCCTTGTTTTCTTTGATTGGTTTCCATAAACTCTCCACGCATTAATAAGCATTTCTTTAAGCTAACTTATTAACTAAGTCCTTAAAGATTTCTCCCCTTTGCTCATAGTTGTCAAACATTCCCCAGCTAGCACACGCAGGAGATAGTAAGACTGCTTCTCCCTCCTTTGCATTCTTTGCACAAATATCTACAACTTCCTCCATAGAATTTGCAAAAATGTAATTTGTAAATCCTAACTTCTTAGCTGTATCAGCAATCTTTTGACTTGTCTGACCAAGTAAAACCATAAGTCTTACCTTATCACCAAAGGCATTGATATATTCATCAAATTCTGAACCCTTATCATAGCCTCCTGCAATAAGAATTGTTGGCTTAACCATAGCCTCAATAGCCTTAATTGCTGCATCTGGATTAGTGCCCTTAGAATCATTATAGTAGTCAACTCCAGACTTAGTTGCTACAAATTCAATTCTATGTTCAACAGCTCTAAAGTTCTTAACTTCTCTGATAATTAGCTCATCAGGAATACCCATGGCCTTTGTCATAGCAATGGCTGCACATACATTTTCATAATTATGAACTCCTAAAAGCTTCATATCATGAACGTTTAAGAACTCTTTATCATTAACGCCGTCTGTATAACGGATTGTATCTCCATCAACATAAGCGCCAACTTCAACTTTTCTCTTAGATGAGAAGTAAACCACGCTTGCGCTACATTTCTTCGCAAAATCCTGTAACCACTCATCTTCTAAATTAAGTACACATACATCATCTTTAGTCTGCTTAAGTGCCACTCTTTCCTTAGTTTCGGCATAGCATTCCATTGTATGATGTCTGTTTAAATGATCTGGAGTGATATTAAGAATTGCTGATACCTTAGGGTGGAACTCATTAGTTGTCTCTAATTGGAAACTACTAATTTCTGCCACTGTAACAGAATCCTTGCTAGTATTAAATACCTCTCCTGTATAGGAATTTCCTATATTACCTACAACAAATGTCTTCTCGTTATAGGCTTTTATAATCTGACCTACAAGGGCTGTTGTTGTAGTCTTACCGTTAGTACCTGTAATTGCTACAACACTTCCCTTATCGTAGTTATAAGCTAATTCAATTTCGCCCCAAACTAAAACGCCTGCTTCCTTAAATCTTAAAACAAGTGGGCTATCAATTGGCACACCAGGGCTAATTACAAGTAAATCCACCTTGCTAATTAACTCATCACTACACTCGCCAATGACGATTTCTGCCTTATTAGACTTAAGCTTAGCCTCTACGTCAGACTTTTTAAGCTTCTCATTGCCATCGTAGAGAATTACGTCTGCGCCTACTTTATTTAAAAGGTCAACTGCACCAATGCCACTAATTCCAGTGCCAACTACCATTACTTTCTTTCCTTTAAGTTCCATAACTTCCTCCCAAAAAATCTTAGTTTTGTGATGTATCTGGTACATCAACTGTCAATTCATCTTCGCTATTAGATGTATCCACGTCTGTTGCTGTAAGGTCTTCATAGATTCCTAAATATGGTAATAAATCCTCTAGGATATCATGACTTAATTGCAATACATCTGCTGAAGAACCAGAACTACCTGTTGTACCATCAGGCTCATCAATAATTACATAAATTGCAATTTCTGGGTCGTCTGCTGGAACGTGTCCAATAAAGGAAATGAGCCATTTTTTCTCATCTCTGTTTACCTTTTGGGCAGTACCTGTCTTACCTGCTACAGAATATCCTGTAACTCCTACTTTTTGCGCTGTACCTTCTTCAACGGTTGCAAGTAAGTACTGTCTTAGAAGCTTTGATGTATCCACTGTACATGTCTGCTTTACTAATACAGGATCAAAAGACTTTACTATATTACCAGAGCTATCCTCAATTTGCTTAACAATATGAGGCTGGTAATAATTTCCATCATTTATAATAGAACAATATGCTGATATCATTTGAATCATATTAACGTTGATATTTTGTCCAAAGGAGTTAGTCGCAGCATCTATAACTGTCATAGAATCTGCAGAATATGTAATACCGCTAGTCTCACCTGGTAGGTCGATTCCTGTAAGAGAACCAAAACCAAACATAGTTACATACTGAGCAAATTTTGTTGTTCCTAACTTAATTGCTAAATTTATCATGTATGGATTACATGATTCCATAATCGCTTGTTCTAGAGTAATAACTCCATGTCCACCCGAAGAATATGAGTGACACTTAATTGTCCAGTTACTTACTACTTCAGCACCAGTACAATTATAAGTATCTCCATCCTTTACAACTCCTTCATCAAGGGCTGATGCCACTGTCACAGGCTTAAATACAGAACCCGGCTCGTAACTTTCTGAAACACAGAAGTTAGTCCAAAGCTCATATAGAGCATTTGTCTTATCCTCATCTGACATAGCTGCTAACTCTTCCTCAGTGTAAACACCAGAAAGATCTCTTGGATTATTCAAATCAAAGGTTGGATAACTTGCCATTGCTAAAATCTCTCCTGTATCAGGGTCCATAGCAACAACTGCTGTATTCTTTGATGGGCTTTCTTGATTGTATGCTATAATATGATCTTCAATTATTTTTTGAATATTATAATCAATAGTTGTTACCACATTATAGCCATCTGTTACTTCCTTAGTTGTGTTAGTAATCTCAAGTCCGTCATTAACATAACTATAGGAAAGGCCATTAACACCTGTTAAATAGTCGTTATATTGTAATTCAAGACCTAACTCGCCGCCGTTATTCTGACTATAAAAGCCTACCACATCGGCTGCTAAATTATTATTAGGATACTTTCTTACATAAGTTTCTTCAAACCAAACATCCACAACTGTTGTATCAACTTTATTGCCTTTAGAATCTGTGGTGCTCATAAGGGCTTTAAAGCTTTCCATATCTTCTTCTGATATTTCCTTTACTAGCTTTAAATATCTGCTGGTTTGATTATCGTAAATCTTAGCAACTAGCTCTGCTCTATCAAGACCAAAGCTATTACAAAGGGCTGTGATTGTATCATCTGTTAGATTATCTTCACTTTCCTCATCGTCGCTTAGTAGTTGTGCCACATCTAGGATTACGTTGTACATTTTCTCACTGTAAGCAAGAATTGTACCATCACTGGTTTTGATCTGACCTCTCTTTGCAAGCACAGTATCATTAGTCTGGGTCTGTTCATTTAAAACACTTTGTGTATATTCATCACCACGGTTATATATTATATAAAAAATTCTGCCACCTAAACCAGCAAGTAGTAATGCTACAATAACTAACATAACCTGTATCTTCTTACCAGTTTTTTTAAGAAGCATCCTTTTCTTTTTTAATTTTCTCTCTTTGATCTTCTCGTAATCAGCCATTAGTTTTTACTCCATCCAGGCTAGTTATCAGCCTTATAATTATACACACTTGCCCCTTCATATTCTAGTTTTGTTTTAGAATATTCCTTCTCATTACACTAAACACTAAATACTAATTATTAACACAAAATGCTGGCTTAAATAAAAGCCAGCATTATTATCTATTCTTGACCAGGTACATCCTTATACTGCTTAACGTATTCGCTCTCACCTGACTCATAAAGAATAACTTGACTTGAATCTGGATAAACCATACCTAATTCATTAACTGCAGTATTGTAAATTGCTTCATAATCAATACTTGCATCTAACTTAGCATCTAGTTCATCATTATCAGATTTAAGTTCTTGATATTCTGTCTTTAAATCATCTAGCTTCGTTTGATTAGCTTTATATTCTGATTGAAGACTTACTAGCTGATAGCAAACAGCAACGCTAATCGCAACTGCCAATGTCATCATTCCCATGAATATCATGTTAATTTTATTGGCTTGTCTTTGATTCTTCTGGCGTCTTAGTCGCTCTCTACGCTCTTCGCTAGTTTCCACATGACGCTTTCTTACTCGTTCTTGTGGTTTTGGCGCTAATTCCCTAGCAGCACTACCAGACACATAAGTCGCTCTTTTAGCACTTTTATAATGTCTTTTTTTGCTATTTCTTGCCATCCATGTCTCCTCCTTTGCTTATTTTACTTCTCCTACTCCTATCTCTTCTCAAAGACTCTTAACTTAGCCGACTTTGATCTTGAGTTCTCCTCTAACTCCTTATCAGAAGGTAAGATTGGCTTTCTTGAAATCACCTTACCCTTTGATTTCTTGCCACATACACACACTGGAAATTCCGGTGGGCAAGTACATGGGTTCTCTGCTGTTTTAAATTTAACCTTAACGATTCTATCCTCAAGTGAATGGAAAGTAATAATACATAATCTTCCACCTGGATTTAGTCTATCAATAAGGTCGTCTATTGAATTTTCTAGAACATCTAGTTCCTTATTAAGTTCGATTCTAATTGCCTGATAAGTTCTCTTTGATGGATGACCACCTGTAGCTCTTACCTTTGCAGGAATTGCTGCCTTTATAATGTCATTTAATTCAAATGTTGTCTCAATCGGCTTTTCCTGTCTTGCATTAACAATGTGCTTTGCAATATTCTTAGCAAATCTATCTTCACCATAATCTCTAATGATTCTATAAAGATCTGATTCGCTATAGTCGTTAACAATATCCCTTGCTGTCATTAACTGTCTGTTATCCATTCTCATATCAAGGGCTGTATCAACATTATATGTAAAGCCTCTTTCTACTGTATCTAATTGATATGAAGATACTCCTAGATCAAGTACCACTCCATCAATCTTATCAATATTTAAATCATCTAATACCTTTTTAAAATTCACGTAATTATCTCTAACAATAGTTACTCTATCTTTAAAAGGTTCTAGTCTCTTACTTGCGGCCTCGATAGCATTTTCATCCTGGTCAATTCCAATAAGTCTGCCATTAGGACCTAACTTACTAGCAATAACGCTTGAATGACCTGCGCCGCCTAAAGTACCGTCTACATAGATTCCGTCTGGCTTTATATTTAAATTTTCAATTGTCTCTTCTAATAAAACTGAATAATGCTTAAATTCCATAACGAAATCTCCTTAATCTAAATTGTGAAGCCAAATTCCAACATGCTTTCTGCAACATTCTCGATATTCTCAAAGCTTTCGGCATTAACTTCGTTGTACTTCTTGGCACTCCAAATTTCTACCTTATTACCAACACCTAATGAAACCACGTCTTTTTCAAGTCCTGCGTGAGTTCTTAAAGTCTGTGTAATAGGAATTCGTCCCTGTTTGTCCACTTCCACTTCACTTGCTCCACCAATAAAGAATCGAGTAAGTGAACGTGCTCTTGCATCATTTAGAGGTAACTTTGCAATTCTTTCTTTCAAGGCTTCCCACTCATCGTTGGAATATGCATAAATACATCCATCGAATCCCCTTGTTATTGTAAATGTATCTCCTAATCCTTCACGGAGTTTTGCTGGAACGATAAGTCTGCCCTTGGCATCAATTGTATGTGTATATTCACCTTGTAACATAACCGTTCCCCCTTCCATTTAGATTAAGAATCATACTTGCATTGGGATAACAAATGTATTAAAGCCCGTTATTTAAGTAATCTGTGGGATTTTTTAAATCCACCACATTTCACCACTTATTATCACATTACCTCCACTTTCATCCCTATTGTAACCCTAATAGGAATAAAAAGCAAGTCTAAATCCTTTAGAATTCCGCTAGTTACGGGACTTTGCACATATTGGGGGAAAGGTGGTGAATTTTCCCACATAATGTGTTTTTGTGGGGATTTTTTTCTATAAATATAGTTATTAAACGTCAAATTTATAAAAATAATTTCCCATTATTAGTGAATTTATGATAAAATATTCCTTGCGTTTACAAGGATTTATTAAACGTCAATCAATTAATTTCAAATTAAAATATTTTTATCCACTTAAAAGTGGCATGGAGGTTATAATGAAACTAGGAATCGTAGGTTTACCTAATGTTGGTAAGTCAACTTTATTTAATTCCCTTACTAAGGCAGGGGCACTTGCAGCAAACTATCCTTTTGCTACAATCGATCCTAATGTTGGTGTTGTTACTGTACCTGATGACAGACTTGATAAACTTGCAGCACTTTATAATTCAGCAAAGATTACACCTGCTGTAATCGAATTCGTAGATATTGCAGGTCTTGTAAAGGGTGCTTCTAAAGGAGAAGGCTTAGGAAACCAGTTCCTTGCTAATATCAGAGAAGTAGATGCTATTGTACATGTTGTTAGATGTTTTGAAGACTCTAATATCGTTCACGTAGATGGTTCAATTGATCCTGTAAGAGATATTGAAACAATCAACTTAGAATTAATTTTTGCTGATCTTGAAGTTTTAGAGAGAAGACTTGCTAAGCAAAAGAGAGGCGCATATAACAATAAGGATTTAGCTCGTGAAGTTGAATTCATCGAAAGACTTATTAAGCACTTAGAGGATGGCAATTTAGCAGCTAGCTTCGAACTTGAAGGCGAAGAAGAAGAGGCCTTTATTAAAGAATACAACCTTTTAACAGCTAAGCCAGTTATCTTTGCTGCTAACGTAGCTGAAGATGATTTAGGAAATGATGGCGCTGATAATGCTAATGTTGCTAAGGTTAAGGAATATGCAGCAGCTAATAACTCAGAAGTATTTGTTATTTGTGCTCAGATTGAACAGGAAATTTCAGAACTTGATGATGATGAGAAGAAGGAATTCCTTGATGACTTAGGTCTTGAATCATCAGGTCTTGATAAGTTAATTGCAGCAAGCTATAAGTTACTTGGTCTTATTAGTTACTTAACAGCTGGTGAGACAGAAACTCGTGCTTGGACAATCACTAAGGGAACTAAGGCTCCTGGTGCTGCTGGTAAGATTCACTCTGACTTTGAAAGAGGTTTCATTAAGGCAGAAGTTGTTTACTATCAGGATTTACTTGACTGCGGTTCTTATAACGCAGCTAAGGAAAAGGGTCTTGTTCGTATGGAAGGTAAGGAATACGTGGTTAAGGATGGCGATGTAATCCTCTTTAGATTTAACGTATAAGATATATGTAAACTTAAAAGGACGATATCAATTTGATATCGTCCTTATTTTTATACTCTTTATTTTGAAAATGTATCATCTAGGAAACTTTAGCTAATCTTAGCTAGTTTTTATTTAGTTCCAAGATGACATAACTTCCTTGAACTTCTTAACATTTTCTGCAGTATCGCCCTTAAAAATAGCTGAACCAGCAACTACTACATTTACGCCAGCTTCAAGGACTCTAGCAAGATTTTCAATATTAATACCACCATCAATTTCGATGTTAACATTAGTTAAGTTCTTCTCTTCTAATGCCTTCTTAATTTCTCTAACCTTATCAAGAGATTCTGGAATGAATTTCTGACCGCCAAATCCTGGATTAACGCTCATAACAAGCACCATGTCTACCATTGAAAGGTATGGAATAACTGCCTTTGCTGGAGTCTTAGGATTAAGTGTAATGGCTGCCTTACAATTAAAGGACTTAATCTTTTCAAGTGTAGCCTTAACATCCTGACAACTTTCAACATGCACTGTAATAATGTCTGCGCCTGCATTTGCAAATTCCTCAATGTATCTGATTGGTTCATCAATCATAAGATGTACATCAAAAACCTTCTTAGTTGCACTTCTAATTGACTTAATAACAGGAATACCAAGGGAAATGTTTGGTACAAAGCTTCCATCCATAACATCGATGTGTACGTACTCTGCTCCTGCCTCGTCAATAATCTCTAATTCTCTTCCTAAATTCTTAAAATCTGCTGATAAAATTGATGGTGATAAATAATTCATATCTTACTTCCTTTTTACACTTTAATATTTCTTTTTATTTTTTAATTCATCAAATATTTCTATATAGCTCTGATATCGTCTCTTACTTATCTGTCCATCCGCTAGAGCTTTCTTTACACTGCAGTCCGGCTCATTTACATGTACGCAACCGTTAAATCTGCAATTTCCCTCATGCTCTTTAAATTCTTCAAAATAAAATCTTAACTCTTCCTTTTCTATATCAGGAGGGTTAAGTGATGTAAAGCCCGGCGTATCTGCAATATACGTATTAGGACTTACATTAAAAATTTCTGAATGCCTTGTGGTATGACGTCCTCTACCAATTTTACTAACCTCACCAGTGGCATTAACCTCCTCTGGTAAAATCAAATTAGTGAGGGAAGATTTTCCAACTCCTGAAGGGCCTGCAAGCACTGTTGTCTTGCCCTTTAGACATTCTAAAACCTCGTCTACACCAGTCTTGTCATAGGTACTTACCCATATTAACCTACAACCGCATTTATTATAAATTGATTCTAATGCATCAATTTCTTCTTTTGTTGCTAAATCTACCTTGTTAAAAACCACTACAGTATCCACATCCTGATAGTCCATATAAACTAAAAATCTATCTAAGAGATTGTAGTTTATATCTGGTTGTTTAACGGCAAATATAACCATCGCTTGATCTATATTGGCAAAAGCCGGTCTAATAAGAGAATTCTTTCTTTCAAGAATTTCTGTAATATTACCCTTTAGATTTTCTTCATCCACAATATCCACTAGGCAATTATCACCTACTAAAGGCTTAATCTTCTTATTTCTAAAAACGCCTTTTGCCTTACACTCATATATAGCGCCGACTTCTTCTATGTAAACATAGTAGAAGCCAGCGATACCTTTAATTATCTTACCCTGCATGAACTACCTAGTTAGTACCTGCTTCATTTGTGCCAGATTCTATTTCTGCAGGTCCTGAACTTACAGTAATAGTAATTGTTGAACCTTTTACTGCAGATCCTGTTGGTGAATAACTTATTACATTACCTTTAGCTACTGTATCACTTGCTGCAGTAACAGTAGAGACATTAAATCCTGCAGCTTCGAGTGTCGACTTAGCCTTTGCTGATGACATTTCAGTAACATCAGGAATATCTACTGTAGCTTCCTTATGACTAACTGTTACAACAATGCTTGTACTTGTAGTTACCGATGCACCTTCCTTATAGTTCTGAGCTGTTACATATCCATACTCACCAGATGATGTCTGATACTGAATTGTATATGTTAAACTATTAGACGTTAACCATGAAATAGCAGATGACTCTGACATACCTGTTAAATCAATCATAGTAACTGTCTTCTCTTCCTCACCTCTACTTACCTTAATAGTAATTGTAGAGCCCTTTTCTGCACTACCTGTTGGTGAGTAGCTAATAACATTACCAGCTTCAACTGTTGTACTATATGCATATTCTACTTCAACCTCAAAGCCTAAATCCTTAAGAGTTTCAGTAGCCTTTTCCTCTGTCATGCCCTTTACATTAGTAACAGAAACTGTTTCTGTTTCAGTTCCCTTACTTACTGTAAGAACGATTCTTGTATTAGCAGAAACCTTAGAGCCTGCTGTTGTACCCTGACTAATTACATAGCCTTCTTCTACTGTTGAAGAGCTCTGTGTAACAATTGAGTAACCAAGGCTTACTTCATTTAATGCCTCAATAGCCTCTTCCTTTGACTTACCTGTAACATCAGGTACTGAAACAAGGCTTGAATCATCTTCTGAAACTGTTGTTGTCTCTGTTTCTGTCTCTGTTGAAGAAGAACCACAACCTACTAACTTTAAGATTACAAATACTGTAATAATAAGAATAATAGCTGCAATACCGATTCCGATATACTTCATGATCTTATCAAGCTTTTCATTACTTTCATCATCAATATCATCTTCATCCTCGTCTTCATCATCTAAAACGCCATCTTCGTCGTCAAGATCTTCTAGTGTTTCTTCATTGTCATCGTCAAGAACGTCTAAATCTTCATTTAATTCTTCATTTTCTTCTTTCTTTGACATTTCATCCTCCATTATTGGTGCCATTTTAACAAAATCTACATCTGGCATAACAAGAGATTTCTTTAAATCAGCAAGTAATTCTTCTGCTGTCTGATATCTTCTGTCAGGCTTTTTCTCAGTACATTTTGCAACAATCTTATCTATACTTACAGGGATTCCCTCAGCAAGTGTTGATGCAAGTGGAATCTTATCCTGTATATGCTTTACAGCAACTGTTACTGAATTATCTGCATCAAATGGTACAGTTCCTGTTAACATCTCAAAAATTGTGATACCCATTGAGTAAATATCAGTTCTAGCATCTGAGTATCCACCTCTTGCCTGTTCTGGTGAAATGTAGTGAACAGAGCCCATTGTCTGTGATGAGTTAATTGTTGTATTAGATGAAACCTTAGCAATACCAAAGTCAGTAACCTTAACCTTACCGTCCTTTGAAATAATAATATTCTGAGGTTTAATATCTCTGTGAACAACTCCAGCCTTGTGGGCAGCTTCCATGCCGTTTACTACCTGAATAGCAATACTAGCAGCTTCCTTAAATGGAATTCTACCTCTTTTTTCTATATATTTCTTAAGGGTAATACCCTCAACTAATTCCATAACAATATAATAGATGCCATCTTCATCTCCAACATCATAAACGCTTACGACATTAGAATGTGTAAGACCTGCAGCAGACTGAGCCTCTGCTCTAAATTTAGTAACAAAAGTCTTATCATCACTAAATTCTTTTTTCATAACCTTAATGGCAACAAATCTATTAAGTTTGTGGCATTTAGCCTTATACACATCAGCCATTCCTCCAGCGCCGATCTGCTCTAGTATTTCATATCTGTCAGCTAAAAACTGTCCTTTTCTCAACATATTAATTTATACCTTTCTAATTAGTTTTAATAATAACAACTGATATATTATCTAGCCCGCCATTCTTATTAGCCTTGTCTATCAGTTTCTTTGCGGCATTATTAATATCTGACTCATCTTTAATGATATCAGCAATCTCTGTATCCTCGAGCATGTTAGTTAAACCATCACTACATAATAAAATCCTATCGTTTTTCTTTAGGTCTATTCTAAACATATCTGGCTCTACGGTAGTTGTACCGCCAATAGCCCTCGTTATAACATTTTTCCTCTCATGATTTCTTGCTTCCTCTTTGTTAATCTCACCTGCAAGAACCATTTCCTCAACCAATGAGTGGTCTCTGGTAACTTGTCGTATGTCCTCATCAACTACGTATAGTCTACTATCCCCTACGTTGGCAACTAAAAGTGTATCATCAATAATACTTGCTAGGCAAAGTGTTGTCCCCATGCCTGTATAATCTTCTGATTCCTTAGCCTTTTCTAGAAGTAATGTGTTTACCTCTAAAATCGCCTTCTCTACTGTGCTAACAGCATCCTTAGTTAGGTTCTCCTTAAGTAGCTTTACTAGTGTTTCCACTGTAAATCTTGATGCCGTGTCGCCTGCTTTATGGCCCCCCATGCCATCTGCCACAATGAAAAGATTCGGGAGTATTCCTATAGGTGTCATAGATGTATAGACAAAATCCTGATTGGTTTTTCTTTTTTTACCAATATCAGTCATTGCTACTGCTTTCATGACTATCCTCCATATAACTTTTTCTTAATTGACCACATGCGCCGTCAATATCTCGGCCCATTTCTCTTCTAATAGTAACATTAATTCCACATTTTTCAAGTTTATTTTTGAATGCCATAATAGCATCCTTATTAGATTGTTCGTAATCTCTTTCCTTAATCGGATTAACCGGAATAAGGTTAATATGACAATTAAGGCCATGTACCAAATCAATTAACTGACTTGCACATTCCTTAGTATCATTAACGCCCTTTACTAAGCTGTACTCAAAGGAAATTCTTCTGCCTGTCTTATCAAGATAATATCTGCAGGCATCCATTATTTCTTCTATAGAATACTTATTAGCTATAGGCATCATAGTCTTTCTAAGCTCGTCATTAGGTGCATGTAAAGAAATCGCAAGAGTTATCTGTAGCTCAAGGTCAGCTAACTCTCTAATCTTTGGCACTAAACCACAAGTAGAAACTGTTAAATTACGAAGACTAATATTAAGCCCTTTTTCAGAATTAATCAACTCTAGAAACTTAATAACATTGTCGTAATTATCCATAGGCTCGCCAGAACCCATAATTACTATATTAGAAACTCGCTCTCCTGAAATGCTCTGAATTCTATAGACCTGATCTAACATTTCAGAAGGTGTGAGGTTTCTTACACAACCGTCAAGTGTTGACGCACAGAAGCGACAACCCATTTTACATCCAACCTGGGATGAAATACAAACTGAATTTCCATGGTGGTACTTCATTAATACACTTTCAATGACATTGCCATCGTAGAGTTTAAATAAGTACTTTTGTGTTCCATCAATTTGTGATGTCTGCACCCTTATTGGCTCAAGTGCCATAAGATATGCATTTTCCTTTAAACTATCTCTAAGCTTAGCAGGAATATTAAGGCAGTCATCAAAGTTAGTTACAAGCTTTTCGTGCATCCACTGATAAAGCTGATTAGCTCTAAACTTCTTCTCTCCTAAGCTCTCTATATATTCAATTAGTTCGCTAGAGTGTAGACTCTTTAAATCCACTCTACCGTCCTTAATCTTATAATTAATATCCATTCTAATACCTTACTTCTTCTTTAAAATTGCATAAAAGAATCCGTCTGTGTCCTTTGTCTTTCCAGCTAATAACTGCTTCATGTCTAAAAGTTCAAAGCCTAGACCCTTTATAAATTCCACTTGTTCTTCATTCTCTGCCTTATTGATTGTACAAGTACTATAAACTAGTATAGCAGATTCTTTCAAATAATTAACTACTGTAGTTAAAATATTTTTTTGAATTTCTATCAATTCAGCACATTTTTCAGGACTCGCATTGTATTTAATGTCTGGCTTTCTACCTATAATACCAAGACCTGAACAAGGTAGGTCAGCAATTACTACATCTGCCTTAGCCACTAAACTTTCATCAAGTTCTGAGGCATCAAACACTTCTGTCTCTACATTAGTAATTCCTAATCTATCAAGATTTTCCTCAATCTTATCAAGCTTTTCATAGGAAATGTCTCTAGAATAAACTCTTCCTTCATCGCCAACCCACAAACTAGCATTGATTGTCTTGCCACCAGGAGCGGCGCAAACGTCCACTACTGTCTGTCCATTTTCAAAATGAGAATTGTAACCTGCAATAATTGAGCTTAAATCCTGAATCTGGAAAAGTCCTTCATTAAAACTGTCTAAATTAGTCAAATAATCATAATCCGAAATCTCTAGTGCATAATCAATCTCAGTATTAACAACCTTAACCCCTTCAGATTCTAGCTTTTCCTTTAAATCCTTAGGACTAATCTTACTTGTATTAACTCTAATATAGGTTCTTTTCTCTTTAAAGAGACCCTCTAGAATATCAGAAACTTCCTCTTTACTATAGCTTTCAAGCCAAAGCTTAATAATCCATTCTGGCATTGAATATTTAATACTATTATGTAAAATGTAGTCACTTTCTGCTGGATATTCTATTGAATCCTTATTTCTTGCAATATTTCTTAATACGCCATTTACAAAGCCCTTTAAGCTTACAAAACCACGCTTAGTTGCTAACTTAACAGCCTCATTACAAACTGCAGACTCAGGCACTGAATCCATGTATAAAAGCTGGTAAATTGACATTCTAATTAAGACCCTAATTAAGGGCTTCATTTTCTTTGTTTTGGTTTTTGAAAATTGATTGCAAACATAGTCTAATTCTATCTTTCTTTCAATACTTCCAATAAAAAGCTTAGCGATAAATGAGCGCTGGCTCTTTTCCAAATATTGGTATTTAGCCAGCGCATTATTTAAAAGATAGTTAGAAAATTCGCCGTTCTTTTCATTCTCTAAGAGCATATCTAAAACAACTGCTCTTAGATTAACCGAATTATTAGCGGTCGTCACGGTTATTTCCTCCAAATAAAATTATTAATCTAAGTAACTGTAAAATAGCTGAGGCAGCACTTGCTACATAAGTAAGAGCTGCTGCTGTTAGTACAGATCTTGCCTTAGAATTTTCTCTATCTACAAGCATTCCGTTAGATTTTAAAATTCTAAGAGCTCTAGCTGAGGCATTAAACTCAACTGGAAGTGTAACAATCTGGAAAAGCACTGCAAGAGAGAACATTAAGATTCCCACTGTAATAAGTGTCTGATTCCAGCTTAAAAGCACACCAAGTATAATAAAAATCCAAGATGCCTTTGAACCAATATTGGCAAAAGGTACTATTGCAGATCTAAGGCTTAGTGGCACATAGCCTCTGTTGTGCTGAATTGCATGTCCACATTCATGGGCTGCTACAGCAACCGCTGCTATAGAAGACATATTATATACCGAATCTGATAAATTTACCATCTTAGTTCTTGGATCGTAGTGATCTGTAAGAGAACCTGAAACATGGGCAACACCCACATCATAGATTCCTTCGCTTCTAAGAATCTGTTCAGCAACCATAGCCCCTGTAAGACCTCTAGAGCTTGCTACTTTTGAGTATTTTGAAAATGTAAATTGAACTCTAAGCTGTGCAAGCAAGGCTAGTACTGCTGCTATAATTATTAGTATATAAGTTGGATCAAAATAATATCCATAGCCTAAACCATATCCATAGTACATATAAGTCACCTCTTTTTATGATTATTCTTCCTTACCAAATACTGTGCCAAGTTCAATGTTATTGCCACGAAGGAAGGAGCCTGCATCCATTCTCTTCTTGCCTTCTAACTGAACTTCAAGAGCCTCTAAGTAACCCTCTCCTGTTTTAATTACAAGGGAATTCTTTCTTAGAGCTACGATTTCGCCGTTCTTAGCTGTGCTTAAATCGACTTTTGCATCAGTAACATCATCAAGGCAATTAGCTTCCCAAATCTTAAAAGTCTTTCCTTGTAAATGTGTGAAAGCTGATGGCCATGGATTAAGACCTCTAATAAGTCTTTCAATAACTACTGCAGACTTATTAAAATCTATCTCTCCCATGGACTTCTTTATCATCTTAACATATTTAGAATCCTCTTCCTTTTGAGGAATTGGACTTATACTTCCCTCTTTAAGGCCTTCTAAAGTCTTAACAAGTAAGTTAGCGCCTACAACTGCTAATTTATCAAATAAAGAACCACCTGTTTCCTTAGGATCAAGCTTTAACTTTTCTACCATAAGAATGTCGCCTGTATCAAGGCCTTCATTCATCTGCATTGTTGTAACGCCTGAATATTCGCAACCATCAATAACTGCGTACTGAATAGGTGCAGCACCTCTATACTTAGGAAGTAAAGATGCATGGACGTTAACACAACCATACTTTGGCATCTCAATAATTTCCTTTGGTAGAATCTGGCCAAATGCTACAACTACGAAAACATCAGCATTATATCTTCTTAATTCTTCTACAAATTCAGGGTCTCTAGCTTTCTCTGGCTGTAGGACTTCTAAATTATGGGCAAGAGCCGCCTCCTTTACAGGAGAGAATTGTAATTGTTTACTTCTTCCCTTTGGCTTATCAGGCTGTGTAACTACTGCGCAAACTTCATGTCCTGCCTTTATAATAGCTTCTAATGTACCCACCGAAAAATCCGGTGTTCCCATAAAAATTACTCTCACTAATTTGCCTCTTTTCTATATTTATGAATTTATCTTCTATATTTATGGATTATTCTTCGTCGTAGTCAACTTCCATTAACTCGCCTTCAATCTTATCAACATACATTACGCCATTTAAATGGTCGATTTCATGAAGCATACATCTAGCAAGTAATTCTTCGCCTTCTACAATAATTTCTTCCATATCTTCATTTAAAGCCTTAACCTTAGCATAGTTAGGTCTTGTAACAATACCTACCTTACCTGGAACTGAAAGGCAACCCTCCTGTCCTGTCTGGCTTCCGCTTGTCTCTAAAACAACTGGATTAATTAATACGATTGGATCATCGCCACAATCAATTACTACTAATCTCTTTCTTATACCTACCTGAGGAGCTGCAAGACCAACACCGTTAGCCTCATACATTGTTTCAAACATATCCTCGATAAGTTCCTTAATTCTTGGTGTCATTTCTTTTATTTCTTTGCATTCTGCTCTTAATATATCATCACCAATTTCTCTAATATTTCTGATTGCCATATTATTATTCTCCTATCTTTATAATACTATTCATTAAAGTCATAATTGACTAAAACATTTTTAAACAATGGGTTTCCAATAACAAAATTGTCCAAGTTCTCATATACACTGCTTAGTTTACCATATTCTTTATTGCGAATATATATAACTTTGCTAAAAATATCATTAATTTTATAAATATTAGCTTTAGTTGGACCTAAAACTATTGAATTATTTACCTTGTCCGCTCTCTCCTTTAAGCTTGTACTAGCCCTATCTAGAGCCTCTTCATTAGGGCTTGATAAGGTAACTTTTAACATATTTAATATTGGAGGATAGCCCAGTAATTTTCTATAGCTTATTTCTTGATCAAAAAATCCTCTAAAATCCTGATGTGCCGCAGTTTGAATACTATAGTGGTCTGGTGTATAGCTTTGAATTACCACCTCTCCAAGACTTTTACCTCTACCAGCTCTACCAGCACTTTGAGTAAGCAACTGGAAGGTCTTTTCAGGGGCCTTGTAATCACTAGCATAAAGTGACATATCTGCTGCCACAATGCCAACTAAAGTAACATCTGGAAAATCGTGTCCCTTTACAATCATCTGAGTACCTACTAAAATGTCTGCCTCATGATTTGCAAAGCATTCAAGGATTCTTTCATGTCCACCCTTATTCTTTGTTGTATCTGTGTCCATACGAAGGACTCTAGCATTAGGATACTCTCTTTTAAGTAATTTTTCTAATGCTTGGGTTCCTGCCCTAAATCCAGCTATATATTTCGAACCACATTCTGGGCAAGTTGTAACATTTTCCTGCTCATAACCACAATAGTGGCAGATAAGTTTCCCGTTATTATGGGCCGTTAAGGAAACGTCACAATGAGGGCACTTCATTACATGCCCGCAGCTTCTACAAGATATAAATCCTGCATAGCCTCTTTTATTTAAAAAGAGCATTATCTGCTCCTTCTTTTCAAGTCTATCACTAATTAGTGTCTTTAACCTTCTACTAAAAACAGACCTATTGCCAGCTCTTAGCTCGTCTCTCATATCTTCTACATAGACCTTTGGTAACTTGGCATCTCCCGCTCTCTTAGTCAAAGTAATTAGCTTATATTCTCCATTTAGGGCTCTTTCATAACTATCCACGCTTGGGGTAGCCGAGCCTAGTATTACTGGAATTTGTTTCTTCTTTGCTATATGAATTGCAACGGGTCTAGCATGATATCTTGGAGTCTTATCGGATTTATAAGCTCCCTCATGCTCTTCATCAATAACTATAAGACCTAAATTAGGAAATGGTGTGAACAGCGCAGACCTAGGTCCAATAATTACACTGATTTCCCCACGCATGCTTCTTAAAAATTGGTCGTATCGCTCGCCCTTTGACATCTTAGAATTTAAGATAGAAACCTTATCTCCAAATCTATAGTAGAATCTCTGCACTGTCTGTAAAGTTAGCGCAATCTCTGGAATAAGCATAATTACTTGCTTTCCAGATTCAATAACCTTCTCAATTACATCCAGGTAAACTTCCGTCTTTCCACTACCTGTAATTCCGTGTAGAAGATAAGTTCTATATACATTTTCATCTATGTCTTTTTTTATCAAATCTGCTGCCTGTCTCTGCTCTGGGTTTAATTCTACATTCTTACCAAACATATTCCTTCTTGGCACAGGATTTCGATAATATTCTTCTGAGTTAATCTTTATAATTTCGTCATCTTCAAGTGATTTAATAGTTGATGCTGAGATATTAAGCTTAGATTTTATAATACTCATATCAATTATTTCTTCTTCTATCAAAGCCTCTACTAATC
This sequence comes from Lachnospira pectinoschiza, assembly GCF_900103815.1. Taxonomy (GTDB): domain Bacteria; phylum Bacillota; class Clostridia; order Lachnospirales; family Lachnospiraceae; genus Lachnospira; species Lachnospira pectinoschiza_B. Next base: position 15,789 of record NZ_FNHZ01000007.1, on the reverse strand, counting down.
TATATTTTGCCTTTGCATTCTTTTTTAAAAATGTATCAAGCATTGCCTTTGCCTCATCCACCGGCACATTAAGACACACGGACTTCTTTTCTTTTTGGCTAACCTTATCTTTTACAGGAATAACTGTCTTTAGAGCTTGATTCATAGTTGAACCATAGTTTTTCTTAATCCAGTAAGCAAGCTCAATCATTTCCCCTGCAAGGCCCACTTTATCTGTAACTAAGCTGTCTATGTACTTAATCTTCTCCACAGGGTACTTTGCCTCTTCCCCCATATTAATTACATAGCCCTGAATCATCTTGTTAGCTCTACCAAAGGGTATGTTAACCAAACTTCCAATCTTAACAATATCCCGGAGTTCATCCGGGATATTGTATTGAAAAGTCTTATCTAATTGTTCATGAGATATATCTATTATTATATCAGCAAACATTTTTACCTCTTAAGTTCCTCTAAAACCTCAGCAATAAGCTCTCTTTCATCCATGTGATGCTTTACGCCCTTAATGATCTGGTAGTCCTCATGTCCCTTACCTGCAAGAACAATGATATCTCCTGGCTCACCATGAGCAATTGCGTACTTAATAGCTTCCTTACGGTCTATTATATCCACGTGCTTACCATCAGTTTTAGATATTCCAGTTATAATATCCTTAATAATTGCTTCAGGCTCTTCATCTCTTGGATTATCAGATGTAATAATTGTTAAATCTGATAATTTTCCAGATACTTCACCCATTTCAAATCTTCTATCTCTTGATCTGTTACCGCCACAACCAAATAAAGTTACAATTCTATGTGGATTGTATTCTCTTAAAGTTGTAAGTAAACTCTCAAGGGACATAGCATTATGTGCATAATCTATCATTAAACTAAAGTTATCAGATACCTTTACAAGTTCAATTCTACCCTTTACCTTAACCTCCTGAAGTGTCTTTAAAAGAGTTGCCTCTGGCACATCAAAATGTTTTGTAACCGCAATAGCTGATAAAGAGTTATAAACTGAGAAGCGACCTGGAAGATTTAATTTAACTTCTAAGTCCTTACTATCATCCTTTGAAACTAACTTATAGTTTAATCCAATATTACCACCTTCGTGGAAAAGCTTAATATCGCTTGCCTTAAGGTCTGCGTCCTTATCAATAGCATATGTCTCTATTTTACAAGTTGCATTCTTAATCATCTTTTCAACATGCTCATCATCTGCATTAAAAATACCTGTTGAGCACTGTCTAAACAACTTTGACTTACATTCTAAGTAATCCTCAAAGCTTTCATGTTCATTAGGTCCGATGTGATCTGGCTCAAGGTTTGTAAATACACCAATATTAAACATAATACCTGCTGTTCTATCAAGCTTTAGTCCCTGACTTGAAACTTCCATAACAACAGCCTTACAACCAGCATTAACCATCTTTCTAAAGCTTTCATGAATCTGGCTTGATTCAGGAGTAGTATTCTCTGATGGAATGTGCTCATCACCAATGATTGTCTCGATTGTACCAATAAGACCTGTCTTAATACCACATGCCTCTAATACATTCTTAATCATATATGTTGTAGTTGTCTTTCCCTTTGTACCAGTAATACCAATAGTAAAAATTTCCTTATCTGGATTCTTATAGATGCTAGCTGACATTAAGGCAAGAGCAAGTCTTGTGTTATCTGTCTTAATAACTGTGATTCCTTCTGGAATATCAGCTAAATTAGCAGTAGATTCAACTACAATAGCACTAGCTCTATCAATCACATTAGGGATAAACTTGTGTCCGTCTACTACCGCTCCTTTAATTGCAACAAAAACGCCGTCCTTATCTACTTTTCTAGAGTCAGAACTTACATTTGTTACATAAATATCTTCTTTACCCTGTAGGATTTCATAGCTGAAATCTGTACATTCATTTTCTATACAATTTTTTAAAATCTCTGATAATAACATAATTTTTACCTAACAAGTATAATAACTTGTCCTCCCATTAATCTTTTGCTTTATTATAAGCAAATTATAAGTAAATGTGTGAAAGTCTTTTAAGTAAATGTGTAAATATATTTTAGAATAAACCTGTTATTTTATTATTTTCTTCATCAAAGTCAATTCCAACTGCGGCTGGCTTCTTTGGAAGTCCTGGCATTGTAAGAATTTTACCTGTAAGCACAACTACAAAGCCTGCGCCTGCATTTACATAAACTTCTCTTACATTAACATCGAAATTCTCTGGTCTGCCAAGTAAGCTTGCATCATCTGATAAAGAATACTGAGTCTTAGCCATACAAATAGGAAGCTTAGCAAAGCCAAGTTCTTCTAATCTAGCTAATTCCTTCTTTGCCTTTGAATCAAATGTTACATGACTTGCGCCATAAATTTCCTTAGTGATTGTGTTGATCTTATCTTCAAGGCTTAAATCAAGTGAATAAATTGGAGCGAAATTGCTTTCCTTCTTCTCAATTGTCTCTAATACCTTGTTAGCAAGCTCGATTCCACCTTCGCCGCCCTTAGCCCATACATTTGCCAATGCAAATTCACAGCCAAGGCTTTCACAATGTTCCTTAATGAATTCATATTCAGCCTGTGTATCTGAAATAAATGAATTAAGTGTTACTACTACTGGAACACCGTATTTGTGCATATTCTCGATATGCTTATCAAGATTTACGATACCTTTTTTGAGAGCTTCTAAGTTCTCCTCGTTTAAATCCTGCTTTGCAACGCCACCATTGTACTTTAAGGCTCTAACTGTTGCTACAATTACTACAGCATCTGGCTTAAGGCCTGCCATACGACACTTAATATCAAGGAACTTCTCAGCACCAAGATCTGCGCCAAATCCTGCCTCTGTAACTGTATAATCAGCAAGCTTAAGTGCAAGCTTTGTTGCTCTTACTGAGTTACATCCATGTGCAATATTAGCAAATGGGCCACCATGTACAAGTACTGGTGTATTCTCTAATGTCTGAATCATATTAGGCTTAATTGCATCCTTAAGTAAGGCTGCCATTGCACCTGTTGCCTTTAAATCTTTAGCTGTTACAGGCTCTCCAGCTCTATTATATGCAACGATAATATTGTCTAATCTTCTCTTTAAATCCTGCATATCTTCACAAAGACATAGGATAGCCATAATCTCAGATGCTACTGTAATTATGAAATGATCCTGTCTTGGAACACCATCAGTCTTCTCGCCAAGTCCAACTACAATATTACGTAATGCTCTATCATTCATATCAAGGCAACGCTTCCAAACAACTCTATTAACATCGATGTCAAGCTCGTTACCATGATGAATATGATTATCAAGCATAGCTGCTAATAGGTTGTTAGCAGAAGTTATTGCATGAAAATCTCCAGTAAAGTGTAGATTAAGGTCCTCCATAGGAACTACCTGAGCGTATCCGCCACCAGCTGCACCACCCTTAATACCAAAACATGGTCCAAGAGAAGGTTCTCTTAGTGCTGCTACAGTCTTCTTTCCTAACTTATTAAGTGCCTCTGTAAGTCCAATACTAATTGTAGTCTTACCCTCACCTGCTGGTGTTGGGTTAATTGCTGTAACTAGAATCAACTTACCATCCTCATTTTTTGAAACACGCTCAATAGCCTCATCGGAGATCTTAGCCTTATACTTGCCATACATCTCTAAATCGTCCTCAGAAATGTCTACTAACTTAGCCACTTCCTTGATGTGTTTCATTGTTGCTTCCTGTGCGATTTCAATATCACTTTTCACTGCCATACAAATCCTCCAAAAATAAAAGATACGTTTTGTAAACGCATGTAGATTGTACCATATTGTTAGTTCTCTCACAATTGCTATTTAAACACATTTACTATTCTAGCTATCTTTCCATAAAAGACTTATCTTAATTAACCATTTGCAAGATTATTGTTGAAATCCTCAAGGGACATCTCAACTTTTCTAGGTTTTGTTCCCATTTCCTGGCCAACAACCCCTGCATCAAAGAGCTGGTCCATGATTCTGCCGGCTCTGTTAAATCCAATTTTAAAATGTCTTTGAAGCATACCAATGGAACCCTTTTCGTTTTCAATAACGAAGCGTCCTGCCTCAGCAAATAAAGGATCTCTTTCATCCTGACTTTGTGACTGGCCAACTAAGGCTGCCCCAATTTCAGTCTTTGAAATGCTCTCATCATATACTACTGGTGGATTCTTTCTTTTTACATCCTCTACCATGTCTGCCACTTCTTCATCAGAAATAAAGGCGCCCTGCACTCTTAAAGGCTTTGGTAAATTTGAAGGGAAGTAGAGCATATCGCCCTTTCCAAGTAGTTTTTCAGCACCATTCATATCAAGGATAGTTCTTGAATCCACACCTGAGGATACTGCAAATGCAATTCTTGACGGTACATTTGCCTTAATAAGTCCAGTTACAACATTAACTGAAGGTCTTTGTGTTGCAATAACCATGTGAATTCCTGCAGCTCTTGCAAGCTGAGCAAGTCTACAGATTGCATCTTCAACTTCATTTGCAGAAACCATCATAAGATCAGCTAACTCATCAATAATAATAAGAATCTGTGGTTTCTTATCCTTAACAACTTCGCCCTGATCATCAATAATTTCGCCCTTAACAACCTTCTCATTATAACCTTCAAGGTTTCTAACACCGTATTTAGCAAAATCCTTATATCGTCTATCCATTTCAATAACTGCCCAGTTAAGCGCCTTAGCAGCTTCCTTAGGATCTGTTACAACTTTTTCAGCTAGATGTGGAATGCCATTATAAACACTAAGTTCAACCACCTTTGGATCTACCAAAATCATTCTTACATCTTCAGGAGATGCATTATATAAAATACTTGTAATAATTGTATTAATACAAACTGACTTACCAGAACCTGTAGCACCAGCAATAAGCATATGAGGCATCTTAGCAATATCCGCTAAAATTACCTTACCAGCAATATCTCTACCTGTAGCAAATACAAGCTTTGACTTAGCATTCTTAAATTCCTTAGATTCAATTAACTCTCTAAGTCCAACTGTTGTTGCTTCCTTATTAGGCACTTCAATACCAATGGCTGACTTACCAGGAATTGGTGCCTCAATTCTAATATCTGCTGCCGCAAGGCTTAACTTAATATCATCTGCAAGGGAAACGATTTTACTAACCTTAACTCCTTGTTCAGGCTGAATTTCATATCTTGTAACCGATGGGCCATAGCTAATTCCAACTACATCTACAGCTACACCAAAGTTAAGTAGTGTCTGTTTTAGTACTCTTGCAGTCTCATCATTCTTGCCTGTGGATGCACCAAGAAATGCAGTTTTTTTACTACGCTTAAGGCAGTTAATATCAGGCTTGTGATATTTCTTTTGATTGCCCTTTTCAAATGGAGTCTCCTTAGCTGCTGCCTGACCATAACTTTCAGTTAAGCTATCTCTAGCACCTGAACTAGCATGTGCATTAGGGTTTTCATAAGTATTAGAACTAGCATGTGCATTAGGGCTTGCATAAGCATTAGAACCTGCATTATAAGCCGATACAAAATCATTATCAGATGCAACATCTGCTCTTAAATCCTCATCTAATGCATTAGAAGCTTCCTGTGCTGCCTCGTTATGGCTTTCCTTATAGCTATCACCTTGATTATCACTGTAACTATCATTGTGATTATCGCCTTGATTATCATTATAAGCATCATCATAGTCTTCATCTGTCATTACGTTGTTAAAGCCATTAAAGACCTGATTGTTAGAATCTGGTTCATAAATATCCTTTGAATACTCATCCTCGGGATTAGAAATTGCCTCAACATTTTCTATATTAATATCCCCATCTCCTTGTCCGTTTCTTTCAATTAAAGTATCAGATGTAACGCCTAAAACTTTTCGTCCCATTCTTCTTGCTGGGCTCTTTTTCTTCTTTTTAGTTGAATCTATTTGTCCATTTTCTTCAATAGCGTTTTTGTTAGCATTTTTAGAAAAATGTCCATTTCTTTCAAGTTCTTCGTCTTCATCATCTTCATAATCTGCAAGGTCATTTTGTTCCTTATATTCAAAATAATCCTTCTTAGCTACTTCGATAAATTCCTTACTCTTAGTCTTAGCATTCTTCATGCCCTTAATAAAGGATTTCTCAGTGATTACCACGATGCAAATAATCATTAAAGCAAGCATAATCACAAACGATCCAACTGTTCCAAGAGGATATAAAATCTTACAAAGAAGGCCGCCAAAAAAGCCGCCGCCGATTTTGTCATTAGCACACACTGTAAAGAAGGAGAAAATGTTACCTTCAACTCTAGGTACATTTGTAATTCTCTGCCACATTGCAGCTAGGTCTACCATAAGGCCGTATACTGCAATAGCCTTGATTCGCGCAATCTTAATAAAGCTCTTGTTTACAGAAATAAAGATAATAGTTCCTGCCACAACAAATGGGAAGAAATATTCCATTACCCCAATAAAACCAAACATGAGCCACTTAATTGCTCTACCTACAGAACCTGCTAATTCGAAATTTGATAGGACTAAAATAGCAGCGCATGCAAATGCAATCAATACCACTATTTCTTCCTTTAGACCGTATTCTTCCTGAGCTTCCTCAGTCTTTTTTGCCTCTTCGCCCTTAGTCTTTTTATTTGAACTAGTCTTAGCATCACTGCTAGACTTACTATTTGCCCTACTTACTGTTTTTACTGGCCTTTTATTATTTTTACTAGCTAAAGCCATTTATGATTTCCTCCCGTCCCAAAGCATTCTTTAAACTTATTTATTATACCATATAAGCCAAAAGTAAAACAAGGAAGCGAAATGCAATTAAGCAAATCACTTCCTAATTTCACATATTATATTTGTTTGTATATGTCCAAACTTTTAAAACATTTTTAAAAATGAATCTAATCCTTAAATCAAGCAATTCTTAAGTTAGTCTTCATCATCTGATGCAGCATCAGCAAAACCCTGACGCTTTCTAGCCATTTCATCACTTTCAAGATACTCATCATAAGTTGTAATCTTATCGATTAACTGACCTGATGGAACGATCTCCATGATTCTATTAGCTGTTGTCTGAATGAACTGATGATCGTGTGAAGTAAAGATTGTCACACCATTAAACTTAATTAAAGCATTATTAAGGGCAGTAATTGATTCCATGTCTAAGTGGTTTGTAGGGTCATCAAATACTAAACAGTTACAACCCATAATCATCATCTTAGAAAGTAAACATCTAACCTTCTCGCCACCGGATAATACCTTAACCTTCTTAACGCCATCATCACCAGCAAATAACATTCTTCCAAGGAATCCTCTTACATATGTAGGATCTGGATCTGGTGAATACTGTGTTAACCATTCAACAATTGTATCTTCTCTATTAAACTCTGCAGCTGAATCCTTAGGGAAGTAACCCTGAGATGTTGTAACACCCCACTTGTAGCTACCTTCATCAGGTTCCATCTGACCTGTAATAATATTGAAAAGTGTTGTAGTTGCAAGCTCGTTAGAACCTACAAATGCAATCTTATCATCATGATTTACAATAAATGAAACGTTATCTAATACCTTAACACCATCAATTGTCTTAGAAATTCCTTCAACCTGTAATACTTCATTACCGATTTCTCTCTGTGGTCTAAAGTCGATATAAGGATACTTTCTTGAAGATGGTCTGATTTCATCAAGTTCGATCTTCTCTAAGGCTCTCTTTCTAGATGTAGCCTGCTTAGACTTAGAAGCATTAGCAGAGAATCTCTGGATGAAGTCCTGTAATTCCTTAATCTTTTCTTCCTTCTTCTTATTAGCTTCCTTCATCTGCTTAATAAGTAACTGGCTTGATTCATACCAGAAGTCGTAGTTACCAGCATATAACTGAATCTTAGCATAATCGATATCAGCGATATGAGTACATACCTTATTAAGGAAATATCTATCATGGGAAACAACAATAACTGTATTATCAAAGTTAATTAAGAACTCTTCTAACCAAGCAATGGCATCTAAATCTAAGTGGTTAGTAGGCTCATCAAGAAGTAAGATATCAGGGTTACCAAATAAAGCCTTAGCAAGTAATACCTTAACCTTAAGTGAACCATCAAGTTCGCTCATTAATTTATAGTGATTCTCTGTTTCAACACCTAAGCCATTAAGAAGCTGAGCAGCGTCTGACTCTGATTCCCAACCGTTCATATCAGCAAATTCTGCCTCTAATTCAGAAGCCTTATTACCATCTTCTTCAGTAAAGTCTTCCTTAGCATAAATTGCTTCCTTCTCCTTCATAATCTCATAAAGACGAGCATTACCCATAATTACAGTATCTAAAACAGTATATTCATCATACTTAAAGTGATCCTGCTCTAAGAAAGATAATCTCTGACCAGGTGTGATTGAAACATCACCCTTACTTGGCTCGATCTGGCCTGTTAAAATCTTAAGGAATGTTGACTTACCTGCACCGTTGGCACCAATAAGACCATAACAGTTACCTTCTGTAAACTTAATATTAACATCTTCAAAAAGAGCTTTCTTACCGATTCTCAATGTTACATTATTAGCACTAATCATCTAAATATAACCTCCAAATAGAAATACAAAGTATTTCAGTCTAATCTAAAATTACAAACAACGTGCCATTAAAGCACAAACATAATAATTATAGAGGTTATAAAGCCTAAATGCAAGTAAAACTAATTTACACATTTTAAAATAAAAATAACACCCCTGCTTCATGTATGCCATAAAACTGGGGTGTTATTTATCATCTTATCATAAATCTTCTTATTATATTTCCTTCTTATAATTATGAAAGAAATCTATTTCACTTCTATATTAGGAAATGTATATTTAAAAAATACATCAAAGGGATCGTCATTATAGCTTAGGGGTTGAATATACTTGTTATATTTCTCAACAATCCATGAAAAGCTAGCTGGCAAATCCTCATAATCGTACATCAAAAATCTCACATAAATAGCCTTTCTCTTAAGCAGCTTCTTTATCATATTTAATAAGAAGTCTCCATGTTCTGTCTGTAACACCGTCTCATCTAAAGAAACCACAATCATTTTATGTCCCACTATCATATTCTCAATTTCCTCATTTGTGATCTTCTCGCACATACTATTAATTTTAAAGATATTATAAAAATAATCCTCAAACATCTTTGTTAAATTAAAATTCGAAATTTTTGAATCATTAGATCCTAAATATAGCATAATTTCCTCCTACACTAATTTTTTCTTATAGTTCATTTTCTAACATTCTCTGTTTGTTTTCTTTTGGCTATACATTTTTTAAATAATTGTATAGTGTTTAATTTAATTGGTCTCAATTTAAGTTGCCTTAAAATATGTATAAAATATTCTCAAAACCATCCCATTTCTTAATTTAAGCCCTGGGATGTCTTTATCTTTGCAGTACATTTATGGTTAACTAAAACCCATCTTTTTGTATCTTCTTCTATCTTTTACTTTTATCTTTTACTTCGATCTTTTTGTGACTTCTTCCTTTATCTTCTTGTGGCTTTTTCTCTCATCTTTTAGCATAATATTAATCAATTGATTCTTTCTCTGTTAGTTTTTTGTTTTTTTACTTTTTCTTTAGTTTTTTCTTGATTAATCCAATCGAATCAGAAACTAAATCGCCAAATTTAAACTTTCAAATACGACTAGTGTAATCGTTTACATAATAGTCAAAAAAATAAGCGGGTATTTACATTTTTTTATACAGTAAATCCCCCCTTTTATCTGTGTTTGACTATTTATGAATTAGTTTGTGTTTTTGCAACGACAAAATATTATCAAAGGATTTTTTATTTGTAAAGTACTTTTTTTATATTTTTGCTAAAACATTTCTGTCCATATGTCTCCAATAAAGATTTTTTCTATATTTCTAGCATATAAATTTTTTTCGAATTTGAAAAATTGCATTTTGTATGTTTTTTCCTTTAATTTGTTTTTTAAATAAATTCTCTTTTGAAAAATAGCGACAACATTTTCCTAATAAAAAACTAGTTAATATAAAAATAACCAGCAAATACAAGCTTTTCGCCAATTAAACTGTAAGTTTAATTTCTTTTACGAAATCTTATATTTGCCGGTTTAAATTCATTTTTAAAAATCTTTTATAAGAATCTATTAACAATTAGAAAATATTAGCTATTAAAGTTCTTAATAAATTTTCCACAAAAAATTACTTCTCTGTTTCCAAAAAAACAACCCAATTTTAAAAACTAAGCTGTAATTGTTGTACCAGTTTTTCCATTAAGAGCATCTTTAGCCTTTTCAAGATTTGCAATTACTGCTCTTGAGCCTTCAATAGCTGAAACAAATCTAACTGATGCATCAACCTTAGGAAGTGTTGTAATTGCTGGGAAGTCGCCCTCGTTAATATGCTTAACAAGTGCCTCAACCTTAATGTCATCAACTTCCTCTTCCTTGTCTGTTCCAAGTCCGATTGTAAGCTTATCTGCAGCTGTTAAGAATAAAAGTGTCTTAGCGCCTGTAAATTCAGCAAGCTTAGCTGCTGTATAATCCTTTTCAATGATAGCTGAAGCGCCCTTAAGGTGTGTACCCTGCTGTAAAACAGGAATTCCGCCACCGCCAGCAGCAATAACTACCTGACCTGCATCAAGTAAAGCCTTGATTGCATCAATTTCATAAATATCAATAGGCATTGGAGCTGCAATAATTCTTCTAAACTTTCCTGGTTCCTCCTCAACTACGTGATTACCCTTCTCTTCCTCAGCTTCAGCCTCTTCCTTTGTCATATAGCGGCCGATAATCTTTGTTGGATTTGAAAATGCTTCATCAAAAGGATCAACTCTTACCTGAGTAATTACAGTTGAAACTGTCTTATAAATACCTCTGTTAAGAAGTTCCTCTCTAATAGCATTCTGTAAATCGTAACCAATGTAACCCTCGCTCATAGCGCCACAAACTGACATAGGAGCTACAGTTCTATCTTCTGGCTCAAGTCTAGCATATTCAGTCATAGCTGTCTGAATCATACCAACCTGTGGTCCATTACTATGAGTTACAACAACCTGATATTTGTCCTCAACTAAATCAGCAATTGCCTTAGCTGCTTTAGATACATTTATTTTCTGTTCATTAAATGTTGTACCAAACGCATTTCTTCCTAGTGCTACTACAATTCTTCTATTCTCCATATTTAAACCTCCAAAGTTAAAAAAAGATTAATTTAATTATAAAATAAAGCCCCTGCCTTCGCAAGGAAAATAAGCTATTTACTAGCTTTTCTCATAGTAAAGCGGACATTCGGAATCCGCTTCGCTACTTCCTCATGAACGCAGTGGCACTTTGTGCCACCTGTCAGAAGGGGCTTTAACCCCTTCTGACACTAGTAAGCTTTATACCCCCGCTTAAAGCTTACGCTTTTGAAGCGGGGGATTGCTTACACTGCGTTCAATTTTATTTAAAAATATATCCCTAAATTCTATCCTAATTTAATCGCTTCACAAAGCAAAAATAAAAAGACCCGACTTTACTTTATCAATGGATAAAAATAAAATCAGGTCTTTAAATTTACTTGCTTTATCTATGTTAGCTAAAATTCATCTAGAAAAATTTAAAAATAAAGTTGTTAGTTATCATTTGTAGAGCGGCTGTTGTCTCCTCAGTCTGGCTTGCAGCTGAGTCATTAGCCCACTGTAAAATGTCCATCATAAGATAATTTAGCGCAATTAATGCAACTGCTAAAATTACGATAATTACAAAAGGAACCCACTGATTCTTCTTTAAGCTTGATGAACCCTTACCGCTTCTGTTAGTTGAATTTAAATTCTTAAAATTACGACTGTCTACCATATTCTCTACCTTTCAGAAAATTTCTTACTTGGCTAGGATAACATTTTATGAACAAATAGTAAATAAAGTTTTTATAAAATGTTACTGAAAGACTATATTAGCCTTTTCCTTCTCGTCTTCTTGCTGCTTCTTTTGCATCATAAGCTTATAGGTGTCTAAAACAGCCTGCTTTTTCATCTCACTTACTGCCTCAGAATAATCTGTATCCTGCAACTGGCTTAAAACCCTTGACTGGTTATATGAAGCCATGCTGTTATAGGCTGTAATATGGGACATACTATTAGTTGTTGCACCTGTTTCTGAACGCATACTAGAAACTGTCTCTAAGGCAGCATCAATGTCTGATATATCAAAGTCTCCTGTTACGTCATAATCAGCAATTCCTAAGGCTTCTAGAGTCGAATTATATGTTGAAACTGTAGCTGTAGAACCATTCCCATCTGTAGCCACATTTAAATCGTCTTCGCTTCCATCAAGGAGTGAAATGCCATTGTAGTTAGTTGTATCTGCAATGTCTGTAATACCTTCTTTTAATTGATTAATCTCTTCTTGAATAGCAGCCTTTTCTGTTGAAGAAAGGGTATCGTTTGAAGCTTGAATTGATAGCTCCCTAATTTGCTGTAAATAGTCTGTAATACTTTCTAGGGCAGCATCTTCAATATTAAGCACCGATACTGCTGATTCTACGTTAGAACTTCCTACATCATAGGAATTAACTTGTGCCTCAGCGGCCTCTGATATAGCTAATTCCGCTGCGCCATCTGCTGCTGACTGTAATGAAACACCTGATGCAATAGAGCTGTAATAGTTACTTGAACTAGTTACACTTGATACTCCACTCATAAGATACCTCCAATTTATAATCCTTCTTTAAAAATGTTTTTCTGCCTATTAATTAGCCTCTTGTTATATTTATAGTACATTAGTACTAATATATTGTAAAGTGAACTTTTTGTGAAATGAAATACACATTTTACGCATAAAAAAAACTCCACTAGGAAATATCCTAGTGGAGCAAAATTCACAACTATATATCTTTCAATAATAAATCAAATTATAACTGAGGACCAGCTGCAACTAAAGCCTTACCAGCTTCGTTTGTCTCGTACTTCTTGAAGTTCTTAATGAATCTCTCAGAAAGATCCTTAGCCTTTGCTTCCCATTCAGTTGCATCTGCATATGTATCTCTTGGATCAAGAATTGCAGGATCAACACCTGGAAGTTCTGTAGGTACTTCGAAATCGAAGTAAGGAATCTTCTTTGTAGGAGCCTTTAATACATCACCTGAAAGGATTGCATCAATGATTCCACGAGTATCCTTAATAGAAATTCTCTTACCTGTACCATTCCAACCTGTGTTAACTAAGTAAGCCTTAGCACCGCTCTTTTCCATCTTCTTTACAAGTTCTTCAGCATACTTTGTTGGGTGAAGCTCAAGGAAAGCCTGACCGAAGCAAGCAGAGAATGTAGGTGTAGGTTCTGTAATACCTCTTTCTGTACCAGCAAGCTTAGCAGTAAATCCTGAAAGGAAGTAATACTTTGTCTGCTCTGGTGTAAGAATAGATACTGGAGGAAGTACTCCGAAAGCATCTGCTGAAAGGAAGATTACGTTATCTGCATCTGGACCAGAAGAAATCTTGTTAACCTTCTGAGCAATCTTATCGATATGATCGATTGGGTAAGATACACGAGTATTCTCTGTAACACTCTTATCTGTGAAATCAATCTTACCATTAGCATCAACTGTAACGTTCTCTAAAAGAGCGTTTCTCTTAATAGCGTTATAAATATCTGGTTCTGATTCCTTATCAAGACCGATAACCTTAGCGTAGCAACCACCTTCAAGGTTAAATACACCATTATCGTCCCAACCGTGCTCATCATCACCAATTAATAATCTCTTTGGATCTGTTGAAAGTGTTGTCTTACCTGTACCAGAAAGACCAAAGAAGATAGCTGTGTGCTTACCTTCCATATCTGTATTAGCTGAACAGTGCATTGAAGCCATTCCGCCAAGTGGTAAGAAGTAGTTCTGCATAGAGAACATACCCTTCTTCATTTCTCCACCGTACCATGTGTTAAGGATAACCTGCTCACGGCTTGTTACGTTGAAGAGAACTGCTGTCTCAGAGTTAAGACCAAGTTCCTTATAGTTTTCTACCTTAGCCTTTGAAGCTGTGTAAACAACGAAGTTTGGTTCGAAGTTAGCTTCTTCTTCAGCTGTTGGCTTAATGAACATGTTTCTAACAAAATGTGCCTGCCAAGCTACTTCCATGATGAAACGAACAGCAAGACGTGTTCCTTCATTAGCTCCACAGAAACCATCTACTACATAAAGTTTCTTACCAGAAAGCTCCTTAACTGCTAATTCTTTACAAGCCTCCCAAGCTTCCTGTGAAGCTGGATGGTTATCGTTAGGATATTCAGGTGTTGTCCACCATACTGTATCCTTAGACTTTTCATCCATAACGATGAACTTATCTTTAGGTGAACGTCCAGTATAAATACCTGTCATAACGTTTACTGCGCCTAATTCAGTAACCTGTCCCTTATCATATCCTGTAAGGCTTGGATCTGTCTCAGCCTTGTAAAGTTCTTCATAAGATGGGTTATAAATCACTTCAGTAGCGCCTGTGATCCCATACTTGCTTAAATCGATTGATGCCATAGTCAAAAACCTCTCTTTAATTTATTATTGTTATAATTTAAACAACTTAATTCCTATTATACATTAAAGATTGATAAAATCAATAGAATTCTTCTTGCAAACAAAAAATTGGTATGACATCTAAAAGTTAGTTGTTTAAAAATTAACATTCGTTGAAACCTAGTATTTATCTGCCTTTACATCACTTTACAAATTGGGTTGTCTGAAATTTAACACAGTTTTGTCTTAATTTTGTAATGTATTTTTTATGTATTTACTTAAAAAGTAAAGCAATTTCAGCCTAATTTCCTTAAATTATGTCCCATATTTTTTTATATTTTTTCCTATTTTTAAATTTTACTTTATTTTATTAGGTAATTATTTCAATATTATACATAAAATTCATACTTATACAAAGAATTAATTTCTAAATAAATTGATATTATCAGTTAATTTAAATAGTATCAGCTTTTATCTAAACTTATGTATTATTTATATGGAATTTTTCAAAAATCCACTTTATTTTATTAATCCAAATCTAATTTTTACTTAATTTGTATACAATATTTTGGAAAAAACTTTAGTAGAAAGATAAAGAATTCTATATAAACCATATGCTAAGTATAAAGATTTTTAGGAAACTAACACAGTACTAGTTTAAAAATGGTACCAAACTTGATTTGTATATCCCTATATTATCTGCTGGAGCAATTTAGAAGGATTAATAGATTTATTTCTATATTCCTTTAGATAAACTTATATAGCATTAGATCAGCCTATATAGCTCTGTATAGATTATTTAGCAGATATAACTTTATATGGCTTTTTAGCAAATATAGCTTATATGGCTTATATGACATCTATCTTCTTTATATGAGGTGATTTAATAGATAAGAGGTTTCTCTCTTAGAAAATGATTTAGGGGCTATATGGGCGAATTTAGAGCACAAAAAAAGCACCGGTAAAACCGATGCCTTAAATCTTAACAGGGGTGGAGAGAATCGAACTCCCACCAAAGGTTTTGGAGACCCCTATGATACCACTTCACCACACCCCTATAAGGAAATGTATTCATTCCTTCAAAACTGCACATTAAATATATTCATCCGTTTGATTATCCTTAAAGAATAACCCTCGTATTGTTCAGTGATTTCTCACTCTCTATCCAAACCTTAACCTTACTTGGTTAAGCCCTCGACCTATTAGTACAAATCAGCTCCACATGTCACCACGCTTCCACCTTTTGCCTATCAACCTCGTCGTCTTCAAGGGGTCTTACTACATTCGTATGGGATATCTCATCTTGAGGGGGGCTTCACGCTTAGATGCCTTCAGCGTTTATCCCGTCCCGACTTG
>NZ_FNHZ01000010.1:55584-72851 GCF_900103815.1 Lachnospira pectinoschiza | reverse complement strand
GTGTTAGCTTGCAAATTTTTCTCCATAAGCTCTTAGATTGATTGATGCTTGGAAATCTCTATCTATAACATTTCCACACTCACATCTATAAGTTCTATCAGATAGTTTTAGATCCTTTTTAATTTTCCCACAGCAACTACAAAGTTTTGATGATGGATAAAATCTATCAGCTATAATAAGTTGAATACCACTATCATTGCATTTGTATTCTAGTTGTTTTCTAAATTCATAGAATCCCTGATTTTGAACTGCTTTGGATAGGTGCCTATTCTTCATCATTCCACTTACGTTTAAATCTTCAATACAGATAAATCTTGGTTTTCGATTTACTATCTCAGATGTGGTTTGATTCAAATAGTTTTTACGGATATTTGTTAATCTGTGATTTACCTTGAGTAAAAGTTTTTCGTTTTTGATTATATTATTAGTTTTGCAGTATTTTCCTTTCTTTTTATTTTGTTCATATTTACGAGAAACGCTGCGTTGTAATCTACGTTTGCGTTTCTCTAGTTTCTTAACGGTTTGACTTTTGTTAATGTTCTTATACTTATTTGTATCTGAGCATATAGCTAAATTTTTTATTCCTAGGTCAATACCGATTCCTTTTTCCTCTAGGTTTTCTTTATAGTCTGGAAATTCTACGCATACGCTAATCCACCAATTCAATCCATCAAAGGATATTCTTGGATTCATATATTTAGCATCCGTAGGAATACGTCCGTGTTCCGCAAGTCTCACCCAGTTTAATTTTTGCTTATTGGCTTTTCTACTAGAAGAAAAGCTCACAAATTTAACGTGAGTATCGCTAAACTGTATTTTGACATTATCCTGATAGAATTTTGGTATTGATTTCTTTTTAGACTTGAACTTGGGATATCTTTGTATACCTTTGAAAAAGTTCTTATAGGCCGTACAAGCATCTTTAATTGCCTGTTTGGTTACATCGTTAGAAATACGCTGTAACCAAATATATTCATCGGAATTGCGCAGCCTAGTAAATTCTTTCCTGAGTTCAGAATTTGAAATAAACCTTCCACCTTTTTCGTAGTTTTCTTTTTCCTTTGCTAAAGCCCAATTAAAAGCAAATCTTGCTGCACCTGCGTACTGAAACATTTTCGTTTTTTGCACGTTATTAGGTATCAACATTACTTTTATTGCCTTTATCATTACTCTCCTCCCCTTGAATCAATTCTTGAACAAGTTTCTTAGCTTTATTAGCTCTTTTGCCTTGTAATTTACATAAGATATGTTTTTACGTTATCAATCTGTCGCTCTAGATCATCTTTTTGCTATTGCAGTGTTGGAATCTTAACTAATTTTGAACCGTACATTTTGGGAAGTTCTATAAGACCACGCATCTGCGCTGAGAAATAAAACAAATCCCTTAAAGACTTAACATATCCTCTTTTTCTCTAAAAATTGCTGTGAATAATCGGGATCGATTGTCCCTATAAATTGACTTTGGATTAAGCTTGATGTGCTCATCCACTGAAATTCTCTTTGGTAGTTCTTTCTTCATCGACTACTCCTTATAAAAGTTTCGCATCGATGCATATGATATATATCTGAAATAGAATAGCAAAGGTATTGCCATATTGTCAATAAACTTTTTATTGAAAATGTATCTCCAACACAACATAAAATCGGCCCCTCCGTCCACCACAAACGGAGAGGCCATCAAAAATTTTAGCTAGATATAACGTTGTTAATTAATATAACTTGTGTCTTTTTTACTTACTAAAATTAATTTGTCTTCTTTTCCTTGTAGATAGCAAGGCTACCAGCACAAAGTGCAAGAAGTAATGTTGTCATGAATAATGGCATCATTGAATTATCACCAGTCTTCTCAGAAGCTGTTGTTGATGTTGTTGATGAATCAGCTGTTGTAGCAGATGTTGAATCTGTTGTAGCATCTGTTGTTGTCTCTGTTGTTGTCTCTGTTGTTGTCTCTGTTGTTTCTTCTGTTGTTGTAGTGTCAGCTGCAACGTCCTCGTATACTAACGCATAATCAGAGAATGTATCAGAACTAAATACTAAATAATCACCTGAAACTTCAACAGGAAGTTCTGTAACAACATCACCATGTTGTCTAAAAATCTTATATGTTCTTGTATAACCATCTGCTACTGCAGGTAAACCAGAAGGTGTAACAATCTTAAATGTTAATGCCGATGAAAGCTGAGGTACTGAATTAGTATCTGCATCTGTTACAGTAATAGTAAAGAATGAAACCAACTTATCATTTTCACCTAAAGCTCCTGAAATTGTAGAATTTGTATATGTTGTTGCTTTATTAGCAAGAGTTACTGTATAATCTCCTGAAGCATATGATTGAGAAGTTGCATCTTCACCATCTACAGCATCATTAAATAATAAGTAACCAGCTGCAGAAACCTGCTTCTTTGCAAGTACATATGTTGCATCACTTAGATCTGTAATTGATACAACAACCTTATCATTATCATCTATTGTTGATGTAACAACTTCAGCTGCACTATCTGTCTGCTTAATTACGCAATATTCATAATTATCAGCTGTAGCTGCACTAAACAATAAATCTAATGTATATCCAATTGCTGATAAGTCTGTAACTGTATATGTTGTAGTAACTGTATAAATATAGTCATTTACATATACTGTAGAGCCTTCAACCACTTTTGTACCAGTTGCATCACTACCTATATTTACTTCTGCTGTAATTTCATCACCTGAACCCGATGTTAAAGAGACCTTAGTTTCAGTAGTTGTTTCACTATCTGAAACTTCAGTTTTTACACCATTTTCAGTTGAAGAAGAACTATCTACCTTAACTGCAGCTTTTGCTTTTGCATTTGCATTTGCAATAATTTCTGTTGCTGGATCATCAGCAGCCATATCTTCTGCTGTTACTTCATATGCATATCCGTCAACAGTAAATACTGTTTGCTGAACAACTTCAATCTTTTTTTCACCTAAGTCAACTGTAATTTTATCTGTTGCATCTTCTAGTTCATTCTGATCCATATAGACATATGCTTTTCCAGTTGTTGTAGTTTCTGTAGCTTCTGTAGCTAATGTAGTTGCAGTTGGTAAAGATGCTGTTGTAACTGTTGCCGCATTAATTGTCTTCTGAATACCACCACTAGCTGCTTCCTGAATTGTTGAAGTCTGTGCTCCTAACTTACTAAGAATTGTAGTATCATCTAAGGCTGTAACTTCCACGCCATCTTTGGCAAATTTTGTTGCTGTTGATGGATCTCCACTTGAATCTACTGCAGCCCCTACAGGAATTGTAGTAGCCACCATAGCTAAAGCTAAACCAGCGCTTAAAACTAATTTGTCTAATCTTAATCTCATAAATTAAGCCCCTTTCGTTTTTCCCTATTTTATTGTTACGTTATATCATCCTCAACTGTTTTCCCCTCTGGTGGTGTTAAGGATTCGCTATCTGGATAGTAACATTTTCCTAATTTTAAAAATATCGGGCCACCCCCCCCATTTTTCTCACGCTAAAGTACTTATACTTATAGTAAACTAGTACGAAAGTACTGTTGTTTTTAAGATATTTGTATAGGTTTGATAATAGAAATAGTAAAATTCCTATATTTCACAAATAGATATGGTCTTTAATATATTTTTTAACTTTGCGGTAAATGTCTTCGCACTTTCAGGACACAAAAATAGACATAGCCCAAATCCTCTCCGGTTTCTTAAACCTTCAAGTCTTAGACTATGCCTATTTTCTATTCCCCCACATACCTTATTTCCTGCCAATCTTCCCCACTTCTTTAGGATCAGCGTAAGGTAAACGTCTTATTTTATTTTTATTGCGCTTGTAAAAATAGCGCTTGCGCCTACATTTTTTTAACTAGTTAAAAAGAACTGAGTTCACAACGCTCTGTAAGTATTCCTGTCTACCTGAAACTGGTAACTCAGGCTTCTTAAGTTCGCATGCGTGAGCTGATAACTCCTCAAGAGTTGCTGTGTGATTTCTGATCTTCTGGCCGATTTCAGAGTTAAAGCTCTCGTATCTCTTCTTGATATTTTCCTCAAGACGGCCATCTTCCATAAGCGCTGCGGCCTTCTCTAAGCCTAATGCAAATGTATCCATACCTAAAATGAATGCGTAGAACATATCTTCTGGTGTATTAGAAGGTCTTCTATTCTTAGCATCGAAGTTAAAACCACCTGTAAGACCGCCTGCCTTAAGGACTTCCATCATTGCATAAGTTGCGCCGTAAACATCATATGGGAACTCATCTGTATCCCAGCCAAGGAGCATATCGCCTTGGTTTGCATCGATTGAACCAAGCATACCATTCATAGCAGAAATTCTAAGTTCGTGCTGGAATGTGTGGCCTGCAAGTGTTGCGTGATTTGCTTCAATGTTCATCTTGAAATCCTTATCAAGACCGTACTGGCGAAGGAATCCGATAGCTGTTGCAGCATCGAAATCGTACTGATGCTTCATTGGTTCCTTTGGCTTTGGCTCGATGTAGAAATCGCCCTTAAAGCCGATGCTACGACCATAGTCAACTGCTAAGTGCATAAGATTTGCAATATTTTCCTGCTCAAACTTAACATCAGTATTAAGGAGTGTTTCGTAACCTTCTCTACCACCCCAGAATACATAACCTCTACCGCCGAGCTTTACAGTGATATCAAGAGCCTTCTTAACTTGCGCAGCTGCGAAACAGTAAACATCAGCAGAACTTGTGCTTCCTGCACCGTTCATGAATCTAGGATTACCAAACATGTTAGCTGTACCCCATAAACACTTGATGTTAGTGCCCTTTGTCTTCTCTAAAATGTAATCAGAAATCTCATCGAGTCTTCTGTTAGTTTCGTTAATATCGTCAGCCTCTGGTACAAGATCTACGTCATGGAAACAGTAGTACTCGATACCGAGCTTCTTCATAAATTCAACACCAGCATCAACCTTAGCCTTAGCATGCTCCATAGTTCCTGGAGTCTGGCCAAAGCTCTTATCTGCTGTGCCAACACCAAACATATCTACGCCGTTAGCACCTAAGTTATGCCACCAAGCCATAGCGAATGGTAAATGTTCCTTCATCTTCTTGCCAGCTACTACCTTTTCAGCATCGTAATACTTGAATGCGAAAGGATTTGTGCTATTAGGTCCCTCGTACTTGATTGTAGGGACGTTTTTAAAAAATTCTGTCATATTTTCCTCCCAAAATAACATTAATCTAAATCGATTCGTTAATTTAAATTTTACTTTTAGAAAAGTTTTTTCTATAAGTCAGTTTTAACACAAATTAGACTTATTTACAAGTAGTTTTCAAAAGTTTTTATCTTTACATTTATGATATAATTGTCTAAGAAAGGAATGATAAATATTGAGGAAAATGTATTTATTATTATCGGTGATTTTATGATTAAAGTAGACTTAATTACTGGCTTCCTTGGTTCAGGAAAGACCACTTTTATAAAGCAATATGTAAACTATCTTATTAGCAAGGGCGAGAACATCGGCATTATCGAGAATGATTATGGTGCTGTAAATGTAGACATGCTCCTTCTAGAGGATGCCATCGGTGATGATGCAGACCTTGAGATGGTGGCGGGCGGTTGCGACTACGACTGCCACAGACGTAGATTTAAGACTAAGCTTATTGCCCTTGGAATGCTGGGCTACGACAGGGTTTTGATTGAGCCTTCTGGCATCTATGACGTGGACGAATTTTTTGACGTGTTAAACGAAGATCCTCTTAACAGATGGTATGAAATTGGCAACGTCATTACAGTTATAGATTCTAAGCTTGAAAATGAGCTCTCAAACGAATCTAACTATCTTCTCTGCTCACAGGTTTCCCGCTCAGGTAAAATCCTTTTATCTCATAGCGATTTGGCCTCGACACAAGATATAGAGAATACAAAGGCCCACCTAAAAGCTGCCCTTCTTCAATTCAAAGGAAATAGGGAGCTTATGGACTCTGACTTTATTGAAGCAAACCTAAACGAACTAGATTTTTCAGTATTAGAGGGGCTAACAAACTGTGGTTACAACAATTTTGACCACGAAAAATTAAGAATAGACGACAATAATAGCTATAACTCAGTGTATTTGCTAAACCACGGCTTATCCATCGATTCCATTAAGAAGTTGATTGATGAGTTGTATCGTGATGAGAACTGCGGAAAAGTCTTTAGAGTTAAGGGCTTTGCAAAAGCGGATAGCGCCGGCGCCGCTAATTCTGGCGCTTCTACTGACGACACTACATCTAGTGCGAATCCTGCCAGCGCCGCTAATTCAAGCGCTTCTGTGGATAATACTATATCTAGTGTTTGGTATCAGATTAATGCAACTGTAGAAAACACAGAGGTTGCCAAGATTAACGTGGGCCAGGATGTATTGATTATTATTGGCGAAAGCTTAGATGAAAAGTATATTAATGAGATGATTGAGAAGTTTAGATAAGGCTTCGTCAGATAGATGATATCATCTATCTGACGAAACGAAAAAAAGACAGATTAAAACAGCCGTAACAAAAATCGCAAAAGGACGATTCCGTTACGGCTTAATTTTTCTTGATTTTATGTTATTAGAGATTTCAGTGGCCGAGCCAGCTTCAATGTAAAGCGGTGTAGGGCGAGGGACGTGGGCCGCGCCTCAAGTGCGGGCCGCGTAATGCGGGCCGCATAACGCTGGTCGAGGACCGATTACTGCGCCCCGCTGGCGCCCCACTAATCCTCTAATATTGGTTTATAAATCGGTTTTTTTATTACTTCGCTTGCTTCTTCAAAGGAAAGAGGTTCACCATAATAAAATCCCTGGCAACATTCGCAACCTATATCTAGTAGCTTCTTTCCCTGTTCCTTTGATTCTACGCCTTCGGCGATGGTTGTCATGCCGATTTTGTTAGCGTAGTTTACAATGCTCTCAACAATATATTCCACCTTATTAGAACTGCAGATATTATCTGCAAAGCTCTTATCAAACTTTATTACATCCGCATCAATAGTGTGGAGCAAGCTTAAAGACGAATAGCCAACACCAAAATCGTCAATAGAGATTCTGTAGCCATATTGACGCATTTTCGTAATAAAATCTAAAAGCCTACTAAACTCGTCTTCTGTGGCGGATTCTGTGATTTCTATATCTAGTTTTGAAGGCTCAACCCCAGCAGTAGTGGTAATTCTGTGGATTATTTCCTCGATGTTTGGAATAAACAAGTTCTTTCGCGATACATTTACAGAAATAATTGGGTAATCGATACCCGCGTCATCCCACTTCTTTATGCACTCGCAGGTCTGCATCAAAATGTACATATCTAGGTTGTGAATCATGCCCTGATTATCAAGGATGCTGATGTACTCTGATGGAGAGATGATTCTGCCCTGATATTTCCAACGAGATAGGGCTTCGAAGCCCACTAATTTTCCAGTTCTCATGTTAACCTTTGCTTGGAAAACAGGATAAACTTCCTGTTTACTGATGGATTTTCCAAGTAATTCTCTAACATTTCTCGACCAGTCAAGCTTGGCCTTAAACTTATCATTGTAGAAAACTACTCTCTGCTTTAGGCGCGCCTTGGCCATTGTGTAGGCATCTACAGCACACTGCATTCTCTCATCAAAGCTTAGCTTCTTATTATCTGAAATCATAACTCCGGCCCAGCAACTAAGGACAAACTTTCTATCTCCTGTATTGGGGAGATCCGAAACTGTAATACCAGCTAGGGCGTGCATGATTTTTGATTGATTTCTTCTTTTCACGCATATAATAAAGTGATCTCCGCCAAGTCGACCAATAGCCTCGTCCTCCTCGGCTAGAGACACTAGTTTTCTTGTATATGTAACGATTGCAGTATCACCGCACTCAACGCCGCCACAATCATTTAGATATTTAAAATTTTGGATATTAGCATAAATAATAATGTAATCTGAATAGTCGTTATCCTTTACTAAAGAGGCGATTTTCTCCTTAACGGCGCGCAAATTCGGCACACCAGTTTGTGGATCCATAAATCTTGAATTATTCAGAACTCTAGTTGTTGTCACTTCGTAGGTAATTAAAAATAAAATATTGGCAAATATAGAATACTCCGGAACTTCCTCATGGCCTTTCATAGGCGCTATGCTGATTTTCCCGGCTCTTGTATCACTTAAACGATACATGTATTTTATGGCTTCTTCACATTCACAATCTCTTTTAAAGATATTTTTATTAATAACGCGATCGCCAAATCTATTTTCTGTATTTATTATTTTTAGATTTATCTCACCGATAAATAAAATATCGCATATTTCCTGGATTTCTTCATGACTTAAATCTTTATTTAACTTTTCATGAGTACATTCCTTTAACAAAGACTCAAATATGCAATTGCTTTTTCGTTTTACATTTTTATTATCCATCTCTACAACAACCTATATATTTTTACTATTATCCAAATGACTTGAATACCCGTATTATACCACAAACTTTATAAAATAAAGCGCTAAAGTTTACGCAAAAGTCTTAAAAAGTGCGCAGTTTCCTAGTCTTCCCTCTTATTATAAATAAACATCCAAACCGCCATGGCGATGATTATAAAATAGCCCAAGAAACTAAATCCATCTGGGATTTGTCCGAATATGATAAATCCTAGGATTGCTGAAAACACAATCTGAGAATAGTCATAAACGGAAATCTGCTTGGCTGGTGCGTAAATGTATGCGCGAGTGATTGCAAACTGTCCACCTGCAGCTGCAGCGCCTGCTAAAAGTAACATTAAAAGCTGCACTAAAGTCATAGTTTTCCAAGAAATTATCATTAGAGGAAGGCAAACTAAACAAGAAAATCCTGAAAAAGCCATAATTATTAGGTCAGGAGTTACCTTTCTCTTTCCTAAAATTCTAACCATAGTGTAGGCAGAACCTGCCCCAAGACCTCCGATCGCGGCAATTACTGCTGGGAAATTGTTGAAATTTCCACTCGGCTTAATAATGAACAGTGCACCAATAAAGGCACCGATAACCGCCATCCACTGTACGGGACTACATTTTTCCTTCAAAATAATCGCAGATAATACAATTACAAAGAAAGGGGAGAGTTTCTGCATCATCGAAGCATCTGCAAGAGCTAGATGGTCGACTGCGTAGAAATTACAAAGAAGTCCTATGGTTCCAAAAAGGGAACGAAGGAAGAGCACGAAGCCATCCGACTTCTTCATATGTAGTTTCTCTTTCTTCACAATAATAGTCACTACAACAATTGTGAGGGCTATTAGGTTTCTAAAAAATGCTTTCTCAACCGATGGCAAATCTCCTGATAAGCGGACAAAGGCGCTCATTAGGGCAAAACAAAAGGCTGAAATCACAATACAAATTATTCCTTTTAATCGATTATTCACTTTACTACTCCTTAATTTACATTTTGTTAAAGCATAGCACAAATCCATAAAAAAAGCTCTCACCTTGCTATGAAAAAAGCATAAAGTCTCTTTCATAGCTTAGTGAGAGCAATATATTTTCCTATAAATCCTTAGTATCTAGATTAAGGACTATGCCAAAGATAGCACCACAAATTCCCCCGATTACGTGAGAAAGCTGTGAGATTGTATCCTGGGCCTCAAAGCCGTTTACGACTTCGCCGCCAACGTACATAAATAAGATAAGGATTAGTGTTAGTGGAATCTTCTTACCCTTGATGCTTGAAGCTGAGAGTAAAACTACCATCATATAAACTATTCCGCTTGATCCTAAAAGCACTGTTGTTGGCATGAAAATGATACTAACAATACCTGATACTACGGCAGTAATGCACATAAGCACCGCCAAATCTAGGCTTCCATATTTCTCTTCTAATATCGGTCCAATTAGTAAAAAGAACATCATATTAGAATAAAAATGGTTCCAATCTGTATGCCCAAGTACATGTCCGAATAACCTTACGAAGAATAAAGGACTAATCTCCGATCTGTAAACACTAAAAACCATTGTATTTGTTAGGCCGTTTGATATTTCGTTCAAAAATAAAGCAACTAACGAAATTAATGCAAAACCTAATACAACTGGAGAATTGAATCCTAAAGAAATCCCTTTCTTTCCTCCGTCTGCCATATATAATTCCTCCCATTATGCAATACTAAAGTGTCAAACACAATAGGAATTATAACATATCAGTTAAATCTTTAAAGAAAAATTTTATTAATTTTCCTTCTTCTTTCCGCCTTCGCCAAAAATTATCATTACAAGACTAGCAAATACTGAAAGAATCATTACAACTGCGTAGATAAATGCATTTGCAAAATCACCAGATTGTATCTTCTCTGTTGAAACATCTGCGTTTACTGCAGCTGCAGCTTCATTAGCAGCAATAATCTTATCAACTTCAGCCTGGTTAGCTGCAAGTTCTGCAATATACTTATCAACGCTGCTTGGTCTATTAACGGATTCCTCATCAGCAGCGACGTCTCCTGTATTCTCAGTCGCAGCTTCTGTTGCTGGCTCAGTTGCTGGTTCTGTTGGTTCAACAACTGGCTCTGTTGGCTCAACAACTGGCTTCTCTGGTTCTACTGCTGGCTCTTCGCCTGCTCCTGTTTCGCCCTCTCCAGAACCTGTCTCGCCTTCAGCTGGCTTAGCAGCTACTAAAGCCTTAGCTACTGCCGTACCATCAGTTGACTTAATTGCAATTGAATGCTCACCTTCTGCTAATGTCTTTGTAAAGTCACCACTAATTGTAGCGATTGTTGAACCTGATGTAATTGTGTAGTAAGAAGCATCAATTTCTTCACCATCCACTAAAACTGCAACAAACTTATCAACAGTTGCTGCTGAACGAAGAACAACTTCTTCACCAGGAACAATTGTGATTGTGTCGCCTGAGAGCATCTCATAGCTGATTTCCTCTGGAGTCTCAGGTGTTTCTGGTATTGTTGGCTCTTCTGGTGTTGTTGGCTCCTGTGCTGCTTCAGCTACGTAAGATGCGCTAATTGCTGCATATTCTGCCTCTGCATCCCAAGCTCCATCACTATACTGATTTGCATCAGCTGCAAGAACCTCAGCAACTGTGTCAATCTTGCTGGCCTGAAGTGCTGATAACTGAACTCTGTCTGTATTTACCTTAAAGCCCTGACCGTATGAGCCAAACTCGCTGAATCTAGCGTTCTTGTATGAGTTGTTACTCATGTCGCAGTAACCAACTTCTCTAATCTTGCTGCCTAAATAGCAGTTGATGTAAGCAACGGATGCATTTGTGCCCCAAGGTCTAGCAAGGTAAACGCCCTTAACCCCTGACTTAGCAAGGATGTGGCAGTTAATAAATACATAACCGATTGTGTTCTTGCCTTCTGTTGAAGCTGCTGTTAAGTAGCCGTCGCCATTTGAAACGATTTCGCAATCATAGAAGGCTGCAATAGCTCTACCAAAGATAAAGTCTACATTTCCTTCGATGTAGCATCTGTTGTAGTACTGTCTACCTGCATTTGAAGATCCATTTGCATATAAAGTATCCTGATATCCGAGGAATCTTACGTTTGTAAATGTAGTCTCGTCCGCATTGTTTAAAAGTGCTACAGCCTGCTTGCCATCAATCTTGCTGTTTGGATAATCAAATTCGTTAGAAATTGTCATATTTTCAGCTGTGAAATGGCTAGCGCCTGAATTTAATGTAAGAGAAGCACTTCCTGAAGTACCGTATGTCTTACCACTGGCATTTGTTGAACCTGAAGCTACGTCGTAGTAAAGAACTGTCTTTTCAGAATCTTCACCGATTAATGTAATGTAGCTTGTGTCCACTGTAAGCTTTTCATAGTATCTGCCGTTCTTTAAGAAAATCACTACACTTTCGTTATTAGCAGCATTTACGCTTGCGATGGCCTCTCCTACTGTTGCAAATGTAGGAATACCCTCAACTTCAGCGCCTGCCACACCTGTGTAGCTTCCGTCTACTACAATATCAATATTTGTTAACTTAACAAAATTGAAAGTCTTATAAGTCTTAACTCCACTTTCGCTTGTGAAGTAAGCAACTACCTCATTTCTACCATCAGCTAAGCTAATTTCTTCAGTAATTGCCTGGTTTGCAGCTGTCTTCTTAGTATCAGTTAAATCACCATTTAACTTGATTTCCCAGCTACCTGCTTCATCAGCTGCAATTGTGAAGCTTGCTGTATTTCCCTCTGTAATTGTGTCATTTGACTTAGCACTAACTGTTAAGCTAGCTGCCTCATCGCCAAAATAGTACTCTCCTGTGTGACCTGCTGTTGCCATGATTGTCACTGCAGTAGAAAGATTTGACTCATTTTCAGCATCATAAGCTAAAACTGCATAGTTATAAACTGTCTCGTTTACAGCGCTTGAATCTACATAGCTTGTTGTACTTGTAGTTCCAAGAAGTGTGTAATCCTGCTCATCTACTGACTTTCTATAAACCTTGTAGCCTGTTGCTGAGCTAACGCTTACCCATGAAAGAGAGTTAGAAGCGTTGCCTGAGCTTGCTGTAAGCTTAGTTGGGCTTGTAAGTGGCTTCTTATATTCAACTGCAGGAGAAACCATTGTGTTAGAAACTGTCTCACCCATAACACCTGTTACTTTGAAAATGTAACTTCCAGATGCACTTGGTGAATATGTGTAACTTGTATCTGTTGTAGTGCCTAGAGTCTTGTATGTATGGCCGCCGTCTGAAGAAACTGATACTTCATACTTGCCATCTCCTGTAAGGCCCTCACCCTCGTAAGATACTGTGATTGCTGTTCTATCTTCGTTAACTACTGGTGTGTTAACCTTTGTAATTGTTGGAGCTGTACCAGCATCCTTGTAGTAATCTGCCTGATTGTAGAGCACATTTCCATTAGCATCATAATAAACCATGTTCTTTACGCTAACGTTTGCGCCACAAAGTGCGATACCGAAGCGAACCTCACTATTAGCGCCAACATTTCCTTCACCTGTGTAAAGATCAGATAACTTAATCTTCTTACTACCTGAGTAAGTAGAACCTGTTGCTGTTACTTCTAATGGATTTGTTAAATCTGTAAATGTTAATGTGTAACCTGCGCTTGTTCTCTCAACTACAACGTGATATGTATCACCAACAGCTACATTAAACTTAGGTGAACCATTACCTGCAGAACCTGTTGACTTTGTCCAGTATCCTGAAATTGAGTCAGAACCTGTATTTTCATCGTAGCCTCTTAGGCCAAGTGTTGTAAAGGAGCTAAGTGTGCTACCAAATGCACCAACAAATACGCCTGATCTCTTACCTTCATTACCAAAGATTGAGTAGCCATCGATTGTAATATCCATCTCAAGCTTGCCATTCTTTGTTGTCTCTGGGAAGAGAAGGTAGCTTGCGTTGCTATCCTCTGTAGTTCCTGAGATTGCTAAATTTCCCTTTGTTGCTGACTGCTTAAGGATCATTGTTGAACCTGAAGCTGTTTTAGTAAGTAAATTATTTTCATCAACTACTGTTGGAGCGTAGTTATTGTCAGATTCAGACTTTTCTGTCTCTGATGGAGTATCCTCGCCTGTTGTAGGCTCTGTCTCTTCAGTTAAATCTAAATTTAAGTTGATGTTGCTAAACTTAGCTGTTACTAAATTGTTGATGTCATTAGCCACCTGGCCGCTATCTACTGCGAAGCCGATGTAGGCTGTGTCTGGTAAATCTACTTCCATCTCGCTAACTAATGTCCAGTTTTCCCCATCATCTGAGGCATATCCTGAAAATGTATCGCCCTTTCTAACAAGCTTTAACCAAGTTCCGTTTACTGTTGCCCCTGTTCTATAGTTGAGGTCTGTAACGTAACCAATGCCTGCTTTCTCTGCATTTGAAGCCTTATCAAGTGTTTCTGAAAGGTCTGGAGTTGCACCGCCTGTTGTCTTTCTTGCTGACATATGAGTTGCCCAGCATGTGGCACTTGATAACTTAACCATTGAGAATCCAAGAGCTACCTGCTTTGCATCGTCTGCCAAGCTTTCTCTAAACATTAAACCTGTAAATGTATGACAATCTACAACTGTCTCTTCATCAAGCTTAACCACAAGCTCTGCATCTCCTGTTACCTGCTGGTATGTGTAATGGAAATCATCGTCTGCGGCATCGTAGTTTTCTGTATTCTTAACGCTTCCTTCTTCTCTACCTACCTTGCCGTTACCCTTTACGGTTAGCACTCCATTTTCCAAACTAGAACCACCAGAAAGTGCTGGATTACCTACTTCTGCGTCTAACCAGTCTCCTGAGCTTGCTGTTGAATTTACATGAAGCTTTGAAGCATCTGACTGTGTCTCGTTATCCTCGTTATCGTAAGCCCTTACTGATATGCTATAGGTTCCATCCTTTAACTCTGAAAATGTATAGCTGTAAGGTGCTTCTGTATCTGTTGCCACTAGCTTGTCGCCATTGTAAAATTCTACCTTGCTAATAGAACCACCGTTGTTTGCAGTTGCATTTGCAGTAACTGTAACTGGCTTGCCTTCATCCACCTGAGTGTTGTTGGCTAAATCAATTGATACTGTTGGATTTGGTGCAACGTAGTTAATATCTGTAACTCCCTCAACAAGAGAATTGAAATATAGCTCTACATTTGCATAACCACTATCTGAAATCTTAGCGCTATCACTAGCGTCGTTAGGATCTAGGCCATGAGCTGTTTCCCAGTAATCTGGAATACCATCCATATCACTATCAAAGGCTGCATCTCTTGTTGCTTCCTCAGTGCAGTAACCACCAACTTCGTCCTGAGTGTTGATATAGTAGCCTGTGCCATTTTCAACATCTGCAACAATTCTTGCATCGATAGCATCTCTTTCAGGATAAGTACAACCTGCCTGATTTAAAATAAGAGATGAGCTTTCTTCTGCAGATCTAAGTGTAATCTGATTGAAGGCATCCTTCTCATAAGGTGTATCAACAACTACTGTTGCCTTATCTCCTGATGTAACGCCTTCAAGCTTAAAGCCCTTGCTATTATCTGCTGTTACACTATCATTTCCTTCAAGTACATTTCCTGAATAATAAACTCCACCTGGTTTTGTCTTCTCACCGAAGTTAAGAATTGTATTTCTTGCAGCGTCTCTAGTACCAGGACCTGTCTTGAAATAGTTATTAATATAATTAGTTAAAGTATAACCACCACCGTAGCATGAGTAGTAACCCCAGTTATATAGGTAGTTATTACTTAACTGTACTGTTGCCATTGAATAAACTTTTGTTGGATCTGTCATTGTACCGCCACCAAGACGTGGGTTTCTTGAAGTATGGTTAGCGATTAAATTATATTGGAAAACAGTATTATCTCCACCAAAGATACCGCCATAGCCGTGTCTTCCCTTGCTATGACCTGAAACTGTTAAACTTTCACTGATTACGCACCACTGAACAGTTCCATCTGCACCTCTATAGGTTGATAAAGTTTCATCTGTGTTCCAACTAAAGGAACAATGATCAATGATAAATGTCTTATTATCTCTGCCCCAGAGTGCATCCATAGAATCGCCGGCTGTGTATACATTTTCAGAACCAGTTCTAAAACGCACGAAACGAATAATAAGATTCTCAGAATTACTAATGTTGGTCTCATAACCTGAAATTGTGATTCCATCTCCAGGCGCTGTCTGACCAGCAATAGTGATATTCTTCTTATCTCTAAAGGACAATGTCTGCTTCAAATTAATTGTACCGCCGACATTAAATACGATTATGCAACCTTCTGTTGAATTCTCGATACCGTAACGAAGGGAACCTTCGATTGGTGTCTCGTTCAACCCATAATCTTCTAGATTTGTAACTACATAGACATTGTAGCCACGTCCACCGCTAGCGTACATACCGCCACCCTCAGCGCCTGGAAATGCTACAATACTTGCGGACTCTGTAGTAGTCTCGGCCTTAACATACACCAATCCTTCAAGCGGAATGAGCGCAGTCGAAGCCATGAGAAAAGCAGCCATAGTAAGACCCGAAGCTCTTCTTATGAATGCTCTTTTAGAACGCAAGAAGCCGTTTTTAAATAGACTTAGCTTTCTCATAAAAACCTCCCGTATTAAATTATATTTTTTGCTCTCGCCCCTGCAAATACGCCTTCCCCAAGACTTTTGCAAAGACATTTTGTATAACCCACAAATATATTATATACTCAAGAAATAAAATTGTATAGCTTAAATTCATAACTTTTACAAAAATAGTTTGTTTTAGTGAAATTTCTGGGATGCGGTCGGGGGGAGGTTGACCTAACGGGACGTTTTGCGCCATTTAGGGCAATAGCTTCTGGGTCGCAGTCGGGAGTTTTGGGGGTTTAGGGAGGCTTTATGATAAATTTCCTGGTCGCGGCCGGGAGGGGATTGACCTTCCGAGAGGTTTTCTCTCCATTAGGTCAACGACTCCCGGGACGAAACCGAGAATTTAAGGCGGGATGGCAGGATTTCTGGGATGCAGTCGGGAGGGGATTGACCTAGTGAAGGATTTTTCTCCCGTAAGGATTAGAATTCTCGATCTAAACAACTTGCTTTTTTTGATTGTTGACCTAGCGGTAAAAAAAGTCTCGAAAAGGATTACGAATTTCCTATAATACCCACTTGCTTTTAGGGCATTTAATACTTATTCGAAATTTTCGGTCCATACGGATTATTCTAAGAAGCGTTGAATTTAAAAAGATAGACCCTAGAAGAAAAAAATTTCTTCTAGGGTTAACAAATCAATATTAGATATAAAAGTTTTAATTATATTAGGAGATTTCTGCAAGAAATATACACTTTCCCGGAACAACGCACTTCCGAAACTAAAAAGCAAGTTGGTCTCGGCCGGGAGGAGGTTGACCTTCCGAGAGATTTTCTCTCCATTAGGTCAACGACTTCCGGGACGAAACCGAGAATTTAAGGCGAGACGAAGGGATTTCTGGAATGCGGTCGGGAAGGGATTGACCTAGTGAAGGATTTTTCTCCCGTAGGGATTATAATTCTCGATTTAAACAACTTGCTTTTTTTGATTGTTGACCTAGCGGTAAAAAAAGTCTCGAAAAGGATTACGAATTTCCTATAATACCCACTTGCTTTTAGGGCATTTAATACTTATTCGAAATTTTCGGTCCATACGGATTATTCTAAGAAGCGTTGAATTTAAAAAGATAGACCCTAGAAGAAAAAAATTTCTTCTAGGGTCAACAAATCAATATTAGATATAAAAATTTTAATTATATCGAGGGATTTATGCCTGAAACCTGCGCTTCCCGGAACAACACACTTCCGAAACTAAAAAGCAAGTTGGTCGCGACCAAGAATTCAAGCCCCTCCCGGCAAAATATCTCTCCTGGTAGGCAAACAGCGAAGCGCTTTTGCCGTACACC
>NZ_FNHZ01000010.1:0-55574 GCF_900103815.1 Lachnospira pectinoschiza | reverse complement strand
ATCTCTCCTGGTAGGCAAACAGCGAAGCGCTTTTGCCGTACACCCCTCCCTCGGGAGGGCGTGAAAGTCGCGGGGGTGTCGGGCGCGGGGAGCAGGTGTTTCATAAAGGACAATGTAGACGCGTCGGTGGTTAGGCCTTCAAGTCTGAAAGCCCGTAGGGCGACAAGACACAGAAGGCCTTACCCACCGCTACGTGGCTACCTTAGCGAGAGCGTGTCCTTTAGGGAACAGACTGCTCCAAGCGCCCTCCCCCCGGGACTCTCTCCCCTCTCTACCTCTCGATAACCTCCCCAGTCTCAGGATTTACCGAAATTCCATTTACCTCCAATCTCTCATCAATCTCAATTACAAGACACTGCTTGCCATCGATAATCTGAGTTGTTACAAGGTCTGTTTTATCAGGGTTTATCTTAACAACAACGTCCGGTGTCTTAACTTCAAACTTTCTAGCAGGCACAATGTTTGTAGCTGCAAGCTTACCGTCCTCACCAGTTGCCATTTCAAAATGTTCTTCAAAATTTTCTAACTTCTCTTCCTTAACACCACTCTTTTCTAAGACCTCGCGAACCTCAGTCTTATCAAGCATTACAGGTGCTAAAGATTCCTTTTTCTTCTCTGCGATTTTCTCGTTTAGATTTTCATGAATATTCTTAACGATTTCATAGTTAGAATCCTCGCCAAGAGTCTCAGTTACAAGATTATTAAAAGTCTCCTTCTGATCTACGGCACCCATAGGCTCGTTGACCATAAGTACATTTTCAATAACGCCATGCTGGAAATCGTTAGCATCCTTAGTGTAGAAAAGTGTCATGTCAGTGTTGCTTGTTCGCTCGTTAAACGCAGGGAACAAGAAGCCCACATCCGGCAAATCCACCATATGGCTCTGAATCTGATTGTGGAAAGCCTTGTCATCCTCGTTGTAGCCAAGGCCCGGCTTTGAAAGGCTTACATGGCAAATGCTACACAAAATGTAACTAAACACTTCCTCGGAAGCATCTTCCATCTCGATGTTATCGTTAGTAATTGATGGAATGTCGTATGCCTGATGGATAAGCAAAATCAAGTAATTGCCAGGATAATAGTAGTTCTCGATGATCTTGTCGTAGAGTTGATTAACCACCGCATCATCCTTTAATTCTGAATCTCTTAATTTAAGAAGAAATTCCTGCGAGCCGCCTGCTTCATAGGCTCCCTCGTTAAACTGCATATCAAGAAGATTTTTACCAGGAGTTCCTGATAAAGATTTTTTGAAAATGTCAAAATACTTGTGCTTTTCCTCCTCTGGAAGATTTAAAAAATTCTCTGTAAATGTAGTGACTTTGTTCTTCTCTCCGTCAACATAACAGCCACAAAGTCTTGAAATTCCACACTCTTCAAGTGTGTACTGTGCTTTAATCTCATTAATTTCTTTTCTAGTCATATTCTTACCACTCTCTGCGATATCGCTAAATTTTAAAGGTCCAAATTCTCTGATAGAGCCCTCTTTTACTGGGTTAAATCATGATTTAACCCTCTAGTTTCTCGCTATTTTTGCATAAGACTAATTTACCACTAATTCGACTTATGAGGCAAGGAGATATTTGAAAGATTTAAGGGGGATTACTCACCCCCTCACCCCCACTTTACCATTACTCCCCCAACTTTAGAATTCCCCACTGTACAGATGTCAATTCTATGATAAAATAGTATAAAATTTAACTCAGTCGGGATACAAGCTCCGACTGTGTTAAACGCTCCGCGAGGATGCGCACGGATTCGGACAGGAATTTGTCTGCAGTAGGAACATCAGCCATTAGAATTTTGCTTCGCAAAATAAGGCTGACGCTAAGTAGCAAACACGGAGTGTTTGCTACATTTGAAGCAGACCCGAATCCGGCGCGCAAGACTCACGAGCGAGTCTTGACTTACGCAAAGGAAAATGAAAATGACAATTTTACAAAACGAAATTATTGAGATTGGGCTTGATGAAAACAGCCCTAAGAACACATTTGCAATTACTAAGAATTCGCAGACAGTCGGACTTGTAAAATTTAACGAGAAGTCCGAGATTTATTTTGAAATTGATGAAGATAAGCGTGGCAATCACTACGCTAGCAACGCTCTCTTCCTACTTATGCCACATATTCACGAGGTTTTACACGAACCAATAGTTCATGCCATCGTGGCTAAGTCAAACGAAATGGCTATTCACTGTCTTGAACACAACGGCTTTGAACCAATTTCTAAGGATGATACTAATCTTTACTACGAACACAGAATTTACGAAACTAGATTAGATGACAACTACGAAGCGCCAGAAGGTCAAAAGGTGATTTATCTTGCAGGGGGTTGCTTCTGGGGTATGGAAAGAGCCTTTAAAGAATTAAAGGGTGTCACAGAAACTGTAGTTGGTTATGCCAACGGACATGTAAAGAACCCTAGTTACGAGGAGGTTTGCAGACATGAAACAGGTTTTAGAGAGTGCATTCGTGTAACCTACAATCCTGAGCTTACAAGCACTGAGACAATCCTTAAGGCTTACTTTATCTGCGTTGATCCAACACAGGCTGACGGTCAGGGTGGAGATATTGGAGAGCAGTATCTTCTTGGAATTTACTACAAGGATGAGGAGCTTAAAACAGTAGTTTCTTCTTATTTAAAAGAAGAGGAAAAGAAATACTCTGAATTTCACGTAGAAAACAAGCCACTTGATTGCTTCTATGAAGCTGAAGAATATCACCAGGACTATTTACTTAAGAACCCTAATGGTTACTGTCACATTACTAGAGTTGAAATTGACAAGATTAAGGAACTTAATTAATAACAAAAATGTATATCTAAATAAAAAGAAGAAGTTAAATCATCATTTAACTTCTTCTTTTTGATGTTATATTTCACATATAAATTTCAAAATACTTCTTATTTCTCAAAATTATAATCATGTGAACTTATTGGAACTACGATAGGACTTGCAGAAATCGGATCCTGAATAACAACACTATCGATTCCATAGATTTCCTTAATAGTCTCTGGCACCACAATCTTAGTTGGTGTGCCTTCTGTAAGAAGCTTTCCATTTTTCATTGCAAAGATATAATCTGCGTATTTTGAGGAAAGATTAATATCGTGTAAAACCATGACTATTGTGATTTTCTTAGTCATGTTAAGCTCCTTTAAAAGATCTAAAATCTCAATCTGATAAGCAATATCAAGATATGTGGTTGGTTCATCTAAAAATAAAATGTCTGTCTCCTGAGCTAGTGCCATGGCAATAAAGACTCTCTGACGCTGACCACCAGATAATTCATCAATACTTCTATCCGCCAAGTCCTTGATTTTCATTGCTTCCATTGCCTCTTCTATAGCTCTGTAATCCTCGCACTTTAAAGGCGACATGAAATTTCTATAAGGAAAACGACCTCTTGATACTAATTCTTCCACCTTTATGCCCTCTGGAGCAATTAAAGTCTGTGGAAGTAAGCCAATAGTTTTAGCGATTTCCTTAGATTTTATGCAAAGCAAAGACTTATCATCAAGTAAAATTTCGCCTTTGGCTGGTAATAATAATCTTGCAAATGTTTTTAAAAGGGTAGATTTACCACTACCATTTGAGCCTAAAATAACACTGATTTTATTTTCAGGAATGTGTAGATTTACGGATTTTAATATATTTTCATTACCATAACCTACACAAATATTGTTAGCTAAAAGTGTGTGTTTCTTCATTATGCCTTTCCTTTCCTGTGCTGATAAATTAAGAGATAAATCAAGTAGGGAGCCCCTAAAATTCCTGTAACTACGCCAACTGGATATCTTGTTATTAGTAAATTTTCACCTACAAAATCACCAGCTAGAACAAGAATTGCCCCAACTAAACCTGACGATAATATATTTGACTGATTTCTTCCGCAAATCCTTGCGGCAATTGGACCCGACAAAAATGCAATTGATGCAATAGGGCCTGCAATTGCTGTTGCGAAGGCGATAAGCATAACCGCACAAATGATTAAAAGGGCTCTGACGCGATTTACTCTAACGCCGTGAATCACTGCGATTTGCTCCCCTAAAGCTATGGATTGAAGACTGTGTCTAAAGCCAATAACTGTTAGTCCGCAAACTATAACAACTATAAAAAGCATAGGCAAAGATTCAGTAACTATGCCGTTTAAATTACCATTTAACCATCTCATGGCCGTTGGCACATCGTACTCCGCCGCCTTCATAATCATCCAATTTGTCAGGGCACTAAAGAAGGCCTGAAAGCCGATTCCTACGAGGATTAAGCGGTTTGTTGAAAATTTATCTCTATAGGAGATTTTATAAATCACCAAAGCTACCACAATTCCTGCAATTACGGAAATAAAGGACACCAGGTTTCTATTTAGTCTTAAAAATAGAATGCAATAGACCGCAGCTACTGTTGAACCTGATGAAACTCCGATAATATCTGGACTTGCCAAAGGATTATTAAGTAAAGTTTGGAAAATGTTACCTGCGATTCCAAAGGCAAAACCACAAAGAATTGCAGCATAGATTCTTGGAAGTCTTAAGCGGGTAATGATGAAGGCCCCGGTGTTACTCATTTTCAATAAAACCTTAAAAACCTGGTCTAGGCTGTAATTTACCGTTCCAAAGCACAAGCTAATTAAGGCGAGAGCTAAAACAAGGCCTGCTAATATACATAATTTAATAACGTAAATTCTCTTACTCTTTCTCATAGATTAGAAACCTTTGCCTTTCTGACCAAAAAGATGAAAACAGGGGCACCAATTAAGGCTGTCATAATTCCTGATTCAAGTTCTGCTGGACGTCCTAAAATTCTACCCAAAACGTCTGAGAAAAGTAGAATTGAACTGCCATACACAGCGCTAATCGCAATAAGGGGTGCGTGATTAGAACCTATTAGCATTCTTACAAAATGCGGCACCATAAGGCCAATAAAACTAATGGGACCTGCAAGAGCTGTTGATGTGGCGCAAAGTAAAACACCGCAAATGGCTGCAATAATCTTAGTTCGATTTACATTTAAGCCAAGAGCAATGGCCGTTTCTTCTGATAAAGAAAGGGTATTTAAACTATTTGACATACACAAGCTGACAACTATAGCCAAAATTGTGATAGGTAAAATGAGTTTAATGTCCTCATAATTTGTACCGCCGATACTTCCGATTTGCCAAAATCTATAAGTTGTCATGACGTTGCTATTAGGCATAACAATCATGCTTATAACTGAGGATAGGGCGATGCTTATAGCCGAACCTGAAAGGGCAAGTTTAATAGGTGTTGCCCCACCAAAACCAAAGGAAGCAAGTCTATAAACTAAAAGAGCTGCAAGCATAGCGCCTAAAAAGGCGAGGCCTATATATGATATTTTTGATTGTATATTTAAAAATGTAATGCCAAGCACTATAAATAAAGAGGCTCCGGAATTGACCCCTAAAATACTTGGATCTGCTATTGGGTTTTTAGTGATGGACTGCATTAACACCCCGGAAATGCTAAGGGACGCTCCTGCAATTATTCCAAAAATCGTTCTTGGAATTCTAGCCTTTACAACATTGATATTGTAATCTGCGCTTTTACCGCCAAACACTGCCTTTGCTACATCTAAAAAAGCTACGGATTTTGCTCCGTAGCTTATAGATACAAAAGCAGCTATCATTAAAATTAATATTCCAAGAAAAAATACAAATGCAATTTTCTTATTCTTCATCGATATTCTTAGCTGCCTCACTTATTGCTGATAAATAGTCATCAATCGCATATGGGATTGAAAGGATTGATGGAGTAATTGATGCTGCAAGTGTTGATGTTGAATCAATCAATACTACTGCATCATTCTTTACTGCTGGAATCTGACTCATTAAAGGATCTGCCTTTAAGGCTTCAAGTAAGCCCTCGTCGCCATAAACTACCATAATGTCAACATCATTTAAAAGCTCTGCATTTTCTCTAGAGATTGTAACCGAGAAATCTTCTGTGCTTGATGCTAGTGAAAGAATGCTTTCAGGTGTTGTAAAGCCTAAATCATTAAGGTATGAAGCTCGTGGGTCAGATGGTAAGTATGCGTAAAATGTACTCATGTCATCCTGTGAGATCCAGAAGAATGCTGCTGTCTTTCCCTCTAATTCTGGGTAGTTAGCTAACTTATCTGAAATGAGTGCATCTGTTTCTTCAACTAATGCCTCACCCTCTTCTTTCATACCGATTGCTGTAGCATTTGTAATAGTCTGCTCTCTCCAATCAGTCTTCCAAGCTGTTTCAAGATAAGGAATTACAGGAGCGATTTCAGAAAGTAAATTGTACTCTTCTTCTGTCATACCTGAATATGAAGCAATAATAATATCTGGCTGTGCTGCAGCAATTGC
Source organism: Lachnospira pectinoschiza (assembly GCF_900103815.1). GTDB lineage: Bacteria > Bacillota > Clostridia > Lachnospirales > Lachnospiraceae > Lachnospira > Lachnospira pectinoschiza_B. The sequence continues at coordinate 49,227 of NZ_FNHZ01000010.1, read as the reverse complement.
TTCATAGTCCCAACCTGTTTCATCGTTAAATACGTTAGGATTTGTTTCTCCTAAATTGTTAAAAGCTTCCTCAGTCCAGAGGTGGAGCTTGTTGTCTGTCATCTTACCGAAGTTTGCGGCAGATACTCCCACTGGAACTACCCCTAAAGCTAAGATAGCATCCTGATTTGCCCAAGAAAGTGTTACTACTCTTTCTGGCTGACTTGTAATAGTTGTCTCGCCAAAAGCATGCTCTATTGTAATCGGAAATTCTGCAGATGCCTCTACAGATATTCCACTCTTTTGATCCTGACTCTTTGAACTAGTGCCACATCCCATAACTGCTGTAGCTAAAATAGTTAAAGTCATTAATAATGCGAAAATTTTACCTCTCATTAAGTTTTTTCCTCCTATCTTTAGTTAGCGTTTGCTAACAGGACAATAATTTAGCATAAAGTATTTAGTTTTGTCAAATTATTTTTGGTTTAATTTAATTAAGCATAATTTTTTATCAATAATTTTCTCCTATCTGTTCTAAAAAATGCAAATACCCCGCCAAAAGACAACCTTCTAGCGGGGAAATGCTTAATTTAATATCTCATTGTAAAGTTTATAATCTATATCCTTAAAGACATTAAAAACTACCTTAATGTCGTAATCATTTTCTTTTAACCAATCCATCACAGTTGCCGTTGCAATCTGGGCTGCTCTAGTATTTGGGAAACTAAAAACTCCTGTTGAAATACAACAAAAAGCGATTGAACTCAGTTCATTTTCACGAGCCAGATTAAGGCAAGACCTATAGCATGAAGCTAGGAGTTCTTCATGTCTTTTAGTTAACCTGCCCTGCACAATTGGACCAACTGTGTGGATTACATGCTTTGCCGGAAGGTTGTAGGCTTTAGTTATCTTAGCTCCACCTGTCTTTTCAGCAAATCCTTGCTTTTCCATTATCTCGTTACATTCAAGCCTTAACTGGATGCCAGCCTTCGAATGAATTATATTATCTATGCAAGAGTGAAGGGGGCTAAAGCAGCCAAGCATAGCCGAATTGGCAGCGTTGACAATGGCATCTAGCTTAAGCCTTGTAATGTCACCTTGATATATGAAAATGTTACTATTTGCCTTGGTCTTTTCTAAGTCCTCTAATGACACAAAACCATTTTTAGCATTTTCCGTAAGTAAGTATCCATCCTGTATCTTAAGAAATTCCTCGCTAATTGGTTTCGCCTCACGCACATTCATCAAAGCCCTTAGAAAGTCCTTCTTTTCCTGTTGTGTTTTTGGTATGTCATAATTTTTATAATAAGGATCTTCATTTTGAAGCTCCTTTATTAAAAAAAGTAATCTCTCGTCTTGCGTCATTGTTTTCACCTTCCTTTAATCTATATATACCCCAGCTTAGTTTTTAAGAAACTGGTCTAGAATCTCATCTACATCAGCATCTATACAGATACTTCTATCCTCAATTTCCACTGGGCTATAGCTTTCACCGTAATTGATGCAAGCATAAGTTGCTTTTTCATTTGCATCTGTCATCTCCCAGAAAGGATACTTAATGATAACTGGGGTGTTTTATTTATTGCGCACCATATAGGTATAAAGGAAGGTCACCATCAAGCTGACACTTCCTCTTCCTCATTTTTAGGTCTGCCTCTGTGTCTGATCTTTGGTGCCAATAGATCGTCTCCCTCCTGATTACCGACTCTGCCAATGAAACGGTAGTAAATATCTACCTTCATCACAATGGCATCTCCCTCCACTTCCTTCTCATGGACTACTACCTTATCAATCAAGGTGTGTAGCAACTCCGAAGTCAGTTCTGTGATATCTGTGTATTTCTCCACTAGACTGGCAAACTGTTTGGCATCCTTCATTTGCTTTGCATCGCCGTTCAGTAAATCTTGAAGTTCTGACGTTTTTGATTTTAATTGTTGTGATTCCTTTTCAAAACTTGCAGACATAGAAGCATATCTTTCATCGGATATTTTTCCAAAAGCATTGTCCTCATACAATTTCTGTAAGAGCATGTCTAATTCACTCAGTCTCTTTAGTCCTGCATCCAATTCCTTCTGATAAGAAGCCCTCTCACCAGTCATTCCATGCTCAGCAACCTGCAAAAGAAATCTGTCTGTCAGGGAGACAGAAAACTGTCAGTGTGATGGAAAGAAACCTATCCCCGTGACAGACAGAAAACCGTCCACTAATAAGAACTATAAAACAAATAACTATTTAAAAAGAAATACTACTTTCACTTATGAATGCAAGGAGGATGAAAGCCTATGACAAATATCGAAATTGATGAAATCACAATCTCTAATGAACTTAAGGAATATGAAAAACGTGAATTTCAAATCAAAGTGTCCCAAATGAAATCAGCCGGACTCCAGGACAAAGCACTCTATGATTACAACTTTGATAATGACACCGGAATCAATCCAGAAATGAAACACGCTCACACCTATGTAGACCGATGGGATGAGATGTTTCAAGAAAATACAGGGCTCCTGCTCTGGGGCGATGTAGGTACCGGAAAATCATTTTTCGCCGGATGCATTGCCAATGCTCTGCTTGATAAATGTGTCCCTGTCCTTATGACAAACTTTACTAAAATACTGAACTCTCTTACCGGAATGTTTTCCGAAGTTGGAAGCTCGCCTAAAGGATATGTAACAAACTAATCTCCCTGATAAGGGCGCGCTTACTCACCACCCACTTTGTGGGCGGTGGTATCCCTCCCTTTGTCGGGGTGCATGACGTCCAGTGGACGTCAGTTCTGCACCGACCGGAACGGAGTGGAGACCGTGCGCTCTTCACAAAGCACCTGCGGTGTTTCTCCAGAGGGGGCAGGGAATGTTACAGACCACCATTCCCTGTGCAGACGGCTACCTATCTTCGATAGCAGTGATTCTCATAGCAGTTGCTCCGGCACCTGCGCCGTCTGCATATCAAGCCTTCTATAAGGCATCAGGCTTGATTGCTACAACAATCCCCCGGAGTGTTGTAGCCCTGTGGTCTCACTGATAAATCAGCAATACCACTTTCTCTTTTCAAGGAGAAACAGAAATCAAAAATACAAAAAGGGAGGATACACAATGGCAATATATCATTTACAAGCAAAAGTAATCAGTCGCGGTGCTGGAAGATCTGCTGTCGCAGCGGCAGCTTATATGAGCTGTTCTGCAATCTATAATGACTATGATGGCATCCAGCACGATTTTACAAGAAAACACGGACTCGTTTGGCAGGAAGTATTCCTACCTCCAAATGCTCCCCCTGAATGGCATGACCGTTCTGTTTTATGGAATGCAGTTGAGGAAAATGAAAATACCAAGGATAGCCGGTTGGCAAGAGAATTTGTAGTGGTTCTACCTATCGAATTAGATACAGCGGCAAACAAAGAATTATTAAAACGATATATCACCGGTCAGTTCGTTGATGATGGAATGTGTGCAGATGTAGCGATCCATGACACCGATGGTCACAATCCACATGCTCATATCATGCTAACAGTTCGACCATTGGATGAGCTTGGAAACTGGCAATATAAAACTGAAAAAGAATATCTTTGTATGAAAGATGGAGAAGAAAAAGGCTTTACTGCAAAAGAATTTAAGGCAGCTCAGAAAGATGGTTGGGAAAAGCAATATCGTTATAAAATCGGCAAAAAGAAGGTGTGGCTTCCTCCATCACAGGCTGGTGACTATGAACGTGTAGACAAGCACCCAAAGAGCACAAAGTTCGGACGACAAAATCCTATCACAGCCCGGTGGAACAGTGAAGAACAGCTTCTAATCTACCGTGAAGCCTGGGCTGAAACCGTCAATCGTTCCTTAGAATCCTATGGATTTAAAGAAAGAATTGATCACCGCAGTTTTGCTGAAAGAGGCATCCTCAAACAGCCAACAATCCATGAAGGAGTCTATTCCAAATATTGCAAATGCAATGGAAGAACTCCGGGGTCATATGATTGTTCTGGAGTATCAGCTTCTCTCCAACCACTCCAAACAGAAAGATGCAAGTGATTGGCTGAAAAGATACTCTCCTTCCATTGCAGAGTATAAGAAAGTAAAGCAAGCAATCTCTGCGAAACAAAAAGAGAAAAAAGAACTCCTTGCTGAGAAGCAATCTCTCTCCATCTTAAATCCGGTACGGCATATGCAGATCAGCAAGAGGCTGACAGAATTATCCGAAGACATCGAGGAGTTAAAATTCAAGAAATCAGATCTTATGCTGAATATGTACTGCAATAGCGATAAAGAAATACAGGAAGTCGAAAGTACCTGCAAGACAGCCTCCCACAATCTAGAAATCCTGCAAAATGAAAATACCTCTCTGGAAAAAGCTCTATCAGATGACACCGAACGATATCAAGCATTGGAATCATCTGTTGCACCTACCCAAACCGCCGAGCTACTGGATGAACGTATTAAGTGTAGACCTACTATCCGAGATAAAATTAGGAGCACTTTGAAAACACTCTTTCGCACTCAACCTAATGATGATCTCATCTACGATGCCGAAAAGAACGTCACTAAAATGCTCCATGAAGATCCTCACCAGTTCAGAGAACGTTCCATCGAGCTTCGTATGAAGGAAGAAGAACAGAGACGAGCTGAACAGCCACAGCAGGAAAACAATCGCCTCAGATCTCGCGGAAGATAAAAATACAGCTACCAAAGAGTCTATTCTCTCTTTGGTAGCTGCTTTTCTCTAACAGTAGGTTTTCTATTATTTATTTGTAAGTAACATTGAAATTACTCTACTTTTTCTATGGTTATAGTTCCTGATAACTCTTTTATATATTCTTCACCAGCTATCACACTTCCCAATTCATATAGTCCACTTGCACTGCCAAAATCCCTATAGAACATTACCACATCACCCCATGGTGCATAATAAGCAAGCGAACCGGCCTCGCTGTCTGCTAGTGGTGTATCACTTGTATTAAGCTCCTTTGGTGGATAATATATTTTTTCATCCGTGCTATAATTCTGAACTTCAATCGTAAGAGGAAGCTGGTCATATAAATCATTTGCTGCGGGGCTTCCGTTCAACTCATAAATGATTGTATTCCCATTTGCTGTTACTTTTATCTGCTTTACAGACGATTCCTTCTCAGTCACTTTCTCTGCAGCAAAAGATTCTTCCTCTACCGCTTGAATGGTAATCTCACCAGACATTCCTTCAATGTTATTTACTCCACTTAATGCCACACCCAGCCGATGCATTTCATCGCCAGCATAAAAATCTTCGTAAAGCATGAATACATCGCCCCAAGGCTCGTAATAACTGAGTTCGCCCTTTTTACCATCATGGTAACTCTCAGCATCTGTTACAGCTAACTTCTCAGGTGGATAGAACATCCATTGTGCATCCCGAAAATTGCTTAGTTCTAAGGTCAAAGGCAGTTGATCATATAATTCTTTCGCAGCTTTTGTGTCATATAGTTGGAAGGTAGCTTCCTTTTCTCCACATGTAACAGATACCACCATGTTAGATAATGGCAATCCGTTCACTTCTTCGGATGCTTGACTTTCTGTTACATTCTTCTGTCCACAAGCTGTTGTTACCAAACTCAGAATAATAAGGAACGCGCTTAACATCAAATATGTTCTTAAATTTTTCATATACTATCACCTACGCTAACTCCACAGTAACTTGTGTCCTTGATGGGAAATCAGCGACCTCGCTTATATACGCACCTTCAATATGTCCTACAATCATCATTCCCGGATAAGAGCCAGACTGCTCCTGTCCGCCATAAAGAAGTGCCAGCCAACCATCCGCCACACTGATATCACCATTCTTCCATCCGGTCTGTTTCTCTGAAGGATCAAATTTGCCTTCTGATAATGTACAACAAATATCAATTCCTGAATTACTTCCAGTAACCGTTACTGGTAATCTTTTAAAAAAATCCTTTGCAGCTACTGTATCATTTAATGTTGCTGGAATTTCTTTATTCCCAGCTATAATTTTTATCTTTGTCATTGCTTTGCAGCTCCTTTCAAAATTTATGCAAGCGATATGACGGCTGTGATATCTCTTCTTCCGAAAACTTTTTTAAGCCCTGCCTGATCGATGTTTTCAAATACACCAAGCTTTGTGAAGTTCCAATGGTTTGTATCATAGTAAAATACTAACTGGTTTCCACAATATAGGATAATATCTCCTGCCTTAGTCGTATACGGCTTATCGTTAGTAGGAAGTTTAAATCCGAGATTTCCTACTTTTTCAAAGTTTGCATAATCATTCATGTGGATTGTGATTGGACCGTCATTTAGTTTATCTGCAAAAGCCTTGGCAGATGAATTATTTTCCAATCTTGCTGTTAATGTTTCTCCGTTTACTTCTACCTTAATTGTCATTGCCTGATTCCTCCTTTTTTTCCACAGGTTCCTTTAACCGAAAAGCCTCTTCTTTGATTTCTGCCAAAGTTTCCTCCGTCACATCTTTTGCTACCAGCTTCATAAAATCAATATCTAACTTCAGGAATTCCTTAAAATTACGATTCAGTTCATAAATTGCTCCCTCGTACACATCATCGTCTCCGGAGCTTAAGATCATGCCTGCCTTTTTTAAGTTTGGCAGCTTCCCAGGATGTGCGATGGCATATGTCCTGTCTATTGCGCATTTCAACTGTCCGGAAAAACTGTGATAGTAAACAGGGGATGCTAAAACAAGCATATTTGCCTCTTTTAGCAGATCATAAATTTCCTGCATATCATCCCTCTGTACACATACGCCTTCACTCACTTTCTGGCAATGATCGCATCCAAGGCACCCGGCAATCCTTTTTCTACAGACATCTACAATATCTACCTGATGTCCTCCCGTTCTAGCTCCTTCCGCAAATGCATTTACCATCTTCTTCGTATTTCCATTCGGTCTTGGACTTCCATTTAATACTAATATCTTCAATCCATGCATCTCCAAATTTTTTATTAAAATAGCCTTCTCAGATGTCATAACTGAAAAGGCTATCTGTATAATCCTATTTTAATTCCTGACAATGTAAAATTCAATTTCCACTATTGCCACCCGTGTGGCATTAAGCATATTTTACATATTTTTCTTGTAAAACTCCTCAATCTTATCAAAAGGAATGATAGCTTTCTGATCATAAAGATCTATATGAGATGCTCCTGGAATACTAATGAATTCTTTATTGTCACCCTTTAATCTTGCATATGCATCCTTGCTAAAATAGTAGCTGTGTGCTTCCTCTCCGTGTACAAGAAGAACTGCATTTCTAATTTCCTCAATATAAGTTAATAATGGCATATTGAGAAGTGAAAGTGGTGATGTAACATTCCATCCACCATTAGAGTTTAAGGATCTCTTATGATATCCTCTGTCAGTCTTATAGTATGCAAAGTAATCTTTTACAAATTTTGGTGCATCCTCAGGAAGCGGATCAACCACACCACCTGCTAACGCATAGGAATCATTTCTGTAATCCACAGTTCTCTGCGCACTCATCACTTTACGCTTTTCGTATCTCTGCTCCTCTGTGTTCTCTGCGTCGAAATATCCGTTTGCTGTCACACGGGACATATCATACATGGTCATGGCTGCGGTTGCCTTAATTCTTGGATCAATTGCTGCGGCATTGAGTGCCATTCCGCCCCATCCACAGATACCAAGAATACCAATTCTCTCTGGATCTACATTCTCCTGTACCGAAAGGAAATCAACTGCTGCGCAGAAGTCTTCTGTATTAATATCAGGAGAAGCTACATACCTTGGCTGTCCACCGCTCTCACCTGTGTAGGATGGATCAAATGCTATTGTAAGATATCCTCGCTCTGCCATTTCCTGAGCATAGAGTCCGGAACACTGCTCCTTTACCGCACCAAATGGTCCGCTAACTGCAATTGCCGGAAGTTTTCCTGTTGCATTCTTAGGAACATACATATCTGCTGCCAATGTAATTCCATATCTGTTATGAAATGTTATTTTGCTATGATCTACTTTTTCACTCTTTGCAAATGTCTTATCCCATTCTGTTGTTAAATTTAATGTTTCCATCATTTTTACCTCTTCTTTCTCTTGACCATCTCTTTATGTCAAGTTATAATCTGTTTATCAAGTTCGAGTTAATCATACAACTTAAAGTTAACTTTAAGTCAATACCTTTTTTGAAAAATTTTAAAAAAATAGATTGGAGATTCAAATTATGTACTATACCGTTGGAGAAATCGCAAATTTACTGCACATTGCCCCATCTACCTTAAGATATTATGATAAAGAAGGACTTCTTCCTTTTGTAAATCGTTCTGGTGGTGGCATACGAGTATTTGAAGAAAAAGACTTTGAATGGCTCTACACTATTGAATGCCTAAAAAAAACAGGTATGCCTATCAAGGATATCAAGCCATTCATTGATTGGTGTATGGAAGGCGACAGCACAATTTCGCAGCGCAAGGTTCTCATTGAACGTCAGCGTCAGGTTATGTTAGAAAAGATGAAGAAAATGCAGGAAACCCTTGACATGCTTACTTATAAAAAGTGGTATTATGAAGTTGCCGAAGAAGCTGGCACCTGCAAAGTTCCAGATGAAATGGCAGATGAAGATGTTCCCGCTGAATTACTTGCCGCCAGAAAACGTTCCAAAAACGCACCCGAAGAAAAGTAATCCATACAAAATAATGCCTCCGTCTAGTCGCACTAACTAGACAGAGGCATTTGGGATTATAAATTTTTTGCATTTTCTTCAATCAGCTTCTTATACCAGTCAAAACTGTCTTTCTTAATTCGCTTCATCTCTTTCAGATCATCTTCCGTCCTGTCAACATATACGAATCCATATCTCTTATTATATCCCTGGTGAGTGCTAACCAGATCAATGAATGCCCACGGACAATATCCGATCAGATCTACCCCATCTGTAATCGCAAGCTGCGCCTGTTTAAAGTGATCACTCAGATAGTCAATGCGATAATCATCATGTACTTTACCATCTTCTGTTAAGACATCGTGAGTTCCCAGTCCATTCTCAGTAATGAGAATCGGCATATGATAGCGGTTATACACTCTTTCTAAGGTTACCCGGAGTCCGATTGGATCAATCAGCCATCCATACTTAGTCTGCTGTAAATGTGGATTCTGTGCAGCACGATACAAGCCTTCTTCTCCGACCATGACTTGCTGATCGCCGTTTCTTGGCTGACAATCATGTCCGTCATTCTTCGGTGCACTGACGGTTGCTGTTGCATAGTAATTAAGACCTAAGAAATCCGGTTTTGCCTTTGCAATTAAGTCCATATCTCCGTCAAAAATTTCCGGTTCATATCCTTTTTCGGTGAGATACGACCATACTGATGGTGTATATCTTCCATAGACTGCAATATCATAATACAGCCAGCATCTGATTGCTTCCCACATATCTGCTGCAAGTGCATCACTTGGATTACATTTTTCCGGATAAACAGCGATAATGTTCGGAGCTGGACCGATCTTCGCATTCGGACACATTTTTCTTAATAATAACGTTGCTTTTGCAGATGCAACAAACATATTGTGACACTGCTGATACAGTTCCTTTTTGTTAGGCACTTTTCCAGGATTCATTGCTGCCGGATGATTGATCATTACATTCTGCTCATTGATGGTAAGCCAGTAATTGACCTTACTTCCAAATCGCTCAAACAAAATTCTGGCATATTCTTCAAAAGCATCGATGGTTTCGCGATTCTCCCAACCCCCATTTTCATAGAGAGCAAGCGGCAGATCAAAATGATACATCGTAACGATTGGCTCAATGCTGTATTTATGAAGTTCATCCAAAAGTCTGTCATAAAACTGAATACCTGCTTCATTCACTGCTCCTCTTCCCTTTGGAAGTATTCTCGCCCATGAGATAGAAAAACGATATGCCTTGAGTCCTAGTTCTGCCATCAACGCCACATCCTCTTCCATATGGTGATAATGATCACTGGCGATCTTAAAGTCTGTAATTCCTTCTGGCGGCGTATGGGTATCCTGAATTGACATTCCCTTGCCATCTTCATTCCAAGCTCCCTCCACCTGATAAGCAGATGTAGATGCTCCCCAAAGAAAATCAGTTGGAAAATCTTTTAAATTCTTATAAAACATATCGCACGCTCCTTTATTTGCTGACGTTAATCATTGCATCTCCAGCATTCATTGACTTACCTGTTGTAGCTGTCACTTCTGCATAATCTGGAGTATTCGTTACAATTACCATTGTCTGCTCACTATATCCGGCGTTTTTTATTTCATCAATGCTAAACTGAATCAACTTATCGCCCTTCTTAACATGGTCTCCCTGTTTAACCAGTGGCTGAAAGCCTTTTCCCTGCATATTAACCGTATCAATTCCAATGTGAACTAAGAGTTCGACTCCATCATCCGAGGTAATTCCTACTGCATGACCAGTATCAAATAACATTTCAATTGTTCCATCAACCGGAGAAACTACTGTCTCATCTGTTGGAATAATCATTGCTCCTTTTCCAAGTGCTTCCGAAGCAAAAGCTTCATCCGCTGCATCACTTAAAGGATGTACCTCACCTATAACCGGAACATAAATAGTTGTTGAATTTCCTTCTGCTAAGGTAGAAGCTGCAATCTCTTTCTTTTCATCTTTCTCACTCTCTATATTTTCGTCCTTTTCATACTTAAGACTGAGAATGAATGTAACTACACCTGATACTACAATGGAAATTACAATCGCAATGATGATATTCACAAAATATGTCATGGTATCATCACCAATATACAGCAGCACTGCCGGAAGTCCGGATGAACCTGTTGCAAATCGATGTGTATGGGTAAGTCCTGCGTATAAACCTCCAAATCCACCACCGATCATTGCCGCAACTAATGGATATTTTTTAGGAAGATTTACTCCATAGAGGATTGGTTCTGTAATGCCCATATATGCAGTAATTGATCCCGAGGTTGCCACCTGTTTTGTCTTCTTATTTCTTGTTCTAAATGCTACGACTGCACCTGCTGTTGCCTGTGCCATATTCGAGCACACACAGCCTGGTCCAAAAATACTATCATATCCAAGATTTGCCATCTGCATCACGCCAAGTGGTGCGACACCATTGTGAATACCAAACATAACCATAACTGGAAGAAGTCCACCAATCAGCACTGCCGGTGCCCAGGAAGCATTTACACTTAAGAAGGTAAAGAATGTTGCCATCCAGCCACCAACGATTGATCCAAGAGGTCCAAGTGCAGAAAATGCTAAAGTTCCCATAATCAGGAAGGTAAACATCGGAACAAAGACGAGTTCTACTGCCTTTGGAATAATCTTCTTCAATGCCTTTTCTACATATGACTGCACGAAAATAATAAGTATAATTGGAATTACACTATTACTATATGATGTCAGTCTAAATGGAATCACGCTAAAGAACTGTACCGGATCACCTGCTGACACCATTGCTGTCCAGTTTGGATGCATCATCATTGCTGCAACACCAACCGCAAGAATCGGATTACATTTCATCTTCTGTGCCGTTGTATATGCAAGAATCATTGGCAGGAAGTAAAATACTCCATCTGCAAATAAGTTTAATAACTGATAGGTCTGTGATGTGTTATCAATCACCTTACAAACAACGAGCAGTGCCAATAAAGCTTTTACCATACCGGCTCCAGATAAAGCCGGAATCACTGGTTGAAATACGGCAGCCACAAAATCAATCACTGTTTCTGCTATATTTTTCTTTACCTTTGTGGCTTCCGTTTCAACTCCAGACTTAATATCAACGAGTTTTTCAACCTCTTCAAATACATCAGCAACATGTGTTCCGATCACAACCTGATAGACACCTGCATTACGAATTACCTTCTGTACCCCATCAATTGATTCCACTTTCTTATCATCAATACTCTTCTCATCCTTAAGTGTAAAGCGAAGTCGTGTCTGACAATGAAAAGCGTTTGCTACATTTTCTTTACCGCCGATTGCAGTGACGATCTCTTTTGCTAGAGATTCATATTTTTTACTCATGCTTCATTCTCCTTTACTATTTACTAGGATGTCAGACTTCGTACAACCGGTTAAAATTCGTTGTCTCACATCTGTGTTTGAAATACGATTTGTTCTTTCTGATATCAGTAAAACACAGAAAAACGCCGAATTCAAGCGATTCGACGTTTTCAAAAATTACTTTCAATATTCGTTTTTATCCGTATCATTTTCATGAAACTTAGTTTCAAGATCGTTCAGATTTTGTTTCTTTAAGGTCATTGATCAGTGTATGTCGTGCCTGTTCCAATGCTCTGGAATTAATAATTTTATAATTTTTGTTGTTTCGATAATCTCTCGCAAACAAGCAGGAAAACAAAACATTCAAAATATATTGAAGCGATTCTTCCGAAGCAAAATTGCCAATTTTGGTGTACAGTCTTTCCCTTGAAGCCATAGAAAATACACAAGGAATCTGCTGTCTCATAAAGTTGTCTCCCCCACTTGTGATTCCAATGATTTTGACATGATTTTTCTTCAAGACAGAAATCTTATCCATGGGATCTTTCATTGGATTATTTCCTGAGTAAGAAATCAGTATTGCACAGTCCTCTTCTTTCATGGAAGCCGCTGTTATCCCGGATTCTCCGGGTATCGCAACACTCGCTACTTTCCCAATGGATAGAAGATTTCTTCTCATCAATTCACCAAAGTATATATTAGGACTCGATCCAAAAATTACGATTCGTTTTGCGGCCCGCAAATAACTAACCGCTTGATTTAAAACATCTCTATCGATCAGATCAGCGGTCTCATTGATACTTTCGATTTGAAGTTTTTTCAAATTCTCCATGATGGATTCATCCGAATCATCCTCAGTAAAAGGAAAATTCCAGTCTATCTCACTCTTATGCGCATTCTCATGACGTACTTCTTCAATGTAATCCTTCATAAATTCACGCCAGCCATCATACCCCATTGCTTTGGCAAATCGAGTAACAGTCGCTTTTGATGTATAGGTACGTTCTGCAATATCTCCAATCGTGTATTTATGTAGATTCCCCTGTTCTCTTATGATAAATTCTCCCACCGCATGACGTGCATCGGTATATTTCATTGTTGTTTCTTCTACCTTTTGAAATAAAAACATAGGGAAGTCACCTCATTTCTTCAATATACTCTATTTTACCACAGATCACTAATAAACGCATTCAATGCAATCCATGTAATCGCAGAATAAAAGATACCTTAATGTATTTTGTATCTAATAGTGGAACAACAGAATCTTTTCTAATTTCTCTTCCTTTCATTACGAACCTTTCTTGCGAAGAGAGGATGCAAATGTTTCCATCCGCATCCTCTCATAACCATCTTATTTTAATGCAGCACCATCTTTAAATGCATTTCCAACCTTCTCACCAAGACCAACATAGACATTATTAAATGGATCAAAAGTAATCGGCTTAAACTTACTTAAATCAACCTTTCCATCTGTTACGGCTGAATCATCTGCACTGACATTAATAATCTCTCCAAGTAAAATTCCATTCTCAAAGGATTTCACCTTACATTCCAAAGCAACTGGAAGTTCATCAATCAGTGGAGCGTTTACAAATTCACTCTTTGTTGCATGAAATCCTGCTTTTTCAAATTTGCTTGGAACCTTTCTTCCAGATTCCATTCCAACATAATCACAGGCAACTACTTGTTCTTCGGTAGCAAAGCTTACAGTAAATGCTCCTGTTTCCTTCAAGTTGTCCGTTGTCTTATGATCAGACAGACTGATTGTAATTTCATTAAAACCTGTTGTAATTCCCCACGCAGCATTCATGGCATTCGGATTTCCATCTTTATCATAGGTTCCGATGATTAACACTGGCTGTGGAAATGTATATGGCTTTGCACCAAAATTTGTTCTACTCATTTACAAGTTCTCCTTCACATATATTTTTTTCTTCAAAAGCAACTCTTTTTAATGGTTCATTTAATATTTTCTGAAATTTTCCGATGATTATTCCAGTCAAGAGTGCAGACACTAGTGTGCCTTCCCGGATTGCGGTAACTTTTCCCTGACTGAGCAATGAAATCACTACACCTACTGCAATGAATAAACAATCCGATAACACTTTACTTCTGGAAAATGGCATTGAAAATCGTTTGCTGACAGCAAGATTAAATCCTTCTGGAGCATTTGGAACAATGTCCATTGCAATATATATGGTTGCACCCAAAGCACAAACAATGACACCTAACATCATAATCAGGAATTGTTGCAAATAATTTTCAGGATGAATAAAAGCTAATATTCTTCCTGTCATATCCACAAAAAGTCCAAAGCACATGCTAAAAGGAATCTGCAACAAATCTTTTGCTTTAAATTGCTTCTGTAAAAGCAGCCATTGGATCAATACAAGTACACTGTATGTCAAAACTGTAATCAGCCCCAGACTAAGTCCTGTTGCCTGACTTAACGGATAAGTAAAAGCAGACACCGGAGACACTCCCAACGCTGATATAATAGACAAATTGATTCCTATCGTAATAATAAACAAGCCTACCAGATACAGAATGATTCGACTGACATTCTTTTTCATAATTAAAGCTTGCCACCGTAAACAGGGAATCCACTGGCGTCTCCATAGGTTTCAATCTTCTTGATTCCCTTTAAGATTGCCATATCTTCATCGCTGATTACAAAATCAAGCTGTGCATTGCTCTCCATATGCTCTGGATTCGCAGTCTTAGGCAGAGATACACATCCAAGCTGAACCGTATATCGGATGCAAAGCTGTGGAATAGTCACACCATACTTAGCCGCAATTGCTCCAACTTCCTCATTCTTTAACATCTCGCCGTGTGCAACTGGAGAATACGCTTCTACGACAATATCATTCTTCTGGCAAAATGCAATAATCTCTTCCGGTGTGTTACTGATATGGCAGAGTACCTGATTGACTGCCGGCTTAATTCTGCATCCATCTAAGATATTTTCAAGGTCTTTCTGATTAAAGTTTGACACACCAATAGAACGGACCTTTCCAGCTTCTACTGCATCTTCTAACGCTCTCCACACCTCTTTGTTCTCCGCATAATATCTGTTTTCAGACTGATTTACCTCGATCCAAGGCTGTGGAGAATGGATGATCATCATATCCAGATAATCAAGTCCCATCTTTTCTAAGGTCTCATCAATCGACTGTGCTGCTGATTCATAGGTCTTATTCTCTGCTGCAACCTTTGATCCTACATAGAGATCTTCTCTTGCAACTCCACAAGTACGGATTCCTTCTCCGACACCAGCCTCATTTCCATATGCCTGCGCCGTATCCACGTTGCGATAGCCAAGCTTTACTGCTGCTCTGACTGCCTCAGCAGCTTTATCGTCATCAATAAACCATGTTCCAAGTCCAAGCTTGGGAATCTGTTTTCCATTATTTAATGTATATGTCTCATTAAAAATACTCATAGTCACAACCTCCTGTTAATCTTCTAATGTTACTGGCTTCTCTGTAAAGGAATATACCTTTGCATCCATATTATCCAAATGATAGACAATGAGTTCTTCAAATGTGTATACATTCTTCAATGCTGGATGTGCCTCGAACATCGCATTTTTCAGCTCATCATCTTCATCCATGACAGCTTCTCCGGAAATTCTGATCCACTTACCATCAGCCATACCAGAGATTGCCACCTTCGGACTCTTTAACATTTGCTGATACATATTTTTCTTGTTACTTGTCTCAAAATAAATCTGTCCCTTGTATTCCATCACAGAATTAATTGGTCTTACCTGTGCCTGATCGCCATCTACCGTTGCTAGATAAAACACCTTACTCTCATGTAAAAAATCTACAATCTTGCTCACTTTGATTTCTCCTTATTTCTTTGTGCTATATCTTAAAAGTACAGCATCCGAAGGATATTGCTTCACTTCCTCAAGCTTTAACTTTGTTACGCTAAAGTCCTTCTCATCACTTCGATTAAATACAGGTGGGAAGGATGCTCTTCCATCTACACCTGCACCAACTAAAAGGATGACCTCATCTAAGAGACCTGCATCCAAGAATGCCGTGTTAATTGTAGGACCACCTACGATACCAAGTCTTTTGATGCCAAAAGTATCCGCCATAATCATTGATGCCTTTACAATATCTGTTTTCTCGCTACCTGCCACAATATAAGAGATATTCTTCTCGTCTAGATAAGCAAGATATTCCTTCGACACCTGTGTTGATGTAATGATAAGACGTGGTCTGTCATATTCACTGTCATTTTTCCAAAGAAGAGTTCCCTTGCTATCTACTACTACTTCATAGCCGTTACTACTATCTGCCTTTTTGGATACTGTTTCCTCGCCTACTGCAGTCGAATTCTTCGCCATAAATTCTCCAGCCTCTGCAAGTTCTAATTTTGCAGTTGTTCTGCCACTAACTACAGAATCAAAGTTCAGTTCCTTTAGCAGTGGATAATAATCTTCTACTCCTGGAAGATTTGTTGTCATATTGCAATCGATTCTTCCATCAATGGAAGTCATCATATAGCATGTAATAAATGGTTTACTCATAATTTAACCGCCAATCCTTTACTTATTTTTCTACTTCCCAGATTTCTTTTGCCATATTAAAGACTGCCCACCCCTTTGGCCAACCTACATAAAATGCGCAATGTGTGATGATTGCTGCGATTTCCTTCTGTGTTACACCTGCAGTTTTGGCATTCTGCAAATGATATTTTAAGGATGAATCCGTTATACCACTAGACATCAAGGCTACCACTGTGATGATACATCTAGTCTTGTGGTCGATATCTTCATTATTCCAGTTCTCGCCAAAGAGAACATCATCGTTAAAATGTGCAAACTCTGGTGCAAATTCACCAAGAGCGTTTCTTCCTGCAGTCTGTACAATTTTTTCCATGTCTGTTTACTTCCTTTCCTGAACGATTGTATCTATTCAGCACCTTCATAGATACGAACGATTAACCTAATTTATTGTAGTCCTCATCGGATACAGGCTCACACCACTCGTTCTTACATTCCTCGCCAGGAACCTCAACTGCTATGTGGCTAAACCAAGAATCCGCCTTTGCACCATGCCAATGCTTAACCTCTGCCGGAATGGTAATGACAGTTCCAGGAGTAAGGCTTACTGCCTCTTTGCCTTCTTCCTGATACCAGCCTTCCCCTGCTGTGCAGATTAAAAGCTGTCCACCACCAGATTTTGCATGATGGATATGCCAGTTATTACGGCATCTCGGCTCAAAGGTTACATTCGCTA
This sequence comes from Lachnospira pectinoschiza, assembly GCF_900103815.1. Lineage (GTDB taxonomy): Bacteria > Bacillota > Clostridia > Lachnospirales > Lachnospiraceae > Lachnospira > Lachnospira pectinoschiza_B. The sequence continues at coordinate 32,013 of NZ_FNHZ01000010.1, read as the reverse complement.
AGAATACCGGACACTTGCCGAACTCAGTCAAAGGCTTCAAAAATGAATTCCCCTGAAAATACTGGGCATAAGCATCATTAGGTGCGCCTACTCCAAAATTATCAACTTTTTCAAACTCTTCTCTGTTTGCATACTTCATGATTTTAATCCTCCTTAAAATTGATTGTTATCTTAATATTACTTGGTAAATCTTTCAGTATAGAGACATCTCTCACATGACCGATTACCATACTTTTTTCTCTGTCCTGTTTCACATCCGCATCCATATATGGAAGTCGAAAAATGCCATCCCATAAAATTATATCTCCCTTGTAAAATCCAAACTGAATATTGTATGGGTCAAATACTCCTCTTGGCATATAACTATAGTATTCCACCTCGTTCTTCCTACAGGATATAGATAGCGGCAATCTCTTTTCAAATTCCTTTGCAGCCTTAGTATCATTTAAAATTCCCTGCAATACGATTTCATTTACTTCTATCAATATCTGTTTCACAAAATCTACCTCATCTCCTATCCATGTGTTGATTTAACTCTTCATACATATTATAATATCCACATGGACACAATTCAATTTCCACTATTACCTCTTGTGTGGCATTAAGAGATTTTTTGAAAGGTATTTTATGAAACAAACAGAAGGAAAAAGAAATACACGGACAAAGCAGGCAATTCACGATGCATTTGTAGAGATGATCTGTGAAAATAAGTCCGATGAAATCAATATTAAAAATCTAACTGAGCGTGCTGGTATACATAGAAAAACTTTTTATCTGCACTATACCTGCATAGAGGCACTCTATGAAGATGAGCTGAGTCTCCTGGCGCAAGGATATTTTGAGGAAGTAGAGAAACTCCCTCTTCCATTTAGTTATTATGATTTGACACGTGTTTTATTTGAGTATAATTCGAAAAGTCAATACTCAGAACTACTTTATTGTAATCCCACATACAGTGATTTTTCTATGAAACTTATCGCTACTACTATGAAGCACAATCGGCAAATCAATAACCCTTATGAGGCCTATTCCCCGGAAATGCAAAATATCATCAATGCATTTGTTACAAATGCTTCTATGGTAGCTTATCGTCAGTGGGTAGCCGATGGCAAAAAAGTCCCGGTAGAAGAAGTCGTTCAAGTTGTCGGCTCTCTTTTAGAAACTGGTGTACAATCCATTGTGAATGAATAATTACTATAACAGCCAATAATAGCCTTTTCAGATTCTTGAATCATCCGAAAAGGCTATCTTCAATTACTGCAAAATACTCATGAACCATTCAACCGTCTTTGGATCATGATGTGAGAAGAACAAACTCTCTCCTCCATCAAGTGCTTCAATCTTTTTCATGTCATCGACATCAAGTTCAAAATCAAAGATATTGAAGTTCTGTTCCATACGCTCTACATGTGTTGACTTAGGAATGAGCACAACACCACTCTGTAATAAGAAACGAAGGGCAACCTGTGCCGTTGTCTTTCCATACTTCTCTGCTACTTCCATAAGTGTTGGATTATTAAAGTAGTCATTTTTTCCTTCCGCAAAAGGTCCCCATGACATAATCTGGCAGTTACGAGCCTTCATATATTCCTTTGCCTCTTTCTGCTGCTGGAATACATGTGTCTCTACCTGATTTATCGCTGGCTTAATCTCAGCAAAATGCTCAATATCGATGAAGCGATCTGGATAAAAGTTTGATACGCCGATTGCTCTTACTTTTCCTTCTTTATAAGCCTCTTCCATGGCACGATAAGTTCCATAATAGTCACCAAAAGGCTGATGGATCAGAAGAAGATCAATGTAATCTGTCTGTAAATCTTTTAAAGACTGCTTGATAGAAGCCTTTGCCTTCTCATATCCAGCATTTGTAATCCATACCTTTGTTGTGATGAAGAACTCTTCTCTAGGAAGTCCTGACTTAGCGATAGCTGCACCAACACCTGCCTCATTTCCATAAGCTTGAGCAGTATCGATACTTCTGTATCCAACCTTGATTGCATCCGCCACACATCTTTCCGTATCTTCAACAGGTGTCTGATATACACCATATCCAAGCTGTGGCATCTTTACTCCGTTATTTAATGTTATATATTCCATTGTGTAATCCTCCTTGTTTTATTCATTATTTTTTATATTTGAAAGCATTTTGTATTTGCTTTTCTCTTTACAATACATACTTTACATCTATTTCCCTTAGTTGTACAATATCAATAATGAAATCTAGCATAAAAAATATGAATAGTGAGGATTGAATATGTTAAATTTAGAGGACTTGGCTCAATTTGTTGCATTTCATAAATGCGGTACACTAACAAAAGTAGCTGAGGAATTTTTAATTTCTCAACCAACAATAACACGAAATATGAAACGCCTGGAGGAAGAATTTGGTATTCCTCTCTTTATTAGGTCTGCGAATAAACTTTCTTTCACAGAAACCGGAGATTACGCAGCACAATGTGCAGAAGAATTATTAGTAGCTGCAAATCAATGCGTGATAAATGTACAAAACTATGACCAAAAACTTCACACCATTACAATAGAATCCTGTGCTCCTGCTCCTTTATGGAATCTGATTCCATCAATCACTCGCAAAAACCCTGATAAAACTATTTCTTCTAAACTAGAAGATGATTTGTCTAAAATTGAAGAAAATATATTGAATGGATTAACTACCTTGGCTATTCTGCCTCATCCGATGGAAAACGAAAAACTTTGTTGTGAACCATTTTTAGATGAGCATCTTTCTATCTGCGTTCCTAAAAGTCATGCACTTGCAAAATATGCAGAGGTAAGTACCTCTCAAATTAATGGCTACAACTGTCTACTTGCATCTGAAATTGGATTTTGGAATAGCTTCTGCAAGCGAAAAATGCCCTCATCAAAATTTCTGGTCCAAACAGACGAATTCGCATTTCGAGAGCTGATACGAGAATCTACTCTCCCTTATTTCACAACTGACCTATCAAAAGAACCGATTGCAGATAATCGAATCTCAATTCCGATTACTGATGATGAAGCAAATGTTACATACTTCTTAATAAAGAACAAATAAAGTACATTAGTTATGATTGATGTATCTATGAATACTTGCTTCTAATCTGCTTAGCCCATCTTCCAAGACCGCCTTAAGGCAAGCCACATTGAGTAGAAGGAATTTATTTCCTTCGCTACCATACTGACTACCTTCTGCCAGATACAAACCAGTTTTATTCCTGATACATTCAGCAAGTTCTTTCGTATCATTAGTTATTTTACTACAATCGATCCATTTGTGAGTTCTCAAAGGCTTGTGAGAAATACCTAGAATTATTAAAGAAAGAAATAGAGCTAGACTAAAAAAGACCTGAAAGTTCAATAGACATCGTAGTCATTGAAATCTCAGGTTCTTCTTTATCCTCTCTGCAATCATATTATAAATACAGGCTGTCTTTTGCAATTACTTTCAAAAAGTCATATTGTTATATCATAACCACTGTCACAACTTTTTTATAATATTTTCAATATCATCATCAATACAAATCAATCTCACTCAGAGCATACGCTTCTGAAAGAGCTATCTTTAATTTTTCTTCACCATTTTCTGTATTTGTTTTTCTGTCCATATAATTGATTCCAAACACTATGCAGCCCTCCTCTCGTTGTTGTAGTTCAAAGAAATGCTGAAATATTCTGAAATAGGTTGTTTTCTCACAATTTTATTATTTTTCATTTTGGTGCTCAAAGAATATAACACCGGCGTGTTAGAACCAACTCCAAGCTCTAAGTAGAGAACCTTTAGGCCTTCATGTCTTCTAAGAAAATCGGCATATGCATTAGAAGCCTTTCTCCAACCATCGTCCTCAACAAAACTGTCATCAGCTCGCAAGTTAGTTATCACATCACTGTTATCAATAGGACATTTAGGGATTAAATCAGATGGAATCTCCATCTTTATATTTTCCTTATGACTAGCAACAAAGACTCCGGCTTCGTTCTTTTCAAAGCCCTGAGCCTCCATTGCCTGCATAACCCAGTCTTCATTGTCAAATGTCTCTCTTATCTTAGGGTTCACGCTCTGAAATAAACCATAATCACCCTGAGTATAGAATAGACGCTTCTTATCAAACTTTGCTTTCTGAAAACAATGATCAACATTAGTCGTGATTACAAAGTAGTCTTTACCCTCCATTAAGCTATAGAGCTTGTCATAAGTATCCTTAGGGGGGTTGAGATACCTATTTATGTAAATATATCTAGCCCAGTAGGCCCAAAATATTTCTTTCTTTTTAAAAGGATAAAAACCACCTGTGTACATTTCATCAAAGCCATAACGCTTTGCGAAATCGAAGAAATATTTTTCAAATCTTTCTCCGTTATATATGAAGCCAGCTGCAGTGGATAATCCAGCCCCTGCGCCAATAATTACAGCATCTGCTGTATCCATAGCCACTTTTAACTTATCTACATTAACGTCAATTTGTCCTTTTCCAAACGACACGCGAGGGCTAAAATACCTAACAGCTGTTACTCCCTTGTTAATTGTTTCTCTGTAGCCATCTCTTAGTTTTGATGGCTTATTTTTTTCCATAAAATTTATCATAATTTTCTAGCTCCCATAAAACTCATATCTATATTACATTTTTATTATAAGACTTCTAGAAAATAATATAAGTACGCACTTTTATGTAACTATGGGATAGTAAAGCGGACATTCGGAATCCGCTTCGCTACTTACCTATGAACGCAGTGGCACTTTGTGCCACCTGTCAGAAGGGGCTTTAACCCCTTCTGACACTAGTAAGCTTTATACCCCCGCTTAAAGCTTACGCTTTTGAAGCGGGGATTGCTTACACTGCGTTCAATTAAACTTGTTTCAACTAAATTCCTTAGTGCTTTTTATAATAATTTTTACCTATTCATTGCTTTATATAAGCAAACCTTGATTATTATACTTTATAATCTCTGTAAAAGAAACATAAAAAAGGTCTTTTAGAAGGGAAAATAAAGATTTTTTTTACTTTCCCACATCTAAAGACCTTTTTCTTATATTTCATATTAGCTTTTATTTATCACTTTATCTTATCTTATAATTAGTTTTTTAATATTTCACGTAAAACTTTATTCGATAATATCTGCAATCTTTGATCCTACTTTTTTACCAATCTTTTTTGCTGTTTTTCCAGCTTCTGATGCTACTTTCTTTGTTTTCTTATCAATTTCGTGCTCTTTGATGTAAGCTTCAGCCTTATCAGCTGCATTATTAGTAGCATCTACGGCCTTTCCCACACCGTTTAAAAACTTCTCTTTATTAATTAGTGTCATAAAAATCCCTCCTTTTAGGCTATTTATAGTAAACTCTTGGCCGTTAGAAATGCATTATAAAGCGGACATTCGGAATCCGCTTCGCTACTTCCTCATGAACGCAGTGGCACTTTGTGCCACCTGTCAGAAGGGGCTTTAACCCCTTCTGACACTAGTAAGCTTTATACCCCCGCTTAAAGCTTACGCTTTTGAAGCGGGGGATTGCTTACACTGCGTTCAAAAAGCGAAAGCCTAGATTATAATTTGTATATAGGAAAGATTCCTTTATACATAAGGTTATAATCAAGGCTTTCGCTTTTATTGTTATGCATATTATACTTGTAAGCTTTTTTATCTATGAAAATATATTGTTGTTGTCCAAAAAATGTATTATTGTCTTTAAAATTGAATGTAAAAATCTAATTAGTTTGGATTTGATTTCAGAACATAAAAATGTCCCCGGCCTGGGGGACCGGGGATGAGTAGAGGGGATAGAAATATAGTCAAACACGAAGGAATATGGAGATTAACCTTCATGTCTCTGTGCTTTTTCAATGTTCGTTTCTGTCTCACGAACAAGTATTATTATATCACCGATTTCATATTATACTACTGATTTTTTGTCTTATTTTGAAAAAATTTACTGATTTTTTGTCTTGAACTAGATTTTACACAATTTATTGATTCAGTATTTATGCGGCTTTAACGCATTAAAACTTTAAAAATGTGAAAACCTTTTCACATCATTCATACAAAATCATACAAATTCAAAATCAACAAAAGCGCATGAAATCTAGCTTTCTAAGGATTAGACATATATTTTACTTAATTTGTAAAGCGGACATTCGGAATCCGCTTCGCTACTTCCTCATGAACGCAGTGGCACTTTGTGCCACCTGTCAGAAGGGGCTTTAACCCCTTCTGACACTAGTAAGCTTTATACCCCCGCTTAAAGCTTACGCTTTTGAAGCGGGGGATTGCTTACACTGCGTTCAAAAGCATTAAAAAAGGCCCTTAAGTATGCTAAATTAACCTATCTCTGTTAATTTGAGTATACCATAAGGGCCTATTTCTTTCAATCTTCTTTAGTTTTTATATTCTATAACTGCATTAAGCTTATTCTCTGTCTCAAAAGTTATCAAAACTCTGTCATTATCCTGGAAATACTTTACCACAACCTCGTCATCCTTTAGGATTTCCTTCTTGTATTCAACTCTAATATCAGAAAAATGCTTATTAAAATATAATTCTTCCGGAAGGACTTCATTTGCAATATCAATATAGCTGATATTATGCATATGACCGTTATAATCCATGTCTCTACGTCTAAGTTTATAGTTTAAGCTAGCAATTTCCTGCTTGTTTTCAAGAGCTGAGATATCGATCTTGGCAATTTCTTCATCAAAAACAGAAACATCCTCTGATTCATATCTATCCATGATATCTGCAGTAATCTTCATTGGTCTACGCTTCTCAAGATTCATGTAAATCCATCTAGAACTGCCAATTGCTATTAAATTCTCATCTTTATCGAATAATTTGAAATCTCTATAAGCTAAAAGTCTGTCAGCCTTTCTAGACCAAGTAACTGCCTTGATTTCTTCGTCATAATCTGGTCTTCTAATAACCTTTACTTTCCAATCAAGTAGTGCCCAAGCAGCGTTATTATCCTGTATTTCCTTAACGCCAAAGCCCACAGAAGCTGAGTGAACTGACGCAATATCTTCCATAATCTCTAAAATTGTTTTGTTTGTGGCTAAATTTTCATAGCCAATATCCTCTACACCAATTCTATAAGAACGTTCAAATGTCATTAAATCTACCTCTTATTCTTAGTTTCGTGTGATTTATAAGAAAATGCTCTTAAATCTTACAGATTTCTTATATAAGCTCATAATTCTAATAAAAACTAGCTGCTAATATCATTGCAATATAAGATTTAAAGCTTTTTACTTACGTCGTCATACAATTAATTATTTTATCATGATTAAAATGTAAAATCACCTAAAGATTTAATAAAATCACAAATAGTTCTAATTCCTTGAGTTATTGTTCCACGTGAAACAAAGAACGTATGTTTATATATGTTTAGTACGGGATAATTGCTGTATTTTCACATTTCTTTAATGAGAAGTGAACTCAGTTCAAAATTGGAGATATATTCTAATGGAGATATATAATTTTAAGATTTGTTATTGTGAAGTGCAGGATGAGATTTGGTATAGTTTAAGTAAATTTGTAATTTGTAGTTTTATAATGGCTTTAGATTATAATTGTGAACTCAGTTCAAAATTATTGTTATACGAGTTTTGTTTATGATATAGATCATTTAGAACTTTATTGAAGTAAGATTTGAAATCTTCGAGGTAATTAGTTTTGGATTAGGAGTTGATTGCTAAAACTGTATTGATATCTTTTAATATAACTTATCTAATACTTTTACATTCCAGGAAATGATAGCGCTAAGATAAAAGTTAAAATATAATATTATAAGTGAACTGAGTTCAATTTTGAATCAGTAATCTTTATAGGAAAATTTTATTGATTGCTAATCATTAATTGATTCGTAATCCAGTCTACATAAATATAAATAACATGGATTATTTTTGAACTCAGTTCACAATTTAATCCAGTTAGAATTTAAAATACAATCACAAGATCTTATAGGGTTAAAAAGGAAAATGAACTGAGTTCAACTTATTAGATAACATAAAATATTCACTTCCTAAAGATTAACTGGAAGTGTAGGATATAATCATTGTGAACTCAGTTCAAAATTTTCCTTTGTTACAGCATTTAAGGAGGATTTAAAGATGAATGTTGAAAATTGAAGCATCTAATATAGTTTGTAATATAGTTTGAACTCAGTTCATTTTTTAGCAGCTATCTAGATATATTTTCATAATAATTAGTAAAAACATGATGATAAAGCAGTAGAAATAAGCTATAAATTCTATAAAATTCCATTGTTTTTCAAAAAATGAGGGTAAAATCTTGAACTCAGTTCAAAATTATTGTACTTTTTGATGAAATCTCCTTGAATGAAAAAATATATGATGTATAATGAATATTAGATGAAATAAGGGAGGTCAACAATGTCTGAAGTTATCAGCTTAATTAATGAAAAAGGCGGTGTTGGTAAGTCAACTTCGTCTATCACAATTGCTCAGATTTTAGCAATTTCTGGTTATAAGACTCTTCTAATTGATCTAGATCCTCAGATGAACACAACTAAAATGTTTAGTTTATCAGAAGGAATAGAAGATGAGAACTACGAACAGTTGTTTTGTAGTAAGATGGATAATATTGATGAACTTGAATACTATATTACAGATACAGAATATGAGAACATTTCGATATTATCAGCATCAAGAGAATTAAACAATCTAATCTATGTAATTTATGACAAGATGAAAGAAACTAACGTTGAATTATATTTACGTCATAATTTAGCACTTCTTAAAGAGAAATACGATTATATCATCATCGATAATTCACCATTTAAATCATATTTAACAACATGCGCAATGTGTGCAAGTGATAAGATTATTACTCCAATCTGTGTAGATAATTTCTCATATGATGGATTAATGTCACTTATAGATTCAGTTGATGAATTAAACGAAAAGTACAATTTAAATATTGAATTTGCAGGTATTTTCATGACAAGAGTAGCTGGAAGAACAACACTCTTTAAGCAGATGTTTGAGTCTTATGAAAATATGTTCGGAGATAAATTCCTTCCACCATACATCAGAAATAGTATTGCTGTAAATGAGTCAAATACAACATTTGAACCACTTTTAACATACGATAAGAGATGTGGCGCAGCGCAGGATTATATAGAGCTTGTAAATTATCTCGGATTAATGGATAACAAGCACTATAGAGAACTTGCAAAATACTTGAAAGGAGAAAAGTAATTATGGCTAAAAAAAGTTTTAGCGCAGGAACAACCAAATCAGGTAATTTAGGCAACGCTGGGGAGAAGATGAAGGATCTTCAAGCAAGAAATCAATATAACTTTAAGTTCATTCCAAAGGAGCAGATTAAGGCAAACCCTAAGAATGAAATGTACACTCAGGATGGTATTGAAGCATTAAAAGAAAGTATCTTAGTAAATGGTCTAAGACACAATCTATCAGTATTATTTGATGTAGATACAAACACATATAGATTAGTATCTGGTGAAAGACGTTTTAATGCTATTTCATCAATGACAGATAAAGAATATAACAATCTTTTCCCATCAGGTATTCCTTGTAAGGTTGAAAAGCAGACAACAAGCGAACTTGATGAAGAAATCATGCTTATATCTGCTAACCATGATGTAAGAGAAGCATCAATGGAAGTAAAGAGATGGGAAGTTAGCCGTCTAAAAGAGCTTTACGAAGCAAAGAAATTAAAGGGTGAAATCAGCAATATTAACGCTGAAATCGCTAAGCAGCTTAACATCAGTGAAAGACAGGCAAGAAAATATACTACAGCCGAGAAGTTAATTCCAGAACTCAGTGAATTACTTAACTCTAACGGTATTGATCTTAACCAGGCTGATAAGTTTGGTAAGCTCGATGAAGAAGCTCAGATGTCAATTTTAAATCTTATTAAGAACAATGGTAAGGTTGAAAATGAAGAGTACAAGTCAATCAAGAAGCTCTCTGAGCAAAAAGAAGCAGAAGCTAGAGAATATCAAGAAAAACTTCAGCAAGCTTCTAAGGAATTAGAAGAGAAAAATGAAAAACTTACACTTCTAGAAAACAAGCTTAGTGAAATAAATAGCGCTCCTCAGCCAACAAAGAGCAAAGAAGATCTTGAAGATGAACTCAAGTATATAACTAAAGCTAAGGATAAGGCTGAAAAGGAAAGAGCTAGATTAGAAACTAACCTTGAAAAGTTAAAGCAAGCTCAAAAAGAAAAAGAGCAACGCAACACTGCAATTTCAGATTCAGAATTAAAAAGAATTTCTTCAATTGCAAAAACAGAACAGGCATTAAATTTACTTGAAAATAATTTCGATATTTTGAAGAATAACAAAACTGTCATCAAAAATGATGCAGATTTACGTCTCAGAATCGAATTATTAAAGAGCAGAATGGATGACCTTTTAAATAACCTCTAATTTGCTCATATAGACGTTTTTGTTAAAAGCTAATAAATTTATCATTTTAAATAAAAAAGTCGCTATATGGACAAATTAAAGCTATAGTTATTTGTGGATAATTTTAAAAATTATTTGGATTTATACACAAAAAAGAAAATTTTAAAAAAAATAGAGCAGGAAGTAGATTTTATTTTCTGGAGAAACAAATCAAGCCCTTTTAAATTATTAATCGCAGTAATTAAAAAGAGCATGATAGAGAAGAAAATTCTCCAAAATAAAATTTACTTCCTAAATTTTTATAATTCATACTGTAATTTTAAATACTTTCAAGAAAAAATATATAATGTGAGTCTTAAATAATGAGATCCTGTAGCTTTATAAGCATTTTCTATCGTTAAAACGATATTAAAAATTCTTTTTTATCAAATTTATAAATCAATAAATATATTCCAGATACTCTATTTATAAACATAAATACAATACATTAATTATTAACATTAATTGCTAAATCTAATTCTTTTAATCACAGTAGTGGTGCGGTTTTCAACGATTTTCACAAGTGAATTTTTTTACCGAGAATTGTTGAAATCTTTTAAGGGATGTTGAATACATTTTCCTAAAAGTCGAATAGTTTTTTTGTAGGTTGAAAGCTTAAAAGTTATGGTTGAAAAGCTGATAAAAATAGTTGAATACATTCAAAAAAATGTCGAAAACTTTCTAGTAAAAAGAATAAAAATCTCACTTCTTTATAAAACTTTTTAAATTTATTTCAAAATTCTAGGTAAAAATGACTGAAAATTGTGGAAATTAAATGATAATTTAATATTTTTAGAGGAAAAATGAGCAAAAATTAAACGAGAAAGTGAATTTTTAAAATTTCTGGACACAAAAAGAAGACTACTTGTTTTAAGCAGCCAAATTTTTGTTATTAAATTGAGATCGTAATATTGAATTTATCAAGGCTCCAACGTCTTTTATATCGTTTTGACGATTGGTTAAATAATAGCTCTTGTAAATAATTTGTATTACATCAATTACATAATCATAAGAATAATGAACAGCAATTCTTGAAATATTTTCAATTTCTTTTGGACTAAATTTCAATAACTTAAATCCTGATTCACAAGTTTCATCCTTAAAGAAGTCCTCAAATCGTTTTTCATACTGACCAGATGAATTTATGATAGGAATGTTTCTATTGAAGTCCATTACAAATTGAGTAAACATTTTCTCATACTCATTAGTAAGGTTTTCTTTCTGCTTTTTAGCTAAGAACTTCTCATTAATTGTAAACTTGATAATCTTCTTCTCGATGTTGATTTTGAAAATGTCAGTTGGTGTTTCAAGAGAGCTCTTAATAATGCAAGGCTTGCAGTAGTCTGGTAGGCCTCGCTTGATATCCTTGATATTTACTGAATCAATGCTTACGATTCCGTTATAGTTTGTCTGATCTAGATTGATGAGCTCACGTAAATAAATTCGAAGCGCAACTAAAGACTTAATAGCAATTAAATTGTTAAGAAGTTCTCTAGATAACACAATAAAACCACGACCTCCCTTATTTGCTGGAAGATAGTAGTTTTCGAAATTATTGATAATTACTGTAACCTTATCAGTATCTGACTTAACGTAATCAATATATGAATAACTTGTTAGAAGTTCGAGGTTATTCCATATTGTTTTTGGATTACAATTAAGCTGCTTAGCTAAATCTAAAACATCAAGGTTTTCTATAATTCCATGTCTATCTGGATGATAGAAGTGGAGTAGTAGTAAAAGCTTAATTCCGTTAGCTTTAAGCATTGGCTTGTAACCAAATTGATTTTTCTCATTATGATATACTGTTTCAGTCACGGTCTGGTTAGTGAAAGACTTGTAAGGACAACTATTACAGTTATCACAGGCTTGCTGATATTTAGTTGATGACTTAGGAAATGCGTTAATGATTGATTTATTAATACAATTACTACATCTTGTATTAGTAAAGTCTAAAGTTGGAACTTCGACGCTTCTTGTTTCAGAGTAGTTTTTCTGAATACCAAGAGCTGGAACTATAACAATTTTTCCGATATTAGCAAATTTATCCAAGATCTTTCACCCCCTTTTTTTATTGTGAGTTTATCAATATCTTGTGGTTTTATCAAATTGAAGTATTTACTTGTAAAATATCTACAAATTGTGGAAAAGTCTCGATTTTTTCGACGATTTACTCTAAAATTGTCTACATCTATCTTGAATTACTCTGAAATTGTCTACGTTTTTTTTGAAAATTTTTTTTGTAGAGCAATTTTTACAAAAAATCGCAAAAATACTCTTATTTTATCTACAATTTTCTTTTTTTAGCCTGAAATTTTTCTTTAAAATTTCTAAAATGCCCTATTTATCGAAAAAATGTAGACATACCGATTTTTGAAGTCTAAAAAAAACGACAAAAAATTATACTAATTACAGTATAAAATATACTGATAATATACAAAATATTTTAAATTAAGGCGAAAAAAATCAAAAATTACTCTAATTTTGTCTACATAGAAAAAATTTACTCTGAAATTGTCTACATTCGATTTAAAAAAAACAAAAATTTACTCTAAAATTGTCGACATTATCGTAGTAAATTTTATATTCAATAAACTTAACAAAAATAAAAATGACAATTTGATTTTTTAGAATTCAGTATTTATGCGGCTTTACAAAGACTTGTTCGAGTTAAATTTAAGAAAAAGACGACAAAGTATAAAAAAACACCTAAATTAAGGCATTTTTCAAAATGAAATTTTTAGAATCGGAAAATTTTTCTTTGAATTTTTTAAAGGGAAATTTCGAAAAAATGTAGACATAATGTAGACTAAAGAAATCTAACTTTTTATAAAAAATTGAATTTAAGACAGGTTATTTTGAAAAAATGTAGATAGTAAGATTGTAAAATTTGTTGTTCGCTAATCTGATTTGAAAAAGCTAAGCCCAAATTATAAAGCAATGAGTTTAGAGAAAAGCCTTAGCTCTGCTTAAAAAAAACAGTAAAGAATAGCGGACTAGTAATCTCTGAAAAACGAAGGGTCATTCGAAATATTCAGAGAAATCAAAAGATGAAGAAAAATAAGGAACGGGAAATCTCTGAAAAACGAAGGGTCATTCGAAATATTCAGAGAAATCAAAAATAGCATAAAATAGTTTCCTGGTTATTTCTCTGAACATTAACTAAAAGGGTCTATTTTTCAGAGAATCTCCAATCCTAAATTTAAATCGACCGGTTCTTTCTCTGAAAAATCAGCCACGTCATCGTATATTCAGAGATTTTCAAATCCTTATTATTTATAAGAGAAAGATTTCTCTGAAAAACAATGTGCCTTTACGAATATTCAGAGATTTACAATTCCTTATAAGAAAAACTCAAGTAAAGCGGACATTCGGAATCCGCTTCGCTACTTCCTCATGAACGCAGTGGCACTTTGTGCCACCTGTCAGAAGGGGCTTTAACCCCTTCTGACACTAGTAAGCTTTATACCCCCGCTTAAAGCTTACGCTTTTGAAGCGGGGGATTGCTTACACTGCGTTCAAAAGAAGAGGTATTGTGCCTATAGCGGCAAACCAACCCCCAAAAAGTCACATCGCCCCGAACCAAAATAGAAGAGCATCAAGTCAACTTCTACCACAAAACAAATAAAGCAGAATCCTGTGCCTATAGCAGCAAACCAACCCCCAAAAAGTCACAGTCCCCCGGACTCATGAAAGAATACAAGAAAAGAAGAAAAGTAGCAGAGTAGAAGAGCAGCAAGTCATGTCACCAACAAATCATAACTATATCCATAGCTTATCTCATACATATACTCTGTTGTATATTCATCTTCCAGCTTCCACAAAAAAAGATGCTGCCCTCTGGCAGCATCTTCTTCATATAATCACTTAAATTAAATTCTCATCTCATTAAAACCAATTCTACTTAGCAACACTCTCAATCAACTTGTCTTTCTTATCAAACTGAAGATCTTCAAGTTCTGCATCTGATAGTGGAAGGAACTTGATAATGAATACGCCGTTCTTAAGCTCGAAGCTTTCAATGGCGATTTTGTTGTCTACGAATTCCTGAAGACTATCTTGGATAAGCTGGAGATTCTTCTTCTTATTCTTCAACTTAAATCTTACAATCTTCTGGAAATATGTGTAGCTGTATTCGCCAAGTTTGTTTTCCTGATTTGCAATCTGTTCCTGCTTCATTGCGTAGCAGATAATCTTTGAAAGATTATTCTGTAAAACATCATAAGAAGCAGAAGTAATAGAAATTAACTTCTTTTTGATTATGGCATTACTTAAAACTTCTCCGAACTGAGCAATGGCATAAGGTCTTTCTGCATCTTCCTTAATAACAATGTTATCGAAAAGGTTAAAGAAAATCTTACTTCCATCTGACTCGTAGAAGAAGTTATATTCTACAAGCTTGCGGCAAGAATTTGAAATTTTATTAAGAACGTTCTTACCAACATGATAATTTACAACTTCCTTACCCAAAGTATTCAAATCCACGATTACAGATTTCTCTCTTGAGAACTCCTGCATATTGATATTAGAAATGAAAGCATTAACAAGTTTTAAATCGTTAGTGTCCATTGCCTTAGGTGGATTAAGTTTACCTGAGTTTACATGAACCTCTAGAAGTTCAGTTCCATTTTCATCAGTGATAATTTCTTGTAAAATATTCTCTGATGCTTCGTTCATCATCAATGTAAATGATGAAGGACTGAATAGAGGTTTATCAACTAACTCCGCTGGGAACTGACGCAAATATGAATCAATGTTACCAGCAAGTTCTGACTCGATGTACTTCCATGAACTTATGATTACATCATTCTTAAGAGAGTTGTAAATTGACTTATCTGTAAATGATGAAATTCCAGGGAAGTTTATGAGTAAACTGTTTGAGTCGTTCTTCCATTCAGTAGCTGCATTTTTACGATCCTCAATAATTTCTGGAATATCTTTATCTCCGAAAATATCAGCATACTTATCGATAGCAATAGTCTTGGCCATCTGGATATCATTAGCAAGTGGATGCTTTGGATCATCAATGCTCATTGTGTTAATGTCGTTGATGTAATTCTTATACCAACGAGCTCTTTTCTGTAATCTCGATTTTTTGATTTTATTAATAATGGGAATTAAATCATCTCTACTGGTCTTACCTTCAAGATGTTCCATTAAAGCTTCATCTATTAATTCAGCAACATTATCAGCTTTGAAACCTTTATAGACTGACTTCTTTTTGTTGAAGTAATCAATAATAAGCGGATCAATATGGTTAGCTAACTCTTCGATGAATCTTCTTGAATATTGTTCCATTAAGTTACCCCCGTCTAAATAATACGTAAATAATAAAACGCTTTTACTATTATATTTGATTCCCGATATAAAATCAATTAATTTTATTCACAGCCAAAATGGTGAAATGTGCATAAACACTAGCTTTGTTGTGGATAACTTATAAATAATATTATTGATATAAAACTCTGAACTCAGTTCAAAATCACTTTTCTTTTTAATTACTATTTTGTTTGAGATTTCGTTGTGATTTATGTTTTGTGGAGGGATTTGATATTTTAAAAATGCTTGACATATGTCGTCAATGTATGACAAAATTAGACTAGCACTACTACTATTTCGGAGGTGATTCCTATAAAAAGGGTAAATTTAGATATAAGCAAAGAATTCAATGAAAAGATTTGGGTCTACTTTGAGACCAATTTGAAGGCAAGAACAAGGAAGGAATACTATAATGTTGTGGCACATTTTACAAAGTGTGTTGGCCACGATCCCTACAACTTAAGTCTTGAGGATACTAAGAAGTTTTACGAAGATTTAATTAAGAAGATCAACAATGAGAAATTGTCCTACAGTACTGCTGTTATGCGATATTCTGTAATGCGTTCGATTTGCGATTTTATAGAGAATTACAGAATAAATCATGGTGAGGAATACACTAATTATTTTAGAGAGTTTAGCCTTCCAGAGCAGGACAAAACCATAAAAGAAGAGGATTTGCCAAGTCTAAAAGAGGTTGACTTGGTTTTAAATAAATGTTTAGAATGTAATGACTACAAGGCCTTTACTATATTTTCCTTATGTCTTAAACTAGGCCTTACAAACACAGAAGTTTGTCATTTGGCTTTTGAAAATGTATTGCTTGTGGATGATGAGCACATAGCCATCAGCCTAACATCAAGCGGAAATTCTAGCAGAAAGATCACACGAATCCTTGAGCTTGATAAAGACCTTTCAGAAATTCTTGATAAGTATATCAAGGACTATGAAATAACTGCCGGCCCGCTATTTTACAATAACAGAGGCAATCAGATAAAGATGCGTGACACAGAGCGTTTACTTTTAAAGTATATTGACATGATAAACACTGAGGGCAGCGAGACTGTAAAGGCAAGCCCCAAAACTGAAGCAAAAACTATAAAGGCAAGCAAAAAGAGCGACACAAAGCTTGTAATCAAGCCCTTCACTATGCAGAGCCTTCGCCATATCGCAATGATTATGCTACTTAAAGGCAATGTGAGTAAGGAAAATGTAGCTAAATTTGGTGGTATAACAACAAAATGGATGAATCGCTACGAAAGAATTGTAAATAAGAATGACGTTGATACTAACGGAGAGATGTCCATTTTATCAATAAAGACAGGCTTTTAAATTTGGCAAGATAATTCCAAATTAATAAGACTAAATAAATTAGCTAAAAGGAGAGAAGTGTATAATGATAAATTTAAAGGAAATCAAACCCTACCAGCACCAGGTGCAGTACTACGAGACAGATCAGATGGGAATTGCTCATCACAGCAATTATATTAGATGGTTTGAAGAGGCAAGATCCTACATTTTAACACAGATTGGCATGGGATATGAAAAGATGGAAGAAATGGGAATTATAAGTCCAGTTCTTTCAGTTTCAGCAAAATATAAGACAATGACTCACTATTACGACATTGTTAATGTTGATTTAGAGGTGACAAAGTACAATGGAATCAAATTATCCATTAAATATACTATTTCAGATTCAAAAACTGGAGAAGTTAGATGTGTTGGTACCTCAGATCATTGCTTCCTTGATAGAGAAGGCAAGCCAATGTCCCTTAAAAGAAGCTATCCAGAGGTAGATGCCATACTTGAGCAGTTCAACGAAAAGAGCAGCAAGTAAATATCATTTGATATAAATATCAACCAATATAAACCAATATAAATATCAAAAACTAGCCAAAGGAAATTTCAATACTCCCTGGCTAGTTTTATTTTGCTTAAATTGGCATTATTGCATTTTAAAAAGCTTACTCCCCTTCAATCCTTAATATTACACAGTCCCTACCTTTCACAATATGACTGTGGATTCCCTTACAGATTGGACAGGAGTAGTTATTTTCACGACTTGGTTTAAATTCTTTTTGGCAATCCTCACAAAAGGCGATAACCTCTTGGTTTGTGAGATGAAGAGTTGCATTTTCAAGGCAAGTATTAAGCTTGGCCTTCGAGAAGGCCTTTAATAAAAGTTCGTTTACACAGGCGGTCATCTCGCCAACCTCTACGTAAACCCCAGAAACTTCCTTTATATCATTATCTACTGCGGCTTTAATAGCCTCGTCCACAATACGAACGCAATAGCTCATTTCATGCATAATAAAACCCCCTTTTTTATCATAAATCTTTGACTGTAACTTCAATATAACTTCAATAAAAATACAATATAAATTTCACAAAACAGCAACAAATTAGCAAGTAAATCTCTATATTCTCACCCATCCTTAACTATAGCCCAAAATGTCATTTATTTTCAAGAAATAATTGAATTAGACTGTCAGAAATAATATAATATAGAGTGAATTGACTTATAGAAAAATAGTATTCATAATAGAATACATTTTCCAAAAAAATACAAATGTTTAAGTCAAATAATTTTACGGGGGTGCTTATGGCGATAATACCATTCTTAATTATTTTTCCATTAGTTATAGCCATAATAATGTACTGTACTAGAATTAACAAAATCAGAAATGCCATAGCTTATTTATCAGCTGTTGTCATTATGGTTTCTGTTGGGGTTCTTGTATGTCAATGGATTAGCAAAGGGATGGAAACAATCACTCTTTACTATAACACTGAGTTAGTTGATCACATTATATTAGCGGCTGAAATAGTACTAATGGGCGTTGTGACTTATCTGTCTTTTAAGTATAAAAAGGCCTGGGTAAGTTTGTTATCAATCTGTCCAACAGCTCTTATAGCCTATTACGAGATCTTCGGACCTGAAACACGCGAAGTTGTTGGTCACATTTACATCGATTATCTCTCAATTTTAATGTGTATAATCGTTGGAATTATCGGAAGCTTAATTGTAGTCTATGCAGTGGGGTATATGCATGGATACCACCACAGCGCACACCACAGTAACGTTACTGATAGAAGATATTACTTCTTTGCTCTACTTTTCTTATTCCTTGGAGCAATGTTTGGATTTGTTCTATCAGAAAACCTACTCTGGATTGACTTCTTCTGGGAAATGACAAGTATTTGCTCATTCCTTCTTATTGGCTACACAAGAGAAGAAGAAGCTGTTAACAACTCATTTAGAGCATTATGGATGAACCTTCTTGGCGGTTGTGCTCTAGCTATTGCAATTGTTTATTTTGGATATACCTATGAAAATGTAGATCTTCATACCTTAGTTGCCATGGGTACAATCCAGTCGAAATGTGCTGTAATTTGCGTTGCACTTATTGCCTTTGCAGCACTAACAAAAGCTGCACAGTTACCATTCTCAACTTGGCTTATTGGCGCCATGGTTGCTCCAACACCAAGTTCAGCCTTGCTTCACTCAGCAACAATGGTAAAGGCAGGAATATATGTTTTACTTAGACTGTCCCCTGCAATGTCAGGCACAATGACAGGAAATATGATAGCCTTCGTGGGTGGTTTTACATTTTTAATAACCTCCTTCATGGCCATAGCGCAGTCAGATGGAAAGAAAGTGCTTGCTTTCTCGACAATATCAAACCTAGGCCTAATGGTGGCCTGTGCTGGTGTTGGTACATCTGAGACAGTTTGGGCAGCAATCTTTTTAATGATGTTCCACGCAATTTCAAAATCTCTTCTTTTCCAGGACATTGGTGCAACAGAAAATGCCCTTGGTTCAAGAGACGTAGAAGATATGCATGGTCTACTTTATATGCTACCTAAGCTAGCAATCTTTATGTTTATTGGAATTGCTGGAATGTTCCTTGCTCCATTTGGTATGTTAATTTCAAAATGGGCAGCACTTAAGGCTTCAGTAGACGTAAGAAATATTGTTTTAGTATTCTTTATCATTTTTGGTTCGGCTACAACATCATTTTACTGGACTAAGTGGATGGGCAAGATTATTAGCCACAGCCACTTAAACGGAGCTCAAGTGAAGGATAAAACAAAGAAGAATGAGATGATTTCTCTTACAATTCATGCAATCCTTATGATTGCCCTTTGTGCTCTCTTCCCACTAGTTTCCGAAACATTTGTTAACCCACTAGTTAATGAGATGTTTGGTTCTTCTGAAAATGTATTGTCAAATCAGGTTTTATTTACATTAATTATCATTATCGTTGTAGTATTTGCAGTGCCATTCCTTGCTTACCTAAGCAGCAAGCAGCAAACACAAGATCTTAAGTTATCTTACATGAATGGTGTAAACACAGGCGATAACAGAGCCTTTACAGATTCTTTAGGAAATGAAAAGACCCTTTGGTTGTCTAATTTCTATTTCCATAAGATTATCGGTTCAAGAAAACTTATGATGCCATCACAGATTTTTACTCTAGCAGTAATAGTTGTAATGATGTGTAGAATAATAGGAGGTGTGTTCTTATGATTAGAATAATTCTTACCATATGCTACATCCTTCTAGCTCCACTAATTGGCGGTTTACTAGATGGACTAGATAGAAAAATTTCTGCAAGAATGCAGCGAAGAGTTGGTCCGCCACTTTTACAGCCCTTCTATGATGTATCAAAATTGTTAACTAAGAGAGAAACTGCTGTAACAAAATCACAGAATTTTCTTTTGATTTCTTACATGGTTTTAATGATTCTTACAGGAGCAATGTTCTTTTCAGGTACTGACATTTTAATGTGCTTCTTTGTAATGAGTACAGCAGCAACTTTCCTTTATTTTGCAGGCGTTGTAACAAGTTCCCCATATGCATCAATCGGTGCTCAAAGAGAGCTTTTATCCATGATGATTTACGAACCTGCAGTATTATTTGCCTGCGTTGGCTTCTACCTTGCAACAGGCAGCTTTAACGTAGCAGACATTGCTAAAAGTTCAGATAGTGCAATTATGTACTTACCAGGATTTTTCATAGCCTTTGTCTTTATCCTTACAATCAAGATGAGAAAGTCACCATTTGATTTAGCAACTTCTCACCATCCAAATCAGGAGATTGTAAAGGGTATAACATCAGATATCGGAACTAAGAATTTAGCTATATTTACAGTAACTGAGTGGTATGAAAATGTATTTTTAATGGCAGTTGTATCACTTTTTATTGTAAATGAAAATCCAATCAGCATAGTTGTTGCCTTAGTCGTAGTGTTATTAGTATATTTTCTTGAAATATTAATTGATAATGCTTCCGCCAGAGTAAAATGGCAGACAATGCTTAAAACTACATGGGTAGTGACTTTATTTACTGCTGGAGTTAACTTAATAATTCTTATGATTATAAAATAATGGAGGTTGACATGGGAAAAGGATTAAAATCACCTTGGCTTCTCCACTATGATGGATCTAGCTGTAACGGATGTGATATTGAAGTTTTAGCCTGTCTGACACCAGTTTATGACGCAGAAAGACTTGGCGTTATAAACACAGGTGATCCACTTCAGGCAGACATTTTAGTAATAACAGGTGGCGTAAATGCACAAAACGAAGCCACAGTAAAACAGTTATATGAGCAAATGGCAGACCCTAAGGTGGTAGTTGCAATTGGCGTATGTGCCTGTACAGGCGGCGTATTTAAGGAATGCTACAACATCAAAGGCGGCGTAGATACTACAATTCCTGTGGATGTCTATGTTCCTGGATGCGCAGCAAGACCACAATCAATTATTGATGGCATTTTAAAAGGCATCGAAATTTATAACCAAAGAGCAGAAGCTCTAGAAAGAGAACTTGAAGGAGGAATTGCATAATGGATGAGACTGTTGAATTAAAGACTAACGACAAAGTGCGCCAGCTCTCAAAAATTGAGGAAATTCCAGCAAGTGACTTACTTGAGAGATGTCTTGAATTAAAGCGAGAAGGTTTGAGATTTTCCCAAGCCTGCGCAGCCTATTACGAAGATAAATTTCATTTAACATATACATTTTCAAATTACGAAACTCTTGAAGCGCTATCTTTAAGGGTTGTGATTTCGCCAGAGGAAGAGATTCACTCCATTACTGAATTTATTCCGGCAGCGCTATTTTATGAAAATGAAATGAAAGAAATCTTCGGTGTCAAAATCAAGTTAATTACTAACGATCTTGACAATAAGCTCTATAGAATAAACGTGGAGGCGCCACTTGGTGTACCACAAGAAGAGAAGAAGGAGGAAGAAAACAATGGGTAAACGTAGCGTTATTCCTTTCGGCCCTCAGCATCCCGTACTTCCTGAGCCAATTCATCTTGACTTAGTTGTAGAGGATGAGAGAGTAATTGAAGCAATTCCTTCAATCGGCTTTATTCATAGAGGTTTGGAAGGTTTAGTAAAGAAGAAGGATTTTAATACCATGACTTATGTGGTGGAGAGAACCTGCGGTATTTGTAGTTTCCAGCATGGAATGGGATATTGCGAGACTCTTGAGCACATTATGGATGTGGAGGTCCCTGATAGAGCGAAAATGCTTAGAACTATCTGGGCTGAGCTTAACAGAATGCACTCACATCTTCTCTGGCTTGGTTTATTAGCCGATGGTTTTGGTTTTGAAAATCTTTTCTATCAGTGTTGGAGAATTCGTGAGAAAATTCTTGACCTACATGAACTTACTGCAGGTGCGAGACTTATTTTCTCCGTAAATACAATTGGCGGTGTCAAAAGAGACATCGACGAGGATAAGCAAAGAACAATTCTTGAGACCCTTAGTGAGGTTGAAAAGGAACTTAAAGTTATTGAAAAGACTTTCTTTTATGATTACACAGTTGAATCAAGACTTAAGGGCGTGGGCATTCTTTCAAAGGAAAAGGTTCACGAACTTGGCTGTGTTGGTCCATTTGCAAGAGCTTCAGGCCTTGCAGTAGATTTAAGAAAGCTAGAATATGCAGGATATTCTAAGATAGATTTTGAGCCAATTACAAGTAATGATTGCGACTCATATGCTAGATGTTATGTGCGTTTAAAGGAGCTATACCAGTCAATTGACATTATTCGTCAGGCTATTGCAAAGCTTCCAGCAGACAAGACACTTAGCACTCCAGTTAAGGGAAATCCTAAGGGCGAGTTTATTATGAGAGTGGAGCAGCCACGTGGCGAGGCCTTCTACTATGCCAAGGCAAATGGCACTCCATACCTAGACAGAATCAGAGTAAGGACTCCTACATTTGCCAATATTGCAGGCCTTTGCGAGATGTTAAAGAACACAGAGCTAGCCGATGTTGGTTTACTTGTACTTACAATTGATCCATGTATTAGTTGTACCGAGAGATAAGATTTTGATAATGAAAATGTATCGCCGGCCGAAAGGCTTGCAAAAGGCCGGCAGTTTAACAAAATCTGGAAACAACAAATACAGAAAGGAGTAGATATGGCTATTTTACAATTTGCTACACAAGCATTAAAAAATCTATTTCTTCCCCCTGTAACAACTAGCTATCCAGCTAGTGAAATTCAGTACCCAGAGGGTAGTAGAGGCCATGTAGAAATCGACATCGACAATTGCATTTCTTGTGGTATGTGTGTTCGTTCATGTCCAAGCAATGCCCTTGCCGTAGACAGAGCTAATGCCACTTGGTCAATTGATAGATTTGACTGTGTAGCCTGCGGATTTTGCGTAGATAAATGTCCTAAAAAATGTTTAAAGATGGTGGTAGGTTATCAAACACCTGAATTTGAAAAGAGCGTTGCTACTTATAAGAAATCCGAGGAACAGCTTAAAAAAGAAGCAGAGGCAAAGGCTGCCGCAGCAGCTAAGGCCGCTGAAATAGCAAAACAGAAAGCCGAAGCCGCAGCAAAAGCTAAGGCAGAGGAATAAACATAAACATAAACGGGGAGGGATTTGATGCATACACTTTATAGCTTAAATGTTACTGGACTTGTACAAGGTGTGGGCTTTCGCCCATATGTAGAGGAACTCGGCAACAAACTAAACCTGAAAGGAAGTGTATCCAACATTGGTGGTCAAGTCCTAATTAAAATATTTGATGATAAAAAAGGACTCGATATCCTTAAAGAAAATCTATCAAAGCTATGTAAAAATAACACAGTTTTGCCAGGTTCAAGGGTCGACAATATTTTAATTAGCACAGAAACTAGCAATGAAAATCCTCCCCGTAATTTTTTTATTAACAACTCTCTAAACATCCACGATAACATTCGTTTCATCCCCGTGGATTACGCAACCTGCGACAAATGCAAGAGCGAACTTCTTGATAAAAATAACAGAAGATATCGCTATCCCTTCATTAGTTGTGTGGCTTGTGGTCCAAGAATTACCATAATTAATGAGCTTCCCTACGACAGGGAAAACACTAGCATGAAGGACTTTCCAATGTGTGAGGCCTGCGAAACGGAGTATAAGACTTTTGAAAATATAAGACATTACGCTCAAACTATCGCTTGCCATGACTGTGGTCCCATTCTAAAGTTTTATGCAAAAAAAAGAAACGAAATTAATGGCCTAGTGGAAGATTATAAACTTGAAAGGGAAGATGCATTTTCAAAAGCTGTGAAAGAAATAAAGGCAGGAAAAGTGCTAGCCGTCAAGGATATTGGCGGATACCACTTTGTTTGTGATGCAAAAAATGTTAAGGCCATTAGGAAAATGCGCCAAGTAAAGGCACGTGAGAAAAAGGCCTTTGCAGTCATGTTTCCTGATGTTAAGACAATAAAGAAAATCGCTTATGTTTCAGAAAAAGAAGCAGAGCTTCTTGAATCTAATGCTAGACCTATTGTGCTAGTTAGAAAGAGAGAAGAGATTGGCAGTGACACTGATAGTTTTGGCTACAACTTATCTGAGGAAATCGATGACAATGCCATAAGACTTGGGGCAATGCTTCCTTCAAATCCTTTGCAGATTTTACTAATGCAGGAATTTGATTGTCTAATTATGACTAGTGGAAATCTTGCGGGAGAGCCTATAATTGCAAGGGATAAAGACATTTTTGATCTTGTAAAAAATGGACAAATTGACGGAAGCTTATATAATGAAAGAGAGATAATTAATCCATTGGATGACTCTATTGTAAAGGTCACAAAGCTTGATAATAGAGAGATAACGCAGATTATAAGGAGGGCTAGGGGCTATGTTCCTGACCCAATTAAGATAAATAAATTTTTGAAAAATGATTACTACGCAGCAGGGGCAGATTTAAAATCCGTCTTTGCTCTAGCAAGAAAAAACTATGTAACTTTAAGTGGCCATTTTGGTGACTTAGACGACTATGAGGCAAGGAGGGCAAAGGACAGGGCTAGAAAGATTTTCACAAAGCTACTAGACCTAAAGCCGGAAAGTTTTATAGCGGATAGGCACCCAGGCTACTATTCCAACAAAGATACCAAGATTTTGGCAAATGAGGCAGGCACTAAAGCCCTTGAAATTCAGCATCATCACGCCCATCAGGCCTCGGTTATGGCAGAGCATTCACTATCTGAGTGCATTGGCATTGTTTTAGATGGCACGGGCTATGGAAATGATGGAAATATCTGGGGCGGCGAGTTCTTGTACTGCAAGGACACTGATTTTAAGCGCTTGGGACATTTTGACTATTTAGAGTTAATTGGGGCAGACAATGCCACGGTGGATATTGATAAATCTGCCATGGTGGCAATGATTCAGGCAATTAATGCAAAGCTAGTAGATGAAGAGCTTTTGATTAATCATCCTTGCTTTAAAAAATATATCAACTCCGCAAGTCTTGATCTTTTAAAGGCTGCGCTAAAAGAGCACATAAATTCTTACAAGTCTTCTTCTGTTGGAAGGCTCTTTGATATTGCGGCGGTGATTATGAACATTTGCCAGAAAAATAGCTACGAGGGCGAGGCTCCAATGAAGCTAGAAGCCCTTGCCACAAGGTATTTTGAGAGAATTGAAAATTTAAATCCAGCCATAATTCCTGTAATAGTAAAGGAAATCAATGGTGAGATTTTAGTGGATAGTAAGGGCTTTATGTCCGATTTATTCAAATTATATATTGCCGGCGCAAGAGTGGATGAGCTTGCTTTTGAATTCCACAACTCCCTTGCAAAGGCCTTAGTTAGCGTGGCTATAGCCATGCGCGATAAAACAAATTGTTCTGACATTGCCCTATCCGGAGGCTGCTTTAATAACAGCTTGCTGCTTAAACTTCTAGTAACTAGACTAGAAAAAGAGGACTTTAAGGTTTACCTAAATGAGAAGGTGCCTTGCGGTGATGGTGGCATTGCCCTTGGCCAGATTTATCTAGGAAATTAGCTGAGGCAATCAATGTCAAATTTTACAAAAAGGAGGAAATATGTGTGTTGCAATTCCGGGTGTGATCACCCAAATTAATGATAATAATACAGCAACTGTGGACTTTAACGGCAACTTAGTTAATGCAGCAACGGGACTTGTAGATGTCTCTATAGGCGATAACGTTTTAGTGCACGCAGGTTGCATAATTCAAAAGGTTTCTAAATCAGAAGCCGAGGAGATTCTAGACATTTTCAAAGAAATAGAGGAACTTAGTTAATGGCTGAAATTGATGTTAAAAAATATGTCGAATTTTTACAAAAATATGATGGTGAAGAATTAAGGCTTATGGAGGTTTGCGGTAGCCACACTGCAGCAATTTCTAAGTCAGGAATCAAGAAAATTATATCTCCAAAGATTAAGTTGATTTCTGGCCCTGGCTGTCCTGTGTGCGTTAGCCCCTCTGCCTTTGTTGATAAATTAATAGAGCTTGGAAGAGAGGGCGCTCACATTGTTTGCTTTGGGGACATGATGAGAATTCCCGGCAAAGAATCTAGTCTAAACGAAGAGAAGGGAAAAGGCTTAAAGGTAGACTACGTCTACTCTCCAATGGATATCCTTCCCATGGCTAAGGAAAATCCAGAGATAAATTACATTTTTGCCTGTGTTGGTTTTGAGACTACAATTCCAGTCTACACCTTACTTCTAGATGCAATTATTAAGAATGATATTAAAAATGTAAAATTCCTAACAGCCCTTAAAACAATGCCGGAGGCTATAGATTTTCTTTGCGCTAACGATGCAAAAATTGACGGCTTTATTGCCCCTGGCCATGTTAGTGTAATTACCGGCAGTGTTGCATTTTCAAAGGTATCAAAAAAATATCAGATACCTATGGCAGTCACTGGCTTTAGTCCAAAGGAATTGGTGGTTGGCATCTACGCCCTTACAAAAACTTGTATAAATAAGGAGCAGTTACTAGCTGAAAATAAGTCTTTAGTTGGAAACTACTACAGGTCGGTCGTTAAGGATGAAGGCAATGAAAAGGCGCAAGAAAACATCAACAAATATTTTAGAAAAGGCGATGCAATCTGGCGTGGAATGGGAAATATCAAAGATTCTGGCCTTTATTTAAGAGACGAATATTTAAAATACGATGCCGGAAGCTTTGACTTAGTGGACGATTACAAGATTAACAAGGCTTGTCGATGTTCTGAGGTTTTAATGGGTAAAATTTCTTCAAAAGAATGCCCACTCTTTAAAAAGCTTTGTAGCCCGCTAACACCGCAGGGCGCCTGCATGGTGTCTTCTGAAGGAAGCTGCTATCAAAGTTTTAAGAACGGAGATTAAAAGAGACGTATTTTTGCTCTAGGATTTAAAGACAAAAGCACAAAAAGCTAAAACATAAAAAATAAAGCATAAAAGATTAGGAGGCGGACCAAAAAAGGTCAAAACAAAATGATTATAACAATGGCTCACGGAAGTGGAGGAGCTTTCACTTCTGAATTAATAGATGAAATTTTCGTAAAAGAATTTGATAATGAAACAGTAAAGGAATTGGAGGATTGCGCTGTTATTCAGGGTTCAACTAGGATTGCAATGACAACTGATAGTTTTGTTGTAAAGCCTATTGAGTATCCGGGCGGCGATATTGGCAGACTTTGTATTTGCGGCACAGTTAATGACTTGCTTATGCGCGGCGCCAAGCCAAAATACATAACTTGCGGCTTTATTATAGAGGAAGGCGCAGACTCAGAAACTTTAAAAAAAATTGTGCATTCCATGGCAGAAACAGCAAAAGAGGCTGGTGTGATAATCGTTGCCGGAGATACAAAGGTTATAGATGGTAACGGTGGAATCATGATAAATACTGCCGGTGTGGGATTTGTTAAGGAAGGTCTTGATATCAAATCCACAAATCTACAGGTGGGAGACCAGGTACTCTTATCTGGAAATCTTGGCGACCACCATGCAACAATTCTTGCTAGCCGTATGAACATCACCAATTCAATTAAAAGCGATAACGCGCCTTTAAACGATTTAGTATCCAATCTTTTAAAGGAAAATGTTACAATTCATACAATGCGTGATGTAACTCGAGGCGGCCTTGCAACCGTATTAACCGAGATTTCAAGAAGTTCTAATCTTGATATAAAACTAGAAGAGAACAAAATTCCAGTAAGCAGCGCAGTTCATGACTTCTGCGGACTTCTAGGCCTCGATCCCCTTTATATGGGTAATGAAGGAAAATGTATCGTTGTTCTTCCAAAGGAAGAGACAGAAAAAGCCCTTGAAATCATAAGAAAGTCTAACTATGGTGAAAATGCAGTCGTAATCGGTGAAGTAAAAGAAAAAGCTGAAGACAAAGCCTGCGTATATATTGAAACTGAGATAGGCGGAAAGCGCATACTTGATGTATTGCAGGGCGAAGGCTTGCCAAGAATTTGTTAGGACAGGACTTGAAACATATTTTAACAACTCGTCAGATAAATAATATAATTTATCTGACGAGTTGTTAATTATATATATATGAATATTTTTCTTTTTAAATCATAATGATTTAAATAACAAAACATTATATTATCTAACTTCAATTCCCATTTCTTTAGCACGTTCCATATAAACATTACCCAACCCTTTTGCAGTAACTAAAACTTTTTTTGCATATTTTCCACCAAATCTTCTAGTTACAGTCTCTAATTCATACAAAGCGTGCAATGCTTGCTGTGAACCCATTTTACCGCTTTTACAAGAGATAAAAGTAGGAATGTTACCGTTCAAAGATAAAACATCAATTTCATTAAGCACATCTTGACCAGGAATACCATGAATAATTCCATCCCAATCTAAATGAACCCCTACCTGACATTCATTATTTATTTTTGATTCCTTCAAGCAAGTGTGAAGTTCTAAAATACTTCCACCTTCCCACAAGCACTCCTTAATTTCTTTATTTTTAAATCTAAATGAATAGTTTTCTTCTGAATGTTTTACATCTAACAATATTCCTTTTAAAGCAAGTTCATCTACAATTTTATTTAGTTGCTTAATACTTTTTAGACTTGATTTAGAAGCTGATAAAGCCTTAATAATTGTACTGGTTTTCTTTTTTACTGAAAAATCAGAAGAATTTACAGGAACCATTGTACTTCTAAGTAAATCTGAAAAAGGATTCCAATATGACCAATTGTTTTTTGCTGTTTGATAAATCAATTCAATATCATCCATAAAATCTTGATCATTAATTCCCTTAATATCTTTTTTAAGATTTGTATTTATTTTCCCACCATGCATTTTTACCAGAAGATCTAATGTCATAGCAACCTTACGTTTCTCGACATTTTGACTAATATTAGTTTTTGTATTTGCATCAAGTTCTATTAGCTTGTCATTTTCTATATCATACATATGCATTGGTGTTTCATAATCCATTGATAACATTCCAAATGCAACTAAAATAAGACTTTCACCACCGGTTATATCAAAATAAATTTGATTTTTATTATCTATTTCTTTTTGGATTTCGCTCCTCATAATTTTAATTATTTCCTGCATATTATTATGAGGTAACGCAACAAACATCACATTTTTAACATCACAATATTTTTTTAGAAAATTTTCTGTAATGTCTCTTTGAACATCTATAGTATCTTGATATCCAAAATACACAAGCTTATCGATTTTAAAATTCATACATGTAATCAAATTCTCAATGGCTTCTTCTCCCAAAAATTCAAAATTAACTACCATAAATGTACCTCATTTTTATAAAATATTTTACACTTTCTGTGTTATTTATTCTATTAATATTGATAATTATAAGACAATGATAAATAAAAATCAATTTAACTATCGTGTGCAAATCAAGACACTATGAAAAATAAACTCGTCAGATAAATTATATTATTTATCTGACGAGTTGTTTAAAAATATATATCCGACATGGCAAAACTTAAAATAATGTGTCACGTAACTTACACTCCTTTTTCTTAAAGAGGTCGGCACGTATGTGACAACATTATTATCTCAGAAAGATCCCCATAAACAGCATAAATAATTTTAAGTGCGTGAATTTGCTACTATGTTATGAACTAACGCAAACCTATATCAGTACACAAGAAATCATTAATAGTAAAGATGGTTGCCTGTATTGGGAAAAGATAGATGACTATCTAGTTACAGCAGACCTTGACTCAAATGCTAACAAACTCACTTTTAACTCTTACAAAATTACAGACACAGGTGTTGAAAAAGTAGATAGCATTGATATTGAAGATTTAATTGTTTACGCAGATGAAATCAAAATCCTATTTTCTAACCTTGAACTAAATAATGGTAAGAAACTAATAATGATAGAATCAAGATCTTTCACATATACTTTCGGTGATGGAGTAGGTTATAGTATTGATTTGCTAGAGCTTACTAGTAGTGGAAAGCTAAACAGTTACTTTTCAGATGAACTAGCCGGATCTGGCGATGCTGATATAACTAAAACAATTCGCGCAGGCTTTAATAATGCTACTTCTTTGAGTTGTAATCAAGATCAGTTTGAAAACGCATTTTATGATGGCAACATGTTGACAGAAACAGTGAACTACTCCGACTTAATACTTCGTATTTGAAGTCGGAGCTTCTTGCTTCAACCACCACTGCGTAGGCTATCCTATTGGATAACGAACGTCTTACACAGTGTCCACAAGCGTATAAGTTCGGCTAGTTCCTAGCCTACTATAAGATTTATCAGAGTTTAGGCTACTTCAAGCAATCTAAGCCCTTCATTTTTTATGTTTATAGCTGCATTTAGGTCACGGTCCATTGTAAGCCCACAATTACACTTATAGATTCTTTCTTGAAGTGTAAGTTTTTTACGAGAACCACAACAGCTACAAAGTTGTGATGATGGATACCACTTATCTATTTTGATAAAGTATTTACCTCTATCATTTAGTTTATACTCAAGCATAGATAAAAACATTCCATATCCATTATCTAAAGTAGCTTTACCGTTACCAAAGCCCTTATTTGACATGCTTTTCATATTTAGAGATTCTACACATACTATATCATACTGATTGGCTATCTCAGTAGATTTCTTGTGTAGATTATCTAATCTTTGATTTGAGATATGTCTATGAATTTTGTTTACTTTCTTTAATTGCTTTAGATAGTTATTGGATTTAGTTTGGTTCTTCTTAGAACCAACTTTGCGAGAAAGTTTACGTTGTTCTTTAGCAAGCTTTTTATGATTTTCTCGATAGTATTTATGATTAGAACCTATATTCCCATCACTATCCATATATAAACCATCAGATTTATAATCTAATCCAATTACATTATCTGATTTAGTTACCTTAGTAATAATTCTGTCAAATTCAAAGAGAATAGAAATATAAAAACTACCATCTCTTTCTTTAGACACAGTAGCTGATTTAATGATCCAGTCTTCCTCTGGAAATCTGTGAATTACAGCTTTTACCTTACCAATCTTAGGAAGCTTGATATATTTATTCTCTATGATAGCAACAGTACCTTTTTGATTATTAGTGGTATAGCTATTTCTAGCTTTACGAGATTTGAATTTTGGGAAGCCATTTTTCTTTTTACGTTTTTTATCAAAGAAACTCTTGTAGGCTTTCTGTAAATTCATTTGTACATTGGCAAGAGCTAGACTGTCTACTTCCCTAAGATAATGGTAATCGTTTTTATATTTGGCAGGTGTCACAGTGGGGAATTTGCCCGTAGCTTTGTAGCCGTCAATCTTATCAGAAAGCATAAGATTCCAGACCTTACGACAACAGCCGAAGGTCTTAGCAAACATAACTTCTTGTTCAGTTGTAGGATATACTCTGTACTTAATTGCCTTATTTGCCATCTTTCTTTCCTTGTGCTTGAATGTATTGTTTAATAATATCTACAGTAACACCGTCTGAGTAATACGATAGATTTATACTTATATTATACAATCAAATTACAAAGTAGTCAAACAAATGTTCT
>NZ_FNHZ01000005.1 GCF_900103815.1 Lachnospira pectinoschiza | reverse complement strand
ATCCCGAAGGAATCGTGATAAGTTGCTTCGTTCGACTTGCATGTGTTAAGCACGCCGCCAGCGTTCATCCTGAGCCAGGATCAAACTCTCATAAAAAGTTTTACCTTAGCTTAGTTCTGAACGAACTAGCTTAATAGTTTCGTTTCCGTTTAACATTACTGTTATTAAGGATAATCATTTCAAAACAAAATTTGTTTTACGATTGATTACTCGCTTGAATATTTCAAAGAATTTTCAAGGTTGTCATTCTGTTCAGTTGTCAAGGTTCTTATCTTCAAAGCCTTGTGTTTACTGGCTTTGTTGATGTTTTGTCGTTGCTGTATCGCAGCGACTTGTATATATTATCATTTAGATTACTTTTTGTCAACAGTAAATACGCATTTTTTCTGTATTTTTTTAATGTTTATTCTATACTTAGTCATAGTGTTCTTTGTATTCTTGTTGATCTTTATACATAAATCGTAAACTTTCGTAATTATTATAGTAAAATTAATAAGGTGCATTTTCAAATATAGGCTTAAATGCTCACTTTAACACGCTATAAATTGTGTACAATTAATTATGTATTTTTTCTAAACTTATTATCTAATTCTAACAAATATATAAAAATTATGCTCACAGTATAGATATTGGGGATTCTTTATATTATAATATAGATACATTTTTCGGAAAACTAAATAAATATAAAACAATACTAGTTAATAATTATTTGACACTTAGGAGGTAAATTATGGCAAATAAGGAACAAACAATTAAGTATTTACAGGCAATCGTAACAGGTTTATCACAGCAGGCTCTAGGACATGATATTCAGTCTAAGATTTTTGATAGCAAGGGCTTTAAAAAATTAGCTGAAAAATACGCTGAGCATGCAGTAGAAGAAAGAGGATATGTAGATCAGTGTATTGATAGAATCCTTGACTTAGGCGGCGAAGTTAAGAATGAAGCTAAGCCAGAAGCTAAGGTTTGCACTAATCCTATTGATTGGATTAAGTATGACTTACAGGTATCAATTGATGGCCTTAAGTTCTTAGAGGAAGTATTAGAGGCAACTAAGGGTGACTATACTACATATGATATTTTAAAGGATTATTATAAAGACGAAGAAGAAGATATGTACTGGGCTGAGCAGCAGTTAGAATTAATTGAATGCATCGGCACTCAGAACTGGATTATTAATCAGATCTAATCATATAAAAACCATATATAACAACATTTTATACTAAATGCAAAAATAGAGAAGGCAACTAAGCCTTCTCTATTTTTATAAGTATGATCATTTAAATTGTAACAAGCATATTTAACTACATTAATGCATTCTTTGCCTTATCAGTGATTTCTCTCTGGTAGGCGATTTCATTTTCAATATTTCTTGCTTCATTATTAGCAACATATGCTGCGTCTACTACTTTATTTAAAACTTGACCAATCTGGTCTGCCTTATCTTTTTGTACAGTTGAATTATCATATATGGTTGTCATTGATGTTACTGTTTCAGAAACGGATAACTGTACCTGTGCAATGGTATCAGTAATTTCCTTTGAAGATTTAGCTGATTGTGCTGCAAGATCACGTACTTGTCCAGCTACAACTGCAAAGCCCTTACCTTGTTCACCTGCTCTTGCAGCCTCAATTGAGGCATTTAGTGAAAGGATATTAGTCTTTTTAGAAATTGATCCAATTACTGCAGCAAATTCTTCGATTTTCTTTGAAAGTTCCTCTAGCTCTTTAATCTTTGCTGAAGATTCCTCTACTACTGCATTTAAAATTTCGATAAGTTTTAAAATTTCTTCTACACTTGCAATACTTTCTTTCACAAGATTCAAAGATGTATCAGAAGAATTAATAACATCAAAGGCATGTTTTTCAAGTCGCTCCTGGGAATCATCTAAGCCTGTTAGTATCTCTGATAAACTACTTACAAGTAATTCATTATCCATGTGAGCCCTCCATATATTTTATTATTAGCTACAATAACTTAATAGCTTCGTTCACGTTTCGTACTCCTATTAAATTTATTCTATCACTATTTTTAATATTTTTCAAGCAAACTTGTGGAAGAATCACATTTTCAAAGCCAAGCTTAATTGCCTCATTGATTCTTTGCTGGACCTGAGACACGGCGCGGACTTCACCAGATAATCCAACCTCACCAAATATCACGGTTTTAGAGTCTACCACCTTATTCTTAAAGGAACTTACCAAAGCTAGTACAAGACCTAGGTCAAGGGCCGGCTCGTTTACCTTAATGCCACCGGCGATATTTACATAGGCATCGCTGCCTGCAAGGTGAATTCCTGCTCGCTTTTCAAGCACTGCCATAAGAAGATTAACTCTGTTGTAGTCCATACCTGCGGCAGTTCTTCTTGCCATTCCAAAATTAGAATCACAAACTAGAGCCTGAATTTCCACCATAAGTGGGCGAGTTCCCTCAACTAAACATACAACAACAGATCCTGAAGAATCCTTAGGTCTGCCATCTAGCATATATTCTGAAGGGTCAGCCACTTCTACTAGGCCTTTTTCCTGCATTTCAAAGACGCCGATTTCGTTTGTGGAACCAAATCTATTCTTTACTCCTCGTAAAATTCTATAGGATGCAAATCTATCGCCTTCAAAGTAAAGCACTGTATCCACCATGTGTTCAAGCATTCTAGGACCAGCAACTACGCCTTCCTTTGTAACATGACCAACGATAAAGATTGTGATATTTAGACCCTTAGCGATTTGTAAAAATGTAGCTGTGGACTCTCTTACCTGTGAAACGCTACCAGGTGCTGCCGAAACGTCTTCTTTAAACATAGTCTGAATGGAATCTATGACTACGATTTTTGGCTTAACTTCGTTTAGTACATTTTCAATGATTTCAAGATTAGTTTCGCAAAGAAGTGATAACTTCTCGTTTACTGTGCCAATTCTATCTGCTCTAAGTTTAATCTGCTTTAGAGACTCTTCGCCTGAGATATATAAAACGTCTTCGCCTTTATTTGCCAGCTTAAAGCACATTTGCAAAAGAAGAGTAGACTTTCCGATACCAGGATCACCACCTACAAGGCATAAAGAACCCTGTACGATTCCGCCACCAAGAACTCTATCAAGTTCCTTTATATCAGTTTTTATTCTATCTTTTTCTTCTAGGGAAATATCATTTAAATTGACAGGCTTTGCCTCTTGATTTGATAGACTAAGTGTCTTTGTTACGCCTTTAGTCTTAGTTTTTGTTGCAATTGGTTCCTCGACAAGTGTGTTCCAGGATTTACAGGAAGGACACTGTCCGTACCATTTAGAAAATTCATTACCGCATTCCTTGCAGAAAAATGCAGTGGTTTTTGCTTTTGCCATCTTACCTCCATTTTTTAAAGGCAGTCTTAAAGCTAGATGGACTAGCTAATTAAAACTGCCTTAAATTACATTATTTAATTATACCTATTCAATTAATGAAAATTGAATCTCAAATATTAAATTGAATTAAGCCTTAGCAATCTCTACTAACACAGGAGCTTCATCTACAAACTCCACTGATAATACGAGCTTTCCGCCCATATTAGTCTTCATGCATCCTGCGTCTTTGCCATTTACTTTAATATCGTAGGAAGAACCTTCTTCAAGTTCAAGTGTAATCTGTGCATCCTCTGCTCCTTCTACCTTAAACTCAACACCACCTTCTGTAACCTTAAAATTGTTAACAGCAGTTCCTGGTACTGACTCAAACACAAATGAGCCATTACGTTCTAACTTAGTTATCTCATTAAATGTCTTAACCTTATAAGTATCGCCTAAATGCTCAAAATCTGATAGTTTAGATTTAGTATCTAACTTATAGTTACCAAAACTTAGAGAACCATCACTCTCTGAACGAAGTAATTCATTAACAACTGACATTTAATTGTCCTCCTATATTTCTTTATATGATAATTATACAATAATCAATAGCTTAATTCTATATAATTATATTTAATATTAAGCAAAAATATCGATTATTTATTCTTTCCCCTCTTTAAGCTAAAGTTAAGCTTATCTTCTTTAACTGTAACCTTAACCTTATTGCCATAAGAAATCTTTCCTTCAAGTATTCTTTCTGCTAATTCGTCTTCAATTTCATTTTGAATTGTACGACGAAGTGGACGTGCACCATATTTCTGGTCGTAGCCCTTATTAGCAAGCCACTGTCTAGCTTCATCATCTAGCTCAATAGATAATTTCATCTGTTCCATAATTCGCTTGTTAAGACTATTAATTAAAATGTCAACAATCTCACCAATCTGTTCCTTTTGTAACATATGGAATACGATAATGTCATCTATTCTGTTTAAGAATTCAGGTCTGAATAGACGCTTAACTTCGTCCATTACCTTGCCCTTCATTCTATCGTGGTCTTCTTCCTTAGTTGTGCCAGAATTAAAGCCTAAGTTCTTAGGTTCAACAATATTCTCAGCACCAGCATTACTTGTCATGATAATGATTGTATTCTTAAAATCTACCATACGTCCGGTAGAATCTGTAATATGTCCATCATCTAAAACCTGTAATAAGACGTTAAAAACATCTGGATGAGCCTTTTCAATTTCATCAAAAAGAATTACTGAATAAGGATTTCTTCTAACCTTCTCACTTAACTGACCGCCTTCATCGTATCCTACGTATCCTGGAGGTGAGCCAATAAGCTTAGAGACTGTATGCTTTTCCATGTATTCAGACATATCAACTCTAATTAAAGAATTCTCTGTTCCAAACATTGTCTCTGCAAGGGCCTTTGAAAGTTCTGTCTTACCAACACCAGTTGGACCAAGGAAAAGGAAGGAACCAATTGGTCTGTTAGGATCTTTAAGTCCTACTCTACCTCTTCTAATAGCCTTAGATATTGCCTTAACAGCTTCATCCTGACCTATTACTCTATTGTGAAGTGTTTCCTCAAGTTTCATAAGCTTTTCAGATTCAGCTTCAGCAATCTTAGATACTGGAATCTTTGTCTGACTTGCTACTACCTGAGCAATTTCTTCCTCATCAACTACTAACTCGTTGGCCTTTAAATCTTCTTGCCACTGCTTAGTTAATTTTTCTAGCTTATCTTTCTTTCTCTTTTGAGACTTCTTTATCTGGCTAGCTTCTTCATAAGCTTCGCTCTTAATAGCCTCTTCCTTCTTAATAGATAATTCTTTAATTTCAGTTTCAAGCTTCTTAATGTCCTTTGGCATTACATAGGCATCAAGTCTTGTCTTTGAACTTGCCTCATCTATTAAGTCAATTGCCTTATCTGGTAAGAATCTATCATTTAAATATCTGCTTGATAACTTAACAGCTGCTGTAACTGCTGCATCTGTAATTGTTACTTTGTGATGCTCTTCATACTTAGGTCTTAAACCTTCTAGAATCTTACAAGCCTCTTCTTCAGATGGTTCCTCAACCTTTACAGGCTGGAATCTTCTCTCTAGGGCTGCATCTTTTTCAATGTGCTTTCTGTACTCCTCAAGAGTTGTAGCACCAATTAACTGAATTTCTCCACGGGCAAGGGATGGTTTTAAAATGTTAGAAGCATCGATAGCTCCTTCTGCACCACCTGCGCCAATAATTGTATGAAGCTCATCAAGGAATAAAAGTACATTACCATCGGCCTTAACCTCAGCAATTACTCTCTTAATTCTTTCCTCAAATTCACCTCTATACTTAGAACCAGCTACCATACCTGATAAATCAAGAGTTAAAAGTCGCTTATCCTTAATTGTCTCAGGAACATTTCCCTCAACAATTCTAGCAGCTAAGCCTTCAACGATAGCTGTCTTACCAACACCTGGTTCACCTATTAAACAAGGGTTATTCTTAGTTCTTCTTGAAAGAATCTGAATAACTCTTTGAATTTCATCATTACGTCCAATTACTGGATCTAGCTTTCCATCCTGGGCAAGTCTTGTTAAATCTCTTGAGTACTGATCAAGAGTTGCTGTCTGGCTCTTCTTATTAGAGGCCTTTGATCTCTGACCTGGTAACTCATCCTTGTATCTATTAACATCAATTCCCATAGATGAAAGTGTCTCTGCATAAATCTTCTTAATAGAAGCTCCAATTGTATTAATAAGTCTTGCTGCAACACAATCTGACTCTTTTAAAAGAGCTATTAAAATGTGCTCAGTTCCAATTAAATCTGCTCTAAATTTACTTGCTTCGTTGCTAGCATTTTCTAAAATTCTTCTAACTCTAGGTGTATGCCCTGCAGGCTCTTTAACATTTACTATACTGTCAGGAGCGATCAATTGATTAACTAGGTTAATGATTTTTTCTTCTGTTACATCATTATTAGTTAATACAGATGAGGCAACACCACCCTCAGCCTTTAAAAGGCCTATAAGAAGGTGTTCTGAACCAACATAGCCATGACCTAAAATTGCTGCCATTTCTGAAGCATATTGTAATGTTTCTTTAGCTTTTTCAGTATATCTGCTCTGCATATTCGTTCCTTTCCCTAATATTTATTTGTCGTATATTTTCAAACAAAATAAATTGTCGAATTTATGTTTAAAACAACTAAAGTTATTATATCACGTCAAGGACTAAATCCCAACATAGAATAAATTAAATAATCATTAAATCAGATTATAAATTGCTGTGCTTTGTTAATAAATAATAAGGTCCAAAGTAAGTAATTGCAGCCACAACTAAAGCAAAGAACATTGAAACAATGTTAGACTCTGTAAGAATAAGTAAGCCATTATAAACTACGGCTATACAAATTCCCATAATAACTGCACTAATTAGTGGCTTTAGAACTATTTTCTTAATTGAAAATCTATAATTTATCTCCTGATATAAAGTCTTTAGGTTAAGGATAAATACTACTAATGGGAATAGAGTACTTCCTATTACAAGTCCGTAAATTCCAAGAGATGTGAATCTAAGCATGAAATAAACTAGCACTATATGAATTACAAGTGAAGTAGCTGAGTGATAAACTGGCATTTTCATCTTGTCAATTGCCTGAAGCGCTGAACTTGTTACTGTTGATAGAGTAAAGAAAACTACAGATACAGCACCAATCTTTAACATTGTTGCACCTTCTGCACTATTGTAAG
Organism: Lachnospira pectinoschiza; assembly: GCF_900103815.1. GTDB lineage: Bacteria > Bacillota > Clostridia > Lachnospirales > Lachnospiraceae > Lachnospira > Lachnospira pectinoschiza_B. The sequence continues at coordinate 185,029 of NZ_FNHZ01000005.1, read as the reverse complement.
CAGAGAATAAAATCTTAATAATTCCCTGACCTAATACTGTTAAACCAATAAATGAAGGGATTGCAATAAATAGATTAGTCTTAATTGTCTTAGTTAACTTTGTTTTAACTCCATCTATATCTTTTTCTGTGAAAGATGTAACCATTGCAGGTAGCATAGAAGCTGACATAGCTGAGGCTACACCCTGTGGAATTCCGATAAGTAAAATAAAGCATGAACTATAAGTTCCTAAATCTATAGTTACGCTATCAATTACTGTACTTGATAAATTACTAAATAAAATATCATCAAAAACGGAACTTATCTGATAGAAAGTCTGGCCTAAAATAATTGGAATCATTGTTGTAATAATGATTTTATACATATTTGAAGCCGGTACTCTATCAACTTTTGTATCCTTTCTTAGCAGTTTCTTAAACTGTGGTTTATAAACAAAGTAAAGGAAAACCATAAAAATAAGTGCTGAAAGGGCACCTAGGGCTGTACCTAGAGTTGAACCTGCTGCACCATAAGCAGATTGATTAGCAGACTCTTTAAAGGCCTGCATAAGAATATAGCCTGCGCCAATACTTACGATTGCATTAACAATCTGCTCAATAATCTGTGAAACTGCTGTTGGAATCATTGTTCCCTGACCCTGGAAGAAACCTCTAATTACGCCAAGCACTGCTACAAGGAAAATTGTTGGTGCTAAAATTCTTAGAGGAATTGCAAGACCTGGTGTGTTTCCGGAATAGATTACATTTTCAATAAAATCTGCTCCAAAGAATACTAAGGCAGCTGCAATGCCACCTGTTACAATTCCAATTGTGAGGGAATATTTAAATACTCTTTTGGCATTCTTATACTTACCTTCTGCAAATCTTTGAGAAACCAGTTTAGATACTGCCATTGGCAAACCATAAGAGGATAAAACTAGCATAATATTATAGACATTAAAAGCAATGCCATAAATACCATTACCTTCGCTGCCTATAATATTAACTACTGGAATTCTATAAAGCATTCCGATTATTCTAACTATAATACCTGCCATGGCTAAAATTCCGCCATGGATCAAAAAATTATTTTTCTTTTTTTCCATAACTCGTATATTACTTCCTTAATTTTCTTATCTAAACGCATCTGAAACTATCCCAATTTCAGACGCCTGCCCTATAGAATAACACATTTAAGGTAATTAATTAATACGTTTCACAAAATTTTAATATAATAAAGCTTAGCTTTGACAAATGTATTATAAAACGGAAAGATCTGCTACCTTCCAGCTTCCATTAACATTTACAAATGTATATCTGTAGTTAGTGTCATAGCTCTTCTCTCCGTCTCCCCAATTAACATATAAAACGCAGGAAACATCAATAGAATAGCAATCGCTAGAATATACTCTAAAGTTACTTGTAGCCATATCTCTAAATTCATAGCTAAACTTTTTACCAACCAAGAAGGCCCAAACTGCTGGGATATTTGCAACATAAGTCTTTGCCTTTCCTAGCATGTGACTTGAAAGTGTCTCAAGGCTGCCGCGGTTGATGATATATTTTCCATAGCACTCTAAAACTTCCATAGCATTAGCAGAAGCTGTTTCATACATAGAATCTACTGAAGGATAAAGGGCTGTTAAGTTGTTGTCACTAGTCTCGTATTCAAGCTCGTAGCCTTCATAATTTACTGTAAGTTCTGGCATTAAGTTAAGGCCTGTAACTGTATAAACTTCCTCTGTAGGAGTTGTCACATATTTTGATACATTAAGGCATGGTTCAAACTCGACTCCTGTAGAAGTTTTGTAAGAATCAGACACTTCAATACCATTAAGATAAACTGTGCTATTAGTTGGAACTGTAATGTTTAATTCATCTGAGCCTGCTACTGCTGCAAATGTTACATCCTCTAATTTCCAATTTCTAAAAAAGCCTGATTTCTTGCTTTCCTTTTTTAGGCTAATTGTGCATAGATCCTCATCTCCTGCAGATACAGTATATACAGGATTTGAGGCACTATATTCTCCGAGTTTCTTTGAATAGCTAAGTTCATTTTCACCAATCTTTTCCTTAAGCTTTGTGGAAATGTAGGCGCTATCTTCAAATTCATTATATTCAATATTGGCATCCTCTATAATGGATTCTAGCTTTGAAGTCTTCATATCTGCTAGAATTTTGTCCATCTTATTAGCTGGAATGCTGCTTTCATAGTCCTTTAAAAAGAAGAATAAAAGGATAAGCAAAAATACGCCAATCGCTCCAAGTACTATTGAATAAATAGCTAAAAATTTCTTAAAGCTAATGCCCTTAGTTTTCTTCTTTCTAACGATTCTCTTTCTTTTAACCGCTGTTTTTTCTTTCTTATTATCTAAAACGTTATCCATAGATTACTCCTCATTAAATGTCTGTTTTGTACAAAATGTCTTATTTGTTCAAATGTCCTATTTAATCAAAAATGCTGTTGGACAAGTTCTTGGTCCTGTTGGTGAATATGGGTTATTAATAACTTCACCGTTATAGTACATCTGAGTTGAAGTTCCTCCATCCATAACAGAAGCATTAACTGCGCCATACTCTGCCATAATGTCCTGAAGGTCTGCAAAGGATGCACCCATACCTGTAATTTGTCTTCCATCGCAAACAAGAAGTAATATTTTTCCATCTGCTGTTTGACCAATGGCAGTTCTTGGATTAAGTCCGCCACCAGTTCCTGAAACATCCTGCATCTCGCCATTTACAATTAAGAAAGGTCCAATAAGATTAGAAACGCTTACGCAGTCTCTAATGCCAAGTTCCTTAGCTCTTGCCATAGTCATATTTCCAATAACTAACTTATTGTCATTAGAAATTCCAGTTACATGATATGTTTCATCTTCATTGCCATTTAAGACCTCGCCATTTACCATAACAAGGCCTACTGGCATAGCTGTATAAGTTGTAACGCCATCTACAAATTCGCCACCGTTGATTCCTGCAACTGCGCCATATCTTTCGGCCATGCTTGCAACTACCTCGCCTTCGCCCTCATGAAAGCTCTCAACAGTTCCTACAAATAATCTGCTTGGATCATCAATAATCATAAGCTTACCCTTAAAAGAGCTACCCTTAATATCGATAACTTCGATATTGTCTGAACTTGTTGCTGTATCAGTAGATACAAGACTTGTGTTAGTAACCTCAGTTGTGTCTTTAATACTATTTTCAGCTTCAATTCTATTAATCTCCTCATTGGATACAAAAAGATTTGCTAAAAAGCCAATAGCTGAAGTTTCTCTAACAGATAAAACAAACTGTGTCTTAGCTGTCTTTGATGGACCAAAGACTAACATAGCCATTACCCCGTATAAAAAGCAAACAAAAATTGCAATAGTAACTAATAGAGTAATTAATACTCTAGATACATTTTTTAAAACCTTTTTAGTCATTTAAACACTCCCCTTAAATCCTATTTAAACACCCATTTCTTTTGTATATTGTAACTTGCAAAAAAGAGACATAAGTCAACTATAATTTTGCATAGGGCTGTTAATTGTAAATTTAGACCTAGTAGCCATGTAAATAAATCTACTAGTAGGAAGGAACAAAGCATTATTCCTATCCATAAAATGTAATATTTTATAAAAGTGGTCTTCATAGACCTTTGACTTTTAAAAACCAACTTTGCATTCATCAAATAATTGTAAAAAGAAGACATAATTCTTGCTATTACTGTAGCAAGTAAAATTCTTATATCCCTTGAAACTGCTGCCACAAATATGAATGAAAAAATGTTAAATAACAAGTTATCAATCACCCAAGAACTTATAGAACACAGGGTATATTTAAAAGCAGTTGTTGTAAAAAAATAGGCAAATATTACCTTATAAATCTTAATGGAATCCTTAATTGGATTAAAATGTGACGACTCATTATCATCTATATAGACGGTTTGAATCCCCACCTCCATAAAAGGAATATTATGGCTTTTAAGTGCAAGCAACATATTAGTTTCATACTCATATCTCTCGCCCTTAACCTCTAGCATATCCTTAATAAATTCCCTTGGAATTGCACGAAGGCCTGTTTGAGTATCTGTAATATTAAGCTTACAAAAAGTCTTAAAAATACCACTTGTTAAATTGTTTCCGAACTTACTTCTTGCTGGAATATCATCTCTTGAAAAATCTCTAACACCAAGTATTAGGGACTTGTTAGATATCATGGCTTCACAACATTTTAAAACATCTTCTGCTTTATGCTGGTTGTCTCCATCAACTGTTACCACACCATCGTAATCCGGTCTTTCTTTAAGGAAATATTCAAAAGCCGTCTTTAAGGCTCTTCCCTTTCCTTTATTCACTTCATGTACTAAAACACTGACACCGTCATACTTGGCAGCCTCGTTAAAAGCCATCTTATGACTATCATCGCTTCCATCATCCACCAAAATAATGTCATTAAAGCCTTTTTCCTTAAGGCTTTTAACAACTTCTAATAGTTTCTCGTCTGGATTAAGCGATGGAACTATTACTGAAATCTTCACTTTTTACACCTCTTACCTATCTATCTCTATCCCAAATTTAAAAGTATGCACTTATATAGATACACTTTAAAATGATATAATAATTTATATCCATTTGCAATACGAGTTAGTATATTTCACATATTTTTCAAAAGGTTTTTAGCCAATATACTGTTTACAATTAATGCTTTAAAGTGTTAAAATGTTATAGTAAAAAACGGGATTAACCCAAAATGGAGAATGAGATTTAATGGAAGATGTAAAAGTTGGTTTTATAGGCTTTGGTTTAATTGCAGGCTCAATTGCCCATGCTTTAAAAGAGACAAAAAAGCCTTATACAATAATTGCTACAAGTAGAAGAATTGACCCTATTTTAAAGGCTAAGGAAGATGGCGTTGTAGATACTGCCTGTGAGTGCATTGATGATAATTTTAAGGACTGCGATATTATCATACTTTGTACTCCTGTAGTTACAATTACAAGCTATCTATGTAAATTAAAGTCCATAATTAAGCCGGGCTGCATTATTACTGATGTAGGTAGCGTTAAGACTATAATTCACAAGGAAGTATCAAAGCTAGGTCTTGATAATTGTTTTATCGGCGGACACCCTATGGCAGGTTCCGAAAAGACAGGCTATGAGAATTCCTCATCTGCGATTCTAAATAATGCAAAATATATCATTACACCTACTCCACTAACAACTATGGAGCAGCTAAATTTTTTCCAGGATTTTGTAAGAGATACTACTGCAAAGCCTCTTATTATGGATTACGAAACTCATGATAGAACTGTGGCCGGCATTAGCCACCTACCTCATTTAATTTCAACTGCCCTTGTTAAGGTGGTTTCTGAAAATGATGACCCTGAAGGACATATGCATTGCCTAGCCGCTGGAAGTTTTAGGGATATGTCAAGAGTTGCCGCATCTTCTCCTGAAATGTGGGAGCAGATTTGTATTAGTAACTCCGATGCTATTTCAGGTTTACTTGGCCAGTACATTGATATCTTAAATGAGATAAAGACTAATCTTGATAATAAGACACCAGGCTATGTGGCATCACTTTTTGAAGATTCTAGACATTATAAACTAGATAAAAAGCTAGATTAATTTTAGAATTTAATTAATGTAAAAATAAGACAAAAATAAGAGAGTAACTAGAAGATTTTTAGATTTTCTAATTACTCTCTTTTATTATTATGAATTTTGTTTACTTTTATTATGCCCTAGACTTATACAAAAACTAAACTCTAAAGCAACCGCCACCAACGAATTCTCTTAAGATAGAATTAATTGGCACCATGTCAGCGTTACATGGAAGGAAGTATTCTAAGAACTTAAGCATTCTCTTTGCTTCCTGATATTCTGGGTCGTCTTCTGTAATAGAGAAAAGTAATGGCTCTGCAATAGATTTTAATACGCAAAGCTCATAAGGCATTGCTGAATTAAACATTACATCGGCTTCCTCTTGGAATGGGAAAATATTCTTCTCCTCACCACGTCTAACAGACTCCCACATAGATAGAGTTCTCTTGGCATTAGCCCCTCTAGTTCTATAATCTCTAACCATACGTCTAACTAAACGACCATCCGTTGTAGAAACTCTGTTGTGCTCATCAACATTTAGCTGAGTAAGAGCGCTTATGTAAATCTTAAACTTACTTTCCACAGGAAGTGTGTAAGATAACTTATCATTAAGGCAGTGAATACCCTCAATTACAAGGATATCATCCTTTCCAAGCTTTAACATTTCTCCATTGTATTCCTTTTTACCAGTCTTAAAGTTAAATCTTGGTCTTTCAATTTCCTCGCCATTAAGAAGCTTAGTCATGTGGTCGTTAAAGAGCTTAATGTCAATGGCTTCAAGACATTCAAAGTCATATTCGCCATTTTCATCCACAGGTGTCTCTTCTCTTTCAACAAAGTAATCGTCCACGCCAATAGCATGCGGCTTATAGCCATTTGCCATTAACTGGATGGATAATCTGTGTGAAAATGTAGTCTTGCCGGAAGAACTTGGACCAGCAATCATAACAAACTTAACATCAGGTCTTTTCTTAATCATATTGACAATTTCTACAATCTTTTGCTCCTGAAGTGCTTCCTGTACTAACATAAGGGAAGAAATATCACCATCTCTTATGTGGTCATTAAGGGCACCTACTGTATCAAGATCTAGCATGTGAGCCCACTTTGTAGATTCATCTAATACATTGGCAAGCTTAATCTGAGGTAGGAATTCAGGTACCTTAGTTGGCTCTTCCTTTGTTGGAAGCTGTAAAACAAAGCCATGGGCAAATCTATAGATATCAAAATACTTTAAGATACCTGTAGAATGAGCCATATATCCATAGAAATAATCAATATAGCCATCAAGTTCGTATGTATTAATTACAGAACTTCTACGATAGTTAAATAGACGAACCTTATCAAGCATGCCACGTTCCTTAAAGAGCTTAATAGCATTAGTAGTGCTTAGTGTGTCCTTATTAATTATAAGGTCAGCTTCTACTAGCCTATTCATCTCCTTTTTTAAGTCGTTAATAAACTTCTCTGTGATTTCTAAATTCTTATTAGTATCGCAGAAAAATCCCTTAGATACTGAATATTCAACCTTTACGCCACCAAACTTATTGTCCTTATCGATATTGTGAAATGCAGCAAGCATAAGCATTAAAACACTTCTCTTATAGGTATCAATTCCGATGGATGAATTAGTTGTTATATATTCAATTTTCTCGTCAGTAATTTCTTTATCGTAAATTTCCTTTAACTTACCATTAACCTTCACTAGGATAATAGTGTCTTTTAATTCCTTTTGTTTCTCGTTTACAAGTTCTACCAATGTACTCATAAATAAAACACCTCCACGTTAGTCGTATTTTGAAGCTGAAGTTCTTATTTACTAATCATTTTAAGAGCACTCTCCCTATACTCTTGCTCTTTCTTTAAGTAATCTAGTTTAGCCTTAACACTTAAATTACCCTTTCTTTCTTCATCTTCAAGTTGTCCGCACAATATACCATTATTATACAACTCCTTAGTTAAAAAGTCTTGTAAAACTTTAGTATCTCCAAGATGGAAGTCCTTACCAAAGCGAAGTTCTAAATCGCTTAGATTCATTTTCTCTCCTCTTTTTAGAGTTGCATTAATAATAAAGTAAAATCTTGGGGCCTCAAAAATAACCTTTTCCTTTGTGATTACAAATCCGTTGTCATCTAGATATTTTCTAAATGTGTCTATATCTGATTGTGGACTAAATACAAATTTATTGCCGTCCATTAATTTATCATTACCTGCTATAAGAATATCTCTCATTAGCATTCCGCCCATACCTGTTATGGTTATAGTATCTGCTTCACCTCTAGATAAGGCCTCTAGGCCATTAGAAATTCTTGTAGTGATCTTATCAGATAAATTAAAGCTGGCGATGTGCTCGCCAGCTCTTCTAACAGGTTCTTTTCTAAGATCCATAGCAATAGCCCTACTAGCCCTATTAGTTAAAACTAGATAAATTGGTAAAAATCCGTGGTCGCAACCAATGTCTGCTACTGTATTACATTTTTCCACTGCTTCTGCTACATTTCTTAATCTTTCAGAAATATTAACCTTCATAAAACTCCAATAAAAATTTATAGCTTAAAATTAGTCAAGGTAATCCTTTAACTTTCTACTTCTACTTGGATGTCTAAGCTTTCTTAAAGCCTTAGCTTCAATCTGTCTAATACGCTCTCTTGTTACGTTGAATTCCTTACCAACTTCTTCAAGAGTTCTAGCTCTACCATCATCCATACCGAAACGAAGTCTTAATACCTTCTGCTCTCTTTCTGTTAATGTTCCAAGTACTTCTACAAGCTGTTCCTTAAGAAGTGTTGAAGCTGCTGCCTCAGATGGAACTGGAACATTATCATCCTGAATGAAGTCACCTAAGTGGCTATCTTCCTCTTCACCGATAGGTGTTTCAAGAGAAACTGGCTCCTGACTAATCTTCTGGATTTCACGAACTCTCTCAACTGGTAAGTCCATAACCTCAGCGATTTCTTCTGGGCTTGGTTCTCTACCAAGTTCCTGAAGTAACTGTCTTTGAACTCTTACAAGCTTGTTGATTGTTTCAACCATATGAACAGGAATTCTGATTGTTCTAGCCTGATCAGCAATAGCTCTTGTAATAGCCTGTCTAATCCACCATGTAGCATAAGTTGAGAACTTATAACCCTTAGTATAATCAAACTTTTCAACAGCCTTAATAAGACCTAAGTTACCTTCCTGAATTAAGTCAAGGAACTGCATTCCACGACCAACATATCTCTTAGCAATAGAAACAACGAGACGTAAGTTAGCTTCTGCAAGTCTCTTCTTAGCTTCTTCATCTCCTGCTTCCATTCTCTTAGCATATTCAATTTCTTCATCAGCAGATAAAAGTGATACCTTACCGATTTCCTTAAGGTACATTCTTACAGGATCATCAAGACCGATACCATCTGGTACAGAAAGGTCGATCTTCTCGATATCAATATCATCTTCATCTTCAAGCATGATATCGTCATCATCTTCTTCATCTTCGTTCATCTTAACGTCAATGTTCTTCTTTTCAAGGTATTCAAATACCTTTTCCATTCCTTCAGCTTCAAGCTCGATATCCTGGAAATGAGCGATAATATCCTGATAGTCTAAGACATTCTTTCTCTTCTTTGCAAGGGCAACGATCTCATCAAGCTTTTCAATAAACTTAGCCTGCTGCTCTTCAGCTGAAAGCTTCTTAGCTGGCTCTTCCTTAGTCTCTTCAGCCTTCTTAGACTTCTTTGTAGTCTTCTTAGCTGTAGTGTCCTCTTCCTTTGCAGCCTTCTTAGTTGTTGTCTTAGCTGTAGTCTTCTTTGTAGTTGTCTTCTTTGCTGGCTTTTCGCCTTCTTCTGCCTTAGCCTTCTTCTTTGTTGTCTTTACTTCTTCTTCTAAAATTTCTTCCTTTTTCTTAGTTGCCATGGTATTAAATACCCCTTTCGCTTATTATAATTTAATATTAATCTTATTTAGATTCATCTGCTCCTGCATAATTTCTTGCATTCGCTTAGCATCAGTTGTTGTATTAAATTCATTATCTAGGCTGTTTTTCTTAACCTTTTTGACAATGTCATTAATAGCTCTTTCCCTTTCCTGCTTACTTAAATTTTCATCTAAGTCAGAGGAGAATAGGGAAGCCACATCTGCTGCCTCAGTTTCATCTGTGTAATCCCCAACAATTAGTGCTGGATTTGGATTACCATTTTCTATTTGAGCATAAAGTTTACTAGCCACTGAGTTAAGTAATGGATCAATGAAATCGCTTGGCTTAATTACATCCGAAATCTTATTAATAATATTCACATCATTAATAAGCCATGTAAGAAGTAATTTCTCTGCCTGTCTGATTCCTGACTCCTGCTTCTTCTTTTTTGGCTTAGGGCTTTCATAGTCTGTTCTAATTGCCTGTCCGTTAACAAGTCCCTTTTTGTTGCCAAGATTTGCTACCATCTGCATCATTCCATCTAGTGGTATTACAAATGTATTGCAAACCGCTTTTATGTAATTGTCCCTTTCAAGCTTCTCTCCAAAGCGTAGAAACATTTCCGCAAGTTCTTTCTCAAAAGCAGTTTCATCTGCTGGGTCTGACCTGTTATGTCTCTTTTCTACAACTCCAACCTCAAAGATGAAGCTGTTAATGGCCTTGTCGATTCGCTCCTGAAAGGCTTCGGCACCCAATGCCTTTATAAATTCATCTGGATCCTTATAAGGCTTCATGTTAATAACCTTAGTATTAAGGCCCACTTCCGTTAAAAGTGGAATAGCTCTTAGAGCCGCCTTAGTACCTGCCTCATCAGAATCGTAGGTAATTAGCACTGTGTCTGTATATCTTTTAAGTAGTCTTGCATGTCCTGGTGTAAGGGCAGTTCCTAGAGATGCTACTGCCTGATTAAAGCCTGCCTGATGTAGTGAAATAACATCCATATAACCCTCACAGATAATCATATTACCTTTTCTAGCACTTCTAGCCACATTAAGGCCATACAAATTACGGCTTTTATCAAATAGCTTAGTTTCTGGGGAATTTAGGTATTTAGGTTTAGCATCACCCATAACTCTGCCACCAAAGCCAATTACTTTATTATTCACATCCATGATTGGGAAAATAACTCGATTCCAAAACTTTTCGTGAACTTTACTATCGTAAGTAAATAAACCAGATTCCTTTAAAATATCGTCTGTGTAGCCCTTAGCTTTTAATTCCTTATAAAGACCACCAGAAGATATAGGAGCAAAGCCTAATCCGTAACTTGTAATAGTCTTATCAGATAATTGACGCTTATTGGCAAGGTAATCCATGCCTGTAGTGCCCTTCTCTGATTTCAAGCAATGATAATAATATGTTGCTGCAAATTTATTTATTTCTAATAACTTAGTTTTTATATCCTTATCCATTTGATCTTCTCTTGAAAATTTCTGCTCAGGCAAGGCAACGCCTGCTCTTTGAGCTAACATCTCAAGAGCCTCAATAAAGGTATAATTCTCATATTCCATAACAAAAGTTATGGCATTTCCACCTTTGCCACAGCCAAAACAGTGAAATAGCTGCTTTGGACCTGACACGCTAAAAGAAGGGGATTTTTCATTATGGAAAGGACAAAGCCCCATATATGAGCTACCACTTCTTTTTAACTTAACATAATTAGAGACTAGATCAACGATATCGGTCTTACTAAGCACTTCCTCTATAACTTCACGTGAGTACATTTATCTAGTCGACCTTTCATTATACTAATTATAAGGTTACTTCTTCCAAGCCTTTGGAACAAATATCTCTTGGAATTTCATAATGGAATATTGATCCGACATTCCTGCGATATAGTCGCAAACTACCTGTTCTTTAGCTTGATTATATTCTGTTATAAACATCTTATAGTTATCTGGTAACTTATCTATATTCGCAATGTAATATCGATATAATTCGGTGATTAACTTGTCTGCCTTCTCTTCCTCTGATTTAGCCGCAGGATTAAGATACAAATGAGTAAACATATGCTCTCTTAATTCCTTCATAGCCCCACCTATTCTGTCAGACATATATATATCATCCTTATTGTTACTGTTAATAACGATGTCATTAATTAAGGTATTAAGACGTTCCTTAGTTGAAGTTCCAAGTAAGTCTGTATATTCCTTAGGTATATCATCTTCAGTAATAATTCCAGCTCTTATACCATCGTCTATATCGTGATTGATATAGGCAATCTTATCTGAAAGACGAACTACTTTACCTTCAAGGGTGGAGGGATTGCCTGCTGTTCTGTGATTAAGTATTCCATCTCTTACCTCCCAGGTAAGATTAAGGCCCTTTCCGTCCTTTTCAAGAAATTCCACCACTCTTACACTTTGTCTGTAATGAGCAAAACCTAATGGACAAATAGAATTTAGTACTCTTTCGCCGGCATGTCCAAAAGGAGTATGACCAAGATCATGTCCTAGAGCGATTGCCTCTGTTAAATCTTCATTAAGCCTAAGGGCGCGTGCAATGGTTCTAGCGATCTGTGCCACCTCAAGGGTATGAGTAAGTCTAGTTCTGTAGTGATCTCCCTCCGGGGCTAAAAAGACCTGTGTCTTGTGCTTAAGTCGCCTAAAAGCCTTACAATGGATAATCCTGTCTCTGTCCCTTTGGTAGATAGTCCTTATATCGCAAGGCTCTTCAGCCTTGTCTCTGCCTCTTGATTCATCTGAAAAGGAAGCATAAGGACTTAAAATTTCATGTTCAGTTAGTTCTTGTCTTTCACGAATATTCATATTTAGCACCTTCACCTTCTAATAAAGATTAGATAACATCTTAAATTAATATTGCAAAAAAACCTTACAGTTATATTATTCAACGCAATTTATTTATTTCCTTTTTTATTTTTGAATTTTTTTCGAAATCGGTGGAAACCTTGACTAGCACTGACATATCAAGTACAATTAATTAAAAATATTTTTTAGGAGGATTTGATTTTGGATTCTCACAGTACGATCCAGCTAATTGTAATTATTATCTTACTTATTTTATCTGCTTTCTTTTCATCAGCAGAAACCGCATTTATTACGGTAAGTAAGATTAAATTAAGAAAACTAGTGGATGAGAATAACAAACGAGCAATTCTAGTAAGTAAAATTCTAGACAATCAAAGCAAGATGCTTAGTGCAATTTTAGTAGGTAATAACATTGTTAATATTTCCTGCTCAGCCCTTGTAACTACCTTTACAATAAGTATGTGGGGTAATTATGCAACGGGTATTGCTACCGGTATTCTTACAGTCTTTGTTTTAATTTTTGGTGAGATTACACCTAAGAACGCAGCTACTAAATACTGCATGCAATTATCTCTAGCATATTCGCCAATTATTAACGCATTGATGTACATTTTCACACCAATTATTATTGTAATTGATAAGATTTCCAAGTTCTTTTTAAGACTAATTGGCATAAAGGATGAAAGTAAGGATACAACTATTACAGAAGATGAATTACGAACAATCGTTAAAGTAAGCCACGAAGAGGGCGTTATTGAATCTAGCGAGCGTAAAATTATAAATAATCTTTTCGATTTTGGTGATACTAATGCAAAGGACGTTATGATTCCAAGAATCGACATGGTTTTAGTTAATATTGAGGCCAGCTATGACGAGGTTTTAGCCCTCTTTAGAGAGACTCAGTATACTAGACTTCCAGTTTATAAGGTAGACACTGATAATATCGTAGGTATTTTAAACATAAAGGATTTAGTCCTTACTCCTATGGATGGAGATTTTAGTATTGAAAATATAATGCGAAGCGTTCATTTTACATTTGAACAGAAGAATACTTCCGAATTATTTAGAGAGATGCAGCTTAATTCCACAAGTATTGCAATTGTCCTTGATGAATACGGCTCAACTGCTGGTATGATTACAACGGAGGACTTACTTGAGGAAATCGTTGGTGAAATCAGAGATGAATATGATACCGAGGAAAGGGAAGGCATCCATAAGATACGTAATAAGACTTATAGAGTAGAGGCTTCCTTTAAGCTTGATGATTTAAATGATTATCTTGGGCTTAACCTTGAATCTGAGGATAATGATTCCATTGGCGGACTTATTCTTGAAAAGCTTGATAGAATTCCTGTTGCAGGAGATAAGCTTACAATTGATAATGTATGGCTATTTATTGAGAAGGCTTCAAACAAACGAGCTGAAGCAATTATTCTTAAGGTTTTAGATACAAAGAAAACTTCTGAAACAACAGAAGCAAGCGAATAAATTAATAAAGGCTATGAACTATAGCTTTGAGGAGAACCTCATTGCTTGTTCATAGCCTTTTTGTATATTATAAAGCCTTAATTCTATCAAGAGCTCTAACTGTATTCTCATAAGAACCAAATGCTGTAAGTCTAAAGTAACCTTCACCACTTGGACCAAAGCCTGAACCTGGAGTACCAACAACGTTAGCATTCTCAAGTAAGTAATCAAAGAATTCCCAGCTTGTCATCTTATCTGGAGTCTTAAGCCAGATATATGGTGCATTAACACCACCTGAAACTGTATAACCAGCTTCCTTTAAGCCTGTAAGGATTGTCTTAGCATTATTCATATAGTAAGCAATCTGCTCCTTAGTCTGCTTCTGGCCTTCTTCTGTATAAATAGCAGCACCAGCCTTCTGAATAATATATGGAGCACCATTAAACTTAGTTCCATGTCTTCTTGCCCAAAGGCTATGAAGCATAACGTCTCCGCTCTTTAAATCCTTAGGAATTACTGTAAATCCAAGTCTTGTACCTGTAAAGCCTGCATTCTTAGAGAAAGATCTAAGCTCGATTGCACATGTTCTTGCACCTTCACATTCATAAATTGTATGTGGTACATCTTCTTCTGAAATATATGCCTCATAAGCTGCATCATAGATAATTACTGCGCCAACCTTATTAGCATAGTCAACCCATCTTTGAAGTTCTGACTTAGTGATTGTAGAACCTGTAGGGTTATTAGGGAAGCAAAGATAGATAATATCAGGGGTTTCCTTTGGTAAATCAGGGGCGAAATTAGTCTCGGCTGTACATGGCATATAAATAACGTTAGACCACTTACCAAGGTCTGGAAGATAATCACCTGTTCTACCTGCCATAGCATTAGTATCAACATATACTGGATAAACTGGATCACAAACTGCAATCTTATTATCTACAGAGAAAATGTCACCAATGTTACCTGAGTCTGACTTAGCACCATCAGATACAAAGATTTCATCTGCATTAATATCTGCACCACGTCTCTTATAATCAAAATCTGCAATTGCATTTCTTAAGAATTCATATCCTAAATCTGGAGCATAGCCCTTAAATGTCTCCTTATGAGCCATCTCATCAACAGCCGAATGAAGAGTATCAATAACAACTGGTGATAATGGTAATGTTACATCACCGATACCAAGTCTAATAATTTCTTTGTCTGGATTAGCATTCTGATATGCATTAACCTTCTTAGCAATAGTTGAAAAAAGGTAACTTCCTGGGAGCTTTAAATAGTTTTCGTTAATTTTAAACATGTTCTTCCTCCTAACATTTACGTACAATGATGTAATTATACAACCCCAATAAGTTAGATACAACTAAATAAAGCAAGACCTAATAATATTAAGTCTTGCTTTTAGTTAAGCATTATACATCAAGATAAAATCTTAATAATCTCTCGTACTCTGTATTAATTGCTAACAGTATATCTTTATCACCGCTCATATTATCTGGATGATATATCTTAGCTAGTGATTTATATCTCTTTTTTAAAGTGTCCTGATCATGTACCCCCTTAAAAAATATCTTTACACCGTCAGAATTAGCAGCATTCTTTCTTGCCTCTCTATAGACTCTGTCCTTATAGACAAGCTTTTCTCTTTCAAATCTCTCCTTATCAATAGTTAACTGGCGATTCTGCTTTTCAAGCATCTGCCACTTTTGATCATAGAGACTCTTTTGATTCTCAAGCTGCTGCTTTAAAATCATGTTCTTATTCTGCTGTCTTGCTAACATGTGCTTTTGTATGTCTATGAGATTTCGTTCATCTTCAAGCGTCTTATCTAGTTCCTGTAATCTCATATGTTCCTTAAAAAGCCACTTTTTCTGCTCCTTTTCATTAAGCTGCTGAAATTCTTTATGCTTATCTGCTGTCATTATAGTATTAGCATCATCTTCAACTAACTTAACGTCCTCCTTTAAAGAGCTGTTATTAGACGCTGCCTGTGAATAGTCCTCTAAATTAGAGGAATTATCTAGTATAACCTTCTTATCTAATTCTTCCTGTTTGGTCTCTTCTTTTAAAGGCTTTGAGTTTGCCCAATTAATCTGGGCTATACTCTTCTTCTTTAAATTATCTTCAAGACCTTCACTTTCAAACCCTTTTACCCCTGAAGCTTTAGCAATTTTGACCGCAACACTCTTGGCATAATTCTCTACATTAGAATTAGCAAAATAATTAGTCTTAAAATTTTCCTGCATAGTTCACTCCGTTTTTTACACGTTCAATATCCTAACTTTATGTTAAAACTAATTTACTATTTAGTCAACTAAAATAAGTTAAACTATTCTACTAGTATAAAAAAGAGAGACATTTTCAAAAAAATCAAAAAAGTCTCTCTAATAATGCAAAATAAAGTTATTCAATTAAAACTAGTTTGAGCATCTAAGGCGCTCTGTGTAAGCTAATAGGAATGGTCCAACACCCTTAGCATCGTCCTTTACGATAGGCTCTGACATATAGTAGTCATAAGTACCTGGACGATTGTTGCTACCACCTAAACCGGCAACTAAACAGATACCGTCAAGAGAAATTGTTCCGTCTTCTCCAGCCTTTAAGTATCTATCTTCGATACCCTTTAATGCCTTAAAGCCGTATTCTCTATAGCTTTCTGGTAAGAAACCAAGTCTTACACCCTTTAAGAGAGCATAAGCCATAATTGCGCTACCTGATGTCTCAAGATAATTCTTCTCCATGCCACCAAAGTTTACAACCTGGTACCACATACCTGATTCATCCTGATACTTAAGCATTGCATCCATAAGGTCAACAAATGCGTCTTTCATCATCTTGCATTCCTTATCATACTTATGGTCTTCGTTATCTACCTTATCTAGAGTATCTAAAAGTGCCATAGCATACCAACCAATAGCTCGTAACCAAACATTCTGAGAAAGTCCTGTAACCTTATCACACCAGAAAGCTTCCTTGCTTGTATCAATAGCATGATAGTAAAGTCCGTTAAGAGGATTTCTTAAATTCTCAATTACAAACTTAAACTGGCTGAAAATGTCATCATAGTTGGCTCTGTTATTGAACTTAGTTTCATATTCCATATAGAATGGCTGTCCCATATACATACCATCAAGCCATACCTGGTTTGGATAAATGTCCTTATGCCAGAAATTGCCTGTCTTAGTTCTTGGCATGATTTCAATCTGAGAATAAACTAAATCAATTGCCTTCTTGTACTTTTCTTTGCCTGTTAATTCATAGAGTTCAAATAAAGTCTTACCTGCATTAACATTATCTATATTCTTCTCACCAATGCTGTAGCCGTCAATGCTTCCATCCTCAAAAACTCTGTGATCAATAAATTTGTCGGCGAAGTCTAAATACTTCTTGTCTCCTGAAATTGCATACATTTCTAAAATAGCCTTAATCATAACGCCGTCAATGTAATTCCACTTTGACTTAATGCCTGCCTTAAGCTTTTCGATGTTCCATGCTGGAGTATCAAGTGTACTTCTCTCCATTAAACCATCGATATACTGTACTATGATGTCCATTTGTATCTCCTTAAATTCCCTTAATTTGAGTATCAAATTTAACACTCAACGCTCTAATTTTACCCCATAGAATATAAAATATCAAGCTATCTAAACACTTGTTTTTACTTGACATTGTCTTATTTTTGTCAGACAATTATATAAATTGTACTATTAGGAGGTAAATATGAAAACTGGCATAGTTTTTGAAGGTGGAGCTTTTAGATCCATCTATTCATGCGGCGTAATGGACGCCTTACTCGAACTTGATTTTATGCCTGATTATATAATCGGTGTATCTGCAGGTGCAGCTTATGCAGCAAGTTATGCATCTAAGCAGGTGGGTAGAAATTTAAAAATTATCATGGATTATCGTGATGATAAGAGATACATGGGACTTCTTAATATGTTAGATCCTGGTAACCGTTCATTATACGGTCTTGATTTTGCTTACGAGACTATTCCTAATGAACTTGTACCTTTTGATTATGATACATTTAGAGAATATAAGGGAGAATTCTACTGCGTAGTAACAAATGTAGAAACTGGTAAGCCAGAGTATCTTCCATATACAGGTCTTGATAAGACTAATACAGTTCTTAAGGCAACTTGTGCTCTTCCTGTATTTTTCCCATATATCAATATCAATGGCACAAACTATATGGATGGTGGTTTATCTGATTCTATCCCTGTAGAGAGAGCCCTAGCAGATGGCTGCGACAAGCTATTAGTAGTTCTTACAAGAGAACCGGGTTATACAAAGACTACATCAAGTGTTACAAAGCAGGCTGCAAAGATTTATAAGAATAAGCCTGAGCTTGCAAGAGACTTACTTACAAGAGCGGATAAATATAACCGCCAGCTTGAAAGACTTGACCGTCTTGAAAGAGAGGGTAAAGCTTATGTTATGAGACCTGTTTCTACAAAGGGCTTTAAAAGAACAGAGAAAGATAAGACAAAGATTTTATCTCTTTATAATGATGGTTATAACCAGACTTATAACCAGATTGAAGCAATCAGAGATTTCTTTAAGGCTTAATACTAGCTTTGAAAATGTATTGCTAAGGGACATAAAAACAAAAAGCTCTAGTTACTTTAAAAGTAGCTAGAGTTTTTTTCATAAATAATATCAATCTTATAAATTGCCCAATATAAAATCCTTAGTAATTCCAATAGCTTCCCTTAACATAAAGTTAGGAAGTATTATCATATCTGATTTAGCTGGATAGCTATATACATTTTCAAAGCCAGTCTTTTTAGCAATTAGGCGAGCTCTAAATATGTGGAAGTTAGTAGATACAATTAAGACCTTGGCCTTACTATCCTTAATTATCTCATAGGAATTTGCTAGGTTCTCATCTGTGTTAATAGACCTATCTTCTTTTATGATTCTATCCTCACTTACTCCCTTATCAATTAGATATTCTGCCATGGCATCTGCTTCTGTCATAGGCTCATTAGGGCCTTGTCCACCAGATACTATAATTGGGCAGTCATAAATATTGGCTAGTTCAAGGGCTGCGTCTAGGCGTAATTTAAGAGCCTTTGAAGGACCCGCCTCCTTAACTAGGCAACCTAAAACTATAATGTAGTCGTAATTATTCTCCTTATCCATCTTTGCAAAGCCTGATAAAATAAGGCCTTCAAGGACTATAAATAAGGCTAGGCCTAGGGTAAAGACTGACCAGAAGATTCTTTTTATAATTTTATGAATTTTAATTCTGCCGGACTTTTCTAATCTTTTTAGTAAATATAGGACAATGAAAAAAGCAGAAATTATAATCCACATAAAGACAAAACTAAGTTTGAAGCCTGCGTAACTAACGCAGATTATATAGTAAAGGGCCGATAGAAGACCTACAATTAAAAATACATTTTCCATAAAAAACCTCTCATTCTGTAATTCCTAGTATAACAAAGAATAGGAGGGATTTATAGCTTTAAAAAGAAATCGGACACTAGTACTATTTTCCTAGATAATAGAGAAGTTAAGTTTGCTAAAATTAGATAAAAGCTTATTTTAAAGGAGATTATTTTTATGTTTAAGTATAATAAGGATGTTATTGCAACTGATTGCGAACCAGGCGTTACAAGAAAGATTTTATGTTACTCAGACGAGCTTATGATGTGTGAGATTCACTTTGAGAAGGGTTCTAAGGGAAATTTTCACTCACATGAGCATTTACAGATTACTTATATTGCTGAGGGTAGTTTTGAATTTACTATCGATGGCGAGACTAAGGTTGTAAATAAGGGTGATAGTGTTTATATGCCAAGTAATTCTCTTCACGGTGTTACATGTCTTGAAGAAGGTATCTTAGTAGACGTATTTAATCCAATGAGACAGGATTTCTTAAAGTAGATTAGAATAAGATTTAGATATCTAAATGGTAAATTAATTACAAAAATAAGGGAAGTGCCCTAACTTGCACTTCCCATTTTTTCTTTTATATCTATTAAAACAGCTTCTAATCTATCAATATCAACTGCTTCGCTATAGTAATAGCCTTGATATTCTAAGCAACCGATGCTTTCAAGTATTAATTTCTGCTCTTCATTTTCTACATATTCGGCTAATATATCAATATTAAACTGATTTGTTAGATTAGTAAGAAAACTTACTATTTCTCTACTTCTTTCATTCTTTACTACATCCAGACTTAAATTCCCGTCTATCTTTACTAGGTCAAAAACATTGTATCTTAGATATTTAAGAGAGGTACTGCCCATAGAGAAATCATCAATACCAAAGCGGTAGCCAAGCTTCTTTAGCCTATCTAATCTTGAGATTAAATCATAGTCAATCTTTAGGCTATCCTGCTCTGTGATTTCAATTAAAATGTTAGGAATATATTCCTTATGTTCTCTAGCTATTAGAGCTAAAAATCTCTCAAATTCTTCCATTTGGATTGCCTGGCCTGTTAGGTTAATTGAAACCTTGCAATCTTTTCCAAGTATCTTTATTAACTTTGGCATATCCTTAATTGCGCTTTTAAAAATGGCCTTCTCTAATTTAGCTGCCATACCCATTTCCTTAGTTAAGCCCATAACTAAAGGCGTGTAAATCTTACCATTATTAGAGTATTCCCAATTTAAAAGGCACTCTACGCCAATACATTTATCCTTACTGTTAAACTGAGGTTGGTATCTTAAATGAACATCATCATTTTCAATCTTATATTGAATTTCATCAGCGATGGAACGAGCTAAAACTCCGTATCCCCCCTTAATCCCAAGGATACTTAGTTCAACTCCTTCTTCCTCTGATTCCTTAACTAACCTTGTAAGCTCATTAATCTTTTTAGCTTCCTGATCTAGTGCTCTCTTCTCTGAATAAACCACGAAAGGCGCATAAATTGCAACCCCTATAAAAAGGTTAAAGAGCTGCAAAAGGCTACCAGCAATGGAGCCTGTGGCCATAAATCCATTTATAAAAATTGGAGTAGTCCACTTAACATTGCTTATTAGTCCTGGCACAATGCCAAGGTCCATGGCTAGACTTGCATTTAAATAACTAATCACTGGCACTAACATAAAAGGTATGAAATACACAGGATTTAGCACAATTGGCAAACCATATAATAATAATTCATTAACATTAAAAATTAGTGGAACACTTGATAAAGTAAC
Source organism: Lachnospira pectinoschiza (assembly GCF_900103815.1). Lineage (GTDB taxonomy): Bacteria > Bacillota > Clostridia > Lachnospirales > Lachnospiraceae > Lachnospira > Lachnospira pectinoschiza_B. The sequence goes on along the minus strand of NZ_FNHZ01000005.1, from coordinate 164,104 downwards.
TAATTTCTTTGATGTATTCTTTTTACCAAAAATTAGTATGGCAAGGGCTAAACATAAAGTGGAGCCGCAGCCGCCCATTATTGCAAATACCTCAACGGTTGTAAAGGAATGCAGATTACTTAGCATAACCGAAGTGTCAAAATTCTTTATCTTATCAAAATTTAAATCTCCAGGAGTCATAACACTTGAGCCATGAATTCCTAAAAACCAAAGTATAGATTGAATCATTAAAAAGGCTAAGCTTGTAATAACAGAACCACCTCTAAAGAAGAATAGACTTAGGAATACTTTTCTATTAACTTCCTGAATTGACTCCATACCTGTTGTTTTAACTAGGATCATATAAATTAGTACAGCAATGATAAATACTATAATAGTAGCCGGCATTGAATAAAGCATCTGAGTATATGTATCATCTGCCCCACTAGAATAGAATCTAAAACCATGCTTTAGATTATCATTAATTAAAATGTAAAAATATGACGTAATAATCGTCAAAAAGATTGCTGTAAAAACCCCATCTTCGCCTAAGTTACTTATATCAAATTCTCTAAAGTTAAGGCCACCACTAAATATAGCAAACACTATTAAGCTTATAAATACTAGGCTATAATTCTTAACCCCATCTGCCTTCTCAGTATTAGAAATACTTAAGGCTAGTGTAATTGTCATATATATGGCTAGCATACCAAAGGTTGCATTATAAACGGTCTGTAATAATTCCCTAAAAAAGCCATCTAGCAAAGCATCTATAAATATTTGATAGCTATGAATTGGCAATGTCTCTAATATAAGTGCAAAAGAACCCACCAATAAAATTGGTATAATCATTACTAAGGCTTGTCTAATAATTTGTAAAATTTTTATCTTATCTATAATTTCAAAAACTTTCCCCATGACTGTCCTCTGTAAAAATTTCTATTTAATATCATAGATAAATATTCAAAAAAATAAAACCCTCTTATATGGGGGTTTTATTTTTATAAACTATGTTCTTTTTATAAATTCAATTCTACATTTAGGACATTTAATACTAATCTTTCCCTTGCCCTTTGGAACTCTAATCTTCTGATTACAGTTAGGACATTTAAAAATCCTATGGGTCTTTCCATCCTTAATTCTAGCCTTTAGGTAGTTTAATTTACCCTGACACTTATAATATATATTTAGATATCTTTGGTTCTCTTTAGACCTCTTTGAAATATTTCTTGAGAAAACTCTAAAATATGTATATATCAATAATAATATTGCGATAAAGTAAACTGCACTATTATGAATAAATAAGGTTAATACAAGCAATACCATGCATACAATAGAAGTAAATCTAGAAAACTGATCCATTCCATATCTTCCATACATAAAGCTTGCAAATTTATTTCTAAAATTATTCATACAAAAGAGTACCTCCAAATCCATTAGCTAATAATAATCATCACAAATTCATTTGCTAATAATACTCTATCATATAGCTTTATAAATACAATAAAATAAAAATAAAAAATTCCTTATATATTTAGTTGCCCTCCATATATACATTTCCATCTAAGTCCTTAAAGTAGAACTTGTCTTCAAAAATGATATAGCTGTGGGCTGAATTTTCCTTTGGAATTGAAACTGAGCCTGGATTAACATAAGTATAGTTGCCTCTTTTTTCAAACTTTGGCACATGAGTGTGACCGCAAAGTAATATATCCCCGTCCTTTAGGGCTGGCATATTCTTTTCATCTAACTTATGGCCATGAACCATAACAAAATCCTGTCCATTAACACTTAAAAATGCCTGTTCACAAAGAACATTAAAATCAAGTACCATCTGGTCGACTTCTGTATCACAGTTACCTCTAATACAAATAATCTCATTTCTTAAGGGATTGAGCATACTTATAACTTCCTTTGGTGCATAGTCCTTTGGCAAATCATTTCTTGGACCATGATATAAAATGTCCCCAAGTAATACTAATCTCTTTGCGCCCTCTTCCTTGTATCTATCTAGCATCTTCTTACAATAGTAAGCAGAACCGTGGATATCTGAAGCTATCATTATCTTTTCCATAAATACACTCCTTTATTGTTTATCTAGTCTAATTTAGCTAAACTAAAAGGCAGGACTTAAGCCTGCCTTTAATTTATCTTGCTAGTTTTTGTACTGTTGGTACTTTATAATCGCTAGCGTAGCTTAAATATTGCTGCAGAGAATTCTTCACCTTATACATGTCTAAGATTTTTTTAAGGAAGGCGATAGTAGACTTTTTGTACTTCATATTAGAAAGCACTAAAACTGCTGCCTCGTCGTTATATCCTCTTGCAAAACTCTTAGCATATCTTGCAAATTTAAGCTTATTTAATTCTGGTATATCATAATAATTTTGTAAAATCTCTAAAGCCTCAATAACCCTAGTATTATCAAAATCTAATTCTACTAAAGGTCTCTTTATGATTAGATTGTCGATTTTACTAACATTACTTTTAATTTTATTTGAATAGAGTTCAATAATATCGCTTTTTATTGTTGTTAAAGAATATTTGTTATAAAGTCGCATACCAATGAACATACCACTATCATTCTCATCACCAAAAAAGTAATTTAGTAATACATCTTCCTTTGTAACACCCTCTTCAATCTTCTTTACATAAAGACCTTTGCTTAGACGAGTTATAATGCCTTCGCTTGCAATACGTTCTACTGCGCGGAAAAATGCATCTTGGCTCATCTTAGTAAACTTATCCTCGTAAAGAGAATTAACTGCTACAACACTAGAATCAGGTAGGCTATCAAAATAATTAATTATTCTATCCCTATTCTTTATCATTATTTATCTTACCTCTTCTAAGTTAATAAGGTTATCTTCATCCTTCTTCTCTTCAGACTTCCCATCAGACTTTTCCTCTGACTTTTCAGGCTCTGCCTTATTAATAACCTTAACTAAAGCATCTTCGTCATCTGCAAAGATAGCATCCTCATCAAAATCTTCAAATTCATCCTCGTCTTCTTCATCTACATAGAAGTTAACTGGGATAACCTCAAGACTTGTAGCTACAGCCTTACCAATGATATAAACTGTATGAATACCCTCTTCCTTAACGTTCTCAACTAGGTTTCTAACACCAGCTGCTACTCTGTCAACGTCACAAACAACATTAACGCCCTCTGGTAAAATGATTGTTACATTACTTGCATAGCTTGAGAAGTTAATGTAAACATCCTTTTCAAATACTGCTAAGCCTAAATCAAGAGTTGTATTAGCGCAAACTGACTTTAATTCGCAACCTACAAATTCCTCATCCTCAATCTCAACGATCTTCTTTTCAGCAATAGCATTGTACTTTCTAATTTCAGCATCAATACTGTCGTTTTCTTCCTTTACAAACTTGTCCTTTGTCTCTTTATATTTGTCATATACTAGCTTTGCAGTTGCAACACAAGCACCTGTAACAGCAATAAATTTTAATAAGCCATTCTTCTTAGCCATAACCATTACCTCCATATTTTGATATAATAAATATTAGCATTTTGTCGTCTTTTTTTCAAGTTTAACTATCCTTTTTTTCTACCCTAGAATAGACACAACCACAGAAATTCTGTCTATAAAGATTGTACTCCTTAGATAATTCAATGGATCTTTTGTAACCATTTTTCTTTTTAAAATCTGACAATAAATACTTCATTCCGTATTCTTCTTCAAGCTTTAAACCAATCTCATTAAGCTTAAGGCTTGATTTTAAAGGACTTATACTAAGTGTAGTTGTAAAGTAGTCAAAGTCCTTTTCCTTAGCTAATTTAGCTGTTTCTCGTAGTCTAAGTTCATAACACTTAAAGCATCTTTCCCCGCCTTCAGGACATTTTTCTAATCCCTTAGCCATATCGTAAAACTTAGAGGTATCATAGTCTCCTTCTATAAACTCCACCGGATACTTAGTAGGGAATTCCTTAATAAAACGCTTCTCTTCCTCTACTCTCTTTCTATATTCCTCTTCATAGGAAATATTAGGATTATAGTAAAAAACTGTCACTCTAAAATACTGAGATAAATACTCAATGCAATGACTTGAACAGGGCGCACAACAACTGTGTAACAAAATTGTTGGCACCTCTTTTTCTTCTTGTAATTTTAAGACAAACTTATCTAGTTCCTTTTGAAAATTTCTCTGATTAAAAGGAATAGCCATTATAAAATCTCCTTCAACGCCTTTATTAGAGCATCCATCTGCTCATCTGTACCTATTGTTATTCTTAAGTAGTTATCAATTCTTGGCTTATTAAAATATCTTACGAAAATGTTCTTCTCCTTAAGTTTTGTAAAAATAAGACTTGCAGGAACATTTTCATGCTTAGCAAAAATAAAATTAGCCTTTGATTCTGGGAAGCTAAAGCCAAGCTCCTTTAAGGCCTTCATAGTTCTTTCTCTAGTTGCCACAATCTTTTTACAGCACTCTTCAAAATAAGCCTTATCATTAATAGCCGCAGTTCCTAGTTCAATAGCTGTTCTATTCATTGTATAGGAATTAAAGGAGAACTTCACGTCATTAAGAGCCTTAATTAACTTCTCATTAGCAATAGCATAACCTATACGCATTCCAGCCATAGATCTGGATTTTGAAAATGTCTGCACAACAATTAAGTTGTCGTATTTATTCACAAATTTAATTGCCGATTCACCACCAAAATCGATGTAGGCTTCATCAACAACTACTACGGAATCCTGATTATTCTTAATGATTTCTTCAACACTAGAAAGCTCTAAATACTTAGAAGTTGGAGCATTAGGATTTGGGAAAATGATACCGCCATTCTCTCTATTAAAATCCTCCACTAAGATGTTAAAGTCCTCATCAAGTCTAACAGTTTCATATGGGACTTTGTGTAAGTCGGCCCATACACTATAGAAAGAATAAGATATTTCAGGGAATAAGACTGGCTTATCTGAATTAAAAAATGTCATAAAGATCATTGAAATAACATCATCTGAACCAACTCCTGTAAATACCTGATTCTTACTTACACCATAGAAGTTTGCAATAGCTTCATTTAGCTTTGTAACCTCTGGGTCTGGATATAATTTTAAGCTATCAAGGTCTAGCTTAGTTAAGGCATCCATTACCGCCTTTGAAGGTGGGTAAGGATTCTCATTAGTATTAAGCTTAATTACATTCTTAATCTTTGGCTGTTCGCCTGGAACATAAGGCTCCACTTTTCTAATATATGACTCCCAAACTTTCATTTAATTCTCCTTTATGGGTAAATTTTTTACAAAAATTATAAATTGAACTCCTTAGCTAATTCTTCAAAATGGCTAAGAGAATTAACTATTGTTTCATAGCTTACGCAGTAGGCAATTCTTACATAACCCTTACAGCCAAAGCTTGTAGCTGGCACCATTAAAATGTTATGCTTCTTAGCTGCATTGCAGAATTCCATCTCATCCTCTGTTGGGGATTTTACAAAAAGATAAAAAGCGCCTTCTGGCTTAACGCAGTCAAAACCATACTTTGTTAAGGCCTCATAAAGTGTCTTTCTATTCTTATCATAAACTGCAATATTCTCAGAAATATCTACATCTAAAGTCTTTAAAATTACTCTTTGAAGAAGAGATGGTGCATTAACAAAACCTAAGATTCTTGTGGCAACTGCTGCGGCTGTCTTAATATCATTTGCATCATCAAGTTCATCTGGTAAAACAAGATAACCAATTCTCTCACCTGGAAGAGAAAGAGACTTACTGTAAGAATAACCAACAATAGTATTCTTATAATACTTAGTTAGGTAAGGAACTTCAATACCATCATAGGCAAGTTCCCTATATGGTTCGTCAGAAATAAGGTAAATGCTAGTTGCAAGTTCCTTTTGCTTATTTTCCAAAATCTCTGCTAGTTTCTTAATTGTAGCCTCACTATAAATAACCCCTGTTGGATTGTTAGGATTATTAATAATTACAGCCTTAGTCTTAGCATTAATTAGCTTTTCAAATTCCTCAAAATTAGGATTAAAATCCACTGTATTAGCAGGAACAACTACAAGTTTTCCTCCAAAGTTTGACACATAATTTCTATATTCACTAAAGAATGGAGCAAAGCAAAGTACCTCATCCCCAGGATTAAGTAAAGTCTTTAAAATTGAATTAAGACCCCCTGCTGCACCAACTGTCATAATTATATTAGAAGCATTAAAATGTGTATCATACTTCTTATTAATTGAGCTAGCAATTCCTTCTCTTACATCTTCGTAACCTGCATTGCTCATATATCCATGGACAAATGTAGACTCTTCATTATCAACAATCTCTTTGATTGCTTCATTAACTTCCTTAGGGGCTGGCACATTAGGATTACCAAGAGAAAAATCGTAAACATTCTCTCTACCATAGATCTTTGCCAATCTATTGCCTTCCTCAAACATTGCTCTAATTACAGAGCTACCCTTAACTAAAGATACCATTGAATCTGCTATCATTTATCTTCCTCCCAAATTTTAAAATACTACATATCATTATTCTTGCCTTCATCAAGATAAAAAAAGACAGGAGAAATAAAATCTCCTGTCTGATATTATAAGCTAATTATTTAGATAGATGCAATAAAATCTATTAAAAACATAAAGGCTGCGCCAACCTTAGCCTCACTTTCAGAGCAAGTTGTAAACTGTAAATAACTTGCATCTGTATCAAAGGCACAGTAATCAATAAGTCTTCTCTTTAAATCCTCTTCATAATCCTTAAGATATGTTGCAACTTCGCCGCATAGACAGATGTTACTATCATTCATAAGGAAAAGGTTATTGATTCCCACTGCGAGATCATCTAGGTACTTATCAAATACCTTTGAATACTCTCTGTCGTGTTCCTTTAGTTTTCTAAAGAAAGTATCGAGACTTACCCCTAATTTAGTTGATAATACTCTTGCTGAAACATAGGATTCATAGCAACCTCGCTTACCGCAATAACATTTTTCCCCACCAGGATAAATTGTCATATGACCAAATTCACCGGCTCTATTATGAATACCCTTTCTTATTGTTTCTCCATCAATAAAGGCACCACCAACACCTTCATTAAGCATAAGATAAATGCTTGAAAAATCATTATCCATAAGCTTTTTCTCATCAAAGTTTCTTACAGTGATTAAACCTGCTGCCTCTCTTTGCTTATTCTTCCAGTAATTAGCAAAAGCATAGGCCTTTGCATCATTTACAACAATAGTCTTAAAATCAATATTCTTTGTAAGATTCTTAACCTCGTAATTTTTAAGACCCATAGTTGGTGCTGATAAAATGATCTTATTATCGTTATCAAAAATACCAGGCACTGTAATTCCGACGCCCAGTACATTTTCCTTAATAATATTGTTCTTACTAATTAAGTTATTAACTAGAGAAGCTATATCAGCCTCAAAATCGTTATTAACAATATTAACTGAGAGCTTAATTTCATCGATTACCACGCCTCTTAAATCTACTAAATAGGCTACTATTTCATTAGCTGTAATGTTAACGCTAATAGCTAATTTTGAACTTCCCTTAACCATAATAACCTGGGCTTTACGACCACCTGTAGATTCAAAATTTCCTGCATATTCAATTAAGTCTTCGTTAAATAAGTACTTTAAATTCTGATTAACCGTTGGTAAGGATAATCTTAGGGCATCTGAAATTTCCTGTCTTGCTACTTTTCCAGAAAAATGGATAAGTCTAAAAACCCTGTTCTTATTAATCTTTTTTACGTCAGTTGTTGTAAGCTTTTCTGTAGTTAACATTCTACACCTCTATTCTTATATTTTATTCACCAAATACAGCAATATAATCCTTCTTGAATTTTTCAATTCCAGCTGTTGTAAGTGGATGATTTACCATTTGTTCAATTACCTTATATGGAACAGTTGCAATGTCTGCGCCTGCAATAGCACAGTCAGTTACATGAATTGGATTACGAACGCTTGCTGCAATGATTTCAGTCTGAATATCGTAATTAGAAAAAATTGCCACAATATCTTCAATTAAGTTAATACCTGGCTGAGAAATATCATCTAATCTACCAAGGAATGGCGAAACATAAGCTGCACCAGCTCTAGCTGCAAGTAAAGCCTGATTAGCTGAGAAAATCAATGTCACATTTACCTTAATTCCTTCACTAGATAATACCTTAGTTGCCTTAAGTCCGTCAACTGTCATAGGTATCTTAACTACCATATTTGGATGGATCTTAGCAATTTCTCTACCTTCCTTAATCATATCTTCAGCCTTAGTAGTTGTAGCCTTAACCTCTCCACTAATAGGGCCATCTACAATGCTTGTGATTTCCTTAATTACTTCCTTAAAATCTCTACCTTCTTTTGCGATTAATGATGGGTTTGTTGTTACGCCACAAATAACTCCCATATCATTAGCCTTCTTAATGTCCTCAACATTTGCTGTGTCAATAAAAAATCTCATTATAACTTCCTCCATTTTTTAATCTATCCATATCAAGACTCGCTCGCGAGTCTTGCGCGCCGGATTCGGGTCTGCTACAGCAGACAAATTCCTGTCCGAATCCGTGCGCATCCTTGCGGAGCGTTTAACTCAGTCGGAGCTTATACTCCGACTGAGTTATATCAATTAGAGCTTATGCGCCAATTGAATTAAAGCTATCTTTAAGGGCTGGGTATAGCTCCTTAAATTCCTTATAACGAAGCTCGTAAGCCTTGGCAATATCTTCATCTGGTTCAATTGTCTTAGATAGCTTAACAATCTTACTTACTGCTTCCTCTAAGCTTTCGTATTCCTTACATGCAATCATTGCTAAAATGCATGCTCCCATAGATGGGCCTTCTTCACTTTCAAGTTTTGCAACTCTGATATTAAGTACATTTGCTAAAATCTTACACCATAATTCAGACTTAGCACCGCCTCCACAAAGCTTTGTCTCAGGAATTACAAGTCCTTCTTTTCTTGCAATTTCAAGAGAATCTCTAAGACCAAAGGCAACTCCTTCTAAAACTGCCTGAGTCATGTCAGCTCTTGTAGTATCCATAGTCATTCCAATAAAGCAAGCTCTTGCCTTTGGGTCATTATGTGGTGAGCGCTCACCCATTAAATATGGTAGGAAATATACGTGATTCTTAGCTAATTTAGAATCATCAATATCCTCCTGTTCTTTACTATATTCCTTAGTATTTAGGACATTGTCCATCCACCACATATTACAAGAAGCTGCACTAAGCATGCAGCCCATTAGATGATAAGCTCCATCTGCATGGTCAAAGGAATGTAGAGCGTTATTAGGGTCTACTTTAAAGCTCTTGCTTGAAATAAATACGGTTCCGCTTGTACCTATGGAAATGTTACATTTTCCCTCTCCAATAGTGCCCGTACCAATAGCTGCTGCCGCATTATCACCAGCTCCTGCTGCCACTAGTAAATCAGAAGATAGACCAAGTTTGCTTGCAAGCTCAGCCTTTAAGCAGCCAATTGCCTCATAGCTTTCAAAAATCTTTGGCATCTGTTCTAGTTTAATACCACAGATATCAAGCATCTCTTTAGACCAAGTTCTATTCTTAACATCGAAAAGTAATGTTCCCGAAGCGTCAGATACGTCTGTTGAAAATGTGCCTGTTAACTTATATGCTAAATAATCCTTAGGTAGCATAATCTTCTTGATTTTATTAAAATTTTCAGGCTCATTGTTTCTTAACCATAAAAGCTTAGGAGCTGTAAAACCAGCAAAGGCAATGTTAGCTGTGTATTTACTTAGCTTATCCTTACCGATTTCGTTATTTAAATAGTCACACTCCTTGCCAGTTCTAGCATCATTCCAAAGAATTGCAGGTCTAATAACCTCATCCTTCTCATCTAAAATTACAAGGCCATGCATCTGTCCGCCAAAACTAAGGCCCTTAATACTTGTCTTATCAAAATTCTTTATAAGCTCTTTAATTCCAAGAATAGTCTCTTTATACCAGTCTTCTGGATTCTGCTCAGACCAGGCTGGCTTTGGAAAATAAATTGGATATTCTCTAGATACAGAGTTTAGAATTTTACCTGTATGCTCCATTAAAAGAAGCTTTACAGAAGATGTCCCCAAATCAACACCTATATAATTCATACTACCTCCCTTTGATACAAATTATTGTTAATTCACTTTTAGTAAAACACTTTCTAAAAGCTTATTTCATTGTAGCACTTATCTAAAGTCCCTTCAATGAGTTTTAAAAAAATATTTTGTAAAATTAAAAAAGGAAAGTTTTATATTTCTATAAAACTTTCCCAAATTAATTCTGTTATATCTTTTTGATATATCCTATGAAAAATTACCGCCTACTAATTAGCTTCTTTTTTTACGAAGAGATATTTATAACTCTCTCCATCACAAAAGACAGCTCTAAGTCTGTCAAACTTCTTTAAGGCCCACTTAACAAGCAAGTAAGCAAGAAGACCATAAAGAGATCCTAGTACTAAACTTACTAGTACATCTGTTGGATAGTGAACTGTTAAGTATAATCTTGAAAATGCAATTAGTACTGCAAGACAAATGGCACATATACCCTCTCTCTTTCTCCACAAAATAATAGCAATTGCTGCTGCAAAGGATGCTGATGTATGTCCTGATGGGAATGACCAGTCATCAATTGAGGCAAATACGTTAAATATCTGTGTCTCAAAAAGTGAACTATCAAAATTAAAAGGTCTTACTCTATGTGATACATTTTTCATAACACCATTACACATGATTACTGAGAAAATTAAAGCAACTGCAACAGTTAAGCCTACCTTTCTATATTTCTTAGGTAGAACAAAAAGCATTAATAATCCAAGTAAAATCCAGATAATTCCCTTATCACCAAGTTTTGTAATTACAAACATGATTGGGTCAGTAATTGGATTGTGTAATGTAGCAAACCATTTTAATATTGGAATTTCGCCAGCATTTAAGCTATTAAAAAATTGATCCATGTTAACCTCCACTTATTTTTTAAATTTTTAACACTTCTCAATCTTAAGCTAAATACTAGTTCATGTCAATTTTCTACTAGGTCAATTTTTTACTATCTAGTTTTTAGTTACACCAGACTTTGTAACACTATATTCGCCTTTATAAGTGTCTTTACCCATGTCCTTATTTTTCAAAATGAAACTCCTATTTAAATAGTCTTTTTTAAAATAAGAATCGGAAATTGCTGCAGCTTCTTTGCTTACCAAAATACCATTATTTTGACTTGAATTAATTAAGAATACATCCCAGTCCTTCTTTTCCCAAACAGCATAAAAATAAACCACTGCGCCATTATTTTCATCTAAATTCTTTAGGCATTCCCCCTCTCTATAAATATTATTCTTTGAATTCCTTTCTCTACTCCATCCCAGAAAATTAAAGCCATCTCTAATAAAGCTATTCGCCTGCAAATTAAAGTTTTCACCATAAGTTACTTGCTGCTCTTTTGACTCTCCTGCCCCGTTTGAATCATAAATCACCCTATATTTATGTGGGCTACAAATGTAATTAATCTCGGCACCATTAAAGGTTAGGCCCACGTATTTATTTAGCTCGCCGTTTTCATTAACAGGAATAGAACCTTCATAATTTGGCTCAGCAAGGCTTTTATTAGGGCCCTCAATTACACTATTAGCCACTCCTGTTTCAAGGGCTGAGGACACATCATATCCTTTAAGGACAGTACCTGTAATCCTTAGCCAAGGGGTTTGACGATAAATGCTTACTTCATGAAAGCTTACGTAAAAGCCAGTACTTGCACTACCTTCAATAGATATGCTACCACCATCAAAGCCACCATTTAGCGAGGGCACTCCCACCTCTCTTAAGGACTGATAATCTTCTCTTACATTAAGGCTTAAAATCCTAACCTGATTGTTTTTATCATTATCATCAATTAAATAAAACTCAATAACAGAGCCTACTGGAGCGCCATTAATTCTAAAATTCATGCTTTTATAAAGGGGTGAATTTGAAGCATAAGAATTTACTGATATAAGACTGGAAATAAATAATAAGCCATAAAGAAAAAGAATAGTTTTACTAATGTAAGCCCATAAACTTTTCATAATAACAATACTCCCTTCCCTTTAAACTGCGCTTAAAGCTCATAACTACCTCCACATCTAAGTAACCCTTTTCAAGGTTTATCTCTTTAAAATTTATCTCATAATTTGCATCTGAACTTATCTCTTTACTTAGGCAATTACAAAAGGCTAGCTTAATTTCCTCTTCTAGATCCTTTTTCTGGCTAAAGCTAAGGCCATGGACATTTATAGTTTCGTACTTTTCATTTAGCTTATCAAAGCTGTAATTTAAAGAGCTATCCACAGCCCTTATAAGTTCTTCATTTCTTGCATTTTTTTCTATTAAAAAAACATGTGTAACCACTAGGATAAATATTAGGGATAATAGGCCTGAACCTGTAATTAATGCTCTCATATTTATCCTCCATTATTCCTTTTATACCTGGCTAGACCGTGATAAGTATTTGTCTTATTTATTCTAAAACTTGCTGAAAGAATCTTATAACTAAGGTCATATTCGTAATAGCAAAAATCTGTGGTGCTTTCTGCATTTTTAAATACCAAATCCATACCATTAGACCTGGCCATTGAAATTGCCTTAGCCTTTCCTTCTTCTTTATTTACCTCAATTGTGTTCTCCACATATCTAGCCACTGTGTTTACCTTTGAAACCCTAGCATTAATCATAATAAAATCCAAACTAAAGTAGACGATTAATACTAGAATTATCAGGTATATATAACTTTCTATTACTGACTTCATCTCTCTCCTAACCTAAACATGCTATCAATGTGTTTTCTACGAATTTTAAAAATGTTACAAAAAGGCTAGAAGCTAAAGTAAATACAGCAATCATAGAAAGCATTGCTACAATTACTTCTCCGTATAATTTTACATATTCTCCCATATTAAACTCCTATTAATACTTTTAAAAAAAGTCCATTTATTACAAAAACCATTATGATAGCCATTATAAGTCCTGCATACTCTTCTAATATATTTTCCATAATCTTCTGTTCCTTTATCTGCCATCTATAGATATCTTGTGATAATAAGTAGCATATCTGCTGAAATCTTAAAGGCTGCAAAAAATGTTGGCAAATACTCTAAGAATTTCAAGCTGCTAGTAATATCGCTATATCTTTCCTCATCAAATTTCTGAGAAATCTCATTGTTTCTTTTAACCAATACATTAATAGTCTCATCTGCACTTTCATTTTCCATTTCACCAATGGAATATAGGGTTCTTATGGCAGATGAAACATCAAGACAGTTAAACTCTGATAAAAACTCATAATAAGGATTTACATCTAAGGGATTTATGTCGATTTTTTCCAAAAACTTTTCTAGCTCTTCTTTAATAATAATGGGACAATTTCTTAGACTTTGTTCTAGCGCTACATATAAAGGTGCCTTTGAAAGCCCAAGACTTAGGTCACGAAGCCAGCTAGTAAAGCCTTCTCTTAAATCATTTACCGCAATCTTTTTAGCTCTTCTCTTAGCCGTTACTGGATGTATAAGAATAAAAATAAGGGAAATTAATAGATAGATAGAAATTATCTCTAGTTTTAAAATTAAGCAAATTATTGCTGCAAGTAAAATTATTACAATTAAAGGAATGCTTATTAGATATAGGCTTTTTGTGCTCTTTTTAAAGGCTAAGTTATAATTATCCATTATCTTTTTATCAGACCTTATGCTCTTTAAATAATCCCCTTTATAGCTAGATAAATTCCAGCTAAGAAAAGCTATGGAAAGTATTAGGAAAATGCTTGTTGAAATGTTATATGAAAGATCTTTTGTAATATCAATTGGATTTTGTGAAAAACGATTTAAACTAAGGCAAAGATAAGAGGTAATTAAGGCAAGTCCTATACTTATAAATAAACCGATTGTTGTATCTCTTCGTATCTTTTTAATTTCTTTTTGAAATTTATAGACACTACTAACCCAGTTATCAAAGTCATAATTTAGAACTTCTAAGGAATTTCTTGTATTACCGCCCTTCTTTTCTACCGCCATTAAAAATTTATGTAAAGCCCTCATTCTATCGCAACCATATTCGGCTTCAATGATATCAAAGGCGTCTTTGTACACATTTTCACCTACACCAAAGGAAAGTTCATCAAGAGCTTTCTTTATACAAGTCTTTAACTTGCCCTCGCTAATCTTATAGCTATCCTTAAGGGCCCTGTCGATTTTAGAGCTACGTCTAAAGGAATAAAGCATCTGGTGTAAATAAATATCCACGTCCTTAAACTTATTCTCATTACTGGCTGCTAAATATTTTCTTCTAATAATTATTGGAACTTGTGTTAAAAAGAAAACTGCCACAAGGCAATTAAAAAATAGACCGATTTTAAATAAAAGACAAAAAGAAAAGACTAATATAAAGCTTAAAAGCATTAATAGTAAATACAGCTTTAAATTAAAGCCTTTAGTTCTTCCTTGGCTCTCTGTATCTTTATAAATATCCTTTTTTATCTGCTTATAGGAGAAATAATTAATTATTCTCTTCATAGAATAAATCTCCTCCCTTTTGGCTAACAAATGGATCAACGATGCCGTATTTTAAAAATTTTTCTTTGATTTCCTCTGGAAGCTCTTTTGTAATTAATTTACCATTATCATAAATCAGATAACACTTATTCTCGTTATTCTCTCTTACTAAAAAGCCTAGCTGGCTAATTCTTCTTTGTTCAAATTTATCACATTCCACTAGGCAAACTAGGTCGATATACTGATAAATGTTATTGATAAATCTATCTGAAACTCCCGAGTCTCTAAGCATATTAAACATTCTATCTGGCATATCACGAACATCATCAAGATGCATTGTAGTCATACAGATAGCTCCTGTAGATAAGCTATTTAAAAGGTCTAAAACCTCCTCGCCTCTTGATTCTGAAAGTAAAATCCAATCCACATTGTGTCTAAGGCCAGCTCTAATAATGTCTGCATAACCAAGCTTAGAATCCACATAAAACTCCACACATTTTTTGTGAGGATTAAGTTTTCTATAGTGAATTTCCTGATTATCCTCGTATACGCCTACCTTTTCCCTTGCCGGTATAAATGTGGACATATACTTTAAAAGTTCTGTCTTTCCCGCATGTGGCTGACCACCGATTACAGTAGTTAAGTGGGCTATGGTACTATTTTCAATAAGGGCTAAAATCTCCTCACTGCAATAATTAGACTTTATTAAAGTCTCATGATCAAATCTTAATTTCTCAGGGATTTTTCTGATGGCAACACTTTTCTTGCCGGTTCTTGACTCGTGCCAAATAGAAATTCTAAGGCTTTCTGTGTTGGCTTCCAAAATTGGATGAATTCTATTAAAGGCAACTTCCATAATATTTGCTAACTTAATAGATAAGTTATCTAAGAATTTATCTGAAATCTCTTTTGAAGAAATGCGACATCCTCTGCCAAGTTCTGTAATCCAAAGGTTATATCCATCCCATTCAATATCCGTTATATTATCATCATTAATTTCTTCAATAAGCTCGCTAAAGAGCTCTTCTTTTCTATAACTTAGGGCTCTATTTAATTCTTCATTAATCATTAAGCAAACCCTCTTTAGTTAGATTCTGCATCAATTGCATTATAAATCTGATTCTCGTAAGAGATGCTATCAACAGCTCCCTTTGTCTTTGTTGAAACGATTGTTACTACAGCGGCTGTTAAAAGTGTAGCTGCTAAAACTCCTGCTAGGGCAATAATTACCTTTCCGTAATGTTCAATAATATCATGCATATTATTTCCTCCTTGATTTAACTTTTGTAAAATATTAATTTAAATAAAAATGAAAATTGTTGCGACTTGCAACTAAAGAAAATGATTACGGGTGAAATATTAACATAGGATTTTGGATATGTAAACTAGGGAAATGAATTGTGTCGTTTTTTTACAATCTGAGAAGTGCCCATGGGTGGGGGAAGTGCTCGCACACAACTAGTGAATCGCTTTGCAATTAACTACAAAAGCTACAAGAAGAAGAGAGGCGCCAATTGGCGCCCCTCTAAATTTGGAAGTCTATGATTATAAGTTATACTCTTGTTAGCAAATTATTCCTCAATTCTTCTCTTTTTTACTAAAACAACTGCACCCATGCTTAATGTTAACATGATAACTAATGGAAGCACTGGATTTGTATCAGCTGTATTCTTATCTGTTGTTGCTGTCTCTGATGTAGCTGCATCGTTTGAAACTACTGCTGAAACATCTGCTGAATCTGCAGCGATTTCTGTAACTTCGATTTCGCCTGTAATATGATCTGTATCAGCTGCAACTTCTTCCTTTGCTGGATCTACTGTAGCTGCTGCAACTAATGTGAAATTAGTAGTTGCATTTCCATCTGTTGAAACAATTTCAACGCTATGGCTACCATCTGCTAATGTATTAAGGTAAGCAGCCTTTACAGTTACGATTGTAGAACCTGATGCAAGTGTGTAATTTTCTTCATCAACAATTACACCATCAATCTTAAGCATTTCAAACTTGCTAAGATCAGCTGAGCTTCTAAGAACTAAATCCTGACCTTTTTCAATTGTCTGATCTGCACCATCTAACATTTCATAAACAACTGATGCTGCTTCAAATGTTGGCTGTAATGACTTAGCTGCATCTGATGTTACATCAAGTCTTGCACCTGAATTTGATGGAGCTGAACTTGTAAGAACAAGTAAGCCATGCATGTTGATTGTTCCATCTTCGTTTCTTGTAGGAAGATTTGTAAGGTCTACATTTTCAAACCAATCATCAGTAACTACAACACCCTGATTATTTCTTGATTCGCTACCATTGTAGAGGTAGTTATTCTCTGTTAAGAGTGAGTAAGGTACTAAATCAGCTGTTGTTGAGTTCTCAGTAGATGTTACAGAAATAAGTCCTGAAACAATCCATTCCTTAACTAAGCTATCCTTAGTGTTAAGACCTACATTATAAACGCCTTCATCACCTACTGCATTACCATAAGATGTACAATTATAAACCTTACAGTCTGGGCAGCTGTTAGAAGTAATACCCTTACCAACATTACCAAATGTTACTGAGTTCTTTAATACGTGGCCACCCTTCATGTATGAACCACCAAGCTTGAATCCATTACCTTCACCGAATTCATATCCAGCTGCTGTAATATCATCTGTTGTTAACCAACCATTGTTATAAGCTACACAGTTGATAATCTGTACTTCGCCAATTTCACCAGAAATTGTCTTAGCAAATAAATCCCAACCATCATCGATATTGTTATGACCAATACAGCCATAGAATACATTTCCTTCACCTGATGTAAGCTTTGCAGCAAAACCATCAGCATCATTTCTACCGCTATCGCAGTTATCAAATGATTCACAGTTCTTAATTAAGTTATATGATGGCCATAATAATCCGCTTAAACCAGCTTCTCTTTCTGCACCATCTACTCTACTAATCTGAATACCAGTGTTCTTAGAGCCTTCTACTGTACACATTTCAATTGTGTTATAGTTACCACCAACCTGGATACCTACTGCATTTGGATAATAAACATGAATTCCATAAATATCCCAGTAGCTACCTGTTAAGCTGATACCCATGCCATCAAAAATTACCTCTCCAGCTGTTTCTGCTACTAACTTAATGTGCTTATCAGCTGTACCTGACATAGATCTTGAAATCTTTAATGAGTTACCCTTGTAAGTACCATTAAGCATTAAAATGTACTGACCAGGCTGTGCATAATTTACAGCTGTCTGTAAATCCATTGGATCTTCCTTAGTACCAGCTGCTGTTGTACTACCGTCTGCTGATACATATAAAATCTCGTTAACATTTCCTACTGTCTTATAAGATACAGTGATTGACCCCTGTAATGTCTGATAAGATGTAAGTTCCTGAACCTCTGGTCCATCTGGTGTAAAGTCATACTTAATTGTATTAGTTGCAGATGTAAGTTCAACTGTTGTTCTTAATACTTCATTAGCTGCTAAATGTCCTTCGTAAGCTACTGAACCATCAACATTGTAAACAACAATATTTCCTGAAGCTGTTGGAGAATAAATGAATTCATAATCCTTAACAGATGAAATATTTGTTGAGTAAATTCTACCGCTTGCTGTGCTAACACTAGAGTCTGAAGCTTCACCAACACCTGTTGAATCAGATGTTTCAAACTTAATATCAGAAATATTAACAGATACCTTTCTAGCTACAAATACACCAATTGTAATTGAGCCATCTTCCTGTACTGTAAGACAAGAAAGATCTAAGCTAGAAACTTCTACTCCATTAACTGTTGATACCCAAGCATCATTAGTCTTTTCAAGTGTAAATTCATATGAAGCGCCTGTAGTAAAGTTAGCTGTCTGACCATTAGCTTTCTGCTGATTTGTTGTACGAGTTACGCCTGTATAATCTGTTGTATCAATAGATGAGTAACCTGTAATAATTCTCTGTCCGATGAAACCAGCCTTAGCTGAGAACATCTGTGTTGATACAGAGTTAAAATACTTATGAACATAATCTGGTGTTCCCCAGAAATTATAACCTAACATATCACAAGCAATGATACCAAAACCTGTCTGGTTATCAGGTGTAAGTGATGTATCTGTAATAGTAAATGTAGCTGATAACTTAAAGTTTTCAGTGTTAGGATTTACTGTTGTGTAGTAGTACTGGAAGCCTTCCTCACCATCTGAAATCTTACCATTTGAAGCACCAGCGATTTCAATTGAACCTGATGTATTAGCTACATTTGTAACATCCTCAACTAAGCCAACCTTTTCTGTAGCTGAATCCTTAGATGAAATGTTAATAGATTCTGTTCCTGCTTCTGTTGTAATTACTGCATTTGTTTCCTGGGCAGAACCAACTGTTGCAATATTCCAAACTCTATCATCTTCTTTATTGATTTCAACGCTAGTCTTAGTTGTTGTTGCAACATAGCCATCAGAATTTCTTGTTGCGTTAATCTTAAAGTCGTATGTGCCTTCTGCAAGTGTTACTGTTGCATTAGCATCTTCTGTAGATGTAAGTAATTCGTAATTTTCTGAGTCTGAACTCTTAGCATATACATCATACTTATCAGCATCTTCAAGATTTAACCAATCAAGATAAACTGTTCCATCATCATTAGTAATGATAGATTCAATAACTGGTTCCTTAACAGCTAAAATATAACCTGTCTTAAAAACTTCATCAGAATACTTAACTGCCTCACCAGCTCTTTCAGCTGCTACTACAGCCTTGTAGTTACCACTCCAAAGTGGAGTAAATGTAGCTGACTTTGTTGTATTATTCTTAATTGTTACTGTATCTACTTCATAATATGTGCCATCTTGCTCGTAGTATAAAGTTACCTGTAAGTCATCAGCACCTGTTATAGAATCAACATTTCCTTCAAAGTTAACTACAAGATTCATTCCTGATTCTTCAATTGAAGTTACCTTTGGAGCCTCTACCTCATCCCAAGGAGTCTGTTCAGCTTCGCTAATTGGGCTAAACTTTGCCTGCCATATTTGAATCTTTGATCCAGATACATAAGCATAATATGTCTTTCCTGCTGTTACATCAAATGTTACAGTATCATAAAGAGATGCATTTATATCAGCTGTTACTGACTTAAGAACTGTACCATCACTATCAACAACATATAGTGTCTTACCCTTATTAATCTTAGCATCTAATGATACTGAACCATTAGCTATAGCTGTATATTCTAAATATGTACCCGAAGTAGGAATTGCACCATTTCCGCTACCATTAGCTAATGCCTTAACATTTGCACCGGCAATTGCTAAACCATCTGTAAATGTACCTGAATCAGTTGCAGTTGCATCATTCTTTGACCAACCATCACCTCTTAAAATAAAGCCCTGAGTTGCAGTAGCAGAACTAGTTGTATTAAAAAGACTTTCAGCATCTACTGTAACTTCACTAGCCTTAAATGTAGCCTGCCAGATCTGAGCCTTTGAACCAGCTACATAAGCGTAATATGTCTTACCACCTGTAACTTCAAAGGTAATTGTGTCATATAAAGATGACTCTGATCCTGCTGTTTTTGATACAATAATATTTCCATCACTATCAACAACGTAAAGAGTCTTGTTCTTACTAACCTTTGCATCCATTGTAAATGTACCGTTAGTAGTTGCAGTGTATTCTAAATATGCACCTGATGTTGGAATTGTGCCTGCTCCACTACCATTTTCTGTAGCTTTTGCAGTTGAATTAGCCTTTGCTAATCCATCTGGGAAATAACCTTCATCTGAAGAATCTTCAGTTAATGTACTCCACAAACCTACTAATCTAAGATTTGAGTCTGCATCAGCGCCGATTGTAGCACGAAGATCAGCAGCAGACCATGTAACTAATGAGCTTTCACTGCTTGCAGTTGCAGCGTAAGCAACGATACTTGACTGATTTCCAACGTAAAGATATGTTGGAACTAGACTTGTGACCATGAGAGCAGACATAACTGATGCGGCAATTCTCATAGCCTTATACTTCTTAAAGTTCTTAATCATAAATACCTCCCTAATTAATACTAAAAAATGCTCCGTCCCTTAGCATTTTTTAATCTAGTGGTGATAATTGGTGCAAAATATGTGTAAAGCCACCCCGCGAAATACCTTGTTCACCAATAAATCAACCAGCTAGATATATTCACCAAGAATTTAAATTCTCGATAGGTATTATTATACATATTGCACATAAAAAGTAACACCCTCTAAAATGGGGGTATTTATACAAAAAAGTTCACTTAGGAAAATTTACCATTTTTCTTTTTAAAAAAGATTTGTATTAGTGCAAAATAGCAAAAGGAGCTAACAAAGTAAAACTTTATCAGCTCCTTAAATAATCAATTATTCTCTTATAAAATCAAACTAAATTGCCCAACACAAGTTAATTTTACTGCTTAGTTAACTCAATAGTAACATTAGCATCATCTGTTAACTTTAATGTCTTATCTGACAATTCATAAGTATACTCATCTTCTTCTGTTGTACCAAGAAGAGTCATAGTAAGTGTAATTGTGTCATCTTCAACCTTATATTCAAATGGCACTGAAACGCCACTTAAATCAAGAGAACCTGTTCCATCCTTTTCAAAAACAAAAGTATAAACAATATCATCCTCAACCGATGTCCATGTACCAACAACTGACTTGCTTCCGCCACATGCAACTAATGTGAAAAGTAAAACTGAAGCAAAAATAACAGTTGTCATTTTCTTAAAAGTCTTCATATTATTTCCTCCAAATTTATATTAAATAGAATACTAATATACCTAATTTAGCTAGTTTTGTCCATTATTATGACCTATATAATATCTAGCTTTTTTAATAATTATATCAATTAACTGATCATAATAAATGTCATCTGCTGCCGTCATATTTGGATATACGCTTGTATCTAACATATTTGGGAGACTATTGATTTCAAGTAAGTAAATTTCTCCCTCATCACTCATAATCAAGTCAGCCTTTGCATAGATATCCATATCAAGGATGTCGCAAGCCTTTTCCACTAAGCGTTGCATTTTCCTAGCTGTATCCTTATCAAGATTAGCAGGACAAATCTTCTCGCTTTCCATGTCTGGATCCCACTTGCTCTTATAATTATTAAAGCCATCCTTTGGTCGAATCTCCATAACAGGAAGCGCCTTGCCATCAAGAATACCTACAGAGAACTCTCTACCCTCTATGTACTCTTCAACGATAATCCTATTGTCGAAGGAAAATGCATCTTGAATCGCTCTTGTTAACTCTTCGTCGTTATTTACCAAAGATACGCCAATACTTGAACCTGTACTACATGGTTTTACAACACATGGATAAGGAACATATTCTGCCTTGTGGCCCTTCTTTAACATAAAACCCTTTGGCATTAGAATACCTTCTGGTACTAATACCTTTTTTGTAAGATATTTATCAAGAGATAGTAGGCAACTCATCTGACTTGAACCTGTATATTTTACATCTAATAAGTCAAAGACTGCCTGAATATGTCCATCTTCACCAACCTTACCGTTTACAGACATAAAGACTAAGTCGGCTTTTCTACATATATCGATTACATTTTCACCAAAAATACCAAGTTTACCTTCTTGTCGTCTTATTACCTCGTCATGAACTTCTGAGGTCCTGTTCTTTAAAAGCTTAATCTCTTTTTCAAGGTTATTGTCCTCCTTAAAAAATCCATCCACTCTTTCGCTATCAATGCCAAAGAACAAGTCCAAAATATTAGCTTCATGACCTAATCTACGTAAGCTTGAGCAAATGTTATATGCCGAATATAAAGACATGTTACGTTCGCTGCTTACACCCCCAGTTAAAACAACAATTTTCATAAATCCACCTCATTCTCGTTAGATGTTAAATTGTTAAATCCCTTAAACAAAGATTACTACAATATTAAATATATTTCAAGTGTTATCTATCTTCTAGTGGTATATAGTCTCTTCTCTCCTGTACATTCATGTAAGCTGGTCTAATAATCTTACCGCAGTTGATTAACTCTTCAATTCTATGAGCTGACCAACCTGAAATTCTAGCAATGGCAAAAATTGGAGTATAAAGTTCCATAGGAAGTCCCAACATTCTATAGGCAAAGCCTGAGTAGAAATCCACATTTGCAGAAACACCCTTATAGATTTTTCTTTCTTTAGCTATAAGTTCTGCGGCAATTTTTTCTACATTTGTCATTAAATGATACTCTTCTTCCATACCTTTTTGCTTTGAAAGCTTCTCTACATAGCCCTTAAAAGCTCTAGCTCTTGGATCTGATAGAGAGTAAACTGCATGACCCATTCCATAAATAAGTCCTGTTTTATCAAAAGCTTTTTTATGTAAAATGAGATCAAGATATTCTGCTATTTCTTCCTCATCTGTCCAATCCTCTACATGTTCTTTAATGTCCTCAAACATCTTAACGACCTTAATATTGGCGCCACCATGCTTTGGTCCCTTTAAAGAGCCAAGGGAAGAAACCACTGCCGAATAAGTATCTGTGCCTGAAGAAGTTACAACATGAGTTGTGAAGGTAGAATTATTACCACCGCCATGTTCTGCATGTAAAACCAAAGACACATCTAGTAACTGGGCCTCTAGCTTAGTGTATTTGCTGTCTGCTCTAAGGAGCCACAATATGTTTTCAGCAGTAGAAAGATCCGGTCTTGGCTCGTGAATTATAAGGCTACCGCCAACCGTTGACTGTCTATAGGCAATGTAGCTATAAACTGCAAGTAAAGGAAATTCTGAAATCAACTGCATACACTGTCTAACTACGTTAGGAAGGGAAATGTCATCCGCCTTATTATCATAAGAATAAAGCATAAGCACACTTCTAGCTAAGGCATTCATAATGTCCTTACTTGGCTTCTTCATAATAATATCTCTTACGAAGTTAGGTGGAATCTGTCTGTACTCCCCTAACATCTCTTTAAATCTGTCTAGCTGTGGCTTTGATGGAAGTTCTCCAAACATAAGCAAATATGTCGCTTCCTCAAAACCAAATCTTTTCTCCTGTGTAAATCCCGCTATAAAATTTTCAACATCTATACCCCTATAATATAGCTTTCCATCGCAAGGATGGGATTTTCCGCTCTCGTCTGTAAAACTTGAAACGATTTCGCTAATTTCTGTAAGTCCGGTTAAAACACCTTTACCATTTAAATCACGCAATCCTCTTTTTACCTGGTATTTCTCATATAAGGGTTCGCTAATTTTGTTGTTTGAACGTGCTTTGTTGGCTAACTCTTTAATGTCCTGTGTAACAAGGGAAAAGTTCTTTTCTGTAATCTCCATTCATGTCCTCCGGTTCTTTAATTTTATCGTCTAAGTCTTCCTCCCTCATACTTAGTATGAGCTTGCAAAACTGCCTTTAGTGACCTAACTCTATCTGCTAAGCTACCCTTCTCTACTACAATATCAAGGGATTCTGCAAATAAATCTATCAAATCATCATTGATATTATTATTTAGCAATAATAGAGCATCTAATTTATCTTCATATTCCTTTGAATCAAGGAATTTTTCTACTAAGCTAGCGATTCTATCTTCCTTTGAACTAGAATCTGTCTCTGGACTTGTAGCTTCTGCCACTGGTTTTACAGCTTCTGCCTGGCTTGCTGCTGCCGAACCTTCTTCTGCCTTTGAAAATGTAGCTTCTGCCTCATCTATTGGGCTTACATTTCCAAATTCATCTAGTGAAACCTGGCTAAATCTGTACTTTTGCTTAACCTCTGGATATTTCACATGGTCTACTTCACTCATAAACATATCAAGAGGTCTTACATACTGCTTAAAATCCCCATATAAAGCCTGATATAAAACTAGGGCCTCCTTTGTTTCTGAATGGTAAACTATATTATCTACTTTATATAATTTATTTTTAAAATGCTTATAAAAGCCACCTATAACTAGTTTTCTTGACATTATAAAATTACCTCCATATCAAATCTAAATATATTTTACTATAATTCAGTGTTATTTACAAATCAACATGTATAAATTTTGGAATAAATTTATCCTTGCTTAATAAATATTTTACATAGAAATCTTGAATATTGTGTTAAATTAGGATTCTTTAATAGAAATAAATAAAAAAGAATCCTAGAAAATTTACTTTCCTAGGATTCTCAATCATTATCTTTATTCTAATCTATGATTTTGTAATTAATTTACCGCTAGAAACTATAATTCAAAGGCCATTTCAAAACCTGAACGTACAGCCTGCCATACAGTTCCACCAACACTTGAGCAATCACCAATAACATAAGTCTCAGGAACAATGTTCTTTAACTCATCAACTAAGGCTGTCTTTGGTCGCTGTCCAAAGGATAATACAACATTATCGCAAGGAAGCACCTTTTCTCCATCCTTATTAGAAATCTTGATACCTTCACTTGTTACATCAACTACCTTTGTATTGCAAATGCAAGTTACCTTATTAGCCTCTAGTTTTTGAAGAAGTGAAGTGCTATTCATTACTGATGCGCCATTACCAAGCATTGACTCATCAATCATATCTACAACTGTTACTTTCTTTCCTGCAAGTGCATAACCATAAGCTGCCTCAAGGCCTGTAAATCCGCCACCGGCTACGACTACATTTTCACCAAGAGAGTCATTAGTTGCTTCTCCAACCCACTGTAACTTATCAGTGCCTGTTGCACTAAATTTAGGAATGATTGGATCAGAACCCACTGCAATAATTAAAGCGTCTGGATTTTCCTTAGTAATTAAACTAGCATCTGCCTCAGTATTTAACCTAACTTCGATATTCTTATCCTGACAGACAGTTCTAATAGACCAATCAAGGTAATTTCTTAAATCCTTCTTAAATTCTTCCTTAGCAGCTCTAATAAAGTTTCCGCCTAGTTCTGAAGACTTCTCAATTAAAATGACTTTATGACCTCGTAAGCTAGCTGTTCTTGCAGCTTCAAGACCTGCAGGACCAGCACCAATAATTAAGACCTTCTTAGAGTCTGCCTTCTTCTCAACTCTACCAAAGTACTCTTCTCTACCAATTAAAGGATTTACGCTACATCTAAGGTCGTGAAGTTTTCCGTGTGTCTGATTTATACAATTATTGCATCTAATACATGGACGAATTTCATCCGCCTGGCCTCTTCTAAACTTTTCAACACAGTATGGATCTGCAATAAATGGACGCACCATAGCTACCATATCTGCTGCTCCGCTATTAATAATCTCCTCAGCGTTAAATACATTATTACCGCCAACAACGCTTACTGGCTTAGATAAAACCTCCTTAAACTTTTTAGCATTTTCCACATTAATCATCTTCTTATCATAAACCGTAGGGAAAACATAAGGTAAATCTTCATTATTCTCTAAGACACCACGAGAGATATTAAAGATATCCACGTAATCTTCAATAGCCTTTGCAAATGCAATCTGGTCTTCAACAGTTAAGCCATCCTTTTGCATTTCCTCACCTGAAATTCTATATTCAATAGCAAGCTTATCTCCCACCTTTTCTCTAATGCCTTCTAAAATTTCACGAATGATTCTTGTACGATTTTCAAAACTTCCACCGTATTCATCAGTTCTCTTATTAGTTGATTCTCTATAAAAAGCAGCTGGTACAACCCCGTGGCCACCGTGAATCATAATGTAATCAGAACCAATGGATAGAGCATTAACAGCACCTTCAATAATTCCCTTTTGATAGTTGTGAATGTCATCAACTGTATATGTATTAACAAGGACTTCCGCTGGAATAAACATTTCCTTAGCGCCAATAAGTTCCCAACCAATTCTTACATCATACTGGTGTGCAAGCTCAACCATATTCTTATAACTGCTAAGCAAAAATGGATTGTGCATATATGGCACTGGTGCTGGACCGTAATCTAAGTTACAGTTTGCAGAACCTATTGTTACCATACCAACTCCGCCACGTACTAGATTTCTAAAATGCATCATCTGCTTATTATCAGCAGCTCCATCCATTCTAAATAAAGCATTACCGTAAGGTGCACATTCCAATCTGTTTTTTACTGTCATCTTACCAATCTTTAACTGACTAAAAATAACTGAATTATTCATATTCGTCCTCCTTGATAAATTTTTATCAATATCTTCTTTTTTTATTATAAACTCTTTATTCAAAAAGGGAAATATACCAAAAAGGAAAGGAACACCATAACCATAAGTTATAGTGTTCCAAAATAGTCTTTTATATATGATAAGAACTTCGTTCCTAAATTACTTATATGATTTTCCTGATAAGCTAGTACATAGCTTGGATTATGATGAGTCTTATTAATTGGTACTGCTACTATACCCTTTTCCTTTATTAGTTTAGAGCCTGCAATAGCACTTGCCTCTCCTAAAACCACTAAAAGAATTAACTCATCTAGATTATCCACTTCTTTTTTGATTTTTGCCTTATATCCGTCTTTTTGGCAAGCAGTCATAAAGTCATCATAATATTGCTTACTAAAATTCTTAGATAAAATAACTAAATCCTCATCTTTGATTTGCTGTATAGAAAGGCTTTTTTCCTTGGCTAGTGGATGTTTATTAGTTGTTATAAAACATATCTTATATCCATGTAAGAATTCATATTTGATTTTTTCTTTGTTTTTAAAAATGCTTTCAAGTCCGAAACATAAATCAATCTGTTAAAAATTCTTTAACTCTTCCACTAACTCTTCAAAATGCATTCCATGAGATGCCTTAACTAAGATGCTATCATTCTCCTTAATTAAGTTAGACATCTGGCCTCTAAATTCATCCTTTGTATTAAAGTGATGAGCTTCCTTAGCGCCTTCTAAGCCTTCATAGATATTCTTAGCTAAATCACCAATTGTAAGAACAAGATCAATGTCCTTATCCTTAATATATTCGCCAACGCCTCTGTGAAGTTCCTTCTCCTCAGTGCCAAGCTCAAACATATCACCAAGAAGGGCAACCTTTCTTGTATTAGCCATAGCTAGTACATCGATGGAAGCCTTCATAGAAACTGGATTTGCATTATAACAGTCATCAATAACTGTAAGCTTTCCTGTCTTAATGATGTTGTTTCTACCAGCAATAGTCTTTAAATTAGAGATACCTTCAATAATTTCTGATGAGCTTAAGTTAAACTCGCAGGCAACAGCAGCTGCTGCAAGGCAGTTAAGCACCATATGACTTCCTGGAACTGGGCATGTTACAACAATTTCGCCAACGCCATCGGCTGTCTTTAAATTGTGCATCTTAAATCTAGTGCCATCAAGGCCTAGACTTTCAATCTCATCGGCATAAATGTCATTTTCCTTAGATTCACCAAAGAAAATTGGCTTACTGCCCTTAACTTCCTTTACTGTAGCTAACTTATCATCATCACCATTAAGAATAGCCTTTCCGCCTTCCTTAACGTAATCAAATACTTCTGTCTTAGCCTTTAAAACACCGTCTCTGTCCCCGAGATTCTCAAGGTGGCAATAGCCAATGTTAGTAATTACTGCAATGTCTGGTCTTGCAATCTTAGCAAGTCTAGTCATTTCATTAAAATCGCTAATTCCCATTTCAAGAACAGCGATTTCTGTATTATCTTCAATTCTAAAAACTGTAAGTGGTAAACCAATCTCGTTATTGAAATTACCAAGAGTTTTTAGAGTATTATACTTAGTTGAAAGTACAGAATAGATTGTCTCCTTTGTACTTGTCTTACCAACTGAACCTGTGATTCCAACTACCTTAAGCTTAGTTAGATTGCCTCTATAAAGTGTGGCAAGGTCCTTTAGGGCCTGAAGGCTAGATTCCACCTTAATATATGCCCCCTTTGGATTAGTTAATTCCTTTTCTGAAATTACGCAAAGGGCGCCCTTATCAAAACAAGAATCAATATAATCATGGCCATCACTTCTCTCGCCCTTAATGGCAATAAAAAGTCCATCTTCTTCAACTTTTCTACTATCTATTGTAATAGAGCTAACTTCTCTATCTTCAAATGACTCAGGGGCGTAAACTACACCATTTACAGCCTTAGCCATCTCCTTAACTGTCATGCCCTTCATATTACTTCTCCTATAATCAGACTCTTAGTTTATAATCAATTATCTATTAATTGAAAGTTCAACTACCTTCTGAGTTAACTCATCAAAGCTAATTCCAGCCTCGCTTGCCTCATGTGGAAGTAAGCTTGTAGGTGTCATACCTGGAAGTGTATTAATTTCAAGGCAGAAAATGTTATTATTCTCGTCAAGTAACATATCAACTCTACCATAAATAGTAACTCCAGCTACCTTTAAGCACTCAACAGCCCAGTGCTGCATCTGCTTTGTAATCTCATCTGAAAGTTCTGCTGGGCAAACATGCTTAGTTGCGCCATCTGCATACTTATTCTCATAATCATACCAACCCTTTAAAGGAACGATTTCGATTACAGGGAGAGGCTCGCCATTTAATACACCTGCAGAGAACTCTCTACCCTTTACATATTCCTCAACTAAAACTGTATCATCTGATTCAAAGGCATAATCAAGAGCCTTAGATAATTCAGCTTCAGAATTAACGATAGATACACCTACAGATGAACCACCGTTAGCTGGCTTAACAACACATGGATAGAAAGGATTAGCAAATTCTTCACCCTTATGAAGAACAATTCCCTTAGGCATTGGGATGCCGTTTGGAACTAATACCTTCTTAGTTAAGTCCTTATCCATAGAAATTGCACTACTAAGGGAATCTGTACCTGTATACTTAATATCAAGTAATTCAAAAGTACCCTGAATCTTACCATCTTCACCATTAGCACCGTGAAGTCCCATAAATACTACGTCTGCTTCCTTACAAAGCTTTAATACATTAGGACCAAAGAAACCTTCTCTAGTTTCCTTTCTTCTTTCAAGTTCAGCCTCAACACCTGCTGTCTTAGCCTTTAACTCTTCTTCTAGCTTAGCTAAATCATTCTTCTCTAAAAAGAATCTAATCGCTTCTGCATCATCTATACCATAAAAAACATCAAGGACGTTAGCCTCATGTCCATTTCTTCTTAAACTTTCACATACATAGTGGCTTGTTACCAATGAAATATCTCTTTCTGTACTTGTACCACCTGCTAAAACTACAATCTTCATACTTGCCTCCTAGGTCAAATTTTACTTTTCTAAAAATTTTGCACCATGGTTTAATATAGCACTTGAACCTGATTAATGCAATAAAGTAAAAATCTTATTAAGTCTGAATTTTTAGGGTTGTTTTATGATAGAATAGATTAAAGATAATCGGAGGTAGTAACTATGAGAGCAGTAGATTTACATACACATTCAACCTTTTCTGATGGTACTAAAAGTCCAAAGGAACTTCTTGAAATTGCTATAGAGAAAAATCTTGCAGCCATTGCCCTAACAGATCACGACACCCTAGATGGTATTGATGAAGCACTTTTAGCCTGCAAGGAATTAAATGAATCAAAGGAGCATGAGTCTATTGATTCTTTAACAAATAAATCTCATCCTATTGAGTTAATTCCAGGAGTGGAGGTTAGCACTCACTGGGATAAATGCGAAGTGCATATTGTTGGTTTATTTGTTGACCAGCACAATAAAGAATTTTTAGACTTTCTAGCAGTTCAAAGAAACTCTAGAGTTAATAGAAATATTCAAGTTTGTAAAAATTTTACCGATATCGGTATCCCACTTACATACGAAACCATGTTAGAGCTCTATCCTGATGCTGTTATTACAAGAGCACATTTTGCAGACTATCTTGTAAAAAACGGACATGTAGGAGATAGAAACGAAGCTTTTGATAGATATCTAAATCCTGGAAAGCCTGCCTATGTCTCAAGACAAAAGGTGGACCCTAAAGAGGCTATTAAATATATTCATAGGGCTGGTGGCATTGCAATTCTTGCCCATCCTATTCTTTATCATCTAGGAGATGTTGCTTTAAATAAGTTGGTTTTAGAGCTTAAGGAGGCTAGCCTTGATGGCATAGAGGCACTTTATTCAACTTATAAGCCTGCAGATGAAAGACAAATCAGAGAAATCGCAGCTAAATATGATTTAATGCTATCTGGTGGTTCTGATTATCACGGAGATAATAAGCCACATATTGACTTAGGGGTTGGTATGGGGAAGTTATTTATTCCAGAGGAGATTTTAGAGAATTTAAAAGCCTATAAAAATCAAAGATTCTAATTTAAAATGTCAAGACTCGCTACAAAAGGCGCGGTAACTAAGTTTAAACTTAATTACCACGCCTATTTTTTATCCTTATTCGCTTGTGGTCTCCCCACTTTCAGTGCTAGCATTTTCATCATTATTAGAAATTATAGTTAAAAATTCCTGCAACTGGGAAGAGGCACTTGTAAAGGCATAGACATATTTTACATTGTAGGATTTATCCGCATCCATGTTGCCATGCCAGGTGCAAACCCTTACATCATCTACTAGCTCGTTTGTAAAGCTGCCGCTACCATTAGTATAAATCACGGTCTTTTTATAAGTTCCGTCATCTTGTTGGTTGTAATTGGTCTTTTTTGCATTTGCATAACTAATGTGTGTGGCGGAAGCATCCACAGTGGCGGTCATCTCCCAAAGATTAAAGTAGGACTTATCTTCATTTGAAAATATAATCTTAATCTTTAGATAATCCCCATCCGGCTCCATATACATACAGGAATAATCCCCGAAATCTCTATATTCACCAACAAATTGCAAAACCTCAATGGGACTTGCCTTAGTAGTTGTCTCTTCTTGTGTTGACTCAGTTTCAGATTCTGTCTCCTCTTCTGATGCGCTTGAAGAACAGCCCCATAAGGAAAAACTAAGCAATAAAAAAAGTGATAAAATCATATACTTTCTCATCTTCATAATCTACTCCTTTTCGAATAATTATGAATATACTATATATATGATTTTACCACAAATTGTTTATTATAAAAACTATTAAAATGACCTTAAAACTATAATTCTTCTACAACCTGGAAGATATAGAACTTAAGATATAAGCTCTCATCAGCTGACCAAAGAATTGGATGGTCTGGTGACTGAGTTCTGTATTCTATCTGACGGAGTCTCTTGTGTACTGATCTAGCAGCTTCGTGAATTGTCTTTGTAAATGTATCTGGGTCCATGAAGTGTGAGCAAGAACATGTGGCAAAATAGCCGCCATCCTTAACTAACTTAAGGCCCTTCATATTGATTTCTCTATAACCCTTAATGGCCTTCTTAATTGTGCTTCTAGACTTTGTAAAGGCAGGTGGATCAAGGATTACTACATCAAAGCTCTCGCCCTCTTCTACTAATTCTGGTAATAATTCAAATACATCTGCGCACTTAAAAGTTACAGTGTTCTCAAGACCGTTTAGCTTAGCATTTTCTCTTGCCTGATTACAACCAAGCTCTGAAGCATCAACACCTATTACTTCCTTAGCTCCTGCAATACCTGCATTAAGTGCAAAGGAACCTGTATGAGTAAAGCAATCTAGGACTCTTGCTCCCTTACAGAACTTCTGCATAGCAAGTCTATTGTATTTCTGATCAAGGAAGAAGCCAGTCTTTTGGCCATCCTTAACATCTACGTAATACTTAACGCCATTTTCTTCAATTAAGACTTTAGTGTCAAACTCTTCACCAATAAAGCCCTTTGTACGCTTCATGCCCTCTAATTCTCTAACCTTAGCGTCACTTCTTTCATAGACACCACGAATTGGCATGTCTAATTTTTCCAAAGCCTCTTTTACCTTTTTTATAATTACAGGCTTCAAGTTATCAATACCAAGTGCTAGTGACTCTACAACTAAAACATCACTAAACTTATCAATAACAATACCTGGAAGGAAATCTGCTTCTCCAAAAATAAGTCTGCAGCTAGACATATCTACTGTCTTTGTTCTGTAATCAATAGCTGCATTAACTCTTTTCTCAATGAAGGCCTCATCAACATTTCTCTCAAATCTAGATAACATTCTAACTGTAATCTTAGACTTTCTGTTAATAAAACCAATTCCCATAAAGAAGTCATCAAAGTCATGGACCTCAACTAACTTTCCGTCAACTACGCCTTCAGAAATCTCATCGATTTCATTATCATAAACCCAGGCGCCACCTGACTTAATAGTTCTTCCCTCTCCCTTTTTTAACTTAACATAACCTGTAATTGTAAACATAAAATCACCTACTTAGTATATTTCTCTACTACCTTTGCAAATGTATCATAGGCAGTATCTACGCTTTCACCGTTCCAAATCTTGTGAAGCATTATTTCATATTGAGCATAAATCTCATCAATGCCTGCATACTTAGGCTTGACTATAGATTCTGAATAAATCTTGTGTAAGCTCTTAATAACAGAATCCTTTGAAACATCTCCTCTTGCACAAGCAAGGTTTGAAAGGAGTGTTACATTTGACGCATAATCATAAGAAATTGCCTTAGCAACTGCACGGGCTACATCATATTCCTTAGAATAAGGATTTACAACAGCCATTGTTGTTGTAGATAAAGCCTGACTTTCAAGGCCGTCCCCTAAACTTGGAATTGCACAAACTCCGTACTTAACTGATGTATCTAGATTCTCAATCTGAGATGCTGTCATAATTGAGTAAGCCACTCTACCTTCTGTAAATAAAGACTGATACTCATTTAACTTATCTTCATCAGTTGAAAGACCGTACTCTTCCTTTAGTCCCTGATACTCTGTTAAGGCCTTCTTTAGAGCCTCTTCGTTATTAATATAGATATTAGCTGTGTCCATGCTATCGCCTTCAAAACTAATATACTTACTTGCAAATGGATAATTTGTCAATAATCCTGAAGCATCATAAGCAAATGTCATAGCTAAATTATCTGTTGTCTTAAGGCCTGATAGGTCAGAAGCTGGAATCTCATCAAAGCTAGTAACTGCATCTGCATAGACCTTATTATAAACAAGGGCTGAAGTTTCATAAGTCACTGGATAACCATATAAAACATTATTATAAGAAGAAGACTCAAGACCTGCCTTTCCATAAATGTCCTCAGTATAAATCTTGTCATATTCGTTATTCTCAAGCATAAGACCTAGTAAATAAGCCTCTTCCACACTATCTGAAGAACAAAGGTAAACATCACAAGCATTGTCATTTCTAATTGACTGGTCGTAAATGTACTGAATATAGTTAGATTCTGAAATCAACTCAGGCTCAATAGTAACCAATTCATTAGTAACATTAAACTGCTTAGCCACATAATCTAAGTACTTAGTATAGGCATCGTCGTTATACCAAACCTTTACTGTTACTTCCTTTTCAAGCTCTAAGCTCTTAGCCGCAAGGCCTGTCTGTGAATCTGAGCATCCTACTGTTGAAAATATAGTCACAACACTTAAGGCAAGCGCTGCAAATTTCTTTAAAATTTTCATAAATCCCTCCATATTTAAGTTGTAAATTCTAGTATCTATAAAACGGAAACCTTTCCATAGTTCACAAAATCAAAAAACCTAAGGCACAAATTTTTGCACCTTAGGTATTATACTCTATTCTTAGCTATTTTTACAAGGTTGTTAAGATTTCTTACTATTTCGCCTTTAATAAGTTCTAACTAAAAACACTTTTTTAATTTTTCAATCATCTCGTCAACATTTTCCTTAGTAATCACAAGTGGTGGAACAAATCTGATTACATTAGTTCCAGCCGAGAAAAGAATAAGTCCATTATCAAGGGCCTTAGAGATTACATCCTTAGGATTAATTGATAGCTGTAAGCCCTGCATTAAGCCCATTCCACGTCTCTCTACTACGCAGTCAAACTCAGCTACTAATTCCTCTAGGCGTTTCTCAAGATAAGCACCCACTGTTTTTACATTTTCTAAAACCTTATCCTCTTTGAAAATGTCTAGCACCACGTTAGTTGCTGCAGTTGCAAGAGGGTTACCACCATAAGTAGTTCCATGATCTCCTGGTACTAAAGCTGCTGCCACTTCTTCCTTAGCAAGGAATGCACCAACAGGAATACCGCAACCAAGAGCCTTAGCAGAGGTTACGATATCTGGCACCACTCCGTACTGCTGATAAGCAAACATAGAACCGGTTCTACCCATACCACACTGGATTTCATCAAGAATAAGTAAAATGCCCTTTTCATCACAAAGCTTGCGAACTTCCTTAATAAAGCTCTCCTTAGCAGGATAAACACCGCCCTCACCCTGAACTGTTTCAAAAAGAATGGCGGCAGTCTTATCATTTACTAAAGCCTTAACACTATCAATATCATTAAACTTAGCAAACTTGATGCCTGGAATCATAGGACCAAAAGCCTCCTGATAGTGCTTGTTTCCTGTAACTGCCAAAGCACCCATACTTCTACCATGGAAAGAATGCTCCATAGCAATGATTTCTCCATCAGTGCTGTTGTTGTGCTTAAGATAGTAATACTTCTTTGCAAGCTTAACAGCACCCTCAATTGCCTCAGTACCTGAATTAGTAAAGAATACTCTATCCATGCCAGAGATTTCAGTAATTGCCTTAGCTGCCTTAATGGCTGGCTCATTGTAAAAATAATTAGAAGTGTGAATTAGATTATCCACCTGAGCTTTAATAGCATCGTTATATTTTTTATTATTGTAACCTAGGGCAAATACAGCAATACCTGCACCAAAGTCTAAATACTTCTTACCGTCTCTATCGTAGAGATAAACTCCATCGCCCTTTTCTAGGCAAATCTGATAACGATTATATGTGTGAAAAAGCTTCTCCTCTCCAAGCTTTAAAAGTTCTGTAGTATTCATAAAAATCTCCTTTTTCTAGCAAACAATGTCTGCATTATAGAATTTCTCTGCCTCTTCTGAAAGAATAGCTGTACCAATACCCTTATTAGTAAAGATTTCAAGAAGTAAGCAGTGTGGAATACGGCCATCTAAGATATGTACTCTTGATACTCCATTTTCCACAGCATCAATACAGTTATTAAGCTTAGGAAGCATACCTCCACCAATTGTGCCAGAGGCAAGTAAGTCCTTAGCTTCTGTTGTTGAAAGCTCAGAAATAAGGGAATCCTTATCATTAAAATCTCTATAAACCCCTTCAATATCTGTTAAGAAAGCAAGCTTTTCAGCCCCTACTGCTCTAGCAATAGCGCATGCTGCATCATCAGCATTGATATTATAAGCATGGTGATCATCACCAAAACCGATTGGGCAAATTACTGGTAGGAAATCATCCTTTAAAAGTGAGTGAATAAGAGTTGTATCAACGCTTTTAATGTCACCAACGAAACCAATATCTTCTCCGCCAGATAACTTCTTGTCAACTCTTAACATACCACCATCTTTACCACTAATACCGCAAGCCTTAATACCAAGCTCTTCAAGTAAGGATACAAGGCTTTTATTTACCTTATTTAGTACCATTTCTGCGATTTCCATAGTTGGCTCATCTGTAACTCTAAGGCCGTTAATAAACTTTGGCTCCATGCCTGATTTCTTAACCCATGAGCTAATTTCCTTACCACCACCATGCACGATAATAGGCTTAAAACCTACAAGTTTAAGTAGTGCAACATCTTGAATTACTTTCTTTTTTAAATCCTCATCCACCATTGCTGAACCGCCATATTTTACAACAATGATTTTACGATTAAACTTCTGAATATAAGGCAAAGCCTCAACTAAAATCTGAGCCTTATATAACTCTTCCTTCATGTCTATTGTAGTCATTTTCTTTTCCTTCCTTTTCCAATATCTTGATTATTATGAAAATGTAACTAGGCCTTTAAGTTTTCCTCTAACTTATAGGCGCTAAGTCTAGCTTCTATAATCTGCGTTAATCTTTACATAGTCAAAAGTTAAATCACAGCCCCAAGCAGTTGCGTCATATTCCCCATCTTTAACATTGCAAATAGCTGTTACTGGATTCTTTGATAGAATTTCACTGGCCTTTTCCTCACTATAGTCAGTAGCAACTCCATCCTTTACAATCTGTAACTTACCAGCACTTGATTCAAAGAAAATATCAACCTTTTCAGGATCAAAATCTCCGCCTGAATAACCAAGAGCACAAAGGATTCTACCCCAGTTAGCATCATGTCCAAAGATTGCAGCCTTAGTTAAGCTTGATGTAATAACGGATTTAGCTAAAATCTTAGCATCCTTCTTAGTCTTAGCATTTAAGACCTTAGCTTCAAAGAGGCAAGTACAACCCTCGCCATCTCCTGCGATTTTCTTTGAAAGCTCAGTTAAAACGTAGGATAAACCTTCATAGAAGTTCTTGTAATCCTCGTCCTTAGATACAATTTTTGCATTTTCTGCCAAGCCATTAGCCAAAACTAAAACTGTATCGTTAGTAGATGTATCCCCATCAACAGAAATCATATTAAAGGAATCATCTACAATAGCTGATGTAGCTTCCTGAAGTAACTTCTTATCAATTGCAGCATCTGTAGTAATAAAGCAAAGCATTGTAGCCATGTTTGGATGAATCATACCAGCACCCTTACACATACCACCAATAGTAACCTTCTTTCCAGAAAGCTCCACTTCAACTGCCACTTCCTTAGGCTTAGTATCAGTAGTCATAATAGCAACAGCAGCTTTGTTAGCAGCCTCTCTAGTCTCCTCTAAACTAGGGGCCATAGCCTTAATACCATTGCAAATCTCTGTCATAGGAAGCTGTGCACCAATAACACCTGTAGAAGCCACTAAACAAGAATTAACAGGCACTGAAAGTGCCTCACTAATAGCCTCAGCCTCCATAAGGCAAGCATCGTCGCCCTCTTTACCAGTACAAGCATTAGCAACACCAGAATTAATAACTACGGCTCTAGCTAAATCCTCACTATAAACTCTTGCCTTATCCCATTTAACAGGAGCTGCAAAAACCTTGTTTAAGGTAAATGTACCAGCTGTAACACAGCCAACTTTTGAAAAGATGAAAGCCATATCATCTTTAGTCGAATTCTTTTTAATCCCTGCATGAGTGCTAGCAGCAGCAAAGCCATTAGCTGCAGTAACACCACCATCGATAATCTTAACCATATTTCCTCCTATAAAATTACTCTTTTTTATTAATCCGCTAGGCAATAGCGAAGCGCATTTGCCGTATGGTATCGCTTCCCGGTAGTTTATCGTTTCCGGTAGGCAACAGCGGAGCGCATTGCCGTATGTTTATCTCCTCCCGGTAGTCCTCATCTCCCGGTAGGCAACAGCGTAGCGCATTGCCGTATGGTATCTCCTTCCAGTAGTTCCTCATTCCCGGTTTAATCCCCATCTCCGACGGGAGTTCCTCATCGCCGGGGGTGTTGTGTGGCGGTAGCAGGGGTGAAGCAGAGATGATTTTTTGGAGCCTTCTAAGGCCGTCGGCACTAGTTTTCCCTTCTTCACCAAGGAAGCGAAAGCTTCCACTTGGGGAAGAGCAAGGGAAAACTTAGTACCGCTACGAGCCTTAGAGCGCGCAAGCCTGCTCCCAAAAAATCAGTCTCTGCGCAACCTTGCGTCCATCCCCACACTCTCCCGGGGATTACGGAAATAGCGGAGCCATCTTTAGCCCTTCGTTCTCTTCAAACCCAAACATCAAATTCATGTTCTGAACAGCCTGACCTGCAGCCCCCTTTACCAAGTTATCAAGGGCTCCCATCATAATAAGTCTCTTAGTTCTTGGCTCAATCTTAAATCCGATATCTACAAAGTTGCTACCCTCAACCCAACGAGTCTCAGGGCAAACATCCTTTTCAAGTACTCTAATAAAGAACTCTTCGCCATAATATTTATCGTAAATAGCTTTAACCTCTTCGTAACTAACTTCCTTTTTAAGATTTGCATAAGCAGTTACCAAAATACCTCTATTCATAGGTACAAGATGAGGTGTGAAAATAAGCTTAATATCGTCTCTATTAACAGCGTAGCCTAACTGCTCTTCAATTTCTGGTGTGTGTCTATGAGTTCCAACGCCATAAGCCTTCATGCTTTCGTTGACCTCGCAGAAAAGGTTATTAACCTTAGCTCCACGACCAGCACCTGAAGTACCACTCTTAGCATCAATAATAATTGTATCTGGATCAATAATTCCTTCCTTAACCATTGGATATAATGTAAGAATTGATGTAGTTGTGTAGCAACCAGGATTAGCAATAATTCTTGTATTCTTATTTACCTTATGTCTATTAATTTCGCAAAGACCATAAACAGCTTCATTAATGAACTGTGGTGCCTTATGTTCTATCTTGTACCACTCCTCATAAGTCTTAACATCCTTTAATCTGAAGTCTGCAGATAAGTCAATGATCTTTGTTCTTGATAAAATGTCTTCATTAACTAAAGAAGCACATAAGCCCTGTGGTGTTGCTGTAAAGATAACATCAACTTCCTTTGCAAGTGCATCCATATTGTCATCTAAGCACTTAGCATCAACAAGTCTAAACATGTTTCTATATACATCAGAATATTTTTGATCAATGTAACTTCTTGATCCTAACCAAACAATTTCCACATCCTTATGTCCTAATAATAATCTGACAAGTTCGTTGCCAGCATAACCAGTCGCGCCTATAATTCCTACTTTTACCATAGTTTGTAGACCTCCCATGCATAATATTCATAATGAATGAATAAATATTCATTCGATAAGTTTCATTATAGCAAGTTTTTTTCAGATGTAAAGGGGTTTTGGCTAAAATTAATATTATGCATAAATATTCAAAAATAATGCATAAAAATACAAAATATGCATTTTTACTATTGCAATTTGAAATAATGTGGTATATCATAATGAACAAGAAGTTAGTTATTGCCGATAATAATTAACTTTTAGAATAGACAGGGAAACCTAACCTGTATTTTTTGGAGGAAAGAAAATCATGAAAGAGAAAGTTATTTTAGCTTATTCAGGCGGACTTGATACAACTGCCATCATTCCTTGGTTAAAGGAAAATTTCGATTATGAAGTAATTTGTGTTTGTGCTGACTGTGGTCAGGAAGAAGAGTTAGATGGCTTAGAGGAAAGAGCTATTTCATGTGGTGCTAGCAAGCTCTACATCGAAGATTTAACTGATGAATTCTGTGATGATTATATTGTTCCATGTGTTCAGGCACATGCAGTATATGAAAATAAATATTTACTTGGTACTTCAATGGCAAGACCTCTTATTGCTAAGAGATTAGTAGAAATTGCTCGTAAGGAAGGCGCTACAGCAATTTGTCACGGTGCTACAGGTAAAGGTAACGATCAGATCAGATTTGAACTTACAATTAAGGCTCTTGCACCAGATATCAAGATTATTGCAGCTTGGAGAAATGAAAAGTGGACAATGCAGTCTCGTGAGGATGAGATTGAATATTGTAAGCAGCATGGAATCAACCTTCCATTCTCAGCTGACACAAGCTACAGCCGTGATAGAAACATTTGGCATATCAGCCATGAAGGTCTTGAACTTGAAGATCCTGCAAATGAGCCAAACTACGATCATTTACTTGTATTATCTCAGACACCTGAGAAGGCTCCAGATGAAGGCGAATATGTAACAATCGACTTTGAAGCAGGTGTTCCAAAGAAGGTTAACGGTCAGGCTATGAAGGTTTCTGATATCATCAGAACATTAAATAAGCTTGGTGGTAAGCATGGTATTGGTATCATCGATATCGTTGAAAACCGTGTAGTTGGTATGAAGTCTCGTGGTGTTTATGAAACTCCTGGTGGAACAATTCTTTACGAAGCACATCAGCAGCTTGAAGAATTAGTTCTTGATAGAGATACAACAACAATGAAGCTTGATATGGGTAACAAGTTTGCTCAGATCGTTTACGAAGGAAAGTGGGAAACTCCTCTTCGTGAAGCTTGCCAGGCATTCATTGAGTCTACTCAGAAGAAGGTAACAGGTCAGGTTAAGTTCAAGCTCTACAAGGGTAACATCATTAAGGCTGGAACAACTTCACCATACTCACTCTACAATGAGTCAATCGCTTCATTTACAACAGGTGACCTCTATGATCATCACGATGCTGAAGGCTTCATCAACCTCTTCGGTTTATCATTAAAGGTTCGTGCTATGAAGGAAGCTGAGAACAATAAGTAGTTATCCGATTTTAGGAAAATGTGTCTAATAGGGAAATAGATTTATAGAAAAATGTACGTAATTAACACTAGGAAATTTTGAGAAATCAAGCTTTCCTAGTGTTTTTTTGATGTTTGTGAGGGAGATTGTAGTTCTCGCTAGAAGCTGTGCCTTTCTAAACGCTTTAAGCCTACTATAGCCACCAGTTACTAATTAGGGATTTTATAAGTTTCTGGCTTTGTGCCTTTCCGGGAGATTACAAGCTTTATCAGGCACCAAAGAATTCTTCTGTAAGTCCCGCTTTCTCATCATTTCCGAAGCATTTGTGCCTATGATTTAAGTAAACTCTATATTTAAGCACAGTTTTTCAAGCTCTCAAAAAATCGCTTGTGACTTTTTCTAAGCAAAGCTCTGATTTAAGCACAAGATTCCCTATTTTTCTAGTATCTAACCTTCTTTCTTAAAATTTCCTGTGCCTTTTTTCAGAGTAATTGAAAGTTACAGCCAAATCATGTCCTTTTTTTACAATTTTACTTGTGACCCTTTTGCAATGATTCAGTAAAATAAGTCAAAACAAGCTTATCAGAGACGAGAAAAGGCTGAAAAACAGCACTTTCCGGGAGTATATAGTCTCCATAAGGCAAGGAAGAATTCTTCTGTAAGTTTCGGATGCTCTGCAGCTTCGTATATACTACATATCCCAAAAAGTTTCCCACTCTTTTAATTTCCACCAATTAAAAAACCGCAGGGCCAAGCCCCGCGGTAAATATTTAAAAATAAACAAAACAGAATTATTAAAACTTAGATTTAAGGAATCTCTTCCATAACTTAAAATGCAAATTGCATTCTTATCTTATTCGTAAAGTGGGTACTTATCTGTAAGACTCTTAACAAGTTCCATAGCCTTAGCCTTATTAGCATCAACATCGTCAACAAGGAGAGCAATAGCTTCTGCTACTACATCCATATCAGCTTCATTGAAGCCTCTAGTTGTAACTGCTGCTGTACCAAGTCTGATACCGCTTGTTACAAATGGAGAAGCTGGATCATTAGGAATTGTGTTCTTGTTACATGTAATATTAGCTGCATCAAGAAGCTTTTCAACTTCCTTACCAGTCTTATTCTTAGAAAGTAAGTTAACTAACATAAGATGGTTATCTGTACCGCCTGAAACAAGATCAAAGCCTCTGCTTGTAAGACCGTTAGCAAGTGCCTTAGCGTTCTTAACAATATTTTCAGCATAGACCTTAAAGCTTGGATCAAGTGCTTCCTTTAAGCAGACAGCCTTAGCTGCGATAACGTGCATTAAAGGACCACCCTGTGTACCTGGGAATACTGACTTATTAAGCTTGTGCTCATCAGCAAATTCCTGTGATGATAAAATCATACCACCTCTTGGTCCACGAAGTGTCTTATGTGTTGTAGTTGTTACAACATGAGCATATGGAATTGGGCTTGGATGAGCACCACCAGCTACAAGGCCAGCGATATGTGCCATATCAACAAAGAGGTAAGCACCAACTTCATCTGCAATTTCTCTAAATCTCTTAAAGTCAATTGTTCTTGCATAAGCAGAAGCACCTGCGATAATCATCTTAGGCTTGCATTCCTTAGCAATTCTTTCAACTTCATCATAATCAATAAATCCATCAGCTGTAACACCGTAAGGAACGATGTTAAAGTAGCTACCAGAAATATTAGCTGCTGAACCATGTGATAAATGTCCACCACAGTCAAGGCTCATACCCATAACTGTTTCACCTGGCTTAACAAGTGCATAGAACACTGCCATATTAGCCTGTGCACCTGAATGAGGCTGAACGTTAACGTATGTACAACCAAAAAGCTTCTTAGCTCTTTCAATTGCTAAGTTTTCAACTACGTCAACATATTCACATCCACCGTAATATCTCTTAGCTGGGTAACCTTCAGCATACTTGTTAGTAAGTGGGCTTCCCATAGCAGCCATAACAGCCTTGCTTACTAGGTTCTCAGAAGCAATAAGCTCAATATGACTTCTCTGTCTTGCAAGTTCATCATCCATAGCCTTAGCTAAATCTGGATCAAAACTTGACACTTCATTAAATGAATACATACAAATCCTCCCAAATTGTGATTCATAAGAGCCTTCTAGGTTTAAAAGCCCTTACGATTATTTATATTATAATAACTAGAGTTCATAAGTCAATTAATTTTAATGTATAGAAAAGTTAAAATAATTAGGTCTGCTTCTTTTACAATCCACTTTCTTCATCCAAATAAATTATGCAATCTTCCAGCTTACTGCCTTCTTTCGTCCGCTAACAAAATTCTTGTAAATTCCATCCTGGGCCATTAGCTCGTCATGCTTGCCCTGCTGGACAATTTTGCCTTTATCAATAACCAGGATTTGATCTGCATGTCTTACCGTCTTCAATCTGTGTGCGATCATGATGATAGTCTTTTCCCTAGTAAGATTCTCAATTGCCTCTGTCAATTCCTTCTCGTTTTCTGGGTCCACATTGGCTGTTGCCTCATCCAAAATGATGATTGGTGCATCCTTCATGATGGCTCTGGCAATAGCAATTCGCTGCTTTTCACCGCCTGACAATGTAGCGCCACCTTCCCCAACTACTGTCTCATAGCCATCTGGAAGTGCCATGATGAAATCGTGGCAACAAGCTTTCTTGGCGGCAGCCATAACTTCATCTATGGAAGCCTCCGGACGGCCAAATCTGATGTTGTTTGCAATGGTATCCTCAAACAAATAAACTCGCTGGAAAACAAAGCTGAAATTCTCCATCAAAGAATCGAAGCTGTAGTCCCTTACATCTCTTCCGCCAAGAGTGACCTTGCCGGATTTCACATCCCAAAATCTTGCAATAAGGGATGTCAGTGTAGTCTTGCCACCGCCG
This sequence comes from Lachnospira pectinoschiza, assembly GCF_900103815.1. Lineage (GTDB taxonomy): Bacteria > Bacillota > Clostridia > Lachnospirales > Lachnospiraceae > Lachnospira > Lachnospira pectinoschiza_B. The sequence goes on along the minus strand of NZ_FNHZ01000005.1, from coordinate 120,750 downwards.
GATGGGCCAACAATTGCTGTAGTAGTTTTCTCTTTAATATCAAGGGTCACATCGTCGATGATCGTCCTGTCCTCATATGCAAAGCTGACATGGTCAAGATGAATATCACGGTTTGAAGGATGAATTTCCTCACCATTAATATCCATCTCCTCAACTTCCATAATCTCATTTACCATATCAACACCTTTTCCGATGATTCTGATAAGAGCTGTGTAAGTTCCTGCCAAATCCAGTGACTCAAAGATAATGAATGCACAAAGCATCATTGTGATACAGTATGTGAGCTTCATGCTGCCATTCAGATAAAAGGAGATTGATGCGCCTGCAATTACTACTCCCGCAAGCTTACAGATGAGCATCTGCACGCCTACCAAAGGAATGGCCGCAATCTCTGCTTTGATATCAGCCTTTGTTTTTCTTTCGATGGCTTTATTGAGCCTTGCGTTGTTCATGGCGATAATGTTGTAGTTTCTGATTTCTGCAATGCCCTGGATGAACTCAAGAATTACGCCAACCATATCCTTATCTGACTCAATTTTCTCAGGAGCAACCTTCTCTACACTCTTGTTTGTAAAATGATTGAAGATAAAGAAAACCAGAATAACCGCAACACATATCAAGCCGATTCTCACATCGAAAATAAACATTCCAAGACTAACGATGAGGGTTGTAATTGTACCCTGCATAACTAATATTATTGCGCGGGTTGCAATATCTCCGGTCTGCTCCAAAGTGTTGGTTGTAACAGATGTGATATGCCCCAGGCTTGTATCATTAAAATATCCCATTGGCAAATATCTGAGATGCTCGCCAATTTCAATTCGCTTGCCAGCGCAGGTCCTATAGCCGCCTTCTGTAAGAAGCATCTGATAGAACCTATTTATAACCATTTTTCCAACAGTGCTTAAGAGCATAAATCCCATTACAAGTAAAAATGTATTTACGGTAATTTTATTATTCACAATGGCATCAATTGCAAAATAAGCAGCAGGAATTTTCATGCCAGCAAAGATTGCATCAATAACACCTAATGCAATTGATATATAAAACTTTTTTCTGTTTTCTTCATTACAGAATTTGAAAAATTTCATCAAAATTTTAAGCATGAGCAGCCTCCCTTCTAGCGTCTGAACCCATAACTGAATCCACTCTGTCATCGTCCTTCACCATGGTGTGTGCCTCCCACATATTCTTATAGAGAGGACAATCAGCTAGGAGCTGCGCATGAGTGCCTTCTGCCTCAACATTTCCCTCATTTATAACGAAAATCTTGTCCGCATCAATGATAGTTGACAACCTATGGGCAATAACAATAAGAGTCTTGCCCCGTACCAGCTTTGCCACACTTTCCTGTACAAGAGCTTCATTTTCGGGATCCGTATATGCCGTAGCTTCATCCATAATTACAACCGGTGCATCCTTTAGCATTGCTCGTGCTATACAGATTCTCTGTCGCTCTCCCCCTGATAGATGTCCGCCTGCACCACCAACAATAGTGTCGTAGCCATTTTCAAGTCCAAGGATGAATTCATGGCATCCAGTAGCTTTCGCTGCGGCAATAACCTCTTCATCTGTGGCACCGGCCTTGCCAAGTCTGATATTTTCCATAACGGACATATCAAACAGATAGTTGTCCTGGGCAACATAAGCAATCTTGCTTGTGTAATAATCAAGTGGAAGCTCTTTAATATCAACTCCACCAAAAGTGATGCTGCCTTCGTCTACATCCCAAAGGGAATCGATGAGTCGGGCGATTGTGCTCTTGCCTGAGCCGGAAGGTCCCACAAAGGCATTAACCTCTCCTTGCTTAATATCCATATTCAAGCCGTGCAAAATTTCCTTATCCTTATAAGAAAATCTCACATTTCTAAGAGTGATATCAGAGCCCACCGGCTGCTTTGTAAGAGTGTCAGGTCTTACCATATCTTCTCTTTCAATAATCTCTGTAACTTCTCCAAAGATTGCCTGCATTTTCATAATGTCATCCATGTATGAAAAGGCAATCATCAAAGGTCCCATGAGACCCGCAGAAAGAATAACTGATGTGATGAAATCCTCTGGTGTCATGCCACCATTTTTCACTAAAAGCAAACCAATTGGGAGAACTCCAAGGAATGTGGCTGGTGTGAAAGCAAAGCTTCCAGCCTGGAACCAGATACATTTTCTCATCCAATTGATAAAGCAATCTGCACCTTCCTTTGCAGCAAGCACGAATTTTTCATAAGAACTTCCTGTCTTGCCGAAGGCCTTAATAACCTCGATACCATTGATATATTCAACAGCTGTATCATTCAAATATTTAGTTTTCTGTATCGTATATTCGAATTCGCCCTGACTTCGGGCCATCATACCAGCCACAAAACACAAACCGATTGCAACTGAAATGAGATTTGCCAAGCCCATGCGCCAATCCAAAGCAAGAATGTAAATGAACATGACTATAGGCAATAAGATATTTGCTGTAAACTCAGGCACAATATGAGCCAAAGTTGTTTCCATAGAATCAACACGCTCTACAATAATATTTTTGTAGGCACCGCTATTATCATCCAAAACCGAACCAAGGGGAATAGTTGAAAGCTTCTTGCAAAGCTGAGTTCTGATCCCGCCTAATACGTTGAATGTGGCAACGTGGGACAATGTTGTAGAAGTTGAATGAAACACAACTCTCAAAGTCCAACACAGAGCCATTATCAAAATCAATGACATACAATGACCAAAATCCATATCCTTTGATAAAAGCATTCCAACAATCTTTGCAATTATCAAATATGGAATAAATGACATGGCAACACCGATAATGGCAAGTAGCACACTACCAATGTAAAAACTTTTCTTTCTCCCTGCAAAATGAATAACCCAGGAGAAGGTACTTCTTTTCTTCATAAATTCCTCCCTTTTGTACACAAGAACAAATTTAGGTAACTTGTTAGTTCTGACTAACATTGTAGTTAGATATAGCTAACTTGTCAAATATTATCTTAAAAAATTTCACAAAAAAAAGGAGCCTTTCGGCTCCTTTCCTTAAAAATCTAATGCCACTTCTCAAATGTAACATCAGCTTTATTATTTATTAGTTTTCTTCTGTCTCTTCTTCTGCTATATCAATGCTTAATTCCTTAAGCTGCTTTTCATCAACAACATCAGGAGCATTAGTAAGGAGACAGCTTGCATCCTTAACCTTAGGGAATGCAATTACGTCACGGATTGAATCGCGCTTAGCCATAAGCATTACAAGTCTATCAAGACCGTAAGCTAAACCAGCGTGTGGTGGAACACCATACTTGAAGGCATCAAGTAAGAATCCGAACTTCTCGTTAGCTGTTTCTTCTGTAAGACCAAGAGCCTTAAACATACGTGACTGAATATCAGCCTGGTGAATTCTTACTGAACCACCACCGATTTCTGTACCGTTAAGTACGATATCGTAAGCCTTAGCACGTACTGCACCTGGGTCTGACTCTAACTTATCTAAATCTTCGTCCATAGGCATTGTGAATGGATGGTGCATCGCTACCCATCTTTCTTCCTCGTCTGACCATTCAAACTGAGGGAATTCTGTTACCCATAAGAACTTGTAATCATTTTTATCAAGTAAGCCCATCTTATCAGCAAGCTCAACTCTTAATGCACCAAGTACATTCCAAACAATCTTATTTCTATCAGCTGCAAAGAGTAATAAGTCACCCTTCTCACCGTCAAGTGCCTTAACTAAGGCATCCATCTCTTCTTCTGTCATGAACTTAGCAAATGAAGACTTGTATGTTCCATCTTCATTAATGCAAATGTAAGCTAAGCCCTTAGCACCATAACCCTTAGCGAAATCAACTAAAGCGTCGATCTTCTTACGAGGCATGCTACCCTGACCCTTTGCGTTAATACCACGTACTGAGCCGCCATTTTCAAGAGCTGATGTAAATACACCAAAGCCGCAGTTCTTAACGATTTCAGATACGTCATGAAGTTCCATACCAAAACGAAGGTCTGGCTTATCAGAACCGAATCTATCCATAGCTTCCTGCCATGTCATTCTCTGAATTGGAAGCTTAACATCAACATCAAGTACTTCCTTGAAAAGATGTGCAAGTAATCTTTCGTTAACATCGATTACATCATCAACATCAACAAATGATAATTCCATATCGATCTGAGTAAATTCAGGCTGTCTATCAGCTCTTAAATCTTCATCTCTGAAACATCTTGCAATCTGCATATATCTATCATAACCAGAGCACATAAGCATCTGCTTAAATAACTGAGGTGACTGAGGAAGAGCATAAAATTTACCTGGATGAACTCTTGATGGAACTAAGTAATCTCTAGCACCTTCTGGTGTAGACTTAGTAAGCATTGGAGTTTCAATCTCAAGGAAGCCTTCATTAGCAAGGAATGCTCTTGTTAATGTAGCAACCTGGCTTCTCATAATAATGTTAGACTGAATATCAGGTCTTCTTAAATCAAGACATCTGTACTTAAGTCTAATATCTTCCTTAGTTGGAATATTCTCTTCAATTGGGAAAGGAGGTGTCTCAGATTCTGAAAGAATTCTAAGAGACTCTGCGATAACTTCAATATCACCAGTCTTTAAATTCTCATTTACGGCACCTGAACGCTTATTAACTGTACCCTCTACAGCAATAACGAATTCGTTACGAAGTGTATAGGCCTTATCAAAGCCTTCCTTACCAATTACATTCTCATCAAAAAGGATCTGTAAAAGACCACTTCTATCTCTTAAATCTACGAAGATTAAAGCACCTAAATTTCTTCTTTTTTGTACCCAACCCATAACTGTAACTTTTTCTCCAACATTGGCGCTAGATACTTCAGTACATCTATGAGTTCTTTTCAAACCTACCATTGACTCTGCCATGATTAGTTACCTCTTTCTACCTATTTAACTCATCTAATATAAGTCATAAAACACAATCTTTATAATAATAAATTCTTGGCTATTTGTAAAGCCGACTTTGGGAACTTTAAGGACTTTCATATTAGTTAAAAAATGTGTTATTTCCTATCTTTTTCGCATTAAAGCGTTGGCTTGATATAGCTATATTTCTAATGATATAGTATCAAACGATTTGAGAGAATATATTTGTTAAAGGATTGAGAAAATGAAGAATTTTACGAAAGGTCCGATTCTGCCGCAGATGCTACTCTTTAGTATACCTTTGGTGTTTACTAATTTGTTGCAGGTGCTATTTAACCTATGCGACGTGGCGGTAGTTGGAAGATTTGCAGGCTCTAATGCTTTAGGAAGTGTTGGCTCATCAGTAATTTTAGTCCAGCTCTTTCTTGCCTTTATTATTGGAATGAGCGGAAGTATAAATGTACTTACTGCCCTACATATCGGAGCCAAGAATAAAAAAGAATTATCAGAGACAGTACATACAAGTATTATTATTAGTTTTTTAGAAGGTGTAATTATCCTACTTATAGGAATTTTCTTTTCACCAATTATCTTAAAACTTTTAGGAACTAAGGATGAATTAATTGAAGGTGCCATTATTTATGCACGAATCTGTTCCATAGGTATGCCAGCCCTTGGTATTTATAATTGGGGAAATGCAATCCTATCCGCAGCAGGTAACACAAAGAAGCCACTTTATTTCTTAACTATTAGTGGTGTGGTAAATATAATTCTAAATTTATTTTTTGTAATTATTTGCCATTTAAGTGTGGCAGGTGTTGCCCTTGCAAGTGTTATTTCACAGTATCTACTTGCAGTTATGATCATTATTACAATGCTTAAAGAAAAGCAGGATTTTAAGTTGGAAATTAAGAAGATAAGAATTACAAAATCAAAGGTTCCTACTATTACTAAGTTAGGAATTTTATCAGGCTTTCAAAGTGCGGTTTTCCATTTTGCAAACCTCTTTGTACAGGCCGGTGTTAATAGCTTTGATGCAACTTTAGTTGCAGGTAATTCTGCTGCCACTAATGCCGATAGCATTATTTTTGAAAGTATGGCAGCTTTTAATACCGCAGGTGCAACCTTTATAGGTCAGAACTTCGGTGCAAGAGATAAGAAAAGAATGAGAACAAGTTACTTAACAAGTCTCTTTTTATCCATGGGACTTGGCCTACTAATGGGAAGCCTCTTACTTACCTTTGGTAGAGAGTTTTTATCCTTCTTCTCATCAGAGCCAGCCGTTATTGATGCAGGTCTAAAGAGACTAAACATCATGGCTCTTTGTTATTTCCTATCAGCCCTTATGGACTGTACTATTGCTGCTTCAAGAGCAATTCATAAAACTGCAGTGCCTACATTTATTGTAATCATGGGTGCTTGTGTATTTAGAGTTTTATGGGTAAAGACAGTATTTGCCATTATTGGTACAATCCCATCCCTTTACCTACTCTACCCATTCTCCTTTGTAATTACGGGAGTGGCTGAAATTGCTTACTTTATTCATTCTTATAAGAAGATTAGTTTTAAAGAAGATTCAAAGGCAAATAGCCATAATTCCAGCTTTGATATGAATGAAAAAACTTATTTTAAAGAGCATTTGACATAAATTTTATAAAAAATAAAATCTCTTCTACTGGATAATCCAGTTAGAAGAGATTTTTTATCTTCTTTTACTTTTTTAATTCTTCTAAACGTAATTGTATGAGTTTTTCTGATATATCATCTGGAACATTCCAACTTTTTCCTGTTTCATTAAAAAAATATTTTTCAAGTAGTTTTCTACGTTCTGCTATATCTAGAGATTTTATATTTTTATAATTAAGTACAATTAGTTTATTAATAGCTTTTTCTTCTTCAAAATTTTCATTAATTAAACCTGCCATTAAATGCTCCTTAAAAAAGATTTTTTTAATGCCACAAATCGCCCCAAACCTGATTTGCCAAGCTTGTGATATATTCCTTTGAAAATGTTGCATCCTGTTTTACGATTTCATTTTCACTAGCAAGTTCCTCTGTGTAATCTGCTAGGTCATAAACCGTAATTCCGTTAAGCTTAGATGTAACGTGGGATACCACTGCTTTAACTCCATAATCCTTAATTACTACATCACCATTATCATCCCTTGCAAGGGTTACCTCTGCCATGCCCCCAAGCATTCTATTGGCAATGCCAGTTCCACTTGATGAAGTCCAGTTTACAAAGTTACCTAGTGAGTAATATACAAGCATTTGATGACCTGTAGTTTCATTAGTTAACATTTCAATTGGCTCAATAACATGTGGATGTGTTCCAATTACGAGGTCGACATCATTTTCAAGGAAAATCTTAGTCCACTTCTTTTGTAAGCTATCTGTTTCAAGCAAATATTCTGTTCCCCAGTGGGGGCAAACAATTACAAAGTCAGCTAGCTCCTTAGCCTTCTTTATATCTGAAACCACTGCATCTTCCTCAAGCATATTTACTGCATAAGGCATGTCTGATGGAAGGGAAATGCCATTAGTTCCGTAAGTATAATTAAGAATAGCTATCTTCATGCCATCCTGCTCGTAAACATAGATGTTATCTCTTTCTTCCTGACTTTCATTAATACCAAGAACAGCCACATCCGGATAATTTGTCTGCCAATTGTGAAGGCAATTTAAAAGTCCTGTCTTACCCTTATCAAGGGCATGATTTGTTGCATGTAGGATAACATTAAAACCTGAATTTACTAGGTTTGTAGCCAAATTATAAGAGCAGTTAAAGGCAGGGTAGCCTGAAACTCCAAGATCCTCGCCGCCAATAATAACCTCTTGATTAACTAGGCTTAGGTCAGCTGCCTGAATGGACTCTTTTTCATTTTCAAAAATTGCAGAATAATCATATTGACCGTTTTCCTGAAGGCTATATTCTTCAATCCTATCGTGAAGTAAAATATCCCCCACCATGATTAAACTGATTTCACTAGGCTCTGCCTCAGTTGTTTCTTCTGTTGTAGCCTCTGTCTCAAGGCTTGTTTCATTAGTTTCTTCCTTTGTTTTGTCTGCGCATGCTGTTAGTGACAAACAAAAAAGGACTGCCATTAAACTAATGGCAGTCACTTGCTTTAATAGTTTCTTAAATAACATTTGTAACTCCCTCTTTAATGTAAAATTTTATATACATAAGTATTTTACAAAAACTTTAACATTAAATCAATGAGGAGTTAATTAGCTGGGCTTGCATGAACCATAGGCGAGCTCGTATCAAGTGGAAGGAAGGTGTAGCCATTTGCCAAGCCCCAAACAATTATATCTTCCACAGCATCTACGCTAAAGCTCTTAATATCATGCTGTAAAACCACTGACACATTTCTATCGGCAATTCCTGTTGTAACATTATTATAAACCGCATCCCTTGACTGTTCGCCACAGGCATCTCCTGAAGAAACGCTCCAGTCGCAATATCTATAGCCCATATTGGTAACTACGCTTGTAAGTCTAGACATGATGCCTATATTATAATGCCTACTTACAGTATTATCCGTACCTCCTGGAAAGCGAATAATGGCTGGTGCAACGCCTGTTTGATTAATGATAATCTCTCGCATAGCATTTAGGTCATTAATGTAGGCTTCCTCGCTTGAGTATATTTCAGAGTATTTATGGGAGTAGGAATGGATTGCAACAGTGTGACCTCGTCTTGCCTCTTCCCCTATTAAATACTGATAAGACGGATATTGATTGGTTACAAAAAATGTTACCTTTACATTGTACTTATCTAAAATATCAAGAAGCCTAGAAGTATACTTATAAGGTCCATCATCAAAGGTTAGATAAACCACCTTATCTCCCGGATTCCTTGTCTGTTCTAGAGTTTGCTGCTGATAAACAAATATTTTTCTTGTGGCAGTGCCCGTATTATTAGAGGAATCTGTAACAGAATAATTGATGTTATAAACGCCTATTTTACTTGTATCTAGGTTGTTAGTACTAGTCACATTTGCAGTTAAATCCCCATCGCAGTTATCACTTGCACTAAAACCTGGATCTGTGTAGCTCTCCCCAAGCTTTAAATAAACCATGCTATCTCCTGCAAGGCTAATTACGGGAGCATCTAAATCCACCACATTTACCACGCGGCTAAGCTCTAAAGTGTTTCCGTCTACATCTTCAAGGCTATAGCTTACCTCATAGCTACCTAGCTGGCTGCTGTCTACATTAGAGCTAATAGATACATTTTCAGAAATATCCCCTAAATACTCGTCCCATGCCTTAACTCCTGGGTCTATATATGTTTCTCCCAGGGAAATGTTTAGGCTAGCCTCCCCCTTTAGTGAAAATAGGCGAGGTACAGCCTGTTCCGTCTCAAGCTCTACATTTTCCACAACCCCAGCCTTTATATGCTTGCTAGCATTAGACTCTTCAATGGCAAAGGCTCCAATAGTTAAAACTAGGGCTAGTAATGACACAAGCCCAATAGATATTATAGCAGTTCCTAGATGTAAAAATTTCTTATTACTTTTCTTATTGTTTTTCTTATTCTTCTCCTTCACATAAATCCCCCCAATCAATTTCTACTTTCTCTTTTAAGTAAATTATGTAAGTATCCTTAGGCCAAAAGGCTCTAGGGTAAAGTGCTCACCCGCTACGTTAAACTCGTATGGATTTTCATCTGCATTTATGAAAATGAAAACGCTCTCCCCTTCATAGCTTCTCTTAAAGGCACACTGCCTATTTGTAATCATTAAATCAGTGAAATCCCCGTAGTTTAGGGCTTTGCTCTTAGTTTTAAACTTAGCAAGTTCTGCTATATATTCTGTAAGCTCATTAAATTCCGGCTTATCAAAGGCCGCTCTTAATTCGTAATCCCCGTAGTTTTTCTCTCCCTTAGCGCCCCACTCGCTTCCATAGTAGATACAAGGAATGCCAGGCATTGTAAAGATAAAGGCAAACATAAGCTTTAAATGCTCTGGTCTTTGAATAATTGAGGCCGCCCTTGTAACATCGTGATTGTCTATAAAGCTTAGCAAATGTCTTCCCTTATAAAGAGTCCAATCCTCCGGACCAAACTGTCTTTTTAGGGAATGCATGATTTCAAAGAGATTCATGCTATTTAAACTTGAATGAATACCCTTATAACACTCGTAATTAGTTGCAGAGTGGCACATATCATCTGCCATTATAGTTTTATAGTCTCCACCTAAAATCTCCCCTAATAAGAAGAAATCAGCCTTTAAACCATCTGTATAACTTCTAAGTCTCTTTAAAAAATTTCTATCAAGTAAATAAGCCACGTCAAGTCTAATTCCATCAATATCAAAATCCTCCACCCAGATTTTTACCGATTCTAGAAGATAGTTTATAACCTCTTCGTTTGAGAGATTAAGCTTTACCAAGTCATAACAACCTTCCCAGCCTTCATACCACAAACCGTCGTTAAACTCTGAATTTCCTCCAAAATTTATGTTAAACCAATCCTTGTATTTAGAATTCTCCCTATTTTTTATGACATCACGGAAGGCAAAGAAACCTCTGCCTACATGATTAAAGACCCCGTCTATAACCACCTTAATTCCTCTATCATGAAGTCTTTTAACTAAGTCGGTAAAATCCTTATTAGTACCTAGTCTTCTGTCTATAAGGCGATAATCCCTTGTATTATAGCCATGTGAATCGGATTCAAAAATTGGTGAAAAATAAATAGCATTGATCCCTAGTTTTTCAAAATGATCAAGCCAATCCTCATCGATCTTTGCTAATCTATTAGTTACCTTAAAATCTGCTTCTACATCATCATTTTCCCTTGGTGCACCAAGCATTCCTATGGGGAAAATCTGATAAAATACACTTTCATAAGCCCACATAGTTAGTAACCCCCTAATATTTTATTTAAGTTTGAGTCCTCACATAAGTAAAGCGGACATTCGGAATCCGCTTCGCTACTTCCTCATGAACGCAGTGGCACTGCGTTCAAACAATTTTATTTTCATCTAAAATTATTATATAATCTTTTCTCTTACTATACAAATAAAATACACATAAAAAAATCTCTCTAGCTAAATTTAGCTAGAGAGATTAATAGATTTCATATATAAATTATAAAGCTTACTTAAATAAGCCTTTCTTCTTTGTTGGACGTTCTTCGCCAGTCAATGCCTTGTCATATTCAAGAAGGGCATCTTTTTGCTCCTTAGTTAAATGAGTAGGGATATTAACTACTAGGTCGATATATGCGTCACCACGTACATTTTCATTACGAAGAGTTGGCATACCCTTACCACGAAGTCTAACTCTAGTGCCTGATGCAGTTCCTGGCTTAACCTCATATAGAACTTCACCATCAACTGTCTTAACCTTGATTTCACCACCAAGAACAGCTGTAGGATAGCTAATCTTAACTTCTGATAAAACATCGTAGCCATCTCTAATGAAGTTAGGATCCTTAGATACTGAAACAACAACTAATAAATCTCCTCTTGGGCCGCCGTTAACACCTGGCTCGCCCTTTCCAGAAATTCTAATAGCCTGTCCGTCATCAATACCTGCTGGAATTGTAACTTCGATAGTCTTCTTAGTATTAATGTAACCAGTACCCTTACAGTCTGGACACTTTTCCTTAATAACCTTACCTGTTCCACCACAATCTGGACAAGGTCTTACTGACTGAACCATACCAAAGAGTGACTGCTGCTGGTATGTTACCTGACCACGGCCGTTACACTTCTTACATGTCTCAGGACTTGTACCCTTCTTAGCACCAGTTCCGTTACATGAGCTACATGTCTCTTTAATATTAACTTCAATCTGCTTCTTAGTTCCTTTAACTGCTTCTGCAAATGTAATTCTTGTTCCCATTCTTACATCTGCGCCACGACGTGGACCATTGCTGTTACGTCTACTTCCACCGCCGCCGCCAAACATGCCGCCAAAGATATCTCCGAAAATGTCACCGAAGTCGCTAAAGTCGAAATCAAATCCGCCTGCTGCACCAGCGCCGCCATTTTCAAAGGCAGCATGACCAAATTGATCATATTGTCTTCTCTTGTCAGCATCAGATAATACGCCGTAAGCCTCTGAGGCTTCTTTAAATTTAGCTTCTGCTTCGGCATCACCTGGATGCATATCTGGATGATATTTCTTAGCAAGCTGTCTATATGCTTTTTTTAATTCTGCCTCGCTAGCGTCTCTAGAAACGCCAAGGACTTCATAATAATCTCGTTTATCTGCCATTTAAATTTCCTCAAACTTATAATCTATACTCGTTTATTGTGCACATGTTATTTAGCACTTAAGGGAGCCGATAAATCGGCTCCCAAAATAATTTATGCTATCTAGTGTAACAACTGCTATGCAGTTCCTAGATTAATTTTCCTAGACTTCCTTGTAATCTCCATCAACTACATCATCGCCATAGTTTGAAGAACCTGCATTAGCATCTGCACCTGCATTAGCTCCAAATCCTTCTGCACCAGCGCCTGCACCAGCTGCACCTGCCTGCTGTGATTCATAAAGCTTAGCGAAAAGATTCTGAGCACTTGTCATTAACTTTTCCTTAGCAGCCTTAATTTCATCAACCTGAGCATCTGTCATATTCTCTGGATCTGATTCTTCAACAAGCTTCTTTAATGCATCTAAGTCAGCCTGAACTGTAGCCTTCTCATTAGCATCAACCTTGTCACCAGCTTCATCAATAGCCTTCTGTGTCTGGAATACGATTGAGTCAGCTTCGTTTCTTGTATCGATAGCTTCCTTTCTCTTCTTATCCTGAGCTTCGAATTCAGCAGCTTCCTTAACAGCCTTATCGATATCTTCATCAGACATGTTAGAACCAGCTGTAATTGTGATGTGCTGTTCCTTACCTGTTCCTAGGTCCTTAGCAGATACATTTACAATACCATTAGCATCGATATCGAATGTAACTTCGATCTGTGGAACACCTCTCTTTGCTGGAGGGATACCATCAAGACGGAACTGACCAAGAGACTTGTTATCTCTAGCGAACTGTCTTTCACCCTGTACTACGTTAATATCGACGGCTGTCTGATTATCAGCAGCTGTAGAGAATACCTGGCTCTTCTTTGTAGGAATAGTTGTATTTCTCTCGATAAGTCTTGTAGCAATACCACCCATTGTTTCGATAGAAAGTGAAAGTGGAGTTACATCAAGAAGAAGGATTTCACCAGCACCTGCATCACCAGCAAGCTTACCACCCTGAATAGAAGCACCAATAGCTACACACTCATCTGGGTTAAGTGACTTGTTTGGTTCATGTCCTGTTAACTGCTTTACCTTATCCTGAACAGCTGGAATTCTTGTAGAACCACCAACTAATAATACCTTTGATAATTCAGAAGCTGTTAAACCAGCATCTGATAATGCGTTTCTAACTGGCTCTGCTGTCTTCTCAACTAAGTCGTGTGTTAATTCATCGAACTTAGCTCTTGTAAGAGTCATATCGAAATGCTTAGGGCCTTCAGCTGTAGCTGTAATATATGGAAGGTTGATGTTAGTTGTTGTAGCTGAAGATAATTCCTTCTTAGCCTGCTCAGCAGCAACCTTTAATCTCTGAAGTGCCATTGTATCTGATGATAAATCAACGCCTTCCTTAGCCTTGAAGTCATCTAACATATACTGTGTAATTGCGTTATCGAAATCATCACCACCAAGTCTGTTGTTACCAGCTGTAGCAAGTACTTCAATAACACCATCACCGATTTCGATAATAGATACATCAAATGTACCACCACCTAAATCGTAAACCATGATCTTCTGCTCGTTCTCGTTATCAAGACCGTAAGCTAATGCAGCAGCTGTTGGTTCGTTGATGATTCTCTTAACATCAAGACCAGCAATCTTACCAGCATCCTTTGTAGCCTGACGCTGAGCATCGTTGAAGTAAGCAGGAACTGTAATAACAGCTTCTGTAACCTTCTCACCTAAGTAGTTTTCAGCATCTGCCTTTAACTTCTGTAAGATCATTGCTGAAATTTCCTGTGGTGTATACTTCTTATCATCAATTGTAGCCTTATAGTCTGTACCCATATGTCTCTTAATAGATGAAATTGTCTTGTCAGCATTAGTTACTGCCTGACGCTTAGCAGGATCACCTACTAATCTTTCACCTGTCTTTGTGAATGCAACGATAGATGGAGTTGTTCTAACACCTTCCTGGTTTGTGATAACAACTGGCTTACCACCTTCCATAACTGCAACACATGAATTAGTTGTTCCTAAATCAATACCAATAATTTTACCCATGATATAATTCCTTTCCGGCCTTAGCCTAAAAATTTCATATTCAAATATTACTTATAAACTTATATCTTAAGACTCTTAGTTAGCCACCTTAACCATGCTGTGTCTAATTACTGAATCTCTATATGTATAGCCCTTTTCAAACTCCTCTACGATAATGTTCTCACCTACTGATTCATCATCTACATGCATTACTGCGTTGTGTAAATCAGGATTGAATTCATTACCAACAGCTTCAATTGGCTTAACATCTGCATCTTCAAGTAGCTTTAAAAACTGCTTGTAAACCATGTCCATTCCCTTCGCGAATGGTGTTTCAAGTTCCTCATCAGAAACTGACTTAAAACCTCTTTCAAAATTATCTATAACAGGAAGTAACTTCTTAATAATATCTGAAGCTCCCATCTCAAACATTGCTGACTTTTCTTTCTCAGTACGCTTTCTGAAATTATCAAATTCAGCCATCTGTCTTTGAACTCTATCTGTAAGCTCAGCAATCTTTAAATCCTTAGGATCTTTCTTAGCTTCCTTAGAATCACTAGCTTCCTCAGTCTTTGTTTCCTCAGCCTTACTAGCTTCTTTTGTTTCCTCGACTGCTTCCTCTGTCTTAGCTGCTGTATCTGTGCTAGCCTCACTAGTTTCTTCTGTCTTCTTTACCTCTTCTGCCTTAGACTTTATTTCCTTCTTAGACATTTATTAACCAACCTTTCATCACGTCTTTTTAAATACATTGTCCAGCTGACTTCTTATGTTCTGAAGATTCTCAACCACCTTCTCATAATCCATTCGCTTTGGACCAATAATTCCTATGGTACCCTTTAAACCATCTGAAAGTTCGTAGGTTGCTGTAACAACGCTGCAATCCTTCATAGATTGTACTGGGGTTTCATCACCAATATATACCTGAATTCCTGTATCTTCATGATTCTCATCTCCGACAACCTCTACCGAATCAAGTACTAAACTTGATAAATCATTCTTCTCTTCAAGGGCATATATTAGTTCGCTTGCCTTCTCTGAATCGCTTAACTCTGGATATTTGAAAATGTTAGTCGCACCAGAAGTGTAAATCTTAAGACTATCTGCTTTACTAATTGTCTCTACGATTGCTGCAAGCACTTCTTTAATCAGGTTATAATGTTCAGCTGCTTGAGATTCCATCTTAGAGATAATACTAAGATTCATCTCTTCTAAGGTTAAGCCTGTTAAGCTAGTATTTAGTAAAATGTTAAGCTTTAATAGATTCTCTTGTGAGATATCTTCGCTTATCTTAATAACCTTATTTCTAATTAGGTTACCTTCCATTACTAAGACTGCTAAAATCTTGTTAGACTCAAGACTTGATAGCTGAATGAACTTTAACTTATTACCCTTAAACTTTGGTGTTGAAACCATTGTTGCGTAATTAGTTTGATTTGCTAATACCTTAGCAACATTCTGTAAAAGTTCTTCTACTTTATCAACCTGTTCGTCTAGGCTTTCCTTCATGTTATCAAGCTCTGCTTCTTTAATAGAAACTTTTGCTTCTCTCTTTGAAACGCTTGATTCTCTCTGCTTCATCATGTCATCAACATAGAATCTGTATCCCTTATCTGAAGGAATTCTACCAGCTGATGTATGAGGCTGAACTATATAGCCTAATTCTTCAAGGTCAGCCATTTCATTACGAATTGTTGCTGAACTTAAATTAACACCTTCAAGCTTAGAAATTGTTCTTGAACCAACTGGCTCACCAGTCTCAAGATAATTCTTAATAATAGCCTTAAGTATCTTTACCTTACGTTCATCTAAATCCATGGCCACACCCCTTTCTACTAGTCTATTCTACTTGTTAGCACTCATTTGATTGGAGTGCTAATATCAACATAATTAAAATATCACTCTAGAAACTTAATGTCAACATTTCTACCGTTTTTTTCCATAAACAATTTATAAACTAAATATTAAGAAAATTGCTCACTATGGGGCTTTAATGATACTTAAATTATTGACATTTTCTAATAATATGATATTATTAAAGTAAATAATTCGTGAATTAACAACCAAATATCTTAAGGAGGATATACTATGTTTCTAAAGAAATTAGGAGCTATTTTGGCCACTGCCATATTTAGCTTAAGTTTAATAGTAAGCGTAAAGGCAGCAAGCTTAACAGCAGATGAACAGGCCATTATTAGTGCCCTTGCAAATAATAGCATTTCGGCAGGTTATACAACTCAGGTAACAAATTATTTTCTAAGAGATGATGTGGATGTAAGTTCAAGTGATGCAACTACTGTAATTAATTATATCAATAACGCGGTTTCGGTAGCTGGCAGTGCCACAAAGGTTTCAGAACTAACAAGCGCACAAAAGTCTGCATTACTTGATGATTTAACTGCCGCTTGTAGTGTTTTAGGCCTTAGCGTTTCAGTAGATTCCACAAGCGATATTATCGTTATTACAGATAGCAGTGGAAACACAGTTGCAGTTGCTGATTATTCAGATGGCACACTAGCAACTACTAATGTTAATAATTATTACACCACAAATAATTACAACAACTCAAGCGACAACTCAGGTAACACTACTAACAACTACACAACTACAGGCTCTAGCTCCTCTTCTTCAGGAAGCACAAGTCAGTCAGCAGTTATTAAACAAACCGGTATAGATCTTACTATTACATATTCAGTCATATTTGTTTTAGTTATTGTCCTTGCTGTTTGTTCTTACTTTACCTTTAAAAAAGACCCAACTGAAAGGCAATAAATATGAAATCAAAATCATTTAAGATAATAATGGCATATGTAACTATGCCATTATTTTTTAGTTTACTTGGTGTGGGCTTAATCATTTTAATTAGCTTTCCAGTTCTAAGAACTATCTTTACTATAGGAAGCGTTGTTACAAGCCCCAATAATAATGCTACAGAGATTAGTTCTGTTATTTATGATGAAAATGTTGCAAGTGAAGCAGAGGCTGTTCTTGAAGCCGATAATATAGAAGAAATCCCACTAGCGGATGTTACAGTGCCTGCAAACTCAACACAATATGGCTATATAAGCTGTGAGCGCATAGGCCTTTCTGCTCCGCTCTATCTTGGTGATGATGCCAACATTTTACGCAAAGGCATTGGACAATACCTAGGTAGTAGCATGCCGGGTTTTGGAAAGCCTATCCTTGCTTGTGGTCACAACACCACCTACTGTCTGCCATTACAGTATATTACTGAGGGGGACATAATTAGCATAAGTACAAACTATGGTCTTTATGAATATCAGGTTAGCGCCGTGGAGGTCCATCATATGACAGATGGTTCGGCTTTTGATTTATCCAAAGATGAAGAACAGCTAATCCTTTACACCTGCTATCCTTTTAATCTAATTGGTCATAAGGTCAACAGATTATTTGTCTATGCCAACAAGATTTCTGGCGCAGATATTATTTATTAATCGAGGCTTAAGTTAAGCACTAAAGGGGAGATTATATGGAGGCAACTAGGAAAAAGAAAATAAAAGAATATATAGTTCCAGGAATAGCTTCTTTTATACTGTCTATTCTTCTTACGGTTATGGGCTATTTAATTGGCACCTACTTTGGACTTTTTAATAAGACCTTGGTAATTGATGCCATGAATAAGTCTACTTATTATGAATCGGTTAATAAGTACTGTTACACAGAAGCCCTTGATTATCTCTACCCTTCTAATTTAGATGAATCTGTTTTAGAAAATGTATTCACTATTAAAAATACCTACAATCAGGGAAAGAATTACCTCCTTGCAGTTTTAAATGGTGATAGCTATAGCATTAACACAGACTATGTAAGAGATACTCTAACAAGTAATATTGAAACTTATATTCAGTCTAATAACATTCCTGAGGAGAATATTGATAGGGAAGGCATTAATAATTTAATAGACCATATATGTCTGATTTATTCAAAAAACCTTTCAGTGTCTTTTCTTTATTATTACAACTCTCTAAAGGCCATATTTAGACAGTTAATTGTTTATGGGCTACCTGCCCTAGCACTTTTATCCATTGCCTGCCTACTTGTAATTCTAAGATCTAATAAATGGTTACATAGGAGTTTAAGATTTGTTTCCTACTCCCTACTAGCTGCAACTATTATGACAAGCATCCTGCCATTAGGTCTTTTAATTTCAAAAAAATATCAGCAATTAAATGTAAGACCTGTCTATTTTAGTAAAATGCTTGCTAGATATTTAAGGGCTAGTCTAAACATTTACCTTGTTGTTTCTTTAATACTTTTTATATGGGCCCTACTTATAATCTGTGTGATCTACTATAAAAAGAAAAGCCTTATGAAGTCTATGTAAAACAAAGCCTACAAATTAACATGCAAATACAAATAAAAGAAGGACTATGCAATCGCATAGTCCTTCTCTTATAAGAAAGGAATATATTAAAAGGAAAATTATATCTAATCTCTTTGTCTATGTTGTTTATTATAGCGTTCCTCAAACTTACTAACTGGAATAGGTTTGTCTATAATATATCCTTGAATTAAATCACATTCATAGTCTCTTGCAAGTTCATATTGCACCTCAGTTTCAATACCCTCAAATACAATCTTATAGTCGATATCCTTAAGCATTCTAATAAGAGACTTTACAACTACCTTGCCCTTCTCTGTCTTTAGGGACTTGCTAGCAAACTTCTTATCAAGCTTAATTGTATCTGCTGGAATTGTAGCAATCTGATTTAAAGAAGAATAACCAGAGCCAAAATCATCTACGCTGACCTGGAAACCAAATTCTCTTAATTCATTTGTAGTCTTTAAAATCAAGTCACTATTTTCCAAAAAGCTAGATTCTAAAATCTCAAACTCAATATATTTTGGTGCTACATTAAACATTCTCTGTAAGTCCTTCATTCGCTTTACAAAGTCAGGTTTAACATATTCTTGTCTTGCTACATTTACAGAGATAGGCATAAGGTCTCTGCCCTCATCTTCCCATCTTCTTAGTATTGCAAATGCTTTCTCTGTCATTAACTTATCTAGTGCACTAATAATACCTGTCTGTTCAAGAGTAGAAATATAATATCTTGGCTCCACTATATCTCCCTCTTCATCAATGATTCGAGAAAGTAATTCTGCACCCACTACCTTCTTATCCTTAAAAGAAAACTGTGGCTGTAAAAATGCAACGACTCTATCTTCTTGATGTGCCTTTCTAAATAAATTAGAGGCCTCCATCTCATTTTCTTTATTAATAAATTCATTAGGGTCATAAACCTTATAAGGAATATCTAGCTTACCCTTAATGCTTGCCTTTGCCATCTTAGCTTTATCAAAGGCTTCTCTTAAATCTACCTTAGTATCTGAGAAGAAATAAATTCCTGTATATACGTGAATGTAAATATCTGGGAACTTATTGTTCATTACCTTCTCAAATTCTTCATTCATCCAAACAATTCGCTTTAATTCATTATCAATATGAATATCCCCTAAATCTAAAACTGTTGCAAATTGTTCTGCATCTATTCTACAAGCACAAACGCTTCTTGGATTTCCCACTAAATAATATCTAGCCATATCATCAATGAAGACATCACCTGTTTGTTTGCTGTAAAACTTATTGATGTATTTAAAGTTGCTGACATCATTAATAATAATAGCGTATTGGCTAGCATATTTTGATATATGAGCTTTCGCTCTGTTTAAAAACTCATTAAAATCATATAACCCTGTTATTGTATCTACGCCCATATCTCACCCCAGAATACAAAATTGCTATTGCATGGTTTAATTGTTACTGAAATATCTAAAAATATTGTAACACGACAATTATACCAATGCAATAGCAAATTATTATAAAACTATATAAATGAACAAATATTTCTTAGGCAAATAGATGTCCATTTTTTTCTAAAAGGATTCCTAAAATTTTTCTTTAAAAAATTAGTTTAATGAAAGGATATTCTGAACAGTAGCGCTCATTTCATTAACTTCACATACTGTGTCATGAACTACTGGTGCAGTTCTAATTTCTTCAATAGCCTGTGGAACCTTTACCTTACTAATCTTTTCTAATTCATCTACTAATTCGAAATCTGATAAAGCATCATACTTCTTATCAATAGCATTCATTACTGATCTTGTGAACTTATATGGAGAAGCTGTTGAAGCAATAACAGACTTAGTTTCATCCCCTGTTTCCTTCTTATACTTCTCATAAACTGTTGCTGCAACTGCTGTATGAGTATCAATTACATATCCAGTTTCTTCATAAATCTTTTTAATAGTAGCTGCATCTTCATTCTCAGAAGCATAGTTGCCATAGAAGTCCTTAAGCTCATTTTTCATATCTTCAGTAATTGTATACTTACCAGTCTCTCTTAATTCCTTCATAAGGTTAGCATTCTTAGCTGCATCATTACCAGCGATTCTATAGATAAGTCTTTCAAGGTTACTTGAAATTAAGATATCCATAGATGGAGATGTTGTAAGAATGAAATCTCTATTCTTGTCATATTCGCCTGTCTTAAAGAAGTCGAATAATACCTTGTTCTCATTAGAAGCACAAATAAGCTTGTTAATTGGAAGACCCATGTTCTTAGCATAGTAAGCTGCTAAAATGTTACCAAAGTTACCAGTTGGAACAACGGCATTGATCTTACTCCCGGCCTTAATTTCTCCATTAGCTAATAACTGAGCGTAAGCATATACATAGTAAACGATCTGTGGAACTAATCTACCAATATTAATTGAGTTAGCTGATGAGAATTGGAAACCAGCTGCATCCATTCTTTTTTCTAATTCCTTATCTGCAAAAATCTTCTTAACACCAGTCTGTGCATCATCAAAGTTACCCTTAATAGCAACTACATATGTGTTGTTACCCTTTTGTGTAACCATCTGCTTTTCCTGAATTGGTGAAACACCATCCTTAGGATAGAATACAATAATCTTAGTACCTGGTACATCAGCAAAACCTGCAAGAGCAGCCTTTCCTGTATCACCTGATGTAGCTGTAAGGATTACGATATCATTCTTAACATTGTTCTTCTTTGCTGCAGTTGTTAAAAGGTGAGGTAAGATTGAAAGGGCCATATCCTTAAATGCGATTGTCTTACCATGGAATAACTCAAGGAAATATGCGCCATCTGCCTTAACAAGTGGAGCCATCTTGTCTGTATCAAACTTAGAATCGTAAGCGCTGTTAATACAATGCTTTAACTCATCCTCAGTAAAATCATCTAATAATAACTTCATTACTTCGTAAGCAACTTCTCTGTAAGACATCTTAGAGAATTCTTCTAATGTCTTATCAAACTTTGGAAGAGAATCAGGAACAAATAAGCCACCATCTGCTGCTAATCCCTTTAAAATTGCCTCGGATGCTTTAACCTTAACTGAAGCATCTCTTGTGCTGCTGTATAAAATACTCATAACTACCTCCATTGTAGACCTCTTAGTCTACCATTTTCCTAAAGCTCTTATCTTTTTCCTTCCTTCATAAATCAAGATAAGTTAGGTAATATTATACAACATCTAATATAGTAATTACAACAAAAAGTTTTTCTGTGGTGCACATTTGTTTCTAGCTCATGGACATAATATATAAATATTTGATAACTTGTATTAAAAATGATACAATATTATTAATATATGTCGTGACAATTAAAAAATGTAAAAATAATAGGAGGTCCTATGGCAACGGGAATTTATAAGGCTTTTAAGAAGGATAAAAGTCCCTACTACAGAGTGTCTATTACTTACAAAAATAAGCATATAAGTCTTGGAAGCTCTGAGGATTTAGAGACTGCAAAAGCCATCTATAAAGAAGCCACAAGAATTCTAAGATATCCAAAGAAATATTTTGTAAACCCAGATAAGAAAACATCTGGTTATAAGCTTATGCACATTTCTCTTGCAAAGTATATTAGTTTGGCGAATTTTAGAGATAATGGCATCTATATAAAAACCCCAATTTATCTAGCCAAGAACTCCTTTATTTATTTTTTATCTGAAAATGTAATTCTAACCTTTTCCATTGATGACCTATTTTACTATAGCAATCACACTATTCAGGCAAGAGGGGGCTACTTTTTTGTAGCGGATTACGGCCTTCAAACTAGCATACTTTCAAGATATGGGGTTAAGGGGCACTCTATTAAAGGTAAAGACTACATTTTCAAAAATGGAGACGAACTAGACTTTAGATATGAAAATCTTCAGGTGATTAATAAATATAATGGGGTAAGTCAGTTTGAAAAAAATGGACGCATTTTTTATAAAACTAAGATTCATATTAATGGGGACTTTATTGTAGGGATATATAATACTGAGGCGGAGGCTGCCCTTGCCTATAATAAGGCCGTTAGTTTATTAGAAAATAAATTGGATAAAAATTACAGTAAGAATTATATCGAAGGGCTTTCAAATGTAGAATACGCTGCGATTTATAATTCAATTCGTCTGAAAAAAAATTTTAGAGACTACGTTGAAAAACTGTAGTCTCTAAATTGGAATGTATTAGATATTTAGTTTTCATTTCTCATTATGACTGCCTTGTCATAATCAATTAATTCTTCCTCTAGCTTATAGTTACTATAATAACCGTTGTTATTATAAAGCACTAGAGAATTGGAATTAGCGTTCTTTTGCTGTGCTAGAGCTTCACTAGCTGCCTCTATGCCAGCGTTTGCTCCAGTAATGTCTGTTAGAACTTCTGAGGAATCAGATAATACAAGCTCTGATTCAGAGGATAAATAGATATATCCAAGTAAAACGCCCTTAGAATATCTTGTCTTCATCCCTTGGCTTGAATAAGTCTTGTAACCATCATACTGCTTAATTCCTGTAGAAAGACTATAGCTTTTATAACTAATTGAGTGATCATTGTTAGCCTCAGTTATAGTTACCTCGTCACCACTAACGCTTTCCACATATGCCACATGGCCGCTACCATAGTAAGACCATACAGCGATTGAGTTTGCTCTTGCTTCGTCACCGACTTCAAATTCGCCACTGTCTTTTGCGTAATAGTACCACTTTGCTGCATCCCACTTAAAAGGATAGTAGCATCCGTTTACTTCACAAGCTCTACCATAGGCATACCAAGTACACTGACCATAATAGCCTATCTGTGCAAATATATTGCCGGAATTATAGTATTCGGAATACAAATCCACTTCCTTAGTAGAAGCAAAACTTTTAACTGAAAGTAAACTAAAGATGAACACAAAAGCCATGAAGCCTGCAAGAGACTTTAAAATTGTTTTCATTTTAAATTCTCCTAAATAGTAAAAATATGTGCCTAACTTATCAGATGCTTCCAATAATACTATAATTTTGTTACAAATGCAATACAAATATTACGAAATCTTTACTTTTCATTTATATAATTGATAAGTCCACCAGCGTTAATAAGCTTCTGCATAAACTCTGGGAAGGCCTGTCCTTCATAGGATTTACCTGTTGTCTTATCTAAGATAATACCTGTATTAAAATCTACTTCAATGTCATCTCCTGCATTAATTTCCTTTGCAGCAGCTGGACACTCAATGATTGGTAAACCAATATTAATAGAATTTCTATAAAAAATTCTTGCAAAGGTTTCTGCAATAACACAAGATACACCTGCTGCCTTAATAGCTATTGGTGCATGTTCTCTTGAAGAACCACAACCAAAGTTTTTATTAGCCACAATAATATCTCCCTTTGAAACCTTTGAAACAAAGTCCTTATCAATATCTTCCATACAATGCTTAGCAAGCTCAGCTGGATCAGATGAGTTTAAGTATCTTGCTGGAATAATTACGTCTGTATCTACATTATCACCGAATTTAAAAACTTTTCCTTCTGCCTTCATATCACTGCCACTCCCTTTCTTATAATCCTAAATCACTTGGCTTGCTTATCTTACCTGTGATTGCTGAACTTGCAGCAACTGCAGGACTTGCAAGATAAATCTCAGAATCGATAGCACCCATACGTCCAACGAAGTTACGGTTTGTTGTTGAGACACATTTTTCACCAGATGCTAAAATTCCCATATAACCACCAAGACATGGGCCACAAGTTGGTGTAGATACAACTGCACCAGCCTTAATAAAGGTCTCAATTAAGCCTTCCTTAATAGCCTGCATGTAAATCTTTTGAGTAGCTGGAATAATAATAACTCTAATTCCCTTCTTAACATGTCTGCCTTCTAAAATCTTAGCAGCACATCTAAGGTCATCAATTCTACCATTAGTACATGAGCCAATTACAACCTGGTCAATTGCAATATCATCAAATGTACCAACTACGTGAGTATTCTCAGGAAGATGTGGGAAACTTACAGTTGACTCTAAGCTTGAAAGGTCAATATCAATAACCTCATCATACTCAGCATCAGGGTCTGCGCTATATTCCACAAAATCTCTCTTTGAATGCTCCTTCATATATGCTCTAGCTAAATCATCCACAGGGAAGATACCATTCTTTCCACCTGCTTCAATAGCCATATTAGCGATTGTAAATCTATCATCCATAGTTAAAGAAGAAACGCCTTCTCCGCTAAATTCCATAGATCTATAAAGAGCTCCATCAACACCAATCATACCAATGATATGTAAGATAACATCCTTACCTGATACCCAAGGCTTAAGCTTTCCTGTTAAGTTAAACTTAATTGCTGATGGCACCTTAAACCAAGCCTTACCAGTTGCCATACCTGCTGCCATATCTGTTGAGCCAACACCTGTTGAAAAGGCACCTAGGGCTCCGTAAGTACATGTATGTGAATCTGCACCAATAATAACATCACCTGCTACAGTTAAACCTGATTCAGGAAGAAGTGCATGTTCAATACCCATCTCACCTACTTCGAAATAGTTTGTAATCTCATGTCTAGCTGCAAACTCGCGAACACATTTGCAATGTTCTGCTGACTTAATATCCTTATTAGGAACAAAGTGGTCAGGTACAAGTGCAATCTTATCCTTATTAAACACGCTCTTTAACTTCATCTTATCCATCTCATGAATAGCTACAGGAGATGTAATATCATTACCAAGAACTAAGTCAAGATCAGCTTCAATTAACTGTCCTGCCTTAACTTCAGGAAGTCCTGCATGAGCGGCAAGAATTTTTTGTGTCATAGTCATTCCCATAAAATCATTCCTCCAATTTTCTTTTTCTAGGCTTAATCCTCATTAAGCTAAATAGAATCTAATTTCGAAAGCCACTACGAAATCCATATGTCAGACAATGCCATAAATTTGTCTGACATGTATTGTCTTATTCTATCGTAAATAATAGAAAATATCAATATTATTCTCTTTAGCTTTAAGCCTTGCATAACTACCGGAAATTATTGGCATGCTAGGTGGAAGATGTCCAAAATCAGCATCCATAATTATTGGTAGATTATACTTCCCAACTATCCCCGTAACTGCACTATACTGGTCCAAATTCATAATTGGCTCATTATAATGCATTGGTCTACCTATGATAAAACCAGCGGCATTCTTAAACCAGCCGGCATTATCCATTCTCCAAAGAGCCCTTCTTATATCAAATACATTTAAGTCACAGCTCTCCAAAAACCATACAATCTTATCGTCCTTATATTTCTCAACAAATTCCTCTACCTTATCAAACTTAGTGCCAAGAATATTGGCAAGGCAATCAAGGCAACCACCAATTAAACGTCCCTCAAACTCAAGGCCAGCCTCATTAACTGCCACCCCCTCAAGGTTAGCGCCATCACTTACTAACTTATCACCCTTAAAGAGTTTAAGCTCCTTTTTCATAGTAAGGTTATATTCTGGTGCTGGATTAGTTTCTGTCTTTAAAGACTCTATTTCAAAGCTGTCGTAAGAACTAATCTTTTTGAAAATGTATTGGCCCTCATTTTCGTAGTCTTTTCCTGTTAAGACCTCAAAGGTATCCTCTAGGGCCTTGTGCCATTTTGGCATAGCAAAGCTTGCAGCACAAGGGCCATAAATACTTGCTGTATCCATAAGGATATTTGAAAGGAAGGTAAAATTAGTATTATCTGAATATCCTAGATAAAACTTAGGATCTGACCCTTTTAATAAGTCCCAATCTATAAAATCTAGGATTTCACACATAAGCTCACCACCGCCACAAGAAATTAACACATCATTATCCTTTGACTGATACATATCCATTAATTCCTTGGCGCAAAGTTCAGGTTTATTGCTTATTCCAATACCCTCTGCCTTATATACATTAGGGCCTAGGTCTAGCTTGTAGCCCATGTCTTTAAACTTATCCTGTGCCATTTTAAAGGCAGTAAAATAAGGCTCTGTTGCACATCCAAAGGATGGTGCAACAAAACCTATAGTCCCGTTATTTTTTAAAAATTGTGGATAGCGCATTATAAGTACCTCTTTACAGTATTAATTGCATTATTCTTAATTACTGGTGTGAAGTGTTCCTTAACATAAGAAACTCTCTCTTCACCTGCCCAGTCAAACTTACCATACTCAACTACAGTATTAAGTAACTGGATATATTTCTCCTTACTGCAACTACCTCTATTAATTACAAGATAGTATTTATCATCATTCTTCCATAAGCTGTTAGTAACGCGCCATGTCTTAGCAGCCTTACTACACATCTCTTCAAATTCCTCTAAGCTGTTAAATACGAACACACCTACAAGGAATCTAGTATTATCCTTAGGCTTTCTAGTCTTCTTAGCCTTCTCTTCTGTAAGGGCATCTTCCTTACTTGCTGTTGTCTGATCTGGCTTTCCTATTTCACCCTCAAGCTTTTCAATCTTAGAAGCCTCATCTTCCTTTTCTTCTGAGTCTTCTTCCATGTTCTTAAAGATCTCTGAAATCTTATCAAAGCTCTTAAAGTCTGGGTTTTTAGCATCCGTTACGTTCTTGAATACATTTTTTTGCAAATCCTTAGCAAAGCTCTGAGATAAATCAGAACCGGCCTGCTTAAGCATTGAGTTAAAATCTTCCTTACCTGTTGAAATTGTAAGTAAGATTGAGTGATCTGGCTGTGGTGCAAGCTGTAGTGACATAACTCCACCATCTAAATCAACACCAATACTTTCCTTAGCTTCTTCCATTACAGCGTCAAGTAAGCCATGAATCTTGACTGTGTCATTTCTAAAAAAGTCGTCTAGTGAGATGTTGTTATTCTCTAAATCTTCCTCTAACAATCTGCACTGAAACTTAGTATCATCAATTTTTCTAAACTCCATAAATATTCCTTCCTAACTTCCATTTATTACAAACCTATAAGCATGTCATTAACTTCCTCTAAAATCTTAGATGTAATTACATTCTTGTCTAATTTATCGCCTTTCTTGTTTATTCTAAAGGCACATCCTTCGATATCTAAAAATACATTAATGTCTAGCTTATTCAAACTAGCCTTTGCATTAATAGTTAAATAATCTAGCCTGTTTTCCTTATCAAGCTCCTTTATTTTATCATAAATTTCTCTTTCCATAAATACTTCATAAGCCGCGTCCCCATCAAGTAATCTCTTACTAGATAATTCAAGGCCTTCCCCGTCTCGCTCTATAAGCAAAGGAATTCCCTGGCCCATGCTTGGTATAAATCTTTTTCTATCGTAATTTAAATATTCAAAGCCTCTATACTTATCCTTGCTCATAACCTTTATGGCATACATTGGAAGTATAGCACAAGATACATTTCCTCTTGAAAGCTCTCTAAGGCAGCTATTAACTCCTTCAAAAACTTCTGTACTGCTTTCAGGAAATCTATCCTCAATCTGGATTAATCGCTCGCTGCTATCAGTGCAAATGCTTAATTTGTCCTCCTTCTGGCTTTGAAACCTCTTCTTTACAAGCACTGTCTCCTCAGATTCTCTAGGCATTACAGTGGCTAAACTCAAGCCTCTTTTTTTAAGAATCCTCTCTATTTTGTCGTCCTCGCTTTGATAGAGCTTGTCTAAGAAAATGGCTGCCATATCAATTTTATCGCCCTGTAGGGCATTTGCTAAAAGCTCAAATTCCTCGCCTTTTTTACGAGTCACTGGCTTGATTCTAACAAGTTCAATATATTTATCCCTGTTAACTCTTTGTAGTTTTTTAACTACCTGTTCTCCAAGTCTGATAGAAAGTGTACTTGCATACACTCCTACCCTAATGTAAGCAAAATCTCTCCTCATAATAAATCCCTCTTTTTCCCTACTCTTTTACTTTTCTAACTTCTACTCTTATATTTCTGTCTATATTTATATCATATCACTTGTGCTTAAAATATAAAAATGTTATTTTTATAATACACGATTTAAGGGGGAGGACTTATAAAATGAGACTTAAATTTTCTAAATTTTTTCTAAGCCTAATTCTTATTATCACAGGCTTACTTATCTTTAATTCAAAGCCTTGCAAGGCAGAAGAAACAAATGCAGAATCCCAAACTGCTAGTTTCCTAGATTTCACACTTAATAAATCTTCGGCGGACACTTCTCTTGTGCGAGATGATACCTACAAAAGTTCCGTAAAATATAGTGCTAACACTAGTATTTCCATAGACTGTGAAGAAGACATGTATGGTCTTTATATAAAATGGTATCACAATCCACAAACTAGCTACACTATTAGCTATGGGGATGTGACACTAACTTGCGGGGAAGATGGATTTTTACATGAATATATTCCACTTGATATAGCTACAAAGTCACTAAATATCAACTTAACTGAAGATATGCGAATCTGTGAAATAGCAGTTTTATCTAAAGGTGATTTACCAGATAGTGTTCAAGTTTGGAATCCAACAGCTACTAGACCTGACATACTTGTATTTTCAACACATGCAGATGATGAGATTCTCTTCCTTGGTGGCATCTTAGCCCTTTACGGTTCAAGAGATGACGTATCTGTTCAAGTTGCCTATATGTGTGACTTTTACAAGTCAGAACCTTATAGAGAACACGAAGAATTAGATGGTTTGTGGGAACTTGGTCTTAATATCTATCCTGTAAAGGGAGAATTTTATGACTACTACTGCGGTGACTATGATGCCGCCCTTCAAAACTACGACTACGACAGTGTTTGTGCCTACACCACTGAATGCATCAGACGTTTCCAGCCACTAATTGTGGTAACACAAGATTTTAATGGAGAATACGGCCACGGCGCCCATATTCTTTTGGCAAATGCAGTGGCAGACTCAGTTAATAACTCAAACGATGCCAACTACCATCCAGAATCTGCTAGTAAATACGGCAGCTATGATGTTCCTAAGACCTATATTCATTTGTATGGTGAGAACACTATTACTCTTAATTTAAGGGAAGAGCTTGAAACTCTTAATAATAGAACTGCCCTAGATGCCCTAAAGACTGCCTATACAAGACATGTTTCCCAGCAAGGCTGGTGGTTTTATGTGGATGATGAATATGAATATAGCCCATCAAGATTTGGACTTTACAGAACTTTAGTGGGCACAGATACTGGCAATGATATTTTAGAAAATGTAAAGACCTATGAAACTATTGCCTACGAGGAGAAGGTAGCTGCAGACGAGGCGGCTATCAATAATGCAAATGAATACTCAAACTCTATTGTAGAAAGTGTTAAGAGCTTTAAAGAGGAATTAAAGGAATATAAAACTAGTCCTAGCATTTCAGTAAAGCAGTTAGTTGTTACATTAGTGGCTCTTATAATCATTTTACTTGTTATTATGGGACAGGCAAAAAGACATAAGAAAGAATATGATAGAAGAGTTTTAAAATATAAAAAAGAAAACGACATAAAATAAAAATAATAATAAAATTAAGGACAAAACTAAGGGCAGGATTTTCATCCTGCCCTCTTTTCCTTGGTATTTTCAATTCTTCGGTATTTATATTTAAATTTTACCTTAGTAGCACATTTTAATACTTCTCAAACTTTTGAGTTGTCTTATCGAGAGTTCTTGTAACCTCATTGTTAGTATCCATTGCTGAGCTGATATCGTTGATTTCGTAAACAATATCCTGTGAGTTCTCAGCAGACTGAGAAATTGCCTCTGATGATTCCTGAACGGATTTTGTAATATTTTCAACAGAGCTAGACATTTCATGCATTGCTGTATTAAGGTCTTGTACCTGACCATCGATGTCAGATAGCATCTCATTAATATAGCTAGCTGTCTCTTCGTATTTCTCACCAATACCAACGTATCCATCATAATCTGCAAGTACTGTTGTATTAATGAAATCAAGTACCTGCATAGCATTATCTGCGAGGGAATTAACGGCTGTTGTTACTTCGTTACTGATATTCTGGATATTACCAGCTGTCTCTCTTGAATTATCAGCAAGTGTACTGATTTCTTCAGCAACTACTGCAAAGCCTCGTCCTGCTTCACCAGCTCTAGCAGCTTCAATAGAAGCATTAAGAGCAAGTAAGTTAGTCTGACTTGCAATATCTAAGATAACATTTGTCAATTCATTAATCTGCTTAACCTTCTCACTATCCTTAACTGATTCTTCAAGGACACTAGAAAGAGTCTTCATCTTATTGCCTGTGTTATTCTTCTTTTGCTGAGCATCATTCTTAATATTATTAGCTTCTGACTGAATTTCTTTAGTCTTGCTAGTACCACTTTCAATCTGACTATTAATATTGCCTGTTGCTCTATTAACATCAGATAATCTGTTATCAATAATAGAAGCTGTCTGTGATACAGTTTCCATACTAGCTGAAAGCTCTTCAAGGGCTGCACTAGTATTGGTAATATTGTCTCTTGCAAGGGCAATCTGATTTGTCATATTCTCAGAAGAATCTTTAAGGGACTCTGTACCATTTTTAACTTCACCAAGAATAACCTGAAGAGTTTCAATAAAATCGTTGAAGCCATCCTTAATATGAATAAGTTCTGAGCTTGTCTTTGTTTGAACTCTAGCTGTAAGGTCACCCTTATTCTTCTTAATATTCTGGATAATATCATTAATCTCATTACTTATTTCTTTAACTTTCTTACCAATCATATTATGATTAAAGATTAAGCAAAGAATTATTACAATAAGATAAACAACCATCATAGTATTTATAATAACAAAAGCAGAATCAGAAGTTCTTTCAATATGTTCTTTCATCTTATCTGCAAGCTTACCGCTTTCTTCATTTAAAATCTCAAGCTGTCCTTTCATAGTTGCAAGTAATGTAGAAGCATCTCCGTATACAACACCTACAATAGTTAATGTATCTCCTGTCTTAGCAGCAGAAACTACGCTTTCATATTCTTTTTTATAATCTGCATAAGCATCCTTTAATACTTTCGTTGCTTCTTTAGCCGTTGCAACTGTTTCTGCACTACCTTTATAATCATTAATTACAGTTTCCAAACCAGAAACTGCATCAGACATTTCTGTAAGGCAAGTATTCATTTCATCTATTTTAGTTTCTACCTGAGATTGTCCACTATCATTCTTTAAATTTAAAAGAGTATCATACATTGCAGCAAGCGCAAATCCATCATTATCAAGGATTCTCATATCAACCTCAAATACTCTTAAATCTGTTAATAAAGATTCTAAATCCTCAGTTACTGATCTTGCTGAATTCGAAATTTTCTGAGTTTTATTAACTACAGACGTAATGGTAAACACAAATACACATAAGAGTATTACGTAACTAATCAAACTCATACCAGCAACCGTTTTTAGAAAAGGAATTTTTGAATCCTTTCTCCCACTATCATTAGCCATAAATAAATTCCTCGCTTTCATTTCATATTTAGTTTCCACGTTTCGTATATGGATAATTATATAATAATTCTTATAAAATATCAATATAGAATAAAAAAGAGAAGGATTTCTCCTTCTCCTTCTCCTTAAACATACTAATTATAAGCCTTTTGGACCTCTTTCAAGGCCTGTAATACCAGTTCTTGCAATTTCTACAATTGTAAAGCCATCTAACAATTCTATAAATGCATTTATCTTACTTTGACTACCTGTAAGGGAAACGATTACCGATTCCTTAGAAACATCAACAATATTAGCTCTATAGATATCAGCTATAGTAGCGATTTCCTGACGCTTTTCAGGTGAAACTAAAACCTTGATTAATACAAGTTCTCTGCAAACTGAATCATCAAGTGGAAGAACTGTGATTTTCTTAACATCTACTATCTTAGTTAACTGCTTTTCGATCTGCTCTAAAACATCATCATCACCAGTTGCAACAATAGTCATTCTTGAAAGCTCTGGGTTAAGAGTTTCTCCTACTGTCAAACTATCAATATTGTAACCTCTACGGCTAAATAGTCCAGCCACACGACTAAGTACACCTGCAGAGTTACCAACTAAAATAGAAATTACTGCTTTCCTCATAACGCACATCTCCTATTATTATAAATTTATAAATAATTGTAACAATCACAATAATTGTTGTCAATTACATGCTTATTTCTTGCAGTCATATTCCCCTGCAATATTAGTTAGTCCAAGGACTAACATTCGTAATGTGCAAATATCTGCATTACTCCATTTTCTTCTATTCTCGCCAAAGATATCAAACTGCATCATAGCAACACATTTTCCCTTATCATCTCTTACCTTAGCCTGAATAAAGGAGCAAATGTTATCATCTTTAAACTTGCTTGCTAATTCTGGATGAATCATATAAATAGCCGCTACATTATTAACCACATACATATCGTGCTCATCAAAATGTACACTATACTCAGGGCTATTAATATAGCTTGCTTCATCTAAATCTTTAATATAGTGACCTGAAGAGTAAACCCTCTTTAAGTCATCTCCTACAAAGACTCTGATTCCGTGTAGATTAAGCTTATCTCCAAGCTCCTTTATAATATCCACCATGCAACTTGTGCCTTCTTTACAGGCCTTCATAACAAGCTTTGTAGCTAATTCGTATTTATCTATTGGCTTTAAGAAGTCATTGCCTCTTGCCACCTTTATTGTGTCATTTTTAAGTAAATTGCCATGTTTTGCAATATCATAAATAATAAATCTATCCTTGCCCTTATCCTTAGCAATATAAAGACAGGCATCACTTATCTTAAATAATGTCTCAAAATCTGTGCCATCTACGCCATATCTTGAAATACCAATAGATGTTGAGAAAAGGTAATCAGGATTCTTTTCCTTTAACTCTAGTTTTAATCTAAGTCTCATGCTCTTTAACATGATTCGAAGTTCTTCTTCATCCTTAATATTATCAAGATATACTATAAATTCATCGCCACCAATACGACCTACTAAGCCCTTACCCTCTGCCATATAACTAAGGCGCTTTGCAAAATGCTTAATAACCTCGTCTCCAAAATAGTGACCGTAATTATCATTGACCTGCTTAAAGTTATCAATATCTAAAACAAGCAAGTAAACATTTCTTCCCTGTCCTATCTTCTCTTCCTTTAGCTGGTTAAATCTTTCTATAATCTTATCTGTAACAGTTTTCTTATTAAGCAAGCCTGTGCCTGAATCTCTTCCTGCCTCTGGATTATCCGTCTGACTAATAATAAAGCTGTTGTTATTATTAGCTCTTTCCTGTGTTATAACTCCAAGCACTAAAGGATCTTCTACAGATTCCTTTAAAGTCTGGCCCTTAATAGATATATGCTCCATTCTAACTCCATTAGTCAAAATAGAGCAGTTAAGAGTAATACTAAAATTTTCCATTTCATTTTCAATACACTCACAAAGCATATTGAAATTCTTCATACTCTTCTCATCTATCTGCTTTTTCTCTACAACATACTTCTTCCATTCATCAAAATGTGTTCTAACAATAGGCTGAGCCTTGTGGTTATTATAATAATAAAGTGTAAAAATTCCTGTCTTTAGATTTAAATCAAAGAACTTATTAGGTAGTATATCCATAAAGCTTCTATATTTCTTTACAATATCGAAGTACTTTCTATATTTCTGACATACTAATATAACGTCTTGTAATCTAAAACAGTTAAGGGTGTCATCGCCAACTCTTCTAGTTTCTAACTTAATTAGATGGAGTAAACGATAGCCCCTATCTCTTATCTTACATCTTATAAAAATGTCTTTCTCTTCATTATCATGCTTAACAAATTCTAGAAAATTTGCCCTATCATCGTCATGAACTATCTTATCAAAGCTAAAGAATGAAAATTCTCCTATCATTCGATAAAATCTTTCATCTCCAGTAATGATGTAATTCAATCCATCTAGAGTAAATTCTGCCTCTGCGACTACATTGTAATCACTTTTCTCTACAATATTCTCTTCCTCTGGTCTCATAATAAAACTCCCAACCAAAAATCCCTAATTTCCCCGAAAAACTAACTCGAGTTTATATTGCGGCAATTAAACTTAAATTTAGCTTCTTTTTCTAGTTTCTTGTTTAATCTTCCTCGTCTTTTACTTGAGTTACTAGCACCTTGTCAACCATCTTGTTATTGACATTGTGTATTGTGAAATTGTAATTCCCGCATTTTGCACTAAAGCCTTCATCTTCCTTAGTTGGAATCTTACCAAGTTCAAGAATTAAAAAACCGTTTAGTGTATCTACATCTTCACATAAAAACTCAATTTCAAGTTTATCTTCTACATCCTCTAAGGTTGTCTGACCATCCATTATAAAGGAGCCATCTTCCTTAAGGACTATCTGTTCTTCTTCGTCGTCATATTCATCAAAAATATTACCAACAATTTCCTCTAGTATATCCTCCATTGTGATAATACCTGTTGTCTGGCCATACTCATCAACGACTATAGCCATGTGTGACTTCTTAGCTTTCATCTCTTTAAAAAGTGCGCTAATATTACGTGTCTCAGGGATACAATAAGCTTCAAACATTAAGTCATCTCCAAGTTCATGTAATGTCTTCCCCTTATTCTCTTCTAAGACATACGCTTTTAATAAATCTCTAATATGCAGAATACCAATTACATTATCTATATCTTCATCATAAACTGGATATCTTGAAAAATTTTCCTCCATAACAAAGTTGAAAGCTTGCTCCACTGTAAAGCTGCCATCAATTGCAACTATATTCTTTCTGTGGATCATTACATCTTCTGCTTCTTTTTCCCCAAATTCGAAGATGTTGCCAATCATCTCAGCTTCGCTTTCCTTAATTACACCTTGTTCATGGCTTTCATTAACCATATCCATAATTTCTTCTGAAATATCTTCTTGTCTGTCTTTTCTAGTAATTTTTCTTAATAAACCCATCAAAAAACCTTCGTTTACATCCGAGGGGTGTACATCATTCATATTCTCATATTCCTTTCATTGTGCTTAGCATATAGCTAAATTTTTATATATTATATATATAAATTAAAATATACCATACATTCCAATCCAATGTAAAGCAAACTCTAGCTATCTTTCCTTTAAGGCCTCGTCTACATATTTAATTATATCACCAGATAGCATCATTTCTTCAGATAAATTTTTAGCTGCCATATCTCCTGCCACAGCGTGAATATTTACCCCTGTAATTACAGCAAGTAGGGGGTCCCTAAATTTATAAGAGAAAATGCCAGCAAGAACGCCTGTTAACACATCTCCTGAACCCGCTGTTGCCATGCCATCATTACCTGCCTGATTAATATAGGCTCTTTTAGCATCAGTTACTACAGTTTTTGCATCCTTTAGGCAACAAATCACATGATATTTGCTACTAAATTCCATAGCCACTCCAACAGGGTCAGCCTTAATGTCTTTAACAGCTATTCCTGTTAGTCTCTCCATCTCTTTTAAATGTGGAGTTAGGACTATTCTGCCCTCTAGCCTGTCAGCTGCTGCCCTTAAGCAATCAAATAAATTATCCCTAGCAATAATATTTAGCGCATCTGCATCAATTATTATTGGCTTATTAATTAGCTCTAGGGTGTCCTTGCAAAGCTTTGTTGCTGCCTCATTCATAGATAAACCTGGTCCTAAAACCACTATATCTGCAAAGTCTAGGGCAGCTTTTAAAGTATCTATAGGGCATTCATTTTCATAAACATCAATTAGGCACTCTGGAAGGCTTGTAAGTAGGGCTTCGCGATTGGAAAAATGTGTCAAAGCCTTTACCATACCAAGTCCCATTCTAGCCGCTGTCTTAGCTGAAAGAATAACCGCCCCACCAATTCCACTAGAGCCTGCAATAATTGTGGCCTTGCCATAGCTGCCCTTATTGCCAGCTTTCACTCTACTATCTAGTGTCTTTCTAATTTCCTCTGATTCAGAATCCCTATCTTTAAGAATATTTCCAAAAACCGCTTTGATATTGCCGATTGTCTGAAGACAGCTAAATTCGTTGATTGCCGGTGTTTTGGCGTTTTCCAAGCTTTGGCCCTCTTTTGCCCCACCAATTCTCTTTAGTTTCTGGCTATCATTAAGGCCAATAGGTGTGGAAACTATCTCTCCTGCATAACTTGGGCCCTTGCCACAATAAAGACCGATTTTCTCATAGCCAAAGCAAATGGTCTTATCTGCTTTTATGCAAGTGCCATAAATTTTGGAAGTTGAGGCATCAAGGCCAGATGGAAGGTCAAGGGCTATGACATATGGCTTAGGCTCAGATAATGAATTGATATAGTCAATTAATTCCTTATATTTGCCCTCAATATCTCTTTTTAAGCCCACTCCAAAGAGGCCATCAATAATACAGTCATAATTCTTATTTAAGTTCTTGATTTCCTCTAAATCTTTATAGATTGTAAGGCCTAGGGCCTTTAACATTTCCTGCTGTGTCTCATTTTGCTTAGTAAATTTGCTGCCAAGCAAAAGGATATCTAAATTCGTGTAACCTGCCAAATAAAGCATTCTAGCTACTGCTAGGGCATCTGCCCCGTTATTTCCTGCAGCGGCAGTAATAAAGAATTTATCCTTTTCCTTAAAGTCCTTTATTATTTCATTAAAGGCTGTTTTTGCTGCCTCTTCCATAAGCAAAAGAGAAGGGACCTTTAAAATATCTATCGTATATTTATCGATAGCTGCTGCCTGATTACTATCAATTAGTTCAATCTTCATTTTTCCTGTCTCCCATTATTTTAAAGTCGCCATTTAACTTATCTAGTTCGTTACTAAAGTCCGGGCCAAAGATATCGTGCATATAGGTATACATTTTCTCATTAGCCTCTTCCTTATCCTGTCTTATAACGATGTTTTTCTTTAACTTGATTCTTGTTTGATCTATTAGTTTAGACAAAAGCTCAATATCCTCTGCGTTGTTATTAAGCCTTTCATAGACCACCTTTAGCGTTTCCGCAATTAAGTGCTTGTTAGCATTGGCAAGCTCCTTTGGAAAATCTAGGGTCTCATCTTCAAGCTTAGCAATCTTATCCTTTGCCTCTTGAATTAGACGCTGATTTTGCTCCATCTTCTTTTTCTTGGCCTCACTATTATCATCATCCTCCATGGCCTCAACCACTTCCTGGATTAGCTGATTTTTAATCTTTTTGACCTCTTTTATATCATTGTGAGCTTGTCCTTGTTGCTTTAATAATTCATTAACTTCTTTTTCCCAGTAATTAATCTCGTCTGTTTTATATTTTGCAGGTATTAATTTGTACCATCTCTCATCTAAAGTAAGGATGGGAACTCCTGCAATTCCCTCTAAATCCTTGATCTTCTCATACGAAAAATTTGTCATTCATATCCCCCCAAAAATAACTAAGATTATTTATATTTTAATTATCTTACATTCTAAAAAAGAAAACAAGGAAATTAATATAAAATAAAAAGAACCTAGATTATAGTTTTGGCTTTTAAAAGCCTGTCCTAGCTCTAGGTTCTTAATAGTTTCTCTTTAATTAATAGCTCTTAGTGTTTCTCTTGATTAGCTATTGCATAAGAAAGTCTCATTAAACTTTCTGATAAATGAACGTTCTCAACAATAACGTCCTTTGGAAGATTTAAATCCACTGGTGCAAAGTTCCAAATTGCCTTAATTCCCGCCTCAACAACGATATTAGCAACTTCCTTAGCAGCTACCTTAGGTAGTGTAAGAGCTACGATTTCAATATTGTTGTCCTTAATAAACTGGGCAATTCCCTCAGAGTTATAAACCTTAACTCCTGCAACTTCTTTTCCAGCAACTTCAGGGTTATTATCAAATAAGCCCTTGATTACAAATCCACGCTTAGAAAAGTCTGAATAATTACAAATAGCGCGACCAATATTACCAGCACCAACTACAATCATGTTATGTGGTTCGTCTACGCCTAAAATCTTACCAATCTTGTCATAAAGATACTTAACATTATAACCGTATCCCTGCTGGCCAAAGCCACCAAAATTATTAAGATCTTGTCGAATCTGAGAAGCTGTTACCTTCATCTTCTCACTTAATTCTTTAGAAGAAATGCGCTGTACATCATTCTCAACCAGCTCACCAAGATATCTATAATACCTTGGCAGTCTTCTAATAACAACCGCCGATATCTTCTTTTCTTCTTTCTCTTCCATATCCTTACTCCATTCTTACTTCTATATAAATCATCAAGTACTAAACTTGCGATGTATTTGTGCTCCTTGCATTATATACTAATGTTAAAAAAATGTCAAAATACATTTATCACAATTTAACCGAGCACTCTTTTAGCAATATCCACAGACTCCTTAGCATCGGCTGCATAAAAATCTGCATCTATTTCTTTTGCATATTCTGAGGTCAATACAGCACCACCTACCATGACCTTACAATCAAGATTATTTTCACGAATAAGCTGAATTGTTTCCTTCATAGAAACAAGGGTTGTAGTCATAAGCGCTGATAGACCGCAAAGGTGAACATCATTATCTCTAATGGCGTTAACAACATCCTCGTATGGCACATCCTTACCTAAATCAATAACCTCGTAGCCATAGTTTTCAAGTAAGACCTTAACAATATTTTTTCCAATATCATGAACATCGCCCTTAACTGTAGCAATGACAATCTTTCCCTTTGAAACTGTCTCATCACTATCTTTATTAAGGGTTTCCTTAATTACATCAAAGGCCTCAGATGCTACTGAAGCTGCCATAATTAACTGTGGAAGGAAAAGAGTTCCTTTTTCAAATTCCACACCAATCTCATCAAGGGCTGGTATTAAGGACTTATTTACAATGTCCATGGAATCCATCTTAGTTAGTAACTCTCTTGTTACTGCGGCGCCTTCACTTTTAAGACCCTTCTTTACAGCATAAGCTAAATCTGAAAGCTCGTAATTTCCCTTCTTTTCCTGAAGGTTAATATTAGTGCTTGCGCTTGGATTATTTCCTGCTGTCTTTGCTTCTGATACAGGAACTATCTTGGTTTGAGGCATATTTGCATAGGCTGCCACATAATCTACTGAGTTCTCATCAAAGCAAGCAAGTACCTTAAAGGCTCTAATTGCTCCCATCATCTCAGGAAGGTTTGGATTAATAATACATAAATCTAGACCTGCCTGAAGAGCCATGGTTAAGAAAATGTGATTAACTAATACACGATTTGGCAAACCAAAGGAAATATTAGAAACACCAAGAATTGTCTTAAGTCCTAGCTCATTCTTAACTGTTTGTAGGGCTTTAAGAGTTTCTCTTGCCCCTTCCTGTTCTGCTGAAACTGTTAAAGTAAGGCAATCAATGTAAATATCCTTCTTATCAATTCCAATGCTTGTAGCTCTATCTAAAATCTTTTTTGCAATCTTTACTCTATCCTCGCCCTTCTTTGGAATTCCATCTTCATCAAGGGCTAGACCAATTACTGCGGCACCGTATTTCTTACAGATTGGCAATATATTTTTTAAGGACTCCTCTTCACCATTGACAGAGTTTACTAGGGCTCTACCGTTGTAAACTCGAAGGGCAGCCTCTAAAACTAAAGGATCTGTGGAATCAATCTGGAGAGGCACATCAACCACTGACTGTAGAGCTTTAATTGTGTCCACCATCATCTCCACTTCATCAATACCTGGCACGCCAACATTTACATCTAAAATGTCAGCACCGGCGCTAGTTTGCTCTAGAGCTTGACCTAAAATGTAGTCCATATCTCTATCTTTAAGGGCCTGCTGGAACTTCTTCTTACCTGTAGGGTTAATTCGCTCACCTACGGCTCTTGGCTCATTTACCACGCAAGTCTTAGTGGCTGAACAAATAGCTGCAGGAACCTCAACAGGCTCTGCCTTAATGTTGCCATTTTCCTTAAGCATCTTACTAAGTTCTTCTATAAATTCAGGATTAGTTCCGCAACAGCCTCCATAAATCTTAATGCCATACTTTCTTAAATCTTTCATAAGAAGGGCAAAATCCTTAGCTGTAACATTATAAAGGTTTGTCTTTGGGTCTGGAAGGCCTGCATTAGGCTTTAAAACTAGCGGAGCGTTAGTCCATTTTCTAAGTTCCTTAATAACTGGCTCTAATTCCTTTGGACCAAGGGAGCAGTTAATTCCAAGGGCATCCACATCAAGGCCTGAAATTGTAAGGCCAAAAGCTGAAATGCTACAACCTGTAAAGGTACGTAAATTTTGTTCAAAAGTCATGGTTGTAAGAATTGGCAAATCTGAGTTTTCCCTTGCTGCAAGCACCGCTGCCTTAAGGTCAAGCAAATCTGTCATGGTCTCAAATACCACCAAATCTGCCCCTGCTGCAGCCCCTGCCTTTACGCATCTAGCATACATGTCATAAGCTGCCTCAAAGGAAAGCACCCCTGTTGGCTCAAGCAGGATTCCTATTGGGCCTAAATCAAGGGCAACTAAACCCTCTGGTTTTACCTTATCTCTTGCCTTAATTGCAAGCTTAATACCTGCAGTTACAAGCTCTTCCACGGAATGGCCGCACTCCTCGAGCTTATATTCATTTCCACCAAATGTATTGGCATAGACAATATCTGAACCGGCAAAAAAATATTTTTCATGAATTGACTCTATTAATTCAGGATTAGTGATATTAAGCATTTCCGGTGTTTCCCCCACCTTCATGCCTGCTGCCTGAAGCATAGTTCCCATGGCGCCATCAAGTAGCACATAGTCCTTTTTTAAGAGTTCCTTAAACTTTTCCTTCTTAGTCATTTTTTACTCCTCATTTTTTACAATACACATTTACTTTATTACTTGTTTTAAGAATACTGCCTAATAGCAGTGATTTCCTGATTTTAAAATGTTACAATTTCCCATCAAATTGCAATCTGCGCAGTTTCTATTAGCCTTTTTAATTTCCTCTTTGCTAAGGCCAATAATTGCGGTTACTGACTTTGTAGGAATCATCATGTGGGAATTCCCAACAGTTATTCCTATCTTTTTTGTGGCATCAAGAACCTTCACGAAATCTTTTTGATGACTTAGAGGCAAGTCGCCATAACCTATGCCAAATCTAAAGGTCATCTTATATTCCTTAAATTCTTCCCTAATAATATCCTCAACCTTATTACAAACCTGCTCAATGGCGGCGCTTGAAAATGCGTCAAAAACCACTGATTTAGCCAGATTTGTGTGGGATAGAATTCTTATGTTTCTATCAATGCCCTCACCTATGGTAACTGCCATGGCTACAGCCTTTTCGCAGTTTGCAAGGTGATTTTTTATAGAATTACCCTTTAGGGTAAGGTTTGTATTTGAAAATG
Source organism: Lachnospira pectinoschiza (assembly GCF_900103815.1). Lineage (GTDB taxonomy): Bacteria > Bacillota > Clostridia > Lachnospirales > Lachnospiraceae > Lachnospira > Lachnospira pectinoschiza_B. The sequence continues at coordinate 79,143 of NZ_FNHZ01000005.1, read as the reverse complement.
TAATGCCCTCGCTAGTTTCACTAAAGTCAAAGACTTTATAGATATATCTGGGACTTGCTAGCTTTCTAACCTCTTCCTCGCACTCATCAATCATAGCAAGAAGCGTGTCGTCTATCTTGGTGTTACGGTAGCCAAGGTAGCGGAGGGCTTCGGATTTGTCGATTTTATCTAAGATTATGTTTTTCATAGTTTATCCTCATAATTTGTTTAGATAATTTCTTTACGAAATTGTAAGTAGTATTCGCTTTGCGAATATGTTTAAAGTTGAAACGCAATCATAGATTGCGCACACTTGGGGAACCGTCGCGCATTAGAATTCGCTTCGCGAATCAGCGCGCGGCTACATTGTAATCGCCGTGCGATTACAACACCAATTGCAATTTTACTTTTTTCTATTTATAATCGTCAAGTAAATATAAACGATTATAAGAATTTTTTATTAGGATATTTTGGAGGTTTTGATGATACTTTCAGTGAACAATCTAAGCAAGTCTTTTGCTACAGATGTGATTATAAAGGACTGTACTTTTAATATAGAGGATCATGAGAAGGCTGCCATCATTGGTATTAATGGTGCTGGTAAGTCTACTTTACTTAAGATGATCGTTGGCGAGGAGCCTCTTGATAGTGGTTTAGTTACTCTATCAAAGGGCAAGACACTTGCTTACCTTGCTCAGCAGCAGGAACTTAATTCGGGTAAAAGTATATATGATGAATTACTTGAGGTTAAGCAGTATGTCATTGATATGGAAACTGAGCTTCGTGACATTGAATCAAGAATGGGAAGCACTAAGGGCGAGGAACTTGACGCCCTACTTAATAAATATAATAGCTTAAATCAGAAGTTTGAAATGGCCAATGGTTATGCCTACAAGTCAGAAATCGTGGGTGTTTTAAAGGGTTTAGGTTTTAGTGAAGAAGACTTTAGTTTAAATGTAAATACTCTATCCGGTGGTCAAAAAACTAGAGTTGCCCTTGGTAAAATTCTTCTTTCAAGTCCAGATATTATCTTACTTGATGAGCCTACTAACCACTTGGATATGGAGTCTATTGCATGGCTTGAAAATTACCTACTTAACTACAATGGTGCTGTAGTTTTAGTTTCTCATGATAGATATTTCCTTGATAAGATTGTATCTAAGGTTATTGAGATAGACCAGGGAAATGTGACTACATTTTCAGGAAACTATACAGATTACGCAGCAAAAAAGGCGGTCCTTCGTAACATGAAGTTAAAGGAATACCTAAATCAGCAGCGTGACATCAAGCATCAAGAGGCGGTTATTACTAAGCTTAAGCAGTTTAACCGTGAGAAATCCATTAAGAGAGCGGAATCTCGTGAGAAAATGCTTGATAAAATGGAGGTCATCGATAAACCAACAGAAATCGATGACAAGATGAAGATTAAGCTAGAGCCTGAGGTTATTAGTGGTAATGACGTACTTACAATTGAAGGCCTAACTAAGTCTTTTGATGATGTAACTTTATTTAAAGACCTTAACTTAGAGATTAAGAGAGGCGAGCGCGTGGCACTTATTGGTAACAACGGTACTGGTAAGACTACTATTCTTCGTCTTATAAATGGCCTTATACCGGCAGATTCAGGCACAATCATGCTTGGTTCAAAGGTAGAAATTGGTTATTACGATCAGGAACACCACGTCCTTGACCCTGATAAGACACTTTTTGAAGAAATTAGTGATGCTTATCCGGACCTTAATAACACTAAGATTCGTAACACCCTTGCTGCTTTCCTCTTTACAGGAGACGACGTATTTAAGTATATTCGTGACTTATCTGGTGGTGAGAGAGGACGAGTTTCCCTTGCAAAGCTTATGCTTTCAAATGCTAACCTACTTATCCTTGATGAGCCTACTAACCATTTGGACATTGTATCTAAGGAGATCCTTGAAAATGCCCTAAATAGCTACACTGGAACAGTCCTCTACGTTTCTCATGATAGATATTTTATAAATACTACTGCTACAAGAATCGTGGAACTTACTAATAAAACTACCGTTAATTACATTGGTAATTACGATTATTACCTAGAAAAGAAGGACATTTTAACAGCTGCCGCAGTGGATGAGGCCTTAAAAAATGACCCTAGTCTTCTAGATAGCCCTAAACAAGCGACAGTTACTGCATCCACTAGTAATTCAAACACTAATTCTAAGGAAGAATGGAAACTTTCAAGAGAAGAGCAAAATCGTCTTAAAAAAGCTAAGAATGAGCTCAAAAAAGTGGAGGCAAAAATCGAAGAATTAGAGGAAAAAATAAAAAAATTAGACGAAGAGTACGCAGATCCTAGCATTGCAAGTAACACTGCTAGATTGATGGAGATACATAAGGAGAAATCCAGTGTTGAAGCGGATTTGAACGACCTCTATGAAAAGTGGGAAACCCTTTCTGAGAGTATATAATTCTCAATAAATCCCATAAAATCGGCATTTTTCAAGTTAAAAATGTTGACAAGATAAAAAAATCGTAGTATAAATGATTTATAATTATTAAAACTTAATAATCTTAAGGAGGAAATAGTTTTTATGAACAAGACAGAATTAGTTGCTGCTATCGCAGAAAAGGCTGAACTTTCAAAGAAGGATTCAGAGAAGGCTCTTAAGGCTTTTGTTGAAACAGTATCTGAAGAACTTAAGAAGGGTGAGAAGATCCAGTTAGTTGGTTTCGGTACTTTCGAAGTTGTTGAAAGAGCTGCTAGAACAGGTAAGAATCCTCAGACAGGTAAGTCTATTAAGATTCCTGCTTCTAAGGCACCTAAGTTCAAGGCTGGTAAGGGCTTAAAGGAAACAGTTAACGCTGGCAAGAAGAAGAAGTAATTCACCTTTTGCAGACACTAATTGTTTACGAACAATGTAAGGAAAAGACTACATTCATTGCGAATGTAGTCTTTTTTTTGCTATTTTTTAGTACTTTTTAGTTTCCATTTTCTTTCTAGAATTTATATTTAGTTTATACTCTTTCATACTTTCTTCAGCTCTTTGTCAAATCACGTTCACAAAATCACGATATTATATTTTCAGAGTTAAGGAAGAAGTTAATAACTCTCCCTAATACATTAACTTCTTATGCATAACTTAACTCAAAATCTTTTTCATAAATTAACGGCTAACCTTCCTCCCATTACGAGGTTAGTCTGGCGGATTACATTTCCCTAATGTGTGATCCCCTCCCTCATTAAATTTTTTTATAAATGTAAAAAGTAGAACCCCGACGGGTTCTTCTTTTTTTGCCCTAAATTTGAAAAATCCCTGTATATATGTTAAATTAAGATGTATTGTATACAAAAATTCGAGGTGTAATATGGGTGTAGAAATTGAACGTAAATTTTTAGTATCAGGAATTCCTGAGAATCTAACTAAATACAAGTGTCGACAGATTGAACAGGGCTATTTAAATACTAACCCCGTTGTTCGTGTACGACAGGATAATGATGAATTTTACCTAACCTACAAGGGCAAGGGTAAGATGAATAGAGAAGAATATAACCTTCCCTTAAATGAAGAAGCTTATAAGAATCTAATTAAGAAGGCTGATGGTAACATTATTACTAAGAAGCGCTATGAAATCCCTGATGGAAAGGGTTATACTATTGAGCTTGATATATTTGAGGGTAAATTTGACGGCGTAGTTTTAGCAGAAGTGGAATTTCCTAATTTAGAGGAATGCAACTCCTATACTGCTCCAGATTGGTTTATTAAAGACGTCACTAATGATAAGAACTATCATAACAGCCGCATGAGTGTTATGACAGAAAAAGATATTAAGAAATTAATTAATGTTAGTTTATAAGGGAGAGTAAAATGGACTTATCACGAGAATCAATTCAAGAGACCATGCAAAGGTTTAAAAATGCAACACTTACGCTTATTAAATGGCTACTTTGTGCCAGCTTTAGCGGTATAACCATTGGTTTTATTGGATCGGTTTTCAACCTTCTTTTAGGAAAGGTCACTAATATTAGAATAGCAAATCCTAATCTTTTATTTTTGCTACCAATTGGTGGTTTAGTTATCATTTTCTTATATAGAATCGTTGGCGAGGGCGGAAATAAGGGTACAAACCTTGTTATTACTGCCATTCAGTCAAACGAGGAGGTGCCTGCAAAGGTTGCTCCCCTAATTATTATTTCAACTTTAATCACTCACCTATTTGGTGGTTCTGCAGGTAGAGAGGGGGCTGCCCTTCAGGTCGGCGCTTCTCTTGGAAATTTCCTTGGAAAGGCTTTTAAATTTGATGATAAAGATAGACGTATCATGATTATGTGTGGCATGAGCGCATGTTTCTCAGCTCTTTTTGGTACACCTATTGCCTCTGCAATATTTTCCATGGAAGTTATTAGTGTAGGTATTATGTACTATGCAGCCCTTGTGCCATGCGTAGTTGCAGCACTTATTGCTCAAAAAATTGCCTCACTATTTAAAATTGCAGGTACTGCCTTTACCGTAGATGAGCTTGTTTCTTTTAATGCCTTAAACGGCACTAAATTCGTTATTTTAGCTATATGCTTTGCTCTAGCAAGTATTCTTTTATGCTTGTGCTTACACGGGGCTAATAAACTTTATAGCAAATACATTCCAAACCAGTATATTCGTGTCTTTGTGGCAGGTTTACTTGTTATCGCCCTTAGATACATTTTCAATACAACTAGCTTTCTTGGCGCTGGCGCAGACGTTATTGCTAACAGCTTTGTAGATTCGGCCGCTTGGTACGTTTTCCTTTTGAAAATTCTTTTCACAGCCGTAACTCTTGGCGGTGGCTTTAAGGGTGGTGAAATCGTGCCTACTTTATTTGTTGGTGCTACTCTTGGTAGTTTCCTTGCTCCACTCTTTGGGCTTCCAGTGGCACTTTGCGCAGCTTGTGGCATGGTTTCAGTATTCTGTGGTGTAACTAACTGCCCTATTACATCTCTTATTCTTGCAATCGAGATGTTTGGTGCTGGCTCTATGAAGTATTGTATTCTTTGTATTGCCTTTAGCTACTTGCTTTCAGGCTATTACAGTCTTTATAGCACACAGAAGATTATGTATTCAAAGTATAAAACTGAGTTTGTAAATAAGAATACACACTAACTAAATTAAATTTTGTCGAATTAAGTTGAACAAACTTCAGAAATCGAGGTTAAAATATGAGCATTTGGAGGGTTTTTGGAAAGAAAGCCAACTTTAATGAAATAGCTAATAAATATAGCATTGATCAGGTTACCGCTAGAATTATCAGGAATCGAAACATGATTAGTGACGAGGATTTTAACATGTATCTACGTCCTGATTTATCTAGATTACACGATCCATTTTCCATGAAGGATATAACTAAGGCTTGCGATATCCTTTTGGATAAAATTGATAATAAAAAGTCTATTCGAATCATTGGCGACTACGATATCGACGGCATCTGCTCTATTACTATTCTTTATAAGGGTCTTAAAAGAGCAGGGGCGATTGTGGATTACGTAGTGCCTCATAGAATTCATGATGGTTACGGAATTAATGAGAGGCTTATTGATGAGGCTTACGAAGATGGCATTGACACTATCATTACTTGTGATAACGGTATTGCTGCCCTCGAGCAAGTTAAGCACGCTAAAAGCCTTGGTATGACAATAATTATTACAGATCACCACGACATTCCTTTTGAGATGCAGGGTGAAGAGAAAATCTATACAATTCCTGAGGCGGATGCCTGCGTTAATCCAAAGCAGGCAGATTGTCCTTATCCCTTTAAGGGTTTGTGCGGCGCTGTAGTGGCATATAAGCTCATACAGGTGCTTTACGCTAAAATTAACGCAATAGATAAAGGTAAATATAAAGCCCTTTATAGCCGTGATTTGGACGATTTCCTAGAGTTTGCTGCTATTGCAACCGTGGGGGATGTTATGGATTTAATTAACGAGAACAGAGTTATAGTTAAATACGGCCTTGCCCACATAGCAAATACGCCAAATCTTGGCTTATCTGCCCTTATAGAGCTTTGCGAGCTAGATAAGTCTCACATTAGTTCTTATCACATAGGCTTTGTTATTGGCCCTTGTCTTAACGCTTCCGGCCGCTTAGAGAGTGCAGAGCTTGCTATAAAAATGTTACTCTCCACAAGCGAAAACGAAGCTAAGGAACTTGCAAAAGAGCTTAAGTCTCTTAATGATGAACGTAAGGATTTAACTGATTCAGAGGCTTCTAAGGCCTTTGAGATGGTGGATAATACAAGTTTAAAGGACGATAAGGTTTTAGTCGTTTATCTTGAAAATTGCCACGAATCCATTGCAGGTATTATTGCCGGTAGAGTGCGTGAGCGCTACTATAAGCCATCTATCGTCATCACTAAATCAGAAGACGGCTTAAAGGGTTCTGGCCGCTCAATTGAGGGCTATAACATGTTTGAAGAGATATCTAAGGTAAAGTCACTTCTTACTAAATTTGGTGGTCATCCAATGGCTGCAGGTCTTTCCTTAAAAGAGGAAAATCTAGAGGAATTTAGAGCTGCCTTAAATAGAGAACAGACACTAACCCAGGATGATTTAACTCCTAAGATTTGGATTGATGTTGCCATGCCTGTGGACTATGTAACTATGGAGCTTGTAAAAGAATTTGAGATTCTAGAGCCCTTTGGTAAAGGCAATGAAAAGCCTGTATTTGCAGACAGAAACCTAAAGGTAATTAGAGCTAATCTTATTGGTAAGAATAAAAATGTACTTAAGATGCAGCTTCAGTCTGCCTACGGAAAAATCATTGAAGCTATTAAATTTAAGGTGGAAGAAGATGAACTTCCTGCCATCGGAAGTGTTATTAAGATTATTTACTACCCGGATATCAATGAATTTAGAGGAAATAAGAGTTTACAGTTTATTGTAAATGAAATAGATTATTAAAATAGATTATTAATTTCGCATGTGTAATTAGCGAATGCGTAAAGTAAGAAATTTAAAAGGCTTATGAAAATCTAAGATTTTCATAAGCCTTTATTTTATTTATATCTCATTGTTGTTTAATTTAATGATTTGCTCTATCTAAGTTAAACCTGAGCGCCGTCTTCAAAGACCTTCTTCTTGTCTTCTTTCTTAACTTCGTTAACAACGCCTCTCTTCTTACCACCCATGATATACCAAAGAGCTGATGTGATAAGAACAGATGAGAATGTACCAGCTAAGATACCAGCGATAAGTGGCATTGCGAATTCCTTAACTGATGAAACACCTAAAATTGCTAAGCAAACTAACATAATAAGTGTTGTAATTGTTGTATTTAATGTTCTTGTAAATGTATATGTAATTGATGAATTTACAAGCTCTGTAATATCTGTCTTTGAATTAGCTGTCTTTAATTGTTCTCTAATTCTATCAAAGATAATGATAGTACCGTTGATTGAGTAACCAACGATTGTAAGCATACAAGCAATAAATGTTGTACCTACTGTAATTCTTGTGAATGCATAGAATGCTAAAACTACTAATACATCATGAACTAAGGCAATAACAGCTGCAAGAGCAAACTTAAGATCCTTAAATCTGATGAAAATGTAAATTAACATAAATACTGTAGCAAGTACAACTGAAAGAATAGCATTTCTTCTCATTGTAGAACTTACTGAACCTGTAATTGAATTAGATTCAACTGTTGAACCATCTTCAATTGGGAAGCTAGCAACTACTGCTTCTTCCATAGCTTCTCTCTGTTCCTGAGTAAGAGCTGTTGTCTTGAAGGCAACTGCTGTAGAATCCTGTGTCTTCTGCTGCTGAACTTCTGTAACTCCTGTTGCATCCTTAATTACTGGAATAATATCTGACTCAATTGTTTCTGTGTCGTATTCCTGTGCAAATTCAAATGTTGTTGTAGTACCACCAACGAACTCTAATGAGTAGTTGAAAGCACCATCGCCCATTCCTGAACGAACACCCATGCATACAAAGCCTGCAACGATTACTACTATAGCAATGATGAAAGCCTTAACTCTAAAGCCTAAGAAGTTAACTGTCTTCTTATGAACTGTCTTACCATATAATACTGGGCTCTTGCAACCGAAGTTGTAAAGAAGCTTCATAATAACCTTAGTAATTACAAGTGATGTAAATACTGAAACGATATTAGAAATCATAAGTGTTGTAGCGAAGCCCTTAACTGAACCTGTACCAAAGATGTAAAGAACGATACCAGCAATTAATGTTGTAACGTTACCATCAATGATAGCTGAAGCAGCCTTGCTATAACCTGAAAGAATTGAATTCTCAACAGACTTACCTGCTGCGATTTCTTCTCTAATACGTGTATAAATAATTACGTTACCATCAACGGCCATACCAATACCTAAGATGATACCGGCAATACCTGGTAATGTAAGTGTTAAGTCGTAAACGCTTAATAAGAATAATACTAATGTTGTATAAATTGAAAGTGTAAGTGTTGCAACAACACCTGGTAATCTATAGATTACGATCATGAAGATACAAAGTATAACTAAACCGATTACTGCTGCTACCATACTTGACTTAATTGCACTTGCACCAAGCTGTGGGCTAACAATTGAAGATGAAACTTCTTCAAGAGTTACAGGAACTGAACCAACTCTAATATAAGTTGCTAAGTTTTCTGCTGTATCATAGCTTTCAATACCATTAATTACTGCAGTTCCACCTGAGATTGCTGAGCTAACTGTTGGAGCTGAAACAACTTCGCCATCGAATAAGATGTAAATGTAGCTGCCAACATTTTCAGAAGTTGCATTATAGAACTTTTCAGCACCTTCATCTGTAAATGTTAACTGAACACCATAAGGTGTAGATGAATCTGTATCTGTTGTATCTGTGTATGCCTGAGCATTCTCAACATCATTACCTGTAAGTAATGTCTCATATTCACTACCCTGTGTAAATAATGAGTAGTTATCTGAGTCTAAGAATTCCAATGAACCTGGAGTACCAAGTGCTGCAAGAATTTCATTTGCATCCTCTTCAGAGTTCTCACCTGTTGGAATTTCAACTGTTACTCTGTCATCGCCTTCACGATAAACATTAGATTCTGTAGAGTAGCTTTCTGCTCTCTGCTGTAACTTATAAATAGTATCTTCTACATCCTGAGTTGTATAATCCTCATCCTGTATCTCGTATGTGATACTAACACCACCAGCAAGGTCAAGACCTAGACTGATATCTTCTACGCTTCCGTAGCCTTTTCCGTTCATACCAAATATTGCTGTTAAAATTAAACCTACAAGCAATACTAGTACGATAGCACTGTAACATATCTTTTTAGCTAATCCGTATTTCATGTTACATTCTCTCCCTTCAACATAAATAATTTCTTATTACAAAAAATGTCCCAAATTCGCGGTGAAACATTTATAAGAAATAAAGTGAAATATGCTAAAGATTAAAATCTCTAGCCAAAATGGTGATGATTAATTGTTCTCATCTGCCATTGCTGCACGAATCATAATCGCGCACTCAACTCTCTTTCTTTCGAGTTCACATCCAACATCGTAAGCATCATTGATGTTACCGTGGAAGTTATATGAATTGGCAGCACAACCGCCACTGCAATAGAATCTAGCGAAACAATTCTTACACTTTTCCTTAGTGTAAACGTTGCTAGCCTTAAACATCTTTCTAATTTCAGGCTTTGTAATACCTTCGTCAACGTTACCCATAATGAAATCTTCATTACCTACGAACTGATGACAAGGATATAAATCACCCCAAGGTGTTACTGCTAAATATTCACATCCTGAACCACATCCAGAAAGTCTCTTAGCTACACAAGGACCGCCCTGTAAATCGATCATGAAGTGGAAGAAGTTAAAGCCTTTTCCTGCCTTCTTTCTCTTAACGATCTCTGCAGCTAAAATATCATATTGTTCTTTAAGAGTATCAAGATCCTCTTCTCTAATTGCATAGTCATCTGTTGGCTGAGCAACTACTGGCTCAACAGAAATCTGCTCGAATCCTTCATCTGCAAAATGTAAAACATCCTTTGAGAAGTCAAGATTGAAATGAGTAAATGTACCACGAATGTAGTAATTCATCTGATTTCTGCTTTCTGCAAGCTTCTTAAACTTAGGCATAATGATATCGTATGAGCTTCTTCCGCTTGAACGAACAGGTCTCATCATATCGTTGATTTCCTTACGTCCATCACAACTTAATACGACATTACTCATTTCCTTATTAGCAAATTCCATAATCTCGTCGTTAAGTAAGATACCATTAGTTGTTAATGTAAATCTAAACTTCTTGTTGTTAGCCTCTTCAAGAGAACGGCCATAAGCAACAAGCTGCTTAACTACTTCAAAATTCATTGTAGGTTCGCCACCAAAAAAGTCAACCTCTAAGTTTCTTCTGCTGCCTGAGTTAGCAACTAAGAAATCAAGTGCCTTCTTACCAACTTCAAAGCTCATCATAGCTCTTCTACCATGATATTCACCTTCATCGGCGAAGCAATACTTACAACCTAAGTTACAATCATGTGCAATGTGAAGACAAAGTGCCTTTACAACTGTAGGTCTATCTGCAAATGAGTCAATATATGGCTCATAAATATCCTCTGTAAATAACTGTCCTGCTTCCTTTAGTTCTGTTATTTCAGCATAGCATTCTTCTACGTCTTCCTTAGAATATTTGCCATCAAACTGACAGACTACTTCTTCTACTGTGTGTCCTTCATAAGCAGCTATAATATCGTATACCATATCATCAACTACATGAACAGAACCACTGTTAACATCTAATACGATGTTATATCCATTATTCTTATACTGATGTACCATTATTAAATTACCTCTTCTAACTTGTGCATCCTATTAATACACTTCCAAACTTACTTTTTCATTTTTATTAACCAAAAGAAATCCGCAAAAATAAGAGAGTGTCGAAATGCTTTAACACTCTCTTTCAAAAATAATTAATTATTCTTGTTCTCGCAGCTCTGATTTCCAACTGTACAAGATGTCTTGCAAGCTGACTGACATGATGTCTGGCATTCGCCACATCCACCGTTTTTCATTGTGTCCTTTAATACACGGTTTGTAATTGTCTTAATATGTTTCATGACAAAACCTCCTTTATAAAACTGACTACGATATTATAACATTTTCCTATTTTTTTTACAATAATTTCACTTGGTGACAAAATTATTTATAAAAGATAATAAAAAGCCAGCATAAAGCCGGCTTTTTTGCGTATTTTACCTAATTGAAATCTTTTAAAAGTTACTTCTAATCTGCCTTAAAATAAGCTTTTTCCTTACTATTTTCATTACCATTATCGTCAAAAAATCTGTAAGTCACTTCTCCTTCATAGGATTTTTCAAATGGATCTGGCCCTCCATTATTAAATTCAGCAATAACCTTTCTCTTATTTCCTCTTATAAAAGGGCCCATGTAATCATAATAATCCACTCTTAATTCTAAAAAATTATCAACCTCAACAGTATATTTTTTATTATTTAAAACAGTAGTATGCTCTGGTGTGTAAAATAAAGCTCTAATAAAAAGCAAAACAAGCACCGTAATTACAAAAGAAAATGTAAGTACAAGACCTAAAATAGCTACTACATAGATTTTTAATTTCTTTCTTGCCTTTATTAAACTTGCAAGAACTAGTAAAAAGAATCCTCCAACTAAAAGAATTGTCATAAAGTCTTTAAGCCAATCTCTTAAGGCTAAATCATTCATATAAATAATAGCTACTAAACTAAATCCTAAAACAATATAAGAAGAATAAATAGCCCAGGCTATCAACAATTTATTTTTTCCTTTAACTTGCATATACTCCTTTTTTATAACCTTTATAGGTCATAAATTATATTTATTAATTCTATTCCTGTTTTTGTTCTAAAAACCTTATCTCTAAACTCTTTTATAGCCTTTTTAGATAATTGATCTTCGTATGCATTTACTAAAAAATCCGCTTCTAAAAGAATACGTAAATCAAGGCCATCCACATTATTATATGTGTGATGATGAGCTATTAAATAACAAACTCTATCCTTTTCATCTTGTCTTATTTCTTCAAATTTATCCATTAGTTTTTTTGCATAAATCGGACCTTCTTTTTCCTGCAATTTACCATTACAGCTTCCATACTTTTCAATGGCAGGATGGATACCAATATCATGTAAAATAGCAGCAATATCAAGAATCCTTAAGCTTTCACTATTAAGATTTTCCTTTAAGCCTATTAAATGAGCATATTCGTAAACCTTTATAAAATGCTGAATTCTTTTAGGATCTCCCTGGTCAAATTTACATACTTCAATTATTAATTCTTCGTTAATCATTATTATTCCCTTACTGCTTGTTCGTTTCTAATTAATTCCACAAGCTTAGCAACTGTTTCTTCCATTGTGCAATTCTTTTCTTCAACTGTTAAATGAGCATATTTTTCATAAAGTTTAGCCCTTGCATTATACATATCTTCTAGGCTTTCACCTTCACGAAGCACAACTCCACGCTCCTTAGCATTTTTAAGTCTTCTAAATAGTTCTTCCTTTTCTAGTTTCAAATACACTATCAAAGAATTCTTAGCTAGCTTCTCCATAGCATTGGCGCTATAAACTGCACTACCACCTGTGGCAATAACTGTGTTGTTAACTTCTATTGAAAGGATTGCATCTCCTTCACACTTTACAAAACCATCAATCCCCTTCTCTTCTATGATTTCGCTTAGCTTCTTGCCCTCACGATTCTGAATAACAATATCTGCATCCACAAAATCCATACCAAGTATCTTAGCCACAATTACACCAATTGTACTCTTACCCGAAGTTGGCATACCAATCAAAGTAATATTATTAAATTCCATATCTTTTCCTTCTTCCTACTTTTTACTAGATTCTTTGTCTGTGTTTTGAACGCAGTGTAAGCAATCCCCCGCTTCAAAAGCGTAAGCTTTAAGCGGGGGTATAAAGCTTACTAGTGTCAGAAGGGGTTAAAGCCCCTTCTGACAGGTGGCACAAAGTGCCACTGCGTTCATGAGGAAGTAGCGAAGCGGATTCCGAATGTCCGCTTTACGGCATTGCAAGATCTTTCTCAGTGTGACTTTACAATACAACGAAGAATCTAGGTATTTTCCTCGAGTTTTAATTTAGCATAAATTGTGGAAAAAGAACACTTTAAAATTTTCGGGGATTAAGGGGTGGGAAGGCTGCCGGGGAGTGTGGGACTAACGGTGGCTTGGAGCTGCCGGGGAGTGTGGGTCTAACGGTGGTTTGGAGCTGCCGGGAGGCTCTTAGAAGCTTCTTGGTCGCTTCTTTTTTGAATCGTTGACCCAGGAGCTTTGTTTTCCCCCTGTTGGGTCAATGATTTCCTGGAATCACACTTCTAGTTTTAATCCTAATTAAGATATTTTTTCCCGTTAGTCCTAAACCCTAATTTTAAAGCAACTTTTAACTTGCTTTTATAATCCTTATAGAAGATTTTTTCGGGATTAGGTCAAGATTTCAAAAATGGCTCTTTTTAAAAGTGGAAATTGTAGGACTAAATCGATTTTTTCGCACTATAGGGATTAAATTCCCAACTTGCTTTATCACTCTCGGTGGTGTTATCCAAAATTGTTGATGTAAATCCCGAAAAAAGATAATCCTTATGAAAGCTTTTTGCACTATAGGGATTAAATTCCCCGGACAGATTCCTATATTACAAGCATGGAAATTACAATGGGTAGAGCCATGGAAAGCAGTAACTTGCTCTCCTTTTGGCTCCCCATTGGATTTGTATCATTTTCTTTATTATCAACTTTTCTTTAGCAAATGCTTATAGCTACTATCAATAGCAAAGGCTCCAATAGGCGCAGTTATTACGATTGCAAGAACTGCCACTGTTAAAACTGTGTCGCCACAAGCAAAGCCTAGAGCTAGTGGCATACCTCCAATGGCCGCCTGAACTGTAGCTTTTGGAGTGTAGGCCATCATTGTAAAGAGTCTTTCCTTCTTGTTTAATTTTGAAAAAATGAGACATAAGAAGACACCAAGCATTCTAAAGATTAAGGCTGCAAATATTAAGATTACTGCCTTAACTCCCACCTTTGTGATGTAGTCGATGTTGATTGCAGCACCCACTAATACAAAGAGTAGAACCTCTGCTGCCACCCACAACTTCTCATATTTCTTTGAAAGTCTGACTGCCACTTCTTTTCTATTCTTTTGAAGGCCAACACCTATAAACATGATGGCGATTAATGCTGAAAATGTAATGCTAGTCTTTAAGCTATCTTCTAAAGCCACAAGTAAGAAAGAAACGCAAAGAATAATGATTACCTTGCTGGTATCTCTAATGTGGATTTTTTTGAAATAAATGGACATTAAAAATCCGATTAAAAGTCCAATTACAACTCCTAAAAGTATGGAGATAGGTATATTTACAAAACTAATAACTGATACCCCTTCGCCTTGCATCATGTTAACAAAAGTAGTAAATAACACGATTACATAGACATCATCAACAGATGCTCCGGCTAGAATTAACTGTGGCACACCTTCCTTAACCCCATAGCCTTCATCCATAAGCTTTACCATTCTTGGCACAACTACAGCAGGAGAAACTGCTGCAAGTACAGCACCTGTAATAGCTGCCTCAAGTAGACTAAGACCTAATAGCTTTGGTCCAAATATAAACATGGCAAGAAGTTCACAAGTCGCTGGTAGAAAGCACATTAAAATCGCCGGTCTACCAATCTTTTTAAGGCCTGAAATATCAAGACCTAGGCCTGCTCTTGTAAGAATAATGATTAGGGCAATTTTTCTTAACTCAGATGAAATGTTAAGAATACTTGGATCAATTAAGTCAAATACGAAAGGTCCAAGCACAATGCCTGTAATTAGCATGCCTATTAGGCTTGGCAAATGTAACTTCTTACATATGAAGCCTAGACACATTCCCATAATGAAAATTAAAGAAATACTTAATAACATAAATTCCTCCTATATACGCAAAAAAGCCGACAGCTTCTGCGTAAAATTTAATCGCAGAAGTCATCAGCTTATAATAGCGGTTTAAGTAAAAATACTTAGGGAGAACTTCATTCCCTTATTTAAAATTAATGATAGCATAGAAATTATAATCTTGTAAAGAAAGAAATTTTAGGGAATGAAGTATAGATTTTAAGCATTGGATTAGTTCTTTTTCTTTTCTTTTTTTACAAAAATAATTAAAAGAACCAATATTAATAAACTTTCTTTGTCAAATAAAATCAAACCGTTATAAACCAAGCACTTATACTTGGTATATGATATAAATTCACCACCTTCTCCTTATCCTCCACTTGTAGCTTACACTTATAAACTAAATTTCTATTAGAGACATAGACTCCATCGGCAAAGGTCCTTGCTCCCTGGCCTGATAGGTCTATATAACCTATTACCTTACACTCGTATTGTTCTCCATCTTCTCCCTTAATTCTAAGCTTTAAAGGGATAATTGTACCATCTATATTGTTCTGCAATATTACATCTACAGGCTTTCTCTTATACATGTCATCCACCTTCTAAAATTATAATCACCATTTCACAGTTATAGAACACCTGTTCTATTATGATTATAACAAGACCTAATAAAAATTTCAATAGCTAATCGAACAAATATACGAGCCCAAAAAAAGTGGTGATAAAACACAGATTTGAAAATGTGTCGATTTAAGATTTTAATTAGATGCAAGGCTATCTTGTGTAACTTGCTTATTATCACTATTTTTTCCAATTCCACAAGCTGTTTGTGTAGGGGACTTATGTCATACTAATATAACATAAGTCCCATTTATATTTCCTACATATAGCAAAAAGCCTAGTAAAATAATTCACTAGGCTTTAAATCTCTATAACTCTATAACTTCTAAATCATCTGGCACAAAGATATTACCATTGTAGTATTCTCTAGCTTCCTTAGTGTATAACTCTTTTCTATTTGCAAGGTTCTTTTCTTCAGTATGATATAGCAATACATTTTCAACTGAAAGCTTTGCTGCTAATTCGCTAGCATCCTTTACTGTTGAATGATGTTTTTCGTATGGTTTAAAAATATCTGCCTGTGAATAAAGACAAAATGCCTCGTGTAATAACCATTTAGCATCTTTAGCATAACTTTCTAGTTGCTCATTTAATGGTTCGTCACCACAACATGTAAACTTCTTTCCATCAGCCATTTCAAGACAGAAACCAAACTGTTTAGCCTTAGTTGATAAAATGTCAAAGAATTCAACCTTATGTCCGATTATTTCAAGACTTTCCCCATCCTTAACTTCTACGAAATGTAATCTCTTATCAATAAAAGCAGTATCTTTTTTCTGAATAAGCTTATTAGCCATATCTCTAAGTAAGTCTAAAACTTCCTTATGTGAATAAATATATGCATCTCCTTCATATTGACCCTGTCTAATATTCTGACAAATCATTCTAGTCATCCAAACAGCGCCAAGAAGGTGATCTATATGCTTATGAGTTAAGAAAATGTGACGAATATTTTTCCAGTCATATCCAGCCTTTTTAATCTGACTAAGTACCTGGTTTCCGCCACCTGCATCAACCATAAACAATTCATTGTTATCTTCTAAAATAAAACAAGTATTATAGCAATCTGATACTAATGCATTACCTGTTCCAAGCATTGTCAATTTCATAATAAAGCTCCTAATATAAAATTTTTTCTACCAAATAATAAAGCAAAAAAAGACTAGCATAAAAATTATATAAAAGCAAATATACTATGAATATGTGAACATAACGTATTAAAAGTAATCAGCTAATTTTTCCATATATGCAATATCCATCCTTTTTATGTTTTTTTACATAATATAGGGCTTTATCTGCAGTCTTATAAAGTTCTTCATAAGTTGCCCCATCCTTTGGATAGATTGCAACTCCAATACTTACTGATATATTAACAGCTTTTCCAGATTCTGAAATTGTCCACTGAAACAGTTCTTTAAGCTCTTGTGCCTTTTTTTCAATGTGCTTATAATCGTTAAGAGTTGGAGAAAACACCATAAATTCATCGCCCCCAAGTCGGCCCACAATATCACCAGCTCTAAAAGCTTTTGAAAGCTCATTGGCAAACATATGAAGCACCTCATCACCTTTTCTATGTCCAAAGTTATCATTTATCTGTTTGAAATTATCAATATCTAAAATGAACATAGACCCGCCAATTTCCTTACTATTACCGCCGCTAATAAAGGTCTTTATGTTGGTTTGTAAGCCCTTAACATTAGAAATTTGTGTTAGGAAATCCGTGTAGATATTGCTTTTAAGTACAGCCTTTTCACCTCTAAATCTATAGAAGTTTAAGCATGTCAAAATCAAAATCATAACACAGGCATAAATAACTGCACCTCTATAAATCTTTATGAATTTTTCAGATAAACTGTAGTGATTATTTCTAACTACTAAATACATTCCCAAATCAGGAATATATCTTCTTATAATGTAACCATCATCCGTATATATCTGGTCTATTTCCACCATGTCATTAGTGTAGTATCTACAATAATAAGACTCTACTAGGTTGATACCATTAATGTCTAGAGTTGTATTTCCATCAACATCTGTTAAACATACATCGACATTGTACTCATCAGCGCAATGCTTCATATCATCAGTTATATCTGTAAGATAAATTGCGCAGCCAAGAACAGCGCGCACTTCACCATTTATTCTCATAACTCTATCTGTAAATATAACGTATTCCTGATCATTAAACTCATCATAAGTTAAGTCAGAACCGTACTCCATGCCCGATTCTATGAAGTTTTTATACCAAACGTCATACTCGTTATTTTCAGGATCTACAATCTTACCCACGCCATCTGGTGTATAATATTTATTTGTTTTACACGATATTAAATAAGCGCCCTCCCAGTTATTTGCTGCTCGATTTCTCTCTAGATATTGGGCCATCATATCCTCAAACTCGGCCTCATCCATTTCATCTTCTAAATCAAGCATTTCTTGTAAAAAATAGTCATTACACATACCATTAGTATAATTAACTGTATACTCTAAAACATCACTAATTGATGTGTAAACCCCATCAAAAAGCGCACTAGTGGTATTTTCCATGTCTTTCTTTATAATAGATTTCAAGCTATTAACTGAAAGAACAATTGCAAATATTGCGCCAATCACAATGATAATAATATTTGTTACAAGCAAAATATTATTTTTTATAAAATTTTTCACTCTTTTCATCGGTGTACCCTCTGCCCCTAAAACCAAAGTCTATTATACCAATAAAATCTATATTTAATATAATTATAGCACACATTTGTATTATTAACTAGATTAATTCTATATTTTTATTATTTAATTTAACAAAAAAGGAAAGCCCCTTAGAACCTTCCTTTATAATTACTTAATTATGTAAAATGTATCTCTTCAATCCTCTACTTATCTATGATATCATAAAGAATCTGATTTTTGCTCCTGATAAAGCTCATTTGTATAAATTTCACCATTATCCTTAAAGGCTTTTGCTGCATTTTCATCTTCTTGCAAATGCCACATAAACCAAGCAGTATTGTAACCGTCAGCGCTATAAAGCATCTGGCCATGCTCCATGCCCTTTCGTCTTGCCATTAGCTTTGGCGCTGAAATTTTATTATAAAGTTCATACATAGCCTCTGTTGGGATTACCATATTCATCTCAAAATCGCCCTTAGTTCCTGCAAGAAGCATAATTGGGCAATTAATCTTAGTTACGTCATAAGACCATTTTAAAGAAACAGCCATCTCCTCATTAGTTGGTGAAAGAGAAATTGCAGTCTTATATAAATTGCTATGTTCCATATTAGTAATTGCATTAAATACGCCTGCTCCGCCTTGAGAATGTCCGATAATTCCTATATTGTTTACATCAATTTTTCCATAGAAAATGCTTTCACTATTCTCATTTTCCTCTAAAAGAAAGGCAAGAGAGCTCTCTGCTGCCACCCCGTCCCAGGATTCCTCTTCTTCAGTTCCAATAACAATAAATCCCCAAGAGGCAAAATGCTTAAACTGCGTCTTATACTTAGAGGCCTTAACCCCTGTTCCATTCACCGTCACAATAACAGGAAGTGTTGTATCTTCCTTTATCAAATCCTTAGGATAATATACTTCATACTTCTTAAAATCCTCATCTATGTCCTTTTCAAAATATGCCACTTCATGTTCTCCATTTTTTAAATAGTAACTTTCTAACTCCCCTCCTGTTTCAACAGTTTCAGTGTAGTTACTTGGCACCATTGGTGTAAATGCAGCCTTCACAAGTAAAATAACAATTAAAACAATTATTACTAAAATTGTAACATAAACAATTACCTTTAAAATATATTTTATGCTAAATGTGACAGTGAAGGGGGTTTTGTAACATGAAAATTGCACGAGAAAAATTAGCGGTCGAATATCTAAGTGATGCCTTAATAATTCTTATGAAAAAAATGGACTACAAGGACATTTCTATTACAAAAATATGTGAGAAAGCCGGGGTTACAAGAATGTCTTTTTATAGAAATTATTCCTCAAAGGAAGATGTTTTAAAAAGCTGGATTAAAGCTATTACAAACTCATTTCTTGAGGAAACTAAGATTAGTTACAAAGGAGATAGCAGTGAAGAATATTTTCAAAAACTTTTTTCACATTTTAAAAAATATGCCAACATCTGCCAATTAATCTATAAAGCTGGCCTTATCTATCTTATTAAGGATGAGTTTGACCGCGTCTTTTTAGAACTTCACAAGGAGGAGTATGACGAATATAAGTCCTATTTCTTAGCTGGAGGAGTTTACAACATTTTCCTACTCTGGCTAATCCATGGATGCAAAGAAAGCCCAGAGGAATTATCCTCTAGGCTTGAAAATCTCTTGGTTACTTAAACTAAATATATCTTTAAAAACTAATAATTCTTTTTATCAACTTTAATTAATGATAGACTAGTTAAGGCAAATAACATTAAAATAACCATAAATACTACATTTGAATTATCTCCTGTATCTGGTAAGCTTTCTGTAGTATCTGATGTATTTAATTCCTTATAAGCAATTGCATATGTAGAGAATCTGTCTGTTTCAAATGTAAACACATTAGTAGCTGTATCATAGCTTCCCTCAATTATGCTAACTTCACCATCATGAACACGAATAATCTCATATTCTCTATTATCAGCCCTAATAGATTCCGGAATTATAACACTTGCAACAAGCATTCCATTAGTTGTCGTTACCTTTGTTGCTTCATTTGAGCCCACTTTTTTAAACAAACTAACATCAATATACATGCCAATTTGGAAGTTTGTTGAATCATCTTCACTATCCACAGTTCCTACTAAACTATCAATTAAATTCTTATCTTCTTCTGGTACAGCCTCGCTAATATCAGTCACATCAAGCCAAACATTAACGCCTTCGCTTACCTCCTCCTCAGATAAACTAAGAAGTGTAGATAAATCGGTATTGTTTTCAATCTTTGTTTCAAATGTATTTGTCTCAGCAGTTGCTGCCTCGCTACCGGTAATATCATTAACTACACCAACTTCTGACTCAACATCTTCATAATTAACATTTGTTGTAGTTGTTGATGAATCTGTAGTTGAACTGTTTGAACTTGAAGAACTTGAGCTTGAAGAACTTGAGCTTGAAGAACTTGAGCTTGAAGAACTATTAGATTCGCTATTAAAGTATCCACCATACCAACTAGTTGTATTATTTTCCCAGTCAGTTAAAGTCCAGCTAGATGGATATGTTAAATTAGCAGGGCTAGAACTACCAATTCCAGTAAAGGCTGTATCTGAAATACTTGTTGGAACCCCATTAAAAACTAGATTCGTTACTGAGCTTGCCTGTGAAAATGCACCAGCTCCGATAGTTGTTACATTTTCAGGTACAGTAATACTAGTTAAGGAGCTACAAGCACTAAAAGCATTATCTTCAATAGTCGTAACGCTTGAAGGAATTGTAATACTTGTAAGAGAACTGCAACCTTCAAAAGCAGATTCTTCTATTGCTGTTAAAGTAGATGGAAGCGAAATACTTGTTACATTAGAAAAATCTTTAAAGGCATAAGCACCAATATTAGTTACCCCTTCAGAAACCACAATTGATGTTATCGAATCCTTATTCTGATACCACTCTGTAGAAGTAATAGTATCGGCTGTATAATCAGCCATTGCGCCAGTTGTTGAACTTGCACTAATTGTTAAAACCCCCTCAGAGGAAACCACACTTGTATCTCCACTTGTTGTATTAATTTCTGTTGAAGAGGAACCTGAACTACTAACAGATGCAACAACTTGATTGCCAACAGTTAAATTACCAGAACCCGCTGATATTGTTCCAATAAGGCCATCCGTATAGATACCATATGATGTAGATCTAGTCCATAAATAAATGTAAAAAGTACCATCTTCGTTTAAATTTATATCTCCATCATCAAAATCAACTGTAACTATATTAGAACCATCCGTCACTGACGAAGTCCATACAGTCCAGTCAAATTCAGCTCCAGCTCCCCATTCAAGCAAGCCGTCATTGTTTTTAAGATACGTATCATCTACAGCACTCCAATCATCACAATCATCAGTACTTAAGTTAATATATGGATCATTATAATTATAAGGAGATTGTTTAGAATGAATAGCTATTTTTCCATAAGCAGTAGCATAACCCGCACCATCATTAACAATTTTTACTTTCATTGACTTTAAACAACCGCTATCATATAAAACTACATCAGAAATACAATCCTCAAAATAAAAGCCAGCCGCTTTTACCTTTATAGCTTTTGATAAATAAAGATTAGTTACAACAATTGTTATAACCATAGAGAGTGCTATAAAAACAGCTAGCACTCTAGAGAATGATTTTTTCCTTTTCATATTATTGCCTCCATCATTATATAAATTGTTCTTTTTACAGTGCCAATAATCACATTATCAAAACTGTATAAATGATATCGGACAATATGAAATAATACTTTATATCATCATTTGTATAAGTTTTAGATATTCTAATTTAACAACCCTATTCCACCACAACTGCATACTGTCCTCTAGTGTTATAGGCATACTTAGTGGCATCCATAGAATAGCTCTGAATTCCGCTCTTCATTGGATCTGCAAAATAGCAAACTCCTGCATCTAGGTCATAACCCATTAAAACTAAGGTATGAGAGCCTCTAGACATATTTTCAAGGGCCCAAAAAACTACGGGTTGTCCATTTTTTACATAGGTCAATACATTTTCAAAGCTAGTTCCTGAAATATCCTTAGCTGTGTAATTCATGCCGTGAGCCACTAAAGCTTGATTCATCGCTGTTGCAATTGGTGCCGCAGCCACCCACTGCAAATCGCTACCATCGGGCTTATCGTAAGGTGTTCCGCCGCAAAAGCCCTGATTAGGGTCATCTGAATAAGGCAAATATTTATCCACCAACTCAGTTTTTGACATATTAGCGCCATAATAATTTAGCACAATAGTCGCCGAAACCGCCTCGCAGCCTGTAGGAAGTTCCGGATTTTGTAAAATGTTAGTCACATCTAAATATACCCTTCTTGTTTCCTGACTTTCACTCTCACTTGTAGGCTCTTGTGTCTGTTCCTCAGAAACCTCCTGGCAATCTAGGCTTGTTGCTTCTTCTATTACAATTCCAGTTTCATTATCTCTACCCTTAAGCTTCCAATATGCAAAGGCTACTATAACAAGTATCATCGCTGAAATAAGGGCGAATATTCCTAATTTCTTTTTCATAAAAATTTATCCTTCAAAAATAAGTTTCAGTTTATTATAGCATAATTTAGATTTCGGATGTATTAAGAATAAAGGGTGAAATTTTTGTACCCCATTTTGTACCCCTAAAACCACAGCTTTGCTGTAGGTTTCACTCTCTTCTCCCGGGACGTGGCGGAAGACGAGGTGAGGAGGATTAAGAAAAAGGTCCAGTGGACCTTTTTCCCTCCGAACCGACCGACGAAGCCCGTAAGGGCGAGGGCGCTCAAGGTCCAGGGGACCTTGGCTTAGCGCCGACCGTAGTGAAACGAAGACCCGCTGAACTCTGGGTTCAAGGGACTCCTCGGCCTTACTAAAAAAGGAACCACGGCTTCAAGCCGTAGTTCCTTTTTTACTAATGCGGAAGATGGGACTTGAACCCACACGTGTTACCACACAAGAATCTGAATCTTGCTTGTCTGCCATTCCAACACTTCCGCTCACTTAAACTATTTTAAATCAGCAAAAATTTACTGTCAATAATTGAACGCAGTGTAAGCAATCCCCCGCTTCAAAAGCGTAAGCTTTAAGCGGGGGATAAAGCTTACTAGTGTCAGAAGGGGTTAAAGCCCCTTCTGACAGGTGGCACAAAGTGCCACTGCGTTCATGAGGAAGTAGCGAAGCGGATTCCGAATGTCCGCTTTACTGCAGTGTAAGCTATGTCCTTTTTTTTACAATTTATATCAGGCACTTATAATAGGCTTTCTAATCTCTCTATCTTTTCTATTAACTGGCTTAGGCTAAAGTAACCAGCTTCTTTTATAGTTAGCTTGCCTTCTGCAAAAACTAAAACTGTTGGGGCTGAGAAAATCTCTAAATCTGCTGCAAGCTTTGGATGTTCTTCAATTGAAACTGAACGCAATGTAATGCCTGCTTTAGCCCTTCCCCAGGAAGTTAGTTTTTCCTTAATAGCGCTACATGGAGCGCAAGTTTTACTAGTAAAATCTAACACTAATATCTTCTCACTATTTATAAGCACATCTAATTCTTCTTGATTCTTTAATTCCTGCATTTCTCTTCCTTTCCTAATTTTCTAACTAAATCATAATCTTAAAAGAAAATAATGATCTTAAATTAACTACAATTCATATATCTTTATCTAGACTCATTATACAAAGCCCTAGTAGAAATTAAAAATGATATCTTTATAAACTATCCTTTCTTTATTTCAATAAATACATCAATAAATCATCAATAAATAATCTGTTATAAATCGTTATATCAATAATTGACATCCCGTCTTTATTAGTATTTTAGCCACTTTTTTTCAAAAAATGTGTTGACAATAAATTCTGCCGGTGTTAATATATACAAGTCGCTGGCATACAGCAGACAACAAAAACTTAAGCAGACGTGGCGGAATTGGCATACGCGCTAGACTAAGGATCTAGTCCATATTGCTTGGGTGCGGGTTCAAGTCCCGCCGTCTGCACTAGCTAAAGCATCAGGTTTTACCTGATGCTTTTTTGTTTTATAATTTCTTTAAAGCTGGCTTAATTAAGCTATTCCCAATATTTCCCGAAGAAAATAATCTTTACATTTTCAAAAAATTCTTTTATTGTTTTACTAATAGCTTTCAAAAAGCACTATTAGGAGGATTTGATTTATGGACTCTTTTGTATTTAGCTTAAACTCTACTATTCCCATCTTCTTAGTCATGATTATCGGTTATGTCATAAGAAGGCTTGGCATCGTTGATGAGCATTTCGCAACCGTGGCAAATCGCTACGTTTTCAAAGTTTCATTACCTGTTTTATTATTTAGAGATTTATCAACCGCAGATTTTAAGGCAGATTTTGATTTGAAATTCGTTCTCTTTTGCTTTATCGTAACATTTCTTATGTTTTCTCTAACTTGGTTATTCACGGAAATTTTTATGAAGGACGACTCCATGAAAGGGGCTTTCGTGCAGGCTTCTTGCCGTAGTTCTGCCGCAATCCTTGGAATTGCCTTTATTGAAAATATATACGCAGACGCGGGCATGGCACCTTTAATGATTGTTGCTGCTGTCCCACTTTTTAACATTTTCGCAGTAATAATCCTTACCTTTAAGGCTCATCCAGAGCTTCACGGAAAGCCAGCAAACACCGACCTTTCAAAGAAGGATACTATAAAGAAAGCCGCAATTAATATTGCTAAAAATCCTATTATTATTGGAATTTTACTAGGTCTTGCCTCTTCTCTTGCAGGTTTTACATACCCTGCCATAATTAATAAGACTATTGCAAATATAGCTCAAACCGCTACTCCTATTGCTCTAATCTGCATTGGCGCAAGTTTTGAGGGCAGCAAGGCCATAAAGAAAATCAAGCCTACAATTATTGCAAGCTTTATAAAACTTATCCTACTTGCTGCAATTTTCGTGCCAATCGCCATCTTTATGGGCTTTAGAAACCAGGAACTTATCGCAATCCTTGTAATGCTTGCCTCACCAACTACCGTTACTTGCTTTGTTATGGCAAAAGCCATGGATAACGACGAGGTTTTATCCTCAAGCATCGTGGTTTTAACTACGCTTCTATCAAGTGTAACCCTCACTGCTTGGATATTTATTCTACGTTCCTTTGCTTTAATTTAGCATTATAATTTTTACAGGGATATTTTTGAAAATGTATAGAGATTTTCTAGTTTTTTCGCACTTTTTAGTTGACAATAACTTTCTATACGATTAGTATAAAGAAAGGGCAATAACGCCCATAAACACTTAAGTTTTAATAATTATACGAGGGGATGGAAGTATTCATTTGAGTACTTCCATTTTCATTTATACTGTTATTATTCAATCACATCTAATTTAGGAATTTCCAAATCTGTTCCAATAAGAATGCAATTTTGCTTTTCAAGACTTGATAGGTCGGGCCTTACAGGGTAGACGTATACATTTTTAAAATTCGCCCCAAAAACCTCCCTAGCTTTCTTAAGATCATTGGCAAAAAAGCCCGTTAAGGCCGTGATAATATTTACCATATAGATGCCGCCAGCGTTTAGGTGACGCTTAATCTGTGCCACACCTCTATAAGACATAAGGCCTGAATCAAGGCTTGCGCCAATATAAGCGTCGTTAATAATTAAATCGTAGTTTTTCTCGCATGCCGCCAAAAATTGCATTCCATCCTGAATGTGGATGCCTAGACGACCGTTATCTGCTCCATTTGCGGCCTTTGCATACATTTTTATATAATCCTCTAAATAGAAGTATTTCTTGGCTATTTCAAGCATTTCCGGGTTTATCTCCACCACATCAAGCCTAGCCTCTGGGTAGTGGCTTAGATAGTATTTTGGATATGAAAATGCAGCGCCGCCAATAAGCAAACTATCCTTTATCTGACTATTTATCTTAAAGGCGTTGGCAAATTGCTTGGTGTAGGCAAAACAAAGCTCGTCTCTTTTTTCTGGTGCCTTAAACATAGCAGATTCCTTCTGGAAATTTACCAGCAAATATCTAACTTCCTCGCCATTATCGTCAAGCTGGTCCCTAACCATGATTTTCCCATAGCCTCTAGACTTTGTGGCATATAAATTCTTCTCTTTTGCCTCGTCGTAATTCTTCATATCCATTCTCCTAGATTATGCTCTTTTATGAAAATGTATCTATTATCTTCATAAAAAAATTATAGCATAAGGAATCGTTACAGGTCGAATGCTTTTAAGTTGAATGCTTTTAGAGCATAAAAAAACACCAAGATTTCTCCTGGTGTTATTTATCATAAAGAATTAGTATTCCATGAATTCGTTAATGTCTCTTAAAACATCTTCCATTTCATTATTACCATCATTAATTGTAAGCTGTAGTGGCTTGCTAATATCTAGGCTAAATAAACCTACTAATGACTTACCATCCACGCAGCTGTAACCTGACTCCACGTCAAAACCACAACCATATTTACTAATTGCACTTACAAATCTCTGGACTTTCTCCACTGAGTCCAAAAGTATAGATACTGTTAACATATCCCTACCTCCCCATTTTTAATTCTAATCCTCTCAAGGCAAAATATTCTAGATATTCTGCGCATTTACTGGCTCTTTTCTTAAGCCTTAACAAATATACTATATAAAAACTCAAATTGCAACTTTTGTGGGGGGATTTTATTGTTTTAAAAATTAAATCTTATTGTGGATTTTTGTTGATTAATTATATATTATTGCAATTTCTTTGTGCAATTTATACAAGTAATTGTCTGTAAATTCACAAAATGTCCTTTTTTTACAAAAATTAAGTGTTAACAACTTAAGTTTTTAGAAATATTTTTAGGTACCTTAGTACTATAATAGTATTACTAAAGTATTTAGGAGTATAAAATTACATTCTAAAAAATCCCTCTAAATTCCTTTTTTTGAGATTTTTTCACCAATAAAAATGGACCTAAAAGGCTAATTTATTGCCTTAGGTCCATTAATTTTCTTTATTAGTATCCCACTGATATTCCTATTAGTATCCTACATTGAGATAACTTGTGCTATTCCGTTTTTAATCCTCCCGTAGAGGTTTCCCTCATAAACTATGCAGTTTCTTCCGTTATTCTTGGCTGCGTAGAGGGCTTTGTCTGCATTTTCATAAAGCTTATCAAAATCCTTACCATAGCCAGGAACAAAAGTAGCTGCACCAATACTTACGGTAACATAATTAGAAATTGCCTTATAAGCATGTGGAATCTTTGCAGCTTCTAGGTTTCGTCTAATCTTTAGGGCTAACTGAACGATGTTGTGCTCATCTGTGTCCTGCACGAAAATAATGAACTCCTCGCCGCCAGTTCTTGTTACAACATCAGTGCTTCTCTGGGCTGACTCTCTTAAAACCCTTGCAACTTGCTTAAGACACTCGTCACCTTGTGGGTGTCCATAAGCATCGTTATATTTTTTAAAGTAATCAATATCTAAAGCCAAGATACCAACCGACACCTTATTTCTCTCGCAATATGGCCAAATGGCATTAGCTCGACTCTCTAGGCCACGTCTATTAAACAAGCCTGTAAGTGGGTCGTGTTCTGAATAATCCGTCTTTTTTCGCAAAGAATTATTCATCTTCTCATGTCGCAAGTTAATATTGTGCTGATATCTCGAAACAAACATAGTCAAAATCTGAATCAGACACACATCTATAACGTATCTCACATCCATTCTGAAAATGAGAACCATAGTCACCATTATCACGGACATGGCGATAATGATTATAAGTCGGTCTTTTTCATTAACTATTGGAACAAATATAAAGTACGCACAAGCGATGATGTATAAAATTTCGGAATCAAAGACTTTCATATCACTTCCAGATGCCAGCATTAGCATGATGACAGTGATTACATAATAGGACATGTAAAGGATCTTAAAAGTCTCAAATTCGTCGTTTCGCACTTGAATATAAAGTACAACGCAATAGCTAATCTGAATTATTTCCAAAATCACTGCGCCTATCATAAAGGCTATCTTAAGGCCGTTGTCGTTCCAACTAGTGAGTCCGTAGGCTAGCATTAAAAATGGCAAAATCACCGCCAAAACAAAGGATGACTTAATTGCCCTTTTCATGTTTGTTAATTCGATATTCTTTTTTGAAATGCTGTTTTTTCTATCCCTCATATTACAAATCCCCCAGTTTCGCACGAACAACTTAATATATTATTACTATACTATATTATGAGGAAATTCACAAGCGATATACAAGATATTGCGTCGGATATGGTGGGGAAGCCCCTGGGGGAGGGGGCACGAACGGACATTGCATCTCGAGCACTAAGTTTGGGAGAGACACGCTCCCGCTATCTAACCTTGGCAAAGGATACTAAGAAAGTTGGCTATATCCTTTGGATATGCCAACTTTCAAGTACCTGCCAGGTTAGCATGTCCTCCCAAACTTGTGCTCGAGATTTCATTGTGCCCCACCCCCGAATGGCTTCGACGCATATCCGGACGCCATTGTAGTGGGGAGATGGATGTAGAACGGGCGTGGTGGTGTGGGACGGGTGTGATGGTGTGAAACGGTCGCCATTCGCTTCGCTGTGGCTAGATGTATGCTGAGTGAGGGGTTTGATGGGTGCTTTGATAGAGGTTTTGATACATAAATTGGGGTTTTGTGGCTAAGGGTAAGAATTACACCATTATAGGCACAGCTTGATTTCTTGGAATCACTGCTTTTAATTGGCTGTTGTGCCTGTAATCTTTTGATATCGGAAATTTAGCCATAAGCTTCTGGGTTGCGCCCCAGAAATTTTATTCTAACTTTTAAAGCTTTGTGCCTTTTTTACTTCTACTTTAAGATTTGAGCACAAGAAATTATTAGGGGCTTTCTAAACTTAAGAAATTTGTTGACTTTTGTGAGTTTTATTAGCAAGTTAGGTCAATTTCCGGAAATCTAAGGCCGAATTTCAGCTTTCATTTCCCGGAAAATTTTTAAAAAAAGTGACTAAATCCCACTAATTTAGAGATTTAGCCACTTTGTTCTTATTATATTTCTTGGCGTGTGCCTTTCTTGCATTAATCGCGGGTTTTTAGGCACCCTCGACCGCAACTGCGCTTCGGGACGAAATAAGCTTCCTAGCGCGATCTACAAATTTGTATAACCCATCAAGTAAGTATCCACTTCTCTAGCGCAGTCTCTACCCTGCTTAATAGCCTTTACTACTAGGGACTGGCCTGTGTGCATGTCGCCGGCTGTAAAGACGCCCTTTACGTTTGTTGCAAAGCCATCAAGACTTGTCTTTACGTTTGTACGCTCGTTTACTTCTACACCAAAGGCATCAACTACATACTTCTGGCTGCCAAGGAAACCTGCTGCAATGAGGACTAACTCGCAAGGGAGTTCTTTCTGAGTTCCTTCTACTGGAACCATCATCTTTCTGCCAGTCTTCTTATCAAGCTTGCTTTCAAGCTCTACTGTTACTACTGACTTTAAGTTGCCCTTTGCATCCTTTTTAAATTCCTGAACTGTAGTTGTATAAATTCTTGGATCATGACCAAATTTTGCAATAGCCTCTTCCTGACCGTAATCAGTCTTAGAAATGAGAGGCCACTGTGGCCATGGGTTTGTCTCAGTTCTTTCATCCGGTGCCTTTGGCATCATTTCAAGCTGAGTTACTGACTTGCAGCCATGTCTAATACATGTACCAACACAGTCATTACCTGTGTCACCACCACCGATAACAATTACATTTTTATTCTTAGCTGAAATGTACTTGCCATCTGTAAGGTTAGAATCAAGTAGGCTCTTTGTTGTTGCTGTAAGGAAATCTACTGCAAAGTAAATGCCCTTAGCATCACGACCTGTTGCTTTGATATCTCTTGGATTTGAAGCGCCACAGCAAAGTACTACTGCATCGTAATCCTTTAAGATATCCTTAGCCTTAAGGTCTTTACCAATATCTACGCCTGTCTTAAATTCCACGCCTTCAGCTTCCATGACATCAATTTTTCTATCAATAATGTGCTTTTCAAGCTTCATGTTTGGAATACCATATCTTAAAAGTCCACCAACTCTATCTGCTCTTTCAAATACAGTTACGTTATGACCTCTGAAGTTTAACTGATCTGCTACTGCAAGACCACTAGGACCTGAACCAATGACTGCGATTTTCTTATCTGTTCTAGTCTTTGGTGGCTTTGGGTCTGCATAGCCGTGAGCATAAGCATATTCAATGATAGCCATTTCATTTTCCTTAGTAGAAACTGGCTCCCCGTCTAGGTTACAAGTACAGGCTTTCTCGCAAAGGGCTGGACAAACACGACATGTAAATTCTGGGAAGTTACTTGTCTTTTTAAGTCTGTTGTAAGCCTGCTTGTAGTTTCCTGTATATAATAGGTCGTTCCATTCAGGGATGAGGTTGTTAAGAGGACAACCACTTGTCATCCCCTTAAGAGTTACACCTGCCTGGCAAAATGGTACGCCACAATCCATACAACGTGCTGCCTGTCTTCTCTGAGCCATTTCATCTAGAGGTGTGTGGAATTCATTAAAGTTCTTAATTCTTTCTAAAGGAGCAATAGCTTTGGCTCCTACTCGCTTATATTCTAAAAATCCTGTTGCTTTACCCATTACTATATCCTCCTATACTTACTTAGTTGCTGCATAAAATGCTTCAATCTGTGCCTGCTTTGAATTCATACCCTTTTCTTCCATCTGAACTATCATATTTAACATTCTCTTATAGTCATGTGGCATGATTTTCTTAAATCTAGGAAGATACTCTTCGAAGTTTTCTAAGATTAATTTAGCCTTCTTTGAGTTTGTGTTTTTAGCATGCTCTTCAATTAATGTGTGAAGGTCTAATACATCGTACTTATTAGTTACAGCTTCAAGAGAAACTAATGACTTATTAACTCTCTTATATAAAGAAGTATCCTCATCAAGAACATAAGCAACACCACCGCTCATACCAGCTGCAAAGTTCTTACCTGTCATACCAAGAACTACAACGATACCGCCTGTCATGTATTCACAACCGTGATCACCAACACCTTCTACAACTGCTGTAGCGCCTGAGTTTCTTACTGCAAATCTTTCGCCGGCTACACCATTTATATAAGCTCTACCACTTGTTGCGCCGTAAAGTGCTACGTTACCAATGATGATATTTTCATCTTCCTTATAAGTAGCCTTCTTAGGTGGGTAAACCACTAACTTACCACCTGATAAGCCCTTACCAAAGTAATCGTTACTATCACCTTCAAGCTCGATTGTTAAGCCCTTAGGGATAAAGGCACCAAAGGACTGACCGCCAGCACCATTACACTTTAACTTATATGTATCATCCTCTAACTTATCGCTAAATCTTCTTGTGATTTCAGCACCAAGTAAAGTACCAAGAGATCTATCTGTATTTGTAACATTTGTCTCAAAGCTATAAGGCTCTTCTTCATCAAAGGCCTTAGTAAATTTCTTAAGAAGTACTTTTTCATCCACTGTCTTTTCAAGCTGGAAGTCAAATACCTTCTTAGAATCATACTTAATCTCTGAAGCTTCCTTGATGTATGGATTATCAAGAATCTGCTTTAGAGATACCTTTGACCATCTACCTGAATTTGTAACTTCCTTGCTTGTAAGTAAATCAGTTCTACCAACTAATTCATCCACTGTCTTGATTCCAAGCTTAGCCATGATTTCACGTAATTCCTGAGCAATAAATTTCATGAAGTTTACAACGTATTCTGGCTTACCCTTAAATCTCTTACGAAGCTCTGGATTTTGTGTTGCAACACCTACAGGGCAAGTATCAAGGTTACATACTCTCATCATTACACAACCCATTGTTACAAGTGGAGCTGTGGCAAAGCCGAATTCCTCAGCACCAAGCATAGCTGCAATAGCTACGTCACGACCACTCATAAGCTTACCATCAGTTTCAACTACAACCTTATTTCTAAGACCGTTCATAATTAATGTCTGATGTGCTTCTGCAAGACCAAGTTCCCAAGGAAGACCTGCATTGTGGATAGATGACTTTGGAGCTGCACCTGTACCACCGTCGTAACCTGAAATTAGGATTACGCCAGCACCAGCCTTTGCAACACCTGAAGCGATTGTACCAACACCGGCTTCAGATACTAACTTAACGGAAATTCTCGCATTTTTATTAGCATTCTTTAAATCGTAGATTAACTGAGCTAAATCTTCGATTGAGTAAATATCATGATGTGGTGGAGGTGAAATAAGGGCAACGCCTGGAGTTGAAAGACGAGTCTTAGCAATCCATGGATAAACCTTCTTTCCTGGAAGATGTCCACCTTCACCTGGCTTAGCGCCCTGTGCCATCTTAATCTGAATTTCCTTAGCAGAAACAAGATATTTAGATGTAACACCAAATCTACCTGAAGCTACCTGCTTGATGGCTGAGCATCTGCTTCTTCCATCTGCATCTGGTGTAAGTCTATCCTCATCTTCACCACCTTCACCAGAGTTAGATTTTCCATGAAGCATGTTCATAGCAATGGCCATTGTTTCGTGAGCTTCCTTAGAAATTGAACCATAAGACATAGCACCTGTCTTAAATCTTCTAACAATAGAATCTACTGATTCAACCTCATCTATATCAATTCCTGTCTTAGGGAACTTAATGTCCATAAGACCTCTTAAATTCTTAACACCTGTCTCTTTATTAATTAGACTTGTGTATTCCTTAAATGTTTCGTAGTCGCCATTTCTAGTAGCAAGCTGGAGCAAATGTATTGTCTGTGGATTGTATAAATGCTCCTCCTGGTTACTTCTAGACTTATGAGCACCAACTGAATCAAGAGTTGTATCAACATTTAATTCAAGCTGATCAAAAGCCTTTGAATGAAGGACTTCAACATCTTCCTCAATATCCTTTAAAGAAATACCTTCAACTCTTGATACACAACCTGAGAAATACTTATTAATTACATCAGAATTAATACCGATTGCCTCAAAAATCTTAGCACCCTGATATGACTGGATTGTAGAAATACCCATCTTAGCAGCGATTTTTACAATACCGTTAATAATTGCCTTATTGTAGTCATCAACTGCTGCGTTATAGTCCTTATCAAGCATGTTATAGTCAATTAATTCCTGAATTGACTCAAGGGCAAGATATGGGCAAATTGCTGAAGCACCAAAACCAAGTAATGTTGCAAAATGGTGTACATCTCTTGGCTCACCTGACTCTAAGATAACTGCCATACTAGTTCTCTTCTTAGTCTGTACAAGGTGCTGCTGTACTGCTGATACTGCAAGTAATGAAGGGATAGCGACATGATTTTCATCCACACCTCTATCTGAAAGGATAAGGATGTTTGCCCCTTCCTTATAGGCTCTATCACACTCGATATAAAGATGGTTAATAGCCTTCTCTAGAGATGTGTTCTTATAGTAAGTAATAGGAACTGTCTCTACCTTAAAGCCTTCTACCTTCATTGACTTAATCTTAAGTAAGTCAGAGTTTGTAAGAATAGGATTGTTGATTCTAAGCTGCTTACAGTTCTTAGCCTCTGCCTGTAAAAGATTACCATCTGTACCAAGGTAAACTGTTGTTGATGTTACAACTTCCTCACGAATTGAATCGATAGGTGGGTTTGTAACCTGAGCAAATAACTGCTTAAAATAGTTAAATAATGGCTGATGATGATTTGAGAGTACTGCAAGTGGAGTATCAATACCCATAGCTCCAGTTGCTTCACCGCCATTAAGTGCCATTGGTAAAATTGAAGTCTTAAAGTCTTCGTATGTATAACCAAAGGCCTTTTGAAGTCTTGCTCTTTCTTCCTTAGTGTGCATAGGTGTCTTCTTGTTAGGAATCTTTAAGTCTGCAAGCCAAACAAGCTCAGAATCAACCCATTCGCCATAAGGCTTTTCTGATGCAAAATGTTCCTTTAACTCATCATCAGAAATAACCTTGCCCTTTGTTGTATCCACAAGGAGCATCTTACCTGGACGAAGTCTATCCTTCTTTGCAATTCTTGACTCATCAATTTCAAGTACACCAACTTCTGATGAAAGAATGATGTAACCATCATTTGTTACATAGTATCTTGAAGGTCTAAGTCCATTTCTATCAAGGATAGCGCCCATTACATCACCATCTGAGAAGAGGATTGATGCAGGACCATCCCAAGGTTCCATCATTGTTGCATAGTATTGATAGAAATCCTTCTTATTCTGGCTCATAGACTTATTCTTAGCCCATGGCTCAGGAATTGTAATCATAACTGCAAGTGGAAGTGGCATTCCATTCATAACAAGGAATTCAAGAGTGTTATCAAGCATAGCTGAATCTGAACCATTTACATTGACAACTGGTGTAATCTTTGACATTTCCTCTTCTAAGTATGGAGAAACCATTGTCTCTTCTCTTGCAAGCATTCTATCTGCATTACCCTTAATAGTATTAATTTCACCGTTGTGAACAATAAATCTATTAGGATGAGCTCTTTCCCAACTTGGATTTGTGTTAGTAGAGAAACGTGAGTGTACAAGGGCGATAGCTGATTCGTAAGCTTCATCCTGTAAATCGAGATAAAATTTTCTTAACTGACCAACTAAAAACATACCTTTGTAAATTACTGTTCTACTAGAAAGTGAACATACATAAGTATCCTCTGCTGTCTGCTCAAATACACGTCTTGCTACATAAAGTCTTCTATCAAAGTCGATACCCTGATTTACCTTCTTAGGTCTTTTAACGAAAGCCTGCTCAATAAATGGCATGCAATCGATTGCCTTCTTACCAAGAACTGTTGGTGTTGTTGGAACTTCTCTCCAACCAAGGAATTCCATGCCTTCCTTCTCAACAATAATCTCAAACATCTTCTTGGCTCTATTTCTTGCAAATTCATCTCTAGGGAAGAAGAACATACCAATTCCGTAGTCTCTTTCTTTTCCAATAGAAATTCCTGTGTTCTTTGTAACCTTTTCGAAAAATTTATGAGAAATCTGAAGAAGGATTCCCACACCGTCTCCTGTTTCTCCCTTAGCATCCTTACCTGCTCTGTGTTCCAAATTTTCCACAATACTTAACGCATCGGATACTGTCTTGTGTGTCTTCACACCATTGATGTTAACTACGGCACCAATACCACAGTTATCATGTTCAAAATCTGATCTGTAAAGTCCTGGTCTTCTCATTTCTTTTTCCATAAGCTTTAATCCCTTTCCTAAAGATAAATTGCAAGTCAAATCTATTAGTAACTTCCTCATAACTAAAACAACCAATCGCCATAACTGGCATATTTACTTGCTTGTGAGAAATCTTAAAACTTTTTGGAAAACTTGTAAAATTAAATTGTCAGACAATTTATTCCCGATAAATACACATTTTCAAAAGGATTAGTCTAGTTAGTTGTAACGAATTGTGTCTAAATTGTGTGAAATTTCATAAAAAAATAGCCCCAAAAGCACTTTAAATTATTAAAAAGTGGCTTTTTAGGGCTATCTTTAAATTTTTTCAAAATAATATTAAGATACAATTCCAACAATTTACTTTTGTAGAAGTTTTTCGCTTTAAATTATTAACTTAGTTTTCAAAATGTCTGCTTAAGAAAATTAAGTGTAAGGTGTTTTTGCCTAATTTACTTAATTTTATAAAGCATATACTATTTTAAATTAAGAAGTCTACAGCAGCTTCCATAACCTTATAGGTTACTTCTTTTCTTGCTCCGCCATATTCCCCATCAAAGGTCCAATCTACGTCCACATCCGATTTAAAGCTAATATGGCTAGTCTTTAGATTGTGTACCATCTTACACTTGTCATAATCCTGTGTAATATAGGCGCCAAGTAGTTCTTGTGCATCTAGTGGTGTCTTAATTTCCTTTACAAGTAGAACCTCAAAAATTCCATCCTGTAAATCCACTGTGTTACCAATAATGCCCTTCATGCCACCTACTGACTGAGTATTACTTACCATGCCGTATAGGAAATTTCCTTCTATATTAAATTCATTTCCATTCTCATCAATACCTGAAACCTGCATGTATTGTGGCTTTAAATTAAGTAATTCCTTTGCGCCAGAAAAGACGTAGGCCTGATGACCTAACACGTTTTTTAACTCCTGTGGAGTATTATAGCTTACCTGTGTAAATGCGCCAAAGGCCGCAACATAGTTAAAGGACCTCTCATACTCTCCATCTGTGTAAACTAGTCCAATATCTACAGGGTAAATATTGCCATTAGCAATAGCAGTAGCTGCCTGCACCATGTTCTTATCAATATTTAGACTTGCAGCAAAATCATTAGTACTTCCACTTGGTATATATCCGATTTGAGGCTTATTCTCTAAACGTAAAATCGCCCCTACTACTTCATTTAAAGTACCATCGCCACCGCTACATACAATGACATCATAATTATCACCAACTTCTAATACCTTCTCATATCCATCATTGGCCTTCTTTGTAGGGTAAACAGTTACCTCGTAGTCTGCCTCTGATAGAATCTGAATTATCTGCATTAGGCTGTTCTTAATAAGTCCTTTTCCTGAATTAGGGTTAAATACCAATAATAACTTCTTCATAGTATCCTCCTCTGTTTCTCTACATTTCTAAGCTTATATTTGAAAATGTAACATCAGCGTTTCTACTTACAAATAATCCAAGATATACATGCCGAGGATCAACTGTTGTAAGCTTAAAGTCAAAGCCGCCAGTTATAACATCTCCATCATCAAAACTTGCGCCATATCCATCTTCTGTTGCAAAAAGGCAAGCCTTTACTGTCATACCTTTCTTAATTTCTCTTTTAAGCTTTGAGCCAAGAACCTGCTCGCTACTTCTTCTTGCAAAGCAATTTGTAGCATTTTCCTTCTTAGTAAGGAAGAGTGGAGCTGCTGCCACATAATCTCCTAATACGTCAGCTGTGTCCATATCAACATAGACATCATCTCTTACCATAAGTCCAAAGGAAACCTGGTCATTACTAAAATAGTCATTAACTGTTATATCAGCTGTTAGCTTAAATTTAGTTGCTGCTGGAATCTGCTTAAAGGCAAATAAGATACCATCTGTTACAATACTAATCTTACCTCTGTTCTCTCTTACTGCCATTCTAATAGCAGGCTTTCCATCCTTTTCTTCAAGCTCACAACTAAAGTCCTTATTATCTGCAGGAGCTAAAATATCACCAAAAGCTGATACCTTAAAGCCTTCTACATCCTTAAAGAGCTTACTTGCTTCTAAGTTAGAATTAAATTCTACTGGCTTATAATCTTTATTAGCCTCAAGGTAGTTTTCCTTAGCAGGGTATGGCATGTAATTAGCTAGGTCTATTACATTTTCAGAAAGACCAGTAATTCCAAGCTCCTTAATAGTCTTCATAACAAAAAATGCATTGACGTAGGCCCCCCATACATTAGTGTGAGTGTTATCTACGCTTACCATGTTATTACAAGACCAAGCATGAAGATAAGCAGTTTCCTCAACTCCAAGCTCCTCATAAAACTTTCTTGTAATCTCTGTCATATCAACTAAGGCAACATGTGTATCTGCAGCTAGCTTTCTTACTGCCTCTGGATAGTCGCCACCCTTAAAATCACCGTTATCCTCAGTGATATGTAGCAAAACCTTGCTCCAATTATCCTCAGTCTTACGTCTAACAATAGGTGTAGCAAGAATTGGCACCACTCCTGCTGTTCTTGCAGGTTCAATATAGTTTATATATAGTGAGTTTGCAAAACTTCCTTCTGTCTTATAGTCTCCCACTGCAGTTCTAAATCTGTCTACTTCAGCCTTCTCATCATTATGGCCAAAGCCCATAAGTAGGAAATCTCCAGACTCCATATTATTCATCAATGTTTCGTAATTTTCTTCTTTAGTAAAGGAAAGAGAACTTCTACCTGAAAGTGCAATATTTACCACTTCTACCTTATCATTTAGGTATTCTCCCAATTTTGTTCCGTATCCATATCTTGGATAATAATACTTGTCTTCAAAACTACTAAGTGTAGAATCTCCAACAACCCATAACTTACTCATAAATCTCTCCTTTATTGCCAAAGCAATTTAAAATTGCGCTTTTATAAGATTAATACATTGAAAAAGTTTTATCAATATTAGAAGTGTTTATTTAAGAAATTCTTTCGAAGTTCCTCTTCTCTCTTCTCCACATCTTCAAGCAATTCCCTTGCAGACATTAAAATGCATCCCTGACCTCTAATAATCACCTGTTCCACTCCATCAGAGGTTGCCACTGTTACATTTCTTTTTCTGCCATTTTCATGGGCAAATTTTTCTATGTAATGATCTGCAGTTTCCGCTTCCTTAGTGTAAACCACATGAATGTTATTAAGATCTACAAACTCTTCTTGGTGGCCCTTTACCTTATAGGCATCAAATACCACAATAAGCTCTGAATGAATTAGAGACTGATAATGCTGCATAATATCAAGGAGTCTACCCCTTGCCCCGTCAAAATTAGTCTTTTGCAATTCATCAAGTTCTGGCCAAGCATGAATAATATTATAACCATCCACAAGTAGGTAATTCTTTGCACCTTCCTTGTTCTTATTACCGTATAGGGTCATGTCCTTACCTACATACTTCTCAGAATACAAACTCTCCTTAGAAGAGTCTCCCCAGGCAGTTACATATCTTGCCCCATTATTTTCATTTTTCTTTCTCTTTCTTTCCTTAGCAGCATCTGACTTACTATTAGAGTAGTAGGTTTCAGATAAAATTCTATCTACTTCCTCCGTTCCAATCCACTCATCAGACACTGTTCTTGAGGCAGCTTTAGCATTTATTGGTCGAAGTGATATATCTCCTGTTGTATGTCCATTTTCTTCAATAATCTCACAGTGAGCGTGGTCTCTAACCTCAAACCAAGGCACAGTGTAGCCTGAACCATGAGCGCAAAATACAGAATCTACTGGGTTTCTTGTATCTCTTTCAGGGTCATAAGCCTTAGCCTCAATTACTTCCTCACTATTGTGGCACTCCTTATAGCCTGCCATCTGAAGGCTAATGCGGCCCGTACCCTTAGTGTAAGTATTAAGCTCAGCCTGATAATTTCCAATGGCTACTACTGGCGCCTCACCCTGAATTAAGCACTCATCTCCATTATCTATTAAATTAGAGCTACCGCCCATTCTCTCAATATCTGTCATAGCCCTACCAATATAGGCTCTATCAAGCCTAATCTCGTAAGCATAGTAAGGCTCTAAAATCACAGACTCTGCCATCATAAGGCCCTGTCTTATAGCTCTATAGGTAGCCTGTCTAAAGTCACCGCCTTCTGTATGCTTAGGGTGGGCTCTACCATTTACCAAAGTTATAACCATGTCGGTTATGTTTGCGCGAATTAGGACACCTTTGTGATTTCTTTCCTGCAAATGTGTCAAAACCAGTCTTTGCCAGTTCTTATCAAGTAAGTCTTCGCTACATTCAGCTTTAAATACAAGACCAGAACCTCTCTCGCCTTCTTCTAGCTTTAAATGTACCTCTGCATAGTGTCTTAAAGGCTCAAAGTGGCCAATACCATAACTGCTGCCCTTAATTGTCTCTTTATAAACCACACTACCAGTTCCAAAGGAAACCTCTACGCCAAATCTCTTCTTAATAAGTCCTGTTAGAATTTCAAGCTGCACAGCACCCATTAGACTAACAATGATTTCTCTAAACTCTTCATTCCATCTAATATTTAGGGCTGGCTCCTCCTCTTCTAACTGTCTAAGGAGAGGTAGCATAACTAGCGGATCCTTATCCTTTGGTAGAATCATCTTATACTCAAGGACTGGTGCTATCACTGCGGTATTTGCTAGATTTTCAATACCAAGACCTTGGCCTGCAGTTACTTCATTAAGACCCACTATTGCGCACACATCTCCTGCAGATACCGATTTTGCAGGGCTAAATTTATCACCATTATAGACTCTAATTTGATTTACCTTCTCCTCGCCAATCATGTCTTTTGCCTGAAGGCTACCAGAAGTTAATTTCAAATGTACCAATCTATCGTTATTTTCTCTAGTTATCTTTACAACTCTAGCGCCAAAGTCTAGCTCTTCCTTGCCGCTATAAGCATCCTTACTATAATCATTAATTGCATCCAGTAATTCTTCTACACCCTCTAGTTTTAATGCTGAACCAAAAAGCACTGGGAAGAGATGTCTTTTGTAAATTTCAGACACAATAGTTTCTTTTGAAACTTCCCCAGATTCCAAATATTCATCTAAACTTTCATCTGATGCAAAGGAGATTTCCTCCATATCCTTTTTATTAAAATCAATGCAGTTAGTAGATAATCTATTCTGTAAAATCTTTAAGACTCTTTCTTTACTAGCCCCTGCCTGGTCCATTTTATTCACAAAAATAAAAGTAGGAATCTTATATTTAGATAGCAAATTCCATACTGTCTCTGTATGTCCCATAACGCCGTCTGCCTGGTCTATTACAATAACTGCAATATCTAAGGCCCAGAGGTTTCTTTCCATCTCTGCACTAAAATCCACATGTCCTGGGGTATCTATTAAATTGACTTCAAGGTCCTTATAGTTAAACTTGGCTTCTTTTGAATAAATGGTGATACCCCTATTCTTTTCCACTTCGTCCGTGTCAAGAAAGGCATCACCATTATCAACTCTACCAAGCTTACGTATAACTCCTGTTTTAAAAAGAATGGCCTCTGAAAGTGTGGTTTTTCCAGCATCTACATGGGCAAGCATTCCAATCGTAAGCTTCTTCATATTCTATTCCTACTTTTCTGATATTATTTTATACATGTCTGGTCTTCTATCTCTAAATAGGCCCCATGACATTCTATCCTTTTCTAACTCGTCTAAATCAAAGCTGTGGCAGATTACACCTTCCACGTCTCTTCCAAGCTCCTCAACAATTTCACCTGTGTTATCAGTAATAAAGGATGAACCATAGAAGTTAAGGCTTGATGTCTGGCCTCCGTTAGCTTCGCTTGCAGTAACGTCCTCTCGTCCAATTCTATTAGCTGCAATAACCGGCATTAAATTAGCTGCTGAGTGGCCCTGCATAACTCTTCTCCAGTGTGGCATACTATCTAGCTCTAAGATTGGCTCACTACCAATGGCTGTTGGGTAAAATAAAAGTTCTGCCCCAAGAAGTGCCATAGAACGAGCAGTCTCTGGGAACCACTGATCCCAACAAATTCCCACACCTATCTTTGCAAATTTAGTTTCAAAGGCCATAAAGCCTGTGTCTCCTGGTGTGAAATAGAATTTTTCCTGATAATAGTGATCATCTGGGATATGAGTCTTTCTATAGGTTCCAAGATTAGTTCCATCAGCATCAATAACTACCACGCTATTAAATAATCTTGTTATATCCTTTTCATAAACACTTACAATTACTACAACTGATAATTCCTTAGCAAGTTCTATAAAGTGATTCACTGCCTTATTATCCTCTATGCTTGTAGCAAAGTCATAATAATCGTATCTTCTCTCCTGACAAAAATACTGTCTTTCAAAAAGTTCAGGAATAAGGACAATATTTGCCCCTGCCTTAGCGGCTTCTCGCACGTACTTATCGGCTGTAGCTATATTTTCATCAACATTTCTTGTACAGGCAAACTGAACTGCTGCCACCTTTACTTCTCTTTTATTCATAAATCTCCTTTAGAATTTAATTTACGCTGCCTTTAAATTCTTCTTTTTTAAAATGTAAACTAAAATCGATAATCCCCATGAACCGCCTACAATAACAATAAACCAAATTACTGAAGCAAGTACTGACTGTTCATGCACCTTTAAGAATGGATATGGTCCATACATAACATTAAGGGCATTTAGTGTAATTGTTACTGCTGCATAAATTACAGTTGGGATAAAATTAATTGCTGTATTTACAAATCTTAAGTTCACTACATCCTCAAAGAATGTAAAGCTTATAAAGCTAATGATTGGGCAAAGTGTGTGGTAGTAAAGGTTAGCACCACCAAATAAATACCAGCCTGTCCACTTAAATCCTGCAAGTGGAATTAAAACAAATACAACTACTAAGAAAGTAAGGCACATACATGATGTAGCCATAAATCTAAACTTAGAAACGAAGTTATTTGTCTTTACTTCACCACTCTTAAAGCCTTCATAGCCTGTGATTACAAAGCACAAACTTGAAAGTAAACCAAGGATGTTACTATCCTGTGTGTAATATGAAAATAATCCAAGTCCGTTACTATGTATACTAACGATTAAACCTACAATTCCCAATACAACTAGGCAAATGTTTAAACAATATGCCACTTTAAATTTACTATACTTATTCATATCTTTTTTGCGTCTTTACGCACCTTTCTAAATATTAGGGCAAACCCCTCTATTCTGGAATCTGCATTGTAATACAGTGGATGTTGCCACCACCTACAATAATATCTCTTGCATAGATTCCTATTACTTTTCTATCAGGCATTAATGCCTGTAAAAGAGCGATTGCATCTGCATCTTTCTTATCGTTAAACTGAGGAACTAGAGCGATTCCATTGGCAATATAAAAGTTAGCATAGCTTGCTGCTAATCTTTCGCCTAACTCTCTTTCATCCTCACCCTCTTCAAATTCATAACCTAATAAATCCTCTTCCTTAATAGTTACAGGAATATCTGGGATATATAACTTATGAACCTTTAGAGGAAGCCCATCGCAATCGGTCTCATTTTCCAAAACCTTTAAATCCGCCATAGACATTGCATACTGTGGGTCGTCTTCTTTATCAGTCCAAGCTAAAACTAGATTAGCTTCTGAGGTAAAGGCACAGACATTGTCCACATGCTCGTTAGTCTCATCATTATAAATTCCATAAGGAATCCAGATAATCTTCTTCATACCAAGGGTCTTTTTAAGGACCTCTTCAATTTCCTGCTTAGATAGCTTTGGATTTCTACCTGGGCTAAGCAAACAGCTTTCTGTCGCTATTAAAGTACCCTTACCATCTGTATGAATTGAGCCACCTTCTAAGACGAAAGGGGCTGCATCAAAGTAGTCATATCCTAATTCATTGCAAAGCTTTATAGCTAGCTTATCATCCTCTTCCCAGTGGGCATACAAACCATCATAGTCCCCGCCCCAAGCATTAAAGGTAAAGTTAACTCCACGGACAGCTTTGTTGTCTCCCAACTTTTTTACAAAAATTGGAGATGTATCTCTAGCCCAAGCATCGTTAGTATCTGCAATTACTATCTTAATGTTCTTATTTATTAAATCAGAATCAGCCTCATTATCCTTAGATAAAAGATAAAACTTAGCCTCTTCTTCATATTCCTTACTTGCTACCATTATAAGCTCTTCATGTCTTGCAATATGTCTTGCAATTTCAGTAAAGACTTCCTTAGCCTTTACACCACCATTAGGCCAAGAGCCTGGTCTAACGGGCCAAATCATAATGGTTGCCTTATGTCTATTATATTCTGCAGGCATTCTATATTCTGCCATACATGCTTTATTATCTATTCTCATTACAACCTCATAAATGTGTGATGGGATTAAAAAATTAATATGCACAAACCGTGCATATTAATTTTATCATAATCTATTTAGTTGTGGAAAATTTAGTTTCATAAAATTCTTAACTTAATCTTCCCTTAAAGTCTTCGTAGCCAAATTCCTTAATTATTCTACAATCTCCGTCCTTCATAGTGGCAATGCTTGGAAGAGGTATGCCATTAAAGGTATTATTCTTTACCATAGAATAAATTGCCATATCCTCAAAGATCAGCTTATCACCTATATTTATCTCATCCTTAAAGCAGTAGTCTCCAATAATGTCTCCTGCAAGGCAGGTAAAGCTTGAAAGTCTATAGACATGACTATAACCTTCCATGATTTGCTTACCCATGGCTCTCACTGGAGATATTCCATTTTTGTACATTTTCTTAATAGTCCAAATATCAAGGTCAGTATCCTCCACTTTAAGCGCATCTTTAAGGGGTGGAACATAAGGCATCTCAAGGACATCTGGCATATGACAAGCAGCCGATGCATCAAGGATTAGTGTCTCAATGCCGTTATCCACCTTATCAAGAACAGTGGTTACAAGGTAACCTGCATTAAGGGCAATAGCCTCTCCTGGTTCAAGGTAAACTTCGCAGTTATATCTAGCCTTCACCTGATTTATGCATCTAATTAAAGTCTCGATGTCATAATCCTCTCTTGTTATATGATGACCACCGCCAAAGTTTATCCATTTTCTTCCCTTTAGGACAAAATCAAACTTCTCTAAAACCACTTCTAGTGTGGCCTCAAGGTCATCTGAGTCCTGTTCACAAAGAGTATGAAAATGTATTCCCTCAACTCCATCTAGTAGCCTTGGATTAGCTTCTAGTGCTTCCTCTAATTTCTTTAAAGTCACGCCAAATCTAGAACCTGGAGCGCATGGGTCATATATTGCATGGTCTCCCTGTGTAGAAAATTCAGGATTAATTCTTAAGCCTACACTAACCCCTGCTTTTTGCCAAACTGGTCTATGGTGTTCTAGCTGAGAAATTGAGTTAAAGACTATGTGATCACAAATCTTAACTAGCTCTTCCATGTCTTCATCCTTAAAGGCTGGAGCAAAGACATGATTTTCCTTTCCCATCTCTTCCTTTCCAAGGCGGGCCTCATATAGGCCACTAGCTGTAGTTCCACTAATATATTTTGAAATTAAAGGGTAGGTGTAAAAGTTTGAGAAGGCTT
Source organism: Lachnospira pectinoschiza (assembly GCF_900103815.1). Taxonomy (GTDB): domain Bacteria; phylum Bacillota; class Clostridia; order Lachnospirales; family Lachnospiraceae; genus Lachnospira; species Lachnospira pectinoschiza_B. The sequence continues at coordinate 34,337 of NZ_FNHZ01000005.1, read as the reverse complement.
TTTGTGCAAGTAAAATCTTACATCCTGCTGCCTTTTCAACGCTTTCAAGCACTTTTAAATTTTCCTCTAATTTATTCTCATCTATTACGTAAGCTGGAGTTTTTAAGTCTCTTATATTCATTTCTTACTCCCTTCTAAAAAAACTAGTAACGCCCGCCTAGTGACGCTACTAGTTTCCAATTAGTTTTATTATTATTCTACAATAGCTGGATTCTCATCAACAACCCATGGTAAGCCCCACTTATTAAGTGCTTCCATGTATGGATCTGGATCAAATTCTTCTACGTTAAATACACCTGTTCCATTCCACTTACCTGTTACCACCATCATAGCACCAATCATAGCTGGTACACCTGTTGTATAAGAAATAGCCTGTGAGCCTACTTCCTTGTAGCATTCCTGATGGTCACATACATTATAGATATAAATTGTCTTATCCTTACCATCCTTCTTACCCTTAAAGATACAGCCGATATTTGTCTTACCTACTGTTCTTGGGCCAAGAGTTGCAGGGTCTGGTAATAATTCCTTTAAGAACTGAATTGGAACAATATCAACACCGTTAATATTAACAGGATCTGTTCTTAACATGCCAACATTTTCCAAACACTTCATATGTGTAAGGTAGCTTTGACCAAATGTCATAAAGAATCTAATTCTCTTAATCTCTGGATAGTTCTTTGCAAGAGATTCGATTTCTTCGTGGTGAAGTAAATACATGTCCTTCATACCAACTTCTGGGAAATCGTATTCTCTCTTAATAGACATAGCTGGGATTTCTACCCAATGTCCATCTTCCCAGTAAGAACCTGGAGCTGAAACTTCTCTTAGGTTGATTTCTGGGTTAAAGTTTGTAGCAAATGGATAACCGTGGTCACCACCGTTACAGTCAAGGATATCTACACTTTCGATTGTATCGAAGTAGTGCTTCTTAGCATAAGCTGTAAATACTGATGTAACACCTGGGTCAAAACCAGTACCAAGAAGGCCTAAGATATTAGCTTCCTTGAATCTATCCTGATATGCCCACTGCCATGAATAATCAAAGTAAGCAGAAAATCCTGCTTCCTTACATCTCTTTTCATAAATAGCCTTCCACTCAGGATCTTCTGTATCCTCTGGTTCGTAGTTAGCTGTATCAATATAGTTTACCTTTGTCTTAAGACAAGCATCCATAATAGTTAAATCCTGGTATGGAAGGGCAAGGTTAAGTACAGCCTCTGGCTTATAGCTTTCAATTAAAGCTACTAATTCATCTACATTATCTGCATCTACCTTAGCAGTTGTAATCTTTGTAGTTGTATTCTTTTCTAACTTTTCCTTTAAAGCCTCACACTTAGATACTGTTCTTGAGGCAATACAAATCTCTGTAAATACTTCGCTATTCTGACAACACTTTGTAATAGCAACCTGCGCTACGCCACCGCAGCCAATAATTAATAAACGGCTCATTATTAATCCTCCTTAAAATTAGTCTCTCTCTTCTTCTTCAAGCATATCCTCTACATATTTTGGAAGCATAAATGCGCCTTTATGTAGATTGGTTGTGTAGTAACGTGTCTTGATACCAAGCTTCTTCCATTCTGCTGGTTTAAAGTTATTAATTGGATGATATTTTTTAGATGCAAATCCAAATAACCAATAACCGGATGGACATGTTGGAATATGTGCCTGATAAACTCTGCTGATTGGAAAAGCCTTATAGGCCTTGCGATGCATTTTCACACATTCTTCTTTGTCTTCCTCATAGAATGGACTTCCGTGCTGGTAAACCATTATACCATCTTCCTTTAAGGCCTTATAGCAGTTGCCATAAAATTCCTTAGTGAAGAGTCCTTCTGTGTAACCAAAAGGGTCTGTTGCATCATTTATAATTAAGTCATATTCATCTGACTTGCTTCTTAAAAATCTAAGAGCATCCTGAATATAGACATTAACTCTTTCGTCTTCTAAACCTTTAGATAGTTCAGGAAAATGTTCCTTACAAACTTCCACAAACATCTCATCAGGCTCTACAACGTCGATTTGTTCAATTGTTTCATACTGTGTAAGAGATGTGGCAACACCACCATCGCCTCCACCAATAATAAGAACCTTTTTAACATTTGGATGAACCGACATAGGTACATGGGTTACCATCTCATCATAGATAAACTCATCCTTCTCTGAAAAAAGTATCTCACCATCAAGTGCTAAAATCTTGCCAAATTCATCAGATACCAATACATCGATTCTTTGGCAATCTGAAACTCCAGAAAATAGCTGTTTTTCAATTCTCATTGATATCTTCACATTAGATGTGTGAAGTTCAGAAAACCACATTTCCATATCTTAAAACCTTCCTAAACCAAAACCATTAAATTATTAACTTCAGGATCTTCTGTTCCTTGCATAGAACATCCCTTTTCCTTTACATACTCGATATACTCAATAATCTCTTCTGTAATTTCCTCGCCAGGTGCAAGGATTGGGATTCCTGGTGGGTAACACATTACATTTTCACCAGAAATTCTTCCCTTAGTTTCCCTAAGTGGAAGAGATATCTTGTTGGCATAGAAGGCTTCCTGAGGTGACTTAGCAACCACTGGGCTAATAAACTCGCCTGTTAGCATACCAGTCTTGTCCTTCTTATAAATTCTTGCAATATCTGCAAGGGCACCAACAAGTCTTTCAATATCTTGTAATCTATCGCCAATGGAGATATAAGCTAAAATGTTACTTACATCGCCAAATTCTATCTGAATATCGTACTCGTCTCTAAGTAAATCATACACCTCAATACCTGCAAGTCCAATACCTAATGTGTGAATTGATAACTTTGTTACATCGTAATCATATACGCTAGTACCGTTAACTAATTCCTTACCATAGGCATAATAGCCACCAATGCTATTGATTTCCTTTCTTGCATATTCGGCCATTTCCATTACCTTTGAAAATGATTTCTCCCCGCGAAGGGCTAAATTTCTACGAGAAATATCGAGGCTTGATAGTAATAAATATGAAGCGGATGTAGACTGTGTTAGATTAATAATCTGTCTTACATAGTCTGCATTAACTCCTTTATTAGTAAGTAAAATTGAACTCTGAGTTAAGCTTCCTCCTGACTTATGCATGGAAATTGCTGACATATCAGCTCCTGCTGCCATACCTGAAATTGGTAGGTCAGGCTGGAAATATAGATGTGTACCGTGAGCTTCATCGGCAAGCACCTTCATTCCTGCTTCGTGAGCAATCTTAACTATAGATTTAATATCTGAGCAAATACCGTAATAAGTTGGGTTATTAACAAGTACTGCCACTGCGTCAGGATTCTGTCTTATGGCCTCCTCCACACTTGAAACTTCCATTCCAAGAGAGATGCCTAAATCCTTATTAACCTCAGGGTTTACATATACTGGAATCGCGCCGCAAAGTACTAATGCATTAATTGCGCTCTTATGTACGTTTCTTGGTAAGATGATCTTATCACCTCGCTTACAGACTGAAAGAATCATAGCCTGCACAGCTGAAGTTGTTCCACCTACCATTAAAAATGCATTCTCTGCCCCAAAAGCACTAGCTGTAAGGTCTTCCGCATCTTTGATTACAGAGATTGGATGACTTAGGTTATCTAGTGGCTTCATAGAGTTTACATCTATTCCAACACAACGCTCACCAAGTAATTCTACTAGTTCTGGGTTACCTCTTCCTCGTTTATGCCCAGGAACATCAAAGGGAACTACTCTTTGTCGTCTTAATTTTTCTAATGCCTCGTATATAGGAGCTCTTGTCTGATCTAGCATAGTACTTGCCTCCTCTTTATAATTTCTGTTTTTTAAGTTGTGCTATCGGACGCTGCAAAGCCGGAGGGATTTTGGGGTCCGGACGCTGCAAGTGGCTTCGCCTTGCAGCTGGTTTTTTTGGCCGGACGCGACTCCGGCTTTGCCTTGTCGCTGCTTGTTTGGCGTAGCCGCTTGGCTTTCTTCTTTTATGACGCTGCAAGTGGCTTCGCCTTGCAGCTGGCTGTTTTAGCCGGACGCGACTCCGGCCTTGCCTTGTCGCTGCTTGTTTGGGCACATCCCTCTACTATTTAGTGACCTACGCATCATTTCGTGCTTCGCACTTTCATGATGCTGCAGAAATTCGCAATCCGACGCCTTGCGTCTACTTGCTCATTTCTGTTTGACTGTGCAATAGCATCGCTTTTGCATGCTAGCATGCAAAGCGTGCTGCTGCACAGTTTTAGTCACTAAAAAACGAGACAATCGCACATACGCACAATCGTCTCGTTATCAGTCTGTTATAAAATGTAGAGAATTCCTATAGCATTACATGCAAATACGCGTTACTCTTTATTGACCGTTTAACAAGATGATGTGCTAATTAGCACCGATTATAAAGTAATCAACTTAAAAAACAGAGCTTTTGCTCAATCAATAACGTGGGTTTACCACACCGGCAACCGACCCGCCTGTCCGTTAGGCTTAACTTTTTAAATTAGTTTTAAAAAGTGGTCATATTTGCATGAAAAGGGTTACTTCTCATACGCGCAACATTGTAGCAAATTTTACCTTTAGTGTCAAATTTTTATCTCTTAAAAAGGAGTGAGCCATAAGGTCATCCCTCATAACTCACTCCTTTAATTTCCTTTTTATTTAATATTAAAAAACACCAAGGCTCATAAGTAATAGGATAAATAGACAAACTGGAGCTATATACTTAATCATAATTGTGAATAAGCCCTTTCTGCCCATCTTATCTCCACTTTTTTCTACTTCTTCAATAATAGCTTTTGGCTTAATTACCCAGCCTACTAAGATACATGTAGCAATAGCTGCTATTGGCATTAAGATACTGTTACTAATGTAATCCATAATATCTAGAATCTGACCTACTGCTCCGTTTGGAAGCTTGAATTCAAAGTATAGGTCGTTGTAACCAAAGCATACAAGGCAAGCAAGAATGAATGCAATAAAGAATTCAATAATAACTGCCTGACCTCTATTATAGTTCTTATCGCTATCAATCATGCCAGATACAATAGCCTCAAGTACTGACATAGCACTTGTTATGGCTGCAAAGAGTACCATTGCAAAGAATACGACACCGATTAGATTTCCAATCTTACCCATTGATGCGAAAATCTTAGGTAATGCTACAAACATAAGGGATGGTCCTGAAGACATACCCTCTGTTCCTGAAAATACATAAACTGCAGGAATAATCATAACACCTGCAAGGAAAGCTACTACTGTATCAAAGATTTCAATCTGGTTAATTGACTTTGGTAAGTTAGCATCATCTCTTACATATGAACCATAGGCAATTAAGATACCCATAGCTACTGATAACGAATAGAATAACTGTCCCATAGCATCCATTACTACTGTAAAGAACTTCTTGATTGTTATTCCATCTAAGTTAGGAATTACGTAATATTTTAATCCCTGTACACCAGTTCTTACTACGCCGCTGTCATCTGTCTTACTAATTGTTAATGAAAATATAGCAATTCCCACAACTAATACAAGTAATATTGGCATAATAATCTTTGAAAAGGATTCAATACCTTTATTTACGCCTAAGTAAATTACAATACAAACTAATAATAAGAATATAAACATCATAACGATTGGTTCTGTTTTACTAGTGATAAAATCAGTAAAATAACCTTCTGTAGCTGCATCAACGCCATGTCCTGTTATGAATGCAATTAGGTACTTTAATACCCATCCACCAATTACACAATAATAAGGTAATATGATAAAAGGCACGATGCTTGATAACCATCCAAGCCATGTCCACTTCTTATTCAATACACCATATGCTGTTAGGGGGCTTTGCTTAGTTTTCCTTCCTATTGCAATTTCAGCGGTTACTAAGGTGAATCCGAAGGTAAGTGCAAGCACAATATATACAACAAGGAATAGTCCTCCTCCATCTCTTGCTGCTAGGTATGGAAATCTCCAAATATTTCCAAGACCAACTGCGCTTCCAGCTGCGGCCAATACAAATCCTATTGACCCACCAAAAGTTTTTCTTTTCTCCATAAGTAAACGTCCTCCAATTAGCTTTGTTCGGATATGAAATTAATTATAAAACCTGTTGTTATATCAATTTGATCCTTGTTAGATATAGTAGCGTTTCCGTCGCCATCTTGCAAGCCATAACTTCCAAAAAATGAATGGCATCCACCTTGTATGACCTCTTCAACCCAGTTGTCAGGCAGATTTGACTTATTTTTCTCATAAGAATCTTTTTTTAGTACACCATCCTCAGATCCATAAATTGACAATACATTTATATTGGTTTTAGACAAATCCTTAGTGGAATAAGCTGCAAGTAGGATAAGGCCTGTGTACTCACTGCTATGTTTACTTATATACATAGAAGCACAAGCTCCCCCAAGAGAGTGGCCTGCCATATACCAATCTGTTATTTCTGGAAAATTCTCCTTAAGGCCATCCGCCCTGTTAGTTCCAAGAATAGCTAAGTTTCTTGGCATCTTTACTAAAATGCATAAAACCCCTTCACTAGCTAATTCATGAAGTAATGGTGCATAGGAAGTGTACTCTACCTTTCCTCCAGGATAAAAGATAATTCCTGCCTTTACATCTCCTGTGGGACTAAATACCATATCGTTACTATCAAGCATATATACATTTACGTCATCATCTGATTCTAAGCTAGTGTCCACATTTTCACTGGCCTTATAATAATCGGCTGTGTAGACAAAAAAAGTTGTAAACAATACCGCTATAACAAGCAAAACGCTTATTAAGACTCTTCGAATAATTCTTGCTTTCTTCATATAAATCTCCTTCAATAAAATAAGAGCGGATTTAATTTTCCGCTCCAAAGCTAGTAAGAAAAATCTTACCAGTTCGTAAATTATATTATATACTAAAAAAAGAACTAGAAAACTATTTTTTACGAATAGTTTCCTAGTCCATATTCTTTAATGTTCTTAGTCCTATATTGTTGTTTCTTCTTTACTCCAAAAATCTACTGGCTCATAATCCTGTAGTTTGGCTATAAATCCTAATCTTTGAAGCTCATCCCATATATATTCTAAAGTCTTTTCATCTGATGCTACAATTGTATGGTAGTGATATCCGGAAGTTATATGCATAAGCAAGGTGCTTTTACCGCTTTTAATCTCTTCCATATATTCCTTTATATCACGTCTTGAATGAATATTCATATCGGCCTTTAAAACGCCGTAAACTCTATGATATACGAAGATATCCTTAACCCATCCGCCTAAATCCACGATTGCATTAAGCTCTGTCTCCACATCATCATCGGTATGATAAACTTTAAATACCCTAGAAAATTCCTCATTCTTAGCACTAATTACGTATCCTCTATTAGTGGAATAGATATCAATGTTCTTAGCTCTAATCAAGGCAATATCTTGAACTATGACCTGTCTACTTACATCGAATTTTCTAGCCAAAGCTTCACCAGACATAGGCTTATCTGATTTTTTTAAAATATCAACAATACCTTTTCTTCTATCTTCACCATTCATCTGGCTAATCCTTTCTAAATCCTATTATAGAATAATTATAATTAATTATCCCAAAATCTTCAACAAGGCTAATTATAAGGTTAAGACTTTTTCTAAAGTCTAGCTCATTTTCTAGATATTACTCTGTTGGATGAAGATTCTTTAAAGATAAATCCATAATTGGTGCTGAGTGAGTAAGGGCACCACTTGAAATGAAGTCTACCCCAAGGTCTGTAAGTCTTTCAATGTTTTCCTTTGTTACATTTCCAGAAACCTCAACCTCTGCCTTCTTATCAATAATCTTCATGGCCTTTTCCATATCTTCATGGCTCATATTATCAAGCATGATAATGTCTGCGCCAGCTTCAATAGCTTCCTTAACCATGTCAAGATTTTCAACTTCAACTTCAATCTTTCTTACAAATGGAGCGTATTCCTTAGCTGCAAGGATTGCTTCCTTTACGCCGCCTGCTGCCCCAATGTGATTATCCTTAAGTAAAACACCATCTGTTAGGTTGTATCTGTGGTTATTACCGCCGCCAACTCTTACAGAATATTTTTCAAAAATTCTATTGTTAGGGCTTGTCTTTCTTGTATCAAGTAACTTTGTCTTAGTACCTTTAAGTAGCGAAGCCACGCTATTAGTATAAGTTGCAATACCACTCATTCTCTGTAAATAGTTAAGGGCTGTTCTCTCGCCGCAAAGTAAAACTCTAATATCGCCATCAACCTGGCCGATCTTTTGTCCCTTAGTTACCTTGTCGCCATCCTCTACGCTAAAGCTAACTACTGTTTCAGGGTCAAGTAATTTAAAGGTTCTTTCAAAAACCTGAAGGCCGCAAATAACGCCCTCTTCCTTGGCAATTAAATCTACGCTACCCTGCTTCTTTGTTGGCATTACACTATTAGTTGTAACGTCTTCACTTGTAATATCTTCCTTTAACGCTCCTAAAATTAAAGGATCAACGTTAAGTCTTAATGTTACTTCATCAAACATAAATAATCTCCCATTCTAAGCTCTTAAAGCCTTATAAATTCTATTTTCCTCATCTATCTTATCTTTAACTAGTTTCTTGTAAGTCTCATTTAGAGCCTCTTCGTCCTTATACTTATCTAAATCCACCTCAGCAATAATCTTATCTGCGTTATTTACAATAAGACTTGCCTTAGAATCAAGCTCCTTGTTTGTCATATCAAGGGCTGCTCTTTTTGCAAATACAAGACTTTCAAGTAATGAGTTACTAGCTAGTCTATTTCTACCATGTACGCCGTTGCAAGCTGTCTCGCCTACAGCGTATAGATTTTCAAAATTAGTCTTAGATTCATAGTTAACCTTAATTCCACCCATGAAATAATGCTGAGCTGGAACTACTGGAATTGGCTCCTTAAATACGTCATAGCCTGCTTCCTTGCAGTGAGCAATAATATTAGGAAAATGTTCCTCTAGCTCTTTTTTAGGAATTGTACGTAGGTCTTCCCAAACGAATTCAGTTTTATCCTTTGCCATCTGCTTTTTAATTTCCTCTGTTAAAAGGTCACGAGGTAGCAATTCATTTACAAAACGATTGCCATTCTTATCATAAAGAAGGGCGCCCTCACCTCTTACAGATTCTGAAATTAGGAAGCTTCTTTCCTTGTCATCCTTTGAATAAAAGGTTGTTGGATGAATCTGCACGTAATTAATATTCTTTAATTCGATGCCATGTTTAAGGGCAATTGCAAGAGAATCTCCTGTAAGGTGCTTAAAGTTTGTTGAGTGCTTATAGATTCCACCAATTCCGCCTGTGGCAAGAATTACTGTCTCTGCCTCAACCTTTACAAGTTTCCCATTAGCGTCCTTAACTACTGCGCCAACACATACCTGATCTTTTTCAATAATATCAAGCATTCTTGTATTTTCATAAAATGTAACATTTGGCAATGTCTGAACTTTTCTTAAAAGTGTTGATGTAATTTCTTTACCTGTTACATCCTTATGATAAATGATTCTGTTAGTAGAGTGAGCGCCTTCCTTAGTGTAGGCAAGGTCTCCCTTCTCATCCTTATTAAAGTCTGCACCATATTCTAGTAGGTCCTCTACGACCTCAGGTGATGACTTAATCATGATTTCTACCGACTTCTTATCATTTTCATAATGACCAGCTTTTAGGGTGTCCTCAAAAAATGATTCGTAATCCGACTTGTCCTTTAACATGCACATTCCACCTTGAGCTAGGAAGGAATCTGAGCTTTCTAGGTCGGACTTAGTAATAATTGTAATCTTTTTGCTCGCTGGTAAATTAAGGGCTGCATATAGTCCTGAACATCCACATCCGACGATTAAAATATCTGTCTTGTTCTCCATAAATATACCCCTTTCTTTTATTAGCTCCTACTTGGCTGCAAGTTCAAGCATGCGCTCAAGTGGAACTAAGGCCTTAAGTCTTGTTTCATCATCTACAAAGACTTCGTTACAGTCCTCTTCTAGACAGGCTAAAACCTTCTCAAGAGTGACTTTCTTCATATTGATACAAATCTGATCTGGCTTTAATAAATATAACTTCTTATCAGGTGCCTTCTTCTTGATTTCTGCAAGTACACCATCAACTGTTCCAATAAGGAATTCTTCCTCATCAGAATTAACTACATAATTAATGATTCCTGATGTAGCTCCAATATAATCTGCCTCATCAAGAACATCCTTTGTACATTCTGGATGTGCTGCAAGCTTTGCATTAGGATGTGCCTTCTTAGCAGCTAATACATGTTCCTTAGTAATGTCTACATGTCTTGGGCAAAAACCATTATTAAGAATTACATTCTTTTCTGGAACCTGCTCAGCCACGAAACGACCTAGGTTCTGATCTGGAATAAAGAAAATGTTCTTATTAGGCAAGCTCTTAACAATCTTTACGGCATTAGAAGATGTGACACAGACATCAGAATATGTCTTTAGTTCTGCTGTTGAATTGATGTAACAGACTACAGCTAGATCATCGTACTCATCTCTCATCTTTAAAATCTCTTCCTTAGTAGCCATGTGAGCCATTGGACAGTCCGCTGATGCATCTGGCATAAAGACTCTCTTGTTAGGATTTAAAATCTTAGCACTTTCACCCATGAACTCTACACCTGCAAAGATTATTCTATCCTGGTCTACCTTAGTTGCTACCTTGCTTAAGTAAAATGAATCGCCAACGTAATCAGCTATCTCTTGAATTTCCTCGTCTACATAATAGTGAGCTAAAATTACGGCGTTCTTTTCCTCTTTAAGCTTTAAAATATCATCTACTATTGACATAAATCTCCCATCCGCAGTCCTTTCTTGCTTGTCAGTATAGTTATTAGTTAGGTTTCCTAATAACTATACCTAAAGCCCCGTTTAATCTGCTAATAACCTTAACGTTTTTTAAACGTTGTTATGACTATACCACTAAACTTTACAACTGACAAGACAGTTGTAAAGAAAAACTGTTAAGTGTGTAAAAAAAAATTTTAATGAGAGTAAAAAAAATGGGAATCCTATTGGATTCCCACTGCTGCTTTTGCTAGTCTATCGGCTTCTTCATTGCCTTCCACTCCGGAATGGCCTTTAACCTTGATAAAATGTATATCTATCTTATCTTTTACCGATTGAATATAGTCGTAATATTTAATTGTGCCGGTCTTGTTTCTCTTCCACTCTCCAAGAGCCCAGGCTCTAATTCCCATATAGTCAAAATAAATGTAGACTTCTGAAAGTCCAAGTTCTATAGCTTTCTTAATAGCTGCCATACTACCTAGGATTTCTCCTGATACATTTCGCATTGAAGCCATCTCTTTATCGCTTCCTGATCCTTGTAATACATACTTTTCCTTGCCTACTATTAAAAATCCACCATAGCCATAAACTCCAGTGGCAATATTAAAAGAGCCATCCACGAAGGCGTAATTGTCATCAATAGTCTCGGAACTTGTGACATTTTCATTATTAGCCTTATTAGAGCTAGGGGCTTTAGTGCCTGTCGCTGTCTCGTAGCCTATCTCCATAAAGGCCTTTGCCTCCTCTAGACTTGTAAAGCTCTTATATATTGCTCCCTTAAAGCCTGTAACCAAGGCCTTACATTCATCCCAACTTTCATAAATTCCAGGCTTTCTGCCTGCCTTTACTGCGTAATATTTCTTTGCCATATCTTTTCTAGTTAATAAAATTTCTAATGAATGTCAAGACTCGCTCGCGAGCCCTTCCTAGTTTGGTCTAAATTCATCCTTAACCTTATTAACTGCATCCTTTACTTCGTATTCTACTTGCTTTGCAATGGATGTGATTCTAAGGACTGAAACTAGATTTACAATGCCCTCATAAATTAAGATAACACCAATGAATACCATAAGTGTTGCACTTGTTGCAAAAGGATTAACTAAGGCTACTACCCCTAAAACTAGCATTAAAATTCCTGAGAGAATTTCAAGCCACCAAGAAGGGGAATTTAGTCTTTTTAATTCTATTGCATATTGAATCATTAACACACCATTAATCATAACAACTATAGAAAGAATTATACCAAAAAATGCTGCTATTTCCACAGGATTTATGATAAAAAATAGTCCTAAGAAAATAAGTGTTAAGCCCTGCACCAAACCAAAGGATGCAAAAATTACTGATTTATCTGTTCTAAAGTAAGTAATTACTCTTAGCACTCCCCATACTAAAAATAGTGCGCCAAATATTCTACAGATAACAATCTGAGCTCCCATAGGCTCAATAATTAAGTATACCCCCACAACTATTAACGCAATAGACAACAAAATTATTTCGTTAATTACTGTCTTGATTTTTTGTAAAATCTTGTCCATTAAATGCCTCCTTGAAATTAATTGTCTTTCTAGTTTTCTACTCTTGCAGAAATAATCTATGTTAAATTTTATTTCTACCTAATTTAACTAAGATAGCATTACGCTTCTTATTAATTAAAGATAGTTCTTGTCTTGCTGAGGAATCATCTCTTTTTTTCACGTCTTTAATAATATCCCCCAGTAGCTTTGATATAGGATTGATGCCAAGTTCCTTCGCTTTTTCATCCATTTCTTTGGCTGTATTTAGTGCCGCGCTAAATTGCACATTGGCCAGTCTTTGATCAAGCCTTGAAAAATCGTAGCTTTCAAGAAATGTCACTAGCTCTTTTATATATTGTTGCATGACTTTATCGGAGCCTATATCCATATCTTTAAATCTGGAATTTGAGATATCTGCTCCTAATCGTCTTAAATCACCTATATTCTTTTTTAGCATTTTATTCTGGATATGCCCCGTTATGTCTAAGGGCTTTTTTACGCCTCTATCCGTAACATTTCTATATAATGCCATAATTTTACCTCTTATGAATACTATAGGTATTATTTATATATTATACAAGAAATGAAGCCTGATAACAAGAAAGCAAAATCATAACAGTCAAAAAGCATGATATTAAAAAGCATGATATTAAAAAGCATGATATTAAAAAAGCTAGGTACTAAAGTACCTAGCTAAAGTCTTATCTAATTATTATTCTCTAAATTATTATTCGCCCATCTTAGCAAGCTTAGCTGCCTGATCTGCTGCGATACAAGCATCAATGATTTCCTGAATGTCACCATCCATAATCTTATCAAGCTTATAAAGTGTAAGACCGATTCTGTGGTCTGTAACTCTACCCTGTGGGAAGTTATAAGTTCTGATCTTCTCAGCTCTATCACCAGTACCAATCTGGCTACGTCTAGCATCTGCTTCAGCATCATGAGCCTTCTGTGTTTCTAAGTCGTATAACTTAGCACGAAGTAAGGCAAAAGCCTTCTCCTTATTCTGAATCTGAGACTTTTCAGTCTGAGAATAAATAACAATACCTGTAGGATAATGTGTTAAACGTACAGCTGAATCAGTTGTATTGACACACTGACCACCGTTACCAGAAGCACGCATAACATCAATTCTAATATCCTTCTCATTAATCTGAATATCAACTTCTTCAGCCTCTGGCATACATGCTACAGATGCAGTTGAAGTCTGGATTCTACCATTAGATTCTGTAACTGGAACTCTCTGAACTCTATGAACACCTGATTCATACTTCATAATTGAGTAAGCACCCTGGCCCTTAACCATAAATTCGATTTCTTTAAGGCCGCCGATACCTGTTTCATCACCTGATAAAACCTCAACCTTCCAGCCCTTAGACTCAACATAATGAGTATACATACGGAATAATTCTGCTGCGAAAAGTGCTGCTTCTTCACCACCGGCACCAGCTCTAATTTCCATAATGATATCCTTATCATCGTTAGGGTCCTTAGGAAGAAGTAAAATCTTAAGCTCAGTCTCAAGTTCTGCGATTCTAGCCTTAGATTCTGCTAATTCTTCCTTAGCTAAATCCTTTAATTCTTCATCTGATTCTTCATCAAGAATAGCTAAGCTATCCTCAACATTCTGCTTATTAGTTTTATATTCTGTATATGCAGAAATGATAGGAGTAAGATTAGCCTGCTCCTTCATTAACTTTCTAAACTTAGCCTGATCATTAACTACATCAGGGTTTGCAAGTTCTGCATTAATATCTTCATATCTATTAACTGTATCTTCAAGTCTATCAAACATATCCATAAGATTAACCTAACCTTTCAATAACCTAATTTAACTCACACGAATATTTATTCTAACATTAGTAAAGAAACTATGCAAGATGTTTTAGTTAGAGGCCATCCTCAAGTTTACCAATCACTACTCTATCAAGTCCTGAAAGGTCTTTATAAACTTCTATATTTACAAAGCCCTTAGAAGCCATAATATCCCTTACTTCCTCTGCCTGGTCACTACCGATTTCGTAAGCAAGATATCCATCCTTTTTTAGAAAATGTATCGCTTCCTCAGTAATCTTCTTATAAAACTTTAGTCCATCACTGCTGCCATCTAGGGCAATATATGGGTCGTGTAGCTTAACTTCCTTATCAAGCTCCTCTATTACTGCAGTCTTAATATAAGGAGGATTTGAAACAATGATGTCAAAAGAATTTCTTAAATTATCATTTAAGTTTTCAAAAAGGTCACTTTGCATAATGTCTACGGCATCTGCCCCAAGCTTTGCCTTATTGGCCCTTGCTACTTTAAGTGCTTCCTCTGATATATCAACTCCTAAAAAATATGCTTCTTCTCTAGTAAGTCTAGACTCTAGGGCAATTGTCTCAATAATACAACCTGAGCCTGTGCACATATCTAAAATGTGGTCGCCTCTCTTAACTAACTTAAGCACTCGCTCCACTAAATTTTCTGTGTCGTATCTTGGAATAAGCACACTACTATTTACATTGAATTCGCGGCCGTAAAAGTAGGCGATTCCTGTTATATGTTGTAAGGGTTCATGGCTAGCTCTTCTATTTATTAGGGCTTCATATCTTAACTTTGTCTCTTCATCTATGCTTTCTTCTCTTTTTAAAAAGAAGTCAGTTGATGAGATATTAAGGCAATGAAGCATTAATTCTTTAGCGTCATAGCTAGCATTTTCAATATTAGCTGCTTCTAATATTATACTGGCATTAAGAATCTCTTCCCTTATAGTCATATTTATCCTTTCTATCAAAAAGGACTGTAAAAAATATATACAGTCCTTTTGTTAATTCGTAATTTAATTATTCACTTAATCTCTATGTCTTGTCTTAAAAGCTGGCATTTCAACTTCTTCTGACTCAGCCTTAGCTTCGATTTCTTCTACTTCTTCAAACTCAAAGCCTGCATCATCATCATCTTCTGATAAATCTTCAATAGCTAAATCAAGGTCGCCCTCTGCATCAGCTGATACTTCTTCAAATTCAAAGGAATCATCCTCTAGGGCTGTTTCTGAAGTCTCGTTAGTGCTTACATTTTCAAAAGAATCCTTAGCTGGAACTTCTTCTACTTCTTCAAATACGAAGTCGTCTTCAATAGAAGCTTCAGTATCTTCTGCTAGTTCTTCTAAAGGCTTAGTTACTGTAGTAAAGTTAGCACTTTCATAATTACCTGCGCTGTGATTAGCTGGTTTACCCTCAGCTTCTTCAAGCTCATTAATTGTCTCATAAACAGACTCTAAGCTATCGCCTTGCTGTGCGGCCTCAAATTCCTTAGCAGCCTTAATATACTTCTCTTCCGCTGTTAATTCCTTCTCGTCCTCTTCTTTATTCTCAACAACGATAGAACGTGTAGTTCTATGTCTCTTTCCAACCTGAGCTGCTGAAATTGAAAGCTCTCTTTCAGAATTCTCAATATCTTCCACGAGATTTTCTGAACCTTCATAATACTCTTCAACTAAGAACTTCTCCCAATCAAATACCTTCTCCACTGCCTTAATAGCAACTTCGATCATATCCATATCAGGTTCCTTAGTTGTAAGTCTCTGAAGCCACATACCTGGCTTACTCAAAGCTCTTGTAAACTTATTGTCATTCTTTCCAGCCCACATGATTAATTCATAAGAAAGGCCAGCAATTAAAGGGATTAAAAGTACACGGATAATAATCTGTGCTGCTGTATTCTCCACTCTAATAAAGATAAATAAAACAATACTAATAAACATTACAATAAATAGGAAACTTGTTCCACATCTCTTGTGATATCTAGAACTGTTCTTAACATTCTCTGGTGTAAGTCTTGCACCATGCTCGATACAGTTAATACACTTATGCTCTGCGCCGTGATACATAAAGGTTCTCTTAATGTCACTTAGCTGAGAAATTAACACAAGGTAGAGAATAAAAATCAATACTCTTACAATGCCTTCAAAGAAGTTTAATAAGCCCTTTGAAGCCACATAATTTGACAATAATCTCGATACTGCAAATGGTAGAATCATAAATAAGCCAACAGCTAAGAAAATAGATATAATAACTGTTACTGCCATAAGGATAGATTCAAACTTATCCTTAAAAATATTCTTACCAATCTCATCAATCTTTGTCTTTTCCTGTTCTGATGGATCTTCGTAAAATGTTGATGAATAGTTAATTACACTTATTCCTGTAAATAACGAATCAAAGAAGTTAAAGATACCTCTAATTACTGGGTAGTTTAACCATTTATATTTCTGTGTGGTCATCTTGCAATCTTTTACAATGACTTCAATTTCCTGGTCTGGCTTTCTGACTGCAACGGAATACTTATCCTTGTTGCGCATCATAATACCCTCTATGACTGCCTGACCACCAATGCCTGACAATTTCATTATCTAGTCCTCCAAATATTCTAGCTATCTATTATAAGCTAACATTAGCTAAAATTTATTCAATAACAAACATACTTATAATAACATTAGTTAGAGGCTTTAATCAAGCCTAAGAAAAGCCATCCCTGTGAATAGTCCTAAACTTTTTATAAACTAAAAAAGATTGAGGCATACACCTCAATCTTTAATATTTTAATATTAGTTGTTAACACCATACTTCTTGTTGAACTTATCGATACGTCCACGAGCTGATGCTGCCTTCTGCTGACCTGTGTAGAATGGATGACACTTAGAACAAATTTCTACGTGGATCTCTTCCTTTGTTGAACCTGTTACGAATTCGTTACCACAGTTGCAAACAACCTTAGCCTGGTAATACTCTGGATGGATACCTTCTCTCATGATTTCACCTCTTTACAATTAAGAATAATTTATCTAATAATTGGTTATCGACTGATAGCATGTTGCCATGCGATAACTTGCATCGAATGATAACTTTGTATACAACGATAACTTAGTATCTATCGATAAACAGCTTTTATATTCTATCATACAGATATTAGTTATGCAAGTATTTTTTCTATCTATTCTATAGCATAAATAAGCAAGAAATACCACTATCAGCGCCTGTTTTTATTTATTGTTTAGGATAAAATACAATCTAAAATTTCTTTTTAGGTCTATTTTTACTTGGATTTACAGATACATTTGTCAAGACTCGCTCGCGAGTCTTGCGCGCCGGATTCGGGTCTGCTTAAGCAGACAAATTCCTGTCCGAATCAGTGCGCATCCTCGCGGAGCATTTAACTCAGTCGGAGCTTGTACTCCGACTGAGTTAAACATATCTTTCTTTAATAACTCTATTAATAAAGTCTGCGTTATTTCTAGTCTTAGTAAATAGGTCAATAACTCTTTCAGCGGATTCTTCTGCTCTGCTGCCATTTAAGCCCTTACGCATAATATTAACTGCCTCAAGCTCATCATTATCAAGCAATAAATCCTCACGTCTTGTACTAGACTTAATAACGTCGATGGCTGGGAAAATTCTTCTTTCAGATAACTTTCTATCAAGAACTAATTCCATGTTACCTGTTCCCTTAAACTCTTCAAATACAACATCATCCATCTTACTTCCTGTATCTACAAGGGCTGTTGCAAGAATTGTTAAGCTTCCGCCTTCTCTCATATTTCTAGCTGCACCAAAGAACTTCTTTGGCATATGAAGAGCGGCTGGGTCTAAACCACCTGATAAAGTACGGCCAGAGGCCTGTACTGTTAAGTTATAAGCTCTTGCAAGTCTTGTAATACTATCAAGTAAGATAATTACATCCTGCTTTTGCTCAACTAATCTCTTAGCTCTTTCAATAACCATTTCTGAAACTCTTCTATGATTATCTGGCTGTTCATCAAATGTAGAATAAATAACCTCTACATTATCACCAGCAATAGATTCCTTCATATCTGTAACTTCTTCTGGTCTTTCATCAATAAGTAGGATGATTAAATGCATTTCTGGATTGTTTCTTACAACTGCCTTAGCAATCTGCTTTAAAAGTGTTGTCTTACCTGACTTAGGCTGAGAAACAATCATACCTCTCTGGCCCTTACCAATTGGGCTGATTAAATCTACCATTCTCATAGCTAATGAGCTTGAACCCTGCTCTAAATGGATTCTTTCATTAGGGAAAATTGGTGTTAATTTCTCAAAAGCAACTCTTTCCTGTGCTACGCTTGGATCTAATCCATTAACTGAAATTAAATACTGTAGGGCCTTAAATTTATCAGTTGTTGACTTTAACTTACATGGACCAACAACAATATCACCTGTCTTTAAGTTAAACTTTCTAATCTGAGTTGGTGATACATAAACATCGTCGTCACCTGGAAGGAAATTCTCACATCTAACAAAGCCGTATCCATCATTTAAAACTTCAAGGATACCATTAGCTAATGTTTCATCTGCTTCTAATTTAATATCTGTATTAACTACAGCCTTATTATGATTCTCATATCTTTGTGTATTGTCTTGTCTTTGATTATCATATCTTGATGTATTATCTTGTCTTTGATTATCATATCTTGTTGTATTATCTTGTCTTTGGTTATCGTATCTAGAATAATTGTCCTGTCTTTGATTATCATATCTTGATGTATTATCTTGTCTTTGATTATCATATCTTGTTGTATTATCTTGTCTTTGATTATCGTATCTAGAATAATTGTCCTGTCTTTGATTGTCGTATTGTGGACTCTTATAATAACTCTTTCTTGGACTTCTTTGAGCATCCTTTGCAACATATCTTGTAATGTGCTTTTCTTCCTTAGCTACAGGCTTACTTTCTGCTTCCTGTGCCGGTGTAATATATCTTTCGTAGCGCTCGTAACGCTGCTGCTGCGTTTCATTTTTCAAAAGATCTGTAACTGCATCTCCATCGTAATCTTCTGTACTTGTGGAAATGTCTTCGCCTTCAGTTTTTGTTTTGCTTTCCGTAACCACTGTCTTAGACTTTCTAGTCTTTTTAACTCCATCATAGTTTGAAACTAGATTCTCAACTCTTGAATCTGACTGTGCAGTTTCCGTTAAAATATCAACTAAGGCACCTTTTTTTAATGTAGATACATTTTTTATTCCTAAATCCTTAGCGATCTGTTTTAAGGAAACCAAAGAAAGTTCTTCTAACTTTTCTTTCACCATAAAACCTCTCTTTCGATTGAAAATTTATAATAATAAAGGCAAAAATGCCAATTCACCCTATAACTTACAAAGTTCTTTAATTAGCTCTAGTTTGGGAAAATAAATGAATTTTTTGCTTTGATTAATGTTCGAAATATAAGAAACTATTCGAACTCCTATGTAAAAACTATCAACTTGATTATAAAACATAGTTTTCAAAAATAAAAGCCCTTTTTCTTTTTCTTTTTTTAATTTTACAAATGTGCTATGATAAAACTTGTGTGAACTCACTATTTATCCGTTTTCACACTATGTAGTATTTAAGAAAGGTTTGGTATTAATTATGACAAATGCCCAGAAAGCCCTACAGCTTCACGAAGAATGGAATGGTAAGTTTGAAACTACTCCAAAAATGAAAATCGCAACTAGAGAAGACTTAAGTCTTGCCTATACTCCAGGTGTTGCAGAGCCTTGCAAGGTTATTGCTAAGGATAAGGAGGCAGCTTACAAATATACAATCAAGTCTAATACTATCGCTGTTGTTTCAGATGGTAGTGCAGTTCTTGGTTTAGGAAATATCGGTGCTCATGCAGCTATGCCTGTTATGGAAGGTAAGGCTGTATTATTTAAGGAATTTGGTGGAGTTAATGCTGTGCCTATTTGCTTAGATACACAGGACACTGAAGAAATCATTAAGACAGTTGTTAATATTGCTCCAGCCTTTGGTGGTATCAACTTAGAGGATATCGCTGCTCCTAGATGTTTCGAAGTTGAAACTCGTTTAAAGGAATTACTTGATATTCCAGTATTCCACGATGATCAGCACGGAACAGCTATCGTAGTTTTAGCTGGTATCATTAACGGTCTTAAAGTTACTAATAAGAAGAAGGAAGATGTTAAGGTTGTAGTTAATGGCGCTGGTTCCGCTGGTGTTGCTATTACTAAGCTTTTACTTACTTATGGTTTTAAAAATGTCACAATGTGCGATAAGTCCGGTATCCTTTCAAAGGCTTCAAAGGACCTTAACTGGATGCAGGAATCAATGATGGAGGTTACAAACCTTGAAGGTAAGACAGGTAGCCTTGCTGATGCCTTAGTTGGTGCTGATGTATTTGTTGGTGTATCTGCTCCTAATATCGTAACAGCTGACATGGTTAAGACTATGAATAAGGATTCTATCCTCTTTGCTATGGCTAATCCTACACCAGAGATTATGCCAGATGTTGCTAAGGCTGCTGGTGCTAGAGTTGTTGGAACAGGACGTTCTGATTTCCCTAACCAGGTAAATAACGTTATTGCCTTCCCTGGTATCTTTAAGGGTGCCCTTGAAGGAAGAGCAAGCCAGATTACTGAAGAAATGAAGCTTGCTGCTGCTACAGCTATTGCAGGTCTTATTTCAGACGAAGAATTATCTGATGTTAACATTTTACCAGAAGCTTTCGACCCACGAGTTGCTGATGCAGTAGCTAAGGCTGTAAAGGATCATATTAAATAATGTTACCTCATTACTATTCACTTAATGAATATATAAAGAATACTTTCGGTGAGAAAATGTATCGCCTATCCCTAGACGGTGGCATGACCTGTCCAAACAGAGACGGTAAGCTAGATACTAGAGGCTGTATATTTTGTAGCCGTGGTGGTTCTGGAGATTTTGCTGCCACAGTCTCTATCGCTAAAACGATAGAGGCTGGCACAAACTCCAGTGATGGCATGACTTTAAGACAGAGACGCATTTTAGAAAATATTGATAAAAGTATTGAACTTGCAAAGGAAAAGGTTCAAAATAAATATAAGGGAAATTCTTATATTGCATACTTTCAATCCTTTACAAACACTTATTCAAGTGCCTCTTATCTTGATAAGCTTTTTAAAAATGTAATTAATAGGGAAGAAATCAAGATACTTGATATTGCTACAAGACCGGATTGTCTTGATAGTGACGTCTTAGAAGTCATTGATAGTTGTAATAAAATTAAACCAGTTTGGATTGAGCTTGGTCTTCAAAGTATTCATGAAAAAACTGCTAAATACATAAGACGAGGCTATGAACTTGATTGCTTTACAGACGCTGTAAAGAAGCTAAATGCCTTAAAGGTGCCAATTATAGTTCATGTAATTATTGGTCTTCCAGGGGAGACTAAGGAAGATATTTTAGAGACAGTAAGATTCTTGTCAAAACAGCCTATTCAAGGCATAAAGCTACAGCTCCTTCACGTATTAAAGGGCACTGATCTTTATGATGACTACAAAGCTACGGGCTTTAAGATATTAACTATGGAGGAATATTTTGACATATTAGGGGAAGCCCTAAGAATTCTTCCAAAGGACATGGTTATTCACCGCCTAACAGGTGATGGCCCAAAGAGCCTTTTAGTAGAGCCGCAGTGGACTGCAAACAAGAAGCTTGTACTCAATTCTATGAATAAATATTTCGTAGATAAATGTATAATTCAAGGGGAAATTTTCGATAATAATGACTAAATAGCCTAAAAAAAGACCTTATTTAGCGTTTAGATATTGTCAATTAGGCAAAGTTAGTATATTATTTATCAGTATGGCATTTTATGCAATTTAAAGAGATGGGGACTAAATTTATGGAAGGCAATGCGACAACACTTTACAAGTTAATGATTCTTTACATGCTAAGCAAGGTTAATTTTCCATTGACTAATAGTCAAATGTCAACCTTTATGTTAGAGAAGCAATATACTGATTATTTCACATTTCAGGAAACAATTAATTCATTAGTTGCAGATTCCTTTATTAAGAGATCAAATTATCAGAACAATACACAATATCAACTTACCAAGGACGGTGTTGATACTATTGCATTTTTTTACACCAAGATATCAAGTAGCATTAGAGAAGAAATCGACGAATATTTAATTACTAACAAGTATAATTTGAAGAACGAATCAGGTACAACATCTGATTACTACAGAACAACAGACGGAACTTATATGACAGACTGCAAGGTTAAGGAAGGTAACATTAACATCATCGAACTTTCCCTTAACGTTCCACTTGAGGAACAGGCAGAAACAATTTGTGCGAAATGGCGTGAGAACAGCCAGGAAATCTATGAATTCATCATTAACAAGCTTATGTAGTTAATGCAAAATAAAGGCTTACAAATATTAAATCTAAGTTTAATATTTGTAAGCCTTCTTTTTTTCAGTAATATCAGTAATATAAGCAAAATCAGTAATATAAACAAAATCGGTAATTATACTGATCTTTACTTTATTAGTCTTCGCTGCCTGACCTAGTAGTTTCTTCTACTTCTGCAGTCTTACTATTTTTTTCATCAACCATCTCTTCAATAGTCACATCAACAGCTTCATCCTCTAAGACATAAGAATCCACATACTTCCAAAGCTCTTCAAGCCCCTGCTTTGTCTCTGATGAAAATGGAATTAACACATCTTCTTTTCTAAGACCTAGTCCATTTCTTACAGCCTTAACCTGCTTTTGAACCTGACTTCTTTTGATCTTATCAAGCTTTGTAGCAACAATTATCGGTCTAAATCCATTTTCAACAATCCAATCATACATCATCTTGTCATTAGCTGATGGGTCATGTCTTATATCAATAAGAAGGAAAACCTGCTTAAGCTGCTTTGAAGTTCTAAGATATTTCTCAATCATCTTGCCCCACTTAGCCTTAACAGATTCGGAAACCTTAGCGTATCCATAACCTGGCAAATCCACTAAATACATGAGCTCATTGATATTATAGAAATTAATTGTCTGTGTCTTACCTGGCTGAGAAGATGTTCTAGCGTAGGACTTTCTTCTCATTAAAGCATTAATAAGTGAAGATTTACCAACATTTGACTTACCTGCAAATGCTACCTCAGGTAGCGTAGTCTCTGGAATCTTACTTGTAACACCGATTACAATCTCTAAATTTACATTCTTAATAACCATATTAACCTCTTCTAACTAGTAAGATACTAACTTAAATACCCCTTAAAAATCATCTTTTAAATCATCTTAAATATCTAAGCTATTATCTAACACTTCTAACATATTCTTAACATAGACAATTTCCATGCCTTCAAGGATTTCCTCATCAAACTCTTCAATGTCCTTCTCGTTATCAATTGGCACTAAAACCTTAGTTATCTTAGCTGCCTTAGCTGCAAGAAGCTTCTCCTTTAAGCCACCAATTGCAAGGACCTTACCTCTAAGAGTAATTTCTCCTGTCATAGCAAGATTTGCAAAAACCTTAATACCTGTAACCGCAGATAAAATACCTGTAGCAAGAGTCACACCTGCCGATGGGCCATCCTTTGGTGTGGCACCTTCTGGAATATGAATATGTATATTATGCTTATCAAAGAAATCGCTGTCAACCTTATATTTGCCCTTCTCTGTAATGCTTCGCACGTAAGATAGCGCAATCATAGCAGATTCCTTCATTACATCGCCCATACTACCTGTAAGCTTTAACTCGCCCTTACCTGGCATTGTATTAACCTCGATTTCGAGAGTATCGCCGCCAACTGCAGTCCATGCAAGTCCTCTTACAATTCCAATATCAGAGTTCTTGTTCTTAACTTCTCTTCTATATTTTTCCTTGCCAAGGAACTCCTCAAGGTTCTTATCTGTAACCCTGATAACTTCCTTTACATCCTTGTTTCTTGTTCCGTCTTCTAAAAATGCACCTAGCTCGTAAAGCTTCTTTACTGCCTTTCTGCATACCTTACTTATCTGACGTTCTAGATTTCTTACACCAGCTTCTCTTGTATAGCTAGTAATAATCTTATTTATAGCCTTATCTGTAAACTTAACATCCTTTTGCATAAGACCATTTTTCTTAATCTGTTTCTTAATCAAATGTTCCTTTGCAATATGAAGTTTTTCATTCTCAGTATAGCTGTTTACCTCGATTATCTCCATTCTGTCGAGTAAAGGTCTAGAAATACCTGATAAATCGTTTGCAGTTGCGATAAATAGTACATTTGAAAGGTCTACAGGCATCTCAATATAGTGATCTAAGAAGTGAGTGTTTTGCTCGCTATCTAAAACCTCTAAAAGAGCTGACTGAGTATCACCCTTGTAATCTGAACTCATCTTATCAATTTCATCAAGAAGCATAAGTGGATTATTGCTACCGGCACTTACCAAAGCATCAATAATACGACCTGGCATAGCACCAATGTAAGTCTTTCTATGTCCTCTAATTTCAGCCTCATCTCTAACACCGCCAAGGCAAATTCTTACATAGTTCTTATTAAGAGCTCTAGCTACACTTCTTGCAATAGATGTCTTACCTGTTCCTGGAGGGCCTACAAGACAAATTATTGGAGCATCAGACCTAGTAGTAATATTTCTTACAGCTAAGCTCTCTAAAACTCTCTCCTTAATATCCTTCATGCCGTAATGGTCTTCATCTAAAATATCCCTTGCATTGAAAATGTCCTTATTATCCACTGTTTGTACATTCCATGGAAGTTCCAAACAATTTTCAATATAAGTTCTTTGTACATTAGCTTCTGAAGAGCTGCCCTGAACTTCCTTTAATCGTCTAAGCTCTCTAAAAAGCTTTTCCTTAACGTAATCAGCTGCATCAAGAGCCTCAATTTTTTGCTTAAAGTCGTCAATTTCAGAAACAAGCTTTCCATCTAGCTCCTCATTTAGGACTCCAATCTGCTCCCTTAAAATGTATTCACGCTGGTTCTTATCCACTCTATTCTTAACTTTAATTGCAAGCTCTTCTCTAATAGCAAAAGCCTCGCAATCCTCAAGCATAGTCTTAGCTAGAAGCTCATACATCTCATTGATATCTGTTACTTCAAGAAATACCTGTCTTTGAGTATAGTCCATTGGATAATCTTTTAAAATCGCTTCCATTAACTTGTTTGCATCCTTAATTGCAAGCCAACCGTTTAAAAGGTCGCGACTCATTTTCAAATCAGCAATTGCATAGCGCTTTATAAGTTCATGTAACGCCATTACCATAGCCTTATTAGTTACTTCATCTGGCTTAGAAAAATGTGACACAAAAGGAGCTACATTTGCCAAACAATAATCCCCTCTATCCTCAATATCACATAGTTCAGCCTTTAGTTGTCCTTCTACCTGAATTCGTAAAATCTTGTTAGGTAGCTTTACAACCTGCTTTATCTTAGCAATACAGCCAACTTTATATAAATCATCTATGTCAGGTTCTACAACTTCACGGTCAATCTGTGTTACCAAAAAGATTGTCTGATTCTGACCCATTGATTTGTTAGTAGCCATAATTGATTTTTTCCTACTTATATCTATCTGCATAGTCATACCTGGTAATACGGTTAAATTTCTTAATGGTATGAACGGTAAATTAACATTTTTCATACTTTCCTGCCCATTTAAAAATTAAATTATAATTTCATTTCTGTATTATTATAAAAGTAGTGATTGACAGATAGACTCTGCCAATCACTATTAATCACTTACTGTGCTTTTTTTGAAACCTGTTCTGTTCTATATTCAATTAAAGGCTTCGATGTGCCCTCAACTGCTTCCTTAGTGATGATGCACTTTGAAATTGTATCATCTGAAGGAATCTCATACATAATCTCGTTCATAACTGATTCTAGGATAGAACGAAGTCCTCTAGCTCCAGTCTTTCTCTCGAAACTCTTATGAGCGATTTCTCTAACAGCATCTTCTCTAAATTCAAGTTCAACCTCATCAAGGTTAAATAAAGCCTGATACTGCTTAATAATAGCATTCTTTGGTTCCTGTAAGATTCTTACTAAAGCATCTTCATCAAGGGAATCAAGTGCTACTACAACTGGTACTCTACCTACAAATTCAGGAATAAGACCAAACTTAATTAAATCCTGAGGTAATACCTTATGGAACATCTCACCAACTGTCTCTTCCGACTTCTCATGAAGCTCAGAGTTAAAGCCGATTGAGCTCTGGTCCATTCTTGATTCAACGATCTTTTCAAGACCGTCAAAAGCACCACCACAAATAAATAAAATATTAGTTGTGTTAATAGGAATTAATTCCTGCTGTGGATGCTTACGTCCACCCTGAGGTGGTACTGAAGCGTCTGTACCCTCTAAAATCTTAAGAAGTGCCTGCTGTACACCTTCACCTGAGACATCTCTTGTAATAGATACATTCTCTGACTTCTTAGTAATCTTATCAATTTCATCGATGTAGATAATTCCATACTGTGCCTTATCTACATCATAGTCTGCAGCCTGGATAAGCTTAAGTAAAATGTTCTCAACGTCCTCACCAACGTAACCAGCTTCTGTAAGTGTTGTAGCATCTGCAATTGCAAATGGAACATTAAGAAGTCTAGCTAAGTTTTGAGCAAGGAAAGTCTTACCAGAACCTGTAGGTCCAAGCATGAGAATATTACTCTTCTGAAGCTCTACATCTAGGTCTCTTCCTGACATAATTCTCTTGTAATGATTGTAAACAGCAACTGCTAAAACCTTCTTAGCTTCTTCCTGGCCGATTACATATTCATCGAGGAATTCCTTGATTTCCTTTGGCTTAAGTAAGTTGATATTTAATCCATCAACGGCATCAAGCTCGCTTGCATCAAACTCCTCATCAAGAATGTCACTGCAGATTCCTACGCACTCATCACAAATGTAAGCGCCATTAGGTCCAGCAATAAGCTTCTTTACCTGATCCTGTGTCTTATTACAAAAGGAGCATCTAAGCTTACCACCATCATCTGTTGTTCTTCCTGCCATATTGTACTCTCCTATTTAATTTATTAGTTTCTCTTATCAACTACACTATCAATAAGTCCATAAGCAAGGGCTTCCTGTGCTGACATGTAGTTGTCACGTTCTGTATCTCTAGCGATTTCTTCTACAGACTTACCTGTATTAGCAGCTAAAATTTCATTTAACTTGTTACGTGTCTTTAAAATGTTCTCAGCTACGATTCTGATTTCAGTTTCCTGACCTCTTGCACCGCCTGAAGGCTGGTGAATCATGATTTCTGAGTTTGGAAGAGCAAGTCTCTTACCCTTTGTACCGCCTGATAAAAGGAAGGCACCCATACTTGCTGCAAGACCAATACAGATTGTTGAAACGTCACACTTAATATACTGCATTGTATCATAGATAGCAAAACCTGCTGATACTGAGCCACCTGGGCTGTTGATATAGAAATGAATATCCTTACTTGGATCTTCAGCCTCTAAGAAAAGCATCTGCGCTACTACTAAGTTAGCAGATACATCTGTTACCTCTTCTCCTAAAAATACAATTCTATCTTTTAATAATCTTGAGTAGATATCGTATGATCTCTCTCCTCTACTATTCTGTTCAATGACATATGGTACGAAACTCATTATTTCCTCCTTTAAACGCCCTCATTAGCGTAATTTATTTATTTGATATAATCAACTACTTACTAAATTATACAACAATTGGAGCTAACTATCCATAAATTTTAAATAAAAATAAGCACTAATTTTTATTTTTTTATAAAAATTAGTGCTTATTACCTATTCATTTACAAACTAAATAAATTTACTAATTATCTTGATTATCTTTCAAGAATAATTACTTTTCAACAGTTGAAGAAACGATTAATTCAACAGCCTTAGTAACTGCTAAATCTTCCTTAATCTGCTGTGTTTCGTAATCACCCATGATATCCTTAATCTGAGCTACATCCATACCATACTGGCTAGCCATCTTCTCTAACTCAGCCTGGAATTCTTCTTCTGTAGCTTCGATGTTCTCAGCCTTAACAACAGCTTCAAGAACTAATCTAGACTTAATTCTCTTTAATGCTTCTGGCTTCATTTCATCTACTAAGCTATCAGCTGTAGCACCTGTGTACTGGAAGTACTGATCAAGTGAAAGACCCTGAGCCTGTAATCTTTGAGCGAAATCCTGAGCCATTCTGTTAACCTGTGTTTCAACCATAGCTTCTGGAATATCCATCTTAGAATCTTCGATTAACTTAGCGATAGCTTCATCTTCCTTAACAGCCTTAGCCTGGTTTTCCTTACGCTCTGTGATCTTCTTCTTTAAATCATCCTTATATTCAGCAAGTGTATCGAAATCAGATACATCCTGTGCAAAATCATCATCTAATTCTGGAAGCTGCTTTTCCTTGATTTCATTGATCTTAACCTTGAATGTTGCTGCCTTACCCTTTAAGTTTTCAGCATGGTATTCTTCTGGGAATGTAACGTTAACGTCCTTCTCATCACCTACGTTCATACCAATAAGCTGTTCTTCGAAGTTATCGATAAATGAATGTGAACCGATTGTAAGTGAGTAGTTCTCACCCTTTCCACCTTCAAAAGCTTCTCCATCTACAAAACCTTCAAAATCGATTACAGTCTGATCGCCGTCCTTAACTGCTCTATCTTCAACAGATACGATTCTTGCGTTCTGATCCTGTACTCTCTTTAATTCTTCTTCAACATCAGCATCTGTAGCTTCTACTTCTGTCTTAGAAACTTCGATACCCTTATATGTACCTAATTCAACTTCAGGCTTTAAAGCAACTGTAGCTGTAAATACAAATGGCTTACCAGCTTCAAGCTGTGTAACGTCAATCTTAGGCTGAGAAACGATCTCTAAACCTGATTCATCAGCAGCCTTAGCGTATGCATCAGGAATAATTTCATTAGCAGCATCCTCAAAGAATACTTCCTTGCCATACATCTTCTCAACCATTGCTCTTGGAGCTTTACCCTTTCTGAAACCAGGAAGGCTAATCTTGTTCTTATTCTTATTATAAGCTGTGTTAAGAGCAGCTTCGAATTCCTCAGAAGTTGACTCAATAACAAGCTTTACCATGTTTTTCTCTTCTAAATTTTCAACTGTAAAACTCATTTTAATAAAATCCTCCTTAAATTAGGTCACTTCTAGACCTTAAAAGTGCATACTATGGGATTATAGCATACTTATTTTAATATTACCAGTAAAATTTATTTTAAATTATTCCAGATTTGATTTCCTCTGCTAAACCGCTATTAGCTTGTGCTTTCGCTAACATTTTCATCAACTGTAGTAGCCGAGGCTGGCAAGTATCTACCGTAGTAATTAAAGCAGTCAAAAATTGGCTTATATCTACCACTTCCGTAGGCTGTAACACAAATATAAATGTTGCCATCCTTTGAAGCATAACTTACTAAGCAATTTCTTGCTGTATCAGTATAACCTGTCTTTCCGCCTAAAATCTGAACACCAGTAACTTCAGTACCATACATTCTTGTCCACATAGTACTTCTTATATAATAACCTTCAGGAACCCTGTTAGTTCCTGCTGTGGTATAGGTTTCTGTTCCAAGAATTTCTCTAGCAGTCTCATTCTTAATTACATAAGACATTATCATAGCCATCTCCTGACAAGTGGTGTAATGCCCATCCTCTGAGATTCCCCAAGTATTCATAAAATGTGTATTCTTAAGACCTAATTCGCTAGCCTTTTCATTCATCATGGCCACAAAGTTTTCAGTGGAACCTGCCGTTGCTATAGCAAGGCCCTCTGCACAATCAGCACCGGATGTTAATATAAGGCCGTAAAGCAAGTCCTTAATTGTTGCTGTCTCGCCACCTTCATAGCCAACTCTTGATGCGCCATCTTGAACTAGCGGTCTTAAAATCGCATCGTCAAAGGTATAAGTTGTATTATCAATATCATCGATATTCTCTAATACAATAATAAGTGTCATAACCTTTGTCATAGAGGCTGGTTCAATAATAGAATCTGCAAGTCTACCAGCAATAATCTCATTATTAGTCACATCTAAAATAGCACCATAGGCACTATCTATATCTTCATCTGTTACTTCTACATAATTAGCTGAAATATTAGCGTATGGATAAGTCTCTTTTGTCTCTTCTTCCACTGCATTTTCATCTGCAGCAAGTTCTTCTTGCCCTTTATCGCTTTCTAATCCTCTTACTTCACTACCCCCGCCTTTAATGGCGACAAACGTAATGCCAGCTGTTATAATTCCGAGTATTAAAACTAGCAAAAATTTCTGTCTTCGGAGCTGTCTAGCTCTTTTTCTTTTTATAGCAGCAATGACTTTCTCACGCTTTTTAACGGATAATTTAGCAAGCTCAAGCTCATCATCTAAATTATACTCGTCCATCTAAATTACCTTTCATACTGAATCTTTTTAGCTAATTCATTAGCTGTATTAACATCTATTAAAAGCTTTACAAGCTCAAGTCCTAAATCAATAGATGTTCCCATGCCTCTTGAAGTTGTAATATTGCCGTCAGTGACAACATTTACACTATCATTAAGGCAAATTGCGCCCTCTAAGCTATCTTCATAGCCAGGGAAACAAACTGCCTTCTTACCCTCTAAGAAACCTAACTTGCCAAATACGCTAGGAGCCGCACAAATAGCAGCTAAACGGCCACCATTCTCGTAGTGTTCCTTTAAAAGGTTAAGTAAAACCTTTCGGTCAAAATAGTTCTTAGTTCCAGGGCCGCCCGGTAAGAATAATAACTCAGTACCGTCAAACTCATAGCTACCAAATAAATAGTCTGCCACAATTGTAACGCCCTGAGCACTTACAACTTCCTTCTTAGCAGTAATAGAAATTGTATCAACCTCTATTCCAGCTCTTCTTAATATATCAACGACAGCTAGGCATTCTACTGTCTCAAAATTATCTGTTAAAAATGCACATACCTTCATAGTTATCTCCTCCTTGATGTAATTTACACCTATACTAGAATACCATTTTTAAGTATTTTTCTCAATAAAATACGCGAATATTCACGAAAAAGAGGCCATGAAATTTACATCTCACAACCTCTTTTCCACACACATATCTAATTTTTCCTTGTCCCCTAAATAAATTCAAACTTCTATATGAATTTAATCTCTTAAAATGTCCTTATCAATAATGATTTCATTGCCATCCTTGTTAGAATAAATAATTCTACCATTAACAATTGTGTAAAGAACCTTACCGTTTACCTTCTTACCATCAAATGGTGTATTCTTGCCCTTTGATGCGAACATATTAGAGTCAATGACATAGCTTGCCTTTGGATCAATGATTGTAATATCAGCCACCTTACCAGCCTTTAAATTTCCTCTATCAAGACCAATAATCTTAGCTGGTCTAACGCTCATTCTATCCACCATCTGAACTGGTGTAAGTAAGCCCTTTTGTACAAGTTCAGTCATAACTAAACTAATTGAAGTTTCAAGCATTGAAAGACCAAATGGCGCCTCCACAAAGCCCTCTGCCTTCTCTGAATAGTGATGTGGCGAATGATCTGAAGCAATTGCATCGATAATCCCAAGTCTTAGGCCCTTAATAAGCGCGTCTCTATCCTCTTTCTTTCTAAATGGAGGAGCACTCTTATAATTTGCATCAGAACCATCCACGTCATCCTCAGTTAATATTAAATGCTGTGGTGTAACTTCTGCTGTTACATTTAAACCTAAATCCTTAGCCTGCTTAACCATGTCTACGGCAGTCTTTGTTGATAAATGGCAAATATGTAGCTTAGCCTTAGTGTCTTTAGCAAGTAAAATGTCTCTAGCCACCATAGTTTCTTCAACTGCATCTAAAATGCCATAAAGTCCTAACTGCTTAGCTCTCTCCCCGGCATTCATAACGCCTCTAGCCATAAGATTTCTATCTTCGCAATGAGCAAATACAGGAATATCTACCTCTGCAGCCTGCTTTAGTGCCTGTCTTGCAATTCTTGCATCCATAATAGAATTTCCATCCTCACAAACTGCCACAGCTCCTGCTTCCTTCATGCCTGTAAAATCAGTAATATACTGGCCTTCATCACTTGCTGTAATAGCACCAACTGGGATTACATTTATATCTGTAACTTCCTTAGCCTTTTCAATAGCCTCTCTAATTCTCTCCTCACTATCCATAGCAGGTTTTGTCTTTGGCATTGTACAAACTGTTGTAAAGCCGCCTCTTGCAGCTGCTCTTGAACCGCTTCTTATTGTCTCCTTATGTTCATATCCTGGCTCGCGAAAATGTACTCGCAAATCGATAAATCCTGGGCAAACATAAAGTCCACTAGCGTCGATAATTGTGTCATCTTCCCCTGAAGCTAAAGCCTCGTCAATATTGTTAGTTACTTGGCTAACGATACCATTGTCGACTAAAATATCAATTTGGTCGTCAATCTTATTTGCTGGATCAATTAACCTACCATTCTTAATTAAAATCTTCATTTTTACCATCTCCCCCTCTTTATTCTAGTAATTTCTATTAGCATTTTTTAATACACATTTAGCTTATCTTTTAATACACATTTAGCTTATCTTTTTAAGCTTAGATAAATTCTCCTTCTCGAAACTTATAGCATCTATTGGCTTTCCAAAATAAAATCCCTGAATATAATCTACTCCAAAATCCCTTAACATTATATATTGTTCCTCGGTCTCCACGCCCTCGGCTACAACTTTAGTTTTAAGAGTCTTAGAAAGATCCACAATAAGCTTAACAAATGCCCTTGAATACTCATCTTCTATTATGTCATCAATAAAGGTCTTATCAATCTTTATTATATCTAGCGGTAATCTCTTTATATAATTAAGAGATGAATAACCTGTGCCAAAATCATCGAGAGCTATCTTAATTCCAAGTCCCTTAAGGGCTTTTAAAATAGCTATAACCCTTTCCATATCATTTATTGCAAAGGATTCTGTAACCTCTACATAAATATTAGAAGGATCAACTTCTGTTCTCTCTATAATTTCCTTAATAGAATCCACTATATCAAATTGCATGAGCTGAACCACCGATAGGTTCACACTTACTCTAAAATCCTTAAAACCTCTATCATTCCAGTCCTTACACTGAATGCAAGCAGTCTCCATTACATACTCACCAATAGTTGTAATAAGACCTAAATATTCAGCCATAGGAATAAAATCGCCAGGATATAAAAATCCAAGAGACTTAGAATCCCAGCGAATAAGTGCTTCACAGGAAATGCATTCCTTTGTATTAGCATCCACTAAAGGCTGATAAAACAACACAAATTCATCTCTTCTTGTCTCTACTGCTTCTTTTATAAATTCCTCGTGTTTATTATATTTTCTTTTATCTTGGCGTTTGCTATCAGTTACATCAAGGGCTGTAGCAACAACTACAGATTTAGCATCAACCCATGCCATTTCCTTTAATCTAACCTCAAACCAACGTCCGTATTTTGAATAATATTTGACATTATTGTATTTAAAGCCTTCTTTAAGCTTTCCGTTATTCACTATAGCTTCATCGTAGGTCTCTCTAATAACTGTCTCAATAGCAATATCAGAACTTGCCTTTTCATTGGCAAATACAACTCTTCCAGATTCCACGTCCCTTACAATAATTCCTAACTCAATATTGCTAAGAACGTAGTCAAGAATCTTCTTTGCTGCCATATATTCGGCAGTCTCAGATTTCTTTCCCCTATCTCCCATATAAAACCTCTAAAGTATATATAATTTAAAATATTGCTTAAATTTATTATACCCCTTGAGTTATATTTTGAAAAGTGGATTTTGTATTTATTAGAATTGTCTTTATGGCTTTTCTAAGCTTTTTTGTAAACGTAAAAAAAGCTTAGAGAAAAATCTCTAAGCTTTAAGTTCTTGTTTATTCAAAACTGCACATTAAATATATCATCCGTTTGATTATTCCTTAAGAATAACCCTCGTTTTGTTCAGTGATTTCTCACTCTCTATCCAAACCTTAACCTTACTTGGTTAAGCCCTCGACCTATTAGTACAAATCAGCTCCACATGTCACCACGCTTCCACCTTTTGCCTATCAACCTCGTCGTCTTCAAGGGGTCTTACTACATTCGTATGGGATATCTCATCTTGAGGGGGGCTTCACGCTTAGATGCCTTCAGCGTTTATCCCGTCCCGACTTGGCTACTCGGCCATGCACTTGGTAATGCAACCGATACACCAGAGGTCAGTCCACCCCGGTCCTCTCGTACTAAGGGCAGCTCCTCTCAAATATCCTACGCCCACGCCGGATAGGGAC
>NZ_FNHZ01000004.1:196704-268648 GCF_900103815.1 Lachnospira pectinoschiza | reverse complement strand
AAGTCGGGACGGGATAAACGCTGAAGGCATCTAAGCGTGAAGCCCCCCTCAAGATGAGATATCCCATACGAATGTAGTAAGACCCCTTGAAGACGACGAGGTTGATAGGCAAAAGGTGGAAGCGTGGTGACATGTGGAGCTGATTTGTACTAATAGGTCGAGGGCTTAACCAAGTAAGGTTAAGGTTTGGATAGAGAGTGAGAAATCACTGAACAATACGAGGGTTATTCTTTAAGGATAATCAAACGGATGAATATATTTAATGTGCAGTTTTGAAAGAGCAATCTTTCAGGCATTATCGATAAGATAATATTCCTCGATAGCTCAATGGTAGAGCACTCGGCTGTTAACCGAGTTGTTGTAGGTTCGAGCCCTACTCGGGGAGCTATAAGAATAAGTGGTTCTGACCATTGGTTCTTATCAAAACTAATAAGGCGCCATGGTCAAGCGGTTAAGACACCACCCTTTCACGGTGGTATCAGGGGTTCAAATCCCCTTGGCGTCACTTATTCGCATATGTTTGGTATGTTTGGCGACATAGCCAAGTGGTAAGGCGTGGGTCTGCAACACCCTGATCACCAGTTCGAATCTGGTTGTCGCCTCTGAGCTTTAATCATTTTGATTAAAGCTCTTTTTTTATACCAATCTCTAAGTTAAAATCCGAGGTTAAAATCACCCCAATTATTTACTCAATTGACAAATCAATATAGTGCAATTTAGCTGCTATTGTGTTATAATACAAAAGATTTAGCAATAGTGAAATTATGGGGATTATTATGAAAAAGATAATAAAATTAACAGCTATAATGACAACACTAACTGCAACAATTTTTAGTCTTACAGCTTGCAATGGCAAGAAAGAAGCTACAATAGTTAGTGA
The DNA here is from genome assembly GCF_900103815.1 of Lachnospira pectinoschiza. Taxonomy (GTDB): domain Bacteria; phylum Bacillota; class Clostridia; order Lachnospirales; family Lachnospiraceae; genus Lachnospira; species Lachnospira pectinoschiza_B. Next base: position 267,768 of record NZ_FNHZ01000004.1, on the reverse strand, counting down.
AGAAGTAACAGAGGAAACAAAAGAACATGAAACAGTAGAAGCTAGTACTGCTGAGAAGTTTAGCTATACTGATCTAGTTATGGATAATATTAAATTGTTCATGACTGAGGATGAAGTTAAGAGTATTTTAGGCGAACCTGTTACTATAATCGATTCTTCTGAGATGGCTGAGAAGACTAATAAGTCAGAAGATACAACTAGTTCAGATAAATCAAGTTCTAGTGGATCGAGCAATTCAAGTAACAATAGTAATTCTAATAGCTCTAATAATGCTAGCGGTTCTAGTAGTTCAAGTTCATCTGCTTCTAGTTCTACAGGATCAAGTTCAACTGATTCTAACTCAGATGCAGCAACTGATGAGTATTACGAGAAAGTTTATTCATATAATGAATTAACATTGATTTTTATGAAGCTTGATGATGAGAATCATGCGGTTGAGAATCTTAGCGAAGAGGGTAGCTACAAATTAACAGCTATTGCATCCTTAAGTGAAGAGAATACATTTTCAAGAGGACTTAAGGTAGGAGATAAGTTAGAAGATATCTTAGATAAGTATTATAGAGATCAGGATTATAAGAATAATTACTATACTTTAGATGGTGATACAGTTCTTGGTAATTATTTATATGGCGATTCTACAATAGATACTTTAGAATCTGATTCTATTGAAGGCATTTTGGAATATGGAATCATAGATTATACAGGATATACATCTTTAGAAACAGCAGAAGAATACATGGTCACATTTACTTGCTTTGGAGATACTTATAAGAGTGAATATGCTGATATTGAAGATGATTTTGCTCAGTTGACATTCGATATGAATAACGATGGTGAAATCACAGCAATTAGATGGTATTATTATCCAGAAGAGTAGATGGAGAAAGAGTTTTAGGATTTATTAATGTGGTATTAATGAGGTAAATCGTAAAATTTTAAGGATAAATTCAGAACAAGTCTGTAGGAATGTTGTTCTGTTTTTATATATAAGTTTTAATTTATGGAGGATGTGTTATGAAGTCGACAACACTTGTTATTATGGCGGCAGGAATGGGTAGCCGTTTTGGCGGAGGTATTAAACAGTTAGAGCCAATGGGACCAAACGGAGAAATAATCATGGATTATTCTATCTATGACGCTATTGAAGCAGGTTTCAATAAAGTGGTTTTCGTTACTAGAAAGGATTTATTAGAGACATTTAAGGAAGTAATTGGTAACCGTATCGAGAAGGTTATTCCAGTTGAATATGTTTTCCAGGAAATCGAAGATGTACCTGCAGGTTTTAGTGCACCAGCTGATAGAACAAAGCCTTGGGGAACAGGCCAGGCAATTTTAGCATGTAAGGGTACAGTTAAAGATCCATTTTTAGTAATTAATGCAGATGATTATTATGGAAAGACAGCATTTAAGCTTATCCATGACTATTTAGTTGCAGATCGTCCAGCTACAGGTAAGTATGACTTCTGTATGGCAGGATTTATTTTAGGTAATACATTATCAGATAACGGCGCTGTTACTCGTGGTATTTGCGTTGTAAATGATAAGGAACAGTTAGTTGGCGTTGATGAAACAGGCGGAATCGTTAAGACAGCAACAGGTGCTCAGGCTGAAAAGAATGGTGCAATCGTTGATGTTGATCCACAGTCACACGTTTCAATGAATATGTGGGGATTCACAGCTGATTTCTTAGATGAACTTGAAGAAGGATTTAAGGATTTCTTATCAGGTCTTAAGGAAGGGGATATTAAGAGTGAATATTTACTTCCATCTATCGTTGATCAGTTAATCAAGTCTAATAAGGCTGATGTAGCTGTTCTTGAGACAAAGGACAAGTGGTTTGGTGTTACATATAAGGAAGACAAGCCAGTTGTTGTTGAGTCTATTAAGAAGTTAATCGAAGCTGGTGACTATCCAGAAAAGTTATATAACTAAAAAATTTGGCAGAGTGGAAATTTCCACTCTGCTTTTTAGGAAAAAAGTGTTATAGTAATAATATAAATAATACAATTAAATAGCTTTATGGCAAAATAAGACAAAAATTAGAGACAGAAATTTCTAGAAGGGGTGGAAATTATGAGAAAATTTGCAAGAGGAATTTTAGTTTTGTTGTTAGTTACAATCCTTGGAGGCGTGGGAAGCTATTTGTATGAGTACAATACAATTAAGGATATGTACAAGTCTGTGGCACAATTATATGTTGTTCCAGGAGAGGCTAACGAGGCAACATTACGAGCAGAAAATGGAGGACTTAAGGACGATTTTTCTATTGTTCTTAATAGTGACGTAGTTTTATCAGCTGCAAAGAATTTGGCTGGTACTTCTGAAAATCTTGAGAAGTACTTAACTGTTAATTCAGTGGCTAATTCAAATATTATTGAATTAGTTATTGTTAATCCAGATCAGAACACAGCTAAGACTTACGTTGATGCAATCGCTGCAACAGCAGTTAAGACAACTACAATTATTCCTGTAGAATCTATTCAGATTTTATCTGAAGGAACAAGCACAGGGGATAGCTTTAAACCAGACTTAATGCTTAAGACTGTAAGATTAACAGCACTTGTAGCTTTAGTTACATTTGCATTAGAAATGTTAGTATTATTCTTCTATTTAGCTTTCAGAAAGAGACCTGAAATCGAAGACGAATACTACGATTATGAACGAGAATATGGAGCAAAGTCTAAGAAGAGTTCTAATAAGAGATTTGAAAATGATTATATTGCGCCAAATGTATCAAACGACGCAATCGTTGAATTTGACGAATATATTTCAAAGAGTAATAAAGAAAAAGAAGCAGTAGAAACAGAGGCTAAGGCTGAAGAGGCAGTAGCAGAAACAGAGGCTAAGGTTGAAGAGGCGGTAGCAGAAACAGAAGCTAAGGTTGAAAAGACTGTAGCAGAAACAGAGGCTAAGGCTGAAGAGGCAGTAGCAGAAACAGAGGCTAAGGTTGAAGAGACAGTAGCAGAAACAGAAGCTAAGGTTGATGAAGCTGTAGCTGAAGCAGAGATTAAGACTGAAGAGGTCGAGACAGCTGAGAAGGTTGAAGAGACTGCGGTTGAAACTGCTAAGACAGAAACTAAAGAGGAGCCAAAGTTAGCAGAGGTCGCTGCTAATGAGGATGAGGTTGCTGAGAGTAAGGAAGTTGAAACTAAGGCAGAAGAGAAAGTGGAGGTAAAGAAGAAAAAGCTAAAGATTTTTGGCAGAGTTAAGAAGTAGAGGCTTTTGAAAAGTAGAAGCTTTTAAGAAATAGAAGCCTTTAGGAAGTAGAGGTTTTTTAGAGGCTTAAGCTTGATGAGATAAAGTTTTTAGAGGCTTAAGCTTAAGGCTGCTAAAAATAAGAGACAAAGTAGGGAAAATTGAATATTTAGTATGTAGAAACGTTAATTGATGATTTAGGCTAGAGTAAGGGGACAAGAGTATGTTTAGTGTAAATATTGATAAGTTAATCGACGTATCTTCAGCTGAGATGGATACTTACAAGGATTTGGCAGAAAATGTTGTGAAGGAATTAAATGGAGAGAAAACATTTTCAGTTGTAACTGGAGGAATGGGAGCCTTCAAACTTGCGTATTGTGTACATCTTATGGGAAAGAAAGTGCTCTTTATAGATGCAGATATTTCTAGTGACGTATTTGTGGGAAAATACAAGCTAGGAAAGAATATAGCTGGGGTTATGGATTTTTTAAGAGACGTGGATAAGGCAGGCAATATTGTTTGCCATACTAACAAAGAAGGTTTCGATGTCATTTTCACAGGAAATATTGATGGGGATTCCTTAAACACTGATAATGAGATGATCATGAAGGGCTTGATTGATTCTTATAGCAAAGTTTATGATTTAGTGCTTGTGGATTCGGATATTAGTGGAACCGCTGCAAAGTACAGTAGTGCTGCGGTGCTTATGGTGGATGAAAATCAATTTAGTGAGGATGAGGCCGAGGACTATACAGAGAAATTAGAGGCTTTAGGCTGTAATATTTTAGGAGTGATTTTAAATGAGTAATATTGATGAGTTCTTAAATTTAGTTAAGGACAGCGACAACATAGTTTTCTTTGGCGGAGCGGGAGTTTCAACTGAAAGTGGAATTCCGGACTTCCGTGGGGCAGATGGCCTTTATATGAGCAAATATAACGGCTTATCGCCAGAAGAAATTATTAGTCATTCATTTTACTTAAGACACCCGGATGTCTTTTATGAATTTTATAGAGAGAAAATGTTGTTTCCAGAGGCAAAGCCAAGCACAACACATTTAGCTTTAGCAAAGCTTGAAGAAATGGGAAAACTAAAGGGTGTTATTACACAAAATATTGATGGACTTCATCAGATGGCGTGCAGTAAAAATGTAGTGGAGCTTCACGGTTCTGTGCATAGAAATTACTGTACAAAATGTCACAAGTTTTACGATATGGAATACATTTTCAAAAGTAAGAACATTCCGAAGTGTAGCTGTGGCGGGGTGATAAAGCCTGACGTGGTACTTTATGAGGAAGGCCTTAACGAGGATGATATTTACAAGGCTGTGGATTTAATAAGAAATGCAGATGTTCTTATAATAGGAGGAACTTCTCTTGGGGTTTATCCTGCAGCGGGTTTTGTAAATGAATATAGGGGTAGCAAGATGGTTTTAATTAATAAATCGAAGACTCCTTATGATTCCAAGGCGGATTTACTAATTAATGATGCCTTAGGTGAGGTATTTAAACACTTATTATAATTTTTTAAAGAGGTGCTCTAATGGAGGCAATTTTAAAATTAGAGACTAATGATATTGTTGAAATGAAAAAGCAACATCCTTGTGGTTCTAAGGATTGGAAGGTAGTTAAAACGGGAGCGGAAATCAAATTGTCTTGCTTAGGATGCGGACATGAGATTGAAATTAAGAGGTCTGTTTTACAAAAGAGTGTAAAAAAAATTAAAAGGGCTTGATTTAAATTTCTCCTTATGATATTATCTTTATCTGTGATATATTTTTATCCTTGTTCCTTCGCAGTAGAAGGGACCTAAAGACCAAAAGGAGGTGCGACGTAGATGAATAAGTATGAGTTAGCATTAGTTGTAAGCGCGAACGTCGAAGAGGAAGTAAGAACAGCTACTATCGAGAAGGTTACAGAGTTAATCACTCGTTTCGGTGGTACAATTACTGATCCAGGTACTAGCGAGAAGAAGAAGCTTGCATACGAAATTCAGCATATGAACGAAGGTTTCTATTCATTCATTAAGTTCGAAGCAGAAGCTTCTGCTCCAGCTGAAATCGAAAACAGACTTCGTATTGTTGAAAACGTACTCAGATTCTTAATCGTTAAGGATGGCGAGTAATTAACGACGTTTATTATTGCTTATAACCTTGTAGAGGAGGCAATTATGAACAAAGTAATTTTAATGGGCAGATTGACTAGAGATCCAGATGTTAGATATTCTAACGGAGATAGTTCAAGTGCGCATGCGAGATATACATTAGCAGTAGACAGAAGAAGATCTAGAAATAGTAGCGATGATCAACCAACAGCAGACTTTATTCAGTGTGTAACATTTGGTAAGTCAGCTGAGTTCGCTGAGAAGTATTTTCATCAGGGAACTAAGATCGTAGTAACTGGTAGAATCCAGACAGGTAGCTATACTAATAAGGATGGACAGAAGGTCTATACTACTGATGTAATTGTAGAAGAACAAGAATTTGCGGAAAGCAAGTCAGCAGCCGCTTCTAATGGTGCAGACTATTCAGGAGCAGCTTATACACCATCAAGACAGCAGCCTAGTCAGGAAGCTGGAGACGGATTTATGAATATTCCAGATGGCGTTGAGGATGAGGGCTTGCCTTTCAACTAAGATAGGAGGTAGCTTACCATGCCAGAGAAGAAGGCTGAAAGATCTGAAGGTCAGATGAGAAGAAGACCTATGCGTAGAAGAAAGAAAGTTTGTGCTTTTTGTGCTGACGCTAATAAGGTATTAGATTATAAGGATGTAGCTCTTTTAAGAAAGTATATTTCTGAAAGAGGAAAGATCCTTCCTAGAAGAATTACAGGTAACTGTGCAAAGCATCAGAGAGCTTTAACAGTAGCTGTTAAGAGAGCAAGACACGTAGCTCTTTTACCATACACTGTAGAATAATTTGTGATTTATCACTTAAATTTAACAACCACCGAGTATTCGGTGGTTGTTTTTTTATTGTCAAACTATTGATGTTATAAATAATGACAGAATTTATTTTAGTGATATAATATATTTAAAGAGATGTGTGAGTCTAGAATATAATATGTATTTTAGGAGGTAACAGGATGGAAAAGAGAGTTGTGATTACTATTGGTAGAAGGTTTGGTAGTGGCGGACATGTAGTTGGGGAACTACTTGCAACAGCACTACAGATTCCTTACTACAATAATGAACTTATTAATCTAGCTGCAAAAAGGGGTGAGCTAGATAAGAAGGATATGGAAAAATTTGATGAGAAGAAATCAAATCCATTTTTATTTGAAGGAAATTTTGCAGGAAATCAGTATGCTCCTAAGGGCGAGCCAATGGAGGATGTTCTTTTTAAGCTTCAAAGTGATGTTATAAAGAATATTGCTAATAAATCGGATGCAGTAATTATTGGTAGATGTGCGGATTTTGTACTAGAGGAAAAGGATGGATATTTGCCAGAAATTAATGTATTAAGTGTATTTATTGATGCGCCTATGGAGCAGAGAATTGAAAGAGTTAAATCATATTTTGACTTTGATGATGACCAGGCTAGCAAGCTTATAAAGAAGAGAGATAAGCAAAGAAGAGCTTACTATGAATCTCACACTAAGCGTAAATGGGCTAGTAAAGAGAGCTATGAATACTTCTTTGATTCAAGTGAGATGTCAATTAATGATATAGCAAGAGAAGTAAAAAATATATATGACAAGATGAAAAAAGAATAGTATATATGTTATAATGGTGAGGATAATATGGTGGGCATAGACATATGTTTAAGCTTGCTAAATTTTGGACTTGGGCATAGAGATAATCTATGTATGGTGATATAAATGTTTAACAAAAAGAAGATGTCGTTAAATCCGACAGGACAATTGAATAGTTTATTTATATGGCCAACTGTACTATTAATCATCTTAGCAGTGGTTAATATTGGTATATATTTTGTATCTAGCCAGGCAGGAATTATTGTTAGCATTTTCCTAGTAATTTACCTTGTGGTATGCGGAATAATGCTTCTTTACTTACGTCCAAGAATTGCCCATGACTTAATTGAGTTTGCCTCAAATTATTCTCAGGTACAGAGATTACTTTTTAACAAGTTGAGTATTCCTTATGCTTTACTTGATAATAATGGACAAGTTTTATGGCTTAATGAAGAGATGCAGTTGTGCCTTAATAAAAGTAAAGATTTTAATAAGAATATATCTAGCGTTATACCTGAAATTAAATATAACATTTTCCCAGAAATTGGAGAATCGACAGATGTTCCAGTGGTGTTAAATGAGAGAAATTACAGGGTTGAGTTACACAGAATTAGCGCAGATAAGATTGCGGAAGGGACTAACATTTTAGAGAGAAATTATAATGCTAGTCTGATTGCTATGTACATGTTTGATGAGACTGATATTAACATGTATATTCAGAAATTAAGAGATGAAAGATTCGTAGTGGGTTTGGTTTACATCGATAACTACGAGGATGCTCTTGAGGCAATTGACGATGTTAGAAGATCCCTTTTTGTTGGACTTATTGATAAGAGAGTTAATAAGTATTTTTCTCCGGGAGCTGCTATTGTTAGAAAGATGGAGAAGGATAAGTATTTAGTGGTATTTAGATATAAGTATCTAGAGAAGCTATTAGCGGATAAGTTCAGCATTTTAGAGGATATTAAGGGTGTTAAGATTGGTAATGAAATGACACTTACATTATCAATTGGTGTTGGTACAGGCGCTTCTGATTACTCTAAGAATTTTGATATGGCAAAGGCTGCAATGGATCTTGCTCTTGGTAGAGGTGGAGATCAGGCCGTTGTTAAGGATAATGAGAAGATTCACTACTTTGGCGGTAAGAGCCAGCAGATGGAAAAGAACGCCAGAGTTAAGGTTAGAGTTATGGCACATGCCTTAAGACAGATTTTAGAGACTAATGAGAGAGTTTTGGTTATGGGTCATACAATTCCAGATATTGATGCATTTGGCTCAGCACTTGGTATCTACATAATTGCTAAGAAGATGGGCAAGGACGCTCATATTGTTTATGGCGAGGTTACAAGTTCAGTTAGACCTTTCATTAACAGATTTAAGAACAACGACGATTATCCAGCGGATATGTTCCTTACAAAGGACGAGGCGCCGGATTATGTAAATTCTAATACAGTAGTTGTGGTAGTTGATGTTAACAGACCTCAAAGAACTGAGTGTCCGGAACTTTTAACTAAGTGTAAGACAATTATTAACTTTGATCATCATAGAAGAACTAACGACACTATTACTGGTGCGGTTCTTTCATACATTGACCCATATGCTTCTTCAGCATGTGAAATGATTGCAGAAATGATTCAATACGTGGATGATAGCATTAAATTAAAGGCCTTTGAGGCGGATGCTATGTATGCAGGTATTAATATTGATACGGACGGATTTAATAACAAGTCCGGTCCAAGAACCTTTGAGGCAGCTGCTTTCTTACGTAGAAATGGTGCAGATGTAACAAGAGTTCGTAAAATGTTACGTAATGATATGGATGAATACAAGGCAGTGGCAGAGGCTGTTAGTAAGTCAGAAGTATATAAAGATGCATTTGCTATTACAGTATTTAATGGTGATGGACTTGAAAGTCCTACAATTGGTGGCGCTAAGGCTGCTAATGATTTATTAGATATTAATGGTATTAAAGGTTCTTTTGTTATTACACCTTATGAAGGAAAGATTTTCATTTCAGCTCGTTCTATTGATGAAATTAACGTTCAGCTTGTTATGGAAAAGCTAGGCGGTGGCGGTCACATGAGCGTGGCAGGTGCTCAGCTTGAAAATGTAACAACAGACGAAGCAGTTGAAATGATTAAGCAGACTCTAGATAGTATGATAGAAGAAGGAGAAGTGTAGACATGGAAGTAATACTTTTAGAAGACGTTAAGACATTAGGAAAAAAAGGACAGATTGTAAAGATTAATGACGGTTATGCAAGAAATTTTGTATTACCTAAAAAGCTTGGTATAGAAGCTACAGCACAGAATTTAAATGACTTAAAGCTTGCTAATAAGAGAGCCGAGAAGGAAGCTGCACAAGAATTAGCAGCTGCTAAGGAGTTAGCAAAGAAAGTAGAAGAGTCAACAGTTACAGTTTCAATGAAGACAGGTGAAGGCGGAAAGACATTTGGCACAATCTCAACTAAGGAAGTTGCAGAGGCAGCTAAAAAACAGCTTGGTCTTGAAATTGATAAGAAGAAAATGAAACTCGATGAGCCTATTAAGACATTGGGAAGTCATATTATTACAGTTAAGCTTCACAAGGAAGTTAGCGCAAAACTTACAGTGAAGGTTGTTGAAAAGTAGAATTTATAGTAAAGAGGATTAGATAATGGATGAGGCAATAGTTACTAGGCAAATGCCTAGCAGTATTGAGGCGGAGGCTTCTGTTGTTGGATCTATGATGCTTGATAGACAAGCGATTTTAACGGCTAGTGAGCAATTAACTCAAGAAGATTTTTATTATGGTAATTATGGAATTATGTTCCAGACCATAGTTGATATGAATAATGAAGGAAAACCAGTTGATATCGTAACTCTACAGGAGCGCCTTAAGGAAAAGGATGCCCCACCTCAGGTTTACGATTTGGATTTCATTCGTAATTTAATTGCATCGGTACCAACATCGGCTAATATTAGACACTATGCAGGTATCGTAAAGGACAAGGCTCTACTTAGAAGTGTAATTAGAACTACAGAGGGCATTGCCAATGACTGTTATGCAGGAAATGACAAGACTGAAGACATTTTAGCAGAAACAGAAAAAAGAATATTCGACTTAGTTAAGAATAAGGGGGATCACGAGTACACAAGCATTGATAAGGTTGTACTTGAGGCCCTTGATAGAATTTCAGAGGCGGCTAAGAATAGAGGTAGCGTAACTGGTGTGCCTACGGGTTTTAAGGATTTGGATAGATACTTATCAGGTATGCAGCCATCAGATTTTATCTTGGTTGCGGCGAGACCTTCTATGGGTAAGACTGCCTTTGTATTAAATGTAGCAGAGCACGTGGCAATTAAAGAGGGCGTTACAACAGCAATCTTTTCTTTGGAAATGTCAGATGTGCAGTTGGTAAACAGAATGTTATCTCTTGAATCTACAGTTGATGCGGATAAGATTAGACGAGGAAATCTAGATTCTGGAGATTGGGGTAAGTTAATTGAAGGTGCTGATAGCATTGCAAAGTCACACTTAATCATTGATGATACTCCTAATATTTCAATTTCAGAATTGCGTTCAAAATGTAGAAAATATAAGTTAGAGCACAATCTTGGACTTATTATTATCGATTACCTTCAGTTAATGAGTGGTAATGGTAAGACTGAATCAAGACAGCAGGAAATTTCAGATATTTCTAGATCTTTAAAGGCTCTTGCCAGAGAATTAAATGTACCAGTTGTTACACTTTCTCAGTTATCAAGAGCGGTAGAACAAAGACCAGACCATAGACCGATGCTTTCGGATTTGAGAGAATCTGGTGCCATCGAGCAGGATGCCGATGTTGTTATGTTCCTTTATAGAGATGATTACTACAACAAGGATACTGAATTCCCTGGTGTAGCTGAAATTATTATTGCTAAGCAGCGTAACGGTCCTATTGGTACTGTTAAGATGGCTTGGTTACCAGAGCAGACAAGATTTGCAGATTTGCTTAAGGATGAGAGATAAAAAAAGACCCGAGCATAGCTCGGGTCTTTACTTTAATACGTATTAGATAAATATTAAAGATGCATCCAAAACTCTTAGTAAAAACTACTGTGGGTTAGGAGCACCAACAGGACAGACACCTGCACAAGCACCACACTCGATGCAAAGATCTGGATTGATTTCGTAGTGGTTAGCACCTTCGCTAATAGCCTCTACTGGACATCCTGCAGCACAAGCGCCGCAACTAATACAATCATCATTAATTACATATGCCATGTTAAAATACCTCCTTAAAAAGATACTTTATTATACGATAAAATTTATCAAAAATCAAGCAAACCCGCATAGTTACTCAATTTAACACATGAATAAGTCTTCATATGTTAACTTATTGAACAAAAAGATTGCATAAATACTGGATTAGAAAACAATACAACCATACAACAAACTATAGTAAGAATATACTAACTGCAAAAATAAATTTAAGCATTTCCTTTAGTTTTCTTTAAGATTTACTAGCTTGACAAGGAGAATTAACCTAGTTAATATAAAAACTGTTTAGATACATTTTCAAAATCAGAAAAAGAAAGGTAAAGATAGATTATGAAGAGAATTACTAAGGATACAAGAATCGGCGATGCAATTCAGATGGAACCAGGAATTATTCCTATTTTACTTGGTGCAGGTATGCACTGTATCGGTTGCCCATCTTCAATCGGTGAGACAATTGAGGAAGCAGCAGAAGTTCACGGCCTTGATTGTGATGACTTAATGGAAGAGATTCGTACATATTTAGCATCACTTGGTTAATTAAGAGGCTAGCTTAATGCAAAATAAAAAGAGTAGTAAGAATTATTAGCTTTGCAGGTTAATTTCTTACTACTCTTATTTTATTGTTTTATTAAATTGTAGATCTTAAATTGTTGTTAAAATCTGAACGGCGTGTTTCTTGATTAAAACTTCCTGATGTTCCTTGAAGTAATCTACAGAGGAAACATCCATTGTTTCTTTCTTGCCGTATTCAGAAAGGATATTGCATATTTTATTAAAGTTTACAGAGGATGTGTTCTTTCTTGTAATTGCAAGATAATAGTGATTATCCTTTGTGTCCTTAAAGAAAGTACTATCGTCTGAATATATTGGATTAATTATTAGGGCTGCATCTGTGGCATCATCAAGAGTGTTAAAAGAGAAAACTCTTACAACAACTGGTGGTGTTAAAGTAGAAACATCTGCTGTATTGTCCTTAATAATTGAGTCTTTATTGTCTTTATTATCCGTAGCGGATTTATTAGTTCCATTAGCATTAGATATTGACTGGCTAAGAGGAACAAAGCTATCACTGTTAGGTGAAACCTTCTTCTTGTTAAGGTAATCCTTAACCTGGCTAAAGATGTTCATTAAGTCATTGCCTAAATCTTGGATCTCGCTATCAAGATTTTCAACGGAATCTAACTCATCTGAAAGCTTACCAGGAACCATATCTTCGTCCTCGTCATCATCTGAATCGTCATCAAAGTCATTATAATCATAGTCTTCAAAATCCTCTGATTCATCGCTGTCTGAGAATCTTGAAAATCTAGTATCTAATTCCTCAGGATTATCAACCTTAGTTATAATCAAAACTATGCATTCAGCTGAAACAGGAATAGCCTCAATCATAAGAGGTAAATCTTCTGCTTCAAAACCTAGCTCATAGTTAGCTTGTCTCATCATATCGCGAAAGAGTTCTCGCGCTTTTTCACTTCCATAAGCTAATTCACTAATTTTTAATTGTCTTGATGCAAGGTCTGATTTGTTAAGTGTGCATCTAATTTGGTTATCATTAATCTTCTCTATTTTCATATGGCACCTCACATTCTTAAACACCTATATAGATGTTAGATTAAACGTTAGTGTAAATTTAAAATTTAGCTAACAATATTTCCATTCTTATATTGTTATCGGCAAAATAAAAAAATGCTTTATCCTTATGTTAATAATACTCATTTTTATTTGTTATGTAAAGGATTTGGAGCTCATGTGGGAATTAAATTTTGCTTTTGAAAATAAAAAAAGTATAAATCTGCGATTGACAAATAAATATATTTCTAGTAATATACCCAAGGATGTTACTCGTACTTCACCACTAAAGGGAGGTAATGCCTAATAGAAGATAGTAAGTATGAGCTAATATGCGAGCTTGCAAGAACTAAGCAATCTAGAGTATGTATAATTAGACATAAGAATTTTGATTGTTTACGAATTGCGAAATTTATTTCTAAGACCAATGGAGATGGAGATAACATTTTCACAAAGGTCAATCTAATTAAGAATCTTAGACATCCTAATATTCCACGAATAATTGATATTGAAGAAGATGACAACGAAATAGTTATTATTAAAGAATATGTTGAGGCGATGACTTTATCGAAATTTTTAGATGAGAAAAATTTAAGGGATAAAGAAATTGCTAAGATAATGATTAATTTGTGCAATATACTGGAATATATGCATGACACAGCAAATCTTCTTCACATGGATCTTAAACCAGATAATATAATGATTGATAATAATGACGAACTTTGGTTGATAGATCTTGGAAGTGTTGTAAACAAGAATATTGAAACGAAGGTGAATACGGGTAGTCCAACTTTTGCAGCACCAGAGCAATATTTAGATGAAACAGCATCTATCCAGTCGGATATTTATGGACTAGGCCAGGTCCTAGCCTATATGTGTCAGAAAAAACAAACAAAAGATGACAGGTTTAAGGAAATAATTAAAAAAGCGACAAAGCACGAAAAAAGTCAAAGATACAAAAGTGTAGCAAACTTAAAAAGGGCTTTAACTGCCATATTAGAGGAATTAGAGGTTACGAAGGAAACGTCCAAAATAATTTTTGTCAGGGGAATGAGACCAGGCATCGGAGTGACGCACATTTGCTTAAGTCTAGCTAAGTGGATGGGGCAGTTTACAAGGGTGAGTCTTATTGACCAATCAACTAATAACCACCTAAGAACGGAAGGCCTAAAGGGTGTTCTTAGCAAAGATGGTTCTCTAGAGCTTGAAGGCTTTAATGTAATTCCAAATTATAACAATTTCATAGAGGTTAATGATGACGCAAGAGTAAAGATTGTGGATTTTAGCGGCAGAAGCGAGAACTACATCAGTCAAAAACGTAAGGAACTAACAGGGCTTGAGGACGTCACTTTGATTGAGTGTTTAGTGCTTAGCGGAGGTCCGGCTCTTTTTGAAGAAATTTTATCTCTAAAAAATGTGCCAGAGGAGACGCTAGTTTTCATGAATCTGCTTAGTGCCAAAGACTTTTATGAGTGCATACGATTAATGGATAGAAGGGAAATTTATCGAATTCCTTGTATCTATAATTATAAAGAGGATTATAAAATTTTAGATGAGACTCTTGCAGGCTTTAGGGAGGAGCATTTTAATGAATTTTATTGGAAAGGTAGGAAGAAAATTTTTAAGGGCAGCAGCCTTTATGAATTTTTAAAAACTAATTTTGATAAGCTTAAAAAGAAATTCTAAGAAAAGAAAAATTGAATTTATGAGACATTTTAAATCTAATAAGAAGAGATTAGGGAAAATGAGTATAGGACTTTTAGGCCTATCAAGAGCTGTGGGAACAACTCACTTAGCCTTTGCCCTAGCTAATTATTTAAGAAACGGGCTAGGCTTAAAGGTAGCTCTTATAAGCTTTAATAATGAAAATGATTACGAAGGCCTAAAGGATTACGCTAATACTTATACTAGTAACAAATTATTTGATTTAAGAGATAAGTCTTATAAGGAATTAAGGAGATTTCAAGGAATTAATTTTAACGGAATTCATTACTATGCATGCAATAACAATGCCTATTTAGGTGAAATAGTAAATTCTTATGACTGCGCAATTTTGGATATTAGTGTAAATGATAAGAATTATAGAGAAGCGCTGAAGTTCTACTTTAGCTGCGAGAAAAGATTTTTATTAGGCTCTCTTAGTCCTTATAAATTAAGGGAAGTGACAGAAAGAATCAGACGAATTAAACTTAGAGATGAGGAGGAAGATTTGACTATGTTAACAAGAGATTATAATAAGAAGAGAAAGGCTAAACTTGCAAAGGAGTTTGGCGTAAATGTTCAGATTATCCCAGAGATTTTTGATATGGAGATAATTGATGGAAAGAATTTAATCTGGCTAGACGGTCTAATTTATTCATAAAAATATATCACAAATAATAAGAAGAAAATTAGAAACAAGGAAAGCAATTTCGTCGTTTAACAACTAATGAAAAATTTTATAAATACGACAAAGTAAAAAACGAAATAACATTTTCAAATATATACATAGTCCCTCTGCGTATATATTAAAGAAAGTCACTGACTAGGGCACCTTAATAGATGTTTGCTAATAATGCATATAGGTGTATAATGGTCGGTGGCTTTTTTAAGTCTCTAGTGTTACAATAAAAAGCATGTTCATTAATAAAATTTTTTGGAGAGTGTTATGAATAAAAGGAATTCAATTATGAAAAAGAAGAAGCTTTTAGTGACAGCAGTAATTGCCTTAGTTTGCATTATTGCCCTAGGGGTGTGCGTTTATATATATAAGTATGCGCCAACTAGTAAGAAGATGAGTGCATATGATTACTTTGATATGCAGGAAGGTTCAGAGGAATTACTTGTAATTCTTGATGGCGAGGAATATACAAATCAGGGGGTCTACATTGACGGAAATCTCTATGTTAGACAGGATTTAGTTGAGAGCGATATTAATTTAAGATTCTATTATGATAAGGAAACAAGCTGTGTTATTTATTCTGATACACATCATATGTATTCCTTTAAGGAGAATTCTAACGAATATACTGACGAAGAGGATAATGCTTATACAAGTGATGTGACAGTTTTAGTTAAGGAAGGGGATACACTTTATCTTAACTGGGATTATGTTGCAAGTCACACAGATTTAGATTATGTAATTGCTAGTGACCCTAATAGACTTGTGATTACTACAAGCTATGATGAAGAAACTTGCGTAGATGCTAAGTCTAAGATTAGCGTTAGATATAGAGGCGGCGTTAAGAGCGAAGTGGTTGAAAGCGTTTCAAAGGGAACTCGCCTTGTGGTTACTAAGGAATTAGAGGATTGGCTTGAGGTAGTTACACCAACAGGCATTAAGGGTTACGTTAGAACTAAAGATGTAACTGATAAATACAGCAATGTTAGAAGCACAAGCTATGAAGATGACAAGACTACAATTAGTTTTGATACAGATATTAATTTAACTTGGTTCCAGGTGGAGGGAACTGCAGGTAATAGTAACATTTCTAACCTATTATCTTCTGCAACTGGTGTAAATGTGTTGTCCCCAACTTGGTATTCAATTTCTGGATCAGATGGTTCCCTATCCTTTGATGGAACTAGCGATTTAGTAACAAGCATGCACAGTAAGGGCATTAAAGTTTGGGCCTTAGTGGATGACTTTGATACAAGCGTGGATTTTGAGACTTTATTTAAGAGTAAGGCTGCAAGAACTAAGATGATTAATACATTAATTTCAGGAGCAAGTACTTATGGCTTTGATGGAATTAATCTTGATTTTGAAAATGTAAACACAAACTATTCAAGAGATTTCTTGGAGTTTTTAAGAGAATTATCCGTTGAATGTGAAAAGGCTAATCTGGTTTTATCTACTGATAATTACAAGCCAGAAAGCTATAATTCATGTTATAGATTAAAGGAGCAGTCATCTTTTGTAGACTATGTTATACTTATGGCCTACGATGAGCACTATGCTGGCTCAGAGGCAGGTTCTGTAGCTTCACTTCCATTTGTAACTGAAGCTATTAACGAGGTCTTAGAAGATGTTGATAATAGTCAGCTTATCGTTGGTGTTCCATTTTTTACAAGAATCTGGAAGACTACAAATGGCACAACAACAAGCTCTGCTGTAGGTATGCAGGCAGCAATAAGCAAAATGACAAGCGATGGTTATTCTGCATTCTGGAACGATGAGGTTTCACAGTATGTGGTTAGCTATGAAAAAGATGGTTCAACAATTGATATTTGGTTTGAAGAGGCTTTATCTATAGAGGCTAAGATGAAGGTTATTGATGAGGCAGACGTTGCCGGCGTTGCAAGCTGGAAGCTTGGACTTGAGACAAGCGATATTTGGACTGTAATAAATAAATATCTTAATAATTAGATATAGATAAAAGTAAGGAGACGTCATGGAAACAAGGATAAGAGTGGTTTCTGGAGATGAGAAGAAAGATAATTTAATATACGAAGAGGCAAAGGAAATTCTAAATAACGGTGGTTTAGTAGCATTTCCAACAGAGACAGTTTATGGTTTAGGGGGAGATGCCCTTGATGCAAATGCATCAAAGAAGATTTACGCAGCAAAGGGACGACCATCTGATAACCCATTAATAGTACATATTGCTGATTTGGATGCACTTTATAAGTTATCAGTTGAGGTTCCAGAGAAGGCACTAGCTCTAGCCAAGAAATTTTGGCCAGGTCCAATGACAATGATTTTGAAAAAATCGGACATAGTTCCAAGCGCAACAACTGGTGGACTTGAAACAGTGGCAATTAGAATGCCAAGTCACAAGGTTGCCAACAGACTTATAGCCCAGTCAGGAGTTTATATAGCAGCACCATCTGCTAATACATCAGGAAAGCCAAGTCCTACAAGAGCTGAGCATGTTATTAATGATTTATCTGGAAAAATTGATATGATAATTCAGGATGACACAGTAGATATTGGACTTGAATCTTCAATTATTGATTTAAGTGAAGAGATTCCTACAATTCTTAGACCAGGTTATATTACAAAGAAGGATTTTGAGGAAGTAATTGGTGAGGTTAGAATTGACCCAGCAATCGTTGGTGAGGTTAAACCTGGAGTTAAGCCAAAGGCACCTGGAATGAAATATAAGCACTATGCGCCTAATGCAGAAATTACTATAGTTGAAGGCGATACAAAAAAAGTTGTAGACTATATTAATGAAGAAATAAAAAAGGCAGATGAGCTTGGCAAAAAGACAGCCGTTATGGCAACAGATGAGACAAAGTCTTGTTATGGTCATGAACATGTCTATGTTCTTGGCAGCAGAGAAGACGAGCTAAGCATTGCAAAGAACCTATATAAGGTTTTAAGAGATTTTGATAAAGATGGAATTGAGGTAGTTTATTCAGAAAGCTTTGATTCAGCAGATGTAGGACAGGCTATTATGAATAGATTAATTAAGGCAGCAGGACATAAACTTGTTAAAGTTGATTAGAGGATGACGATTTGTTAGAATTGGGGGTGGCTAGTTTTGAGCGCATACAAGAAAGTAATTTTTGTTTGTTCAGAGAATACCAGTAGAAGTCCCATGGCAGCAACGATTTTGGCTAATTTAATGCCGGAATTAAAGGTTGAATCTCGAGGCATGGTAGTTTTATTTTCTGAACCATATAATCCTAAGGCAGTTGCAGTAGCAGCTAAGCACGAAGTAATTATTCCTAATAATTCTTCAGAGGAGATTAATGCAAAGGATTTTGGAAATGATACTTTAGTTTTAACAATGAATTCTGCCATGAAGCAGAAGATCTATGATACATTTGATGAAGCGATAAATGTTTATACATTATCGGAGTATGCTGGTTTTCCAGACAAAGAAATTATAAATCCTTACGGCAAGGGGATGGATGAGTACAATTTATGTTTTGAGCAAATATATGAGCTTGTAGACATAATTGCTAAGGATTTAATTGATAAAGATAGCAACTCAGATGAGGAAGAATCAGTAGAAGAGGATTCTTCTTTAGATGATGCTAATAAAGATGACACATTAAAAACGCCCGTAGTTAATGGTAACAACAAAAGACAAGGTAAAGGACAAATTAATAACAATTAAAGGAGTTTTGGTATGAAATTAGCAATTGGATGCGATCACGGCGCAATCGAATTAAAGGAACAGTTAGTAGCACATTTAGAAAAGAAGGGCTACGAAGTAATCGATAAGGGTACTTATACAAAGGATTCTTGTGATTATCCAGTTTATGCAAAGCAGGTTTGCGAATCAGTTTTATCATCAGAGGTTGAGCTTGGTATCTTACTTTGCGGTACAGGAATTGGTATGAGCATGGCAGCTAATAAGGTTAAGGGCATCAGAGCTGCATTATGTAGTGACTGCTTCTCAGCTCAGGCTACAAGAGAGCACAACAACGCTAACGTATTATGTATGGGTGCAAGAGTACTTGGACCAGAATTAGCATTTAGAATCGCTGATACATTTTTAGAGGCTAAGTTCTCTAATGATGAAAGACACATTAGAAGAATTAGCATGTTAGAAGACTAGAAATTTAGACTATATAAAGGGAGGTGTAACTATATGAGTCAGAAGAGAACTGACTATATTTCATGGGATGAATATTTTATGGGAGTGGCTAAGCTATCGGCCTTTAGATCAAAGGACCCTAACACTCAGGTGGGAGCTTGTATAGTAAGTCAGGACAATAAGATTTTATCTATGGGATATAATGGATTGCCAATTGGTTGTTCAGATGATGAATTTCCATGGTGCAGAGAGGGCGACCCTCTTGAGAACAAGTATCTTTACACAACACATAGTGAGTTAAATGCAATTCTTAACTATCGTGGTGGAAGTTTAGATGGTTCTAAGATATATGTTACACTTTTTCCGTGTAATGAATGTGCAAAGGCAATTATTCAATCTGGCATAAAGACAGTGGTTTACGACTGCGACAAGTATGCAGATACAGCTTCTGTTATAGCATCAAAGAGAATGCTAAAGGCAGCAGGTGTTGAAATCGTTAAGTATCACGAAAGTCAGAGAGAGATTACATTTACATTATAATCATAATAATAAAAGGCTTTAGTATCCTAGAATTTCTAGAGATATTAAAGCCTTTGTTTTTAAATTACTTTTATGTTAGCCTCGAAGCGCTCAATAAATTTTACATATTCCTTAAAGCTGCCGCTATATATTGAAAGCAGTAGATTGTTTAGCCTATTCAGGGATGCTACTAAATAGTCCTTAGAAATTATGTCGCTTTTGAAAGCATCTGCTAATTCGTCTAAATCAACTACGCGATAATTACCGTCTTCATTAACAATAACATCTGCGATTAAATCAGTAAAAATGAACTTATCTTCTTCTTTATTATATTCTGTGTCGATTATATCCACATATATATAGGTAAGAGAATTATCATCTCTATAGAACTTGCTGACTTTAATGCCTTCGTTCATCACATAATAAGATATACCATGTGAGAATTCTTTCTTGGGCTTAAGCGTATTCCATACGGTTACGATTCTATCTGCATCCTGGTAAACAATAACATCATCTTTAAGCTCTACGCATTCCATAGGAACAAGTCTTTTTCTATAAAGTGTTGCCAATTTAATCACCTCCCATGTATGTGATATAAATTATATATTAAACAAATTATAACAATAATGTATGCAAAATTCAAATGAATAATTGAATTAAATTTGATACAAAATTAACAAAATGTAGACATTTTCTTGATTAAATGGTAAAATATTGATATCTGTTTTGAAGGGATATACGGTATGGAGAACAAAGGTAAGGCATTAAGAAATATAGTGCTAGTATCCCAGATAAGTATTTGTGTGATGGTGCCACTTTTCGTGTGCGTCGCGCTGGGTGTTTGGCTAGATGGAAAATTTAACACGAATCTCTTTTCCCTAGTATTAACGATACTAGGTATAGCGGCAGGAGGAAGGAACGCTTATGCTCTCGTTAAAGCAACGATAGTGCAAGAAGAAGCTAAGCGGAAAAGAGATGAAGAAGCGCTTATTCAGGAGAAGTTGGATAATTACAACCGTGAACACAAGAATGAACGTGACGAATAAACAAATTGTAAGGATGGTAGATAGATGCTAGAAAGAATCAAGCAAGTTAATGAAAGCCTACCAGGAATGATTTTGGTAGAAGGATTATATTTTGTAATCGGTGCAATCATCATCTTAATAGCAGTTCCAGATAACAAAGGATATTGTGTTTCTGGGCTTTCTTTTGGCGTGCTCTATGCTATTTTTTCATCCATTCATATGAGCTTTGTAATCCGTAAAGTAGTTTACGGCAATGAACAGGGCTCTAAATCTTATATCTTGGGTTATCTTATTAGGTTACTGGTAATGATAGCTATTTTTTTGCTACTCTTTTTATTACACGCAGGTAACCCAGTTTGTGCCATTATTGGCATGTTTTCAATGAAAGTAGCGGCTTATATTGAGCCGTTTACTCATAAATTACTATCTTAAAGAAAAGGAAGGTGAGAAGGTGGGCGCTTTAAGTTTAAACACATCAGTAGCTGGTGATTCAAGCTTTATGATCCAGACGTTTTACACTTTTAAGCTAGGCGGTGTAGAACTAGGTATTGATTCAACTCACGTAGCTATGTTGATTGTGTCAGTCTTCATCATCATTATGGCAATTATTGCTAGAGTGAAGATCAACAAAGTTAATGCCACGGACACACCGGGAACATTCCAGAATATTGTCGAAATGATAGTAGATATGTTAGGCGGAATGGTTGATGGAATCATGGGCAGCAATGCTTACAGATTCAAGAATTACATTTCTGCATTATTTATCTTTATTATCATATCAAATATTTCGGGAATTTTCGGTCTGAGACCGCCTACAGCGGACTACGGCGTAACATTATGCCTAGGTCTTATTACTTTCGTCTTAGTACAGTTCAATGGTATTAAGAAGAATAAGTTAGGACACTTTGGTGCATTGTTCCAGCCAATTTGGTTCTTATTCCCAATCAATTTAATTGGTGAATTTGCAGTTCCGTTGTCATTATCATTACGTCTATTTGGTAACGTAATGTCGGGTACAGTACTTATGGGCTTAATCTATGATTTACTTGGTCCATTCACAGTAGCTTACCCATCAATACTCCATGCATATTTTGATATCTTCTCAGGATGCATTCAGGCGTATGTATTTAGTATGTTAACTATGGTTTATGTTAACGACAAGATTGCCGATTAAGAGGCAGAACTAAAAAACAAATTTTATTTAAATGGAGGAATTCAACATGAATATTTCAGGACAGGAATTTATTAGTGCTATGTCAGCAATTGGTGCAGGTATCGCAATGATCGCCGGTGTAGGACCTGGTGTAGGTCAGGGTATTGCCGCAGGTCACGGTGCTTCAGCAGTAGGTCGTAACCCAGGTGCTCAGTCACAGATTCAGTCAACTATGTTACTTGGTCAGGCCGTTGCCGAAACAACAGGTCTTTACGGTTTCGCCGTAGCTATTATCTTAATGTTCGTTAAGCCTTTTAAGTAAGATTAAGACATATCGAAGTAAGATAATAGAAAGGAGGCCAACAAGTGAATTTGTTAGGAAATACAGCAATTGTCCTTGAAGGACGATTATTTGGCTTGGATGCACAGCTCCTTTTTGATGCTGCAATAACATTAATTAATGTCTTCATCCTATTTATATTACTTTCATATATCCTTTTTAATCCAGTACGTAACATGTTAAAGAAGCGTCAGGATAAGATCACAAGTGATATTGAAGGTGCTGCTAAGGATAAAGAAGATGCCCTTGCTATGAAGCAGGAATACGAGGCTAAGCTTAAGGCTGCTAGTAAAGAAGCAGAAAGCATTTTAAGTGATGCTAGAAAGACTGGCGAGCATAATAAGCAGAGACTTATTGACGAGGGTAAAGAAGAAGCAGCTAGAATTATTGCGCAGGCTAATAAAGAAGCAGAGCTTGAAAAGCAGAAAGTTGCTGATGAAGTTAAGCAGCAGATCGTTGTTGTTGCTGCAGCAATGGCTTCTAAGTTAGTTTCTAAGTCAATTAATGAAAGCGACAGTAATGCTCTTATTGAAGAGACTTTAAACGAAATGGGTGATAAAACATGGCTAAGCTAGTAGAAACAACCTACGGTGATGCTTTGTTTGAATTAGCTGTTTCTGAATCTAGTATGGATAGTTTATACGAGGAGGCAGTAGCTGTAATCGATAGCTTTAAGGCTAATCCAGATTTAGAAAAGCTTCTCGCACACCCAAAGGTTGAAAAAGAAGAGAAAGAAACAGTTATTAAGAATGTTTTTGAAAAATTTGTCTCAAAGGACATGACAGGTTTATTAACTCTCATGGTTTCTAAAGACAGACAAGGAAACATTGTTGATACATTGGAGTACTTTGTTGAAAAGGTACTTGAATATAAGAAGATCGGCATTGCTTATGTAACTACTGCTAGCGAGCTTACAGATGCTCAGAAGAAGGCAGTAGAAGCTAAGCTTCTTGCTACAACAGACTATAAAGAATTCAAGATTAACTATGCAATTGATGAAAGTCTTATTGCTGGTATGATTATTAGAATTAAGGATAGAGTTGTAGATAGTAGCATAAAAACTAAACTCGCCAATATGGCTAATGAACTTAGTGGTATTCAGTTAGCTTAGTTTTAAAATAAACTTTAAGAAAGGGTTTCTAAACAATGAATTTAAGACCGGAAGAAATCAGTTCAGTTATAAAAGAACAGATTAAAAGATATTCTACCGAACTTGAAGTATCAGATGTTGGTACAGTAATTCAGGTTGCGGATGGTATCGCCCGTGTTCACGGATTAGAGAAGGCCATGCAAGGTGAACTTCTTGAATTCCCTGGCGAAGTATACGGAATGGTATTAAACCTAGAAGAAGATAACGTAGGTGCCGTATTACTTGGTTCAAACAAGAACATTAACGAAGGTGATACAGTAAAGACAACTGGCCGAGTTGTTGAGGTTCCAGTTGGTGATGCATTGACAGGAAGAGTTGTTAACGCCCTTGGCCAGCCTATCGATGGCAAGGGACCTCTTAATACAACTAAGTTCCGTCAGATTGAAAGAGTTGCCTCAGGTGTTATCACAAGAAAGTCAGTTGATACACCACTCCAGACAGGTATTAAGGCTATTGATGCCATGGTACCAATTGGTAGAGGACAGAGAGAATTAATTATCGGTGACCGTCAGACAGGTAAGACAGCCATCGCAATTGATACAATTATTAATCAGAAGGGCCAGGGCGTACATTGTATTTATGTAGCTATTGGTCAGAAGGCTTCAACAGTTGCCACAATCGTAAAGACACTTGAAGAATATGGTGCTATGGCATATACAACTGTAGTTGCAGCTACTGCTTCAGAGCTTGCTCCATTACAGTATATCGCTCCTTACTCAGGTTGTGCTATTGGTGAAGAGTGGATGGAAAACGGTGAAGATGTATTAGTAGTATACGATGATTTAAGTAAGCATGCTGCTGCATACCGTACATTATCACTTCTTTTAAAGAGAGCTCCAGGTCGTGAAGCTTACCCTGGTGATGTATTCTATTTACATTCAAGATTATTAGAGAGAGCAGCAAGAATGTCAGAGGAATATGGTGGAGGTTCTTTAACAGCGCTTCCTATCATTGAAACTCAGGCAGGCGATGTTTCAGCATATATCCCAACTAATGTAATTTCTATCACAGATGGTCAGATCTATCTTGAGACAGAAATGTTTAACTCAGGTTTCAGACCAGCTATTAATGCCGGTTTATCTGTATCTCGAGTTGGTGGTGCTGCTCAGATTAAGGCTATTAAGAAGATTTCTGCTCCTATCAGAACTGAGTTAGCTCAGTTTAGAGAGTTAGCTTCATTTGCTCAGTTTGGTTCAGACTTAGATGCTGATACAAGAGAGAAGTTAGCACAGGGTGAAAGAATCAGAGAAATGCTTAAGCAGCCTCAGTATAAGCCAATGCCAGTTGAATATCAGGTAATCATCATCTTTGCTGTAACAAGAAAGTATGTACTTGATATCCCAACAGAAAAGATTGGCGATTTTGAAACAGGTTTATTTGACTTCATCAATACAAAGTATCCTACAATTCCAGAAGACATTAAGAATTCTAAGGAATTATCAGAGGAGAACGAAAAAGCACTTGTTAATGCTATTGAAGAGTTCAAGAAGAGTTTTAAGTAATTAGTAAAATGTAGTCACTACATTTACTAGCTTTTAGGAAACGGAGGTAAATTTTATGGCCTCAATGAGAGACATAAAAAGACGTAGAGACAGTATACAAAGCACTGGTCAGATTACCAAAGCCATGAAGCTCGTTTCCACTGTTAAGTTACAGAGAGCTAAGGGTAAGGCTGAGTCAACAAAGCCATACTCAGATCTTATGTATGAAACTGTTAGTAACATTTTAGCTAAGTCAGGAAATATCAATCATAGATATTTAGTGGCTGGCGAATCTACTAAGAAGGCAGTTATTACAATAACAGGTAACAGAGGATTAGCGGGTGGTTATAACTCGAACATTGATAAACTCATAATCAATAGTGGTTTTAACAAGGATGATGTAGATATTATTGCTATCGGTACTAAGGGAAGAGATTTCCTTAAGAGAAAAGGTTACAAGATTGCAAAGGATTATTCTGATGTAATCAACGAACCTCTCTACACTGATGCAAAGGAAATCTGCGACGAATTACTTGAAAGATTTGCTGCAGGTGAAATCGGTGAGATTTATCTTGCCTATACATCATTTAAGAACACAGTAGTGCATATTCCAAAGCTTATTAAGTTATTACCAGTATCAACTGAGGACTTAAAGTCTGAGGAAGGTGATAAGAAGGTAGATACAACTCCAATGAGCTACGAGCCAGAGGAAGATGAAGCACTTGATATGATCATACCAAAGTATGTATGCTCACTTATCTATGGTGCCTTAATTGAATCTGTTGCCAGTGAAAATGGTGCTCGTATGCAGGCTATGGATAATGCTACAAGTAACGCTGAGGATCTCATTTCCAAGTTATCTCTTCAGTACAACAGAGCTCGTCAGGGCGCTATTACTCAGGAGATTACAGAGATTATCGGTGGTGCAAATGCTACTGGCTAATTAAGAGTGCTTAATTAAGTTATACTGTTAGATTTAAAATAAATCTTTTATTTAACTAATAATGGAGGTTAGTAATGGCAGATAAGAATATCGGTAAGATTACTCAGATCATCAGTGCCGTAATTGATATTAAGTTCACTGAGGGTAATCTTCCAGAAATTAATTCAGCCATCAACATAAAGACTAATGACGGCGGCAAGCTCGTAGTCGAGGTTGCACAGCATCTTGGTGACGATACAGTAAGATGTATCGCCCTTGGTCCTACAGATGGTTTGGTTAGAGGTATGGAAGCAGAAGCTACAGGAAAGCCAATTTCTGTTCCAGTTGGTGAAAACACACTTGGACGTATCTTTAACGTATTAGGTGATCCTATTGATAACAAGCCAACTCCAGATGTAGAAGAGTACATGCCTATTCATAGACAGGCTCCTACATTTGCTGAACAGGCTACTAACACAGAGATGTTAGAGACAGGTATCAAGGTAGTAGATTTACTTTGCCCTTACCAGAAGGGTGGTAAAATCGGTCTATTCGGTGGTGCCGGTGTAGGTAAGACAGTTCTTATTCAGGAACTTATTAGAAATATCGCTACTGAGCACGGTGGATATTCAGTATTCACAGGTGTAGGTGAGCGTACAAGAGAGGGTAACGATCTTTACCATGAAATGATGGAATCAGGCGTTATCGAAAAAACAACAATGGTATTTGGTCAGATGAACGAACCACCTGGAGCTAGAATGAGAGTTGGTTTAACAGGTCTTACAATGGCTGAGTACTTCAGAGATAAGGGTGGAAAGGATGTACTTCTTTTCATCGATAATATCTACAGATTTACTCAGGCAGGTTCAGAGGTTTCAGCCTTACTTGGACGTATGCCATCAGCCGTTGGTTACCAGCCAACACTTCAGACTGAAATGGGTGCTCTTCAGGAGCGTATCACATCAACAAAGAACGGTTCTATTACTTCAGTTCAGGCCGTTTATGTACCTGCGGATGATTTAACTGACCCAGCGCCAGCTACAACATTTGCCCATCTTGATGCTACAACAGTTCTTTCACGTTCTATCGTAGAACTTGGTATCTACCCAGCTGTAGATCCACTTGAGTCAACATCAAGAATCCTTGACCCTAGAGTCGTAGGTGAGGAGCATTATAAGACAGCTCGTGCCGTTCAGGAAATCTTACAGAGATATAAGGAATTACAGGATATCATTGCTATCCTTGGTATGGATGAATTATCAGAAGAAGATAAGCTTGTTGTATCTAGAGCTAGAAAGGTTCAGAGATTCTTATCTCAGCCATTCCACGTTGCTGGACAGTTCACAGGCTTAGAGGGTAGATATGTTTCTATCCAGGATACAATCCAGGGCTTCAAGGAAATCCTTGAAGGTAAGCATGATGATATTCCAGAAAGTTACTTCCTTAACTGCGGTAG
Organism: Lachnospira pectinoschiza; assembly: GCF_900103815.1. Lineage (GTDB taxonomy): Bacteria > Bacillota > Clostridia > Lachnospirales > Lachnospiraceae > Lachnospira > Lachnospira pectinoschiza_B. Next base: position 240,550 of record NZ_FNHZ01000004.1, on the reverse strand, counting down.
CATTGATGATGTATTAGCTAAGGTAAAGTAAAATTTGCTTGACTAGATTGTATATTTGAGATGCTTTTGCATGTAAAGGAGGATTACCATGGCAGAGACTATGAAGCTTCTGGTTAATACACCAGATAGAGTTTTTTATGAAGACGATTCTGTTACTATGGTTGAACTTGCTACTTCAGAGGGAGAGATTGGTGTTTTTCCACAGCATATTCCTCTTACATCAGTAGTTGTACCATGTGTACTTAAGATTCATCATGGTAATGAAGTTGAAAAAGCTGCTATTCATGGTGGTATCATCGAAATTCTTAAGGATAAGGTGACAATCCTTGCAGAGGTTGCAGAGTGGCCTGATGAAATCGATGTTAATAGAGCTAATGAGGCTAGAGTTAGAGCTGAGAGACGTCTTTCAGCTAAGGATCCTAACCTTGATGTAGCTAGAGCAGAGATGGCATTAAAGAGATCACTTGCAAGACTTGGAGCAGCTAAATAAAAAATTTTGGGGCGCAGAAATTGCGCCCCTTTTTTTACTTAACAAGAGGGGAAAATAAAGGTATAATTTAGAAGATAGTTTTTTGTAATTAAATAGGAATATAAGAGATAAGATTGGATTAAGTATGGAATTAAAGGAATTTTTAGAATCGAATTTAAATGAGAAGTTAATAGATTGTACAATTTCAGCTAGACGAAAAAAAGATGAAAAGAAGGCTTACAGGGTTAAAATTAGACCTGTAAAGATTAATGATAAATTGCTTTTCCAGGCAGAGGAGTTTGTAGGAAGACAGGCTTTTCATAAGAACTTGGAAAAGGAAGAACTAATAGAAGCAATTAAGGAATATTTAAAGGAATTTAGTCAGGCTCAGTTTAACTTAATTGATGCCACAGGTCTTGTTCTTGCTTCTAAATATAAGGAAGGCCAGGAACAGCACTACACTATTAAGCTAAAGAAGGCTAAGGAAGTGAAGGCTATGAGGGACCTTAATCACAATAAGAAAAAGAGATACATTTTAGAAGAAGGAATTCTTGTTCCATTCTTAGTTGACCTTGGGGTTATGACTAAGGAGGGCAAGATTGTTAATTCTAGATATGATAAGTTTAAGCAGATTAATAGATTCTTAGAGTTTATTGAAGATATTTTACCATCCCTATCTAAGGATAGAGAGCAGACAATTATTGATTTTGGTTGTGGTAAGTCTTATTTAACATTTGCCATGTACTATTATCTTAAGGTTTTAAAGGGCTATGACATTCGTGTTATTGGACTTGATTTAAAAGAGGATGTAATTAATAACTGTAATGCCCTTGCTAAGGATTATGGATATGATAAGCTAAATTTCTATGTTGGAGATATTGCCTCATATAAGGATGTGGATGCTGTGGATATGGTGGTTACCCTCCACGCCTGCGATACCGCAACGGATTATGCCTTGGCAAATGCAGTCAAGTGGGGAGCTAAGGTCATCTTGTCGGTACCTTGTTGCCAGCATGAAGCTAATAAGACAATTGATAATGAAATTCTAAAGCCAGTTATGGATTATGGAATTTTAAAGGAGAGATTGGCAGCTATTATAACGGATGCTTCAAGGGCTAAGATGCTTGAGGCCAATGGTTATGACACACAGATTTTAGAGTTTATTGATATGGAACATACACCTAAGAATCTCTTGATTCGTGGGGTTAGGAATTCTAAAAAAGAGGGGAATAAAGGTGCGAGACTTGAAAATGAAACAATGAATCAGGCACTTAATTTAGATCTGACCTTGTCTAGACTTATTTAACTCAGTCGGAGTACAAGCTCCGAGCGAGTTAAACGCTCCGCGAGCGAGTCTTGACTATAGACATTTCAGATTATTGATGGGAGATTATTATGGAGATAAAAAAGAATTTAAAGATGAAACATTGGATTCTTGGAATTATTTTTGTAGTTACGGGAGTTCTTACATTTTTAACAATGGAATTAGAAGCGGAAGAGGCTTCATATACTACTATGTCACAGGCTAGCCTTCCGATTGTGTACTTTAAGACAGATGCAGGCAATAGTTACAATGCCCTTCATGGCTATACAGAGGAAATTGATTCCACTATGGACTGCGAGGACATTACCCCTATTGGAACAGATAGAAGCGTAAGCCTTTCAATTAATACTTATGGTACAGAGGTTGAAGGCATTACTTATAAGGTAAGAGATTTAGATTCTGGGGATTTGTATGAAAGCAATGAAGTAAAGGATTTTAGTGTGGTTTCTGATTACATTGATGTTTCTTTTACTCTTAAGAATTTAATTGATGATGATGTGAAATATTCCCTTGAAATTGTGTTAGACCTTGAAGGGGATAAAGAGGCTCATTACTATGCAAACATTATTAAGGGCGATAGTTATGATATTCAGGAATACCTTGATTTTGTTTTAAATTTCAACGAAGTAACTTTTGATTCCTCAAGAGTTAATGAGATTACAAATTACTTGGAGTCAAGTAGTTCAAGTGCTAATGATAATTTCGGACATGTGGACATTTACTCAAGTAGTTCAATGATTACCTGGGGAGATTTAGATCCATATCTTGAAAGTGATATTCAAATTAGCGTTAAGGATGTAAATTCAGAGATTGCAGTTATTTGCCTTGAATATAGAATGGGTGCAGAGAATAGCTACGGTTCTTACGACACTTACGTGGTTAATGAATATTACAGAGTTAGAAAGACAAGCCAGAGATTTTATCTGCTTAATTACGAGCGCGATGCCAATCAGATTTTTGATGCGAAAAATGATTTAGTAACCACAACAAGAATCGATCTTGGTATTACATCCACTACAGAAGTTAATATGCTTTCTGATGAGGATGGAGCTTATAACTATTTTGTAAATAATGGATCCCTTTGGTGCTATAGCGTCTCAGATAACATTTTCACAAGTGTATTCTCCTTTAGTAGCGAGGATACAGACTCGGTTCGTGAGGATTATCTAGACCATGACTTTAAACTTATAAATGTAGATAGTAACGGCGATGCCACTTTTGCGGTCATGGGTTACATGAACAGAGGTGAGCATGAGGGTGAAGTGGGAGTTTCTCTTTACCAGTACGATTACTCAGATAATATTGTTAACGAGGTTTTATTTATTCCGCTAAATACAAGCTATACTGTGCTTTCTGAGAATGCCGGCGGTATTGCTTATCTTAATGAGAATAAATTCTACTGCCTTGTGGATGACACTCTTTACTCTATTGATATTTCAAGTTTAGAGATTATGGAGGTTGTAACAGATTTAGTTGAGGGCACTTATGCAGTATCTGAGGACGGTTCAACAATTTGTTATAGTACAAGCGGAGATTTAAATAATACAGATACTCTTAGAATTTATAATATGGCCAACAGTTCTGATTATCAGATTAAGGCAGATGAGGGAGATAGCCTCAATGTCATCGGTTTTATTGATGGGGACTGCGTTTATGGCATAGCTCACAAGTCAGATATTAGTTCTGATGATATGGGTAACGAGATTTTTGCTATGTATAAGGTTTGCATTATGGATAGCGAATATAACGTGATTAAGGAATATGAGCAGGATGGCATCTACATTAGTGATGCTGAGATTGACGGTAAGAGAGTTACTCTTACAAGAGTGACAAAGTCAGGTGATAGCTATGTTTCTTCAACAATTGACCAGCTTATTAATAAGGATGAAAATGTAGTTGAGGACGAGCTTAGTGTGGTTACAGCTACTACAACTGCAAGACTTACAGAAACTCGTATTTTGCTTTTTAAGGCGGCTTCTTCCACAAGTGGAGTTTCTCTTAGAGCATCAGAAAAAATCGTCTATAATGAGAAGAAATGGGTGGATTTAGACAAGACAATAACAGGGGAAGGTAAGTATTATGTTTATGCATATGGAAGATACCTACAAAGTTATGAAAATTTAAATACTGCCATTAGTAAGGCTTACGATAGTTACGGCTATGTGCTTGATAACAATGCTAACTTAGTTTATAGAAGATATAAGAGTACTCAGAGCTCTCTATCAAACTTAAGTATTACAAGTTCAAGTTCAACAATAGCCACTGCGGCACAGACCCTAGCTAATTACGCAGGTGAGAATATTAATATTGCAAGTCTTATGTCTTCTGGCCTATCAGTCATTGACGCCCTTAAAACTGCTGATAATTTACAGCCATTAAGTATTAGCGGCTTAAGCGTTGATAAGTTATTAAATTATGTGGCAGATGGCTATCCACTAGTTGCTAAGACAGGAGATAATAGCTACTGTATTATTACAGCTTACGATTCAGATAATATTACATACATTGATTTAGCAACATCAACAACAGAAACAAAGACAATTACTGCTGCAAGTAAGATATTTACAGAGGCAGGCAATGTTTATTTGACATACTATAAGTAAAATGAATTTAAACCGGTGCGATAATTCGCGCCGGTTATTTTTGTATAAAATTTATCGTAATAAAATAGAGATTATATTTAAAACTTGTTATAATATTAGAAGAGTAATGAGGATAGTAAATAGCCACAAATTATGGGGCTATTAATGGAGGATATTATGGCAACTACAAAAACTGGGGGAAGCAAAGCCACTTCTAAATCTAAGGGAAAAAAGAAAAAGAAAAGATCAGTGGGAAAAGTGATTCTTGGCCTACTAATATTAATAATATTAGTGGCTTTAATTATATTTTGGCCAAAAATTCAAAGAATAACAGAGCTATATAACGACGCCTGCAAGATAGCCTCAACAAGCAGTCTTAATGATTTTAATGGTAGCCAGACTACAATTATTAATGACAAGGATGGCAATGAAATAGGCAGTATGCGTGATACTAAGGACATGTATTACGTGGCTTATGAGGATATTCCTGAAAATCTAGTCAATGCCTTTGTAGTTATGGAGGATAGAGATTATTACAAGCATCAGGGCGTTGACTATAAGGCTATTATAAGAGCGGCTATAGCCAATCAAAAAGCCAATGACATTGTTCAAGGTGCAAGTACCATTACGCAGCAGCTAGCAAGAAACATTTACTTAAGTCAGGAAGTTAGCTGGGAGCGAAAGGTAGAGGAGATTTTCCTTGCCCAGGAGCTTGAGGCGAAATACTCTAAAGAGGAGATTCTAGAGTTCTATCTTAATAACATTTACTTTGGAAATGGTTATTATGGGGTGCAGGCGGCAAGTCTTGGATATTTTCAAAAGACCATTGACCAGCTAGATTTATCAGAGATGGCCTTTATTGCCGCCATTCCAAACAATCCTACAAAGTATAATCCTCTAACTAATTACGACAACACCGTGTATCGTCGCAATATCATATTGCACGAGCTTTACGAATATAGTTATATTCCGGAACTTGACTATTTGGTGGCTGAAAATGAAGTCGTTAGCCTTAATGCTAAATCCGTGGCCGCTACTAATAATTCTGTAGTAACTTATGCAAGACACTGTGCCACAGAGGCTTTAATGGACCTTTATGGTTTTGACTTTAGGTCTAACTTTACAAGTGATGAGGACTATGATGGCTACTGCGAGGATTACGAGGCTTTTTACACCTACTGTCAGCAGCTTCTAATTTCCGGTGGCTACATAATTAATACAAGTATAGATATGTCGGCGCAAAACGCTCTTCAGGAATCTGTGGATGAAAATCTTTCTTGGAGCAGTGAAACAGGTGACGGCGGGGTTTATAGCCTGCAGGGAGCAGCCACAAGTATAGATAATGAAACTGGACTTGTGGTAGCAATAGTTGGTGCAAGAAGTCAGGACTTAGTAGGACTTACACTTAATAGAGCCTACCAAAGCTATAGACAGCCAGGTTCTTCAATAAAGCCGCTGATATGTTATCTTCCATATTTGCAGCTAGGACATACACCAGATTCTATTGTGGTGGATGAGTATATTGAAAATGGACCGGCAAACGCAGATGGTTACTATGCGGGAGAGATGACCTTAAGAGATGCTGTTAAGCTTTCTAAAAATACGGTAGCGTGGAAGATATTCCAAGAGATAACTCCTAGCGGTGGTATTTCATTTTTATTAAACATGGGCTTCCATAAGGTTTGGATGGACAAGGAATACAACGCAGCAGCCCTTGGTGGTTTTACTTACGGCGTGTCTACTGTGGAGATGGCAGCAGCCTATGCAACAATTGAAAACGATGGCTATTACAGAAAGGCCACTTGTATAAATAACATTACAACCGTGGATAATACGCTGGTTTGGGACCACAGTCAGATTGCTTCTGAGAGGATTTATGAAACTAATGCCTGCAGAATGATGACAAGTATGCTAGAAACTGTTGTGGAGAGCGGTACTGGTGTGGGGGCTTCTTGCTATAATGCAGTGGTTGCCGGAAAAACTGGTACTACAAACTCTAATAAGGATGCTTGGTTTGTAGGTTACAGCGCCTATTACACAACTTCCGTTTGGATAGGTTATGATTATCCACAGACTCTTCCTAGTGTAAATACTAAGGCGATTTTTAAGCAGTATATGGAATATATTCATTCTGGCCTTGAAAAGAAGAATTTTGAAAGCTACGAAGAAGGGGCTACAGATTCTACAACTGAGGCTAGCACTAGTGCACAGTCAGAAAGTGTGGACTCTAATCAAGGTGAGAACACAACGAATGTGGATGCCAATGAAAATGCATCTACAAAGGCAGTGGATGAAAATGGTGTAGAAATAGATGCCGGTGGAAATTCAGATGGAGATAGTAATGCCGGTTCAGGGGCAGCAGGCTCTTATAATGATAATGATAGTAATGTGGAATTAGATGATGATGGCGGAGGAGGTGCAAACTCCGATGGCGACAGTGATGCTGTAACAAATTAAAAGCAATAAAAAAACTCCTAGGAAAAATTCCTAGGAGTTTTTAAATATCTGAACTATTACAAAATGAAATACAAATTACTTACCGTAGTGTAATTCGTTGTATTCCTTAACTCTATTCTGGATTCTTTCAACAGGGTTTAATAAGTTGCTGATTGAAGAATCATGGTTAAGTGTATCAATGATAAGAGCCATATACTTACTCATATCAACATTGATATACCAAGGCTTAGATAAAAGCTCTTCTGGCTGGTATACAAGGTTAGTAGTAAGGATCTTATCGATGATGCCCTTCTCATAAGCTTCATCAAACTTCTTAAATCCGTTAGTGAAAAGACCGAATGTTGTTGCACAGAATACTCTGTTAGCCTTACGTCTCTTAAGTTCTGAAGCAACATCAATCATAGATTCACCAGATGAAATCATATCATCAATGATAATAACATCCTTGCCTTCAACATTAGTTCCAAGGAACTCATGAGCAACGATTGGGTTACGACCATCAACGATCTTAGTATAATCTCTTCTCTTATAGAACATACCCATATCAAGACCAAGTAAGTTGGCAAGATATACAGCACGTCCCATACCACCTTCATCAGGAGAGATAACCATCATATGATCTGAATCGATATGAAGATCATCAACACCAAGTAAGAGGTACTTTACAAACTGATATGTACATGAAACTGATTCAAAACCATTAAGTGGAATTGCGTTCTGTACTCTAGGGTCATGAGCATCGAAAGTGATAATGTTATCAACACCCATATTAGTTAATTCCTGAAGCATGAAAGCACAGTCAAGGGATTCTCTACCTGTTCTCTTATGCTGTCTTGACTCATAAAGGAAAGGCATAATAACCGAAATACGTCTTGCCTTACCACCTGCAGCCATAATAACTCTCTTAAGATCAGCATAGTGATCATCAGGAGACATTCTATTAGGTACGCCGTTAAGTGAGTATGTGAGACTGTAATTAGCTACGTCAACCATGATATAAAGATCATGACCTCTAACTGAATCACTAAGTGTTCCCTTACCTTCACCTGAACCAAATCTTGGTGTCTTAGCATCAAGGATATAAGAATCCTTCTTGTAACCTGCTACGCTAAGAACAGTTTCGTTGTCACGCTTTTCTCTCCAATCTACAAGGTACTTATCAACCTTATCTCCCATAGCTGTGCAGCTCTTTAATGGAATAATTCCTAATTTACCATAAGGAATAGTTGCAATATGACGTTCGTCTCGTGGCATAATATAACTCCTCCGTAATAATATAACAATAAAAAGTGACTGGTTTGTTTTGCAAAACCTATACTAATATAATCAAGTAGCAAGATAAAGTCAATGATTATTTCTTTTAAGAATTCGAATATCCTGTCCGAACAAACCTAAAAGTTTGTAGGAACTAAGCAGTCTAGAGAAGACTCTTTCAGAGTATCTTTCTCCAATTTCATTAATTTCAAGATTGGCTGAAATTATCATAGGCTTCTTTCTTATACTACGTTCATTAATAATATAAAACAATCTAGAATTAGTATATGAATTGCTATTCTCTGTACCTAAATCATCTATAATAAGAAGATCGGCATCAAGAAAATATTGTGTATCGACTACGTTGTCTTTATTTTTGTTAAAATCCTTGCTCTCAAAACTTTCAAAAAATTCGATAGCAGTAAGATATATAACACTGTGTGAACTATCGAGCAATTCCTTAGCAATACAGTTTGTAAGGAAGGTTTTGCCCACACCGGTATTACCGGTAATTAAAAGGTTAGTGAATTCCTTATCGAAATTCTTAACAAATTTAGTAACGATTGCAAAAACCTTCTCCATGTTCTGTCTAGCAGTAGTGCCAAAACGTGGATTAATCTTTGTATCATCGTACCATTTATATGAAAATGTATTGAAATTCTCATCTTTAATAATGTTCTTAAGATTAGAATCTCTATATACAAGATCAATAGCAAATTTCTTAAAGCATGAACACTTCTCCTGGCCTATAAAGCCTGTGTCATGACACTTCTCACAGCTATAAATATCATCGAGATAATTAGCTGGTTTACCAAGAGATAGAAGCAATTGCTTCTTTTCTTCTTCAAGGGCCTTTAATTTAGAATCAAAATTTTTGTCATAATCATTAGTAGAATTGATTCGACTCTTTGCCGCCTCTAAAGAAATCTCTATAACTTTATTATCAATTTCCTCTAGCTTAGGAGATAAGTTCTTAATCTCCTCATAACGACTATCAAGTATTCTGTTGTTTAGGCTTCTTATGTCATCGTAATGTCGCATAACAGAAGCATATTGAGTATTAGTTAAAGCCATATAGTCCCTCTTTTATTGTTATTAAAAATAAAATTATCATAGCAGTTATATATTACCATAAAATGCTAATATATAACCACTATGAATAAGCTCAAATTTAAAATATTAATGAAACATTAATTACATATTGTCGTATAAAGAATCGTAGAATTCTTGTGAATACTCTCTTTGCTGGAAATTATTGAACTTGTTAGTTTTATTTCTAGCAGCTGATTTATTAGTCATGTTATTAGCTCTTGCTGTTGTAGTGTTAGTATAACCAGCAGCCTTGTTAGCCTTAAAGTCCGCATCTGCTCTTGAGATGTCCTCGAAGTTCTTTACTCCTGATTCATACCAGCCCTTAATAATAGAGTCGGCATACTGAAAACTTGCCTGATGTGTATTAGCTAAACTACGGTTACAAGCTTCAGCAATAATTTCAGGACTAAAGTGGTATTCCTTGCTCCATCTGTTGATGTAGTCCTTCTCTGAGCTACCAAGTTCTCTATTAGAGATACCAAAAGCCTTTAATACGCTAATTGTAGCGTTACTGTGATTAGTTACTTCCTCCTTGGCAGCAGCAACACTTGTGATGCCTTTCTCATGCCAGTTAAGAGCAGTAGCTTCTATATATCTAACATCCTTATGATTAGCTTCTACGCAGTAAGCGAAAAGATAATCAATTAAAGATGAAGAAAAACTAAGGTTATCGTATAAGTAAACGATTAAGTTGCATTCCTTTTGAGTTAAAGGTCTGCTTAAGTAAGCCTGAATACCAAAGAGTAATAATGAGAAATCTTCTTCATTATTTAACTCATCCATTCTTGCTGATGATGGTTCAACTAAGGATGGCTTGTTAGCTTCAACTGTAGCCTGTGGCATAGAAGAAACTGTTGTGCTCTGACTTGCTGTGTTAGCGTTAATACTAACTACATTAGAGCCAAGAGCTGAGTTATTAAACTTAGCAGCCTTGCTTGACTGATTGTTGGCCTGATTATTAGAAGCTAAGTTATTTATAACTTCGTCTTCGTTCTTTAAGTTGATATTCAAGTTATATCCATTAGCGGATGTATCAGAAACTCTTGAAACCAAGTTATTAGTGTTGTTGTTAAGGTCCTTAAGAGTGATTCCGCAAATTGTATTGTCAGAATTATACTCAAGCTCTAAAAGTCCTAACTTATCCCAATATCTAAGGGCTCTGATTACATCTGATTCTGTCTGATTAAAAGTATCTGCAAGAGAGGAGATGCTTAAATTGCTATTCTTATTAGAAAGAAGACGTAAAAGATAAAGATAAATCTTTACGAATTCTCCACTTGTATTAGGTATAAACTGGTCAATAAATATGTCCGGAACTGCTGTATAACCATTAGCAGTTTCTGTTGAAAGTACTAAATTACGCATTGTTGCCCCTCTTTCATATAGTAAGTCTGACTTAAAAGTCTTATGCAAGTCAGATTATATCACACCTTTAACTTCTTGCAAATGTAGACAGGTTCTGCACATTTGCATTGTGGATATTGTGGATAATGTGGATAATTATTTGAACTATGTCATTAAATCACTAAATATCTAGCTTTCCTAAATGGACTTATTAACATAAAAATCCACAGAAACTTATGTGGAAAATCCCATAAGCTCTGTGGATAATGTGGATAACTTTGTTGAAAACAAATGTTTCTGTTAATTTTTTCCGTTATTTACTAACTTTTCCCCAACTTTTACGATGTCACCAGCACCCATAGTTATCAACAAGTCACCGTTGACACAATTTTTTTCTAAAAATTTTTCGATTTCTTCAAATGTATCTATATAGTAACATTCCTTGCCTAAAGCTTTAATCTTATCGGCTAAGTCAGCGGAGCTAATTCCTAGATTATCTGTCTCTCTAGCAGGATAAATCTTAGCTAAAACTACCTTATCAGCAAGAGAAAGAGCTGTTGCAAACTCATCCATTAAAGATTTAGTTCTTGTATAAGTATGAGGCTGGAAAACGCACCATACAGTCTTATGTGGATAATGCTTACAAGAATCAAGAGTTGCCTTGATTTCATCTGGGTGATGAGCATAGTCATCGATTACTGTTACGCCGTTAAATTCACCCTTCTTCTGGAAACGTCTATCTGTTCCTGTGAAGTTCTTTAAACCAGCCTTGATAGAGTCGAGGTCAATGCCTTCATTTTCAGCAGCAGCAATTGCAGCTAGTGAATTATAGACGTTGTGAAGTCCAGGTACGCTTAAAGCTATAGTTGTAACTTCTGCGCCCTCTTTAATAAGTGTGTAGCTGCAGCAGCCATAAGCATCATAACTAATATTAGTAGCGCTGTAGTTAGATTTCTTTGGATCCTCGCCAAATGTAATTACGTGGCAATGCTTATCCTTAAAGAAATATTCGTAGTCTTCAATATCTGAGCTAATAATTAATGTACCAACATTATCAGGTAACTTTTCAACAAAGAGCTTGAAAGAGTGTCTGATATCATCTAAATCCTTAAAGAAGTCAAGGTGGTCAGCCTTAACATTTAAGATGATGTTAGTTGTTGGATTAAAAGATAAGAAGCTGTTAGTGTATTCGCAAGCTTCTGTTACGAAAAGGTCTGACTTACCAACTCTTACATTTCCATTAATACTATTAAGAATACCGCCAACAGAAATTGTTGGGTCAGCATTAGCTGCCATAAAGATTTCTGTAAGCATAGATGTTGTTGTAGTCTTTCCGTGAGTTCCTGCTACATTAATTGCAGAACGATAATTGCTCATAATCTGACCTAAAAGTTCTGCACGTGTAAGCATAGGTATATTTTTTTCTTTAACAGCTACAAACTCAGGATTGTCTGGATGTATAGCAGCAGTATAGACAACAAGGTCAATATCATCTGTGATATTAGCTGCTGACTGTGGGTATGAAACCTTGCATCCCATATCCTCTAATTCCTTAGTAAGTTTAGAGGCAGCCTGGTCTGAACCGGAAACTTTAAAATTTTCTTTAACAAGAATCTGAGCAAGGCCGCTCATGCTGATTCCGCCAATTCCAATAAAATGTACTGAAATAGGCTTCTTAAAATCGATTTTGTACATATTAAATGTGCCTTCTTTCTCATAAATTTATTTTGTAATAGATTGCTTATCTAATAAGAAACTAATTTTTGACCTGCAAAAATAGCAAGTTCATTATATATTATAACTATTTATGGGAAATTTCAATTTTTTCATAACAAAATATGGTAATATTACGAAAAATATCAAAATATCTAGAAAAAATAGGAAAAAAGTTTTTACTTAAATATTATATTGTGCTATACTTTTAGTATCTAGAACCGTAGAAATTATTTACATCAGAGGTGATAGCATGATTAAGAAAGAGATGATAGCTATGCTACTCGCTGGTGGCCAGGGAAGTCGTCTGGGTGTTTTGACTTCAAAGGTCGCAAAGCCAGCTGTGGCATTTGGTGGAAAGTATCGTATTATTGATTTTCCACTAAGTAATTGTATCAATTCAGGAATTGATACAGTTGGTGTGTTGACACAGTATCAACCACTAAGACTTAATACCCATATTGGAATTGGTATTCCATGGGATTTGGATCGTAATGTTGGAGGCGTTACAGTCCTTCCTCCATATGAAAAGAGTACTAACAGTGAATGGTATACAGGCACAGCCAATGCCATTTACCAGAACCTTGACTATATGGAACAATTTAATCCTGAGTATGTATTAATACTTTCAGGTGACCACATCTATAAGATGGATTATAAGATTATGCTTGATTATCACAAGGCTAATAATGCAGATGTTACTATTGCAGCTATGCCGGTTCCTATTGAGGAAGCTTCTAGATTCGGTATCGTTGTAACAGATGGTGATAACAAGATAACAGAATTTGAGGAGAAGCCAGCTAACCCTAAAAGCAATTTAGCATCCATGGGTATTTACATTTTCAGCTGGAAGATTTTAAAGGATGCACTTATTAAGTTGAAAGATCAGCAAGAGTGCGATTTTGGAAAGCACATTATTCCATATTGCTTTAATAGTAATAAGAGAATCTTTGCTTATGAATATAACGGTTATTGGAAGGATGTAGGAACTCTTAGTTCTTATTGGGAAGCTAATATGGAGCTTATCGATATTATTCCTATCTTTAACCTTTATGAGGAATTCTGGAAGATCTACACAAGTAATGATGCAATTCCTCCTCAGTATATCGCATCAGATGCCTATATTGAGAAGAGTATCATTGGAGATGGTACAGAAGTCTATGGTAAGGTATTTAACTCAGTCATTGGTAGTGGCGTAGTAATTGAAGAGGGAGCAGAAATTCATGATTCAATTATTATGAATAATACTAAGATTGGTAAGAATACAATCATTAATAAGTCAATTATTGCTGAAGATGTTACAATCGGAGACAATGTTGAACTTGGAGTTGGGGAAGAAGCTGAGAATATCAAGCTTCCAAAGATTTATAACTCTGGCCTGGTAACAATTGGAGAATGTACAGTTATTCCTGACAACATTAAGGTTGGCAAGAACAGTGCAATTTCAGGAGTGACAACTGCTTCTGATTATACTGATAATCAGTTAGCAAGTGGTGGATTTTTAATTAAGGCAGGTGAAGAGTAATGAAGGCGATAGGAATTATTTTAGCCGGCGGAAACAACAGAATGATGAGAGAATTGACTAATAAGAGAGCTATTGCTGCAATGCCTATTGCCGGTAGTTACAGAGGTATTGATTTTGCTCTTAGTAATATGTCAAATTCCCGCATTCAAAAGGTTGCTGTTATAACACAGTACAATGCAAGATCACTAAACTCACATTTGAGTTCATCTAAGTGGTGGGATTTCGGTAGAAAACAGGGCGGTTTATTTGTATTTACACCTACAATAACTGCTGAAAGTAGTAACTGGTATAGAGGAACAGCAGATTCTATATATCAGAATATACATTTTCTAAAGTCAAGCCATGAGCCTTATGTAGTAATTGCATCAGGTGATGGCGTATATAAAATGGATTATAATAAGATACTTGAATATCACATCGAGAAGAAGGCAGATATTACAATGGTAGTTAAGAAGTTAACTGACAGAAGTGATATTAACCGTTACGGCGTTGTTGCCATGACTGATGAAGGTAGAATTACTGAGATTGAAGAGAAGCCTTTAGAGACTAATCTTTCAACAGTATCAACAGGTATCTATGTAATAAGAAGACGTCTTTTAATTGAATTACTTGAAAAGGCGGCTGAAGAGGATAGACATGAATTTGTTAGAGATATCCTCGTTAGATATAAGAATATTAAGAAGATTTATGGATATAAACTCGATACATATTGGAGTAACATTTCCACTGTAGATGCATATTACAAGACTAATATGGATTTCTTAAATAAGGATGTTAGGGATTACTTCTTTAAGCAGTATCCAGATGTTTACTCTAAGGTAGAAGATTTACCTCCAGCAAAGTATAATTTTGGAGCAAATGTAAAGAACAGTTTAGTATCAAGTGGTTCCATAGTAAATGGTACTGTAGAGAATTCAGTGTTATTTAAGAAAATTTATGTGGGAAATAACGCTGTAATTAAGAACTCTATCATTCTAAATAATGCCTATATCGGTGATAATGCATACATCGAGAACTGCATCGTAGAAAGTAACAGTACTATTAAGGCTAACGCAAGATACGTTGGCGAGGCAGGTCCTCAGATCGTCATAGAGGATAGCCCATTATATTACTAATTTGGTTACTAAAGTTCGTGGACAGAATAGACAACGTATGAGGCACCCCGCGAATTAGTAAATATATCAGGAAACTTTAATCGTGCGGTTTGCAGTCTTATCAAAGCAAGTTAACTTATAGTTAATTTTGGGAGGGATTAACCGTAAGAAGGATAGACTGGTAGACGATATATAAAAAGTTCCTTGACTAGTAACGAAGGGATATTAATATGTTTGGCCGGCAAAAAAGTTGCGGCAGAAGGGGTGCTTATGAATATTACAGACGTAAGAGTACGTAAGATTACTAAGGAAGGCAAGATGAAGGCTGTAGTATCTGTAACAATCGACGACGAGTTTGTTGTGCATGATATTAAGGTTATTGAAGGCGAAAAGGGTTTATTTATCGCTATGCCAAGTAGAAAATCTACTGATGGCGAGTATAGAGATATCGCTCATCCTATCAATACAGCCACAAGGGACAACCTTCAGAAATTAGTGCTCGAAGCTTACGAAAAAGCAGACGACACACCAGCTGAAGAGTAATTTTAGTAATTATTCTAATGTAGCTAAAACCGCAATTGGCACACATTACGTATAATGTAAAACTTAATAGTGGATGACAGCTGCTTGCGCTGTAAGACACGAAATTGTAAATGGCTTCCTCTTTAGGAGGCCATTTTCTTATTTATGAAAATGTATTGCCTCAAAAGGCAAAAATTATGTAAAAATAACAAAAATAGGACAAATATCCTGTAAGATATGTCAGTTTCCAACAAAGACTTGCATTGACATTAGAGTAAATATTGTATATAATTGCAAAAGTCAGCAAAAGGTGTGTTTTGGGATGTAAATATTGCTGGTAAACGTATAGTTTATTATTCATATATTTATTGGGAGGACACAATATGAAAAAACTAAAGATTAGAAGAATTGTCTCCGCAGCAATGGCAGTTCTTATGACAGTAGCACTAATGCCAACTGGTATGACAGCCACTAGAGTTAATGCTGAAACTCCTAGTGCAGTGTCATCGAATCAGGGAGAATGGAATTTTATAACATACGGTAATGGCGTAAAAACAGATGATCCAAAGAAAAATTACACAGGTTACGAAGGAAATTTAAATGATGGTGATTGGGTACGATTAACAGCAGGTGGACTTACAGACGGAGTTATGGTGGGATCTGATAAGCACAACTGGGGTAAGTTAGTACCAGCATCATTCGATGGTCTATCATTCTATTATACTTCAGTTCCAACAGACAAGAATTTTGAACTTAGAGCAAAGGTTAAGGTTGATCAGTGGTATTTAACTAATGGTCAGGAAGGCTTTGGTCTTATGGCATCAGATAAGTGTGGCGGTTCTGGTTGGAATAATTCCTATATGGCACTTGCTTCACAGACAATTTATCGTCCGGGTAAGGATGGAGAGCCAACTAAAGATGAAAGCTACAATCCTATTAAGCAGAGATTAGGTATTGAAGTTCGTGAAAAGTCTGGACTTACAAAGGATAACATCGAAGCAGTAGAAGACGGAGATAGAGAATTAATCAGTAAAGTATTTTCATCTACAGAATATCCACTAGAACAAAGATATCCAAATGAATCAAATTTAATTGGTAATTTTACTAATGAAGCAGGTAAGTTAGACAATAACGTTAATATTACAGAGATGTATTTAACAATTGGTAAGAATAACACAGGTTACTATGTTAGTTATGAGCCATTAGATGGAACAGGCTATACTACTACAAAGCAGTATTATGAGCCAGACATTTTATCACAGCTTGATAGTGATAATGTTTATGTTGGTTTCTTTGTATCAAGATTTGCACAGGTTACATATTCAGATGTAACACTTGATATTCACGATCCAGCACAGGACCCAGAAGCAATTCCACATCCAATTGAGGAATTACCAGTTAATGCTTCAATCTCATCTGAGGCAACAACAAACTCATCAGATTATAATTTTACATTTGATTCTAATGCAGATGGTGTTGCAAATGTTTATGAGAACGGGGAATTAATTAGCACAGTAGATGTAAAGGCTAATGAAACAACAAAGGTTTCAACAAAGTTAAATGTAGGCGAGAATATTTTCAATGTTAAATTTAAGCCAACAGATGGATTCAAGCCATCAAAGTATAGTGTATTAAACAATTACGAGGAGAGAACTTATACTAAGAAGGTAACATATCAGGCTTATACTGGTAGCGTGATTTATGTATCACCAGAGGGTAGTGGCAACGGAACAAAGGAGAATCCAGCAAATCTTCAGACAGCAATTAGATTTGCACAGCCAGGTCAGAAAATTGTTTGTAAAGAAGGAACATATACATATTCTTCAACTCTTACAATTCCTAGAGGAACAGATGGTACAAAGGATGCAATGATTTATTTAATTGCAGACCCTGAAGCTAAGACTAGACCAGTATTTAGTGGTGAAAGAGCTAAGGGACATGCAATGGAAGTTGCAGGTAACTATTGGTTTATTCAGGGAATTGATGTAGCTAACTCAGCAGATACTAAAGATGGTATTCATGTAGGTGGTAGCTTTAATATAATTGATGATGTAGAAGTTTATAATAATGGTAATACAGGTCTTCAGATCTCAAGACTTTCAGCTAATGATGATAGAG
Source organism: Lachnospira pectinoschiza (assembly GCF_900103815.1). GTDB lineage: Bacteria > Bacillota > Clostridia > Lachnospirales > Lachnospiraceae > Lachnospira > Lachnospira pectinoschiza_B. Next base: position 223,056 of record NZ_FNHZ01000004.1, on the reverse strand, counting down.
ATATGTGGCCACAGCATAACCTTATCTTAAATACAACATCACATGATAATGCAGATTCAGGTTACGAAGATGCAGATGGATTTGGTGCAAAGTTAACATGTGGAGAGGGCAACGTATTTGATGGTTGTATCTCATATTGTAATGCCGATGATGGTTTCGATTTCTTTGCTAAGGTTCAGACTGGTTCAATCGGTAGTGTAACAATTCAGAACTGTGTATCTTACGGTAATGGTTACTTATCAAACGGTAAGAGAGCAGGTAATGGTAACGGATTTAAGATGGGTGGCGATTCAGTAGCTGCAGGACATGTATTAAAGAACAGCTTTGTTTTTGATAACAAGTCTAAGGGTATTGATTGTAACTCTTGTCCAGATATAAAGATTTTTGATTCAACAACATTTAATAATGCAGTTAACAACGTGGCATTATATACAAATTACGCTAATGAGACAGATTTTAGCGCAGACGGAATCCTTTCCTACAAGACAGCAGCTTGCGGCTCTATGGATAAGGGCGAAAACTTTAAGTTTAAGGGCGCACAAAGTAAGGATCCATCAGCAGTATTTAAGTCAACAGATTATTTCTGGAAGACAGCACAGGGGGATGCTATTGACTCAAGCAAAGTTGTAACAGACGATTGGTTTAAGTCAGTGGATACAGGCTATAACTATAAGACTCATACATATGAGACTTTACCTGTAACTCGTGACGCAGATGGTAGAATTAACATGCACGGCCTTTTAGAGTTAACAGATAAGGCTCCTTTAAATGTCGGTGCTAGATTTAATGCAGATGTGTTAACACCAAACCCAGTAATTTCTATTGACGGAGATGAAACAACAGGTTTTGCTCCTGAAAATGCAGAAATTGCCGAAAGAATTGCTTATGAAACTCTTGATGGTGAAAATGAAACAGTATTAAAGGGTAACTCATTTACAGCAAGATCAGCAGCTTCACTTGATAAGTTTGTTGCTGTATATGTAGATGATACATTAGTAGATTCAGCTGATTACACATTAGAGGAAGGTTCTACAATTGTTACTTTAAGTGCAGAATTCATTGAAGGTCTAGAGGATGGCGCGCATCTAGAAAAGATTGTTTCTACAGACGGTGATGCTTATATAGATTTCATCGTAACAAGCAAAGCAGGTGAAGTAGCTGCAGATGAAGAAAATGTAGTTGCAAGTGAAACAGCAGCTAACGAAACAGTTTCTAAAAAGGATGAAGCAAAGACTAAGGTTGATACATTAGATAGTGCAATGCCAGTAGTATTTGTTGCTCTATTATTAATGTCAGCAGCAGTTGTAGTTTATACAAAGAAAAAAAGCATAGTTTCAGAAAAATAATATAGTGTTTAAATGGGCGTAGCAGTTTATTTATAAATATTAGTCCCTCTTATCTTAATAAGATAAGGGGGATTTTTGCGTGTAATGATAAATTTATTCATAATAGTTAAGAAAGTATTGTGAAATTTATTTTGTTAATTTTATACAAGACTATATGAGTTGATACTGATATATTGTAGAAAATACATAATAATTGTGCATTGATGGAAATAAGAGAATAAAACCCACTGATAGTAGATTAGTTATACACACAGTATCTAAGGTACTACTACTATAGGACTAAAGTACTTATTTAAAGTGAAATGATAAAATTTTTGATAACAATTTATTCATGAAAATTTTACATTTAAGTACTAGTCTTATGGTACTGTAGTACTATCATTTGACATATCTGTCAAAATAGACAATAAAATCCTCTAGTTTTTAGTCAAATTTTCACAAGGTCTTGTGTTGACGTAAAAATCATATTTTGGCTATAATGGCAAATGTCAGCAGGAGAAGTAATTCGTGGGACGAAGGTAATTGCTGATAAGGAGTTTAGTGATTATATATTTTTATGGGAGGAACGGTCTATGAAGACTAAAATGAGAGCGAGAATTATGTCAATCGCAATGGCAATTCTCATGGTTGTTGGTCTTATGCCAACTGATTTAGCAGTTAAGAGCGTAAGCGCCAGCGATGCTAGTTCAAATACACATGTATTTGAAACATCAACACTTACAGCAGCAGCTGAAGGTACATACACAGATGGACAAGAAATTACATATGATGACTATTTCACAATAGTTGCAAGTTCAAAGACAAAGATTAATGAAAGTAGTAAGACTTTTGATGATGGATATACATCAGGACAGAGATTAGCCTTTGGTGGAAAGGCAGATATAAACGCAGGAAAGAACTATGTAAGCTTTAAAACAAGTACAAGCGCAACAGTAAAGATTTGGTGGGTAGAAGGTGGAGAAGATAATAGAAGCATGGCAATCTACAATCTATCAAGTGGAGAGGTTGTAGCACAGACATCAGAGACATTAGCTAAGAATGCAGCATGTGTTTCAACACTTACATTAAGTGAAGCAGGAACATATGCATTAGGTGGTTTAGAAAATAATAATTATATTTTCAAGATTGAAGTAACAGAGACACCAACTGTTACATCAACAGTTAACACATTTGAAACATCAACACTTACAGCAGCAGCTGAAGGTACATACACAGATGGACAAGAAATTACATATGATGACTATTTCACAATAGTTGCAAGTTCAAAGACAAAGATTAATGAAAGTAAAAAGACATTTGATGATGGATATACATCAGGACAGAGATTAGCCTTTGGTGGAAAGGCAGATATAGACGCAGGAAAGAACTATGTAAGCTTTAAAACAAGTGCAAGTGCAACAGTAAAGATTTGGTGGGTAGCAGGCGGAGATAACAGAAACATGGCAATCTACAACCTATCAAGTGGAGAGGTTGCAGCACAGACATCAGAGACATTAGCTAAGAATGCAGCATGTGTTTCAACACTTACATTAAGTGAAGCAGGAACATATGCATTAGGTGGCTTAGAAAATAATAATTATATTTTTAAGATTGAAGTAACAGAAACTTCAGGTGAGGCAGAAGAAGTGGTAAGAGCTGATTGGTCAGAAGTTGCTAATCCAGTAATTACTTCAGTAGTAGATAATGGTGATAGTACAGTAACAGTAGATTTTGATGCTTTAATCGGAACAGATGGAGCAGATGGAGCTGTTGTAACACTTACAGATACTACTGGAGAATCTCAGACAAGTAAGTATTTAAAGGAAGGTAACACAGGTTCAAAGACATTTACAGTTAGTTCATCAGGAACATATACTGCAACAGTTAGCATTTATCGTGAAGGTGAAGATGATAAGACTAGTGATGCAGTTTCTGTAAATTTCGTACTTCCATTAAGTGAAGTTACAATTAATACAACATCAAGTACAGGTAACGGAAGCGTATATATTGGATGGCAGTCAGTAACAGAGGCTGATTCTTATATCGTTTCTTATAGCACAGATGGGGAAAATTACGTTGTTGCTGCAAGCGGTATTACTGATTTAGAATACACAGTAACAGGTTTAACTGTTGGTAATTCTTATACATTTAAGGTACAGGCAGTTAGATTATTACCAGCTACAACAACAGACGGTACAGTAAGTGATGCAGTAGAGGTAACTAAAGAAGCTCAGACAGTTTGGGGTACAATTACCTATGGTAATGGTGCTAATTCATCTAACTTTACTAAGGTAGGTGATTTAAACGCTGATGGTTATGTTCAGTTAACAGCAGGTAAGTTAACAAACGGTAAGCTTACAGATTCAGGTAATGATGGTAAGTTTGTACCAGCTTCATTTGATGGTCTTTCATTCTACTATACAGAAGTACCATCTAACATGAACTTTACATTAAGAGCAAAGGTTACAGTTAATCAGTGGTATTTATCAAATGGTCAGGAAGCCTTTGGCCTTATGGCAGCAGATCAGCTTGGTGGTTCAGGCTGGAACAATGCATATTTCGCAGCAGCAACAAAGACAGAATATTATGTAGATGCTGATGGAAATGTAACAACTGATACAACAGCAACAAAGGTTACACAGAAAATCGGTATTGAATCACTTGAAAAGACAGGTGTAACAGCAGAAAATATTTCTTTAATTGAAGCTAATGATACAGATACAATTAACAATTGTTTCTCATCAATAGCATATCCATTAGAGCAGAGATATCCAAATGAATCAAATTTAATTGGAAATTTCACTAATGGAAAAGGAAAGTTAGACAACAACGTTAATATTACAGAAATGTATTTAACAATTCAGAAGAATAACACAGGTTACTTTGTAACTTACGAATCAGTAGATGGTTCATATTCAGTAACAAAGAAGTATTATGATACAGAAGCTCTTTCACAGATTGATGCAGATTCAGTTTATGTAGGTTTCTTCGTATCAAGATTTGCACAGGCAACATTCTCAGATGTTACATTTACAACAATTAGCCCTGAAAATGATGCTCCAACAGAAGAACAGCCAGTTGAAACAATTGAAACAGTAGCAACAATTGATTCAGCAGAATCATCAAATTCATCAGCTTATGACTTACAGTTCACAGCTAATGCAGATGGTGTAGCAACAATTTACCAGAATGGTGAAGCTATTAAGGAAGTTACTGTAACAGCTGGACAGCAAATTACAGTAGCAACAACACTTAACTTAGGCAGCAATACATTTACAGTTAAGTATGATGCAGATGATAATTATGTTCCTGGTGAATATCAGGTAATGAGTAATTATGATGAAATCACAATTAATCAGACAGTAACATACAATGCATATAATGGTGAAACAATTTATGTATCTCCAAACGCTAATGGTACAGGTAGCAAGGAAGATCCAGCTGACTTACAGACAGCAATTAAGTATGCTCAGCCAGGTCAGACAATCGTAATGATGGAAGGTACATATAAGTACACAAGTACTGTAACAATTCCAAGAGGAACAAACGGTACAGAAGATGCACTTATTTACTTAATTGCAGATCCAGATGCAAGCACAAGACCAGTTATTAGTGGTGCGAATGCAAGTGGACATGCAATGGAAATTGCTGGTAACTACTGGTATATCCAGGGTATTGATGTTACAGAATCAGCTGATGGTAAGGATGGTATTCATTTAAGTGGTAGCCATAACACAGTTGATAATGTAGAAACTTATGAAAATGGTAACACAGGTCTTCAGATTTCAAGACTTTCAGCAAATGATGCAGATAAGTCTACATGGCCTTCATATAACTTAGTTCTTAACTGTACATCTTATAACAACCACGATAAGGGTTATGAAGATGCTGATGGTTTCGCAGCAAAGTTAACATGTGGTGATGGAAATGTATTTGATGGCTGTATAGCACATAACAATGCCGATGATGGTTGGGATCTTTTCGCAAAGGTTCAGACAGGTTCAATTGGTGCAGTAACAATTAAGAATTCAGTAGCATATGCAAATGGATATCTACTTGATGGTACAGATGCTGGTAACGGTAACGGATTTAAGATGGGTGGCGATTCAATGTCAGGTTATCATGTCCTTTATAACTGTGTAGCATTTGATAACAAGTCAAAGGGTATTGATTCAAACTCTTGCCCAGATATTCAGATTAGCATGTCTACATCATTTAATAATGAAGCTAACAACGTAGCACTTTATACTAAAACAGCAGCTAACACAGATTATTCTGCATCAGGTATTCTTTCATTTAGAACACAGAATACAGATAATGGTGAAAATATTAAGTTAGTTGGTAGCCAGGATGCAACAAAGGTTTACCAGTCAACAAACTACTTCTGGAAATCAGCATCAGGTGATTCAAAGGATGCTTCAACAACAGTAACAGCTGATTGGTTTGAAAGCGTAGATACAGGAATGGATTATACAACTCATGTTTATAGCTCATTACCAGTAACACGTAACGAAGATGGAACAATTAACATGAATGGTCTCTTAGTCTTAACAGATAAGGCAGCAGAGGGAACAGGTGCAACACTTAACGCATCAACACTTACAGCTTCTAAGGAAGTTGAAGTTACAGGTGATGTTACTACAGGTTTAGTTACAGAAGTTGCAGCTGATGAAGATGTAGTATATGCAGTACTTGATGGCGACGGTGAAATCGTTGTTAAGGGCGAAAGCTTTTCAGTAAGATCTGCAGCAGATTTTGCAAAGTTCGTTAAGGTATTAGTTGATGGTGTTGAAGTTGATCCAAGCAACTATGTAGTAACAGAAGGTTCAACAATCGTTACATTTAATGCAGATTACACAGCAACACTTTCAGAAGGTACTCATACAGTAGAAATTGTTTCAGAAGATGGAGTAGCAACAGCAACAATTACAGTAGCATCAACAGCTGGTGAAGTAGCAGCAGATACAGACACAGTTGTAGCAGATGCAGCAGCAACAACAACAACTTCTGAAGTAGCAGCAGATTCAAGCGAAGTTTCAACAACTGATAAGAATACAGGCGATAGCGCAATGCCAGTTGTTTATGTAAGTCTCATGGTATTAGCAGCAGTAGCATTTGTTGCTAATAAGAAGAGAAAGAACGCTTAATAGATAGTCGAATACAAGATTTTTTCTTAAGGTTTAAATTAAACAAAAGACCCTTTATTACTTAATTAATAAAGGGTCTTTTAATAAATAACTAATGGTAAAACATAAAAAGTACAATATTACATCTTGGGGAATGACTAATTTTTATGTATAATTTCCACAGCAGACAAAGGGACCACCGCAATGGTTCAAAGACGGGCATGAAGTATATATACAATTTAATAACGGGAGGACAACACAATGAAGTTTAAAAACTTTAAGAGAGTGCTTGTAGGGGTATTAGCATTTGCTCTAGTTATCGCTTCAATTCCATTTTCTGGAAGTCTCGTAAGTGTAAAGGCTGATGAGTTAAGCAATGGTTTAACTGCAACAGAAGCCGTAAAGGGTGAAACTTACAAAATGACTTTTGCTGGATTAGACGGAAGCGACTATAGACATACTCCAGGAACAAGCTTGGGCTTAGTAACATTTGTAAAAAATACAGCTAATAATGGCGCACATGGTTTGACTATGAATGATGGTGCTGAGATTACTGTAAAGGTAGCAGGACCTTGTACAATTACAGTTTCATCATGTTTATATGCTAATGAATCGACAATTCTTTATATGAATGGAGAGCAGGGTCAAAAGGCAAAAGTTGAAACTGATGGCGATACTTTAACTTACGAATACACTGGTGGAGCTGGAGAGGTTACATTTAGTGCAGTTGATGGTACAACATGGATTCATGAAATCACTGTAACACCAAATCCATATGTTGCTACAACAACAACATGGAATTTCGATAAGTCTAATACAAACTATTCAAGTGCATATGAATTAGCTCTTCAGGGAGCTAATAATGGTACAGGTACATTTGAAGGCTTAGAAATTGATGCTACAAACGGTAAGTTAGCAGCAAGAGATTCAGATGCACAGGCTAATGTAGGCACAAAGATTACTATTCCAGTAGGTTCATACTCAAACTACACACTTAATGTATTAGCTTATAATGGTGCAACAATGAGTGTAGGAGGAGAGACACTTACAACAACTGCTAGTAGTTCATGGAATAACTATTCAGTAACAGGAACAACAGACGAAGATACAGAATCAATTGTACTTTCTTTTGATTCTAGTACATATATTAAGGAGATTTCATTGACTGAGGCTAGATCAACAGACCCAACACAGGCAGGAAATGGAAAAATCGACGTAGTTGACTTTGGTGCAGAACAACTAGATGGTGAGGTTTACAACAACTTACTTACAGAAAGCATTCAGACAGCATTCTATGATTCAAGTATTGCTGCTGGTACATCTGGTGTAAATATTGGTGACTTTACAATTTATGACACAGAAGGCAATGAATTTATCTATTTCTGTGCTGGTGGTAAGACTAATAACAGATATAGAACAACTAACACAAACTTAACTAGATATGATGAAAAGAGTAAGAAGGATGCAGATGGTAATGAATATAAGGGTTACATTTATTCTAACAATTCACCAACAGATAGCGTATATATGAACTTTACATTAGTGGAGAATGATGTTTTAACATTAATGCTTGGTTCAAACGGTGGTGATGCTATATATTATTTAGTATCTCCAAGTGGCAACATTCAGACATTTAACTTTACAAATAGTGCTGGTGTTGAAGAAGCTACATTCTACGCTGCTGAAGCTGGTACATACAAGTTATACTGTACTAACGAAAAGTTAGTAATTGCAAGAGCTACAAGAGTACATACAGCTCCAGTTAAGATTTCTGGTACATCTACATATGCAGATCCAGAAGCACTTGGAACAGTAGCTCCAACAGGTTATAGCTTAGTATTTACTAATAAGCAGACAGGTGGCGAAACAGTTGCTGCAGTTGCAGCTGATGGAAGCTATTCATGCTTCCTTTATCAGACATATGATTACACAGTAAGTCTTAAGGATGCTAACGGTTATGTTATTGCAACTGAGGATGAGCTTAGTGTATCAACTGAAGCTGAGTCACTTAGCATGGATTTTGTAATTAATCCAGTAGAACTTGTAACAATTACAGGTAATATTACAGGTATTGATGCAGATGCGGCTGCAAAGGTACAATTAGCATTTAACGCAGATAAGATTTATGTTCCAGAATTAACAGTTAATAGTGATTTATCATACACATTAAAGGTTGAGGCTGGCGTTACATACGAAGTAGTAGCTACAGATGCAGCGGACTACACATTATTAACAACTTCTATTGAAACAGATGGAAATTCAGTAAAGGATATTGAATTTGTTCATAAGGATACATTTGACGCAACAATTACACTTTCAGGTATCTCAAGTGAAGATGCAGCAAATGCAGTAATTACATTAACTAACATTAATGATACTTATGAAGATGGAACAAGCTATGTTTATACATATAACTATGGTGATCAGATTTCACTTAGAGCTGGTCAGTATTCAGTTAAGGTAACAGGTGTTGGTAACTATGCTTACGAGCAGGCTCCAACATATGACTTAAAGCTTGGTTCATATGATAATACAGCTGATAAGACAGGCAATAGCGTAGAAGTTAAGTTCTATGATGTTACAGATTGGGATTTCTCAGTTTATAACAAGGAATATGACGGAAACGGTATTGAGACAATTAATGGTAGCAATTACTACTATGGACTTACTTTAAACAGCAATGTATTAGAGAACAAGACATACCTTCTTCTTAACGAATCAACAGATGCAGAAGGTAATACAGTAGCTGGTACAATTGATGTTCCAGTTAAGGCTGGCGATATTGTAACATTATCATACTGCTATAGCGCTTACTTTACAGCAGGTGATGTAGCATTAGCTGAAAAGTCAGGTTCAACATCTAAGATTGAAAAGACACAGCTAGTTGCAAGTCAGGATGGCTATATGACAATTAAGTCAAATGGTGGTCAGACATACTTCACAGAGATTAGCGTTGTTACTCCAACAGAGTATAAGAGCGTTATTACAGTAGGTGCAGATAAGGAATATCAGACAATTAATGATGCACTTGATGCAGCAAGAACAATGCAAAGAACAGAAGACCAGGAAGTTACAATTGTAATTGATCCAGGTACATACCAGGAAATGCTTGTTATTGACGTTGACAATGTAAACTTAGTAAATGCAGCTGGTAGTGCAGCAAGCACAGATCTTACAAATTCAGGTGTTGATATTGCAGATAATGCAGTAAGAATCACATCATACTATGGTCATGGTTATGCTTACTATAGTATGGATAAGAATTGTAAGTACAATGCAGATTTATTAGATGTTAATACATACAATGGTTATTATTCATTCCAGAATCCAGGTTCTGGTACAACAAACGGAAGCTACTGGAATGCAACTGTAGTTGTATATGCAGATGGCTTTAGTGCAGATGGAATTATTTTTGAGAACTCATTCAACCAGTATCAGTCAGAACTTGCGGCTAACGATACAATCGTTGCACTTAGCGGTGCTAAGGGCGAATCAAATGGTGCAAGAAATGACTACAAAGTTGGTTCAACTGCAGTTCAGGCAAAGGCTTATGTAGAAAGAGCAGCAGCTCTTGCAATCGTAAGCGATGTTTCAGAGACATATTTTGATAATTGTAAGTTCATTGGTAGACAGGATACACTTTATGGTGGAGTTAATTCAACAGTAGTATTTGATCAGTGCCAGATTTATGGTGGTACAGATTATATCTTTGGTGGTATGGAAGCAATCTTCTATCAGTGTGATTTAGTAGCTAATACAAGTGAAGATGCAAATGATACATTCTATATTACAGCAGCTCAGCAGTCATCTGGCAGAGGTTACTTAATGTATGAGTGTACTGTTACATCAACAACACCTGGTGTAGATACAGCATCAACTAAGAAGTCTAAGCAGGGTTACTTTGGTAGACCATGGCAGGCTAATACAGCTGAAGTAGTATTCTATAACACAACAATTGAAACAACAGATTTCTATGATGGTGAAGAAAAGCTTCTTATTTGTGACGAAGGATGGAATTCATCTCTTGGTGGAAAGTCTACATTAAGCTATGAATATGGTTCAGTAGATGTAAATGGAAACTCAGTAGATACATCATCAAGAGTATCATGGTCAACACTTCTTTCAGAGGCAGTATTAAATGATGGTACAGCAATTAGCTTTGCTAACTTTGTAGGAAATGATTGGTCAGCAGAATTACTCCAGCATGGTAAGTTAACAAGTATTGAATATGAGATGTTAAATGGTGAAAATGCTGAAGTTGCAGCAGGTGAATCAGTAGTATTTAGATCAGCAGCAGACTTAAGTACATTTGAAGGTGTTGAAGTTGATGGCGTTACAGTTGATCCATCAAATTACACAGCAACTTCTGGTTCAACAATTATTGAACTTTCAGCTGATTATTTAGCAACACTTGGTGAAGGTATGCATACTGTTACAATTCTTTCAACAGATGGTGCAGCATCTACATTATTTACATTACTTGCAGCTGAGCCTTCAACAGAGGAGCCTTCAACAGAGGAACCTTCAACAGAAAATACAACTGGCGAAGTAGCAGCAGATACAGATGTAGTTGTAGCTGATGCAACAACAACAACAGCAAGTGCTACAGAAGCTTCTACAGCAGCTAGCAATACATCAGAAGTAGCAGCAGAAGATACTGATACAGCTGATAACAATAACTTCGTAATCGGACTTGCTCTAGCAAGCGTTTCAGCAGCAATTGCAGCTGGTGCAGTAGCAGCTAGAAAAAAGGAAGAGGAAGAATAAGATTAGTAAAACTTTAATCTGACATAAAAAAATAAGCTTGCAGGCATTAATACCAAAAGATTTAGGTCTTAAGGATAATGCTTGCAAGCATTTTTTATATTATAAGTAAGTAGATTATAAACAATAGATACATTTTCGAAGACTATAAACTAATCTTCTTATCTAATAAATATGCGTTAGCCCAGATCATAAGAATCACAGAAATGATTGATAGAATAATCTGTGGGGCTATAGAGAATAAATATTCACCAATGTTTTCAGGGCTTGTAGCAAGCTTTGGTAAATGATTTACAATAAGAGCATAAATAATAACAAATATAATAAAGAGTGCTACTGAAACAAATCCTCTAGCTTTACTATTTGAAAGAATTGTAGCTGATATTGTTATTGATAAATAACCCATTACAACATAAGTTAAGAATACAATTACAACACTAATAATTGTAAATACAATTGATAGAATAAATGTTGAAAGATTTGTATCTAAACTTGCTAGAACAATGTCTAAAATATCTAGTGCTGAAAAACTTGCTGTATCAAAAAGACTAGCATATAGTTTAATATCCCAAAATCCAATAGCTGCGAATACAAGAGCAACAACAAAAGCTGTTAAAATTGCATGTATAAGCTTTGAAAGAATAATTGAAATTGTTGAATTTGGTGTCATGAAAACAAGATATATAGTCTTATTTTTAAGCTCCTTACTATAAGAACTAATGGCAAGGGCAAATACAATAAAGTAAGAAATAGCAGTAGCAAGTACTAAAAGTACAATTGCTAATTCAATTGCTTCGAAGTCTCTGTTGTTATAGCATATTAGGAAATATCCTTCTAAAAAAGCTAATGCTAAAAAGAAAATCAAAAGTGGTGCTATATTTTTTCTAATTTCATATTTTAATAACTTTAACATGTCATCCTCCTTAAGCATAGATTCTCTTGTACTGATCTACAAGATTTAATCCAGTCTGATTACGTAATTCTTCAATAGAACCAGCAGATACAATGCATCCTTGCTTAATGAAAATAGCATGTGTAGAAACTGCCTCAAGTTCGTCAATTAAGTGAGAAGAAACAATCATGATTCTTCCTGGACCTGAGTTAGCTGCAATAGTTGCTGCCATACGCTCTCTTGAAATAATATCAATACCATTTAGAGGTTCATCAAGCATCATAAGGCCTGAACTTCTTGAAAGTGAAACTGCAATCTTTAATTTAGCTAACATACCTGTAGACATTTTATAAGCCTTTAAATTGTCTGGAAGTTGCATATCATTTAAGAAAGCATAGAATCTATCTTTATTAAAATCAGCAAAGAAATCACTGAAATAATTACTAATATCTTTTGGTGTCATATATGAATAGAAATAACTTTCTGTTGGCATATATGAGATGTCTGCCTTTGATTCACATGAAAGTGGCTGTCCCTTATAAAAAATCTGTCCGCTATCGGCTTTTACAAGACCTGCAATCATCTTCATAAATGTAGATTTACCACTACCATTAGGGCCAAGTAAGGCATATACATTTCCAGCTTCAAGGGAAATGCACTGATTGTACGCGGCTGTAATACTTGAGTATTGTTTGTTAACATTTTGCAATACTAGCATATTTTCCTCCTTCTAGAAAACACCCGGCTTTATCATTAGTTTATAGCCTATATATAGTTTGATGTCTTCAAATGCAAAAAAATTATATCATAATATTTATTTAATTTATAGTAGTTTTTTATTCTTGTTGACTTTTGTATTAAGTGTTAAGATTTAGTCATGTGAAAACATTTATATAAAGCTAATAGTGAGGTAAAATATGTATATAATAGCAGGTTTAGGAAACCCGGGAAAAGAATATGAGAATACAAGACATAATGCAGGTTTTTCAGTTATAGATGAGTTGGCTAATAAGCACAACATTGATATTGATAATTCTAAGTTTAAGGGCATGCTTGGTAAAGGTGTCATTAATGGTGAGAAGGTTGTACTTGTAAAGCCACTTACATATATGAATAATTCCGGCGAGTGCATTAGAGCGGTTATGGATTATTACAAAACTGATATTGAGGACTTTATTGTGGTATTTGACGATATTAGTTTAGAGGTGGGCAAGTTAAGAGTTAGACCTAAGGGAAGTGCCGGCGGTCACAACGGTATTAAGAGTATCATCGCTCATTTAGGTTCAGACGGCTTTAAGAGAGTTAAGTTTGGTGTAGGCAACAAGCCTTCTGGCTGGGACCTTGCAGATTGGGTACTTGGTAGATTTAACAAAGAAGATGAAAAGACTTTAGAAGATGCAAAGAAGAGAGCTTGCGAGGCTATTGAAACAATTATGGCGGAAGGTACTGAATTTGCCATGAATAAGTTTAATTAGTAGATAGCTAAACAGGTTAGGTTAAAAGGAGAAACTTATGGATACATTTTACGATCCAATACGTAAGCTTGAGGGCATTAAGGAATTAAATACAGTTCTTGATGGCAAGGGCGGAAAACTTGTATCTATATCAGGCTGCATAGATACGCAAAAGGTGCATTTAGCCTCTGCAATTGCTAGCGATTATAATTTCCTTCTTATTGTAAGCTCTGACGAAGTGAAGGCTAGAAAGATAGCTGAGGATGCGGCATTTTTTAATGAAAATGTATCGTATTATCCAGCTAAGGATGCGATTTTTTACAATGCAGACATTTCCGGAAAGCAAATTGTAGGACAGAGAATTGAAGTTATAAATAAGATTATCAATGAGGACAAGTTAACTATTGTTACCACAATTGATGCTCTTTCAGATACTTTAATTCCAATTGAAAAATACATTGATAGTACTTTAGTTTTTAAGACAGATGATGTTATAGATTTAGATAAGATTAAGTCAAAGCTTGTGGCTATAGGTTATGAGAGAATGCCTATGGTTGAGGGAAGAGGCCAGTTTTCTATACGTGGTGGAATTATTGACATTTTCCCCTTCACCAGTGAGACTCCAGTAAGAATTGAGCTCTGGGATGATGAGATTGATTCTATTAGATACTTTGATGTAGACAGTCAGCGCTCTATTGAGAAAGTAAAGGAAATAAGAGTATTTCCGGCGACGGAATATATTTTCACAGAAGAGGAAATTGAAGAAGGATTAGAGCTTATTGAAAAGGAAGCTAAAGCCCAGTTACAGGTCTTTAATATTGAAAAAAAGAGACGTAGTAAGGAAGATATTGATGCAGGAAATGCTATTAGAAAACTTGTGGCAGATGCTAAAAGAACCGGGGATTATTCTAGGTTTATTAAGGCTTTCTCAAGTGAAACTGTGGGCTTTGCAGACTATTTGCCAAAGGGTAAAACTTTAATCGTTCTTGATGAATTACATAGATTAAAGGAAAAGTCTGATTTAGTAAGCTATGAGTATGAGGAGAGCATGAAGCACAGACTTTCTTGTGGTATGGTGCTTCCTTGTCAGACAAGTTTGATTCGTCCTATGGATGAAATTATGGCAGGGCTTAAGGACTTTAAAAAGTTGACACTGTCTGCTCTTGACTACACTTATAAATTGAATAAAATCGACTTTTCAATGAATCTAGAAACAAGAACTATTAGTTCTTATAATAATAGTTTTGAGATGCTTGCCAATGATCTTGCCAAGTATAAGAAGAATAAATACAGCGTGGTTTTGGTTTCTAGTTCAAGGACTAGAGCTAAGAGAATCGTGGATGATTTAGCAGGTCTTGAGATTGAGAGTTATTATAGTGATGATTTTACAAAGCCTATAAAGCAAGGCACTATCATGGTTACTTATGGTAGTTTACATGCGGGCTTTGAATATCCTTTACTAAAGTTTGTGTGTATATCTGAGAGTGACATTTTCACAGATAGAGAAAAGAAGAGGCTTAAGCGTAAGAAGGAGGCCAAGAAAAATGGTAACTCTATCGCAAGCTTTAACGACTTAAACGTAGGGGATTATGTGGTTCATGAGACTCACGGTCTTGGTATCTATAAGGGTATTGAAAAGATTGTGGTTAATGACGTGGAGAAGGATTACGTAAAGATTGCCTATGATGGTAACAGTAACCTCTTCCTTCTTGCCACTCAGCTTGATAGATTGCAAAAGTATGCCGCGGCAGACGTAGAGAAGAAGCCTAAGCTTAATAAGCTTAACTCTGTGGAATGGTCGAAGACTAAGAGTAAGGTTAAGTCGGCGGTTGAAGAGGTGGCAAAGGATTTAGTTGAGCTTTATGCCACACGTTCAAAGATTAAGGGCTACGAGTTTACAGCGGATACTGTTTGGCAGCAGGAATTTGAGGAGATGTTCCCATACGAGGAGACTCTAGATCAGTTAAATGCCATTGATGATACTAAAAAGGACATGGAAAGCCCTAAAGTTATGGATAGACTGATTTGCGGGGATGTAGGTTATGGTAAGACAGAAGTTGCTATTAGAGCGGCCTTTAAGGCAGTGCAGGATAGCAAGCAGGTGGCTTATCTTGTGCCAACTACCGTGCTTTGTAATCAGCATTTTAACAACTTCAAGGAAAGACTAAAGGACTTCCCAGTTACAGTGGAGCAGTTATCAAGCTTTAAGACCTCCGCTCAAAATAAGGAGACGGTGGCTAAGCTAAAGAAGGGCACTGTAGACATTGTAATAGGAACTCACAGACTTCTTTCAAAGGATGTGGAGTTTAAGGATTTAGGTCTACTTATTATCGATGAGGAACAGCGTTTTGGCGTAACTCATAAGGAAAAGATAAAAAAGCTTAAGGAAAATATTGACGTACTTACTCTTTCAGCAACTCCAATTCCTAGAACTCTTCACATGAGTTTAGTTGGAATTAGAGATATGAGTGTTTTAGAGGAGCCACCTGTGGATAGAATTCCTATTCAGACCTTCGTTACAGAGCATAACGATGAGATGATTCGAGAGGCTATTAATCGTGAGCTTGCAAGAGATGGTCAGGTTTTCTATGTATATAACAAGGTTAAGGGCATTGAGGATATGGCGGCTCACGTGGAGTCCCTTGTTCCTGATGCAAATGTAGCAATAGCTCATGGTCAGATGGACAAACGCCAGCTTGAGCGAATCATGACAGACTTTATTAATCATGAAATTGATGTGCTAGTATGTACAACAATTATTGAGACAGGTATGGATATTTCTAACTGTAACACAATGATTATTGAGGATGCAGATAACTTCGGTCTATCTACTCTTTATCAGTTAAGAGGTAGAGTTGGTCGAAGCAACAGAACTGCCTTTGCTTTCCTTTTGTATAAAAGAGACAGAATGATTTCTGAAATTGCAGAGAAGAGATTGTCGGCAATCAAGGAATTTGCAGGCTTTGGTAGCGGTTTTAAGATTGCCATGAAGGATCTAGAAATTAGAGGTGCAGGTTCGGTACTTGGCCGAAGCCAGCATGGACACATGGCAGCAGTAGGTTACGACCTTTATTGCAAAATGTTAAATCAGGCCGTTAATAAGCTTAAGGGTATTAAAAATGAATACGATTTCGAGACAACAATCGACTTAGACGTAGATGCCTTTATTCCTTCTACTTATATTAGAAGTGAGTATCAAAAGCTTGATGCCTATAAGCGAATTGCAAACATCGAAACTATGGAAGAGCTAAATGATATGGAAGATGAATTAGTAGATAGATATGGAGAGCTTCCAGCGACAGCCCATAATCTAACTATGATTGCTCTTATTAAAGCCAAGGCTCACAAGATTGGCTTTATTGAAATTAAGGGTGGACTTCACAATGCCATAGGTGAAACAGGTAATTCTCAGTGGTTTACTAACATGTCCATTTCACCAAAATCAGAAATTGATGTGGAAGCCTTAGATGAATTCTTAGCTAGATTTGGTGGAGCGCTAGCCTTTAGTGTTAGAGACGCCAACTTTAGATGGAAGGTTACAAAAAGAAAGTTTGGCAATGCCAAGGAATATCTAAACGGACTTAATAGCTTAATGGATGATTTCTTGGAAAATGTAGTAAAAAAATAGACTTAAAGTGTGGATTTAATTACACTTATGAATTTAAAGTGCGGAGGATTTATGGGAAAAGTTAAAGACTTTTTGAAGAAAAAAGACATCGAAATATCTGTAAAAAGATACGGTGTAGATGCCTTAGGAGCCATGGCCCAAGGCCTCTTTTGTTCCCTTTTAATAGGAACAATACTAAATGCTATTGGAACACAGTTTTCCATTGGCTTATTAACAAAGACAATAGCAACTATTAGTGGAACTGATTATACAATCGGTGGTTTAGCATCAGCTATGAGTGGTCCAGCTATGGCACTAGCAATAGGTTATGCCCTAAAGTGTCCTCCACTTGTACTTTTCTCTATGGTATCAGTAGGCTTTGCTGCCAATGCCCTAGGTGGAGCTGGGGGTCCTTTAGCAGTATATTTTATATCTATTATTGCTGCTGAGGCAGGAAAGTTAGTATCAAAGGAAACAAAGATAGATATTCTTGTAACACCGATTGTTACTGTAGTTGTGGGAATTATTGTCTCAAGTCTAATTGCGCCACCAATAGGTAAGGCAGCTCTTTGGCTTGGAAATATTATTATGTGGGCTACGGATTTGCAGCCATTCCTAATGGGAATTGTTGTTTCCGTCTTTATGGGCATTTTCCTAACCCTTCCAGTTTCCTCTGCGGCAATCTGTGCGGCTCTTGGTTTAGTTGGTCTTGCAGGGGGTGCAGCAGTGGCAGGATGTTGTGCTCAGATGGTGGGCTTTGCAGTGATTTCCTTTAGAGAAAATGGCTGGGGTGGTTTAGTTTCACAAGGTATTGGAACCTCTATGCTTCAGATGGGAAATATTGTAAAGAATCCTAAAATCTGGCTTGCGCCAATTCTTGCATCAGCTATTACAGGACCTATTGCAACTTGTATCTTCCATTTAGAGATGAATGGTGCAGCAATTTCTTCAGGTATGGGAACTTGCGGTTTAGTGGGCCCTCTTGGTGTTTATACAGGTTGGGTTGCTGATATAGCAAAGGGACTTAAGGCTTCAATTACAGCCTTTGACTGGATTGGTTTAGTACTAATTTGCATAGTTTTACCAGCAGTATTTGCCTTGATTTTTGACCTAATTATTAGAAAAATTGGTTGGGTTAAAGAGGGCGATATGAAGCTTGAAGTTTAGAAAATTCAATAAGAAATTGACAAGTGGTAAGGTAGAAAACTTTACCACTTTTTTTCACAAATTAGGTTGACATAAAGAATAAAAATGATTATAATTCAATTTAGTACTTTAAAGCGTAACGCTTTAAAGCGAATAAAGAAAATGCAAAAAAATTTGCAGACAAGATAAGCAACAATACAAAATTAGGATATGTAGTAAATGTGAGAAATGATGCATTTTCATAAGGATTCTTATTAGGAGGAAAGTGATATGTTGGAACAAAAAGGTGACTTAACGTCGTTTAGACCAGACATTAAAGTAGTTGACTGTACATTACGTGATGGAGGACTTGTTAATAATTTTGAGTTCTCAGATGACTTCGTCCGTGATTTATATAAGGCAAATGTTGCCGCAGGAATTGATTATATGGAATTTGGTTACAAGGCTTCTAAGGAGGTTTTTGATCCAAAGGACTTCGGTAAGTGGAAGTTTTGTAATGAAGAAGATATTCGCGCTGTTGTAGGCGAGAATAATACAGATCTTAAGATCGCAGTTATGGCAGATGTAGGTAGAACTGATCTTAATGATATCCCACCAAAGTCAGAGAGCGTGGTTGATCTCATTAGAGTCGCTACTTATATCTACCAGATACCAGCAGCTATTGAGATGATTGAGGACTTTGCTAAGAAGGGTTATGAAGTAACTGTAAACATTATGGCTATTTCAACAGCTTCTGAGACAGAACTTGATTTAGCTCTTGAACTTTTAGGTAAGAGCTCAGCTAATGTAATTTACTTAGTTGATAGCTACGGTTCATTATTCCCAGAGCAGATGTGCAGATTAGCTGAGAAGTACTTAGCAGTTGGGGAAAAGTACAACAAGGCAATTGGTATTCATGCTCACAACAATCAGCAGCTTGCTTTTGCTAACACTATTCAGACAGCAAGCATCGGTATTAGCTACTTAGATGCAACTGTTAATGGTATGGGTAGAGGCGCAGGAAACTGCTGTACAGAATTATTACTTGGATTCCTTAGAAATCCTAAGTATAAGATTGCTAACATTTTCAAATTTATCCAGGAGCATATGGTGCCACTTAAGGCAAGCGGTGTGACTTGGGGTTCAGATATTCAATATGTTATTACAGGACAGGCTAATCAGCATCCAAGAGCTGCTATTGCGTTTACAGCTGAGAAGAGAACTGATTACTCTAAGTTTTATACAGAGGTTACAGCCTACGAGTAAGATATTTTCACTATTTCATACTTTATATAACCAAACAAAAAAGACTGCAATTTGCAGTCTTTTTTGTTTTATATAGGAATGAAAGTAAGCAAATTTAATTTGTCAAAGCTTCTTTTTGAATCCATTTGCCGTTTAGGAATCTAATTCCAAAGAATAGGGAACGGCAGCCCCAATCAATAAACATACCAATCCATACACCAAGCACGCCAAAGCCTAGGACTAGTCCGAAAATGTAACTACTACCGACTCTGAATATCCACATAGAAAGGATGCTTACTATCATGGTGTAATGCACATCACCTGCGGCTCTAAGGGCATTTGGCATTGTAAAGGATAATGGCCAGATAAATAGAGATGTAATATTAAAGGCTCTAAGTACCACAGTGGCAATATCCACAGCCTCAGGAGATAAGTTAAACCAAGTTGGAATGTAGTGACCAAGGAAGAATAGGGTTATGTTGCAAATCCAGTCTCCTATGTAGGCCCAAAGAAGTATCTTTTTAACATAGTGCTTGGCTTCATCTTTTCTACCAGCACCAATACACTGACCGACTACTGTAATAAGGGCGAGTCCCATGGAACTTGCTGGGATATTAGCAAAGTCGATTATGGTGTAACTAACTGAGTTAGCAGCAATAGCTGCCTGTCCAAGGGTTGTAACCATGCGGACAACCATAAGTTTACCGATCTGGAACATTCCATTTTCAATACCAGAAGGAATACCTATAAAGAGAATCTTCTTAATAAGTGAGAAGTTTGGAAGGTAGTCAGCAAGCTTATTAAGTCTAATTGGTGATTTCTCTCGCATAATGAAGTAGCTCATAATGGCACTACCAAAAACTCTACTTAAAAGTGTAGATAGGGCAACACCAAAGACACCCCAGTGAAAGCTTAGAACAAATATAGCATTGCCAATAATATTTACAATGTTCATAACTAAGCTTATGTATAAACTGATTTTTGAATTTCCCACACTTCTAAATATGGCAGCTCCGGCATTGTAAATACCAAGGAAAGGATATGAAATAGCTGTAACTGTAAAGTAAAGAACTGCAAAGTTCATAATAGCAGCTTCAGTATTACCAAAGATTCCTGATAAAACCGGTCTTGCAAATATAACGGAAATTCCCATCATAATTAGGGCAAATACAAGAAGTACTGTTTCTAGCTGACCAGCAGCCTTCTTTGTTCTCTTCTCATTACCTGCACCAATATATTGGCTACAAATTACGGCACCACCTGTTGCAAGGGCAGCCATAATCTGAATAATAAGTCGGTTAATATTATCTACTAATGCGACACCAGCAACAGCAGCTTCACCTGCCTGTGAAACCATGAGCTGATCCACAAAACCAACTGTTAAAGAAAGAACTTGCTCACCCATTAAAGGGATAATAAGTTTCTTTAAGTCCTTATTGGAAAATATCATAAAAAACTCCGATCTAAAAAATTTACATGAAACGAATTGTATTGTAGACCTAAGACAAATTTAAAGCAATAAAGAAAATTTTTTTCTTTCCTTGATATTACAGATTTATAGGAATGAAAATGTATCTCTTAGGAAAATAAGCAAATAAAAAGATGACAGTAAAACTACTGCCATCTCTTTGATATTATTTAAGAATAGGATTTTTAGCAAATTGTATGAATCCAACCTTCTGGAGCTTCAATTGTTCCCTGCTGAATTCCAAGTAATGTCTCATATAACTTCTTAGTTACAGGACCCATTTCCTCCATACCACTTGGGAAGCAGATTTCCTTGCCGTGATCGTTAATCTTACCAACTGGTGAAATAACTGCAGCAGTACCGCAAAGACCACATTCAGCAAAGTCCTTAACTTCTTCAAATGGAACAACTCTTTCTTCAACTTCAAGACCAAGGATTTCCTTAGCAACATAAACAAGTGAACGTCTTGTGATTGAAGGTAAGATACTATCTGACTTAGGTGTAACAACCTTTCCGTCCTTAGTTACGAATAAGAAGTTTGCACCACCTGTTTCCTCAACGTTAGTTCTAGTTGCTGCGTCAAGGTACATATTTTCAGCAAAACCTTCTTCATGAGCTTTAACGATAGGGTAAAGGCTCATTGCATAGTTAAGACCAGCCTTGATATTACCTGTTCCGTGTGGAGCTGCTCTATCAAAATCTGAAACCTTAATAACGATAGGCTTAGCACCACCCTTAAAGTAAGGTCCAACTGGAGTTGCAAACATTCTAAACTGGTATTCATCTGCTGGCTTAACACCGATAACAGGATTTGTACCAAACATATATGGTCTAATGTAGAGAGTTGCGCCTGAACCGTAAGGTGGAACCCATTCCTTGTTTGCAAGAACGAGCTTATCAAGTGCCTCTAAGAATCTGCCTTCTGGTAATGTAGGCATTTCAAGTCTCTCACATGAATCATTTAATCTGCTAGCATTGAGGTCAGGTCTAAATGTAACGATGTGACCGTCCTTAGTTGTATAAGCCTTAAGACCCTCAAAACATGTCTGAGCATACTGTAATACGCCAGCACATTCGCTTAAAACAACCTTATCATCATCTGTGATGCATCCTTCGTCCCATGCTCCATTTTTAAAATTAGTTACATATCTTGCATCTGTCTTCATGTAACCAAAACCAATATTGGCCCAATCAATATCTTTTTTCTCTGCCATAAAAAGTACTTCCTTTCCCAAATATAGACACAATAAGTAAAATAATCTATGTGTTTTATGATATTTTAACTCTTATAAATAACTTATGTCAATATAAATGTCATACAACTTACAAAACTTGTCATACAACTCAAAGAACTCAGTTAATATCTGTAAGGAAAATGTGTAGCTACACATTAAAAAAGAAAATAGAGGAAACTCTCTCTTAATATTTTACAGTTTTTCTGCCTAACTTTGTATACTGTATATATGAAAAACATTAGAAACTAAAGTAGATTTTAAAAAATAATTTGTGCTATAATAAATGTAGTTAGAAGGGGTTTTGTGGTAGGCAGTGGTCTAGCATAAAAAACATCCGTGATGGATTAAAATATGGGGCAATAAGAATTGAGGTGTTTTAAGTGGCAGAGATGATGACTACAGAACGTTTACTTAAAGCTGACGTTTCTATGGAAGAGAGCAAGCAGATTGAGCGTGTTCTTAGAAGAAATAACATTTCATATTTTGAGAAGTGGAATTTACATGGTGGTCTTCTCAAATTTATGAATAACAGTAAATCAAGTAAATGTGATATCTACATTCATGTAGATTCATACGACAAAGCTAAAGCAGTTTTAGGAGAGTAAGCTTTTAGTGTGGGACGGGTACTGTATCCGCAGGGTCGATAGGACTCTAAATACAATCTAATTAGGGAGCTTTGAAAAAATCAGACAAGGCATCTAAAGATTTCGGGATTATATTAGTAGAAATTACTAGTATAATCCCTTTTTTTACTTGAATATTCGTATATAATAGAGTAATATTTTTATTAGAAGAGTTATAGAAAAATATTTACTAGTAGTTTTTAGGGATGGAAACTATCTAGGCATACTAAAATAACGAGGCATAATGTTCAATAGCTATGGGGAAATTATTTAGTTGTTGGAAGACTGCAGTTTTTGCAGCAGAAAAAGAGGTAGAGGATGTTAAAAAGAAAGAAAAATGTGGAGATCGATTTAATCGAGCTCTCAAAGGAAGAAATTCTTGAGAATGAGAAGAAAATTTGGGGTTATTCTCCGGAGTGGAGAAAAAGAGATGTGGCAGCAGATGAGGATTTTATAGCTAAGAAGGATGCTGCAAAGACTAATAACGAAGAGGCTTCTGTACTAAAAGAGGATAAGGAAATTCCTAGTAAAAAAGAAGTTAAAGAGGATAAAAAACTTCTAGGAGCTAAGGAAGCTAAGGAAATTAAGGAGGAGACTCCTAAGGATTTATCTAAGCTTGAGGACTTATCGAGGCAGAGCAAAGATGTCAAAAGCCTTCAGCCTAATGACCAGGTTGAGATTATTGAAATCGAGGATTTAGATCCAAGGGATTTAAATGCCAAGGATTATAACTTAAATGAAGAAATTAAAGAAGAAATTAAAGAAGATATAAAAAAGGATATTACTAATGAGGAAAAGCTATCTAAAGAAGAGCAGGATATTCTTATAGATGATGATTCTGAAGAAGATTTAGCAGATAATTTTTTTGATGACATAAAAAGTAAAAAGAAGTCTGAAAAAAATTTACCTGAGAAGAAAAAACTTGGGGCAAAGAAAATCTTTGGAAGGATTGCTCTTTGTATTCTAACGGCTGTGATTATCATAGTTCTAGCCCTTTTAGGCCTAGTACTTATAATTGAGCATGGCCCATCGAAGGCAGCCAGAAACCTTTTTGTAAATTCTGTACTTGAAACTAGTGCAGGAAAGTTTCTAGCTACAACTTTTGTTTCAGCAGAAGTAATTGATGAAATTCAGTCACAAAATTCCATCGAACTAACAGATGAGGTTACAGATTCCTCTTTAATAAATGTGACTTCTGAAAATGTAGACACAGAAAACACAGGCACTACAACTGACGAAGATGGTATCGAATTAGTTGAAATTAATGGTGGCTCTTATAATGGTTATCTTTTAAAGATAAAGGATCCTTCAAGAGTTATGGTAGGAACTTGTGGTACATTTGGCGGCTACGGCTTACACGTAGATGCAATTGTTGAAAGATACGGGGCAGTCGCAGGTGTAAACGGCGGTGGCTTTGAAGATACTAATGGTATGGGAAATGGCGGCACACCAATAGGTCTTGTTATTTCAAATGGTGAATTATTAGCTGGTGAACTTGATAAAACCTACGATATTGCAGGCTTTGATAGTAACAATGTCTTAGTTGTAGGTAGTATGACAGGTCAGCAGGCAATTGATAGAGGAATTAGAGATTGCTGTTGTTACGGCCCAACTTTAATTGTAAATGGCGTGGCAACAACAGTTTATGGAACAGGTAGTGGAATCAATCCAAGAACCGCAATAGGCCAGTGCGCCGACGGAACGGTTTTGCTACTTGTAATTGATGGTAGACAGATTAACAGTATTGGTGCTACATTTGCAGACATCATTGACGTAATGTTAGAATACGGCGCTGTAAATGCTTATAACCTTGATGGTGGTAGCTCAACAACTCTTTACTATAATGGAGAATATGTAAATAGTACTGCACCGCTTACAGGCTCAAGACTTATACCAACAGCAATTATTGTTAAGTAGAATTTGGGGAGGAAATTTATGAAGAAGGGAGTCTTCTGGAAGGTCTATGGAATCGTAGTTACTTGCTTACTTGTTTTAATTCTAGCCGGCTTAGGAGTTCTATGGTTTTACTTAGACAACTATGAGAAGTCTAGACCAGAATATAAGGTCGAGGAGATAGTTGAAAATTTGAATAAATCGGACATCGACGACTTACTAACATATTTAGACATTCAGGTTACTGAGTTTGAAAATATGGACTCTGTTAAGGAGTATTTAAAGTCCGAGCTTAGTGGAGAGTGGAGCTACACTAAGAATAGAAATGACAGTACAGATGAGGAGCCTTGTTACATTTTAATAAAGGATGGAGACAAGGTGGGCAGCATTAGCCTAAATAAGGATGGCAAGCAGGGGATTTTTAAAATGCCAAACTATAGCCTAGCAAGTTTTAATACGGAGCTTAATAAAACAAGAGCTGTAACAATTAAGGCGCCAAACAATGCTGCAGTTTTTGTTAATGGCATTGAATTATCTGATGATTACGTAAGCTCTAATGATGAAGAGGTTGTGGATTTAGAGTATGTTGTAGATTACATTGAGACACCTACTTATAAAAGCTATAAGCTTGATAACATCTATGGTGATTTAGATGTGAAGGTTGTGGGTGTTAGTGGAAATGAATTGTCAGTAGAGGCAACGGAAACAGAGGATGAGAAAATCGTTGCCTATGAATATTCTTTTGAGTGCAGTGAGGATTTTATAAATTCTGTAGATCAAAGAGTGCGTGATTATATTTACGAATATGTAGACTATGTAATTAATACAAAGCAGGTGAGCACAGTTCAGAGTTATACGCTTTCTGCTAGTAATGCTAGAAAGCTTTTTGCAAATTCTGCTGTGGCTATTGCTTGGAATGGTACACCTAAGAGTATTAATTATGGCGAGATTGAAACAAGCAATTATCAGCAGTACACAGAGGATTGCTTTAGCGTGGAGGCCAGTGTAACAGCTTCTGTTGTGACAAATAGCGGGGATGTAAGGGAGTATCCTACAACCTTGAAGATTATTTGGGTGAAGAAGAGTGGAAGTTGGTATGTAGTGGACTTTAAGTTGGGGCGTTGAAGTGGTGGAATGTGAAGGGGGGATGAAATCCCTTCCTTGTTAGGGGTCCGAGGGGGCCCCTTTTTTAATGCAGTGTTTTGGGGGAGGGGAGAGCGCGCCCTCAGAAAACACGCTTTCGCTCAGAGCGCCTAGTAGCAGTACTTCGCTTCTTAAAAGGGGGCCTCCCCCCTTTTAAGGAGCGAGTGCTGACTGGCGCTCAATGGTTTTCTTCGGGGCCTCTCCTCCTCCCCCCCCTATGCGTTTATAAATGGGCCCCAGGGGAGCGTAACGATTAAGGGATTTCATCCCCCGATTCACATTCCCCCGCCGAGGCCCCCTCGGCGGGCACCCTCCCGGCAGTGTATGACTACCGGGAGTGGTGGGGAGGGCCCGGATGCCAAATGCGCGATGCTGTTTGGCTGGGGAGTATTTCCGGGAGGGTGCGCGGGGGAGAGGGACGCCAAATGCGCGATGCTGTTTGGCTGGGGAGC
>NZ_FNHZ01000004.1:0-196614 GCF_900103815.1 Lachnospira pectinoschiza | reverse complement strand
TGCTGTTTGGCTGGGGAGCGAGAGACGGGAGTAGTGGAAGACGGACGCCAAATGCGCTTTGCTGTTTGGCTGGGGAGTATTTCCGGGAGGTGCGTGGGGAAAGGGACGCCAAATGCGCGATGCTGTTTGGCTGGGGAGTATTTCCGGAAGTGGTGTGGGAGGGACGCCAAATGCACTTCGTTGTTTGGCTGTGTATCGCGGCCCGGACGCAAAGGCGCTACGCTGTTTGCTGTTTTTCTGCTTGTTTTTTGAATAAAATGGACATGGAGAGTATGGATGGCATATCTTCATATTTGTTAATTTACAAATCTATAAATTTACATAAAAAATACCGACTTCATCTTTAGAGTTATCCTTATTTAGAGTAACGTCTAATTCTGACAGTCGGTATTTTTATTCTTAGTAAAATCTAATTTTAAGCTTCTTTTTCTTCTTTGCTTAATGACTGCATATACTGATGCATTGATTCTGCTACGACTTTTGAATGTGCTACGGCTTCTACTACTGTTCTTGCGCCGTTTACAACGTCGCCGGATGCAAAGATTCCAGGTCTACTTGTGTGGCCTGTTTCGTCTGCATCGAGTAAGCCTCTTGCTGTTGCATTTAAGCCTTTTGTTGTATTAACAATGGCATTCTGTGGGCCTTGGCTGATGGATACGATGATGCTGTCTGCATCATAGAACTTATCAGTGCCTTCAATATCTGTTAATGTGCCATCTTCTGCTTCTTCTACTTCTCTTAAAATGATGCCGTCGTCTTTGATTTCAACTGGCTTTAAGTTGTAGAGGAACTTTACGCCTTCTAGCTGTGCGTATGAGAATTCATACTGGCTAGCTGCAACTTCCTTAGTGATTGATACACAAGTAAGGTCTTGTACACCTTTACGGATGGCTGTTCTTGCCACGTCCATAGCTGCATTTCCGGCACCGATTACGATTACTTTCTTGCCTAGCTTATAGCTATCTGGGTTGTTTAGGTAGTTGATACCAAAGTGAACATTTCCAAAGGTCTCACCTTTAATATGAAGTGAGTTTGGCTGCCATACGCCTGTTCCGATGAATATTGCCTTGTAGCCATCGCGGAATAAATCGTCGATGCCAATAGCTCCACCGATTCTTGTGTTTGGTCTTACCTGAATGCCTTTTAATTCAAGGTGACGGTATTCAAGGTCATCGATTACTGACTTTGGAAGTCTGAATTCTGGGATGCCGTAACGTAGTACGCCACCGATTTTATCTTTGCCTTCAAAAATAGTAACTTTATAACCGTATCTTGCTAAAATAATAGCAATTGTAATACCTGCAGGACCTGAACCAATGATTGCAACTCTCATGCCATTTGATGGCTTTGGGCCGGCAACCATTTTGTTTGCGTATGTTGTTGAAATGTAATTTTCTATTGTTGAGAAATGTACAGGTGCACCTTTTCTACCTAGAACGCAGTGTCCTTCACATTGTTTTTCATGATTACAAACCAAGCTACATACAGTTGTTAAAGGATTGTTCTCGAAAAGCATTTTTCCAGCTTCGTCTAACTTGTTCTCCTTTAAAAGTCTAATGGCAGTTGGGATGTCTGTGTGAATTGGACAACCTTTCTGACACTGCGGTACTTTACACTGCAAGCAACGGTTAGCTTCATCCATTACGTGTAATGCCATAACTTCTCCCTCTTTCTGCGCTTTCTCGCGCTTGTCTTTCTTATGTTAAAAATCATATCATTTTTTATTAAATTAGAAAAGAGAAATACAATAAATTAAAATATTAACAATCTTTTCTTCCAAATTGTTATGAAAAGATGTAAAATGTAACTATGAATAATGACACGTGAAAAATGCCAAATTTAAAATTTTGGGGTGATTTTTAATGGATAAACAAATTATTATATGCATTGGCAGACAGTATGGTTCTGGCGGTCATGAAATCGGGGAGAAGTTATCAAGGAGGCTTGGTATTTCATTTTTAGATAGGAAAATGTTAGACAAGCTGGTAACTAGCATAAAAGTGGACAAAAACGCCGCCGACAAGTATAAAAGGAAGAAACTTTTTACTAGGGAGTCGGATATTGTTATGGATAGCGTTGGGGCTGTGGTAAATGAATTGCAGTTTGACTATATTACAGAGATGGCAGACAGCGGGGTTAGTTTTGTAATTGTAGGCAGATTGGGAGATCAGGTGCTAAAGGGCCGTGAAAATGTGATTACCATTTTCATAACAGGTGACAAGCATGCAAGAATTGAAAGAATTATGTCAAAATATAAGGTGGACTTAGAGACGGCTAAGGAAAAGATAAGCAGGCATGATAGCAATAGAAAGAGATTTCACAACAGTCAGCTGCGCAACAGCTGGGGAAATGCTAAGCGTTATGACCTCTGCCTAAACAGTTCAAAGCTAGGTATAGATAAGAGTGTGGATTACATTATAGATTATCTAATGCTAAGATATGGCAGATCAAAATTCTAAGAGTTTAGAATTAAGGGAGCTTCTACCCTTTACTTAATTTCTTAAAATTTATATAATGGTAGGAGACTAAAAGAGAAAAATATTTAATAAGAGGTAAAAAATGAGATTAGATAAGTATTTAAAAGTATCTAGATTAATAAAGAGACGAACAGTAGCAAATGACGCTTGCGATGCAGGTCGAGTTACAATAAATGGAAAAGTTGCCAAGGCTTCTTATGATGTTAAGGTAGGCGATATTATCGACATCCAGTTTGGTAATAAGAACGTTAAAGCTAGGGTTACAGACGTAAAGGATGTAGTCAAGAAAGAAGAAGCTAAGGAAATGTTTGAGTATTTATAGATTGGGTTTGAAAAAATAGGAGAAATTATGGTTAGGGAATCAAGGAGAGAAAAGGAAAGAAGAAGAAAGCGCCAGCGTTGGTCTACAAAATTAGCTCTTGGAGCAGCTGTGGCGGTTCTTGCAATGTTTGCTTTACTACTTATAAATAATCAAATGAATTTAAATGCCAAGAACAGAGAACTTGAATCACAAATCAATGAGGTTCAATCACAGGTGGATGAAGAAACTCAGAGAGCTAATGACTTAGAGGACTATCAAGAATACATTCAATCAAAGAAATTTGTAGAGGAGATTGCAAAGAATAAGTTTGGATTAATCTGTCCAGATGAAATTATTTTTAAGGCCGATGAATAATAGAGTTAAGAGAGTATATGATTTTATAAATGAGAATAATATGCTAGAGAGCGCCAACTTGATAGTGGGACTATCAGGGGGCGCTGATTCTATTTGCTTAATTTCTATTCTAGATAGCTTTATTAAGGATAACAATCTAGACATTCATTTGCTGGCGGTCCATGTAAATCATGGGATTCGAGAAAATGCCACAAGGGACGAAAACTTTGTGAGAGATTTTTGTGAAAATAAGACAATCGATTTAGTGGTAAAAAGAATTGATTGCATTGGAATTGCAAAGGAATTAGGCCTTACAGTGGAAGAGGCAGGCAGATTAAAGCGTTATGAAATCTTTGAAGAGCTTGCAAAAGAGCTAGATGAAAAGATTGGGGCGACCACTAAAACAACTACTAAAACAGCAGCTAAAATAGCTAGTAAATTAGAAAACTTCAATAAGCCTACAAGAATCGCTGTTGCCCATCACCAAAACGATCAGGCAGAGACTATTCTTATGAACATGGCAAGGGGCACAAATCTTAAGGGCCTTAGGGGAATTAAGCCTGTAAGGGACAGAATTATTAGACCGCTTCTTTGCCTTAAAAGGTCTGAGATTGAGGAATATATAAGGGAGAATTCTCTTTCCTATGTAGTAGATGAGACGAATTTTAACAACGACTACACTAGGAATTCTATAAGAAATGTTATAATCCCAAGTTTTGAAAAAAATGTAAATAGTAATTTTGTAGAGAACCTCTCTAACATGGCTAGCCGTATGCAGTTAATGGAGGATTTTATTGAAAATGTCACAAGTGATTCATTTTCAAAAGCAGTCTTAGTAGAGGGCGAGGTCTATAAGATAAGTTTAAAAGAGTTAGCTTGTCTTGATAGATTTATTGCAAATGAGCTTATATATAGGGTTTTATCTTTGGCAGCAGCTGCTAAAAAAGACATATATGAGATAAATGTAAAAGACGTTTATAAATTAGTGAGCTTAGAAACTGGTAAGGAAGTAAGCCTTCCCTATGGTCTTGTGGCAAGAAAAGGCTATGAATACATTTTTGTAGAAAAAAGACATGCAATAAATATAGAAGAAAGTCAGAATATAAATATAGAAGATAATCCGGAAAAATTAAAACTAGAAATCGATTTGGAAGCTTTGAAAAAAACGGACATGGAAAATGAGCTTTTAATTGAAAGGGATTTTGATGCATTTTACAAAGGAAAAATTATTAAGATAAGGGGCCTTAAATTAAGACTAGTTGATAATAAAATTTCAATAAAAGACTATAACAGTGACTATGCTAAATGTTTTGATTATGATAAAATTAAATCAACAATAGTAATACGCTATAGAGAAGCAGGAGACTTTCTTGTGGTGGATGAACTTGGACATTCTCATAAGTTAAAGAATGAGTTTATTAATAGAAAGATTGATAGGGATTTTAGGAAATCTTGTCTATTAGTTTGTCAGGATAATGAGTGTTTATGGGCATTTGGCGTAAGAAGATCCGAATCTGCATTAGTTAGTGACACAACAAAAAAGGTTCTTATAGTCGAATTTCTATTGTAATTTTTAATGAACAGGACTTCACTACTTTAAAGTTGTAATAAGTTGGCTTGACGACTAAGATTATGGCACTATAATTAAATTTTATCTTATAATAAATAACTTATATTATAAAGATTAGGAAGATTTAATTTTGGAGGTAATATTATGGATAACCATTCAATTAGCGTACTAATTTCTGAGGATGAATTAGCTAAGAGAATTAACGAATTAGGCGAGAAGATTAACGAGGATTACGAAGGTAAGGAGGTTACACTTATTTGCATTCTTAAGGGAAGCATCTTCTTTACTTGCGAACTCGCTAAGAGAATCCATGTTCCAGTAATTATAGATTTTATTCAGGCTTCAAGCTACGGCAGTGGCACATCATCAAGCGGTACAGTTAAGATTAAGAAGGATCTTGATGAGAGCATTGAAGGCAAGGATGTAATTATTATTGAAGATATTATTGATTCAGGTAACACTTTATCAAAGTTAATCCCTCTTTTAGAAGAGAGAAAGCCTGCTAGCTTAGAGGTATGTACATTACTTGATAAGCCAGAGAGAAGAGAAGTTGAAGTTAATGTTAAATATAATGGTTTCAACATTCCAGATGAATTCGTTGTTGGATACGGTTTAGATTACGATCAGAAGTATAGAAACCTTCCATTTATCGGCGTTTTACATATGGATGAGAACTAATACCTAATTACATATAGAGTAATCTAGATAGATTATTAGGGGAAGAAAAACTATATAAGGAGGCTTGGGATGGAGTCAAAGAAGGACAACAAGTTTGGCGGAATGGGTGTTTACTTATTTGTCATTATTGTTATTGCAATTATTTGGTTCGCAGTTTATCTAATAGGTAACCAGTCAGCGGATTATACTTACAGCGATTTCAAAAAAGACATCAAAAATGAGAATATAACCTCCGTAGACATTAAGCAAAATTCAGAGGTACCAACAGGTGTAATTACTATTACACTTAATGATGATACTACTAAGAAACTTAATGTATCAGATGTAACAGAAGTAGAGTCGGTTCTTGAGGATAACGATATAGAATATACTCTAAAAGATGTAACAAGAGTTAGTGTGTGGGTAACAACGATTCTTCCATTTGTACTTAGCATTGTGGTAATTGTTATTATCTTAATGTTCATGACAAGACAGGCCAACGCAGGCAGTGGCGGTTCTAAGATGATGAACTTTGGTAAGAGTAGGGCTAAGCTAATTGATAACGAAGATAATCAGATTAAATTCGAGGATGTAGCTGGTCTTCAGGAAGAGAAGGAAGAATTAGAGGAAATCGTAGATTTTCTAAAGGATCCTACAAAATATACTAACTTAGGAGCGCGTATTCCAAAGGGTGTTATTTTGACAGGCCCTCCGGGAACAGGTAAGACTTTACTTGCTAAGGCCGTTGCAGGCGAGGCAGGGGTTCCATTCTTTAGTATTTCAGGTTCAGATTTCGTAGAAATGTTCGTAGGTGTTGGTGCATCTCGTGTACGTGATCTTTTCGAGGAAGCTAAGAAGAATTCTCCTTGTATAGTATTTATTGATGAAATTGATGCCGTTGCTAGACGTAGAGGTACTGGTATGGGTGGTGGCCACGATGAACGTGAGCAGACTCTAAATCAGTTACTTGTTGAGATGGATGGTTTCGGTGTAAACGAAGGTATTATTGTAGTAGCTGCTACGAACAGAGTAGATATCTTAGATCCAGCTATTTTAAGACCTGGTCGTTTTGATAGAAAGGTTGTAGTTGGTAGACCTGATGTTAGAGCTAGACTTGAGATTTTAAATGTACATGCTAAAAAGAAGCCACTTGGTGATGATGTAGATTTAGATAGTTTATCAAGAACTACAGCAGGCTTTACTGGTGCAGACCTTGAAAATCTTCTTAATGAAGCAGCAATTAATGCCGCTAAGAATCAGAGAAGATACATTAGTGATGAAGATGTAAAGTATGCCTTTGTTAAGGTTGGCATTGGTGTTGAAAAGAAGAGTAAGATCATTTCTGAAAAGGAAAAGAAGATTACAGCCTATCACGAGTCAGGCCATGCAATTCTTTTCCATGTATTACCAGATGTTGGTCCTGTTCATTCGGTTTCAATTATTCCAACAGGTCAGGGAGCTGCAGGTTATACAATGCCTCTTCCTGAGAAGGATGAAATGTTTAATACTAAGGGAAAGATGTTACAAGACATTATTGTTAGCTTAGGTGGTAGAGTAGCTGAAGAGCTTATCTTTGATGATATTACAACAGGTGCATCACAGGATATTAAGCAGGCAACTCAGACTGCAAGAGCAATGGTTACAAAGTATGGTTTCTCAGAAAAGCTTGGTACAATCAATTATGATAATGACAATGACGAAGTATTCATTGGTAGAGACCTTGCTCATACAAGACCTTACGGCGAAGCTATTGCAGCAACTATCGATGAAGAAGTTAAGAGAATCGTCTCTGATTGTTATGACAAGGCTAGAAAGATTATCACTGATAACAGAGATATCTTAGAGAAGTCAGCTAATCTCCTTCTTGAAAAAGAGAAGATTACAAGAGAAGAATTCGAGGCTTTATTTGATGAGGATAGCACAGTAACAGAGTAAGAAATACATTTTTATAAAGATTAATTAGGATCGGTTTCGTAAAGAGGCCGGTCCTTTTTTTACAAAACTTGCCAAGAATTAAAAATTTCGTTATACTGTTATGGGTAATGTAAATTTATGTCTATTATGAAAGGAGGATAAACGCATGAACGATATTCCAGGACGAAGTATGGATGATTCTGTTCCATTGCAGAATTTATTTTTTGGAAAATGTATTTCTTGTGTGAAGTCTTCCTCATTTATATATATTTTCTAAGAAGTTATTCTGTCGAATCGAATTAATCTATCGAGTTTATTCATACTTTTAATTTAATAAGGAGCAGAATCATAAGCTTTCCTACTAGTTCACAGGCGTTAATATGAACTTATGATGAATGAGAAAAATGTACTACTTACGACTCTATTAGAGAATCGTGAGTATCTTAATGTGCGCAAAGAATTGCTAGAAATGAATGAAGTGGATGTAGCAAATTTTATTGAAGAGGCACCAGCAGAAGAAGCAGCTATTGTTTTTAGAATGTTACCAAAGGATTTGGCAGCAGATGTATTCACTGAATTTAACACAGACATGAAGCACCACCTTGTGGTGACCATGACAGACCAGGAACTTTATAGTATTATCAATGATTTAGCTGTAGATGATGCGGTAGATATGTTAGAGGAGATGCCAGCTACAGTTGTAGAGCGTGTGCTAAAGACAGCAGATCCTAACATGAGAAATACTATCAATCAGTTTATGCAGTATAAAAAGGACTCAGCAGCCAGTGTTATGACCCCTGAGTTTATTGGCTTAAAAGAGGACATGACTGTAAGAGAGGCCATTGACTATATTAGGGAAAATGGTCAGGATAGTGAGACTATTTATACTTGCTATGTTATGGATGCCAAGAGAGTTCTTGAGGGAGTAGTAACTGTTAAGACCCTTTTGGTTTCAGAACTTGATAAGAAGATTTCTGAGATTATGTCTAAAAATGTAATCTCTGTCACAACGGATGAAGATCAGGAAGAGGCTGCAAAGATAATTTCTAAGTATGACTTCCTTGCTTTGCCAGTTGTAGATAGTGAGAACAGATTAGTAGGTATTATTACCTACGATGATGCCATGGATGTCATGACAGAAGAGACAACTGAAGATATTGAGCGAATGGGTGCCATGGTGCCATCAGAGACACCTTATCTTAAGACACCAGTAATTAAGCTAGCTAAGAATAGAATTGTTTGGCTTATGGTGCTTATGATTACAGATATGATTAG
The DNA here is from genome assembly GCF_900103815.1 of Lachnospira pectinoschiza. Lineage (GTDB taxonomy): Bacteria > Bacillota > Clostridia > Lachnospirales > Lachnospiraceae > Lachnospira > Lachnospira pectinoschiza_B. The sequence goes on along the minus strand of NZ_FNHZ01000004.1, from coordinate 188,066 downwards.
TGGCGGAATACTTGCTAGTTGGCAGGAGGCTTTTACTGCAATGCCAATTCTTATTTCCTTTATTCCAATGCTAACTGATACAGGCGGAAATGCCGGTGGTCAAGCATCTACTCTTATTATTCGTTCTCTTGCTATGGGAGAGATTAGACCAAAGGATTGGTATAGAGTTTGGTGGAAAGAGGCTAGAGTAGCGGTTATTTGTGGTTTCCTCTTGGCAGTATTTGATGTGGCTAGAATCTGGATTATGTACCCAGGTCAGTATTTAGTAGGTATTACAATTGGTATCGCTCTATTTTGTACAGTAGTTATGGCTAAGTCAGTAGGTGGAATCCTACCTTTAATTGCAGCTAAGTTAAAGCTTGACCCAGCTGTTATGGCTTCACCAGTTATTACAACTATTGTAGATGCAGGTAGTTTACTAATTTATTTAAATACAGCAGCATTCTTATTAAGAATATAAAAATTAATTGTGTAAAGTTTGGCTAGGTTTATACCTAGCCTTACTTTTTTGATGGTTTGTTAAAAAATAGTCATTCAAATTTGATTGAAATAGCCAAAAAATCACGGATTGTATTCTGTATACATGATACAATTATGCATAACTACCAAAAATTTCTTAATTTTTTTGGTATGTTTGGTAACACTTTCGATTGCTGATTTGCTATTATAATAACTGTAAAAACCCCCAATACATTATATATTTTTTGCTACACCCCATAATAAGTGAAATACCTTCTCGTGAATAAATCGATCCCCCCAGATTTATTTATTCAGAGGAAATGGGAACGTAAGGAGACGTGCTATAGCACGTCTTTTTTCTTTTTATTCTAATATTCTAAATGAGCGTTTATGATTGAAATCCGATATATTTATTATATTATTCCTAGATTTAACTTGAAAAAATTAACTATACGATATAAAATTATTTTAAAGATATAGCTAAGGGGAGAAGTGTCCTATGAGGTTAATGAGAACATTTGAAAACCTAGCAGATTGGGAGAAGAAAGCTGTATTTATGTGCGGTGTAAAGCCTACACTACACACTAAGTACTTATTTTCTGATGGAACTAAAGATTATAGAAGGCCAGAAGAGCCAATGCCTGGGGACGAGGTGGCTATTCGCCTAAGAACAGGAAGGTTTAATGTTGATAGGGCAATCTTAGTTGCTAATAATGTGGAATATGTCATGAACAGAGTAGAATCAGACATTGTATTTGATTATTACGAGGCTAAGATAAAGGTTGGAAATGACAGGGTCTTTTATTATTTTAAGGTAGAAATTGGTAAGGCAATCGGGTATTACAATCAAATCGGGGCAACAAAAGATTTGAATCCTTATTATAATTTCCAAATTTCACCAGGTTTCAAAACACCTGCATGGGCGAAGGGTGCAGTTATGTACCAAATCTACGTGGATAGATTTTACAATGGAGATGAATCTAATGATGTATTAGATGACGAATATAGCTATATAGGAGAGCATGTTACTTCTGTAAAGGACTGGGGAAAATATCCTGCAGCCATGGGCGTTAGGGAGTTTTATGGCGGCGATTTACAAGGGGTGCTTGATAAGCTCGACTATTTAGAGTCCTTAGGGATTGAGGTTATTTATCTTAATCCTATATTTGTATCGCCATCTAATCACAAATACGATATACAGGATTACGATCATATTGATCCACACTTTGGAGTTATTGTGTCTGACAAGGGTGAGTTACTTGATAAGGAAGATCAAGATAACACCCATGCCACACGTTTTATTGATAGAGTTACAAATAAGAAAAACCTTGATGCTAGTAACGAGTTTTTTGCAAAGTTTATGAAGGAAGTTCATAAGCGAGGTATGAAGGTCATTATTGATGGCGTGTTTAATCATTGCGGTTCCTTTAATAAGTGGCTAGATAGAGAGCATTTATACAGCTCTTCTAATACAAAATATGAAACGGGGGCCTACGAGGTTGCAGAAAGTCCTTATAATTCTTTCTTTAAGTTTTATAGTAATCAGTGGCCAGATAATGATTCTTACGACGGTTGGTGGGGCCATGATACTTTGCCAACACTAAATTACGAAGAGTCAAAGAAGCTAGAGGAATACATTTTAAATATTGGAAAAAAATGGGTTTCACCACCCTACAATGTTGATGGATGGCGACTTGACGTTGCAGCAGACTTAGGACATAGCGCTGATTATAACCACGAGTTTTGGCGAAAGTTTAGAAAGGTGGTTAAGAAGGCTAATCCTAATGCCATTATTTTGGCTGAAAATTATGGCGATTCTTATGACTGGTTGCAGGGAGATCAGTGGGATACCATTATGAACTACGATGCCTTTATGGAGCCTATTACTTGGTTTTTAACGGGTATGGAAAAGCACAGTGATGAGTTTAGGGCAGATTCTGTGGGAAATCCTGATTATTTCTTTGGGGCAATGAGACATAACATGGCAAGAATGGGCCATCAAAGCTACATGATTTCCATGAATGAGCTTTCAAACCACGACCACTCTAGATTCCTTACAAGAACTAATAGAATGGTAGGTAGAACGGCTAGCCTTGGTCCTGAGAAGGCTTCTGAAAATGTAAACAAGTCCGTATTTAAAGAAGCGGTAGTCATGCAGTTTACTTGGCCGGGAGCTCCAACAATTTACTATGGAGATGAAGCGGGAGTTTGTGGATTTACAGATCCAGATAATAGAAGAACTTATCCATGGGGAAGTGAAGATAAGGAATTAATAGCTTTTCATAGGGATATTATTAAGATGCATAATGAAAATCAAGTGTTTAGAATAGGCTCTTATAAGCCACTTTACTCTGAGCATAACATTTTATCCTATGCAAGGTTTACAAGGGAAGATTCAGCAGTGGTTATTATTAATAACAGCGAGGATGAAAGAAGAATTAGAATATCCTTAGTAGAGGCTGGCTTCTCATATGATGATGACGTGGAACAGATAATGGTTACTTTTGAAAATGGATATAGTACCGATAAGCTAGGATATCATTTAAAGAACGGATGGCTAGATATTGGACTTAGAAAGACATCAGCAGTTGTATTAAGACGCTTAAGGTGGTAAAATAGGGTAGTGAATTGGACAAAATCTAATTCACTACCATTTGTTTTTTAGGCAAATGTCATCGTTAGGCCCTAAGATATTATTAACTTAACCTAACCGAAATAAGAAGAAGTGCGAGGATTTTTTATAATGGCTACGGATAATAACAACGGGGGTAAAGCTAAGATTAAGATTAACCGTAAGATGAGAACTTGGAACAAGTTTAAGAAGTATATTATAGGTGGGGGTTTGGCGATTCTAGTTGTTGTACTTGCAATTGTATTTGCTAGTGTATTAACTAAAAAGTCAGTTAAATCTACAAACAATAAAGAGACTACAGCAGTAGCTGAATCAACTACAGCAGTAGTAGCTGAAACAGAAGCTCAGACAGAGACTCAGACAGAGACAGAAACAGAGACAACTACAGCCGCTGCAACAGGCAATAGCTATTCAGTATCTGCAACAGCAGCAAGTGAGACTTATACATCAAGCTCTTTTTATGATAATGCAGCATTCCTTGGTGATTCAGTAGTAAGTGGTATTAGTTACTATGGTTATGCTTCATCAACTAATGTAGTAGCAGACGCTAACATGACAACAGATAAGGCAGCAGGATATGTTGATTCAGTTGCAGCAATCAATCCTGAGGTTGTTTATATAATGGTTGGTCTTAATGATTTCAACTATGGTACAAGATCATCTAATGATGCATATCAGTATATGCTTAAGTTAGTATCATCACTTAAAGAGAAATTACCTAATGCAAGCATTGTTGTTCTTTCAGTAACACCAATTAGCCAGACTTATGATGATGGTCATAATGCTAATCAGACAGATATTGATACATACAACAATTTATTAAGCGAGGGTGCAAGCTCTAACGGATATACATTCGTTAATGTTGCAGATGCATTTAAGGATTCAACAGGTCACTTATCATCAGATATGACTAATGCAGGTTATGAACTTAAGCCTGACTACTATCCATTCTTACTTAATAAGATTGCAGAGTGTTTACAGTAATAGACTAATGGGGAGTTAAGCTCCCATAAAGACTTGATAATATTTAGAAATTGATGCTAAAGTTCTTGGTGTGCGAGGACTTTAGCATTTTTAATCAGTTGGACTAAGCTCTAACTAAGTTTTGATACGGAGGAATTTATGAAATTTCATGTTTTAACATTATTTCCCCAGATGATTATGGATGCTCTTAATACTAGTATTACAGGCAGAGCAATAGATAAAGGTATCCTCTCAGTTAATGCGGTGGATATAAGAGACTATACTCACGACAAGCACCTTAAGGTGGATGACTATCCTTATGGTGGTGGAGCCGGAATGGTAATGCAGCCGGGTCCTGTTGTGGAGTGTTATGAAAATATTGTCACTAAGGGAACAAAGCCAAGGGTGGTTTATATGACTCCCCAGGGAGAAACATTTTCACAGGCAAAGGCCAAGGAATTAGCACAGGAAGAGGAATTAGTTATTCTTTGTGGACACTACGAGGGCATTGATGAGAGAGCTCTAGAGGAGATAGTTACAGACTATATCTCTATTGGAGACTATGTGCTTACAGGTGGTGAGCTTGCGGCTATGGTAGTTATTGATTCTATTTCAAGACTTGTGCCGGGGGTCCTTAATAACGATGTTTCCGCTGAAACTGAGAGCTTTTCTGATGGCTTATTAGAATACCCTCAGTACACACGTCCTGTGGAATTTAGAGGCAAAAAGGTGCCGGAGGTATTACTTTCAGGACATCATGCCAAAATCGATGAATGGAGACATGAGAAGTCTTTAGAGAGGACAAAGCGCTTTAGACCAGATCTTTATGAGGCCTACTTAAAAGATCATCCAGAAGAAAGGAAAAATTAATGGCGACTAAAAGGACCAAGGAGATTTTAGCTCTTTTAGATGAGCATTATGGAAGGGATTTTAGGGTTAGTTTAAATTACAACAGCCCTTGGGAGTTACTAGTGGCTACTATGATGTCGGCTCAGTGTACAGACGAGCGTGTCAATTTAGTTACTAAGGAGCTTTTTAAGAAATATAAGACAGTTTCTGATTTTGCAAAGGCTGACTTAAAAGAGCTTGAAAAGGATATCCATTCCGTTGGATTTTATCACAATAAGGCAAAGAACATTATTGCCACAGCTAAGATTTTGTTGGAGAAATATAATGGCGAGGTGCCAAGCAAGCTAGAGGACTTAACTAGTCTTGCGGGAGTTGGAAGAAAGACAGCCAATGTCATAAGGGGTAACATTTTCAATGATCCAAGTATTGTGGTGGATACTCATGTAAAGAGAATTTCTAATAGACTTGGCTTTACTAAGGAAACGGACCCTGAAAAGATTGAGTTTGAGCTTATGAAGGTTTTGCCAAAGGATCATTGGATTTTGTATAATATCCAGATTATTACTTTTGGTAGGGAGATTTGTGTGGCAAGAAAGCCCCTTTGCGATAAGTGTTTTCTAAAGGATATTTGTAAGGAGAAAGTATGTTAAATAGATTTGTTGCCCTAGACCTTGAAACTACTGGGGTTGATCCTAGTAACGACGAGATTATTGAAATTGGCATGGCAAGAATTGTGGAGGGGAAAGTTGTTGCGACTTTTAATCAGCTAGTGAATCCTGACACAGAGCTTAGCCAGAGAATTATAGATATTACTTCAATTACACCTCTCGATTTAATTGGTAAGCCAAGCATTGAAGAGATAATTGGAGATGCGGTGGAATTTATAGGGGACGATGTGATTTTAGGTCACAATGTTGCCTTTGATTATAGCTTTTTAAAGGTGGCAGCTAAGGCTAATAATAAAAATATACCTAATAAGGTTATTGATACGCTTAAAATCGCAAGAAAGTTATTGCCAGAGCTTCCCTCAAGAAAATTAGTGGATTTATGTGCTTACTTTAACATAGATCCAGGACATTCTCATAGAGCCTATGATGATGCCATTAGTGCCTTTAGACTTTATGAAAAGTTGGCGGCATTAACTAGTGATGAGGAATTAATAAATGGAGCAGAGGAGGTCTTTTATTCAATAAAGAAGACATCGCCTATTACGGCTGCCCAGATTAGATTCCTTTCATCCCTTTGTGCACAGCATAATTTGACTCTTGAAAAGTCTATAGAAGAATTTACAAAGAGTGAGGCTTCAAAGGCTATTGATGGGATTTTATCAAATTACGGTAGATAGCCTTTGAAGAAAAAGGACATATAAAAAGCGAGCAAGGAGATAATCTCTTTGCTCGCATATTTTTTAATCTAGAAAGGAGCTATTGGACTTCTTTGCTAGTTCAATGGTGAAGGTAAATTCTGTACCGACACCTACTGTACTGATTACATCGATGTTTTCATCGTGGGCTGCAATAACTTCCTTGGTAATTGAAAGGCCAAGGCCTGAACCCTTCTTATCTCTACCTCTTGAGGCATCTGATTTGTAGAATCTATCAAAAATCTTATCAAGATTTTCCTTTGGAATTCCACAACCGTGATCCTTTACAGAAACAAAGGCTTTTTCGCCTCGTTCCTTAACGGTAATTGCAATGGTTGAGTGGTCTGGGCTAAATTTAATAGCATTATCAATTAAGTTATAAATAACCTGACCAATCTTTGATTTATCTCCCTTAACTAATTCCTTAGAGCTTGCGTAAATTATTGAGAAGTTTATGTGTCTTTGTTTACATTTTCCTTCAAAAGTCTCAACGGTGTGTCTTATGATGGAATTTAAATCAAAGGTTGTAATCTCGAGGCGCACACTCTTAGGGTCAAGCTCGTTAAGAGTTAAAATGTTACTAGTTAATTTAGTAAGTCTATCTGTTTCAAATAGAATTATTCGAATATATTTCTTAATCATTTCTGGTGGAACTGTTCCATCTTCAATGGCTTCAAGATAGCCCTTAATTGAGGTAAGAGGCGATCTAAAATCATGGGAAATATTGGATAGGAACTTTTGCTGGAACATATCCATATCTCCAACTTGATTTGCCATATATTCAAGGGAAGAGCTTAACCTACCGATTTCGTCGGTATTTTTAATATTAATCTTGTAGTCAAAATTACCTTTACCATATTCTTCCGTTGCCTTGATAATCTTCTTAAGAGGTTTGTGCACCTGAATAAAGTAGACAATCAAAAAGGCTAGGGTTAGCACAAGCACGATTGTTAGGGTGATGTAGTTTATGTTAAAGGTGGCATCAACTCTTTCTTGCACCACGGATTCTGGCATGCTAATAACTACGTAACCCTTAACTTCATAGGTGTAGGTTATTGGCGCATATACTGTGATTGCGGGACTGTCAAAAGTTCCATAAAAATCGCTATATTCCGTGTGTCTTCCCTTTAACTTGCTATAATCAAAGCCCTCTACGGTGTAGAGCACATTTGAATCGCTGCTGTTGCTATTATCATATTCTGTATCAAGTACCACAGTTCCATTTGGTTCTATGAAAATGATACGAGTGCCGTCAAGCTTAGAAATAGTCGCTAATTCTAGCTCAATTTCACGTAAATGTGATTCACTAAAATAATCTAGAGCATATTCACTAGATATCTGGGTTGCCATTGAATACATATTCTCTGCATAGTAATGGTACTCCCTGTTGTAGTGAGTTTTATAACATACAGTATTAACTAAAATTAGGCTACAGGCAGTAATTAGCACATATATCAAAATATGTTTATAAAGCATTTTATAGCGCATATTAGTATTCTCCCGTTAATGTCTTATTTTACAACAAATTTGTATCCAATACCCCAAACGGTCTCAAGGGCCCAGTGGTCATTGTCCTTTATCTTTTCACGAATTCTTTTAACGTGTACATCAACTGTACGTGTATCTCCTGCATATTCATAACCCCAGATATTATCTAGTAGCTGTTCTCTTGTAAATACCTGATTTGGTGCGGCTGCAAGGAAATAAAGTAATTCAATTTCCTTAGGTGGCATATCGATATTGCTGCCCGCATAGCTTACAGAGTAGTTGTCTAGGTTAATTGTAAGGTCTGGGTATTCAACACATTTTGAATTAGAGTTTTCTGCTAGGGAAAGCTGTGGAAGGTGGTAGCGACGAAGCACTGCCTTAACTCTTGCCACTAATTCCTTAGTTTCAAATGGTTTAATCATGTAGTCATCAGCGCCAAGTTCAAGTCCTAAGACCTTATCGAAGGTTTCCCCTTTTGCAGATAACATAATGATTGGTGTGTTGCTATGCTTTCTAATTTCCTGACAAACCTGATAGCCATCCATGCCTGGAAGCATTAAATCAAGGATAATTAGATTTGGCTTGAAAGTCTGAAACTGGGAAAGAGCGCTTTCTCCGTCATAAACTATAAGTGTCTCATAGCATTCCTTTGTTAGATAAAGTGAGATTAATTCGGCAATATTCTCATCATCATCTACTATCATTACTTTTTGTTTTGTTGCCATTTTGTTTTTCCCCTTTTTTATTATTTAAAATCTACGATTGTAACGCCTGCGTCGCCCTCCCCGATATTTCCAAGTCTAAAGCTTGCAATATATGGGACGCCACGTAAATAGGCGGTAATACCATTTCTTAGGGCTCCAGTACCCTTACCATGTACAATTCTTACCTGTGGAATCTTTGCAATATATGCATCATCTAGGTATTTATCAAGAACTGAAATGGCCTCGTCAACAGTATATCCAAGTAAGTTAATTTCAGTCTTTACATGAGCGGCCTTGCCCATCTTTATCTTGCTAGAACCAGTAGAAGTTTTAGATGCATTTGCCTTAGACTCCTCTGGGTCCTTGTAGTTTTCAAGTATCTCTAAATTCTTAATTGGCATCTTAGTAGATAAGCTACCAATAAGGACATTTACTTGTTTCTTTGTTGGGTAAATATCAGTAATTCTACCGATTACATTCATTGTAAGAACGCGAACATACATGCCCTTCTTGAAATCTTCAATGTTAGAAGATGTGTGCTTTGTAAGCTTAGCAGGTTCAACCTTAAGCTTTTCATTACGCTTATTAATCTTAGTTCTAACGTCGCTACGGCGCTTTTCAAGTTCCTTAACAGACATGCCGGTTTTATTCATAACCTTAATTGTCTCATCTGCGTAGTCCTTAGCCTCCTGTAGGATGGCAGCAGCCTGTTCGTTGGCACGACGTAAAATCTTATCCTTACTCTGATCGATTCTTTCATTCTTAGATTCAAGCTTTTCCTTAAGACTTTCAATCTCAGCCTTGTAAGCGGTGATTTCTTCCTTCTCGCGTTCTAGCTTTGCTCTAGTATTCTCAAGGTCTGTAACTAAGTCCTCAAACTTAATGTCATCTTCTTCTAGACGCTTGCTGGCATCCTTTAAAATGTATTCAGGTAGGCCAAGCTTCTTAGAAATAGCAAAGGCATTACTCTTTCCTGGTACACCAATAAGTAGCTTATAAGTTGGACTTAGAGTTTCTACATCAAATTCACAGCTGGCATTCTCAACTCCTTCAGTAGTAAGGGCATACATCTTAAGCTCTGAATAGTGAGTAGTTGCCATAGTTGTTACATTTTTATTCTTCAAATGGTTAAGAATAGATGTTGCAAGGGCTGCACCTTCAGTTGGGTCAGTACCGGCGCCAATTTCATCAAAAAGCACAAGGCTTTTTTCGTTGGCATGGCGTAAAATCTTAACCTGATTTGTCATATGAGATGAGAAAGTAGAGAGAGACTGCTCAATACTTTGTTCGTCACCAATGTCTGCGAAAACATTTTCAAAGACAGCAATATCAGAATGCTCGAGGGCAGGAATGTTAAGGCCTGCTTGAGCCATGAGGGTAAGTAAGCCCACTGTCTTTAGGGAAACTGTCTTACCACCAGTGTTTGGACCTGTGATAATAAGTAGCTTAAAATCGCGGCCAAGGTAAATATCAATAGGAACTACAACGTGTTGTTCAATAAGTGGGTGACGACCCTTCTTAATGTTAATAATTCCGTTGTTATTCATAGTTGGTCTTGCGGCCTTCATCTGCTTTGATAAATTTCCCTTAGCAAAGGCAACATCAAGGTTTGTAAGAAGTTCATAGTCGCTTAAAAGTACGTCCTGATATTCATTGGCACTTGCACTAAGCTTAGCTAAAATGACTTCAATCTCTGCTTGTTCCTTTAGTTCTAATTCTTTAATGTCGTTATTTAATTTAACAACTGAAGCTGGTTCAATAAAGAGTGTAGAACCTGTAGAGGACTGGTCATGGACCATACCTGGAACCTGAGACTTATATTCAGCCTTAACAGGAAGACAGTATCTTCCGTTTCTTGATGTAATAACAAAATCCTGTAGACAATTCCTTACGCTTGAGGAATTTAAAAGACGGTTAAGCTCTGTGTGAATCTTATCGGAGCTAAGTCTTTTGTTTCGTCTAATGTCACTAAGTGTAGCGGATGCCTCATCTGCAATTTCATCTTCTGAAATAATGCAGCGCTTAATCTGATTGTTAAGGCTTGTGGCCTCTTCAAGGGCATCGATGCTTGGTTGAAGACTATCTTCTTTATATTCGTAATATTCCTTGATCTGCTTAGATAATGTAAGTATATCACTAATGTTTAGAAGTTCTCTAGTGTTAAGTGAACTTCCCATCTTAAGTCTTAAAAGAGAGTCTCTAATGTCACGAACCTTGCTAAAATCAAGGCTGCCCTTCTGGAAAATTCTAGAAAGAGCGTCATTAGTTTCGTCTAGCTTTTCATTTATAATATTAATATCAGTTTCAATCTTTAATTTTCTAAGAATTGCCTTAGCTCCTTCAGAGGAAGCCTTAGCTACTAACTGTTCTTGTATCTTGTTAAATTCTAATGTATATATTGCTTTCTTATTCAAGAAAATGTCACTCCTAACTAAAAAATATATCTAATAGGTACAAATAAAAATAGTGCACCAAATTAATTTTATCTTATTTTGAGGTAAAAAACCATAATATTGTGTATAATATAGAATGTAAAAAGGGTTTTATTTATAAAGAAAGGGTTTTTATGACAGGCGACAACGGGGAGAATTCAGATTTTGAGCTATATACTGAAAAGGTAGTTTTAAATCCTAGAGTGAAGTATAAGAAATTAATTAGGATTGTTAGAATTATAGTAATCATTATCTGGATACTTGCAGCAATAATATTATTATATAAATTGTTTTGGCCAAAGATTAAGGCTAAGATTATAGAGAAGAATACTGAAGTCATCTATATTGAGAAGGATGACTATGAAGATTATTTTGATGATCAGTACAGTGAAGATGATATTCCTGATATTGGGGATGACTATGATAGCGCTCTAAATAATCTTAAATCTATGGTGGATGCTTGTAAGTCAAGTGTGGTAACAATTGATTATAAGTATAATGACCTTGAATCTGAACTTGGCGATAACAGCGCTAATCAGATGCCAGGGGTTATTGTGGGGCATGTTAATTCGGAATATTTGATTATAACAAGTGCAAGTGTAAGAGATAAGAATGATAAGGATGTTGAGTTGGTAGTTAATTTTAGCGATTCAAGTCAGGTGGTTTTAAGTCAAGTTTACACTTTAGAAGAATTAGGTTTAAGTTTATATAAGTTTAGTGATTCTGCGATTTCTGTGAATATAAGAAATTCCTTAAAAGTAGCAACACTAGGTAATTCATATGTGCTAGATCAGGGAGATATGTTGATATTTGTTGGAAAATTGCATAGTTCTGTGGATACAATTAATTATTGTACTATTACAAGTTTATCTACAAAGATTGATGTAGACCACAATTTTGAAATACTTGAAACTAATGTTGCTAAGACTAGTGGCGATTATGGATTTTTATATAATTCAAGTGGAGCCTTAGTTGGCATAACTTATGAAAGTGAAGATGCTACAGTAAAGGCTCTTGGTTTATCAGATTTAAAATGGATCATTGAAGAGATGATTAACAATCAAGGGGTAATGTACTGCGGTATTGAAGGACAGAATATTACTGATGAATTGGCAGAGAAATATTCCCTTCCAACGGGGGTTTACATTTCTTCTGTAGAGATTGATTCACCGGCTTATTTAGCGGGCTTACAGGCAGGAGATGTAATTGTTGAAGTGGATGGAAAAAGTCTTTTGACAATTCAAGAATTTAGTGAGAAACTATATCAGAAATCAGACGGTAATGTAATGGAAATTACCGTTAAGAGAAAAGGTAAAGATAGCCTACAGATGATAACCTTTGACGTTACAGTTAAAAGAAAGTAGGCAGGTTTAATTAGAAAGGATAACTAAAGGTTAGAGAAATAAAATGAGATATATAGAGACATTAAAAGATGGGGAAAGAATTAGCGAAGTTTATTATGTAAAGCAGAAACAGATTGCCCTTACAAGAACTAATAAGGAATATGGCAATGTAATTCTTGCTGATAAGACAGGCCAGATTGATACTAAGATTTGGGACTTAAATTCTGGTGGAATTCAGGAGTTTGAGGTAGGCGATTTTGTAGATGTATCAGGTCAGATTTCAAGCTACAACGGAAGCCTTCAGTTTAAAGTTGAAAGAATTAGAGTGGCTAATGAAGATGAATATGTAATTTCTGATTATGTACCATCCTCAAGATATGATGTAGAGGATATGTTTAAGGAATTACTTGGCTTTGTAGATAGTGTTAAGAATGAATATTTAAAGCAGTTACTTGATTCTTTCTTTAGAAAAGATGAGAATTTTGTAAAGGCATTTAAGAATACATCAGCAGCAAAGACAGTTCACCACGGTTTTACAGGAGGCTTACTTGAGCATTCCCTTTCAGTAACAAGACTTTGCGACAAGATGGCAGCAAATTATGATTATTTAAATAGAGACTTACTTATTAGTGCAGCAATGCTTCACGATGCAGGTAAGACTAAGGAATTATCTGAATTCCCTAAAAATGATTACACAGACGAGGGTAACTTCCTTGGTCACATTGTAATTGGCTATGAAATGGTTATGGATAAGATTAAGACAATTGAGGGCTTCCCTGAAATGTTAAAGCTTGAGATTGGACATTGTATTTTATCTCACCACGGCGAACTTGAATATGGTTCTCCTAAGAAGCCATCAATTGCAGAGGCTATTGCTCTTTCAATGGCAGATAATATTGATGCTAAGTTAGAGACTTTAAGAGAAGCACTTGATGCTAAGGACACTAACGATTGGATTGGCTTTAACAGATGGTTAGATGCTAACGTTAGAAGAACTATCTAAGAGCATTGTTCTTAAGGAGATTGTAATTTAAGAGCATTGATGCTTTTGAGGGTATATTAACGTTTTGGAATGAAAAAAAGAGACATTATTAAGACAGCTTGTGACGATTCGTTGCAAGCTGACTTTATGTATGGAAAGGATTAACATGTCATATAAAAAGAACGACACAGTTAAATTAACAATTACAGATTTAGGCACTAGTGGAGAGGGTATTGGTAGAGTTGATGGCTATACTTTATTTGTAAAGGATGCCCTAATCGGGGATGAAATCGAAGCCATGATTATTAAGGCTAAGAAAAACTATGGCTATGGTCGCCTTATGAAAATCCTAAAGGCTAGTCCTGCAAGAATTGAGGCAAAGTGTCCTGTTGCTAGACAGTGCGGCGGTTGTCAGATTCAGCAGATGAACTATGAGGCTCAGCTTTTATTTAAGCGTTCTTTAGTAGAGGGAAACCTTGAAAGAATTGGCGGTTTTACAGGAGCTTCTAAATTAGAGGTTCTTCCAGTTATTGGCATGGAGTCTGAATTTAATTATAGAAATAAGGCACAGTATCCTGTGGGATTAAATAAAGAAGGCAAGATTGTAATGGGCTTTTATGCAGGTAGAACCCACTCAATTATTGATAACCAGGACTGCCTTATTGGTGCTAAGGAAAATGTCTACATTTTACAAAAAGTTAAAGAGTGGATGGAGGAAAATGATATCCCTGCTTATGATGAAACTAAGCATAAGGGACTGGTGCGCCACGTTCTTATTAGAACTGGCTTTACAACTGGTCAGATTATGGTCTGTCTTGTAATCAATGGAAATGGCTTAAAGGCAGAGCAGGCAGACAAGCTTAATGAGAAGTTACTTTCAATTGATTTTAGTAAATTTAAGACAAGCGCTGCTTCAAGATTTAAGGACTTAGAATCAGAAGAATTAAAGAAGGACTTAGAAGCTAAGGGCGATGGTGTTGCAAGAATTACATCTATTATGCTTAATTTGAATAAAAAGGACACCAATGTAATCTTAGGGGAAGAGTGTAGAACTCTTTATGGCAGCAGTTATATTGAGGATTTTATTGCGGATATTAAATTCCAGATTTCCCCATTATCTTTCTTCCAGGTAAATCCAATTCAAACTAAGAAGCTCTATTCTAAGGCTTTAGAATTTGCGGGTCTTACTGGAGGAGAAGTGGTATGGGATATGTATTGTGGAATTGGTACAATTTCTCTCTTCCTTGCTAAAAAAGCAAAGGAAGTTTATGGAGTGGAAATAGTTCCTCAGGCCATTGAGGATGCTAAAAATAACGCTAAGATTAATGCTATTACAAATTCAAACTTTATGGTGGGTAAGGCTGAAGAAGTGGTTCCTGAAATCTATGGTAAAGATGGGGACGCTTCTGCAAAGCATCCAGACGTAGTTGTAGTTGATCCTCCAAGAAAGGGCTGCGATGAGGCGCTTTTAAATACATTAGTTTTAATGGCACCAAAAAGAATTGTTTATGTAAGTTGTGATTCAGCAACACTTTCAAGAGATCTTAAGTTCTTATGCGAAAAGGGCTTTAAGGTGGAGAAGGTGCAGCCAGTGGATATGTTCCCACATACGGTGCATGTAGAGACTGTAGTGTTGCTCACAAGAGTGAACTAGTAGAAAACTTTAGCATCTGTTTACGCAGATTTTATGGAAAAATGCTAGTATATAAAAAAGGGTAGCATTATAAAAATAATTCCTTTTTTTATAAAGGAACATCATCAAAATTTATAAAGGAGAAAAGTGTAATTAGAGAAGATATAAGTAGGCAAATTAGTGAAAAAATTATGATTACAATTTTACACAGTATTTTACACAGTATTAAAAGATAATTAGGCTTATTCTCTGTAATTCGTAAAGAATACGTTTTGAAATTATTATTTTCTTTATGTTTCATGATGTAAATTTTAAGGACAACAGAAATAATAAAAAAAGCATACCCTGTAAAATTAAATGCAATAGTATAATTACTAGCTAATTGTATTTGCGCTGAAGAATTATGTGCATAAGGGTCTATGGATGTGGGGAGAAAACTGATGAAATAATATTCTCCTAGAATTACCATTGCGATAATGGTGATCCCAATTAACCAAAGTAGATTAGAAAGTAATTTCAATTTTTTCATAATAATCACTTCCTTTTCATCATATTATGTAATAGTATAGCATAAAATTTTTTAATTGCACACGCATTTGTGGGAAAACCTGCAAGTCCTGAGAGTAAGTTTACTCCAGGAGATGTTCAGATGATTGAGGATTATCATAACCTCAGAGAAGAGCAGCTATGCATTCGAGGAATAGGAGCGTAGAGCCAAGTTTTGATCCTAATTGAAAAATTTAATGTAACGAAAGCATGGTTGTGGAGGGGAAAGGAGAAACGGTAATATGAGAAGATTATTTACAATTGATCTTAAAGATTATAGAGAGGATTTTAGGATTTTCAGAAGACCGTCTGCTAGAGCAATCATACGAAGAGAAGGCAAACTTCGCATGGTATACAGCCCTGTCGAGAAGTATTATAAGTTTCCTGGCGGAGGAGTCCGTGGTAATGAGGACAGGATAGATACGCTCATAAGGGAAGTGCGAGAGGAAACAGGTCTTGTTGTTATACCGGAAACCGTCAGAGAATACGGCAGCGTTTTGAGAAGACAAAACAGTGATAGAGATGAGGATACCATTTTTGAACAGGAAAATTTCTATTATTTCTGTGATGTAAGTGAAGCAAACATAGGGCAGGATCTTGACAGTTATGAGGAAAAACTGGAGTTTACTTTAAGAGATGTTGATATTGACGAAGCAATCCGGGTAAATGACGAGTATACCAGTGAGAATGCTTTCAATTATCAGATGATAAAGAGAGAGTTGCGTGCGCTTCAAATGATGAAAGAAGAAGTCTTTACAGGTTTAATGGGAAAACAGTTGTCATAGGTACGCATGGAACTGCACTTAGCACCATTCTGAATTATTATGATCCAGCATTTGATGTGGATGATTTTCTTCGGTTCATTGATTGGATGCCGTATATAGTGGAATTATCATTTATAGGTCATGAACTGATAGAGAAGAGGGAATTGGCACATATTTATAAGGAATATCAAAAGTGTTGACTAAGTGTGTCGGCGATGAGATTCTTTTATGTCTTTTGCAATTGCAGTAATGCCTTCGCAGATCAGTCGATTGTTGATGGTGCCACTTTTCAAAATGCCTATGGCATCATCGTTGTGTTTCAGCGCAAAAATATCTGATGAGTATTCATTCCGATTTTCTGATAATCCCAAAAGATAATCTGCAGACACACCATAAAAATTTGCCAATGCGATGATCGATGTATGAGAAATATCTCTTGTAGAAATAATGCGATTGTGGTATTGTTTGTATATACACAAGTTTGTATATGCACACAACAATGGAGGGTTACATGACTATAAGTGAAAGGCTTTTTAGGATAATGGAAGAAAAGAATATATCAATGTCTGAACTGTCACGCTTGACTGGAATATCAAGACATACGATTTTTGACTGGCACAAGAAGAATACGAATCCGGGTTCAGATAAAATAATGGCCATTTGCAGAGCGCTTGAGATTACTCCGGAACAATTGCTGACCGGTGAAGGAATTGATGATGTGACAGAGCTTAAACCTATAACGGAACGAGCATATGATGATAGAACAGATGCTAAACTGCTGAAGGATTATCACGGAATGCAGGAAGATCAGAAGAAAAGATTGCTTGCATATGTGGAGGCACTAAAGAAAATCGAGAGTCTGGAGGATTTGAAATAGCATGGGGAAAATTACAGAAATCTTGACGATAGAAGAACTATATAAATGCGTATACATTATTCGCGGACAGCAAGTAATGTTTGATCAAGATCTTGCTGCGATATATGGATATGAAGTGAAGAGGCTCAACGAACAGGTGAAAAGGAATATCAGCAGGTTTCCGGAAGATTTTATGTTTCAAATTGAACCGGAAGAGGTTCCGGATCGTTTAAAGTCGCAAATTGCGACTTTAAACGGAAGCAACAATAAACGTGGAATGCACATAAAAAAGATGCCATATGCTTTTACGGAACAAGGAATTTACATGCTTGCTACGGTATTGAAGGGAGATTTAGCTGAGCAACAGAGTATTTATATAATGAGGGCATTTAAAGAAATGCGCCATTACATAAGAAGAAATCAACAGTTTGTTACCGGGGCCGAGATGAATCTGCTTAACGCCCGTGTTACTGAGATTTCGATGCAGGTTGCGGGACTAAATGATCATAGAATCAAGACGGATCAAAGCATAGAGAAGATTCAGAAAAGTATAGACACTATTAATGCAAATTTTATCCAGAAGGATGATTACAGGAATTTTGTTATATACAAGGGACAGAAGTTTGAAGCAGATGTGGCATATATAGATATCTATCAAAAAGCTAGAAAGAGCATATATATCGTAGACGATTATGTGAATATAAAAACATTGCAGTTATTATCGCAGAAGAAATCGGGTGTAAACGTGATTCTATTCACCGAAAATGGTTTCGGACGACAGGGGTTCTTGACTACAACAGTTGTAACGGATTTTAACAATCAGTATCCGTTACTGACTACAAAACATAATCAGGATTGTCATGACAGGCTGATCGTCTTGGATTACGGCTTTAAAACCGAGCAGGTTTTTCATTGTGGAGCATCAAGTAAAGATGCTGGGAAGAAACTATGTGCCATAAATGCTGTTGCGGATACGAGCCTTATTCATCCCGTGATAGATAAAATGCTTTCAAGTCCGGATTATACAATTTAGCTATGCTTTGAGGCATTTTCAGATGATATAGAAGAAACAATCATAGGAGTGAAAAAAACATTGGAATATAGAGTGGCAACTTTGGATGATATTGATTTATTGACGGTTTCCCGTGTTAAAGTTTTAAGAGCGGCAAATAAGTTAGATGATTCTGTTGATATGACAGAGGTTGAAAAAGAATCATACAATTATTATAAAAAGGCATTGGCTGATGGTAGCCATTTCGCGATTCTTGTAATGGATGATGGTGAATTTATAGGGGCTGGCGGTGTTAGCTTTTATAACGTTATGCCGACTTATCATAATCCCAGTGGCAAGAAAGCTTACATTATGAATATGTATACAGATCCGAACTATAGACGACAAGGAATTGCGTATAAAACATTAGATACGCTTGTTAATGTTTCAAAAGAACGTGGAGTTAAACATATATCATTAGAAGCAACAGATATGGGGCGACCTTTATATGAGAAATATGGTTTTGTAAAAATGAAATCAGAAATGGAATTAATAATGATGGAGAAATAGCTTAATGAGAACAAAACATGTTGTTGTACTTCCTTATGATGAAAACTGGAAGCAGGGCTTTATTGACATAAAAACAGAGCTTAGTCAGGCTCTCGGAGAGCTTGCGATTTCTATTGAGCATGTCGGCAGTACCTCAGTTGAAGGATTGGCAGCTAAGCCAATTATAGATATTGATGTTGTTGTGAAAAAAGAAAGAATTAATGATGCGATTTTAGCTTTGAAAAGTATTGGCTACATTCATGAAGGTAATCTTGGAATACCTGGAAGAGAGGCATTTGCATATGATGGTAAAGAGCATTTACAGAAACATCATTTATATGTGTGTCCGGAGGATTCTTTGGAATTGAAAAGACATTTGGCATTCAGGGATTATCTTAGATTGCATCCAGAGGCTGTAGATGAATACAGTAAAGTTAAGGTGGAGGCTGCAAAACTTTATCCAGAGGATATTGACAAATATATTGAACACAAGGCGTTTGTTATAGAAAAAATTTATTCTGTTATGTAAGGAGTGGGTATTAGAACTTTTTACGGAACCGTAAAGTATTTTGTTGACAGCTTTGTAACTATTGTAATAAGCTATTATTATTAAGAGAGGAGGTGCTTCATTATGATGATAAGTGGAATAAATACTATAGCTGAATATCTCATGAAGACCTCGGTGATTTTTGTTTAGTTTATTATGATTAGATGCCGTGGACTTTTGCCACGGCTTTTTTTATTGAAAAAAGTCATGGTTTTCGTAGATATTCATACAAGATCAAAGGAATCAGTGAACTAGAATATTTATGGAGGAAAACTATGATAAGTTTGAAGGTAATTAACGAAGATAATTTTGTAGATGCATTTAATCTCAAGTTAGCTAAAGGTCAAGAGGAGTATGTTTCTCATCCGGTACGAAGTCTAGCGCAGGCTTATGTATATAGGAATCAATGCCAACCCTTTGGGATATATGCTGATGAAAAGATGGTTGGGTATGTCATGGTGATATATGATTATGATATTCCGGAGTATGATATTTGGCATATGATGATTGATGAATCACAACAAGGCAAAGGTTATGGTAGAGCAGCGCTTAACCAAATTATTGAATATATAAAAGCAAAACCATTCGGTGATTCTAGCAGAATTGCACTAACCTGTAATAAAAACAATTATGTAGCCAAAGCGCTATATGAAAATATTGGTTTTTCATCTACGGGAGTTGAGGATGAAGATGAAATTGAACTTGTTATGAATGTATAATAATCATTAGAAACTATGGGCGCACTCGTGCTTTACTTAACAGTAAGTATGAGTGCGCTTTTGCTATGCGGAAAAAAGATTGCGTTCAGGCACTTGGAAAGTTTGTGTACCTTGTATTACTTTTACTTTTTACTATGTCCACTTCCTTTAATTGTTTTATAGAAATCTGAGTAGCGTTGCAATATGTCAGTAAAGATCTTGAACTCGTATGAATCCATCTTGGTAAAATTGATTTTGAAAAGTTTTCATGTAATGGTTTTCATCGGAAATACCTTTACTTTGAAGGCGAACCCTTGTCTGTTCAATCATTTTGTTGATGCTTCGAAATTGCAGCGGCAAGTCCTGAAAGCAAATGTTAGCGAGCATATTACAAATATTTTCAAAGAGGGTGAACTTGTAAAAGAAGCAGTTGTTCGAAAATTCCGAACAACTGCCTCAGATGGGAAGAATTACAATGTTCTTCATTATAACTTGGATATGATTATTAGATGAAAATTCAACCTGTCGGAAATTCCGACAGGTTTGGATGGAAGGAAATAGACAGGTCACAAGAAAACTACCATTTTATAACCTTGATATGATAATTTCTTTGGGTTATCGAGTTAAATCTTCAACAGCGACGCATTTTCGCAAGTGGGCAATGCAACGTTTGAAAGAATATATAATCAAAGGATTCACAATTGATGACGAGCGTCTAAATGGAAATGGCGGTTGTAATTACTGAAAAGAACTTCGTGATAGGATTCGAGATATCCGTTCTTCAGAAAATGTTCTTTATCGTCAGGTTCTGGATTTGTATGCAACTAGTGTTGATTACAATCCAAAGAGTGATGAGTCTATACAGTTTTTTAAGGAAACTATTGAAAGAGCAAAGGAATCTTGTGAAAGTGCAGAAATAGAGGTGCTTGACCATTTTGCCGGCGCCGGCAAAATGATTGAGATAGCTAGTGGGGCAATGAGAGAAAAAATCAGATAGTAAGGGAATCGGAACATTCGATTCCCTTATTTTACTGTACAAAGAAAACAGCTATACTGACTTTTATTAATTTAAGTGCTATAATTAGACAGAATATGGGTATGTATACAATTTTATCATACCAAAGTGAAGTTAAGTAATGAGAAGAAATAATAAGAGGAGTAATCATATGAATAACGAAACTATGCTTTCGTCACTAGTTAGAGGAGCGTTAAACAACGAGAACAGCAGAGAAGAATTTCTTAAGAAAATGTATGATGACGTGTATGCCTTAGTTTATCCGGTTATGAAAAACAAGAATGATTCTAAGGATTACACAGAAGATGCCCTAGATTATGTATATGATAATCTATCCCAGATTAATTTAAATAAGAACATTTATCGACAAATCGCAACATTAGTTTCTAGTTTCTTAGTTAAGGATTTATTAGAAGAAGCTAATGATTACGAATTAAAGGATTGTGCTTATAGTTATGATAATTTAAAGGAAGATAAGGAATTACATAACGTTTGCAAGAATAATGTTACAGCCTTTAGAAACGTGAAGGACTTTAAGGGTTGTGGAAAAAAGTTTAAAAAGTTGCCGGCTGTTCTTATGGCAATGTTAGAGCTTTTCGGTTATGAGATGCGAAGTGTAGCAGAGATTGCAAAGCTTACTAATCTTAGTGAAGATAAGGTTAGAGGCTTCCTTAATGAAATAAGAAGATATTATGGTTATGAAATCTTAGATGGATTTAAGGCAAAGGCAGTTAGTGAGGATACTAACGAGCTAGATGGCTTTGAATTTATTGATGAGAATACAAATCCTGAAACTGCTCCAATTCCTGAAGTTGAAGCAATAACTGAAGATTCAGAGGAAGATTTAGAGTTAGAGACATTATCAGTTGAAGCTGATGATGACTTTGAAGTTGATAAGAGTGAGACTGATGGGGAAGAAAAGGAGGAGAAAAAGGCAGGTCCTATTGTGGGCTTCTTTGCTAGACTTTTCCCAGATCTTTCTGTGGGTCAGGCAAGAATTGTAACTGTGGCTTTATTTGGCTTGGTGGTAGCAGTAGTTGCCGTTCTTGTATTTGTGCCATTACTAGGTAAGGATGAGGTGGCATCAGATCAGGTTCAGGTTGAATCAACTACTGAGGCTGAAAGCGAGACAGAGACTAGTGAGGCAACAACTGCTAGTCAAACAAAGGCAGCAACAACAAAGGCAACAACTGAGTCTACAACAGAAGCTACAAAGTCATCAAATAGTACAACAACTTCTAGTACTGAAACTACAACAGAGACTACAGAAGCAACTAGTTCAAATGATTCACAGGATTCAAAAAAATCACAGGATTCAAATGATTCACAGGATGTAGAAGAGTCTGGTGAGGAATCAGGAGAGGAAAGTTCTGATGATAGTACTCAAAAGACAGATGATAACACAGAAGCTAATGCTACTAAAGCAACACAGGAGGCAACTACAGAAGCAGTAAGTAATTAGTTAAATAATATATTTTATAAAGGAATGAAATATGAACAACAACACACGATTTAAAAAGCCTCTAAGAAGGCTATTATACGGAGCGAGTGCTGTTTTAATTTTATTTTATCTCATTGTTTTATATCTAGGGCTTAAACCTGATGTAGGTGTGGAGTATGAAATGTATTACATTAGCCACGAAATAAGTGAGTGGCCGGGTTACGGTAATCTAAGTTATGACTATGGTCAAGTGGAGTATTTGACTGAAAATACTTATCGTAACAGTGATGGTAAATACGTAAGCCATCCCGTAGCTAGACGAAGAGGTGATGGATGGCATACTTCAGGAAGATTTGATGGTACTTGGTCTAATGACGAAGAATCGATTCTTTACTACATTTTTAATGAAGATACGAATAAGGTAACAATCAGCATAACAGTTAAGGATTACTTAACCGAATATGGTTTTGTAAGAGCTAATTCAGGCCTGACTATGAAAGATGCCGCTGTTTTATCTAAGCAGAGAAAGTCGGCGGATAAAATAGTTTCAGGAACAATTGAAACGGCAATAATTGCAGCTACTGATGAGGGAAACTCTCATAGATCCTGGGTGCTAAAGGTGATTAATTTGGCAAAGGAAGCCAATGCTAATGGAGAAGAGTTAACACTTCTTTCTGTGGCTAGCGCTTTTCCATCTGAAAGCTTAAGAAGAGCATCTTATACAGGTTGTGAGTATGTAGAGCCATCAACGGACGGAACTTGTTCGGTAGATATTTATCTTGGTGAGACTTATATAGGTACATTTAATCAGCCGGGAGAGTTTGAATTTAGTGTAGATGCAGACATAGTAAAGGATGAGCTTTACGAACTTAAATTTGTCTCAGATGAAGATACAAGTTTCCTTTTATGGAAGGTTAACATAACGAATCAATAAAAAATAAAAACTAGGAGTTAGATTTATGAAAAAAAATCGATTAGGGTCTCTAATTAAAGAATTTAGTATTCCTGGCCTTATAACACTTATTACTCTTTTAGTAGTCTTTTTACTAAAGGGAATTTGGCCACTTGGTCAAAACAGAATTGATTTCTTTGACAACATGCAGCAGGTTGCCCCATTATATGCCCATTTATGGGATTTCATGCATGGCAAGGCAAGCATATGGTTTGATTGGTACACAGGCTATGGTACTAATGTTTCAATGAGTATTTCAGCATTTTCAATGCTAAGCCCATTTAATATCTTATTATATTTTTGCCCAAGAGATTACATTTTAGAGTTTATCTCAATTCTTACATTAGTTAAATTAACTTTTGCTTCTGTGGCAATGTATGGATATCTCTATGTTAGCTTTAAGAACTTAGATAGAAAGGCAAAGGTTGCTCTTTCAGTTCTTTACTCATTTGGTGGATATGTAATTGTTTACGCTTCATGCTTTACACCATGGATGGATATTGTAGCAATTTTCCCACTTCTTATGATGGCTTACGATAGATTATTCTACACAGGCAAGAAGTTATTCTATACAATCATGGTAGCAATTATGTTTATTATTAATTACTATCTTGGTGCTATGTCGCTTATTTACATTCTTTTAGTTGGTGGAATCAGAATGTTTGCTACTGGAGATAGAAAGGCTTGGAAGAAGAAGACTTTAAATACTGGTCTTGGTACAGCAGGTGGCCTTGCACTTTCTTGCTTCGTGCTTATTCCTGTATTTATGCAGCTTTCTACTTCACAGCGTGGTGGCAGCAGTGAAAGTTTAATTTCACAGTATTTAGGTTGGATTGTTAAGCCAGTGGCTACAAGCATTTCCCTTGGTATTATTGAACGTTCTATTATGATTTTTGGACTTTCTTTCTGCTTCGTGTTTGTAATCGCAGCAATGATTAGAGAAAAGAAGAATTCAAAGAGCTTTAAGGAAAGCTTAGGAATGCTAATCTTAGTGTTAGCGCCTGTTGTTTCAGAGGGTGTAAACCTTATGTGGCACTTTGGTTCTTATAACGGTTATACCTTAAGAAACGGATTCATCATTGCCTTTACAATGATTATCCTAACAGCAAAGTATCTTGAGATTCACATGCAGGATTCTTATGAAAATGCATCTAGAAAGCCACTTATTAACGATGATAAGCTTTCTAATAAGGAAAGAATTATTAGTTGTTTCCTTATAGCCTTTGTTTGCATTGGCTTTGCCCTTCTTTATAACAAGGCAGGAAGCCTTGGAGAAATGGCTGGCTTTATATTTGTAAATGCAGTATTTGTAATTTTCCTATTGATTTACATTTTCATGCTAATTAAGTCAAAGAAGGGGCTTAACCTTAAAAGGGTTATTTCTTTCATGATTGTGGAAGTATTCTTAGGAGTTTATGCCTTTACTGGCCCACCTAAGTTCTACAGCTACGCAGCTTACCAGTACGGCGATTATGTTCAGTTAGCAGTGGAGGCCGATAATAACCTTGAAATTGAAGAGTCTGCAACAGATAGAATTGTAAACCCTGATATTTCCCTTAATGCTAACTATCCATTGATTTTAAGAAGAGGCGCAACATCAAGCTTTACAGCAGCCCTCCTTGAAAATACACAGGATTACAGTAGAAACTTTGGTTACTCTAAGTACTTCTTATGGTTACTTGATTCTGGCGGAACAGTATTTACAAATGCCTTATTCCACGTGACTGAGGCAGTTAATCAGTTAGATTTAGATAATTATTTATATACACTTGAAAGACAGGAAGGGGACTTTAAGTTATATTCTTGTAACTACACACTTCCTTTTGCCATGACTATTAATAAGTCTATCTTAGATGAGGGCTTAGCAAATTATGGCGATGCAACAAATTGGGACAGAGGCGCTCATGGCGACTGGATCGATTTACATAACATTTTCTATTCAGCAATGGTAAACGATAGCGAGGCTACTCTTGTAAAGCGTTACGAGGATGAGGCAGAGATTTCAAAGACTGACACAGTTCTTTCTGCAAGTTATTCTTACTACATCAATGGTACACAGGCCCTTTATATCGGTCTTGATACTAATAATGATGATAACGATGCTAATTCATCAATGCTTTATGAGGACTTAACTGTCTATGTAAACGGTGAGGCTGTCAATGCTTCAACTCTTGGTGATTTAGAAAATGTATCAACACCTGATAACTACAACAATGGTCTTCTCTATTTAGGTACATTTGCAGATGAGGATGTAGAAATTGTTGTTGAGTGTAAGGATATTGATAATTACGAAAGACTTATTACAACAGTCGGTGGAGTTGATTTAGGAAAGCTTGGAGAACTTTGCGATTCTTATAACAACAATACAGAATATGAGGTAAGTTATGATAACTCCTCTTTAACACTTACATATAATAACTACTATACAGAATCAGAATCTGATGATTCAGATGGTAGCGTTTCTTCAGATTGCTATATTATTATGCCAGTTATTTATAATAGCGATAACTGGAGCGTAACAATTAATGGAAAAAGCGTAGAAGCAGATAATGTATTTGGCTTATTTACTGGGGTTAACCTAGAAGAAGGCAATAATACAATTACTCTAGAATTTAAGGCAAAGGGTACAACACCAGGTCTTTTAATTTCTATAATTGCTTTAATTATTATTGTTGCTGGCAGTCTTTATGGATATTTTACAAAGAAGGGCAAGTTAAAAAGAGTCGCTCTCTTTGGAGTTTGCGAAAAGATTCTTTCAAGAATTGCAGTTTGGGTATACGGTGCAATCTTTGTACTCATGACAATATTTATGTTTGCAATTCCTATCGTTACTAGTGTATTTGCAAATCTAATTCAGATCTTTAAAGGCTTAATGAATTTATAGAAAAGGAGAGTACTATTTATGTCCAAAATAAAAGACAAATTTAGAAGGCTCCTAAAGGAAAACGTAAATTTTAGAATATTAATGACAATTCTTATGGTATGGGGGCTTTCAAGACTTATAATGATTGCCCTTGTGCCAATCACTAATTTGATTTGTGATACTCATAAGGATTTTGCCATGTCCATAAATGTGTGGGATGCAGAGCATTACGCAGACATTATGAAATACGGCTACACTTATCCAACAGATGTGGACCCTCAGGCTAACTGGGCATTTTTCCCACTTTATCCTTTGATCTGCATGTTTGTAAGAGCCCTAAGTTTTAATCATCTTTCGGCTTATGTAACAGGTATGATTGTGTCTAACATTTGCATAATAATTGCTGCTTTCTATTCCGCAAAGATTGTTACGGATTTAGGTCTTAACTACGGAGATGGCAAGAGGGTCAAACTAAGAGGCAGTGAGAGTAAGGAAGGAAAAGTTGAATATTCTTGGATACTTATTTCAATCTTACTTTTTGCTAGTCCTTATGCTTTTTATGCAGGTTCAACTTATACAGAGAGTCTTTTTATAATGACTATCGCCTTAAGTTTCTACAATATTATAAAGAAGAACTACTTGGCAGCGGGCTTTTTTGCCATGCTTACCTCAGCTACTAGAATAGTTGGTTGCATACTTGTTTTCCCAATTATTATAGAAATGTTCTTTGATTGGATAAGACTTGAGGATAGAAAAATTCCTCACATTAAGGACTTTAAAAAGTTTTGTAGATGTTTATGGGATTTCATTCTTTATGAATTAAAGAGACCCGTTGATATATTCTCAGTGATGATTGCCCCTCTAGGTACATTTGCATATATGTTCTTCTTAAGAATCTTTTGCGGTGACCCTTGGGCTTTCATGCATGTGCAAATTGCATGGCGAGATGACAATTATTTCCCAATTATTGGGGTTTTATGGAAGGCCTGCACAGGCCAGCTAGAGCTAAGATACACCTACATGGGTTGGTTTTGTATTGTAGCTTTCGCCCTTTATGGATATATGATTTATAGAAAATATATCTCTATGGCGATTTTTGGAATTATAGCTCTACTTATTCCACTAACTAGTCATGTTATGAGTACACCTAGATTTATTATTGGAGTTTGGGTAACTTATATAGGAGTTTACGACCTTTTAGCTAGATTACCAAAAATTTTAAGAATAATTATTACAACAGCATTAATTGTGATAGAAAGCTTTATGATTTTCTATTGGTATCAGGAATTTTATTGGTTTATGTAAGTATTGGCTTTAGTGAACTTTTTATGAAAGCTATAATTTTACTTGTAATATTCATATTTAGGTATTATAATGAACAGGCTTGTGAAAAAACTATCAGTTTGTGAGAGTTTTTGCCTTATATAGGGCATTTTTAAACAAGTGATTACTATTAGATTAAAATTTATATAAGATATTTAGGAGGCAAACAATGTTATCAGTTGTTATTCCAACATTTAATGAAGGTAAGAACATTAGAAATCTTGTAACTCAGATTGATGATGCTCTTAAGGGAATTGATTATGAGATTCTTTTTGTAGATGACAGTAAGGACAACACACCAGAGATTATTATGGAAGTTGCTAAGGACTTCCCACAGATTCGTATGGAACATAGAACTAACGAATCAGGACTTGCTACAGCTGTTTTAAAGGGATTCAGATTAGCAAAGGGCGATTATATGGCGTGTATGGACGCTGATTTACAGCATCCTCCAATCGTTTTAAAATATATGTATAGAGCAATGGAAGCTGGCGCAGACTTCTGTATTCCATCAAGACTTATTCCTGGTGGTGATGACGGTGGTCTTAACTGGTACCGTAAGTTTGTATCAGGTACAGCAAGAAAGATCGGACAGATCATGTTACCATGCTTAAGAAAGATTACAGATCCTACTTCAGGTTTATTCATGTTTAGAAGAGAAGTAATTGAGAACGCTGACTTACAGCCAATTGGTTGGAAGATTATGGTTGAGGTACTTGCTATGGGTACTTACGCAAAGGTTACTGAGATTCCTTATAAGTTCCAGCAGAGAACTGAAGGTGAATCAAAGCTTTCAGGTAAGGTTACTATGGAATACCTTAAGCAGTTAGTTAATCTTCGTAAGAGATACAACAAGGCTAATAAGTATACAGTTGAGACATGGACAACTGAACGTATGATGCAGGGCGAATAATTAGTGCCTTAAACTAAAATATATGGTATTATTAAACGTGGGTGCGCAACATGCGCCCACGTTATTTTTTCTTTTTGGAGGATATTTGATATGGCAATTTTAGTAACAGGCGGAGCAGGATTTATTGGCAGTCATACAGTGTTAGAGTTACTTAATGCTGGATATGAAGTAGTAGTAGTGGATAATTTAGTTAATGCAAGTAAAGAGTCTTTAAAGAGAGTAGAAGAACTTTCAAATAAAAAGGTTACATTTTACGAGAATGATATCTTAGATAGAGACGCTCTTAATAAGATTTTTGATAAAGAAGATATTGATAGTGTAATTCATTTTGCCGGTCTTAAGGCAGTTGGTGAATCAGTAGCTAAGCCACTTGAATACTATCATAATAATATTTCAGGTTCTTTAGTACTTTTCGATGTTATGAGAAATCATGGTGTTAAGAATATCATTTTCTCATCATCTGCAACAGTTTACGGAGACCCTGCCTTTATTCCTATTACAGAGGAATGCCCAAAGGGTAAGCCAACTAACCCTTATGGTATGACAAAGTGGATGCTTGAAGAGATCCTTATGGATATTCAGAAGGCAGATCCTGAGTGGAATGTTATTCTACTTAGATACTTTAATCCAATTGGTGCACATGAGAGTGGCAGAATGGGTGAGAATCCTAACGGAATTCCTAACAACCTTATGCCATACATCACTCAGGTTGCAGTTGGTAAGTTACAGCAGCTTGGTGTATTTGGTAATGACTATGATACTCCAGATGGAACTGGTGTAAGAGATTACATTCATGTAGTTGATTTAGCTCTTGGTCACGTGGCAGCTATTAAGAAAATTGCGGAAAATCCAGGTGTTAAAATATATAACTTAGGTACAGGAAATGGCTACTCAGTTCTTGATATCGTTAAGAACTTCGAGGAAGCAACTGGCGTTAAGATTCCTTATGTTATTAAGGAAAGAAGAGCAGGAGATATTGCAACATGTTATTGTGATGCAAGTCTTGCAAAGAAGGAACTTGGCTGGGAAGCAAAGAGAGATTTAAAGCAGATGTGTGCTGACTCTTGGAGATGGCAGTCAAATAACCCTAATGGGTATGAAGGATAAGCATAAGCTTTACAATAGTGGGAACATCATCCATTAGATTTGCCTGCGGCAAAGGGATGATGCTAGGTCGTAGTGTTAAAACACTGCGACAGTAAGTGGTATTATTTAGGAGGAACTAACAAATGGGAAAGTATTTTGGTACTGATGGCTTTAGAGGTGAGGCAAATGTTACATTAACAGTTGACCATGCCTTTAAGGTAGGTAGATTTTTAGGATGGTTCTATGGTAAGAATCATAAAGACGGTAAGTCAAAGGTAGTTATTGGAAAGGATACAAGACGTAGTAGCTATATGTTTGAATACGCATTAGTTGCTGGTTTAACAGCTTCTGGCGCAGATGTATATTTACTTCATGTTACAACAACACCTTCTGTATCTTATGTTGCAAGAACAGAGGACTTTGATTGCGGTATTATGATTAGTGCAAGTCACAATCCATTTTACGATAACGGAATCAAGCTTATTAACGATAGAGGCGAGAAGATGCGTGAAGACGTTATTGGCGAGATTGAGAAGTATCTTGATGGAGACTTAGGTGAAATCCCTTATGCAACTAAGGAGAATATCGGACGTACAGTGGATTATGTAGCTGGACGTAACAGATACATGGGTTACCTTATGAGCCTTGCTATTCATTCTTTCAAGGACAAGAGAATCGGTCTTGATGCAGCCAATGGTAGTGCTTGGACTCTTGCAAAAGCAGTATTTGACGCACTTGGAGCTAAGACTTATGTTATAAATGCTAACCCAGACGGTACTAATATTAATACAAATTGCGGTTCAACTCATATTGAAGGCTTACAGGAATTAGTGAGAAGAGAACATCTTGATGCTGGTTTTGCCTTTGATGGTGATGCTGATAGATGTTTATGTGTAGATGAGAATGGTGAAATCATTTCCGGTGATCACATCCTCTACATCTATGGTTGCTACATGAAGGAGCAGGGCGCTCTTGAAGGTAACAAGGTTGTTACAACTGTAATGTCAAACTTTGGTCTTTATAAGGCCTTTGATGCAGTAGGCATTGAATATGAGAAGACTGCTGTAGGTGATAAGTATGTTTATGAAAATATGCTTCAGAACGGATACAGACTTGGTGGTGAACAGTCTGGCCACATTATCTTCTCTAAGTATGCTACAACAGGTGATGGTATTATTACAGCCTTAAAGATGATGGAAGTTATGATTGCAAAGAACAAGACATTATCTGAACTTGCTGCACCATTTGCAGTTTATCCACAGGTATTAAAGAATATTAAGGTTACTAATAAGACTGAAGCTCAAAACGATAAGGAAGTTAAGGCAGCAGTTGAAGAAGTAGCTAAGATGCTTGGTGAAGATGGTAGAATCTTAGTTCGTGAAAGTGGTACAGAACCACTTGTTAGAGTAATGGTTGAAGCTGATAGTCTTGATTTATGCGAAAAGCTTGTAGATAAGGTTATTGATGTAATTAAGGCTAGAGGTTATGCAATCTAGAATTAAGAATTAACATTAAATAATGAATAAAGCTAGAAATTAGCTAATATAATAAAGAAGCAGAGAGTTAAACTCTCTGCTTCTTTTATTTAAAGGCCGTAGCCTTGGTTTTTAAAAACATACCCAAATTTTTAAAAAAGTAAAAAACATTAAATTAAAATTGAAATTTTCTAATCAAGGTTAATATCATAATTCCTGATGAGAAAGCAAGCCCCCTTGCTTTTTATGATCATTGGTACCCCTACTAATGATTTCATCAGATATGAAAAAATTCTAAGTCAAAGAAGAAACGTTTCTTAAGCGTTAGTGCTTTCGCTCTTGCTATTGTAGTAGTCTTCAAACATTGTATTAACTGCGTCGAGGGTCTGATTTGAAATATCAGGAAGTTCCTTGCCCCAAGTTTTAGTTGCGGCTTTGAAACCCTTCTCAACGGCAGCCTGCATCTTCTTCATAGTCTCCACATCATCACCTGCTAAGGCTTTTGCGAAGGAGAAGATTCTCTCAGATGTCTGTTTAACACCCCAATAACCGTCTTCAGAAATGTCTTCTTCTGCTTGTTTTCTTGTTGCTTCATCTACAGTGAAATTTCCACTAGCTAATTGTTTCCACATGTCATCGGCTGAACCAATGGCAATTCCTTGTTTCTGGAACATCTGTGTAACAAGTGACTGCATCTGTGAGGTACGTGCCTCAAGGTCTGCTTTTAATTGTTCCACTAATTCCGGGTTAGCTATTTGTCTTGTTGTAGATGCTGTTTGGCTTGAATTGCTTGAACTCTCGTAAGTTGCTGCGACATCAGAATAAATAGCCTTCTCCGAAGTGGATGAGCTATTAGACTTACTTGCCTTACTAGAGTACTTTGATGCTACGGTCTCTGTAGCTGCTACAGAGATAGCTGAATTAACTCCATTTAATTCCATAAGCTTTACCCTCCTTGGTAAAAAAAGATTCTATTAAGATATTTAGTTTAAGAAAAGATTTCTTATAACTCAAGTATCGGCATCTTAATATGAAAACTTAACCCTTAAATTACATTTTTTTTGAAAATTTTTTGAGGCCGTAAATTTAGCAATACATTTTCAAAAAAATTAGAATGTTTCTGCGTTCTTTCTATACTTGTGAGGAGACACGCCCTTAATTCGTCTAAAGGCATCTCCAAAGTAATTGCTGTCGTTAAAACCGCATTCAAAGGCAATTTCTGTAATAGTTTTGTTGGTACCAAGTAAAAGCTCACAGGCTTTTTTAATTCTAATATTAATCATGTACTCCTTAAAACCAAAACCAGTGGATGCTTTGAATTTCTTAGACAGGTATGAGCGACTTAGGTTAAACTGGTGAGCAATGTCATCAAGCATAAGTGGCTCATTGTAGTGATTGTATATGTAAGTTGCGATTTCTTGCATAATCTGGTTGTTCGTGTCGATCTCTTTTACAACGTTATCCTCAAATTTCTTGCATCGAATTATAAAAAGAAGTAACTCGGATAGGGATGTACTTATAAATGCCGGGGATAAGATGTCGGGATTGTTCTTCTCAAATAAAAGCTTGTTCATTAGAGTTTCTGCATAATCCCTTCTTCTATCTGGTATTGAAAATACATCATTAGCCGATAAAAATCCTTCAACCACGCCGTCTCCAGCATAATTGTTTAGCCAGTGCACCTGTTCTTCTGTAAAACTTATTACGATACGTTCATGAATACCTTTACCTGTGTAGTCAGTCTTGTGAAGAGTGCCTGCAGGTACAATGGCAATATCGCCCTTGTTGAAGGTATAGATGTTGTGATCAATAAAAACCTTACATTGTCCGCTTACCAAATAAAAAATTTCATGGAAGGGATGAGAGTGGGTGCTGCTTGGTTTAAAAGAAGCATCTCTTTTTATACGTTGTATATTGAATTCTTTCGGAACATTCTTTAACATAATTATATAACTCCTTAATATATATTAAAAGTAAAAAATATTTACCGGTTTTGCATTAGCTAACAAAATTTCTGTATTTTCTCTTATATAAAGGTATAAATTTGTAGAAAATACATATTTTTATGCTAATATAATTATTGTTTATAATTTGATAATTGTCAAGAAACATTTATAGATAACATGTGAAAAATATTAGGAGAAGTTATGGCAAAGAAACTAAGCGCTTCTAAAAGGAATGAAATCCTTAGCGGAAATTTGGTCAAGGCGATTTTAACCCTTGCAATTCCTGTTATGATTAACAGCTTTATTCAGAGTATGTATAATCTGACAGACACTTACTGGCTTGGAAAGATTGGTACAGATAGCCAGGCAGCAATCACTTTAGTATCGCCTTTTCAGAATATATTGATTAATTTTGGAAATGGTTTTACTACAGCAGGTGCGATTTTAATAGCCCAATATTTAGGTGCAAGAAAGGATGAAGAGGCCAACTCCATGGCTAATCACATTTGTCTTACAGCTTGGGGCTTTTCTCTTGTGTTAGCAGTATTTTGCTATCTTATATCTCCAGGCCTTGTGGCTTGGCTTGGTGCAAGCGGCGATATTTATAGATTTGGTTTAACTTACATTAGAATAGTAGTTTTGGATTTACCATTCCTATTTACTATTAATTTGTTTACCTCGGTTAAGCAGTCTCAGGGAGATACCATAAAACCTATGCTTCTTAATACATTAGGTGTGGCAGTTAACTTATTACTTGATCCATTATTTCTTATGGTATTTGGTTGGGGCATTAAGGGCGCAGCTCTTGCGACATTACTTGCAAAGGTGCCATGTGCAATCGTTGCAATATTTATCCTTTCAAGAAAGACTCAGTTAATACGAATTAACTTTAGAGGCTTTAAGCTAGACATGAACAAGGTGTCTAACATTTTCAAAATTGGACTTCCAACTTCAATCGGTGGTAGTACAATGCAGTTTGGCTTTATGCTTATGACTAAAAATGTAGCTGTTTACGGTACTATGGCCACTGCGGCTTACGGTATCGGCAATAAGATTAACTCTCTTATTACAATGCCGGCAAACGGTCTTGGTTCAGCTATTTCTACAATCGTTGGACAAAATATCGGTGCAGGTAATAAGGAGAGAGCGAATAAGGCTTATCACATTACCTTAAGAATTGGTGCAGTTTTCCTCTTCGTATTTGGTATGCTTTTATCTAGAAGACCTATTGCCTCTTTCCTTGTAAAGATATTTACAAGTGATATGGAGGTTGTGCCTCTTGCAACGGACTTCCTATCTATAATGGCAGCTTGGTGTTTTACTAATGCATTTTACAATGTAACTCAGGGCCTCTTTAATGGTAGCGGTCATACTTTAGTTACAATGCTTGTAGATGCCTCAAGAATCTGGATTTTTAGATTCTTAACTTTATGGGTTTGCTCAAGTATTCTTCACATGGGCGTAGAATCTGTATGGTACGCAGTTGTTGTATCTAATGCAACATCCGCTGTAATCCTATATATTCTCTACTGGACAGGCCTTTGGAAGAGAGAAGTAATAAAGATAAAAAGGTAGTAATTAATTAAATTGTTCTAAAATAAATACAAAAACCTTGCAAATAAAAAAGTGATTTAATATAATAGACGTGGAGTGTATCATGTATACACGATACGTCTATTTGCTTTTTATGGGAAAATTTAAAGCAAATAATGAGTTTTTAAATTAGGAGTAACTATGGAAAGTGTTAGGCTAAAGGCTAGAGCTAAGATTAATCTTGGCCTTGATGTCGTGGGAAGAAGAGAAAATGGATACCATGATGTAAGAATGATTATGCAGACAGTGGGTATCTATGACAGACTTGTTGTAACAAAGATTGAAGAAGATGAAGTAAAGATACATACTAATCTAGGATTTTTACCGGTTAATGAGAATAACCTTATATATAAAGCATTTATATTAATGAAGGAAACTTACGGCTTTAAGGGCGG
Organism: Lachnospira pectinoschiza; assembly: GCF_900103815.1. Classification (GTDB taxonomy): domain Bacteria; phylum Bacillota; class Clostridia; order Lachnospirales; family Lachnospiraceae; genus Lachnospira; species Lachnospira pectinoschiza_B. The sequence continues at coordinate 153,265 of NZ_FNHZ01000004.1, read as the reverse complement.
AATTGAAGTTGACTTAAGAAAATTTATTCCAGTATCGGCTGGTATGGCGGGTGGAAGTACAGATGCGGCTTCTACTTTATTTGCAATTAATAAGTTATTTTACTTGGGTCTTAATTTAAGACAGCTTATGGAATTAGGCGTAAAGCTTGGTGCTGATGTTCCTTATTGTTTACTTAGAGGAACAGCCCTAGCAGAAGGAATTGGTGAGGAATTAACTAGTCTTAGACCAATGCCAGATTGCCATATTGTTATTGCTAAGCCACCTATTTCAGTATCTACAAAGCTTGTTTATGAAAAGCTTGATTCTGATGAAGTGGAAATTAAGCACCCTGATATTGATGGGATTATATCTGGACTTGAGGCAGGAGACCTCTATGAGGTTGCTTCAAAGATGGGAAATGTACTTGAACAAGTAACAATTCCTATGTATCCGGTTATTGATACAATTAAAAATGATATGTTAGAATGCGGAGCTCTAAATGCCATGATGAGTGGTAGCGGACCGACAGTATTTGGACTTTTTGAGGATGAGGAAAGAGCTAAGGCTTGTCAGGAATATTTAAGACAAAAGCAGGATGCAAGACAGGTCTACATTACAGACGTATTCAATTTAGTAAATGGAGGTAAAAAATGAAAGGCGAGTTAAAGATGGATGTAAGTGAGTATTTACCACTTAGAGATGTTGTATTTAATACATTAAGACAGGCTATTTTAAAGGGCGAGATGGAACCAGGCGAAAGACTTATGGAAATTCAACTAGCTCAGAAGCTTGGAGTTTCAAGAACTCCTATTCGTGAGGCTATTAGAAAGCTTGAGCTTGAAGGCCTTGTAATTATGATTCCAAGAAAGGGCGCTGAAGTTGCTCATATTACTGAAAAGGATATGAAGGACGTACTTGAAGTAAGATCAGCCCTTGAGGAATTAGCTGCAACTCTTGCTTGTAAGAATGTTACAACAGATAGATTAAATGAATTAAAGGCAGCTAATAAGGTATTTGAATCAGCAATCGTTTCAAAGGATGTAGTTGCTATTGTTGATGCCGATGTAGCTTTCCATGATATTATTTATGCAATGACAGAGAATGCTAGATTAATTCAGATTATTAATAACTTATCTGAGCAAATGTATCGCTACAGACTAGAATATGTTAAGGACGCAAGAACACATTCAATCCTTATTTCTGAGCATAATGATATTATTAGACAGTTCTCAATCCGTAATGTTGATGAAGCTAAGACAGTAATTAGACAGCATATTAATAATCAGGAGAAGGGAATTATTAGATTACTTAATAGATAATTATAGTAGGGAATATGAAGAATAAAGAAAAAGTATTTGTTAAAATCAAGGGAATGTATGATGACCCTTTTTCTATAGATATAGATGAAGGATTAAGTGATCCAATGCTTATTAAAGATGCAAACCTTGTTGAGATTCCTAATCTAAATGATATTGAAGTAAGAGATGAGGAAACTAAGAAGGATAACGATGACGAACTTGAGGTGATTCATCTTGGCCGTTATGGAGTGCTTAATGGAAGTGAATATATCAAGTTTGATGAGCTTGATGAGGATTCAAATGTAATTAAGAATACCATTAAAATCGCATGTAATGAGGACGGTTCTCAGGTTGTAGAACTTATTAAAAAGGGCTATTACTCAACACATATGATTTTTCAGGCTGGAAAGAAGAATACAACCGCTTATGAAACACCTTTTGGTAGTTTGTTAATTGGCATTTATACTAAAAATTTAAGAATAAAAAGAGAAGAGAATAGAATTGCAATCAAATTAAATTATTCACTAGATGTTAATTACAATACAATATCTGAGTGTAATGTGGAAATATGTATTACTAGCAAACTAGAAGAGGAAATTTAACTCAGTCGGAGTACAAGCTCCGACTGAGTTAAACGCTCCGCGAGGATGCGCACGGATTCGGACAGGAATTTGTCTGCTTCAGCAGACCCGAATCCGGCGCGCAAGACTCGCGAGCGAGTCTTGACTAGCAAAATAATAATAAATTTCGATGCTTTTCAAGGTCTAATAGTCATGCTATAATATTTTAGGCGTCAGATTTGATGCAGTTTTATAATGTAGGAGGAAGTACACCATGCCAGTTTGGCTCATAGTTTTATTGGCTATTTTAGCCGTTGTTGTAGTTGCACTTATTGTGCTTGTTATTGTTGGAATGAAATTACAGAAGAAGCAGGCTGCTAATCAGGAGCAGATTGATGCTGCTAAGCAGGTGGTTTCTATGTTAGTTATTGATAAGAAGACCATGAAGATGAAAGATGCTGGATTGCCTAAGATCGTTTTAGATCAGACACCTAAGTATCTTAGAGGTCGTAAGATGCCTATCGTTAAGGCAAAGGTTGGCCCACAGGTTATGACACTTTTAGCTGATCCAAGAGTCTTTGAACAGATTCCTGTTAAGGCAGAAGTTAAGGCAGAAGTAAGTGGTATCTATATCGTAGGTATTAAGTCAGTTCGTGGTGGCAAGATTGCTGTAACTGAGAAGAAAAAGAAGGGCTTCTGGAAGAAGGTAGCTGATAAGGCTAACGAAACAGTAGAGAAGAACAATAAGGCTACTGCTAAGAAGAATAAGAAGAAGTAATTCAATTACGAATATAATAAGAGCTTTGGAATTGAGGAAACTCAAATACCAAAGCTCTTTTTTATATTTCTTTTTTGTTTTTGTAAAGTCTTATTACTTAAACGCTTCCTGATGCTTGTTATAATTTTCAAGAATAATATTATAGACCTTACTTGGAATTTCCTTCTTCTCATCACGACTCATGCTAGTCATATCTATAGGTTCTAAGAATTCAATTCTTGTGTGAGTCTTTTTAATGAATGGGAAGTGGGCTTCAAAGATCTGCTCTGTATTATTCTGAACCATAGGAATAATCTTACAGCCAGACTTTTCAGCTAATTTAAAGGAACCTGTGTGGAATTCCATTAATCCATCACCGCTATTTCTCGTACCTTCTGGGAAGATAACAATAGAAGTTCCGTCCTTAATATAGTCGATACCTCTTAAAATTGTCTTTAAACCTTCCTTAATATTATCTCTATCAAGGAATGGACATCTAAGTAATCTCATCCATTGTCTAATAATAAGGATTCTATTCATTTCCTTTTTAGCAACAAAACCAGTCTTTAATGGAACCAATGTATATCCTATTACTACATCGAAGTAGCTTCTGTGATTACCTACAAAAAGTACAGCTTCGTCTTTAGGAATATTTTCAAGACCAACCACTTCAGTCTTGGTGCCAGATAGGAATAAAACCACTTTAAAGACGAACTTAACTAGGGTGGCTGCATAGACCTGGCTAGCACCACGATTAATTTTAGAAATTATATAGCCTATTGGAAGTAAGATTATGCTTAAAATGCAGTAAAATACAATCCAAATAAGCACTAAAAGAACACGAATCATATCATTCTCCTTAATTTTTTATCACCTTAATTATACCTTTAGTTTGTAGATTTTAAAAGCGTTAAAACTAGTATTTAAGAAAAGAATTGGGCTTTATAAAAATTAGTTTAATCGTTGAAAAAAATGTGAATAACCTTTTAAATAATTATGAAATATGGTATAACTAAAAAAGTCCACGCATGTTTGATTAAACGGGGTCTAGCAAAGGAAAGACGGATGTTTAATTGGGGCCGTAGGAAAGATTTTCCTATGACAATAGAGAAGATAGAACTTGCTGGTATAAATTAAATAATAAAGAGGAAATGGTGGAATTATGAAGAGAAGATTCATGGGCATTATGCTCGCAGCTACTTTAGCAGCATCTTTAGTAGCTTGTTCTAGCAAAGATAGTTCAACAACAACAGCAACATCTACAGTTAATTCTGAAATTACAGCAGAGGAGTATGCAGACACAATCGTTGCTAATGCTAACATTTATAAGAACTATGTAACTATTAATTCAGAGGATTATTTAAATCGTGAAATCGATGTTGACACATCCTCATATACAGTTTCAGATGATGATGTTAACAGTCAGTTAGAGACACTTCTTGAACAGCTTACAGAGACTGAGAACGTTTATGAAGGTGAGACAAAGGAAGGCGATGTAATCAACCTTGATTATTCAGGTACTTTAGATGGCGTTGCATTTTCAGGTGGTACAGCTACTTCATATACATATACAGTAGGTTCAGGATCATTTATTGATGACTTAGATCAGGGTCTTATTGGCTTAACAGTAGGTCAGACATATGATATTCCTTGTACATTCCCATCTGACTATTCATCAACAGATTTAGCAGGTAAGAGCGTTATCTTTACAGTTACTGTTAACTACATTGAGAAGGACGTAGTTCCTGAATTAACAGATGACTGGGTAGCAACTAATGCTTCAACACTTGGTTATGATGGATGTACAACAGTTGAGGAATTAACAGCAGCAGTTAGAGCTAATCTTGAGACAACAGCAGCATCTAACCTTGTTAGTGCAAAGTACAGCGCTGTATATGCTTTAATTACAGAAAACTTAGAGGTAAATGATTACCCAGCTGATGAATTACAGCAGTTACTTGATACATTAAATGATAATATTCAGTCTGAATTTGATACATACGGTTCATACTATGGTATCACAGATTTAGAGACATATATTACAACTGTTTATGGCTTTGAAAGTACAGATGCTTTCAATGAATATGCAGATGAGTATGCAAAGAGCTACTTACTTGAGAAGATGATTGTAACAATCATTGCAGCAGATAATGATATTACAGTTACTGCTGATGAAATCAATACAACAGGTGAGGAATTAGCATCTTACTATGGTTATGATAACTATGATGCAATCTTAAGCGAATACGGTAACGAAATGAATGCTGAAATTGGTTACCAGTGCTTATATACAAATGTAACAAACTTCCTTGCTGACAATAGCGTTTTAACAACTACAACAGCTGAATAATAAATATGTATTTATGCACTAGGCCTTAGGGTCTAGTGCTTTTTTTAGTTTTTGATAATGTGAATTTTGATAAAAATATATCTATATGTTTTATTATAAGAAATACCTTGAAAAAGTTCCTACAGTATGGTAATTTTACAAACGGTTTATAAAAATTTTATATTTAGATAAAAAATAGAAAGTAGGAAGTGTATCATGAATCAGTTTGTACCAAAGCTATTCGACTGTATGAAGAACTACTCAAAGAAGCAGTTTGCAGCGGATTTTGTTTCAGGTATCATTGTAGCGATTATTGCGTTACCATTATCCATTGCCCTTGCACTTGCATCTGGCGTAGGTCCAGAAGAGGGTATTTACACTGCGATTTTTGCAGGTTTTGTTATTTCATTTTTAGGCGGAAGTAATGTTCAGATTGCTGGACCAACAGCAGCCTTTGCCACAATTGTAGCAGGTATTGTTGCTAAGAATGGAATGGATGGCCTTGTAGTAGCAACTATTATGGCCGGTATTATCTTAGTAGTTATGGGCTTTTTAAAGTTTGGAAATCTTATTAGATTTATCCCATATACTATTACAACAGGCTTTACCTTTGGTATTGCAGTAACTATCTTAGTTGGACAGATTAAGGATTTCTTAGGCTTAACATTTAAGACATCCCCTATTGAAACTATGGATAAGATTAAGGCTTGTATAGAGTCAATCGACAGCTTTAATTATCAGGCTTTAATCGTAGGTGTAGTAGCTTTAGCTATTTTAATAATCTGGCCAAGATTTAAGGCTTTAGAAAAAATCCCTGCTTCTTTAATAGCAGTTATTGTAACTGTTGTTATGGTAAAGTTAGGAATGAAAGTTAAGACAATTGGAGATTTATATACAATTTCTAATAAGTTACCAGGACTTACAGTTCCACATGTTAGTTTAGAGATGATTAAGAACTTAACACCAGATGCCTTCACAATCGCTATCCTTGCTGGTATTGAGTCATTACTTTCATGTGTAGTTTCAGACGGTATGATTGGTAGTAGACATAAGCCTAATCAGGAATTAGTAGCACAGGGTGCCGGTAATATTGTATCAGCTCTATTTGGTGGTATTCCTGCTACAGGCGCAATTGCTCGTACTGCTGCAAATGTTAAAAATGGTGGACGTACCCCAGTTGCTGGTATGGTTCACTCAATTACTCTTTTACTTATTTTAGTAGTGCTTATGCCTTATGCAGCATGGATTCCAATGCCATGTATCGCAGCAATTCTTTTCCAGGTTGCTTATAACATGAGTGGCTGGAGAGAAATGCTTAACTTACTTAAGCACTCACCAAAGAGTGACATTTTAGTATTACTTGTAACTTGTATCTTTACTATTGTATTTGACTTAGTTGTAGCTATTGGCGTAGGTATTGTCCTTGCAGCCCTTCTCTTCCTTAACAGAATGGCTAATGTTACAGAGATTAAGTCATGGAAGTACATTGGTGAGGGCATTGACGAACACAATGACCCAGAGGCTATTAGACTTAAGGAAGTTCCAAAGAACACAGTAGTTTACGAAATCATTGGACCTATGTTCTTTGCGGCAGCAGATAAGTTTGTAGACATTGAACTTGGCGCTGAGGTAAAGGTTTTAGTTATTAGAATGCGTGGCGTTCCAGCTATGGATGTTACAGCCCTTCGTTCTTTAAAGAACATTTACACAATCTGTAATAAGAGAGGAATTACTCTTGTACTTAGCCATGTTCAGGATCAGCCAAAGTCTGTTATGGAACATGCAGATTTCATCAAGCTCGTAGGTAAGGAAAACTTCTGTAAAAATATAGATGCTTCCCTTGAGAGAGCTAGAGAAATCGTAGAGATGGCATAAAATTATAATAATAAATATAGAGCTTCAGATAAGTTAATCTTGTCTGAAGCTTTTTTGATGTTATAATAAATCTAGATATAGGAAATGTGAACTGAATTTATATAGATGCAAGGCTTTGTAGCTTAAGGGGGAACTATGAAGATACTTTATTATAGCTGGGATGAGATGATCTGCGTAGACGTAATGGAGGCTTTTAAGGAATTAGACTGCACTTTTAAAAGAGTGAGATATGAGCATAAAAGTGACTTTTACGAGCCGGATTTTCAAAAATTTATTGAAAAGGAATTAGAAGAGGACAACTACGATTTACTATTTAGCATAAATTATATTCCGGTTTTATCTATGGCTGCCTTTAATAAAAAAATCTTTTATATGTCTTGGGTTTATGACTGTCCTTGTGGCACCATGTATTCTGAGACCATAAAGAATCCTCTTAATATAGTCTTTGACTTTGACGAGACAGAAGTGCGCAAGTTTAATAATATGGGTATTGAAAATGTATTTCATATGCCACTGGCTGCTAGCATTAACAGAATGGATAGGCAAATGAAAGAAGCTAGTAGTAAAGATCATGATTTGTATAAAAAGGACATCTCCTTAATAGCTAGTATTAGTGAATATAAGAGTCAGTTTGAAGCTTTAGAAGGCTATAATAGAGGTTATGTGGAGGCTATTATAAAGGCTCAAACAAAGGTATTTGGTGATGAGATTGTAGAGAAATTTGTAAGCTCTGATATGGGTGAAAAGATTGCAAAATGTCTTAATTTTACAAAAAATCCAGATATGATAATTAGAGATTCTGATTTGCTAGAAATGCTTTGTAATAAAGAAATTAGAGACATTGATAGATTAGAACTTGCTCGTCTTTTAAATGATAAAGTTTCAAAGAAATATGATACGGCTCTTTATACAGATTACAAGGGAGATGCATTTTCAAAGGTAAATAAGGGCATAGTGGATACATATAAAGGGCAGTACTTGGTTTATAAAAATAGCAAGATTAATATTAATCCTACCCTTAGGGGAATTAAGTCAGGTATTAATCAAAGGTCCGTGGATGTGGCGGCTTGCAAAGGCTTCCTACTTACAAATTACAGTCACGAACTAGCTAGGGATTTAGAGGCTATTGGGGCCTGTGTAATTTATTATGATTTAATGGATCTTGAGGAAAAGATTGATTATTATATGAGCCATGAGGATGAAAGGCTTGAAATTGCAGCTAGAGCCCATGATTTTTACAAGAAAAACAGAACTTATACAATAGTTCTTGGGAAAATGCTTGAAAGTTTTAGGAAAATATGATAAATTGAATACAATTAAATTGCCTATTTAACATGTCAGATAAATGTATAAGATAGATTTTGGAGGAATTATTGTTATGAAAGATAAGTATGACGCTATAAAGTTGGAGAATCAGTTGTGTTTCCCTCTTTACGCTGTATCAAAGGAAATTGTTAAGAAGTATAAGCCATATTTGGACGAGCTTGATTTAACATACACACAGTATATAACAATGATGGTAATGTGGGAACATAAATCTATGAATGTTAAGGAATTGGGAGAATATCTTTACTTAGATTCAGGTACATTAACACCAGTTTTAAAGAAGCTTGAACAGAAGGGCTGGTTAGTTAGAAAGAGAGATTCTAGAGATGAGAGAGTTCTTAATGTTTCTTTAACAGAGGAAGGCCTTGAATTAAGAGAGAAGGCATGTAAGGTTCCTGAGCAGATGGGCAATTGCTTGAAGCTTTCAAAGGAAGAAACAGAAATCTTATATAAGGTTTTATATAAGGTATTAGATACAATTAATTAGGATTAGTAAGATTTAAGAATCAAATTAGAATTTTTTGACAAAATATATTTCTAAGGGGTTAAGTTTTAGAAATCGTTTACCGATATACTACTAGAAATCCCTAAATGGCAAAGACTTTTATTTGCTTATTTAAACAGAAGTATATTTTGTCTTATTTTATTGTTTTTTTAAATTTAGGACTTTAAAAATTTGACTAAATTGTATATAATGTTTATCGACTATGTGATTTCTTATTATAAAGTGTTTTTAAAGTAAGATATACATAGGGTTTAGTGTAACATTGAGTGTAAAAAATTATGTTTAAATAAGAGGAAGCGGGGCAAGAATAGCTTGCTACAGGATTTGAAAGGAGAACATTTAGGATGATTTCAACAGATATCGGAATAGATTTAGGTACTGCAAGTATCTTAGTATACATTAAGGGAAAGGGTGTAGTTTTAAAAGAACCTTCAGTAGTAGCTTTTGATAGAGATACTAATAAGATTAAGGCTATTGGTGAAGAAGCTAGATTAATGCTTGGTAGAACACCTGGTAATATCGTAGCTGTACGTCCTTTAAGACAGGGTGTTATCTCTGATTACACAGTAACAGAGAAGATGCTTAAGTACTTTATTCAGAAGGCAGTAGGCAAGAGAATGCTTAAGAAGCCTAGAATCAGCGTTTGTGTTCCTTCAGGAGTTACAGAAGTTGAGAAGAAGGCCGTTGAGGATGCTACTCTTCAGGCTGGAGCTAGAGAGGTTGCTATTATTGAGGAACCTATCGCAGCTGCAATTGGTGCAGGTATCGATATTTCAAGACCATGTGGTAACATGATTGTTGATATCGGTGGTGGTACAACAGATATCGCTGTTATCTCACTTGGTGGTACAGTTGTAAGTACTTCAATTAAGATCGCTGGTGATGATTTTGATGAAGCACTTGTTAGATTTATGAGAAAGAAGCACAATCTCTTAATTGGTGAGAGAACTGCTGAAGATATTAAGATTAAGATTGGTTCAGCTTATCCAAGAGCAGAAGTTGAAACAATGAACGTTAGAGGTCGTAACTTAGTTACAGGTCTTCCAAAGACTGTTGAAGTTTCTTCAGAAGAAACAGAAGAAGCTTTAAGAGAAGCAACATCACAGATTGTTGAAGCAGTACATTCAGTACTTGAAAAGACTCCTCCAGAATTAGCATCAGATATTGCTGATAGAGGTATCGTTCTTACTGGTGGTGGTGCACTTCTTAATGGACTTGAAGACTTAATCGAAGCTAAGACTGGTATTAACACTATGACAGCAGAGGATCCAATGACAGCTGTAGCTATTGGTACAGGTAAGTTTATTGAATTCTTAGCAGGTTACAGAGACGATAAGTAATTGTCTATAGAGAGACTAAACTTTTAACTTGCTTGATAGACTATAGATGATTGCTAGATAGGAGTCGCTATGGTTAAAGGTCTTTATACTGCATATTCAGGATTAACACTACAACAGAAGAGATTAGATTTGGTATCTAACAATTTGGCTAATTCCCTTACAACAGGTTATAAGAAGGAGGGCTTAACAGCTCAGTCCTTTGATACTGTTTATGGAATCAAGGTTAATGATTCATCAGTAAACTATGTTAATCAGTATATTGGTGATTTAAATCTTGGTGCGAAGATTGGTGAGAGTTATAGATGCTGGGATCAAGGAGCCCTTAGAAGTACTGAAAGCGAATTTGATTTTGCTCTTTCAGGAAGTGGTTTCTTCTCTATTGAATTTACCAATAAGTCAGGAACAACATCCACTATGTATACGAGAGATGGTGCCTTTCAGATTAATGCTGATGGATATCTTTTAACTAAGGATGGAGATTATGTTCTTGGTGAGAATGGATATATTCAGATTCCAACTAACACTGATGAATTTAGTGTGGATGTCCTAGGTAATATTTATGCAGATGATGTATATATTGATAAATTTGCGTTGGTAGATTTTGAAGATTACGATTATTTAGAGGCCTATGGCGAGAATATGTTTCAAACAGTAGATGGCTATACGGAAAAGGAAGCCACAGCAACTGTTAATCAAGGTTACTTAGAGGCGTCCAATATCAATGTAGTAACGGAGATGATTGATATGATTTCCATTGCTAGAAACTTTGAAAGTAATCAGAAGATTATGAACTCCATAGATACTATGTTATCTAAGATGGTGACAATTTCAGAATTATAGAATATAACGGATTTAATTTTTGACAATTAAATCCGTTTTTTTTAAATTCAACTATAAAGTTTTGGATAAAAAGAACCGATAGAATAGATGAACTAGAAGATTATATACATTTGGAGGTAATGTCCTATGATGAGATCATTGTGGACTGCTGCATCAGGAATGACATCGCAGCAGACTAGTGTAGATACAATTGCTAATAACCTTGCTAATGTAAACTCTGTTGGCTATAAGCAAGAGTCCACTCAGTTTAAGAGCCTTTTATATCAGGATTTGCAAAGTAAAACTACCACTGCAAATGTGGAACAAAAGCCAGTAGCAGCACAGGTAGGTCTTGGTACTAGAGTTTCTTCTATTACATCATATTTTACACAAGGATCTCCAAATGCCACTGATAGCGATACAGATTTTGCTATTATTGGCGATGGATTTTTTGCAGTAACTAATCTTGATGGTGATACAGTTTATACAAGAAACGGTAATTTTTATATGGCAACCGCCACAGAAGGCATGATGCTTGCAACAGCAGAAGGTTATCCTGTGCTAGATGTGGATGGACAGCAAATCATTTTAGATGATACTTATCAAGTAAGTTCTATTACAATATCAACTGAAGGTGAGTTATTATATCCAGATGAGGATAACAACCCACAGCCAATTGGTTATAAAATTGCACTTTATCAGTTCACTAATCCTTCCGGCCTTGATAAGCTAGGTACTAGCTACTATGCAGAAACAGAGGCTTCCGGAGTTCCTATTAGTGAAGAGTATGATGGGGTTACAAAAAAGAGTAGCTTAAAGCAGGGCTACTTAGAAGCTTCAAATGTACAAGTTGCTACAGAAATGGTAAACTTAATTACAGCACAGAGAGCTTACGAGCTTTGTTCAAAGGCCATTACTACATCAGATACAATGATGGAGCAGGCAAATAATCTAAAGAGATAATTAGAGGATATATATTTTTCTAGCAATTCATAGGGAATTGTTACAGAGGGGATAAAAGGAGGAAAAATATGAGTAGTGTTTCAGGAATAGGTGCATCATCTAATTATGCAGATGTTTATGATGCAACTAGCAGTGCACTTACAAGTAAAATTAATTCAACAAACTTTGAAACTGCCACAGATGAAGAATTAATGGCAGTGGCAAAGGAATTTGAGAGCTATCTTTTAGAGCAGGTTATGAAGTCTATGCAGAAAATGACTTCAGTTACGGGAGATAGCGACGGAGAAAGTGCTTCAGCTTCCCTATTTAATTCACTCGTGGGTATAACTGGTGAGGAAACAGATTCGGCTATGTCTACACTTAGTGATTACTATGGAGATGAGCTTATTTCTCAGCTTGCAAGTACTTTAACAACAAGCGTTAGTAACAATAACGGTGCAGGTCTTGGAATTGCCCAGGCACTCTACGAGCAGATGAAGAGAAATTATTCTACTGTGGCTGAGGTAAATCAGGTACAGTCAGTAGGAACAGCAGATGACAACACATTAGCCTAATAAAAATAAAGGGATAAGTCTTATAAGACCAGTGTTTAAGAGGATTAGAGCAGCTTAAATTGGCTGCTCTTTTTTTGTATTATAATCTGTGTTACAATGTCTTAGTCATTATTATCAAATTTTGTTGGCAGTCGCCAAAATTTTCCAAATCAAATAAGAGGTGAAAGAATGGACTACGACAATATAAAAGAAGTAGAGGGCTTTATAGAGAGTATTATTTATCGTAATGAAGATAATGGCTATTCCGTATTTGAGATAGATAACGAAGGAGAAGAGATTACTTGTGTGGGTACATTAAGTTACATAAGCGAAGGTGAGTATATTGTTGCCACAGGTAATTACGTTAAACATCCCGTTTATTATATGCAGTTTAAGATAGATTCCTATGAATTTCAGGCACCTAATGATACCGCTTCTGTCCAGAGATATTTGGCAAGTGGGGCAATTAAGGGTATTGGTGAGAAAATGGCTTCGCGAATCGTAAAGGAATTCGGAGACGATACCTTTAGAATCATGGAAGAGGAGCCAGAAAGATTAGCAGAAATCAAGGGAATTAGCAATAATAAGGCTATGGAAATAGCTAATCAACTTATGGATAAAAAGGACATGCGCAAGGCCATGATGTTTTTACAAAAATTTGGAATTGCTATGAACCTTGCCACTAAGATCTTTAAGCAGTATGGTAATCAAATTTATAATTTAATAGAGACTAATCCTTATAAATTGGCAGATGATATTGAGGGTATCGGCTTTAAGACAGCAGATGAAATCGCCTCTAGGGTTGGAATTAAGATAGATTCTGACTTTAGAATTAAGAGCGGAATTTCTTACTGTTTGAGTCAGGCTTCCCTTAATGGACACATTTTCTTACCAAAAGAGGAACTAGAAAAAGATGTAGTTAGCCTACTTTTAATAGACATTGAGGACTTTGATAAGTACTTAATGGACTTGGCAGTGGATAAGAAGGTGGTTTGTAAGACCATGGAGGATGGCAGTGTAAATGTCTACTCTAGCCTTTATTACTACATGGAAGGAAATGTGGCTGCTAGATTAAAGGGCCTTGCCCAGGTGGAGTCTAGGTCTTTAGAGGAAATTGATGAGAGAATCAAAAGAATCGAGAAGGAAGAGGACATTGAGCTTGATGATATCCAAAAAGAAGGAATTAGAATGGCGGCAACTAGCGGACTTCTTGTAATTACAGGTGGTCCTGGTACTGGTAAGACTACAACCATTAATTCCATTATTAAGTTCTTTATGCTAGATGGTTTAGAGATTAGGCTTGCAGCTCCAACAGGTCGTGCAGCTAAGCGTATGACAGAAGCTTGTAATATGGAAGCACAAACTATTCACAGACTTCTTGAAATTAACGGCGGTGGGGCCAGTGAAAGTAATTCTAGGGCTTCGGGTCTTTCTATGTTTTTTGAAAGAAATGAAGATAATCCCCTTGAGGCAGATGTAATCATTGTGGATGAGATGTCCATGGTGGATATTAATATTATGTATTCCCTAATTCGCGCCGTGGCTGTGGGCACAAAGCTTATACTTGTAGGTGATGTGGATCAGCTGCCATCTGTGGGACCGGGTAACATTTTAAAAGATATAATTGCTTCTGGCTGTTTCCCTGTGGTTAAATTAGAGAAAATCTTTAGACAGGCGGAAACTAGTGAGATTATTATGAATGCCCATAAGATTAATAAGGGAGAAGAGGTTGTGCTTAATAAGTACAGCAAGGATTTTCTCTTTGTTAGACGTAATGGTGCGGATGCTATTATAAATGCAATGAAGACCTTGATTTCTGACAAGCTGCCAAATTATGTGCATGCGGATATTTCAGAAATTCAGATTTTGACACCATCAAGGAAGTCGGCTACAGGTGTTGATAGATTAAATTCAATTATGCAGGATTTCTTAAACCCTTCAACTCAGACTAAGCAGGAGAGAGTTCACGGAGACACTACTTATCGTGAAGGGGATAAGGTTATGCAGATTAAAAATGATTATCAGCTGGAGTGGCAGAAAAAATCCAAGTATGGTGTAACCTATGATAGAGGAACTGGAGTCTTTAACGGAGATACAGGAATAATCGAGGAAATTAGCCAGTTTAATGAGACAGTAACCGTTAGATTTGAAGATGGTAGATTTGTAGATTATGAGTTTAGCCAGCTTGATGAATTAGAGCTTGCTTATGCCATTACAGTGCATAAGTCTCAGGGTAGTGAATATCCGGCGGTTATTATTCCTATGTATCAGGGACCTAGAATGCTAATGAATAGAAATATTTTATATACCGCTGTTACAAGAGCTAGAACCTGCGTATGCATGGTAGGAGAAGAAGAAATCTTTAGACAGATGGCAAAAAATATTACAGATACCAAAAGATATTCCTCACTTGATCAAAGAATTAAGGAGATTATGTGTTAAAAACTAAAAAGAATATGTTAATAAGAGATAAATTTTTGGAGGGCTTGGTGGATATCTTCTATCCACCAGCTTGTCCGATATGTTTAAGACCCCGTCCCATTGTGGAGGGCAGGAGGGAAAACATTTGCAAAATCTGTAGGAAAAAAGCCCCTTATATAACAGGACCTAGCTGTTTTAAGTGTGGCAAACCTCTAGATAATACAGATAGCGAATTCTGTAAGGATTGTTTGGAAAACCCTCACGTCTTTAAAAAGTCTATGGCTGTTTTTGAATATACAGACAGTGTTAGTAAATCCATTTATGAGTTTAAATATTATAACAAAAGAGAATTTGGCAAGGTCTTTGCTAGTGAATTAGTCCTTAGGTTAGAGGATGAGATTAGAAAATTTGATCCAGACGTTATAGTGCCGGTGCCTATTAGCAAAGAGAGAAGAAAATTTAGAGGCTTTAATCAGGCGGAAATCTTGGCAAAAAACATGGCAAAGGGCCTAAATATTCCCTATGATGAGAATCTGATTTATCGCGTCAAAAATACAATTCCCATGAAAAAACTGAGCAATACTAATAGAATAAAAAACCTTGAAAACGCTTTTCAAGTGTCTAGAAATGTTGTAAGATATAATAAAGTAATAGTCGTGGATGATATATATACAACAGGAGCAACTCTAGATGCCATAACTAAGGAATTAAAGCGATTTAAGGACTTAGAAGTAGTTGGCATTGTTATTTGTGTGGGACAGGGTTTCTAGAAATAGCTTCTGAAAAATAAAATGTATAACTGTATGCAGGAGGTTTACTATGGAAGTTAGAAATTGTCGTGGATGTGGAAGATTATACAACTATGTTGGCGGTAGCTACAGAAATTTATGCCCAGATTGTGTAAAGAAGTTAGAAGAGAAGTTCCAAGAGGTAAAAAGATATATTGAGGATAACCGTGTTGCAAGTATTAGACAGATTTCTGAGGCTTGCGATGTAAATCCTAAGCAGATAGAGCAGTGGGTAAGAGAGGAAAGATTGGTATTTTCTGATGATTCACCTATTGCAATCTTTTGCCAGACTTGTGGTGCGCCTATTAAGTCAGGTAAGTACTGCGAAAACTGTAAGGAGACAATGTCTGATCAGTTAGATCAGCTCTATGGCAAGAAACCAATTGAAGAGCCAAAGAAGAAAAGATCTGCAACTGCTAAGATGCGTTTCTTAGATAACTAGTAAAGAGAGCAAAGGGGTCGGATATCGACCCCTTTATTTTTATAAGGAGTGATACGCCTATAAGATTTGCTTTATGCGCTTAGAGTTTATTAAGTTTTTATGTTACAATTAGAATCATTAAAAAATTGACAATATAAATTTTCTTTTTTATACTTTAAAAAGAGCTTATGAAAATGTTTTTCTGGTCGATATATAATTCAGAGATGATACAGGACTAGAAAAAGAAAATTTTTAGGATTGTATTAAAAAAAGAACAATATTTATTTATAAAATCGGTTAAGTTTTGAGATTAAACTTCCGATAAATAAGGCATAAAGCAGAAGAGTCTCTTTAAACTAAGAGTATGGAGGGGTTCTTTATAAGTCTTAGAAAGTATGAAAGGACGGCGAAGAGTATGAGAATAGACGCTTATAATGCAATTAGCCAGGTTTATCAGGCAAATGCTACTAGCAAAGTTAATAGCACAGGCAAGGTGGCAAGTGCTAATGACAAATTCGATATTTCTGATACAGCAAAAACTTATTCTGTTGCAAAGACAGCAGTTGCTGAAAGCTCAGATGTAAGAGAGGATAAGATCGCTGATATCAAGGCAAGAATTGCTGCTGGTACCTATGCTGTATCTGCAGAGGATGTTGCAGATAAGATAGTTAATAGCGTTTCTACTTTGACATTCTAAAAGTGAGGTTTTGACTATGGCTAGCATGATTGATTCATTAATTGAAGATATGAACAAAGAGAATAGCTTGTATTTAGAGCTCTATGGCTATGCCAAGGAAAAGACCAATGCGATTGTGAGTAGCGATGTAGAGTCTCTGCAAGCTATTCTTAAGTACGAACAAGCATTAATTAATAAGATAAATGCAGTAGAAGAAGATAGACTAGCAGTCGTTGATGAAATATGTAGAGTATTACATCTTTCCCCAAAAGACGTGAAGGTAGAAAGAATTGTAAAGCTACTAGAGAAACGACCTAGAGAACATGATAGATTAGAAGAAAGTTACCTGGCTCTTAAAAGGACAGTAAAGAGCCTAATGCAGATAAATGAGAATAATAAAACACTACTTAAGGCGTCTATGGAGATGATTGAGTTTGATATTAATGTTGCTAGATCAGCAACCCTTGCTCCACAGACAGCAAATTATGGAAAGACAGCTACAGAGGCATCGGTGATGACCTCAGCTATTGGAAGCTTTGATGCAAAGCAGTAAATGTAGCTTAAATATAATAGGGGCGTTTAGACGCTCCTTTTTTTATTGCCTAGATTAATCGCGATACATTTTCATAAGGAAAAGAAAAATAGAGGTTAATTCTAGCTAGATTTTACCGATATAAATAGCAGATGGACTAACTAGAAGTGACTAAATTTAAACTCTTTTTCATATTTAGAGGTGAAATATTATGGCAAATGGAATGTCAGGACTTTATGTGGGCATGACTGGTGTAAGATCAAACCAGATTGCACTTAATGCAACAGCCCACAATCTTGCAAATATAAATACAGAAGGTTATACAAGACAGCAGGTTACCTTTGAAGATACTGTTTACATGCCAGTTATGACTAATGATAAGGTAACTACTCCTGTTAGTGGTCTTGGCGTGTCTATTTCTGAAGTTAGAAGAATTAGAGATACCTTTATTGATGCGTCTTATCGTTCAGAGAATTCTAGACTTGGCTTTTATGATGCACAGTATCAGGCGGTTAACGAGATTGAGGATTTATTTGGTGAAATGCAGGGCGTAACCTATCAGTCTTATTTAACAGATCTTTATAATTCTTTAAATGAGTTAACTAAAAATCCAACAAGTACTGTTGCTAGATCTTCCCTTATTCAGACTGCAACAGCCTTTATAGATAAGTCAGAGGCAATTTACGAGGGCTTAATTACTTACCAGACAACCCTTAATACTGAAGTAAGAAATATGGTTACAACAATAAATGATTTAGGTCAAACTATTTATAGTTATAACAAGAAGATTACAGCTATTGAGGCAGCAGGGGTTGAACATGCCAACGATTTAAGAGATGAGAGAGATAAGGCTATTGATGAGCTTAGTAAATATATGGACCTTGATTATTATGAGGGGCCAAATGGAGAAATCATTATTAATGCCGAGGGTGTACCTTTTGTTTCTCTTAATGAAGTGGCAGAGATGAGTACAGAATATGTCACTGGTACAAGCCTTGTTATTCCAACTTGGCCTTGCTATGACAGAGAGGTATTTACAGCGTCATCTCTTGCTAAGACTTCTAATGAGACAGACACAGATAAGGGTCAGTTAAAGGGTCTCATTCTTTCAAGAGGTAACATGGTGGTGGATTACACTTATGTGGCTGAAATGCCATCAAGCTCAGATTACGATTTAACTACAACTGAGGGTTTAGCTGAATATAACGAGGATTATGCAGAATATGAGGAAAAGCAGGAATATTACAATACCTACATTTTGCCATCTCAGGTTTTAACTGCCATGGCAGGATTTGATTATTTGGTAAATGGTATTGTTACTGCCCTAAACGATATTCTTTGTCCGGAAAAGGAAGTAACACTTACAAGTGAGTATACAGATAGTGATGGCAACTTAGTTCAGGCAGATAAATACATTTACACAAACATAAGCAGTGCCGTTCTTTACAATAGATTCGGTGAGGAGGTTGCAGGAACTCAAAATTCTAATGGCAGCTATGACTATGAATCAGAGGAAAAGCTCTATAGCAATTCCAATGGTGATGGAACTGGTGCTGTGGCTTTTGATTCTGTAACTTACTCACTCCTTGACCTTGATAAGACAGATTATGGAATGGATGATGATAGAACTGTAGGCCAAGAGCTATTTTCAAGAGCAAATACAGAAAGATATGTGGTTACAACCGATTCTAATGGCGACACAATATATATTAGAAATAATTTAAATGATCAAAAGTACGAGTCTTACTATAGACTTGGTAACTTAAGCATAAATTCAGCAGTAGCCCAGGATTTAGCTCTTCTTCCACTTTCCACTGTAACGGATAAGGAAGATTTTGAGAGGGCCAACGAACTTGTAGATGCTTGGGATGTGAAGTTTGGAACCTTTAACATCGAAGAGTATTCAAAATCTACATTTAATTCTTATTACAATAACTTCGTTGGAAAATATGCCACTTGGGGCGACGTTCTTAATAGTTATGTAGCTAATCAGGAAAATATGGTAAATGGTTACGACAACCAGAGAACTGAAACAACGGGAGTTTCTTCAGATGAAGAGCTTCAAAAGATGATTAAATTTCAGCATGCTTACAATGCTAGTTCAAGATACGTAAATGTAGTAAGCGAAATGCTTGAGCATCTAGTAACTTCACTTGGTGCGATCTAAAAAGAAAGAAGGTAGTTTATGGCATCAACATTTTTTGGATTAACAATTGCATATTCTGGATTACAGGCATCCCAGGCATCTATTAATGTAACTGCTCATAATTTGTCAAATGTAGATACAGACGGTTACACAAAAGAGACTGCCGTTAAGGAAGCAGCAAGCTCTCTTAGAACTTATGCCCCTTACGGTACACTTGGTGCTGGTGTTGATGTTACAGAGATTAGCCAGACAAGAGATAGCTACTATGATGAGAAGTATAGAAATAATCAGACTTATTACGGGGAGTATGAGGCTAAGAATAATTATATGTCACAGATTGAGAGCTTCTTTAACGAATTTATCCTAGAGGGTTACACAGAGGAATATAACAATTTCTTTAAAAATGTTAGTCAGACCATGTTAAATCCTGAGGATAATTCTACTAAGAATTCCCTTATTCAAAGTGCAGTAAGTATGACAGATTATTTTAATTATCTTGCTTCTAATTTAAAGGATATTCAGGAAGATGCTAACAACGAGGTTAAGGATGCGATAGAGCAGATCAATTCTCTTTCTCAGTCTATCTATCAGCTTAATAAGCAGATCAATCAGATTGAGGCTTGTTATGGAAATGCTAACGACCTACGTGATTCTAGAAATGCCTTGGTAGATGAGCTTGCAAAGATTGTAAATATTACAACTAACGAAGAGGATTTAGGTAATAACTTAACTAATTACACCATTAACATTAATGGTAGTACCTTGGTAAATTCCTATGGTTATCACGAACTTGTGGTAAATTCAAGAGCAGATACAGATGCAAGAAATAACTCAGATGTAGCTGGTCTTTATGATATTAGCTGGGATACAGGTCAGGAGTTTAACATTTACTCAAGCTCTCTTGGTGGCCAGCTAAAGGGACTTATAGATATTAGAGATGGCTGTAATGGCCAGATCGAATCTGTTGTGGTAGATGACAATGGAGATTATGTCTATAGTACTGATGGATATTTTACAACTGAGTTTTCTGATTATGATGGTAAAAATACTGACTTTAAGGGAATCCCTTATTATCAGGCTCAGTTAAATAAGTTTATGACAGTATTTGCAGATGCAGTTAATGAGATTTTAAAGACAGGTTATTCTTCAGATGGTGAGACAGAAGGTGCTTCACTTTTTGTAATTAAGGATAATCAGGTGGCTTTCTCAGCAAGTAATGTAACAGTCAATGAGGATTTACAGCTTGACCCTTCAAAGCTTGCTACAAAATCAAGCCTAAGTACTGGGGCTGCAAATGCCGATATAATTGAAGAGCTTAATGCATTACAAACAGCACAGATTTATAACGGTGGTACAGGTTCTTATTTCCTTGAAAGTATTATTTCAGATGAATCTATTGATACTAACAAGGCAAAGAATTTCCTACAGAATTATACAAACCTAAAGACCACTATTCAAAACCAGAGATTATCTGTAATGGGCGTTGATTATGACGAAGAGGCTATGGATTTAGTAACCTTCCAGCAGTCTTATAATCTAAGCTCAAAGATGATGTCGGTGTTAAATGAAATTTATGATAAGCTCATTAATCAGACAGGAGTTTGATGGGGCTTTCCATATCTTGACTTTAATTGCGAAGCAATTCAAGTCCTAACGCCCGACGATTTGCGAAGCAAATTCTAATTCGGGCTTTCCATATCCTGTAGTGGTTGTGGAGAAATAAAAAGATTGTAGAAGAAAGGAAGTAGCCTATGTCCATGCGAATTACTAACGGCATGATGGTAAACAGTTCACTTGCCAACATCCAGGTTAATAAAAACCAACTTAATACATTAGATACACAGTTATCTACACAGAAGAAAATTAACAAGCCATCAGAAGATCCAATCGTAGCAATTCGTGCTCTTCGTCTTCGTTCAAGTCTTGATAAGGTAACACAGTATCTGGATAAGAATATTCCTGATGCAGATAGCTGGCTTTCAGTTACTGAGGATGCCCTTGATGAAGGATATTTGATTTTGTCCGATTTATACAATTATTGCGTGCAGGCCTCAACAGATTCTTATTCATCTGCTGAAAGAAAAACTATTGCAGATAGTTTGGAAAATCTAAAGGAAGCCTTTTATGCAGAAGGTGATATTGACTATGCTGGCCGCTATGTATTTACAGGTTTTGCAACAGATGTGCCCCTTACATATCAGTCAGATGATACGGCAGCAGATGTAGATTATACAATTACTCAGAATTTTACCAGAGAGAACCTCTCTTTAAAGACAGCTTACACCAATGCTTACACTAATACAGATATTATTAATCTTGATGCAAAATATGATGCCACAACGGGACGTCTTGTAACTCCTAATGTAGAGTCGGTACACAGATTACAGCTTGCTTATAAAGATATTGATACTGCAAAGTTTTCCATAACAGATGCAAATGGAAACACAGCCGCAATAACCATTGATGATAGTGGAAATGTTACAACAGATAATACATTACAAACATCTGATGGAAACGCAATAACTATTACTCATACAGTGGATGATAATTATGTTCCAGGAGAAGATGAAATTGCCATTAATACTACAACTGGAGAGCTTTTGTTAGGTGAAAATGTTTACAAAGACGTTTATACCAACAATACATTTTCAATAACTTATGATAAGAACAATTTCATTAAAGGGGATTTAAATCCTACTATGTATTTTGATTGTATTGATAATATTTCTGGAATAGAGTATAATAAAGTACAAGAAAACATTGAGTACAATATAAATTTTTCGCAGAAACTAAAAATTAATACTGAGGCCAATGAAGGCTTTGATATTTATTTAGGCAGAAACATCGATGATTTGGTAACTGCAGTTCAAAACGTTTTGGATTTAGAAGACCAGATTGAACAGGTAAATTCAATGCTTACACAGGATCAGTATTCGGATAGTAGTTCTCAGACTAAGTTAAATGATATCTTAGAGGGACTTACTAAGCAGTTAGAACTTGCGGAAGATAAGATGACTGATGTTTATGAAGATGGTGTAGGATGGATGCAATCTTACCAGACTACAATTTCTGAATGTAAGGCAGATGTAGGTAATAGAAAAACAAGATTGACCTTAACAAAATCTCGACTTACAGAACAGGAAACTAACTTCAAAAATCTAAAGTCGCAAAACGAGGATATTGATCTTGAAGAGGTAGTTGTAAATTATTCTGCAGCGCAGTTAGTTTATAACGCATCTCTAACAGCATCAGCAAAATCGGTTCAGCAGACACTTTTAGATTTTCTTTAAAGACAATTAAAGTAAAGGGGAAAGGTTAGGTGTGACATGAAGGTAGAGACTAAATGGTTTGGGACTATTGAAGTGGGAGAGGAACAAATTCTCACATTTGAAAAAGGCATTATAGGCTTTGAGGATTGGAAGAAGTATACTCTAATTTACGACGCCGAAAAGGGAGTTGAAGAAAGTTCAATTTACTGGCTTCAGGCAATTGATGAGCCAACTCTTGCGCTTCCTATTATGGACCCTACTCTAGTTTATGAAGGGTACGATCCAATAGTTGAAGACGAAATTATTAACACACTTGGAGATAATATTGCAGACGCTACACTTCTTGTAGTTTGTACTGTAACTGTTCCTGAAAAGCTTGAGAATATGACGATTAATCTTAAAGCACCAGTTATTATTAACATGGATACTAATAAAGGTGTTCAGTTAATAGCCGATAACGATGATTATCAAGTACGTTACCCTATTTATGACATTCTCAATGCTGAAAAGGACGGTGAATAATATGCTAGCATTATCAAGAAAAAAAGACGAGGCCATTATTATTAATGATGATATAGAAGTAACTGTAATTGAAATTAAGGGAGAGCAGGTAAAGCTAGGTATTACTGCCCCTAAATCTGTTCCAGTTTATCGTAAAGAGGTTTATGTTCAGATTCAGGCAGCTAATAAGGAAGCAGCAGCTCAAAAGGTTGATGTTAATGCCTTAAAGAATCTTTTTAAGAAGTAGATTATTAGGATTTATTTAACTTTATTTTAGGAGAGGCAGGGGAAGGACAAGCCAGAGGATAAATAATATCTATTCAAAATACACAAAATATGAAGATTTATTTGTAGAAATTGTACAAACTTTGTATAATTTCTGATTTTGGCGTTAAGTTTTTATATTTGTTAGTCGATATATAAGACAGCAAAGTCTTATTTATATATATAAACGCAACTAAACAAATTAATTCTTCACATGGAGGTGAAACCTATGGCTATTGATGTAGGTAACGTAGCAAGTTATCAAAGTAATTCAACTGTAAATGCTAAACCAGCTTCAAACGTTGGCACTGTTAGCGTGGAAAATGCTAAAAGTGGCAGCGTTGTAACTGCGTCTAGCCAATCTTCAACCACAGATCAGGCAGTGGCAATTCCAAAAGTTTCTGACACACTAGCAGCAAAAGCTAAGGAGGAAGATCCTACTAGTTTTGAAAATGTTAACGTTAACGTTAATGTAAAGACAAAGGAAACTTCCCTTAAGGATGTCACTGACATTAGTAAAATTGTCAATAATAATACTGTGGCGGAATTTAGTTATAATGAACCAACAAAAAGAATAGCGATTAAGATCAAGGACAAGGAAACTAACGAGGTTATTAAAGAAATTCCATCTGAGAAGGCTCTTGAGATGTTGGCTAAGGCATGGGAGCTTGCAGGCATTATGGTTGATGAAAAACGATAATATTAGTGGAAAAGACTAATATTTTAACCAGAATATTCCGATGCATATACTATACAGAATACTATGTAAACATGGATGTTTGATTTTGTAATGCAAGGATGCAAAGATAGGAGAGGTTATATGACAGTAAGAGTATCGGGTATGGTCTCAGGAATGGATACTGATTCATTAGTAGAAGCTCTTGTTTCTTCATACAAAGTAAAAAAAGATAATTTAGTTAAGGCACAGACAAAGCTTTCTTGGAAGTCTGAGCAGTGGAAGACAATGAATACAAGCATTTATAGCTTCTATTCAGGAAAGTTATCAGCTGCAAGACTTTCTACAAATTACAATTTGAAGTCAGCTTCTGTGTCTGATAGTTCTGTTGCGAAAGTTACAGCATCATCTTCAGCTGTAAATGGAACACAGACATTAGCAGTAAACAAATTAGCAGCTACTGGTTATTTAACTGGTGGTGAAATTACTGATAGTTCAGGATCTAGCCTTACAGCTAGTTCTACAGTAGCAGAGGTTTCTGGACTTGAAAGCTTTAGTTCAGGTAATATTTCAGTTACTGTAAACGACGAAACAACAGATATTAATATTACATCTGATATGACTTTAACTCAGGTGGTAAATGCGTTAAAGAATGCAGGCTTAAATGCTAGTTTTGATGAGACTAATGGTAGATTTTTCGTAAGTTCTAAGGAAAGTGGTGCGGATAATGATTTTACCTTAACTGCATCAGATTCTTCAGGTCTCACACTTCTACAGAATTTAGGTATCTATAGCACTAGCACAGCGACTACAGCAGAATACACTACTTGGGCTAATTATACAGATGAGGAATTAGAAGAGCTTGCAGCAGAGGCTGCAACTGAGAACACCACATCAGTTGAAGATAGAGCTACAGCTTATGCAAAACAGTATAATACAGCTTATAACGCAGCTGAGGCTATTACTGATGAATATGGTACATTGTCGGAAATGGAAGCATTGCAGACTGAATACGAAGAAGCAATGGCTGCTTACGATTCCTATAAGACAACAGATGAAGATGGAAATGAGACCTATGACACAGATGCAATAGAGGAAGCAGGTCTTACAGATGAATTTAATACAGCCAAGACTAATCTTGAAAATATAACTACAGCCATTACAAATTATACTACATATCAGACTACAATGTCTGAAGTAGCAGATTATGTTGTGATTTCAGATGATGGAACTGCAACAGCAGCAACAGAGGGCACAACAGCATATGACAATATTCAGGAAGAATATGATAGCGAGTATCAAACAAATTATGAAAGTTACTTAGCTACATATACTTCAAAGAGAGAATATGCTCAAAGCGTAGTAGATGGAACAGTTTCAACTACAGCTACAGGTGCTTCTGCCAATGCAGTTA
Source organism: Lachnospira pectinoschiza (assembly GCF_900103815.1). GTDB lineage: Bacteria > Bacillota > Clostridia > Lachnospirales > Lachnospiraceae > Lachnospira > Lachnospira pectinoschiza_B. The sequence goes on along the minus strand of NZ_FNHZ01000004.1, from coordinate 127,872 downwards.
GAATCGCAGGTAGTGACTCAGAGATTGTTTTAAATGGAGCAACCTTTACAAGTGATTCTAATACATTTTCAATTAATGGCTTAACAATTCAGGCAACAGCCCTTACGGGGGACGAAGAAGTGACTATAACAACAGATACAGACGTTGATGGTATATATGATTTTGTAAAAGATTTTATTACAGATTACAATACGCTTATTAAAGAAATGGATGTTAAATATAATGCTGCGTCATCTAAGGGATATGAGCCTTTAACTTCAGAGGAAAAGGAAGCTATGTCAGATGACGAAGTAGAAAAGTGGGAAACTAAGATTAAGGATTCACTCTTAAGAAAGGATGGTATCTTAGGACTTACAATGAATTCTTTAAAGGCAGATATGGCCTCGGCTATTACAATAGATGGAAATGGCTATTCCCTAGCATCCTTTGGAATAAGTACTTTAGGTTATTTCTCATCACCAGAAAATGAAACTGGAGTTTATCATATTGATGGTAATTCAGAAGATTCAGCAACATCTGGTAATGAAGATAAGTTAAGAGAAGCAATAGCTAATGATTCAGAGACAGTTATTTCCTTCTTTTCACAACTAGCAACCAAACTTTATACAGATCTTGGTAATAGAATGGCAAGTTCTTCAACAAGTAGTGCCTACACTATTTATAACGATAAAGAAATGAATACTCAGTATTCACAATATACATCAAAAATTACAGATGCAGAGGATAAGATAACAACTTGGGAAGATTATTATTATAAGAAGTTCTCAGCAATGGAATCTTCTCTAGCATCACTTAACTCACAGCAGTCATCTCTATCAAGTTATTTTGGATAAAGAAAGGCAAGGGTATACTAACTAGAGGTTAATCGTTTTATGAAAATGTATCATAGCAATACATTTTCATAAATGATTACAAATAAGGAGGAACTGGTATGGCATTAACTCAAGGGCAGAAGCAACAGCAGCAAGCATTAGCAGAACAGTATAAAAGAAGTAAGATTCTTACAGCATCACCTGCAGAGCTTACCCTTATGCTTTATGAGGGAGCGATTAAGTTTTGCAACATAGCAATTATGGCTATTGAAAAAGGTGATATGGAAAGAGCTCATATTTATATCAAGAAGACAGAGGATATTATTATTGAATTTAGATCAACTCTTGATAGAAAATATAAGGTGGCTGAAGATTTTGAGCGCGTCTATGTTTATATCTATGACCTTTTAGTAGAAGGTAATATTAAAAAGGATACTGAGATACTAACAAGGGCTCTTAATGAAATTAGAGGAATGCGCGATACCTGGAAAAAGGTTATGGAAAAGACAAAAGGACAATCGCCAAAGAATAGCTAAGAGGGTATATTATGGAAAATTATTTAGAGATTATGAAGGACAGCTTAAAAAAGAAAATAAAGGTGCTAGAAAAAATCGAGGAGCTTGATAGAGTTCAGACAGAACTTTTTAGTGCCGATCCTTTTGATGAGGAAAAGACTAGAGCAAGCTTTGAAGAAAAAGGAAAGTATATCAATGAGTTAGATAGACTTGATGCAGGCTTTCAGTCTCTATTTAATAAGATGAAGGATCAATTAGATGGCAAGAAAGACCAGTACAAGGAAGAAATAAAGGAAATGCAAAGCCTTATTAGAAGAGTCACTGAACTTAGTGTGACAATAGAGAGTCAGGAGAAGCGAAATAAGGATTTGGCAACTAAAAGATTTAATAGTATGCGCAAGGAAATTTCCAATGCAAAACGAAGTACTAGTCTTGCAAAACAATATTATAGTGCAATGAATAATGTGCTAAATGTAGACCCTCAATTTATGGACTCAAAGAGTTAAAAAAGCTAGTGTTTAAGGGCTTTTTAGCTAAATTATTTGTTAGGAAAAATTTTAAAAAAATAGTTTACAAATAACTAATTAAATGGTATATTAGTACTAGAAAAAGATAGATTTTCTATCTAGGTGGTAAGAATAACAGAATATACGAGGCAGTAACACCATTATCTCTTTAGTTAATTACCGTTAGCTGTGACAATTGCGAAGCAATTCTACAACTAGCGGATAATTAATAGATGAAGCAATAACGCTTCACTAAATCTTAAAATGCCAAGGAAGGCATTAGTTCTTTTTTCAAGGAGGAAAAAATTATGGTAGTACAGCATAATATCACAGCGATGAACACAAACAGACAGATGGCTTCAATTCAGAGCGCATTGTCTAAGTCAACAGAGAAGTTATCATCAGGTTACAAAATCAACAGAGCCGGCGATGACGCTGCAGGTCTTTCAATTTCAGAAAAGATGCGTGCACAGATTAGAGGTCTTAATAAGGCTTCTGCTAATGCACAGGATGGTATTTCACTTATCCAGGTTGCTGAAGGTGCTTTAAATGAAACACATTCAATCTTACAGAGAATGAATGAGCTAGCAACACAGGCAGCTAACGATACTAATACTGATACTGATAGAACTGCTCTTGCAGCTGAAGTAGATCAGCTTGTATCAGAAATTGATAGAATCCGCGAAACTACACAGTTCAATACTATGAACCTCTTAGATGGTTCATTCACAGGTAAGAACTTACAGGTTGGTTCTCTTGAAGGCCAGAAGATTCAGATTTCTATTGGCAACATGGATTCAACTTCATTATCAGTGGATTCATTATCACTTTCATCTTATTCACAGGCTGGTAGTGCAATTACAAAGATTCAGGATGCTATTGATACTGTATCAACACAGAGATCAACACTTGGTGCTCTTCAGAACAGATTAGAGCATACAATCAACAACTTAGATACAACTAAGGAAAATACACAAGCTGCTGAATCTCGTATCCGTGATACAGATATGGCTGCTGAGATGGTAGAATACTCAAAGAACAATATTCTATCACAGGCAGGCTTATCAATGCTTTCTCAGGCTAACCAGGCTAATCAGGGTGTTCTTTCAATCCTTGGTTAATGATAACTAGGCTTATAAGAAGTGTTTAAAGTAAACTACTATAGAGAGGCGGTCAAGAATTTCTTGACTGCCTCTTATTTTTTTGCAATAATTATAATAGTAAAAAGATGTGAACAATTAAAAAAGCTATCAAAAATTACTGATGTAAAATTTTTAAAATAAGGGGTTAAGTTATAATTAATTTGTCCGATATATGAAGTATGAAGAGTGAAAGCAATGGTACCCAATTATGAAATTCACTTAAAAGGGCATCGAAATTGAAATACCCAATCAATTTAGTGATGCAATAAAAAACATTAAAAGAGCATTAGATTTTAGCTAATGCAAACCCAACTAGAGATAGTTGTAAACTTATGGAAATTTTCTAAATCAAGGAGGAAACTAATTATGGTAGTACAGCACAATCTAACAGCTATGAACACTAACCGACAGATGGGAAATGTTCAGACAAATTTATCAAAGAATACTGAAAAGTTATCTTCAGGTTATAAGATTAACAGAGCTGGCGATGATGCTGCTGGTCTTTCAATTTCAGAAAAGATGCGTGCACAGATTAGAGGTCTTAACAAAGCTTCCACTAATGCAGAAGATGGTATTTCATTAATTCAGGTAGCTGAAGGTGCTCTAAATGAAACACATGCTATTTTACAGAGAATGAATGAACTAGCAACACAGGCTGCAAACGACACAAATACTGATACAGATAGAAAAGCCCTTCAGGCCGAAGTTGATCAGTTAGTATCTGAAATCGATAGAATTCAGAGTACAACACAGTTTAATACTATGAACCTCTTAGATGGTTCATTTACAGGTAAGAACTTACAGGTAGGTTCACTTGAGGGACAGAAAATTCAGCTTAGTATCAATAACATGGACGCAGCATCTTTATCAGTAGATTCATTATCACTTTCATCTTACTCACAAGCAGGTAGTGCAATTACTAAGATTCAGGCAGCTGTAGATATGGTATCAACACAGAGATCAACACTTGGTGCGGTTCAGAACAGATTAGAGCATACAATTAACAACTTGGATACAACAAGTGAGAATACACAGGCAGCTGAATCACGTATTCGTGATACAGATATGGCTGGTGAAATGGTTGAGTACTCAAAGAACAACATCCTTGCTCAGGCAGGACAGTCAATGCTTACTCAGGCAAACCAGGCAACACAGGGTGTATTATCAATTTTACAGTAATATACAATGCAATTTACGAAGGCGCCTTTATGGCGCCTTTTTTAATTCAGTCGAAGTATAAGCTCCGACTGAGTTAAATTTAAAGCTTACGCTTTTGAAGCGGGGGATTGCTTACACTGCGGTAAAGCGGACATTCGGAATCCGCTTCGCTACTTCCTCATGAACGCAGTGGCACTTTGTGCCACCTGTCAGAAGGGGCTTTAACCCCTTCTGACACTAGTAAGCTTTATACCCCCGCTTAAAGCTTACGCTTTTGAAGCGGGGGATTGCTTACACTGCGTTCAAAAAAATTTTCCTCACCCACTAAAGTAAATAAAAAGTCTGCCGATATATCTAGTAGCAAATAAATATAAGCTACGAATAATAATAAAAAGTAGCTATATTATCTGCTAAGTAGGAACCATACTTATAGGTTTAATCCAGTAAATAGGTTAAGGGTTCTTACACATTAACTTAATAATTACATCAAGGATGGTGTAAAGATTTTTTATTTTCAAGGAGGAAAAAATTATGGTAGTACAGCATAATGTAACAGCAATGAACACAAACAGACAAATGTCATCAATTCAGAGCGCATTGTCTAAGTCAACTGAGAAGTTATCATCAGGTTATAAGATTAACAGAGCCGGCGATGATGCTGCAGGTCTTTCAATTTCAGAAAAGATGCGTGCACAGATTAGAGGTCTTAACAAGGCTTCATCAAATGCACAGGATGGTATTTCACTTATCCAGGTAGCTGAAGGTGCCTTAAATGAAACACATTCAATCTTACAGAGAATGAATGAATTAGCAACACAGGCAGCTAATGATACTAATACTGATACAGATAGAAAAGCTTTATCAGCTGAAGTAGATCAGCTTGTATCAGAAATTGATAGAATTCGTAGCACAACACAGTTCAATACTATGAACCTCTTAGATGGTTCATTCACAGGTAAGAACTTACAGGTTGGTTCTCTTGAAGGCCAGAAGATTCAGATTTCTATTGGCAACATGGATTCAACTTCATTATCAGTGGATTCATTATCACTTTCATCTTACTCACAGGCTGGTAGTGCAATTACAAAAATCCAGGATGCTATTGATACTGTATCAACACAGAGATCAACACTTGGTGCTCTTCAGAACAGATTAGAGCATACAATCAACAACTTGGATACAACTAAGGAAAATACACAGGCTGCTGAATCTCGTATTCGTGATACAGATATGGCTGCTGAAATGGTAGAATACTCAAAGAACAATATTCTATCACAGGCTGGCTTATCAATGCTTTCACAGGCTAATCAGGCTAACCAGGGTGTACTTTCAATTCTCGGTTAATTAAATACTACTATAGAAGAAGGGGGTCGATGCATATCGGCTCCCCTTTTTTTAATGTCATAACTGTCGAAGACAGTTGTGATGTAGGAGCCGCCCCTCAGCCGAAGGCTGATCTAATGGCGGACTCTTCCCTAATGTCGTAACTTGCTCTGTAATATATTTTGTAAAAATTAAAATTTTTCTACAAGAAGGGTTAAGTTTTTTTTATTTACTCCGATAAATATACTGTAAGTGATAAACAAGGTACCCAAAAAGAAATTCACTTCTTCTTAGTCCTACCCAGACTAAGAAAAACAAAATACTTAATAAACCCAATTAAGTAAAAGGTATAGCAAATAGCAAATTTTTAAAAAGCATATTAAAAGAAAACAGTAAAAAGAAAGAAAGTAAAAAGCATATCAAAAGTAAATTAATTATGGAGATTTTCTAAATCAAGGAGGAAACGATTATGGTAGTACAGCACAATCTTTCATCAATGAACACTAACAGACAGTTAGGCGGAGTTTCAGGAGCATTATCAAAGGCAACAGAAAAGTTGTCTTCTGGTTATAAAATTAATAGAGCAGCCGATGATGCTGCAGGCCTTTCAATCTCAGAAAAGATGAGATCACAGATCAGAGGTCTTACAAGAGCATCAGACAATGCACAGGATGGTATTTCACTTATCCAGGTTGCTGAAGGTGCGTTAAACGAAGCTCATTCAATCTTACAGAGAATGAATGAACTAGCAACACAGGCAGCTAATGATACAAATACAGCTACTGATAGAGATGCTCTTCAGTCAGAAGTAGATCAGCTTGTATGTGAGATTAACAGAATTAAGAGTACTACACAGTTCAATACACAGAACCTCTTAGATGGTACATTTACAGGAAAGAATCTTCAGGTTGGTTCTATCTGTGGACAGGCTATTACACTTAGTATCACAACCTTTAGTGCAGGTGAAAATGGACTTGCAGTTGATGGCTTAAAGCTTACATCCTTCACAGCAGCAGGTAGTGCAATGGATGCAATTCAGGTAGCTATTGATAAGGTTTCAACACAGAGATCTTCACTCGGTGCTGTTCAGAACAGATTAGAGCATACAATTAATAACCTTGATACAACAACTGAGAATACACAGGCTGCTGAATCACGAATTCGTGATACAGATATGGCTGAGATGATGGTTGAGTACTCTAAGAATAACATCTTAGCTCAGGCAGGCCAGTCAATGCTTACACAGGCTAACTCTCAGACACAGGGTGTATTATCACTCTTACAGGGTTAATAAAAAGAAAGTTACGATTTTTGATAAACATAGACAGTATCATAAATCTCTTTATAAATTTCAAATCCTTCAGAAGGGGAGCCAGTCATCTGACTGGCTCTCTTTCATTTTAAGCTTTATTTTTAGGAAAATGTATTGCTGTATGAACGCAGTGTAAGCAATCCCCCGCTTCAAAAGCGTAAGCTTTAAGCGGGGGTATAAAGCTTACTAGTGTCAGAAGGGGTTAAAGCCCCTTCTGACAGGTGGCACAAAGTGCCACTGCGTTCATGAGGAAGTAGCGAAGCGGATTCCGAATGTCAGCTTTAATTAGAGAACTAGTGGATTTACTGACATTTTAACTAATTGAAAAGAAACTATTTATATGCTATTATAGAGTTAGTTTAAACGTGTTAAAAATTTAATAAAAGCGAATGGAGGAATCATGACACAGAGTGAGATTTTTTCTTTAGCTAAGAGCTTATATACTAATATAAAAATAGATGAGGAAGTTATAAATAAACTTAATATGGCCTTTAATGAGCTTTATGCTGTGGCAAGCGTTCACACAGATCCTGTAAAAAGAAGTACATTTTTACAGCTTGTAATGGATTTAAAGAATGAGCTTGAAAAAGGTGCAGTTTCTAAAAGTGCGGATATAATGCTGGAATTCTTAAGTTTACTTCATGATGAAAAAAGAGTTGAGTCAGATATAGAAAATGATTTTAAAAGAGAAGACTTAATAGAAACCTTCAAAGAGAATCTTAGAATCATGAGTAAATATAATAGTTCTTTATTTGTGGGCTTAATGACTTGCTTATTTCCAGACAAATGTAAAGCCGAGGAAGAAGTTAATAAGGAAAATGTTGGAAAGACAATAGAAAAATTCTCTAAATATATAAATAACTATAAGGGAGAATTAATAAATCAAAAGCTTGTTAATTATACAGACCTTGAAAGCATTAATCAGATGGAAAGAGAGAGTATTTATGATAATCCTAATAGAAATTACAGTTTAGATTTGGACTATTGTGGGAATAAGTCTATAAAAGTTGTGGATAATAATGAGACTTTTTACCTTCCTAGTGGATATGATAGCAAATTAGAGGCAACTGCTATATTTAATTCTATTAATCATAGAATAGATTCAGCTTATATCTTAATTGGTTTAGCTAACGGTGACTGCTTAAAAACTTTTCTTGATAATAGCAAGGAAGATAACGAAATAATATGCGTGGAGCCAGATGTGGAAGTTTTTGTAAAGGCTATGCATATATTTAAATTGCCAAAGCAGGAAGATAAGGTTAGGTGTTACATTTTTGTAAATGGAATAAATGGTACGAAATTAGATGCAATTATTCAACATATAATTACTCCTCAAAGGGTGCCGGTGACTTCCGTTATAGCGATTTCAAACTGCTTTAGATATTACAGTAAAGAGGTAAGAGAGTATAACGAGAAATTCCACAAGGCCAGTAAATGGGGCGCTATGAACCTTAATACTAAGATTTTAAGAGGCTATAACTCTGTGGAGAATGCTATTCTTAATTTGCCAATCTTTATTAAGAACTCTTCGATTTATGAGGCAGTTGCAGCATTAAAAGAATATAAGGATAGGACAGCTTTCATTGTGGGAGCGGGTCCTTCTCTTGATAAAAATGTTGACGAGCTAAAGAAGGTGAAAAATAAAGGCATAATTATTGCCTCCGATACTGCGGTAAAAATTCTATTTAAACATGGAATAGTGCCGGATTTAGTCGTGACTATTGATTCTGTTAAAAAGAAGGAAACCTTTGATGATGACAGACTAAAGGATATTCCTACTATCGCAGGTGCTGGGGCCTTAAATATTGCGGTAAAAGATCATAGGGCGAAAGTATTTTTTATAACTGATTTTGATTATTTTAGATATTTCATTCTTAAATATGATAAGCAGGATGTATTTTTTAGTACAGGTGGCTCTGTAGCTACCTCGGCTATTTTTTACTCTACTCTAGTAGGTTTTGAAAATATTGTTCTAGTTGGCATGGACCTTGCTATGACGGGAAAGAAGTTTCATGCTAGCGATGTCTATAAGGAGGGAGATATTGATTTATCTGATCCGCAATTTATTAAATGTGAGGCTTATGATGGGGGAGAGGTTTATTCTACTCCAGATTATTTAGCTTATGCAGAATGGATAGAGGATTGCAGCAAGAGACTTAGAGAAACTAAGATTATTAACTCTACAGAGGGTGGTCTTAAAATTCGTGGAATAGAAAATGCTAAATTATCAGACATGGTGACTTTAGAACAAGATAAGAAAGAGATAGATTTTACTAAGCTTTTAAATGAGGCTCCTAATGTCTTTAGTAAAGAGGAGATAGAGGAAATTCTAGATATTAACTATTCTTATATAGATTTTTCTAAGAAGCAGGATAAGAAATTAAAGCTTTTGATTGCAGATTTAGAGAAGGCGAAGATGGATTTTGTGGCGGGTAAAAATGTAGATTTTGCACCACTTTTTGACAGGGTACATGAAGTGGATGAGGCCGCAAATTCTAATGCCTATCAAAATTTGGTTAGCATTAGGTCTAAGGAAAAAGAAAAGAAAGCCTATGAAAGTGTTATAGGTTTTGAAGAAAAGGCAGAAGGAAATGATCCAGTTAAACTATTAGATGCTGTAATTAATATATTAAAGGGTACGCTAGAGGCTAACAAGGAAGTGGGGGATAAGCTAAGTGAGATCTACAAAGCAAATTAAAATTGGGGATATAACTATTGGGGGAGATGAAAGAGAACAGGTCTTAGTTATCCCTGAAATTGGAATTAATCATGAGGGTAGTTTAGAAGTGGCTAAGGAAATGGTGCTTTCTGCTAAAAGGGCTGGAGCTAGACTAATAAAGCATCAAACCCACATAGTAGAAGATGAAATGAGCCATAGGGCAAAGGAGGTTATTCCTGGCAATGCAGACGTTTCCATATATGAAATTATGAAGCGTTGCGCTCTAAATGAAGAGGAGGAGCTAGAATTAAAGCGCTATACAGAAGAGTTAGGCATGGTGTTTTTATCTACTCCTTTTTCAAGGGCAGCAGCTAGGAGACTAAAGAAGTTTAATGTTAGTGCCTTTAAGATTGGTTCAGGGGAATTAAATAACTATCCCTTAATTGAAGAAATAGCAGAATATGGTAAGCCAATGCTTGTCTCAACGGGCATGAATAGCATGGAGTCTGTGGACAGGGCTGTTAATATACTTGAAAAGTATGGAGTTAGTTATGCTCTTATGCATACTACAAATCTTTACCCGACAGATCCAAGACTTGTAAGGCTAGGTGCTATGGAAGAGATGATGAAACATTTTCCTAAAATTCCCATTGGCCTATCAGATCACACACTAAATAACAATGCCTGCATAGCTGCCATGGCACTTGGGGCAAATTTAGTGGAGAGACACTACACCGACAGAAAGGATAGGACAGGGCCGGATATAGTATGCTCCATGGATGAAGGAGAGTTAAGGAATTTACTTGAGGCGGCTAAGACTATTCCTTTAATGCTTGGTGGAAAAAAGGAGGCGGCAAAGGAGGAACAAGTAACCATTGATTTTGCCTTTGCAACTTGTGTAACTATTAAGCCGGTTAAAAAAGGAGAGATATTTACTAAGGAAAATCTCTGGGTAAAGAGACCTGGAACTGGGGAAATCAAAGCTAAGGATTATGAAGGGATTCTTGGGAAAAGGGCGATGATGGATATTGAAAATGATTGTCAGCTAACTTGGGACATGATCGAGTAAGACTAGAGTTTCTAGCTTATGGCTAGGTTTTAGAGAAACTAGTAGGAAAGACTAAAATGGGTGGAGCAAATGGAAAAATGTCAAAAGAAAATCGTTTTTGTAACGGGGACAAGAGCGGATTATGGAAAAATTAAAGCACTTATTTCAGAGGTGGAAAAATCTTCCTCTTTTGTAGCCTATGTCTATGTTTCGGGTATGCATCTAGTGAAGAACTTAGGCTCTACTTATAGAGAGGTTTTAAAGGATGGATATAGCAATGTCTATGTGGATTTTTCTCAGGGAAATACAGGTGATATGAGCTATGACCTTGGTAGCGTAATTTGTAATTTTACCAATTATGTAAGCCATGTGGACCCGGATTTAATCGTGGTGCACGGAGATAGAAATGACGCCCTAGCAGGGGCAATTGTGGGAGCTCTAAAAAATATTAGAGTGGCCCATATTGAAGGGGGCGAGCTATCGGGCACAATTGATGAATCCATTAGACATGCCATTTCAAAATTTGCTCACATACATCTAGTTTCCAATGAAGATGCAAAGATGAGACTACTTCAATTAGGAGAGGAAGAGGATAGAATCTTTATTATGGGCTCTCCAGACATTGATGTAATGTTATCAAAGGATTTGCCAAGTCTAAATCTTGTAAAAATTAGATATGACATTCCTTTTGAGGACTACGGGATTTGCATGTATCACCCGGTTACAACAGACCATGAAAATTTACATTGGAAGATAAAAAATTTAGTAGATGCTTTAATGGAGTCGGGGAAAAATTACGTGGTCATTTATCCAAACAATGACTTTGGTTCAGAACTTATTCTTAATGAATATAGAAGACTTGAAAAAAACGGACATTTTAAAGTCTATCCATCTATTAGATTTGAGTACTTTTTGACCCTTTTAAAAAATGCAGAATTTATGATTGGTAATTCTTCTGCGGGAGTTAGGGAAACTAGCGTTTACGGGGTACCTGCCATAGATCTTGGCAGCAGACAAACTAATAGATATAGCCTTAAAGACTCTAATGTACAGCATTGCAGTGAAGATAGGGAAGAGATTTTAGAGGCTATAGAAAAAATAGGGGATTATAAGATAACAAGAAATGACTTTGGTCTTGGAGACTCTAGGGGAAAATTTATGGAGATTCTAAGATCAGATAGTATATGGAAATTTGATATTCAGAAACATTTTATAGATAGGAATATTAACTAGTTAGGTAGGTGTAGCTATGATTAATGGTAAGAAAGTTTTGGCATTAATTCCAGCTAGGGGAGGAAGTAAAGGAATTCCAAATAAAAACATTTTAAAAATCAACAGAAAGCCCTTGATTGCTTACACAATCCACGAGGCGCTTAGCTGTGATTATATTGATGCAGTGGTGGTATCAACAGATAGCGAGGCTATTGCAAAAGCTGCCACAAAGGCGGGAGCAGAAGTTCCCTTTATGAGGCCAGAGGAGTTAGCAGGAGATAAGGCAAAGTCCATAGATGCTGTCCTGCATGCCATTACTATGTTAAAAAACATGGGGAGAGAATATGACTATGTGGTTTTACTTCAGGCCACTTCCCCACTTCGTAATGCCTCAGATATTGCAGGGGCCCTAAAGACCTTTGTGAATAATGGAGAGAAGGGACTAGCCTCAGTTTCAGAGGTTTTAGAATCTCCAATTCTTATGAGAAAATTTGACGAGAGCGGAAAGTTAGTAAACTTAATTGAGGGCACAAGCACCATGAGAAGGCAGGATATGCCAACTTTCTATAAGGTAAATGGTGCAATTTATATAAATAAAGTTGAAGAGCTTACAAAGGATACCAGCCTTAATGACAATGAACAAGGCTATATTATGGATAGAACCCACTCAGTAGATGTGGATGATTATGAAGATATTGCAGTTGTTAATTATTATCTTGGCGCACTAGGAAGGAAATAGGGTAGTTAAATGAACTGGATAGAGCTTAATAAGTCAAAAGCACTAGTGACAATGGTAGTTATTGTCAATGATTATGATTATCTTGAAAATGTAAAGAAAAAGGCGAATGAGTTAATAAACGAGGCGCCTTTACTTAACTTGAGCTTAATTGGCATCTGGGATGATGAGGAAATTGACAATTACGCTAAGGCTAAGAATAAGGCCCTAAAATATGTCTCTACAGAATATGTAAGCTTTGTAAGGGATAGTGATTTTGTTGAGGACTACTATGAGAAGGATTGGTTAAAACTTCTATCTAGTTGTGAAAAAATGTCGGACTTTGAGTCTAACCCTGTGGAAAACTACAGCTTTGAAAGAATAATTATGCTAACGGCCTCAAGACTATCAGGCCTTGTGGTGCAGGTGGAAAGCATAAAGACCTTAGGGGGCTTTAATGAATATCTACAGTCAGCAGAGGAGTACGAGTTACTTACTAGACTTAAGGAATATGCACCTTTTCTTTCAAAATATGCCTTTGTAGCTAAATTTTCAAACTTCGAGTCAAAGCCTATCTTTAAAGAGGACTTTATGACTTATGCTTACTGCCTTATTAGGTTTAAGGATTATTTAACTAAGCATAAGCTCTGGAATCAGGCCTTGATTCGTAAAGCTAACTGGGCCATTACCTTTGAACAGGAAAAGGAGTTTGAAAATATCCTTTTTGGTATCTTAGGGGATGAGAAATATTTTAAAAAGATAATGTCAAAATACGATCCAATTCTAATCGTAAATGACTATGAATATGTCTGCATTGATGTGCTAGAGAGCTTCACTAGGGAATTCTATGAGGCCTGCAAGGCTAGTGGTAGGGCAGCTATTGTGGTTAATGGCCACAAAAGAGACCTTATATATAAGGCAAGGCAAATGCATATTAGTGCGGTGCTAGGCATTCAGTCGGGCATCTTTTCTGATGTAGATCCTAATAAGTTAAATATTAATAGTTTGGATTGTCCGAAGTTTATTAACATTTTCGACCATCCACTTTATATAAGCTATCTACTGATGTTTGTGGTGGATAGGTTCTACTGCTTAGCTTGCGATGGGGACTATGCAAAATTTGCCAAGTCAAACTTTAACTCTGTTAAGGATTCCTTTATCTGGTATCCCGGAGGCAAGAGGGCAAAGAGCCTAAAGGGAGTGGCTAAGGACATAGATATTGATGAAAATAGGGAATACGACCTAAGCTTTCTTGGCAGTTTCACAGACTATAGAAGTCTTATGTCTTCTTTTTACAAATTGCCAAAGGGAGAGCGAATTATTGCCAATGCTATGCTAAGAATCTTAAGAAAGGACTCTTCTCTTAGCTATGACAAGGCCTATAAAAAGGCTATTGATGAGCTCTTTAGAGAGGATGAATATACTCATGAAATCTATAATGATAGAAAGCAAAGGCTAGTAACCATGCATCATCTCTGGCCGGTGGCAAGGCTTGTAAGTGCTTATTATAGGGAGAAGGTTATTAGAAAACTCCTTGATGATGGCCTTACGATTCATGTCTTTGGAAATAGCTGGAAATCTCCGGTTTTAAAGGACTACAAGAAGCTCATTATTCACGAGGAACTAAACTATAACGAGGCCCTTGAGGTCTATGCGAAATCTAAGATAAGTCTTAACATTTTCGCATGGCACAAGGATGGCCTATCGGAGCGAATCTTTAACGCTATGTTTAATAACAGCTTGTGCGTGACGGATAGTTCAAAAGCTTTAAAGGAGAACTTTAAGGACAAGGAGGAGCTAATAGTTTATGAGCTAGATAAGCTAGAGGATCTCTCAGAGACGATTAGGTATTATCTAAGCAATAAAGAGGAGCGAATTAGGATAACTAATAATGCCTATGAAAATGTTAAGGCTAATCACAGTTGGAAGAAAAGAGTTCAGGAGTTTGAGGATATTCTTGAAAATCTAGACTAGAGGGGAGAAGTTATGGCTAAGGTTTATGTTATGACCCATAAAAAATTTAATCCACCAGAGAATAAGGATTATGTTCCTATTCATGTGGGCAGGGAGAAAAGTGAAGATTTAGGCTATATTGGCGATGACACAGGGGATAATATTTCTGGTCTTAATTTTTTATACGGCGAATTGTCGGGGGTTTATTGGCTCTGGAAAAACCTGGATTCTAATGAAAATATAGGAATTTGTCACTACAGACGCTACTTTATTGATGACAATAAGAAAATCATAGACCCGGCGGTTTTTGATGAAGAATTGAAAGAATACGACATGATTGTCTCTTATGAGAATAAGCTTTCTAATATGAATTTTAGAGAGGCCTTTGCAAGGGCTAATAATGTGGAGATTCTTGATGAAATGGGGAATTACATCAAGGAAAATTTCCCAGAGGATTACATTGCCTTTAGAGAGGTTATGAAGTCTAAAAGCTCTTATATTGGCAATTTAATGGTTTGTAAAAAAGAGACCTTTGATGACTATTGTAATTGGGCCTTTGCCATTCTTTTTGGCATGTCAAATCGCATTGATTACACTAAGTTTACAGATCTTTACCACCTTAGAATCTTTGGCTTTTTAGGGGAAGCCTTGCTAAATATATACATTTTCAAAAATAATCTAAAGGTTAAGTCCCACAGAGTTTTAATTACGGATGAGAAGGCAGAAACTAGGGAGCTTAGACTTGCAGTTAGCCAGCTAATTAAGCTACACCAAATTGAGGAGGCCAAGGAGCTCTTCTATAAGGTGCTTGAAACTAGGCCGGACCTTAATTTAAAGGATTCTGATTTGACTAATAGCATGACAATTATTGCAAGCATTCTTGATGTCCTTAATGCGGAGAAAAATATTGCCATGAAGGGAGCTCTTGATTATAGTGATGACCTGAATGTGCTTATTGAGCATTTTAAAAAGGTGGAGGAAATCCTTGAGGAGTCTCTTGGCATCGGGGATGACGATGGCTTAATGGGCTTAAAGACCATGAAGAAAAACGCCTATTATGAGGGTTTTAAGGGCTACTTTGAAAAGACTCATACTAGCGCCTTTGTGGTGGAGGCAATTTGTCAAAAAAGTAAGCGTCTTAAGCGCTGGACGAATGACTTTATTAGAATTCATCTTGAACTTATGGAAGAGGGAAAAATATAGCTTTTGAAAGTGGGGAGAATATGAAAATTCTGCTTTTTAAATGGAATGCTTTTATGCAGTCTGAAGTGGAGGAAACTTTTAAAGAATTAAATTACGATTATGAGGCCTTTTATTATCTTCCAAAGGATTGGAATGAGGATGAAAGGCTTTTTGAGATTACAAGGGAGAAGCTGCTTAAAGGAAACTTTAGTCATGTTTTTTCAATAAATTATTCCTCTATTATTGCCGAGGCCATTAAAAGCCTAAATAAGGATATTCTCTATATAAACTGGAATCACAGCGTGCCCTTTGAAACTAGGAATTTAGAGGGGCTAAATTACGACTTCAACCGCAGCTTCATCTTTGATAGGGCCTATACTAACAGGCTTTTAGAGGCAGGTTATAAAAATGTATATCACCTGCCACTTGCAACAAAGATTAGGGATGTTGCCTTTAAAAATCCAGTCTATACATATGATATATCCTTTGTAGGCTCTATGTATGTGTCAGAATATAAGGACTTTAGTAGACCCTTAAGTCAAAATTTAAGAGGTTATCTTGATGGCCTTGTGGAATTTCAGTGCCAGTTAAATGGTGGAAATATCTTTAATGACTGCATAAATAATGAACTTTTGGAAAAGATAAATGGGGAGATTAGTAAGGAGCAAATCTACTACCTACTTAGCAGGGAGGCCACAAAGAGGCAGCGTCTTCTTGCCTTAATGCTTTTAGAGTCTAGGTTTAAAACTGCCCTTTTTTCAAAGGATGAGATGCAAGAATTAAAGAATACTTACATGGGTGGTTATATAGACTATAGTACTAAAATGCCGGAAATCTTTAGGAATTCTAAGATCAATCTAAATGTTAGTCTTAGCTGTATTGAGACGGGAATCCCTTTAAGAGTTCTTGATATTATTGCCTGTGGCGGTTTGGTGCTTTCTAATTTCCAACCAGAAATTTATGAATATTTTAGACCAGATGAAGATATTATCTGCTTTAATAATAGCGAAGAACTTCTAGCTAAAGCGAGCTTCCTCATTAAAGAAGATAGCGTAAGAGAAAAGGTCATTGAAAATGGCCTTGAGATTATAAAGAAAGCCTTTAACTATAAAGATAGGGTGGAGGCTATGTTTGGGATGAACTAAGGATTTGTAGGCAGCCCTAAGAAAGGATGCTTTTACAAATCCCTATTATAAATCTTGGAAAATTAAATTTAGAATCTTTTCGTAGCTGTGGTTTTCCTTTACCTTTTCATAGGCAGAGAGCGCCATAGCTTCTCTTTTGTCGTCGTGTTCTAGGTAGTAGTTACATTTTCTTAATAAATCCTCTTTAGAATCATAGAGGCATAAATCCTCGCCGTCTATAAAGTGCCTTAAAAAATCTTCCTGATAATTAGACATCAAAAAGCCCTTAGAAGCTAGGATATCCATGCATCGAAGAGGGATTCCTGACCTTATACTTCTAAGGCTGATATTAAGATTTATCTTTGTCTGCCTAAAAATGTGTGGCATATGGTCGTAATAGTCCACAGGTCCGAAAGTGTGCACATTTTCAAGAAAATCCACAGGATTATGGGTATAGAGACTTACCTTGTATTTCTTAGCAAGACTCCTATCAAGGGCTTGTAAAATATGGGTGCGTTCCTTGTTTGCTAGCTTCCTGCACAAAAAATAATTGGCATAGACATAGCTTACAGTTTCCACTCCGTCCTTGTTTTGTTGAACTTCCATCTTATCTAGCATTTCTTCTAGAATTGGTCCTGTAATTAAGTCTTCTAAAAAGAAGCTGCCATAAACTTTTTCCTGAGCATCCATAATGGCCTCAAGATAGCCCCTAGTGTAGTCATTAATCCCAGCCTTTACTAGGCGGTCGTAGAGGTTGTGCTTCTCGTTATACATAGAGCCAATAAAGGAAATGTCGGCGCTATAGTTTGGATGAGTGATATTAGTTGTGGACTCGGAAGTCTTATCATAAGGGCTTCCAAGCTGCTTATCAAGCCTATGTACATTTACAGGAAGGGGCATGTATTTAATTGTTTTTATACCCTGGTCTGCAAAGCGGAAGTAATCGGCACTATCAAAGGTGTAGATGTGATTACAAGGGTTGATTATGGTATATGAAAATGTATTTATCTGGGGACTGTCATAAATCAGGCACACATAAGGCAGATTTATTAAATTGCAGCAATTAGAAATTAGAGGAGAGTAATTAAAGCTAAAGGCGCAGTCGTAGTGGCTTTTCTCGCACTCTGTAAGGAAACGAGTCTTAAAGCCTTCATCTACCCTGTCTCTTATGGCTGGGTCTGATATGAGTTTGTAGCTGTGGCCCATTCTTTTTAGGGCTTCCTTTAAATCTTCAATTCCAAAACTCTTATGATCTAAAATCAGTATATTCATGCTATCCCCTAATCTTTGTTGCTTAATTATTTCTTGGCTTTTAGCCTTTTTAATCTAGTCTCTAAAGGCTTGGTCAATAATTTGTAAAAGTCTTGTGGTTACATTGTGATATTTTTTAACAGTTTCATGTCCGTTTTTTGCAATTTCTATTCTTTCTTCGTCGTGCTCTAAATAGTAGCCGCAAAGCTCTACTAAGTGGTCTAGGTCCTCGTAGACTACAAGGTCTTTTCCATTTTCAAAAACTTGTAAAAGCTCCGTTTGATAGTTACTAATAAGAAAACCACCGCTTCCTAAAATGTCAAAGACTCTTAGTGGAATGCCGGTTTTAATGGCTTTTGAGGTGAAGTTTAGATTAATCTTTGACTGATTAAAAATTATTGGCATCTCCTCTAGGCTACCGGCGTTTCCTCTATATCTCACATTTCTAAAGTCCTTTAGGGAGCTTTGGGTGTAGAAATCTAATTTATATTTTTGCCCTAGCATATTTAAGGCTAGTTTTCTTTCTTTTTCTGCCACGCGGTAACTAAGGTGCGCCTGTGTAACTAGGGCTTTCTTGTCTTCTCTGGCGTCTGGTGGGAAACGATAAAGATGGTCTACATTTTCAATAAAATAATCACAAAATTCTTCGCTTGCCGCCTCGTCTAGGAAATTAAGCCCATAGACGTTTAGCTGGGCGTCAATTAGGGCGTCGTGATAGCCCTTATAATAGTCGCTAAATTTGGCGGTACTATAAGGGTTTTTCTCTTCGTAACTTGAACCAATAAAGGAAATGTCTGCCCTAAACTTCTCCTTTTGCGCTTCACTGACACCCTCAAGATAGCTATCTAGACGGTCTGTGTTAGCGTAAAGGGGAGTGTGATAAATGTGGCCTGGATTCTCATTTTCAAAGTCCTTATATAGGCTTAAATCAAAGAGAAAGACTCTGTTAAAGGAGTTGGATAGGGATTTTGAAAATAGCTCTAGCACGGGACTATCCACAATCAGGCTAATGTAGCGCAGCTTTAGAATCTGGCACAAATCCGATAGCCAAGGGAAGAAGTTTATGGTAAAGACAAAGCTAAAACCTCCTGGCAAGAGGACTTTTGATACCTGTTCTACGCACTGGGCAGGCAGTAGATTTTTATTGGTTACTTCAATATTAATTTCTTCGACTTCAAAGCCTAGGTTTTTGAAGCCGTGAATGATATCTGGCTCGCAGATACTTCCATATCTGTAAAATAATATTTTCATAAGCTTTTCTCTCTTTATTTGGTCACGATAATTTCTTTAAATATTATAACAAAAGCGTAAGAATATGTAAATCTCCTTAAAGACTGCCCTATTTTTTTGTTCTAGCTTTAAAACAATAATGGAAAAATGGGGGTGGTTGTGATATTATTTTTAATGTAATTATGATTGCAAAATAAGGGGAATTTGCTATGAATAAAGATTGTTTTATTTATAATTTTTTAGAGGAAGCGGCGGCTAAATGGCCTGAAAAGCGAGCTATAATTTATGATACTTTTGAGGTGAGCTACAAGCAGCTTTTTGATGATGTGGTTAGAAAGGCTATTCATATGCAGCGTTTCCAGGGTCAGAGAGTGGCAATTTATGGCCCATCTTCATATAGATGGATTGTTAATATGTTAGGTACTGTGGTTTCTGGTAAGGATGTGGTTTTGGTAGATTTTTTCTTGCCTGCACAGGTAAGAAAGGGCTTGCTTGCTAAGGCTAGTGTGGAGTTTATTCTTACTTCAACTAATCAGTACATTTTGGCAGATAAGGATGCCAGAATTATTAAGAATGCAGAGAAGGACAGCGTTGAAGGTCTTAAGCTTGATTTAAAGCAGGGAGAGGGTAACATTTTAATGTTTACTGCAACTGGTGGTGAGTACGACAAGGCTGCGGTACTTACATCAGAAAACCTTGTGGC
This sequence comes from Lachnospira pectinoschiza, assembly GCF_900103815.1. Lineage (GTDB taxonomy): Bacteria > Bacillota > Clostridia > Lachnospirales > Lachnospiraceae > Lachnospira > Lachnospira pectinoschiza_B. Next base: position 108,027 of record NZ_FNHZ01000004.1, on the reverse strand, counting down.
AGCAGCGAATGCAGTTAATAGTAAGTTAACATGTGACACTAAGGATGTAGTTCTTACTCCTATTTCAATGCATAGAATCTTTGCAGTGCTTTATGGACTTATGTGGCCTTTAGCAAATGGCGCTTGTGTTGCTGTTGGCAGGGGCTTAAGACATATTGATGCGGATACATATTATTACAATGCAACGGTTTTACCTATTACACCGGCTATGGCTAGATATCTTACAAGGGTTAATGGCTATAATAAGGAGTTAAAGAAGATTATCGTTGGCGAGGCTAAGTGTCCTAAGAAGTATCTTGAAAGCATGATGGCTCGTGGGGTTGAGGCCTACACAGTCTATGGTGCTCTTGAAACTTCTGGTTGTATTGGTATCGGCAGGGCTGACGAGGACGGTTTTGAGCTTTATGATGGTGTAAATGCAACAATTGCCGAGGATGGAGAAATCTTAATTGGCGGTGACATGATTATGGCGGGTTACGAGACTGACCCTGAGTATACTTCAAAGGCCTTAGATGGCGGGGTTTACCACACTAAGGACTATGGTGAGTTTACAGCGGATGGTCGTCTTCGTCTTAATAAGACTAATCCTGATCTTATCCAGCTTGCAACAGGCGAGAAGATTAGTAAGAGGGTTACATGCAAGCAGTTATCTGAGTTAAATGGCATTGCAGATACTTGCGTAGTTAAGTATGCAGACCTTTTAACGGCAATTATTGTTCCTGTTGATAAGTCGGATAGCGAGGTTAAGTTTAGACATCTTATTGATAAGTACAATGCTAAGAAGGGTTACAGATGGGAGATCCAGAAGATTATTGTTAGCCAGGAGGCTCTTCCTACTAAGGAAAATGGAGAGCATGACGAGGCTAAGATTATTGATAAGTATTTGGCTTGTAACTAGTAAAAAATTAAATTTGTGATTTAGGCAGGTGGCTTTGGCTACCTGCTATTTTTATGGAATTTAGGCGGGGGTGACTACATTTTCATAAAATTTAAAAGAAATTCTAGAAAGGGTTAAGTTTTGAAACTTTGCTCCGATATATATTACAGATGTGCTGTAGGGCTGGCGTCGACTAGTTTAGTTACGCGTGTACCATAGAATGTGATTTGACGAAATTGCATTTAGCGTACGGACGCCAGCTATATACAAAGCACAGGGCTAATTAACTAATTAGCATCGAAACTTTAACTTAACGGAACAATGAAATTTAAGGGGGACAAGGATCACAAGCTCTCAAGTCCCATCCTTGCTCCGGTGTAGGTACAAACCGGTTGCACATCTCAGTGGTTATGCCAGATTTATATCTGGCATCCTACCTACAGTATCATGTGGAGAAACGCCTGTAGGTATACAAGTAAGGAGGTTTACTTATGAGTAATTATGAAATGGAACAGATTGAAGCACTACAGGCTGCTAGCCCATATTGCGAGAAGTTAATTACAGCTATTGGCCGCATTATTAAGGAGTATTCTGGTGACAAGTTACCTGATACAGATGAGTATATGCACCACATCCTTAAGGGTCTTTACTGGATTTTTAGCATTTATGGTTCTACACAGGATATGATTAATCCTAACGGCGAGGTTATTGATCAGGACGAGGTTAACTCTTATGTTCTTGAGCTTAACAAGGCTAATAAGGAAGAAGATGATGAGGCTAGAGTAGAGGCTTTCACTGGTATTTTAAAGTTTGTAGAGGACTTTAAAAGAGAAGCTGATTTAAAGATTTCAGCTGCTTAAAGGAAAAGAAAAAAGTTTATTATAAAAAGCGCTTATAACATCGGCTATAAGCGCTTTTACATTTGATGTGCTATAGAGCTGGCGAGTCGAATCCTTAACGGTTATACTCGCCGCTACGTATAACCGTTAAACATCATGCCTGTGTAGGCAGAGAGGTTATACGGGTCAGTAGTTGTTCTTTGTGGATTTTTATAAGCCACTATTTTATTGTTTACGTAGTTCATTGGATCTAGGGAAATGTCTTCGGCCTTCTTTTGGATATCACTCTTAAAGGAATCGAGGCTATTAAAAACGTCTTTCAAATCGCCTTCTTGAGCCTTTTTAACAATTTCCTCCTTGTCTACGCGTATTAAACCTTGGTCATCTACTGAAAGACCGCTTTGACCTAGCTGTTCTTTATAGGAACTTGCTATGGCCTGTATCTCTTTACGTAGCTTCTCGTTGCCACCAAATTGATTATTGGTTTCATCCGTAGCTACAGAAATCAAGTTGTTGTAGCCGGATACCAGCTCCTCGATGCTTTCTGCAATGGAATCTGCATCAGCGAGAAGACTTATAGTAGCCGGCACCTGCGTGACGGTCTTAAGGTTTAGTATAAATGATTTGTCATAGGTTATGTCATTATTAGGACTTGCTCTTTGACTGCCATTTATAGTATATGAGGCATTAGATGGGAATTGGGAAATTCGATCTAAGCCTAGGGTTCTTACTAGATTTTCGTTTTTTGTAGCATTTTCCATACTAGTAGCTGTATCTATATTGAAGTTATCTTCCGTGTCGGTGTTTGCTACTATATTAAAGGTAATTGGCTTTATGCCTTTAAAACCGGTGGCGTTGGATTCAATGGTTAGGGCGGTGTTTCCTAAACTATCCTCTAAAACCATGGAACTTAAGCCGATGTTTGATTTATTAATAAGCCTAGATACATTTTCCTGAACATCAATGGTTGCTTCATTATCATAGATGCTAAACTGGAATTCGTAGGTGATGTTATTAATATTTAAATCAAATGAATAATCCCCGGGGGCAAACAAATTGGACTTTGGCTGCAAATAATTACCTATATTAACCTGATTCTGGGCAATCTTATCTACAGACACAGTCAAATCTTCTATATTTAATTTCGAATCACCAATAAATACAGCATCTACGGCTTCTGGATTTGAGGAAACGGCTGTCTTTTTATAGTTCATTCCTGTTCCGTCAGCGTTTGATAGCTCGTTGGCGATATTATTCAATTCTCTTGCATTCTCTTTTAAGTCGATGGCATACTTCACCGCATCGTCTGAGGTGTCAGTCTTATAGGTTGGAGACTGGCTGTTATGCTTTACAACTTTATTATATGTAGTTTTTAGCTGGTTTTTCGTATGGGAGTCGTATTTAGAGTTAGCCTTATGCCCATACTGAGATAAATAGTAATCGTATACGCTACTGATCATAACAGTCACCTCCTTGTCTGTATAATCAATAAAGAAAGTAATAGGAATCCTTTCCCTACTTCTAAAATGTATTAAATTCGCTTGCTTTAGTAAAATAGTCACGTCCTAGTAGTAAAATTTTACACTATACTACCCTTTATCATAATTTTATAGTACCATAGTCCTATAAAAATGTAAAGTTATTTTTTTAGAATAGATAATAAAAATTTATCAAAAGAATATTTTTTAATTTTGTTGTTGACTATTGTCTTTTGTCTATGCTATATTAGAACGGCTATGGAAGAGGTCTTTTTTTTATGCCCTGAATTTAATAACCCTAAGATTTAGGCATGGAATTAAGCAACCAATTGGTGTTATAAACACCTACAAAATTAAGTAAATTGGAGGTGGAAGTTGTGCGTATTAAGATAACATTGGCATGTACAGAGTGTAAACAGCGTAACTACAACACAACTAAGGATAAGAAGACACATCCTGACAGAATGGAAACAAAGAAATACTGCAAGTTCTGTAAGTCACACACATTACACAAGGAAACAAAGTAATCTAAAACAGTGAGGTGCAATTATGAGCGAAGCTAAGAAAAAAAAGCAGAAGAAGAGCTGGTTTAAAGGATTAAAGGCAGAGTTTTCTAAGATTGTTTGGCCAGATCGTCAGACTCTTACAAGAGAGACAGTTTCAGTTCTATTTGTATCCGTATTATTAGGTGTAATTATTGCAGTAGTGGATTTAGCAGTCCGCTTTGGTATTGAATTCATCGTAAAATAATAAGGAAAAGGTGATAGAATGGACGAAGCAAAATGGTATGTTGTACATACTTATTCAGGATATGAGAATAAGGTTAAAGTCAACATAGAAAAAACAGTTGAAAACAGAAATCTTCAGGACCAGATTCTAGAAGTGCTCGTTCCTCTCGAGACTGTAGTCGAAGTTAAGGACGGCTCTAAGAAGACTGCTCAAAAGAAGATGCTTCCTGGATATGTCCTTATCAAAATGGTTATGAATGATGACAGTTGGTATGTCGTTCGTAACACAAGAGGCGTTACAGGATTTGTTGGACCTGGATCAAAACCAGTTCCACTTACTCCAAGTGAAATCAAGTCACTAGGTATCAACCTTCCAACTGGCGAATTAAAGCCAGCTGTTCAGTTTGACGGCAAGGTTGGAGATAAGGTAATGATTCTTTCTGGTGCTTGGGAAGATACAATTGGAGAGATTACTAGCATCAACGAAGGTAAGCAGGTGCTTACAATTAACGTTGAGATGTTCGGTCGTGAAACACCGGTCGAAATTGATTTCACAGACGTGAAATTAATGTAACAATTAAGGTCTACATGGGTAGACAGCCTATTTCGGGCGTGGGAGACCGCAGAATATAAGATGTTTCATAGTACTTATATTCTTAAGTTAAAGATTATAGCGGTCGCCAATTACCACATTATTTTTAGGAGGTGCCACTATGGCAAAGAAAGTAACAGGTTATATTAAATTACAGATCCCTGCAGGCAAGGCAACACCAGCACCACCAGTTGGTCCAGCACTTGGTCAGCACGGAGTTAATATCGTAGAATTTACTAAGCAGTTCAACGCAAAGACAGCAGATCAGGGCGATTTAATCATCCCTGTAGTAATTACTGTTTATGCTGATAGAAGCTTTAGTTTTATTACAAAGACACCACCAGCAGCAGTTCTTCTTAAGAAGGCTTGCAACATTAAGTCAGGTTCAGGCGTACCTAACAAGACTAAGGTTGCTACAATTAAGAGATCTGAAGTTCAGAAGATCGCAGAGCTTAAGATGCCAGATTTAAATGCTGCATCAATTGAAGCAGCTACTTCAATGATCGAAGGAACAGCTAAGAGTATGGGTATTGTTGTAGAGGACTAATTAGTCTTTAGTTAACAAACTTACACAAGCTATTTAGAAACAGCTCTTTATCACTTTATGTGAATTGCAGGAGCAAAATACAACATATATCACATACCGATATATGTGGGAGGAAAGTTAATCCTTCCGTTATTACCACTAGGAGGTTTATATAATGAAAAGAGGAAAGAAATATGTAGAAGCAGCCAAGAATATTGACCGCGCTACATTATATGATGCAACAGAAGCAGTTTCATTAGTTAAGAAGACTGCAGTTGCTAAGTTTGATGAGACAATCGAAGCACATATCAGAACAGGTTGTGACGGACGTCACGCTGAGCAGCAGATCAGAGGTGCTGTTGTTCTTCCACACGGAACAGGTAAGACTGTAAAGGTTTTAGTATTCGCTAAGGGTGCAAAGGCTGATGAAGCTTTAGCAGCAGGCGCTGATTTCGTAGGAGCTGAGGAATTAGTTCCAAAGATCCAGAACGATGGTTGGTTTGATTTTGACGTAGTTGTTGCTACACCTGATATGATGGGTGTTGTTGGTCGTCTCGGTAGAGTACTTGGTCCTAAGGGCTTAATGCCAAACCCTAAGGCTGGTACAGTTACTATGGACGTAACAAAGGCTGTTAATGATATCAAGGCTGGTAAGATTGAGTACCGTCTTGATAAGACAAATATCATTCACGTGCCAATTGGTAAGGCTTCTTTCACAGAAGAGCAGTTATCAGACAACTTCCAGGCTATTATGGATGCAATCGTTAAGGCTAAGCCAGCAACACTTAAGGGTCAGTATTTAAGAAGTGTAGTTTTAACTTCTACAATGGGTCCTGGTGTTAAGGTTTCAACAGCTAAGTATGTTGGTTAATTTTTAACGCTTGACAACCTATATATTTTGATAGTATACTATCACACGTTGGTAATTAACTTATTGTTAATTAACATATATTATTGCCCTAAGACAGTGAGTCCGTAAGGTTAAAGGTTAAACGCTCGCCGAGGAAAGAAATTAAGATTATTATGTAATTTCAAGTCCTTCTGTCTTAATGGCAGAAGGGCTTTTTTCTTTACTTTCATGAGGCAATTCCCCGTTATATAACGGAAAGAATCTAAATAGGAGGTAAAATTTAATGGCAAAGGTAGAACTTAAAGCACCTATCGTAGACGAAATTAAGGCTAACTTAGATGGCGCTTGTGGCGTTGTTTTAGTTAACTACCAGGGTTTAACTGTTGCTGAAGATACAGAACTTCGTAAGCAGTTAAGAGAAGCTGGTGTAGTTTACAAGGTATATAAGAATACTTTAGTTAAGAGAGCAATCGCTGGTACAGAATTCGAAGAATTCACAAGCTTACTTGATGGTACTAACGCTATTGCAATCTCTAAGGAGGATGCTACAGCTCCAGCAAGAGTTTTAGCAAAGTTCGCTGAAAAGGCTGAAGCACTTGAATTAAAGGCTGCAGTTGTTGAAGGAACATTTTATGATAAGGATGGCGTTAAGGTTATCGCAAGCATCCCATCAAGAGACGAACTTCTCAGCAAGTTCCTTGGATCTATTCAGTCACCTATTACAAACTTTACTCGTGTTATTAAGCAGATTGCTGAACAGAACGAGAATGGTGCAGCTTAATAAGTTGTTGAATAGTGAGCAAGCATTAGTTTGCAATTATTAGATACGTGAGTTGGTAGCAAGTCTACTAACAACTATCAGAGATATTTATAAATCGTGGCATTGACCACAACTATAAGAAAAGGAGATTTAGTGATTATGACAACACAGGAAATTATTGAAGTAATCAAGGGTTTATCAGTTTTAGAATTAAATGATTTAGTTAAGGCATGTGAAGAAGAGTTCGGCGTATCTGCAGCAGCAGGCGTTGTAGTTGCAGCAGCAGGTGCTGGCGCAGCAGCAGAAGAAAAGACAGAATTCGACGTTGAGTTAACAGCTGGTTCAGGCGTTGGCGTTATCAAGGTTGTTCGTGAAGTAACAGGTCTTGGCTTAAAGGAAGCTAAGGATATGGTTACAGCAGCTCCTAAGGTAATCAAGGAAGGCGCTTCTAAGGAAGAAGCTGAAGAAATCAAGAAGAAGCTTGAAGATGCAGGTGCTACAGTTACATTAAAGTAATTTCACTTGAACATTCTAGTTGAAACTATGATATAATTATTAAGAGCCCAACGATGAGCTAGCTCTCGATTGGGCTCTTTTATTTTGACTAGTAATTAAATAAAAAACGGAGGTCCTGCTTGATATGAAATCTGTAGATTATTATAATGATTTACCATATAAGGTTAGAATCATTCCGAACAAAACAAAGGACACATTTACTGTGGCTTACCCAGAACTTCCAGAGGTGGTAAGCGAAGGAAAGACTATTGAAGAAGCCCTTAACAAAGCAAAAAAGGCTAAGTATGAGTGGCTTTCATTAGCAGTTAAAAACGGAACAAAAATTGTGGAGCCAGATTAATGGCAAAACAAGTTATAATACATTTTCTAAAAAGTACTGCAGTTATTGCGAATCTAATTTAGCAGGGTAACGTAATGCAGTACTTATTCTATAAAAATAATTCTTAAAAAATCCCTATGTTGATATTGACTAACTTGACTTATTGTGATAATATGGACAATGCACTATTGTGGTATTTGTGTCTATTTGACACTATCAATTGATGATAAACCACATTTGCGAAATAAACACAAGGGGTGAAACGTCAATGGAAAAGAACAGATTACGCCCGGTAATGTCAGGCAAATCAATGCGCATGAGTTTTTCTAGAACTAAGGAAGTTCTTGAAATGCCTAACCTTATTGAGGTCCAGAAGGATTCTTATCAGTGGTTCTTGCGCGAAGGCTTAAAAGAGGTCTTTGATGACATATCTCCAATTGCAGACTACAACGGTAGATTGAGTCTCGAATTTGTAGATTATGAATTGTGCGAGGATGAAGTAAAGTATTCCATCGAAGAGTGTAAAGAAAGAGATGCAACATATGCAGCTCCACTTAAAGTCAAAGTCAGACTTCACAATAAAGAAAGTGAAGAAATTAGTGAACATGAAATTTTCATGGGTGATCTTCCTTTAATGACTAGAACAGGAACTTTTGTAATTAATGGTGCTGAGCGAGTTATCGTAAGCCAGTTAGTACGTTCACCTGGAATATATTATGACATTCAGAAGGATAAGTACGGTAAGATTTTCCTTTATAGCGCTCAGGTTATTCCTAATAGAGGTGCATGGTTAGAGTATGAAACAGATGCTAACGATGTATTCTATGTTAAGGTTGACCGTAATAAGAAGGTACCTATTACAGTTCTTATTAGAGCAATGGGTGTTAACACTAACGCCGAAATTATAGATATTTTTGGTGAGGAACCAAAGCTTCTTGCTACTATGGAGAAGGATTCTTCTTCTAATTATCAGGAAGGTATTCTTGAATTATATAAGAAATTAAGACCAGGAGAACCATTATCAGTAGAAAGTGCTGAATCGCTTATTCATGGTATGTTCTTCGACCCTAGAAGATACGATCTTGCTAGAGTTGGTAGATATAAATTTAATAAGAAGTTATCTTTCAGAAGCAGACTTAATGGTCAGGTTTTAGCTGAAGATGTTCTTGATCTTAATGGTAATGTTATCGCTAAGGCTGGTGAGACAGTTACTAGAGAATTAGCTCAGGAAATTCAGGATGCTGCCGTTGCTTCTGTATTTGTCAGCGTTGAAATTAAGAGCTTTGATGGCTCTGTTTCTAATAGAACAGTTAAGGTTTTATCAAACCGTGCTGTAGATATCCGCAAGTGGGTAGATATTTCAGATGAAGAAGCTAAGGAATTAGGCGTTACTGAAGCTGTATATTATCCAGTACTTGAGCAGATTTTATCAGAGAATTCTGATATTGAAGATATTAAGGATGCAATTGAGAAGAATATTGCTGACTTAGTTCCTAAGCATATTACAGTAGAAGATATTTTTGCTTCTATTAATTATAACATGCACTTAGAGTACGGTGTTGGTACAAAGGATGATATTGATCACCTTGGTAACAGACGTATTAGAGCTGTAGGTGAATTATTACAGAACCAGTTTAGAATTGGTATCTCTAGAATGGAAAGAGTTGTTCGTGAAAGAATGTCAACTCAGGACCTTTCTGGTATTTCACCACAGTCATTAATTAATATTAAGCCTGTAACAGCTGCTATTAAGGAATTCTTTGGTAGTTCACAGTTGTCACAGTTCATGGATCAGAATAACCCATTAAGTGAGATTACTCATAAGAGACGTCTTTCTGCCTTAGGTCCTGGTGGTCTTTCAAGAGATCGTGCAGGTTTCGAGGTTCGAGACGTACACTATACTCACTATGGTAGAATGTGTCCTATCGAGACACCTGAAGGTCCTAACATCGGTCTTATTAACTCATTAGCTTCTTATGCTAGAATTAACGATTATGGTTTCGTTGAGGCTCCATATCGTATCGTTGATAAGTCTGATCCTAAGAATCCTAGAGTAACTAATGAAGTTAGATACTTCACAGCTGATGAAGAAGATGATTTCCATGTTGCTCAGGCTAATGCTGAAATCGACGAAGATGGTTACTTCGTTCGTAATACAGTTTCTGGTAGATTTAGAGAAGAAACTTCTCAGTTTGCTAAGGAACAGATTGATTTAATGGATGTATCTCCTAAGATGGTCTTCTCAGTTGCTACATCTATGATTCCATTCCTTCAGAATGATGACTGTACTCGTGCCTTAATGGGTTCTAACATGCAGCGTCAGGCAGTACCTCTTCTTATGACAGAAGCACCAGTTATTGGTACAGGTATTGAGAACAAGACTGCAGTTGACTCAGGTGTTTGTGTAGTTGCTGAAGAAGATGGTGTTGTATTATTATCTGAATCTAACAGAATCGTTGTTAGAGAATTAGATGGTAATGTAAGAGAATACAAGTTAACAAAGTATTCAAGATCTAACCAGTCTAACTGTTACAACCAGAGACCTATCGTATTTAAGAACGATGAGGTTAAGAAGGGTGATGTAATCGCTGATGGTCCTTCAACATCTAATGGTGAAATTGCCTTAGGTAAGAACCCTCTTATCGGTTTCATGACTTGGGAAGGTTATAACTACGAGGATGCTGTACTTCTTAGTGAGCGTCTTGTTAGAGATGATGTTTATACATCAATTCATATTGAAGAATATGAAACAGAAGCTAGAGATACTAAGCTTGGACCAGAAGAAATCACAAGAGATTTACCTTCAACTGCTGCAGAAGCTGTTAAGGATCTTGATGAGAATGGTATCATTCGTATTGGTGCTGAGGTTCGTGCTGGTGATATCTTAGTTGGTAAGGTTACACCTAAGGGTGAAACAGAACTTACTGCTGAAGAGAGATTACTTAGAGCTATCTTTGGTGAGAAGGCTAGAGAAGTTAGAGATACTTCACTTAAGGTACCTCATGGTGCATACGGAATTATCGTGGGCGTTAAGGTATTTACAAGAGAGAACGGTGATGAATTAGCTCCTGGAGTTAACAAGTCAGTTCGTATCTACATCGCTCAGAAGAGAAAGATTGGCGTTGGTGATAAGATGGCCGGTCGTCATGGTAACAAGGGTGTTGTTTCAAGAGTTCTTCCTGTTGAAGATATGCCATATCTTCCAAATGGTCGTCCTCTTGATATCGTACTTAACCCATTAGGTGTACCTTCACGTATGAATATCGGACAGGTCCTTGAAATTCATTTAAGTTTAGCTGCTAAGGTTTTAGGCTTTAACATTTCTACACCTGTATTTGACGGTGCTGATGAAAATGATATTACTGAAACATTACAGCTTGCTAATGACTATGCTAATACTCCATTCGATGCTAAGGAATTAAAGGAATGGAAAGAAGATGCTGAAAAGCAGGGTGAGGAATTACCTAGCGATTTAGTAACATTTGAAGATAAATATAAGGATGTTCTTACAGAGGAAGTATTTGACTACCTTTCAAAGAACAGAGATCATAGAGCTGAGTGGAGAGGTGTTCCAATCGGTAGCGATGGTAAGGTAAGACTCCGTGATGGTAGAACTGGTGAATATTTCGATAGCCCAGTTACAATCGGTTTCATGCACTACTTAAAGTTACACCACTTAGTAGATGATAAGATTCATGCTCGTTCAACAGGTCCTTACTCACTTGTAACTCAGCAGCCACTTGGTGGTAAGGCTCAGTTCGGTGGACAGAGATTTGGTGAAATGGAAGTTTGGGCTCTTGAAGCTTATGGTGCTGCATATACACTTCAGGAAATCTTAACAGTTAAGTCTGATGATGTTGTTGGACGTGTTAAGACATACGAAGCTATTATTAAGGGTGAGAATATTCCTGAACCAGGTATCCCTGAATCATTCAAGGTATTACTTAAGGAATTACAGTCACTTGCACTTGATGTAAGAGTTCTTGATGCAGATAATAACGAAGTTAAGCTCCTTGAGAGTTCTGAATACGAAGTTACTGACTTTAAGAAGGTCTTAGATGATGGTAACTACAGAAGAAACTCTAGAGAACAGGAAGCTGAATATGCTAAGGCTGGTTCAACTATTCAAGAAATAGGTGAAGATGGTTTTGAAGATGCTACTGATGTAGACGATAGCTTTGATGACAATAGTTTTGATGAAGCTGATGATTACGGTGACGGTAGCGAAGAATAAAGAGAAGGGAGCACTATAATGGCAGAGAATTTAAAGAGCAATAAGTCTTTAAAATTTGACAAGATTCAGATTAAGCTTGCATCTCCTGAAACAATTAAGGAATGGGCTCGTCGTAGTGATGGTTACTACGGTGAGGTAACTAAACCTGAAACTATCAATTACAGAACACTTAAGCCTGAAAGAGATGGTTTATTCTGTGAGAAAATATTTGGACCTAGTAAGGACTGGGAATGCCACTGCGGTAAGTATAAGAAGATCAAAGATAAGGGTATTATCTGCGATAAGTGTGGCGTTGAAGTTACTAAGGCATCTGTACGTAGAGATCGTATGGGTTACATTCACTTAGCAGCTCCTGTATCACATATCTGGTACTTTAAGGGTATTCCAAGTAGAATGGATCTTATCCTTGATATCGGTCCTAAGAACTTAGAGAAGGTGCTTTATTTTGCATCTTACATTGTAATTGACCCAGGTGAAACAGACATTCCATTTAAGAAGATTTTATCTGAGACAGAATATAGAGAATTATATGATCAGTATGGCAATACTTTCAGAGTAGGTATGGGTGCTGAAGCTATCCTTGAACTTCTTTCAATGGTTAACCTTGAAGAAGAAGCTGAAAAGCTTAAGGAAGAGTTAGCAACTACAACTTCTCAGAAGGCTGCTAGACTTATCAAGAGAATTGAGGTTTTTGAAGCATTTATTAGTGCTGGTCAGAAGCCTGAATGGATGATCTTAACAGAGATTCCAGTAATCCCACCAGATTTAAGACCTATGGTTCAGTTAGATGGTGGTAGATTTGCTACTTCAGATCTTAATGATCTTTATAGAAGAATTATCAACAGAAATAACCGTCTTGCTCGTTTATTAGAGCTTGGCGCTCCTGAAATTATCGTTCGTAACGAAAAGAGAATGCTTCAGGAAGCTGTTGATGCACTTATTGATAACGGTCGTCGTAATGGTCGTCCTGTAACAGGTCCTGGTAACAGAGCTCTTAAGTCATTATCAGACTTATTAAAGGGTAAGCAGGGTCGTTTCAGACAGAACTTACTTGGTAAGCGTGTCGATTACTCTGGACGTTCAGTTATCGTTGTTGGACCAGAACTTAAGATTTATCAGTGTGGTCTTCCAAAGGAAATGGCTATCGAATTATTTAAGCCATTCGTTATGAGAGAATTAGTAAGACGTGGTCTTGCTGACAATATTAAGAAAGCTAAGAAGAGTGTAGAACATCTTGAAACAGAAGTATGGGATGTATTAGAGGATGTTATTAAAGAGCATCCAGTAATGCTTAACCGTGCTCCTACACTTCATAGACTTGGTATTCAGGCATTCGAACCTATCCTTGTAGAAGGTAAGGCTATTAAGTTACATCCACTTGTTTGTACAGCCTTCAATGCCGATTTCGATGGTGATCAGATGGCTGTCCATCTTCCATTAACTGTTGAAGCTCAGGCTGAGTGTAGATTTATGTTACTCTCACCTAACAACTTACTTAAGCCTTCAGATGGTGGTCCAGTTGCCGTTCCTTCACAGGATATGGTACTTGGTATTTACTACTTAACACAGGAAAGACCTGGTGCTAAGGGTGAAGGTAAGTTCTTTAAGAGCACTAACGAAGCTATCTTAGCTTATGAGAATGGTGTAATTACACTTCATTCAAAGATTTTAGTTCATGTAACTAAGAAGGATGCTAACGGAAACGAAGTATCTGGTAACGTTGAAACTACACTTGGTAGATTATTATTCAACGAAATCCTTCCTCAGGATTTAGGCTATGTTGATAGATCTAAGGAAGAAAATTTCCTTCTTCCTGAAGTTGATTTCCATGTAGGTAAGAAGCAGCTTAAGGACATCTTACAGCATGTTATTAATACACATGGTACTACAACAACAGCAGAGGTATTAGATGATATTAAGGCAATGGGTTATAAGTATTCTACTAGAGCGGCTATGACAGTTTCTATTTCAGAAATGACAGTGCCACCTATTAAGAAGCAGCTTATTGCTGAAGCTGAAGCTAAGGTTGAACAGATTACAAGAAACTACAACCGTGGTCGTTCAACTGATGAAGAAAGACATAAGAATGTAATTAGAGTATGGCAGGAAACTGATGATCAGTTAAAGGATGCCCTTCTTGAAGGTCTTGATAAGTATAACAACATCTTCATGATGGCCGATTCTGGTGCCAGAGGTTCTAACCAGCAGATTAAGCAGTTAGCTGGTATGCGTGGTTTGATGGCCGATACATCAGGTAACACTATCGAACTTCCTATCAAGTCTAACTTCCGTGAGGGTCTTGATGTACTTGAGTATTTCATTTCTGCCCATGGTGCTCGTAAGGGTCTTTCTGATACTGCCTTAAGAACAGCCGATTCAGGTTACTTAACAAGACGTCTTGTTGATGTATCTCAGGATCTTATTATTAGAGAGACTGATTGTTCAGAAGGTAAGGCAATTCCTGGTATGTATGTTTACTCATTTGTTAATGAGAGATCATCACATTCAGGTTCTAAGGAAGATATCCTTGAGCCATTACAGGAGAGAATTACAGGTAGATACTTAGCAGAAGATATCGTAGATCCAGAAACTGGAGATATCATTGTTAAGGCTAACCACCTTGTAACTCCAAAGAGAGCTGAAGCTATTTGTAAGACAGGCGTTAAGCAGGTTAAGATTAGAACAATCCTTACTTGCCGTTCACATATCGGTGTTTGTGCTAAGTGTTATGGTGCAAACCTTGCAACAGGTCAGACAGTACAGGTTGGTGAAGCAGTTGGTATTATTGCTGCTCAGTCAATCGGTGAACCTGGTACACAGCTTACTATGAGAACATTCCATACTGGTGGTGTTGCCGGTGATAACATTACACAGGGTCTTCCTAGAGTAGAAGAACTTTTCGAAGCTAGAAAACCTAAGATGTTAGCCGTTCTTGCTGAATTTGGTGGTACAGTAAGTATCAACAAGACAGAAAAGAAGGAAGAGATTATCATCACAGATGATGAAGGTAACTCTAAAGCATATCCATTATCAAAGGATACTAGACGTAAGGTTGAAGAAGGTCAGGTTGTTAAGAAGGGTGAAGAAATCACAGAAGGTTCTGAAAACCCACACGATATCGTAAGAATCTTAGGCGTTAGAGCAGTTCAGGATTATATCCTTAGAGAAGTTCAGAGCGTTTATAGAATTCAGGGTGTTGATATCAACGATAAGCATATCGAACTTATTGTTCGTCAGATGCTTAAGAAGATTGTTATCGATGAGCCAGGTGATTCAGAATTCTTACCAGGTTCTACAGTAGAAACTATAGAATTTACAGAAACTAACGAACAGTTAGAGGCTGAAGGTAAGAGAACTGCAACAGGTACACCTATTATCTTAGGTATTACTAAGGCTTCACTTGCAACTAACTCATTCCTTTCAGCTGCTTCATTCCAGGAAACTACAAAGGTTCTTACAGATGCAGCTATTAATGGTAAGGTTGATCCACTTATCGGTCTTAAGGAAAATGTTATTATTGGTAAGTTAATCCCAGCTGGTACAGGTATGAAGAGATATCAGAATGTACAGCTTGATACAGGTCTTGATTATGAAGAGCCTGTTGAGGAAATTGCAGTTTCAGAGGATGCTGATGCAACAGAAGAAATTGCAGTAACTGAAGAGTAATAAATATTTGAAATAAATAAAAATAAAGGCATTTTGGAAAATCTAAAATGCCTTTATTTTTCTGTTGAAACAAGTTAGTTATCTACTATACAAATTAAGAGTATGTGGATAATGTACAAGTTATGATAAATATTTGTGGAAAAATTGTTAGCTAAACTAAATATATTCACTTGACATATATAGTGGAAAATAATATAATTTTAGGGCGTGCCAAATAGGTATGCCCTATTTTGTTGCGCGACATTCTTAGTGAATTACTAAGATGCAACCAAAATTTATTCTAATTCCGGGAGGTGAAATACGAATGCCTACATTTAACCAGTTAGTAAGACAGGGAAGAAAGTCAGCTACTAAGAAGTCTACAGCTCCAGCTCTTCAGAAGGGATATAACTCACTTCAGAAGAAGGCTACAGACATTTCAGCACCACAGAAGAGAGGTGTGTGTACAGCAGTTAAGACAGCTACACCTAAGAAGCCTAACTCAGCTCTTAGAAAGATCGCCAGAGTACGTCTTTCTAATGGTATCGAAGTAACATCTTACATTCCAGGTGAAGGTCACAACCTTCAGGAACACTCAGTTGTTCTTATCAGAGGTGGAAGAGTTAAGGATTTACCAGGTACAAGATACCATATCATCAGAGGTACACTTGATACAGCAGGTGTAGCTAAGAGAAGACAGGCTCGTTCTAAGTACGGTGCTAAGAGACCTAAGGACGCTAAGTAATTAAGTCTTTTAAGACCTACCGAGCTATCGGTAAATATTAACGATTTACATAAGTAGATTAAGTAACAGCACTTATGTGCAATGAATAGTCGAAAGACATTTAACGAACATAAATTTATTATTGTGCCGGAGTTAGATTAATCCACGGTTGCAGATTAAGATAGACGGCGCGTACACGAATTTTTGTGAGTACCTATGAATTAATTATTATTAAGGAGGGAAGAACCGTGCCACGTAAAGGACATACTGTAAAAAGAGATGTATTAGCAGATCCTATTTACAATAACAAGGTGGTTACTAAGCTTATCAACAACGTTATGCTTGATGGTAAGAGAGGCGTAGCCCAGAAGATTGTATACGGAGCATTTGAAAAGGTAGCAGCTAAGAGCGATAAGCCAGCTTTAGAGGTTTTCGAAGAGGCTATGAACAATATCATGCCAGTTCTTGAAGTTAAAGCTAGACGTATCGGTGGTGCTACATATCAGGTACCAATCGAAGTTAAGCCTGAAAGAAGACAGGCATTAGCACTTCGTTGGATCACAACTTTCTCTAGAGCTAGAGGCGAGAAGACTATGGAAGAAAGACTCGCTAACGAGATTCTCGATGCAGCTAACAACACAGGTGCATCTGTAAAGAGAAAAGAAGATATGCACAAGATGGCAGAAGCAAACAAGGCTTTTGCTCATTACAGATTTTAATTAAAACGGAGGGATATAAGCAATGGCAGGAAGACAATATCCACTTGATAGAACAAGAAATATTGGTATCATGGCTCATATCGATGCCGGTAAAACTACTCTTACAGAGCGTATCTTATACTACACAGGTGTAAACTATAAGATCGGTGAAACTTATGAAGGTACTGCTACAATGGACTGGATGGAGCAGGAGCAGGAAAGAGGTATCACAATTACTTCAGCTGCTACAACTTGCCACTGGACATTACAGGAGCAGGCTAAGCCTAAGAAGGGTGCTTTAGAGCACAGAGTAAATATCATTGATACTCCTGGTCACGTTGACTTCACAGTAGAAGTTGAAAGATCATTAAGAGTACTTGATGGTGCTATCGGTGTATTCGATGCAAAGGGTGGTGTTGAACCACAGTCAGAAAATGTATGGCGTCAGGCTGATACATATGGAGTTCCAAGAATGGCATTCGTTAATAAGATGGATATTCTTGGTGCTAATTTCCCTAACACAGTTAAGGAAATTGGAACAAAGTTAGGCAAGAATGCTGTAGTTATCCAGTTACCTATCGGTAAGGAAGACTACTTCAAGGGTATTATTGACCTTTTCGAAATGAAGGCCTACATTTACAATGATCAGAAGGGTGAAGATATCTCAATCGTAGATATCCCTGATGATATGAAGGACGAGGCAGAAATCGCTCATACAGAATTAGTTGAGAAGATTGCTGAATTAGATGATGATCTTATGGAGAAGTATCTCGAAGGTGAAGAATTAACTATCGACGAGATGAAGAAGGTTCTTCGTAAGGGTACTATTGAAGGTACAGCTATCCCAGTTTGCTGTGGTTCAGCTCACCAGAATAAGGGTATCCAGAAGCTTCTTGATGCTGTTATCGAATTCATGCCAGCTCCTACAGATGTACCTGATATTAAGGGTACTGATATGGAAGGTAACGAAATCACAGTTAAGTCTTCTGATGAAGAGCCTTTCGCAGCATTAGCATTCAAGATTATGACTGATCCATTCGTTGGTAAGTTAGCTTTCTTTAGAGTTTATGCAGGTACATTAAACTCAGGTTCTTACGTACTTAACGCTACTAAGGACAAGAAGGAAAGAGTTGGTCGTATCCTTCAGATGCATGCTAACAAGAGAGAAGAAATCGATAAGGTTTACGCAGGTGATATTGCAGCTGCTGTAGGTCTTAAGGTTACTTCAACTGGTGATACAATTTGTGATGACCAGCATCCAGTTATCTTAGAGTCAATGGAATTCCCAGAGCCAGTTATCGAGCTTGCTATCGAGCCTAAGACTAAGGACGCTCAGGGTAAGATGGGTGAAGCTTTAGCTAAGCTTGCTGAAGAAGATCCTACATTCCGTGCTCATACAGATCAGGAAACAGGCCAGACAATTATCGCTGGTATGGGTGAATTACACCTTGAAATCATCGTTGATAGACTTCTCCGTGAATTTAAGGTAGAAGCTAACGTAGGTGCTCCTCAGGTTGCTTATAAGGAATGCTTTACTAAGGCAGTTGATGTTGATAGTAAGTATGCTAAGCAGTCAGGTGGTCGTGGTCAGTACGGTCACTGTAAGGTTAAGTTTGAACCTATGGATGCTAACGGTGATGAATTATTCAAGTTCGAATCAGCAGTAGTTGGTGGTGCTATCCCTAAGGAATACATCCCAGCTGTTGGTGAAGGTATTGAAGAAGCTGCTCAGGCTGGTATCCTTGCTGGATTCCCAGTTCTTGGTGTTAAGGCTACTGTTTACGATGGTTCTTACCATGAAGTCGATTCTTCAGAAATGGCATTCCACATCGCTGGTTCTATGGCTTTCAAGGAAGCTATGGCTAAGGCAGCTCCTGCTATCTTAGAGCCAATCATGAAGGTTGAAGTTACAATGCCTGAGGAATACATGGGTGATGTAATTGGTGATTTAAATTCACGTCGTGGACAGATCGAAGGTATGGAAGATATTGGTAATGGTAAGCTTGTAAAGGCTTATGTACCACTTTCAGAAATGTTTGGTTATTCAACAGATCTTCGTTCTTCAACACAGGGTCGTGGTAACTACTCAATGTTCTTTGAGAAGTATCAGCAGGCTCCAAAGTCAATTCAGGATAAGGTTATTGCAGCTCACGCAAAGTAATATAAGTTTCCTGTAACATTAGTTAATAAAAACCTAAGGTTTTATTATATAGTGTATAACTACAAGATGAAGGCTTGCCTTCATCTTGTAATAAAGATATTTGACAATAATCACAATAAATTATTGTTGAAAAAATTTCAGAAATGAAATATAATATATATCAGCTATGATAATCCCGAAATTCGGGCAACTAATCAAAGTTGGTTATTATTAAGGAGGATTTTAAATAATGGCAAAGGCTAAATTTGAAAGAACAAAACCACATTGTAACATTGGTACAATCGGACACGTTGATCACGGTAAGACAACATTAACAGCTGCTATCACAAAGACTCTTCATGAGAGACTTGGTACAGGTGAAGCTGTTGCATTTGAAAATATTGATAAGGCTCCAGAAGAAAGAGAAAGAGGTATCACAATCTCTACTGCTCACGTTGAGTACGAAACAGAGAAGAGACACTACGCTCACGTTGACTGTCCAGGCCATGCTGATTATGTAAAGAACATGATCACAGGTGCTGCTCAGATGGATGCTGGTATCTTAGTAGTTGCTGCTACTGATGGTGTTATGGCTCAGACAAGAGAACATATCCTTCTTTCAAGACAGGTTGGTGTTCCTTACATCGTAGTATTCATGAACAAGTGTGATATGGTTGATGATCCAGAACTTCTTGAATTAGTAGATATGGAAATCAGAGAACTTCTTAACGAATATGACTTCCCAGGCGATGATACACCAATCATCCAGGGTTCAGCTCTTAAGGCTCTTGAAGATCCTAACTCAGAATGGGGCGACAAGATTCTTGAACTTATGCATACAATCGATGAGTATGTTCCAGATCCAGAAAGAGATACAGATAAGCCATTCCTTATGCCTATCGAAGATATCTTCTCTATCACAGGTCGTGGTACAGTTGCTACAGGTAGAGTAGAAAGAGGTATCCTTAAGGTTAACGAAGAAGTTGAAATCGTTGGTATCCATGAAGACATCCGTAAGGTTGTTGTTACTGGTATCGAAATGTTCAGAAAGCTTCTTGATGAAGCTCAGCCAGGTGATAACATTGGTGCACTTCTTAGAGGTGTTCAGAGAGACGAGATCCAGAGAGGTCAGGTTCTTTGTAAGCCAGGTTCAATCACACCACACCACAAGTTTACAGCTCAGGTTTACGTATTAACAAAGGACGAAGGTGGACGTCATACTCCATTCTTCAACAACTACAGACCACAGTTCTACTTCAGAACAACTGATGTTACTGGTGTTTGTGAATTACCTGCTGGTACAGAAATGTGCATGCCTGGTGATAACGTAGAAATGACAGTTGAACTTATCCATAACGTAGCTATGGAGCAGGGTCTTCGTTTCGCTATCCGTGAGGGTGGTAGAACAGTTGGTTCTGGTGCTGTTGCAACAATCATTGAATAATTTTAAATCATTTAGACATAATTAGATTTAATATATATAATTTATAGTTCGGACGCCAAGGGGCTTGTAGTTTACTACAAGCCCTTTGTTTTTTTGCCTTTATATATTATCTATAAGATGATCATGGGAGAGTTAAATTTATAAGGGGAAAATTTTTGTATATTGTATACATTTTCATAAAAATTAGTTGTTTTTTTCTTTAATCTATCATATACTTATGCAGGAAATCCGATATAAAGAATGACTAGATTTGGGCTTGGCGCATAAGTTAAGTGCAGCCAATTAAAGCATATGGTCATTCATGGGTTGTTTACGTTGTATCCGCTTAGGGCGAGAACGACAGTAAGGAGGAGCAATATGAATAAGAACAAATTAAATGTTCGCAAGTTAGTTGAGTTAGGTGTTTTAACAGCTATCATTCTTATTATGGCTTTTACACCACTAGGTTATTTAATGACACCATGGGGAATTCAGATTACTTTAATTGTAATTCCTGTTGCAGTTGGTGGAATTATTCTTGGACCTAAGGCAGGCGCTTTCTTAGGTTTAGTATTTGGTTTAACATCATTTTCACAGAGTTTTTCAAGCGTATTAGGACAACAGATGTTACAGGTTAGTCCAGTAAAGACATTCATTTTATTAGTAGGTAACAGAATTTTAGTTGGTTTAATTCCAGCTTTGATTTATCTTGGCTTTAGAAAGCTTAAGCTTAACAAGGCAGTGGCAATCACAATTTGCTGCTTCTTAACACCTATTACTAATACGGTTCTTTACATCGCAGGTAACTGGTTAATGTTTAAGGATACATGGTTAGGCAATGAGTCATTAACTGGCGGTTATACTGGTAATGGCGGTTTTAGCTTACTCTTTTTCATGCTTGGTTTAGTAGCTGTAAACGGTATAGTAGAGGCTATTGCTTCGACTATTATTGGCTCTGCAGTTTGCCAGGCTTTAACACATACAGTTAATAAGGCAGATACACCCATAAGTGCTAGCTATAAGGAAGGCGTAGCAAAGGATGTAGTTGATAATAAGAATTTAGGCGAGTCGGCTTAAAACTAAATGAATTTGTAATATAAGGAACAGCTAAATGTGCTAGAATAACAGTAGTAATTATTGTTATAACATTTGGCTGTTCTTTTTTGATAAAAATAATGCTTTAATAAATTAGAATGGTAATAAAGAAAATTGATATAGGAATACATTTTCATAAAAAGGAGTTTATATGAGAGAGATTGATTTAATGGAGGTTGGCGGCTTTAAGGTTGGTCATTACACTGACGAAGAGGCGGCAACAGGATCAACAGTGATTTTATTTGATGAAATGTCAGCTGCGGGAGTGGACATTAGAGGCGGCGGCCCAGCTTCTAGGGATTCGCAGATTTTAAATCCACTAATGGCGGCAAATGAAATTAATGGTGTTTTATTATCAGGGGGCAGCGCTTTCGGCCTTGATGCGGCTGGCGGTGTACTTGAGTATTTATCAGAGAGAGGTATTGGCCTAGATGTGGGAGTTGCCAAGGTGCCTTTGGTGCCGGAGGCTTGTATATTTGACCTTGGAGTTGGAAGAGCTGATGTTCGTCCAGGTAAGGATGCGGGTTACAAGGCTTGCGAGAACGCTAGTTATGAGAGCCCAAAGAGAGGTAACGTGGGCGCTGGAACAGGAGCATCTGTGGGAAAATGTTGTGGCCCCGACAGAATGATGAAGTCAGGTTTAGGCACATTTGCAGTAGAATTAGGCGAGCTTAAAGTAGGCGCAATCGTGGCGGTTAACGCAGTTGGTGACGTTTATGAGGATGGCAAGGTTATCGCAGGCTTGATGAATAAGGATAGGACAGGGCTTGCAAGTTCTTTTGATGAAATATTATCATGGACTGAGAAGGCGTCTATGGGAAATGCAGGTGAGAGTGGTAAGATTGATCTCGCAGAGTCAAAGGCTTCCACTAATACTACAATTGGCTTGATTGTAACTAATGCCAAGTTCCCTAAGGCGATGCTTTGCAAGATTGCTGGTATGGCCCACAATGGTTATGCAAGAACTATTAATCCGGTGCATAGCATGATGGATGGAGACAGTATTTATGCGGCTTCAACAGGAAATGTGGAGTCGGATGTTAATACAGTTGGTATGCTTGCAGCCTTCGTTATGGAGAAAGCTGTAATTGATGCGGTTAAGCAGGCAAAGCCAGCTTATGGGCTAAAGGCCTATGAGGATTTTGCAAACTAGGCTTGGCAGTAAGTGTGCGGGAAGCGTATAGGAAATGTGCGGGAAGCGTGTTAGAAGTGTGCACGAAGTGCGAACGGGAAAGAGTGTGAAGTGCAGCTAATCTAGGAAACAAAAGGTAAATTTAGGAAGAGTCGTAATTAGGATTGCGGCTCTTTTTTTTATTGCAAGAAAAGACAATAAGGAGAAGAGCGTTGTGACTTGCAGCTAAAAAAAGATTGTGTACAATTTAAAATTTTAACTAAATAAGAAAAACTATCAATAAGGATTATTGACCTCCTAAATAATTTTATGATATTATCTTACTCGAACTCGAGTTAGTTTAGTTGAACACAATTTAGTAATGTAAAACATAATTTAGATTGATTAAACTAAAAAACTTTAGGTTTTCGTAACATTTTCATTAGTTTTATAAAAAATAGGGAGGAAAAAATGAAAATCAATAAGATTTTAGCTACAGTACTTGCTTTAGTATTAGTAGCAGCAAGTATTCCTGCAGTTAGCGCAAAGGCTGCAGACGAATATGTATACGGTACATTAAGCTATCTTACATACGGAGAGTATTTCTCTAGCGAATTAGGAGATAGCGCAGCAGTAGCAGCAGATGGATACGACACTATCACAAGTGCTACAACATCAAAGTATAAGTCATTTGTTAACTCAGCTTACACTACAGACGAGTCAACAGGTGAGACATCTATTTACGGTATCAGCAATGTTCCAGTAAGAATTGAGAAGTCAGTTTATGAAGCAGCAGTAGCTGGCACAAACAGCGCAGTAGCAAGCTTGCTTTCAAGAGGCTTCACAGAATCAGCTAGCGAATTGTCTGTTTATAAGGAAATCGCAAGCGACGGATCAATTAGCGCATACGTTGGTTTAACAAACACAGATGTAGCAGCTGATGCAAGCTCTTCAATCTCAACAGATACACCTTGGGGTAACTATATCGTTTACATTTATGCAAATGATGGTTCAGCTCTTGATTCAGGTAAGAACATCGAAGGTGCTTATGTAACAACAACAGACGGTCAGTCTTATCCTTTATATCACTCAGCAAACCTTTGGTTCCAGGCTTATGAGTTCTCATGGGCAGTTGAAGAAGACTTCACAGAGCCACACGGCAACAATCCTTACACAGCTTCTTTAACTGGACTTACAGGTAAGACAATTAGCTCAGTAACTTACATCTATAAGACAACAGATGAAAGCGGCGTTGCTACATTTTCAAAGAACACATATAACGTAGGCGAGCTAAAGGTTAAGAACTTACTTGATGATTCAGCTAGCGTAACAGCAACAGAGGCTAACAACACAAACAACAACACAGCTGACTTAACAGTTACAGCACCAGCAGGCACAAACTATAATGTGGCATCAGTTGGTTCATTAGTTGAGGGCACAGATTACACAGTGGCAGCAACAGAGTCAGGATACGCTATTAGCTTTTCTGAAAATGTAGCTGCAGGCGCATATACAGTAACACTTACTGATGACAATTACGAAGACATGACAGTTGATGTGGTTGTATCAGCAAACATTTCAGAGGGCGACATTACAATTCAGGACAATGCGTTAGTTATTAATAATGAAAATGTATCTCTTGCCGACTTCTTATCAGCTCTTTCATCTGCAACATTAACAGTAGATGGAACAACAATTAGCAATGGCGCAAGCGTGCTCTTTAACGAGGATGGCAGCGTTAACCTTGAAGCTAAGACATCAGGTCGTGGTGCTAAGACATTATTCCCAGAGGCAGCAAGCTATGAAGTGGTTTTAACAGTACCAGGTTACGGTACAATCACAGGTACAGTTGTTAAGGCAGAAGCTAGCGAAGAAGTAGCAGCTGAAGAAAGCGAGCTTGTAGAAGGCGACATCGAGGCCGAAGAAGTTGCAGCAGAAGAAGTAACAGTTGCAGCTGCAGCAAGCGAAACAGCAACAGAGGATACAGACACTAACGATTCAGCTAAGACAGCAGTATATGTAGTAGTTGCAATCCTTGCCCTTGCAGTAATCACAGGAGAGGAAATTCTTAGAAGAAAGAAGAGAGCGTAAAAATTTATATATAGTGGAGGAAAACTTTAAATGGTTTTCATTGTTGGACTTATTTTAATGTGTGCTTTAGTGTGGTTCTTTGCGGATCACATTAAGAAATATCCGGCTTATTTTTACGCCGGCTCGTTTATAATAACAGCAGTTGCATATTTTATTTATAAAAATGTAACTATGTCGGATTTCGTAGAAACTTATATCCTAGGTATATTTACAAAGGGAACCTTAGGAATTGCAGGTTTTTACATTGTAATGTTTACAGGTGCCCTAAAAAACGGCAGCAAGCTCATTAAGAAGCTCATGATGATTAGGGGAGAGTTATCAATCATGTCCTGCATCTTGATGTTTGCCCACCTTGCAATCTTTGGCCCATCCTACATTGGAATGGCAGCAAAGAACGCCAGCGTAATGTCAAAGAGCTTACTTGTAAGTATCATTTGCGGAACAGTGCTTTTAGTGCAAATGATCTACCTTGGGGTAACTTCAGTAAAGGCAATTAGACGTAAGTTTAAGGCAAAGACTTGGAAGAATCTTCAAAGAACAGCCTATCTCTTCTATTTCCTTACATACGTTCATGGGGTAACAATGCAGGCGACTAAGATTCAATCTGCCGATAAAGGCGCCCTAATCACAATCATTGCTTACAGCGTTTTATACTTTACATACGTGATTATGCGTGTAAGAAAGGCAGTCCTTGCAAAATACAAGAAGGCAGATGCCTTTAAAGTGGCTAAATTCGATAAAATAGGCACATCTATTGCAGGAGTTCTTGCAGTGGCACTCCTTTGCCTTATTACAATCCCACAGTTTAGTGAGTACGCAGAGGCAAGCGAAAGAATTGAGGCTAGAAAGAAAGAGGCCGCAGAGCTTCAGGCAATGCTTGATGCCCTTGAGGAAGATGAAGAAGTGGCGGCTGATAGTGCTGAAAATGTAACAGAACTAGCAGAGGAGAATGCATCAGAGGAGGCTTCATCAACAGAGGAAGCTAGCAGTGAAAATGCATCTACTACTGTTGATACATCTAACGCAAGCTCAAGTAATTCAGCCTCAACAAATACATCAGGCTCAGCTAGCACAAGTGCTGGAAGTACAGGCTCATCAAGTGCTGGCAGTTCAACAGGAAGTTCAGACTCATCGAGCGCCGCTAGTTCTAGTGCAGGAAGTTCATCAGCTAGCCAAGGCTCTTCTTCATCCACAGGAAGCGCCCAGGCAGAAGCTACAAGAACTTATAAGGCAGATGGAACATATAGTGCTTCAGCAACAGTTGATATGTATGAATATCCAATCATTGTAACAATTACAATTAGTAATGATAAGATTGTTTCAGCAGTAGCTAATTACAATGCTGCTGTATCGGATGAAGATTATACATGCTCAGAAAAAGCTGCAGGTGGTTTATCAGCCAGCGGTTATAGCGCAGTTTCAGGTGCTACATATTCATCAGCAGCTATTCAGAAAGCATATGATGCAGCAGTAGCCAAGGCAAAGAATTAATAAGGTATAAGTTCACGTTAGAGGGTTTAGCAGTTGACACAAATATAATATTTATACTAAAATTTAATGCCAGTAGGGTAACTTACTGGCATTATCTTATGTAAACGATGTGGCTTTCATATTTAAAGTGAAAAGCAATAGATTAAAAAGAAAGGGATAGGACTACGTTTTGTAGCCAGGTGATTTAAAATGTTTACTTTATCGGAAATACTAAAAAGAAATTATAAGAGGCTAGGCAGTTTGTTGTTAGTGCTTTTGGTGTTTGCGATGAATTTAACAGCTTGTACTAATACGAAAACTAGTAGCAGTTCAGCTACTGAGTCGGCTAGCCTATCAGAGTTACATTTTGACACAATCATGTCCATAAGTTTATATGGCAGTGACAAGGCGGCTTTAACAGAAATTATAAATGAGGCCTACGACGAGGTGGATAGATTAGAGTCTATCTTTAGCGCCCAGCTTGAAACTAGCGAGCTTTACAGTATAAATCAGGGGATTGCAAAAGGCCAGACAAGCTTTGTGATTTCTAAGGAGCTAACTGAGGTTATTGACTACGCCCTTAAGGTAAATGAAGAGTCTAATGGGGCTCTTGATATTACTATTGGAAATTTAATTAATCTTTGGGGCATTGGTACAGATCACGAGAAACTACCAACTGATGATGAGATAGCAGCGGCGCTTGTTGGCACTGGCTGTGAATATATAAGCCTTGATAAGGAGACTAATACTTTAACGGTTTCCTCTGAAAATGTGCAGCTAGACCTTGGGGCTATTGCTAAGGGCTACGCAGCAGACCTAGTAAAAGAGCTGATTTTAGCTAAGGATTCAAGCGTGGTGGGCTTGCTAGATTTTGGCGGCAACATCATGACTATTGGCTCAAAGCCAGATGGCAGCAATTGGAAGGTGGGCATTACAGACCCTCTTGATTCCACTAGCGTTTACGGCGGGGTTAGTGTCTCTGACCTTTGCGTGGTCACTTCTGGTAATTACGAGAGATATTTTGAGGAAAATGGAGTGCGCTACCACCACATCTTAGATGCCGCAAGCGGCTACCCTGCAGATAAAGGCATCATTAGCTCATCTATTATTGGGGCTTCTTCAATTGAGTGCGACGCTCTTTCAACTGCATGTTACTGCCTTGGGGTAGAGGATGCACTTGCTTTGATAAACTCCCTTGATGGTGTGGAGTGTGTGCTAATTGATAATGATGGAAATTATTATACTAGTGATGGAATCGGGGACTATAATTTTACAAAGGCAGAGTAAGGCCGGCGCCTGTGATACGTGACCTGGCGGCGCCGGCTCTATCGGCGTGGCTTGACGTAAAATGTGGCCGGCGCGGCGCGAATCTGATGGCGGCCCCTAGGGGTTAGCATCATCTGTGCGCCGCCCATGTAACCGGCGCCGCCCTTGCAATAAGCGCCGCCCTTGCAACAAGCGCCGCCCTTGCGCCTGTCCAAATTTAGAAAGGAGATAATATGGATTTGAATAAAAAGGACATGAAGGAAATGAAAAAGGCAGACAGCTCTAAAGATAAATCTAAAGAGAAATCTAAAGCTAGTACTAAGAAAATCGCAATTATATTATCTCTTCTAATCCTTGTAATTGGACTAGGGGCGGGACTTAGCCTTTACATAATGAACAGGGAAGCGACAGATGGCAGCTATGCCTACATTTACCAAAACAACGAACTTATTAAAGTGGTAGACCTAACCAACGTGAAGGAAGACTATGAATTTAGAATTGACTCAGAAGACGGGGGTTATAATATTGTAAAGGTAACAACAGATGGCAGCATCGGAATCATAGAGGCCTCTTGTCCAGATCACGTCTGCATGAACACAGGCTTTATAAGAAATGGCCTAGTTCCCATAACTTGCCTTCCAAATGAACTTGTAATCGAGGTTAAGAATTCTAAAGAAGACAGTAATCTTGAATACGATGGGGTTGCCCAGTAAGGAGTTTTTATGTCAGTTAGAAAAATCACATTGTTAGCCCTATATACAACTATAGCCCTAACAATTTTCGTAATAGAATCAGCAATACCAACAGTTGTGCCAATTCCCGGAGTGAAACTTGGTCTATCTAATATCGTGACACTTTTTGTAATAAAACGACATGGAGCAAAGGAGGCGGCTATCGTCCTTATAATGAGAGTAATACTTGCCTCAATATTTGCAGGACAAATAGTATCCTTTACATACTCCATTGCCGGTGGCTTTTTATGCCTAATTGTAATGGCAATTATAAACTTTATTCTAAGAGGCGAGTTTTTATTTATCACTAGCGTCTTTGGTGCCATTGCCCACAACGTAGGTCAGATTCTTGCAGCATTTTTTGTTTTGAAAATGTCTGGCATCTTCGCCTACATTCCTTTCCTTATAATTAGCGGTATCATTACCGGCTTGTTTACAGGCTTTGCCTGCTACTTTGCAGAAAAGAAGATTCCAAGAAAGCTAACTAATGAGCTTAACTAGAGGGTAAGCTAGAAAAAAACAGTTAGATAAATATAGAAGAAAAAAATCCCTATCACAGTAAATTTGTGATAGGGATTTTAAGTTCATTTAATTCTAAAATTAATTATTGCATTTAACCCAGTCGGAGAAATCCACCACCTCGTTAGTGTAGGTGGTGGATTTCTCCGACTGAGTTAAACGCTCCGCAAGGATGCGCACGGATTCGGACAGGAATTTGTCTGCTGAAGCAGACCCGAATCCGGCGCGCAAGACTCGCGAGCGAGTCTTGACATTACCGACGATTATGCATTTTCAAAACGACCACTAGCGCCACAAGGAAGCACGAGTCCGTTTGAGCTTACTGGAAGGCCAACTTCCTGAGAGTCTACAAAGGCATTAGGATTCTTATCTAGGACGTCCTTTAACTCAGTCTTTAACATGTAAGTTAAAACAGCTGGCTGAAGGCCTGTTGTGTATGAATTAATAAGGAAGAATAGCGGATCGTCGTTTAGAATCTGCATACAAATCTTAACGAGATTGTGGATGGATTCTTCAATCTTCCAAATTTCGCCCTTAGGTCCACGACCGTATGATGGTGGGTCCATGATGATTGCATCGTATGTGTTTCCACGTCTGATTTCACGTTCTACAAATTTAACACAGTCGTCTACGAGCCATCTAATAGGGGCATCAGATAGTCCGGAACTTGCAGCATTTTCCTTAGCCCAGTTAACCATACCCTTAGAGGCATCTACGTGAGTTACCTTAGCGCCGGCAGCGGCAGCGGCAAGAGTTGCACCACCTGTGTAGGCGAAGAGGTTAAGTACCTTGATTTCCTTATCTGGATTGGCTTTCTTCTTATTATATATGAGTGTTGAGAACCAGTCCCAGTTGGCAGCCTGCTCTGGGAATAGGCCTGTGTGCTTGAAGGAGAAAGGCTTTAAGTTAAATGTAAGCTTCTTTCCTATTGGCAATTCGTAGTTAATCTGCCACTGCTGAGGTAGGTCGAAGAATTCCCATTCTCCGCCGCCCTTCGAGCTTCTGTGGTAGTGACCGTTCATGTGCTTCCAGCCGTATTCCTTCTTTGGAGTGTCCCAGATTACCTGTGGGTCCGGACGCACGAGCAAATATCCGCCCCAGCTTTCAAGCTTCTCACCCTTTGATGTGTCAATAACGTCGTATTCTTTCCAATTATTGGCTATAAACATAGTATCCTTCTTTCTTCTAACGATTTATTAAAACAAATTGGCCTCTGCCAAAATGTTAGTTATCTTTTTACGCACTAAAGATTATATATGATAGTGAACTTTTAAGCAAATCAATCTTTGCAATTGACAGAAATCTTTTTTATAGCTTATCATAGGTGTGATTGACTGGGGGCTTTGCCTTGCTGGTTAGTCACATTTTTTCAAAAATAATGTTAATAAATAATATAAGAAGCAATTTCTTTGTGGAAAGGTTTATATATGAATATTTTAAACGTTGAGAATATATCTAAGACTTATGGAGAGAAGGATCTTTTTAAAAATGTATCTCTTGGTATTAACAAGGGCGACAAAATCGGCGTCATTGGCGTTAACGGTACGGGTAAGTCTACATTTTTAAAAATCATCGCAGGCCTTGAGGAGGCAGATTCCGGCAAGGTGGTTAAGGGTAATGGGGTAAATGTTACATATCTTGAACAGATGCCAAACTTCCTTGAAAATGAAACAGTTCTTTCTTATTGTATGCGTGGTAAGCACAATGCCACTGAGGCGGAGGCTAAGGAAATTTTAAATAAGCTTGGGGTGCCTGATTTTGACAAGTCTATTAGCTTGCTTTCTGGTGGCCTTAAAAAGAGGGTGGCGCTTTGTAAGGCAATCCTTGAGCCTAGCGAGGTTTTAATTTTAGATGAGCCTACAAACCACCTTGATAATGAGATGGTTATTTGGCTTGAGGACTATATTAAGGCCTTTAAGGGCGAGCTTATTATGGTTACTCACGACAGATATTTCCTTGATAATGTAACAAACAAGATCGTGGAGCTTGATTATGCAAATCTTTACGAGTATGACAGCAACTATTCTGGCTTTCTTGAGCTTAAGACTCAGAGGGAGGAGATGGAGCGCGCCACTGAGAAGAAGCGTCAGAACACTCTTCGCAGGGAGCTAGAGTGGATTAAGCGTGGTGCCCTTGCTCGTTCTACTAAGCAGCAGGCAAGAATTGATAGATATGAGGATATGAAGCAGGCTTCTCGTGAGGCGAGAGCGAAGTTTATGAAGTCGGACCTTATTATGAGTTCGGTGGGAACTCGCCTAGGAAATAAGACCATTGAGCTTCACAACGTGGGCAAGGCCTTCGGGGATAAGAAGCTGTTTTCTGACTTTGAATACATTTTCTTAAAAGATGATAGAATCGGTATCATTGGTAGTAACGGCTGCGGAAAATCTACTTTAATGAAGATTATCACAGGGGAGCTAGAGCCTGATAGTGGTAGCGTGGAGATTGGCGAAACGGTGCGCATTGGCTACTTTATGCAGGAGAATGAGCCTCTTGATGAAAATGCTACAGTGCTTGAATTTGTGCGTTCTATCGGCGAGTATGTCACAACCGCTGAGGGTAAGGCCACTGCTTCTCAGATGTGTGAGAAGTTCCTTTTTGGGCCTAAGCAGCAGTGGACACCTATTCGTAAGCTTTCTGGTGGCGAGAAGAGACGACTCTATCTTTTGTCGGTGCTTATGAGTGCGCCAAATGTGCTTATTCTTGATGAGCCGACTAATGATTTGGATATTGAGACTCTTGAGATTTTGGAGGAGTACCTTGATGGCTTTGCGGGCATTGTCATTGTGGTTTCTCATGACCGCTACTTCCTTGATAGAGTGGTGGATAGAATTTTTGCTTTTGAAAATGGACACCTAAGCCAGTACGAGGGTGGCTATTCCGATTACAGGGACAAGGCCGTTATGGCTGGCAAGTTGTTAGAGAACGGGGCAAGAGCTGACTCTACTATTAACAATACATTTTCAAATGCCAGAAACCTTGAGGCGGCTAACGAATACAAGGCTAACAAGTCTCACAGCAGGAAGTTTAGCTATGCTGAGAAGAAGGAGTTCGAAACTATTGATGATGACATCGCAAAATTAGAGGACAGAATTGCGGAAATCGATGGGCTTATACTTAAGTGTGCTACTGACTTTGTAAAGCTTAACGAACTTACTAAGGAAAAAGAGGAAAAGGAAACGCTTCTTTCGGAAAAAATGGACCGTTGGGTTTATTTGAATGAATTAAATGATGAAATAAATGGTAATTAGTCTTGAAATAGATGGAGGTTCATGTTATCATTTCTAAAGATTTTATAAAACTTTATTATGAGGGGCTTATACATTAAGAGTGCACTTAATGGCTTATTTATGTTTACTTGTGAGGGTTTAGGTGGCGTCTGAGCTTTCTTAATGAAGAGGTTTAATGAGATCAAAAAAGTAATAATATGGGAGGATTTATATGTTTTGTCCTAATTGTGGAACTAAGAATGAAGACGATGCAGTATTCTGTGGAAACTGCGGAACAAAATTAAATCTTGATGACTTTAACGAAACATTAAATGCAGCTGCTAATGAAACAGCTGAGGCTGCAGATGTTGCTAATCAGGCAGCAGATACAGTAGATGAAGTAGCTAATCAGGCTACAGAAGCAGTAGATGAAGTAGCTAATCAGGCTACAGATGCTTTTGTAAATCAGGAAGCTCAGCCAGTTCAGGAAGCTCAGGGCTTTGCTAACGGATTTGATCCAAACGCAAACCAGAACTTTAACAATGGATTTGATCCAAACGCAAACCAGAACTTTAACAACGGATTTGATCCAAACGCAAACCAGAACTTTAACAATGGATTTGATCCAAATGCAAATCAGAACTTTAATAATGGTTATGCTCCTAACTATGCTAACAATGGTTACAACCAGGCTCCATATCAGCAGCAGCCTGCTAAGCCATTTAAGCTTAACAAGAAGATCGTTGGTATTGCAGTAGCAGTTGTTGCTGTTATTGTAGCTATCGTTGCATTTGTTTCTATTGGTAAGGCTGGTGTTGATTACAAGAAGACAGCTAAGAAGTATGTTACAGCTATTGAGCAGTGTGACTGGGATACAGCTTACGATTTAATTAAC
This sequence comes from Lachnospira pectinoschiza, assembly GCF_900103815.1. Taxonomy (GTDB): domain Bacteria; phylum Bacillota; class Clostridia; order Lachnospirales; family Lachnospiraceae; genus Lachnospira; species Lachnospira pectinoschiza_B. Next base: position 75,291 of record NZ_FNHZ01000004.1, on the reverse strand, counting down.
CTTCCTGATAGCGAGTTCTTAACTAAGGAAGCTTTAATTAATGCACATGCTGATGCAACAGGTGAGAAGGTTACTGGTATTACAGTTTCTGACGCTTACAGCACAGCTGGTAGCACAAAGGGTAGCGTAACTGTTAAGGTTACTTATTCAACAGCTACAAGCAATGGCAACCAGAGTACTTACGTTCTTTCACAGACTAACGACAAGTACTTACTCTTCTTTAAGAAGTATAAGGTTTCATCAGAAGGCCTTGTTTACAAAGACACAACAATCCAGGTTCCTAAGGGTTGTACATTATCAATCAATGGTGTTGAGGTTAAGTCTGATTACATCAAGGCTGATAACTCAAGCTACGGTTCTTATTATGATTCTTACGTTATTCCATACATTTTCGCAGGTGATAATAAGATTAAGCTTACAAGTGATGTAGCTGAGGATTACGAGACAACAATCAGTGTTTCTTATGATGAAAGCGTTAAGTCTATTTCTTACTCTGATTTAAGCTTTACAGATGATGCTGAAAAGGCTGCAATGGAAAAGGCTCAGTCAGACATTGCAACTATTGCTAAGGCTGCTTACGAGAAGAAGAGTTATAGCGACATTAAGAGCTTAGTATCTTCTGAGGCTGATGTTGAGGATGAGTATAATGATTTAGTTGAGGATTTCCATTCAGCATCTGGTTCTTTATATACTAGAGATGTTACATCTTATGATCTTTCAGCTATTAAGCCTACTGTTGGTACAAAGTACTTTACATTAACTGATGAAGGTGCTCCAAAGATGAGAATTTATCTTGGCTATACACTTTCAGGTAAGTACAAGTATACAGGATACGGCTCTGAAGAAGAAAAGTCAGGTTCTTACACATACAATAGCTATTACTACATCGATTATGTATATGAAGATGGCGAATGGTTAATTGATGATGTTTACCTTAACTTCTACTTCTATTAAGATGGAGCGAAGGAGTTTCTTCTTATAAGAAAGGTTACTTATTATAGAAGGAATTCGTAAACTTAGATATAGCGAATACATTTTCATTACAACTATTATGAAAATGTGTCTATGAATATAATTATTATTGCCACGGGGCTTTCGAAAATTAACTTGAAAGTTCCGTGGCTTTATTTTTTATTGTTCTAAAAAAAATACAAAAGAATTCTTGCAAATAATATACTCCTAGTGTATATTTATACATGCTGTGACATTGATAGCTGTGAAGCGAGAGGTTGCTACATTTGAACAATAGCTTGAATGTAGGTTTTCCGTGGAGCGAATGTCAAGGCTGGAAGCAATTCCGGCGAAGAATCTGGCGACAAGTCACTGTACTATAATTGCTACTAAGACTCAGTTTTAGTAGACCACGATGAATCAAGTTTCTCTTAAGAGATAATATGATACACGTGGGAGTGTGTACAGTCACCGCTTGTCGTACTTACTATTTATAAAGTGCGAAGGAGGCGACTTTTTTTATGGCAAATCAGGTAATCAGAATTACTTTGAAGGCTTATGATCATCAGTTAATCGATCAGTCTGCTAAGAAGATCATCGAAACTGCAAAGAAGACAGGAGCTAATGTTAGTGGTCCAGTACCTCTTCCAACAAAGAAGGAAGTTGTTACAATTCTTAGAGCTGTACATAAGTACAAGGACTCTAGAGAGCAGTTCGAACAGAGAACTCATAAGAGACTTATCGATGTATTACAGCCATCTCAGAAGACAGTAGATGCTTTATCTAAGTTAGAGATGCCAGCTGGTGTATTCATCAACCTTAAGGTAATGAACTAATCATTGCCAAGACATTTTCTTGATTAACAAGAAAACGCAGCAAGAAACATTTAAGTTTCAATAACAATGAGAGCTAATCCTAAGGGTTTAATATAGAAGCAACAAAAGCATTCCTATAACGGTGGTGCAGGTTCCACTTATATTAACTTATCTAGGATGACAGGATGCGCTGAATTTATTTATCATCTTGTCCGCTGTAGATTTAACAGGAGGAAAAGAGTATGAAGAAGGCTATTTTAGCTACTAAGGTCGGAATGACACAGATCTTCAACGAAGATGGTGTTTTAACACCTGTAACTGTATTACAGGCTGGCCCTTGTGTTGTTACACAAGTAAAGACAGTCGAAAACGACGGTTACGAAGCTGTCCAGGTTGGTTTCGCTGATATCAGAGAAAAGCTCGTAAGCAAGCCAATTAAGGGACATTTTGACAAGGCAGAGGTTCCTTATAAGAGATTCGTTAGAGAATTCAAGTTTGAAAACTCTTCTGAATACAATGTTAAGGACGAAATTAAGGCAGATATCTTCGCAGCAGGCGATAAGGTAGATGCAACTGCTATTTCTAAGGGTAAAGGTTTCCAGGGCGCTATCAAGAGATTAGGACAGTCTAGAGGTCCTATGGCGCACGGTTCTAAATTCCACAGACATCAGGGTTCTAACGGATCAGCAACAACACCTGGTAGAGTATTCAAGGGAAAAGGAATGCCTGGACATATGGGTTCTAAGAGAATCACAATCCAGAATCTTGAAGTAGTAAGAGTTGATGTTGAGAATAACGTTATCTTAGTTAAGGGTGCAGTACCTGGACCTAAGAAGTCATTAGTAACTTTGAAAGAAACAGTAAAGGTTAGTAAGTAATCTTTACCAAGGAAGGAGGACTAAACAGTGGCAAACGTATCTGTTTACAATATTGAAGGCAAAGAAGTTGGTTCAATCGAATTAAACGATGCAGTATTTGGTGTTGAAGTTAATGAACATCTTGTACATCTTGCAGTTGTAAGCCAGCTTGCAAATAATCGTCAGGGAACACAGTCTGCAAAGACTCGTTCAGAAGTATCTGGCGGCGGAAGAAAACCATGGAGACAGAAGGGAACTGGTCATGCTAGACAGGGTTCTACAAGATCTCCACAGTGGACAGGCGGTGGTGTTGTATTTGCACCAAAGCCAAGAGATTATTCATTCAAGATGAATAAGAAGGAGAAGAGAATCGCTCTTCTTTCAGCTTTATCTTCTAAGGTAGCTGATAGCAAGGTTGTTGTATTAGATGAATTCAACCTTGATGAAGTAAAGACAAAGAAATTCGTAGAGGTATTAAACAACCTTAAGGTTTCTAAGGCTTTAGTAGTTCTTGAAGGAGAGAACAAGAACGTTGTTCTTTCTGGTAGAAACGTTAACGGTGCTAAGGTTTCAAACACTAGCGAAATCAATACTTATGATGTTCTTAAGTATGATACATTAGTTGTTACTAAGGCAGCTGTTGAAAAATTAGAGGAGGTGTATGCATAATGGCAAATATTCAGTATTATGATGTAATCCTCAAGCCTGTAATCACAGAAAAGTCAATGACTGATATGGCTTCTAAGAAGTATACATTCTTAGTTCATACAGACGCTAACAAGACTATGATTAAGGAAGCTGTTGAGAAGATGTTTGAAGGAACAAAGGTTGCTTCAGTTAACACAATGAATAACAACGGTAAGAAGAAGAGAGCTAACAGAAAGGATCAGGGCTACACAGCTAAGACAAAGAAGGCTATCGTGCAGTTAACAGCTGATTCTAAGGAAATCGAAATCTTCGAAGGACTTTAAGATATAGACGTGTAGAAAACAATATTACACAGCCGAAAGGAGAAAGAAATGGGAATTAAAACATATAACCCATATACACCTTCCAGAAGAAACATGACTGGTTCAGATTTCTCTGAAATTACAAAGTCATCTCCTGAGAAGTCATTACTTGCTAAGAAGAGCAAGACTGCTGGTCGTAACAACCAGGGTAAGATTACTGTACGTCACCACGGTGGTGGAAGCAAGCAGAAGTACAGAGTAATCGATTTTAAGAGAAACAAGGAAGGAGTTCCTGCTAAGGTTATCGGTATCGAATACGATCCTAACAGAACTGCTAACATCGCACTTATCGCTTACGCTGATGGTGAGAAGTCATATATCCTTGCACCTGCTGGTTTAACAGATGGCATGACAGTACAGAACGGTGCTGGTGCTGAAGTTAGAGTTGGTAACTGCTTACCATTCACAGAAATTCCAGTTGGTACACAGGTTCACAATATCGAGTTATATCCAGGTAAGGGTGGACAGCTTGTTCGTTCTGCTGGTAACTCAGCTCAGTTAATGGCTAAGGAAGGTAAGTATGCAACACTTAGATTACCTTCTGGCGAAATGAGAATGGTTCCAATTATCTGCCGCGCAACAATCGGTGTTGTAGGTAATGGTGATCACAACCTTATTAATCTTGGTAAGGCTGGACGTAAGAGACATATGGGTATCCGCCCTACAGTTCGTGGTTCTGTTATGAACCCTAACGACCATCCACACGGTGGTGGTGAAGGTAGAGCACCAGTTGGTCGTCCAAGCCCAATGACACCTTGGGGTAAGCCTGCTATGGGTCTTAAGACTCGTAAGAAGAAGAAGGCTTCTAACAAGCTTATCATTAGAAGAAGAGACGGAAAGGGTATTAAGTAATATTAGTGCCTAGTAACTTTGAGAAACAAGATTATAAGGAGGTTTAACCTATGGCTCGTTCATTAAAGAAAGGACCTTTCGCTGATGCTAGCTTACTTAAGAAGGTTGATGCATTAAATGCTTCAAACGATAAGCAGGTCATCAAGACATGGTCTCGTCGTTCAACAATTTTCCCAAGTTTCGTGGGACATACAATTGCTGTTCATGATGGAAGAAAGCATGTTCCTGTATTCGTTACAGAGGATATGGTTGGTCATAAGCTCGGTGAGTTCGTTGCAACAAGAACTTACAGAGGACACGGTAAGGACGAAAAGAAGTCTAGATAATAGATGAATCTTTGGAAGAACCCGAAAGGGGTCTTCCGCGGGGATTCCCGATTAAAGAAATCGTAATTACTAATATAGATAATGGATACATTTGAAATTTTGAAAGGAGGACTAATCCATGGCAACAGGACATAGATCCCAAATTAAACGTGAAAGAAACGCCGTTAAGGATACAAGACCAAGCGCTAAGTTAAGCTACGCTAGAGTATCTGTTCAGAAGGCTTGTTTCGTATTAGATGCTATTAGAGGCAAGAGCCTTGAAGAAGCACTTGGTATCGTTATGTACAATCCAAGATATGCTTCATCACTTATAGAGAAGTTATTAAAGTCTGCAGCAGCTAATGCTCAGAACAATAATGGTATGGACCCAAGCAAGTTATTCGTTGAAGAATGCTTCGCTAACAAGGGACCTACAATGAAGAGAGTACATCCAAGAGCACAGGGTAGAGCTTACAGAATCGAAAAGAGAATGAGCCACATCACTGTAATTCTTAATGAAAGATAATTAATCGGTACTTGATTTATTGTTTCAAGATTACTTGAAATTAGAATATGAAATCAAACATTTCCTAAAGAATAGAAAGGAGATTTTATGGGACAGAAAGTTAACCCACATGGTTTAAGAGTCGGTGTCATTTCTGACTGGGACTCAAAGTGGTATGCAGAAGATGCATTCGCTGATAACCTTGTTGAAGACTATAACATAAGAAAATTCCTTAAGAAGAAGCTTTATGCTGCAGGAATTTCAAAGATCGAAATTGAGAGAGCTTCAGATAGACTTAAGATTATTATCCACACAGCTAAGCCTGGTGTTGTAATCGGTAAGGGCGGATCTGAAATCGAAGCTTTAAAGAAGCAGGTTGAAAAGATGACATCTGCTAAGAGATTAAGCATCGATATTAAGGAAGTTAAGAGACCAGATCGTGATGCTCAGTTAGTAGCTGAAAACATCGCTCAGCAGTTAGAGAATCGTATCTCTTTCAGAAGAGCTATGAAGTCATGCATGGGCAGAACAATGAAGCAGGGCGCTAAGGGTATCAAGACAAGCTGTTCTGGACGTCTTGGCGGTGCTGATATGGCTCGTACAGAATTTTACAGTGAGGGTACAATTCCTCTTCAGACACTTCGTGCAGATATCAATTATGGTTTTGCAGAAGCTAACACAACATATGGTAAGGTTGGCGTTAAGGTTTGGATTTACGAAGGCGAGGTTCTTCCTACTAAGGCTAACGCTAAGGTTAATGTTAAGGAAGGGAGCGATAAGTAATGTTACTACCTAAGAGAGTTAAACATCGTAGACAGTTCCGTGGTTCTATGGCTGGTAAGGCAACAAGAGGTAACACTCTTGCATACGGCGATTTCGGTATCGTTGCAACAGAACCATGCTGGATCAAGTCTAATCAGATAGAAGCAGCCAGAGTTGCTATGACAAGATATATCAAGCGTGGCGGTAAAGTATTTATTAAGATTTTCCCAGACAAGCCTGTTACAGGTAAGCCTATCGGCGTACGTATGGGTAAAGGTAAAGGTAACTTAGAGTGCTGGGTAGCAGTAGTTAAACCTGGACGTGTTATGTTCGAGATCTCAGGCGTAGCAGAGGAGACAGCTAGAGAAGCTCTTCGTCTTGCTACTCATAAGCTTCCATGCAAGTGTAAGATCGTTTCACGTGCAGACTTAGAAGGCGGTGATAACAGTGAAAATTAATAAGTATGTAGAAGATTTAAAGGCAAAATCAGCTGCAGAGTTAAATGAAGAATTAGTAGCTGCTAAGAAGGAACTTTTCAATTTAAGATTCCAGAACGCAACTAATCAGTTGGATAACACAAGCAGAATTAAAGATGTTCGTAAGAATATCGCTAGAATCCAGACTGTAATTGCACAGAAAAATGCTTAATTGCTAAGCTGGATGATAAATTAATCCTAAGAAAGGAGTACAACTGTGGAAGAGAGAAATTTAAGAAAAACTCGTACAGGTAAGGTTGTCAGCAACAAGATGGATAAGACTATCGTAGTTGCAGTAGAAGATAACGTTAAACATCCACTTTACAACAAGATTGTAAAGAGAACATATAAGCTTAAGGCTCATGATGAAAACAACGAATGCTTAATCGGTGACGTAGTAAAGGTAATGGAAACAAGACCTTTATCTAAGGATAAGAGATGGAGATTAGTTGAAATTATCAGCAGAGCTAAGTAATTAATTAATTTTAGTAAACACATTCGTAAAGTACGAATGAGACATATATTACTGAAAGGGGTAGTACTATGGTACAACAGGAAACCAGACTTAAGGTTGCTGATAACACAGGTGCTAAGGAAATTCTTTGCATCCGAGTTATGGGCGGATCTACAAGAAGATATGCAAATATCGGTGATGTTATCGTCGCTTCTGTTAAAGAAGCAACACCAGGCGGCGTTGTTAAGAAGGGCGATGTTGTTAAGGCCGTTGTAGTACGTTCTGTAAAGGGCGCACGTCGTAAGGACGGTTCATATATTAAATTTGACGAGAATGCTGCTGTTATCATTAAAGATGATAATACTCCAAAGGGAACTCGTATCTTTGGACCAGTAGCTAGAGAGTTAAGAGAAAAGAAGTTCATGAAGATCGTTTCTCTTGCTCCAGAAGTATTATAGGAGGTGCCGAATGTCAGCTGTTAGAATTAAAAAGGGCGATACAGTTGTTGTTATCGCAGGTAAGGACAAGGGCAAAGAAGGCAAGGTATTAACAGTTAATGCTAAGAACCACACAGCAGTAGTTGAAGGTATTAACATGGTTACTAAGCATGCTAAGCCAAGTGCTGCTAATCAGCAGGGTGGAATTCTCCATCAGGAAGCACCAATCGATATATCTAACATTGCTTACTCAGTAAACGGTAAGGCAACAAAGATTGGTTACGAAGTAAAGGATGGCAAGAAAGTTCGTGTTGCTAAGGCAACAGGAAAGGCTATCGATTAATCGAGGAAGGAGGCAATAATTTTGAGTAGACTTAGAGAACAGTATGATAATGAAATCGCTAAGAAGATGACTGAAAAGTTCGGTTATAAGAACCCAATGATGGTTCCAAAGATCGATAAGATCACTATAAATATGGGCGTTGGTGAAGCTAAGGAAAATTCTAAGGTTCTTGACGCAGCAGTAAAGGATCTCGAGACAATCGCAGGTCAGAAGGCAGTTCTTACAAGAGCTAAGAATTCAATTGCTAACTTCAAGTTAAGAGAAGGTCAGGCAATTGGTTGTAAGGTTACATTACGTGGTGAAAAGATGTACGAATTCCTTGATAGATTAGTAAATCTTGCACTTCCACGTGTACGTGACTTTAGAGGCGTAAGCGCTAACTCATTCGATGGAAGAGGTAACTATGCACTTGGTATCAAGGAGCAGATTATCTTCCCAGAAATCGAATATGATAAGGTAGATAAGGTTAGAGGTATGGATGTTATCATCACAACTACAGCTAACACAGATGAAGAAGCACGTGAATTATTAAGATTATTCAACATGCCATTCAAGAAGAATTAATATAAGGAGGTAAATTATGGCTAAGACTTCTATGAAAGTAAAGCAGCAGAGAAAACCAAAGTTCTCTACTAGAGCATACACACGTTGTACAATTTGTGGTCGTCCACATTCTGTTTTAAGAAAGTACGGAATCTGCAGAATTTGCTTCCGTGAATTAGCATACAAGGGTCAGATCCCTGGTGTTAAAAAGGCTTCTTGGTAAGATTAATATAATTGTTGCAAGTTCTTTGAACTTGCAACGATAAAATCTTGCTTTAAGCAATATATTTTAAGTTGTTATCAACTTAATGCACATTATGTGCAAACAATTGACGTAGTCCAGCAATAAAGCTGGAAACCAGTGAATTATAAGGAGGAAATATTAATGACAGATCCAATTGCAGATATGCTTACAAGAATTCGTAATGCAAATACAGCAAAGCACGACACAGTTGATATTCCAGCATCTAAGATGAAGCTTTCAATCGCTAAGATTCTTTTAGATGAGGGTTACATTAAGTCTTATGAAGTTGTTGAAAATGGAAACTTCAAGGATATCCGCGTTACTTTAAAGTATGGTAAGGATAAGAATGAAAAGATCATTTCTGGACTTCAGAGAATTTCTAAGCCAGGTCTTAGAGTTTATGCTAGCAAGACAGATCTTCCTAAGGTTTTAGGTGGTCTTGGTGTTGCAATTATCTCAACAAACAAGGGTGTTGTAACAGATAAGGAAGCTAGAAAGCTCGGCGTAGGCGGAGAAGTTCTTTGCTTCGTTTGGTAATTATATAGACGTTACTAAGGATTTTAAGTATAATTAAATCGTTCGGATTTATTTTATGATCCTATAACTATTAACCCAATCAAGAAAACATATTCCTATCATTGTAAATGTTTTCTTAATAATTTTTAGGAGGTGCACGGCATGTCACGTATAGGAAGAATGCCTATCGCTATTCCAGCTGGTGTTACAGTTGAATTAGCAGAAAATAATAAAGTGACTGTAAAGGGTCCTAAGGGAACACTCGAAAGAGTTTTACCTGCAGAAATGGACATTAAGGTTGAAGGTAGTGAAGTTGTTGTTTCAAGACCTAACGACTTAAAGAAGATGAAGTCATTACACGGCTTAACAAGAACTCTTATTAACAACATGGTAATCGGTGTAACAGAAGGCTACGAGAAGAAGCTTGAAGTTAACGGTGTTGGTTATAGAGCACAGAAGCAGGGTAAGAAGTTAATCCTTTCATTAGGTTACTCACATCCTGTAGAGATGGAAGATCCAGAAGGAATTGAAACAACTCTTGATGGACAGAACATCATTTTTGTTAAGGGTATTAATAAAGAAAAAGTTGGCCAGTACGCAGCTGAAATCAGATCTAAGAGAGCTCCAGAACCATATAAGGGTAAGGGTATCAAGTATGCTGATGAAGTAATCAGACGTAAGGTTGGTAAGACTGGTAAGAAATAATTAAAGGAGTGAATATAATGGTTAGTAAGAAGTCAAGAGCATTAGTTCGTGAAGCAAAGCATAAGAGAACACGTAACCGTTTCAGCGGAACAACTGAAAGACCACGTTTAGCTGTTTTCAGAAGTAACAATCATATGTACGCTCAGATTATTGACGACACAGTTGGTAAGACACTTGTTTCTGCATCAACACTTGACGCTGACGTTAAGGCTGAAGTAGAGAAGACTAATAATGTTGAGGCTGCAACAGTAGTAGGTACTGTAGTTGCTAAGAAGGCATTAGAAAAGGGAATTACAACTGTCGTTTATGACAGAGGCGGATTCATATATCAAGGTAAAGTAAAGGCATTAGCAGAGGCAGCAAGAGAAGCTGGCCTCCAGTTCTAAGCGGAAGGGAGAAAACAGTATGAAACGTACAATTATTGATGCTAGTCAGCTAGAATTAGACGATAACGTAGTATCAATCAAGCGCGTAGTTAAGGTTGTAAAAGGTGGACGTAATATGCGTTTTGCAGCTTTAGTAGTTGTTGGTGATCGTAATGGTCACGTTGGCGCTGGTGTTGGTAAGGCAGCTGAAGTTCCTGAAGCTATCCGCAAGGGAAAGGAAGATGCCATCAAGCATTTAGTAGAAATTCCAATGGATGAGAATGGTTCAGTACCACATGATTTCATCGGTAAGTTCGGTGGAGCAACAGTTCTTTTAAAGAGAGCTCCAGAAGGTACTGGTATTATCGCTGGTGGTCCTGCTCGTTCAGTACTTGAATTAGTAGGTATTAGAAACATTCGTACAAAGTCACTTGGTTCTAATAATAAGCAGAATGTAGTATTAGCTACAATCGCTGGTCTTCAGGCTATGAAGACTCCAGAAGAAGTTGCAAGACTTCGTGGTAAGTCAGTTGAAGAAATCTTAGGCTAAGAAATTGTTTAGCACCATAAAAGGTGCAGATGGAGGTTAAAATGGCTGATAAGAAGTTAAGAATAACTTTAGTTAAGTCTCCAATCAGTGCTGTTCCTAAGCATAGAAGAACTGTTGAAGCTATGGGTCTTACAAAGCTTCACAAGACAGTAGAACTTCCAGATAATGCTGCTACAAGAGGACAGATTCAGCAGATTGGTTATATGTTAAAGGTAGAAGAAATTTAATATAAAATAATAGAAGGAGGTGCAAGAATGGATTTATCTAATTTAAGACCTGCAGAAGGTTCAGTTCAGAGTGATAATTTCAGAAGAGGTCGTGGTCACGGTTCAGGTAACGGCAAGACAGCTGGTAAGGGACACAAGGGCCAGAAGGCTCGTTCAGGAGCACCAAGACCTGGTTTTGAAGGTGGCCAGATGCCATTATATAGAAGAATTCCTAAGAGAGGTTTCACTAACAGAAATCGTAAGGAATTCGTAGCTATCAATGTTTCTACATTAGAAAGATTTGATAACGGTTCAGAAGTATCAATCGAAACTTTAATTGAGACAGGTATTGTTAAAGATACTAAGGACGGCGTAAAGATTCTTGCAAACGGTGAGCTTACAAAGAAGCTTACAGTTAAGGCTAACGCATTCAGTGCTGCAGCTAAGGAGAAGATCGAAGCTCTCGGCGGAACTTGCGAGGTGATCTAGTATGTTTAAGACACTTGTAGGCGCTTTTAAAAATAAAGACATAAGAAAAAAGATATTATACACATTAGCAATTTTAGTTGTTGTAAGAATAGGAAGTCTTCTTCCGATTCCTGGTGTAGATACTGATTACTTTAGTAGCTTACTTAGTGGAATTAATACCGGTGATTTGGATTATCTTAGTGCATTTACAGGAGGTTCATTCGAAAGAATGTCCCTCTTTGCACTTAGCATTACACCATATATCACATCTTCGATCATAATGCAGTTACTTACAATTGCAATTCCAAAATTGGAAGAAATGCAAAAAGAGGGCGAGGACGGTAGAAAGAAGATTGCAGCTATAACAAGATACGTAACAATCGGTTTATCACTTGTTGAAAGTATCGCAATGGCAGTTGGATTTGGTAGATCAGGTTTAATTGCAGGATATGAAGGATTTAGTACACTTCATTACGTTGTAGCAATCATTGTTGTAGTTATTGCACTTACAGCAGGTTCAGCAGCACTTATGTGGTTAGGTGAGAGAATTACTGAAAACGGTGTAGGAAATGGTATTTCAATTGTATTATTAATTAATATTATCTCAGGAATGCCAAGTGATTTCGCTACATTATTCAGCTCTTACGTAGCAACACAGACACCAGCAAAGGGTGTTTTAGCAGCAGCTGTTATCTTAGCTATTGTTGTAATAATGGTAATTTTAGTAGTTATCCTTCAGGATGGCGAAAGAAGAATTCCTGTTCAATACTCACAGAAGGTTGCAGGAAGAAAGCAGGTTGGCGGACAGTCAACTAATATCCCATTAAAGGTTAATACTGCAGGTGTTATGCCAGTTATTTTCGCATCATCACTTATGCAGTTCCCTGTAATTGTTGCTCAGTTATTTGGTAAGTCATATGAGTGGACAAGATATTTAAGCTCATCTTACTGGTGCAGAGTAAGTTACCCTAAGTATTCACTTGGATTAATTCTTTATGTAGTATTGCTTATTATATTTGCATACTTCTATACATCAATTACATTCAACCCAATACAGGTAGCGGATAACTTAAAGAAAGCTGGTGGAGTAGTTCCAGGTATCACACCAGGAAAATCTACTAGTGATTATCTTAATAAGATACTTAATTATATCGTATTCGTTGGTGCGGTAGGTTTACTTATTGTAGCTCTTATACCAATCGCTTGTACTGGATTCTTCAATGCAAGTATTTCATTTGGTGGAACATCAATCATCATTATTGTTGGTGTTGTTCTTGAGACATTAAAGCAGATCGAAGCACAGATGGTTAATCGTTATTACAAAGGATTTTTATCTGAGTAATTGATTAAAAGATATATAATGGGCTTACCTGGGAGAAATCCTAGGTAAGTCTGTATTTGTGTTAAAGAGAAAATGTAGTAAATGACAATTAAAATAGAAATCTAACCGCAATTTATGCGATTTCATATAGAACTAGTTATATTGAATGGAGGATTTATCAATGAAGATTATTATGTTAGGTGCACCAGGTGCAGGAAAAGGAACACAGGCTAAGAGAATTGCAGCAAAGTATTCAATTCCACACATTTCAACAGGAGATATTTTTAGAGCGAATATCAAGAATAACACAGAATTAGGTCAGAAGGCTAAGACATACATGGACAAGGGTGAACTTGTACCAGATGAATTAGTAGTAGATTTAATTATGGATAGATTCAAGCAGCCAGATGCAGCTAATGGATATGTATTAGATGGATTCCCAAGAACAATTCCACAGGCAGAAGCTCTCGATAAGGCATTAGCAGCTAATGGAGAATCAGTAGATTTCGCTATTAATGTTGAAGTACCAGATGAGAACATCATTAAGAGAATGGGCGGAAGAAGAGCATGTGTAGGTTGTGGAGCAACATACCATATCGAATTCAACGCACCAAAGGTTGAAGGCGTATGTGATACATGTGGAGAAAAGTTAATTCTAAGAGATGATGATAAGCCAGAAACAGTAAAGAATAGATTATCTGTATATCATGATCAGACACAGCCACTTATTGAATACTATAATAAGAAGAACGTATTACGTGAAGTAGACGGAACAATGGCTATGGATGATGTATTTAATGCTATCGTAGAGATTCTTGCTTAATCACTACAAGGAGAAATAGATATGTCAGTATCAATTAAAAGCCCTCGAGAAATCGAGTTAATGAGAGAAGCAGGAAAAATACTTGGAAAAGTATATAAAGAAATTGCAAATGAGATAAAGCCGGGAGTTTCAACATATACAATCGACAAGATTGGTGAAGAAATCATAAGAAGCTATGGATGTATTCCAGAAGAAAAAGGCTACGAAGGTTATCCAGCTTCATTTTGTGTTTCTGTAAACGATCAAGTAGTACATGGAATTCCTAGCAAGAATAAAATATTGCGTGATGGCGACATAGTTTCACTAGATACAGTCCTATCATACAAAGGATATATGGCAGATGCAGCAAGAACTTATGGCGTAGGTGAAGTTTCAAAAGAAGCTCAACAATTAATGGATGTTACTAAACAAAGCTTTTTTGAAGGAATAAAATTTGCTAAAGAAGGATGTCGTCTACACGAGATATCTAATGCAATAGCGGATTATAACGAATCTTTTGGTTATGGAGTATTAAGAGATTTATGCGGACATGGTATTGGAACATCAATGCATGAAGATCCACAGATTCCTAACTTTAGACAAGAACATCGTGGTATTCGTTTACATGAAGGTATGACACTTGCAATCGAACCAATGGTAACAGCGGGCGATTGGAGAGTTAACTTCCTAGATGATGGATGGACAGTAGAAACAAGAGACCATTCGTTATCAGCTCACTATGAGAATACCGTTCTCGTAACAAAGGACGGACCGGAAATTTTAACATTAGAAAATTAAGGTGAATATAATGATTAATGAGCTAAAAGGTTTAATGGCAAAGTCACTAGTAGGTCATGATAAAGATAAGATATATATTGTAATCAGTGAAGATTCACAATATGTCTACTTATCAGATGGCTATTTGAAAATGTGTGACAAGCCGAAAAAAAAGAAGAAGAAACATGTGCAGATAATAAAGAATGAAAATTCATTATTATATAGAAAGATTCAAGAAAATCAGAAAATTTCTGATGAAGAAATCAAACTAGAAATAAAGCAGTATATTAGTAAAAGAAATTAGGAGGATTTATGTCAAAGGCTGATGTAATTGAAATCGAAGGAACAGTAGTAGAAAAGTTACCTAACGCATTTTTTAAAGTAGAATTAGAAAATGGACACCAGATCTTAGCTACAATTAGTGGTAAGCTAAGAATGAACTATATTAGAATTCTTCCAGGTGATAAAGTAACAATTGAAATGTCACCATATGATTTAACAAAGGGAAGAATTATTTGGCGTGATAAATAATCTACTTAATATTTAAGTGGAATATTTTATAATTTGTTGTTGCAATTATATTTTCATTTGTGATATAATTGTTCACGAACTTGTCTGAAAGGAGGCTTTTGCAGTGAAGGTTAGATCATCAGTTAAACCAATTTGTGAAAAATGCAAAGTCATTAAGAGAAAGGGCAGCGTCAGAATTATCTGCGAAAACCCTAAGCACAAGCAGAGACAGGGTTAATTTCCTGTTAAGAAGCTTAGCTTCTTAGGTTCTGCATATGGATAGCAAAGTCATTATTGCTATCAATGTAAATTCATCAAGTATTAAGCAAAGTACTATAAGTACGACTTGATGATTATTAATTTGCGGCTGCAGTAATTATTGAATGAAGATAATTACTATTTGATATAGTTATTATAAGGCAACGCACACATTTCAGGCCATGCATAGATAGGAAACTTATCGAAGCAAGGAGCTGCGTATGTGTATAATAATAAGTTTCGAAATAACACATTAATTAGTTAATTAACGGAGGTTACGTAATATGGCTCGTATTTCAGGTGTGGATTTACCAAGAGAAAAACGAATCGAAATCGGACTTACTTATGTTTATGGTATTGGACGTGTAAGATCAAATAAGATCCTTGCTGAAGCTGGTGTTAATCCTGACACTCGTGTTAAGGACTTAACAGACGAAGAAGTAGCAAAGATTGCTAAGGTTATTGATGCTGATTCAGAGCATTTAGTAGAAGGTGACTTAAGAAGAGAAGTTGCCATGAATATCAAGAGATTAAAGGAAATTGGTTGCTATAGAGGAATCCGTCATAGAAAGGGTCTTCCAGTTAGAGGTCAGAAGACTAAGACTAACGCAAGAACTTGCAAGGGTCCAAAGAAGACAGTAGCAAACAAGAAGAAGTAATTTAAATAAAAATTAAACGTTTTAAACTCAATAGGAGGATATAGTCATGGCTCAGAAAGCTACAAAGAAAGTGACAAAGAAGCGTGTTAAGAAGAATGTCGAAAGAGGACAGGCACATATTCAGTCATCTTTTAATAATACAATTGTTACATTAACAGATGCAGAAGGTAATGTATTATCTTGGGCATCTGCAGGTGGTCTTGGATTCAGAGGATCTAAGAAGTCTACTCCATATGCTGCTCAGATGGCAGCTGAAACAGCTACAAAGGCTGCTTTAATTCACGGATTAAAGTCTGTAGACGTTATGGTAAAGGGACCAGGTTCAGGTAGAGAAGCTGCTATTAGAGCACTTTCAGCTTGCGGTCTAGAAGTTACAAGTATCAAGGATGTTACACCAGTTCCACATAATGGTTGTCGTCCACCAAAGCGTAGAAGAGTTTAATTTAGGGAGGTAGTATACAATGGCAGTTAATAGAACACCAGTGCTTAAGAGATGCAGATCCCTTGATTTGGATCCTGTATATTTAGGAATAGATAAGAAGTCTAGAAGAAAGGCTAAGAATGCTGGAAGAAAGATTAGCGAATATGGTTTACAGCTTCGCGAAAAGCAGAAGGCTAAGTTCATCTACGGCGTATTAGAAAAGCCTTTCAGAAATTATTATAAGAAAGCTGAGAAGCAGAAGGGTATGACAGGTGAAAACCTCATGATCATGCTCGAACTCAGACTTGATAATGTTGTTTATAGATTAGGTCTTGCTAGAACACGTAAGGAAGCTAGACAGATTGTTGATCATAAGCACATTTTAGTTAACGGTAAGTGCGTTAACATTCCTTCATACTTAGTAAAGGCTGGAGACGTAATCGAAATCAGAGAAAAGTCTAAGTCTTCTGCAAGATATAAGGAAGTACTCGAAGCTACAAACGGTAGATTAGTACCAGAGTGGTTAGAGGCAGATCAGGAAGCTCTTAAGGGTCAGGTTAAGTCTCTTCCAACAAGAGAAGTAATCGATGTTCCTGTAAACGAGATGCTTATCGTCGAGTTATATTCTAAGTAAGATGCGTAATTCAAAGCCAGGCAGTTGTATGGAAAGTGTATTTAAAACTTTCCATACCTGCTGGCTTTTATGCGACTTTATATGTTATAATAATTCAAGATATAATTTTTTGAATCTTTTAACAAGGTATAATCGCGCTACAAAGCTGTATGCTTAATTGCCTAGCTTTGATAAACGCAATATATACAACTTAAATACCCAATAAGGAGGGGCAATAATGGTTGATGCAGATTTCAATTTCAAAATGCCAAAAATTGAGATGACTGAAGAGTCACAAGATGGAAAGTTTGGAAGATTTGTAGTTGAACCACTTGAAAGAGGTTATGGTTTAACACTTGGTAATTCTTTAAGAAGAATTATGCTTTCATCTTTAGTTGGTACAGCAGTAAGCAGCATTAAGATCGATGGTGTGCTTCATGAGTTTAGTTCAATTCCTGGCGTTAAGGAAGATGTTACTGAGATCGTAATGAATATTAAGCAGTTATCAATTAAGAATAACGGCAACTCGGTTGAACCTAAGGAAGCTCATATTGATTTTAAGGGCGAAGGCGTAGTTAAGGCATCTGATATCCAGGTTGATCCTGATATCGAAATTATTAATCCTGATTTAGTAATTGCACATCTTAATGGAGCTGATGCAAAGCTCTCTATGGAACTTACAATTACTAATGGTCGTGGTTATGTTAGTTCAGAAAAGAACAAGAGAGATGATGCTGCAGCAGGCGTAATCGCTATTGATTCTATTTATACACCAGTTGAGAGAGTTAACATGTCTGTTCAGAACACTCGTGTTGGTCAGGATACAGACTTTGATAAGTTAACACTTGACATTTTCACTAACGGAACTATAGCTCCAGACGAGGCTTTAAGCCTTGCGGCTAAGGTTCTTTCAGAACATCTTAAAGGATTTATTAACCTTTCAGAGAACGCAGTTAAGGCTGAGATCATGGTTGAACCACAGGAAGACGAGTCTTCTAAGGTTCTTTCAATGAGCATCGAAGACCTTGAATTATCAGTTCGTTCTTCTAATTGTCTTAGAAGAGCTGGTATCAATACAGTTGAAGAATTATGTAATAAGACTTCAGATGATATGATGAAGGTTAGAAATCTTGGTAAGAAGTCATTAGACGAAGTATTACTTAAGCTTAAGGAATTAAACTTACATCTTAAGCCAAGTGATGATTAATTTTGATTAGTACATTTATGTATTAATATATCGCCAATTGCAGTAAGACCTAATGCGCGTGCGAGAGGTGGAACAGTGGGTTTTCCACTGCGTAACTAATAATTTGTAGTAGAAACATTGGTGCTATAAGACCTATGCGCGTGTGCTGATGTTACAAATGGAGGATTTTAAAATGGCAAAGTACAGAAAGCTCGGCAGAACATCTAGCCAGAGAAAGGCATTATTAAGAAACCAGGTTACAGCTCTTATCGAGAATGGTAAGATCGTAACAACAGAGGCTAGAGCTAAGGAAGTTAGCAAGATCGCTGAACACCTTATCACATTAGCTGTTAAGGAAAAGGATAACTTCGAAACTGTTACAGTTCAGGCTAAGGTAGCTAAGAAGGACGCTAACGGTAAGAGAGTTAAGGAAGTTGTAGACGGTAAGAAGGTTACAGTTTACGAAACAGTTGATAAGGAAATCAAGAAGGATATGCCTTCAAGACTTCATGCTAGAAAGCAGATGGACAAGGTTCTTTACACAGTAACAGAAGTTCCTACAGCTGCAGCTGGTAAGAAGAAGAACACAAAGAAGGTTGATCTTACTAATAAGCTTTTTGATGAAATCGCACCTAAGTATGCTGACCGTAAGGGTGGCTACACAAGAATCGTAAAGATCGGTTTAAGAAAGGGCGATGCAGCTATGGAAGTTATTCTTGAATTAGTTTAATTTAAGAACCATAGTATGATATAGCTAACAAGCGGATATGTTTTACATATCCGCTTTTTTATATTTCTAAAATTTTTATAGCCGTATTGAATAGAAATGATAAATCATATAAAATGTGATAAACTAAAAGGGATTGTAGTTAATGAGGAAATTAGTTACACATTAATTAGAAACGAGGAAAATAATTTGAATATAGTTAAGGCAGAAAACCTAACATTTGAATATATAAGACGTGACGAAGAAGGCAACGTTGAAAGCATTAATAAAGCTATCGATAACGTAAATATAGATATAAAAGAAGGGGATTTTGTTGCGGTTTTAGGACATAATGGTTCCGGCAAGTCTACATTTGCAAAACACCTAAATGCACTAGTAAGTCCAACAGAAGGAAGCGTTTGGGTAGACAGAATGAATACCCTAGAACATGAGAATACCCTAAGAATTCGTCAGACTGCAGGAATGGTATTCCAAAATCCAGATAACCAGATCATCTGCACACTAGTAGATGAAGAAGTAGGCTTTGGCCCAGAGAATATCGGTGTTCCAGAAGATGAAATCTGGGAACGTGTGGAAAAAAGCTTAAAGGCAGTAGGCATGTATGACTTCAGATTAGCTAATCCAACTAAGCTCTCAGGTGGACAAAAGCAGAGAGTTGCAATTGCAGGAATTGTAGCAATGAAGCCAAAGTGTATAGTCCTTGACGAGCCAACAGCTATGCTTGATCCAAACGGACGAAAAGAAGTAATAGAAGTTCTACACGAACTCAATAAAAAGGAAAATGTAACAATAATCCTAATTACACATTACATGGAAGAAGTAATCGACGCCGATGAAGTCTATGTAATGAATGAAGGCAAACTTGTGATGCAAGGAAAACCAAGAGATATATTTTCACAGGTAGAAAAATTAAAAGAACTACGCTTAGACGTGCCACAGGTTACAGAGTTAGCCCACGAATTACGCAAAGAAGGTCTCGATATCAAAGAAGGCATTCTGACAACTAAAGAGCTAATAACTGAGCTAGAAAGAATTAGAGGACTTAAAAATGTCAATAATAGTAGATAAGATAAATTACATATATGAAGCTGGCACAAGCTTTGAACGACATGCCCTAAAAGACGTTAGCTGCGTAATTGAAAAAGGCGAATTTATTGGCCTAATCGGACACACAGGGTCAGGAAAGTCAACCTTTATACAGCATCTAAACGGACTAAATAAGGCAACATCAGGTCACATTTATTATGATGGGCAAGATATTTATGAAAAAGGCTACAATATGAAAGAGCTAAGAAGCAAGGTAGGACTAGTATTCCAGTACCCAGAGCATCAGCTCTTTGAAAGCACCATCTTTAAAGATGTATGCTTCGGCCCTAAAAATCAAGGCCTATCAAAGCAAGAATGCGAACTAAGAGCCTTTGAAAGCTTGAAGCTAGTAGGACTAGATGAAAAATTTTACTACAATTCACCATTTGATTTATCCGGTGGACAAAAAAGAAGAGTAGCAATCGCAGGCGTCTTAGCCATGAAACCAGAAGTACTAATACTAGACGAACCAACAGCGGGCCTAGATCCAAAAGGCCGCGACGAAATATTTTCAGTATTAGAAAATCTACGAAAGACAGGCATCACAATCATACTCGTGTCCCACAGCATGGAAGATGTAGCCACACACGTAGACCGAATCATGGTAATGAACGACGGAATACTTAAATATGATGACACACCTAAGAATGTATTTAGACATCATAAAGAATTAGAAGAAATTGGCCTAGCAGCACCAAAAGTAACATATATTATGAACGATTTGAAAAATGCAGGATTTGACGTAGACACAGACGCCATCACTATAGAAGAGGCCAAGAAAAGCATATTGGAGATATTATGATAAGAGACATAACAATAGGACAATACTATCAAACAAATTCGGTGATACATAGCCTAGATCCAAGAGTAAAACTCATGGGGACACTTATTTTTATCATATCCCTGTTCCTCGGCATGAACATTCTCGTGTACATCGTGGCAACCCTAGCCCTAGCAGGCCTAATAATCGCCTCAAAAGTACCCTTTAAGTTCATCGTAAGAGGCCTAAAGGCAATCCTGATTTTGATACTAATAAGCGCGGCATTTAACCTATTTTTAACACCAGGAACCGTAATTTTTAAAGTGTGGAAAATAACCATCACAGACAGAGGCCTAAAAACCGCTATCTTTATGGTAATCAGACTTGTATATTTAATCATGGGCTCATCCCTAATGACCCTAACTACCACACCAAACAACCTAACAGACGGACTAGAAAAAGGATTATCCTTTTTAAAATATATCAAAGTCCCAGTACACGAAATCGCCATGATGATGTCCATCGCACTAAGATTCATCCCAATCCTAATTGATGAAACCGACAAAATCATGCGCGCGCAGCAAGCAAGAGGCGCCGACTTTGAAACAGGAAACTTCATAAAGCGAGCAAAAGCCATGGTGCCAATTTTAGTACCACTATTCATCTCCGCCTTTAGACGAGCAGACGACCTAGCAATGGCCATGGAAGCAAGATGCTATCACGGGTCTAATGGCAGAACCAAGATGAAACCATTAAAATATAGCAAAAAAGACTATTTAGCCTACCTAATACTCATCCTATACTTAGGAATCTGTATTAGCCTAAATATCATATTTTAAGAGGTAAGAATGAAAAGAATAAAGCTTACAGTAAGCTACGACGGAACCAACTATAGCGGCTGGCAGATACAGCCAAACGCTCCAACAATCGAGGCAGAACTAGACAAAGCCATAGCAAGTCTTACTGGTGAAAATGTGCACGTAATCGGAGCAAGTAGAACTGATGCGGGAGTGCACGGCAAAGGAAATGTAGCAGTATTTGACACAAGTTCCACAATACCAGCAGATAGATTTAGCTATGCCCTCAATAGATATTTGCCAGAAGATATACAGATACAAAAATCAGAAGAAGTAGATAAAGACTTTCATCCAAGACACTGTGACACAAAAAAGACCTACGAATACAAGATCTCAAACACAGAATTTTATCTACCACAAGAAAGAAGATATAGCTGGCACGTACAGGCAAAGCTAGACTTAGAAAAAATGCAAGAAGCCGCAAACTACCTAATAGGAGAACACGATTTTAAAAGTTTTGCAAGCGTGCATACACAGGCAGAAACAACCATTAGAACAATTTACTCAATAGAATTAATAGCTAAAGATAAAAAAGAAGGCAAAGACTATCAAGGCGAGATAATAATAAGAGTAAAAGGAAATGGCTTTCTATATAATATGGTAAGAATAATAGCAGGAACATTAGTAGGAGTTGGCAAAGGCCGATTTGAGTCACAATACGTCAAAGAAATGCTAGAAGCCCTTGATAGAACTAAAGCAGGGGAAACTGCTCCGCCACAAGGCTTAACCCTAGTAGAAATCCAGTATTAGGGCTTAAAAAAGTGGAACTTAATAATCTAAACTAAAGCGAAAAAATCATTGACACCATAAGCGCCGTGATATATAATTCTTAAATGTGGCGTGTAATACGCTGACATTAATTATGATTATGAATACTTAGCCAATGCCCCGGAGAAGTATTTGATAATAATTATGAAACATTAAAGTGCATTAAAGCAATTTAGGAGGAAACCATGAGTAACAAGACATTTATGGCTAGTGCATCTAATATCGAAAGAAAATGGTATGTTGTAGATGCTGCAGATTATACATTAGGTCGTTTATCATCACAGGTTGCTGCTGTACTTAGAGGTAAGAATAAGCCTGAGTACACACCATTCCTTGACTGTGGTGACAACGTAATCGTTATCAACGCTTCTAAGGTAAAGACAACTGGTAAGAAGTTAGATCAGAAGATTTATTACAATCACTCAGACTACGTAGGTGGTATGAAGGAAACAACACTTAAGGAAATGATGGCTAAGAAGCCTGAAAGAGTTATTGAATTAGCTGTTAAGGGAATGCTTCCAAAGGGACCTTTAGGACGTCAGATGTACACAAAGCTTCACGTATATGCAGGCCCAGAACATGAGCAGGCAGCACAGAAGCCAGAAGTATTAAAGTTTTAATAGGCATAATATAAGGAGGAAATAACAGTGGCAAAGAAAGCTAATGGAAAGTTCTACGGAACAGGTAGAAGAAAAAGCAGTATTGCTAGAGTATATTTAGTACCTGGTACAGGTAATATTACAATAAATAAGAGATCACTTGATGAATATTTTGGTCTTGAGACACTTAAGGTTGTTGTAAAGCAGCCATTAGTTCTCACAGAAACAACAGAGAAGTACGATGTAATCGTTAACGTTCATGGCGGTGGAACAACAGGTCAGGCAGGCGCTATCAGACATGGTATTTCAAGAGCACTTCTTCAGGTTGATTCAGACGAATATCGTCCATCACTTAAGAAGGCAGGTTTCTTAACAAGAGATCCACGTATGAAGGAAAGAAAGAAGTACGGCTTAAAGGCAGCTCGTCGTGCTCCACAGTTCTCAAAGAGATAATATTATTTTTATCACAAATATTATTGATAAAATTAGCAGACAATGGCGTCCACACATTAGCTGTGGACGCTGTTTTGCTATAAACAGATAGTTTTAAATACAAAATTAAAAATTAACAACCTTTGATGTAGAGAAGGATGGAAAATGATGATCAATGTTCTAAAACCTATGGAACAGAGATAAGAATCCTAAACTTTTAAAGGTTAGGGGTTGTATAAAAATGAAAAAAGGGAATTTATGCAAAGATGCAAAGCATCCTTGCATTGTTTTACATCAAAGCACTTTAACCGATTAAAGCGTTAAATGCATGAAACAAAACACACATTTGACTATTTTTAAACAAAATTACAAAACAACACATTTACTTGCACATTCACAAATTAATATCTATGGCTAAATTAATGAGTAAATAACCAATGTTATTTTGAAATTGATTTTTAAATAGTGAATGGCGTGCTATAGCTTTTGGTCCAACTCGTGGATTTTTAGAATAGCACAATAAAAAAATCGGAAAGGCAGTTGTTAATTATGAATTCAAAGACATTACTGTACATTTTAAAGAGACTGCTATTAGCAGTAGTAACTGTATGGGTAGTAATCACAGTTACATTTTTCGTAATGCATGCTGTACCAGGTGGCCCATTCCAGGGAGAGAAGTCCATGACAGAAGCAGCTCAAGCAGCACTTGAGGCTAAGTATGGATTAGACAAGCCACTTGCAACTCAGTATGTAACTTATCTAAAGGACGTTGTTACAAAGTTCGATTTCGGTCCTTCTTTAAAGCAGAAGGGTAGAGAAGTTGTTGATATCATTTCAGATGGCTTAAAGACATCAGCAAGATTAGGACTTGAAGCAGCATTCATCGCACTTATTATTGGCGTTGTATTAGGATCAGTGGCAGCGCTTAAAAGAAATAGTATATTTGATAGAATCATCATGGTAATTACTACGGCATTTGTATCTATGCCATCATTTATCATGGGTACATTACTCCTAACTATTTTCTCAATTAAGTTAGGATTATTCCCAGCTAATGGTGCAGCAACAAACGGCCTTGTTTTACCAGTCGTGACATTATCACTTTATCCAATGGCTTATATTACAAGACTTACTAGATCATCAATGCTTGACGTATTAGGTCAGGACTATATTAGAACAGCAAGAGCTAAGGGTGTATCCGGCGTTAAGATTATTTTCGGACACGCATTAAAGAATTCCCTTATTCCTGTAATTACTTACTTTGGACCAATGCTTGCAGGTATTGTAACAGGTTCCCTAGTAGTAGAACAGATCTTTGCAGTTCCTGGTATCGGTAGAGCATTCGTAAGCTCAATCACTAACAGAGATTATACAATGATTATGGGTACAACAATTGTACTTGCAACATTAATCGTTATTATGAACTTAGTAAGTGATATCTTATACAAGATCGTAGATCCAAGAATTAACTTAGATTAATTAGTAAGTTATAGTTTATAAAATTGGAATAAGGAGTGAAATTATGTCGAAGAACCCATTTAACAATCAGATTGACATGGAAAACTACATGGCAGACGATTTCGAAACAGCGACAGAAGACGAGAAGTCTTATATCGTTCAGATGAGACCAGCTTCAACATTCTTTAAAGATGGTGTAAAGAGACTCTTAAAGAATAAAGTCGCAACAGTCTGTTTTTTTATAATAGTAATAATAACATTAGCAGCAATTTTCTTACCAATGGTATGGCCATATTCATATGATACAATGCTTGGTAACACACCAGGACAGGCAGTAGATTCATCATATAATAACCTAAAGCCATTCGAATACGGAAAGACAGAATTAGCAAGAATTGACGCAGGCGAAAAGATTTTCCCACACATCTTTGGTACAGATTCTCAGGGTAGAGATTACTTCATCAGAGTTGTATACGGAACAAGAATCTCACTTGCAGTAGGTTTCTTTGCAAGTATTATCGTATTAATCATTGGTTTAACAATTGGCTCAATTTCAGGATATTTTGGTGGAAAGATAGATATGATTATCATGCGAATAGTTGATATCATCTACTCACTTCCAGATACACTTATGGTAATTTTATTATCATCAGTATTAAAAGTAACATTATCCACAGCATTAGAAGGAACACCGCTTGAAAAGCTCGGTTCCAACATGATAAGTTTATTTATCGTTTTCGGTTTACTTTATTGGGTATCAATGGCCAGATTAATTAGAGGTCAGATTTTATCTCTTAGAGAGCAAGAATACGTACTAGCATCTAAGGCTGCAGGCGCTAAGGGTAAGTGGGTAATCCTAAAGCATTTATTACCTAACTGCATCAGCTTAGTAATTATCTCAACAGCCCTTCAGATTCCAAGTGCTATCTTTACAGAGAGTTACCTTTCATTCTTAGGACTCGGTGTAAATGCACCTATGCCATCGCTAGGTTCACTTGCATCAGATGCCTTAAATGGTATTTCATCATATGCATATAGAATGGTTATTCCAGCAGTGGTTATTTCCTTAATCGTTCTATCATTAAACCTCTTTGGTGATGGTTTAAGAGATGCATTTGATCCAAAGTTAAATAAGTAAATAGGAGGCGTTTTGAGATGAGTTTATTAGAAGTAAAAGATTTACATACATCATTTTTTACAGACGCCGGTGAAGTTAAGGCAGTAAACGGAGTATCATTTAACCTTGACGAAGGCAAAGTACTTGGTATCGTAGGTGAATCAGGTTCCGGAAAGTCTGTAACAGCATATTCAATTATGCAGATTTTAGCAGGTGCAGGAAAGATTGTATCTGGATCAATAAAGTTTAGAGGACAAGAATTAGTTAATTCTGGTGAGTCCGTAATGAAGACAATTAGAGGTAATAAGATCTCAATCATCTTCCAGGATCCAATGACAAGCTTGAATCCAACATACACAATTGGAAAGCAGCTTATGGAAGCAATCCTTCTTCATACTGACCGTAATAAAGAACAGGCAAGAGAAAGAGCAATCGAGATGCTTACTCTTGTAAATGTAAACGAGCCAGAGAAGAGAATGAAGCAGTATCCACATGAATTCTCAGGTGGTATGAGACAGAGAGTAATGATCGCTATGGCGCTTGCCTGCGAACCAGATATTCTTATTGCCGATGAACCAACAACAGCCCTTGATGTTACAATTCAGGCACAGATCCTTGAATTAATGCAGAACATCCAGAAGAAGTTAGGCATGGCAATCATCATGATTACTCACGACTTAGGTGTTGTAGCACAGATGTGTGACGAAGTAATCGTAATGTATGCAGGTTCAATATGTGAACAGGGAACAGCAGATGCAATCTTCTATAACCCATGTCACGAATACACTAAAGGCTTAATTCGTTCAATCCCAACTGATGCAAACTCAGGGGAAAGATTAAAGCCAATTTCAGGAACACCAATCGACCTTCTTAATATGCCTAAGGGATGTGCATTTGCACCTAGATGTGAACAGGCATTAAAGATTTGTTTACGTGAGAAATGTCAAAGAATGCAGATTGATGCTGATCATCAGGCTGCATGTTGGATGAACGTTAAGAAGTTAAAGGAAGGCGGTGCTGTTAATGAGTAATGATAATGCAAAGACACTCGTTGAGGTAAAGCACCTTAAAGAGTACTTTAATATAAATGTTGGCGCTTTTAAGACAAAGCCTCTAAAGGCTGTAGATGATGTATCATTTACTATTAAAGAAGGCGAGACATTAGGTTTAGTAGGTGAGTCAGGTTGCGGTAAGACAACAGTTGGACGTACACTTTTAAATCTCTATAAGCCAACATCCGGAGAAATCTGGTTTGATGGTAAGGAAGTTAAGACAAAGAAGGATATTAAGGAATTCAGAAAGAAAGCAACAATGGTATTCCAGGATCCATATTCTTCACTTAACCCAAGAATGACAGTATCAGATATTATTGCTGAGCCTTTAGACATTCACAAGATGTATAAGACAAAGCAGGAAAGACAAGATAGAATTCTTGAGTTAATGAGCTATGTAGGCTTAAACAGTGAGCACGCATCAAGATATGCCCATGAATTCTCAGGTGGTCAGAGACAGCGTATCGGTATTGCAAGATCCCTAGCTGTAGATCCTAAGTTCATCGTATGTGATGAGCCTGTATCAGCCCTCGATGTATCAATCCAGGCACAGGTAATCAATATGTTTGAAGAATTACAGGATAAGTTAAATCTTACATACCTCTTCATCGCTCACGACCTCTTAGTCGTAAGACATATAAGTGATAGAATTGCCGTAATGTATCTAGGAAAGATGGTAGAATTAGCAGACGCTGATGAAATCTATAAGAGACCATTACACCCATATTCAAAGTCACTCATGAGTGCGGTTCCAATTCCAGATCCAAAGATTGCAAGAGAGAATCAGCGAATCGTATTATCAGGCGACATCCCAAGTCCACTAAATGCACCATCAGGTTGTCCATTTAGAACAAGATGTCCACATGCCACAGCAGCTTGTGCTGAAAGCATGCCAGAGTTTAAGGAAGTATCAAAAGGACATTTCGTAGCTTGTCATAGAGTTGGCGAAATTAACTAATAATAATACATAGTCTTGTTGTGTTAGCGAAAGCTAGCATAACAAGATTATGAAAATGCATAAAAACCTATATGCAAAAACTAACAATCAAGACATAAAAACCGATATGTCAGATTGTTATGAAAATGTATCACAACCGCAAATTTGACACATTTTCAAAAAGCATACAAAAGATATTAGAATCATAAATATTGAAGATAGAAATATTATTTTTGATATACAATTAAAAAGATGATATAATATCATTAATTTAAAAAAAGTTTGGGGAAACTTATCAATTAGGTCATACAATTCATAGTTGATTAATCTGCTGTAGACTATGGATTTTTATGATACACACATTTACAACCTTAAGGAGGAAAAGATTTATGAAGAAGAGACTTATGTCACTTATGCTTGTAGTCGGCTTAGTAGCAACAACAGTACTTTCTGGTTGCTCAGGCGCAAGCAAGAGTTCCGTAACAAACAAAGATGAAATCAATGTTTGCCTCGGATCAGAACCACAGACACTTGATCCAGCACTTAACTCTGCTGTGGATAGTGGTACAGTATTAGCACACCTTTTCTCAGGTCTTGCAAAATGGGAGCAGGACGATTCAGGAAAGGCAGTTCTTGTAGCTGATGCAGCTGAAGAATTAGTAGACGGCGTTGAGAACGCTGATGGTACAGTAACTTACACATACACATTAAAAGATGGCTTAACATGGTCTGATGGTGTTGCTGTAACAGCTAAGGATTTTGAATTTGCTTGGAACAGAGCTGCTTCAGTAGCACTTGCTGCTGATTATGGTTACATGTTTGATGTAATCGACGGTTACGATGAAGTTTGGGCAGACGATGCAACAGGAAGCGAAAAGCTTAATGTTAAGGCTACTGATGATAAGACATTAGTAGTAACACTTTCAAATGCAGTTCCTTACTGGAACGAATTACTTGCTTTCCCTTGCTACTACCCAGTAAGAGAAGATGTTGTAGCTAACGAAAGTTGGGCAACAGATCCTAGCACATATGTAAGTAATGGTGCTTACACATTAACAGACTGGAGTCACAACTCACTCATCACAGTTACAAAGAATGATAACTATGTTGATGCTAGCGAAGTTACAATGAAGACAATCAACTTCTATTTATCAGATGATGCTAACAACCAGTTAACAAACTTCCAGAACGGAAGCTGGCAGTTAATCGATGACGTTCCAACAAACGAAATCGAAAACTTAAAGACAAACTACGCTGATGAATTTGTAGTTGCAGGTCAGCTTGGTACATACTATGTATGCTGGAACATTAACGAAGAGTTACTTCCATCAACAAGCACATTAACAGGAACAGAAAAGACAGAAGCAGAAGCTGAAATCAGAAATGCATTCTCACTCTTACTTGATAGAAACTATGTAGTAGAAGGTATCGCTCAGGGCGGTCAGGTTCCTGCTTCATCATTCGTAGCTATGGGTATCACAGAAGCTGATGGTTCTGAGTTCTATGAGAACGCAGGTGATTCAGATTCTTACGATGGTTACTTTGATACATCAGCAGATGCATATGCAGATAACTGCACAGCAGCTGTTGAAACATTAAAGAAGTACTACACATACGACGAGTCAACAAAGAAGTTCACTGACGTACCAACACTTACATACCTTTACAATACATCAGAAGGTCATAAGGCAATTGGTGAATACGTTCAGAGTACACTCGCTAACTACGGTGTAAATATTCAGCTTGAAAACCAGGAATGGGCAACATTCTTAACAACACGTAAGTCAGGTGATTACTCAATCGCTCGTAACGGTTGGTTAGCTGATTACAACGACCCTATCACATTCCTTGATATGTGGACAACAGCATCAGGTAACAATGATGTTCAGTTTGGTAAGGGCGACAACGCAGATGTTAAGGCTTACTCATTAGACCTTACATCATACGGTTATGACTTAAATGTAACAAATGGTACATGGGCAGAAACTTATGACAAGCTCATCTCAATCATCAAGTCTTGTACAGATGATACAGTTCGTTATGAATTAATGCACAAGGCAGAAGATATGTTAATGTCTACAGGATGTATCACACCATTATACTTCTATACAGATCTTTACATGGTTGATGATTCAGTAGAAGGCTTCTTCTCAACACCACTTGGCTTCAAGTACTTTATGTACGTAACATACGCAGATTAATTTAATATTTAAGCCAATAAATAAAAAAGGCCTAGCTAGTGTAAACTAGCTAGGTTTTTTTCTTATTATGAAAATGTCACAAGCCCCGCAAACTCAAAATCCTTCGAAATTCATTCAGGTCTCACAACATCTATTCACCAAGACCTCTCTTAGCCCCTATAAACAACCTTACCATTACAAATAGTAAAGAATACCTTACCCGGCAATTCCCAGCCTATAAAAGGTGAATTAGAAGCCTTAGATGCAAATTCCTCCTCCTTAACAGTCCAAAGAGCATCCTCGCCAAAGATAACAATATCAGCAATCGCTCCAACACTAATAGAAGCAGGAGTCATACGATAGAACTTGTAAGGATTTGTACTCATAAGCTCAATAAGCTTCATCATAGAAATCTCACCAGTCTTAACCAAAGACTTCACACCAAGAGAAAGACTAGTCTCAAGACCAGTGATACCACTAGGCGCCTTAGCAAGCTCTCTTGCCTTCTCCTCCTTAGAATGAGGAGCATGATCAGTAACAATCATATCAATAGTGCCATCCTTAAGACCCTCAATAATTCTACGTCTGTCCTCCTCAGTACGAAGTGGAGGATTCATACGAGCATTAGTGCCATATTTAAGCACAGCCTCTTCAGTCAAAGTAAAATGATGAGGAGTAGCCTCTGCGTGAACATCAGCCCCCATTTTCTTAAAAGCACGAACAATATCCACAGAATTACCAGAACTAATATGCTGAATGCAGACACTAGCTCCAGTATCAAGAGCAAGCACGCAGTCCCTTGAAACCATAATATCCTCGGCAGTTCTAGAAGCCCCACCGTAGTTAAGCTTTTTTGAAACCTCACCCATATTTACACCAGGATGCTTAATAAAGAAAGGATCTTCCTCGTGAAGAGAAACCGGTAAATCAAGCTCGTAAGCCTTCTTTAAAGCCTCATAAAGCACCTTCTCATCCATAAGTGGAAGACCGTCATCAGTAAAACCACAAGCTCCGTTTTTAGCCAGTAAGTCCATATCCACTAGCTCCTTGCCCATCATGCCGCAAGTAACATTAGCAGTTTGTAAAATGTGTATATCAGTCTGCTCCCCCTTCTTGATACAATAGTTGAGAGTCTCTAAATTATCCACACTAGGCTTAGTGTTAGCCATAAGGATAACAGTTGTAAAACCGCCCCTTGCAGCTGCCTTAGCCCCAGACTCGATATCCTCCTTATAAGTAAAACCAGGATCTCTAAAATGTACATGAGCATCACAAAGGCCCGGAGCCACCACAAGACCAGTGGCATCGATGACCTCAAGCCCAGCACTAGCCCCGCTATTTTCACAAGCCCCGTAAACTCCAGCCTTTACATCCTCTTCCTTGATTTCCTTAGCCAGCTTCACAATTTTCTTGCCCTCAACTAAGACATCCATCACTTCATCAGTATTTGTAACAGGGTCCACGACCCTACCATTTTTAATTAAAATCATAATAACATCCTCCTGTTAAAGAAATAATACCATAAGCCACTGAATAAAGGTATAAAAATAATGATAAATAAAGCTCAAAAAATCTCAACTAAACAAGGAAAATCTCCGCTGATATATATTTGTAAAATATATAAATTAATGGTATAATATATACACTATGAATCGTGAATATACAAAGTGATAGGGGCAGATTATGAACAGTGAGGATATGAGAACGTTTGTATTGGACAACTTCGATGATGCCTTAAAGCAGGGGAAACTAAGGCTATATTATCAGCCGATAATTAGGGCACTCACAGGAGAAATATGCGCAATGGAAGGTCTAGCTCGTTGGCAAGATGACGAACTAGGACTAATTTCACCCGCCAATTTCATTCCAGTACTAGAAGAGGAAGGATTAATTTATAAGCTAGATAGCTATTTAATTAGGCAAATGTGTATCGAATATGATAAAGCATATAAAAACGGAGAGATATTGTTGCCAGTATCTCTTAATTTCTCGCGCAAAGATTTCGAAATGACAGACATTTTCAAAGTTCTCGAAGAAAATACTAAAGAATTTAAAGTCCCTAGAGACATGATAAATATAGAAATCACAGAATCCACAGCCGGAAGAAGTAAGGAATTTATTCAAAATAAGATAAAGAGACTCAGAAGCGAAGGCTATGAAGTTTGGATGGATGACTTTGGAAGCGAGTACTCATCCCTAAATGTTTTAAAAGACTTCGACTTAGATTTAGTTAAGATTGATATGTGCTTCCTTGAACTAAACACAGTAAAGGCAAAGCAAATCGTCCGCTTCATGATAGATATGCTAAAAACCATAGGTGTAAAAACTCTAGCGGAAGGTGTAGAAACTAAGGAACAGTACGATTTCCTAAGAGAAATAGGCTGCGATAAAATCCAAGGCTTCTATATTGGAAAACCAATGCCAGGGGTAGATGTAAAAGACTATTTGCGATTACGTGGTTTTAAATGTGAAGAGCACATAAATCTAAAGTATTATGATGATATTGCTAGGTTAAACATTTTAAGCCAGACTCCAGCCCACGACTTTATTAATGCTAAGAAGGGAAAAGTAGAAGCCACAGATAACATAGAATCCCTTGCAATTATTGAAGTAGATGACGGAGCCCTAGCCATTAAATACTACAATAAAAAATATCTTGAAGAGCTACAAAGCGTTGGGATTAGTAGTGTTGACGAGCTTGAAGGCATTTTATCAAACGACAATAACCTACTTAGAAAAAAGATAAAATTCATGCTAAATACAGTAGAGGAAGGCAACGAAGAATGCGTGGTAGACCACATTTTCAGAGAAAATTTCTGTATCATTCGAATCTGTAAAATCGCCGAGGAGAATAAAAGACGAAGCTATGCCACTAAATTTATTAACGTCAGCAACAACAAAGACATGCTTCGCCTCTACAACAGAAGTATCGATATTAGCGCCATTTACAATGCCTTTTCAAATGTGGACATTATAGATATTGAAAAAAAGAGAATCAAGAATATTTACACGAATATTCAAAATGTTGATCGAAATGATGATTCTGATTGTAGCAAGGATCTACTTCTCTTTATGAATAAACACGTATATCCTATGGATAGAGAGCAATTCCTTGATTTTTATGATGTTAGCACCATGTATGAAAGACTTATAAAAGCCCCAAACAACAAGCTAGAACTATTCTATAGAACTAGGGATATTGAAGGAGAGTACAAGTGGTGCAAGGGCGTGCTGATTCTTGCTAGTACCAATAACAAGAAGCGCGTCATTTCCTGCATTTACATAATCGAGAGAAACGACCTTCTTAATGTGCCTTTGGAGAAAATGCTACACGGCCTTGAAATCAAGAATGAGACCTTTACAGATGCCAACCTATGGCAGAATTTCATTTCAAACACAGATATTGGCATGTTCTGGAAGGACAAGGACAGACGCTTTGTAGGTGTTAACAGAGCCTTTCTTGATTACTATGGCTTTAAGTCCCAGGATAATGTCATAGGAAAAAATGACGAGGACATGGGCTGGCACATTGACCCAGAGAAATTTAAAAACGACGAAGAAGACATTTTAAAGCAAGGCATCCAAACCCATTCGGTTACAGGAACCTGCCTTAATAATGGCTCCATTAGAAATATTAAAGCAAGTAAAATGCCATACTATAGAGATGGTAAAATCGAAGGCTTAATTGGCTATTTCCTTGAAGTAGGAGACAGGGCAAAAGGCCTAGGAGACCAGGATTATAGAGACGATATAACCATTGCACTAAATATGAAGGGCCTCCTTGATAGCGCCCAACAGTTTGTAGATAGCTATATTATGCACCATTACGATTTTAATATTTTCTATATAGATATTGTGGATTTTAGACATTTTATTGATAATAATGGACACAAATTATCCATTAGAGTACTAGAAGAGGTGGCTCTAAAGATAAAAGAAAAGATAGGCACCACAGGGGTTTTAGCCCGCATCGGAGGAGATCATTTTGTCATTCTAAAAACTGTAGTTAACGAAGAAGAAGACAAAAAATTAATAGAGGAAATCCGAGAAGAAATCTATAATATAAGAAGAATAGATAACGTGCCATCCACAATTTATCTAAATATCGACGTAGATAAATTTTCAAATATGAAGAACCTAGACAACTTCATAGTTAACATTATCAGAAAGTCCGTAAGGGCTGATGAAGGGTAAATTGCTCTAAACTTTTACAAGCTAATTTTAGCTCTATCAAAATAGCGTGGAAAAGTTGGACCCTCCTAAGGGCAACTTATCTATAGATTAATGCCGTCATGCAAGTGTATGTGTATGGCGGCATTTTTATTTTTTTCCTAAACTATTTAATAATTAGTTAAATTTTGATAAAATACATAGGATGTGAATAAATAATGGAGTATAATTCAATTATTTGGAGGGAGTCACAATATGATAAAAAAATTTAAGTCCGCAATGAAAAGAATATTTAAATCAAAAGCCAATTTACTAGCAGTTGGAGTTACAATGCTAGTTTTACTAGTTGCCCTTGGGGCCACTTACGCCGTGCCTTACGCGGTGGAGAAGGCGCTTTATAGGAAAGAGAATCTAGCAACTAATGAAGTTCTAGATAAGACTTATCAGGAAAAAGAGGCAAAGCATCTTGAAGGCCTAGAAAGACTAGATAGAAACACAAGTAGAGGCTCTAATAGAAGAAAGATTATAGATTTAAAGAAGTGTCAAGAAGAAAGACAGAGGGCAAACGCTCAGTCAAGTACAACTAGTGCTAACGCTTTCTTTTGTGACTATGAAACAAGCAATAACGAAATCATTACTAATGTTGATGAAAATGAAGCACTAGCTAACGGCTATCAGCCAATCCGCACAGTTAAAGAGCTAGTAGAGGCAAGCAGTCATACAGATGGCAAGTACATCCTTTTAGCTGACCTTGATATGTCAGAAGTTGATTGGCAGCCTTGGGATTTTGCAGGAACTTTTGAAGGAAATGGACATGTAATCTACAACCTAAAGGTAACTAGCCTATCAAGCACAACAACTGTTACTTACGATGGAAACTATAAGACTTATGATACTTATAGCGCAGGCTTTTTTGGAAAGCTCTCAGGAAGCGTTTCAAATTTAGGACTTATTGGGGCAAATGTAACAATAAAGTCAGAAAATCATGCCATGCTTGGAATTCTTGCTGGTATCACAGAAAATGCCAAGATCGATAACTGCGAAATCTATGGTTATGTAGAACTTGAAACAAGCGCTGTAATGAACGGTGTTGGCGGTTTAGTTGGCTACGGCAATGGTAGTGCTAATAATTGTAGAATAAATGTGACATTAGTTTCAGTAGATACAGACAAGGAAGTTAAGGATGAAAACTTCCTAGGTGGCGTCCTTAGCGCAGGCTACCTTGATATTGATAACTGTACTGTAATCATTGATGGTTACGATTCAGACCACGGTTACGTTCATAGCGGTGGTCTTGTGGGAATGTATATTCTCTATCCTAGAACTACCGTCTATGAAGGCAGTATTACAGGAAATTCAATAACAGGTACTATTACTTTTTTTGAAGACAATACAGATAGAAGAGCCTACTGTAAAGGCCTTATTGGTGAAGTCATGAACTGGACCTTTGCAGCAGCTACAAACTATTATCAGGACTTTGTAAGAAATGAAATCTTTGAATACGACACAAATCTCTATCCAGAAGGAGACAGAAGCACAGCCGTAAAGACAGAAGAAATCATTGAGCCAAGCCCAATAAGTGTTGGCTATACAAAGGTGACATACACATCTACAGGTTATAGCTTTAACACAGACTACACTCTTTACGAAGTAAACGTTGATGAATGGGAAGTTCTTGTGGAAGCCACAAGTGAGCATTCAGGCATTAAGAAAGGCGTAGACACTGTTAATCAGCGAAACGTCTATATTGACTATGACTACGAAGAGGAAGTTTTAGCTGAAGATACCAGCCTTTCTAATGAGGAAAATGCATCTACAATCACTGAGGCAGTTAAGTCCCACGCTGATTTTATATTACCAGTAGTTGCAGTAATAGTAGTAATTATTCTATTAGTCTTAAGATTTACTGTATTTTCAAAGAAAACTAAGAAGAAATAGAGGTTGTAAATATGGAAGAAAGTAATTTTATTGACACAAGTAAAGACCTATTAAAATTCATTGAGGAGAGCCCATCAGCTTTCCACGTTGTAAATAATTTTGCTAAGATGCTTGAAGATGAAGGCTTTGTGCGCCTTAGCGAGAACACAGAATGGAGCCTAAGTCAGGCAAAAGGCTATTTTGTAACAAGAGGCGACTCAAGTATTATTGCCTTTAGATTCCCAAAGGATGGAGCGGTAGATTTTACTAATTTCCAGATAACTGCTGCCCACTCAGATTCTCCAAGCTTTAAGATTAAAGAGAATCCAGAGATGACTATGGATAGCAAGTATATTGTGGCAAATGTAGAAAAATACGGCGGTATGCTTATGGCCCCTTGGTTTGATAGACCCCTATCTGTGGCAGGCCGTGTAATCGTAAAGGAATCAGATACCTTTGAGTCTCGTTTAGTAAATGTAGACAGAGACCTCTGCCTCATTCCAAACCTTGCAATTCACATGAACCGCGAGGCTAATACAGGGCTAAATTACAATGCCCAAAAGGACATGCTTCCTCTAATGGGAGACATTGAGTCAAAGGACCTATTTAACACAGTAATTGCAGATTCAGCAGAAGCGGATGTTAACGACATTGTGGCAGCAGATCTATTTTTATATAATAGAATGCCAGGAAGCATCTGGGGCCTTGATAATGAGTTTATCTCAAGCCCTAAGCTAGATGATTTGCAGTGTGCCTACACTTGCATGAATGCCCTTATGAGAGCCGATAATTCCAATGGTGAAAGCGTAAATGTTTGCGCCATTTTTGATAATGAAGAAGTAGGAAGTACAACAAAGCAGGGTGCTGACTCAACATTCCTAACAGATACACTAGAGCGCATCTCAGACATGTGTGGAAAGCAAAGAGAAGGCTATAAGAGAGCCATTGCAAACTCCTTTATGATAAGCGCAGATAATGCTCATGGCGTTCATCCAAACTATCAGGACAAGGCAGACCCAACTAATAGACCATACCTTAACGGGGGCATTGTTATTAAATATAACGCTAACCAGAAGTACACAACAGATGCCCTATCAGCAGGCATTTTTAAGGAAATATGTAAGAGAGCAGGAGTGCCAACTCAGAGCTTTGTGAATCGTTCTGACATCGCCGGCGGCTCAACTCTTGGAAATATTGCTAATTCCCACCTATCCCTTAACACAGTGGATATCGGATTAGC
Source organism: Lachnospira pectinoschiza (assembly GCF_900103815.1). Classification (GTDB taxonomy): domain Bacteria; phylum Bacillota; class Clostridia; order Lachnospirales; family Lachnospiraceae; genus Lachnospira; species Lachnospira pectinoschiza_B. The sequence continues at coordinate 38,080 of NZ_FNHZ01000004.1, read as the reverse complement.
CCAGTTAGCTATGCACTCACCATATGAGACAGCAGGAATTAAAGACACAAAGTACATGCTTGATGCCATGACTAAGTTCTATGAAACAAGCATCTACACCAATAGAAATGGTAGCATAAGCCTAAGATAAAAAGTTATATAGTTAGATAGAAAGAGTTTTAAAGTTATGAAGATATATTTAGCCCCTCTAGAAGGACTAACAGATTACACCCTTAGAAACCCCTTTGAAGAAGTTTACGGTCAGGGAAAAGTAGATAAGTATTTTACACCCTTTATCTCCCCTAATAGTTCCGAGCGCTTCCTAACCAAGGAGATGAGGGATATAGATAGGCTTAATAATACTAATAAAAATGTAATACCCCAGGTAATGACCAACAGTTCTAAGGACTTTATCTGGACCATTAAAAAACTTTATGAAGAATTCGGATATAAAGAAATCAATCTAAATGCTGGCTGTCCCTCAGGAACAGTAGTATCAAAGGGCAAGGGCTCTGGTTTTTTAGGAGACCTTGATAGAATGGAGAAGTTCTTTTATGAGACTTTTTCTGATTCCTTTATTTTAGATAATGATATTAAGATTTCCGTAAAGACAAGAATCGGCCTTAATGACAGTGAGCACTGGCCGGATATCCTTGAGATTTATAATAAATTCAAGTTAGAAGAATTAATTGTACATCCAAGAATTAGGTCCGATTTTTACAAAAATGATGTAAATTTAGAAGCCTTTAATTTAGCACTAAAGGAAAGTACTAATAAGATTGTCTATAACGGTGACATTTTCACAAGAACAGACTTCTTAGAATTTAAAGAAAGGTTCCCAGAGTGTGATGCAATTATGCTTGGCAGAGGTTTAATTGCAGATCCAGCACTAATTGATGTTTTAAAGGCTAAAGATCCTGTCGAGTTTAAGCGTGACCTAGAATACGATAAGGAAAGATTAGCTAAATTCCATAAAAGAGTTCTTGAGGAAAGACTAAAGATTATGTCAGGAGATAAGCATGCCATTCACCGCATGAAGGAAATGTGGTGCTATATGGAATATGTCCTAGATGATAAAAAAGACCTTAAATTAGTTAAGAAATCCCAGAAGATGGAAGAATACAAACTAGCCGTAAAGGTTTTACTTAATAACACCAATATTGAAGAGAAGGAACATATCTCTTTCTGGAAGAAACATTAGAGGCGTAAGCTAATTAAAATAGCAGGAAGTAAAAACTTCCTGCTTTATTTTTGTTAAATTCTTGTAGACGCTGTCATCACTAGCTTTCACACCCCGAATTTTCTCACATCCACAGCCAATATCCACTCTGTGAAATTCACAGCCCTTAATTTCCCAACTTCTTTGATTGCTGATTTCCGCAAATCTTTGCAGATAATAATCTTGGAAGGAATCTATTTCCCAATATGGCAAGCTTCATATAATTTGTTGGAATAATAATTGTCTTACCCTTAAACATCTCCTCCACTGCAACTCTTGCGCAGTACTTAGCACTAATACCCTTAAGGCTAAACTTAACATTAGCCACCTTATTAAAGTTAGTATCTACAGGTCCTGGGCAAAGGGCTGATACGCATACCCTAGAATGCTGATTTTTAAGCTCTGTAGCAATGGCAGTAGTAAGGCTAGTAACATAAGCCTTAGTTGCATAATAAGTGGCCATATAAGGACCAGCATATAAAAGTCCTGCGCTAGAAGCTACGTTTAAGATGTAACCATAATTCTTTCTCTTCATTTTCTTTAAAACAGCCTTTGTAAGCACATGCACCGCCTTAATATTAAGGTCAATCATGTTTAATTCCTTATCTAGACTTGTTTTTGTAAATTCGCCCATATCGCCGAATCCAGCGTTGTTAACAAAGATATCAATTTTCTTTTTGTTCACGTAACTAACAAGCTTTGATAAATCCTTTTCATTTGATAAATCAAGAGCTAAAGTCTTAGTTTTATTTGGAAGACTTGCGGCAAGTTCATCTAAAGCTTTCTTGTTTCTGGCCACTAATATAAGTCCGTATCCCTTTTTGCTAAGAATCTTAGCAATTTCCATGCCAATACCAGAACTGGCACCTGTAATAAGAGCAACTCCCATAAAAACCTCCATAATAATATCCATTTACTACAAAATAATTAAGGATTTATAAGTCCATGAAAATGTGGTAAAATAGATTATATTTATAAAATATAATATGATTATATCAGAAAAAATATGTGCATAAAAGTACATTTTTGGGAGGTCTATATGCTTATAAAGAATACTACAGTGTTTACTAAAGAAACACTTGAGGGTCTTAATAGAGCCAGTAATTTTACTAATGAAAAATACAAGAAATTCAAACTTATATATAACCTTGCAGGACTTATTTTTCTTATGCTTTTTGTAAGATATATGGTCCTAATTGTGACTAATGACGATAGTAAGGACATTTTCCTAACCATCTTTTATGCTGTGGCAGCAGCGGTTTTCCTATTTATTGGCATGTATCTTATGGATAGGGACAACAAGAGACGCTTTAATAACCTCTATAAGAACATGATAGGTGTGGAGTTTAACTATGAAATTGACTCAGATACCATTAAGGTTGAAGATGCCGATAAGGATGTGGACCTTTTAAAATGGGACGACGTCCTTAGAGTGGAAAAAGACCCGGATTACATCTACATTTTCTTTAGTAATGAGGACTGCCTAAGTCTATCTCGTAAAGGCTTTACAAGCGCTAGCGATAAGGATTTACTAGAACTAGCTAATGCTATTCTTTCCACTAGAACTGAGGCTAAGGAAACTAAGGCAAACAAGGATGTAATTAAGATTAACGAAGAAAGCATAGATGATTCTTATGTTACACAACTTGATATTGAAAATGAAGATCATCAGGCGAAATTGTAAAGCGGGGGATTGCTTACACTGCGTTCAAAATAAGACCTTAGAAAATTAAGGAAAGACAAAATAAAATAAAGTTTAATTAGAAATAACATAATATTATTAAGAAAAAGTGGGGAATTGCTTGACAATATCCCCACTTTATCACATAATACATAAGACACCGCATGATGTCAGACAACATTTGGGAGTTGTCTAATCACTTTAAATTTATGAGCTATTAGTGAGGAAGTAATAGCTTATATTTTTATATTCATGCAAGATATATAACAAGGAGGATCGCCCATGAACAATCAGGAAATGATGGAACTCACAACGGTCGATAATAGTGAGTTTGAGGAGTTAGTAAAGGAAGTTACTGCTTCAGGTTCAATAGACCAGAATTTATACATAGAGTACGATGTTAAGCGTGGCTTACGTGATAGTAACGGTAATGGTGTTCTTACAGGCCTTACAGAGATATCAGATGTACTTGGCAACCAAAGTATTAATGGACGAAAGATCCCTGTTGATGGAGAATTATATTTTCAAGGCTATAATGTAGAAGATTTAATTAAGAACTCTAAGACAGATAGATTCCGTTTCGAAGAGGCAACTTATTTATTATTATTTGGTTCATTACCAAAGGAAGAGAATTTAAAGAGATTTGTCCGTATCCAGACTGATTTGCAGGAACTTTCAGGAGCATTCATTCGTGATGTTATTATGAAGGCAACTTCAGACAACCTAATGAATTCCCTTATGAAGTCCATCTTAAGCTTATATTCTTATGATGAGCACCCAGATGACACTTCAGTACCTAACGTACTTAGACAGAGCTTACAGCTTATTGCTAAGATGCCACTTTTAACAGTTTATGCATATCAGGCTTTTAGACATTTCCGTCTTGATGGAACTCTTATGATTAAGAATCCAAAGAAGGGATATTCTACAGCCGAGAATATTTTATATATGTTAAGAGATGATGGTAACTTCTCTGAGCTTGAGGCTAAGGTACTTGATATCTGTCTTGTACTTCATGCAGAGCATGGTGGTGGTAATAACTCTACATTTACAACTCACGTAGTTACATCATCAGGAACAGATACATACTCAGCAATTGCAGCATCAATCGCTTCACTTAAAGGTCCTAAGCACGGTGGTGCTAACCTTAAGGTTCAGGAGATGTTCCATGATATTAAGGAACATGTAAGCGATTGGTCAGATACTGAGTCTATTAAGACTTACCTTAATAAGATCCTTGATAAGGAAGCCTTTGATGGAGCAGGTCTTATTTATGGTATGGGTCACGCAGTTTATACAAACTCAGATCCAAGAGAAGTAATCCTAAAGAGCTTTGCTAAGAAGCTTTCTGAAGAGAAGGGTATGACTAAGGAATTTGCCCTTTATGAGACAGTGGAGAAGGAAGCTGGCCAGCTTATTATGGCTAAGAGAAAAATGTTCAAACCAGTCTGTGCTAATGTAGATTTTTATAGTGGTTTGGTTTATACTATGTTAGGTATTCCAGAGGAAATGTTTACACCAATGTTTGCAACTGCAAGAATTTCAGGTTGGTGTGCTCATAGACTAGAGGAGTTAGTTAATGCAGGAAAGATTATTCGTCCAGCCTATAAGTACGTTGGTCATCACAGACCATATACAACAATAGATGAGAGATAACTCTTACTTTTGTAGAATGGACATAAATAATTTAATCTACAAGGATTAAATTTTAGAGGAGTCGAACATGTCAAGATATAAAGTTAAACCAATAACACATCCCTTTAATGCTGTAGTTGAGGTTCCAGGTTCTAAGAGTGTCACTAATAGAGCCCTTTTACTTGCAGCCCTATCTAACGAAGAGTGTACCCTTAATGGTGTATTATTTTCAGATGATTCTAGACATTTTATAACAAGTCTATTATCACTAGGTTTTAAATTACAGGTTAATGAAGTAGATCACTACGTTACAGTAGGAGGATGTGATGGAGATATTCCTAAGAAGAAAGCTACAATTGATGTTGGTTCAGCAGGAACAGCAGCTAGATTTTTAACATCAATGCTTGCCTTATCAGACGGAGAATATACAATCAATGCTTCCGAGCAGATGAAGAGAAGACCTATGCTTCCTTTATTTGAAGCACTAGAAAGCTTAGGAGCAAGTTTTACATATCTTGAAGAAAAAGGACATTTACCCGTTAAGGTAGTAGGTGCTAAAGCTAATGGTAAGACACCAGAAAGTGAAGTATCCATTGATATTAGCGAGAGTACTCAGTTTTTAAGTGCCCTCCTTATGACAGCACCAATGCTATCTAATGGCTTAAGAGTCTTAATTACCTCAAAGAAGACTTCAGGTTCTTATATCAATATTACTATGGATATGATGCGCCAGTTTGGTTGCGAAGTATTCCATGATGGCGCAAGTTATGATGTACCAGCAGGTGAACATTATAGATCAAGAACTTACCAGATTGAGCCAGATGTATCTGCAGCTTGCTATTTTTACGCAGCCGCTGCAATTACAGGAGGCAGAGCTTTAGTTAAGAATGTACATTCTAACGTAATGCAGGGAGACATGAAGTTCCTTGATGTCTTAAAGCAGTTAGGCTGTGCAGTAACTGAGGAGAGAGAAGGAATCTGTGTAACAGGTCCAGTTAATGGAGAGTTTAGCGGAATTGACGTAGATATGAATGATTTCTCAGATCAGTCTATGACCCTTGCGGCTATTGCTCCATTTGCAAAGACAGCCACTTGCATTAGAAACATCGAGCATATAAGACTTCAGGAGTCCGATAGAATTGCAAGTATGGTTTCAGAACTTAACAACCTAGGTATAGATGTTAAGGAAGGCAGAGATAGAATTGAAATTATGCCAGGCAAGCCAACACCAGGTCTTGTAGATACTCATGATGATCATAGAATGGCTATGTCCTTTGCCCTAATTGGCTTACTAATTGATGGCATTGAGATTGATAATTACGAATGCTGTGGTAAGACCTTTGAGAATTACTTCTATGTACTAGAAGCAGCTTGTAGACAATAGTCTAATTAAGCAATTTTATAAAAGCTAATAAAGAATTTATTAATAAATATAAACTGCTAAGTTTCTTATAAAAGCTCCAATTTTAGGCGCTTTTATAAAGTAAAACTTAGCAGTTTTTTTATTTTTCGAAAAAGTTTATAAATTTAGACTTGAATTAAAACAATACTTTAAGTATAATACATAAATTGTGGGAGAGAAAAATTTAATAGAATGAGGATATTATAATTATGGATTATGCATTTTTTAGCATAGACCAGATTAGGAGAATATCTACATACTCAATAGCTGTTGAATACATGAGTTTAAGCATAGCTTTGCTTATGTTATTTTTCATGTTATTTACAAGACCTAAGTTTAATACAGGATTTATATTATTATTTTCAGGTATTGTTGAATCAATTGTAGATATTATACTATTCTTTTATCTAATTAACCTGACAGATAGCGGAGATGTTAAAGGATTAACTATCTCTATTCAGGTTATAACATGGTTAGTAATAATTATATTTGGCTCAATTATGCAGTCACTATCTATATATGTAACTTTCTTAGGGCACAATAGACAGAGGCAGAAGAGATACATTGCCATATCATCTTGTTTTAATCAACTTGTCTATTTAATTCTAGCGGCTATTCTTTATGTTAATGGCTATTTAATTGAGGTTCAGAATAATAACCTACAGATAATTGGTCTAATTAAATTTTTAACTCTTTATGCGATACTAATGTATGCAACTGCATTATTATCGTCATATTTAAACAGAAGAAATATTGCTCGCTTTGTACTAACTAATATCTATATTTTTTCAAGCGTTGGTATCATTATTTTGCTATACCAGCTTTTTACAGATAAGACCATATTAATTAGTGCATCTTATGTTATTAGTTTTACTATCTTTTACGTGCTACATCATTCCAATCCAGTGGATGAGATAACAGGATGTCAGAACATTTCATCATTACAGACAGACTTACAATTACTATTTGCAACTAGAAGAGATTATGCTTATGCACATTTTACATATCCACAACTTGCTCACAGTGTTTTAAGCGAAACTAGATCTTATCGAATTGAATCGGCAGTAGCCATGGCTTGTAATTACATTTTCAAGAATATTAAGAATGTAAGTATGTATCGCTACAGTGCCACAGATTTTATAGTTGTAAAAAAATTACCGAGGGAAAGACAAAAAGAGGAGTACGATAAATTTATTGCTACTCTAGCAAATTTACAAGAGACTACTACAAGTGTTTACGAAGAACTAAGCTATGCGAAATATATAATAATGAGAAGTCATGAGAACATTAAGTCCATCAGAGACGTTAAAGAAATGATAGCTTATATAAATAATTATTATATTTCAAGATCCAATAAGAATGAATTAGTGGTTGCAGAAGAAGCTGACTATAAGGGCTATTTACTAGAAAGAAAGATAATCGAGATTTTTGAGGATATTCGTGAGAATAAGAATTACAAGGATTCTCGAATTATTTGCTATGCTCAGCCAATTCTAGACGTAAATTCCAATAAGTATAAGACTGCAGAGGCCTTAATTCGATTAAAGATTAATGGGGTTAATATTCCTCCAAGCAAGTTTATACCTATTGCAGAAACAAGGGGCTATGTTCATAGTTTAAGTTTAACTATGATACATAAAGTTGCAGAGGCTATTAATAAAGAATTAAAGGGCTATGATTTTGATGCCATTACAATTAATATCTCTGCTAGGGAACTATCAGATAAACATTTTGCCAGGGAAGTCCTAACGATATTAGATAGTTATCATATTCCTTATAATAAGATACGATTAGAGATTACAGAAAGCGCTATGTATGAGGATCAGGACGTTATTTATTGCAACATCAGATCCTTAAAGGATGTGGGTATTAGATTCTATCTTGATGACTATGGAACTGGCTATTCAAATCTTGATAGAATGACAGATAGCGAATTCTCAACCATTAAGTTTGATAAGAGTATTTTCTATAAGGCTATTGATAACAAAGATACAGAAGAGATGCTTGATGCCGTAATAGGTTTAGTAAAGAAGAGAGGTATTGTAACTCTTGTTGAAGGTGTTGAAACCATGAGCCAGGCAGAATTTGCCATGGATAAGGGCTTTGAACACATTCAGGGTTATTATTACTCTCGTCCAGTGCCAATCGAAAAGCTAGTTGATTATTTCGATAAAAAGCAATAAAATTAAGTAAAGATTAGAATCGTGATAATTAGCTTAATTGGGGGATTGGCTATGAAAGTATTGATTTATAAGTGGAAGGTCTTTAACCAAGAAGATATAGCCGAGGCTTTCTTTGACTATGGCTACGAGGTCGTAGAATACGAGGAACCCTCTGTCTATCTTGATGAGGAAAAGGGCCTGAAGTTTCATGATAATAATGAGCTTACTAATATAATTAAAGGAGTTGATATGGTCTTCTCCTTTAATTATTTTGCTCATATATCAGACATTTGCAACAAACTAGGCATAATCTATATAAGCTACACAGTGGATTCACCACTAATTTCCCTATATCATAATTCCATTTACAATCCTTGCAATTACATATTTGTCTTTGATAAATTTTTCTATTACCAGCTAAAGGAATTAGAGCTTCTGCATCTTTTCTACCTTCCTTTAGGGGCAAATGCAAAAAGGATTGAAAGTCAGCTAGAAAAGAGTAATATTCCTTCATGCCTTGATATAAAGGATTATAAATACGACCTATCCTTTGTTGGGGGCATGTATCACAGAAATTCCTATGACAATATTAAAGATAAATTAGATGAGGATTTAAGAAAATTTTTTAATGAGGTTTTAAAAGAGCAGCTCTTTAGCCCAGGCATGGATATTATTGATAATTCCCTATCTGTTGAGCTCTTAACAAAACTTCTTGAAATTACAGATTTTAAGCAAAGCGAGGGTTCTTTTTCAGATATCCTTACAGTCTTTACTAACACCTTTTTAGGCTTTAAACTAGCTAACATTGAAAGAGTGGTAATGCTTAATGCCTTAGCAGCAGCCCTAAAAAACTACGGCTACAAGGTGGACCTTTTTACAGACGACACAGATAATAATTTAGAAAATGTAATTCTTCACAACACCGTAGACTACAATACTAAGATGCCAGAAATCTTTAGACAATCTAAGATTAATCTTAATATAAGCCTTAGAAATATAAGAACAGGTATCCCTTTAAGAGTCTGGGATGTGCTAGCTTCTGGTGGCTTTTTGCTTACCAATAAACAGATAGAATTAGAGGATTATTTTAAGATAGGGGAGGACCTCGTGGTCTTTGAAAGCATAGATGAGGCAGTAACTAAGAGCCTTTACTATCTTGAGCATGAGAAGGAAAGAAAAGAAATTGCTAGGTCTGGTTTTGAAAGAGTTAAAAAATATCATAGCTATCGCCAAAGAATAGGGAATATCCTAGATTGCATAGCAGGAAATAAAGAGTAGTAAATAATAATAAAGAATAATCAGTAAGCACAATAAAAAAGGACCGGCATTAGCCGGCCCCAAATTAGCTTTAATCTTGATCCACTATTTTAGCTGAGAAGACACCATCGTATTCCTCAAAGGTATGTTCTTCAATTTTTCTCATCATAACTGTAATATAAGGATCCTTAAAGTTAAGAGCAAAATACATATTTCCAAGTACTTCATCAATAACCTGAATCTTAATATCTAAAAGAGAATCAGAACGAACACTAGCACTAGCTGCAACTCTTAAATCATAGTTTGCAAACTGTTGAATAATATTCTTGCCAAATCCAAATCTAAGGCTAAAGTCACCGTAGGCGTTAGTATAATTAAAGCAGCCCTCTGATTTGTCCTCATTTATATCAATTGAAAACTTCTTAATAGTGCATACATTTTCATCTAGTGCCTCATAGCTTCTCTTGTTTATATTATCGAGGAAGTTGGCACACTTACTAGCTTCAATCATAGAAGGCTCCATAATCTCAAGCTTTCTTGAATTAGCATAAGTCTCTAGCTCTTCATCAGAAACACTGTCAAAGACTTTGTTTAGCCCATCCTTATTTGATACATTTTCAAGCGCATCTAATTTATCAACAATTTCCTCCCAGAAACTATCATAGATTAGCTGAACGCCGCCCTTTCGACCTTGGGCATCTGCAGTAGTAATAAGAATAATGTCCTTATCTGGTACATAAACTGCCAACTGACCGCCCATGCCATACATTGCGTATCCCCCATGACTTGTGCGCCAGAACTGATAGCCATAGCCCTGCATCTCTTCTAAAGTATCAGACTTTGCCCAGTTATCAGAATGACAACTAATGGCATCCTCAATATATTCCTTTGGAAGAAGCTGCTTTCCAAACCAGTCACCCTTATGAACTACAAGATAGAAAACCTTTAGTAAATCAAGGCTTGAACAGTTAAGTCCAGAACCACCCATGCTCATATTAGTTGGGTCTGTTAAAACATAAGCCTCCTTACTAAACTCTAGCTCATTAAGGAATTTATCTCTTAAATAATCAAGGAAATTCTTACCAGAAAGTCTCTCAATTAAGATTCCTAAAGTGTGAGTCGAACTTGTATCATAGGCAAAGTTAGTGCCTGGCACATGAGTTGGCTTTGTTGTAAAAAATGAACCTAGCCAGTCAGAAACACCAGTAGCCTTATAGGTTGTAAATCTATGACAAGACTTCATCTCAAGCATATCCCTAATTGTCATCATCTTAAGGAAAGGATGCACCTCTCCCTCAGGCAATTTATCTGGGAAGAAATCCACGATGTGATCATCAAGAGATAATTTTCCTTCTTCAATTAAAAGACCAATTCCAAGGGATACAAAAGACTTAGTTACAGAAAACATTCTATGTAGCGAGTCCCTAGTATAAGGGGCATAGAAAGAATCATAGATTAATTTGTCATGACGCATTAGCATAATTGAATGCATCGGCAAATGTTTTTCTTCAAGGCGTTTAGAAAAATTCATAATATACTCATTAGGAATTCCAAGCTCTTTTGACTTAGCTTGTTTAAAAAATTCAGTCATAAGTTAGTAACCTCCATAAAAATCCCGCATTACATAAAACAATTATATGTATTAGCAAGTTACAAATCAAGTTTTCAACTTGAATATTGATGCATTTTATATTATATTAAAAATAGATTGTATACGATTTAATTTCAGAGGTATTTTATGGACACTATTTTGTCAAGATGTATAAAGGATTATGAAAATTTAGACGAGACCAGTAAAAGGTCTAGAGTTGGCATATTTACAGGAATTGTAGGTATTGTTGTAAACCTATGCCTTGTGATTTTAAAACTAGTAGCCGGTTTTATTACAGGGGCTGTCTCAATTACAGCAGATGCAGCTAACAACTTTTCCGATGCTGCCTCTTCAATTGTCACCTTAATAGGATTTAAAATGGCTGGAAAGCCGGCAGATAAAGAGCACCCTTATGGCCACGGCCGTATGGAATATATTGCAGGCCTTGTAGTAGCAGAGCTTATCCTACTTATGGGAGCGGAATTACTACACACTTCAGTTTTAAAGATAATTCATCCAAACAAGGTTATCTTTAGTGTTGTATCCATTGTAATCTTGGTATTTTCCATCCTTGCAAAAATCTTCCTAGCCCTTATTAATAACAAGCTAGGCCACAAATTTAATTCCACAACTATGCTTGCCACTGCTAGCGACTCAAGAAATGATGTCCTTGCAACATCTGTGGTTTTAATTTCAGTTATCCTTACAAGCTTTTCAAACTTTAACTTTGATGCCTATGCAGGTGCCCTTGTGGCAATCCTTGTACTAATCGCTGGAGTTTGCACTATTAGAGACACGGTTTCACCGCTACTTGGTAAAGCTCCCGATGAAAGAATGGTTTCAGGCATTAAAAGAATTGTTTTATCTAATAATAGAATTTATGGCTTCCACGACCTTATCGTTCACGATTATGGTCCTGGTAGAAAATTTGTATCCCTTCACGCAGAAATCGACAAGGACCTTGACCTAGTCACTGCCCACGACTGCGTGGATGCAATAGAAAAGCAGATATCAGAAGAGTTTAAGTGCTATGTAAGTATTCACGCAGACCCTATAGATATTGGCTATAAGAACAAGAACTAGATTGTTGAAAATGTATCTAGAACTTATAAAACCACCTTAATCTAGGTAGACTCTTAAATCCATCCACCATCAAACTGAATAATCTGACCAGTTAAATAGCTAGGTGACTCAAGTATTTTTCTTACAAGTTCTGCAACTTCGCTAGGCTCACCTAGTCTTCTTTCAGGAATTTCAAGGGCAAGTTCTTCTAGCTCTTCCTTTGATAAATGGCCATTCATCTCTGTATCAATGGCACCACAGGCAATGGCATTAACCTGGATATTACTTGGGGCAAGCTCTTTAGCTAAGGCCTTAGTAAAGGCATCCACGCCGCCCTTAGTAGCACTATAAGCCACCTCACAGCTAGCCCCGTAAAGCCCCCAGACAGAAGAGATGTTAATAATCTTACCTTCATGTCTTTTAATCATGTCATTTACAGCAAAGTGGCAGCAGTTATAAACAGAACCAAGATTAGTATTAAGAATCTCTTGCCACTCCTTATAAGACATATCTTGGAAAAGCCCCACCATAGAAATACCAGCATTGTTAATTAACACATCCACACTGCCAAATTCCTTTAAGGCAAGATCAAACATCTTTTCCACATCTTCGTAATTTCCCATGTCACCTGTAAAACTAATGACTTTATTAGAAATGCACGATAATTCTTTCTTAGTCTCCTCTAAAAGGCTTGAATTGTGAAAACTGCTAATAAGAATATTTGTATCAGGGCCAGCTAGGTTTTTAGCAATAGCTTTTCCAATTCCTCTAGAGGCACCTGTAATAATTATATTTCGACTCATTTTTTAGTCCTTTCTAGTATTTATCCCTATTTAAAGCGGATTTAATATTACATTTTATTTTCTAGATTATATCAAAAACTCCCTATTTATGCCATTAAAAATGTATAGCTATAATGATTGTGGAAAACTTATCCACAAAGCTTATGCTTTCTATTGTTGATAATGTTTATTATTTCTATTAGATTTTTATATCTAAAGTAAAGAAGAACGATTAAATATAACAAAAGTTACTATTGATTTTTATTTTTTTGTGCATCTTTTACAAAAAATATCCTTTCTACTAAAATTATTTAAAATAGTCTTGACATTATAAATGTGGAAACTTTAGACTTATCCACAGCGTAAAAGCCCTGATTTCAAGGGCTTTTGGACTTAACCACAAAGTTATCCACTTTATCCACAATTAAAAAGTGAATTATTAAACCTAAATTTATCCCCCTAAAAGTAGGAAATGAATTTTGTTAAAAAGTGAGAATCTAAAAATAGGGTTTGACATTTTAACTAAGAGATGAACCAGCAATTTTGCGGTACTCTAGTACTAGTTTTTAATTTAAAATGGTAAATAAGCATAGCTAATTGGTTCAATGGTATTAATTAAAAATATACTTATCCACACTGGTGGTAAATAATCCACAAGTTCAAAGCCAGTTAGGAGAAGACTTATAGGACTTGTCCACATTTTTAAAAAATATACTAGTACTTTGGAACTAAAATTTTAAATAAGTTATCAACATGGTGGGTAAAACTTGGTGGAAAAGCAGTTCCAAAATTTACATAAAGTTCATAAGTTCTAAACTTGTTTAAATACGTAAATATGATATAATATACACATAAAGATACAACATGTATCTAACAGTCGTGAAACTTACATATGGGATTTGTGTTAAGGAGGTTTTTAAGGGGTTAGGCATTTCAATTAACATTTATTCATGGGGACGGTAAGTCTAAAAATTAAATAAGAGATTTTGAAATAGTATATTTTGAATAGAAATTGAGATGTTTGATATTAGTACATGTGAAGTTGTTTTTCCCACGACAATCTAATGTAAAGGAGTTGGACATCATGCGTTTTATTATAACAGGTAGAAATATTGATATTACAGAGGGTTTGAAGTCAGCAGTAGAAGATAAACTAGGAAAGTTAGACAGATTTTTTGCTCCTGAGACAGAAGTCAATGTTACATTAAGTGTTGAGAAAGAAAGACAGAAGATTGAGGTTACTATTCCTGTAAAGGGAAATATCGTTAGAGCCGAGGAGGTAAGTAATGATATGTACGTTTCAATTGACTTAGTAGAAGAAGTCATTGAACGTCAGTTAAAGAAATATAAGAACAAGATTGTTGATAAGCAGAACAATCATGCAAGCTTCACTAAGGAATTCGTAGAAAAGGAAGTAGAGGATGAGGAAGAAGTAAAGATCATCCGTACTAAGAGATTCGGCATTAAGCCAATGGATCCAGAAGAAGCTTGTGTACAGATGGAATTACTTGGCCATGACTTCTTTGTATTCTTTAATGCAGAGACAGAAGAAGTTAATGTTGTCTATAAGAGAAAGGGCAACACATATGGTCTTATTGAACCAGAATTAGACTAGTATTAACTAGTAATTCTACTTATATTAGTGAATTGGCTAAGTCAATCCTAATTAAACAAAAACTGTTTAGGTAATCTAAAGACTGGGTTGGTTATCTAAAATTAGAGGAAGAGGAAGACTTAGTTATATAATTAATATTTATGGGCATACTTAAATTTTTAAGTATGCCCTTTATCTTTATTTTTTATCTTTGTTACATATCTGTATTCTTTATCTTTATTTAATATTCATAGCCCCCTGAAAACTTGCGTATAACCTAACAAAATGTTACAATTACAAACGTGTGAAAACTTGTTAATTGTGCAAATTTTCCAATTTCGTTTTTGCCTTAATTTGGCTGAAACGATGCACTAGAGGAATTAAAAGGAGCGTAAAATAATGGGATTAGCTCAGAAAATTTTTGGTACTCACAGTGAACGTGAGCTTAAAAGAATTACTCCAATTGCTGATAAGGTAGAGGCGCTAAGAGATGAATTTAGCAAATTATCAGATGAGCAATTACAGGCTAAAACAAGAGAATTCAAGGATAGATTAGCTAAAGGGGAAACATTAGACGACATTTTACCAGAGGCTTTTGCAACAGTAAGAGAAGCTTCTAAGAGAGTTCTTGGTATGGAACATTATAGAGTACAGATCATTGGTGGTATTATTCTCCACCAGGGACGTATTGCTGAGATGCGTACTGGTGAAGGTAAGACACTTGTTTGTACATTACCATCTTACCTTAATGCCCTTACAGGAGAAGGCGTTTTAGTAGTAACAGTTAATGACTACTTAGCAAAGCGTGATGCTGAATGGATGGGTAAGATTCATGAGTTCTTAGGTTTAAAGGTTGGTATCGTTCTTCACGACCTTAAGCCAGATGAAAGAAGAGAAGCTTATGATTGTGATATTACTTATGTAACTAACAACGAACTTGGTTTTGATTACCTTCGTGATAACATGGCAATCTACAAGGAACAGCTTGTATTACGTAAGTTAAATTACTGCATTATCGATGAGGTGGATTCCATCCTTATTGATGAGGCTAGAACTCCTCTTATTATTTCAGGTCAGTCAGGTAAGTCTACTAAGATTTACGAACTTTGCGATTTACTTGCTCGTCAGTTACAGCAGGGTGAATACAAGGGCGAGATGACTAAGATGCAGTACATGATGCAGGAAGATATTGAAGAAGATGGCGACTTTATCGTCAATGAGAAGGATAAGGTTGTTAACTTAACAGAACAGGGTGTTCACAAGGTTGAGCAGTTCTTCCACATCGACAACTACGCAGACCCAGAAAACTTAGAGATTCAGCATAATGTAACATTAGCTCTTCGTGCTAATTACCTTATGCATAGAGATAAGGATTATGTAGTTAAGGATGATGAAGTATTAATCGTTGATGAATTTACAGGACGTATCATGCCAGGTCGTCGTTATTCAGATGGTCTTCATCAGGCTATTGAAGCTAAGGAGAAGGTAAAGGTTAAGAGAGAAAGTAAGACTCTTGCTACAATCACTTTCCAGAACTTCTTTAATAAGTTTGCTAAGAAGGCAGGTATGACAGGTACTGCTATTACAGAGGAGAAGGAATTTAGAGATATCTATGGCCTTGATGTAGTAGAAGTTCCAACTAACAAGCCAGTTCTTAGAAAGGATTTAAACGATGCAGTATTTAAGACTAAGAAGGGTAAGTTCGCAGCAGTAGTTAACGCTGTTAAGGAAGCTCATGCTAAGGGACAGCCAGTCTTAGTAGGTACAATTACAATTGAGACATCAGAATTACTTAGCAAGATGCTTACAAAGGAAGGTATTCCTCATAACGTATTGAATGCTAAGTTCCATGAGCAGGAAGCTGAAATTGTTGCTCAGGCCGGTGAACACGGTGCCGTAACAATCGCTACTAACATGGCAGGTCGTGGTACTGATATTAAGCTTGATGAAGAAGCAAGAGCAGCAGGCGGTCTTAAGATTATTGGTACAGAAAGACATGATTCAAGACGTATTGATAACCAGCTCCGTGGTAGAGCAGGTCGTCAGGGTGATCCTGGTGAATCAAGATTCTATCTATCTCTTGAAGATGATTTAATGAGACTCTTTGCACAGGAGACTTTAATTAATACCTTTAATAGACTTGGTGTTGATGAGTACGAACAGCTTGAGCATAAGATGCTTAGCCGTGCCATTGAATCAGCTCAGAAGAAGATTGAAATTAACAACTATGGTATCAGAAGTCACTTACTTGAATACGATCAGGTAATGAATGAACAGCGTGAAATTATGTATGCTGAAAGACGTAAGGTTCTTGATGGTGAGAACATGCGTAAGTCAATCATTAAGATGATTACTGACTTTGTTGAAAATGTAATTAATCGTACAGTCAACGAAGATGCCGATTACGAAGATTGGGATTATGAAGCTATTAATGAATTATTAATTCCTACAATTCCACTTCCAAAGGTTTATCCAGATGAGAATATAAAGACTAAGAACGAGCTTATGCAAGACCTTAAGGAAAAGGCTGTAAGACTTTACGAAGAAAAGGAAGCTCAGTTCCCAGAAGCAGAGCAGATTCGTGAATTCGAGCGTGTTATCCTACTTAAGGTAATTGATAGAAAGTGGATGGATCACATCGACGATATGGATCAGTTAAAGCAGGGTATCGGTTTACAGGCTTACGGTCAGAAAGACCCAGTTGTTCAGTATAAGATGATGGGTTATGACATGTTCAACGAAATGACAGAAGGCATTACAGAAGATACAGTAAGACTTCTTATGCATGTACAGGTTGAGCAGAAGGTTGAAAGAGAACAGGTTGCTAAGGTTACAGGAACTAATAAGGACGACGGTCCATCTGTTAAGGCACCAGTTAAGAGAGTAGATAAGAAGATTTACCCTAACGACCCATGCCCATGTGGAAGCGGTAAGAAGTATAAGAATTGCTGCGGTAGAGCATAATAACAGTGATAATTATTTTTAGATATAAAGGCAAGGACATTTAACTGTCCTTGCTTTTTACAATTATTTTTGATAAAAAGATAATAAGTAAATTAAAGGAAGAGATAAGTTAAAGGAGCCGATATGGTTGAATACGATCAGTTTAAATTAAAATTAGAGGCCTTAGAAAAACCTCTTAATGGAATCAAAGAATCCCTAGATCTTGATTCTAAGGCAAAAAGAATAGAAGAGATAGAAGCAGATATGGAAGCTCCAGGCTTTTGGGACAATCCCGACAAGTCCAATAAAGAGATGAAGGAATTAAAGAGCTTAAAGTCTAGCTTTGAGAATTACGACGCCCTAAAGCAAAGTCTTGAAGACATTAAGACTTTAATTGAAATGGCAGAAGAAGACGAAGATACTTCCCTTGTAGCAGAAGTAGAAGAGGAACTTAGTAAGCTAGAAACTAACATGGATAATCTAAGAATTGAAACTCTTTTATCCGGCGAATATGATAGCTGTAATGCCATTCTTACTCTTCATGCAGGAGCAGGTGGAACTGAGAGCTGCGACTGGTGTCAGATGCTTTATAGAATGTACACAAGATGGGCAGAAAAGCATGATTATAGCTATGAAATCATTGATTACCTTGATGGTGAAGAAGCAGGAATTAAGTCTGTAACTATTGAAATCTCAGGTGATAATGCCTATGGCCATTTAAAGTCAGAACATGGCATCCACAGACTAGTTAGAATTTCTCCATTTAATGCAGCAGGCAAGAGACAGACATCTTTTGTTTCCTGCGATGTTATGCCAGATATTGACAAGGATATCGACATTGAAATTAACGACGATGATTTAAGAATAGATACTTACCGCTCAAGTGGTGCCGGTGGACAGCATATCAACAAGACAAGTTCTGCCATTAGAATTACTCACCTTCCAACAGGAATCGTAGTACAGTGTCAGAATGAGCGTTCTCAGCATCAAAACAAAGACAAGGCTATGCAGATGTTAAAGTCTAGATTGTATTTACTTGCTCAAGAGGAAAATGCAAAGAATGCCGCAGATATTCGAGGAGACGTTAAGGATATCAATTTCGGAAGCCAGATTAGAAGTTACATTTTACAGCCATATACTATGGTAAAAGACCACAGAACAGCCAAGGATATTGGAAACGCTCAGATGGTTCTTGATGGTGATATCGACCCATTTATCAATGCTTATTTAATCTATATAAGCACAGGCCAGAAGGCCAACGAAGAAACTGACAATTAAATATGAATTCTAATATATTCTCACTATTAATAAAATGTGCTATAATATTTTTAGTTATAAACGGGAGAAATAAAAGCTACAAATCCTTATAAAGGAAAGCTAATTCAAGGAGGATAATACATGGCAAGTTACATCAAACCAGTTGTTTTCTCATTAAATGGACATCTCTTTGGCGTGGATATAAGTCTAATCCTATCAATTGAAAAACAGGTAAAAGCGGTAAGAATACCTAATGAATCTCCTTGTGTAGAAGGTATTATTAATCTTCGAGGAGACATAATTCCTCTTTATGATTTAAAGAAGAAGTTCACTTTTGCCGGGGATAGTGCTAATCCAGCCGATAAGAGTATAATCGTTATAAGAACTAAAGATACTAAATTAGCTATAACAGTAGATAGCGTTTTACACATAGGGGATGTGGAAAGCGCTAACATTAGCGAAATGCCCGAATTAGCTAAAAAACCAGGGGAAGAGGTTTTTGACAGAGTAGCCAACATTAATGGTAAATTAGTGGTTTTACTAAACGTAGATGCCATTCTTTCAAAGGAAGAATTATCAGACATCGAGAAGGTGAAGGAGGCCGCTAATAAAGAGGTGGAGAATGAACAAGACTAAATTTAAAAGAAGTGCAGGAATTTTAATGCCCATAAGCTCCCTGCCATCGCCTTACGGCATAGGAAGCTTAGGAAAGGCAGCCTATGAATTTGTAGATTTTGTAAAGGAGAGCAAGCACAAGTACTGGCAAGTTTTGCCCCTTGGCCCAACAACCTACGGCGACAGCCCTTACCAGTCCTATTCAGCTAATGCAGGAAATCCATATTTTATCGACCTAGACATCTTAATTGAGGAGAAGTTACTCTTAAAGTCCGAGGTATTAGCCCTAGACTGGGGCGATGGCTTTGTCCCTGTTGAAGTAACAGAGCAACAAGCTCTACTAGGACAGTATGAGAAAGCCTATGATATTAAACTAGGGGACAGTAGATACGTTAGTTATGAGAAAATGTATAAAAACCGCTACACAATTCTAAGAACTGCCTTTAAGCGTTTCCTTGAGCTTATAAAGACAGACAAAAGTAAAGCGGATGCATTTTCAAAATTCATAAAGGAAACTAAATGGCTAGAAGACTACGCTCTTTATATGGCCCTAAAGGCTGAAAACGACCACAAATCCTGGGCAAGCTGGGAGGATGATCTTCGTTTTAGAAAAGAAAAGGCCTTAAAGGCAAAGGAAGAAGAGCTAAAGGATGAGATATGTTTCTGGCAATTTATTCAGTATAAGTTCTTTGAGCAGTGGGATAAATTAAAGGCCTATGCCAACAGCTTTGATATAGAAATTATTGGGGATATTCCAATCTATATGGGCTATGACAGCGTGGATGTCTGGGCAGGCCAAGAACAGTTTCAATTGGATGAGAACTTAACGCCAACTAAGGTTGCAGGAGTTCCACCAGATGATTTTAGTGCCGATGGCCAGAAGTGGGGAAATCCGCTCTACGACTGGGATAAGATGGCAAAAGATGATTTTAAATGGTGGAGAGATAGGGTAAAATGGCAGACCAAGCTCTACGATGTTATAAGAATCGACCATTTCCTAGGCATTATAAAGTACTATACAGTTCCTGAGGCTGACGAGAATGCAAAGAATGGAAGCTACAAAAAAGGACCAGGACAAGCCCTTCTTGATGCCATTAACGAAGAACTTGGGGATAAGAAGCTTATAGCAGAAGATCTAGGCGTCTACCTAGAAGAGGTCAATGAAATTCTAGAATATAACGGATATCCAGGTATGAAGGTCCTTGAATTTGCTTTTGGTGGCAGCAGGGATAATCCACATTTGCCTTATAACTATGAGAAAAATTGCGTAGTTTATGGAGGCACCCATGATAACGAAACCATTGTGGGCTTCTTTAAAGATAGGCCAGATAGCGAGCTTGCCTATGCTTTTGACTATTTAGGAACTAAGAATAGGGAAGAGCTTTTGGATAAAATGTTTAGAGCTGCCTATAGTTCAGTGGCAGTCCTTACAATTTTTGGCGTCTGGGACATTTTAGGTCTTGATAATCATGCAAGAATTAACATGCCTTCAAGCACAGGCACTAACTGGAAGTGGCGTATGACTAAAGGTGCTCTTGATGAAAAATGTCTTAACGTAATGAAATATTACGCTAGCGTTTTTGATAGAGAACGTGTATGATAATAGAAGAAAACTAATAATCAAAGTACAATTCGTCTTTAACTGGGCGGATTGTACTTTTTAAAATGTAAAAAAATCCATAAAATTATTTTATAACCCTAAATTTTCCAAAACAACATAAAATAGTACTAAAGTACCATTTACTTATGATATATAGCTGATATAATAAAGATAGAAAGAGAACTTAATATGTTGGCAAACTTAGCGAAAGCTAAGGACGCAAAGCCAAGGGTCTAAACCTTCAAGGATGAAGGAATGATAGCCGGTTGCACTTTATTTCGATTAACTTTTAATAACTAGAAGTTTACAGGGATGTAAAAAGCTAGTTATGTTAGAGTTTTAATGAAGTTTATTCTGCACCCGGTAAGGGTGCTTTTTTATTTTAAACAACTGTTTAAGTAATCTTTAAGTTAACAAGGAGGTTAACTTACTAGGGATTGGACAAGGAAGTCGCATAAGACAGGGAGGTCGAATAAGACTCGGGGAGTCAGATAAGCAGGATGGCTTAAGATTTTTACGTAAGAAGTTTATCTAGTACTCATATGTAACATTTAAAACTTGGCGTGGAGAATGGGAGATATGATTATGAGGAATTCTAGAAAAAATGTAAAGTTTTTATCAATTATTGCAGCACTTTTAGTTATGGGAACAGGTGCATTTATCGCAATTAACGTTGCAGGAAGCAACAATTCAAAAAAGAGCGCATCAGTGAGTGTGGCAGCAGCGAATACAACTGATACAAGCAATAGCGGATCAGTTGCAGGAGAAAGCGAGTTAGCTACAGGAACAGGGAAAATCAATGTAGACGAGCAGGAGACAGATATGGGATATAAAGCAGTAGTAGGCTCAACTGGCAGCGCTAATGAATCAACAACACAAAGTCAGACTGAAGCCCCAACACAAGAAGAAACAACACAGGCAGCAACAGAGGCCCCAACACAAGCGCCAACACAGGCAGCTACACAGGCGCCAACACAAGCAGCTACACAGGCAGCAACAGAGGCTCCAACACAAGCTCCTACTCAGGCAGCAACAGAATTAAGTATTAATGCTCATAGATCAGACGATGAGTATCATAGTATGGCAGCAACTAATGCAGGTGTTTATTCATCATATATTCAACAGGTTTATAACCTTATTAACGAGGAAAGAGCAGCCGTTGGTCAAGCAGCAGTATCATTCGATAGCAGTTTAACAATAATGGCTTGTCATAGAGCAGTAGAGAATGCTGACAATAATTTCTTTGACTATTCAGGTGGACATCATAGAAGACCATTCTATGCAGCAGATGGAAGTTATAAAGAAGCTAAGACAATATGCTATTACTATGGACAATATGGTAGCTTTGGAGAGGTAATGGGAAGATATCAATCAACTCCAGCAGCTATTGTACAAGGATGGCATGACTCACAAGCCCACTATAATTGTATGGTAAGTTCTAAGTATACAAGAGTAGGCGTGGGAGTTGCACAAGACTCAGCAGGTAAGTACTACTGGGTAGCAATATTTATGAATTAGTGTTACAAGTTTGCGTATAAGCTAAATTTGAATATCCTACAAGATGAAACCTAAGTTAGGAAATAGCCTGATTTAAAGTCATCGTTAAGAGAAGACTTTAACCAATGGTTAAAGTAGAAGTTACCTAATTTTACAGTGCTTAAGCGACAGGACATGTGCTTGTCCCCAAATGTTGATAAGGCAGACTGTCGCTTAGCATTTAAAAATTTATATAACTTTGCTATTAAGTCTTAGGACTTTTTAGATGTAGGATATGGCAATCCTCCCCCCGCCGTATCTTGCATATATAAAGGCAATGGGAGTTCCCCTAAGCCCCTATTGTCTTTCCCTCTCCCCCAAGGATCCGGGGCTTTCCCCAATCATAGCCCCGGAGTTACCTAAAGGAAGAAGGAACCCCAGACAATTTTATATTGTTTTAAAAATAAAGCTGTTGCTTTGTTTTTAAATACACCCCTCGTGTTTTTCTCTCCCGTTTCACGAGGGGTTTTTTATGCGAAAAATTATTATTTTTCTGCTAATTTCCCTTGCATAATTCCAATATATATGTTAATATTCTTTCTACGAAAGACAGTTGTCTTTCGTAGAAAAACAAAAACATGGGTGAAATTATGGATGAGAACATTAAGTATTATGTTGTTAAGCAAAAGGCCCTGCCAGAAGTTTTATTAAAGGTGGCTGAAGCTAACAAACTTATAGAATCAAGTAATATAAGCGTAGCAGATGCTACAGAACAAGTGGGGATTAGTAGAAGTTCTTATTACAAGTATAAAGATGATATTTTCCCATTTAGAGATAATGTTAAGGGTAAGACCATTACCTTCGTATTATCAATGAATGATGAAACTGGAATTCTTTCTCTTGTTTTAAAGAAAGTGGCAGATTTTAAGGCTAACTTATTAACAATTCATCAGACAATTCCAGTTAATGGTGTTGCATCATTAACCTTAAGTGTAGAAATCTTACAAGAAACCCTCGACCCATCAAAGATGATTGAGGAGATCGAATCCTTACACGGAGTAAGATATCTAAAGATTTTAAGTTCAGATGCAACTTTATAAAGTTTAGATAGTAAAGAATTTGATTATAGTGAATTAGATAATTATTGATAATAGTTATATAGGCGATATGTAGTAAATGTTGATTAGGAGGACAAGGTAAATGGCAAAGGTTGCAGTATTAGGATACGGCACAGTAGGTTCTGGCGTAGTAGAAGTTCTAGAACGTAACGCAGATTCAGTAAAGCTAAAGGCAGGAGAAGAGGTAGTAGTTAAATCAGTTCTTGATTTAAGAGATTTCCCAGGAGATCCAATTCAAGAAAAGATTGTACATGACATTGATTTAATCGTTAATGATAAGGAGATCGATGTAGTAGTAGAAGTTATGGGCGGCGTAGATGTACCCTACAAGTTTGTTAAGGCTTGCTTAGAGGCTGGAAAGAGTGTGTGTACCTCTAATAAGGCTTTAGTTGAAGCAAAGGGACCAGAACTAATTGCCCTTGCTAAGTCAAAGAATGTTAACTTTATGTTTGAAGCATCAGTTGGCGGTGGAATTCCAATTATCCGTCCGCTTAACACAAGCCTTACAGCAGATAAGGTTAACAAGATTACAGGCATTATGAACGGAACAACTAATTACATTTTAACTAAGATGAGCATGGAAGGTGCTTCTTATGAAGATGTTTTAAAGGAAGCACAGGAACTTGGTTATGCAGAACGTAATCCTGAAGCTGATGTAGAAGGACATGATGCATGTCGTAAGATTTCAATTCTTACATCCCTTTATTCAGGAAAGACAGTAAAGTTTAAGAATGTAACTTGCGAAGGTATAACTAAGATTTCTAACGAAGACTTTGCTTATGCTAAGAAGCTTGGTTGTGTAATTAAGCTACTTGCAAGCAGCTATGTAAAAGATGGCAAGGTTTATGCAATTACAGCTCCATTTATGATTGATAAGAACCATCCATTATATAACGTAAACGGCGTTTTAAATGGCATTTATGTAAATGGTAACATGGTAGGAGATTTAATGTTCTTTGGTTCAGGCGCTGGTAAGCTACCAACAGCAGCTGCAGTATGTGCAGACGTTGTAGATTGTGTAAAGAATCTAAGCAATCACCAGGAAGTCTTCTGGTCAGAAGAAGAATTAGATTTAGGTGATACTAATGATGAAGTAAGAGCTTTCTTTGTAAGAGTTAAGGGTAAAGATACTAAGAAGGCAATGGATGCATTTTCAGGAGAAATCAACATAGTTGAATTAAGCGATTTAACAGATGAGTATGCATTCTTTACTGAGAAGATGACAGAAAAAGAATTTAATGAGTCAGTTTCTAAACTTGATATGATTACAAGAATTAGAGTTGATGATACAGTTTTAAATTAATTTTGTAAAAATGTGACACAAATATTTTTGTAAAAATAAGACATAGACTTTTGCAAAAATAAGACATATAAATGGGATTTATGAAGGAGAAACAATGATTAAAGTAGTTAAATTTGGTGGTAGTTCACTTGCTAGTGCTGAACAGTTTAAAAAAGTAGGTAATATTATCAGAGCAGAAGAAGAAAGAAGATATGTAGTTCCTTCTGCACCAGGAAAGAGATTTTCAGAGGATACTAAGGTAACAGATATGCTTTACAAATGTTACGCAGAAGCTGAAAATGGAAAGAATATAGATAAGTCTCTTCAGGCAATTAAGGAGAGATATGACGAAATCATCAAGGGACTTGGTTTAAAGCTAAGCTTAGCGGACCAGTTCAAGACTATAAAGAAAAATTTTGAGAATCTTGCAGGTAGTGATTATGCAGCATCACGAGGTGAGTATCTAAATGGTATTATAATGGCTGAATACCTAGGATATGAATTTATCGATGCAGCAACAGTGATTTTCTTTGATAAGAACGGGGAATTCGATTCAGAGAAAACTAATGAAACATTACAAAAGAAACTTGCCAAGGTTGAAAGAGCCGTTATTCCGGGATTCTACGGCGTATCAGCTAATGGTAAAATCAAGACCTTCTCAAGAGGTGGATCAGATGTTACAGGCTCAATTGTTGCGCGTGCTGTTAAAGCAGATGTTTATGAGAACTGGACTGATGTTTCTGGATTTATGGCTGCTGACCCAAGAATAGTTAAGAACCCTAAGTCAATTGATGTAATTACATACAGGGAGTTAAGAGAGCTTTCATATATGGGAGCTTCAGTACTTCATGAATCGGCAATTTTCCCTGTACGTAAGGAAGGTATTCCAATCAATATTCGTAATACTAATGCACCACAGGATAAGGGAACTATGATTGTTGGTACAACATGCAATGTGCCAAGTTATACAATTACAGGTATTGCCGGTAAGAAGGGTTTTGTTTCTATCAGCATCGATAAGGAATTAATGAACTCTGAAATCGGTTTTGGTCGTAAGGTATTACAGGTATTTGAAGATAATGGAATTTCCTTTGAGCACATGCCTTCAGGAATCGATACAATGACAGTTTTTGTTCATCAGGATGAATTTGTGGAGAAAGAGCAGAAAGTACTTGCTGGCCTTCATAGAGCAGTTAACCCTGATACAATCGAATTAGAGTCAGACCTAAGCTTAATCGCAGTTGTTGGACGAGGAATGAAGAATAATTCGGGTATTGCAGGCGCTATTTTCTCAGCACTTGCTAAAGAAAAGATTAACATCAAGATGATCGACCAGGGTTCATCAGAGCTTAATATTATCATTGGTGTTAGAAACAAGTATTTTGAAGATGCAATTAGAACTATTTATGGAGTATTCGTACAGGAGGAAGCGTAATTTAGACTGGTTACATATTCAAGAAGAAGCTTAGTGGCTTTAGCTTCTTATAACTAATAAAAAGTGAATAAAAATTACCTAAATTAGTATGTGTTAAATGGGCGGACCCTTAAGGGTTCGCCTTTTTGAATGTTTATCATGTTGCTTGTCGTTGTTTTTGCCTCAACAGGAACACATTTTTATTGCCATAATTTTTTCGTATTGTTATAATTATACAAGTTGACGTTATGTCTAAGACAATTTGAAAAGAGGATTATTACAACATGGATATTAATAAGAAGATTGCAGAAGAATTGGAAATTAAAGTATCTCAAGTTGAAGCCGCAGTATCATTAATAGATGAAGGTAATACAATTCCTTTTATCGCAAGATACCGTAAGGAAGTTACAGGCTCCCTTGATGATGAACAATTAAGAGTTTTAGATGAAAGACTTAAGTATTTAAGAGGATTAGAGGATAGAAAGGCTTCTGTAATATCAAGCATTGAAGAGCAGGGCAAGCTTACAAGTGAACTTAAATGTGCAATCCTTGCAGCAGAAACTTTAGTGCTTGTTGAAGATTTATATAGACCTTATAAGCAGAAGAGAAGAACAAGAGCAACACAGGCTAAGGAAAAAGGCCTTGAGCCACTTGCTACATTTATCTATGAACAGAAGGCTAGTCATTCAGTAGAAGAAGAGGCAGCTAATTATTTATCTGAAGAAGAAGGCAAGGAAGTTAAGAGCACTTCTGAGGCTATTTCTGGTGCGCTTGATATTATTGCTGAATCTATTTCAGATGTGGCAGATTATAGAACTTATATAAGAGATATTACTTCAAAAGAAGGTAAGATTGTATGCGCTGCTAAGGATAAGGACGCAGAGTCTGTATATGAGAATTACTATGATTATAATGAGGCAGTAGCAACAATGCCAGGTCATAGAATTTTAGCTATTAATAGAGGTGAAGCAGAAAAGTTTATTACAGTAAAGGTTGAAGCACCTGTTGACAGAATCTTAAGATATCTTGAAAAGCAGATTATTACTGAGAATAACGAATATACAACAGAATATTTAAAGAAGGCAATTGAAGATGCATACCAGAGATTAATAGCACCATCAATTGAAAGAGAAATAAGATCTGATATGACAGAAAAGGCTGAAGATGGCGCTATTAAGGTCTTTGGCAAGAACTTAGAGCAGCTCCTATTACAGCCACCAATTGCAGGTAAGACTGTACTTGGCTGGGATCCAGGTTATGCTCATGGATGTAAGCTAGCTGTTGTAGATGCTACAGGTAAGGTCCTTGATAATAAGGTAGTTTACCCAACAGAACCAAGAAATCAGGTAGATAAGGCTAAAGAGATAGTTGCCGATTTAATTAAGAAGTATAATGTTAATCTTATCTCTTGCGGTAATGGAACAGCATCCCGTGAATCAGAGCAGATTATTTCAGATATTATTAAGGAAAATGGCTTTAATGTAGACTACATCATCACAAACGAAGCAGGTGCTTCTGTTTATTCTGCATCTAAGCTAGCAACAGAAGAATTCCCAGATTACGATGTAGCAGCTCGTGGTGCAATTTCAATTGCAAGACGTGTTCAAGATCCACTTGCTGAACTTGTAAAGATTGAACCTAAGGCTATTGGTGTAGGTCAGTATCAGCATGATATGAATCAGAAGAAGCTTGGAGAAACTCTTTCAGGCGTAGTAGAAGATTCTGTTAATAAGGTAGGCGTTGATCTTAATACAGCATCCGCTTCCCTTCTTGAATACATTTCAGGTGTATCAAAGACGGTAGCTAAGAATATTGTAGATTTCAGAGAAACTAATGGTAAGTTTACTAACAGAAAGCAGTTACTTAAGGTATCTAAGTTAGGACCTAAGGCTTATCAGCAGTGTGCCGGTTTCATGAGAATTTCAGATGGAGACAATCCACTTGATGCAACAAGTGTTCATCCAGAAAGCTACGAGGCAGCAGCTAAGTTATTAGAAGATTTAGGCTATGATTTAAATTCAATTACTAAGGGTGAATTAACAAACCTTAAGAGTAAGGTTTCTAATCTTAAGGAAATGGCAGACAAGTTAGGTGTAGGTGAAATTACACTTGAAGATATTATTAAGGAACTTGAGAAGCCAGGACGTGATCCAAGAGATGAAATGCCAGCTCCAATCCTTCGAAAGGATATCATGGATATTAAGGACTTAAAGCCAGGCATGATCCTTAAGGGTACAGTAAGAAATGTAATCGACTTTGGTGTTTTCGTAGATATCGGTGTTCACCAGGATGGTTTAGTACACATTTCTCAGATGAGTGCAACTAAGAGAGTAAATCACCCACTTGATGTTGTATCAGTAGGTGATGTAATTGATGTTCGTGTTATGGAGATTGATACAGCTAAAGAAAGAATTGCACTTTCAATGATCCTAGATGAAGCAGAAGCTAAGGCTAAGGCTGAGTTTAAGGAAAATGCTAAAAAGCAGGGAAAGAAGCCATTTAATAAAAACTTTAATAAGAACAGACAGAATAATAAAAAGAAGCCAGGTGAGCTTAACTTAAGC
Organism: Lachnospira pectinoschiza; assembly: GCF_900103815.1. Classification (GTDB taxonomy): domain Bacteria; phylum Bacillota; class Clostridia; order Lachnospirales; family Lachnospiraceae; genus Lachnospira; species Lachnospira pectinoschiza_B. The sequence continues at coordinate 9,447 of NZ_FNHZ01000004.1, read as the reverse complement.
GGCCTTGCTAAGTTTATGAATAAGTAATTACATTTAGCGCAAATCGTCAAGACTCGCTCGCGAGTCTTGCGCGCCGGATTCGGGTAGGACCACTTGTCTTACCCGATTTTTTAGTCTAACTTATCTTTATTTTAGTAAAAATTAATACGAAGTCTGTCTAATTTATGCTAGTATAATAGAAGTGACATTTTTCAAACTAATTAAGGAGGATTATTATCCGTGGACAAGACAATTGAATTTGATAGTCAGGTAACAAAAAAAGACCTTATAGATTTTAAGTTATATCACAATTTTCACAGCTTTAATGGCTGGTTTGGCGTAGTAGCAGGAATTGTATTTTTAGCATTTGGAATCATCTCAATTGGTAATACAACTATTACATATACTTTGATGTTATTCCTTTTTGCAGTTATGTTTGGCATTTATCCAATAATTAATATGATGCTTGCAGCAAGAAAGCAAAGTAAATTAGAAATATTTACAAAGCCAATGCATTATGTTGTTAGCACTGATAAGATTACTTTAAGTCAGGGAGAGTTGACGGAAGATTTATCTTGGGATAATATCTATAAGATAAAGTTTAGTGGTAAGAATCTCCTTTGCTATAGCAGCCAAGCAAGAGCTAATATATTAACTATTGAAACAATGGGAGAAGATGCAATTGCTTTTGTTGATATTGCTAAGGAAAAGCTAAAACCATTCCAGGTAAAAGTTAATAAGCAAAAGTTAGAGAAAGTAGTAAAGTAAAATGATAAAAGAAACATTTAATTCAAAAGAGACCTTTGAATTTGGCTTTGAATTAGGACAAAAGGCAGCTTCAGGTGAAATCTATTGCTTAGAAGGTGACTTAGGCGTAGGAAAGACAGTCTTTACACAAGGCTTTGCAAAAGGCCTTGGAATTGATGAACCTATTAACAGCCCAACATTTACTATAGTTCAAGAATATCATGAAGGAAGAATTCCTCTATATCATTTTGATGTTTATAGAATCGCAGACGTAGATGAAATGGACGAGATAGGCTATGAAGAATATTTCTTTTCAGACGGTGTCTGCCTAATTGAATGGGCAAGCTTAGTAGAAGAGATAATCCCTGAAGAAGCTATTAAGATAAGCATAAAGAAGGATTTAGAAAAAGGCTTTGATTACCGTTTAATTGAAGTTGAGGGAAAGGTCGAATAGTAATGAAGATTTTAGCAATAGAAAGTTCTGCAGTAACTGCCTCAGTAGCTATTGTAGAAGATGACAGCGTTTTAGCTAATTACACAATTAATCATAAGAAGACACATTCACAGACACTCCTACCAATGATAGATGAAATCTGTAGAATGACTGAAACAGACGTAGATGATTTAGATGCCATAGCAGTATCTGTAGGCCCAGGTTCCTTTACAGGCCTAAGAATCGGTGTAGCTACAGCTAAGGGAATTGCCCTAGCTAAGGATAAGCCGATGATTCCAGTGAAGACTCTTGAGGCCCTTGCTTATAACCTATATGGTCAGACTAAGACAATCGTGCCAATTATGGATGCTAAGAGAAAGCATGTATATAGCGCAATTTATAAATTTGAAGAAGGCAAGTTAGTTGAACTTAGAGAAACTAACCTAATCTCAATTGAAGACTTAACAAAGGAACTTAACGAATCCTATAATGACGTAGTATTCTTAGGAGACGGTATCAAAGTAGCAAGAGATTACTTTAATGAAAATCTATCTATTAACCACTGCGAAGCCTCTCCTCTAGACAGACTTCAGGACGCAGCAAGTCTTGGCCTTAGAGCCCTTGACTTAGCAAAAGAAGGAAAGATAGTTTCCTCAGATGATGTTAAGCCAGATTATTTAAGACCATCACAGGCAGAAAGAGAACTTGCAGCTAAGAAAGCTAAGAATAATTAAGGTGATAATTTTGAATAATATAGACATAGACATTTTAAAAGAAGAAGACCTAGATGAGGTTTCAAGAATCGAAGAAGAAACCTTTTCAACACCTTGGTCAAGAGATTCTTTTAAAGATACTATAGACAATGACAACACCCTTTATCTTGTAGCTTATAAAGACGGAGAAGTTGCAGGATATGCCGGCTTATGGCAAAGTCTAGACGAAGGCGAGATAACTAATGTAGCCATAGACTCTAGATTTAGACGTTTAGGAATAGCCTATAAGCTTATGAATATTTTAGAAGAAAAAGGACATGAAAGAGGCATCAATGCATTTTTCCTAGAAGTAAGAGAATCCAATGATAAAGCTATAAAGCTATATGAGAAGCTAGGCTTTAAACACTTAGGAAAGCGCAAGAACTTCTATGAGAAACCAAGAGAAGACGCTCTTATTATGTCCAAGATAATAAATAACGACAATAATTAATAATTAATGAAAACCAAGATAACTTGCAATAGAAAGGTAAGAAAATGTTAGATGTATGTTTGCTAGGAACAAGCGGTATGTTGCCCCTTCCGGGAAGATGGTTAACATCAATGATGTTAAGATATAACGGCAGCAGTTTACTTGTAGATTGTGGAGAGGGAACACAGATAGCAATAAAAGAAAAGGGCTGGAGCTATAACCCTATAGATGTAATTTGTTTTACACATTTCCATGCCGATCATATAAGTGGCTTGCCAGGTTTACTATTAACCATTGGTAACTCAGAAAGAACAGCCCCCCTAACTATAATTGGTCCAAAGGGCTTGCAAAGAGTAGTTAACTCCCTTCGAGTAATCGCCCCTGAATTACCCTTTGAAATAAAATGTATCGAAATCACAGAGCCATCTGCTCACTTTAGTATCAATGGCTATGAGATAGATGCCTTTAAGGTAAATCACACAGTAGCCTGCTATGGCTATTCAATTAGCATACCACGAATTGGAAAGTTCGACCCAGTAAGAGCACGTGAATTAGAAATTCCAGTTCATTTTTGGAATAAATTACAGCATGGCGAAGATGTAGTGGTTAACGATAAGACCTTTACATCCGATATGGTAATGGGAGCTAGTAGAAAAGGCATCAAGGTAACCTATTGTACAGATACTCGCCCAGTGCCAGCAATTGTTGAAAATGCTAAAAATTCCGACCTCTTTATTTGCGAAGGCATGTACGGAGAGAACGATAAAGATCACAAAGCAAGGGAATACAAGCACATGACCTTTAAAGAGGCAGCAAAGCTTGCAAAAGAAGCTAAAGTAGAAAGACTCTGGCTTACTCACTATTCCCCATCTTTAGTAAGACCTTGGGACTACGTAGATTCAATTAAACACATTTTCCCAAAGGTAATTGCAGCTAAAGATCAGCAAAGCATAGAACTTAATTTTGAGGATGACTAATAATAAAAATTGTGATATTATATTTTTAGAATAACACGTGAAATTATGTATATCGTTGGGGGACGAATACTATGAAAAAATACCTTAGAACCGTAATCGTAATAGGTGTGCTAGCAATAGCTGCGGTAGGTTATTATTTTTATCTAGCTAATAAAGATATAACCCAACAAGCAGTCGAACAGGCAGCTGCCAGCGATGAGGCCTCAGCATTAATCAATAGAGATATAGAAAAGACCTATCCAGAGTCACCAAAAGAGGTGGCAGCTCTCTATGCCCGCATTAGTAAATGCTACTATGACAAGGACACTAAAGAAGAGTTAATTGATGGTCTTGCAAAGCAAGCAAGAATCCTTTTTGATGATGAGTTAAACCAAAAGCATCCATATAATGAATTTCTTGCTGGTCTAAAAGAGGAAATATCACAATTTAAAGAATCCAATATTTATATAAGCGGCTACACCGTTCAAACCGCCTCTGGCACTAGGTATGGAACCTTTGAAGGAAGACAGTATGCCACAATACATGTTCTCTATTATTTTAGAGAAGGCTCAACCCTTCGCAGTTCCTACTATAAGTACACCATGCGCAAAAACGACGCTGGCCAATGGAAGATTCTCTTCTGGGAGTTAGATGTAACAGAGGAAGAGTAAAAAAAGAAACTTGCGAATAAGCAAGAATCGTAATAGAATAATTTAGATAACTGGGGCTTAGTCAGGAAATCTGGCTAAGCCCAAAATATGTCATTTACTTTAGGAGTATTTATGAGTAATTTAACAAGTGAAGATATAAAAGCAGATACAGAAAATTTGAATAAAAAGGACATCACAATCCTAGCAATTGAAAGTTCTTGTGATGAAACTGCTTGTGCAATTGTAAAAAATGGACGTGAAGTAATCTCAAGTGTAATTAACACTCAGATTGCCATTCACACAGAATACGGCGGAGTAGTTCCTGAAATTGCCTCAAGAAAGCACATTGAAAATATTAACCCAGTAATAAAGAAAGCCTTAGCAGACGCTAACATGACTTGGGATGATATAGATGCAATCGCAGTAACATACGGTCCAGGCCTTGTGGGCGCCTTACTAGTAGGTGTGGCAGAAGCAAAGGCTCTCGCATGGGCTCTTAAAAAGCCATTAGTAGGTGTTCACCACATCGAAGGTCACATCTCTGCAAACTTTATTGAATACCCAGAGCTTGAGCCACCATTTGCAGGTCTTGTAGTATCTGGCGGTCACACACATTTAATAAAGGTTCTTGATTATGGCGAATACGAAATTGTAGGTAGAACAAGAGATGATGCCGCAGGAGAAGCCTTTGATAAGGTAGCTCGTGCAGTAGGTCTTGGTTACCCAGGTGGCCCAAAGATCGATAAATTAAGTAAGGAAGGCAATCCAGACGCAGTACAATTCCCAAGAGCACATGTGGATGATGCGCCATACGACTTCTCCTTTAGTGGAATCAAGTCAGCCGTCCTAAATTACATAAATCAGGCAGAGATGAAGCACGAGGAAATCAACAGAGCCGACCTAGTTGCTTCCTTCCAGAAGGCAGTAGTAGATGCCCTTGTATCAAGAGCCATCATGCTAGCTAAGGAAAGCGGCCTAAAGAAGCTTGCCATCGCAGGTGGTGTTGCAGCCAACTCTTGCCTTAACGAAACCCTAAGAAAAGAGTGCGAAAAAGAAGGCATCGAGTTTTACTCACCATCTCTTGTACTCTGCACAGATAACGCCGCAATGATAGGTGCCGCAGCATATTACGAATACATCAAAGGCACAAGACATGGCCTCGACCTAAATGCAGTGCCAAACCTAAAACTAGGCGAAAGAATTTAACTTAACAAGGCAGCAGCCCTAATACATACAAGCTACAATACTAATAAGCTATAATAACAAACTAGTCACAATAGGAGCGCAAACTATGAATTATTGCATACTTTTATCCGGCGGAAAAGGCAAAAGAATGGGTTCAAATACCCCAAAGCAGTATCTTGAAATACTAGGACATCCCCTGATTTACTACTCACTTAAAGCATTTCAGGAAAGCCCGCTAATCGACCGAATTATAATTGTTTCCTCACCAAACTACGAGAATTACTTCAAAGGAATCATAAAAGAGTATAATTTCGACAAAGTATATGGAATCGCCAAAGCAGGACAAGAGCGCTACGACTCAGTGTTCTCCGGTTTATCAATGATTCCTAATGCTGATATTTCCGATGAAAATGTATGCCTCATCCACGATGGCGCCCGCCCACTAGTGACAACTGACATAATAGAAAACTGCGTAGCCGACGCTCTTAAATATAAGGCAAGCGTTGCAGCAGTAAAAGCAAAAGACACAATCAAAGTGGCCAACAAAGAAGGCTTTGCCATAAAGACCCCAGATAGAGCCAGCCTCTATCAGATCCAAACACCGCAAAGCTTTGGTCTTAAGCTTGTAATAGATGCTTATAAGAAAATGTATGAAGCCCAGGAAACTAACGGCGTAACCGATGATGCTATGGTAGTATCAAAGTTTGCAGGCGTAGATTCATTTTTAACAGAATCAAGCTATAAGAATATAAAAGCCACTACCCCAGAAGATTTAGCAATTATAGAGTGCTTCTTATCAAAGAATAAGACTGATTAATGTCAATTAAATGCTTTAAAAAGCATTTATTATACAACTGTAATTTAAATTAAAGAGTTAATATAACTATGCTTGACTAAAGAAAACAATGATACTATAATCTAATAAAAAATTATAATAATGAGGGAGGTCCCATGAACCAATTTAATTTAAAAAGAACTAATATTGTAGGTTTTTGCGCAGCAATCCTAGCATTTTTTTTCGCTTTCTTACCAATTAAGAGAGTAGTTTTAAGTGCAGATGAATTAGAGGATTGGATTGAAGAAGGTTATAAGACATCATACAATCTTATAAATTATAACTTCTTTGGAACATTATTCTTAATCGTTATCATTGCATTAATTGTGCTTTTTGTAATTCAGGCACTTGGTAAGTCAAATCCAGTATTAAATGCAGTAACAACAATCGTTACAATTGCAGCATTTGTAGTATTTATCCTTGCTGTAATCGTAAGCAACGACGATGTTAAACAGGCAGAAGAGCTTATTGACGCCTACAAGGCATGGTTTGGTGATATCATCCAGATCAAGTTTGGTGCAGGCTTTGTATTAGAACTTATTGTAACTATTATTTTAGCAGCATCATACTGGATTAACGAATGTGTTATCATTCCTTACGTATATAAGGCAGTACAGTATAGACCAGTATTAAACCCATTTGCTGCACTTACTAATGGACGTCCAGGTTACGGTGCAACTAATGCACAGTTCCAGGGTCAGCCACAGTACGGTCAGCCAGGACAGTTCCAGGGTCAGCCACAGCAGTATGGCCAGCCAGGACAGTTCCAGGGTCAGCCACAGCAGTATGGTCAGCCAGGACAGTTCCAGGGCCAGCCACAGCAGTACGGCCAGCCACAGTACCAGCAGCCACAGCAGCAGTACGGCCAGCCACAGCAGCAGTATCAGGCACAGCCACAGCAGACTCAGCCACAGCAGGCTCAGCCTCAGAATCCACAGGCTACACAGGCAAATCCTAATCAGCAGAACCAGTCCTTTGGCGGCTTCAACAATCAGCAGTAATCTGATTAGGCAATTATAGAATTTAATACAAATTGTATCTAATAAATAAAGGGAATTGTTCACTTATAAAGATAGGTGGGCAATTCCCCTTTTTATTTTGTGAAAAATTCACCTAGTTTTTAACAATTTAAAGCACTATAATTTTATGGCATTTACATTTATAAAAAATGAAAGAAAGGAAAACAAAAATGAAATATGTTAGACAGTTTCTAATTATTATTTTCATATCATTTGTGGGCGAGCTAATACACTACTATATTGACCTACCAATCCCTGGCAGCATTTATGGTATGCTAATATTATTTGTTTTACTTCAGTTTAAAGTTATAAAAGTTGAGCACGTAAAAGACATAGCCGACTTTTTAATAGAAGTTATGCCACTAATGTTTATCCCAGCAGGCGTAGGCCTACTTGAAAAATGGGGCCTCATAAAAGGGGTATGGCTCCCACTCACCATTACAATTATCGGCTCAACCCTAATTGTTATGGTAGTTTCAGGAAGAGTCTCACAATTAGTAATTAGGAAAAAAGAAAGATTAAATCAGGAGAGTTAATTAATCATGGAAGTATTAGAAAGTTCAGTGTTCTTTGGAGTAACCATAACCCTGATCACATACGCCATTGGCGTTTTAATAAAGAAGAAGCTTAAAATAGCCATATTCAATCCACTCCTTATCTCCATAGCTCTAATAATCATCTTCCTTGCCTTTACAGGAATCGACTATCAAAGCTATTCAGAAGGAGCAGATTTTATATCCTATTTGTTAACACCAGCTACAGTTTGCCTTGCAGTTCCAATGTATGAGCAAATGGACAGCTTAAAAAAGAACGGTCTTGCCATCATGGCAGGCATCCTATCAGGCACCATAACTAGCATGCTCTGCGTTCTAGCCTGCACAACAATCTTTAAGCTAAACCACGAAACATACGTAACCCTATTACCAAAATCCATTACAACAGCAATCGGTATCGGCGTTTCGGAAGAGATGGGCGGCGTCATCACCATCACCATCGTTGCAATCATCGTAACTGGCATCTTTGGCAATATGTTTGCAGAACTCATATGCAAACTCTTTAAAATCCACCACCCAATCGCAAAAGGCGTCGCCATCGGCACCTCAAGCCACGCCATGGGTACATCAAAAGCAATGGAGCTCGGAGAAGTAGAAGGCGCCATCAGTAGTCTCTCCCTCGCCGTCGCAGGAATCCTCACGGTTATCCTTGCACCCCTCTTTGCTTCAATCTTATAATTATGAAAATGTATCTATATATGAGATACACCCAAAACGTGAATATTACATATATATGAGATACACCCATATCATGAATATTACATATATATGAGATACACCCATAACGTGAATATTACATATATATGAGATACACCCATATCATGAAAATGTACTTATATAGAAAGACAACATTCATATAATAATCAAGGCAGCTATACTACTTGCTAATTTAATGATCCTAAATGCGTATCAAATATCTACCCTTTGTATGTATATTGATAGTCATCTGCAATTCGAATCTTTTTATTTAGCATACACATAGCTGCTTTTTATATTTCTAGTAGTCTATTTAACCCACAAAAAGCAATTAAATTTCAAATTTAAATTAAGAAAAAACAAAAGAAAACACCACAAAAAGCCCTAAAATCAAAGAGAATCCCAAATTTTTTTTAATCCTCCAAATCTCTTTTAAAAGCAGCAAAAATTAAGCAACAATAACACTAGCCTAAGCTCACTTTTATTATGAAAATGCTAACCAAGCTAGTGTTTATCTAGCTTTGCGACGTTTTCGCCTTATTTTCTTATAATTTGATGTCAAAATTACTGATAAATAGACTGTCAAAAGGATTTGTAAAGTATAGAAATTATCGCAAAAAATCTAAAAAAAACTCGAAAAATGTGTTGACAAAAAATGTTATGAATGTTAATATTATCAAGTCGCTGCGATACAGCAACGACAACAAAACAAAAAACATTAAGAAATGTTCTGGAGAGGTACCGAAGTGGTCATAACGGGGCGGTCTTGAAAACCGTTTGTCTTCACGGGCGCATGGGTTCGAATCCCATCCTCTCCGCTCAAATTTAAAATCACAGATTTTAAATTTGCCTATCAAATCCAAAGGATTTGATTTGAACCTTGACAACTGAACAGAATGACAACCTTGAAAATTCTTTGAAATATTCAAGCGAGTAATCAATCGTAAAACAAATTTTGTTTTGAAATGATTATCCTTAATAACAGTAATGTTAAACGGAAACGAAACTATTAAGCTAGTTCGTTCAGAACTAAGCTAAGGTAAAACTTTTTATGAGAGTTTGATCCTGGCTCAGGATGAACGCTGGCGGCGTGCTTAACACATGCAAGTCGAACGAAGCAACTTATCACGATTCCTTCGGGATGACGATTTGTTGACTGAGTGGCGGACGGGTGAGTAACGCGTGGGTAACCTGCCTTATACAGGGGGATA
>NZ_FNHZ01000008.1 GCF_900103815.1 Lachnospira pectinoschiza | reverse complement strand
CGAAGGAATCGTGATAAGTTGCTTCGTTCGACTTGCATGTGTTAAGCACGCCGCCAGCGTTCATCCTGAGCCAGGATCAAACTCTCATAAAAAGTTTTACCTTAGCTTAGTTCTGAACGAACTAGCTTAATAGTTTCGTTTCCGTTTAACATTACTGTTATTAAGGATAATCATTTCAAAACAAAATTTGTTTTACGATTGATTACTCGCTTGAATATTTCAAAGAATTTTCAAGGTTGTCATTCTGTTCAGTTGTCAAGGTTCTTATCTTCAAAGCCTTGTGTTTACTGGCTTTGTTGATGTTTTGTTGTCGTTGCTGTATCGCAGCGACTTGTATATAATATCACCGTAAAACCTTTCTGTCAACAGTATTTTTCGTTTTTTCGCCTACTTTTTTACTGTACTTTTTATACTTATCAATACTTTAGTTTGCATTTTTCATTCAAGTCGCATAAACACTGTATTTTCTGCAATTCAACACTGAAAAAAGACCTCCTAAGAGGTCTTTATAGTTTTATTTATAACTATTCTTTTCTATACTTCACAAATCATTTATACGCGTTTTTTTTGCATTTCTTCTTTATAAACTCTTGCAGAATATGCATTACAAATAAGAATTTCTATTAAAATCATAGCTAAAAATACAGGGTAGGCGTATATATTTGCCATTACAATAGACATAACAATTAATACTGCTGCCACTATAAAGCTTAATACAGAAGCTAGTTTATTAACTTTATTCCAAGTATCCTTACTTTTTAATGTATAGCTATTTCTATATCCCCACACTGTGTTTTGTTTTAATCTAGCACATGCTATTGAAATTCCCATAAATAATATTGCAATTACAATTAAAGATACACTTATAAGGTTTAGACTTGCATTGTAAGCACTATCCATTTTTAGTCTAATTAGACCATATTCATAATAAGCACTAAGAATTGTTACATAGGCTATTATTAAATAAGTTATCCCCATCATTATGAGCCTATCTTTTTCCTTAGACTTTGGATCTGACTTAATTATATAATCCGCTAATTCAAATATAATTAAAGCAATTAATAAGCCTATAGAGGCACCAATAAAACGAATTAAATCATCCCCTAGACTAATTCCTAGTATTTTTGGTATGGCAAATGTTACAAAAGCATTTACAAGTACAATTAACAACACCACTATTAATCGCAGACTTTTTAATTTTTTACAAGTATTTATCATAAATACCCACCTCCATTTCATCTATATTGACATGTTAATATTTTTATTTTTTTAAATCAATAACATTTATGATGATTCTTTAATCATTTTATATTATTGACGCTCTTTTATGATATTGTTAAACTTAAAACAATTTGACATCTCTGGAGGAGACAACATGAATCAACAAATAGGCAAAAGAATCAAGCAACTTCGTACAGAAAAAGATCTTTCACGAGAAGATTTAGCTCTTAAAATAGGAATATCAACAGCTCAATTATATAGAATAGAAACAAAAGGAGCTAATTTTTCAACTGAAACTTTGATAGAATTATGTAAATATTTTAACGTTGACAGTAATTATATATTAGACGGTGTCATAACAGACTACTTTATAAAAAATAAAATAAAAGATATAATCAATGATTGGATATAATTCATATTTATCTTCATTAGTAAAAAACGTCCCCATTCTCTTATTATTAAAGAATGGGGACGTTTTAATAACTATACTTATATGGACTAAAACTTAATCGCACATTTATTTCTATCTACGTTATCCATTATAATTTTAGGAAGAGCTTTTTTCTCATCCTCAGTCAAATCATTAGTATTAAACATTACAAGCATTTTAGAACCATTAAATAACATATAATAGCCATACTTATAATAGGCTGTTGTGCAATCACTCCATTCATAATTATAAGTTAGCTCATGTTCTGGAATGTCAGCTAATATGCCTGACTTTGTTACAGTCATAATACACTTAGCTTCTTCTGCTGGGTCTCTGTGCTTTAAATGATAATTTACACTACTTTTAAACTGATATAAAAAGATAAACAAAGGATATGCAACACAAACTGCATAAATAATAAGTAAAAAGTATGTGTAAATCCCTGCTGCAAGTAAGCAAATACTTATTATTGCAGGTGTTAGTGTAAGAATTGTTTCGATTGGATTACGTATAAAACGATTCCAGAAAACAATTTTCTTATAGTCGTCGCCTTTTGCTTTTAGGCTTGTTTCGTATTTTATCATGTCCATATTATGCAAACCTCAATTAATTAAATCCAATAAGTTTATTCATTACTTTGTAGCCAATCTTAGAGATTCCACGTCCAACTGGTCCTCCTGGAATATTTACCGACCAGCCAAGGGCACAGTATCTAAGTTCTTTATATAACTTGGCATCTCTTTCCTTAACAAACTTCCATAATTCCTTCTTCTTTGCTAAGTTTTCCTTAGTTCCTGAAAGGATTAAGAAAATAGAAGAGATTTCCATCATAATACGAAGATAATTTCTCATATAATAACGGCACTTCTCGTTGTTATGTTCAAGAGAAAGGTAAGATTCAATCATTCTTCTTGTTACTCTTAACTGCTGATCTATTCTACTAATCATGACCTTTTCATTAACTGACTGGTCATCTCTACCTATAAAGTATCTGTAGAAATTAGTGTCTAGATAGTACATTTTCTTAACAAATGGCAATGGCTCAAATACAAAGATATTATCTACATAGAAAGTATGCTTAGGTAATTCAAGCGCGCATTCCTTTAATACAGAAGTCTTGTAAATTACTGAATGCATTAAAATGTACTGGTCAACCTTAAATTTAGCAAGCATTTCGTCCCAACCAAACATTTTCTCAATAGGGAAAACATTGCGGTAATGAACCACTTTCTTTCTTGGTGCTCCAACCTTCTCATAGACATAATTGCAAATCATCATGTCAGGTTCGTTGTCTTCACTAAAACTCTTTAATGTCTCTAAAACCTTCTTATAGCTCTTTCCATCAACCCAATCATCACTATCAACTACCTTATAGAAGCGTCCTGTTGCATTTCTAAGACCAGTGTTTACAGCCTCTCCATGACCGCCATTTTCCTGATGAATCGCTTTTACAATTCCTGGGTAAAGGGCCTCGTATTTCTTTGCAATTTCAAGTGTGTTGTCCTTAGTTGAACCATCATCAACAATAATAATTTCTACGTCGTCTCCGCCTGCTAATAAAGAGTTGATACATTTTTCCATGTATGCAGCTGAGTTATAGCAAGGAATTGCGAATGTTAATAATTTCATATGTTAAACCTCATTCCTTTGATATAACAAATGTTTAATATGTCGGAACTATCCCGCTCTTTAAGCATTTGATTTTATTACATGCGCTCTGGGCATTCAAAAGCAAGTAAATCGATACATGTTTCAAGCACTCTCTTTGTAAGGTCGAGTAATGAAACATAGCCTGCCTTAAGCGATGCATTTTCTTCAGCTAAAATCTTAGTGTCGTGATAGAAGCCGTTGAAAGCGTTTGACACTTCGTAAATATACTGACAAATTCTATGTGGTGCGTTGTCGTGGTAAGCGCTATCAATAACGTCTGCAAACTTAACCAAAGATAGTGATAGAGCCTTCTGGCTGTCCTTATCTGTAGGAAGGATTGCACCTGCTTCAACCTTGCCACCCTGTTCAATATACTTATTAATAATAGACTTAATTCTTACAATAGTGTAGAGAATATATGGGCCTGTGTTACCTTCAAAGGATGCAAATCTATCTACATCAAATACGTAATCCTTTGATGCCTGGTTTGAAAGATCACCATACTTAAGGGCTGCAAGTCCAACAATCTTAGAGATATTCTTAGCTTCTTCATCTGAAACATCTCTGTTGTCCTTTACCTTATTGTAAACTGCTTCATTAATATCAGCGATTAAGTGTTCAAGTCTCATAACACCGCCGGCACGTGTCTTAAATGGCTTTCCATCCTTACCATTCATTGTACCGAAACCTACGAATGTAAGATTAGCGTCTGGCTTAACAATTCCAGCCTTCTTAGCTACTCTAAAGAACTGTGTATAGTGTAATTCCTGTCTCTTATCTGCAAGATAAACATAAGCGTCAGGACTATATAATTTTTCTCTTTCAACAAGTGTTGCAAGATCTGATGTTGCGTAAAGGGCTGCACCATCTGACTTTCTTACGATACATGGAGGCAATTCCTTAGAATCTGTCTCTTCCTGAATATCTACAACAATAGCGCCCTGGCTTTCATGTGCGATGCCATCAGCTATCATCTTATCTACCATCTCTTCGATATATGGCTGAGCATCTGATTCGCCCTTCCATAATTCAAAGGATACATTTAAGTTATCATAATTCTTCTTTAAATCAGCCTTAGAAATAGTCATAATATGATGCCAAAGGGCACGGCATGCCTTATCTCCCTGCTGTAACTTAAGAGTTGAAAGATGCGCTCTTTCCTTGAAAGCTCTACCTTCATCTGTATCTTCCTTAGACTTCTTTGAAGCTGCAGGATAAATTTCCTCTAATTCTGAAATTGTAAATGGAGCTTCACTTGGATATTCTCCTGTGTAGCTTTCATCAAAATAGCAAAGGTCTGGCTTTCTATCACGAAGTTCTTCAATAATAAGACCCATCTGAAGGCCCCAGTCTCCTAAATGAACATCACCGATTGTCTTATTGCCAACGTAGTTGTTGATTCTCTTTACAGATTCGCCAATTACTGCTGAACGAAGGTGACCAACGTGAAGAGGCTTTGCAGCATTTGCTCCACCATAATCAACGATTACAGTCTTGTTGCCTTCTGCATTAACATAGCCAAACTTCTCTGTCTTAGCCATTTCATTAACATAGCCAGTAATAAATTCTGGGCTAACTGTCATATTGATAAAGCCTGGTTTTACGCTTTCGATTTTTGAAAATAATTTACTATCCTGTAGGTTTGCAACTACGTCATCAGCAATCATAAATGGAGCTTTCTTTAAAGCCTTAGCTGCTGCCATAGCACCATTACACTGGTATTCGCAAAGGTCAGGTCTATTAGAGATATTTACCTTAGCATAGCTTGTATCAACGCCAGCTTTTGTAAATGCAACTTCTAATTCTTCTGTGATTAATTCAATAACTGTCTTCATTTATCCTCCTAATTAATACTCAATCTCTTTTAAAAATAAGCCATAACTCTCGGCTGGAAGAGACATTGTAATATTCTCGCCATCTAACGCTTTCTTAACATCCTCTGCCTTTTTAAGGCCAGTTGAGACATCAAGTAAAAAGCCAATCATAAGTCTTGCCTGATTGTGCATAAAATCATTAGCCTTAATTCTTAAGTAAGCATAGTGATCTTCGATTTCAAGGGAAATATTCTTAATATCCTTTACTGTAGACTTGCTACGCTTAGCAGTTGTGAAAGCCTTAAAGTCATGCTTTCCAAGAAAATACTTAGCACCTTCGTGTAAAGCCTTGAAGTCTGGTTTATCAAAAGTGTGGTAGGCATATTTTCTTGAAAATACATCTGCTATATTCGCAATGTCTAATCTATATTCGTAAGTCTTTGACTTAGCATTTAACTGGGCGTTAAATCTTTCATCGACTTCCATTAACTCATAGACTGCAATATCTCTTGGGAGATATCTGTTGAGATAATTTCTGATTTCTAGTGCTGACAAATGTTTCTCTAACTTAAAGTTAGCAACCTGAGCAAGTGCATGAACGCCCTTCTCAGTTCGGCAGCCACAAATAAGCTCAATATCTTGATTAGTGAGCTTTCTAAGTACTTCAACAATCTTGTTCTCTACGGTGTTAGAGCCTTCATCCTTAGCACGAAGCCATCCGTCATACCTAGAGCCGTCATATTGAAGTGTCATTCTGTAATTGTACATAATTCCTCCAAATTCAGCTTAAACTTGCCATAATTAGCCGTTTCTTAAATTCTAATTTATTAAGGTTTAAGTTTTATTAAACCGCAATAAAAAAGGTGCAACTTGCCATTAGACAAGTTACACCACATTATACAACTTTTACTTATTTATAAGCAACCTTTATTTAGTAGAGTCTAATAAAGACTATTATTTCACTAAATATACGGAAACTTCTACTCTTCTAACACTTTATTGATTGTGTTTAAAATGACTTCAGAGTCGAAAGGTTTCTGAATAAAATCTGCTGCACCTCTTTTAAGGGCTTCCACCATATTACTCTTTTGTCCTGCTGCTGTTACCATAATTACCTTAGCCTGAGGTTCTATATCTACAATTTCCTTAACAGCATCAATACCATCCATTACCGGCATTGTAATATCCATAGTAACTATATCTGGCTGATAGACTTTATATTTTTCCACGCCTTCAAGTCCATTAACAGCCTCTGAGACAATTTCGTGACCAGCTTCTTCAAGCATGGTTCTTAAGAATTTTCTAGATGTTTTTGAATCATCAACAATTAATATCTTAGCCATATCCGCTTCCTCCTATTCTACGCATTTAATTTGATCTTGTCATTAGCTGCCATTAGCAATTTAAAACTCTTGCCATTCATTTCAAAAACAGCTACATAAAGACCGGTCTCTGATGTTACGCATGTATCTTTGTAGAACACTGGCGGATGCAGTGTAACTTCTATCTCTGAGCCACTTAACTTGGTTGCATATGCACCATTCATAACATTTATTAATTCACAAAGGGCATCATAAGCATCCATATCAAGTTCTCTAAAATCCTCTCCTGCAAATACTGACGCAAGTTCTACAAGTTCATCGTCTTCTCCTGCAATCCCTAAAAATACGTCAATATCGCCGTCCATTATCTGACAGCCCATAAACTGTCCTTGATACTGCTTAATGTACTCTATACTTTCCATTACAATCTGGGTGTCCATAAATGTTGCTAAACTCTTAATTGCACATTGTAACTGGGTAATATAATAGTCATTATTCATATCAAAAAATGTTGTGACCATTTCATCTATATTGCCTTGTTTAATCACTTGAAGCTCATTGTCTGTGAATACCGAACCAGAGTGATTCTTTGCAATATACTTACCAAGTATCTTGTCGTTCATACACAATCTCCTCGAGTTAAAAAATATTATTGTCCACGTTATTTATACTAATAATATTATACCATGAGGCATGCATTTATCAAGTCTTTTAAAAATAAAAGATTTTTATTAAATGCCTCTTTTAATTTTTATTTTCTTCATTAATACAAGTGCAACTAAAAATGTAACAAACTCTGCAATTATAAAAGAAGCCCACACAAGATAGATTTTCTCTACATTTTCTTTTGCTATTAAAGAAAATCCATAAGCTAGCGGTAAAACAATCACAAACTGTCTTAAAAGTGAAATCAAAAGAGACTCAAAGCCTCCCTTTAGAGCTTGGAAAATTCCTTGGAAAGATACATTTAAACCAGCAAATATAAAGCTCAAAGAAATTATTCTTACCGCATTTACAAACATCTGCCTTCCACAGCCTGTTAATGAAAAAGCTAGTGCGAACTTATCAGCTAAAAGCTCCACTAACACTAAGCCAACAAGCATTATAATAATTGTATAAATAAGACCAAATTTTATAGTTTCTTTTACTCTTTTATTATCCTTAGCACCATAATTAAAAGATAAAACCGGCGTTATAGCATCTCTTAATCCAAAGGCTGCAAAAAGGACAAATTGTTGGATTTTATAATATAATCCATAAGATATTACAGCCAAGGCATCTATTTGTCCTAATATTAAGTTCATAGCATAAGTCATTACAGACATAAGGGCTTGAGCAATAATTGCAGGTAACCCTATAGAATATATTGCTTTAACAATTCTTAAATCTAATTTGTAATATGATAATTTATTTTTAATATCTTTGTTTTTTTTCAAATGAAATATAAGACCTAAAACTGCAGAAAAAACCTGACCTATTACTGTCGCAATAGCTGCTCCACTTATACCCATTGGTGCTATAAAACCTATACCAAATATACATATTGGATCAAGAATAATATTAATTACCGCACCTGATAGCTGAGCTATTGTTGAATAAAGTGCATTGCCGGTAGCTTGTAAAATTTTTTCAAAAACTGCAAAATAAACTATACCCATTGATAACACACAACATATCATTAAATATTTCCTAACCATAGATGAAACTATTGGATCTGAGGTTTGTGCTTTTATGTAGAAGTTAAGTAAAAATAATGCAAAAAATAAATAAACTATATATATAATTAAGGCTAAAATCATTGCATTTGCTGTAACTATACTTGCCTTCTTATAATCTTTTTGTCCTAAGCTTAAGGATAGCAATGCATTTACACCAACGCCTGTACCTATAGCAATTGCCACCATTATCATCTGTGCTGGGAAAGCTAAGGTTAAAGCATTTAGGGCTTGTGTTGCATTTTCAGAAATCTGACCCACAAAAATGCTATCAATAATGTTATAAAGTGCTTGCATCATCATGGAAATAATAATTGGAAAACCCATATTGATTAGCAGTTTATTAACTGGCAACTCCTAATTTATTTTCTTTTTTGTCTAATTGTTTTGTTTCCATTTTTCCTCCTAAAAAAAGAAAGGCGCAAATCCAATATCTGGATTTACGCCTTTCGCTACTCGATAATAATATTATATCAAATTTTATTTCATAAAGTAATATATAAAAATTCTGAATTTATTAAATTACTTATCTTCTACTGCGTAGTTAGGAGCTTCCTTAGTAATATGAATGTCATGTGGATGTGACTCACGAAGAGCAGCACCTGACATCTTAATGAACTGAGCATTCTCCTGAAGATGTGGGATATTAGGAGCACCATTATAACCCATACCTGCACGAAGACCGCCCATAAGCTGGAAGATTGTATCTTCAAGGAGACCCTTGTAAGCTACTCTACCTTCAACACCTTCTGGAACTAACTTCTTAGCGTTAGTCTGGAAGTATCTGTCCTTGCTACCATTTTCCATAGCTGCAATAGAACCCATACCTCTATATACCTTATACTTTCTACCCTGGAATAATTCAAATGTACCAGGAGCTTCATCACAACCTGCAAGTAAGCTACCAAGCATACAAACTGATCCACCAGCACCAATAGCCTTAACTAAGTCACCTGAGTACTTAATACCACCATCAGCAATTACTGGAATGCCATACTGCTTAGCTACTTCATAAGAATCCATAACAGCTGTAATCTGTGGAACACCAATACCTGCAACAACTCTTGTTGTACAGATAGAACCAGGTCCAATACCAACCTTAACAGCATCTACACCAGCTTCGCATAATGCCTTAGCAGCAGCGCCTGTAGCGATGTTACCAGCGATAACCTGAAGATCAGGGAATGCTGACTTGATGTCCTTAAGTGTTGTAATGATGTTCTTAGAATGACCATGAGCTGAATCAATAACGATAGCATCAACATTAGCCTTAACTAAGGCTTCAACTCTATCCATAACGTTAGATGTGATACCAACTGCAGCACCTGCAAGAAGTCTACCCTGTGAATCATGTGCTGAGTTAGGGTACTTAATTGACTTCTCAATATCCTTGATTGTAATAAGTCCCTTTAACTTAAAGTCGTCATCAACGATTGGTAACTTTTCCTTTCTTGACTGAGCTAAAATCTTCTTAGCATCTTCAAGAGAGATACCTACTGGAGCTGTGATTAAGTTCTCGCTTGTCATGCACTCCTTAATAGGTCTATCAAAGTTCTCTTCAAACTTAAGGTCTCTGTTAGTAATGATACCAACTAACTTACCGCTTTCATCAACGATAGGTACACCTGAAATTCTGAACTTTGCCATAAGGTCATTAGCCTCATGTAATGTATTATCTGGATGTAAAAAGAATGGATCTGTGATAACACCATTCTCTGAACGCTTAACCTTATCAACCTCTTCAGCCTGCTGCTCAACTGACATATTCTTATGGATGATACCAATACCACCCTGTCTTGCCATAGCAATTGCCATTCTGTGCTCTGTTACAGTATCCATACCTGCACTCATAAGTGGAATATTAAGCTTAATATTCTTAGTAAGGTATGTAGATGTGTCTACCATATTAGGTGTTACTTCTGAATACTGAGGTACTAATAATACGTCATCAAATGTAATGCCTTTACCAATAATCTTACCCATTCTAATCTTTTCCTCGCTTTCTTACTTCTTATACTTCTTTACTTTGTCTAGCGTTGTTAATAACACGACGCCAGTATCGCGTCAACGCTTATATCAAATCAATACCAATAATGATATTCTATTGCTTTAGAGTGTTAAATTGCCTCTAAAATAACATAAAACAGCACCGATACAAGATCAGTACTGTTTATGTATTATTAGAAATATATCACTATGAATTGTAAAAGTCAAACTATTTTTCTGAAATTTTATAGGCCGATTCAGCAACTATTTCTTTGATTGCTTCAAGGATCTTCTCATCTGGTTCTATATACAATCTAACCTCTTCATTAGTAGCATCATCATATACATAACATACTACTACTTCTCTATCTGATAGACGTCCTAGATAGTCATATGTATGTACATTGGAATGCTGTAATCTCATAGCTTCTTCTGAATCTGCATAGGCTACAAGCTTTGCTCTTGAAAATGCATAGCTTCCCATATGTCTTCTTGTTGTCTTACCCATAATTCTATCCACTGATAAAACATCTTCATAAAATGAGTACTCAATCTCTGCGTTGTAATACTCAAATACAAGTACTGTCACAATCAAGAATGCTATAAGAATTATGATTCCCATTACACCTGTTGTAGGTACTGTTGTTGCTGCTAATACACATGCAATAATTAAAACTATTCTATATAACCAGGATATAGCGGGCGCTTTAACTTTAATTAACTGTTCTGCGTTCATAAATTACTCCTTAAGTTTAGTGTCCCCTCAGACCTATTTTTGCTAGGGCAATTGTAACATATTGGGGACGGAAAATCTAGGGCGGGGGAGGGGAGTTTTGGGTCGCCGGCCATTGCATCGCTAGCACTAAGTCTGAGGGGAGACACGCTTTCGCTATCTAGCTGCCTAGCGGCTACTAAAAAATTCCCTAGCACCGCAGGCGCTGGGAATTTTAAGTACCGAGGCAGACTAGCATGTCCCCCTCACACTTGTGCTAGCGATTCCATTCCGGTTTTCACTCCCCCGCCCAAGATTTTCCCCCACACCCCACTAGGTTAGGGGAACTGCCGGGAGTGGGCTGTGGGGAGGTGACGCCAAATGCACTTCGTTGTTTGGCTGTGTAACGATGCCGGAAAGATAAAAAGAGAGAGTGTGTGAGATAGGACGGCAAAATTGCTTCGCTCTTTGCCTGTGTGATGAAGAGAGGTACGAACGGACGCTAAATGCGCTTCGCTGTTTAGCTGAAATACGAGATAGGCGCCAAATACACTTCGTTGTTTGGCTGGATAATGTGATAGGACGGGCTATTTCTTCGAAATTTGCTCTGTTTCTTGCAATAAAAAAGTCCATGAAAGAATTAACTTCCATGGACTTTAAGTGATTTTTTTGGGAGCTCCTAAAGGAGCTTTTATGGTTCGCTTTCGCGAAACTTTGATGTGCTAGCCTCTGCTAGCACTGTGGATTTACCTTTAATTATGATGTATCTAATCTAAGATTTAATACTAGACTTAAATCAAAGATTTAAGTCAAATTATCCTTGTAAGATTACTTCGTAATCTTACGGGCGTTTGATTTGCTTTGCAAATCAAGCTAGATTACATCATACCACCCATGCCTGGGGCAGCTGCTGGCATTGCTGGTGCTGCTTCTTTAATAGTAGCTACTGCTGACTCTGTTGTAAGAAGTGTTGATGCTACTGAGCATGCGTTCTGTAATGCTGAACGTTCTACCTTTGTTGGATCAAGGATTCCTGCTTCGATCATATCTACGTATTCTTCGTTGTATGCATCAAATCCTGTTCCTACTTCTGATTCTCTTACCTTATTAATAATTACAGCGCCTTCAAGTCCTGCATTGTATGCGATGTGGAATAATGGTGCTTCAAGAGCCTTTAAGATGATCTGAGCACCGATCTTCTCATCACCTGAGAGAGTATCTACTAACTTAGCTACTTCCTTAGATGCGTGGATGTATGCTGAACCACCACCTGATACTACACCTTCTTCTACTGCTGCTCTTGTTGCGTTAAGAGCATCTTCCATACGAAGCTTAGCTTCCTTCATTTCAGTTTCTGTTGCAGCACCTACTCTGATTACTGCTACGCCACCTGCAAGCTTAGCAAGTCTTTCCTGTAACTTTTCTTTATCAAATTCAGATGTTGTCTCTTCTAACTGAGCTCTAATCTGAGCAACTCTTGCTTCAATATCTGCCTTGTTGCCTTCGCCATCAACGATTACTGTGTTCTCCTTAGCAACCTTAACTGACTTAGCACGACCAAGCATATCCATTGTTGTATCCTTAAGTTCAAGGCCTAATTCTTCAGAGATTACCTGTCCACCTGTAAGGATTGCGATATCCTTAAGCATTTCCTTACGTCTATCACCGTAACCTGGAGCCTTAACTGCTACTACGTTGAATGTTCCTCTTAACTTATTAACGATAAGTGTTGTAAGAGCTTCACCTTCAATATCTTCAGCAATAATAAGGAGTCTAGATCCATTTTGAACAATCTGCTCTAAGATTGGTAAGATATCCTGGATGTTAGAAATCTTCTTATCTGTAATAAGGATGTATGGATCATCTAAATTAGCTTCCATCTTATCCATATCTGTGCACATATATGCTGAAATGTATCCTCTATCGAACTGCATACCTTCTACAAGGTCAAGTTCTGTCTGCATTGTCTTTGATTCTTCAATAGTAATAACGCCATCGTTTGAAACCTTCTCCATAGCGTCTGCTACCATCTGACCTACGCCTTCATCAGCTGCTGAAATTGAAGCAACCTTTGCGATCTGATCCTTACCTGTAACCTTCTGGCTCATCTTAGCAATAGCTTCTACTGCTGCATCTGTAGCCTTTCTCATACCCTTTCTTAAAACGATTGGGTTAGCACCTGCTGCGAGGTTCTTCATACCTTCGTTAATCATTGCCTGAGCTAAAACTGTAGCTGTTGTTGTACCATCACCAGCAACATCATTAGTCTTAGAAGCAACTTCCTTAACTAACTGAGCGCCCATGTTCTCGAAAGAATCTTCAAGTTCGATTTCCTTTGCGATTGTAACACCATCGTTTGTGATAAGTGGTGCACCGTAAGATTTATCTAAAACTACGTTACGTCCCTTAGGACCAATTGTTACTCTAACTGTGTTAGCAAGCTTGTTAACGCCTTCTTCTAATGCTTTTCTTGCTTCAATGCCATACTTAATTTCCTTAGCCATGTCTTTAATCTCCTTTCAAAACCATGTCTTTTTTTATTAAAGCGGACATTCGGAATCCGCTTCGCTACTTCCTCATGAACGCAGTGGCACTTTGTGCCACCTGTCAGAAGGGGCTTTAACCCCTTCTGACACTAGTAAGCTTTATACCCCCGCTTAAAGCTTACGCTTTTGAAGCGGGGGATTGCTTACACTGCGTTCAAAATGTGTCTAGGTCGTAGAAATGAATATTATGTCTTATATTTTCATAAAAATTCAAAACCTAAACGGGAATATATTCATAATCACTTTATAATGATTAATTAATTTCTAAAAAATCTTTATATTATTCAATAACTGCTAAGATGTCTGACTGCTTTACGATTGTGTATTCTTCGTCGTCTAACTTAACTTCTGTTCCAGAATACTTAGCGTAAATAACCTTGTCGCCAACCTTAACCTGCATTGTAACTTCCTTGCCATCAACTAATCCGCCAGGACCAACAGCAACAACCTCTGCCTGCTGTGGCTTCTCTTTAGCCTGACCTGGTAATACGATTCCTGACTTTGTAGTCTCTTCTGCCATAATTGCCTTAAGAACAACTCTGTCTCCTAATGGTACTAACTTCATAATTAAATCCTCCTTTTAATATCAAAATCCTAAACGCCTCTAACGTTAACATTTTTCTTTACTGTTAGCACTCCTTAACTTCGAGTGCTAATATCAACATAGTTAAAGTTACCACTAGTCTAGGGCTTTGTCAATAAATAGATGCAAGTTTTATAATTTGTTTATTTTTAAGCTTCTTGCATAATAAAAGAGGTATTGTTGGGCGTATCCCCCGAGGTCTTTGTATTTTTCTTTTGCAAATTTTTCGATGACCGGAATCTTAGTATCCTTGCCGTCAAAATACTTAGCCTCCATGATTCTCTTAATCCACACATCAATAGGAAAGGCCTCTCTTTTATTAAGGGCAAATAGGCTTACGCAGCTAGCAACCTTTAGGCCTACGCCCTTAATTTTAGTTAGTTCTGCTATAGTCTCTTCTGGACTTAGCTTATCAAAGAAGGCTCTAAAGCTGGCTTCGTCTGTGCCAGAAAATTCTAGGGCTAGCACTCTATCAATCGCATCCTTTATATAAGGGGCTCTAAAGCCGGTTTTTAGTTCTTTTAAATCCTCTACTGTTACATTTTCAAGCTGCTTAGGACTTGGGAAAGCGTAGAGTTTGCGACTAGAATCTTCATATAATAAGTCGCCATATTTTGCAGAGATGTCGGCCACAATCTTTTTAATATGAGGAATCTGCTTGTTTTGCGAAATGATAAAGCTAATGAGGGTCTCAAAGAAACTCTGATTAAGCAAATGCACACCCCATTTTGCCTCAATGGCCTCTGCAAGCTTTGGATCAGCCTTTAAAAGTTCTTTTTTTATGGCTTCGTAGTCGCGGTCTAGGTCGAAATACATTTTCCAAATATTGTCAAAATCGGACTTGTCGGTGTTGTAAAATACTAGTTCGTCGTCTTTTTGCGCAATGTGAAGCGCTCTATTATAGGCAGTTAGCACGTAGTCCTGCTCTGCAATCTTTTCAAAATGAAAGCACTGACCACACTCTAGTGTCTGTTCTAAATCAAAATCTATAGGTCGTTTTATTACAAAAT
This sequence comes from Lachnospira pectinoschiza, assembly GCF_900103815.1. Lineage (GTDB taxonomy): Bacteria > Bacillota > Clostridia > Lachnospirales > Lachnospiraceae > Lachnospira > Lachnospira pectinoschiza_B. Next base: position 83,541 of record NZ_FNHZ01000008.1, on the reverse strand, counting down.
CGCTCATGTTACATTTTCCTTTCAGAATAAATATCTATGTCCCATTATATTATTTTGGAAACTCTTGGCAAGTTTTTTAAATTTATCCTTTTATTTTATTTAATTTCATATTAAAATAAAGAAGTAGTTTTTCTACATATGTTTATGAATTTTGGGCCTACGGGCTTTTTATATATTTTTTGGTTTTTACCGCAAATGGAGTTTATATGAAATTAAATAAAAGAATCTTAGCCATAATTAGTGGCGCTAGTCTAGCTTTTTGCTTAACAGCTTGTAAGCTACCTTTCCTTAGCAATACTAACGAAACTGAGACTTCTAGCATTAGCTATATAGCTTTTGAGAATAGTGCAAGCACAACTGGGGAAATTATTGCTTACATTCAATCTGCACTAGATAATAATGAGGAGTCTTGTGAAATATTTGTTAGTGACGAAAGTCTTATAAATGCTGAGGATTGGCTTTCAAGTCTTTCAGGCTTAGAGCAATTATCTTGCGAATATCGCAGAGTGAAGAACGGTTACAATTTAGTTGTTACATTTACAAGATGGGACAACTACGCTATCGTTAATGCCTATAAAAACTCGGATACTTCTGAGTTAAACGAAAGGCAGCTTGCTCTTTACAATAAATACCTAGAAATTTTGGGAGAAGTCACATCTAGTTCTAATTCAGATTATGAAAATGAATTGGCTATCCACGACTATCTCGTTGAAAATATTACTTACGTGGACCACGGCGACAACTCTTTTAATGCCTATCAGGCTTTAATTAATGGTGAGGCTGTTTGTAGTGGTTATACAGAATGTTTTAAAACATTACTTGATATGCTTGAAATTAATAACTACACAATTTCTGGTGTGGCTGGAGACCAAGCCCATATTTGGAATGTTGTAGAACTTGATGGTGAATGGTATCAGGTGGATGTTACTTGGGATGACCCGGTAAATTCTACTACAGATTATATTCAGCATTACTATTTTAATATTACTGCTGAGGATATGGCCCTTGATCATACTTGGGATACTGATACTTATCCAAAGAACACTGTCACTGGCACTAAGTATTCTTATGCCAATGCAGAGAATTTAAAGAAAATCACAACACAAACTGATTTAAATAACTATATTGTTTCTAATATTAGAAAGCGTGCCACATCCATCGAATTTACAACAACTGATATTTTCGATTTAGCAGCTGCTGTAAAGCGTGCTGGTGTGCAGCTTAGTTACTCATATAAGGATGTAGAGCGTAGTGATTACGTATTCTATGTTGTTAACTTTAATTATGAGTAACATTTTAATTCATAAATATATTTAGACTACAACTATAAAACGAAATAAAACCATAAATTATAACTAGAACTTAATGCAACTAACACAGTAAATTGTAATTGCATTGAAAATAAAAGCAGGGATGTCTCTTTTTTACAAGAGGCATCCCTATTTTTGTATAAAATTTACTTTTGATTTTTATTACTTTTAAAAATGTAATGCCGTCGATTTTTGTATAAAATTTATCGATACATTATATTGAGTATTCGACCTTTATACTGTGATACATTTTCAAAAATATTAGTATGTCATTACTTCGTAGCCATCTTCTGTGACGTGAACCATAATCTCCCACTGTGCTGAATATGAATCATCATCTGTGTAGATTGTCCAGCCGTTTGAATCGTCGATGTAAATGTCTGGGTAGCCTTCGTTGATCATTGGCTCGATTGTAAATACCATACCTGGAGCCATAACCATGCCTGTACCCTTCTTAATTACATAGCTTACAAATGGATCTTCATGGAACTCTAGACCAATTCCATGGCCGCCGACTTCACGAACGACTGAGTATCCATTTGCCTTAGCATGATCCTGGATAGCCTGGGCTACATCGCCTAAGTGGCCCCAAGGCTTAACCTGTTTAAGACCTAACTCTACGCATTCCTTAGCTACGTCTACTAACTTCTTGTGTTCTGGAGCTACATCGCCGATGCAGAACATTCTTGAGGAATCTGAGAAATATCCATTAAGAATTGTTGAGCAGTCTACGTTAATGATGTCGCCATCTTCAAGAATAATATTATCTGATGGAATACCGTGGCAAACCTGATTATTAAGGGATGTACACACGCTCTTTGGGAAACCTTCGTAATTAAGTGGAGCTGGAATTCCTCCCATCTTAGTTGTTGTTTCATAAACCATCTTATCGATATCCTCAGTTGTCATGCCGGCTTTGATATTCTCTGCCACATAGTCAAGACAAGCGATGTTAATCTTTGAGCTTTCTCTCATACCCTGAAGTGTTTCTTCATTCTTAATTATGCTTCTTGGTGGAACCTTATGGAACTTTCTTTTGAAAGTATCAATCTTTCTGTCCCAGTCTCTATGACACTCGCAATAAGGCTTGCCGCTCTTGCACCAACAAGGATCATTTGCTTGAATCTTCTTCATATCTATTACTTCCTTTCTATATTAATCCGTTAGAAACGGACTTGTTAACAATTGAAGTGTTGTTCACATTTCGAATACAGTTTCATTATACTCGGGTGTGGGGGTAAAAAAAAGTGAATTAATAATAAATTTTATCAAGAGACCGGGGGAGGGCTCGCGGAGGGGGTTAGAAAAACCCGGGCATTGCAGCGCGGCATCAGTTCCTAAAGGGACACGCAAGAGTCCCGAGGCCGGAAGTGTTGTGGGACGCGCATTGCAGCGCGGCATCAGTTCCTAAAGGGACACGCTTTCGCTAAGCTAGACGCCTAGCGGTTACTAGAAAATCCCCTTGCGCCCCAGGCGCTGGGGATTTTAAGTACCGAGGCGTCTAGAATTGTCCCTTTCGAAACTATGTCCGCGCTTCCATTCACGTTTCCGCCCCCGCGAGGACTTCCCCCGGGACTCTTGGGAAAAATTGCGATTCATCCTTGAGATGAATTTGCAATTTTTACGCAAGGGTATTGCTATATGGAGGGATGGGGAAGAATACGGCAAATACGCTGCGCTGTTTGCCTACCGGAAGAGATGAGTTATCGGTGGAATGTACAGCAAACTAGCTTCGCGTTTGCCTAACGGGAGGGAATAAATAGGTGAAGTTTTATTCATAAATTAATTTCTATTCTTAACGTTTGATTTAAATTTTATTCGCTTATTTTTTGTTTTTGAGAGAATTTCTAAGTTTGGGAAAGGTTGTTTTATTATCTGGGTTTGACAGAATCGTTGTCGTGTTTTTTATTAAATTGCCCTTATTTTTTTATATATAGCCATGAATTTTAAAAACAATCATACATATTTATTGCAAAGGCTGGTGCCTTCTAATTTAAATGAAAGGAAAAGTCGGATTGTAAATTTGATTCAGATTTACATTTTGACAGGTGAATTTATGAGAAAAGAATTCAAAAGTTTATCGTTTCATGATGATGTTATGTTCTTCATGATAACAAAGAATCCTGATATTTGCAAAGGGTTTATTGAAATGTTTATAGAAAAGGAGGTTGAGCGTATTGTTCATATTGAGAACAAAGATTTTAAAGAGGGTTCCTTATATAAGAATGTGACTAGTTTGTATGTTTACTTTAAGGGCGAGCCTGATCTTGAGATTGTGGATTTATTCACTTCTAACTTCATTAATGCTCCGATTTTTACGCGTCACTATCAGACTTATCTTGATAAATGCAATATTAAAGCTGCTAAATACGAAGAAGATCTACTTACGCGACATTTTATCATTTTCAATGACAAGGATCCTTATGGAAAGGGAGATTTAGTTTATGATTTCAAGACTACTACTACTATTGGGAATTTAGAATTTAATGATGGACTTAATTATTACATGGTAAATCTTGCTGGAAAGCCTGATTTTACTTCTTCTACTGCTATTAGAAATTTCGTTGATTATATTCAAAATGGAAATATTAACGATGTTTTTACATCTAAACTTGATTATGAAATTACTCGAATTCGAAACAATAAATATTTCGAGAAAATCTATAACTTAGCTATTGAAGATGTCCTAAGCCTTGGCATGAAAGATGAACTGGTTAATGATGCGCATTTAACTCAGATTGAACTTTATAAAATTAGAACACACCTACATCGACTAATTAACAATATAAAGAAATTACAAAATGACGGTATAAGTTTTTATGAGGCATTAACACGTTTGACAAACGCCAGGGAAACTGATTATGTACGCCATGATGTGGAGATGGCCTTTAAAAAGGTTTCTTGCTTTAAGGTTAGTCATCAGGGCTGGTTATGGGAGTATGTGAGTGACCGCCTAAATAATCTGATATATTTTTAACATAGATACTGAGAGGGGGGCGGTTTGGGGGATGGGTGTTGTTCTGGGAGAGGTTGTTGTTCAGGTACTGGGGCGCCCGAGGGGGAGGGTGCTGCTTTAGGGATGGGGCTGTTGTTCGGAGGACGGTTGTTGTCCGGGCGCAGGGGCGCCCGAGGGGGAGGTTGCTGCTTTAGGGAGGGGGTTGTTGTTCGGGGGACGGGTGTTGTCCGGGCGCAGGGGCGCCCGAGGGGGAGGTTGCTACTTTAGGGAGGGGGTGTTGTTCGGGCGCTGGGGCGCCCAATGGGGGAGGGGAAGAATTTATAGTTTTATGTGTGGGAAAATCTTTAAAGTGGCTTAATTAGCAATCCTTGCTAGTTATAGCCACTTATTTTTTTAAAATTTTCGGGATGCAACGAATCAAACCCAGAAATAAAATTTCGTTTGTGCTCCAACTTGCTTAATAAAGCTATTACAGGCACAAAATAAAAGGATTTCGAGAAAGCCCCGAAAATTTCTTGTGCTCGTTTTTCATAGATGTAAAAATAAAGGCACATAAACAACATATTAGATATCAATATCTTTGAAATCAAGAAATCAGCGTTGGCTAAATCAAGAGAAATCTTAAATTACAGCCACTCTATGTCCGAAAAATACAAAAATCAAAAAATCATGCTGTGCCCGTAATTCTAATTCTTCGTCATTTTAGTCAAAACCGCATAATCCTAGTGGAATGAAAGCATGCTCCGACCCCATTTAACAAGTTGGGACACACAGCAAGAAGCTTAACTCGGAACGAAACAACAAATGCGGCCACCACTCCCCTCCCGGAACACAGCTCCCAGGCGAAGGCGAAGCAACTTCGCCGTCCGACAGCACGCACTCAGGCGAAGGCGCAGCAACTTCGCCGTCCGGCAACACATCACTCAGGCGAAGGCGCAGCAACTTCGCCTCCCGGCAGCGCATCTCTCCCCGCCAGGCAAACAGCGCAGCTAGTTTGCCGTACCCCTGCGCCGCCCGGCAACACATCTCTCCCCACTAGGCAAACAGCGCAGCTAGTTTGCCGCACCCCACCGCCGTCCGGCAACACATCTCTCCCCGCTAGGCAAACAGCGCAGCGCATTTGCCGTACCCCTCCACTCCCGGCAGCGCATCACCCTCCGGTATGCAAACAGCGCAGCGCATTTGCCGTACACCCCACTCCCGGCAGTGCATCACACTTCCGGCCGCTACAACCTACGCGCTAGGAAGGCTCGGAATTTTTGCTGAATCATAATAAAAATGCTGAATTCTTAGGGATGTTCTCCCTAAAAATCCAGCTAAATTTGGCCTGCAAGGGCAAATTAGGCTTTGGGTCCCGAAAGGGACGGAAAAAGCCGTTAGCGACCGAAGTCGGTAAGCCTGCAGAACATCCTTAAAGAATTCCATTTTTATTATCTTCACAAAAATCCGAGCCTTCCTCACCTTAAGACTGCATCTCGTCAATCACCGCTGGCAAGAACTGTTTCTTTCTTGACACAACGCCTTTTAACAATACTGGGTAGTCGTCATTCTCTACGTTGAATGCACCCTTTAGAATCTGAAGAGCATTCTTGCCCTCACAGATTACGTAAGAAGCTTCTGACATAATGTCTGTAACGAGAAGGAAAGTCATATCTAAGCCTGTTGACTTAGTTGAGTTTGGAATGTAGTTTAATTCTCTTTCTACTAAGAGTTTAACCTCATCCATTCCCATTACATTAACCTGGCCAACGCCAATGTTAGTGTCATTAACTGAGAATCTCTTGAAATCCTGATAGAAGATTTCTTCATCAGTCTTTTCTGAGAGGTTGCTACCTGCTCTAAACATTTCTCTACCATAGCTTTCTGGGTCGATGCCAGCAATAACTGCTAAGTCTCTTGCTGCTGCCTCATCCTCCCAAGTACATGTTGGTGATTTGAAAATCAATGTATCTGAAAGAATTGCAGAACACATGACTAAAGCCATAGTCTTTGATATCTCGATATTATTTTCCCTATACATCTTGTAGACGATAGTACATGTACAGCCTAGTGGCTGGTTTCTAAAGAATACAGGTGTGATGGTTTCAATTGAACCAAGTCTGTGGTGATCGATGATTTCCTGAATCTGTGCATTGTCGATACCAAAGACTGCCTGTGTCTTCTCGTTGTGATCCACAAGAATAATATTCTTCTTGCCTGCGCCAAGTAAATTTCTACGAGAAATCATGCCGACATACTTACCTTCTTCATCCTCGATTGGGAAATCTCTATAACGCTTCTTTGCCATGATATCTTGAATGTCTTCAATGTAATCTCTTGTCTTAAAACCTACAAGCTTTTCTCTTTCCTTCATGAAGAAGCTAACTGGAATTGCCTGGTTCATAAGTCTAGCTACTGTATATGTGTCATATTCAGTGCTGATTACAATGACACCTCTATCACTTGCTATCTTAGAAATTGTATTAGATACTCTTGCGCCTTCACAGACTACGATACAACCTGCGCTCATCTCAATGGCGCAAAGCTGTGCTTCATATCTATTACCTAAAATAACAATATCGCCTTCATCAATCATTTCCTCTAAGATATCAGGATTGGCAACACCGATAAGTAACTTACCCTTTACGTAATTATTCTCCACATCACCAGTAACAACTGTACCTTTAAGAGTTTCAACGATGTTAGTAAAGCTTGTGTGTGCAGTTGATAAAATCTTAGAATCAAAAACCTCGAAGTATGATTTTGAAACATCACCGATTGTTACAAGACCTTCAAGGTTCTCACCTTCAGTAATAGGTAGTGTTACTACATCTAAGCTCTTCATAAGTTCCCAAGCTTTACGTACAGATAAATCTCTATTAATACCTTTAGTTCTTCTAATTTCAATATCCTTTACCTGAGGACGTACATCTTTGATGTACTCTGGGGCCTTTAAGCCCGCCTTCTTTAATACGAACTGTGTCTCTTCGTTTAGATGACCAGCTCTCTTAGGCTCATATAATTCACTTTGAGTGATCTGATTTTTTAAATTAGCATAACTGATTGCTGAACAAATTGAATCTGTATCTGGATTCTTATGTCCTACAACCCATACTTTTGATTCGCCCATATAACCTCCACGCGCGAAAATTCGCTTCTTTATTTATCTTCTTTTCCCTTTAATTAGCCTACACAAGTATAGCATATTGTTAATAGTCTAACAATCGTTTTAGTCATCTTTTTTGTATAATATTTCTCAATTATACATTAATTTAGCAGAGATTTTTGGTCATTTTTTATTAAAAATTTGTTCACAGTTCGTTAACTTTTATATTTCCATATATAAGTCAAACTCGCTAGATATGGTATGGCTGTGAAAATGTAACATTTTCCAAAGGCTCAATTAATCAACTCTAGCCCTGTAGTATCTTTCTTGCTCTCCTGCTATGGGTTAAAAGATATCCTATTATTTTGTTAGACGCCTTTACAAGTACTAGAAGAATTCCAAGACCTAGAGCCATAAATATAACTGTTGTCTGCCATTGGAAGAAATCTAGTATTGCTATCTTAAATAAATTTGGAGCCACAATTATAGTTACTACAATTCCTACTACCATGGCGATGCAAAGTGCGAGTCTAAGTTTGTTTAATGGGTAGGATACTCTAATTAAAGTTCCGATTCCCACTGCTAACATAGACATTATTGCCATGGTTGAAACAAGCTCGTGGCTTAAGCCCGTTAGATTTCCATATATCACAACTAAGACTACGATTATAAAATCCGCCAAACCGGATGGTAGAGCATTTACAATAACATTAACTAGGAAATGGCCTCTAATTAGGCTCTTGTTTGGTTGAAGAGCTAAGAAGAAGGACGGAATTCCTATGGTAAATGCACCAAGTAGGGATAGCTGTGTTGGATATAGTGGGTATAAATTTGCCGCAATAAGTGTAAATATAGTTAGTAAGATTGAGAAAATGTTCTTTACTAGGAAGAGGCTTGCAGACCTTTGAATATTATTTACCACTCGTCTTCCTTCAGCCACCACCGATGGCATTCTTGAAAAGTCAGAGTCTAATAATACGATTTGCGCTGCATTTGCTGCTGCCTCACTACCTGTTGCGACGGCGATACTGCAATCTGCCTCTTTTAGAGCTAATACATCATTAACTCCATCCCCTGTCATGGCAACTGTTTTACCAGCTTCCTTAAGGGCCTTGATTATCATCTTCTTCTGCTCTGGGATTACTCGGCCAAAGACTGTGTATTTTTCAACGGCTTTTTTAAGTTCCCTATAGCTTGTTAAGCTTGTTGCATCTATGTATTTATCTGCGTTTTGGATGCCAGCTTTTGCTGCAATCTTTGACGCAGTAATAGAATTGTCACCTGAAATTACCTTTATATCTACGCCTTGTTCGGCGAAATATTTAAAGGTCTCTGTTGCATTTTCCCTAATCTCATTCTCTAGGATTATAAAGGCCTTTGGTGTTATTGGCTTAGTTAGCGCCTTACCTTCTAGAATTTCACTTGTCTCACCAAAGACTAATAATCTTGCGCCATCCTTTGTTAGTGCCTTAATCTGCTCTTCGTATTTAGAAAAGTCACTTGTTAGCACATATTCTGCGGCACCAAAGACTAGAGATCTGTCTTTAAATATTGCTGCCGAGTATTTGCTTGCTGATGAAAATGGACAAACTATATCTGTTTTTTCATCATTATCCGCTGGCAAAAACTCCTGCTGAATGGCCTTCATTGTCTCGTTATCTGCTGCCATGCTAGCAGATGCCATCCTGATTTCTCTAGATACATTTTCATTAAAATCTTCATCTAGATAAACCACCTTGCTTACTGACATCTCGGGGTTTGTAATAGTTCCTGTCTTGTCCACGCAAAGGACGTTAACTCTAGCTAATGTCTCCACGCAATTCATCTCATGAATTAAAACTTGTTGTTTTGCAAGTCGCATAATTGAGACTACCAAGGTGATACTTGCTAGTAAATAGAGACCTTCCGGTATCATGCCCACTAGCGAAGCAACTGTGGATACCACCCCTTCTTTTATTGAGTAGCCTAAAAAATAGACTGCTCGTATATACATAATCAATCCTAAAGGCACGATAATCACGCCGATTAAGGTTACCATTCGATTTAGAGAATCGATCATGTTAGTTTTCGTTTTCTTTCTTGTGGCTTTCGCCTCAGCATTTAACTTAGCCGCATAGGCTTCATCTCCAACTGCTGTAAGCACTGCTCTACACTGTCCTGACACAATAAAACTGCCTGATAATAACAAATCTCCGGCCTCTTTAATCACATCATCTGACTCCCCTGTAAGTAGAGACTCATTTACCCTAACTGTTCCACTCCTGATTACTGAATCTGCGCAGACCTGATTTCCTGCGCTAAACACACACATATCTCCACGAACCAAGGTCCAAGAGTCCACCACTGTTTCACGGCCATCTCTTATAACCCTAGTTTTTGGAGCATTCACAACATTTATCTTATCTAAAACTTTCTTGGCCCTTATCTCCTGAACTATACCTATGATGGTATTCCAGATGATAATAGGCATAAATGTTATATCCGTATAAGATTTTACTAAGCATAATAAAACTGCAAAAGTAATAAAGATTAAATTGAAGTAGGTAAAAATGTTACTAAAAATTATCTGCTTTATAGTCTTAGAGGGCTTATTAGTTGAAATATTACTAAGCCCCTCTAAGTTTCTTTTACGTACTTCCGCCTTAGACAAACCGCTATCTATGTCGGTTTGCAGTAATGCATCGTTATTAATATATTCTTCTGTACTTCCTCTAAAATTAGCTACTCTATTAGCTATCTTTCCGACAACTTTACTGTCCGCAACGTTGTCGACTGCTTTTCTCACTGTTATATATTTTTTATTTCTCATACTCAATTACCATACGTAAGTTTACACTTATGTCTTAATTAAAGTAATCTTACTTTCTATTCTTTACTATATTCAATTGCCTTTGACACTTTATTTATTACTATTATAGCACCAATTGTTACAATTGTCTTAACAATAAAGCTAATTGTTATACTTGTTACTGATCTATAGTCATATACAGTAAATGAAAGAATTGATACGAGCTGAATTGCAATTGCATACCAACTCCACATGTAATTAATGTTCTTCTTCATTGCGCCAAAAGTTGCAACCATAAGGAAGAGATTTAAGAATAAATCAAGTACTGCTGCAAGGCCAAGTAATGCCCAAATTGTTTCTGGTGCATAGAATAACTGGCTAAATGTGTCAGCAAGGCTTGTTATGTTAGCTTCTGTTAAACCTTCTGTAAGGCCTGAAATAAAGTCTGATGTAACTTCGCCCTGGTTAATTAAAACCTGAGCATTAACATAGAATGCAAATATACTTAAGCCGTAGCTAAAGATGCCCTGTCCAATACCAATACCTAAACCCGCAAGATAAACATCTCCTGGACGCTCATATCTTGAAATCATCATCTTTAAGATGAACCATCTTGCAATTCCCATACCGATAGCAAGGAAAATTGCCTGCACTAGATTATATGCACTCTGATTATAACTAAAGGCATAGTCAATGGATGGAATCATTGCAAGAGCTGATACCACCAACTGAGAGAATATAAATCCAAAAATACCATAAGTTACAATACCAAATAAAAATGGAACAACTCGTCCATTCCATCTTCTAAAAATAATAATTGTGGCAACAATAATAACTGATAAGAATAATATTCCTCCCGCAGTTATAAATGATAATACGTCACCTGATAAAGTCTTCCCTATAAATTCATTAAAACTTTCCATTATTAATCTACCTTCCTTATTATTGAGGCCTTTAAAAATGCTACAAAAGACCTATATAAAATAATAACAGATAGCGCCTTAATCGTCTATTCTAGCTTTATAAACTTCTTATAAAAAGGCATTAAAAAAGAAGCTGTAAAGAAATTCTTTACAGCTTCGTCCTCTTTTACTATCTTTTCTCAATATATCTATCCGCCTAAGCCTCGATTCATTGGAAAAAGGTACGTCATAACCCCCAGATTAGAGCTTAGTAACGTTAGTAGCCTGAGGTCCCTTAGCGCCTTCTGTGATATCAAACTCAACTGAAGCACCTTCCTCTAATGACTTAAATCCTTCCATGTTAAGACCAGAGTAATGTACGAATACATCCTTTCCTGATTCATCAGAGATAAAGCCATAGCCCTTCTGGTTGTTAAACCACTTTACTGTACCTTTCATTTAATAGTACCTCCATAAAATATCTAGTTGTTCTTAGTAAGTTAAGGTTCCCCTCCCTTAATAAAAATACCTTAATTATCTTAACATTTGCTTTATTGTATGTCAATAAGTTATAGTATTTCTCATACCATGTTTTTAGTTTTGTACAATCTAAGCAGCTAGACGGAGGAAGCGCTCATCTAGCGCATCTTCGTTAGTGGAAGCCGGAACCGTATACATTACACGGCTAAGCTCGGTACCATCTGAATCAATTTGGGCAACAGATACGATATCACCTTCATTAACTGAGGCATTCTCTACCTTTAGGAGCCTATCATTAATCTTTTCCGTCGTATACTTCTTGTTATTTATAAGTACCGTTGAGTAGTCATTAAAGTAAGTTCCTTCCACATACAGGTCTCCATCATATTCATAGGTTCCCGTTATAGAAATTGTGTCTAGACCATAGTGTAAGTTAGTTGCTGTATATGGGCTTTCACCTTCGTAAATATCCTGATCTCCGTAGAGGATATCATATTCAAGGATTGTAAGATTCTTTAAATAGTCCTCTGAGTCATGGCTTGTCTGGTGATATTTAAAAATATTACCCTCTGAAATTCCTAATCTTTCAAATACGTAAGCAGTTAACTGATATGCTTCAAGGTCAACATCTTCCTTTTCCATATCGAAGTTACTCCACATTACATATTCAGTCTCATAGATACTGTTATGTTTCATATCTGAATCTGTTAAGTTAAAGGTTGGAAGATGATCGCCATACATTACAAGTACAGTCTTCTCATCACGCTGAGATAACATATCTGTTAACTCGCCAATAAACTTATCCATATCATGAATCATGTTAACGTAGTATTCAAAACCTGTCTGATTCTCAGAATCAGGGAAATTATCAATTGTAATTTCTGGTGTATAACCTTCAGGATATTCATTAGGATAATCACCATGTCCTTCAACAGAAATTGTATAGACGTAATCTGAACCATCTGTAGAATTAAGGGCTTTTTCAATGTATTCTGTTAAGATTTCATCCTTTGCCCAGTTTCCGTTAGGTGTAAGCTCAATTCCATCCATATATTCTATTGGTGTAAATGTATCGTAGCCTAAATGTGTAAATACCTTATTTCTTGTATAGAAAGTAGCATCGTTATTATGAACTACGTGAGTTGTATAGCCAAGATTTTTAAGGGCATAAGCTGCCGACTCACAAACCTTGTTTTGTAATACTGTCTTATATGGATATTCACCAGGTCCAAAGTCATCAAGATTCATACCTGTCTGAACTTCAAACTCAGTATTTACTGTACCTGCACCAAATACAGGAACTGATAAATAACCTGATGTAAACTCGCTTTGTAATCTATTGAAGTTTGGAAGTACCTGTTCAGATACCTCTAATCCATTAATCTCAGTTGGATCAAAGAAAGATTCAAGCTGAAGGAAAATGATATTAGGTGTCTCTTGTGCAGTTACCTCATCAGTTGTTGTACTATCAATAGTTTCTTTTAGGTTTTCTACATATTCTTCTGAATAATCAGAATCCTTACTTACACCTCTATTTAATACACTTGTTGTAAAGCAATAAGTGAAACCGTAATTTTGGAAAGCATTTGATAAGTTACCAAAATCAGTTCCCATTACATTATGCAAAAGAAGTGTTGCAATTGTTGCATATGTAAAAAGAATTACTAGAGCTGACTGGAAAAAGCCAAATAGGAAGAATCTTCTTCTTGAAAGCTCTGTTTCTACCTTGCCTGTCTTTCTAAAGAGAATAATAAGTAGGGCAATCACAACAACTATTAAAACAATGATAAAGACAATGTTAATAAATGTTAAATACATTGGCGCAACCTTTACTGCATCATCAATAAGTAAAAAATCCATTGCTGTAAATGGAGTTTTACGTGTGGATTTTACAATAAAGTTAGTTACTGCAAGACCTAACCAGCCCACTGAAATCAAAGTGTAAACAAAAGCTCTCTTCTTAAACATCATACCAATACTTAAGCATGAAGCTATAATTAGCATGTTTACTAAGAAAATAACAGGTGATGTAAATGGCATCCAAATGCCTGATAAATTTCTCTTATTAAGACACTCTATTACCATAGTAACAATTATTGAGTAACAAATTGGATGGATAATATCATATGTCCATATTTTCTTGAAAAAATTCTTTAAGACTTTCCATACTTTTAAGTCTTTTATCTTATCCATATATTCCTCCTTAATGTCTATTATTCGAGTAAAAACAAAAAAGGGCAGAAGCCAAATGGTTTCTGCCCTAATTATTACTTAGTCAACTTAAATGAACTCTTTAGTGAAACAATTCTGTTAAATACAGGTACGCCTTCCTTTGAGTCCTTGTTATCAACGCAGAAATATCCATTTCTTACGAACTGGAACTTATCTTCTGCTACAGAGTTGATAAGCTCAGGTTCAACTATTGCATCTTTAATTATTGTTAATGAATTAGGATTTATATTCATAGAGCCATCCTCTTCGTTATAAACGCCCTTCTCCTCATCAATAATATTCTCATATAATCTTACCTCAGCTTTTTTGCCCTCAGTTGCTGATACCCAATGGATAGTACCCTTAACCTTACGGCCTTCAACATTTCCTCCTTTAGTTTCTGGATCGTAAGTACAGTGAATCTCTGTAATCTTACCATCTGCATCTTTAGTGTAATCTACGCAAGTAAGAAGATATGCATTCATGAAACGAACTTCGTTACCTGGGAATAATCTGAAATACTTCTTAGGTGGTTCTTCCATGAAATCTTCTCTCTCAATAAATAGCTCTTTAGTAAACGGAACTTTTCTAGTTCCCATCTCAGGATTCTCCTGATTATTAGGAACTTCCATATATTCAACCTGACCCTCTGGATAGTTATCAACGATAACCTTAACTGGATCAAGAATTGCCATCATTCTCTTAGCCTTTGGCTTTAAGTCTTCTCTGATACAGTATTCAAGCATTGGATACTCAACTGCACCCTGTGACTTTGTAACACCTACAAGCTTAGTGAACATTCTAATTGACTCTGGTGTAAATCCTCTTCTTCTAAGTGCTGCAATTGACACAAGTCTTGGATCATCCCATCCATCAACTACGCCATCCTCTACAAGCTTTTTGATGTAACGCTTACCAGTTACAACATTTTCAAGATAAAGCTTTGCAAATTCAATCTGCTTTGGTGGGTTCTCATACTCAAGTTCTCTTACAACCCAGTCATATAAAGGTCTGTGGTCTTCAAACTCAAGTGTACAAATTGAATGAGAAACGCCTTCAATAGCATCTTCAATAGGATGAGCAAAATCATACATAGGATAAATGCACCAAGTATCACCTGTTCTGTGATGTGTCATGTGAGCAACTCTATAAATAACAGGATCTCTCATATTGATATTAGGGCTTGCCATATCGATCTTAGCTCTTAAAACCTTAGTACCATCTTCAAACTTACCATTCTTCATATCTTCAAAAAGAGCTAAATTCTCTTCTACTGATCTGTCTCTATATGGTGAGTTCTTACCTGGTTCTGTAAGTGTTCCTCTGTACTGTCTAATCTCTTCTGCAGATAAGTCACATACGAAAGCCTTACCCTTCTTAATTAACTTAACTGCTGCCTCGTACATCTGCTGGAAATATCCTGATGCAAATAATACGTCGCCATGCCATTTAGCACCAAGCCATTCAACGTCCTTCTTAATTGATTCAACGAACTCTTCCTTCTCTTTAGTAGGATTAGTATCATCAAATCTCATATTAAACTGACCGTTGTACTCAGTTGCTAAACCATAGTTTAAAAGAATCGACTTAGCATGTCCAATATGAAGGTAGCCATTAGGTTCTGGTGGGAATCTAGTAATGACTTTCTTGCAATGCCCTTCTTCTATATCTTTATCAATAATCTGTTCAATGAAATTCTTGGAAACAACCTCGTTTTCCATAAATAATGTTCCTCCGTTTTCTAATATGCCATTAGCAATAATCGTTTTTATTCGAATTTTAGCAAAATACAAAAGTTATTGTACTCCAAAAGCCTTAGTTCGTAAAGTTATAAGCTAATTAAAATCTAGTAAATTAGATTAGTGTGTAGCTTTATTATACATATCCTGTAACTCATCAATAGTGAAATTGTAATGAGTATTACAGAAATGACAGTTAACCTCGATAGGCTTATTGTCAGCAATCATCTTAGATAATTCTTCTCTACCGATACTAATTACGGCCTTAGAAACTCTTTCCTTAGAGCAGTTACACTTAAAGCCAGTATCAATAGTATCAAGGATTTCAAGATCCATGTCTCCTAAAATGTGCTCTAAGATCTGTTCTGGGCTCATACCCTCTTCAAGCATGTAAGTAATTGACTTAACGCTCTTAATTCTTTCTTCAAGCTTATCAATAAATTCCTCACTAGCATTAGGCATAAGCTGAATAATAAAACCACCTGCTTCTCTTACAGTATTATCATTATTCATAAGTACGCCAAGACCTACTGATGATGGAACCTGTTCTGAAGTTGCAAAATAATATGTTAAATCCTCAGCGATTTCACTTGTAATAAGGATTGTATCACCAATATATGGTTCTCTAAGTCCGATATCCTTAATTACTGATAAAACACCGATACCTACAGCACCTGCAATATCAATCTTACCGTCCTTTAGTGGAAGCATAACCTCAGGATTTGCAACCATACCCTTAACTTCGCCCTTAGCGTTGGCAGTAACTGTCATAGCGCCAATAGGTCCATTACCCTTAATCTGGATTGTAAGCACATCGTCGTCATTCTTCATCATTGTACCCATCATTGCGCCACCTGCAAGTAATCTACCAAGGGCGATAGTTCCAATAGGGCTCATGCTGTGACGGCTTCTAGCTTCTTCTACTGTATTCTTACATGTAATAGCAAAGGCTCTAACCTGTCCGCCTGCTGCTGTTGCTCTTACTATATAGTCTTTCATCTTAGTTTCCTTTCTATGTTTAGTTAAATTAATCTGTTACTTTTATTCTTAGAAACATTTTCCTAATTACTTCTGTAATACGAAGTATACTCTCTCTGAATCCGGCTTTGGTGCATCCTTTGAAAATGCATCATAAAGGGCAAGCACAGAAAGACCCGCATTAGCTGCTGCCTCCTTAACTTCCTCTAATTCAAAGCCATGCTGAAAATGCTGTTCCTCATATCTATTAAAACTGCCGTCTTCATTCATAACAAAAACAGCGAGATCATATTCATTATTCTTATCGTCGTCGTTATAATAATTATCCCATATAAAAGCTGATTCGTCACGATTTTCCGCATAAGTATTGTCAGCTAATATATCTCTAAAGAAATGTATTGTCTTTAGATCAAAAACAAAAACGCCACCATCATTGATGTTCTCTGCCACGCACTTAAAAACAGACTCTAAATCTTCCTTACTTGTAATGTAATTCATAGAGTCACCAATACTTGTAAATGCGTCCACCTTAAAAGGAAGTTCAAACTCACGCATATCCTGACAAGAATAGAGAATATCTTGTCCACTTTCTTCAATTCTCTCAGCGGCTATAGCAAGCATGTCCTCAGACATATCAATACCTACAATGTCATAGCCTTCCTTTTCAAGCATTCTTGTAACAGTACCAGTTCCACAGCCTAAATCAACTACTGAGTCTCCAGCCTTTACGCCAAGCTCCTTTAAAAGTCCAATCATATATTGTCCCCATTCATCATAGGGAATGTTATCCATGTATTCATCATATACATAGGCAAATGCAGTGTATGCGTTCATTATTACTCCTTTATACTTATATACCCCTTGGCAAAAACCAAGGGGCACACATTGTAAACAAATTTATATTCTAATTAGGCTATCGTTAAAATTAACGACCACAGCACTGCTTATACTTCTTACCGCTTCCGCATGGACATGGATCATTACGTCCAATCTTCTTACCTTCTCTAACGAAAGTACCAGAAGCCTTCTGCTTCTTATAAAGGTTCTTTCTTACTTCTTCTGAAAGTAAGTTATCCCATTCAGGAAGTTCATATAACCAATTAGCCTTGCAGCCAACCATGTTGTAGTAAAGCTTTTCTCTATCATATTCAAGAGAAACTTCTGTATCCTCTTCCATAGTCTCAATTGGATTAGGAGTTACTAAGCTATCGTTAATACCATCTAAGAAACCTGTCATAAGTAAAACTTCTACGTTAAACTTACTAGCTAAGTCCTTAACGCTACCCTTAACTACTTCGTCTGGATTTCCTAAAATTTCCTTATAGATTCTCTGCTCTTCTGTAAAGTAAGCATTCCAGAAATTCTCAGCAGCCTTAGGATCTGCTTCTGTATTGTACGCAAGATTTCTCCATGTTTCTAAAAGTGCCATGTTTAATACCTCTTCCTTATTATTTATTCCTATTATTTAGTGTATATAAAGACACGACTCCAAACTACACTAAAAAGTATTACTATGGAATTATAACATAGAATAATTTAAAAGCAAGCATTTAAAAAGAGGCTCTGTAAATGCCCGTGGATTCTGCATTTTCAAAAGCCCCTTAAATACTCGCTTGTCATAATTCCCCTTATTATTAGGAAAATGTTCTAAATTATAGAGTTATAATTAGAACCTGTTACATAGGTGTAACCGCCATCTGAATCATAACTACCTGTTGCTGCAAGCTTAGCAAGTGCACTTGTTGCATTGCTATTCATGGTCGAAGCGCTTGCACTAATCTGATTAGCAATTGATGCATCCTGTGCAAAAATCGACTTTAATGTGGATACATCAGCCTTATCAAGTGTATCTTTATCAAGACTTAAACTATTATCACTATTAACTGTTATTCCCACTGAAGATAATATACCTGAATTTATATTAGTGGATTTAACCATAAAATTAGCAGATCTAAGAGTTGATGTAATATTAGAATCTGCTGCAGAATCTACTAAATCGTTGTAATCCTTTACAAAGCTAGATACTGCCTTATAAATTGCATCTCTGTCATAATCTGTTGTTTCATTACCTTCTGAGTCTGTAGTCGTCTTCTTTTCCCAAAGGCTTGAACTTGTTAAAGTCTTTACATCCTTAATAACCGCTGCTGAAGCACTCTTAATTGTTGTTTCAGTATTCTTCTCGGCAGATGAATTAATTGTGGAATTAGTGCTTGAACTAGTTGTAGTTGTATCTTCTTCCTCATCCTGAGAGTAATAGTTATCAAGCAACTTCTTGTAACTACCTGACTTTATAGAACTAAGCTGATTAAGATCTAGACTATAAATGCCCGACGAACTTGACTGTAAGCTTGAAAACAAGCTAGTAATATTAGAATTTATGCTCGACATCTTAACACCTCCTTGTTATTAAGAAGCCCATTGACCTATTGTTTCTAATACCATTATATCACAACTTGTAAAAATGTCTATCAAAAGTACTATTTATTTTCTTTAGATGATACTTCTTCACTAGTTCCCTTGCCGTGAAGAAACTTATAAACCAATAACATGGCATAAGCAACTACTGGTAAAACTATATCTGTATAGATTAAACCTCTAAATAATGTGTTAGTAACCTCGCTATCAATAAAAGCCACCACAAGAGTTGTAAGGAGTAAAATTCCCCATAAAACTACTACTGTTAAGGCTGCGATTCTCTTTAATTTCTTCATCTTTCTAACTTCCTATCCTTCTTAAAATTTTATTTACTCAAGTATACACAAAATACTATTGCATAGGCAATAAAAAGATTATATTATAATCTTAATAAAGCCGGTACAATTTAATATTAACTAGGGGAGATAAGGTGTGAGAATAGTGCTATGATTATTTTTGAAAATATATCTCTAAAGCCAGTAATCAAGCTATTTCTAGATAACTTATTTTATAGGTATATTATAGTAAAAATCCTTGACTACGCCCATGCCTTATAGTATTTTATCATAGCAAGTGATTGAGAAATGCCTCATCACTTCTAGGTGTTATCTTATTTTATATAAGATTTTACTCGAAATTTAGTAAGAAATGAGGGTTCGTGTATGGATCAGTTAATGGACATTTTATCAGAGTACAATTCAGAAATTGATTTTGAAACTTATGAAGCTTTAGTAGACGACGAAATTTTATTAAATGATGACCTTGAGAGCCTTGCTCAGGAGCTTAATGATGCCTATGACATCAACATCACAGCTAATGACATCGTTCCTGAAAATTTTAACTCTGCTGAACTTATTTGGGAATTAATCCAAAGATTATCAGAATAATTAAAGATAAGAATTGTTTAAAAACAAGAAAAGCGCAGGCCAATTATGGTCTGCGCTTTATAAATTTCTGTGTTATCAAGTTTTGTCTACTTATCATCTAGCCTTTTATTAAGTCTTTTATCCAAGCTCTTAATTAGCTTCTAGACTCCATAATCTTTACGGCATTACTTGTGCCAATTCTATCAGCACCTGCCTCAATCATGGCAATTGCAGTGTTATAATCTCTTATTCCACCTGAAGCCTTAACAAGGCCTTCCTCACCTACAACTTCCTTCATAAGAGCCACATCTCTTAGAGTTGCGCCTCCTGTTGAAAATCCAGTTGAGGTCTTAACGTAATCAGCTCCAGCTTCCATAGAAAGCTCGCAAGCCTTTTTCTTTTCCTCATCAGTTAATAGGCAAGTTTCAATAATTACCTTTAAAACATGTCCCTTTGTCGCCTCTCTTACAGCCTTAATATCCTCAAGCACAATATCATATGCTTTAGCTTTAAGGGCGCCGATTTGAATTACCATATCGATTTCTTCTGCGCCATCTTCAATAGCCTTCTTTGCCTCAAAGGCTTTTGTTTGCGTATCCATAGCTCCTAGTGGAAATCCTACAACCACGCAAGTCTTAACAGCTGTGTCCTTTAATTGCTTCGCTACTAATTTAGTGTACGCTGAGTTAACGCAAACCGATGCAAAGTCATATTTCTTGGCTTCCTCACACAATTTTTCAATATCTTCTGGTGTGGCATCTGGCTTTAAATTAGTATGATCAAAATACTTTTCAAAATCCATAATACCCTCCTATCTAGTAATACTTATTACTATGCTGATTATATCATTATTATCTAAAACAAGCTAGTTGTTTATATTTGTCAAGACTCGCTCGTAAGTCTAGCGCCGGATTCGGGTCTGCTACTGCAGACAAATTCCTGTCCGAATCCGTGCGCATCCTCGCGGAGCATTTAACTCAGTCGGAGCTTGTACTCCGACTGAGCTAAAGAAGCCCTAAAAGGCTAACTGATAGCTAAAAGTCTTGCTATCAGTGCTTTCTAGGGCTTTGAGAACACTTATAAATTCTATGATTAGTTTCTTTTAGAAACTAGTTCTTCTTGTAGTTTGAAACTCTGTGGATGATTTCATGTCTTCCTGGACCATTAGAAACCATTGTAATAGGAGCTTCGATTTCTTCCTCGATTGCTTCGATATAATCGCGGCATTCCTTTGGAAGGTCTTCGTAATTCTTGATTCCTCTGATTTCGCACTTCCAACCTGGGAACTTCTTTAATACTGGCTTAGCCTTCTCAAGCTCAGATGTTGTAGGGAAGTCCTTAGTTACCTTACCATCGATTTCATAACCTACACACATAGGAATTTCATCGAGGTATCCAAGTACGTCAATTACTGTAAGGGCAACTTCTGTTGTACCCTGCATTCTAACACCGTAACGTGTTGCTACTGCATCAAACCAACCCATTCTTCTTGGACGACCTGTTGTAGCACCAAATTCGCCACCGTCACCGCCACGAACTCTTAATTCCTGAGCTTCGTCGCCAAAGATTTCTGAAACAAATGCACCTGCACCAACTGATGATGAGTATGCCTTAACTACTGTAACAACATCCTTAATTTCAGCTGCTGGAATACCTGCACCAATTGCACCGTAAGCAGCAAGAGTTGAGCTAGATGTTACCATAGGATAGATACCGTGATCTGGATCCTTAAGTGAACCTAACTGACCTTCAAGTAAAATCTTCTTACCTTCCTTAATTGCCTTATGAAGGTATGCTGAAGTATCGCAAACATAAGGTGCAATCATTTCTTTATATTCCATGAGAGTATTAAAGATGTCCTCTTCCTTAAGAAGTGGAGCGTGATAGAGATGTTCTAGCATAACATTCTTTAATGTACAAACGTTACTAATCTTATCCTTAAGTGCTTTCTCATCTCCGAATAATTCGCTAACCTGGAAACCAATCTTAGCGTACTTATCTGAATAGAATGGAGCAATACCTGACTTAGTAGAGCCAAAAGACTTACCTGCAAGTCTTGCTTCCTCGTATGTATCAAAATCTACATGATAAGGCATCATAATCTGTGCTCTATCTGACACCAAAATCTTAGGCATTGGAACATTTCTGTCTGTTAAGCTCTTTAATTCGTTAATTAAATAAGGAATATTTAGAGCTACTCCATTACCTATAATGCTTGTAGTGTGATTATAAAATACACCAGATGGGAGTAAATGAAGTGCAAATTTACCATAATCATTAATGATTGTGTGTCCTGCATTACTTCCTCCCTGGAATCTTACAATAATATCTGATTCCTCGGCGAGCATATCAGTAATCTTACCCTTACCTTCGTCGCCCCAGTTAGCACCAACAATAGCCTTTACCATAGTTACTTCCTCCGTCCCGTTTTACGGGTATAAAATTATATGTTTTTATCTAGAAAAGCCACTATCTAGATTGTGAATCTAGACAAGCCATCATCTAGATTAGCAAATGCCAATAAAAATAAACATTTGCCACACCGGTTTATCATAACAAAACAAAATGGAATATGCAAGAAATTAGACGAAATTGTTAGGATTGTTTTATATCTTTAACTTAGAAAATCTGAGTAGTCAAGACTCGCTCGCGAGTCTTGTGCGCCGGATTCGTGTCTGCTTAAGCAGACAAATTTCTGTCCGAATCCGTGCGCATCCTCGCGGAGCGTTTAGCTCAGTCGGAGCTTGTACTCCGACTGAGCTAAAAAAAGCTATTGAGGGGAATTGAACCCCCGACCTCTTCATTACCAATGAAGTGCTCTACCACTGAGCTACAATAGCAAATCTGCTAAATTATAGCATAAATTAAGTTATTTTATCAACTTAATTTATACTATTTTGCAGATAATTTTTTCTTTATTCTTGTTAGTGCATTATCTATGGATTTCGGCGTCTTTTTAAGAGCTTTAGCTATCTGCTGATAGTTTTGTCCCTTCTTACTTAGAGCAAAAACTTCTCTTTCAAAAGTGCTTAATTTAGTCTTAGCATCGGCATTAATTGTAGAAATCTCCTCCTTGCTAAGATAAGCATATTCTGGATTATAAAAATCATCAGCTGCTAGATTATCTCCAATAGTCAACTCCTCATCATCTCCCTGACCAAGAGGCTGGTCTAGGCTAATATAGCCATTAAGGGGGAGATTCTTTTGTCTATTAGAGGCCTTGATTGCGTTTTGGATTTGGCGTTCAATGCAAATGTTAGCAAAGGTAGTAAATTTCACGCTTCTTTCCACATCATAATCTCTTACAGCATTAAAAAGACCTATCATACCTTCTTGAATTAAATCTTCTTTATCGCCGCCAGCAATAAACATAGTTTTTGCCTTATACTTAACCGTATCCTTATACCTTTCGTATAGGAGATTAGCTGCGGCTTGATTTTCATTTTCCTTATAATCTCTTACTAAATCTTCATCAGTCATTGCTGATAATTTATCCATATACACCCTCTATTAATTAGTCTGTTAAAATCTTAAGCCATTCTCTGTCTTACGATTTCATAAGCAAGTACGCCTGCTGCCACTGAAGCATTAAGGGAATCAATATCCCCCTTCATTGGGATTGAGGCTACAAAGTCACATTTTTCCTTAACAAGACGGCTAACGCCGTTACCTTCATTACCAATAACTAAGCCGATAGGGCCTTTTAAGTTAAGATTATACATAGTCTCACCGCCCATATCTGCGCAGACAAACCAAAGACCTTCCTTCTTTAACTCTTCAATAGTCTTAGAAATGTTAGTTACCTTGGCAACTGGTGTGTAATTAATAGCACCAGCTGATGTCTTAGCTACTGTAGCTGTAAGGCCTACTGCCCTACGCTTTGGAATAATAACACCGTGAGCGCCTGCCTGATTAGCTGTTCTTATAATTGCGCCAAGATTGTGTGGATCCTCGATTTCATCTAAGATAAAGATAAATGGATCTTCACCCTTTTCTTTTGCAAGATTAAGGATGTCCTCAACTTCTGCATAATCATAAGCTGCGCCAATGGCTACAACTCCCTGATGACGGCTTGTTCCAGCAAGTCTATCAAGTCTTTCCTTATCTACAAAGTTAATAATGCAGTCAGTTTTCTTAGCTTCTCTTATAATAGTCTTAATTGGACCATCTGTGCTGCCATCTAAGACAAATAGCTTATCTATTGTTTTGCCTGATCTAAAAGCCTCTAAAACCGCATTACGGCCTTCAAAGGTCAATTCCTTATATCTCATTAGTCCTCCTATTAGTTGGCTTTCTTGTCTTCATCTCTTCGGATTCAAGTCCGATTTTTACAAGTTCCACCAATCTATCAAATTGCTCTGTTAAATATAAATAGCCAACTAAGGCCTCAAAGCCCGTTGCTCTTCTATAATCTGTAATAGAGGCATTCTTTGCGGAAGTATAAGACTTTGCATTACGGCCTCTTTTATATATAGCTTCCTCATCGCTTGTAAGCAAAGGCTCAAGGACACCAATCATAATAGACTGGGCCTCTGCCTTTACTAATGATGAAGCTTGTTTATTCATTTTATTAACCTGAGTGTTGCCCTCTGAAACAATCTTAGTTTTTATGATTAAATCATAGGCACAATCCCCGATATAAGCTAATACTAGAGGGGATAGCTGTCTTGGATTAGTCTCATTTAAATTAAGGCCCTCAAATATAGCCTTAGTAAAACTTAAGCTCTCTTCCATCTTACACCTTCTCTTGTATCCTCTAATACAATACCCTTTGAAAGTAACTCATCTCTGATTTCATCAGCTCTTTTAAAGTTTCTTTCCTTTCTTGCAGCCTGACGCTCATTGATTAAGTTCTCAATGTCAGCATCAAGTAACTCTGCTTCCTTAACCACCTTAAGGCCAAGGATATCTGAAAATGTTACAATAGCCTCTCTTAGCTTAGCAATAAATTCCTTGCTTGATGCAGCATTAGCATTAGAGTTAGCAATCTTTACCATATCAAAGATTGCAGAAATAGCATCAGCTGTATTAAAGTCATCATCCATAGAAGCTTCAAACTTATCCTGGCAAGCCTTAATTTCAGCAAGCACCTTTGTCTCTTCTTCTGTTAAGCTTTCAGCTGTTGCTGCATTTGCCAATTCATCAAGATTAGCTACTGCTGTCATGATTCTATCTAAACCATTCTTAGCTGATTCCATAAGCTCGCGGCTAAAGTTAATTGGATTACGATAGTGTGCGCTAAGCATAAAGAATCTAAGTACGCCTAAATCGTAATGCTCTGCAATATCTCTTACTGTAAAGAAATTGCCCTCTGACTTAGACATCTTCTTATTGTTAATATTAAGGAATGCATTGTGCATCCAATACTTTGCAAAATCTACACCATTGCAGCACTCTGACTGAGCGATTTCATTTTCATGATGAGGGAAAACTAAATCCTCGCCACCTGCATGGATATCGATTGTATCACCAAGATACTTCTTAGCCATTACAGAACACTCAATATGCCAGCCTGGTCTACCCTGTGACCACTGTGATTCCCAGTAAGGCTCGCCGTCCTTCTTTGGCTTCCATAATACGAAATCAAGTGCATCTTCCTTCTCGTCAGCGCCTGAAACCTTAAGGGCATGTGCCTCATCTCTGTGGCCTGCCTCTAAGTCGTCTATATTCTTCTTAGATAATTTACCATACTGATCAAAAGAACGTGTCTTAAAATAAACTGTTCCGTTCTTTGCGTAAGCATGTCCTTTTTTTACAAGAGTTCCAATCATGTCAAGCATACCAGGAATTTCCTTA
This sequence comes from Lachnospira pectinoschiza, assembly GCF_900103815.1. Taxonomy (GTDB): domain Bacteria; phylum Bacillota; class Clostridia; order Lachnospirales; family Lachnospiraceae; genus Lachnospira; species Lachnospira pectinoschiza_B. The sequence goes on along the minus strand of NZ_FNHZ01000008.1, from coordinate 58,015 downwards.
GTAGCGAGAGGATGTGTTGTTGCAGGCTTAATGTTCATGCCTTCCATATCCTTTTTACACTCAGCAATATATCTCTGGCTTATAACGTCAGCTGTTGTACCTTCCTCGTTAGCCTTCTTAATAATCTTATCATCAACATCTGTGAAATTTGAAACGTAGTTAACTTCGTAACCCTTATATTCAAAATATCTTCTAACAGTGTCAAATACTATCATTGGTCTAGCATTACCGATATGAATAAGGTTGTAAACTGTAGGTCCACAAACATACATCTTTACCTTACCCTCTTCGATTGGTACAAATTCTTCCTTTTTTCTAGTTAAAGTATTATAAATCTTCATTTTATTACCTTCCCTGTAAACTCTTTTAGTTTATAATCATATGATCTCTGTTCTCAGCAACCTGTTTCTCAAGTTTACTTATTCTCTTTAAGATTCTCTCATTCTCGTCCTTAAGCTTGCAGAATTCTGCCGCAACTGGATCTGGTAGTGTTACCTGATCGAGATTTTCAATTAATCGCTTACAATCCTGAACCACGATCTTACCTGGAATACCAACGACTGTACAGTCATCTGGCACATCTCTTACAACTACTGAACCGGCACCAATCTTACAATCATTGCCAATCTTAATGTTACCAAGTACCTTAGCTCCAGCTCCTACCATGACATTATCTCCAAGAGTTGGATGTCTTTTTCCATGCTCCTTACCAGTACCACCAAGGGTTACGCCCTGATAAAGAGTAACGTTATTACCTATAATGGCTGTTTCGCCAATTACTACTCCATGACCATGATCCACAAAGAAACCCTCCCCAATTACAGCACCGGGATGGATTTCAATACCCGTCTTTCTTGCTGCTCTTTGAGAAATTTTTCTTGCTCTGTAAAAATGTCCCTTTTCATACAATTTATGAGCTCTTCTATAGTGATAAAGTGCCCAGAAAGTAGGATATAAAAGGACTTCCCAGTTAGATTTAATGGCTGGATCCTTTTGTCTAATTACTTCGGTTTCTTGTTTTACATATTTTAAAAAATTCATAAAATCGCTTCCATTTCATTTAACTATTCTGATTTTTTGGACAATTTCCGTTGCAACCGCCGCAACAATTTGTCATATCAGATTCACCATAAATGTAGTTATCCACTGATGAAATAGACGCAATAGCCTGAGATGAAATCCCCTGACCATTACCTGTAAAGCCTAAACCTTCTTCTGTTGTTGCCTTGACATTGACCTGGTCAATTGATAAACCAAGGGCCTTAGCAATATTTTCTCTCATTGTATCTATATAAGGTCTCATCTTAGGTTTTTGAGCTATTATAGTTGCATCTATATTCTCAATAATGAAGTTCTTCTCATCCACCATCTTGCCGGCTTCAGATAACAGCTTTAAGCTGTCTGCTCCTTCGTATTTAGGGTCTGTATCTGGAAAATGTTTACCAATATCTCCAAGGGCTGCAGCTCCTAAAATTGCATCAGTTATAGCATGAAGAAGCACATCTGCATCTGAATGTCCAAGAAGGCCTTTTTCGTATGGAATCTCAACGCCACCAATAATAAGCTTTCTTCCTTCAACTAGCTTGTGTACGTCATAACCCAATCCAACTCTCATTGCACTTCCTCCTAATCTTGTCTTTATTAAAATGCTTCTGTCTTATTTATCTAAAATCTTAGCTTTAGTCCTTATAATCTAAGGATTTCTAAAGTATAGATTAATTATTGCTCTAACCTTATAAGTAAACCATATTTTTATAAACTTAGCAAGTATAAGGCAAGGAGAATAAGCCCCTCCTTTAATCTTTCTTAAAATAATTTTCTAGGGCTTCAATCGGCTCTGGTACTGCATATCTATAGCCTTGGATGAAATCAAAACCGTTATTTAGTGAAACTTTATTCTGATAATCATTTTCAACACCCTCAACTAAAGTCTGGCAGCCCTCTGCCTTAAACATGTTAACCATGGTTGACATTACATTTGACATATTATCATCCTTCTCGGCGGCGTAAAGTAAGGACTTATCAAACTTTATGATATTAAAAGGATACTCCCTTACTCTCTCAAAATTTGAGTAGCCCGTTCCAAAGTCATCAAGATAGAAAATCACTCCCGCCTCATTTAACTTCTTCATGTTTGTTATTACATTAGAAGAATTGCTAAAGAGAGCGCTTTCTGTAAGCTCCATTCTAATATGGGAAATCTGTATTTTATTATCAAAAATTATTTTAAACAACTGCTTATACATATTCTTACTTGAAAATTCAATAGACGAGCAATTAAGGGTAACGCCGTCAAAATCATAACCCGCATCCTCTAATTTCTTAATCTCCTTGCAAACCTTATTTAACATAATGCAAGTAAGGGTGTGGATGTAGCCATGTTTTTCAGCAAGTCCTATAAAGCGTCTTGGCCCAATTACATGTCCCCCAAGCTCTAGACGCATAAGAGCCTCTGCCGTCCTAAACTCCCCAGTGCTTACATCAAAAATTGGCTGGGCATAGCAAAGCACTCTCTCATCATTAAGATTTCTCTCATAGGAAATGTCCCTTAAAACCGATAGAATCCTCTCTTCTTTTTCAAAGGCATCATAATCGGAGGCACGAATTATATAGCTCATAGATGAAAAATCGTCCTCGATTTTATTTTCTAAAATATATAGAAATAACATTCTAGCCCTATAAGGATCAAAATTCACCTTCTTAGCATCCATGACAACAAGCCTATAAATAGTGTTGCTCTCCTCAAATTCAATGAATTCCTTTAAAATTTCCACCACCTTGCCGGTGATTTTATTAGTATCTATAAAATATCTATTGCTAAATCTAATAGCAAATTCGCCATAACCTAAATTAAAAATCGTTATGCCGTAGCCTAAATTTTCTAGCTTTCTTGTGCATCTAGCAGTATGGAGATAGACGAAATTATTGTCCCCCAGGAAATCGAAATTTGTCAGGCGTGGCACCTTAATAAACATATACAGTACATTTTTACCCGCCACCTTATCCTGGCGCATCATAGTCTCAAAGGAGCTCTTATCCTGACTTCCCATAAGCTCGTCGTGAGGATTTGCATGGAAAACTATATAAAACATAGCAAAAGGCAACACATAAGTAATGCTTATGAAAATGTGCGGATAAAAGAGGTACTGCAGCTGCAAAATAATAAGGTTAACTGCAAAGAAGAAAAACACTGTCTTTTTTACGATCTTTGACAGGTTATCGTAGTCGATTATAGTAATTACCACAGACATAAAGGAAGCCACAAAGGAACTTAAAATCAGGAATTTTTCAAAAATGTATAGCTCAAGAATTCCGTTTTTTGCTACCAAAATTTCTCCATTTATAAATTTAGACACAGCAAACCAGCAATAAATAATTGCAACAATAAAGATTATGATATTAATTGCTGTAGCAGATCGACGCCTATATGCTGAAAGAAAGCTAATATATGAGAATAAAAGAGAAATTACAAAAAAATAAATCACCATAAAAATAATCATTAAAAAGCCTAGAAAGACAAAATCATCTTTTTGAAAATCAGCAGCAAGCTTGATAATTAGGATATTAACCGCATTTGCGATTACTGCAAGGAACAAGCCTATAGAACATAACTTATATACAAAGGTAATCCTTGGTCTTGTAAAAAGCATCAAAATAATAATCATTATCCCAAAGGATAATGATGCTACTTCACCGACTATATTATATACTTCGTTAGCCATAGTTCCTCCTGAAAGTAGTGTTATTAAAAGTCAAAATTATTCACGCTCAATATATAATCTAATTTTAAACTTATATAGAGCTTTTTTCAAGTATCAAGCTAGGAAGATGAAGGACCATTAGACTTCTGCTTAAAACAATATTAGCTGGCTTTAGGCAACAAAAAAGCAGGTCTTTCGACCTGCTAACTTTAGTAGCGAGAGAGGGATTTGAACCCACGACACCACGGGTATGAACCGTGTGCTCTAGCCAACTGAGCTATCTCGCCATATTATATTGATAAGCTTCTACTTGGAATAGTAGTGGGGCCTACAGGGCTCGAACCTGTGACCCTCTGCTTGTAAGGCAGATGCTCTCCCAGCTGAGCTAAGACCCCAAGCTTATCGCCGAAGTGCTAAGCACTTGCGACTTGGATAGTATATAACAATTAGCTCTTTTCTGTCAAGCATTTTTTGTAATTTTTTTTGAAAAAAGTCAGTATTTATCAATAGTTTAGGATATATAGTTGTTCTTGATTTCTATAATATAGAAAGTGTGGGAATAGGATTGAAATTAGAGGGATTGTTGAGTGGGGAGCTTGTTGTGGGTCGTTGTTTACTGTTTTTCTTTGATTCTGGCACTGGATTTTACCATCAAATCTTACTTTTTCTGGATTTGATGTATTGGTGGGTTTTTATCTTTCCTAGAAACTGTTGTAATTCGGCGGGTTATACCATCAAATCAAAATTTTTCCTATATTGAATGAATTGAGCTAGTTAAGTTTCATTAACTATTACATTCAAACTTGCTTTTTTCTTTATTTACCTGTAATTCGTATATTAACGTGATAAAGAGATTTCTTCCTGTCTCTTAATACCCTACAAGTAATAACAAAAAAAGCAAGAATTAACCGCATCAGTATGTAAGCCTTACTTTATAAGCTACATGCAATTCCAAGAAATCTTTTATTTACCTGTAACTATTAAATATACTAAACTATCACTTTGCAAGCAAATAAGAAATTTCTCTGTGTTGCCTGTAGGCTATAGCGATAAAATTATAATAATTCTCCATCAAATCAAAGAAAATTTCTCGGTGATGGTATCTAGTTTTATTATCAGAAGTAAATTCGACAAATCCGTCAAAAATTAATAAGCAAGTTAGAAGAAACCCAGTAAGTTATAATAATAAAAAAGAGGCGAAAAATGTACCGACCTCCCAATCGTTAGATTTTTAGGTCTAACTTTTGGGGGTCGGTACAAAAATCGCCTCTTATTTACAGCGGGATGGGCTCTTGCCCACATCCCACTACAATATTTTTCATGCCTTGTATCGCGTAAACGCGATACTGGCGCTGGCCCAACATGAACCACCACTCTATTCCTCATGCCTTGTATCACCCTTCGGGTGATACGGGCGTTGGCCCACGTCCCACTATACTATTCTTCATACCTTGTATCGTGCTTCGCACGATACGGGCGCTGGCTTTGCGTAGCAAATCCAGCTACACATTAATCTCTGCTGTCATGCCGAGTAATTCTTTATTCTCATCAAGGATTGGCTTGATTACTTCTGATAAATACTCATCTACCTGTTCTCTTGAACGACCTACGTAGTTGATAGGTTCCATCTTAGCCTGAAGCTCTTCCATTGTTACGTGGAATGATGGTTCTGCTGCGATGAGTTCAAGAAGGTTATTATCAAGACCTTCTTCCTTAACTCTTCTACCTGCGATCATTGATAATTCTCTGATCTTCTCATGCATAACCTGTCTATCTTCACCAGCCTTAACAGCATCCATCATGATATTCTCTGTAGCCATGAATGGTAATTCTGCCATGAAGTGACGAAGAATAACCTTATCATAAACCTTAAGACCATCTGTAACATTAAGAAGTAAATCAAGAATACCATCTACTGCTAAGAAGCCTTCTGGTACTGACATTCTCTTATTAGCTGAATCATCAAGAGTTCTTTCAAACCACTGTGTTGATGAAACGATAGCTGGGTTAAGTGCATCTGCAATAACGAAATCTGCTAAAGAAGCAATTCTTTCACTTCTCATAGGATTTCTCTTATATGCCATAGCTGATGAACCAATCTGGCTCTTTTCAAATGGTTCTTCAACTTCCTTTAAGTGCTGTAATAATCTGATATCATTAGACATCTTGTGTGCTGAAGCAGCGATTCCTGCAAGTACGTTAAGTACTCTTGTATCAACCTTACGAGAGTAAGTCTGACCTGAAACTGGAACACAAGCGTCAAAGCCCATCTTATCAGCAATCTTCTTATCTATCATACGAATCTTGTCATGATCACCGTTGAATAATTCTAAGAATGAAGCCTGTGTACCTGTTGTACCCTTACAACCAAGTAACTTCATTGTTGAAAGAATATAATCTAAATCTTCAAGATCCATTACAAATTCATTCATCCATAAAGTAGCTCTCTTACCTACTGTTGTTGGCTGAGCTGGCTGAAAATGTGTAAATGCAAGAGTAGGCTGTGCCTTATACTCCTCTGCGAATTTAGCTAATTCAGAAATGACATTGATAAGCTTCTTTCTTACAAGCTTAAGACCTTCTGTCATAATAATAATGTCTGTATTATCTCCAACGTAGCAAGATGTTGCTCCTAAGTGAATAATTCCCTTTGCCTTAGGACACTGTAAACCGTAAGCATAAACATGAGACATAACATCATGTCTTACTTCCTTTTCACGCTTTCTTGCATCCTCATAGTTGATATCATCCTTATGAGCCTTTAATTCCTCAATCTGCTCATCTGTTATATCAAGTCCTAACTCTTTCTCTGTTTCTGCAAGTGCAATCCACAATCTTCTCCAAGTCTTAAATTTCATGTCTGGTGAGAAAATGTACTGCATTTCCTTACTTGCATATCTCTGAGCAAGTGGTGTCTGATAAACGTCATTCATTGTTATAAATCCGCCTTCCTTATTTTTTTCATTTAATTAATCTAAGCCTAGCTTATATTGTATATCGTTAGCCTTTATTAGCCCATTTCTCCTCTTATATCAATCTTTGGAGGTTCGATGGGATAATTTCCTGTAAAGCAAGCGTCGCAAATGTCAGTCTTGCCACCGATCATCTCAGAAAGTCTTGTAACATCTAAGTAACCAAGTGAGTCAGCACCAATCATCTTGCAGATTTCCTCAACTGAGTGACCTGAAGCAATAAGCTGGTCCTCTGAAGGAATATCTGTACCAAAATAACATGGATGAAGGAAAGCTGGCGAACTAATACGCACATGAACTTCCTTTGCACCTGCTGCCTTAAGTAAACTTACAATTCTAGCAGAAGTTGTACCACGAACAATGGAATCATCAATCATGACAACTCTCTTGCCTGCAACTGCCTCTTTAAGTACATTTAACTTAACCTTAACAGACGACTCACGTTCACCCTGCTTAGGCTTGATAAATGTTCTACCAACGTAGTTATTTTTTATAAATGCATTGCCATATGGAATGCCTGATTCTATAGAATAGCCAAGAGCCGCTGGATTGCCAGATTCTGGAACGCCAACAACTAAATCAGCCTCAACAGGATGTGTCTGAGCTAAAATCTTACCTGCGATAATTCTAGACTCATAAACGCCCATTCCATCAATCTTACTATCAGGTCTTGCAAAGTAAATGTATTCGAAAATACATCTAGCATGCTTTTCCTGACAAAGACTCTTATCACTAAAAATGCCCTCTGGTGTAATTGTTACAACTTCACCAGGTTCAACATCTCTTACAAATTCAGCGCCTACTGTATCAAGAGCACATGTCTCTGATGATAAAAAGTAAGTATTATCTCTCTTACCAATACAAAGTGGCTTAAAGCCAAATGGATCTCTTGCGCCAATAAGCTTCTTTGGACTCATTACTACTAAAGAATAAGCACCCTTAATTCTTCTCATAGCATTTCTAACTGATAATTCAACAGTTGGAGCATATAATCTCTCTCTTGCGATTAAGTATGCAATAACTTCTGAATCAATAGTAGTCTGGAAAATAGCACCTGTATAAGATAACTCTTCTCTTAACTCAACAGCGTTAAGAAGGTTACCATTATGTGCCATACCTAGAGTTCCCTTTACGTAGTTAATTACAAGAGGCTGTGCATTTTCACGAACAGAACTACCCGCTGTAGAATAACGTACATGTCCAACACCAATATCGCCACAAAGCTTAGAAAGATTCTCATGATTGAAAACCTCATTAACCAAGCCCATATCCTTGTAACACTTAACACCCTTAGGGCCGTTAGTATCGCCTACTGCAATACCGGCACTTTCCTGTCCTCTATGCTGTAGGGCAAAAAGGCCATAGTAAATAGTTGATGAAACGTCGTGTCCATCAAAGTCATAAGCTCCAAAAACACCACATTCATCATGGATGATATCTCCTTCAAAATCGTCCTCACGATTTAGAAGTTCTTCATTCATTTTACAGACACTCTTACAATCTGCACATTTATTTTTACAAAATGTCATAATTCCTCCGATTAATCGATCTACTTAGAGAATTCTTCTCCTGTTAACATAAGGTAAGCTTCCTTGTACTTATCAACTGTCTTAGTAATTACGTCCTCTGGAAGAAGGTAGTCGCTATCAGGGTTAGCCTTTAACCAGTCTCTTACGAACTGCTTATCAAATGATGGCTGGCTCTTTCCTGCTTCGTAACCTTCTAATGGCCAAAATCTTGAGCTATCTGGTGTAAGCATTTCATCACCAATTACAACATTTCCTTCTGAATCTAAACCAAATTCAAACTTTGTATCAGCAATAATGATGCCCTTTGTTAAAGCATATTCTGCACACTTCTTATAAATTGCAATTGTTGCGTCCTTAATCTTTGTTGCGTATTCTTCTCCATGACCTGGGAATGCTTTTTCGATAACTTCAATACTCTTTTCAAATGAAATATTCTCATCGTGATCACCAATCTCTGCCTTTGTAGATGGTGTATAGATAGGTTCAGGTAATTTCTCTGACTCCTTAAGACCTTCTGGTAACTTAATACCACAAACTGTACCATTTTCTTTATAACTAGCCCAACCGCTACCTGTGATATATCCTCTAACGATACATTCAACTGGTAACATAGTTAATTTCTTAACCTTCATTGTTCTTCCAACATAATCCTCATTCTGGAACTGCTCTGGCATTTCAGAAACATCTGTAGTAATCATATGATTTGCAATTACATCTTCTGTTAAATTAAACCAGAACTTTGACATTTGAGTAAGGATAGCACCCTTATCTGTAACCTTATTCTTTAAAATATGATCAAATGCCGAGATTCTGTCTGTCGCTGCTATTATAAGCGAATCTCCATTGTCATAAACTTCTCTTACTTTTCCTTCATAGAGTAACTTTAACTTCTCCATTAACGTGCCCATCCTTTTCTTATAAATAATATTAATAATATATAGACTACTTAAGCCGAATAGTCTAGATATTAGGCCTCGCCTATAGGTTTAGACGAGATTGTTGCCATCTTAGATAAAGAGGCAATCCGTGAAAAATTATATAACAGCCTAGATTTAAAATCAATAGTCACTTGCTTGCAAAAGAAAGGGTGAAAGTGTATCATAAAAGTAGTTAAACTAGTTTGGAAGGCTTTAAGGGGAGCCTGTATTTGCATAAGTCAAAACCCTAATAAATATTGGAGGATTTCTTATGAACGACGGAATCGAGAAGAGACGCCACAGAAGAGTGAAAGCCGATTTAAAGCTTAACGTATCCACTCTTTTTAAGCAGAACAATGTTAAGATTCAGAATGTTGATTCACCAATCCGAGTTATTAATATCTCAAAAAGCGGCATTGGCTTTGAATCAAAGAGCGTTTTCCCAATAGGATTTTATTTCAATGCTGCCCTTAGACTTGGCGAAGAAGAAGACGTTTTATATTGCGTAGTCAAGATTATAAGATGCCAGCAGTTAGACGACTCAGATAAGTATTCATATGGATGTGAATTCGTTGGTATGTCCTCAATCCTTAATTATATTTTTGAAGAATATGAAGACGAGATTGACGCTGAAGAAGCAGCTAATTAATGCATAATAGCATTTAATAAGAACTATATCGTAATCAGACATGCAAAAAGGTGCCTGCTATAAAGCAGGCACCAGTCCCCACCACATTTATTGCTAAGATTATAATTTTGTATATAATCTTCCAATTCCGTTTCTTATAAGTTTTCTAAGTTTATAAGTTGCGTTTATTTTTTAAGGTGTTACTTTTTAATTTAATTAGAGATTACTCTATAAATTACTTTGCTGCCTTTAAGTACTTTCTAGATACTACAGCGATTACAGCAAGAGCTGCTACTGCAAGTAAAACATAAAGTACGATAGGAGCTGTATCACCACTAGGTGTTGATACATCAAGCTTTACAAATGCAAATGGAGAAAAGCTTGATACATTAAATGTTACTGTTCCTGATCCAACAGATGTTGGTTTAATTGTTTCAAATTCTCCTGCATCATCATCGTAATGTAAAATTAAAACCTCTTCATTAGCTGCTACATTTGGAAGTTCAAGAGTTACTGTATAAGTACCATCAGAATTCTCTGTAGCTGTATCAATTTCAATATCAACATAAGCAAGAACTGTAGCTGCTACCTTATAACTAGTATCCTTTGCAGCCTTTGCAAGTACTGAGCTATCTAATAAAGTAGCAACTGATGATAAATCATTTAATACATTAGCAATCTGAGTAGCCATATCTGTAATAGTTGCATCATTAAGATCATCTAATGCATATCCATCAGCATTTAAATCATCAGCTGTTAATGCTGAATCAGAATCAATTGTTACTTCTGCTTGATCTTCATTTGTCTCCTCTGCAGTTACATCAACAGTAATTGTTGATTCTGTACTTGTAGTTGAAGATGATGAATCAGCTAATACAGCCATTGCAGGCACGCCTACTAATACAAGTGATAAAACCATAGCTAAAATTTTCTTTTTCATAAATTAAGATACCTCCTTAAGATAACTTGTGTTTTTATATCTAAATAGCCGTTGTGGTGTCCGCCTATTTAAACTCAATCAATTTGTCTATAAAAGAGATCTAGTATCAATTTTTTAGTCGAGTCTTCATCTACTGTAAATTCTTCGTGATAAGTCTCTGGATTTGAATAAGTGCTGCCTTCCAAACTATAAATATTTTCAAAATCAAATTCATATCCAATTAGCATTGATGCCAAATACACCAACTCATCTGTCGATAAGTTCATTACTGTGTAATCATCTACAGCATTATATACATTTACAATATTTGAAAGGTCCTTTAATGAATTGCTAAGTAACTGCCTGCAATATTCTTCAACATATTGCTTCTGTCTCTCAAGGCGAATCCTAGCAGATTCATAAACTGCCTCATCTCTAAACCTAACGTAAAAGTAAGCCTGTTTACCTGTCAAATGTATCTCTTCATCCTTTGCAATGTCTATCTCCATGTCTTCTATATAGATATCATCTAGAGAAGTAAGAGTAACCCCGCCAATAGCATCATTTAAAGCGGCAACTCCTCCCATATTCAAGGATACATAAGCATTTATTGGTATTCCATATAACAATCTTGAAACCGCATCACATTGATTAAGACAACTATCTTCAAGTCCTAATCCATAACCATGGGCTAGTGTGATTTGTAGCGGTTTTGTATATCTTACCTCGCCTTTAATATTTAAAACGTCAATATCAACCATTGAGTCTCTATTAATGGCAAGCAACTTAACTGTTTTAGTTCTAGTATTGATAATGCCAAGAAACAAAACGTCTGCACAACCCCCGTCTAAATGTGTCAAGCCTTTCTTTACCTTGTTGATTTTATCAATACCCATAAATAAAATTGTTATTACATCTTCATCATATTCGTAATAATTGCCGTTATAACAAATCTTCCCGTCTTCATCTGTCATTCCTAAATCAAGATTATTCTCTGCTGCATAACAATTCTCCAATTTAGTTTTCCCAGTAAATCTCATTACTACTAAAACTACAGTGGCAACTAAAAATAAAGCTAAAACGCAAGCAAGTATTATAGCAATAACCTTTAATATCTTATTTTTCTTTGCCTTTATGATTCTCCCTCCTTAAAAAGGTCAAAATATATTATTTAATTGTGCAAATTTCGAAACTAACGTCAGTATATTACAAATATAAATATATTTCAACTGCAATATTTTTATTTATTATTTCCAAACAATTTTGTATAGTTTTACTAATGTCTATTTTGTACAAGAAAATGTATCAACTAATTTAAACTAAAAATAGCTATAAAAAAGGAGCCTACTCTAAAAGTAGGCTCCAATCTCCACCACAAATTTTTTCAAACATTATTGCTTTAAATTATCGTCTAAAAAATTTGTGTATAAGTTTATTCATTTTAAATCTATTGCAAATTAGTTATTAAGTAATTCCTTAAGTAACTGTGTTACCATACCTGGGTTAGCTTTACCCTGCATTGCCTTCATAGTCTGACCAACTAAGAAGCCAATAGCCTTTTCTTTACCACCCTTGTAATCTGCAACTGACTGAGGATTGTTAGCAATTACCTGCTCAACTGTTGCACGAAGTGCACCCTCGTCGTTAACCTGCTTAAGGCCGTGTTCCTTAACGTAATCGTCTGGATTAACCTCGCCATCAAAGATAGCCTCAAAGACTTCCTTAGCTGCATTACTATTAATCTCGCTCTTGTCTGTAAGCTCGATGATTCTAGCAAGTGCCTCTGGCTTAAACTTAATATCTACAGGATCTAACTGACGTTCCTTTAAGATACGCATTGTTTCTGCGATTAACCAGTTAGAAACCTTCTTAGGATTATTGCAAATTGCAACTGTAGCTTCAAAAATATCAGCTAACTTCTTAGAATCTGTAATCTGCTCGATATCATAATCTGGTAGACCAAATTCTTCCTTGTAGCGTAACATTTTCGCATCCTTAAATTCAGGCTGCTTTGACTTTACTTCCTCTAAGAATTCTTCTGAGATATGAATTGGAACAAGATCTGGATCTGGGAAATATCTGTAATCCTGAGCATCCTCTTTAGAACGCATAGCATATGAATATTCCTTATCATCGTTCCAACGTCTTGTTTCCTGAGTTACCCCTTCTCCTGACTCAATTAAGTCAATCTGACGAGCGCGCTCATTTTCAATAGCTCTTTCAATAGCTGAGAATGAGTTTAAGTTCTTCATCTCAGTTCTTGTACCAAATTCAGTTGCACCCTTTTCACGTACTGAAAGGTTAACATCGGCTCTCATTGAACCTTCCTGAAGCTTACAATCTGAAGCACCAAGATACTGAATTGTGTTACGAAGCTTTGTAAGATATGCAACAACTTCCTTAGCTGAACGCATATCTGGCTCTGATACGATTTCAATAAGTGGTACACCTGATCTATTGTAATCTACAAATGAAACATCTTCCCACTCATCATGAATAAGCTTACCAGCATCCTCTTCCATATGGATTTCATGGATTCTGATTTCCTTAGTCTGACCGTCTTCTAACTTAATGTCCACATGACCATTTCTACAGATTGGTAAATATAACTGAGAAATCTGGTAGTTCTGTGGATTATCTGGGTAGAAATAATTCTTTCTATCGAATTTGCAATCTCTTGTAATATCACAATTAGTAGCAAGACCAACTGCTGTTGCGTATTCAACTACCTTCTTGTTTAAAACAGGAAGGGAACCTGGCATACCTGTACAAACTGGACAAGTATGTGTATTAGGTGCTCCACCAAACTCAGTAGAACAACCACAGAAAATCTTAGTTTTAGTTGCAAGCTCAACGTGAACTTCCAAACCAATGACTGTCTCGTATTCCTTCATCTAATCGCCCTTCCTTTCTAGAAATTTAATTCGCCTCTAGCACACTCATAAGAGTAAGCTGCACGAATAATATTGTCTTCTCTATAGCAATCACCAATTAACTGTAAACCAATTGGAAGGCCGTTGCTTGCCTTGCCGCATGGAAGTGAAATACCTGGAAGAGAAGCTAAGTTAACTGATATTGTATAGATATCAGATAAGTACATTTTAATAGGATCTGCAAGAGATGAACCAAGCTTTGGTGCTGTTGTTGGAGCAACAGGTCCAAGGATTACATCGTATTTTGCAAATGCTTCATCAAAGGCCTTCTTAATAAGAGCCTTAACTCTTAATGCCTTTAAGTAATATGCATCATAGTAACCTGAGCTAAGTACGAAGGAACCAAGCATGATTCTTCTCTTAACTTCTGGGCCAAAGCCTTCAGAACGAGTCTTCTTATACATGTTGTGAAGTCCTTCGTATTCTGCTGCTCTATGACCATATTTAACACCATCAAATCTTTCAAGGTTAGATGATGCTTCTGCTGCTGCGATTGTATAGTAAGTTGGAATAGCATAGTCAACTAAGCTTAAATCAAACTCTTCTACAATAGCGCCCTTTTCTTCTAAGACCTTAGCTGCCTTAAGAACTGCTTCCTTAACTTCAGGGTCAAGACCTTCTCCAAAATAATCTCTTGGAATACCGATCTTCATGCCCTTAACGTCATCAACTAAGCTGTCGGCGAAGTTATATTTTTCACGACCAATAGAAGTTGAGTCCTTGTCATCCTTGCCTGCAATTGCATCAAGAATTAAGGCACAGTCAGTAACGTCCTTAGTTAAAGGTCCAATCTGATCAAGAGATGAACCGTAAGCAATAAGACCATATCTAGATACTGTTCCGTATGTTGGCTTTAAACCTACAACACCACAGTAACCAGCTGGCTGTCTAATTGATCCACCTGTATCTGAACCAAGTGCTGCAAATGCTTCATTAGCCGCAACTGCTGCAGCTGAACCACCTGAAGAACCACCTGGAACGTGTTCTGTATTTCTAGGATTTTTAGTTGCACCATAGAATGATGTTTCTGTTGTAGAACCCATGGCGAACTCATCCATATTTGTCTTACCAATAACTACTGCTCCAGCTTCTTCTAGCTTAAGTACAGCTTCTGATGAAAATGTAGGAACAAAGTTTGATAAAATCTTAGATGAACATGTAGTAAGCATATCCTTAGTACACATGTTATCCTTAATAGCCACAGGAACACCAGCAAGAGGACCTGTAAGCTTACCAGACTTAATGTCTTCATCTGCCTTTTTAGCCTTAGCTAGGGCAGCTTCTTTATCTACTGTAACATACGCATTAATATCTGATTCTGTACTATCGATTCTAGCAAGAACTGCTTCCATAGCTTCATAAGCTGTAGTTTCGCCAGATTTAATGGCAGCGGAAAGTTCGTGCGCTGTTAAATTGAGTAAATCCATATTTTTCCTTTCTTGAAACAATGTTTGTTAAGCTTGCGTGCGAAACGGTGGGCGCCTGCGTCGTCTCTATTCCTTCTTAAAAAACACGCTTTCGCTTGCTGTAGCTCGTAGCGCTAGTAAATTTTCTTTATCGCTTACGCTCTAAGAAAATAACTAGCGACGGCTACAGGACAGTTTTTACAAAGGATAGAGACCTCCGCAGGCCACATCCCCGAGACTTCACGCATCCTTAGCAAAAAGCTTTCAAGCAAGTAAAAACTATAGGTGGATTGGGAAACAAAAACATGAGGTTATGTTTTTTACCATTAAAATTAAAGTTTCTTCAACCCTAGTTTTTATCTTGCTTTTAAGCTTCTCGTTTCACTTTATATTTTATGATTCAACGGTCTTAGGAACTATAAATCCTGACTCATTATGTTCTGGTGCATTCTTAAGTGTAGCCTCGCTACCATCACCGTTAGTTACAACATCTTCTCTCATTACGTTGTTAACTGGGAATACATGTGACATTGGCTCAATACCTGTAGTATCAAGTTCACCAAGCTTGTCAATGTAATCAAGCATATCTTCCATATCCTTCTTAGCAGCTTCCTTTTCCTCATCAGAAAGCTCAAGCTTAGCTAAGATACCAACGTAATCAATAGTCTCATCACTAATAACATTAGCCATAAAAGTTCCTCCTTTCAAAATCTAAAAAAACTTATGGGAAATCCTTCCCAAATATATATAGCTAGTGGCATCACCAAACTCCAGATAGCACTATCAGCCAAAGAGCGAAGCGCTTTTGGCGTCCGTTAGTTCAAAGCCCTCCGGCCTTGCGTCAACCTCTCGGCTGCACTCTCAGCCAAACAGCGAAGCGCTTTTGGCGTCCGTCAGTCCAAAATCCTCCGGCCTCGCACTACACTCTCGGCTGCACTCTCAGCCAAACAGCGAAGCGCTTTTGGCGTCCGTCAGTCCAAAGCCCTCCGGCCTCGCACCACCCTCCAGACAGCACTAACGTAGAGGTTTGGCACCCCTAGCCCTACGGGATTAAAAAGCATATCGGGGGTTTTGAGCAAATGAAGTAGTCTTTCTAAAAGACAATTCTAACCGCGTCGCTAGTTAGAATTTTCAAGCCTGAAAGGCGAAGAAAAGTCTTATCTAGCGCTACGTGGTTAGCTTAGCGAGAGCGTGTCTTTTAAAAGACTGGCTTCATTTGCTCTTCTCCCGTTTGCTTCCTTTAGTCACGTACCTTAATATGAACCTCACGTAACTGCTGCTCTGTTACCTCATTAGGTGCACCACACATAAGATCCTGTGCTGTACCACTCATAGGGAATGCAATAACTTCACGGATATTTTCTTCGTTACGGAGTAACATAATCATTCTATCAACACCAGGTGCCATACCAGCGTGTGGAGGTGCACCGAACTGGAATGCGTTGTAGAGGGCTCCGAACTTAGCCTTTAATACTTCTTCATCGTAGCCAGCGATTTCAAATGCCTTAACCATGATTTCCATATCGTGGTTACGTACAGCACCTGAAGAAAGCTCGATACCGTTACAAACGATATCATACTGGTAAGCTAAGATATCAAGTGGGTCCATAGTCTTAAGAGCCTCTAAGCCGCCCTGTGGCATAGAGAATGGGTTATGTGTAAATCCAATCTTCTTAGTTTCTGGATCTCTTTCAAACATAGGGAAGTCGTTAACATAACAGAATCTGTATGCATTTTTCTCAATTAAATCTAACTTCTCACCTAATTCGTTTCTGATCTGTCCAGCAAAGAATGCAGCCTTCTCTTCCTTATCAGCCATAAAGAAGATTGTATCGCCCGCTTCAAGACCAGCAAGTTCAAGGAATTCCTTCTTCATTTCATCTGGGATGAACTTATCAATAGGTCCCTTGTAAGATAAATCTTCCTTAACCTCTAAGTAACCAAGTCCGCCCATACCAATGCTTGTAGCAAACTTAAGTAACTTTTCATGGAAGCCCTTAGACATATCTGCATGAACCTTAATAGCTCTTACAGTCTTGCCGATAAATGGCTTAAATGTACACTTCTGGAAGAAGTCAGTAACATCAATAATTCTAAGTGGGTTTCTTAAATCTGGCTTATCTGAACCAAATTCAAGCATAGCCTGCTTATAGCTAATTACAGGGTATGGAGCCTGTGTTACTGTATATCCTTCTGGAGCAAACTTTTCAAATGTTGCTGATAAAACTTCTTCACCAACTCTAAATACATCTTCCTGAGTAGCAAAACTCATTTCGAAGTCTAACTGATAGAATTCTCCTGGTGAACGGTCAGCTCTAGCATCTTCATCACGGAAACATGGAGCAATCTGGAAATACTTATCAATACCAGAAACCATGAGTAACTGCTTATACTGCTGTGGAGCCTGTGGGAGAGCGTAGAACTTACCCTTATATTTTCTTGATGGAACAATGTAATCTCTAGCACCTTCTGGAGATGAAGCGCAAAGGATTGGTGTCTGAATATCAACAAATCCCATCTCTGTCATCTTAGAACGAAGGAATGAAATTACCTGTGATCTAAATAAAATGTTATCTTTAACCTTTTCATTACGAAGGTCTAAGTATCTATACTTAAGTCTTACATCTTCTCTAACTTCCTTAGATGTCATAACTTCAAATGGAAGCTGCTGGTAAACCTTACCAAGGATTGTAATCTTCTTAGCTTCAAGTTCGATTGTACCTGTAGGAAGCTTTGGATTGTATGTCTCCTCATCTCTCTTCTCCATGATACCTTCGATGCAGATACACTCTTCCTTGTGGATACCATCAAGAAGTGCTGCGTCTCTTAATACGACCTGTAAAACGCCGTACATATCTCTTAAATCGATGAATGAAACTCCACCGTGGTCACGGATGTTCTCAACCCATCCTGAAACCTTTAATTCTTTTCCAATGTCTGATTCACTAACCTGAGAGAGGTTAACGTCTCTGTAAATGTTACTCATAATTTCTCCTTTCTTCTAAGCCCAAAGGCCTTTAAAACATTCTTATGCAAATGTGCTTCTTCCGGAAAACACTAGGCTAAATCCTAGTCTGACTATTTATTAAAGCTAAATTTAATAAAAAAGCCCCGGAAGTTTCTTAACTTCCGGGGCGAATTATCTAATAATCCGCGGTACCACCCGCATTTGAATAAAAGCGACAAGATAAGTTTATCAAGCTCTTACTCCTCATTAACACTTAACGCGTGTAACGTAATATCCTACGCTTAAAATAATCTAGAATTAACTTTCTAATTTCTTCTAACTTTCAGATATTCAACTCCAGAGTGTTCCTCTTAACAATTCCTTGCGTGCGCTTTCAGTCGATGACGCCACTTTCCTGTCAAGTTCCATGAAAAGAAGTCTCCTTCATAGTCTTTAGCTGATGCAAATGCATCTCTTCAATTAGTTAATATCTAATTTCACTAACTGATATTAACTTTGAAAGTGTAACATAACTAAGTTTGAAATTCAAGTTTTAATTAACAAAAATCCAAGCATCCTAAAGAATGCTTGGATTTCCATCTTGTCTCATAAACTTAATTTAAAGTAAATTAAGTCTAAGAAACTCTGTATCAGGGGTTTCTACATTTTCTAGCGCTTCTTTTAATCTACTATTCCAGATTTCTTTATTTTCCTCATTATATAAGTTGTTTTTTTCTTCAGGATCTGTTTCTAAATCATATAATCTATTTCCCTGTTTATAGTTATTTAAATAACTCTTTGTAGGAATCTTTAAAACTGGAATACCATTACTAAAGGCGTCGCCTTCAACAAGCTCTGCCTTTTTTAATGCCTCTCTATCAAAAAATCCTCTTATATGTGTAGGCATTAAAGTATATTCAGCCAATGGCTGATTATCTGGATTTTCCGTTGCTTTCATATAGACATATCTTCCATCACTAATACATGAATAGCCTCCATGCAATCCAAATAACACTTCTCTTTTTTCTGGTATTTCCTTATTTATTCTCTTTAATATTGAAGAGCCATCCAATTTTCCCATAGATTCTGTATCTATACCGTATAGATCAAGAAGTGTTGGTACAATATCTACTGTATTACATAATAAATCTACATTTCCTCCCTCTAATGTATTAGGAACATGCATAAAGAATGGTGTATGAATTAACTCATCATAAAGTGGTGGGAAATTTTTTCCAAACCACTCATGTTCCCCAAGTAAAAAGCCATGGTCAGTATTTACAATAAGACAAGTATCCTTCCACATATCATTCTTATCCATGTAGTCTAAAACCTTACCTAAGCTTTCATCACATAAGCTAACAAGAGCTGCATATTCTTTCTTACTATTTTCTATATCTTCGTGATAATCTCTATCCTCATCTAACTTTCCATATTTAGGCCAATTAATAGTTTCTTCCTCTGGCAAGCCATATTTTTTTCGAAACTCTTCTGGCACATAAAAAGGTTCATGCGGATCAAAGGCTTCAATTTGTAAAAACCACTGGTCTTCATTTAAATGCTCTTCTATAAAATCAAGACCAGCCTTAAAAGTTTTTACACTAGACATTTCCTCTTTTGTCTGCTGCCTTGTTCTATTTCTATAATGCTGGGCCACTGATAGGCCTTCTTTATTAAGAGGATTTCTATTCTCCGGGATTGTTACATTTACATCATGAGGCACCCAGCGATCTCCTTCTTGTCCTCTAAAGCCTTCCCAGCTGTCATAACGATTATGATATGTTGCTCCACCATCTTCCCAATAATGAGAGTGGTCTGTTACTAAATGACAATATACTCCATTTTTTTCTAGGCATTCAAAAACCGAATTATCAAAAGGCTCTAAAGGGCCCCAGCTTCTATGAGTAAAATTATATTTACCAGTATGTAATTCTCTTCTTGCAGGCATACAAGGCATACTGCCACCATAAAAGTTATCAAACTTTGCGCAATGTGAATCTAATCTTTGAAAGTTTGGTCCATCCACCCAAGTATTTCCATAATTAGGTAAAAATTTTCTTGTCAATGTATCAAACATAATCATTATCGTTCTCATCTATGTTCACCTGTCTTTCCTGTGTTTTAATTTATACATTTTCTACTAATATAAGTACTAATTAGCTTTAGCTTGCTCTGGCTTTTCCTTCCATAATAATAAAGTAAGTACAAAACCTAATAGCATGGAAACTCCTACTGCTATTAACACGCCATAAAAGCCCATATCAAAGCCGTTTTCAGGACTAATGTAAGCCGGGAAGGCAAATAAGCCCATTCCACCCATTGTATACATTTTTGATCCAAATAAGCCCATTAGAGCACCACCTACAGCTGCTGATAGATTTGTAATAATAAATGGTATCTTTAAAGGAATTGTAACGCCATAAATTGATGGTTCTGAAACTCCAAAGAAACTTGAAATAGCTGCAGGTAGAGCTGTTCTTTTAAGTTTCTTATTCTTTGTCTTTAAATAAACTGCAAATACAACTGCACATGTTGTAAAAGGTACAGCCTGCATACAGCAAATAACACTTTCGCAACCATTAGTTACCAAGTTATTAAACATAATAGGAGTAATGCCCTGATGTAAACCAAACATAACAAGAAGCTGCCATGTTCCACCAATCAAAGCTCCTGCAAGTGGTGGACAGAAATCATGGAATGCTAAGAATACAACTCCAATTAAATCAGATAACCATGTTGCAACTGGTCCAACAATTATAAGTGTAATACTTACAGTTATTACAAGTGTAAAAGCTGGAACGAGGAACATTTTCAAAACATCTGGAATAATCTTTTTAAAGAACTTCTCGATCTTTGATCCTACGAAACATGCTAAAATAGCAGGAATAACTGTGGATGAATAAGACATTAACATTACTGGAATACCAACTAATGTAGTTTTAACTGATGTCTCCATAAAAGTTCCAGAAAAGAGTGTTGTTATAACAGCACCAGAATTAAGTGCAATAATATTTGGATGAATTAATGACGCACCAATTGCCATACCCACAAACTTGTTCATGCCAAATTTTTCTGCTGCAGTATAACCTATGAAAACAGGGAAGAAATAAAAAATCGAATCCCCAATTGCATTAATAATTATATAAGTACCACTTGTTGTAGATAAAAGGCCTAGCGCTCCCAAAAATACAATTAAACCCTTAACTACACCACAACCACACATTAAACCAAGTATTGGTGTGAAGATACCAGCGATTGTAGAAATAAGATTATCTATTGGTTTTTTCTTTTCTTCTACTACCGGCATATCCTCGTTTGATTTTGAAAATGTAGCAATAGCCATTACCTCATCAAAAACCTCAGTTACTGCATTTCCGATGACTACTTGATACATTCCCCCCTTTTGGATTACATCAATTACGCCATCCTTGTCTTTTAAGGCCTGTGTGTTCGCTTTTGACTCATCTTTTAATGTGAATCTAAGTCTTGTTACACAGTGAATCAATGAAACGACATTTTCATTACCACCAACATTGTTCAATATGAACTTTGCTAGCTCCTTTCTTTCCTTTGCCTTCATAACAAAACCCTCCTTCAATTTAGGATATATATTTTTTACATTTTTAGATTACTTCATTTCGTCCGTTTTTGCAACATATTTACAAAATATTTTTCCATTTTCGGTCGTTTTTGTAGATTTTTAACAAATGGCCATTGCCAAATTTGTCAATTATGATATAGTTGTATTAAGGAGGTAAAATTATGACTTTATTACAACAAATCAAAGAACAACTTCCTGAATTTTCTCGAAATGAGAGAAAAATTGCAGATTATATAATTTCATACCCTTATGATTTACAAAGACTAAATAGTGAAGCATTTTCACATAGTTGCGATGTTTCAAGAAGTGCTATTGTCCGTTTTTGCCACAAATTAGGTTTTAATGGTTATTCAGATTTTCGTAAAGCATTTTTAGAAGAACCGCAAAACACATCAGATAATAAAACTTTTTCTGACGGTGAAAACACGCCATTAAAGTACTATGAATTTTTGTTACAAGGAATCCAAACTGTCGAAAATTATGAAATTGCTAAAACCTTTGCTAATAAAATTAAGAAAGCTAACACTATTCTATGTTTTGGTAATTATCATTCTATGTTAAGCGCTAAGCAAATGGCTTTTAGACTTTTAAGACAAGGCAAATCGGCTTATGTACCGTCAGATCTTAGTAATTTTGAATTCAATATCAAGACTTTAAAAAAGAATGATATATTAATTATTTTTTCAATTAGTGCCTCAGATATTTATCTTGAACATGTAGAAGATTTAAAGAAGAAGGGGGTCACAGTACTTCTCTTTACAATGGACCACAACTCTAAACTTTCTTTAATGTGTGAAGACAAACTAATTCTTCCATCAGCAATTCATCTTGGTTGTCAGTATATACTTGATGAAGCTATATCTTTCTTTCTTGGAATTGAACTAGTTATGGAGGCTTACTTTCGTGAAGCCAAATAAAAAAACAATCATATCATAATGGTATGATTGTTTTTTATATCAGGGGTTTTTACATTTTTCTAACTTTTTGCAACAGCAAGTACGCTACTCATAGGAGAACCTTTTCCAATTAACTTTCTTATTTCATCTTCTTTTTCTTTACTAATCTGGCCGCCCACCATTCTAATAATACTTTCTGCTGTAACTCTTGAATCATATTTTCTTGGTACTATGTCGCAAGTTTCTTGATACCAATCTAACATTTTCATCTTTAAATCTATAACTATTTCTTTATATTCAGGATTATCTATTAAATTGTACCTCTCTCCTTTATCTTTATATAAATCATATAGCTCACACAAGCCTTCGCTTCTATGCACATATTTGTAATGACCATCTGTAACCATTGTTCCCTTTGCATGTGCCTTTGAATTTGATTGAGCTTTTTGTTTTGGCCAATATAAGCCATTTTTATTAGGGCCATTAGGACCTGCTATATGATATTCATCACAATGATCTTCATAGGCCATTCTTCCACCTTCGCAAAAAGCTAAATCCCTAATTTTATTTTCACGATTCTCCAAAATAGGTCTTATAGTTTTTCCAAAATGGTCATGCTCTGACTCTGCATTGGCAAAATCCATGGCTGTTGCATAAAAATCCACTAATTCTATTAATGAATCAGTAACTCCAGGATCTATTTTTCCAAAATCCTTTGGTGGTTTAATAAGCATAGGAACCTTTGTTAGACAATCTTCAAAGGTATTTTGTGCTTTTTCAGATAAGCCATAATCCCCTGTAAAATCTCCATGATCACTAAAGAAAAATATTGCTGAATTATCATATTCGCCTACTTCTTTTAAAGCCTCACATACTCGTTTAAATATTTCATCCACCTTACTACATTGTGCCAAATATGTAGCCCTTAATTCATTCCAGGATTCTTCTGAATAATCTCCTAAATTCTGATATTCACGAATTTTTTCTTCAATAAAAGATTTATTAGTGCATTCTTCTGCTTTAATTCGTGTTGGTACTTTTTCTCTATCAATAGATGAATACCAAGGCTCTTCACATCTATATTCCGGATGTGGATTCATTAAGCCTAAGAATAAACATAAAGGCTTATCTAATTCCTTCATATGTTTAATTCTATCAATAGCGCCTTCCATATCCTCCCAATCTCGATCCATTGCACCATCAGTCTTACCCTCATAGAAAGAGTTCCTAAATTTTTTAATTTCTTCTTCCTTTTCTATAGGATTATCTAACTTTCCTCTTGTAAAACTATTCCTTCTCTCATCCTTAAAACCATAAAAGATTTCATCTGCATGACTTTCTACTAAGCCCTCATATTCAGTTGCAACTAAATCATTTCTTGCATTCATCCAAACATAATAGCCTTGATTCATAAGTTCTTTAAACATACTTGTTTCATGAGGCTGTAATAAATGTGACATAGTTCTATGTCCATTTACATGAGGATACAAACCTGTAAAGAAACTACATCTACTAGGTACACACACAGGATTTTGGACATAGCAATTTTTAAAAGACACTGCTTCATTATTAGCAAAATTATCTAATGCTGGTGTTTTAGCTGCAGGATTACCCATATGTCCCATGGTGTCAAATCTCATCTCATCTGGATTAATAATAATTATATTAGTTTTCTTCTTAGGCATAACTTTCACTTCTCTTTCACATTTCTTTTATTTAAACTGCAATAACATCTCCACAAGAAACATTACCCTTCTTAAAACCAATCTTCTTACCGTTAGAATCTGTAATAATAAGCATTGTACTCATATCATACTTCTTCTCTAACTTCTTTAAGTCAACTTCAACAATTGGTGTTCCGCCCTTTACCTGGCTTCCTTCTTTTGGTCCAACATATTTAAAGCCATCACCATTTGCTTCTACTGTATTAATTCCTATATGAACAAGCATTTCCACTCCTTCATTTGATACAAGACCAAATGCATGACTAGTTGGGAAAACAGTTATTAATTTTCCATTTGCAGGAGCACATATAATAGCTTTATCTCCTACTGGCTTAAAGGCTGTACCATCACCTAATATCTTAGTTGCGAAAGTTTCATCATTAACTTCTTCAATACTATATTCCTCTCCAGAAATTGGAGCTAGGATTTCATTGTCTGCACATTCTTTAATTTTCTCGTCTTTTTTCTCACTAGCTTCCTCTTTAATTCCTAAAATCATAGTAGCTGTAAAAGCTGTTGCTGCTGATAATGCTACAGCTATAAGACCGTTAATTAGATTAGCAGAGGTTGGTCCTACAAAAGAAGGAAGACCAAAGGCACCTGTGCTACCTGGCATAACATACATATATGTATGTGTAAGTCCCATATAAGCAGAAGCTACAAAATTTCCAAGCATAACTGCAATAAGTGGTCTCTTATATCTAAATAAGATTCCATATAATGATGGTTCTGTAATACCACCTAAAATAGCTGTTGTACTACATGTAAAAGCATTAGACTTAACTGCTTTATCCTTTGCTCTAAAGAATACTGCTAAACATGCTGCACCTGAACCAATTACATATGTAATACCTGTATTAAAGAAAAATGGATCATAGCCCTGTGTTGTAATAAAGTTTAGTGCAATTGGTGATAAGGCATGGTGCATTCCTGTAAAGATAAGTAATGGTCTTAAAGCTCCCATTACACCCATTCCTACAAAGCCTAAATTGTTATACATAAACATAAGTACCTTAGCCATATATGTACCAATGCAATCACCAAGTGGTGCTAATGCTACAATCATTAAAGGTAACATTACAAGCATTGTTAAAGTTGGTACTAAAACTGTTGATAAAACCTCAGGAATTATTTTCTTAATTAACTTTTCAACTTTTGATAATACAAATACTGTTAAAATAGCTGGTAAAACAGTACTTGAATATTTAGCGGCTGTTACTGGTAGCCCTATAATACTACTAATAGAACCATCTGCTAGACCTGCAATAAAATCTGGACAAATCAAGAAACTTGTTAAGGCAACTGCAATTGGTAAGCTTGTTTTAAAATGCTTAGCTGCTGCCCCTGCAATAATTACAGGCATAAAATAAAATACAGAATCTCCTAGCATCTTAATAAGTGTTAATGTTTCATTAGTTGCCAATGCCGGATTAATCTGCTGAATAAGCATTACAATAACCTTTAACATTCCGCCACCGATCATGGCTGATAATACAGGTATTGTAGAACCTATTACTGCATTAACAATTCCAGTTCCTAAACTTTTAAGACTAAATTTTTCTTTTACTTCATTAGTATCTTGCTCATCAGAATCTTCTGCGCTAACCCCCAGCGCAATAAATTCCTTATAAACCTTATCTACTGTCTGTCCAATAATAACTTGATATTGTTCACCTACTACTTTAACGTCTATAACCCCCGAAACGTTTTTCATAGCCTTCACATCAAACTTAGATGCATCATTTATGCGTAATCTAAGTCTTGTCATACAGTGCATAGCGGATTTTATATTTTCTTTTCCACCAGCCCTATCCAATACATCTTTTGCAATTTTTGCGTAATCACCCATACTAAATCCTCCCAAACTTAAAGATTTGCATTATATTTCTTACATTTTTTAGTGCGTTCAAAAAGTCTTTTTGATTTAGATACAGTATAATTTATTATGAAAAGAAAAATCCATTCACTATTCTGCGGATTTTTTTGCAAAAAAGTACACATTAGTTATTAGTAAAGCGGACATTCGGAATCCGCTTCGCTACTTCCTCATGAACGCAGTGGCACTTTGTGCCACCTGTCAGAAGGGGCTT
Source organism: Lachnospira pectinoschiza (assembly GCF_900103815.1). Classification (GTDB taxonomy): domain Bacteria; phylum Bacillota; class Clostridia; order Lachnospirales; family Lachnospiraceae; genus Lachnospira; species Lachnospira pectinoschiza_B. The sequence goes on along the minus strand of NZ_FNHZ01000008.1, from coordinate 31,752 downwards.
TAACCCCTTCTGACACTAGTAAGCTTTATACCCCCGCTTAAAGCTTACGCTTTTGAAGCGGGGGATTGCTTACACTGCGTTCACATTTAACAGTATATCTATTAATTTATCTGTAAATAAATAAGGATTAGTTTTTTCTGGACATAAATTAGCTCTTATAATTCCTTTTACCATATGATTTCTATATTCAATCTGCTTATCAAAATTTATCCTATCTAATGAACTTTCTTCATCAGATATAAAATTATAGTCAATTAAATAATCATAATTAGAAACGATATATCTATCCTTATCTTCTTTTTCTAAAAATTCCTCCCCATCTAAATTAAGCTCCTTTACATCTATATTTATTTTCTCCGCTTCACTCTCCTTTATCATTAACTTTATTAGTTTAACCGCTCTTTCTTCTTCATCCTTTTCCATAAGCGGACGAATCAAAACCATTTGCTTTGATAATATTGCTACATCCGCCTCAGTAGTTATAAATATTGCTTTCCTTTTAAGATATTCTTCCTTTAACAAATCAAATTTGTAAAAAGGCACTAATTCAATTGAAGATAATTCCTTTGACAAAACAGTCTTTAACATTTCTAAGGTATAGACAATTCTACCTGGAACATCTCTAGTAATAAAAAATGCGTGTAATTGTTCCCTTCCACTTCTTAAGTAAATCTCCGTATAAAGTATTAAAGCTGAAATTTCTATTTCCTGTACTTTAAAATCTAGCTTTGGCAATAAATAATCTCTTACCAGGGCACTAGCCCAAGGAAATCTGCCGCTTATTTCTCTTTTATCAGGATTAGGAGTATATACATTTTGCTCCATTCTTTTCTTTAGATGAAATAAATGTAGAGAAAACTTAAAATTCATATCTTCATTTTCATCAAATTTAATATGCATCTTTCTTTTTATATCTATAAGATACTTCTCAACTATTTTTTGAATTTTTTTGATGTCGGGATTATTCTTTCCAAATGAATAATTAATTTGCTCTGCGCTTCTAAGCACCTCTTCCATTAAGATTTTTTCCTGATCTGAAAATCTAACATTAAATTCCTCTTCTATTTTTTTAGAAATGTCTTCTAGAAAATTACTTCTAGTAAATTCCCCTGTATAACTTTCTTCCTCTAATTCATGCTCAGTCTTTTTTCTAATTATTGTGACTGCTATATAATTAACCATGTCCGTTTTTACTATATCAGCAACAGTTCTTCCAGAAATAATCATATATTCGTCATAAATTTTTTCAATATAGCTAATCATTTTCAAAGGCTCAAAATCCAAATTTAAAAATTCTAATTTTTCATAGTTCCAGTTAATATTTCTACTTATAAATCTTCTTATTTCTTCTTCCTTCCACTCGTTTATACCTTTAAGCCTAGTTCCTTTAACCGGATCAAACTCTAAACTTTCCTGTAATCTCCAATCAGATTTAATATACTTATAAAGACCTGTTTTAGATAAAAATATATGCTCTGATATTTCTTCTAAACTTACATAGTCTCCCCTAAAGGCCAAATAAGTCATAATTACTCTATCTCGTTTGTACTTATCATATTTTGTATAGCCCACACAGTTAGTTTGAAGCTGTTTTAAAAAATCCTTAGAAAATGTTTTGCTAACATATACATTTCCTTTCTTACAAACTAACTTATCCCCTAATTCTTCATTTATTTCTTTTATTTCCTGTAAAACCGTTCTTTCTGATACCTTTAGTATCTTTGAAATTTCACCTATTGTCCTAACAATAGAAGGATTAATACATAAACCAACTATATATACCTGTCTTTCTGTTAACATATCTTTACCCCTTTTACATTACTATATTTACCCACAACATATCCTTATCAACTCTTCAATTGCCGGTGTTAAAACCTTATCCTTATGATAGACAATAGAAAAATGCTGTATAAATTCCATATCCTCTACCTTTATTTCTTTGATATTCTTATCAGAAACCCTACTATCTAAAATCTTTTTTGAAATAATTGAAACTCCCATATCCATAGAAACGGCATTAATAAGCCCCATGGTGCTTTGGGCTTCCCAGATAGGATCTACATTTACACCAGCTTCCTCCATTACTCTATCAAAGGTCTCTCTTATACCACTGCCCTTTTCTCTTAAAAGTAGAGGAAGTTCTATAAACTCCTCTAGGGAGATTTTATCTGCCTTTATTCTATCTTTATGAGCTATTATTACAAGGGGGCTTTCCCTGTACTCTAATCTATTTAAATCTTCTATATGAACGGAAGTTTCCACTAATGCAATATCAAGCTCATTAGTTAATAGCTTTTTTTCTAGATATCTTGAGGGTTCTATTAGAACTCTTACATCAACATTTTCAATCCTTGCCTTTAATTGCTGCACATATTCTGCAATATATTCACTACCAATTGTTAAACTAGCACCTATTCTAATTCTTTCGGCCTTATTCCAGGATAACATCTTCTCCTCTAAATCCTCAGAAACGCTCACAAGCCTTTCGGCGTATTTTAATAGTTCTTTGCCAGCTTCTGTTAAATATAGACGTCTAGAGAGTCTATCAAATAAAACTATGTTATAGTAATTTTCTATTTCTTTTATAGCAATTGACACTGAAGGCTGTGTCATATGTAGCTCCTTAGCTGCTGCCGTTATATTACAGTTACATTTGCAAACCGTTAAAAATATTCTTATCTGTCTTAAATTCATTTATCCCTCCTATTCATAGTCTATTAGCTATGATTATAATAAAATAATACAATTTTACCTATCTTTTTACAAGGTATACAATAATAATGTGAAAAAAATTAGGACAAGGTAAAAACTTGAAATTAGGAGGAAAAATGGATATAAAAAAATTAAAAAAAGTATTTTTTTCAACATTATATCTTAGTACTTTCACCTTTGGCGGCGGCTATGTAATTGTTACCCTGCTAAAGAGGAAATTTGTTGATGAATTACATTGGATAGATGAAAAAGAAATGTTGGATTTAGTGGCAATTGCGCAGTCATCACCAGGAGCGATTGCAGTAAATGGTTCCATTGTAGTAGGTTATAAGATTTGTGGAATCCCAGGAATTATATGTGCTGTACTTGGAGCTATTATTCCACCTTTTATAATTCTTAGCGCTATTTCCGCTTGCTATACCGCTTTTAAGAACAACACAGTAATTAAGGCCTTACTTCTTGGCATGCGTTCAGGTGTTAGTGCCGTTATTATTTCAGTAGTTTATGACATGACTAAGGATGTGTTAAAAGAAAAGGATATTAGTAAGATAATAATCCTTATTGCCAGCTTTATAGCTAATTATTACTTCGATGTAAATGTTGTAATTATAATCCTTATTGTCATTGCCTATGGTCTTTGCAAGGCATTTATAAAGAGCAGAAAAAATATTAAGGAGGCTTCTAAATGATATATATTCAATTATTCCTAGCATTTTTACAAATTGGAGCCTTTAGTTTTGGTGGCGGTTATGCCGCTATGCCCCTTATTCAAAGTCAGGTTATTGATAAATATGGTTGGTTAAGCACAAGCGATTTCTCTGACCTAGTAACAATTTCCCAGATGACACCAGGCCCTATTGCTGTAAATTCAGCAACCTTTGTAGGTAATCAGGTAGCTGGTATTCCGGGAGCTATTGTTTCAACTCTTGGTGTAATCTTGCCTTCTTGTATATTTGTTACAATACTTGCTTGGCTATATGTTAAATTTAAGAATTTAAGCACATTACAGGAGGTTTTATCCGCCCTAGCACCTGCAGTAATTGCAATGATTTTTACAGCCGGTCTTACTATCTTAATTCCTACAGTATTACCAGCTGGCTTTGCTCATATAGCAACAGATGTTAATATTAGGGCCTTTGTATTATTTTTAGTTGCTCTATTTTGTCTGCAGAAATATAAATGTGACCCTATTCTTGTAATGGTAGGCTGTGGTGTTGCAGAATTAATTGTTCAATTTGCAACTTCAAGTCTATAGTTAGTTTATAGCATGATTTTTTGATATAATAATATTAGTTTAAAGAAAAGGAGGTTCTTATGCCAGCAATTAGCGTACTTGTAAAACCAGCGTCAGGAAATTGTAATCTTAATTGTGATTACTGTTTTTATTGCGACGAAAGCGCCAAAAGACAGACTGCCTCCTTTGGAATGATGTCAATTAAGACTCTTGAAAATGTTATTAAGAACACCCTTACTAGGGCAGAAGGCTTTTATTCTATTGCTTTTCAAGGGGGAGAGCCAACACTTTGCGGCCTAGATTTTTTCAAAAAGGCTGTTGAATTTCTTAAAATCTACAATAAAAATAAGGTTCAAATCCAAATTGCAATACAGACTAATGGCTATTTGATTGATGAAAAATGGTGTCGCTTTTTAAAGGAAAATAACATTTTAACAGGTATCTCAATCGATGGTATTGAAAGAATTCATAATGCCTATAGACATCCTAAGGATAAGGGTAATAGCTATAAGAAGAATATAGAAGCCACTAAACTTATGGATAAATACGGAGTTGATTACAATGTACTTACGGTTATTCATAGAGCTGTGGCAGAAAATATAAAAGAGATCTACAAGGATTATAAAGCTAAGGGCTATAAATACCTACAATTTATTTCTTGTCTAGATCCTCTAGAAGAAGAAAGAGGGAAAGAGGAATACTCCCTTACCCCTGAAATCTACGGACAATTTTTAATTGACCTTTTTGATTTATGGTATGAAGATCTTTTAAAGGGAACACCTCCCTTCATTCGCCAGTTTGACAACTACATGGGTATTATTGCTGGATATCCTCCAGAATCCTGTGAGCAAAACGGAGTCTGTGGAATTGCCTATACTGTTGAGGCTAATGGAAATGTCTATCCTTGCGACTTCTACGTATTAGACGATTTAAAGCTTGGCAATCTAAATTACGATAGCCTTGAAACTATAGATAAAAAGCGTAAAGAAATAAGCTTTGTTGAGCGTTCTTATTATAGACCTGATGAATGCTTAAATTGTAAATGGTTTAAGCTTTGTCGAGGGGCTTGTTATCGAAACAGATTTACTGCAAAGGATGAAGAGCTTGGATATGGTACAAAGGGTCTTAATTACTTTTGTAAAGCTTATAAAAGATTCTTTGATGAGCGTTTTGATAAGCTCCTTGAACTTACAAATTATGTGATGGGAAGATAAATAAAAGTGCCTTTCTCAATATGAGAAAGGCACTTTTTTATTCATATTGCCTAAGGGCCATCTATATTCTTATTAATTAGCAATATCTTGCTACAATCTGGTTGATTAGCTTTCCATCAGCCTTACCCTTAAGTGCTGGCATTACTGACTTCATAATCTGACCCTTGTTCTTGCTTGCAAGTACTTCTGCGAAGTCCTTCTCAAGTAAGGCAACAATTTCTTCTTCAGACATCATCTTTGGAGCGTACTCTGCAATAATGTCATATCTTAACTTATATTCTTCTAAAAGATCTGTTCTATCAGCTGGGCAAGAATCAACCTGCTCCTTAGCTGTCTTTAATTCCTTTAAAACCACCTGATCAACAATATCTTCTGTGATGTTGTCTCTGCTGCCGTTATCAATTGCATACTTCTTAACTGCACCGATTAAAGATGAAATAGCTTCCTTTCTATCCTTTTCATGTGCCTTCATAGCTGCAATCATATCTTTTTGTAATTTTTCTAATGTCATAAAATCCTCCTTAATCTAGGTTAAAATTCTTTTTAAAGTAACTGTTAGCCATGCATTTTCTTAAGTCAGCAATTAAGATAGCTAAATACATTTTCATAAATAATAACTAACGTTCCTTTAGAATTCTTCTTTATTTATAGGAGTTACAAAATTAGCTATTCATTATCTGAATAGCTAACCTGTAATTTCTATCATTATAAAATTAATACATCTTTAAAGTAAATCAATTACTTTGTAAGCTGGTAGAAACCAACCTTCTTATAAACCTTACGAAGAGTCTTCATAGCAATATAGCCAGCTTTTTCGGCACCCTGCATATAAACGTCATTTAAGTAAGCCTTATCTTTAATAAGTCTTTCTGACTCTTCTCTAATTGGACGGAGATGTTCAATAACTGCCTCTCCTACTGCAGGCTTAAACTTACCATATCCAAGGCCATCAAATTCCTTTTCAATTTCTTCAAAAGTCTTGCCTGTAACTGTTGAGTAGATATTCATAAGGTTAGCCACACCCGGCTTATTCTCCTTATCGTATCTTACGCAATTCTCTGTATCTGAATCTGTAATTGCCTTCTTAAACTTACGAGCAATTGTATCAGGATCATCCATAATAAATACACAACCATCAGGGTTAGACTTACTCATCTTATCTCCTGGTGTGTTAAGGCCATAGATTCTAGCGCCAGTCTTAGCAATAAGTGGCTCAGGAACCTTAAATACGTCTCCGTAGATACTATTAAATCTCTGGGCAATATCTCTACAGATTTCAACATGCTGCTTCTGATCTTCACCTACTGGTACGTAGTCTGGCTGGTAAAGTAAAATATCTGCTGCCATAAGTACAGGATATGTAAATAGACCTGCATTGATATTATCCTTATGCTTACTAGACTTATCCTTAAACTGTGTCATTCTTTGTAGTTCGCCAAACATTGTGTAACAATTAAGTACCCAGGCAAGCTGCGCATGTTCTGGAACGTGAGATTGTAAAAACAATGTATTCTGTTCAGGGTCCAAACCACAAGCAATATACTGTGCTAACTGATTAATAGATCTTTTTCTTAAATCAGCGGGATTCTGACGAACCGTAATTGTATGTAAATCAGCCATGAAATAGAAGCAGTCATAGTCGTTAACTCTGTCTGACCAATTCTTAATGGCTCCTAAATAATTACCTAAATGTAAGTCGCCGCTTGGCTGGATGCCTGATAGCATTCTTTTCTTCTCTTCCATAACTTTCCTCCTGTTTTTAGTCTTATTATTGATGTGAAAATGTATCTTTATACACCATGAATACGATTTTACCACACTTCTTTAACTTATTAAAGTGAAAATTTATATTCCTTATATATTCGTTTTATCCCCTAGATTTGTTATAATTAGAGGAGAATAAATTCTATTATTTTGTCGTTTTATTACAAATTTATAAAAAGAGGAAATAACATGTTAACTAAGAAAAATCAAAACACATCTACTTGTTTAAAAAATCCTAAAAACGGCAATACAATAAGTTTAAAGCTACGAATTCGCAACTTTATCTTTATTAGTTTTGCCGCTGTAATTATGGCGCTTAATATTAAGATATTTGTGCGCAACGCCAACACCTTTCCAGGAGGTGCTACAGGATTAACTCTTTTAATCCAGCAAATCTTTTGGCAGTTTTTTAATATTAAGGTTTCCTACACCATAATTAACCTGCTTATAAACGCAATTCCAGTCTATATAGGCTTTAGATACATTGGTAAACATTTTACAATTCTATCTGTGTATATGATTATTGTAACTAGTGTGCTAACAGATTTACTTCCTACCATTAAAATCACTAATGACATATTACTTTTAGTTGTCTTTGGTGGAATCATTAATGGTGTAGCCATAAGTATATGTTTACTTAGCGGGGCCACTAGTGGAGGTACCGACTTTATTAGCATTTTCATATCAGAAAGAAAGGGGATAGATTCCTTTAATATAATTCTGGGCTTTAACACTGTGATTCTTACCATAGCTGGCTTCCTTTTTGGTTGGGACAAGGCCATGTATTCCATTGTTTTCCAGTTTATATCAACTCAGGTGCTTCATCTCCTTTATAGAAAATATCAGGAGACAACCCTTTTTATTGTCACTAATAAACCTAGAGAAGTGGTGGAAACTATTGCTGCCATTAGCGGTCACAGCTCCACTATTCTTGAAGGGGAGGGGTCTTATGAACACTGCGAACGAAATGTGGTCTATTCCGTAATTTCATCACAGGAGAGCTCTCATGTGGTAAAGGCCGTTAAGACCACTGATCCTAAGGCTTTTGTAAATGTAATGCGTACCCAGCAGGTGCAGGGCCGCTTCTACAGACCAAAGGAGTATTAATACATTTTCATAAGAAAAATAATAAAAACATAAGAAAACGATAAATTAAATTTAGAATTAATTTTACTAATGGGAGGGATTATGAGAGATTATGTAATGGCTCTAGACCAGGGAACTACTAGTTCTCGCTGTATTATCTTTGACAAGCAAGGTAATATTATTTCAAAAGAGCAAAAAGAGTTTGAGCAGATTTACCCAAAGCCAGGTTGGATTGAGCACAACCCTATGGAGATTTGGTCCTCACAGTTAGGTGTGGCCATGGAGGCCCTTTTAAAGGCGGGTCTATCCTACAGAGACATTGATTCCATTGGAATCACAAACCAGAGAGAGACTACAATTCTTTGGAACAAGGAGACGGGAATTCCTGTTTATAACGCCATTGTTTGGCAGTGCAGGCGTACCGCTCCAATTATTAATAAGCTAGTGGAGGACGGGCTATCTGACTATGTTACAGACACTACTGGCCTTATTCCAGACGCTTATTTTAGCGCTTCTAAGATTGCTTGGATTTTAGAAAATGTGCCTACAGCAAGAGAGCTTGCCAATGCCGGTAAACTTCTCTTTGGAACAGTGGATACATGGCTTGTTTGGAATCTTACTAAGGGAAGGGTTCACGCTACAGACTACACTAATGCAAGCAGAACCATGCTTTTTGATATTCACAAGCTAGATTGGGATGAAAAGTTACTTGATTACTTTAAGATTCCTAGAAACATTTTGCCAAATGTAATGCCAAGTAGTAATCTTTTTGGCTACACAGATACAACGGTTCTTGGTGGTGAGGTGCCAATTTGTGGTATTGCAGGTGATCAACAAGCTGCCCTCTTTGGACAGTGCTGTTTTGAAGAAGGGGAGGCCAAAAATACCTACGGTACAGGCTGCTTTCTTTTACTTAATACTGGTAAAAATGCAATTAAGTCCAAAAATGGCCTAGTTACCACTATTGCAGCTTCTACTTCAGATGAAATAAATTATGCCCTTGAAGGTTCAGTTTTTATCGGCGGTGCAGCAATTCAGTGGCTACGTGATGGCCTTCGTATGATTAAGACTGCCGCCCAGTCAGAGGAATATGCAGATGCTATTGAGGACTGCCAAGGAGTGTATTTTGTGCCAGCCTTTACAGGACTTGGAGCTCCTTATTGGGACTCTGATGCTAGAGGTACTTTCGTGGGACTTACTAGAGGCTGTCAGAAGGAACATTTTATTAGGGCTACTCTTGAGGCAATTGACTATCAGGTAGCAGATGTCTTAGAGGCCATGAAGGAAGACAGTGCTTGTTCTCTTAAGGCCTTAAAGGTAGATGGTGGCGCTGCTGCTAACAACTTCCTTATGCAGTTTCAGGCAGATATCTTAGGGGTTGAAGTTCACAGACCAAGCTGTATTGAAACAACAGCTCTTGGCGCTGCTTATCTTGCTGGTTTATCCACAAAGTATTGGAAAAATAAGGAAGATATTAAGAATAATTGGAAACTTGCTAAGAATTTCAAATCTAACATGGATGATAATAAAAGAGAGAAACTTCTTCGCGGCTGGAAGCGTGCTGTTAAGTGTGCTAGAGTCTGGGGGGAAGATGCAGAAAATGACTAAATAAAAAATAATAAGCAATTAATAAGCCAGCTAAACGTTGTAGATTTATTCGGGCTAAAAGCTCCGAAGAAATACTTGTTTAGCTGGCTTATTCTTATTTTGTCCTACATTTATAAAATTTTTTATTATCCTTATCTTTTAGCTAACTTACGACCTTAGCTTTAGTCTTGCCGCCTTTTCTAGTTTACGCCTATCAATTTCCTTCTTTAGGGCTAGGTTGGTAATTACTGCTGATATACAAAGGGTAATATACCAAACTGTATTTGGCTTATCACCGGTTTGAGTTGTAGCTAGGCCAACAACTACATATTTTGCATTGGCAGAATTTCCATCGTATGGCACTCCTGAAACTTCTGAGGTTGTTGAGGCTGTGCCTGAACTTCCTGAACTAGAAGAGCTTGAGCTACTAGAGCCGCTAGTTCCACTTGAGCTTGAGCCAGATGAGCTAGAACTTCCTGAGCTAGAGCTTCCTGAATCTGTGCTTGAATCTGAATCTGTACTTGAAGTATCTGCATCTTCTCTATAAATAAGTCCCATTAAACAGAACTTATCAATACTAATTGTCACAGTTTCATAAGTACTATCTGTATCTGAATAGCTTTGAGCGTATTTATTACTATTGTCATCCTCATGGGCAGCTACGATTCTAAAGCCTCTATTTGAAACCACCGTAATTTCAGATGGTATTGTATAGCAAAGGTTAATAGCAGTATCAAGGCTTGTTAATTCCTCGGTCTCTGTAGTGCCACTAGTGTAATTAAGAGTTCTATATATATCTGTGTTAAAGAAGTGAATATTTTCAGTGTAATTAGAATCTCTCATATTAAGCAAGAGCACGCTGTCGGTACTTGTAATACTCTGATTATTTGGTGATATTACAATCTCAACTACGGCTGCAAGATTACCTGCATAAACTTCTGAAACCTCTGAAACTGAAAGAGCTCCAGCTATAATATTAGCCTTCTCTTCATCTGTTAAGTCATCAATTGCCATGTCTGAAGTACTAGTTACTGTAACATCTGAATCCCCATCCGTTACAGAATCAAGTATCGCCACCTCTTTGTTGCTACCCTCAATCTTTTCATAGATTGCATATAGAGTTACATTTTCAGTAACAGTTAAAGAAGTTAAGGCCTCTGTTGCATCCCTATCAGTGTTCCAGCCTAGGAAAATGTATCCATATCGGCTAGCTTCCACGCTTAGGTCAGCTTCTTCCCCATCTATTGCTGTAAGGGAGCTAGTATCTGATGTACCACCGTTAAACTCTGCATTATAGGTTACTGTGAAACGCTTCTTTATAACCGTTACAGTTACTGTATCTGAAACGCTTGTATCTGCATCAGATGTAGCTGTAATTACTGTAGTTCCAAGGGCTAGCGCTTCAACTCTACCATGGTCATCTACCGTTGCCACATCTTCGTTACTACTTGTCCAAGTAAGACTCGTATCTAGGGAATCCGATGGTGTAATAGTCGCGTCAATATAATCTGCGCTTTCAATCTGAATACTTATATCGTCCCCTAAATCTATAGCTGTTGGAACCTTTACCTCATAAATTGCATAGAGGGTTACAGGCCCTGAAACCACTACTGAAGTTAGGGCTTCTGTTGCATCTGGATCTGTATTCCAACCTATGTGATAGTAATTATCTTTATAGGCTGGTACTGTTAAATCTGCCTCATCTCCGTAAGATATATCTTCTTCTGTAATATAACTTGTTCCGCCATTAGTTGTGGCATCATAAGTTACTGTATAGATTTCATCTTCTACTAATATTACACATTGATCAAATACATTTGTGCCTGCATTTGCCTTAGCAGTAATAACACAGGCGCCTTGAGATACTGCCGTTACCACACCATCTTCATCAACTGTTGCAACCGTTTCATCGGAGCTTGACCAAGTAACGGTATTGTCATCTACGTAGCTTGGTGTAACTGTTGGAGTTATGGTAATGGTCTGTCTTTCCATAAGGGTTTCTGAAGTCATATCAAGGCTTACTTCCAACTCTTCAAATATTGCATATAGGGTTACATCTGCTGTTGGCACGTATTCTGTTAAGACATCATCCGCTGTGGCAGTAGAACTAGTTGCCCATCCTGCAAAGACGTAATCAGTTTTTGTTGCCACTACATTTATAAGGGCTGACTCACCCTCTTCAACTTGCAAGCTCTCATATTCTGACTCACCACCATTAGTTTCGGCATCATAAGTTACTGTATAATAAACTGGATTAACCGTTAATTCACAAGTAGCTGTAAGACCTGACACTGCATTAGACTCTGCTGTAATTGTAGCTGTTCCCTTAGAAACTCCTGTTATAGTTCCAGTAGAATCAACGGTAGCAACTGTTTCATTACTTGAATACCAACGAACTGCTGTATCTAGGGCATCTGTTGGAGTTATGGTAGCTGTTAGTGTCTCTGTTGTTCTAACAGTCATAGTTAATTCAGTTTGATCTAAGCTAATATCTGTTGGCAAAATTTCCTCATAAATTGCATATAATGTCACGGCCTTAGTTACGGAAAGACTAGTTAAAGCTGTTGTTGCATAAGGATCTGTATTCCATCCTAAAAATGTATAGTACTCCCTTTCGGCTGTATAGGATAGATCAGCCTCTGTTTCGTATTCTACGTATTCTTCCTCTGCATCAGTAGTTCCAAGACCTGCATCATAACTTACAAGATATGCTAGTGGTTCTACTATAATGGCACAGCTTGCAAATACAGTTCCATCTACATCTGCTATGGCATTAACTACAGTTTCTCCGCGATAAACTGCCGTTACCGTTCCATTTTCATCTACTGTTGCAATACTAGTGTCCTCGCATTCATAGTGAACTGTGGATGGATTGGCATCCGTTGGAGTTAAAGTTGCTATAATTGTAGAACTTTCCCCTTCCATAAAGGTAATGCTTTCCTTATCAAGGGTTACTTCATAATCTTCATAAACTGCATAAAGAGTTGTAGAGCTTGTTGGCATTGTAAAGCTATCTAGAGCTTCTGTTGCTGTAGCTGTGGTTGCCCATCCTCTAAACATTGCTCCTTCCTTAGTTGCTGTAGCTGTTAAATCTACTGACTCTCCTGCTGCATATTCTTCTGATGTGACACTAGACTCTCCATCATTTCCATCATAGGTAAGAGTATATCTAAATGGTTCAACTGTTACAGTACAAGAGGAGGTCTCATCTGAACCTGCTGTTGGGGTACAAGTAATTGAGGCACTACCTTCTGCCACTGCTGTAACTACACCATTTTGATCCACTGTTGCAACAGCCTCGTTACTACTTGCCCAAGTTACAGACTGATCTGATGTTTCTGTTGGTGTAACTGTTGCTGTAAGAGTTGCTGTGTCTCCTTCTGTAATTGTTATAGCTGTATTATCAAGAGTTACTTTTATCTTTTCAAATACGGCATAAAGTGTAGCATTTCCTGTTGCATAATAAGGGGCTGTAATACCTGTTGTAGCAGTTGTTGAAACAGCCCAGCCAATATGAGTATAACCGGTCTTTGTAGCTGTATAACAACTTGTAGAAACATCTACTTCATCTCCATATATAAGACTTTCTGTAACAGTATCCTCACTACCTCCTGTAGTTTGTGCATCATAGGTAATAATACACTGAGCTCCTGTAATATTAAGATTTACTGTAGCAGATACTTCTTCATAACTAGTGTCTGTTGGTGTGGCTGTTACAGTAATATAAACTCCTGTTGTTCCGCCTGAACCTGACTGCATTACTAACTGTCCTTCATTAATCTTAGCAACACTTGTATCAGAACTTGTATAAGTCAAGGTATATTCTGGTACATAGCTTGTTGGTGAAACTACTGTTGTAAGGTCGATTACCTGATTTTCAGCAACTGTCATAGTTGAATCACTTACCACATTATCTTCTTCGTCATAAACTGTTACTGCCATTTTCTCATAAATAGCATAAAGGGTAATAACATCACTTGTATTAGCAAGGCCATCTACAATTGTTAGACTATCTAGTGTTGTTGTTGCTGTAGAATCTGTATTCCAACCAATAAAAATCATATTATCTGATGAAGATACATAATCCTCGGCTGTTACACTATTAGTTAAATATATTGTTGAAGCTTCTGTTACTGTAACAGAACTAGTTTCGTCTCCACTTGTTAAGACACCACCATTAGTTGCTGCATCATATGTTAAGGTATAGCTTCGTGGTGTAACCGTTACGGTACATGTAGCCGTTACGGAACTGTCATCAGAACCATCAGCAGTTGCTGTAATGGTTGCAGTACCTGGATAAACCGCAGTAATAAGGCCGTCTTCATCTACTGTAGCTACGCTTGTATCACTACTTGTCCATGACACCGTCTGCAAAGTGGCATCTGTTGGCTCGTAGCCAGCAACAGAAAGAGAGGCTGTACTACCTGACTCCACAGACAGGGTGGAATTACTAAGGGTAATAGATGTTACAGGTACATAAAAGATTGCATAAAGGGTTGTATCCCTTGCAACAATAAAGCTTGAAAGGGCTGTTGTTGCTGTAGCAGATGTGTTCCAACCAAGGAAATTACAACCTGATCTAACGGCAGATGGTGTTAGGTCTGCTAAGTCACCAATATCCACTGTAGCTGTTGTGGCATCTGTAGCACCACCATTAGTTGTGGCATCATAAGTAATTGTAGCTGTTGTTGTTAAGTTATCATAATTAGTATCTCCAGTAGATGATGTATAAGTATTAACTGGAATAACTAAGCTATAGCTAGAACCTGCATAACTATAGCCAACCGTTATAGAACCTGTCATGCTTGACGTTACCGCTTCATCTGGCACTAACTTAAAGGCTAAATCATCTCCTGATGATATAGCAGAACCTGTAATACTTGAACCAGCATAAGTTATTGTATAGCCTGATGGGGCTGTAATTGAGTTTATTGTAATTGCACTTGTTGTTGAATTTGTTAATACCACAGGCATGGCTGTTTCTTGGCCAATAAGGAACTGTACCATAGAAGGATCACAAGTTAGATAATATCCTGATACAAGGCCTCTAACTTCTGATACATAAACCACTCCACCTGAAACATAGGCTACATAAGCAATTCCGTTAGATACGGCAATACTTGGATTAGTTCCGCTTGCTACATCCGTAGAATTTCCACTACTAAGTGCATAAACTGTTCCAGTTGAATAGGTTTGATAAAGGCCACTTGAATAAATCACAGACCTCATTCCTGAACTAGATGTAGTTACATCAATAGATGTTAGGCTAGTTCCACTTGAAGCTAAAGTATATCCTACAGAATCTCCATAGATATACGAAGTTCCTGAATAATTTGCCACAGATAGGCCTGTTATCTCTGTATCAGTAATTCCTAAATCGGAAAATGTTTCCCCAGCATCAGAACTTCTATAAACCGCTAGATATCCTGAAACCTCCGCAGATACAGTAACTGTTGAGCCTGTGGCTGCAATATCTGCATTAGTTGCAGTTACGCTGTCTTGAATTGTATAACCACCATAAGAGCTAGCTGTTGTAGCCACCCAAATATTCTGTGCTGTGTTATCAACCATATAAATATAGGCACCTGAAATTGCCATATGAACTGAACTAGCAGTAGTTGTAATTCCACTATTATCAGTACTCTGACTAAAGCTTGTTCCACTTCCATAATAAAGAAGGGCAGAAGACCCATTAGTACATGAAATTAACATACAGTTTCCCGATTCATAATAAACTATTTCTGGAGAACCTGTGGCACTTGTAATAAGAGGATATTCTTCTGTAAAACTATCTGCACTTGTCTTAAAACAAACCGTTGAACCTGTATTATAAACTACATAAACTGTACCACTAGCATCTACTGCAATATTTCTTGAATTTGCACTAGTGCCTAGGCTACCTGTACCAATTAAAAAGGTGTTAGTTACAGTTGTAGCAATTGTATTTTCTGCTTTAAAAAAAGCCGCAATAAACCATATTGAATTTACCAAAACGGCAATATCCAATATAACGCTTATTACAGCTAGAACTCTATCTTTTCTAAGACGTAATTTAGTTTTTCTCTTTCCTTTGTCCACTCTCATTAATTCCATAGTGCTGTCCCCCTGCTTATGTTTAAGTCCCTTCTCTCATAAGCTACATCGCGCAAAGCCAGTATTTGTCCCCATACTAGATATTTTTCACGCAACTATACTAATCATCTATGTACTATATCGGTGTTTTAAATAAAAATCTTTAGAAGAAAACGTAAATTTTTTCAAAAAAATTTTCACACTATTAGATACTATGAATTATTAGCTATTTAGTTTTTCACGAATTTTCTTAATATAATTTTAAACTAAAAAAAGGGGATTGTCCACAATGTGAAACAATTCCCTTTTATTAATATATTTAGCCTCTTCTTAAGAAAGCACCCTTTAACAAATGCTTTGCAAGTACAGATGTTGTAACTGAACCTACGCCACCTGGCACTGGTGTAAGGATTGAAGCCTTTTCCTTAACCTTATCAAAATCCACATCACCACACAAATTGCCTTCGCTATCCACATTGATACCAACATCAATAACTACAGCGCCATCTCCAACATAGCTTTCATCTACCATACGAGCTACACCCGCTGCTGCCACTAAGACTTCAGCGTCTCTACAAGTCTTTGGCATGTCTACGGTCTTTGTATGAGTCATGGTAATTGTTGCATTTTTCTTAAGCAAAAGCATTGCCACAGGCTTACCAATTACAAGGCTTCTTCCTATAATAGTGACCTTCTTACCCTTTAAGTCAACGCCTGCAAAGTCAAGCATCTCAACTACTGCCTCTGCTGTACATGGAGCCATTCCTGTGTCATCTCCTGCAAATACCTTAGCTAGGTTTGCTGGAGAAATACCATCTAAATCCTTCATCTGATTGATCTTATTCTCAATAGCCTTCTCATCTAAATGCTTTGGAAGGGGACGAAGAAGTAAGATGCCATCAATATCTTCGTCTTCATTTATCTTATCAAATTCCTTCTGAAATTCTTCGTTAGTAATTTCATTCGGATAAACAAAAGATGTTACTCTAAAGCCTAACTTATCCATCTTCTTTGTAGCGCCTCTCTCATAAGACATATCATCTGGACGCTCACCAACTCTAATAATTGCAAGGTGTGGGATTGCTCCCTTTAAGCCCTTAACATCTTCTAAAATCTTCTCATTAATAGCATTAGCTACATTAATTCCTCTTAATTCCTGCATAACTATCTCCTAACCCTTAATTGCCTTAACCACTTCTTCAAATGTCTTATCAGCGATTTCTCTTGCTTCCTTTAAATAGCCTTCTGCCTTAGCATCAAGTGACTTAGCAAGTTCTCTATCCTTCATTAACTTAGTGTTAATGAATACATTTAAAGATGCACCTTCCATTGCTGCCTTACACATGGCAATACCAACGCCAGCGTCACTAAGTGCTAGACGAGAGCCAATTACTGCAATTCGCTCAATCATCTTAATGGCCTTTAATATAAGTTCCATCATATCAAGGGGTGCATTTGTCGCAACTAATAGGGCTTCTGCCATGACCTTATCTCTATGTTCTATCTCTTCTGGAGTATCTTTCTTAAGACCATAAGCCTTTGATAGAGGTTCAAAGGCTTTAGCATCCTTATCCATACAAAGAAGAAGCTCTTTAGTTAGTGCATCTGCTTCCTTAATAGTCGCTTCTACTTCTTCCTGATACTGGGCATACTTCTTCTTGCCATCAGTTAAGGCTAAAACCATGTTTCCAAGACTCATACCAATAGCTGCCACAAGTCCTGAAGCTCCGCCTCCTCCTGGCACGGAAGCCTTTGAAGATAGCTCCTTTATAAAGTCATCTATAACCATAGTTTGCATTTCCATATTATTATCCCTTTCTTAGACCTCAATTTCTCCAGTAAATACAGTTGTTGCAGGGCCCTGCATAATAATTGTGTTCTCTTCCTTATCCCATGTGATGTTAAGATCACCACCAAGTAAGTGAAGAGTTGCATTACTATCGCATAAACCGTTTAAGTGAGTAGCTACTAAGCTAGCGCAAGCGCCTGTTCCACAAGCAAGTGTCTCGCCTGAACCTCTCTCCCAAACTCTCATATTTAAATTCTTATTATCCACTACCTGAATAAATTCTGTGTTAACCTTTTCTGGGAATGCAGGATGACATTCAAACTTAGGTCCGATTTTTTCAAGAGGGAAATCCTTAATATCAATTGTGTTATCAATGAAAACTATGGCATGTGGGTTACCCATAGATACGCAAGTTACCTTGTATTCCTTACCATCCACTTCAATTGTCTCATCAATAACTTTCTTATCTTCTCTATTAGAGTAGTTCTTAAGATTAGTAACATCTACAGGAATGTCTGCTGCCTCAAGAATTGGGGCACCCATATCTACCTTAACAAGGCTAACTAATCCCTTCTCGTCCTTAGTAACCTTTAAAATCTTAATTCCTGATAGAGTCTCTACTGTAAACTCATCCTTGTCAGTAAGCTTATTATCGCAAACATACTTTGCCACACATCTAATGCCGTTACCGCACATCTTGCCCTGTGAACCGTCTGCGTTATACATTTCCATATAAAAATCAGCCTTATCTGACTTCTTTATAAGAATAAGTCCATCTGAACCGATTCCAAAATGTCTATCACTTACCTTAATTGCAATTTCACTAGCGTTCTTAAGCTCAGTCTTTGTGCAATCAACGTAAACGTAATCATTACCTATACCATGCATTTTTGTAAACTTCATACACTACCTCTTTCTTTTTATGAAAATGTATCTTTTGGCCTTTTGTAAAAAAACGACCTAGAAACATTTTCCTACTACATATCTTGGGTTTAGAAAATGCTAAACCCTAATTATTGTATCAATTAGCCCATACTTTAACAAGCTAAATTCTTTTGCTATTCCTCATATAAACCAATAACCATTCTCGCGGATTCCACCATAGAATTGCCACTGTCCATACTACACTTTTGTATATATCTAAATGCCTCTGGTTCCGACATATTATTTCTTTCCATTAGAAGATGCTTAGCATCATCAATTATTCTTTGTTCCTCAGGTGAACGTTTTGTAGGTGTGCTCCTCTTCTTTTTTCTAGTTCGAATCTGGGACTGTATCATCATCTCAAGTGTTGATACTAGTTCGTTGGCCTTAAGAGGAGTGCCAAGACAGACTATATTATTATCTCTGCATTCTTCCCATCGGTTCTGAGAGGTTACAAGTAGCATCTCAAAACTTTTGGGCTTATATTCGTTTAGGTCTGTATAGACCATATTATCTGATAATTTATAACCACACACTATAATACCGCTAGCAAGGGAGTCCGCCTGGTTTATAACCTGGGCTCCACTAGTTAGGGGCATTGCTACATCAAAACCCTTTCTGATTAAAAGATTTCTGATGGCTCTTGCTTCTTCCAACTTAGGAAATGCAACTATTATTGTAGCCATATACTCTCCTTTAATTAGTATTTATAAAGGTACTCATCAACTTCCCACTTAGTAACTTGTTCCTTGTAGGCCTTCCATTCTGATAATTTTGCTTCAATATATTTATTAGTGATATGCTCACCTAAAACGCCACAAATAAACTTATCTTCCTTTAAGCACTTAAGGGCTTCGTAAAGATTTTCAGGAAGCTCATCAATGCCTTCCTTAGCTCTTTCTTCTTCTGTCATCTCGTAAAGGTTTCTACCAACCCCCTTTGGAACCTCTAGCTTATTCTTGATTCCATCAAGTCCTGCTGCAAGGCAACAAGCAATTACAAGATATGGATTAGCTGCTGGATCTGGGTTTCTAAGCTCAACTCTTGTGCCGCTTCCATTAACTGCAGGAATTCTAATAAGTGGACTTCTATTAGTTGAAGACCAAGCAATATAAACTGGTGCCTCATAACCTGGCACTAATCTCTTATAGGAATTAACTATAGGATTGGTAATAGCTGCCATTCCCTTTGCATGCTTTAAAATACCTGCAATAAAGTGATAGGCTTCCTTTGATAAGCCATTAGAATCAGTATCATCTGCAAAAATGTTCTTGCCATCCTTTGTAGCAAGGGACATATTAATATGCATTCCTGAACCATTGATTCCTTCCTGTGGCTTTGGCATAAAGGTTGCATAAAGTCCATGTCTTCTAGCAATTGTCTTAACTGCTAGCTTAAAAGTCATAATAGCATCTGCTGTCTTTAGGGCTTCATCATATTTAAAATCTATCTCGTGCTGAGCTGGAGCTATTTCATGATGTGAGGCCTCAATCTCAAAGCCCATCTCTTCTAGATTAAGTACCATATCTCGTCTAACATTTTCCCCTAAATCTGTAGGACCGATATCAAAATAGCTGGCTCTCTCGTAATTATTAATAATAGGGTTTCCGTCCTCGTCTGTCTGGAAAAGAAAGAATTCAAGCTCAGGACCTACATCAAACTTAAGTCCCATTTCGTCAGCCTCTTTAATTACCTTCTCTAGTACGTAACGCACATTTCCCTCAAATGGTGTTCCATCCGGCATATAGACATCACAAATCAAACGGGCAACCTTACCCTGCTGTGGTCTCCATGGGAATATTTCAAATGTGTCATAATCTGGATGTAAAAACATATCCGATTCTTCTATTCTTACAAAGCCTTCTACTGAAGAACCATCAAACATGCATTGATTGTCTAGAGCCTTCTCTAACTGACTTGAGGTGATTGCTACATTTTTCAAAGCACCAAAAATGTCTGTAAACTGCAATCTAATAAATTCAACGTCCTCTTCTTCTACCATTCTAAATATATCTTCTCTGGTATATTTACTCATGTATTCATCCTCCTTTAAAAAGCTTAAATTTTAATACACACATATATTAATATACATCATTTATTCATTTCTTGTATATACTATTTAACTTTCTAAATTTAGGAATTTTCCCCTATCTAGGACTAGTTTGTAAGGTTTGAACGCAGTGTAAGCAATCCCCCGCTTTACAATGTATTGTGGTCCTAAAATAAGAAATGCGCCGCAAAGCCCTCAAAATCCCATAATAAGAAATGCGCCGCAAGATTTCTCTCACGGCGCCAAAGTAGCATTATAATTCGCTTTTATCTTATTTAACTATAGACAATTTTTATGTATCTTAAAATCCGATGCAATTTCCCTTAAGTGTTGCACCATCGATCTTATTCTTACCATTCTTAGATGTACAATCCTGGATAATAGCCTTGCCAAATGTTACTTCATAACCAAGTGCAGATGGCTTGCCCTTTAATGGCCAGTTGTAGTTGTACTTCTTGTTAGCTTCTGCGTAGCAATTCTTCATTGTAACAACACCGTTCTGGTTGTTTCTATCAAAACCAGCTGCGTAGTTACCGATTGCCTTACAACCTTCAAGGTAGTGATTTAGTGGGTCTAAATGTGCTGCCTTGCCTTCAGTCTTGTTATCAACACCACCAAGCTTGAAACCATTACCATCACCGTAAATACCATCACAGTAACCGTTGTAGTTAGCCTGGCAATTCTTGAACTGAACTGCACCATGAGCTGCGTAGCAATCCCAACCATCATCTGAATTGTATTCAGCGATACAATTTTCAAAGTAATTACCTTCACCTGAATGAAGCTTTACAGCAAATCCATCAGCGTTCTCACCCTTTGCATCTGCATTGTGATGTGAGTTACAGTTGTAGAACTTGTTGTAAGCACCACCGTTTGATACCTGAACACCAGCATCATCGTTGTAGCATGTTGTTACATATTTGAAAATGTTATTAGAACCTGTAATGTAAATACCATTATCAGCAGCGTTCTTAATTGTTACATTTTCAATTGTACTACCGCTACCATTGATTGTGATACCACGACCAGATGAACCTGATGTGCTTGAGAAGTCGATTGTTGCATTGTTCTTACCAGAGATGTTAACACCAGCTGGAAGTGTGATTGCACCTGACTTAACTGTACCATCGATAACAATTGTTGTACCCTTCTTAGCGCTCTTAATAGCTGACTCTAAGCTTGTTCCACCGTTCTTAACAGTTATTGTGCTGCCTGTTGTAGATGAGCTAGAACTTGAGCTTGATGAGCTTGAACCAGATGAGCTAGAAGAACCTGAACTAGATGATCCAGAGCTTGATGAACCTGAGCTTGATGAACCTGATGCCTGGTCTACCTGAATCTTGTAGATATTGATTCCGCTGTTCTTAGAATAAAGATAAATGTAACCATCAGCACCTGTATATGTATATGTCTGCTGGCTAGCTGTTGAAGCAGCTGACATTGTGCTTATTGTATTGCCATTAGAATTAGCAACTGTAAGAGTTCTTGTTGAGCTTCCGCTACTTCTAAGAACTACTTTAATTGTGCTGTTCTTTGTTACTGGAACCTTTACAGCACGACCATACTTATCGCCAGTTCCCCCTAGTGCTAGGCAATGTGTATATGCTGTACCGTTAACTGTTACATTTTCTTTCTTTACAGACATTGTCTTAGAACTTGTTGCAATAAGTGTAAGTCCATCAACTGACACTGTACTCTTAATTGTTCCAAGATTCTTAAATGAACTATTCTTAAAGTTCCATGATGTTGATGCTGCAGAAACATTAGATACCATCAACATTAAGCTTGCTCCTGTAACTAAAACAAGCGCTAAAACAAGTGATAAAAATCTTCTTGCCTTTCTCATATTAATACCTCCCAAAACGCCTTATTAATGCTACTTTAAACCTTCGCTATTAGTAGTGAACATAGGTTAATTTAGCACAAATATGTTCTGTTTAATAGTCACGATAATTCACAAAATTTTCACATTTTATTTGTGCAAAAAGCATAATTATATGTTTTGTCTATAGGACTTATTCTTCATTTTTATCTTTTATTAATATAGTATAATTATCTATAATAGTATATTATTACTATATGGAACATTTATAGGAATAAAAATAGGGAAATGAAATTAGGGGATTCATTTAGATTAGGGGGAATTTTAATGATTAAAAAACGTGATTTCTTATGGCTAGCCTTCTTTTTAATTATACTTATAAACGGTTTTGAGGCTGGAGGATATCAAGCAAGCTTATTAAATATAGGCAAAGATTACGATCTTTCTAATACCTCTAAGGGACTTTTTGCCTCAGTTGAGCTTTTTGCCACTATGCTTGCGCCTATATTTTTAGGTGCTTGGGCTGATAGAAACAACAAAATCAACTGCCTTAAAATAATCCTTTTTATTCAAATTCTAGCAGCTAGCTTAATCACTTTAATTAATCTAAAAGTCGTATTTATAGCTGGAGTTTTCTTTCTTGGCCTTAGTACAAGCGCCCTTCAGTTTATTACTATTGCTGCCCTTGCAGATTCCTATCCCCTATCCTATAACCAAAAAATCGGCTTTTTAACCTCTATGTATGCCCTTGGCGCTTTCATTGCACCTTTAATTGTTAGTGCTTATTTAAAAATTGGACTAAGCTGGAAAACCTTATTCCTTCTTATTGCCCTTGCCTCAGTTTTTGCATTTTTAGGACTAACTAAGTCTAATAACTACCAAAAGGAAACAGTCGTTAATCCGGATTTAGAAGGGGAAACTAGCGGAAACTTCATTATTTTGGCCATTATATGTCTATGTATTATTATGTGTATCTATGTTGGTTTTGAAAATGGATTCGCTTTCTTTATAGATAGCCTATTTGCCCAGGAATTAAACTCTAACCTAGGCAAATACGCTTTAAGTTTATTCTGGATTATTATGATTCCTGCAAGAGTATTAGTTGGTTACCTTGGAAAATATTCAAAAATAATTTTACTTATCTGTATAATTTCCATTCCAAGCATAATTTTACTAATAACCAACCTAATTAACCCTATTGGAATCTTACTTTTGTGCATACCACTAGGCTTTGCCTCAGGCGCAATCTATCCTAGTGTCTTAAATATAGCCATGCCGTTAGCTGGCTCAAAAAAGGCCACAGCCACAGGAATGATAACAACCGCCACAGGAATTGGTGGCGTCTGTTTTACAGCCCTTACAGGCTTTGTCGGTGGGCAGTATAACCTAAGAGTTGCTATTCTGGTTCTTGCTGCATTTTTCCTAATATCACTAATAGCCTTACTTATCTTAATTAGAATTACTAAGAAACTCACTTAAACTCTAATTAAAGTTTACTTTATAGCTTGCATTAAACTCCTGTCCTACTGCGAGTTCATTGCCCCATTCACGCTTAGTTAAGTCTTTATTAAAGCCTTCTTTATCTGTTCTACCATACCAAGGCTCAATACAAATAAATGGAACGTCTTTCTTTGCTGCTGACCATAGGCCAAATACTGGGGCATCAAACTCTACGGTTACGTACTTTCTGCCCTTATAATCAAGAGAAATCTTGCTAGCCTGCTTATTCTCAAGGATTAAAGCATCCTTATCAAAGAAAGTCTTATCAATTTCAAATTCCCTATTCTCATTTAAAGGAAGCTTATATTCCTCGTCAACTAATAAGCCATTCTCGCTTAATAACTTATAGCTAATTCCCTTAGTTTCATCTGCTATCTTCTCAAAACAAATCTTCACCCCTGCCTGAGATTCCTTTAATTCTGGGCAAACAAAAGCTGGGTGACCACCAAGGCTAAAATACATTGTCTTAGTATCCTTATTTACAACCTTAATCTTCTTTGTAACTGCATTTTCACACAAATCATATTCCACATAAAGCTCAAAATCAAAAGGATACTTAGCCTTAGTTTCCTCATTCGACTCTAACTTCATTACAAGCTTCTGATTAGCATTTTCCACAAGTGTAAATTCCTTATCTCTTGCAAAACCGTGCTGAGTCATAGTATAAGTCTTGCCCTCGTAAATGCTTTCATTATCAGCATATTTACCTACAATAGGGAAAAGTATTGGGGCAGTTCTCTTCCAAGCCTCTGGATTAGCCGACCACATATATTCTTCCCCTGTCTTAACAGACTTAACTGATTTAATCTCACAGCCCTTTGAATTAACTGTAAGCTTTAATTCATCATTTTCTATAAAAAACTCCATATTAAACCTCCAATTCAAATCATCTTTTTATTTCCAATGTTCATCGATATATTGGGACATTGTTTAATTATAAACAAAGTCCCTATTATTTTCAATAAAGCCAAGTCTAGATTCTTAAGTAAAACAAAAAGAGAGCCTTTAAAAGACTCTCTTAAATCTATGCGGATAACAGGAATCGAACCTGCACGGGGTACCCCACTAGAACCTAAATCTAGCGCGTCTGCCAGTTCCGCCATATCCGCGAACATTCAATATATTATCATGTTTTTAAGCGTACGTCAAGTGAAAAAAAGCTTTTCTATTATCTTTGCTCTATCTTCCCATGTGTGTCCGTTTTTTGCAAAAATGTAGGCGCTATTTGCCATTTTAGAAAGCTTTTCCTTATCCTCTAGCAAATTCCTTAATTTCGACCCAAAATCCTCTATTAGGCCTAAATCAAAGCCTGATGCCTCATAGTCTCTTAAAAGCTCAAGGCTATATCTTATGCAGTTCTCCTCCGTTAGAATTTCCTTATCTAAAAATGTGCTGCTATCTGTAAGTAGCACTGCCCCATTAAGCATAGATGTAAAAATCCTATCATGAGCCCCCGCCTTAAACCAAGGCATGACATTTAGGGAAATCTTTGCCTGACTTATGCTATCAAGACACTTCTTCGTATTACCACCGCCAAGCATGTTTAAATTCTCAGGATGCTTTAGCTTCATATACTCAAAGCCCTCCCCCACAACTGTAAGCCTAAAACCAAGGTCTGTTAGCGCCCGTATCATTAGCTCCCTATAGTGAAAACGCACCGCCAAATCCACATAGGACATAGTCTGCATAGCCTCTCTTATCTCTGCCTCTGTTATGCCTTCTATATCCTTAATTAAGGCCTCTTGTCCGATTTTTTCAATTGTTTCTTTTGGTTCCTTTATCATTCTCGTTAGAACACTCTCGTAAAAGTCTATGTAGTCTTGTCCCATTTTTTCAATAGACTTTTGCAATATGTATTTCGGAGTGAAGTTGCCTGTAAAGACAATGTCATATTTTCTCTCATCCATGAATAAATAAGGCCTATCCGGCAAAATATCCCTATCTTTATTTAGCTCCATTCCTGCCGTCATAAGAAAACTAACATTCTTAATTTCAGGATAAAAATGTCGCATATATTCAAAATGATTTTTATCAATATTTATCTGATGATAGTTCTTTGGTAAGTACTTATGATACTTGTGATAGTAAAGTGGGTGATCTACCACCATGTTAATAACCTTAACATGGTAATTATCCCAGATATTAGTTAGCTTAGTGGTTGAAACTAGCTTCGGGCTGTTTAAGCCGTTCTTACAATCTACTTTCCCACACACAGTTTCAGTATCCTCCACCGATTCACTATCAAGAAAATACAAGCCTTCTTCCCCAGCAATTCCCTCATGATTAAAAGTAAAGGCTATGAAATCCTCACTTTTATTGGCATCAAAAAATCCCTTTAGCCTAGAGACTTCGCTTGCTCCGACCAAAAGATTATACCAAAAGATTTCATAGCCTTTTTCTTCTAAATATCTTGCTATCTCCATTGAAAAATATTCTAGAGTTTCAACTCCACCCATAAACATAATTAATTTCATGCTATCCCCCAAAATCACTAATTACATGCTTATGTATATAACTAATTAAATTATCTATATTTAGATAATCTATAATTACATTTTTCTATTTAGATTCTTTCTAATTTTTATGCTTCTTTAATTGCCTCGAAAATATCATCAAGGGCAGATACATCAATATCTTCTGCTCTACCTGAATCAACCATTGCTGCAACTTCTGGCTTAATTGGAAGCTTTGCAACTGTCTTAATATCAAGATCCTTTGCGATTTCATCGATATGGCTTTCACCATAGATGTAATGCTTCTTGCCGCAGTCAGGGCATTCAAAATATGACATATTTTCAACAATACCAAGCACTGGAACCTTCATCATCTTAGCCATCTTAACAGCCTTCTCAACAATCATAGAAACTAAATCCTGAGGTGATGTAACAACTACGATACCTGCAACTGGTAATGTCTGGAAAATTGTAAGTGGAACGTCACCTGTTCCTGGAGGACAATCCACAAACATTAAGTCAACGTCTTCCCATAAAACCTCTTCCCAGAACTGCTTTACTGCATTAGCAATAACTGGACCTCTCCAAATAACTGGATCTGTCTCATTATCCATTAAAAGGTTAAGAGACATCATCTTAATACCTGTACTTGTAATAGCTGGGTAAATAACTGTACCAGCCTCATCTGTCATAGCTCTATCCTTAACACCAAAAGATCTTGGAATTGAAGGGCCTGTAATATCAGCATCTAAAATAGCTGTGCTTAAGCCAGCCTGTCTTGACTTTACTGAAAGCATAGAAGTAACAAGGGACTTACCAACGCCACCCTTACCACTAACTACTGCAATTACTTTCTTAACACCATCATAATTGTTAGCCTTCTTTGGCTCTTCCTTAACTGGTGGCTTTAAGTCGCTAATAGACTTAGCGTTATTTGTTTCATTTCTGTATTCTTCGCTCATCGAGTCTTCCTCCGAAATTTTTTACTCAATTGATATTATACAACATAGATTAGAATAATGGAAATGTGTACTCTTATAAAAGCAAGAAAAGTGTAGGTAAATTGACATTTAAATAAATGATATGTTAACTGATGTGTCTTTAAAAAAGGGTAACAAAAAAGCCAGAAGATTAAATCTTCTGGCTTTAAATATGAGTCCAGCGGGGATCGAACCCGCGACACCTAGATTAAAAGTCTAGTGCTCTACCAACTGAGCTATGAACCCAAAGTGATTTCAGGATTATCGCTAATCCAACTGGGCTAGCTGGATTCGAACCAGCGAATGCAGGGATCAAAACCCTGTGCCTTACCGCTTGGCGATAGCCCAATATAACTGAATAATCAGTTTAGTATATATCATCCGCTTCCGCGTATATCGTCAAACTAAATAATCCCCCGAAATAACAAGCGTTATCAAGTCCCTTAAATAAAAAAAGGGTGGGTACAGGGATTCGAACCCTGGACCTTCAGAGCCACAATCTGACGCGCTGACCAGCTGTGCTATACCCACCATAAAAAAATAGTGTGCCCGGGGGGATTCGAACCCTCGACCCACGGCTTAGAAGGCCGTTGCTCTATCCAACTGAGCTACGGACACACGAAGCGGGTGATGGGAATCGAACCCACGTATCTAGCTTGGAAGGCTAGTGTTCTACCATTGAACTACACCCGCAGATTATTTAGTTGTAAGTCGGGGTGACAGGATTCGAACCTGCGACCTCTTGATCCCAAATCAAGCGCTCTAGCCAAGCTGAGCCACACCCCGAGGTGTTTGTCTTTGTTGTTGATGTGTCGCAACAACAAGATGTATTTTACATCAGTGAGTTGTTATTGTCAAGTGTTTTTTTGACTTTTTTCAACTCTTTTTGAGAAGCTCGATTGCCTTCAAACACTGATGGAATCTGTATTCTCAAACTGTTGTAACTATACCAGATGCTTGCCTCCCGGCCGCTTTGTCGTGGCAGTCACAACAGTTACTAACTATACACTATATTTCCTTAATTGTAAAGTCTATTTTGCAATTTTTTTCAAAATCTTCGAATTCCATCATAATATAGGTGCATTTTCTGCTCTCTTGACGAGGATAACTAATACTTCCAGGGTTAATAAAGGTAATATCCTTCTCCTCCTGGATAAGTGGTCTATGAGTATGTCCAAACATGACAATATCTATATCTCTAGCCTTACATTCCTCTCTTAGAGTCTGCAAATCAAGAGAAACATAATAATAGTGTCCATGTGTAAGTAAAATCTTCTTGCCAGCAATAGTTATTTCCTGTTCTGCAGGCATATTAGAACTAAAATCGTTATTTCCTGGCACCATGATAGTCTCGCAGCCTGCCATAGCCTCTATAACGTCCTCTTCGCCTTCAAAATCCCCTAAATGTATCAACTTATCGATTTGACCCTCATTATGAAGCGCCTGGGCTAAATTAGCCTCTTTTCGATGAGTATCACTTACAATCATAATTCTATGCATAATTCTTAAGCTCCTCTTTAATTAGTGCTAATGCCTTACCTCTGTGACTGATCTTGTTCTTCTCCTCTGGGCTTAGAGAAGCTGATGTCTTACCATATTCTGGTAAAAATACGATTGGATCATAACCAAATCCATTCTCCCCTGATATTTCCTTAGCTAAAAGGCCTTCCATTGTGCCTCTCTTTACTAATTCTCTACCGTCTGGGAAAACTACTGCAATAGCGCATACGAAACGGCATGATCTATCCTGTCCTTCAACGCCCTCTAACTTCTCAATTAAAGCCTTATTTTTAATGTCATAACTTGTGTCATGGCCCATAAATCTTGCTGAATATACTCCTGGAGCCTTATCTAAATAGTCAATTTCAAGTCCAGAGTCATCTGCCATTGTCATCTTTCCTGTAATCTTAGCAATAGCTCTTGCCTTTATAAGTGCGTTTTCTTCAAATGTAGTGCCATTTTCCTCAACATCCACATCAATTCCGGCATCTTTAAGTGAAACGATGTCGTAGTCGCATAGAATCTGCTTTACTTCTTTTACCTTATCTTTGTTGTTAGAAGCTAATATAATTTCTGACATTTTTGCCTCCCCTAATTTATTTTGAGTGCAATTTATTATTTGCAGTTGCACTCAGAAAGATATTTATTTTTTGTACTCGTCAGATAGATGATACAAGTATTGTAAATATACTCATACTATAGTTATTTATCTGTCTTTTTTGGTGGCTTTGGTCCGATATATGAGTAAAAATAAGTCTTTAACATACCGTTATAGATTTTTCTATTCTTATCTGCCTTCTTGCCATAATATTTCTGCGCATCCTCGTAAGATGTGATCATGTAAACTGACCAAGTATCGAGTAATGCTGCCTGACGTCCAAAATCAGAGTAAATCTTAGGAAGTGTCTCCTTATCCTCTAATCGCTCGCCATAAGGTGGATTAGTAATGATAAAGCCGTACTTCTTGTGGTGGCTTAACTCCTCCACGCCTCGATTTTGAAAATGTATCAAATGGTCAACGCCTGCTCTTTTAGCGTTGATTCTCGCCTTCTTAATTACCTCTTCATCAATGTCATAAGCCTGAATTTCAGTCTCAACATCTAATTCTTCAAGGTCTCTTGCCTCTTCTCTAGCATCCTTCCAAAGGGACTTATCAATGAAGTTAGTCCACTTCTCAGCCTGGAAGTTTCTCTCTACACCGGGAGCAATATTAGCCGCCATCATAGCTGCTTCTATTGCAAATGTACCACTACCGCAGAATGGATCAACTAAAATTCTATCCTTCTTCCATGGAGTTAACATAATTAACGCAGCTGCAAGTGTCTCTGAAATAGGAGCTTTACCAGCAACCGGACGATAGCCTCTCTTATGAAGAGAAACACCTGTTGTATCTAATGCAAGTGTTACCATGTCCTTCATAATTGTTACTCTAATTGGATAGCTCTCGCCATCTTCATCAAACCAATTAACGCTATATTTGTCCTTTAAACGGTCTACAATAGCCTTTTTAACGATGGACTGAATATCTGAGCTACTAAAGAGCTTACTGTTAACTGAATTAGCCTTTGTTACCCAGAATTTACCATTCTTAGGAATAAACTCTTCCCATGGTAATTCCTTTGTCTGATCGAATAATTCTGTAAATGTAGTAGCCTTAAACTGGCCTACCTTAAGAAGAATTCTCTCAGTTGTTCTAAGATTAATATTAGCTCTAGCAATAGCTTCAGCATCGCCAATAAAGGTTACCTTACCATCTTCAACCTTTGAGATGTCATAACCTAAATCGTATATTTCTCTTTTTAATACCGCCTCAAGTCCAAAGTGACATGGCGCAATCAATTCAAATGTATTCATAACTTACTCCAAAATATTTCTTAGTGAATTATACATATACACTGTGCTTTTATTTTTAAATGCACATACACTTATATTAATTCCTATGGAATTCAATGTCAATTTTACTAAAGTCCAATGCTAGATTATCTAGATTTTACTAACATGTATAATCATGCTAATAGCTCTAGGTCTTAACTAGTTTATGTTTGGAATTTGTATTAAAATGTAAGAATTTGTATAATTCATAATAATAAAAAAACCTTGCAAAGAAAGTTTGCAAGGTCAATGTACGTGACAAGATTCGAACTCGCGACCTTCTGGTCCGTAGCCAGACGCTCTATCCAGCTGAGCTACACGTACATATAAAGTAAACATCAAAGATGTTTAAGTGCCGGCAACGGGAATCGAACCCGTATGGGAGTATAAGTCCCGCAGGATTTTAAGTCCTGTGCGTCTGCCAGTTCCGCCACACCGGCATGTGTGGTTTTTAGCCCTTTTAAGACTTAAATGGGGCCTACAGGGCTCGAACCTGTGACCCTCTGCTTGTAAGGCAGATGCTCTCCCAGCTGAGCTAAGACCCCATATGTAAACATTGTTTACTTTACAATATTAAATTGTAAACGACCCGGATGGGGTTCGAACCCACGACCTCCGCCGTGACAGGGCGGCGCTCTAACCAGCTGAGCCACCAGGCCATAATAATTTTTGAAAAAAACGAGTAGAACAAATGGACCTTCGGGGACTCGAACCCAGGACCGACCGGTTATGAGCCGGTTGCTCTAACCAACTGAGCTAAAGGTCCAAATAAGAGCCGACAGTCGGAGTCGAACCAACAACCTGCTGATTACAAATCAGCTGCTCTGCCATTGAGCCATGTCGGCATGAAAATCTACACATTTGCTCTACTCTATGACGCCAAGGGGATTTGAACCCCTGATACCACCGTGAAAGGGTGGTGTCTTAACCGCTTGACCATGGCGCCTTATTTGTATTCATACAAATAGTGATATTCCTATCACAGCTCCCCGAGTAGGGCTCGAACCTACAACAACTCGGTTAACAGCCGAGTGCTCTACCATTGAGCTATCGAGGAATATTATCTTATCGATAATGCCTGAAAGATTGCTCTTTCAAAACTGCACATTAAATATACCATCCGTTTGATTATCCTTAAAGAATAACCCTCGTATTGTTCAGTGATTTCTCACTCTCTATCCAAACCTTAACCT
>NZ_FNHZ01000003.1 GCF_900103815.1 Lachnospira pectinoschiza | reverse complement strand
TCAGAAGGGGTTAAAGCCCCTTCTGACAGGTGGCACAAAGTGCCACTGCGTTCATGAGGAAGTAGCGAAGCGGATTCCGAATGTCCGCTTTACTTGTCGATGAAAATGTAACTCCATAATTAAAGTTCCTAGGAAAAAGTGTAATATCAAGGCAAAAGTTCCTAGGAAAAAGTGTAATATCAAGGCAAAAGTTCCTAGGAAAAAGTGTAATATCAAGGCAAAAGTTCCTAGGAAAAAGTGTAATATCAGAGCAAAAGTTCCTAGGAAAAAGTGTAAGATTAGAGCAAAAGTTCCTAGGAAAAAATGTAAATTAAAATAAGAAACACTGAAAAATACAGTAATAGGAGGCAAGTGACTATCATATTATTGGTGCAGCTTCATCTTAATCTAAGCTATTTCTAAATTATTTCATCATCTCTTCAAGCCAATTTACATATTCCCTTTCACGTCTAATAGCGTGATCTAGAATTAGATAATGACCGTAGTTATCATCCCTTTCTTTTTTAGTAGAAAAGAGCAATTCCTTTCTATCAAGTAGATGCTCTAGCTTTTGCTTTCTTTGTCTATATTGCTCCTGCAGCAAATCTTGAAGTCGTGGATCCTTGCGACTTTTTATAAAATATAATTTCAAAACAAACTCATCTTTATTTACACTTAGAATGTCAGAATAAGAATCAAGCCAAGAGTCTAGGCGTTCCTTTCCTTTTTTTGTAATTTCATAATAAGTCTTTTCAATTTTATTTCCATAAAAGCCAGTTGTGGACTTGATTTCACCATTTCCTTCAAGACGTTTGAGTTCTAGATATATTTGACTATGTTTAACAGACCAGAATTCTCCAATTTCGGTTTCAAAATCTTTTTTAAGGTCGTAACCTGTCTTTTTTTCTATATTTATTAACCCTAGAAGGATCATAGGAAGTAAATTTTTTTGTGCCATTGAAAATCTCCTTGTTGACATTTTTATAAATTAAGTATAACATAATCAACGAAATATAAACATGTTAATAATTACATGTTTATATTTATATAAAAACTTACCTTATCATTTTTATAACTGAATTGTAAGAAAGGAGAATATAAAGATGAAGAAAGAGTTTAAGGAATTATCAGATTTCATAGGTACACATTTTATTTATACTTACGATAACGGATGGGAATATGAGTGGTATTGTAAGAATGACCATACATGTTGCTATAGAATCCATGGTGGAATGGTTGCTGGTAGATGGGTTACAGATCAGGAAATTAACCTTTTCAAAATAGCTGACGGAATTTATAAGGTTACTTGGACTGAGCCTACAGGTACAGATGTTGCTCTTGATTTCATGCCTAACGAAGGTAAGATTAACGGCGTTATTTTCTTCCCTAAGTGGGTTAAAGAGCATCCAGAAATCACAGTTTGCTACCAGAATAAGCACATCGATAAAATGCATGAAGCTCGTGAGAAGTACGAGACATATCCAAAGTATGTAGTACCTGAATTTGCTACAATCACATACGTTGGAGATGCAGGCGTTGATAACGACGATGTTATTAATGAAACACCTTATGAAGGTATGACAGACGATATTCGTGCTGGTAAATTCTATGATGAGAATTACAAGCATGTCTCAAGAAAAGCAGAATAAGAAGCTTTAGTAAAGTAGAATAAGAAGTTCTTTGTAGACAAAAACAAAAACCATATATAATCCGAAACAACTTTCCCGCTAGCATAAACTATATGCTAGCGGGGTTTTTCTTTTTTGCCGGTTTTTCTAGTTTTATTATATTAAGTTATAAGCCAGCAACCATTTTTAATTTGAGTCCGTT
This sequence comes from Lachnospira pectinoschiza, assembly GCF_900103815.1. Classification (GTDB taxonomy): domain Bacteria; phylum Bacillota; class Clostridia; order Lachnospirales; family Lachnospiraceae; genus Lachnospira; species Lachnospira pectinoschiza_B. The sequence goes on along the minus strand of NZ_FNHZ01000003.1, from coordinate 279,505 downwards.
CCAATGTTCATATTAGTAAAAAAATAATAAAATTAGAATTAAATTGTATTATAAAGATGTAGATTGGAGGTAGCTATAATGGATATTATTAACAAATGGAAAGAACTAGAACTGGATTATAAAAAGTATTTATATCTAAAAGAGTTAAGTGACATAACGATAAAGAAATATTGTAAAGATGTAGAACAATTTTATATTTGGCTTGGAGAGAACATAATCTCTAAGGAAAAAGTTTTGGAATATAAGAAATATTTAAAGAATAGATATAAAATTGTATCTGTAAATTCTAAAATCAATTCATTGAATAAGTATTTTGAATGGAAAGGTTTAGAAGAATATAAGGTAAAGAGTTTTAGAGTTCAGACAGCAACTAGCGTATCAAATATAATAACAAAAAATGACTACTTTAGATTGTTGGATTGTGCAAAAAAGAGTAAAAAATGGAAAATGTATTATATTATGAGAACTTTAGCTATGACAGGAATACGAATTGGAGAATTAAGATATATCACAGTAGAGTCAATTAATGATTGTCAAATTGAGATATACAATAAAGGAAAAGCGCGTGTAATATATATGGGAGAACATGTTAGAAAAATGTTGAAACAATATTGTATGGCAAATGGCATAACAAATGGATTTATATTTCGTGGTAGTAAAGACAGTGCTATATCACAAAAAACTGTTTGGAAGAACTTAAAGAATATATCTATTAAGGCAGGAGTTCTTCAAAGTAAAGTGTATCCACATTCTTTTAGGCATTTATTTGCTAAAGAGTATATGAAAGTATCATCAGATATATCAGAACTAGCAGATATACTTGGACATACAAGACTTGAGACAACTTGGAGATATACCAGGACATCTTATGATGAAAAAGTAAAGATGTTAGATAAGATGGAATTATGATTGGAAATATTAAAATAATATATCTACTTATGTCAATATAAAATTCAAAAAAATTCAAAAAAAAATGGAAAAATTAAGTGTATTTAAGATAAAATATAGCAAGTTAGATAAATAAATTGTAGATATATTATTTTAATATATCTACAGAGAATACGTTTAGAAATGTTTGTTGAAGAATATATTGTATAAATATATTTGAAAAAAGTAAATCTAAACGAAAATATCTCTATATAGGTAGTAAAAAATAGTAAATTAATTATTGTTTATTACTTCAAGAAAAAAATTAGAAAAGGGAGGAATTTAAAGATGTATTCAGCAAAATATGATTCAATTGAGAACGTGGGACCAACTTTTGAGGAACTTAGTTCTGAGGAAATGGGAATCATTGATGGAGGAGGAACGCCAGCAGTAGTTTCAAAGGCAACTATAGATGCTGCTATGTGGACTAATACGCCATGCTTGGTGTCTGCAACTGTTGTTAGTTGTACAATTACTGGAGCATATATTTTAAAAAGAAAGTAGGGTGTATATGTATAATAACGAAAAGAAATTTGAAAATATTGGACCAACATTTGAAGAGCTCACAGAAAATGAAATGATTAATACAGATGGGGCTGTTACACCTACAGTTTCTATTGTAGCGAGTGCTATTGGAAAGGGAATTGTATCTGGATTAGTATCAGGTTTTGTAAGTTGTACAATTATAATTACTTTTGATTAAAGAAAACTTTATTGTTTTTTGATGCAGCTTTCGTAAATAGAAAGCTGCATTTTATTAAATAAGAAAATGAAGAGGCAAGTTATGAATTTGAAAAAGTATAGGGAAAGTTTAATAAAGGTACTTTCTATTGAAGAAAAAGCGGAAGTATTAAAAAGTGTTGAGTCTAGTAATGATAATGTAGAAATATGGAAATCTATTAAAAGTAGAATTACAGAGAAAAAGTTTGAACATGAACTTATTGAACTTGGTTATTCATATAATGAGTTTAATAATATTATTCAGAATACTGAAAATTTGAGTGATAAGATAAAAGAAGATTTATATGAGCTTGTTGTAAAACAAAATTGGTTTGAGTTGTTAACAAAAATATGTAAATTTTATGAATCAATAGATGGTGATAAGATTATATACAAAAAAAGAAATAAAAGTATATCAGATTGTTTTAGATTATTAACAGAATGGTGCATAATTGAAATTGAAAAAAATGTTTCATTGAATTATATCATTATTGATAATAGTATATACAATAAAATAGAAGACATAATTTCAGCTGAATTAGTAAATGTGTCAGTAAAAACAATAGTATATGAATATAATGAGACTAAAAAAGATAGAAAAAAAGAAAGTGGAAGATATACAATAGATAATTTTGTAGAAGAAAAATTTAGTACTATAGAAAAGTTTTTGGATTTTTTCGTAGAATATCCTGTACTATTAAGAAGGATTATGCAAAAAGTAAAAAATTTAGTGTCTTATATTACGGAAGTATTAAATAATATAGATAGTGAATTTAAATGTATTAAAGAAAAATATATGATTAATTCGAATAAATTACTAGCAATGGAATTTGGACTTGGTGATAGTCACAATTTAGGCAGAACTACAGTTATCATAAATTTTGAAGGAGTAAAACTGGTATATAAGCCACATTCAGGAGAATTACAAAATGCTTATAATGAAGTTTTGATGTGGTTTAATGTACATACTAAAGTATTACCATTTTATATAACAAATGATATTTATAGAAAAGAATATACTATTTGCGAATTTGTGGAACCTGATATATGTAATGAGAAGAAAGAGATAGAGAGGTTTTATACTAGGATTGGACAACAGTTGGCAATTTTATATTTAATTGGTGCATCAGATATGCATTGTGAAAACATTATAGCTAAAGGTGAAAATCCAGTAATAATTGATCATGAGACATTGTTTAATAATATGAAATTTTTAAATGATGATAAAAATGCATTTGATGAGGTAGCAGAAATAATAATGGAGTCAGTGATTAATTCGGGAATATTATCGGTTGATATAAAAGGAATTGATTATGGAGCACTTGCACAGAGATCTGATGATGAAAAAATCAAATTTTGGGTTTGTACAAATAAAGATGATGAAAATATTTATTTTGAAAAATTAGATGTTCAACTTAAAAAGAATAATAATTTACCTTTGCTTAAGGGAAAAGAAATAGGGAAAGATGGCTATGAAAATAATATATTAAATGGGTTTAAGAGAGTAATGGAATGTGTTTGTAAAGAGAAAGAATCTTTTATAGATTTGTGCAAACAATTCAAGAAATGTGAAGTAAGGATTGTTTTACAAGCAACTCAAAACTATTCAGAATTGTTACAGTATGCAAGTCATCCTAAGTATATGTGTGATATGTTAAGTCTGGAAAAGCTTTTTGAAAACTTATGGATGCAACATGGAAAGCAAGGAAGACATTATAAATATGAACTAATGGATATGAATAATTGTGATATTCCGATATTTTATGCAATTGTTAATAATAATAGTTTGTTTACATCGAATAGGACAGAACTTGCTGATTATTTTAGTTGTTCAAGTTGGGAGTTATTTTTGAATAGGTTAAATAATTTAGAAAATAATTATAAACTTCAATATACATTGTTGCAAAAACAGTTAGGTGTTTTGTCTGAATATATTTTTGAACAAAATGATATTAGAAGTCAACGTCTATATTATAATTCTAATGAGAATTTTTCTTTAAAAGAGATGCTTGAATATATTAATGAAATGGTTAAAAGCAAAATAATAATAAAGAACAATACGGTGTCTTGGATTAATATAGAAGATTCAGATAAAAATTTTTATGCTTATACAAATTATTTAAATGGAACTGTAGCGTTTGCATATTACGTTTTACATTGTAAAAAAATAGGTATAGAAGTGGATGAAGTAATAGAGAATTATGCGAAAATTGTGTTATCGATGTGCATGAAAAAAGAAAAATACACACCTGTTGAATATAATACATATTATAATGGAGTAGTTGCAAATTTAGGCTTGGTTTGTGAATATTATGAACGAAATAGTGATATAAAGGTAAAAGAGGCAATTATTAGCATGTGTATGTTTATTGAAGCTATACATGAAAATGATAAAGAGTATTCCGTATTAGAAATGTCTTCACAAATAGAAACATTAGAAAAGGCTTTTTTACTAACTAGAGATTTTAGAATTCAAAGCTTATGTGAGAATATTGGAGAGAAAATAATTAAAAAATTACATAAGATAGGATTGGAAAATATTTCTAGTGAAAACTTTATTGGTATAGGAAATGTTATTAATTCTTTTAGAGCTTTGTCACATATATCATCTGAAAATATATTCAAACAGATATATGATGAATTAATTAATTATGTTCTAGATGATAAAAAGTGGAACGAAAATGGTTTTATAGATGGAAAAAATGTGTATACTTGTAAAGATGGAAGTTTACAACGTCTCGGAGAAATTATTATAGCTATCACAGAAAAAGATGATAAAAAATACAGATATAATGAAATAATAAAGAAACTTGTGTTAGAAAATAACATAAGTGAAAATGATACAGTGTGGAATGGTGAGACAGCAACATTAAAATATCTAATCAAATATTTAAATAAAATAAATGGGAAAGATATAGAGGTACAGAATAAAATTGAAAAAATTGTATATGACTTATACAAGGGCCTAAAAATAAATGGAGGATTTAGAGTATATGATAATAATTATTGGACAAGTGTAAATTACAAAGATGGTCTTTTAGGAGTTGCTAGTGCTTTATTAGATTATTATGAATTGAGCGCTAAAAACTTGAATATGTAAGGTGGGTTAAATTAAATGAATGAAATAGACGTATTAATTATTGTAGGAAGTAATAGAAGTATAAATGATTCAAATTCATATAAAATTTCACAAATAATAAAAAATTATATTGAAGAAAAAGGCTATAATTGTGAAATTGTGTCTTTAGCCGATTATGATATTAAATTCTGTAAAGGATGTATGAGATGTTTCATGACTGGTGAATGTTCAATTAATGATGATTTAATAATAATTAAAGATAAAATGAAAAAAGCTAGGCATATCATTTTTGCGTCTCCAGTTTATCTTCACGATGTGCCTGGAATAATGAAAAATTTTTTGGATAGGTTAGCATATTGGACACATGTTTTTGAATTGCTTGGAAAAACATCTTCTTCTGTAGCTGTGGCGTCTTCAAATGGGTTAAGCTATATTAGTAATTATCACAAGAAAGTGTTGGAATTATTTGGAACAATATATTTAGATGGTTTGGAAGTTACAGTTGATAAGCCTCCAATGTTGAATAAAATAGACAATTTAAATATAGTGTTAGATAATTATATAGAAAATATATTAAATGGTTTAAAAAATGATGTTGATTTAACTAAAATTGAAAATCAAATTGGAACATTTAATTTATATAAGAAAAGATATACTAGTACAGATGAAGATTACTTTGAAAGTTTATGCTGGAAAAATGACAATGCTTTAAAGAAAAACTCATTTTTGGATGCATACAGATATAGGAGAAAAATGTAAATGATTTTTTGTGTATTTATTTTTATGTGTTTTATATGTTCATTAGTAATTCATGAATTTGGTCATATTATAATAGGTAGATGTGTTGGCATGAAATGCTGTTGGTTAAGAATATTTCGTGTTGCTTTTATTTTTGATAAAAAAATAAAATTGATTTATAAAAAAGGAGTTGCAATTAATTCAGTGGGTGAATGTGGCTTTGCAAATATAAATATTGATATATCACCTATGGATATGATGTTGATGTTTCTTGGCGGTCCTTTTGTTAATCTGTTATTAGCATTGATAGGACTAATAGGTGTTGTGCAAACACATTATTTACCTTCGGATAAGTATTATGCAATAATATTATTAATAAATTTTTTATTGTTTATATCAAGCATTATTCCTATAAAATCAGATGATGGAGCAACTACAGATGGATATAATGTTAAGGAATTAATTTATTGTCTTGTGAAGAATAAATCAATTATATCATTAGTTACCGTTGTGAATTTAGCAGATTTTATGTATTTAGGAGATGCAGATTCGGCAAAGAGACAATTTTTAGAATATTATAATACGAATTTAGAAGAGGATGATTATTATAGTATGGTATTGAAGGAAACGCAGGCATATATATTTATGGGAGATGGTGAATTTGAGAAGGCTCAAAAAGAGTATTATAAAATTTTAAATACTAATCTTTATACTGAAAAAATGAAAAAACATATAGAAAAAGAAATGACATGGATTGACTTAATGACAGATAAAGAAAACATTGATAATGTAGAAGTAGGTAATGAATATACAGATATTAGGATTAAATATTTACTAAGTAAAAATGATATAGCTGCAAGAGAAAATTTAGAAAAAAAATTTAAAAAGCTTCTAGAAAAAGAAATATATGAAGGAACAAAAATTATAGAAAATCGTTTGTGGAGTAAGACAAAAAATAAAGTGGATGGTATGAGTTTAATATGAGGTATTATTGTGTAAAACAGTATGATTTTTCAGATTGTGGCGCAGCCTGTATTTCTACCATATGTAAGCAAAACAAGTATAAAATAGGGATAACAAAAATTCGAGAAGTAGCAGGAACTGATACATCGGGAACAAATATTTATGGTATGATAAAGGCTTTGGATAGTCTTGGATTTAGTGCTAAGGGTGTAAAAGGAAATAAAGAAGCGTTCTTTTCTGAGTTTCCACTTCCATGTATAGCACATGTTGTTGTAGATGGTAGCTTGCTTCATTATGTGGTTATTCATAAGATTACTAAAAAGCAGGTGATAATCGCAGATCCTGGGAGGGGAATTGTTAAGCTTACACCGGAAGAATTCTTTGGAGAGGTACATGAAGAAGGTAAACCACCAAAGTATCAGTGGTCTGGAGTGTTAATTCTATTAGTAAAGAAAGAAACATTTGAGAAAGGCGACGAGACAAAGGGTTTGTTTAGCCGCTTTTTTTATTTGCTAAAACCACAGAAAAAATTATTGGTGCATATATTTTTGGCATCACTTGTGTATACAATTCTAGGAATTATAGGTGCATTTTATTTTCAGGAATTGATTGATAGTGTTTTACCAGATGCATTAAGTAAAACATTAATGACATTGTCTATAGGTGTGATTTTACTGAATGTTTTTAAGGTGATATTAAACGCCTTTAGATCACATTTGCTTTTGTATTTAAGCCAAAAACTTGATATTGCTTTATTACTTGGATATTACAGGCATGTGTTGGAGTTACCAATGAATTTCTTTGGTACTCGAAAGGTTGGAGAGATTATTTCTCGCTTTAATGATGCAAGTAAGGTTAGAGATGCAATCTCAGGAGCAACTCTTACTATTATGATTGATACATTAATGGCAATAGCAGGAGCAATAATTCTATTTATACAGAATCCAAAGCTTTTTGCAATCGCAGTAATCATGGTTATATTATATTCAATAATTGTGGTTGGATTTAATAAATGGTATGAAAATCTTAATCGTAAGCAGATGGAAGATAATGCGCAGCTTACATCATATATGGTGGAGTCTTTAAATGGAGTGCAGACTGTAAAGGCATATAACGCAGAACCAAAGGTAAATCTTGAGACAGAAAAGAAATTCGTGAAGTTATTAAAAAGCATTTTTAATCTTTGTTTTGTAGAAAATTTACAAACATCCCTTAAGACCTTTGTGGAGCTTGTGGGAGGTATAGTTATCCTTTGGGTAGGCGGAGTAAGTGTAATAAAGGGAGAAATGACTATTGGTTCCCTAATTACCTTTAATGCTTTGCTTGCATATTTTCTAGATCCAGTAAAGAACCTGATTAATTTACAACCTCAGATGCAAACAGCAGTTGTAGCAGCTGATAGATTAGGAGAAATCTTGGATTTAGAAGCAGAGAAGACTGAGGTTGAAAATAAAAAGATGCATCCTGAAAGTATTGCAGGAGATATTGAGATAAAAAATCTTGACTTTAGATATGGTACAAGAAAGCTAGTGTTAGAAGATATTAATCTAACTATTAAAAAGGGTGAAAAAGTAGCATTTGTAGGAGAAAGTGGTTCAGGTAAGACAACTTTATCAAAACTTCTTTTATACATGTATAGTGCTGAAAAAGGAGAAATTCTAATAAATGGCAACAATATTAAAGACATTCAAATAGAAAAGTTAAGGGATAGAATTGCATATATTCCTCAAGAAACTTTTCTGTTTAGTGGGACTATCTTTGAAAACTTGACCTTAGGATTAGATTATGCAACACTAGATGACATTATAGAAGCAAGTAAGAAGGCTCAAGCTCATGAGTTTATTAATGAATTTCCATTAAGATATGAAACCATGTTGGATGAAAATGGTGCTAATCTATCAGGAGGACAAAGACAGCGCTTGGCTATTGCTAGAGCAATGCTTAAAAAGCCAGATATTTTAATATTAGATGAAGCTACAAGTAATCTTGATGCCATTACAGAACGTGCATTAGATAAGACAATTAATGAATTCTCTAAGGATATGACAGTTATATTTATAGCTCATCGATTAAGTACCATTAAGAATTGCGACAGAATATATGTTATGGAAAAGGGTAAGATTATTGAAAGTGGCAATCATAGAGAGCTTACTGAACTTGGCGGAAAATATGCCGAACTTGTAAGTCAGCAGAATCTTGATGTTGTTACAAAAGATACTGATGAATTAATGAAAAACAAGGGAGGTAAGTTAAATTGAAACCAATAATAGTAGACATGAAGGACTTAAGTGATAGTGTTGAAGTTTATGATTCAAAGCCTAATCCTTTTCTTGTATATACGATATATGCAATTCTATCAATTCTTATAATAGCAATTGTATGGGCTTGTTTTTTTAAAATTGATAATGTTGTGAAAAGTAGTGGAATTTTTAAAGGTGAGGATACTATTTATGATATAAGCAGTGCGGTTTCTGGTAAGATTGTAAGCGCAAATGTTAAAAATGGTGATCACGTAAATGAAGGTGATGTAATATGTGAAGTAAGTATTGAGTCTCTTTCAGATACAATAGTTAATTATCAAAATAGTTTACAGGATGCTCAGGAACGATTAGAAATTCTTGAGGCATATGAGAATTCCTTGGATTCTAATACAGCTATTGAAACTGAATATTCAGATAATAAGTATTATGAAGAATTTGTTAATAGAAGAGCATTATTACTTGAAAATATTTCAGCGAACAATAAAAGTACGTCATCACAAAGTGAGATTAGTAAGGGAAATATAGAATCTATTTCATCCGCTATAACACAGTATGAAGATAAGATTAATAAGCTTAATACTGCTAAGGCCTGTGTTACTAGTAGAAGTAATAGCTTTGATTCTTCAGAAAGTTATTATTATAGCTTAGTAAATAGTTATATTTCAAAATATGATTATACTAAATTACAATATGATAATACTATTTCAGAATTAAAGACACAGTTAGAAGAAATTGAGAAACAATTAGTAGAAATACAAAATGGAACTGCAAGTGAAAGCCTTGCTCAAGAAAAATCCACACTTGAAACTCAGAAAGAAAGCCTAAATAATAAGATATCATTATCACAAAATGAACAAAAACAGGCTCTTTCACAGTTAGAACAAACACAGATTTCTACTATTGAGCAATTGATTGAGAATTATAATGATAGCCTTACGACTTTAAAGTCTAATTTAGAAACAGCTAAGTTGGAAATGAATGGAATAGCTGATGATTCGTCTACAAGTACCATAGCAATTCTTACAGAAAAAGGAAAGATAGCATCTGAGAGATTAGAGCTTGAAGGAAAAATTGAGGAGTGTGAGAAATATTTAAAAAGCTATAATATTCAAAATGATAATTGTACTATAACAGCTCCTAGTTCAGGTTATTATTATGTGAGTCAAGATTTGCATGAAGGTGCATATTTACAAGAAGGAGTTAGTATAGGGAGTATTTATCCTGAAAGCGAATCAGGTTTTTATGCTGAACTTTACATCTCTAATTCAGATATAGGAAAGATAAAAGAAGGTCAAAATGTAAATTTTGAGATATCATCATTTCCATCTAGTGAATATGGTTATTTTACTGGGGAAATAGAAAATATCTCTAAGACAATAACAGTTGATGAAAATACAGGAGCTGCTTATTATATTGCAAAAGTAAGATGCGAGAATATGGTCATATCTAATAAAGATGGGGATGTGGCAAATCTTAAAAATGGAATGGCTTGTACCGGCAAGGTTATTATAGGTGAAAAAACTGTTATGAAATATTTACTTGAGAAGATTAATTTGTTGGATTAGCTATATAATCTAAAACAACTCTCCCGCTAGCATAAACTATATGCTAGCGGGTTTTTATATTTGCTGACAATCCTACACTCTTACATGCAAAATTTCCTACCAATTCTTAGTAATAATGCAAATCTTTAACTTTACCTGATAATTTCTATGTGCAATAATATTCATAAAAAATAAGGGGAGAATTTATCTATGAAAATTGCAGTAATTAACCCATCTTTTAATGAAACAACAAAATCGCAGATTGAAACTGAGGCGAAGAAACTAAACTTTAAGATAGATTTTTATAAGAATGAAGGGGAGGCTAGCGGCCACATCTCTGATGCGGATATAGTTTTTGGCTATATTCCAAGTATTGTGTCAGAATGCAAGCAAATGTCTTGGCTTGCGCTACCCTTTGCAGGGGTTGAAGTCTTTTTAAAGCCTAGAGTTTTAAGGGATGACGTGATTTTAACTAATTCTTCAGGTGCATATGGTCTTATTATTTCAGAACATATAGTTATGGTGCTTCTAATGCTTTTAAGAAAAGAAGCTGGCTTTGTAAAGGGCCAGCTTGAGCATGTTTGGGAGGCTCCAGTTTGGCAAAGGACTATTAAGAATAGCAGAATTGTAATTCTTGGTTGCGGTGACATTGGGGGCAATACTGCTAAGCGTTTAGTAGCTTTCGAGCCTAAGGAAATTGTGGGGGTTACAAGAAGCGGAAAGGTTAGAGATGCATTTTCCCATTACTTTAATAGTATTGAAAATGTATCTAATCTTGAAAATGTACTTAAGCCAGACGACATTGTAATTATGGCAATGCCTGCAACAAAGGAAACTAATAAGCTTATGGGCCGAAAGGAATTAGATAAAATTGGTGCTAATGGAATCGTAATTAATGTAGGCAGAGGTCAGGCTTTAGATCAAGAACTATTGGTTAATAAGCTTAACAGGGGTGAGCTCTACGGTGCGGCTCTAGATGTATTTTCACAAGAACCAATTAATAAGGACTCTAAGCTTTGGGATACTCACAATCTCTTAATAACACCTCATATTGCAGGAAAATTAACAAACGATTATACTATAGAGGTGTGCGTTAAAATTTTCCTTGAAAATCTTAAGCGTTTCGCTAAAGGGGAGAAGCTTACGCATGTTGTAGACAGAGTAAAGGAGTATTAAAATGTTTACTAGACCGGATGATACGTATAATAATATAAGAAAAAGATCTCTTGAGCAGTGGCTTTCAGAAATGGAAAAGCACGAAGATGTGGCAGTTAGAGGAGGAGTTAAGCTAACTAGGGAGTACCTCGCACATCTAGAAGAAGAGATAAGTAGACTTAAAGATGAGTGTAAACTAAAGGATGACTACCTTAAGAAAATGTCAAAAAGATAAAGTTAAATGAGGAATTAAGAAATGGGATTTTTAGCAGCATTATGCATATTTTTCGTTGGATACAGGCTTTATAAGAAATCAACGGAGGATAATAATGTAGATAATACGACTACATATAAAAGAACTAAGAAAAAGGAATATAAACCACCAGTTATAACTTGTGATTACTGTGGATCTAAGGTGGATACAGCTATTTATGACAGGTGTCCTAACTGTGGTGCGACTTATGATTTAGATTCAGAGTGGATTAATAGATTTGAAAATGCGCAAGAAAATGATGACTACGATTTTAGTCAGTATTCAAATACTAGTAATAATAGCGGTAGATCTAAGGCAAATTCTTTAAAAAAGAAGAAGTCTTTTAGTGCAAAGTTGGTTATTTTAATTATTGTTGTAGCTTTAGTTATATTTGTTGTAGTTCCGTTGTGGGTATATTTAAAGGATGGCTATAATTATTATAGTGACGACAAATATCGTACGGACGAAATGTTAAATGAATATTCTTATGAGGATTATCAGCTTGAAAGTTATTCAGTTGAAGGCGATGGTCAGATTTTAAACTATTTTGTAGATGGTGATAAGAATCAGAACGTAACAGTTACTTTAAAGAATATTTATAAGGATCATAGCAATTTCAAGGATGGATATAAGCTAGAGTTAGAAGTGGTTAATAATAGTGATACGAATGTAAAAATTATTCTATCTTCTCACACTTTTAATGATTTTACTGATTATAACGGTTATTTATATGCTAGTGATAATTATAAAAAGCACAGCACGGTTACAGTTTATGAAGATTTTTCTAATGTTGCAAAGAGTGAGATTAAGAATATTTATTTTGATAAGATTGAAGTTTTAACATTAGATAGTGATAGTATTTATGAATGTGACAATGTTGTTAAGTTGACAACAACTTCAACAATAGATATTACATATGATTTATCAAGATATCATATTATTTATTCTAATGACTACGTTGATATTTATAGTGCTTATGATTACGTTCAGGATACTAATAGTCATATTAATTATGATGAAGGTCTGAAATATTATATTGTAAATAAGACAGAAGATCTTACTTTCGATGTTGATACTGATGGATATTTGGGTCAGGGTAAGAGCTTGTATACCTATGGTATGTATGATACAGTATCGATTCCGGGGACAACCCTTTTGACTTCAGATGTTTATTCTTATGATGATTATTTTACTGATGTAAAGAATAAGGAATTGTATATTTCCTTTAATTTTAAATGTAGAGAAAATCCAATAGAAAGTTTCTCAACAGGGTATATTGACCTTAAGACAGAGTATTGGAGGTCGGAGGGATAGAATTTTTTTAAGACACGCTTGCGCTTGACTAGCCCTCTTAGCAGTACTAAGAAAAGCCCCTCTTTTTAAGAGGGGCTTTTCAAGTGCTGAAGGGGCTAGAACAGTCTTAAAAAAACTATCCCTCCTCCTAGGCGAGTGTAGAATTGCAGGGAGTGGGAACTGCCGGGAAGGTGGAGTACGGCAAAGGCGCTTCGCTGTTTGCCTACCGGGAGGTGAAATTGGCCGGCCGGCAAAGGCGCCTTCGGCTGTTTGCCTAGTATATTTTTTGGGAGGATATATGAAAGAATTTGATTTTAGAACGATTAGACTTGATGAGATTGAGCAGGCTGTGGAGATTGAGCAAATTTGTTTTCCTCCAAACGAGGCTTGCACAAAAGAGGCTATGACAAGAAGGATTAATAAAGATAAGGATGATTTCTTTGTGGCAGTTGATAAGGAGACTGGCCTTATTGCTGGCTTTATTAATGGTTTGGCAACAAAGGAAATTAGCTTTAGAGATGAATTTTTCACACAGGAAGAATTGTATGACGAGAAGGGTGATAACATCATGATTCTTGGTTTGGATGTACTTCCTGAGTATAGAATGCAGGGACTTGCCCGAAACCTCGTTTCTAAATATGGTGAATTACAGCTAAAAAGAGGCAGAAAGTATCTTACTTTAACTTGCCTTGATTCTCGTGTTCCTATGTATAAGAAGTTTGGCTTTGAGGATTTAGGACAGGCCAATTCCACATGGGGAGGAGAGGCTTGGCATGAGATGAGGAAGAATTTGTAAGGTTTTCTCATGTAAAGAGGACATTCGGAATCCGCTTCGCTACTGCCTCATGAACGCAGTGGCACTTTGTGCCACCTGTCAGATGGTGATTTAGCTCCGTTTGAGATACATTTTTAATAGTAATAATTAATTATCAGTGATATAATTAAAATGTTTTAGTGGCTTCGTAAAGGAGGTCAAATGAATAAGGCATTCTTTATAGACACGGAAAATGTAGGCGATTCTTGGGTTTGCTTGATGGATGAAAACGTGGATAGCAAATTCTATGTTTTCTACACAGGCCATTCCCCAAGACTTGAGTATGAGACAGTGAAATATTTGCTGAAACATCCTGATAAAGCTAACTTTATTAGTTGTCATGAAGGCAACAATGGTCTAGATTTTCAGCTGGTGACATACTTAGGCTATCAACTTCATGAGGATTCTAGCCAAGAGATGATTATTGTTTCAAATGATACAGGGTTTGATGCAGTGGTTAGTTTCTGGGAAGAGAAACACATGAAAGTTAAGCGAATGAATCGTCCGGTGCATTTAGATAACAAAAAAAATTCGGATTTAACAGATAATCTTAATCCAGAATCCGTTTTAAAACCTGTATCGGATAAGGATGAGATCAATACAATAATTAATTGTATTGGAAAAGATAATAAGCAACAATTAAATACGGTATTTACTTGCTTATATGGTAAAGATAAGGGTAGAGATATTTATGAGTTTAAAAAGTCGATAGGCTTTTTTGCGCCTGAAGTTTACTGGACCATACAAGAAAAATTTGAAAAGCTTGTTGATATTATTTTTAAGCATAAATTAGAAATTGAGGATGGTAGTAAATCAGAATTAATAGCCTTTCTAAGGGAAAATCTTAAAGATGATAAACAGCAGTTTTACAAGAATCTTGTTTCTAAGTACGGGAATGAAGGTGCAGATATCTATAATACCCTAAAGCCATTTTATCAAATTTTATACTTTTTATGATGGATTTATAAATTAATTAAAAGTCGCTAAAACACTAAGCTCACATGGTTTTCATGTGAGCTTTTTTATATATAGGTCCAAAATAAAAAATTAAATTTCACGTTGTTTTTATTACTTTAAAGTGATAAAATTCTATAGTATAGTGACTCTAAGGATTAAAAGATGTAGTAAATGTAAGTAAAAGCTTAGGGTTTCGTGACAAGAGCACTTGCCACAGAATGGAGGAAGAAATGAATTATAAAGACGTGAATTTTGACACATATTTTAAAAATTATCCTGACGAAAAGGGATATTTTGGACCATATGGTGGTTCTTATATTCCTGACGAGCTTCAGGCAGCTATGAATGAGATTACAGAGAGCTATTTTACAATCTGTAAGTCAAGAAAGTTTATTAACGAATTACGCCGCATCCGTAAGGAATTCCAGGGCAGACCTACACCAATTTCTCATCTTGAGAGATTATCAAGCAAGCTAGGAAATGTGCAGCTCTACGCTAAGAGAGAAGACTTAAATCACACAGGCGCACATAAGCTCAATCACTGTATGGGTGAGGCATTACTTGCAAAATACATGGGAAAATCTAAGATTATCGCAGAAACAGGCGCAGGCCAGCATGGTGTTGCTCTTGCCACAGCTGCAGCATACTTTGGCTTAAAATGTGACATTTACATGGGCGCAGTAGACATCAAGAAGCAGGCACCTAATGTAGCTAGAATGAAGATTCTTGGTGCAAATGTTATCTCAGTAACAGATGGCTTGCAGACTCTTAAAGAGGCGGTTGATGCTGCATTTACAGCCTATGCAAAGGAATATAAGGATGCAATTTATTGTATCGGTTCTTGCGTTGGCCCACATCCATTCCCAATGATGGTTCGTGATTTCCAGAGCGTTGTTGGTATTGAGGCAAGAGAGCAGTTTGTCGAAATGACAGGTGAGCTTCCAGATGCAGTAGTTGCCTGCGTTGGTGGTGGTTCTAACTCAATGGGTATGTTCTCAGGATTTTTAAATTATCCTGTTGATATTTATGGTGTTGAGCCACTTGGACGCGGTCCAAAGCTTGGGGATCATGCAGCTAGCTTAACTTATGGAACAGAGGGCATTATGCATGGCTTTAATTCTATTATGCTTAAGGATGAAAATGGAGATCCTGCTCCAGTTTATTCAATTGCCAGCGGACTTGATTATCCATCTTCAGGCCCTGAGCACGCTTTCCTTCGTGACCTTGGCCGTGTTAAGTATGATGTAGTGGATGATGAAGAGACAATTGATGCCTTCTATACACTTTCTAGACTTGAAGGTATTATTCCTGCTATTGAGAGCTCACATGCAGTAGCTTATGCAATTAAGCTTGCTAAGAAGATGGGCAAGGGCTCAATTCTTATTAACCTTTCAGGTCGTGGTGATAAGGATATGGATTACATTATTGAAAAGTACGGAATTCGTGATGTAGAGTAGGAAAACCTTAGAATCCTAGGACTTAGAGCTTATGAACAAGCCAGTTATAAGATATTAGACACAATAATTTAATCACGATTTAATAAAAATCAAGCCCCTTAAGAATTAGTCTTAAGGGGCTTTTTTCATAATTTTTCCAGTAAACAGGCCTTTCGTGCTTGCTTTATAATTTAATATGTCAGCTTAACTAACACATCTCTTTTATTTATCTTGAAACTTCGTTTCCAGCCTTTGAAAATGCTAACTTATTAACTTCTTCAGCTGTTACTAAGTTGAAGTCACCAGATACTGTATGCTTTAAGCAGCTTGCTGCATTAGCAAATTCAACTGCCTTCTGTGTATCATAGTCATTGATGAAACTATAGATAATACCAGCACAATAAGCATCGCCAGCACCGATGTAGTCAAGGATGTTCATGAAATATTCCTTGCTGTAATAAGCCTTTCCATCTCTGTAAATCATAGACTGAAGCTTGAAAGTTGTAATTGTTCTTTCTTCTCTCCAAACAGAAGCTACACACTTAAAGTTAGGGAACATCTTTGTAAGTTCGCCAGCAATATAAGCGTTCTTTTCAACATTTTCAGCCTTGCTTGGATCCATAGAGAAGATGCCGATTGCATCGTCCTCGTTAGCAATACAAACATCAACATACTTACAAATCTCTGTCATAACTTCACAAGCCTTCTCACTAGACCAAAGCTTGCTTCTGTAGTTTAAGTCACAGCTAATTGTAAGACCAAGTTCCTTTGCCTTCTTACAAGCAATAAGAGTAATCTTAGCCATTTCATCTGAAATAGCAGGTGTAATTCCTGAGAAGTGGAACCATGTTGCGCCTTCAAAAATCTTGTCCCAATCAAAATCTTCTTCCTTAGCAAGGGCAAATGCTGAACCAGCTCTGTTGTAAATTACATTAGTTGGTCTCTGTGATGTCTTCTTTTCTAGAAAATAGATACCAATCTGATCGCCACCACGAACAATGCTATCAATACCAACGCCATACTGACGAAGAGAATTTACAGCGCTTTGTCCAATTGGATGACAAGGTAACTTTGTGACGTAGTCAACATCTACGCCAAAATTTGATAATGAAACAGCTGTGTTGGCCTCTCCACCACCATAAACTGCTTCATAAGAGTGAGCCTGTGTAAATCGCTCATTGTTTTCCGGTGAAAGTCTCATCATAAGCTCACCGAATGTGATAATTTTTTCCTTCTGCATTTTATTTTAATCTCCTTAACTGCCTAATAAATTTTTTATTAAACACAGTTACACATTGTAGCACACCAAAGTCAATAATGCTATAATGAAAAATGAGAGTTTTTCGCTTGAATAGTGGATTTCTTCGACAAAAAAATAACAAAATAATAACAAAATAAGTTATAATTAGGAGAGAGAATGATTAGAGAAGTTTCATTAGATGAGATATCTGATGGTAAGTTATATACAGATAATGATTTAGTTAAGGCAGAGACTAGTGGTTGTAGTGGTTGCACTGCAATGTGTTGTAAGGATATGGATAATAATATCGTTCTTGATCCTCGTGACATTTTCGAAATAATAAGGGCTAGTAAGGAGGCAGAAGAACAGGAGGCGGGTGAAAGCCTTAAATTTAGCGACTTTGACTCCCTTTTAGCTAGCGAATATATCCAACTTAATCTCGTTGATGGGATTATTTTACCCAATATTAATATGAAAAATGAATCTAGAGCCTGTAGTTTTTTAAATGATAGTGACAGATGCACTATTCACAGTTACAGACCAGGTATTTGCAGAATGTTTCCCCTTGGACGTTATTGGGAAAGTTCTGATAAATTTTATTACATTTTACAAAAGAATCAGTGCTATAAGGATGGCTTAGCTAAGGTTAAGGTTAAGAATTGGCTTGGAATTGAGGATTTAGAGGAGTATTCAAGCTTTTCTTCAAATTGGCATAAGTATTTATGTGATGTTAGAGCTGAAATGGCCAATTTATCAGAGGAGAATAGACAGATTTTTAATCTTTATAATCTAAAGACGTTTTATAAGACGTCCTATAGAGCTAAGAATTTAACAGGATTTTACAGGGAATTTTCCATGCGTTTGAGAAAGGTTAGAAAAGAATTAAACCTTGATTAAATAAATATAAAGTTATATCAAAATAGATTTTTTTGTAATAAAATCTATAAATGCAAAACAATAAAAAGGGAGAGATGTATGAAGACAGATTTGTTTACAATCGGCAATTTTACTGTGCATGGTTACGGCTTTATGATTGCCTTGGGCTTTATTTTTGCGATGCTTCTAGCAGAATTTAGGGCTAAGTTATACAAGTTAAAAGATGAGGCAATAATTGATATTGCGATTATCGCAGGTATTTCCGGCTTTGCCGGCGCTAAGATCCTCTATATCATAGTGGAATTTGATGCATTTTTAAAAGACCCAATGGCAGTACTTGGTTCTTCAGGCTTTGTGGTTTATGGAGGAATCATATTTGGTGTCTTATTTAACTTCTTGTATTGCAAGATTAAGAAGCTTAATTTCATGGAGTATTTCGATTTAGTAATGCCAGAAATCGCCTTAGCACAGGGCTTTGGTAGAATCGGATGCTATCTTGCTGGTTGCTGTTATGGAGCTATTACAACTAGCAGATTTGGTGTTGTATTTCCGGAGAGCAGTTTATTTGCACCAGCAGGTGTACGCCTTATCCCAACTCAGTTAATGAGTTCTGTTGGGGACTTTTTAAACATGGCACTATTAATATTTATCTCTCGTAAGTGGGGCTATACAGCTTGGAAGAATATCCACGGTGGAGACTCATCAAGAAAGCACTTGCTTCCTGGTGATGTGGGATTTATTTACTTATTAACTTACGGCGTAGGTAGATTTATAATAGAAATTTTTAGAGGTGATGTCAGAGGTAGTGTGGGACCTTTATCAACATCACAGTTTATCTCTATAATTATGGTAGTTATTGGTATTGTGTTACTTATATTAAATCATAAGCTATTTAGGAGATTCTATGAAAAAGAGGGGCAGAAGATTTCTTAAAAAATTAAGTAAGCTTCAATTGAAACATTTGCTAATTGTTGCAGTTCCTGTACTTATTGTTTTGGCTGTTATCCTTTCATCTGCCATTAAAAGCAATAAAGTAAAAAACTCTGTAAAGGTTACTTTATCCGACATGCCAAGCGTTGCAGCGGATGAAGAAAGCCTAAGAGAAACTGAAGGGGTGCAAGAAGAAAGCACAGAATTAGACACGGCTGAGAGTACTCAGATGGAGGTCATAATTCAAACTACTGATAGCGCGGCTCTAGAATCTGGCAGTGCTGTTAGTGATAAAGAGGGGTCAATTGCCTATGCTCTAGTCTATTGTTGGATTAGAAGCGGCAATAATGACAGAGCTAGTAAGGTTGGAGAGCTTTACTACGGAGATGAAGTTGTTGTAGTTGAAATCGGGGAGAATTACACCAAAGTAGCCACAGATACAGATGAGGGCTATGTTAAGAATTCTTACATTTCTGCAACGAAGCCTATTTGGGTGGGTAATTTATACAATTACCACAAGATAAATATGAGCGTCCTTGCAACTGCAGCATCAAGGTACGAATTAGATAATTTTACATGTTTTTCCCAGTTACCGGATATGCCATCAGGCTGTGAGATAACTTCACTTGCCATGGTGCTTAACTATCTAGGGGTGGATTGCGATAAGGAGATTCTTGCAAACTACCTAGATACTGGCGAGAAAGGGGATAACTATTTTACAAAATTTATAGGAAATGTTTTTACAGACTCTAGTTACGGTTGTTACGCAGAGGCTTTGTGTAATTGCGCCCAAAATTACCTAAAGGCTAGAGGGGTGAATAGTTTAGTAATTGGTAACATTTCTGGAACAGATGTTGACTCTTTACTTGGTCTTGTTGCCGCAGGTCATCCAGTAATTGTCTGGGCTACCGAAGACATGAAGTCAGTGGGAGATAACAATATTTTATGGACATATGAGGGAAAGCCCATGGGCTATTTAAGAGGAGAACATTGCTTAGTATTAATTGGTTTTGACAAGGAAAATGACAAAGTCATTATGGCAGATCCAATGAAGGGGTGTGCAACAGAATATTCCCTTACAGCATTTAGATTAAGATACAAAGCACAGTTTTCTCAAGCAGTATTAATTTATTAAGGAGGACCAATGAAGAGAATTCTAAAGGCAATTGCGCCTTATTGGAAGACAGTAATCCTTATTGTAGCACTACTTGGTCTACAGGCTTACTGTGATTTAGGTTTGCCTCAGTACACATCAAACATTATTGATGTGGGAATTATCAATGGTGGAGTAGACCATGTACTTCCTGAGGAGATAACATCAAGCGATTACGAATTTGCCAAATTTTTCATGAATGAAGAAGAATTAAAGATTTGGGAAAATAGTTACGATTACGATGAGGAATCATCAAATTATCTTTTAAATGTTAAGAGTGAAGAAAAACTCTCAGAATATGACGAGGACATGGCATTTGTAATAATGATAGTAAATGCCGTTAGTCAGGAGATGGAGTCAAGCGCTAATGCAGCCGATACAACAGCGGTTGATGCAAATGTATATCAGACAGCTGATGCAAGCACATACCCTATGGATGCAAATCAAGGCGCTGATGCAAGCGCTTATGCTGCAACTGGTGTAACTGATTACTCAGCTATGGTTAGTCAGATTAGAGAAGAGTTTCAAAAAACCTATGACACAATGGGGGAGAGCCTAATTAAGACTACTGCAATTACTTATGCTAAGGCTGAGATGGAAAAGGCAGGAATGGATATGGATGCATATCAGACACACTACCTTATAATTGCAGGTCTTAAGATGCTTTTAATGGCACTTGTTATTGCAGTTGCAACAATCTTAGTTGGCTACTTTGCATCTAGAGTTGCCGCTGGTATTGGTAGAGATTTAAGAGGACAGTTATATACAACGGTTATGAGTTTCTCTAATGCAGAAATGGATCAGTTCTCAACAGCTTCTCTTATTACAAGAACAACTAACGACGTTCAGCAAATCCAGTTCGTGGCAGTACTTATGCTTCGAATGATTTTATATGCACCAATCTTAGGTATTGGTGGTGTTATTAGAGTTGTTAATACAAAGGCCGGAATGGGTTGGGTTATCGTTCTTGCGGTTGTTGTAATTCTAGGCTTTGTAGGACTTTTAATGGCTATTGCATTACCAAAGTTTAAGGCAATGCAGAAGTTAGTGGATAGAGTTAACCTCGTATCGAGAGAAATTTTAACAGGTATTCCAGTTATTAGAGCTTTTGGTAGAGAAAAGCATGAAGAGGAAAGATTCGATGTTGCCAATATAGACCTTACAAAGACAACACTTTTCACTAATAGAACCATGACTTTCATGATGCCAATAATGACAGTTTTAATGAACGGTCTTTCAGTACTTATTGTTTGGGTTTCAGCTAAGAGAATCGACATGGGCGTTATGCAGGTTGGTACAATGACAGCCTTTTTAACATATGCAATTCAGATTGTAATGTCTTTCCTTATGCTTACAGGCCTTTCAATTATGTTACCTCGTTCAATTGTAGCAGCTGAAAGAATTGATGAAGTTTTAGTAACTAAGCCAAGCATCAAGGATGCAAAGGAAACTAAGGAAGTAAGTGATGTTAAGGGTGTTATTGAGTTTGATCATGTAGACTTTATGTACCCTAATGCTAAAGCAAATGTGCTTACAGACATTACATTTACAGCAAAACCAGGAGAAACTACAGCTATTATTGGTAGTACAGGTTGTGGTAAATCTACCTTGGTTAACCTTATTCCTAGACTCTACGATGTTACAAAGGGAAAGATTAGCCTTGATGGCGTAGATATTAGAGATATAAAGCTCCATGATTTAAGAGATGCCTTAGGCGTTGTGCCACAAAAGGGCGTTCTTTTCTCAGGAGATATTGAGTCAAATATTAAGTTTGGTAGAGATGAGGCAAGTCGTGAGGAGGTTGTAAAGGCAGCCGAAATTGCACAGGCTACTGAATTTATTGATAAGAAGTCAGATACTTATAGCAGCCCTATAGCTCAAGGTGGTAGTAACGTTTCAGGTGGTCAGAAGCAGAGATTGTCTATTGCGAGAGCTATTGCAAAGCAGCCTAAGGTATACATTTTTGATGATAGCTTCTCAGCCCTCGACTTAAAGACAGACGCTAAGCTTAGAGCTGAACTTGCTAAAAATGTATCTGATGCAACAGTAATTATCGTTGCCCAGAGAATTAGCACTATCCTTCATGCAGACCAGATCTTAGTTATGGAAGATGGTGAAATTGTAGGTAAGGGTACACATAAGGAATTATTGGAAAATTGTGAGACCTACAGACAGATTGCAAGTTCACAGTTGTCAAAGGAAGAACTCTACGGAGGTGATAATAATGGCAGATAATACAAACAATCGACCAAGAAGAGGCCCAGCTAGAGGAATGATGCCAGTAGAAAAAGCCAAGGATTTTAAAGGCTCTATTGGAAAACTACTTGCCTACATTGGCCGTTATAAAATAGCCATTGTTATTGTAATGATAATGGCAGCTATATCTACTGTATTTTCAGTAGTGGGACCTAAGGTTTTAGGTAGGGCAACAACAACACTTTCAGAAGGTTTATTAAGCAAGATTGCAGGAACAGGCGGAATTGATTTTACAAAGATTGGAAAAATCTTAATATTTGTTTTATTACTATATTTATTTAGTGCTTTATTCAGTTTAATTCAGGGCTGGATTATGACAGGCATTACTCAGAAGGTAAGTTATCAGCTTCGTAAGGAAATCTCATTAAAGATTAATAGATTACCTATGAAGTACTTTGAAACAAGAACTTACGGTGAGATTTTATCAAGAATAACTAATGATGTTGATACCTTAAGTCAGGGCTTGAATCAGAGCATCACACAGATTATTACATCAGTTGCCACAATGATTGGTGTACTTGTTATGATGCTTAGCATTTCCCCATTAATGACTCTTATTGCATTAGTTATTTTACCAGTATCTATGGGACTTATTTCTTTTGTAATTAAGAGATCTCAGAAATTCTTTAAAGTTCAGCAGGAATACTTAGGCCACATCAATGGTACAATCGAGGAAACTTATGGTGGTCATTTAGTTGTTAAGGCATTTAATAAGGAGAAGGATTTCGTAGATGATTTTAATAAGACTAATGATGTCTTATACAGTTCAGCTTGGAAGTCACAGTTCTTCTCAGGTATGATGATGCCTATCATGCAGTTTGTTGGTAACTTAGGTTATGTAGGCGTTGCCTTAACAGGTGGTTTACTTGCAATTAAAGGCACAATAACAATTGGTGATATTCAGGCCTTTATTCAGTACGTAAAGAACTTCACACAGCCTATTCAGCAAATGGCACAGGTAATCAATCAGGTTCAGTCCATGGCTGCAGCTTCTGAAAGAGTATTCGAATTCCTCGATGAGGAAGAGGAAGACCAGGAAGTTGAAAATCCAGTATCTACTGAAGGTATCGAAGGTCATGTTGAATTTGAACATATTAAATTTGGATATAATAAAGAGCAGACAATTATTAAAGACTTTAGTGCTAGTGTAAAGCCAGGTCAGAAGGTAGCTATTGTAGGTCCAACTGGTGCTGGTAAGACAACTATGGTTAAGCTCCTTATGAGATTCTATGATGTAGATGAAGGTGCGATTTTAGTTGATGGACACAACATTAAAGACTTTAATAGACGTGATTTAAGAGATGCATTTGGCATGGTATTACAGGATACATGGGCTTATAAGGCTAGTATTATGGAAAATATTAGATACGGCCGTCTAGAAGCTACAGATGAAGAAGTTATTGCAGCCGCTAAGGCCGCCCATGCTCATCACTTTATTGAAACATTGCCAGGAGGTTACGACTTTGAGCTTAATGAAGATGCAAGTAATGTATCTCAGGGTCAGAAGCAGCTTCTTACAATTGCAAGAGCAATTCTTGCCGACAATCCTATTCTTATCTTAGATGAGGCAACTTCATCAGTAGATACAAGAACTGAGATAAGAATTCAGAAGGCTATGGATAATTTAATGCGCGGAAGAACAAGCTTTGTAATCGCTCATAGATTATCAACAATCAAAGATGCCGACATCATTCTCGTTATGAAAGATGGCGATATCGTTGAACAAGGTAACCACGATGAGTTAATAGCAAAGAACGGCTTCTATGCTGACCTTTATAACTCTCAGTTCGAGAGTAGCGAAGCGGATTCCGAATGTCCTTAAGTTAAGGCGCCAGCTAAGAATTAGCTGGCAGATGCCAAAAAGACTTGTGAAAATGTATCATCACATTTTCACAAGTCTTTATTTTTACCCACATATTAAAAAAGAAAATTTCTAATTTATACCCAATCTTCTGCAATAGAGCAATTCATAATCTCTCTAACATTAAGACCATTACTAGCTGCAAGCCAAAGCTTACAATACTGAGAAATAATTGAAGATTCTCTTAAAGGTATGATGCCAAGTTTTCTATATTCCTCAACAGTTTCATAGGCCTTTTCACTATTTGATAAACCAGTGATATAAACTGGAATGTTAAGCTCCTTAGCTCTGTTAGTTAATTCCTCTAATTCCTTTGTGACATGAATTGTACCTGAATGGAAACTTTCAATTAAGATAGCCTCAAGACAGTTACTAAATTTCTCATGTCCCTCTTCTTCGTTAATAATATTATCTTGCGCTAAATTTTCAATATAATCATCCAAGTCAGGATAAGTCATTCCCACATATGGACGAATACGCATTACCTCGCTAGACTGATTAGTTAAGATAATATCCTTAGCCTCAAGCCCAAGCTTTGTAAAACTTTCTAGATTCTTGTCATCGCTTTTATACTGATCATTTAATTCAAATGTATCGTTTAAATAAATTGCATAATGACTCTTCTTAACACTTTCCACATCTGCAGATAATGTTACAGGTGGCTCAAGTCTTGTAGCTCTGTGGATTGTAGGGATTCCACCCTTGTTACAGTAACTTACAAATACGCCCTTGCCAAGCTTTGCCTTCATAAATTCCACCGCAACATGGTAATTAATAAGGCCATTTGCACGCTTATCCTCAAGAACGAAATCAGAAGAAACAAGAATAATAGGAATTCTTGCATCATTGAAAATGTATCCTAAAACAGCAGCACTGTACTGAAGTGTATCTGTTCCGTGAGTTACGATAATACCGTCAAGCTCTTCATTTTCAAGAACCTTACTAATTTCCTTAATGAGTAAATTCAAATGGTCGCCATCAAGATTCTCGCTTAATAAAGTGTAAGGATTAGAGCTTGTAAAGTTGATAGTCGTAGCATTTGCATAATTCTTCTTATAAAAATTGATTAGTTTATAGGGACTTCCCTTATCTGTGGAAATAAGGTCGTTATCCCCAAGGAAACTACCAATAGTTCCTCCAGTAAATATTGTATGTAAATTCATAGAAAAACCTCCTAAGTAAATGTTCTCTCTTATTGTAACTGTTTCAAAGACAAAGTTTCAAGAGGCAGCCTTTATAATTTATAACTAATGATTATGAAAATGTGATAGAATTAATTTAGGTTAAAATTACGCTAAAGGCATTATTTAAGGGAGACATCATGAGTTATTATAGTTTAACGCAGTGGATTATATTTTTTGCATTGTATTGTTTTATTGGCTGGATTTGGGAGTCTTGCTATGTATCAGTAAGAAAAAGAGAATTAGTCAATAGAGGTTTTTTACATGGACCCTTTTTACCAATTTATGGGTCTGGAGCAGTAACAATTTTAATAAGCACAATAAAGTTTAGAGATAATCTAGTGGCGGTTTTCTTTTTTGGAATGATAGCAGCAACAATTCTAGAATACATTACTGGGGCTGCAATGGAGAGAATCTTTGGAGTTAAATACTGGGATTATTCAAAGAGATTTTTAAATGTAAATGGACACATTTGCTTAATCGCAAGTCTATGTTGGGGATTTTTTTCTTGCCTTATGATTAAGGTGATTCATACACCTATTGAGGGACTAGTTTTAGGACTTCCAGTATATGTAACAGAGATTCTGGCTTTTATCTTTACAGCATATTTTAGTGTGGATGTGACAGTTTCTGCTAATGAAGCTCTTGATCTTAAAGCAATGCTTAATAAGATTTCTTCTGAACATGAACATATTAAGTTTATTACAGATAAGTTAGAAATAGCGTATGCATTTGCAGAAGACGAGTTTGCTGAGAACAGAAAGAAATATAGAAGAAAGAGAAGAGAACTTTCTTTTATAGCTTCAAGAAAGAAACTACATTTTGCTAAGTATCTAGAGAATAAGAAGAATGATCTTACTGATAGCTTAGAAGCCTTTAAGGAAACTAAACTTAATAGTCTTTCAAGAACCTCTGATACAGTTAAAGAACTTTTAAAGAAGAAGTTAATTGATGAGACAATTTTAAAGGCAGCATTAGAGGTAATTTCTAAGGAAGAGGATAAAGTCAAAGCTACAGATAGACGTCAAATTAGAAACTTAACAAGAATTCTTAAGAGAAACCCAATGGCGACTTTTAAGGATAGTGAGGCAATGAATGAAATTAAGCAATTAATGAAAAAGTAAAAATAAAAGGAAACTAAATTTTCTAAAAAAAAGGAAAAAGCCTTGCAATTAAAATTGTGATATGTTATAAAATAATTGTACACAATTTAATTGAGCCAATTAACCATAAAATGTGATTATATTTTGGAGGTATAAATTATGCAAATTATTCATGGAACAGAGAGCAATTTTGAAGCAGAAGTTTTAAATTCAGATAAGCCTGTATTAGTAGATTTTTGGGCAACATGGTGTGGACCTTGTAAGATGCTTGCACCAGTACTTGAAAAGGTAGCTGCTAGCCAGGACGATGTAAAGATCGTAAAGATCGATGTAGATGAGAACCCAGCAATCGCTGAGAAGTTCAATGTTATGTCAATTCCAACACTTATTCTTTTTAAGGATGGTAAGGAAGTTAATAAGCAGGTTGGTTTTGTTAATGAACCAGCACTTAAGGCTTTTATGGGTCTTTAATCAATTAAGATACGCAATATTACAATAACCTTTTATTTTTAATTTCATTTAGGAGGTGGAGTTTTACTAGTTAACTCCGCCTCTTTAATTATAGAAAAAATATAGATAATAACTTAGATTGTACTAAATTGAATACTTAATTTAGTTCTATTGCAAATAAAAATAATAGGTGTTAATATATATTTGCGGTTAAGATTGTTACAGATTTGTCAAAGTTAAAGTTAATTTAATTATCTAACTGAAGCGATGGCAAATTTTATTTTAAGCGTGATTGTATACAATATACAATCAAAAACACACATATTAATTTTTTATAGCTTTTTAAGGAGGAGTTCAACTATGTTACAGTTTGAACAGTGGAACGGTTTCGAAGGAAGACTTTGGAAAGAAGAAGTTAACGTTAGAGACTTCATTCAGAAGAACTACACACCTTATGATGGTGATGAGAGTTTCTTAGCAGGCCCTACAGAAGCAACAGATAAGCTTTGGGGTAGATTACAGGAATTACAGGCTCAGGAAAGAGCTAACGGCGGTGTATTAGACATGGAAACAAAGGTTGTTTCAGGTCTTACAGCTTACGGCCCAGGATATATTGATGAATCTATGAAGGACCTTGAAACAGTAGTAGGTCTTCAGACAGATGCACCACTTAAGAGAGCATTCATGCCTTACGGTGGTATTGCAATGGCTGAGAAGTCATTAACAGAGAATGGTTATACACCAGATGCTGATTTACATAAGGTATTTACAGAATACCACAAGACACATAACCAGGGTGTTTTCGATGCTTACACACCAGAGATGAAGGCTGCTAGACATAGCCATGTTATTACAGGTCTTCCAGATACATATGGTCGTGGACGTATCGTAGGTGATTACAGAAGAGTTGCTCTTTACGGTATTGATCACCTTATCGAAGAGAAGACTCATGACTTCAACAACTGTGGTGATGGTACAATGTACGATGATATCATCAGACAGAGAGAAGAATTAAAGGATCAGATTAACGCACTTAAGGGTATGAAGGCTATGGCAGCAAGCTATGGTTTCGATATCTCTAAGCCAGCTAAGGATGCTAGAGAAGCAGTTCAGTGGTTATACTTCGGTTATTTAGCTGCTGTTAAGACACAGAACGGTGCTGCTATGTCAGTTGGTCGTGTTGCTACATTCCTTGATATCTATATTTCAAGAGATTTAGCTGCAGGTACATTAACTGAAAGCGAAGCTCAGGAATTAATCGATCATTTAGTAATGAAGTTCAGAATGGTTAAGTTTGCTAGACCAAACGCTTACCAGCAGTTATTCTCAGGTGATCCTACATGGGTAACTTGTGATCTTGCAGGTATGGGTGTTGATGGACGTTCAATGGTTACAAAGACTGATTACAGATTCTTACATACACTTGAGAACATGGGTCCTTCACCAGAACCAAACTTAACAGTATTATATTCATCAAAGTTACCAGATGCATTCAAGAAGTATGCTGCTAAGATTTCAGTAGATACATCTTCAATTCAGTATGAGAACGATGATGTTATGAAAGTTTACTGGGGCGATGACTACGCTATCTGCTGTTGTGTATCTGCTACACAGACAGGTAAGGAAATGCAGTTCTTCGGTGCTAGAGCTAACCTTGCTAAGTGCTTACTTTACGCTATCAATGGTGGTGTAGATGCTAAGTCTAGAGATCAGGTTGGTCCTGCATTCCCACGTGTAACAACAGAATACCTTGAGTATGATGATGTTGTTGCTAAGTTCGACAAGATGATGGACTGGTTAGCTGGTCTTTACGTTAATACACTTAACTTAATTCAGTACATGCATGATAAGTACTATTATGAAGCAGCAGAGATGGCTCTTATCGATACAGATGTAGAAAGAACATTCGCTACAGGTATCGCTGGTTTCTCTCACGTAGTAGATTCACTTTCAGCTATTAAGTATGCTAAGGTTAAGGTTATCAGAGATGAAACAGGATTCAACGTTGATTACGAAACAGAAGGCGACTTCCCTAAGTATGGTAACGATGATGACAGAGCTGATGACATCGCTGTATGGTTACTTAAGACATTCATGGATAAGATTAAGAAGAGACATACATACAGAAATTCTAAGCCTACAACATCAATCCTTACAATTACATCTAACGTAGTTTACGGTAAGTATACAGGTAACATGCCAGATGGACGTAAGGCTGGTACTCCTCTTGCTCCAGGTGCTAACCCATCTTACGGTGCAGAGCAGAACGGTTTAGTTGCTTCTCTTAACTCATTAACTAAGTTACCTTACGGTTGGGCTCTTGATGGTATTTCTAATACACAGACAATGAACCCAGACGCTCTTGGTCATAATGAAGAAGAAAGAGTTAACAACCTTGTTAATGTAATGGATGGTTACTTCGATCAGGGTGCTCATCACCTTAACGTTAACGTATTCGGTAAGGATAAGTTAATCGATGCTATGGAACACCCAGAAAAGCCTGAGTATGCTAACTTCACAATCCGTGTATCTGGTTACGCTGTTAAGTTCATCGACTTAACAAAGGAACAGCAGATGGATGTTATTAGCAGAACATTCCATGACAGAATGTAATTTTTAAAAAGCATAAATTTAAATATATATAGTTCGGACGCCAAGGGGCTTGTAGTTTACTACAAGCCCCTTGTTTTATGCTAAAAAATGGAAAACTCATTATTTGTAAAACAATAGTACTAATAAATTTGTACCATTGAACATATTGTAGTTAAAGAACTAATATAATATTATTTAAATAGAGGGAGGACGATAGATGTGAAGGAGTGTAATAAAAAACTATTTGCAGGAGCGCTATCATTAGTTATGTTATTTAGTTTAGCAGCGTGCTCTGTAAATAAGAAACAAAACGATGTAATAAATTATAATAATACTAATATTACAGAGAAAAATGGAATATTTATGTTGGGTAGTGAGGTAGCAGAATCTGATGATGGTTACTATTTTTGTGCGAGAAATGAAAACTTATCTAAATATTTTATAGCATATTTAGATAAAAAAACAAATGAGAGCATGCCGTTATGTTCCAAAATAAACTGTTCACATTCGTTAGAGGATGTAGATGAAGATTGTGATGCTTATATTGATGGGTCGGTAATAATAGGAAGTTTATTTTATTATGATGGTTTTTTGTATTATATTAATCGAAATACTACGAACTATATGTGTAGTTTATGTAGAATTTCGAGCGATGGATCAGAACATGAATGGATATGCGATTTAGTTGAAACACCAGATAATGGTAATGATTATTTTTCTTATGTTGTATATGAAGATTATGTTTATTGTTCATCTTCAGTTGTAAATATGGATAATAACAATACTGCAATTATTGAAAAAATTAATTTAGCTGATAAATCAAAGGAAACTATTTATTCATATACAGCAAAAGAAACAGAGATAGAAGAATTGTCTTTTTATGATAACAAGTTAGTATTTAGACTATCAGAAAATTATGATTCGTTAGCATCAGATTTATATTATTACGATTTAAATAAAAAAGAATGTAAAAAAATAGATAATGATGTGTGTTCGTATATATATGTTGACAACAATTTGATTTATTGGGTATGTAATGATGGAATTTATGAGTCATCTTTTGATGGAGATAAGAAAAAAATATATGAAATAACTGATAATACAAGATTAGGCTCTTTAGTATATAATGGCCAAAATATTTATGCATTAAATTTATATGATAATACTACTGACAATATTTTTATTGCTAGATTGGAAAAAGGTGAATTAATGGATGAATTTTATTGTTTTAAAGAAGAAACATATATACCTATTTATTTAGGGAATGATAGAATTATCGTTGAAACATATACTCCAGAAGGAATTTACTATGCCTTTTTATTACTTGATGAAGAAGGAAAAATAAAGGACATAGTAAGAACTGATATTAAAATATTATAGGCTAGGAAATAATATGACAGAATTAAAGAGAATTTTAGATAAAAAAATATTATATGTGATATGTTTACTAATTATTGTTTCATCGGCTTATTTTGTATTAAGTTGTATAGGGAATAGTGGCTTTAAAGAGTTTAATCGACTTAATAAGGAATATGTATCAGCATTAAATAATTATGAGAATGCACAAAGTTATAGTGATGATAATGAGGATGCCAATAATTATATTGATTATATAACATCATATCAAGAGAATAATCAAGCAATTTTAGAAAATGCTAATAGGGTAAAGAAATTTAGTGCACTAGTAAGTAATGCTTATACATTAAAAAATATAAATAAAACCTATAATGATTATAGTAAAATCCAAAATGTTATACCTGTTATTACTAATACATTAGGCTTTGATAGGTATATTTTATTCATTCCAAAGTTATCTGCTTTTGTAATTTTTATAATGATTTATATTATGTTTAATTTACATAAAGAATATGATAACGGAGAAATACTTTTTTCTTATAGTGCTAAGAATGGTAGATTTATATTTGCTTTAAAGAGAAATTTAATATATATAGGAATAATTTTTACTTTATTGACAATATTTCATTTGATAATTTTTTTAATAGCATCATTACTTTATGGGTTTGTAGACCTTGATGCGCCAATACAAAGTTCTATGTTGTTTAGCAATTGTGTAAGACCATATTCTATTATAGGTTTTTGTGTGATAAATATTATAGTAATTGCTATTGGATTGAGCTTTATTATTTTATTTTTTAACACATTACTTAATCTTATAAAAAATAGATATATAGCCTTAGTTATAATGCTAATTATCTTTTTTGCTGAATGGCGTTATTCATTAGTATTACAGAATAATTCAATTAGAAGATTAATAGCTAATATTAATATTTATCGTATAATTGATTTTTCAACATATTTTAGAAATTACCAAAATGTTAAGTTGTTTAATCAACCAGTTTCATCGGATATTATAATGGTATTTTTAGTCATTGCTTTATTCATAGTAATATTTTTTGTCTCTGGAATTGTATACGCAAGAAGACATCCATTTTCTAAGATAAGGTTCGCAAAGATTAAGGAATTTTTTGAATTAAAAAGAGGTAAAGTTTTTTCAAAATTAGGCTTTACTGGCCTGGAACTTTATAAAATATTTTTTAGAAATAAAAAAATAGTATGGGTTATCTTGGCTATAATTGGTGAGCTTTTTCTTATAAATATGACACAAGTGAATTTTCCAGAGCGACAGAAAAAATTGGATAATATTTATAGTCAATATGGTGGTGAGAATCTAGAACTATTTAATAGCTTTTTAGAAAATTTTCAACAGGAAAATGGAGAGCTAATAAAGCAACTTGAAGAAATAGAAGTTAATACTGATAATTATGAAGAGACATTAAGTAAGAGCATGCAATTAGAAGCAAAAACTAAAGAAAATGAAAAATTAATGCAGGAATTTAATTCTATTCTTAAATATAAAGATAGAATAAAGACAGAATATGGTGTGGATACATATATAATGTCTGATAGAGGCTATGATGAAATTATAGGAAATAATTCAGTTATTAGGGAAGTAGGTATAACACTTGCTTTGATTATAATATCAGTAATATTAGCTTCTGGATATTATCTTGAAGAAAGAAAATCAGGAGTTGTTAAGTTGCTTGCAAGCTCAAGATTGGGATTAAAGAAAATATATTCAAAAAAATTATTAATAATAAGCTCTTTCATATTAATATATTATTTAATAATAACATTAATAGATATTATATTTTTGAATAAAATGTATGGCTTTAAATTTTTATCAGCACCAGTAATAAGTATAACTTTTATGGAAAGTAAGCTGAATTCTTTATTTTTATCAATGACAATAGCAAGGTATTGTTTACTCGTGCTAGCATTAAGACTATTTTTTACAATTGATGCACTTTTTATAACACTTATATTTTCATTAAAAGCAAAAAGCGAGTTTTATATGCCAATTCTTATTTTTGTTTTCGGTGTTGCGGCATGTATTGGCTTATATGCTAATATTTTGCTTCAAGTAATAATGCTTATTTGCTTAATTGTAATTTTAATATTATGTATTTGCTATATATTGAGGGGTATGTATGGAACTAAGAATTAATGAATTAAAAAAATCATATGGAAAAGTTGAGGCTTTAAAGGGAATAACATATACATTTAAACCAGGAGTATATGGTTTACTTGGAGCTAATGGTGCAGGAAAAAGTACTATGATTAATCTTATAACTGATAATTTAAAGCGAGATAAAAATGGTGGAACTATTAGCTATTTAGATGAAACTATTGGAAATGAGGCTATTGATATTTTAAAGTTAGGAGCTAAATTTAGAGCTAAAATTGGATTTATGCCACAACAACAGGGCTTTTATGAAGATTTTACACCGAAATCCTTCTTAAAATATATGGCATCTGTAAAAGGAATAAAGAATCAAAATAAGCAAATAGATGAATTGCTTCAAATTGTGAACCTAGAAAAAGTGGCCTATAAGAGAATAGGAGGCTTTTCAGGGGGAATGAAACAAAGAGTGCTCCTTGCTCAGGCACTCCTTGGTGACCCACAAATATTAATTCTTGATGAACCAACAACCGGGCTTGATCCTAAGGAAAGAATTAATATTAGAAATTATATTGCAAAATTAGGTAAGGATAAAATCATACTTTTTGCTACCCATGTGGTAAGTGATATTGAGTGTATAGCAGATAAGGTATTACTTTTAAAAAACGGAGAAATAATAGCTGATGGAACTCCTAGAGATTTAATTGAATTAATGGATGGCAAAGTTGGAGAAATAAAGATTAATTTAGATGAGTTAGATGATTATCAACGTCGTTATAAAATTGGAAATGTACGTCAAAGAAAAGAGGGATTGGTGCTAAGAATTGTTGATGATAATTTACCAGATGAAGTTAAGCGAGTAGATAACAATATCGATTTAGAAGATGTTTATCTATATTATTTCGAATAAAACAACTGATTTTGAAAGATAGATTCTATTTACTGCCAAGTATTTAAATGATATAATGAAATATAGTATAAGTAACGTTTTCTGCGAGGTGGAAAATATGAATGGATTGCTCGGTCTTAAATTTTCTTGTGTAATGCCAAGTGTTTTACATTTTAAAACTTTTAAAGCACTAGATTTAGATTTGTCTAAATATTTGGGCATTGAGTTGGAATATGAAATAAAAAAAGCAAAAAAAGAAATTAATGACAATCAAGGACTTATTATTAAAGAAGGAAGTTTTTATCTAGAAATAAATACAGTTGGATATAATACTGATTGGAATACAGATACCATAGCTATTGCAATTGCTGTAATAAAAAGACATCTTGATTTAAAGATTTTTGGAGAATTTATTATAGCGGAGGATGATACTGATTTTGCAGAAGGAAGACCTATTAGCGATGAAGAATATGATAAGATGATTAAGGATTTAGCAAAGAAGATTGTAGGCAAACATATATAGTTGGCTTAGTTTTACTTTATGTATGCATAAAAATCTGCTAAAATAACGTTAATTTATCTTTTTAGCTTAATGCTAAATAGGAAGGGGTTTATTATGCATAAAATTATAAACAGTTTATTAGAGACAGATCTTTACAAATTTTCAATGGGACAGGCAATCTATCACCATTTTCCAGGATATGAAACAACTTGGTCTTTTAAATGTAGAAATGAAGATGTACATTTTACAGAAGAGATGGTAGAAGAGATTAAGCATCAAATAAAAATGTATTGCGAATTAAGATTTAGTGAAGAAGAGTTAGAATATCTCTCTTCAATTCAATGGTTTAAGAAGTCATACGTAGATTTTTTACGTTTATGGCATCCAAGATATGAGGATTTTACATTTGGAACAAATAACCCATGTGGTTTAACAATAGAAACTAATGGTACTTGGCTTAATACATCTATGTATGAGATTCCAACCCTTGCCATTGTTAATGAAGTTTATTTTAGAATGAAATTTGATTATGAAAAGCTCATGTTAAGCTTTAAGGATAGACTAGATAAAAAGGTAGAAAAGCTAGTTAGTGGTGAATATAATATTGGAGCATTTTCAGAGTTTGGTATTAGAAGAAGATTATCAGCAGAGGCTCAGGAATTAGCTATTAAAGAGCTTATGAGAGACGATTATAAGGGCTCTAAGTTTGTTGGTACATCTAATGTATACCTTGCTAAAAAGCTTAATATAAAGCCTGTAGGCACTATGGCACACGAATGGATTATGTGTGTAGGACAGGGTAATCATAAGCACAATCCAGCTTATTCAAACTGGTATGCCCTTGATGCATGGGTAAAGGAATATGGAGTTTTAAATGGTACAGCTCTTACTGATACAATAACAACAGACTGTTTCTTAAGAGACTTTAAGCTTACTTATGCAACACTCTTTAGCGGTGTTAGACATGATAGTGGTAGTCCATTTGAGTGGGGCGATAAGATGATTGCTCATTATGAAAGCCTTGGAATTGATCCAAAGACTAAGACACTTCTTTTTAGTGATAGTCTTAATTTTGAGAAAGCGGATGAGATTAATGCCTACTTTAAAGATAAGGTTAAGGTAGCCTTTGGTATTGGAACTTATATTGCTAATGATACAGATGTAGATGCTCTAAATATTGTTATGAAAACAACTGCATGTAACGGCATGGATGTAGCTAAGATTTCAGACGTAGCTGGAAAGGGTATGTGCAAAAACCCAGACTATGTGCATTATTTAAGAAGAACAATAGCTTGGAGAATGGAACATTAATTAAGTTTAGGGGGATAACTTTATGTTTCAAGACTATATTGTTGATGAATATTTATTAGATGTTAATGGAGAGTTAATTGAAAAATTAAAAAATAGCAACGCAGACATTTTTATTTATGGATGCGGAGGTGCATCTAAAACATTTACAGATTTACTTAATAGAAATGGACTTAGTGTAACTGCTTATTTAGAAGGTAAACAGTATTTTAAAAAAGGAAAAGTATTCCTTAATAAATCGGTTTATTTAGTTGATGATATACATAAACAGCTAAAAGAGGCAAATATAGTAGTTTGCGCAACTGGTGCTGATGTTATTCATATTATGAATGATTTAAAATCAAAAATGAAGGTACATTTATACAGTTATGTAGACAGAAATCAACTATATACAATGACAGCAGAATGGGTAGTGAAGCATAAAGAAGAATTAAATCGAATTTATGATTTATTTGAGGATGAAGAATCAAAAATGGTTTTTCGTTCTTTTATAGGTGCGAGAGCTAATAATATTAAAAGGGAAAGTTGTAGGGAATTAATATCCTTATGGACTTCTGAGCAGTATTTTAATAATTTGTATCCTAAAGATTTGTATGATGAACATATATTAATTGATTGTGGAGCATATATTGGAGATACTGCTATTGCTTTTTATGATTTCTTAAAAAATGAGAAGAAGGATATTATAGTAAGAGCTTTTGAGATGGAGGATGAAAATTTTAAAGAATTAGATTCACTTTCATTAAAGTATAAAAATCTATTTGCCTATAAAATTGGTTTAGGCGATAAACATGAAAAATACTATTATGAAAGAAAAAAGGATGCTTCTGTTTTAGTAGATTATGAAACGGAAAATCTAGTGGAAATAGCTCCGTTAGATTCTATTCTTGATAAAGATTCAAAGGCTAGTTTTATTAAAATGGATATTGAGGGCTTTGAAGAAAAGGCTCTTATAGGTATGAAAAATACAATTATAAATAATAAAGCTACTTTAGCTATTTGTGTTTATCATAAACTAGATGATTTAATAAGATTACCTCACTTAATAAAGAGTTATGTTGAAAGCTCGGTTTATGACGTGAATTATAAATATTATCTAAGACACCATTCCCATAATGCTGCAGAATTAGTTTTTTATGCAGTTCCTTGCACACAGTAGAGAGGTGACCTATGAAATTTAAGATTAACCCTGAATTTGATAAGCGTTATGACATTAGACTTGCTAATTTGGATGATGTCCCTTTAATTATGAAATTTATTGATAAATGTTGGCGTAAGGGGCATATTATGTCAAGGAGTAGAGTACTTTTTGATTACGAATACGTTCATGAAACAGAAGTGGATTTTGTAATTGCTATTGATAAATTCAGCAAAGATCTTGAGGGCATCTTTGGTTTTATACGTTGCCAAAAGGAAAGAAATCAGGACATTTGGGGAAGTATGTGGAAGGTTAGGGATGACCATGACAATATGAAACTTCTTGGAATAGAGCTAGCAAGGAGGGTATATATACTTACTGGCTGTAGAATGCATATTGGAAATGGCGCTAACCCTAACACAACCATCCCTTTAAGAAAAATATTTTTTAGAGAAAAGACAGCTAAGATGAAGCAATTTTATAGGCTTAATAGGGAAATTAAGGACTATAAGATTGCTCTCATTAAAGATGAAGAGAATCTTATTGAAAATGTTGTCACAAAGCTAAGAGAAAACTATTCTTTGAAAAAAATAGACAATTTTAAGGAACTAGAGAATTCTTATAATTTGAATAAAACAGACATTTATCCTGTAAAGGATGCCTATTATATCAAGCATCGTTACTTTGAACATCCTTTTTATAACTACTTAGTTTATGGGATTGAAATAAATGGACAAACTAGCGCAGTTATTTTCTTAAGACAGATTAATATAATGGAGTCTAGTGTTTTAAGAATTGTGGACTTTTTAGGAGATGAAGAAAGTTTGCTGGGAATTTCCCCATCGCTAGATAATCTAATGCAAGAAAAAAAGGCTGAATATGTGGACTTTTATCAGTTTGGTTTAGAGGATGATATTTTAAGAAAAGCAGGATTTATTAATAGAGAGGATACGAAAAATATTATTCCAAATTATTTTGAACCTTTTTTACAGGAAAATGCAGACATATGGGTTCACTATACAATGGATAATACAAGATTTTTCAAGGCTGATGGGGATCAAGACAGACCTAATCAGTTAAATTAGATATACAATAAATATAGGTAATAAATATAGGAGAAATCAACTGGGGGATTTATGAAACTATTATTTGAGCAATTTATTGAGGCATCTAATGAAAATGAAGATAAAATGGCTATTTACTGTGATGGAGAGAGTAAAAGCTATAAAGAGATGAGGACATTTGTGTGCAAGTATGCAAACTATCTAAGTTCTCGTGGTGTAAAAAGAGGGGATATTATCGGCATTCCCTTAAACAATAGTATTGAATCTGTAGGGCTAATTATGGCCGTGACAGCTCTAGGCGCAGGTCTTGCGCCAGTTAATCCAACCCTTAATAGTAAAGATTTAGACATTGCCTTTAAGGCAGCTAATGTAAAACATATAATTGCTAGAAAGTCCTTTTATAAGGAAGTTTTAAAAGAAGATAATAATATTTTATTAGACTATCCAGGTCTAAAGCTTTGTCTTGATGGGAAAATAGAAGATATTGAAATTAAAGAAACGAGTAAATTAAAGATTGATAGCTTTGATAAGGTTTTAGAAATGACTGATGAGTTACCAAGTTTAGATAAAATCACGGGGGAAGAGACCTTTATACTAACTCTTACTTCAGGCTCAACAGGTGATCCAAAACCAATTATTCTAAGTCAGAACAATAAAAATATCAGGGCAAAGGCTCATATAGAAATGTATGAGCTAACAAAAAATGACAAGATTCTAGCAGCAACACCGCTATATCATTCCTTAGCTCAAAGACTAGTAATAATGCCCCTTATACTTGGTGCAACAGCAGTTATTTTGCCAAGGTTTACACCAAAGTTGTGGCTAGATTTAGTTAGAAAGCTAGAGGTTACATTTTCAATAGCAGTATCAGCCCAGTTAGCGCAGGTACTAAAGGAGTTAAAAGAGGCAGAGGAGAAAACTTGTCCCTCACTGCGACTTTTGGTTTCCTCAAGCGCCCTCTTAGATTTAGAGGTAAAGAAGGAATTGGTAAATTTTTTACAATGCGATTTTCACGAAATGTATGGAACTAGCGAGTGCTCAACGGTAACGGATATAAATCTTAAGGAAGCAGGCCAGAAACTAAATTCGGTGGGAAGACCGCTAAAGGGCGTAGATATTAGGATTTTGTCTGATGAAAATGAGGAGCTGCCACTAGGTGAAATTGGAGAAATAGCAGTAAAAACCCCACTAATTTGTGAGGGCTATTTAAATAAAGAAGATGTGTTTAAAAAGGCGACGATTAATGGCTATTTTAAAACAGGAGATTTGGGAAAGCTAGACGTAGATGGCTATTTAACATTTTCAGGAAGAAAAAAAGAAATAATAATAACCGGTGGCGTAAACGTCTATCCAAAGGATATTGAGGATAAGGTTATTAAGTTAGAGGAAGTCTTAGAAGTTGCGGCTTTTCCTTATAAGGATGAAAGGCTTGGAGAAATCGTTGCCCTAGCAGTGGTGACTGAGGCTGCGGAAAAGGAAATCACGAAAAAGATTAGACTATTTTGTGCTAAAAACTTGGCGGATTTTCAACAGCCTCATAAGATATTTATCTTAGACTCCTTGCCTAAAAACACTATGGGAAAGCTGGTAAAATCTAAGTTAAATGATTGGGTGAAGGATAAAGAATAGGGGGATTAGATATGGAAAAGGTAAGAGAATTCATTTTAGATAGGCTTCAAAAAGAGTATAGCTTTAAAGAAGGTACAGACATTGAAAAGATAAACTATGTGGAGGAGGGCTACATGGACTCCTTGGGATTAATTCAGTTTATCGGGGAACTTGAAGATGAGTTTGATATTGAGTTTAGCGATGAGGAAATGATGGAGGATTCCTTTAGAGTCGTGGGCTCTTTAATTGACTTGGTGACTAAAAAAGTGGGGGAATAATAAATTGAAGGATCGAGTAGTAGTTGGGGTTGTAGGAGCCGGCAGAGCCTGTGAATTACATGCTTTTGGCTATCAAAGATGTAATATTCCGGTTAGATTAAAGACTATCTATGCTAGACGAAAGGAGCAGGCCAAAGAGGCCATTAAGCGTTTTGGCTTTGAAAATGCAACTAATGATTTTGAGGATTTACTAAGGGATAAGGAGATAGATGTAATCGATATTTGCACACCCCCTTATCTTCACAAGTCTGAAATCATAAGGGCACTAGAAGCTGGGAAAAATGTCATTGTAGAGAAGCCACTAACAGGCTATTTTGGCAGTGAAGAAGATGAAAAACCTATTGGAGAAAAGGTTTCAAAAAAGAAAATGTATCACGCCCTTTTAGCAGATTTAGAGGAGTTAAGGGACGTGGTTAAAAGAACTGGCAAGAAGTTTATGTATGCAGAAAACTTCGTTTATGCCCCTGCAATTATTAAAGCAGGAGAAATCGTAAGGGCAAAGAAAAGCCGAATTCTATATATGAAGGGTGAAGAAAGCCTAAAGGGCTCAAGTTCTAGCGTTGCTGGAGAGTGGTCGAAAACTGGTGGTGGAATTTTTATGAGAAATGGAGTGCATCCCCTTGGGGCAATCCTTTATTTAAAGGAGCAGGAGTCCCTTGCCATGGGCAAAAATGTTACTGTTAAATCTGTAGTTGCAGACATGGGCTATGCCACAAGAAATCTGACAGAATACGAGCATCGTCACATAGATGCTAGACCTGTGGATGTGGAAGATGCAGGAACTGCTGTGATTACATTTACAGATGGAAGTAAGGCCACAATAATTTCCACAGATAACCTGCTTGGTGGCAGTAAAAACTATGTGGAGCTTTATTGCAACGACACTGCCATTAACTGTAATTTGACTATGAATAATGCCATGGAGACCTATATGGTGGATTCTGTGGGTATGGAAAATGTATATCTATCGGAAATGCTTCCAATTGTAACCGGCTGGAATAAGCCTTTTGTGGCAGATGAAATGCTAAGAGGCTATTGTAATGAAATCGTGGATTTTATGGATTGCGTCTTAAATGATAAGGAACCACAAGGCTGTTTTGATCTTGCAAGTCAGGTTATGAAGGTGGTTTATGCAGCTTACTATTCAGATGAAGAGGGCAGAAGGATCGACCTTGTATAAAAAGTGCTAAATTTTACATCTTAGACTTAATAAAAAGTTAATCTTGAAATTAATGTC
The DNA here is from genome assembly GCF_900103815.1 of Lachnospira pectinoschiza. Taxonomy (GTDB): domain Bacteria; phylum Bacillota; class Clostridia; order Lachnospirales; family Lachnospiraceae; genus Lachnospira; species Lachnospira pectinoschiza_B. Next base: position 238,218 of record NZ_FNHZ01000003.1, on the reverse strand, counting down.
ATTTTAATCTTTTGCTAATATAATAATAGACAAAGAGAGGAGACAAAAATATTTATATCGTACTCCCTACATCAAACAGCTCCCCTCTTTGTTATAACAAAGCTTTAAAACGGAGGATTAATTATGTTAACTTTGTTGATGATATTATTTTTTATAGCCTTCTTTAAAATGGCAGTTTTCGTATTTAGAATATTTGGTTCACTTGCAGGAATATTCTTTGGTCTATTTGGATATATTATTCTTGCAGCAGTGGCTTTTATGCTTATTTCAACTTTAAGCTTCTTATTCCCATTCCTTGCGATTGTAGCTTTATTTGCACTATTTAAAAAATGTGTCGACTAATCATATAAGTTCTTTAAAATTTTGTATAAAGCAATATTTTTAAGGAGTTGTCTAGTATTTAGTACAAGAAAAAAAGACCACTCTTATTGATAATAATTATTATATGTGATATATTTAACAAGAAAGTGTATATTGTATACAATCCTATGTATCACTACTAAGATACATTTGCTGATACGAAAGGAGAAGAAGTTATATGAGCGAAATTATTGGTAGAGTTAATTCATTAGAAAGCTTTGGTTCCGTTGATGGACCAGGGGTTAGATATATTGTTTTCTTAAAGGGATGTCACATGAGATGTAAGTACTGCCATAATCCTGAGACATGGAGTATGGAAGGCGGCATGGAGATGACACCAAGCCAGATTATGGAGAAGGCTATTAGATTTAAGGCATATTGGAAGAATGGCGGCGGTATCACAGTAAGTGGTGGCGAAGCTCTTTGCCAGATTGACTTTGTTATTGAGTTATTCAAGCTTGCTAAGTCAAAGGGAATCAATACATGTCTTGATACATCAGGTAATCCATTCTCAATGGATCCAGAATATCTTAAGAAGTTTGACGAGCTTATGAGCTTAACAGATACATTCTTACTTGATATTAAGATTATTGATGATGAGAAGCATAAGATTTTAACAGGATGGACTAATAAGAACATCTTAGAATTAGCTAAGTATTTATCAGACAATAATAAGGATATGTGGATCCGTAACGTATTAGTTCCAGGTGTTACAGACGACCAGGAAGACTTAGAAGGTCTTAGAGATTTCGTTGCAAGTCTTAAGACTGTAAAGAGATTCGAAGTTTTACCATACCACACACTTGGTGTTGTTAAGTATGCAGAGCTTGGAATTAAGTATGAATTAGAAGGAGTATTACCTCCAACTAAGGAAGAAATCCAAAGAGCTAATGATATTCTTGAAACAGAGAAGTATCAGGGCTACTTAGGAAGATAAATTAGATAGCATTGTAAGACTCCTTACAATCTTATATAAATTTTCTGTTATGTAAAAAAACCTACTCAGTTACTGAGTAGGTTTTTTGTTTATTGTCTTTTAAAAATTATTCCCCGATTTGCTCTATAATGACCTTCTTAATTGCTGCAAATGTCTCTTTACTTACATCGTGTTCAATCTTACAAGCGTCATCCTCTGCAATCTGTGGATCAATGCCTAAGCTCTTAAGCCACTTTGTAAGTAATTCATGTCTCTCTAAAATAGTTTCAGCAATTTCCATACCAGCGTCTGTAAGGTAGATATAACCTTCCTTAGTCACTGTAATGTATTCTGATTCACGCAAATTCTTCATTGCGATACTTACGGATGATTTTCTAAATCCCATTTCATTAGAAATATCAATTGAACGAACTACTGGAAGTTTTTTACTTAACATAAGTATTGTTTCTAAATAATTTTCTGCAGACTCGTGAATTCCTGCCATTTTAAAATCCTCCAAATAATTTTAGGTAACATCTACTAGAGACAAGTATATCATGAAATACTCTTGTTTTCAAACTATATATAGATTTTTAAGAATTCTAAAATTCCATTAACTTTTTTTTATTACAAGTTAGTGTTATAATGTTATGAGAGACTGGGAGTAAATTTAATAAAAGAGTAGTACAAAGTAAGAAAGGTTTGCTAGATATGGATAACAACGGGGTAAATGAAGTATTTAATAAGTATAACGTAGATCAGATTGTAGTTCCTGATGTAGTTAAGGAAGATCTACTAAGCATCATAGAGGAGAAGCTATCGAAAGTTGGCTTCTATTATCGTGTTGCCTACAGAGTAAAGACAAGCGACTCTATTTTGAATAAGCTTTTACTTAAACAATACAGAATAGAAGGCTCGCCAAATGAACATAAGAAGATGCAGGATTTAGTTGGTATTAGAGTAATTCTTTACTATGAAGATGACGTAGAGATTTGTAAGGATTTGCTGGATACTATTTTTGCTACACCAGGTATTTGGGAGACAACAGAAGCGTCTGAATATGAGTTTAAGGCAAGTAAGGTGAATGGTATTTTTAAACTTCCATCTTACTTAAGTAAGAATATTTCTAATCCTATGTTATCAGAATATATAGACGATACATTTGAAATACAGGTAAGAACTAACTCCTTTGAGGGTTGGCACGAGATTGAGCATGATACAAGATATAAGGGTTCAGCCTTTGGTGGTAACGAAGCTCTAGCTAGAAAGATGAACTCAATCCTTGCTACTTACGAGCTTTGTGATGATTCCATGGTAGGCTTAATTGAAGATTTAGGACATCATCATTATAAGAATAAGAACTGGAATGATATGCTTAGATGCCATTACAGACTTAAATTTGAAAATGAACCTCTTCATCCATACGTAGAGGAGATTTTCAATAAGGATAATGAACTTGCTAAGCAATTCTATAAATTTAGACGAGGAAAGTTAATTAAGCAGCTGTGCCTTAATGTCTATGGCAGGGCAGCAGAGCTTACAATCACTAACATTGTTAGAATTGTAAATCAGATTGGCCCTAATGATGAAAGACTTAATGACGCCTTTGTAAAGATTGAACTTGAAAAGAAGGAAGGGGCAAGCTTTAATAGACGTCGTAGGTTTGAGCCATTTAAGACCTTAGGCCAGTACAAGGTATTCCACGCTAAGACAGATATTGATCTTAACAACTTAAGTATAGAGGATGCCTTTAGAAAGGCTTCGAATCTTATTTATTCTTGGGTCAACTCAAGATTTAACGAAGTATTTACAGATATTCCAGAAGAGGTGGCAAACTATTCTAATGTAAGTCCTGGTTATTCAGTAATGGTAAATTATAATCCGGATAAGTTTGAATTCGTTGAGAATACAACTCATTTGGATTCCAATGTAGCAACAAGACTTTGGATTTCAGATGCCTACATTAGAAAGAATGGAGACAGACTAGAATTCGAAGTAACCAATAGATATGCAGAACCAGAAGATAGATTTAGAGATTCCGATAATATCCTTTTCTCTCGTCCAAACTTCTATGGTGAAATTGCAGATAACATCGGCATTTGCGATGTGGAAAAGCTAAAGGAAGCAGTTAAGTACGTAGATAATAATGAAGATTTTGAGAATCTCGTATCTCTGGTTAATAACAAGGATAGAAGATTCCCTGTTGTAGTATTTAACGCAGAAGGGGACTGGATTGAAGAGTTTGATATTAACTACTTTGCTTATCTTGTAGGTTATTATTCACACATCAAGATGTTTAGTAATAAAGATCAGGCAAGACGCTTTGCCAACGACTTTGGCCTTAACATGACAGAGTATGTGAACTCTATTACTGTTTTCTATCCAGATAGAGAACCAATTACAAGCTATAATTCTGATATTATGGACAGTTCTTATGAAGTAATTAAATTTGATAAGAAGAAGTATTGGAATGAGACTGGCTGTAGAGCCTTTAGACGTCAATTAGTTGCAGATATTAGAGAGAATAATATCATTGATAGATAAAACTAATAAGATAAGCTAATAAAAAGATAATAAAAAGCTACCATTTAGGAAAGAACCTTAAGTTCTAAACTAGATGGTAGCTTTTTTGTTTTGGCTACTGTCTTTAATTTTCTATAATTTATTATTGCATTTATTTTACCGTAATAATTTCTACCTTTGAAAATGTAGTCGTTGTAGGAACTCTATAAAGAGTCTGTTGGTCAGCGTAATACATAAAGAAGGTATACTTAGAGGTACAATGCACATTTGTAATATTACCTTGGGCAATGTATTCGATTTGAGTACCGTCAACATTTAGTCTATAAAGTCCTGTGGTGTTTCCATCACCCTCAACCTGTGCAAAAACCTTGGTGCCATAGACATTATAGTTAATAACCTTGGCATCGTTTGGCGCAAAGATTTGTTCTAGTACCATAGTTTGCGTATTAAGACGCATAAGGGCATAGTTTTTACTTAGGTCTATGTAATACATATAAGTTCCCTCATAATCTACTAGATAGGCATTGGCATCGTAGAAGAAATGAAGGGAATCGTCCTTAGTATCAAGATAGTAAATTCTATTTCTCTCATCTTCATTGGCAAAATAAATTCTCTGCTCGTAAACATTTGCAACATTATATTCTGTATCACTAATATAGGTGTTGTCTTTCCTATCAATCTTAATCTTTTGAAGAGTAAGTGCTGTCTGATCATCGTAGTGATGATAGAAAATGTAGTTGCCACATAAACTTATCATTCCAGATTTTTCCTGAGTTATGGTCACTATGTGGGAACCATCTAGGTTACAGCGATAAAGACCATATAATTGTCCCTTAAATACCATGGCAATGGCATCGGGAGAATAGTTATTTCTAACGTAATAGATATATTTTCCACAGACATTTAAATAAGCCACGGAATCATCTACTAGCTTTCTTGCGTTAGTACAATCTGAACTCATAACATAAAGGGTGTTTCCATCAGCGGCATTAGCAAAATATATCTTTCCATCATACTCACAAAAAAGGCCGCCATTGTTTAAGTTGCCGGTGGTGTTACCTGTGGCATTGTCCTTATTATAGGTAATTCTACTACTTAAAATGGCATAGGTTACAAATCCAATTAGAGCAATTGCTATAACAGCAGATGCTATGGCGATTTTTACAGGCTTTGACATAAGTCTACCTCCGTTTATTATAAAAAATAATTTATTTAATTAATACGTTCACTTTTTTTTAGTATAACATAAAAAATATCTCTTGTTAAATAGATAAATTCAAGTTAAAATGAAATGGCATGTGTAATATGTAATACATCCTAAGGCAGAAATGCGACACATGGGAGGTAGTAGTAAATGTTAGATTTAGGTGAAATCAGAAAGAATATCGACGGAATAGACAGGCAGCTCGTTTCCTTGTTTGAGGAGAGAATGCGACTTACAAGTCAGGTAGCAGAGTACAAGATAGAAACGGGTAAGAAGGTTCTAGATCCGGAGAGAGAAAGACAGAAGCTAGAGGCTATTAAGGCTTTAGTAGAGAAAGAAGAGAATAAGCATCCAATTGCTGACTTGTTCTCTCAGATCATGGCCAATTCAAGAAAGGGGCAATATATGCTTCTTGAGAAGATGGGTCAGACTTTAAGAGAACCTTATGAAGCAGTAGATGAGATAAAGAAAGAAGGCGCTAAGGTAGTTTATCAGGGAGTTGCAGGGGCTTATGCCTACGCGGCTATGTTAGATTATTTTGGTGAGGATGTTGATAATTTCAATGTTCCAACATGGAAGGATGCCATGGAAGCCGTTAAAGAAGGAAAGGCGGATTACGCAGTTCTTCCAATCGAGAATTCTACCACAGGTAGTATCACAGCAGTTTATGATCTTTTACAGGAATACAATAATTATATCGTTGCAGAAAGCTATGTTAAGATTGAGCACGTTCTTATGGGACTCCCAGGAACAGATCTTTCAAAGGTGACAACAGTTTATTCACACGCTCAAGGCTTAACACAATGCGAATCATTTTTGGAATCACATAAGGAATGGCAGCAGATTAGTCAGCCTAATACAGCAGTAGCAGCTAAGAAGATTTTTGAGGATAAGGATAGTTCTCATGTAGCTATTGCAAGTAAGGAAGCCGCTAAGTTATATGGACTTGAGGTTTTAAAGACTAATATTGCAGATGAAGCCAATAATACAACAAGATTTGTGATTGTATCTAAGACTCGTACATTTATTAAGAATGCTAAGAAGACTAGCATTGTTTTTGAATGCGTCAATGAGCCAGGTTCATTATATAATTTACTAAGTCATATAATTTATAACGGTCTTAATATGACCAAGATTGAATCCCGACCTATAGAGGGAAGCCAGTGGGAATTTAGATTCTTCGTAGATTTCGAAGGAAATATAAATGACCAACGCGTTATGAATGCTCTTAGAGGAATTGAGGAAGAGAGCAGATCAATTCGCCTGTTAGGCAACTATTAATTTTGATTTAACCCCCAGCAGGTTAAATATAAATTATTTTTTTTAAGGAGAAGGAAAATGGAAATCAAATCGCTTGAAAAAGAACTTTTGGGATGTTCATATCCAGGAAGAGGAATTGTCATTGGTATGTCTGATGATAACAAGTACGCTGTAACAGCATATTTTATTATGGGAAGAAGTGAGAATAGCCGTAATAGAGTATTTGCAGTAGAAGGCGAAGGCATTAGAACTGAGGCTTACGACCCAAGTAAGTTAGAAGATCCAAGCCTTATTATTTATGCTCCAGTTAGAGTATTAGACGATAAGACAATAGTTACTAATGGTGATCAGACAGACACAATCTTTGATAATATGAGCAAGGGCCAGACTTTTGAAGAATCTTTAAGAGAAAGAGAATTTGAACCAGATGCTCCTAATTACACACCTAGAATTTCAGGTCTTATGACAGTTAAGGAAGGCAAGTACGACTATGCTATGTCAATCTTAAAGAGCCATAACGGAAATCCAAAGCAGTGTAATAGATATACATTTACTTATGATGCTCCACAGGCAGGAGAAGGTCACTACATCCACACATATATGGGTGATGGAAACCCACTTCCAAGCTATGAGGGAGAACCTACATGGGTTAAGTTATCAGGTGATATCGACACATTTACAAAGACAGTATGGGAAAACTTAAATGAGGATAATAAGGTTTCTTTATTTGTTAGATACATCGATATTGCAACAGGTAAGTATGAAACAAGAATTATTAATAAGCACACAAACTAATTAGTTAAAGAATAATTAAATTCATACTTTAAGTATATGGAGGAAAGTAAAAATGAACGAATTTCAGTTAAAATACGGTTGTAACCCTAATCAGAAGCCATCAAGAATTTTCATGGAAAATGGATCAGAACTTCCAGTTGAAATCTTAAACGGTAGACCAGGTTACATTAATTTCTTAGATGCATTTAATGGTTATCAGTTAGTTAAGGAATTAAAGGAAGCTACAGGACTTCCAGCAGCAACAAGCTTTAAGCACGTATCTCCAGCAGGTGCTGCAGTTGGTCTTCCTTTAACAGATGTTGAAAAGAAGATTTACTGGGTTGATGAAGAAATCGGCGAATTAAGCCCACTTGCATGCGCTTACTCAAGAGCTCGTGGTGCTGATAGAATGTCATCATTTGGTGATTTCATTTCCCTTTCAGATGTTTGTGATGTAACAACAGCTAAGCTTATTCAGCACGAAGTATCTGATGGTATTATTGCTCCTGGTTACACAGACGAAGCTTTCGAAATCTTAAGCAAGAAGAAGAAGGGTAACTACAATATCATTAAGATTAACCCTGATTACAAGCCAGAACCAATCGAGAGAAAGCAGGTTTACGGTGTAACATTTGAACAGGGACGTAACGAATTTGAAATTAACAAGGCTCTCCTTGAAAATGTTGTCACAGACAATAAGGAAATTCCTGACACAGCAAAGATCGACCTTATTATCGCTTTAATTACATTAAAGTATACTCAGTCAAACTCAGTTTGCTATGCTAAGGGTGGTCAGGCAATCGGTATCGGTGCTGGACAGCAGTCAAGAATTCACTGTACAAGACTTGCTGGTTCTAAGGCAGATAACTGGTATTTAAGACAGAATCCTAAGGTACTTAACCTTCCATTTAAGGAAAATGTAGGTCGTGCCGATAGAGATAACGCAATTGATCTCTACATTGGTGATGAGTACGAAGACTTACTTCGTGATGGCGAGTGGGAAAGAGTATTTACTTCTAAGCCAGAAGTATTTACAAAGGAAGAGAAGAGAGCTTGGCTTGATGGTAACACAGAAGTTGCTCTTGGCTCTGATGCATTCTTCCCATTTGGCGATAACATTGAAAGAGCTTACAAGTCAGGTGTTAAGTATATTGCTCAGCCAGGCGGATCTATTAGAGATGACAATGTTATTGAAACATGTAATAAGAGAGGCATTGCAATGTGCTTCACAGGAATGCGTTTATTCCATCACTAATTAGAAACTTTAACTCAGTCGGGGTACAAGCTCCGACTGAGTTAAACGCTCCGCGAGGATGCGCACGGATTCGGACAGGAATTTGTCTGCTGAAGCAGACCCGAATCCGGCGCGCAAGACTCGCGAGCGAGTCTTGACTATAGAAACCTTACACTTAAACTAAATAAAAGTTTAAAAGCCCAATCTATGATAGATTGGGCTTTTTTTAATGGTTAAATTCTTTACCTGTTAAATGTATTGTGATAAAATGAATTTAAGATTTTAGGAGATGGTACAAGTGAATATGAGTAGAAAAAAAGGGATTTTAACAGTTCTTTTGGCACTTGTTTTAGTTTTTGTATCCCTAGATTTTGGCTTTTGCTATAAGAAGGTATTAGCAGACAATGATGCAACTGTAAGCATTGATAAGTCAAATTCTTGGGAATCAAACGGCGAGTATTTTGCGCAGTTTAACATTACAATAACTAACAATTCGTCAAAAAGACTAACAGATTGGCAGTTAAAGTTAGATAAGGGCTCTTTTAGCCTTAGCCAATCTTGGTGCTGTAGTATCACTGATTGCGGAAGTTACTGGCAGATAAGTCCAGAGTCTTACAATCAAGTGATTGAAGCTTCTATGAGTATTTCTAACGTCGGCTTAATTCTTAGTTCTAGTGGGGAGACAAGTCTTGGAAATGTAACTATAGTAACAAGTTATGAGACAACTTCTTCCACAAATCCAACAAGTTCTAGTAATGAATCAAATAACACCACAAACACCACAGCTACTGATTCAACTAGTGACTCTGTTGCAGAGGAAAATCAAGAAGGGGAGCTATTAGATTGTGGCAAATGTGCACTAATCGGGGCAGAACTACATTTTCCATATGCTAATGGAGCCTTGGCTTCAGCGAAAACTGCAATTGATTATTCTAATGAATCTAAGGAATTAGTGGCAAAGGAAAGAGAAAGTACAGAAGCTACAACTAATGAAGAAGAGGTGACTACAGGAGTCGTTGCCTTAGAAGACACAAAAAGCGCAGATAGTACAGTTACAAATAATGATGAAACAGCAAATTCAGGGGATAACAGTCAAATCACATATGGATCTGCAAGAATTCCAACAGGCAGAGTGAGAGTTTCGGGAAGCCATTTGGTGGATTCAAGCGGAAGCCAAGTGCAGTTAAGAGGGGTTAGCACACATGGAATATCCTGGTTTCCAGAGTATTTAAACAGTGCGGCACTTTCGACATTAAAGAATGACTGGGGCATCAACGTGATTCGAATTGCCATGTATCCTAAGGAATACGCTGGCTATTTATCAGGTGGGGATAAGGAAAGTCTAAAATCCAAAATCGATGAAGGGGTTAAAGCAGCAGCCAATCTAGGTTTGTACGTAATTATTGATTGGCATGTTCTAAATTATAATCCTAATGAAACCAAGGACGAAGCTATTGCTTTCTTTAAAGAAATGTCTAATAAATACAAAGATTATGAAAATGTAATTTATGAGATTTGTAATGAACCAGTTGGAGCAGAGTGGTCAAGTCAGATAAAGCCTTACGCTGAAAGTGTTATTTCAGCTATTAGGGAAAATGATTCTCAGGCCCTAATTATTGTTGGCACCAACACTTGGTCGCAGGACGTAGATGCAGTTGTAGGCAATACTATTGATGATGCAAATGTGTGCTATAGCCTACATTTTTACGCTGCAACTCATAAAGAAGCAATACAAAATAAGTTAAAATACGCCATTAATAACGGAGTTCCTGTATTTGTATCTGAATGTAGCATTTGTGATGCTTCAGGTTCAGGTGGAATTGATTATACATGGGCAAATTCGTGGCTTAATTTACTAAACGAAAACAATATAAGTTACATAGCTTGGAGCCTTTGCAATAAGCAAGAAACTTCAGCTCTAATTAAGTCTTCTTGTTCAAAAACAAGCGGTTGGAGTGAAGATGATTATAGTGATGCGGGAAAGTGGTTTAGAACTGCAATAAGAAATTAACATTGAAAAAATTGGACATTTTGTTTACAAAAGTTTCCAATGAGACTATACTATGCAATGTTGTGTCAAAATAGATAGGAGGCTTATGGACGTAAAATTAATTGCTCTAGATTTAGATGGAACAACACTGAATAATAATGGAAAATTATCCGAAGAAACAAAAGATGCTTTAATGACTGCCATGGATAATGGAGTTAATGTGTGTATTGCTAGTGGACGCGCATTTGATGCTCTTCCAGAAGAGGTGTTAAAAGTTCCTGGCATTGAATATGCAATTACAAGTAATGGAGCGGCTATCTATAAAGTTAAGAACAAGGAGCTAATAAAGGCTTATAAATTATTAGCAAGTTCTGTGGATTTAATTTTAAGCATGTCTAAAAAATACAAAGAAATAACATTTGAGTGCTTTATTAATGGAACGGCCTACGCACAAAAGGATTATATTGAGAATCCTCTTATCGTAGGAGATAAAGTACGTTCGGTAGAATACATAAGAAAAACAAGACATCCAATTGATAACATTGTAGAGTTTATCTCAGAAAATAAAGACAATTTAGATTGTATGAATATAATATTAGGAGACTTTGATGTTAGGGAAAAGATTATAGATGAGATAAAATCTTTAACATCCGATGTTTATATTACAAGTGCTAGTCCTGTAATGCTTGAGTTTTCCTATAAGGATTGCGGAAAAGCGTCAGGTCTTAAATTCCTTTCAGAGTACTTAGGGATTGATAGGGATTTAATAGCAGCATTTGGCGATGCAGATAACGACATAGATATGATCAAATTTGCGGGAGCAGGCGTAGCAGTAGCTAATGCCAATGATGCTCTTAAAAAAGAAGCTGATTATATAACACTTTCCAATGACGAGGATGGTGTAGTTTATGCACTTAAAAATATCCTCGAAATTATTTAACTTGAAAACTTAGACTTGAAAATTTGGAGGACAACTATGAAGTTTGGCAAATTATTTGAAGTGGTAAAGGGCTTTTTGTCTGTTTACTATAAGCAAAGTTTGATTGGACTTGCAGCAGCGGCAGTTACGGCAACAGCAGTAACGGGAACTGTAATAGCAGTTAATTCTAATAGTTCAAAGGTTGTAGCAGAGGAAACTAGCGAGGCTACAATTGAAACAGAAGAGATTACTGAAAATGAAGAGACAACAGAAGAGACATTAGAAGAGACAACAGAGGTGGCAGCAGATACAGATGCTGTAACTGAGGAAGACACAACAGTAACAGAAGAAAAGATACTTGATATGATAGCAAGTGGAACTGTAGAAGTTATTCCAATAGAAGAACTTGAAGTAGCTGAAGTGGATACTTCTAATAAAGATGAGGTTATGGGTGGAGGAAATGTTGATTTAGTTGATAATTCAGATGAAGTTACAACAACTCAACCAACAACTCAAGCTCAGACAAGTGAGGCAACTCAAAGCCAAGAGACAACAAATACAACATCACAGGAAACAAGTTCAACACAACAAGAAACTACATCACAACAAGAAACTACAACACAAGCACCTACAACTACAGCAGCAGCTACAACACAAGCTTCAGCTGAATATTCAACGGTTGTAAAGGGTATAGATGTATCTAAATGGCAGGGTTCTATTGATTGGAATCAGGTTAAGGCATCTGGTATTAGCTTTGTTATGATTAAATGTGGCGGACGATATACAGGCGATGGTGGATTGTATGAAGATTCATATTATAGACAGAACATTCAGGGAGCTCTAAATGCCGGTTTAAAGGTAGGTATTTATTTCTTTTCACAGGCAACAACTGTAACAGAAGCCTATGAAGAAGCTTCGTTATGTGTGGATTTAATTAAAGATTACAATATTACATATCCAGTAGCTTTTGACTGGGAATCAGCAAGTGGATATAGAGTGGCATCAGCTAATTTAAGTACAACTGCTTTAACAGAAATTTGTGAAACATTTGCAGATACAGTAAAGAGTTATGGTTATACACCAATGATTTACTTTAATAGAACAGACTGGAGAAATGCAGTTAATACATCGGTACTTACAAGTAAGTATAAGGTATGGCTTGCAACATATTATACAGCTTATTACTATACATCAACTGATTGGCAGTATGGCAATAGTAGACCATATTATTCAGATATTCCTTATTGTATGTGGCAGTATGGCGTAACAAATGTTGTACCAGGTATTAGTGGCTATTGTGATATGGATTTGGCACTGTTTGATTATAATTGATGAGTAATAGAATATTTACTGATAAGAATTTCGGGTCTACATTTGAATATGTAGACCCTTTTTATTATAAAAAAATGGAGAATTAGATATGAAGGATCTGGCAGTTAAAAGAGAAATTAGCCCCAAATCCATAATTTATTGTCCAAATATTCGATTATTATTTACCATAAACATCCAGGGCAACGATATTATCATCGCCACTGGCAATGCTATAAGGTAAAACAATGTGTTGTATCAATAAAAATACATGATGCCTATACTTTGAAGAATAGATGATGAATTATTAATTCATAATGGCTTTTTTTATATCTTGATAGTTCAAATAGTATTTGCCATCAGTGCCTTTATAATAGGCATTTAAATGTGTTCCAGTGTATCTAAGGCACTCCGGACATTTATCTTTATATACGGATGTATAGTTATAAAGAACCACAACTTTAAGATTATCACGTTTAGCTTTTTCGCATTCGTATTCGATGAAACTGCGTTGGTCTAAGGTACTACCATGGGTGCAGGAGCTAAAATAAGAGCTATAATTATTACAATATCTACAAGCACCTTTCGTAAGCTTATCTGTGTCTTTTCCTACAATTAAGACAAATGTTTTTGAAGCATTTAATCTTTCAGAAAGAGACCGTTTTATGCTACAGGCTAAACTCGTATCTCTTGCTTGTGTTAGTTCGTGAGCATCGACGAAATTCAGTAATAATCTATCGTTGTTATTCCACTTATATAGCTGTGAAATCAAATTCTGATCTCCTGTCCAATCGCCGGCTATATATGTTTTTGTACGATTCATAAGGGACCTCCTTTCTATAAAATAATTTCAGCAAGCTCATCATGAGGAAAAACAATAAATATGAATCCTTGGATGAGTTGGATGTTGCTCAGCAATGTTTCTTTAATGATGTCATAAGACTCTTGATAAGATAAGCCTGCACGTGAAAGTCCGGTGCCTAACAGTGGTAGATATAAGGAATATCCCTGACCATGAGTGTTATGATATTTGATTAACTCCTTTACTGAGTTGCCAATGTCTTCAACAGAACTTTGGGCATTATTGTTCTGGTTGAACTGTGAAATTGCAGTCAGGTAATAAATGCAGTTCTTGGCTTCTATTACAGCAATAGTCCCGATGGGATAACAATGAGGTTTAGTATTATCGGATTTTGATGTAGAAGATGGTGTTATACCATCTAAATCTAGACTTTGCTGGATGCGTTTATCTAAATCCTTTAATCCCGATTGTTCGGCCCTAGTTAGCCATTGGCCATGGATAGAGGTTGCCGATACTATAGGTTTAGGTTCGCCTTCAAACTTCCTTGTGACGTGTGTTTCAAATGAGGTGTTTACAGGAATGACAACTATGTTTTTATCTTTTCCACGATTGTCAAAACCAAATTTGAATAAATCACCCTCAATAACTGTTATGCGATTTTTCCCGCGTTTCCAAATAATAGATGGGCTTTCATCATTTTTGTTGTTTTCAGAAATAGCAGCACGTAATTCTTGAGTTAGTAGTTTGGCTAGCATATCCCTATCCTTGTATATGATATCACGATTGCAGTCTGTTTTATGGGACAGATTAAATAGGGCATCTTGCAAGGCAGGGATTTTTGTTTCTTCGAGAAAATCATCTATATAATCTATAAATTGCAATTCGATTTTTTTATCGATGTCTATTTGGGTTAAAGCATCCCTTAAAGCTTTTGGAACATCTTTTTTCTGATTTAGGAGTTCGCTTACACGTCCCTTGTTAAGCCAAAGGGGCTCTTTGTTTTTATTTTTTATGTTTCCAGCATTGACTAAAGGTGAAATGAAATCATTAAATATATCTTCATCGGATGCATTAGGGTTCTTGCAAAATGGTTTTATTGTTTTAACTAGAGTTGCTAAGCAAGCCATTATTATTTTGTTCTCCTTTCTATCGTAACTTAACGTAACTTTATAGTAACTATGTGGGAACGAGTTATTCTCTCTTCGAACCTAAAATGAAATTAGAGAAACCAAGCGGGTTCTGAATTTTATAATAAGGTGGATGAATAAATGAATAATTATTCTATAAATCGAAGTAATGTATCAAGAAGTGGTTTGCAGGACATTTGGAATGCATTCATGGTAGAGGGAGCAAAATTCTCTGTCAATGATATTCCGATGTGTCCTACAACAACTTCAAAAATTCCGTCAAAACTTATTTCTTTTGATGATGCTAAAGCAATTCATAAAAAAGAAATGCGAAGAGGAAACAAAGACTATAAAGTAGAAGGTTTTGTTCACTTCTTTATTGATGATCAAAAGTTTGACGGAAAGCGTAGTAGCATATGGTTATATCCGGAGAAAACTATAGAAATTCTGAAACATTTTTCTGGAATTATAGCTCCTGATTTTTCAACATATGCTGACTTTCCTGAACCACTTAAAAAGTGGAATTACTACCGCATGTGTGCCTTTGGATATTGGGCAGGTATGCAAGGCATTTCGGTTATTAGTAATTGTCGATGGGGTACAGAAGAAACTTGGTCATATTGTTTCGATGGTAATCCCAGCAACAGTATGCTTGCAATAGGTGTTGTGGCAAGCGGTATTAGGCATCTTGAAAACAGACCATTGTTTGAACAAGGGTTATTCAAAATGGTTGAGCAGCTACATCCGCACACAATCATTGTTTATGGATCTGCTAGCTACGCCTGTTTTGATGAATTAAAAAGACAGGGAATCAAAGTTGTCTCTTATCCAAGCAAAACGAGTTTAGCTTTTGCGGAAAGGAGAGTTAATGAGTAAAACAATTAGCGGAAAATTCTCCGGCACAAAAGGTGAAGGTGCGGCACTTGTTTCTCAATTAGATGCAAGTGGTGTAAAATATAATAAAAAGGACATTGTAGCTATTACTAAGGATCCTGATGGCAACATAGTATGGCTTGAAAAAGGACATCTCGGAAATAAACCATCGGGTTTGGCTCATATTATTGAAGAGCATGCAGCCGACTTTGAAAAACAAAATATCTCGCGAGATGAGATTCGACAGTATATAATGCAAGCCGTAAAGAGTGGAACCATAGTTGGCTATCAAGGACGTGGAAAAGGACGTCCTATTTATGAATTTACTTACGAAGGAAAGACTCGACGAGTAGCAATTTCAATTGGTAGTAATGGCTATATCGTTGGTGCAAATCCTAAATCAAATTAAAAGGAGAAATCACATGAAAAAATTAAAATTATCTCTTGAATATCAATGTTATCCTATTTGGAGTTATGATGAAGATGGTTCTTTGATCGACAATGATTTGCCGGAAGAACTTAGAAACGATGAAGAGCTTGATAATCTGTTGTTAGATATCCAGGAAACTTTCGATGGATTATACATAGATACACCAAGCGAATTTACCTCCAACGATTTTTCTTCAGATGACGAGAAAGAGGCGTTTCAGTCTAAAATAGATAAGGCATTAAATCTATTGATAGATCGATACGGAAGTGAGTATGAAATCGAATCCAAGTATCTAAAAAACTCCCGATAAAGCAATTATTCTTATGAAATTCTCAATTTATTTATAACAGCGAAAGCAGGGGAAAGACCATGTTTTCGCTGTTTTTTATTATACTCCCATTTAGAATGAAAGTATATCAGCAGTTACATCGCCGATATTGTCGTCAGCAACAGGCTCAGGAGTATCACATGTTTCGGGACCGGAGAAAAACAAGAAGAAGGATTATTATGAAGATATAATGGAAAATTATAAAGATATAGAAGAATACTATTCTTCTATTATTAATATTAATGCTGGTGAAAAATAACGTGTTGAAAAAATGCTAAAAAATGTGTAAAATAGATTGGATTGTCTTTTGCAGTTCAATCTATTTTTTAGTTGGATATAAGCGAGAGCTTATAAAATAGTTTAGGAGGATATTATGGATTATCAGAAGTTAGCTAATCTTTTATTTCCTGATGTAGAACATACACCAGAGTATTATGAAGAGAAATTCCCATATAGAAAGTTACCTAACGGTGCTGAAGTTACACGTATGGCTCCATCACCTACAGGATTTATTCATTTAGGTAACCTTTATTCAGCATTAGCTGATGAAAGAATTGCTCATAGAAAGGGTGGAGTTTTTTATCTTCGTATCGAAGATACAGATGAAAAGCGTAAAGTAGACGGTGCCGTTGATATTATTATTAACGTTTTAAGATATTTTGATATTGAATTTGATGAGGGTGCAGGTTTCGATGATTCAGATCCTCGTAATGCTTATGGTCCTTATTTCCAGAGACAGAGAGTAGAGATTTATCATACATTTGCAAAATCATTAGTTGAAAGAGGTTTAGCTTATCCTTGTTTCGCAACTGAGGAAGAACTTGAAGAAATCAGACAGAAGCAGGAAGCTAATAAGGAACTTACAGGTTACTATGGCAAGTACGCTATTAGCCGTGATTTATCATACGAGACAATCGAAGAGAATATTAAGGCAGGCAAGCCTTACGTATTAAGACTTCGTTCACAGGGTAGCCCAGATAAGGAAATCACATTTGTTGATAGTATTAAGGGTGAAATTAAATTACCAGAGAACATTCACGATATCGTTCTTTTAAAGAAGGATGGTATTCCAACATATCATTTTGCTCATGCGATTGATGATCATTTCATGAGAACAACAACAGTTATTAGAGGTGGCGAGTGGTTATCATCAGTTCCTACACATTATGAATTATTCCATGTATTAGGATTTAAGATGCCTAAGTATGCTCATACAGCTCACCTTATGAAGTTTGATGAAACAACTGGTGGTAAGAGAAAGTTATCTAAGAGAAAGGATCCAGAGTTAAGCCTTGATTATTACCGTAAGGATGGTTACCATCCATACACAATGAAGGTATATCTTCTTACACTTCTTAACTCTAACTTCGAGGAATGGCATGATAAGTATCCTGATAAGGATATTAATGAATTCCCATTCACAGTTGAGAAGATGAGTGTTTCTGGTGCTCTTTTTGATAAGGAAAAGCTTCATAACATTTGTAAGAACGAGTTCTCTAAGTTATCAGAGGAAGATGTTTACGAATTCCTTTATAACTGGGCCGAGGAGAATGAACCTGAAAAGGCTAAGATTTGGTTTGCTGATAAGGAAAAGATGCTTTCAATCCTTCGTTTATACATGGGTGTTGGTGCTAAGAGAAGAAGAAAGGATCTTATGTATGCTAGACAGATTCTTAACCTCTTTGATTACTTCTTTGGCATTGATGCAGTAACAGAAGCCTTTATTGAAGGTGGAGAAGTTGATATGAATGGTAAGGAAAAGGATGACTTTAGATTAGACGCTGATGAAATCAGCAAGATCTTAACAGCTTACCTTGCTAAGTATGACCACAACGATGATAACTCTGCTTGGTTTAACAAGCTTAAGGAAATCGCTGATGAATTAGGTTATGCATCAGATATGAAGGCTTATAAGGCTAATCCAGAAAACTTCAAGGGTTCAGTTTCAGATATCGCTGAGGCTGTAAGAATTGCAGTAACTGGTAGAGCTAACACACCTGACCTTTGGACTATCGTTCATATTATGGGTGAGGATGTAATGAGAGAAAAGATTCAGGCTTGTATTAAGTAGGAAAATTGAATAAGAAATATAAAGTGAAAAGGAATATGTCGCTGCGCGACTGTTCTTTTCACAAGGAATGTCAACAAATTAGCTAAAGCGAATTTGTCGACGTTTGTGGAGTGCACATCATTAGAATTGCCGTTGGCAATTAGATGTGCACGTGTAGCAAGGGATCTGCCCACTTTGTGGGCACATCCTTATGTGTGCAAGTAGCTCAGTATTAAATTATGAAGTACTTGCACACATCAAGCTGAAACTAAAGTTTCATCTTGGGCCTTAAGGAATCCACCGCTAACGCGGTCCACCCTTAAGGCGAATTCAAGGAGTGCACATCATTAGAATTGCCGTTGGCAATTAGATGTGCACGTGTAATAAGGAATCCTCCCACTTCGTGGGTCCCTCCTTTTTACAATTGACAGTTCATTTGTACCATCCTGTCGTTAAATAAAACTAGGGCTAAATTCTGAATTTATGCCCCAGAAGTGTTTTACTCTGGGGCTTTATTTATTTTTAGTCTGATGGTACATGATAATTAGTGTTTTAGTAGTGTTATAAGGAGAAATTATTATGTATAGTGTGACAACAAAAGCTGAATTCGATGCGGCACATTTTCTTGCCGGTTACCCAGGTAAATGTAAGAATCTTCACGGTCATAGATGGAGTATTGAAGTAACTTTAAAGGGCGAAGAACTTGACGAGCTTGGTATGTTAGTTGATTTTACTGACATTAAGAGAGACCTAAAGGAGATCTGCGATAATTTTGATCATAGTTTAATAATGAAGAAGGATAGTTTAAAGCCTGCAACTCTTGAAGCTTTAATGGATGAGGGCTTTAAGATTAACATAATGGATTTTATGCCAACTGCTGAAGGTTTTGCAAAGTTTTTCTTTGAGGAGTTAGAAAAGAAGAATTATCCTATCGTAGAAATTAAGGTATATGAGACACCAAAGAACTACGCAACATACACAAAGTAATAGTAGAAAAGGAATTGAATAAAATGGACATTAATTATGAGTTAACATTTCCTTTAGTAGAACATTTTATAAGTATTAATGGCGAGGGTAGAAGAGCAGGTCAGTTAGCACTTTTTATTAGACTTGCAGGATGTAACCTAGATTGTAGCTATTGCGATACTAAGTGGGCTAATAAAGCAGATGTTAAATTTGAGAAAAAGACAATAAGAGAAATTGTTGATATTGTTAAGAATTCTAATTGTAAAAATGTGACATTAACAGGTGGTGAACCTCTTTTAAAGAAGGATGTTGATAAGCTTATTGCAGCTATTTTAGAGTTAGATGACATTAGACTTGAAATTGAAACAAACGGAAGTCAACCAATTAAGAAATATGATGATTGGAAGCGTCGTCCGGTTATGACACTTGATTATAAGCTTGCAAGTTCAGGTTGCGAGGCAGCCATGGATACAGAAAACTTTAACTATCTTCATAAGGAGGATTCAGTAAAGTTTGTTAGTGGCAGCAGAGCTGACCTTGAAAGAACACTTGAAATCATAACAAAATATGATTTAACTTCAAAAGCAAATTGCATTATAAGCCCTGTGTTTGGACAGATTGAACCAGTGGAAATCGTTGATTTTATGAAGGAGCATGAAATGAATGATGTCTTCTTACAGTTACAGATGCACAAAATCATCTGGGACCCAAACAAGCAAGGAGTGTAATGTCGCAGTTAGCGAAGCTAACTACGACAAAATATATTAGAAAAGGAAGGTTAAGATTATGGCAGAGAAAAAAGAAAAAGCATTAGTACTATGTAGTGGTGGAATCGATAGTACAACATGTCTTGGTATGGCAGTGGATAAATATGGTAAGGAAAATGTTGTAGCTCTTTCAATTAGCTACGGACAGAAGCATGACAGAGAAGTAAAGAGCGCTAAAAAGGTCTGTGAATTTTACGGCGTTGAGCTCTACACTCTCGATTTAGCAAAGATTTTTACATATAGTAATTGTTCCCTTTTAAAGGGTTCTGAAGAAGAGATTCCAAAGGAAAGTTATGCAGAGCAGTTAAAGGAAACAGATGGAAAGCCAGTTTCAACTTACGTTCCATTTAGAAATGGTTTATTCCTTTCATCAGCAGCAAGTTTTGCTCTTTCTAAGGAATGTAGCGTAATTTACTATGGTGCCCATGCAGATGATGCAGCAGGTAGTGCTTATCCAGATTGCTCAACTGTATTTAATGATGCTATGAATAAGGCAATTTATGAGGGAAGTGGAAAGCAGTTAAAGATTGTTGCTCCTTTTATTAATTCTCATAAGGCAGATGTAGTAAAGGAAGGCCTTAGACTGGGGGTTCCTTATAAGTACACATGGAGCTGCTATGAAGGTAAGGATAAGCCATGTGGCGTTTGCGGTACATGTATTGATAGAGCGGAAGCCTTTAGACTTAACGGAGTCCCAGATCCAGCCCTAACATACGAGTTTGAAGATTAATTTATAGACTAATTTAAATACTAATCTATAGACACATTTTAAACGTAAATAAGAGATATAATATACAAACTATAATCATGGTAAAGATATCATACAGAAAGGTAGGCTAATTAGCCGGAGGTATAATATGAGTACAACAAGAAAACCAGAAGAGAGAGAAAATGTTACATTATTAGGTCAGGCTGGCGTTAAGTATAAGTCAGACTACGCACCAGAAGTTTTAGAGACATTTGTTAATAAGCATCCAGGAAATGACTATTTTGTAAAGTTCAACTGTCCAGAGTTTACATCACTTTGCCCTATTACAGGACAGCCAGATTTTGCAACAATCTATATTTCCTACGTACCAGGAGAATTAATGGTGGAGAGTAAGTCACTTAAGCTTTACTTATTTAGCTTTAGAAACCATGGCGATTTCCACGAAGATTGCGTAAACATCATTATGAAGGATTTAATTAAGCTTATGGATCCTAAGTATATTGAGGTTTGGGGAAAATTCACTCCAAGAGGAGGAATTTCTATTGATCCTTACTGCAATTACGGTAAGAAAGGTACTAAGTGGGAAGAGGTTGCATTTGACAGATTAACTCACCACGATATGTATCCAGAGAAGGTTGATAATAGATAAGTTTCTTGTGGTTGCCCTCTTTATGTGCTATTATTTAGTTAGATATTTTGGAACAATATAATAGGGGTTAAACAGTAGAGGGTAATTTATGGAAGCTAAAAAAGCTAGTAAAAAGAGTCCTAAAAGTATTCGTAATCAAATGATGAGAGCAGCAACAATTCCAGCAGTTTTTATGCTTGTGATTATTGTGTTTGTTTCTCATGCTATGATGCGTAATGCTATTGATAATAACATTAAGCAGAACCTAATTGATTTTGCGAATACTGCAATTAACATGATGGATAGAGAGAATCCAGGAGACTACACTAAGGTGGGAGAAGAGGAGGTCTCAATTTATAAGGGTGAGACTCTTCTTAATAACAATTACGATTTAATTGATTCCTTGGTTGATGGAACTAACATGGGAATTACATTTTTTTATAATGACCTTAGAGTAATCTCAACTCTTAAATATAGTGACGGAGCGCGTATTGTAAGCATTGCCGCACACAGTAAAGTTAAAAAAGATGTACTAGAAAAAGGCAAATCAAAGTTTTATAATAATGTCACTTTGAATGGAATCAATTATTATGCATATTATAAAGTTCTCTATAATTCAGATGGCTCTATTGCTGGAATGGTAGAGGTGGTTAAGCCTGCTAATCAGGTCAACACCTACATTTTACTAAAACTGATCCCAGTTTATATTGTTGGAATTATCGGAATAATTATGATTGGCTTTATTAGTTATAAGAGCACAGGGAATTTTGTTTCTGTGATATCTAAACTTGAGAAGCAATTTACTAAGGTATCTAAGGGTAAACTAGATGGCAGCCTAGATCCTAGTATTTTGAATAGAAATGATGAATTTGGAAGTATGGCCAAGGCCGTTGTGAAAATGCAGACAGCCCTTAGGGCTATGATTGAACTCGATACTTTAACCCAGATTAATAATAGAAGGCGCGGTGATACAAGGCTTAGAAGCATTATTAACCGAGCTAGAGAAAAGGGAACTGAGTTCAATGTAGCAATTGGGGATATCGACTATTTCAAGAAAGTTAATGATACCTATGGACACGATGCGGGAGATGCAGTCTTAGTGGCTGTTGCCAACATTTTAAAGAAAGGAATGCAGGGCAGAGGCTTTGTTGCCCGTTGGGGTGGCGAAGAATTTCTAATCGTGTTTGATAGGATGGATTATGACTCATCAATTAAGCACCTAAATCGAATTCTTGATAGAATCAGAGCGGAGGTTGTTCGCGTTAATGGTTATGAGATTTCTGTAACTATGTCCTTTGGGATTACTAGAGGTAAGGAAAACGACGAGAACAACTTAGTCATTAAGAGAGCCGACGAGCTCTTGTATACAGCTAAGTCCACAGGAAGAAATCAAGTTGTATCAGGATTTTAGCTAGATTATATATAAGGTGGATATACGGTTATGGAATGTAAACATATAGATATATCAGATGAGATATCTACAGCTATAAAATCAAAAACTCCAATAGTTGCCCTTGAAGTGGCATCGATTTTTCTTAACTTACAATATCCAGAGAATGTTGAATTGGTTAAGTCATTAATTAACGCAATTAAGGAGTATGGCGTAGTTCCAGCTCTTATGTATGTTGCGAATGGAAGAATAAAGGTAGGTTTATCGGATTCTGATATAGATTTTTTAGGTCATAATAGGGAAAATATATCTCGAATCAGTAAGCGAGACTTACCCATTGCACTTGCTGCTAACGAAACTGGCAATATGCTTTTATCTGCAGTTATTTACATAGCTTCAAAGGTAGGCATAAAGGTAGTTTCAGCCTCTTCAATTGCAGGTGTTAATAAGGAATTGCTAGAAGGCTTTGAAAGCTCTTATGATATTGAGTCTTTATCAGCAAGCAATGTGCTACTAGTGTGTTCAGGCATTAGACCTGGTTACAACATCAAGGAAACTATGACAAAGCTTGAGGAAAAGGAAATTTATGTAGCAGGCTTTAAGACTGATTACTTACCAAGCTTTTATTACTCTAATTCAGATGTAAGACTTAGCTATAGACTTGAGACACCTCAGGCTATTGCTGTAAGTTACAATATTAAGAACTCCTTAGAGATTGATTCTTCTTATTTACTTTTAAATCCAGTTTTAAAAAGTCATGAGATAAATGAAGAGGACATTGAAAAGGCCATAACAGAGGCTTTTAATGAGGCAAGACAAAGAGAAATTAAGGGTACAGATTTTAATGACTACATGTTTAGACGAGTAAGGGAGTTAACTAACGGTGCTAGTAAGACTTCCTTTTTACATAACATCAATAGTAACGCTCAGCTTGCAGCTTGGATATCCTTTGCAATGTTTAAAGAAGGCACTCCACATGTGGTTAAGGCAAATGTATCTGATAACATAAAGAAGGTAGCAGACCCTATTCTTACTGCAAACTCTAATAATAATTCCTCTAAGATTATGGATTTTTATTTATGGCTCTTTGCAGTTAAGAGATTTGCTCAGACCTATGATGCTTGCAAGATGATTTTTAATAATCTTTCCCCTGAGCGTCAGGCTAGTTTAAAAGAGGAGTTTGAAAAAACTATAAGTTAAACAATTCATTGAAATAAAGTGTTTTTGTGTGATATAATTTCAAATGTATGTAGTAATATAGCATGTTTTCGAAAGAAGGCATGCTAAACTTATGGAAAAAATTTTGCGAGGAAATGACAATGGAATTATGGGATATCTATAATGTTAATAAAGAAAGAACAGGCAGAACCATGAAGCGTAACGATTGGAACATGCAGCCGGGAGACTATCATCTAACAGTACTTGGCGTAATTAAAAGACCTGATGGTAGATTTTTAATTACAAGAAGAGTACTTACAAAGGCTTGGGCTCCAGGGCATTGGGAAGTTTCCGGTGGTGCTGCTATGGCTGGTGAAGATTCCATCGATGCTGTAAGAAGAGAAATTAAAGAAGAGACAGGCATTGATGTAACTAATGCTAAAGGCGGTTACGTTTTTAGTTATAGAAGAGATAATCCTGAAGAGAAGGATAACTACTTCGTTGATATCTATCGATTTGAGATGGATGTTAAGGACGAGGATGTTAAGTTACAGGAAGAAGAGACACTAGGTTTTAAATTTGCTAGTTTAGATGAGATAAAGGAAATCGCTGATCGCGGCGAATTCTTACATTACGAAAGTATAAAGAAAGTTTTTGAAGATTAGAATTTAAGGACAAGTCATTTATTTTAATGGCCTGTCCTTTTTTGAACGCAGTGCCACTGCGTTCATAGGTAACTAGCGAAGCGGATTTAGAATGTCCGCTTTACCGCAGTGAGAAATATATGGGGGAGGCTTATATGATTAAGTACATAAAAAAATACTGGTGGGCAGCAGTTCTAGCCCCACTATTTATGATTGGGGAGGCCAGTATGGACCTCTTACAGCCAAGACTTATGAGTAAAATTGTAGATGAAGGTGTTCTTGGCCTTTCAAATAACGGTGTTGGTGACCTTGGACTAGTTATTAGACTGGGTCTTATGATGATTTTCTTTGTGTTTATTGGTGGTGTTTGTGGCATTATGTCCGGAATTTTTGCCAATATCGCAGGTCAGAATTTCGGCAATGATGTAAGAAAGGATTTGTTTAGTCGTATAATGAGCTTTTCATTTTCACAGACAGATGAATTCTCCACAGGTTCTCTAATTACAAGGGTTACTAATGATGTAACTCAGGTGCAAAATTTCGTGCAGATGGCCCTTCGAGGTTTTGTTAGAACCTTCATTCTCTTTATTGGCGGCCTTTTTTGCATGCTCAGTCTAAACCTAAGCTTTGGTGCAGTTATAGCAATTTCTCTACCACTAATTTTGATTTGTGTTATTTATTTTATTGCTAAGGCCAATCCTAAGTTCACAATTCTTCAAAAAAAACTAGACAACTTAAATAACGTTATGCAGGAAAATGTAGCAGGCTCTAGAGTTGTAAAGGCTTATGTTAGAGAGGATTACGAAAAGAAGAGATTTGGAAAATCCAACGATGAATTAGTAAATACCCAGCTTGACGTACTCTTACTTCTTTCTTACATGACTCCTATTATGAACGTGATTCTTAACTTTTCAGTGGTTGCCATTATTAAGGTGGGCCAGATTAATGTTATGAATGGCAGCGTCACACCGGGGGAGGTTATGGCGGCCATCACTTACGCATCACAGGTTCTTAATGCAGTTATGCGTATGAACATGATTTTCCAAAATGCATCTCGTGGTATGGCATCTGGAAAGAGAATTTTGGAGGTGCTAAACTGCCTTCCAGAAATTAAGGATGGAGACTTTGAAGGGTTTAAGGGAGACGACGGAAGTGTAAGAGACGAAGAGAGGGATAAGAAGCCTGGTGATATTATTTTTGAAAATGTATCTTTTGCCTATCCTACACAAAAAGAGGATTTAATTATCAAGGACTTTAGTTTACATATAAGGCCGGGAGAAACCATTGGAATCCTTGGGGAGACAGGTTGTGGTAAGTCTAGCTTGGTGAATTTAATTCCTAGATTTTATGATGTAAGTTCAGGAAGGGTGCTAATTGATGGCGTGGATGTTAGAGACTACAAGCTAAAGGCTTTAAGAGATAAGATTGCTATTGCCCTTCAAAAAAGCGAAATCTTTAGTGAGACTATAAGAGAAAATATTTCTTGGGGTAAGAAAGATGCAGACTATGACAAGGTTATGCATGCTGCTAAGATGGCACAGGCTCTTGAGTTTATAGAGAATAAGCCAGAAGGAATTGGCACAGTAGTAACTCAAGGGGGTACAAGTCTTTCTGGTGGCCAGAAGCAAAGACTAGCTATTGCTAGAGCTGTAATTAAGGGGGCTGATATCCTTATATTTGATGATGCTAGCTCAGCTCTTGATTTAAAGACAGAGGCTAATCTATACAAGGCCTTAAAGGAAGAATATCCTAATACTACTAAGATTATTGTGGCTCAAAGAATCGCATCTGTTAAGGATGCAGATAGAATCGTAATTATAGATGAGGGCAAGTTATCAGCTGTGGGAAGTCACGAAGAATTGCTAAAGATAAGCCCAATTTATCAGGATATCTATAATTCACAGTTAGGGGGTGGCCAGATTGCAGAATAATACATCAAACCTTTCAAAACAGGCAGATATGAAAAACTACAATAATATGATGGGCGGCAAGGGCCCTAGAAATAGAGGAGCAGTGGTTGAGAAGGCTCAAAACGCAGGAGTTACCCTAAAAAGACTAGTGAATTACTTTAAAAAAGAGTTAAATACTGTGGCTTTACTTTTACTTGCGGTATTAATCGTTGTAATTGCCAGTGTCTATGCCCCAAAGCTTCAAAGTAATGCTATTGATAGTATTACAGATGGAAACTACAAGGCAGTAGGACCAATCCTTGTTGTTATGCTAATTACCTATGGAATTTATAGCCTCTTTAGTTTTGTACAAACTAGACTTAGCGCCAAGCTTAGCCAAAGGATTGTAAAGAGACTAAGAGAGGATTTGTTTGATTGTATCGTAAACCTACCAATAAAGTACTTAGATGCCCACTCTCACGGTGACATTATGAGTAGAATGACTAATGATGTGGAAAATGTATCTACAACTATTTCCCAGAGTTTATCATCACTATTTTCCGGTATCCTTACAATTATAGGCACAGCCCTTATGATGATCTACTTATGTCCGAAGCTTGCTGCATTTTCCATAATCACAGTAATTCTTACTTTGCTTGCCACTAAGTATTTATCAAAGGCCATGAGAAAGTTTTACATGAAAAGACAGGTCTTACTTGGTAGTCTAAATGGTACTGTTGAAGAGATGATTACAGGCTACAAGACAGTAACGGCCTATAATAGACAGGAAGAGGTTTTAAAGGAATTTGCCAATACATCAAATAATCTTACAAGAGTTGGTATTGTGGCAGAGGTTTTAGGAAGTTCCATGGGACCTATTATGAATGTCATTAATAACATTGGTTTTGTAATTATTGCGGCCTTTGGTGGATATTTTGCCATAAATGGAGTGATTTCCGTTGGCGTAATCTCTGCCTTTATTGTCTATGCTAAGCAGTTTGGTAGACCTATTGATGAGCTTGCTAACATTTACGGCCAGATTCAGACAGCCATTGCTGGTGCTGAGCGTGTATTTGCCATAATGGATGAGCCAAAGGAAGATAAGTCAGGAACTAAGCTTATGGATTCTTCAAAGGGACTTATTAGCTTTAAAAATGTAAACTTTTCTTATGTGCCAGAAAAGCAGGTTTTATATGACTTTAACTTAGAGGTTAAGGCAGGAGAAAAGGTGGCACTAGTTGGTTCTACAGGTAGTGGTAAGACAACTGTGGTAAATCTATTAATGCGTTTTTACGATATAGATAGTGGCGAGATTTTAATTGATGGTGTGAATATAAAGGACATTGACTGTAATAATCTAAGAAAGAATACAGCCATAGTTTTGCAAGATACAGTGCTTTTTGCAGATACTGTTAAGAATAATCTTAAGTACTCTAATTTAGAGGCTACAGATTTAGAGGTGGAAGAGGCTGCAAAACATAGTCATTGTAAGAACATGATAAATCATTTTAAGAATAAATACGACTTTAGATTAGCTAAGGAAGGACAAAATATTTCCCAAGGACAAAGACAGCTCTTAAGTATTGCTAGAGCTTTTCTTGCAAAGCCAAAGATTCTTATATTAGATGAGGCCACTTCTTCTGTAGATACAAGAACAGAGAAGAGAATTCAGGATGCCATGGTTAATCTTATGAAGGATAGAACCAGCCTTATTATTGCTCATAGACTATCAACCATTCAAGATGCTGATAAAATTGTGGTTATGGATCAGGGAAAAATCGTAGAAATAGGCAATCATAAGGAATTACTCAAGGCAAAGGGACGTTATTACGAGCTTTATATGACTCAGTTTGCAGGTCAGGAAATTTAGATTTAATAATATATTAAGATTGTGATTATAGGCAGTTTTTAGAATATGGTATATAATAATATTGATGTAATTTTTTGATGTGATAAGTTATTGAATTTAAATAAAAGGAATACTGAGTAATGATGCGTACAGAAAAGAAAACTTCCGCAAAGAATAGTGCTGGACGTCTGATTATGGCTGCCCTTATGTTTGTTTTACAGATTGTTTGGACAGAGACTTTAGTACTTATGGTATTTAATTATGCGGCAAGTATCAATTTAGTTTTTACAATTATAGCGATTTTTATTGTGCTTAAGATGCATGTAAAGACAAGCAATGCTTCAATGCGTTCCCCTTGGATAATAGTTATGTTAAGCTTGCCTGTTATGGGTGTTCCGCTTTATTTTCTCTATGGAAGATCCGTAATTACTAAGAAAGCAAGAATTAGATTTGAAAGTATGGTAGATGAAATTGACCCCTTCATGGTTCAGGATGAGCCTGTGGCAAAAGAGCTTGAACAAAAGGATAAGGGCATTTCTAATGAATTTAAGTATCTTTATAATCACATGGCTTTCCCAGTTCATAATAAGACAGCCATTGAATATCACGGCTGTTCAGAAGATGGGCTAGAAAGCTTGATATCCACACTAGAGCTTGCAAAGAAGTTCATTTTCATGGAATATCACGCCATTGAAGATGCCACAAGCTTTGGTCGAATTAAGGATGTACTTATAAGAAAAGCTGCAGCAGGAGTAGAGGTTCGTCTCTTTTACGATGACGTTGGCAGTATATTTTTCTTAAATAAGGACTTTATTAAAGAGATGCGAGAAAAGGGCATTGACTGTCGAGTCTTTAATCCAGTTAGCGCAGTCTTTAACATGTTTATGAATAATCGTGACCACAGAAAGATTACCGTAGTTGACGGCCTTTATGCCGTAACTGGTGGCTATAATCTTGCTGATGAGTACTTTAATATAACTCACCCTTACGGGGAATGGTATGACACAGGAATCAAGGTAGTTGGTAAGGCTGTACATAATTACACAATTATTTTCCTATCTATGTGGAATGCTATTAAAAAGACCGATGAAGATATTAGTAAGTATGTGGATATAGACTATTCGCCGGTGGAATATTTGGTAAGAGATAGCAAGGCTTTCGTTTGCCCTTATGCAGATAGTCCCCTTGGGGCTGATAGGGTTGGTGAAAATGTATATCTTAATATCGTTAAGAATGCCAAGGACTATGTCTATATCACTACACCTTATCTTTTAATAACTGATGAGATGAGAAGAGAACTTACACTTGCCGCAAGACGCGGGGTAGATGTAAGAATTGTAACTCCAGGAATACCAGATAAGAAGCTCACCTATTCAATGACACGTTCATATTATCCTGGCCTTGTAAAGCACGGGGTTAGAATTTATGAATATACACCAGGTTTTATGCATGCTAAGCAGTGGGCCTGCGATGATGAGATTTCAGCAGTTAATACAATTAACATGGATTTTAGAAGTCTTTATCATCATTTTGAAAATGGTACTCTTATTTACGATAAAGATACAGCAATAAGTGTTAGAGAAAACTTTGAGGAAATATTTGAAAAATCAGTGGATGTAACGGATAAGTACTCTGACTATAAGCATCAGCACTTAACACTTTGGCAGTGTTTAATTAGATTAATTTCTCCATTGTTCTAAGTTGCGATTGGGAATATATTGGTGTATATTTAACACATGAGACGCCTTTGGCGCAATTAAAAAGTTATATGAAATGAGGTATTATGAGAGAAGAAACAGTTACTGTTAAGATTGATCATCCCTTGGGCAGTACAGACGAAGACAACCCCTCGATAGTGTACCCTATTAATTGCGGGTACGTAGAAAGAGATTGTGAGATAGGGCAAAATGGTGAATTTTCTAGACAGGAGGCCTATGTATTAGGCGTGGATGTACCACTTGATGAATTTACAGGAGTTTTGACCGCAGTGGCAAGAAGAAAGGATGATGCAAACTCAGTTTGGCTCGTAGTTCCAGAGAATATCCATTATACAAGACAGCAGCTTGAAGAAATGATATATTTTAGCGAGCAGTATTACGATGGTTTTGTAGAGGTTATTGATGATGAAATCTGGGATGGATACGATTGTGATGAACACAGACTTGGCCTTGATGTTAAAAGAAGTCAGGCGAAATCACTACCAGAGGGAGTTTATCATGTAGTAGTAATGGTTTACACGATTACGAAGGACGAAGGTAAGATCTTAGTTACCCAGCGTTCTCGTAATAAGACTTATCCCCTTAAATGGGAAGTTACGGGAGGTTCAATCCTTAAGGGTGAAACTGCAAGACAGGGAGCAGCTCGTGAACTTTTAGAGGAAACTGGCATTAAAGTAGCGCCAGAAGACTTAATTCCTCTATATGAATTTTCAGATGCAAGAAAGCATGTGATTTACCATAGTTACATTAATTTGATTGAATCAGAAACCAAGATTAAACTTCAACTTGGAGAAACTATGGACTATAAGTTTATACCTTATGAAGAATTTATTGAGATGGTGGAATCAGAAAGATTTGTACCATCAGAACAGAAAAGATATGGCAGATTTAAAGAACTAATTAATGAAAAGGTTCATGAATATATTTAGAATTAGAGGTAGAGATGGCAGTTAACAAGAAGTATGAGAGACAGTTAAAGAAGGGTGTTTTTGAAATACTTGTGCTTCAATTACTAAGCGAAAAAGAGAAATATGGTTATGAACTTCTTACAGAGATGAAAGAGCGTAGTAACGGAATGTTTAGCGTAAAGGAAGGCACTTTATATCCAATACTATATAGACTTGAAGACGAAGGTCTTGTGGTAGCAAAGTGGACACAACCAAAGGAAAGAGAAATTAGCAGAAAGTATTATTCAATAACAATGCCAGGTTTAGTAGTTCTAGATGAACTAAAGAATTTGTGGACTGAATTTTATACGAATGTCAATAATATTCTATAATTTTAAATTGATAAAAATTATCAAAAACTAAGATAAGTGAGGAAACGCCTTAAATACAGGAGTTTCCTCCTATTTTTTTGTTTTTAAGAATGACTTTTAGATGATAAACTCTACAGGTCTAACAAAAAAATGGGAGGATACAGACAATGAAGAATTTAGGGTGTTTTAAAAAGTTCTTAAGTGCATTTTCAGCTTTAGTGCTTTTTACAACAACATTAACTAGCAATTTAAGCCTAGTTAGCGCAAATGAAAATGTTAGTACTAAAGAGGCGATTAGTTTTGAATCGTCAATGAATTACGGTGGAGAAAAAGATGATTCCTATAAGGGAGTCGCAGCAACTAATGATGGAGGATTTGTTGTAGCGGGTTATTCCCTTTCAAGTTCAGAATCACCTGCTTGGTCACATCTTGGCACAACTTCCTCAAATGATGCAATTGTAGTTAAGTACAATGCAGATCAGGAGGTTGAATGGTCCAAAAATTTCGGTACTACAAGTACAGATATCTTTTTTGATGTAGACGTATTAAATGATGGCACAATAGTTTGTGTTGGTCAGACAAAGGCTATGTGTGAAGGACAAACAACAGCAGATATGGCCATGTATATATGTCTTATTAATCCAGAAAATCCAGAAGACTATCAGGAGATCTTTCTTGGTGGAAAAGGCGGCGATTATGCTACATCAGTTGTAGCTACAAGTGATGGCGGTTTTGCTCTAGCTGGTTACTCAGCAAGTCTTACAGCAAATCTTTGGAAGGATAAGAAAAATATCAGCTCTTCAGAGGCCATTGTTGTAAAATATAACGCTAACCGTGAAGCACAATGGTGTAGCGTAAGTAATGCAGGTATTTCAATGGGCATTGAAACAGCTAATCTTAAGCGTAGCAAGTTCTTTGGAATTACTGAGGATAGCAACGGTGACATTATTGCAGTAGGTGATGTTCAGCTTGCAAAGAATTTATATAATGCAACTATTGTTAAATTCTCAGGCACTGATGGTAGCGAGCTTTGGACAAGAAGTGTAGGCTCAACTTTAACAGAAGCCCCAGAAGATGCAGCAGATTACTACACTGGAGCTTATGAATCTGTGGAGGTTTTATCAGACAATAGCATAATTGCAGTGGGCTACACAAAGGCTGAGGCTAGCTCAGAAGAGGGCTTTTCTTGTGTAGGTACAGAAGATGGAATTTATGCAAAATATAGCTCTGATGGTAGTCTTATTACAGCAGATAACATCGGTACAATTGATGGAACATTAAGTTTTACAGGAATTTATGTTTCAGATAGTGACGAAGTATATCTATATGGCTCAACAGATTCTGTTATAAAGGAAGATTACATAAGAGAAAAGGGTTATACATGGGATAACTATGGCGCTCATGATGCAATAATAATTAACTATGATTCAGATATGAATGTAAACTGGTCCGCTAATTATGGTGGAGAGAATAGTGAGTATATTAATGGTTTCTTTATTAGCAGTACAGGAGAGGCTATTGCTGTAGGTGAGGCCACAAGTACTTGTGATGGCAACATTAATTTAAAGAATAACGGTAAGGTAGATGCAATTGTCCTTTCATCAAATTATCATGAAAGCACAAGCACAGAGTCAATTCTTAAGGATGGCAAGGTGCCATACGCAGACGGAACTTATGTAGATAGCGCCAATGGTTATAGCAGTGTAATCACTGTTTCTGTAGAAATCGAGAATGGCGTAATTAAGTCAGTTTCAGAAGTATCTGCAAATGATACAAAGGCCTTTTATAATCTAGCTTGCGCTCTTTATAGCACAATAGTAGAGGCTAATAGCGCAGACGTAGACGTGGTTTCAGGTGCCACACTTTCTTCTAATGGTATTAAAAATGCAACAGCTAATGCCCTTTCACAAAGTATGGCAAAGACTGTTGTAAACGCTATTGATGACCTTGGCACAATTACTGAGGCAAGTGCTGATGCAGTAACTAATGCAAGAGCTGCCTATAATCAGCTTGGAACATATGCAAGAACTTATGTAACAAATTACGAAACTCTAGTGGCAGCAGAAGAGACACTTATTAGCTTAACTAATGGTGCTTATGTTGTAGATTACGGTACTTCTGGTGACACAGAGGAAGCAAATACAGAGACTTCTGAAACTAATAGCGATGAAGCTAGTACAGAGAATTATTTTGATGAAGACGGTAATCTAACAGAGGAAGCGGCTAAGACTATTATTGGTAATGCAGTGGCAACTAATGATATTTACTATTGTTTCCAGAATGACTGTATGAAGACAATTCAGTGGAATGCCTTTAGAAATAAGAAAATTACAGGGGCTAATACAACAATTGCCGTTATAGATTCAGGTTTAACCACAAATCACGAGGATATCGACTATTCTCACATTTTAACAGGCCACAATTATGTGGATGGAACAGATATTACAACGGATTCTAATGGCCATGGAACAGCAGTTGTAGGTATTTTACAGGCCAGCTCTAATAACGGTAAGGGTATAGCAGGTATTCTTTCTGAGGCAGATATTGTGCCTTTAAAGGTTTCTGGTAGTTCCTCTGATATTAGTCAGGTAACAGCTGCAATTTACGATGCTGTGGATGTTTATAATGTAGATGTAATTACAATGAGTATCGGTTTTGAAAAGACTGAGTCTAACGAAGAAGAAATCAATGCCCTTGAAGCTGCTGTTAATTATGCCGCAGATAAGGGTGTGATATTAGTGGCAGCAGCAGGTAATAAGGCGGATTCTACATATCTTTATCCTGCGGCTTTTGAAAATGTAGTCGGTGTAGGTTATACCAACGAGGACGGAACTATTAATGCTAAGTCAAAGATTAATGACAGTGTATATGTAGTGGCACCGGGAACTAATATTTATCAGTTAGCAATTAGTAAGAGAATGAAGTGCGAGATAAGTTCGGGTTCTTCTTATGCAGCACCAATTGTTGCTGCAATGGCAGTAGCTGCAAAGTCAGTGGATAATAGCATTGATACAGATAAATTTAAGGATTTATTAAAAGAGACAAGTACAGATTTAGGAGCTGAGGGCTATGATACAAGTTATGGCTATGGTCTTGTAAATTTTGAAAGCTTTGCAAGTGCTTTAGTAGCTTCCGTTGAATCGGTGGTAATTACAGATTCTAAGCTTCTTTTAGCAACTAATACAACAAACTTAGCCTCTGATCCTGATTCATCAGAATCTAACACAATTTCTATTACAGGACTTACAAGTCTAGAACTTAACTTAGGGGATACTAAGACAGTTTATGCCAATGTACTTCCAACTAATGCAAACAATACAGATGTCGTATGGTATTCATCTAATAGCGATGTGGTATCTGTAGATAATGGCTTATTAACAGCTAATGCTACAGGAAGTGCAGTCGTTGCAGCAATTAGTATTGATGGAGCTAAGATAGATCAGATTAAAGTAACAGTAGTTGATCCTAATGTAATTTCTACAGGAGAGATTGCAGCAGATGAGGAAGTTGTTTTAGCAGATGCTAGTACAGTTAATAATACAGTTACTAGTACAGATTCTTCTAATACATCAACTAGTAAGTCTTCAAATACAGGGGATAATTTATTTTTACAAATGGCTGTAATGCTAGTAATTATGGGGCTTAGCGCAAGCCTAATTTATCTAAAAAGAAAAAAGATAAATTAATCATTGACAAAAAAAGAATTAAGAGTAATAATATAACTGTACTAAGACAGTTAGTACAGTTAAGACACACGATAAGATGTTGATACACTAAAGAGCGCGTAAGCGCAGCACTAAAAATCGGCACCCGATAATGCATTTACCATAACGGATGCTACAATATATATGTTATCTAACCTTTATCCCAAAACAAGAATAACTATTAGGGTGCTGATTTTTTAAAAAAGAATTACAATTTACCAGAAACTGTGGTAAATTTTAGAAGATAATTTTCATTTTATATTTTCACATTTTTAAAAAGCATCAAGAAACAATAAAGAATAATATGTAGCATTAACTAATATAGTATTGGATTTTGTAACATGAAGATAAACTAAAGACATATATGAAAGGTAAGTATATGAAAGGTAGGCAGAGAATGTTTATTATTGATGCAATGTCTCGTACACCAGTATATGAACAACTAATTGAGCAAGTAGAGACAATGGTACTTACAGGAGTAATGAAAGCTGGGGACAAGATGCCTTCTGTAAGAAGTTTGTCTGGGGAATTAAGCATCAATCCGAATACAATCCAAAAAGCTTACGCCGAACTTGATAGAAAGGGCTTGATAGCTTCGGTACCTGGAAAGGGATCTTTTATATCTGAGAATGCAATGGACATAGTAGGGAACGACAAGAGGGAACAGGCAGCAGATCTTAAAGATATAATTGGTGAGATGAAGTTGGCAGGAGTAGCTAAGCAAGAGATTATGAAGATAATCGAGGAGGTGTATGGATGATTGAATTAAAGTTAGTGTCTAAGAAATTTGATCGCTTTCAGGCATTAGATAATATTAGTAGTTGTATTAATGATTCAAGCATATACGGAATGGTTGGTTCTAATGGGGCTGGTAAATCCACATTATTAAGAATATTAGCAGGTATATATGAAGCAGACGAAGGAGATGTACTCTACGACGGTCAGGCTATTTACAATAATCCAGAAGTAAAAAGAAATGTTGTATTAGTGGGAGATGAGTTGTTTTTCTTTCCTGGCGCTGATTTAAAGCGCATGGCTAAGTTCTACGCCTCTGTATATGATAATTTTGATAAAGACTTATTTAATGAGTTAATAATAGATTTTAAATTAGATATTAATAAGAATATAGGACATTACTCTAAGGGTATGAGAAGACAGGCAGCCATTGTCCTTGCCCTTTCCACAGGAGCAAACTATCTACTATTTGATGAGACCTTTGATGGCCTTGACCCAGTTGTTAGAAAGTTTGTTAAGAAGAAAATGTGCGAAATAGTGGCAGATAAGAATGCAACAGTCATTATTACTTCCCATTCACTTAGAGAGTTAGAAGATATATGTGACCATTTGGTTTTATTACATAAAGGCAGCTTAGTGGTTGATAGTGACATTATTGAGTTAAAGACTCATAAATTTAAGGTTCAGATTGCCTTTAAGGAGGAGTTTGATAGAGAAAAGTTTAGTGACTTTGATATTGTAAGTTACTCTCAAAGAGGCTCAGTTGCCAATATTATTATTAATGGCGAGAAGGAAATTGTAGTAAGTAGCTTAAGAGACTTAAATCCGGTTTTACTTGATGTATTACCTCTAACCCTAGAGGAAATCTTTATTTACGAGATGGAAAAACTGGGATACGATTTTCTGGAGGTGTGATATGAATAATAAACGTATTTTTAGTTTTAATTTATTTAAACAGACTTTTAGCCAGTTAAAATCTGTGGGAATAATTGGAATGATAGGTGTATTATTTATATCCTTCACCATTGTCTTTGATCTTATTCAAGAAAGATTAAGATATAATTTAGGAAAGACACAAGCAGATTATGAATACTCAAAGGCTATTGTTACAGGTCTTGATGAGAATAGATTTTTAGTAGTATTAATCCCACTATTAGTTATAGCTTTCAGTCTTATAGTGTGGCATTTTTTAAATCAAAGAGCCTCATCAGACTTTTACCATTCCCTACCATATACTAGACTTGCACTTTACTTAAGCAGATTTATGGCAGGAGTGGCATGGCTTCTTTTAATATTACTAGTTAACATGCTAGTTCAGCTTGTTAGCTTTATATTGTATAAGGACTATTTATTAGTAGATTATAACGGAATGCTTTTAATGCATTTATCTTTATTTATATATGGCTTTCAGGCCCTTTGTGCCTTTGCACTAGCCTGTGCCTTAACAGGAAATATAATTAGCAACATTTTAACTGCAGGCATAATTGTATTTTTACCAAGATTTATAACTACTATAGTTTTTAGTTTTATTAATACTCAGACAATACTTAGAGTTGGCGAGGTTCCAGGCCTTTTAAATAACATCTATAATTTTGATGTGGCTTTTGTCTTTAAATTTATAGGAGTTGGCCGCTTTGATAGTTTTGCAGACATTGTTTCTAATCCGGGAACATATATTTACAGCATTCTTTTAAGCCTTATTTATCTAGTTCTTGGAGCAATTGCATTTAATAAAAGAAAGAGCGAATACGCTGGAAAGGGCGCAATTAGCAGAGTTGTGAGATTTATCATTAGAGCTGCTATTGTGGTTGCCTTAAATGTTTATAGCGTTGCTAGATTTATTAATTTAGATCGCAGTATTGAGAGCTTCTGGGAAATTGTTGCAACTTTCCTTATATCAGTTGTGATTCTTGGAATATATGAATTTATTGCTTCAAAGAGAGTGGCAAGCATAATTAAGGCAATTCCAAGTTTAATTGTAGGTATTGTGGTTACAGTTGGGATTTCTTTATGCATTAACATGACCGTAAAGAATATTAACAATTACACACCAACTACTGATAATGTGAAAAATGTCAGCATTTCCATTGTGGGCAACAATTATAGCTTTGATGCTTCAGAATACACAGGCGTAATTACGGAAAATATCAAGATTACTAATGAAGAGGTTATTGATATTTTAATTGATGCATATAATCGAACTAAAAAGAAGGCCTTAAAGTCTGATACAAGAAATTATTATATTACAGACGAGGGTTATACAGCAGTTGAAGTACAGTTTAATAGCTCAATTATTAAG
This sequence comes from Lachnospira pectinoschiza, assembly GCF_900103815.1. GTDB lineage: Bacteria > Bacillota > Clostridia > Lachnospirales > Lachnospiraceae > Lachnospira > Lachnospira pectinoschiza_B. The sequence continues at coordinate 200,406 of NZ_FNHZ01000003.1, read as the reverse complement.
AATAAGAGAATTGTATGGTTAACTAATTCTGACGTAGAGAATATTGCTTCTAGCTTAGCAGATTACAAAGATTATCAGAAAGCATTTGATAAATATCCAGATGTGGATGAGGCTAGCTTTGAATACGATTCAGTAATTGATAACCTTACAAGTACAGAGATTAAAAATGTATATCAGACTGCAGTGGAAGAACTAAAGGTATTAGATTTTAAAGACGTATATATAGCAAGAGTAAAGGGCTCAAGTACTAATGTTCAGGCCTATTTTTCAAAGAATGGTAAGAAGTATAAGGTTATAATTCCTATAACACAGGAATATACTCCAAAGGCTTTAGCTCTTGTTATGAATTACTGCAATGAAGACTTAAATGAACAGGAAGAAATAAGAAGCGGACTTGCAGACATTTTAGAAACTTATGTGTTAAACTCAGATACTAATAATATTTATGATGAATATTACTTGTCTGATACAAGCAGTTACTATGATATTTATTTTACTGATTATAAATTTCCAGCAAATGAAGATATGGAGTCAAAGGCTTTATATCTAGAGGATTTAGAGGAAAATGATGGCGAATACCTAAAGGCAATCATTGACGCTTTGCGAAATGGAAATGAAATTACTAATGTAGATTCAGATGATGAATTTATTGGGCTTAACATAACTCATATGGTTTATGATTCTGAATATGAGAATTACTATTGCGATGAAGAATATTATTTCTATGTACGAATAGACTAGAGCGAATTTTTCGCACAATATTTGCTAAATCTTATAATCCGCATAAAAAGGCACCCCCTTACAGTCCAAATCCTAAGACTGTAAGGGGGTGTTCTTTTTAATTTAGATTGAACGCAGTGTAAGCAATCCACCGCGTAAGCTATTCTTTAGCAATGCTCTCTAACTTATCCCAATTTCTTAAATTCTTAATTAGTAGTGGGATTTCGGCAAGCAACATACCAATCCAACCCACTAAGTAACCATAAGGGAAGGAAAGAATTTCTGCATTAAATATAAATACTAGAATACTTACAGCAATAACTCTTACAAACATATTTACGAAACTACTAATAAGTGTAACCTTTAAATCTCCCATACCTCTAAAGAAGCCCTGAACTCCATTAGTCATGGCAGGAAGTAAATAGCAAAAGGCGATTACATGAAGGTATGTAACACCTTCTTTTATAACAAGGACATCCTTGGTAAATAGCATCATAAGTGGATTTGCAAGTAAGTAACACACAAGTAAAATAAATACTCCATAGATAAGTTCTAGCTTCATGCCGTTAAGGAAGCCTGATTTTACTCGCTTGTAGTTTTTAGCCCCTCTGTTTTGTGCCATAAAGCTTGTCATGGCATGACCAATATTTTGCTCAGGAGTATAGGCAAAGTCATCGATTCTATTAACAATTGTAAAGGCAGCAGAAACTGCAATACCCATAGAATTGGCAATAGCCTGAATTACAATCTTACCCATCTGAACTGTGGCCTGTTGCATAGCAGAAGCCCATCCGTAACTAACTGTCTTAGCAAGTAGTGTCTTATCAAAGATAAACCATGCAAGTCCAAGGTTTAGAATAGGCACTTTTCTTTTTATGTAAATAAGACAGAAAACTACGCTAAGAAATTCACTTAAAACCGTAGCAATAGCACATCCGTTGCTACCCATTTTAAAGATAATAACAAAAATCAAATCTCCAAGGATGTTAATAATAGCACTAGCAATCAAAAAGTAGAGTGGAGTCGTGCTATCGCCTAAAGCCCTTAGAGTACTTGATAGGAAGTTATAGCCATAAGTAAATATTAGTCCTAGGAAAACGATTCGCATATAGCTAATACCCATAGCTAGGGCAGACTCATGAATTTGTAGCAATCTTAAAATTAGAGGTGCATTTACAATACACACTAAGCTAATAAAAATTGAAAAAATGAGACCTGCAAGCATTGTGGTACTTATCTGTCTTTTTAAAGTCTTATAATCCTTAGCGCCAAATTGAACGCCCATTAGGATACCAGCACCCATGCAAAGTCCGTTTAGGAGATTGATCATAAGTGTTGTGATAGGGTTTGCAGTACCTACTGCCACAAGGGCTTCCGGTCCTACGAAACGACCAACAATAATGCTATCCACGGCATTATAGGTCAATTGGAAAATGTTACCAATAATTAGGGGAATAGTAAAATTAATTAGCTGAGGCATAATTTTACCCTTAGTTAAATCTTTAGTCATTGTCTAGTATAAATATAATCTTGGATTTTAGAAAATATTTATATTTCTCCTTTCATGAATGTAATGAATAATAACATTATAACAAATATAGATAAATACTGACTTTCTTTACACATTTATCTAAAAGAAAAATGAAAAGTGGTACAAACCCAGTAAAATCCATTACTATTATTTTTAATAGTAGCTTGTAAATTTAATAGTGTAGTGTTATAATCCATTCAAATTAGGCGAGTTCATTATACTACGAGCCTATGTATTATAAAAGTAACAATTAATTTATGAGGATTAACGAGGTGTGTATGAAAGAAGATAAGAAACAAAGTATTTATTGCCCAATTGAATATGGATTACAGGTTTTCGGAGGCAAGTGGAAGGCAAGAGTAATTTGCGTATTAAATGATAAAGGAACTCTTCGTTACAACCAGTTAAGAGAAGAGATGCCAGAAATTACTGATGGAATGCTTGCATCTACTTTAAAGGAATTAATGCAGGAGAATATCGTTGAGAGAAAGCAATACGGAGAGATTCCACCAAGAGTTGAGTATTCTTTAACTCCAAAGGGTGAGTCAACTCTTCCAATCCTAGACATTATAAGAAAGTGGTCTATGGAACAATTTAAGATAGAAGCTAAAGGCAATTTAGAGGCAGCCCAAAAAAGACTTGAGGAAGCTGTTAAGGCTGATAGAACAAGTTGCTTAGCTAATATGGTTATTGATACAGATTTAAAAAATGCCAATTAAGGAGGAACTAGAATGGCTAACAAGATATTAGAAGTAAAAGATATATCAGCAAGAGTTGAAGATAATGAGATTTTACATGGTTTAAATCTAACAATTAATGAAGGTGAGACTCACGTAATCATGGGACCTAACGGTGCTGGTAAGTCTACCCTTGGTAATGTTTTAATGGGCAATCCAAAGTATGAGAAGATTGCAGGACAGATTATTTTTAATGGTGAGGATATTACAGAGGCAGGAACAGATGAGATTGCTAAGAAGGGTATGTTCTTATCTTTCCAGAATCCAATTGAGGTTCCGGGTATTACACTTTCTAACTTTATTCGTAATGCTTACCAGAATAGAAACGGTGGAAGAATTAGATTATGGGATTTTAGAAAGGATCTTGAAAGCTCAATGAAGTTATTATCTATGGATCCTTCATATGCTAACAGAGATTTAAATGTAGGATTTTCCGGTGGTGAGAAGAAGAAGGCTGAGATTTTACAGCTCCTTATGCTAAAGCCAAATCTTGCAATCCTTGATGAAACTGATTCAGGTCTTGATGTGGATGCAGTAAAGACTGTATCTGAAGGTATTAAGGCTTACAAGGAGAAGGTAGGCGGAGCTTTAATTATTATTACTCACAGCACAAGAATCCTTGATTCCTTAGATGTTGATTACACACATATCTTAGTTGATGGAAAGATCGTTAAGTCAGGCGATGCATCATTAGTTGATGAAATCAACAAGGAAGGATTTGAAAAATATATTAACTAGAAAGGTAGGAAGCTATGAAGGAAAAGACATACGTTGAAGATATAGATAGAAGTCTTTACGATTTTAGAAATGAAGATAAAGACGCTTTTAGATTAGATGGCGGCCTATCAGAAGAGATTGTTCGTCAGATATCTAAAGAGAAGAATGATCCAGAATGGATGCTTGATTTAAGACTTAAGTCTCTTAAGATTTTTAATGATACACCATTCCCACAGTGGGGCCCAGCAATTGATGGCCTTAACATGGATAACATCGTTACTTATGTTCGTCCTAAAGATAATAAGATGATGGCTGATTGGAAGGATGTTCCAACAGAGATCAAAGATACATTTGAAAAATTAGGAATTCCTCAGGCAGAGCGTGAATCCTTAGCGGGTGTAGGTGCCCAGTATGACTCAGAGCTTGTTTATCACAATATTAAGAAGGAAGTTGCTGAGGCAGGCGTTATCTACACAGACTTAGAGTCGGCAATGCATGGTGAATATGCAGATATGATTAAGGAACATTTTATGAAGTTAGTTCCTCCAACAGACCACAAGTTTGCAGCCCTTCACGGGGCAGTTTGGTCAGGTGGTTCCTTTGTTTATGTTCCAAAGGGAGTCAAGGTAGAGATTCCTCTACAGTCTTACTTTAGACTTAATGCTCCAGGTGCAGGTCAGTTTGAACATACTTTAATTATTGTAGATGAGGGCGCAGACCTTCACTTTATAGAAGGGTGTTCAGCACCAAAGTACAACGTGGCCAATTTACATGCAGGTTGTGTTGAATTATTTGTTGGTAAAAATGCAAAGCTTCGTTACTCAACTATTGAGAACTGGTCAAAGAATATGTACAACCTAAATACTAAGAGAGCCTTAGTTCAGGATGGCGGTACAATTCAGTGGATTTCCGGTTCCTTTGGTTCACATGTATCTTACCTTTATCCAACTTCAGTACTTCAGGGAGACGGTGCAAGCTCTGAATTTACAGGGGTTACTTTCTCAGGTGCAGGACAGGACTTAGATACAGGCTGTAAGGTAATTCACAACGGCCCTAATACAAAGAGCTATGTTAATACAAGATCAATTTCAAAGTCCGGCGGTGGCAATACATTTAGAAGTTCTGTAAATATTAATCCAAAGGCTAAAAATGCTAAGTCATCAATTAGCTGTGCTTCTTTAATGCTTGATAGCGAATCTCGTTCAGATACAATTCCAGCAATGGATATTAGAACTAAGGACGCAGATGTAGGACATGAAGCTAAGATTGGTAGCATCAGCGATGATACAGTATTTTACCTAATGTCACGTGGTTTATCTGAAGAAGATGCAAGAGCTCTAATCGTAAGTGGCTTCGCAGATAATGTATCAAAAGAGTTACCACTAGAGTATGCCGTAGAAATGAACAATCTCATCCGATTAGAGATGATTGGTACTATAGGATAAGGAGGGACCCATGTATATAAATCATTTGCCAGCTGAAACCTGGAATTATCTTAAAATGAATGGCACTGAAATTCTAACAGTTCCAAAGCTTACAAACGCAAGTTTCACTGTTAGCAGAGCCAACAATATAGAATGTGAACTTGGCCAGCACAAAGGCCTTAATATAGATGCAAGAGACAATCAGGCAATGAGACTTGCCGCTAAGAATGGAGTTAATGTAACTGGTGTTGGTCCAGATTTAGACAAGCTTCTTTGCGAGAATAACATTAGTCTTAACCAGTATGAAATAAATGAGAATACAGGAAATACACTTTTATTTTCCTTTAAGGCAGTGGATAAATCAAACTGGGCATCAGCATTTGAAATTACAGTTAAGAAAGGCTGTAAGGCAAAGGTAATTGAAGAGTTTGAAAGTAGTGAGGAGGCAAAGGCTTTCCTTGCAGTTCAGACAAAATTTATTTTAGAAGAGGGCGCAAGCCTAGAATTTATCCAGCTTCAAAGACTTGGAGCGGGAGTTACATTTATTAATGACATTGGAACTATGCAGGCTGAAAAGTCAGTAGTGAATTTACAGGAAGTGATATTAAAGACTGCTAAAACTTACCTAGGTTCTAGAGCAAATCTAGTAGGAGATGCAGCAGAGTTTCATGCTGAAGTTGGCTATCTTGTAGATAACAAAGATAGATTAGACATGAATTTTGTAGCTTTCCAGACAGGTAAGAAGACAGATAGTACTCTTAATGTAAAGGGTATTTTAAGAGATGAGGCCTTTAAGATTTTTAGAGGAACTATTGATTTTATCAAGGGTTGCGTGGCTTCAAAGGGTCAGGAATTAGAAGACGTTTTACTTTTAGATGATGGAGTTATAAATCAGACAATTCCACTTATCCTTTGTGATGAAGAGGACGTGGAAGGTGATCATGGTGCAACTATTGGTCAGCTAGATGAGGAGGAATTATTCTATCTAAAGTCTAGAGGTATTAAAGAAGAAGATATTTATGAAATGCTTGCAAAGGCTAGACTTGAGTCAGTTGTAGCAAAGATTTCAGATGAAGAAATAAAGACTAAGTGGCTATCCTTTATTGAGTAAGTGGCTAGTTTTAAAGAAGAAGGAGTGTTAGAGTATGGGCTATACATTGGAAGAATTAAAAAATATTGGTGCTAGTTTAAGAAAAGATTTCCCTATTATTAATGATAGTGCTTCCTATCTTGATAATTCAGCAACATCGCAGAAACCAAGACAGGTAATTGAAGCAGTTAAAAACTATTATGAGGAGTCAAATGCTAATCCTCTCCGTGGTTTATACGACCTATCCGTTAAGGCTACTGACGCCTATGAGGATGCAAGGGAAGCAGTAAGAAAATTTATCAATGCCGGAAAGATTTCCGAAATTGTATTTACAAGAAATGCTACAGAGAGTTTGAATTTAATAGCCAATTCCTATGGCAAGGCCTTCTTAAAAGAAGGAGATGAAATCCTTGTTTCCATTATGGAGCACCACTCTAACATGCTTCCTTGGCAGGAAGTTGCCAAGGCTACAGGTGCTAAGATTAAATATCTTGATATTGATGAAAATGGCGCTATCACAGTAGATGTGTTAGCAAAAGCCATTACAAAAAACACAAAATTAGTTGCTATTACTCAAGTTTCAAATGTACTTGGTATAAAGAATGATATTAAGGCTCTAGCAAAGCTTGCCCATGAAAATGGAGCAGTATTTGTCTGTGATGGAGCCCAGTCTGTACCTCATATGAAGGTAGATGTTAAGGATTTAGATGTTGATTTCTTAGCATTTTCAGGCCATAAGATGCTAGCGCCTATGGGCATTGGCGTTCTTTATGGAAAAGAAGAATTATTAGAGAAAATGCCACCTTTCCTCTACGGGGGAGAAATGATTGAATATGTAACTCTTGAAGGGGCTACATATGCAGAGCTTCCACATAAGTTTGAAGCAGGTACTGTTAATGCCAGTGGTGCTGTAGGTTTGCATGCAGCCATTGACTATATGAATAAAGTAGGATTTGACTATATTGAGGAAAGAGAGAATCAGTTGACAGCTTATGCTTTTGAGAAAATGAAAGCAATCCCTCATGTTAACATAGTGGGTTCACAAGATCCTGCCGATCATCATGGCATTTTAACCTTTACAATTGATGGTTGCCATCCACATGATGTATCAGAAATTATGAATTCCCTAGATGTAATGGTTAGAGCAGGACATCACTGCGCTCAGCCTCTTACAAAATATCTAGGTCTTAATTCAACAACAAGAGCCAGTCTTGGTTTTTATAATAATGAAGCGGATATCGATAGATTTATCGATGCCCTATCACAGATTAGAGGTAAATTAGGTTATGGAGAATAATAGAAGTTTTTATAATGAAATTTTAACAGAGCATAATATTAATCCCTTTCACAAGCATGATATAGAGGGTGCAAACTTAGAACTTAAGGGCGTAAACCCTTCTTGCGGTGATGAGATTACTTTAAAGCTTAAGCTAGAGAATGACAAAATCGTAGATGCAGGCTTTGTAGGGGATGGATGCGCTATTTCCCAGGCTAGTGCAGATATGATGATCGACTTAGTTTTAGATAAGACTAAGGAGGAAGCCCTAAACTATGCTAACATTTTCTTAAAGATGATTCAGGGTGAGGCTAGTCCTGAGGAAATCGAAAGCTTAGAGGAAGCCGGTGCTCTACAGGATATTTCCCATATGCCAGCTAGAGTTAAGTGTGCAGTGCTTTCATGGCACACTCTTGAAGAGATGTTCGAGACAGAGTAACAGAATAAACATACAAATCCATTAAAATAAAAATTATAGAATAAGTTTACAAACCATCGTTTAGACGATATAATATACTTAAAGTATATACATCGTTTTAACGATGGTTTTTTCGTGATTAAAATTAAATAAGAGGGTGTTTTATGAAACTATACCATGGTGCCGAACGTATTATAAAGAAGCCTGTCTGGGGAGAAGGCTTTATTTTTAATGATTTTGGTCAGGGCTTTTATTGTTCACAAGAGATGGAGATTACTAAAGAATGGGCCTGTCAAAACAAAACTAATGGCTTTGTTAGTGAGTTTGAAATCAATTTAAAGGGTGAGGGCATTAATTTTCTAGATTTAAATTCCGGTGAGTATAACATTTTTAATTGGATGGCAATAGTCCTTGAGAATAGACAGTTTAGGATAAATGGCGAGGATGCTATAAGGGCTAGAAAGTACATTTTAGATAATTTCTATGTGGATTATTGGAAATGTGACATCGTAAGAGGCTACAGAGCTGATGATTCTTACTTTGCCATCACTAATGCTTTTCTTAATAATGATATTTCCCTTGAAAATTTTTATAAGTCTATGGATTTAGGCAAAAATGGAATTCAACTTTTACTTAGAACTAAGAAAGTCTACGATTTATTAGAATTTAAAAAGGCTAGCTTCGCAAATAAGGAGATTTATTATCCTAAAAAAATAGCCAGAGATATGAAGTTTAGAGAGGAATTTACTAAGTCTATAAGTGAGGAGGACGACGGACTTAAGCTCTATATTAACGATATAGTGGAAAAGGGGTGGAAATCCAATGATGAATGCCTACAACGATACATACTTGGATGACGCAATGTGTAATCTTGGGGATATGTTTGATTATGCTATATATGATTTAGGAATTGATGGGGATGAGTTCTTAATTAGTTTTATTGAGACCGGCATTGCTAGACAGTTTGAAATCGGAAATCCAAAGTATATAACTGGTATGTCAGGAGTGGAATTAGTAGATACAGTTTTACTAAAGCAAGGCAAGGATATACAGGCAATTAAGCCAAGAAATAAGAACTTTGACGAGGCGGAATATTGGACTGGTTGGGCCTTGGCATATTTTCAATGGAAAAGTTCTCTAAGATTTGTTGACATTTTCAATCGAGGGCTTACAATAGAGAAGATATTGTCCTTGTACGACGGACTCCATGATGAAGACGTAGAAGAATTCGTGAAAGAAGCTAATAAAATTATTAGTCAAAAGAGAAGAGATAAAACTACTAATCTTGCCAAAATTAGAAAGGCAAGAGGGATGTCCCAGAGGCAATTATCCAATGAATCAGAGGTTACTTATAGAATGATTCAGCTCTATGAACAACGTCAGAATGATATAAATAAGGCAAGTGTGGCTACAATTCTTAATTTAGCTAAGGCCCTTGCCTGTGATGTTGAAGATATATTAGAAAGATAATGCGCAAGCTTATAAGAGGTTAGTTGTTATGGCAAATAGATGGGAACAGATTGTAAAATGTGCTCTTGATTTGGGAGAGAGCTTGTACGTGGCAGGCGGAGAGGTAAGCAGAGTAGAATCAACTGTTAGCCGAATTTGTTATGCTTACGGCGCAAAAAAAGTAGATATTTTAGGAATTACTTCCTGTTTAATAGTTACAGTTCAAACAGATGATGACAGAGTGGTTACTCAGACAAGAAGAGTGCCGGGACAAGATTACGACATGCATAAATTATCCCAGTTAAATAACCTATCTAGATGTGTCTGTGGTAATTATGTAAAACTTGAAGAATTTAGAGAAAGACTAGATAAGATCAATGAAAAGGCAGATGTGTCACTATTTAAATTAGCTGTGGCCTGGGCATTAGTTTCGGGTTTCTTTTGCATTTTCTTTGGAGGTAATATAGTAGAAGCTTTGTATTCTGCCCTTCTTGGTGCAGTTCTAAGAGTGGTTTATAGCTATCTTTTAAGCTTAAGTCTTAATAATTACTATGCAATTCTTATATGTAGTTTTGCCGGTGGTTTATTAGCAGATATTCCAAATTCTCTTGGAATTCCCCTTAATGCAGCGGCAGTAAGTATGGGTAATATTATGCCTTTTGTGCCAGGTCTTGCCTTTACTAATTCCATTAGAGATATGTTTTCTGGTGAGACTATTACTGGTCTTTTAAGAAGTGTGGAATCTATTATTCTCTGTCTTGGAATCGCCTTTGGATTTGCTCTTTGTACAACAAGTTCAGAGGTAAGAAGTGATGTGAATATGTGGGTTACAATTTTTTCAGCCCTAGGTGGAACTCTTGGTATTACCCTTTGGTTTAACCTTGATTATAAGCATATTTTACCGGGAACCCTAGGAGGCGCCTTTGCTTGGGCAGTAGCTATTATTTTACAAAACTTTGGAGTGATGGAATTCCTTTCTTATATAATCGCCTCCGCAGCTATTACAATTGTTGCAGAATTTTTGGCAAGGGTTTACAAATGTCCTGTTACCGTATTTTTAGTGCCAGGAATTGTGCCTATGGTGCCAGGAGGTCTTTTATATAGAACCCTTAGAAAGGCAGTATCAGGGGATTGGCCAGGTTTTTCATCCTTTGGAATAAGAACAATTCTTATCTCCTTTGGTATAGCAGCCGGTGTAATAATTGTTACTGCAGTAGCAGATGTAATTACAAAACGATTAGATGAAAGAGGTCTTACAAAAAGATTTGTTTTAAAAAGAGATCGTTAGATACAAGATGTTGATTTTGCGATTTGATAAATACGTTAACACCTTCTAAATCTTGATTTGAGTCAAAGTTTAGAAGGTGTTGTTTTTATTATATACAAGTTTTTTGGGGAAATTTGTTGTATAATAAATGTACAACAATCGTGGGAATTAAATAAAACTAATTGGGGTAGCATGGGGAGGTGGCTTACATCCAATAGAATGGGGGTATTATGAATTCAGCGGAAGAATTACTGGATTATAACAGCCGTATATTGGAAGTAGTAAACTACTTTAAGCGAAAGGTCAAAGAAATAGGTGCAGATACATCTGATGACAACCTCGACGATATTTTGCTAAATCTTTCAGATGAATCTGGTTTAAGTGAATTAATGATTGATCACTTAGACGAGATTTTAGATTCTTGCTCAGATAAGAAGATCGCCTTTTTTAACAGATTTGCCAATGTGATTATTGGCCTTGAAGAAGTTTCAGAACGTAAAATCAAAGCGGCATTATATAAGTTAAAGTCAGATGAGACAGGTGTAATTAATCTTAATTCCTGTCTAACTAAGGAAGAAATAAGAAATATTAATTTATATGGCGCATGCGTTGAGTTAAAAGAAGCTGTTAGGAATATTAAGAGGGCAAGAGTTTTAAAGACTATCTATTTTATTGCTACATTTATCCTTGTAATGACATGGGGATATGTGATAAATAGGGAAATAAACAACGTGTTTGGCCTTGAGATTGCAACGGTTGCCTGGGCATTACTTGCCCCTATGATGGAACCTCACTATAGTAAGAAGAAGTCCTTTTTAGCCTTCTTTGAATTAGTGAATCTAACAAGAATGATTATGCTTGTAGCATCTAGTGTAATGATTGTATCAATGAATTATCTTATGTATGGATCAATTTCCTGCGGATTATTTTCATTGCTTTTAATCTATATTTTATTTGTGGCCTACATGCATGATTTTAGAAAAAGTAATTAGATATAAATGAATATAAAAATGAATAAAATTATAAGGGAACGACATCAGGTTTTGCTATTTTGTCGTTCCTTTTTTTACCCCTAAAAAGTTATTGTGAAATTTGACTATAGCAGGTACTATTTTTAATACAATACTTTATATATTCGGAGTTTATCAACACGAAAAATTAGGTTTAAACAGGCATAAATAAAGGATTTCTTCCTCTTTATGAAGGTACTAATTTCAAAATAGGACTAGTACCAGGGTACTAAATTTTTAGTTGACATCCACATAGAGTGGGTGTAATATAAACCTACATTAAAGACGGGCTAAAATTTAATATAATAGGGATGGGAGAGAGTAAAGAGATGTTAAAGAAGAAGTTTGGAAAGAAACTTTCAATTGCATTAGCAAGCTCGATTGTTGTAATTGCTGGAGGAATTGCTGTTTTTGCCAGTGTAAATCCTAATTTTTTTCAATCAAATGCTAATCAGGATTTAGCAGCTAATGTAGAGGATGTGATTGAAACGGAAAGCTATACAGAAACAACTGTAGAAGAGGTTACTGAAGAAATTACAACTCAGGAGCTTGAAACTGAGAGTTATGTAGAAGAAACAACAACAGCAACAGTAGCTGCTGTGACAGAAGAGGCAACTACACAGCCAACAGAGGCCCTTACAGAAGAGACGACAAGTGAGGTGCTTTCAGGAGACGCTGCGTATGCTGCACAAGCTAAGGCGAATGCATCAACTTATAGTTCATATATTAATGAAGTTTATAGTTTAATTAATGATCTTAGAGCGAGCCAAGGACTTGGGGCTGTAAGCTTAGATCAGACTATTACCTTAGCAGCTTGTCATAGAGCCTATGAGAATGCTGTTAATAACTTCTTTGTTGTGGATTCCACAACAGGACATCACATGAGGCCGAATGGCAGTAAAGCATCAACGATTGCATCATATTATGGTTTAGCAGGATCGTTTGGTGAAGTGATGGGAAGATACCAAACAAGTCCTAGTGGAATTGTTGATGGATGGATAGGATCTCCATCTCATTATAATGTTTTAGTTTCCTCTAAATACACCAGAGTGGGTGTTGGAGTAGCCCAGGATAGTGAAGGTAATTACTATTGGGTGGCTATATTTATGAATTAATTTTTTGACAATTTAATATGACCCGATATTAAGTTCATAGTGAAGCCCTACGGTTCCCCAAGGTCTAAATGGCCTGTTTAGAGCTTTATGAAAGCTAATTAAAGGGTTTCATTGAATAATGAAGACGTGTCACGAGTGGCAAGCCTGGGTGCGGACGAAGTTTATCCGCATGGCAGAAACCCCACCTTGACACGTCTTTTACTTGACACTATTTTTGTTTTCGTGGAAAATATTAATACATTTGCAAAGGGAGGAAGAATATGAAGAAGTATAAGAATATCGTATTTGATATAGGTAATGTATTAATGGGCTATAGATGGCAGGAGATGCTAACAGATGATTACGGTCTTGATAAGGAAAGAGTAGAAGAGTTTGGACCAAGAATTTTTACAGATAAGTTATGGCTTGAGTTTGATAGAGGGGTTATGACTTATGAGGAGATTGTTGATACTTATAAGAAGAAATATCCTAAGGATGCTGACATTTTAGACTGGTTTTTTACTAATGCTCATCTTATGAGAGTTAAAAGAGAAGATGTATGGGAGCTTGTAAGACAGTTAAAGTCTAAGGGCTATGGCATTTACATTTTATCAAACTATTCAAAGGACCTTCTTGATTCTCATGCAAAGGACGCTAGCTTTTGGAATTATGTAGATGGCAAGATGGTTTCTTATATGGTGCATGAATTAAAGCCGGATTTAGCAATTTATCAGGCACTTTTTAATAAATACGAATTAGATCCAAGCACATGTCTTTTCCTTGATGATAGAAAGGAAAATGTTGAGGGCTCAATTAAGGCTGGCATGGATAGCGTGGTTATTGAATCTAAGGAACAGCTAGTGGATTTACTAGAAGAGTTAATTGCTTGCTAAAAAATCTAAAACAAAAGTGTGACTTTATAGGCATTATACCTAGAAATATAGGTATAATGCCTTTTTTATAGGTTCAAGGTACTATTGAAGAAATTTTAATAATTAAATATTATAAAGATGTTGGTCAAAGGGGGTCTGCAAATTGACTAACGTAATTAATGTTTAGATACTTAGGAGGTATTATGGCAAAATTTATGAGACTTAAGCCTAGGTCTAGGGGGACCAAAAAGCTAGCATCTTTATTTATGGCTAGTTTAACGGTAACAAGCATGCTTTTTGGCGGATTGCTTGGAACAGTAGCAAATACTACAAAAACAGAGGCTGCTACAAGCAGCGCAGTAACGGTTGAATACTTAAACAGGGGTGTAACAGCATTCAACACAGGTTCAGGCATGATTGTAAGCTGGCGTATGCTAGCAAGTGACTCTTCAAACACAGTATTTAAATTGTATAGAGACAATTCTCTCATATATACGAGTAACGCAGGGGATGCAACTTGCTATATTGATAAGAATGGAAATGCTAACTCAAACTACAGAGTAGATACTTATGTAAATAACGTAAAAAAATCCACTGATTCACCAGTGGTAAAATCAGATAAGTCCTACTTAGAGTTAAAGCTTGATAAGCCAGGCTCTGGCTATACTCCAAATGACGCATCTGTTGGGGATGTTGATGGAGATGGAACTTATGAAATATTTTTAAAATGGGACCCATCTAATTCAAAGGATAACTCTCAGTCAGGAAAGACAGACAATGTCTACATCGATTGCTATAAGCTAGATGGCACAAGACTTTGGAGAGTTGATTTAGGTAAAAATATTAGAGCCGGCGCTCATTATACTCAGTTTTTAGTAGCTGATTTTGATGGGGATGGCAAGGCAGAAATGACTTGTAAGACAGCCGATGGCACAAAGGATGGCAAGGGCAATGTAATTGGAAATGCCAGCGCAGACTACAGAAATTCCAAGGGCTATATTCTTTCAGGTCCAGAGTATTACTCACTTTTTGATGGCCAGACAGGAGCAGTTTTAGATACAGTAAATTACACACCAGCAAGAGGCAGCGTAAAGAGCTGGGGTGATTCTTATGGAAACAGAGTGGACCGTTTTCTTGGGGCTGTTATGTATATTGACTCTGATCATCCTACTGCAGTTACTTGTAGAGGCTATTACACAAGAATGACAGCTACAGCCTATGATGTAGTTAATAAGAAGTTAAAGCTTCGTTGGACTTTTGATACTAATGATTCTGCCAATTCCTACGCAGCAGGTAATGGTAATCATAACTGTATGCCAGCTGATGTAGATGGTGATGGCAAGCAGGAGCTTATCTTTGGTGGCCTTTGTCTGGATGATGATGGCAGTATTAAGTGGTGCACAAAGCTTGGCCACGGCGATGCCCTTCATGTAGGTGATTTCCTTCCAAATAGAGCAGGCCTTGAAGTTTGGACTTGTCACGAGGAAAAGCCCTACGGCGTATCTTTACTAGATGCCAAGACTGGTAAGCAGATTTTCCACTACAATGCCAGCGCAGACACAGGTAGAGCCCTTGCAGGTAATATCTATGCCGGCAACTACGGAGCAGAATTTTTCTCAACTGCATCTTCTAACGTTTACAATTCATCAGGCACAAGTATTGCCATAAACCGCCCTTCAGTAAACTTCCTTTGCTACTGGGATGGGGATTTGGAAAATGAATTGCTAGACGGAACTAAGATTACTAAATATATAAGTAGCTCTAAGATTAGTACTTTATTCTCAAGTAGTGAAATAGCTTCTAATAACTCAACTAAGGCAACACCTTGTCTTTGCGCAGATATTTTTGGCGACTGGAGAGAAGAAGTTATTTGGCAGACTGCAGATGGTAGCGCCATTAGAATTTATGAAACACCTTATGACACAGATTATAGAATTACAACTCTAATGCAGGACCCACAGTATAGAAATCAGGTGGCAGGACAAAATGTTGGCTATAACCAGCCAGCACACACAAGCTTCTATCTAGGTTCTGATGCAAGCCTTCCAACTTGGCCAAAGGTATCAGTAAGAGCAAAGTCAGGATCAAGCTCCGGCTCTAGCTCAAGCTCATCAACAGTATCCGCTTCAGCTATTGACCAGTCAAAGACTTACATGATTCAAAATGTAAACTCTGGCCTCTACTTAGAGGTTCAAAACGGAACTGCAGCAGCTGGTACAAATGTTGACCAGTGGGGAGCATATAGCGCTGGTGCCTATAATACTTGGAAGGTTAAGTACGGCGGTAGTGGTTATTACTACATTTACAGCTGTTTAGGAGACGGAAGCACATATCTACTTGACGTTGCTTATAATAGTGCTTCTAATGGTACTAACATTCAGATTTATACAGATACTGACAGCGATGCTCAGCTATTTAAGTTTTCAAAAAACTCAGACGGAAGCTATAAGATTTACACAAAGGCTTCTGCTGATAAGTCAGTTATTGAAATCGCTAACGGCTCAACTTCTTCTGGTGCAAATGTACAGGAGTATTCAATGAATGGCTATAACTGTCAGGATTGGCGATTAGTGGAGGTTTCAAACTAGGGCTTTAAATTAAAACCTATAGGAAAAGATTCTTATTAAGGGCTTTATTAAGAATTAGAATAAGAACTTTGTACAAGTTTATAATTTTTAGATTGCTATGATTTCTAATCTGCGATAATATATCATGTATAGGTCTAAACGAAAACCGAGTTTAGACCATTATAATGGTATAGATATTGACGGGAGGCTAAAATGGAAAATTATAGTATTAACACAAATTGTGTTCAGGCCGGTTACACACCAGCTAACGGAGAACCAAGACAGATTCCAATTATACAATCAACAACATTTAAGTATGATACAAGCGAGGATATGGGTAAGCTTTTTGACTTAGAGGCAAATGGCTATTTTTATACAAGATTACAGAACCCAACTAATGATCATGTAGCAGCTAAGATTGCAGCTCTTGAAGGCGGTAGCGCAGCAATGCTTACATCTTCAGGCCAGGCAGCTAACTTCTTTGCTTTATTTAACATTTGCGAATCTGGTAGCCATATTGTTGCATCATCATCAATTTATGGTGGTACATTTAACTTAATCGCAGTAACAATGAAGAAGATGGGTATTGATGTAACATTTGTAGAACCAGATGCTAGTGAAGAAGAATTAAACGCAGCATTTAAGGATAACACAAGAGCTATGTTTGGTGAGACAATTGCTAATCCAGCTCTTACAGTACTTGATATTGAGAAGTTCGCTAAGGTTGCTCACGAGCACGGCGTACCACTTATTGTAGATAACACATTCCCTACACCAGTTAATTGCAGACCTATTGAGTGGGGAGCTGATATCGTAACACATTCTACAACAAAGTACATGGATGGCCATGGTGCAGCAGTTGGTGGATGTATCGTTGATTCAGGTAAGTTTGATTGGATGGCTCATGCAGATAAGTTCCCAGGACTTTGCACACCAGATGATTCTTACCATGGAATTACTTATGCCGAAAAGTTTGGCAAGGAAGGTGCATTTATTACTAAGGCTACAGCACAGCTTATGAGAGATTTCGGTTCAATCCAGTCTCCTCAGAATGCCTTTATCTTAAACCTTGGTCTTGAATCACTTCACGTAAGAATGCCAAGACACGTTGAGAACGGTCAGGCAGTAGCTGAATTCTTAGAGGCACATCCAAAGGTTACTAAGGTTAATTACTCAGGCCTTAAGTCTGATAAGTACTATGAATTAGCTCAGAAGTACTTACCAAACGGTGGTTGTGGCGTAGTTTCTTTCGAACTTGCAGGAGGCAGAGATGCAGCCCAGAAGTTTATGAAGAACTTAAAGCTTGCAGCTATTGAAACACATGTAGCTGATGCTAGAACATGTTGCTTAAATCCTGCAACATCAACACATCGTCAGATGACAGATGAGCAGTTAGAGGCAGCAGGTATTCCAGCAGGTTTAGTTAGAATGTCATGTGGTCTTGAAGATAAGAAGGACTTAATCGCAGACTTAGCACAGGCACTTGATCAGATCTAATTAGCATAAATCTAAATTGTGCATTATAATTCAATAGTAAATAAGGAATCCTACCTCATTTTTTGAGGTAGGGTTTTTGTATTAATAACTAAGACGAGACCTAGTCTTGCCTGCAAAACACGAAAAATAAAAAAGGAAAAATTATGAAAAAGAATCTAAAAACAATGATTAGCTATTATAGCAAATATAAAGTGGTCTTTTGGTTAGATTTATTCTTTGCTGCTCTATCGGCAGCAATTGTACTTATAATTCCACTTATTGTGCGCTATGTAACTTCAAGCCTAATTTATGAAAGCCCGGACTTTATTATATCTAGAGGAAAATGGATCGCTCTTGGACTTATCTTTATGATATTAGTGGACTTTGGCTGTAAGTTTTATATTTCAAATATCGGCCATGTAATGGGCACTAAGATTGAATATGATATGAGAGCAGAGATTTTTGACCATTTACAGAAATTATCCTTTACCTTCTATGATAATCAGAAGGTAGGTGCCTTAATGTCAAGAATCACCAATGATTTGTTTGATATTACTGAGTTAATGCACCACGGCCCGGAAAACATTATTCTATCTGTAATTAAGATTGTAGGTGCGATTGTAATTTTAATATCTATAAATTATAAGTTAGCTATCGTCTCAATTGCAGTACTTCCCTTTATGTTTGCATTTTCATATGTATTAAATAAGAAAATGAGAGGGGCTTTTAAGAATAACCGAGCAAAGATTGCCGAAATCAACGGTCAGATAGAGGATAACTTATCTGGCATTAGAGTGGTTAAGTCCTTTGCTAACGAAGAAATCGAGAATAAGAAGTTTAAGGTGGGTAACCTAAATTTCCTTAATGCCAAGAAAAATAGCTACTTCTACATGGGTACTTTCCAGGCGGGAGTAGGCACTTTTACTACAATCGTGCAGGTGCTTGTAATCGTTACAGGAATTTTTCTTATTGCTAATAATAGCGTAACAGCCACAGATTTAGTGACTTTCATGCTTTATATTAGCGTGCTTACAGAGCCTATTAACACTTTGATTAATTTCACAGAGCAGTTCCAAAATGGTTACACAGGTTTTGAGAGATTCCGCGAAATTATGGATATTGTGCCTGATATTACTGATAAGAAGGGGGCTAAGCCACTTAATGTAACTGATGGCGAAATTGAGTTTAAGGACGTTTCCTTTAAATATGAGGATGCCACAGAAGAGGTTTTATCAAAGGTGGATTTAAAGGTGCCAGCAGGTGCTTATTATGCTCTAGTAGGTTCTTCTGGTGCAGGTAAAACAACCCTCTGCTCACTTATTCCTAGATTTTATGATGTAACTTCTGGATCTATTAAGATTGATGGAAAGGATGTTAGAGATGTAACTCTAAAGAGCCTTAGAAGTAATATTGGTATTGTCCAGCAGGATGTATATTTATTCTCAGGTACGATTTATGAAAATATTCTCTATGGTCGCCCAGATGCCACAAGAGAGGAAGTCATTGCAGCCGCTAAGAATGCCAACGCTCATGACTTTATTATGTCTATGCCAGATGGCTATGAAACAGACATCGGACAACGTGGTGTCAAGCTATCCGGTGGTCAAAAGCAGAGATTATCTATTGCAAGAGTTTTCTTAAAGAACCCTGCAATTCTTATTTTTGATGAGGCAACATCAGCCCTTGATAATGAGTCAGAAAAAGTGGTTCAGGATAGCCTTGAATCCCTTGCAGCTAACAGAACAACCATTGTAATTGCCCATAGACTCTCAACAATTAGAAATGCCCAAAAGATTTTAGTATTAACAGATAATGGCATTGAAGAAGAAGGAAGCCATAAGGAGCTTATGGAGAAGAATGGAATTTATCGTGGGCTTTATGATATGCAATTTAAAAATTAAAAAATGTATTATTGATTAATAAGAACACAGTGGCACGTTGTGTCACTGTGTTCTTTAAAAAGTAACGAATATAATTTAATTTGGTAAAAGATATTTTTTATTATTACTGATTTATGAAGGCTTCCTTTGCAAATTGTAAATCTGTTTGATTACTTTCTTTATATTCTTGGTTTTCTAGTGATTCGTTTCTAGCAATCATTGTATTATAGATTTCATGACTTTGAGTTTTAGAAATGATTTCTGGGAATACCTCAGCTACACCATAGAATTCGTCTTCAGTACAAGTCTTTAGAAAATCTATAGTTTCATCAATGTTGTTAGTAAGAATGTTAGTGAAAATATTCCAGCATTCTTCAAGAGCATAATCATCATTAATATCTAATTTGTTTCTTCTTTCTATAGTTTCTTTTAGTTTTGTTATATTCATTTATTTTTCCTCCTCAAAATAATTGTTTGATTTGAATCAGGGAATATGGTCGATATTTTTTTGTCGTTTTTCATTACACCAACTCTGACTCCTTTGTAAACACCCCATACTATACCATTAGTTATATTACGATTCTTAGGTATGTTGACGACATGATTCCCTGCACGTCGTATATCTTTCGATTTCCAATTTTGGGGAAACCATGCTTGATTTATACCTTTTCGTTTCTTTTTATTATAATGGTCTGGAATGTTTCCAACACGTACGCCATTAGAATATGTTTTTATTATATTATATTTTATCCCATATTTTATTAATCTCCTTTCTTTTTTCTAGTAGTCCAATCGTCATACTGTACGAATTTTGTATCGTTAGAATATTCTTGAAAAATGGAATCTGGCATTCTGCCATAGACAAGAACAACTTTAGGGTTTAACTCTTGAAGCATTGCATCTAATCCAGATTTAAAATAGTATTTGTCTTGTGAAGTCCTAATGCACCCATATGTACCAACAGATACAATACTGTGCTTAGGAGCACCTAAAAAAGCAACTTTTTCAGGCAGTTCACATTTTGTGAAAGTTCTTTCATCACCCCAACGAATATTGGGGATGACATATATGCCTTTTGATTGAAAATAAGCTCCAATAGCTCTATTAAAATAGGAATTTGCAATTTGTAAACACAGAGGCATATCTATATATAATGAACTATCAGGTGTGATAAATGCACTATAGTGAGACAATTCTTCATACATAGACTCTGGATTATAAATAAGTTCAGCAAAATGATAATCGTGTTCGTATTCGCAAATGGCGGTATCGAATGTATTAGCATATTTTCTCTTTAACATATTTTTTCAACTCCTTTGTAATGAATTTTTATAATATAATTTTCTCATTTATTTTTTTGTAAAAAAGTTCTTTCTTTAGGTAAGTGATATTAATCAGATGATGTATTTGTATAAATAAAAGATGGTTTTACAAATGATTTATATATGTTATATGAAAGGTAAATGCATTTACCTTTCGGTAAAATATGTTATACTTTTGTAGAAGGAGGTTGGATATATGAATTATGAAGAACATATAGGCGAAAATATAAGAAGTGTAAGATCAGCTCAAGGATTGTCACAACAAGCTGTAGCTGATTTATGTGGATTTTCAAATACAATCCTAAGTCAATATGAAAATGGGAAAAAGATACCTAATTTGGTTACAACTGCTAAGATAGCTAAAGCACTAAATGTAAGTATTGATCGATTGTATTATGGCGATGAGAATAATGCGTTTATTACAATGCAGTCAGATGATGGTAAAAAAATTGTGAATTCTATATATCTTTTATGGTCAAAAGGAGTTATTTATTATAATGGAAATCCTAATTATAGCTATGAGGCTATGATGTTGTCATCGTACGGAATTGATGAGCAGATTAATAAAAACGGATTATATCTTGAAATAATGAAACATCAAGAACCGATAAAAAGATTAATAAATCAATTAAATGAGTTTAAAGAAAGAAAAGATACTTATCAGACACCAGATAGATTTTTAGAAATGATACTCGATTCAGTTGCATCTGAAATTAATAAGGAAATTCAGAATTATAAAAATATGAGTAAAAAAGATAAATTTTTATATGGGAGATAACATGAAGAAATTCAGCTTGTATGACAAGGACATTAGGGAAGACTTATTCATATATCTAGAAGAACTATATGGGAAAATAAGAATTCTTGAAGAGGTGAATATAGGAGACTCAAGGGCGGATGCCGTTGGAATTATTGATGGCGCCTTAATAGGCATTGAGATAAAAAGTGACGCAGACACCTACACTAGGCTTAAAAGTCAGGTGAAGGACTACGATGCATTTTTTGATTACAATTACTTGGTGGTGGGCTCTAGTCACGGGGCTCACGCCATGGAGCATGTGCCAGATAACTGGGGAATTATAAGCGTAGAATTAGTGGAAGACCGCCTAGATTTCTACATTTTAAGGGCTACTAGTCCTAATGAAAATGTATCTCTAGCCCATAAACTAAGCCTACTTTGGAGACCAGAGCTTGCTCATATTCAACAAATTATGGGAATGCATAAGTACGACTATAAAAGTAAGGCTTTTGTAAGGGAAAAGATTCTTGATACAGTTCCCAAGGAAAGACTAGATGATTTAATAAGTGAAGAACTTTTTGAAAGAGATTATGAGATTATAAGGCAGCAGATTAATGACTTTAGAGAATCTAAGGGCTTAAAGAAAAGAAGAAATTTAAAAAGAAGAGTACGTAGAAAGAAAAAGAAGCTTTAAGGGAAGTGGTATGATCCCTCTTAAGTAGACAAGGTAAATAACCCAATCTACTTAAGGGGGATTTTTTATGTCTAAATCAAAATGGTCTGCTGAATTTAGGACTCTAAACTTTAACGGGGTAACTTGTCAGACAACTATTGATTAATTGTCTGTCTTGTTATACAATGAAAATGCGATAAAGCGTATAAAAACGTCGTTTTTAAAGATAATAAAGTTATCAGACAACGCTAAGCAAAGGTATAAGAATAGGATAGAAATTAAAGAGTATAAGAGGGGTTATGGGAAAGAAAATTAAAGATAAGTTTAAGGCTATCTTTGGGCGTTTTGTGGCTTCAAAGAAAGCAATTGTGATTACAGTAGTTACAGGTCTAGCAGTAATTGGCGTTATAACTACATTTGCAGTATTAGCAGTTAATGCAAGAAATAAGAATACAGAAATTGCTAGTGAGGAAATAACGGAAGTGATAGAGACTGAAGTTAGCACTGAAGAGCCTAGTCTTGAAACTGTGGAGACAGAGACAGAATCTACAACAGAGGAAGTGACAACACAAGAGACAACTACTGAAACAGCTGCGGCAGTTGTGGCTGCAAGTAATTATATTCAGGTAACTAATAAGACGGGTTCACCAAGTCTTGATTATGATACAACAGGTCCGGTTTTCCTATCATCTGATGAAGTAAGCGTAGTGGTGGGAAGCGATTTTAACCTAGATCAGTTAGTAAGTTATGGAGACTATTACGATGCTTGTCCTAATTTAAGCTATTCAGGTTATGTGGATACCAATACTCTTGGTAGCTATAGCATTGTGGCTAAATTAACAGACGCATCTGGCAATGAGACAACTAAGAATATGACTATTAATGTGGTGTCTTCAAAGCCTTCAGAAACAGATAATAGAACAAGAATTAACTATAGTGACTTTATGGCAACTTATGCTGCCGATAATGTGCATTTTGGTATAGATGTATCAAGATGGCAGGGCACTATTGATTTTAATGCCGTAAAAGCGGCAGGTGCAGAATTTGTAATCATAAGAATTGGAGGCTGGGATGGCTCCGAGCTTTATAGGGATTCTTGTTATGACTACAATATCAAGGCGGCAAAGGAAGCAGGCCTAAAGGTAGGAGTATATTTTCATTCAAATGATAACACGGTCTCTGGTATGACAACTCACTCTCAGCAGTTACTTTCCATGCTTGATGGGGTGGAGCTAGATTTTCCAGTGGCTTTTGACTGGGAGAGCTGGTCGAGATTTCAGAAGTACAACATGAGTTTTCAGACTCTAAACCAGCTTTTCTATACTTTCCACGACACATTAGCTGCCGGGGGTTATAGTACTATGTTGTACTCTAGTAAATACTACCTAGAAAATTTCTGGGATAACGTGTATAATTATCCGGTTTGGCTAGCAAATTACGTGACACATACTAGCTATGCAGGTAGTTATTCTATCTGGCAGGTTAATAACATTGGTCGAATCGATGGAGTTGGCGGAGACGTAGATTTAGATATTTATTATGGCTCTTTTAATTAGAGTCAAAGGAGTGTAGAAATGAGCAGTATTAAAGTAATGGATGTTAAAGCAGAAATTATAAGTGACAACGACAAAGAAGCTGCCGCTTTAAGAGAAGAAGTTAGAAAGAATAAGGTCTTTTTTGTAAACCTCATGGCCAGTCCAGGGGCAGGAAAGACTACAACTTTGGTTAGAACTATTAACGCACTTAAAAGTAAATACAGAATTGGCGTTATGGAAGCTGATGTAGATTCTTTAGTAGATGCCAAGACTATTGAGGAGACAGGGGCTAAGGTGGTGCAGCTGCACACTGGTGGCGCTTGTCATATGGATGTTGCCATGACTAAGTCTGGCCTTGATTTACTTGATTGCAAGGATCTTGATTTGGTATTCCTTGAAAATGTAGGTAACTTGGTATGTCCTGCGGAATTTGACGTAGGGGCTAACAAAAGGGTAATGATTTTATCTGTGCCAGAAGGCGATGATAAGGCCCTAAAGTATCCATTGATGTTTGAAGTTAGCGACCTTTTATTAGTCAACAAGATTGACTGTCTTGAGGTATTTGATTTTAATTTTGATGCCTTAAAGGAAAATGTATCTAAGCTTAACAAGAATCTTGAGATAATTCCAGTATCTTCCCTTACAGGCGAAGGCTTTGATAAGTGGATTGATTGGTTAGACAAGGAAGTAGACAATTTCTTAAAGGATGCTAGAAAGGACAGATAAATGAAGGTTGTTGAATTACATAAAAGTGTGACAGAGTCTAATGATAGGGACGCTAATGATTTAAGAAAAGAATTAAAGGAAAGAAAGGTTTGTCTTGTGAATTTAATGAGTAGCCCTGGGGCTGGCAAGACAACACTTCTAGCTAAGACAGTAACTGACCTTAAAGATCAGTTAAAGATAGGCGTAATTGAGGCTGACATTGCATCGGATGTGGATGCTATAAAGATTTCTAATCAGGGTGCTAAAAGCATTCAGGTGCATACAGATGGAATGTGTCATATGGACGCAGGCATGACAAAGCGAGGTGTAGACGAGCTTGGAGTTGACGAGCTTGATTTGGTCTTCCTTGAAAATGTTGGCAATTTAATCTGCCCTGCGGAATTTGACACAGGGGCACATAAAAACGTAATGATTTTATCTGTGCCAGAAGGTGATGATAAGCCTTTAAAGTATCCTTTGATGTTTGAGAGAGCCGACGCGCTTTTACTTACAAAGATGGACACAATTAAGTTTTTTAATTTCGATTTAGAAAAATGTATAGATCAGGTTAAAAAACTAAATCCTAATATTAACATTTTCCCAGTATCTGCTAAGACTGGCGAGGGTATGGATAAGTGGGAAGCGTATCTAAAATCAACTATCTTTTAGAGAAAGGAACGAATATGCAGATCGAAAATAAAGAAAATCTTTCGCAAAGAACAGCTAGCTGCCTAAAGACAATGATAGTAGACAAGAATAAGTATAAGCCTGGCGAAAAGTTGCCTAATGAAAATGTATTAGCTGACGAGTTGAAGGTTTCTAGAACTACATTAAGAGAAGCAATAAGAATTCTTGTATCAGAAGGTTTATTGACAGTTTACAGAGGACGAGGCACATATGTTTCTGATGTCCTTAATCAGTACGTAGAAGGTGGCACAATCCATATGGAAGATGCCCTTGCTATGAAGGTGACATTAAGAGATTTATATGAAGCAAGACTAATAATAGAGCCGGAGGCAGCAGCCCTTGCAGCAAAGAGAGCAACAGATGAGGAAATCAAGGAAATTCTAAGACTTGGAGATATTTGCCAAAAGCAGATAAAAAAGAACCCTAAGTCAAAGAAAAGAATTGAGTCAGAGACAAATTTTCATGGAGCTATTATGAAGGCTTCACACAACGACTTTTTAACACAGTTTATACCTGTGCTTACAGAAACTATTGAGAAGACATTTGCATTAGAAGAAAATCTAGATATGATTGCACAGGATGCTTATAATGACCACATTGTAATTATGAAGTTCTTAGAAAGAAGAGATTCAGACGGACTTAAAAGTGCAAGCATAATGCATCTTAGACATGCCTTATGGAATGAGAATTTAACAGACAGTATTTAAAGTTAAATAGATATTAAAAACGACAATTAAAACAAAACAGAGAATTAAAAGATAAGAAGCTAGGAGATTAATATTTTCGTTAATTTCCTAGTTTTTTAATTTATGTTTCTAGTTTTATTGAATAAAAACTATCGACTTGGTATAATAATTATAACTATAATTACGTGAAAATTTGAAAGGGGTAACCGTATGTTTAGTCAATTATTTGGTAAGTATTTGATTGAGACTGACGTTATTTCAGAAGAAGAATTAGATGAAATAATAAAAAGCCTAAGAGACACAAGAGCTAAGATTGGATTCTTAGCTGTAGCTAAGGGAATGCTAACAGAGACAGAAGCAAGTGAAATCAATAGACTGCAGGCCTTAGAGGATGCTAGGTTTGGCGATATTGCTGTAAGCAAGGGCTTCCTTTCTCAGCAACAACTAGATGAGCTTTTAAAGGATCAAAACGATGAGTATGTAAAATTTATACAGGTTTTAAGCGAAGAAAAAAATATATCTATGCCGGAAATTAATGGCTTTGTAGAAGATTTTAAAAAGCAAAAAGGCTTTGATGATAAGGAGATAGAGGCCCTTAAGGCCAATGATGTAGACGCTATTGTGCCTATATTTGCCTTTGCCTCAAAAGCACATATAACAGATTTAGTTGCCCTTGTGCTTAGAAACTTGACTAGATTTGTATCTACAGATTATTACATTGAGAAGATCCAGAGAGTAAAGGAGATGGACTACAATGCCTTTACTTGTATGGAGTTAAAGGGCGATGCAAATATACATCTAGGTTTTTTAGCAGATGATGACGTAACTGGTCTTACCCTTATTGCCAATAGATTTGCAGGAGAGGAATATCCTGATTTAGATGAAGAAGTCTTTGATTCCGTAGGTGAATTTCTTAATTGTATAGCTGGACTTTTTGCAACAAATGCATCACATAAGGGAGTTAAACTAGAGATTTTACCACAGTTTACCTATGAAAATCAGACTGCCATTGCAGATGCCTATGTCCTACCAATTTACATAGAGGGCAGAGAAGTATTTTTCTATGTAACTCTTGATGAGGAGGCAATGGTAGGTAAAAATCCTATGGATGTTAGTGGCGAATTAGTAGAAGGTAGCGTAGAAACTGCAGATAGTAAGGGCAGAATCGTTATTGTTGATGACTCTGGCCTTTCAAGAAATGTCCTAAGAAAGATTTTAGAGGACAACAACTTTACAGTTGTATGTGAGGCATCAGATGGCGTGGAGGCAGTGGAAGCCTACCTAGACTATAAGCCAGATATCATTACCCTTGATATTACTATGCCACATCTAAACGGTAATGAAGCTTTAAAGCAGATTATTAAGGCTGATCCTGATGCAAATGTAATTATGATCACTGCTGCAGGACAGGAAAATAAGATTATCGATGCCTTAAAGGCAGGCGCTAAGCGCTTTATTACAAAGCCATTTTCAGAAAGTGACATTTTAAAAAATGTCAATGAAGTACTTGGCCTCTAGAAAAAATATTATATTTTTGAAAAAATGTGTTGACTTTAGAATATACATGAGTTATTATAGTTGTCAGACAACCACTAAGAGTTGTTATACAACCTAAGATACAAGCGCAAAACTCTACCGTTATGAGGAAGGAAGATGCTTTGAGTTTGGATAGGAATAAACACATTTTATGGAGGTATAGAAAAATGGCAGAAGCAAGAATTTTCTATGAGTCAGATTGTAACGTAAGCTTACTTGAGGGTAAGACAATTGCAATCATTGGTTATGGTAGTCAGGGCCATGCACACGCTCTTAATTTAAAGGAATCAGGCTGTAATGTTATTATTGGTCTTTACGAAGGTTCTAAGTCTTGGAAGAGAGCAGAAGAGCAGGGCTTTACAGTATATACAGCAGCAGAAGCTGCTAAGAAGGCAGATATTATCATGATTCTTATCAACGATGAGAAGCAGGCTAAGTTATACAAGGAAGATATCGCTCCTAACTTAGAGCCAGGTAACATGTTAATGTTCGCTCATGGTTTCAATGTTCATTTCGGTTTAATTAAGGCTCCAGAGGGCGTTGATGTAACAATGATCGCACCTAAGGCACCAGGACATACAGTACGTTCTGAATATCAGGCTGGCAAGGGTACACCTTGTTTAGTAGCTGTTGAGCAGGATGGTACAGGTAAGGCTCTTGATATGGCACTTGCATATGGCGCAGGTATCGGTGGAGCTAGAGCTGGTATCCTTGAGACAACATTTAGAACAGAGACAGAAACTGACCTCTTTGGTGAGCAGGCTGTTCTTTGTGGTGGTGTTTGTGCATTAATGCAGGCTGGTTTCGAAACATTAGTAGAAGCTGGTTATGACCCACGTAACGCATACTTCGAATGCGTACACGAAATGAAGTTAATCGTAGACCTTATTTATCAGTCAGGTTTTGCAGGTATGAGATATTCAATCTCTAACACAGCAGAATACGGTGATTACATTACAGGTCCTAAGATTGTAACAGAAGATACTAAGAAGGCTATGAAGAAGATCCTTTCTGATATTCAGGATGGAACATTTGCTAAGGACTTCTTATTAGATATGTCTGAGGCTGGTGGACAGGTTCACTTCAAGGCTATGAGAAAGCTTGCAGCTGAACATCCAGCAGAGAAGGTTGGTGCTGACATTAGAAAGCTTTACAGCTGGAATAATGAAAGCGATAAATTAATTAACAACTAATTTTCGATATAAGTAAATGTGTTTTGAGGGAGAAGCGATAATCGTAAGGTTATCGCTTTTCTCTCGTTTTGCATTGTTTAAGAGATTCTCATGTATAGAGATTTTTATGTATTTAGTAAGGTATTTAATAGCTCGTTTACTTCCTCCATTTGCATAGGTTTTGCAAGGAAGCCATCAAAGCCCATATTACTGTAATTTGCCTTGTCTTCAACATTAGTATTGGCAGTCATAATAACTACTGGTGTTTGATTATTTGGACAAGTTGTCAGACCTCTTAGTCTCTTTAATAGACCTGGACCTGAAAGCTTTGGCATTAAGTCATCTAAAAAGATCAGGTCATATTTATTCTTTTGCAAATCTTTTAAAGCCTCTAAGCTATCATTAAAACTAAAGATACTAGCCCCTGTTAGTTCAAAGAAGGCAGTGGCAACCTTTATATTAATATCGTTATCATCTACAATTAATAATTTCATACCCTTTAAATTAGGAGTAGATTTTAACTTCTTATCTTCTTCGGCATCAAAGTTTTCACGTAAGACTTTCCTATATTCTCTAATAGTAAGGTCATCTGCTACAAATTGATCAACCTTAATAGTAATAATAGTTCCATCACCATAGCTAGATCGAACAGAAATTTTACCATCCATGTTATCAAGAAGACGTTTTGTAATGGATAGACCAAGGCCTGTACCCTCGATGTTTCTTGTATTTTCCATATCCACACGTTTAAAGGATTCAAAGAGGTAAGGTAAATCCTCCTCTTTAATACCAATACCTGTATCTGAAACTACAAAGGTAAATTTAATATCTGTGCTAGATTTTATACCAAAGGCTGAAAAACGTACCTCACCAGTCTTTGTAAATTTAATGGCATTACTTAGGATATTGCTTAAAATCTGTCTTAAATGACTTTCATCACCAATAAGTAAATCTGGCAAATCCTCATCAATATCAAAGATGAAATCTAGATTTTTCATTTGAGCCTTTAGGCCGTAGGTAAATTTTAATTCGTCTAGTAATTCTGTTAAATGATACTCTGTTTCTACGATTTCAAGCTTACCAGCCTCAATCTTTGAAATGTCTAATACGTCATTGATGATGTGTAGTAAGCTGTTTCCTGCAATCTTCATATCATTGGCGTAAGAGCTAACGTTTTCTTCCTTAGTACTATTAATAATGATCTCATTAATACCAAGCATGGCATTCATTGGAGTCCTGATTTCATGGGACATGTTAGCTAGGAAACTTGACTTTGCTCTGTTGGCATTTTGTGCTGTTTCGTTGGCCTCCTTTAATTCATTCATGGTTTCAGACAGGGAGTTATAGTCTCTAGTTTCAAGGGAAAGATAGAGTATAAACAAACCAAAGGAAGAGAAAAGTCCTATGATTTTTAGCTGACCATGAAGTAGGGGCTGTGCAATAGCACCAAAAAGGGACATGATAAAGGTTATAATAAAGGCAACTCGTTCTCTGTGATACATTTTCTTAAAGCCTCTAACATAAACATACATGGCATAGATTGAGAAGTACATTGCTGGTAAATAACCGATTATGATGTAGTATTTCTGATTTACAAAAGTATTAGTGGCGTTGTCATAGTAATCTATAAGGTAAGTAAAAGGATTACTTATAATTAAAGCTAGTGATACAATTAAAACTAGGATATTAAATCTAATAATGATTTTTGAGGTATTACTAAGGGTGTAGTACTCCATATAGCGGGAGAAGTTGTACATTGTAGTTAAAGCAAAGAAAAACTGTATAGAGTTTACGAAGGCTTTAAGCAGGTCAAAGGAACTGTCAAGCTCAAGGATATAAGGCAGACTTACCTCAGATAGCACTAAAAGTAAGCAGCTTATAGCTGTAGCCTTGAAGGCTTTGGCAGTTTTAACATGCCTTAAAGATTGGTTCCAGGAATATATTATAATAATGGAATCAAAGATTATGGCTGCCATTTCGTATGAAATTCTTGGATATCTTAGAATGAAATCCATAGTAATTCCTCCTGTACATCGTCATACAAACTTAGTAATTGCTTATGCTTATCCCTAATTAGGGCAACGTTTGTGTTTATATTTTCTCCAGCAAGAATGGCCCTGCTAGCGTATTCCATCTCCATGGCGGCATCTGATAATTTAAAGGCGCCAATGGTTTTTGAATTAGATTTAAGGGAATGGGTTAAAATGTTATAAGAATCCCAATCCTGTTTATCATAGGCCTGACAAAGCTCAGTTCGCTTAGTTGGCTTAATCTTTATAAATTCATCTATTAAGGCACGGTACAAATCCTTGTCGTTTCTACAGTAGTTAAGACCGGCCTTCCAATCTACGCAAGTTTCACCATTATCACAAGAATTACTTGTCTTGCTAGTATTGATGCTTTCTGTCTTTATTGGCTGGCTAGTAGTGGTTGTATTAATAGTTTTGCTTTGAATGGCCTTACTTGAGCTAGCACTATCAATTAGGTCGCGTGGCAAGTAAGTAAGCAATATTCCCTTTAAACTAGAGGCATCTACAGGTTTGCTTAAATAGTCATTAAAACCGATGGAGATATATTTTTCCTTAGATCCAGAAAGGGCATCGGCTGTAAGAACAATAATCGGAGTTGCGTAGTTTATATTCTTTTTGTTAGCACGAATCTTTTTAAGAATCTGGGTTCCATCAATTATAGGCATGAAGGAATCAAGTAAAACCAAATCAAATTTATCTCTTTCAAGAATATCAAGTCCCTCAGGACCACCTCCGGCAGTAGTAATCTGGGCATAGGTAGATTTTAAAAAGCCGCAGGCCACCTTTAGGTTCATCTCATTGTCATCTACAATAAGAATCTTTGCCTTAGAGGCTGTAAAGTTGTCCTTAATCTTATCAAGATTAGTGATCTTTTGCTCATTTAGATATTCTTTAATAGTCATTAGAGAAGTGATAGGCTGGAGAATTTCCATGTAAAATGTAGTACCAAGGCCATAGTTTGAACGAACGCTAATGCTTCCGCCCATCATATCTATAGATTGCTTAACGATGGATAGACCAAGACCTGTACCTTCTACATTTTTATTCTTCTTTAAATCCACACGTCTATAGCTTTCAAAAAGGTGGGTTAAATCTTCTTTCTTAATTCCAATACCTGTATCGAAAATCTGCATTTTAAGCATAAGTAAATCGTCTTGTAAAGTTCCCCTAAGGGTAAAGACAATAGCTCCGCTAGAGGTATATTTTACTGAATTACTAAGGACATTAATTAGAACCTGCCTAATCTTTGCAGCATCACCAATTAGCTGATTTGGCAAGCTATCATCAATATCCATCATAAAAGGAATTCCCTTATCCTTAGCTCTTGTGCCTATAATTACATCTATATCCTTTATGATTTCTCCAAGATAATAGGGGCGGTTGTGAATCTCAATAGTACCCGCTTCAATCTTAGATATATCTAAAACCTCATTAACAATAGATAACAAGGCATTTCCTGCAGATTTAATGTGTTGTGCATTTTCAAGGGTAGCCACATCAAGGGACTCATCAATTATTAAATCGTTAAGGCCAAGAAAGGCATTAAGTGGGGTTCTTATTTCATGTGACATGTTAGCAAGGAAGGTACTCTTAGCTTTGTTTGCTAGGTCTGCCTCTTCTCTAGCAATCAGCAAATCTGCATTGGCTTTTAAAAGGTCTATGTAATCCTCAGTTTCAACTGTCATATATAGAATGAATAGGCCAACAGATACTAAGAGGCCAGTGATTGTGATTTCATCGTTAATTAAAGGCTGAACAATCATGCCGATAATGATAGTGCCAATGGTTAAGGCAAAGGTCATACGAATTCTTTTCTGGATTTGCTTATAGTTTCTAGCAAATACAAAGACGCTAAAAGAATAGGCATATACGGAGAATAAAATACCCACGGGATAAAACAGTGGTCCGTGAACATATTCGTGTACATCATAGTGATAAAGGGAAATAATGCCAGTAAATAGGTTAGTAATAAGCAGAAATATATATATAATAAAGACTAATATGTTAAATTTCCAAACGACTCTTTTTTCGAAGTTTCCAAAGGAGAGCTCAAAGTATGCTGCAAGACCGAAGGCTATGGTAATAATTAATACATAGACTAAGAGATTGAAAATGTTTATAAGATAGAAATTAAAAATATTTCCCGGTAAATCCTCGAGCCAAGAAGCGGAAGTTTCAATAATTGTCAAAAGGGTACCACAATAAAGAAGGACCTGAAAGGCTCTTCCTAATTTATTGACTCTTTTTACCTGAAGATTAGAGAAAAATATTAATATTATGTCAAATACTACAGCAGAAGCTTGAATATGAGCCTCTTCGTGTCTTAATAAAAATTCCAACATAAGTTATGTCTCCAAAATCTATTCAATTACCATACAAACTAAAGTTATTATATCACAGTTGTCTGTTAATTTAAATAATTGTTGGACTTTCTTAAACAAAAATTCAATCTTATAGGCTAGATTTATTATTTAATAAAGTGTATAATAAAGCAATTTATAAGACAAAGATTTGTAAATAACTATTGTTAGAAGATATAGAAAGATAAAACGAGGAAGTATATGAAGATATTTGAAACACATGCTCACTTTGATGATGAGTGTTATGATGAGGACAGAGAAATTCTTATTGATGAAATGATTGGTGAGAATGGTATAATAGAATCAATTGTAAATGTTGGGGCTAGTTTTAAGGGTTGTAAGGACTCTGTAGAATTAGCTAATAAGTATGATCAGATTTATGCAGCCATTGGCTTGCATCCTGAAGATATAGAAAGTCTTGATGATGAGGTTATTGAATGGCTTACAAATCAAGTAAAGACTAATGAGAAGGTAGTGGCAATTGGAGAAATCGGACTTGATTATCACTATGATGAACCAGATAGAGAGCTTCAAAAGGAAGCCTTTAAAAGACAGCTTATTTTGGCCTCAGACCTTAATAAGCCAATAATTATTCACTCAAGAGATGCATGTAAGGATACACTAGACATTTTAAGAGATACACTAGATACAAGCGGTGAGCATGTTTATAAAAATGGCGGAATAATTCATTGTTATTCTTATTCAAAGGAAGCAGCCCTAGATTTCCTAGATCTTGGTTTTTACATTGGAGTAGGAGGAGTTGTAACCTTTAAGAATGCTAAGAAATTAAAGGAGGCCGTAAAGGTCATCCCTCTTGATAGATTAGTCCTTGAAACAGATAGTCCATATATGGCACCGGAACCTCACAGAGGTAGCAGAAACGATAGTAGAAATATTCAGTATGTAGCTGAAAAAATTGCTGAATTAAAGGAAGTATCAGCGCAGGAAATTATAGATATAACAAACCAGAATGCAAAAAAACTCTTTTGGAGGAACTAATGGACAAATCAAAACTACATAAACTTATTGATGTGGCAGCAGCAAGACAAGAAGCTGATTTGGTAATTAAGAACGGCAAGATTATTGATGTCTATCAGGGCAAGATAATTGAAGGCGATATTGCAATTTCCCATGACTATATAGCTGGTATTGGAAATTATAAGGGTAAGGAAGAGATTGATGTAGAGGGAGCTTATGTATCTCCCGGCTTTATTGATGGTCATATTCATATTGAGTCTTCCTATATGACACCAGAGGAATTTTCAAGACTAGTTGTACCTCTTGGAACAACAACAGTTATAACTGATCCCCACGAGATTACTAACGTGTGTGGAATTGATGGCCTTGATTACATGATTGAGGCAGCAGCAAGCACAGCCCTTGATATTAGAGTGATGGTGCCAAGCTGTGTACCAAGCACACCTTTTGAGAATTCCGGGGCAGTTGTAAGTGCAAAGGATATTGAAAATATTTTCAAAACAAGGAAAGTTCACGGCCTAGCTGAGTTTATGAACAGCGTAGGCGTTATTAATAATGATGAGGAATGTGTGGCAAAGTTAGCGGCAGCCCTTGAATCCGGCAGGGTTATTGATGGCCATGCCCCAGATGTTGCTGGAAATGAGCTTAATGCCTATATTGCAGCGGGCATCTCAACAGATCACGAGTGCAGCACAATAGAGGACATGGATAATAAGCTTTCTCGTGGCATGTATATTTTGCTTCGTCATGGCTCAGCTTGTCATGATTTAGAAAATCTACTTCCAGGGGTCAATGAAGAAAATTATAAGAGATGTCTTCTCTGCTCAGATGATAGACAGATTCATACTATCTTTGAGGAGGGCCATGTTGATGACTTAGTTAGAAGATGTATAAAGGCTGGAATTAAGCCAATTCATGCTATTAGAATGGCAACACTTAATGCAGCTGAGTGTTATGGCATTAAGGAAATTGGTGGAATTGCGCCGGGAAAGAAGGCTAATCTTGTGGTCTTTAATAATCTTGAGGACTTAAAGGCAGTAATGACTTTTATTGATGGTAAGCTTTGTGCTAAAGAGGGCAAATACTTACTTCCAGTTAAAAGAGTAGATGTTACAAAGGTTTCTTCTTCAGTTAATGTTAAAGATTTTAGTGAGGTTAAACTTAAATTAGAGTTAAAGTCTAATAGGGTTAAAACTATGAATATCTGCCCAGATGGGGTTTTAACTAAGGCTGGAGTTGAAGAGATTGAATTAGATGATAAGGGCGATTTTGTCTATAATAAGGATAAGGATATTGTAAAGATAGCAGTAGTTGAGAGGCATCATGGTACAGGAAATGTTGGAGTTGCATTTTTAAAGGAATTTGGAATTAAAGAGGGTGCAATTGCCCTATCTGTGGCTCACGATTCCCACAACATTATTGCTGTAGGCACTTCAAATGCTCAAATTGCTATGGCAGTTAATGAGGTTATAAAGATGACGGGTGGTATAGCTATTGTTCACAAGGATGAAGTAAAACACGCTATTCCGCTTACAGTGGCAGGAATTATGAGTACTGAAAATGCAGAGACTTTTAATGAGAAGCTAGCTGCCGCTCATAAATTTGCCCATGAGGTTTTAAAGGTGGATAAGGACAAGGACCCATTTATGGTGCTTTGCTTTATGGCACTTCCAGTAATTCCAGAACTTAAGATTACTGATATGGGACTTTTTGATGTAAATGAATTTAAATTTACAAGTCTTGAGGCCTAGAAGATTAGAAAGCTAGAGCTTAGAACTTGACCTTGCTATAAAAATTAATATAAAAAAGAAGCCAGTAGAAATTAATCTACTGGCTTTTCTTTATACGTCAATAGTAAAGCGGACATTCGGAATCCGCTTTGCTACTTCCTCATGAACGCAGTGGCACTTTGTGCCACCTGTCAGAAGGGGCTTTAACCCCTTCTGACACTAGTAAGCTTTATACCCCCGCTTAAAGCTTACGCTTTTGAAGCGGGGGATTGCTTACACTGCGTTCAAACCCTAAAAGAATATTCAAACCTTAATTAGCTAAAGTTAGTAACTAAAGATGCAATTCTAAGTGCGAATAATACGAATACAACCCACATAACTGGGCTAACGTCCTTAGCCTTCTTTGTGCAAACCTTTACGATTACCCAAGAAACAACGGCAAACATGATACCGTTTGAGATTGAGTATGTTAAAGGCATGATAAGAACTGCAAGGTAAGCACCAATAGCATCAGCTGCATCAGCCTCAAAGTTAATCTTTGTGATTGATGTAAGCATAAGCATACCAACATAGATAAGTGCTGGAGATGTAGCAAATGAAGGAATAGCAAGGAATACAGGGCTAAATAATAAAGCTACGATGAATAATAAACCTGAAACGCAAGCTGTAAGACCTGTCTTACCACCTTCAGCAACACCAGCTGAAGATTCTACGAATGATGTAACTGTTGATGTACCAAGACATGAACCAAGTACTGTACCAACAGCATCAGCCATAAATACTCTACCTACTCTTGGAAGAGTACCATCTTCTCTAAGTAACTTAGCCTTATCTGCAACACCTACTACAGTACCAACTGTATCGAAGAGGTCAACAAATAAGAAACTGAAAAGAATAGCGATGAACTGAATGAGGTGCTCACCAGCCCAAGCAAAGTTAAAGTGGAAGGCTGTTTCCTTAAGACCGCTGAAGCTTGAA
This sequence comes from Lachnospira pectinoschiza, assembly GCF_900103815.1. Lineage (GTDB taxonomy): Bacteria > Bacillota > Clostridia > Lachnospirales > Lachnospiraceae > Lachnospira > Lachnospira pectinoschiza_B. Next base: position 163,747 of record NZ_FNHZ01000003.1, on the reverse strand, counting down.
ACGCTAACAACGCCGCTAGGAATAAGTGAGTAAACACCAGCTTCTACGTCAACTACATACCAACCAATCTTCTCAGCAATGATACCAAGAATCCAAGTTGTAATAATACCAATAAGTACTGAACCCTTAACATGGTAGTGACTTAAAACTACGATGATAAGTAAACCAATCATACATAAAACTACGTCTGGTCTTGAGAAATCACCAAGATCTACAAGAGTTGAATCGCTAGCAACTGTTACGTTAGCACCCTTAAGACCGATGAAGGCGATGAATAAACCGATACCAGCAGTGATACCATACTTAACGTTCTGAGGAATACCGTTGATAATCTGTTCTCTAACCTTAAAGGCAGAAATAACGATGAAGATTACACCTTCAACGAAAACTGCTGTTAATGCAACTGTGAAAGCGTTAGCTCCCATATCTGATAATTCTGTTAAGCAAACTGTGTAAGCAAAATAAGCATTAAGGCCTAAACCAGCAGAAAGTACGATTGGGTAATTAGCCCAAAGACCCATAACAAATGTAGCAACAGCAGATGCTAAACATGTTGCGATGAATACACCATCCTGGTTCATAACTGTACCTAAGATGTTAGGATTTACAGCTAGGATGTAAGCCATGGCAAGGAATGTAGTAATACCGGCAATTACTTCGGTTTTTACATTAGTGCCGTGTTCTTTGAGTTTAAATGTTTTTTCAAGCATTTTGTTCTCTCTCTTTCTTTTTTTATAAATGTATTTTGCGCGATATTTACTAATAAATATAAAAATATTTAAAGTAAATAAACGAACATCTAAATTATAACAAAAAGTCTTACAATAATAAATATAAAAATTAATATTTTCTTAATACCTTATTAAATAAAGTGGATATTCTTATAATATTGATAATAACTTAATGGAATGGTATAATTTAGACAGATATGGAGCTTATTTTAGCTTCTTTTAGTGTGAATGAGAAAAAATAATATCTTCGATTAGCTGTGAGGGGAACTATGACTAATGACGAATTAAGAGATTATGTTGTAAAAAATATTGATTTAGCCATTGAAAAGGCCTATATTGTACCATTTTACCAGCCTGTAATTAGGTCAGTAACAGGTAAACTGTGCGGTTTTGAAGCACTAGCAAGGTGGATTGATCCAGAAATGGGTATGATTTCACCTGCTATTTTTGTGCCTGCCCTTGAAGCAGAGGGGCTTATTTACAAGTTAGACTTTTATATGCTTGAGAGTGTGTGTAGAGATTTTGTAAGGCATAAGGAAAGAAAAGGGAATGCGATTCCATTTTCCTTAAACCTTTCAAGACAGGACTTCTACGGCCATGAGGTGGCAGAGGTAATTGAAAATAGCATTAGAAAGCACAATGTGCCAAGAAATATGCTTAATCTAGAAATCACTGAAAGTATAATAGGAAAAGACCCGGATTATATGCGAGGAGAATTGGCGAAATTGCATAATCTTGGCTATAGCATTTGGATGGATGATTTTGGAAGTGAGTACTCTTCTTTTAACGTTTTAAAGGACTTTGAATTTGATGAACTGAAAATCGATATGAAGTTCCTCTTTAGTAACGATTTAAAGGCTAAAAAGATTGTGATTGCCATTGTAGATATGGCAAAAAAGATAGGAATTAGAACCCTTGCGGAAGGGGTTGAAACTTACGACCAGTACGAGTTTTTAAGAAATATTGGCTGTGAGAAGATTCAAGGTTACTTATTTAGTAAGCCTATGAATTTTAATGATACCTGCGCCTTTGTAGAGAATTATGATTATGGCTGTGAAACGGCTATGCAGGCAAATTACTACGATGAGATGTGTTCTGTAAATATCCTAAGTTCCGCTCCTATTATGGGAAATAGCAATGACGAAATTGATGATTTAGGCTTTAAGACACAGCTTCCAATTACAATTGCGGAAATAAAAGATGAAAGAATTAAATTCATTTTCTATAACGAGACCTTTGAAAAGCAGCTAATTAAGCTAGGTATAGGAAATATGGCTATTCTTGATAGTATTATTAAGGATAAGGATAGCTCCTATTATAAGAAGGTTATGGAAATCTGCAATTTGGCAGATAGCCTTAATGGCGACTATGCTTCAGGTAATTTTATTATTGATGATAAGCTCTGTATTGCTAGAGTTTACAAGCTCTCCCAGTACGAGGATACTAAGGCCTATGCCTGTGTCCTTATTAGCATGATTGATGATGATGAGTATTTAAAGAAGATTACTAAGGATAGATATATGGACTCTCTGCTTAATAAGTACGACCGAGTGGATTTATTTGACCTTAGTAACATGACGGATACAGAAGTGTATGTTAACGACCAGAATAAGTTTAACTACGATGGCGGTAACGTTTTCAGCAATATGGACCTTTATATTAAGGAAAATGTATTCTATGACGATGTGCCAAAATACCTCCGTTTCTTTGAAATGTCTACCTTGCGTAAAAGAATCGAGAGATCGGAAGAACATATTATTGCAGAATATTTGCGAATTAAAGAAGGCAACACCTACGTTTGGAAGATTATGGAGTGTACCTATATTGGCAACAATAAGGTGGTTGCAACCCTTAGAAATGCTAGTAATCTAGAACTTAATTACGCTCCTTTTAATACTAGGGATGACAATCCTCTAAATAATGATAGAACCTACATTTCCTTTGGAACTATTAGGGAAAATGCAATTAGCTATTTAAAGGATACAAATCTTAGATATAAGGATGTCACCAAGGCTTTTCTTGAATTTGGCAATTTTAAATCCAAGGAGGACATAATTGGTAAGTCCGATGAAGAAATAAATTGGATTGAATCATTTTTACTAAGAAAGATGGAAGAGAAGGCAATTGCCGAGGGTACAAGTCAAAGCATTGTGGAAAATCTATCCTTTAATAATGATGTAAAAACCATTGTGCTTAGCGTAATTCCTACCTATAACAATGGAAAATGTATGGGCGTTATTGGCTTTTTAAAGGAAATGAAGGTCAACAACCACAACTACAACGAGGATTTGTTTATTGATAGTTATTCTGGTCTTTACAACACAAGAGGCCTTATGACGGAAGTCAATAATTTCATGGATGAATTCTGCTTTAATAATAGGAAATTTGCTGTGATTTTAATAGATATTAAGGATTTTAGATATATCATTAAAAACTACGGTAATGATTTTTCTAAGGAATTAATTGTAGAGGTGGCCAATATTTTAAAGAAAAATTCAAGTATAACAAGCATTATTGGTCGTTTCGAGATGGATCATTTCTTAATGGCAACTTATTATGACGATGAAAAAGAGATTCTAGAACTTAAAGAAAAAATTTTGTCTGATATTCACAAAATTAAGAAGATTTCTAATAAATCATTTACAAGCGATGCAATTATAGAATATACTACTTGCTTGGAAGAAGATACGGCAGAGCGAATGGTTTCAAAAGCCTATCAAAAAATCGCTCAAATAAAGAGTAATAGGAATGGTGAATAATATGAGAAATGCTGTAATAGCACAATCAGGTGGCCCTACAGTGGCAATTAACGCAAGTTTAGCTGGCGTTTTAAAGTATAATAAGGAAAATGCTACATTTTCAAAAATCTATGGCTCCCTTAACGGAATTACTGGAATTCTAGAGGACAGATTTATTGATTTATCTGAAAAAATGGCCGGATGTGATAACTTTATTGAAAAGTTAAAGCTTACACCTGCTATGTACCTTGGTTCATGTAGATACAAGATGCCTCTACCAGAGGACAAGCCAGAAATTTATGAGAAGATTTTTGCATTCTTTAAGGAGCATGACATTGATGCATTCTTCTACATTGGTGGAAATGACTCAATGGATACAGTTGATAGATTATCTAAGTACGCTGTTTCAATTAACAGTGACGTTAGAGTTATTGGTATTCCAAAGACTATTGATAACGATTTAGTTCATATCGACCATACACCAGGTTTTGGTTCAGCAGCTAAGTATGTTGCTACATCAATTCTTGAAATGGCTCATGATACATACATTTACAAGCTTAAGTCAGTTACAATCGTAGAAATTATGGGACGTGATGCAGGTTGGTTAACTGCAGCTTCAGTTCTTGCAAGAAATGAATATAGTGTAGCCCCACATCTTATCTACCTTCCAGAGGCAGCTTTTGATCCTAAGGAATGTGTTGAGGATGTCAAGGCATTACTTGAAAAGCAGGATGATGTAATTATTGCAATTTCAGAGGGTATTAGAGACAAGGATGGTAATTATTTCTCAGCTTCTGAAAGCAAGTTAGATAAATTCGGACATGTACAGCTTAGTGGTGCAGGTAAGGCACTTGAGCACTTAATCGCTAACGAAGTGGGTTGTAAGGTACGTTCCGTTGAATTAAACATTTTACAAAGATGTGCAACTCACCTTGCATCTTTAACTGACCTTGAAGAATCAGTTAAGTTAGGTGAAACAGCAGCAGGCCTTGCAGCTAAGGGCGAAACAGGCCTTATGGCTACAATCACAAGAACTTCAGATGAACCATACGAAACAGTTTATGGTGGACATCCAGTTTGCGAAATTGCCAACGGTGTTAAGGCAGTACCAAGAGAGTGGATTAATGAAAGAGGTAACGACCTTACTAAAGAGATGGTAACTTATCTTAAGCCACTTATTAAGGGCGAGCCTCAGCTTAGCTTTAAGGATGGCATGCCAGAATATCTTGATGTTACACATTTAATTGAGCAGTAGGAAAATGTTTTGCCTCATGAATATGAGTAACTAGAGTGGTAAATTTTCTAAGAAATTAATTAAACAAAAAGTCAGATTGCGTCTAATTGAGAACTATTATCAATTGGACGCAATTTTTTATAGTTTTATTATTTTCTAAGACTTTAAAAATATTAAAAACTGGCTTATAATTAATTAGACGTTAATTTAAAACTAGGAGGATAATAGGTTATGGGAATGCCAGATCAGACTATAGAGTTTAGATATGACACACAGTTATTATTAGATCAGTACGTAGAGGATGGAGTAGATCCAGACGATTTAGCTGATGATTTAACAGATGAAATTAGAGAATATGTTTTAGAGAATATTAAGGGCGATTCAATGGTAATCGCTGGTGATTCAGGTGAAGATGAGTTTGGCGAGAAGGCTACAGTTAAGCTTCACTATCACACTAACGAACCATGGGATGTTCTTGCATATTGCAGAACTCACGGTGAAATTTATGACATCGTTGTAGAAGACATGGACAGACAGTCAAGAGATTTAAAGGGCTAATATAGTAGCTTTAAAGTTTTTCAACTTAGGAGGTATTATTATGTTAAAGGTTTATGGTAGCGAAATGTGCCCAGATTGCATTAACTGCAAGAGAAATTTTGATGACAATGGTATCGAATACACATATATCGACATCAATAAGAATTTAAAGGACTTAAAGGATTTCTTAAAGATGAGAGATGAGAATCCAATTTTTGATAGACTTAAGGCTATTGGAGACATTGGAATTCCAGCAATCGTTATGGAAGACGATACAGTTTTCACTGACTGGGAAGGCTTCTTATCAGAGAGAAATTTACCTATTACTTATGAAAATGTAGGCAAAGCCTGCAGTATTGATGGCAAGGGATGCTAATTGTAAAGATTTTAGCTTAGATAAGATTCTAATAAGAAAATTATAAGAAAATTGCAAGATAATTATAGGGGCCTTCGGGCCCTTATTTTTATGTTTTATAATCTGATTATCAAATAGTGTTAGTATTGAAAATATTTATAGGATATGGTATCATTTCCTTAGAAACTTACGTGAAATTCAATACTGGGCAAAGCAGGGGAAATCCTGTGACGCAAAACTAGAGGGCCTTTAAAATGGTAGCCAGGTGCATAAAATGACATTTAGCGCTATTCTTTTTAAAGAATGGCGCTCTTTTTGTGTCATACAACATTTTATTTTGGCCTAAACAAAGGATTACAGCTTTCCCGTTGAACTAATAAATACTCTAAAGGTTTTCGAGAGGTGAAGTTATGGCGGATGGAAAGTACAAATTAAAAAATTACACATTTGATACAGAAGAAGAATACAATATCGCATTAGATGAACTTGAAAAGATCAAAAACATGGCAAAATTCCACGATATTTATGACATTGAAACACAAAAACAGATTTTATACGTGGCCGATGCAGGTGCTCTAGTTTTCCAAACACCTCTCGGTCTTGATTTCATGCATGAACTTCGTGAAATGGTACGTAAAGCCGAGGAAATAGATGAAGATTTAGCAGCCGACATTGCAAATGCCATTGGCAACGCCAATAATAGCGAGAAGAGCGAAATCCTCGATGCCTTCCAGGATGAAGATGAAAATGAGACAATACCGGATGAGGCTGTAGCTGAGGAGCCGGTAGCTGAAGAGATACCGGTTGAAGAAATGGTGGAAGAAGCTGTAGTTGAGGAACCGGTCGAAGAGGTTGTAGCTGAGATGCCAGTAGAAGAAATGGTAGCTGAGGAAGCAGTAGCGGAAGTTGCAGAGGAAGAGGTTGTTGAGGAGCCGGTGGCTGAAGAGATGCCGGTAGAGGAAATGGTTGCAGAATCAGTTTCGGAAGAGGTTGCTGAGGAAGCAGTGGAAGAAGCAGTAGCGGAAGTTGCAGAGGAGCTGGTTGCTGAAGAGATGCCGGTAGAAGAAATGGTAGCTGAGGAAGCAGTAGTTGAGGAAACTGCGGATGAAGCGGTGGCGGAAGTTGCAGAAGATCCGGTGGCAGAAATGCCAGTAGAGGAAATGGTGGCAGAGGCAGCTGTTGAAGAGCCTGCAGCAGAAATGCCGGTTGAAGAGATGGTTGCAGAAGCGCCAGCTGAAGAGGCTGTAGCCGAGATGCCGGTAGAAGAAATGATGGCGGAATCAGTTGCAGAAGAACCTGCAGCAGAAATGCCGGTAGAAGAAATGGTAGCGGAAGCACCGGTTGAAGAAGCAGTAGCCGAGATGCCGGTAGAAGAAATGGTTGCTGAGGAAGCTGTAGAAGAGCCTGCAGCAGAAATGCCGGTAGAAGAAATGGTAGCGGAAGCACCGGTTGAAGAAGCTGTAGCTGAGATGCCGGTAGAAGAAATGGTGGCTGAGGAAGCTGTTGAAGAGCCAGTGGCAGAAATGCCAGTAGAAGAAATGGTAGCGGAAGCACCGGTTGAAGAAGCTGTAGCAGAGATGCCGGTAGAAGAAATGGTTGCTGAGGAAGCTGTTGAAGAACAGGTAGCCGAGATGCCAATGGAAGAGATGGTAGCTGAGGAAGCAGTTGCAGAAGAGCCAGTAGCAGAAATGCCGGTAGAAGAAATGGTACTGGAAGCACCGGTTGAAGAAGCTGTAGCAGAGATGCTGGTAGAAGAAATGGTAGCTGAGGAAGCTGTTGAAGAGCCAGTGGCAGAAATGCCAATAGAAGAAATGGTGGCAGAATCAGTTGCAGAAGAAATGCCAGTTGAAGAGATGGTAGCAGAAGCACCTGTAGAAGAGATGATAGCAGAAGCACCAGCTGAGGAACCGGTAGTTGAAATGCCAATGGAAGAAATGGTAGTAGAAGCTGTTTCGGAAGAGCCAGTGGCTGAGGAAATGCCAGTAGAAGAAATGATGGAGGGAGCTGTTGCTGAAGAGCCAGTAGCCGAGATGCCAGTAGAAGAAATGATGGCAGAAGCAGTTGCAGAAGAACCTGCAGCAGAAATGCCGATTGAAGAGATGACAGCAGAGGCACCAGCTGAGGAAGCAGTAGTCGAAATGCCAATAGAAGAAATGATGGCAGAAGCAGTTGCAGAAGAACCTGCAGCAGAAATGCCGGTTGAAGAGATGGTAGCGGAATCATCGGTTGAAGAAGCTGTGGCCGAGATGCCAGTAGAAGAAATGGTGGAAGAGGCACCTGTAGAAGAAGCGGTAGCAGAGATGCCAATGGAAGAAATGGTAGCAGAGGCACCAGCTGAGGAAGCAGTAGCCGAGATGCCAATAGAAGAAATGATGGCAGAAACAGTTGCAGAAGAACCTGCAGCAGAAATGCCGGTAGAAGAAATGGTAGCAGAGGCGCCGGTAGAAGAGCCAGTAGCCGAGAGGTTAGTAGAAGAAATGATGGCAGAAACAGTTGCAGAAGAACCTGCAGCAGAAATGCCGGTTGAGGAGACAGTAGCAGAAGCACCAGCTGAGGAACCGGTAGAAGAAATGCCAACAGAATCAGTTGCAGAAGAACCTGCAGTAGAGATGCCAATAGAAGAAATGGTAGCGGAAGCGCCTGTTGAAGAACCTGTAGCAGAGATGCCAGCAGAAGAAATAATGACAGAATCAGTAGCAGAAGAACCTGCAGCAGAAATGCCGGTTGAAGAGATGGTAGCAGAAGCACCAGCTGAGGAACCAGTAGCAGAGATACCTGTAGAAGAACCAGTAGCCGAAGCTACTGTAGAAGAAACTGCTGCCAATGGAAATCCTGTTAAGTCACTAGTTGCTGAGATGCTTGAACTCACAGAACAAGCTGAAAAAGCAACAATGGATAAGATTGAAGGTACAAAATCAGTATTAGATAACATTTTAGATATTGAATCTGATGACATAGAAATCGTTGATCCTAATGTTGATATTCTTGCAGAACTTGAAAATTCTAACTTTGAGTTAGCTGATGCAACTCCTCAAGTTGTGGAATTTGTAGATGATGGCGAGGGCGCACAGAATACAAGCAAAGTAATAGAAGAGCCAGTAGCTACAGAAGCAACTGAAACAGTAGTGGAAGAAACTCCTACAGAAATGCCAGTCATGGAAACACCTTCATTACCAGAAGATGAGTTGCCAGAAATTGAGGTAGATGTCGATGGAATGGTGGATATGATGACACAAGAAGCAAAGCCTGATATTGATATTAGTATCGACATGAGTGCTATGGATGAAGCCAATAAAGATAGACCAGTTTTTACAGATTATGAGAGCTATCTTGATGGTTTTGAAACACGACCAAGTTATGATGATTATGAAATCACAATAGATCAGGCTTATGCTGAAAAAGCAGTTCATCACAAGTTCATTCAGATAGATGAAAACTGGATTGCTTCTATTCAGCTTGAAGCAGGAATTCTAGTGGAATTAGATTAGAAACCTATTGTGTTAAAAATTGAATAATTGAGTAAAAGTGCCTAGAAAGAAGAATAAGAAGCTTTTTAGGCACTCTTTTTTATAGAAAATGCAAGTATTAATTGAAAGTTTTGAATAAAAATTTCACTAAAATTTCCGATTGGTGCGATTATAGCCACAAGATGTTAGTGAAGAAGAAAGTTGATTTCTGAAATCTTGTGCTTTTATTTTTGATATCCGGTGTTTACAGCCAAAATCAATAGCTAGAAATTTTTTTGAGAGCTTCACAGTGAGAGAAATTTGTGCTTGTTTTTCATGGTTTCTTTTAGGAAAGTCAAAAAGCCCGAAAAGTAGCCTTAAAATTTCTTGGTATAAGCCGGAAGAGCAGTGGCTAAAAGAAAGGAAGAAAAAGCCAAAAGGCACAAGAGCAAGTTCCCACCGCCGGAAATCTCCCGTGAGAGGGGAAGAAATCAAAATTTAAAGTAGAGAGGTCGGAAGCACAGTGGCTAAAAGAAAGGAAGAAAAAGCTAAAAGGCACAATAGCAAGTCCTTACCGCCGGAACTCACCCGTGAGAGGGGAAGAAATCAAAATATGAAATCAATAAAACTCAAAGCTAATCAGCAATAGTCATAATTATTAAATGATAAAGAACAATCATAAAATCCTCTTGCTTTTTTATATGAAAATGGTTACTATATGTTCGTATATATCAGTACTAAAAAGCCTGTATTTTAAGACGATTTAGTACTAACAATATGCAGAGTAGATTTTGAAGCGTTAAGTGCTATGTGAACAGGGAGTTGTCACTTAGACGAAAAGAGTATCTTGCGGTTTCAAAGTCGCATCCCGCTGCTACATACCGAGAGTTTTACCTCCCTATGTAGTTGAGGAATTACATAAGGAGGTTTTTTATGCCAATGAATTACGAGGAAGCTATTGCGTATCTTAAGGAGACTAATAGCTATGGCATGGTGCTTGGGCTTGAGAGAATTACTAATTTATTACACTATGTTGGAAACCCTCATAAGAAGTTGAAGTTTGTTCACGTTGCAGGAACGAATGGCAAAGGCTCTACGGTAGCATTCTTATCTAGCATTCTTAAGGCGTCATCCTTAAGAGTGGGAGTCTATTCATCCCCTGCGTTACTTGATTACAATGAAATTATAAAAGTGAACAATGAAAGTATTTCAAAGGCTGATTTAGCACAGCTAACAAGCGTTTTGAAAGCTGCTTGCGATCAAATGGTAAAAGATGGTTTAGGCCATCCAACAGAATTTGAAATTACTACAGCTATGAGTTTTCTATACTTCTTATCTCAGGATTGCGATATATGTATCTTAGAGGTAGGCCTTGGCGGATTACTTGATTCTACTAATGTTATTGAAAGCTGCGAACTCGCTATTCTCACATCTATTAGTTTCGACCACGTTAGAGTTTTAGGCAACACATTAACAGAAATTGCATTACATAAATGCGGAATCATTAAGGAAGGTATCGACGTCTTAACCTGTGATCAGGAAGACGAGGTAATGGATGTTATTGAAGAAAGTGCTAGGAATAAGAAGGCAAGACTTCATAACTCAGAATTACCAGTAGGAATGAAGGCTGATTGTATAAGTCTTGATGGACAGACTTTTACTATGAATGGAATTGGCACTTTAAAAATCAATTTAGCAGGAGATTATCAAATCTATAATGCAGCATTAGCCGTGACTGCTGCCCACATTTTAAAAAATAAGGGCTACAAGTCGATTACAGCAGAAACTGTAAGGCAAGGTTTAATTGAGTGCAGATGGCCATGTAGATTTGAATGCATAAATAAAGAACCTATTGTCATTGTTGATGGTGGACATAATGCAAAGGGAATTGATGTTTTAGTCTCAAGTCTCTATAAACATTTTAAAGACAAGAAATTGATCTTTATTATGGGTGTTATGGCAGATAAGGATTATCAGTACATGATAAACAAGGTTTCTAAATTGGCCAAAGAAATAATATGTGTAACAGCACCAAATAAGAGAGCGCTATCTGCTAGTGATTTAAGCAAGTTTATTAGTGAAAATTACGGCATAAAGACGGAAGTTGCAGAAAGCTTAAAAGAGGCTGCAAGCTTAAGTCTTAAGAAGGCAGAGAAAAACGATGTTATAGTGGCATTTGGTTCTCTTTATTATGTTGGTTTAATAAAAGAAGAATTTTTGGGTATTTTTTAATATCTAGAAAATGTGTTTTTTAAGGAAGGTTAGGTGTGAGAAATGTTTGATGATGAGAAAATAAAGGAAGGCGTAAGACTTATACTTGAAGGAATTGGTGAAGATGTTAATCGCGAAGGCTTACTTGAAACTCCCGACAGAGTAGCTAGAATGTACCATGAACTTGCTGCAGGTTATAGTGATGACGCTAAGGAGCATTTATCAAAGAGATTCCACGTAGATAATTCAGATATCGTAATGGAGAAAGATATTTATTTCTATTCTTTATGTGAACATCATATGTTACCTTTCTATGGAAAAGCAGCTATTGCTTATATTCCTAACGGAGAGGTAGTTGGATTAAGTAAAATTGCAAGAACAGTTGAAGTTTATGCAAGACGTTTACAGATTCAGGAACAATTAACAAATCAGATTGCTGATGCATTTATGAAGGAATTAAACTGCAAGGGCGTTATGGTTCATATTGAAGCTGAGCATATGTGTATGACAATGCGTGGCATTAAGAAGCCAGGCTCAAAGACAGTTACAGTTGTAAAGCGTGGGGCATTTGAGGACGAAAAGTTAGAAAATACATTTTACAGAATGTTAGGTTAATATGGAGAGAGTGAATAGAATTTTGGCAAATGAGACATTTAAAGAGAATATGTTACATTTGCAAAGGCTTGAAAAAGATAGACAATACTGTAGGCATGGCATTGACCACTTGTTAGACGTGGCAAGGCTTGCCTACATTGAGGACTTAGAAAAAGGGCTGGCAATAGAGAAGGAGATAATCTATGGAACAGCCCTTCTTCACGATTTGGGAAGAGTTTTAGAATATACTAAGCAAATCCCACATAATGAGGCTAGTGTGCAGTTAGCAAAGGAAATTTTGCCTGAATGCGGTTTTAATAATGAGGAAGTTAAGCGTATTTGCGGGGCAATTGCTGCACATAGAGACGAAAAAGGTATGTTAGATGATGGACTTGCGGGGCTTCTTTATAGGGCAGATAAGAAATCTAGAACCTGTTTTGATTGTCTTGCCACAAAGACTTGTAAATGGAGCGAGGAGAAGAAGAATCATCTAATAGTTGACTAGATTAGGAGACAACATGTTAATAGGAAATAAGGAATTTGATTTTGAAAATGAAGCTTACATCATGGGAATTTTAAACGTGACACCGGATTCTTTTAGCGATGGCGGTAAGTGGAATACTTTAGAAAATGCAGTAGCCCACGCAAAGGATATGATTGAGGAAGGTGCTACAATCATTGATGTAGGTGGTGAATCCACAAGACCTGGATACACAGTTATTAGTAATGAAGAGGAAATAAACCGAGTAGTTCCTGTAATTAAGGCTATTAAGGAAAAGTTTGACGTAGCTGTTTCTATTGATAGCTATAAGTCAGAAGTAGTTGAGGCTGCAATTAAGGCAGGAGCTGATTTGGTTAATGATATATGGGGCCTTAAAAAGGATCCTAAGATGGCAGCAGTTGTGGCTAAGTATAATAAGCCGGTTTGTCTTATGCACAACAGAGAAGAAGCTAAATATGATAATTTCTTTGAAGACTATCTAAACGATATGAAGCAGTCTATTGATATCGCTCTAAAGGCAGGTATAAGTAAGGAAAATATTATGCTTGACCCAGGAGTTGGCTTTGCAAAGTCCCTTGAGCAAAACCTTGAGGTAACTAATAAACTTGAGGCTTTAAAGGAACTAGGCTATCCTGTTTTACTTGCTACATCAAGAAAATCAATGATTGGTCTAACTCTTAACTTAGATAAGGATCAAAGACTTGAGGGCACAATAGCTACAACAGTAATTGGCGCTATGAAGGGAGCTAGAATTTTTAGAGTTCATGATGTTAAGGAAAATAAAAGAGCTCTCGATATGACAATGGCAATAGAAAGGTGCAAATAATATGGATTTAAACAGTCTAGACAAGATAAATATAGAAGGTTTAGAAGTATTTGCAAAACATGGAGTCTTTAAGGAAGAGCAGTTCCTTGGACAAAAGTTTGTGGTAAATGCCACTCTTTACACAAATACTAGAAAAGCCGGCCTTAGTGATGATTTAACTGCATCTATAGACTATGGCATGATAAGTAAGAAGATAGTAGAGTTTATGCAGGAGAACACATTTGAATTAATAGAAACTGTGGCTGAAAAGCTTGCTCAAAAGCTTCTTATGGAAACTGAGCGCTTAGAAGGAATTACATTAGAGATTCAAAAACCTTGGGCACCAGTTTTACTTCCTTTAAAAAATGTGTCAGTTAAAATTACAAGAAGTTGGCATGAGGCCTACATTGCGTTAGGTTCTAATATGGGTGACAAGAAAAAATATCTTGACGAGGCTATTAATTCGTTAGATAATTTAGATTATGTACGTGTGGAAAATGTATCAGATTTCATAGAAACGTTACCATACGGTGGCGTTAGTCAAGACGATTTTCTAAACGGATGTGCAGCAATAAAGACTTTATATACACCGATGGAGTTATTAGATTGTCTACATCGACTTGAAAACGAGGCAGGAAGAGAAAGAAAAATACACTGGGGTCCAAGAACCCTTGATTTAGATATAATTTTTTATGACGACTTAGTTATGAGTACTAAGGAACTAATTATACCGCATGTGCAAATGCATTTAAGAGATTTTGTTTTGGTTCCGTTGGCTCAGATTGCACCTTGGGTACGACATCCAATTCTTGGTACAACCGTTGCAGAGCTTCTTGAGGCAAATAAAAAAGATTATATCAAAGACAAACAATTTATTTAAATCGAAGATTGGAGACTTTTATTATGGCAGATAATAAGGAATTTAAGCCGTATATCGCGGCTGACCAGGTTATGCCAGAAGTAACACCAACATCAATTATTTTAGGTATTTTATTAGCTGTTGTTTTTGGTGCAGCTAATGCATATTTAGGACTTAGAGTAGGTATGACTGTTTCAGCATCAATCCCAGCTGCAGTTATTTCTATGGGTGTTATTAGAATGATCCTTAAAAAGGATTCTATTCTTGAGAATAACTTGGTTCAAACAATTGGTTCCGCTGGTGAATCAGTTGCTGCAGGTGCTATTTTTACATTACCTGCAATCTTTATGTGGATCGAAGAAGGATATGACGTAACACTTTCAGTAGTTGCTATCGCTGTTGTTTCAATTAGTGGTGGTTTACTTGGTGTTTTATTTATGATTCCTCTTCGTAGGGCATTAATCGTTAAGGAACATGGTAGTTTACCTTACCCAGAGGGAACTGCTTGTGCTGAAGTATTAATCGCAGGAGAAAAGGGCGGTAACGCTGCAACTACAGTATTTGCAGGTTTAGGTATCGCTTCAGTATTTAAGTTTTTAGCTGATGGATTAAAGCTATTCCCAAGCGAAATTTCATACAGTTTTAAGAGCTATAAGGGTTCTGGTATTGGCGCAGATACTCTTCCAGCATTACTCGGTGTTGGTTACATTTGCGGCGCTCAGATCTCAGCTTATATGTTAGCCGGTGGTGTACTTGCTTGGCTTGTAATTATGCCACTTATCGTAGCATTTGGTGCAGACGCTACAATTTTCCCAGCAGAAGTTGCTATCTCTCAGATGTCAGTTGATGAAATCTGGAGTTCATACGTTAGATATATTGGTGCAGGTGCCGTAGCTGCAGGTGGTATCATTTCCCTTGTTAAGTCACTTCCACTAATTATCAAAACATTTAGTGAGAATATTAAGTCACTCAAGAATTCAGACAACACAGTATCAACACTTAGAACAGATAAGGACTTAAGCATCAAGACAATCCTTTTAATCGCTCTTATTTGTTTAGTTGTATTAGTTGCTGTTCCTTCAGTACATATTAATGTTTTCACAGCTATCCTTATTGTGGTATTTGGTTTCTTCTTTGCTACTGTTTCATCAAGAATGGTAGGTTTAGTTGGTAGCTCAAATAACCCAGTTTCAGGTATGGCTATTGCTACACTAATCATTACAACTGTTATTTTAAAGGCTACAGGTAACGACGGTGGCCTTGGTATGACAACAGCTATTATGATTGGTACTGTAATTTGTATCATTGCAGCTATTGCAGGTGATACATCACAGGATTTAAAGACAGGTTATATTATTGGTTCAACACCTAGAAATCAGCAGATCGGTGAAGTTATTGGTGTAATCGCTGCAGGTCTTGCAATGACAGGTGTTATGGTTTTACTTAACAACGCATGGGGCTTTGGTACAAATCAGCTCCCAGCTCCACAGGCTACTTTAATGAAGCTTGTAGTTGAAGGCGTTATGGGTGGCGACTTACCATGGAATCTTGTATTTATCGGTGTATTTATTGCAGTTGTAATTGAATTATTAAATATTCCAGTACTTCCAGTTGCTATTGGTTTATATTTACCAATTTACCTTTCAGTACCTATTATGATTGGTGGTCTTATTAGATATTGGTTTGATCATAAGAAGTATAAGAATGATGATGATAAGGAAAATGTTACAACAGCCGGTATCCTCTTCTCATCTGGTTTAATTGCCGGTGAAGGTTTAGTTGGTATCTTGCTTGCAGTATTTGCTGTAATTACAGTAGGCGGTGGAAAATCACTTGCTGATCTAATTGACTTAACAGCTAGAGGTATTGACCTTGGTGCTATTGCTAGTATCGTATTCTTTGCTATTTTAATTCTTTGCTTACTCAAGTTCTCAATTTGGGATAAGAAAAACTATAAGAAGTAATCAGTAAAGATACTAAGTTTATAATACTTAACTCAGTCGGAGTACAAGCTCCGAGCGAGTCTTGATTTTTCCCTCTCTATCTTATGATAGAGGGGGATTTTTTTACCTTGACGGTTTATTATTTATTATGTCACAATAGGTAAAGTGACTAGTAAAACAATCAATGCTTTTACAAATAAAAGAAAGTGGTGAAATTTTAAGATGGCTAAGAAAAAAGCTAAGGATAAAAAGAAAAATTATCTAGACAATATCCCTTATATTCCAGAGGATAGACAGTGGGAAGTTAAGGGCAAGATTGTCTATGTAACACAGATAAATTCAGGCTTCTATAATAAGATTGCCCAGAAGCTTTTTAAGACTCCAAAGACAAGTCAGATTAAGCTAGAGGGACTTGGAAGTTTTATATGGCAACAGATTGACGGGAAGAGAAGCATTTACGATATAGGAATTCTTGTGGCAGATAAGTATGCAGATAAGGCAGAGCCTTTATATGAAAGATTGTCACAGTATATGAAGACACTTGAGAATCTAGGCTTTATTAAGTTTAAGGAAAATTAAAAATAAAAGGAAATTAAAGAGGTAGGGAATTTATGAAGATGGAATTTAAGGTAGAATTACCGGTATTTAAGGAAAAGGAAGTCAACTTATTAGACTACAAGCCAGTTGCCAATAAGTCAGACTTAGAAACAAGTAAGCACAATGCTTTAGTTATTAATAAGGCAATTAAGGATTTATCAGAAAATGGCGGTGGAAAGCTTGTAATCCCAGCGGGCTTATGGATTACAGGACCTATAAATCTTCTTAGTGGAGTAGAGTTACATTTAGAAAGAAATGCAATTTTAAAGTTTTCTAAAAATCCAGAGGAGTATCCTCTAATCGTAACTAATTATGAAGGTCAGGACTGCATCCGTGCAGTATCTCCAATTACAGCAATTAATGCAACAAACATCGCTATTACAGGTGATGGAGTAATTGATGGTAGCGGTGATGAATGGAGACCTATTAAGGAATTTAAGCTTACAGCAAGAGCATGGCAGGAGAATTTAAAGAAAAGCGATTGCGTTCTTGATACTAAGGAGGGCGGCGTTTGGTTCCCTACAAAGACTGCATTTGACGGAAACAAACACAATATCCAGTTAGCTTTTGAAGGAAAGGAAGATGCCGAAGTACTTAAGCTAGCCACTCCTTACTATGATTTTTATAGACCAGTATTAATAAGCCTTAAGCACTGCGATAAGGTCTTACTTCAGGGTGTAACTTTTAAGAATTCACCTGCTTGGAACATTCATCCATATTTCTGTACAAACCTTACAGTAGATAGTATTAACGTAAACAACGCTTATCATGCACAAAATGGTGATGGTATCGATATTGAATCTTGCAAGAATGTGGAAGTTAAGAATTCTAGATTTGAAACTGGCGATGATGCCATTTGCTTAAAGTCAGGAAAGAACGCTATTGCTAGAACAATCACTGGCCCTTCAGAGAATATCTACATCCATGATTGTCTTGTAAACGAAGGTCATGGCGGATTTGTAATTGGTTCAGAGATGAGCCGTGGCATTAAGAATGTTTGGGTTGATAACTGTACATTCCTTGGCACAGACGTAGGTGTTAGAATGAAGAGTGCACTTGGTCGTGGTGGCGTAGTTGAGAATATTAATATTGAAAATGTAAACATGGTGGGAATTAAAAACGAAGGCGTAATTATGACTATGTCTTATGTTTTAAATTCTCTTAACAGAAACGAGACTATTGCTAAGGAAAATGAGGAAGACATTCCATTCTTTAAGAATATCAATATCAACAATGTAAACTGCGTTGGTGCTAAGCATTCAGTAAAAATCGAGCCATTAGAAGGCCGCATGGATACAATCTCTAATGTAAATATTACAAATTCTAGATTTGAAGATTGTGGCGAAGCCCTAATTAAAGGTGAGAACATAAATATAGCAAAATTATTATAAAATTTTGCAATATCTAGTTACATTTGCTATAATATAATTAATATTTTAACTGTGAACAATTGAAGATTAATGGAGAAATGTATGCATGAAAAAATAGTCTTTATAGGTAATGATAAGGGCTTTGTTTATGGTTCTATAAAGAAGGGACTTGAAGAGCAGGGCTTTAATATTATCTCAGTGAATTCAGATATTGCTTATATTATGGGAAAAGAGTCGGAATCTAAGATTTGGCTCTTGTATATTGAGAACGAAGTAACGGATTATGTAAAGATTTTCGAATATATAAAAAAGGCAGTAATATCAAATGATGTTATGCTTTATTTGATTGCCTCAGATAGTGAAATTAGGGACGTCCACAGATATATTCCAGAGCATTTAATTAAGCATGCCTTTGAAAAACCGGTGGATATGTCTAGTATGTACAAATATTTTTCATTGATGGTTTTAAAGCAGGAGGAGGTCGAGCAAGAGAAATCAATTCTCATTGTGGATGATGATCCTTCTTCTTTGCGTGCTCTAAGCGACTTCCTATCGGTAAAATACAAGGTTTACATGGCAAATTCTGCCATGAATGCCATTATGTTTCTAACTAAGAAAAAGGTGGACTTAATTATTCTAGATGTGAGTATGCCAGTAGTAGATGGCACTCAAGTTTTCCAGATGCTACAAGACGAGCCCTCAACAAGAGACATTCCAATTATGTTTTTAACTGGAAATTCAGACAAAGACGTGGTTATGAATGTCTTAAGTTTGCACCCAGTAAAGTATCTATTAAAATCCATGGAGCCAGACAAGTTAATTCTTAGCATCGACGATTTTCTAGATAGCAGAAAGTAGGTGCCTATGGGGATTGGACTTATGGTTTTGTCGTTAATTCTAATCTGCGAGACATTTTTATTAATCAGAATAATTGTAAAAAATAGACATGCTAAAGAGAAGCTAAAAAGGGAAGAAGAACTTATAAAGGAAAAGGCGCTAAATGAGGCAAAGTCTAGTTTTCTAACTCACATGTCTCATGAAATTAGAACGCCTATAAACGCCATTCTTGGCATGAATGAAATGATAATTAGGGAGAGCAAGGATAAGACAATCTTATCTCACGCTAAAAATATTGAGGATTCTTCAAAGGCACTACTTGGCCTAGTGGATGAAATTCTTGATTATAGCAGGCTTGAATCAGGAGATTTAAAGATAAATCCAATCCAATATCGTTTTGATAATTTAATAAATGAGGTGCTGTCCTTGACCTATGAGAAGGCCAAGGCTAAGGGCTTGTGCTTTGATATTCACATAAACCCTGAGATTCCCCTTAGAATGTACGGGGATGTGGTAAGAATCAAGGAGTGCCTACTTAACCTAGTTACTAATTCTATAAAGTACACAAAGGAAGGCAGCGTTAGCCTTCGCATAGATTTTAAGAAGTTGGATTCTGAAAATGTAGAGCTATATGTAATTATTTCAGATTCCGGAGTGGGCATTAAAAAGGAAGACTTAAATAAGCTAAACAATGCTTTTACGCGTCTTGATGAAATCAATAATAGCAGTATTGAGGGTATGGGGCTTGGACTTAGTCTTACTAGCAGATTACTTGAGATGATGGGCTCAAAGCTTGAGATAGAGTCGGTTTACGGTCTTGGAACTACCTTTGCCTTTAGCTTAAAACAGCTAATTGTTGGTTGGCTTGAGTGCGGGGATGTGGTTAAAAACTACGAGGATTCCCTTTGCAAAATCAATAAATATAAGAAGGCTTTTAGGGCTAGTAAGGCTAACATATTAGTGGTGGATGATGTGGAGGTTAATGCAAATGTAGTAAAGGGACTACTTTCACGAAGCTATGTAAAGCTTGATATTGCCCTTAGTGGAGAAGAGGCGCTTGAAAAAGCAAAATTGAAAAAATACGACATTATATTTTTAGACCATAGAATGCCAAAGATGGATGGAGAGGAAACTCTTAAAAAACTAAGAGAGGATAAGGAGTCCTTATCTTTTAATTCACCTGTCATTGTTTTGACGGCTAATGTATTTAACGGAGTGCGTGACATTTACATAGAAAAAGGCTTTACGGATTATTTAGCAAAGCCAGTTTTTTACGAGGAATTAGAGAGACTACTTATAAAGTATTTGCCAGAAGATAAGATTGATAATAATGATTTAGCTGACTCTAGCCTAGAATCTGCTTTTGCTAATGATGCTAAATCTGGTTCGGATCTTTTTGCTACATGGGATTTTTATAGCTTTGAAAATGATAGTGATAGCCAGATTTTAAGCCTCTTTGGAGATATTAGTTATATCGATTATGAGCAGGCCCTTAGAAACTGCATGACAAGAAATACACTTATAAATAGCATAATTACTATAAATTCCACACTTCCTAACAATTTAGAAAAATTAGAGAGTTATTATAAGGCAGAGGATTATGCAAATTTAGAGATTCTAGTTCATGGCCTAAAGAGCTCTCTAAAACTTATTGGAGCCCTTGAAATCTCAGGACAGGCAGCACATATAGAGGATTTGTGCAAGTCCAAAAATTACAAAAATCTTGATATGGAATATGACGCCTTATGCATTTTACTTACGAGATTAAAGACAGATTTAGAAAATGTATTAAGCCCTTTAAAGGATGACAATAAAAAGGAGCTTATATCAAAAGAACAGCTCTCTGAAGCCTATTTGGCCATTAAGGAATATGCAGAAATTGGAGATTTTAGAAATGTGGATCAGATTATGAAACATTTGCTTGATTATGAAATTCCAGGAAACGAGAGGGAAAAGTTTGAAAAGGTTAAGGAATATAGCCTTAATGTGGATGCAAAAGGCCTACTAGAAATTTTATAATGTATGTCCTATATTTACATAATTAGTTTTAAATGTTAGCTTATATATATCTAGAAAGTGGAAACTTTATAGATACAACATTAGAAAACTTGAAGGAATAAGCATATGAATAGAAAAGAATTAAAAAAATCAGCTAGAAAAGTTTTAAGAAAACATTATTTTATTTTGATATTTGCTTGTTTAATGGCCTCTTTTTTAGGGGTAGATTTTTCAAGCTCCTTTATTAACAGTTCAAAGGTTTCCCCTAGGAGATTGGTGGATGAAGTTACACAGGTGGTCCAGGTTTCAACGGTTATGGAGCCAGACAAATTTATAGATATCATAAATGAGGAAATTGAATACAGTAAGGAGGCTAGTTCTGGCACTAGTTTTGCAAGAAATAAGGGCTTTCTTGCCCAGTTAATTAACGGAACAAGTGATGGTCTGCTTTTTTATAGAGTATTGCAGTCCATTAATTCCTTTGTAAGTTCAGAAAAAATAGCCATAAGAATCTTTGTGGTTATTTTTATGATGCTGTATTTTTTAATATGGTTTTTGGTTACAAATCCTTTTTCTGTGAGCTTTAGACGAGTCTTTCTAGAAGCTAGAACCTATAAGAAGGTGGATTATCAAAAGTTCGTATATCTTTTTTATAACAAATGCTTGTTAAACGTAGCTATTTCGCAGGCTTTAAGGGCCTTATATCTATTTTTATGGACCTTTACTATTGTGGGCCTTCCAATTAGTTATTATAGATACAAGATGCTTTCCTACATTTTGGCTGAAAATCCAGCAATTAAGCCAAGACAGGCACTTAAGCTTTCAAGAGATATGATGCGAGGCCACAAGTGGGAAGCTTTTAAACTAGATATGTCTTTTATTTTGTGGTATATGCTTTCGTCTTTTACTTTAGGAGCTCTAGGCCTTCTTTTTGTAAATGCCTATAAGATTGCCACAGTTAGCGAATATTATGTGTATTTGCGAGGCCTAGCTTATGAGAAGGGTCTTGAAAATGTATCGCTATTAAACGACATTTACCTATACAAGATTGCTGATGAGGCCTTGATTAATGAAAAATATAACGACTTGGTGCTAGAGTACAACAAGGGCATAGATGGTGAGGATTACGACTTAGATGCGGACCTTTGGCTTGCTAGTGCCATTGATAATTTAAGAAAGCAAAGGGGTGAGTCCTTTGATGAAAACGATTATAAGGAAAGTACTGGAATCTTTAAGTGGTTTGAGGATAATCTAGGTCTTAGCTTTAGAAACTCAAGATATAACCGCCTAAAGCAGAGCCTAAGCCTTACATTTGCTGCGGTTGATGACTATAACAAGATTAAAAATGGAGAAATCTACCCAGAGAGATTATCCAGTCTTCCATATAAGGAAAGACGAATGAAGGCAGATTACATGCGCATGTATTCTATGTTTTCAATTGTATCTATCTTCTTTATTGGCTGCTTTGTTGGCTGGACCTGGGAGGGAATGTTACATTTGATTCAAAAAGGAAGCTTTGTAAATAGAGGCGCACTAAACGGTCCGTGGATTCCAATCTATGGAGTTGGTGCTGTAGTTTCCATTACATTAGGTTACAGATTTAGGGCAAAACCATTAAGAGAGTTTATCTTTATAGTCATAATAAGCGGAATAATCGAGTACACAACCTCATATTTTATGGAACTTGCCACAGGACTTAGATGGTGGTCATATAATGGTTACTATTTAAATCTAAACGGAAGAATCTGTCTTGAGGGCTTAATTATATTTGGAATTGGGGGATGCGCCGTTGTTTACTGGCTTATACCTTATATAGAAGGACATCTAAAAAAGATGGATTCTAGAATTCTGTCAATAATTTTGATTGCCTTGGTATTTTTATTCATTATTGATGTATTTTATTCATCCATGCACCCCAATACAGGGGCAGGAATAACCCATAAAGTTATCGCTTTAATGCGCCAAAATGCGCACTTTTTTGCAATAAAGTGATAGCAAAATAGAGTGAATATTTTAATAAAAATATTCTTTTTAAAAATTTAATATGCTTGACGATTTATGACAACAAATGCCTTAAAATGTGCATTTATGGAACCGTTCTCATAGTGTGAATATTATGTATAAATATGCATAAATACTGCATAGTATGAATAAAAAAACATTAGTGACAAAATATTGCACGGGTGTTATAATAGCTTAGGCGAAGGGAAGAGCGCTTATTTTTTTTGTCCTTTTCCCGAGCTTGTTAAGAAAGCGTGATAACTTTTTTGGCAGGATTGCAGAAACGCTCCCCAAAAAATAATCGTTGAGTATTGGCTCACGCGGTAGTTGTAGTTTTAACTATTTTTTATTTTTTGTGGAGGGGCATATATGCAGAAATTAGAAAAAAGAATCGGTAGTACACTTGTGGATATCCTATTTGATATTCTGGGCGGCTTTTTATACGCGGTTGGTTATTACACATTTGCAAAGATGGGTGATTTCACACCAGGCGGTGTATCAGGTGTCGCTTTAATCTTTAATTATTTGTATTCGGTTCCAGTTGGTATCTTTACTTTGATATTTAACATACCGCTGGTAATTCTAAGTTATAAGGTTGTCGGTAAGAAATTCTTATTTAAGACAGCTAAGACACTTATTTTTTGTACTATCTTCCTTGATGTCATTGCCCCAATGACACCTCTTTATACAGGAAGCAGAATAACAGCTTCGTTATTCTCAGGAGTTTGCCTTGGTGCATCAATGGCACTCTTTTATATGAGAGGTTCAAGTTCAGGAGGAATGGATTTCCTCATTATGACAGTCAAGGTAAAGAAGCCATATTTTAGTTTTGGCTTCGTAACAATAGTTACTGACTTCATTGTCATTGCAGCAGGTGGTCTCATCTATAAGGACATTGATTCAGTACTTTACGGTTTGATATCAGCATTTACTTGTTCCATCGTAATGGACAAGATCCTTTACGGTATGGGAGCAGGTAAGTTGATAATAATAATTACTGTTCGTAGTAAAGAGCTAACGGACATGATAGGTTCCATGACAGATCGTGGATCTACCATCATCAAAGCCATAGGTAGTTATACCGGTGATGATAGAGACGTTGTGTTGTGTGCATGTTCAAAGAATCAGACTTATGCGGTTACTGATTTGGCTCATAAAGCAGATCCTCATGCCTTCATAATGATCACTGAGACCAGTGAGGTTTTCGGTGAGGGATTTATTGAAGGTAAACGTAATATGAGCAGTAATTAATAAATCATTTTCCTTCCTCATAACGGTAGAGGGGAAGAAGAATCCCGTTTTATTTAAGCTAATAGTTTCTTAGTAAGGAGATTAAGAAACTTTTTCCTAAGCTTACAAGACACATTTACTACATATCGGAGAATGGAAACATTCCCACGTTAGGGTGTTGCACCCTAACAGGAATGCACGAAGGACTTTTGTCCCTCGTGCATTTTTATTTTATTAAGGATATAAATGAGTTAAAAACTGGGTCAAAACTGGGTCAAAATTAGGCTACTAATTTTATTTTTATCACTAAATTAAGATTGAGACAAATTTTCTAATATGATATAATTTTACGGCTACGCTAATTAAAAAGGAGTATTTATGAGTATTTTAACAGTAGAGCATTTATCCCATGGATTTGGTGATAGAGCAATTTTTGAAGATGTATCTTTTAAATTGAATAAGGGAGAACATGTTGGCTATGTTGGTAATAATGGTGCCGGTAAGTCAACATTTATGAATATAATTACAGGTAAGCTCATGCCTGATGAAGGTAAGATTGAATGGGCTAAGAATGTAAAGGTTGGTTATCTTGACCAGCATGCAGTCCTTGAGAAGGGCATGACTATTGAGGCAGTTTTAAAGATGGCTTTTGATGATCTTTTTGAACTTGAGAATCATATGAATGACATCTGCGCTAAGATGGGGGATGCTAGTGAAGAAGAGATGGAACAGTACATGGAAGAGCTTGGTACTATTCAAGATGTCTTAACTAACAGAGATTTTTACTTAATTGATTCTAAGGTAGAAGAAGTTGCAAGAGCTCTAGGCCTTTTAGAGCTTGGCCTTGATAAGGACGTTACAGAGCTTTCTGGTGGTCAAAGAACTAAGGTTTTACTTGGTAAGTTACTTCTTGCAAAGCCTGATATTCTACTTCTTGATGAGCCTACAAACTACCTAGATCAGGAACACATTGCTTGGCTTACAAGATACTTAGAGGAATATGAGAATGCATTTATTCTTATTTCCCATGATATTCCTTTCCTTAATAAGGTTGTAAATCTTATTTATCATGTGGATGGCAGACAGCTTAACAGATATGTGGGCGATTACGATAAGTTTATGGAAGTTTACGAGATGAAGAAGTCTCAGCTTGAGGCTGCATATAATAAGCAGCAGCAGGAAATTGCTGACCTTAAGGATTTCGTTGCTAGAAATAAGGCTAGAGTTTCTACAAGAAATATGGCTATGTCCCGCCAGAAAAAGCTTGATAACATGGATATTATTGAGCTTGAAAAGGAAGCTCCTAAGCCAGAATTTAACTTCAAGGTGGCACGTACACCTTCTAGATACATTTTCCAAACTCATGACCTTGTAATTGGATATGATGAGCCCCTTTCAAAGCCTATTAATATTGAGATGGAACGCGGTCATATCGCTACAATTCGAGGCGTAAACGGAATTGGTAAGACAACACTTTTAAAGAGCATTTTAGGCCAGATTAAGCCTATTTCAGGTAGTGTTGAGCTTGGAGATTATTTAGAGATTGGATACTTTGAGCAGGAGACAAGACCGGATATTGAAACTACTTGTATTGAAGAGATTTGGGAGGAGTTCCCAGGCTTTACTCAGTACGAGGTGCGTTCAGCCCTTGCTAAGTGCGGACTTACAACTAAGCACATCGAAAGTAAGGTAAGAGTTTTATCCGGTGGTGAGCAGGCTAAGGTTAGACTTTGTAAGATTATTAATAGAGAGTCTAATTTACTTGTACTTGATGAGCCTACAAACCATTTAGACCAGGACGCTAAGAATGAGTTAAAGCGTGCTCTTAAGGAATATAAGGGTTCAGTGCTTATGGTTTGTCATGAGCCAGAATTCTATGAGGGTCTTGCAACTCAGGTAATTGACCTTGAAAAGTATACAACAAGATTATAGGATTATATTTAAAATTTTATAGATGGAGAAAAGCCACGTTTTTCTAGTCCTTTTAAGGGATTAGAGGGCGTGGCTTTATTTGTAGGAACTTATACAGGTGGACTTTTTCAGATATATTTGTTATATTATTAGTAGTATTCTAATCGTGAGGACATAACAAAATAAACGTAAGGTGGAGGCTTAAAATGAAGACTTATAAACAAGTTTTAATTGGAGCTTCTGCTTCTGTAGCTTTAGGATTATATGGAGCCACTAGGTATTTTTTTAATGCAGCTTTTGAGAGAAAGACGCTAGAAAAGTTCCCTAGACTAGGAAAGGGCTCTCCTTGGGAAGAGGAAATAGAAGAGGGGAGAATTTGGTTAAAATGCCACGCAGTACCAGTGGGCACCATTAACAGCTTTGATGGCTTGAAATTGTCTGGCTACTATGTGGAAGCACCAAATGCAAAGAGAACTATTGTAATGTGTCATGGATGGAGAGGAAGCTGGGAACGTGATTTAGCAGGTATTTCTAAGTGGTTTTATAAAAATGGCTGCAACATGCTTCTAATAGATCAAAGAGCACACGGCTTTAGTCAAGGCAAATACACAACTTATGGACTTTTTGAAAGACTTGATTGTGTTAGCTGGTGTAACTGGTTAAATAAAATGTATAGGCCCGAGAAGATATTCTTGTATGGCGTGTCAATGGGGGCAAGTACTGTACTTATGGCATCAGGAACCGATGGATTACCATTTAATGTAGCGGGGATTATTGCTGATTGTGGCTTTAGTTCACCTTATGACATTATTGCTCATACAGGCTGGAATATAGCCCATGTACCGGAACATCCATTTATGGATGTCTTAAATCTAATGGTGCGAAGAAGAATAGGTGTGGGATTAAAATCATTTAGTGTGGCAGACGCTATGAAAAATAATACAACACCATTACTATTAATCCATGGAAAACAAGATGAATTTGTCCCCTTTGGCATGTCAATAGAAAACTACAACGAAAGTAATCAGGACACTTCGTTGCTACTAATTGACGGTGCAAATCATTGTCTTAGTTACTATGTGGATAGAAAAAATTATACTAAGACTCTAAAGGAGTTTATTATCAAGGCAGAAAAGGATTTCAAATCTAGGAATCTTTATGGGACTTGAATGCTTTACAAAAGTGGTAATATTAGGAGGTGACTAGATGCCAGCTTATTTTTCTCACTATACATGTGGGGTAAAAGCTTATGAGTCAATTCCAATATCATATTTGAAAAAATGTATATCAGACCACAGACATGCATACTGCTTTGGACTTGAGGGCCCGGATTTCGTTTTCTTTAATGTAACCTTTGGAAAAAGAAATTTGGGTAGCATTATGCATGAGGAAAAATGCGGTCTTTTTCTTAGAAATTTATATAAAGAGTGCGTGAAATTAAAGGGAGAAAGTAGAAGAATAGCCCTTGCTTACTATGCTGGCTTTCTTGGCCACTACGCCCTTGATACAGTCGCTCATCCTCTCGTTTACAGTTTGTGTGAGGAGGATACAAAGATGAAATCTCTGGGAAAACATTTTCGATATGAAGCCGCAATGGATAATTATGTCGTAAGAGATTATTTAAAACGTGAAGTGACAGATGTAAAGATAATGCAGCTTACAAGGCTTTGGGGCATGGAAAAGAAGGTGGTTATGCGCGTCTTTAATAGGGCAGTAAGCAGGACCTACCATGCAAGAAAGATAAACCTACTTTCCGTCTATATGATGTATTTTTCCTATGCTTTTGTAAGGAATCACTTTAACGATAAGTTTAAGATTAAGGAGAATTTTTTTGAGGCTTTTGAAAATGTAATTTATAAACACAGTTTTCATTCAGCCCTTTATGTAAATAACAACCTTTATGGTTACACAAAAGAAGACTACAAGCTCTTTAATGAAAAGATGGAGATGGGCATTAAAAGAGCCGCAGAGATACTTAGATGCTTTAATTATGCAACCCGTGGCGAATTGTACGGAGAAGAAGAAAAATGGAATAGGGAGTACGAATTTTTCAAAGAAATAGGGAGCTTCTCTTATCATTCTGGCGAAAGGCTAGATGATGCATTTTACGAAGACGATGAGGTAGAAAATTATGGATAATTACAATAATAGATGTGCTATTATGGAAAACTTAATTCAATCATCTCTTGATGCAGTTCTTGTTTTTGATGAAAAAGGACGTCTTGATTTGACTAATGACAACGGCAAAGACCTATTAGAATTGCTTGATATTGATCCGGATAATTGCCATTTGACTAATATAAGTAGCAATAGGCACTTATCAGGCCTTGAGGATTTAAGCGAATCCTTTGTAAAGGCCATTAATTTAAAGGTAAATGATGAGGAAAGAAAATACAATTGCAATTACGGTAGGGTTTTTAAAGAGAAATCCTATGTGGGCTGCTTTTTGATTTTCAATGATTTTACCTGCCAAGAATTACTTTTTAGAAAGCAAAAATATATTGCTGAACATGATGAAATCACGGACTTCTACAATAAATCTGCCTTCTATAGATATACGGAGGAATTAATTGAGAATCATCCGGATATTAAATTTGATATTATTTATTCTGATATAAAGGACTTTAAATTAATTAATGAAAATTACGGACAAGATGTGGGCAATGAAGTTTTACTCTCAATTGCTGAGATTTTAAAGACCTTCCCACAAACTAATACGGTAATTGGCAGGCTAGAGGCAGATCACTTTGCGCTTTGTATGCCAGATGACAGACTAGATGTGGACTTAATTAAGAAGCATTCCTGGATTCAGATAAAGAAGGACGATTATGACCTTGTGGTTCACAACGTCTTTGGAATTTATCAGATTAGTGATAAGGAAGAAATAGATGTGCCAACTATGTGCGAGCGAGCTAGAATGGCCCTTGAGCATGATGGCCTTGAAAAGAAGGTTTGCTTTTATAACGAGGTTATGAAGGAAAACTTAATAAAGGAGCAGCACATTTTAAAGCACTTCGCCATGTATATTAGGGAGCGCAAGTTCCTAGTTTATATGCAGCCTCAATACGACTGTAAAACTGGCAATTTAGTGGGGGCTGAGGCTTTGGTTCGTTTAAAGAGAAAAAGTGGTATTTCGATTCCTTATGATTTTGTGCCAATCTTAGAAAAGAATGGCTATATAACTGAGATGGACTATTACGTTTGGGAAGAGGCTTGTAGATTTTTAAGAAAATGCATCGACAACAAGTCAGAAGTAGTGCCAATTGCAGTTAACGTTTCTTGTAAGGACTTTGATAAGATAAATGTTAACAATGCATTTTGCATATTAACAAAGAAATATAATATTCCACATGACCTAATTAGACTTGAAATTACGGAAAGTGCCATCGCTTCAGATGAGAAGTTAATTAGAGTTGTAAAGGATTTAAGGCGAAACGGCTTTTTAGTGGAGATTGATGACTTTGGAAGTGGATATTCCTCCCTTAATATGTTACAGAAAATCTCCATTGATGTGGTAAAGCTTGATATGAATTTTGTTAAGGAAGATTCCAATAAAGAAAGCGGTCTAATAATTTTAGAGGGTATAATTAAGCTTTTAAAATCTCTTAGAATGACGGTTATTGCAGAGGGGGTTGAGACCAAGGAACAGCTAAATCTCTTGACTCGCTTAGGTTGTGATGTAATTCAGGGATATTATTATTCAAGGCCTATTCCAATGGATGAATTTTACGATAGTTTAAAATAAATGTTTATTTCTAAAAATATAAATGATATACTTAACCTAGTGTTATCTAAAACTAAATAATTATTTCTAAAAAGATTATCGGGAGGGATAAGTATGAAAAAAATTATTGCCGAATTAATCGGTACATGTGTACTTGTGACACTAGGTTGTGGAACTGCTATGCTTGTTGGCTGTAACGCTGTAATGGGTGGAGGTTACATTTTAACAGCTCTTGCCTTTGGCCTTTCAATTGTAGCTATGGCTTACTCAATTGGTAACATTTCAGGTTGCCATGTAAACCCAGCAGTTTCTTTTGCTTTCTTGATTAAGGGAGATTTATCTATTAAGGATTTCTGCTCATACGTTTGTGCTCAGATTTTAGGTGCACTTGCAGGTGCAGGTATTCTTGCATTTATATTTAACACAGGTAAGCTTGTGGACATGACTGGGGGTTATGGAAGCAATGGCGTATCGGGTGTTGGCGACAACTATGCAACAGCTATGATCGTTGAAATTGTTCTTACATATATTTTTGTAATGGCAATTCTTGGCGTTACATCAAAGAAGGCTAAGCATGGTAATGTAGCTGGTCTTGTAATCGGTTTAACACTTACATTAGTTCATATCCTAGGCATCGGTCTTACAGGTACATCTGTAAACCCAGCTAGAAGCTTAGGCCCAGCTATTGTAGCAGCAATCGATGGTAACTCAGATCCTATTAAGTGTGTTTGGGTATTTATCGTGGCTCCACTTATTGGTGCAGCTCTTGCAGCCCTTTGCACAAAGCTCTTAGAGGGTAAGGACGAGTAATATAAAAGATAAATATAAGAAAAAAGAATAGTAATAGATAATACTAAACTAACAAAACAGAATTCAATATGTATTACAAATACAGTAATAGTCTGCCTTTCGAGTGATTTCGAGGGCAGGCTTAATTTTTTCTTAATAAAGTTTATAAAATGTTTTGTTAGCACTCTATTGACGTGAGTGCTAACAGGTGTTATAACATAATTGTCAAGAGGATAAGAACAGAAGTTAAAAAATAGCTCTTGAAGATTAAGGAGGAATTGAGTATGTTAAATTCATTATTAGTTAGAAATGGTATGTTTGATGATTTATTTGAGGATTTCATGGATAAGACACCAGCTTTATTCTCTGGCTATGTAAGTCCTTGTCTTGGACATCTTAACACAGATGTAAAAGAGACAGAGACAAGCTATGATCTTGCAATCGATTTACCAGGATATGATAAAAACGACGTCAAGATTTCTCTAAACGATGGATACTTAAGCATTGAGGCATCTAGAGAATCAGATGATGAAAAGAAAGATAAGGATGGCAACTTCCTAAGAAGAGAAAGATATTCTGGACAGGTTTGCAGAAGCTACTATGTCGGAAATGAAATTAAGGATGATGATATTAAGGCATCCTTCAAGGATGGAGTCTTAAATGTAATTGTACCTAAGAAGCTTGAAACTAAGAAGGTTGAAGAGAAGAAGTACATTGCAATTGACTAATCAAATATAGATTAAAAATAAACATACAAGTTAATGTTACAAGATTAATATTACAAAAAAACTTACAATAGAAAATTTCTTGGCTAGCTGCCTTTAGGGGCAGCTAGTTTTATGATGAGAATCAACTACTAAATAATAAACCTGATTAAACTTTTTTGAAGGACTAGTTAAAAAGTTTAAATGGGTTTATTTTTTTTTGCTCTTTTCTAATATTTTTAATTCATAAGGAAATTGTATAAAAAAATAAATAGATTGCATACAACTATTTGACTATCAAAATAAGTGCTGGAGCGAGATTGGAAACCCACGCTAAGAAGTGGTTTAAAAAACTAGGTTTTAAAGGATTTATACGTATACTGTTTTGATATTCAAACTAGCTTGACAAAAAAATTTAATTGTTTTATAGTCATAACGTTTTCAGTTAAACAATTTGTAAACAAAAAAATCAAACAGTAAAGGGAGTAATTATTATGACAACATTTGAAAACGTAAAAGAGATTATTGTAGACACATTAAGCCTTGATGCAGACGAGATTAAGTTAGAAAGCGATTTAATCAATGACTTAGGTATTGATTCATTAGACGTTATGGAATTAGTAATGGCTATCGATGAGAAGTGCAACGTAACAATTCCAGACGAAGAAATTCCTAACTTAACAACTGTTGAAGCAATCGTAAATTACATCGATGCTAATAAGGCAGCCTAAGGCTAGTGAGGGGCTTGTTATTTAACAAGCCCCGTTAATTTTTAAGGAAAGGGACTAAATAATGCTATTTAGTGATGATAAGGGTATGAGTTTAGAAATACAAGATATAGAGAGACTTATGGACAAGTTCGAAAAGAGTTCCTTAAGTGAAATGTCAGTAAATGACAATAAAGTTAGTTTTGTTTTTAAGAAGAATATTGGTGCAAGTGCAGTTGATTATATAAATAAAGACTTAGTAGCAGTTAAGCCACAGGAAGTTGCAGTAAACACTGAATCAAATGTAGTTGCAGCAAATGAGTCTGTAGAAGCTCCTAAGGAAGCCGTAAAAGAGGAGACTAAGTTAGAAGGTAGCTTTGTTACAGCTCCAGTTTCAGGAATCTTTTATAGTGCTAGTAAGCCAGGTGAACCAAACTTCGTTAAGGAAGGGGACACAGTTAAGAAGGGCGACGTACTAGGACTTATTGAAGCTATGAAGGTTATGAATGAACTTCTAGCTCCAAAGGATGGTGTAGTTGAGAAAATTAATGTTTCTGATGAAACATTTGTAGAATATGGACAGGAGTTAATATGTTTAAGAGATTGTTAATTGCCAATCGTGGCGAGATAGGAATGAGAATACTTCGTTGCTGTCAGGAAATGGGTATTGAAACAGTAGTTGCTTATTCAAGCGAAGACGCAGGCACATTACCAGTTACTTTTTCACCTGTTAGCGTCTGTATTGGACCTGCATCCCCAACAAAGTCTTACCTTAATCAGGATGCATTAATTCAAGCAGCTATTAGTTATAAATGTGATGCTATTCATCCAGGATATGGATTTTTATCAGAGAATCCTGACTTCGCAAAAAAATGTGAAGATGCAGGAATTAAATTTATTGGACCTAGTAGTGAGATGATTAGAAACATGGGTGAGAAATCTACAGCTAGAAGTCTTATGAAATCTAAGGGCGTTCCTGTAGTTCCAGGTTCAGATGGTCTAGTAAATAGCCTTGAAGAGGCTAAGGAAATTGCCTTAAAGATTGGTTTCCCAATTCTTATTAAAGCCTCTGCTGGTGGCGGTGGTCGAGGAATGAGAAGAGCTTATGATATGTCAGAGCTTGCTAATGCTTTTGAAAGTGCTAAAGCTGAGGCTTTATCAGCTTTCGGTGATGATTCAATGTATATTGAGAAACTCATTTTAAATCCTCATCACGTAGAATTCCAGATCATTGGTGATGAACATGGACATATTGTTTCTCTTGGAGAACGTGATTGTTCAATGCAGAGAAGAAATCAGAAATTAATCGAGGAAGCACCGGCTTCAATCCTTAATGAAAAGCAAAGAGCAGCAATGCAAAAGGCAGCCATTAAGGCAGCTATGGCAGTTAACTACTCCTCAGTCGGTACTGTGGAATTTGTAGTTGATCACGATAAGAACTTCTATTTCATTGAAATGAACACAAGAATTCAGGTGGAACATCCAGTAACTGAAATGGTTACAGGAGTTGACCTTGTAAAAGAACAGATTAGAGTGGCAGCAGGTCTTCCACTTTCCTTTAAGCAAAGCGACATTAAGACTCATGGTTATGCTATTGAATGTCGTATTAATGCTGAAAATCCTGAAAAGGATTTCGCTCCAAATCCAGGTAAAATTGATTTTCTTCATTTACCAGGTGGTGCAGGAGTTAGAGTTGAAAGTGCTATGTACTCAGGCGCAATGGTAAGTCCTTGGTATGATTCAATGATTGCTAAGGTTATTGTAAATGCACCTTCAAGACTTGAGGCTATTAGAAAAATGAGAGTAGCTCTTGAAGAGCTTACATGTGAGGGTATAGATACAAACATCGACTTCTTATATTTGCTTATGTATAACCCAGAATACATCATGGGCCGAATTGATACTTCCTTCCTTGAAAAGAATTGCGAAGGAATTATTAAGTGGGGCAAGGAGAGCAGAAAAGAAGCTCAGTAATGAAGAAAGGAAGCTTTTAACATGAATATGTTTAGCAATAAAAGACAGGTTTTATTAGCTTATAGAAAGCTTCGTACAAAGAATAAAATGCTATCTATGACTGGAAGACGACTTCGTTTCGTATCCGATGCAGGTACATTTTCAGAAATGTATGGAGACTTTAAGTTTAATAATCCACTAGAATTCCCTGAATATGAAGAAAAGTTAGAAGAGGGTTATAAAAACTCAGGTTCTAACGACGCAGCTTTAGTGGGCCGCGGAAAGATTAATGGAATCGACTTTATTGGCGTTGAGCTAAATAAGGGCTTCATGATGGGAAGTATGGGAACTGTAGTTGGTGAAAAGGTAACACTTGCTTGCGAATTAGCAGATAGCCTAAATCTTCCACTTATTATTTTCTCGGCCAGCGGTGGCGCAAGAATGCAGGAAGGTATGTTTTCTTTAATGCAGATGGCTAAAACAAGTGCGGCAGTTGAGAAGTTTAAGGAAAATGGAGGCCTCTACATCTCAGTTCTTACACATCCAACCACAGGCGGAGTTAGTGCAAGTTTTGCAACTCTTGGAGATATTATTTTAGCTGAGCCAAATGCATTAATTGGTTTTGCAGGTCCTAGAGTTATTGAGCAGACAATTAAGCAGAAGCTCCCAGCTGGTTTCCAAAGATCTGAATTCCAAAAGGATCACGGTCTTGTAGATAAGATTGTTCCTTTGGAAGAGATGAAAGAGACACTTTATAAGATTTTGAAGTTACACGGATGCAAGGAATTGTAAAAAGGAGACTTTATGAAGGAGAAGAAGAAGGAAATAAGCGCATACCAAAGAGTTCAGACAGCTAGACATAAGGATAGACCAAAGGTAATGGATTACATTGATGCGCTATTTGATGATTTTATAGAGCTTTCTGGAGATAGACTTGGAAAAGAAGATTTATCCCTACTTGGTGGAATTGCTAGTTTTCATGGCATGCCAGTAACAGTAATTGGCCACAGAAAGGGTAAGAATCTTGATGAAAATGTAAAGTACAATTTTGGTATGACAAGTCCAGAAGGTTATAGAAAAGCTCTTCGTTTAATGAAGCAAGCGGAGAAGTTTAACAGACCTGTAATTACATTTATAGATACTCCTGGAGCATATCCTGGAATGGAGGCTGAGGAGAATGGTCAGTCAATTGCAATTGCAACAAATATTGCTAAGATGAGCAATTTAAAAGTACCTATTATCAGTATTGTAACTGGTGAGGGAAGTAGCGGTGGCGCCCTTGCAATTGGCGTTTCAGACAGAATTTGGATGCTAGAGAATGCAATTTATGCTGTACTTTCACCAGAAGGTTTCGCATCCATTTTATGGAAAGATAGTAAGAGAGTTAAGGAAGCTTGCGAGGTAATGAATATTACAGCAGATAGCCTTAAGAAGTTTGGAATCGTTGATGATGTTATAAGCGAGGTTAAGCCTATTACTAGTGAAGACGGCTTCAAGATGATGATAGAAGAGCTTGATGGCAAGCTAGAAAAGGAACTTAGTTCTTTGAAGAAAATGGACAAAGAAGATTTAGTTCAAAAAAGATATGAAAAATATCGTCATATTGAAGGCGAGAGAGCGCCAAAGGAAACAACTAATGGTGAGGTATTAAAATGGGCGGATTAAGTATTGTAGGTTTAGGTAAGGCCTTACCTATAAAGACATTTTCAAATGATGATTTCAGCGAATTTCTAGATACATCAGATGAATGGATAAGCACAAGAACAGGTATTAAAGAAAGACGACTTTGTAACTTAGAAGATAGATATAAGGGAGAAGAAGATCAGTTAGGTCTTGCTGTTGCAGCAGCTAGGGAAGCCCTAGAGGATTCAGAAATAGATTTGAATAAAATCGACATTTGCATAGTAGCCACAGCAACTCCAAAGAACGCTTTCCCTGCTACTGCTTGTATGGTAGCTAAGGAATTAGGCTTATCAGAAAATTGCATGTCCTTTGATTTAAGCGCAGCTTGTTCAGGCTTTATATATTCTTTAAATGTAGCCCACGACATGTTACTAACTAAGGGAAAAGATAGATACGCCTTAGTTGTGGGAGCAGAGGAATTCAGTAAGATTTTAGATTTTAAAGATAGATCCACATGTGTACTTTTTGGTGATGGTGCAGGGGCAGCAGTTGTAAAAATCGATGAGACTAAGGCCTATGCTAGTGCAAGCCATACAAGAGGCGATGACATTTGCTTAATATCAGGTGGGGTTGCAAGCACTAGAAAGTTATCTATGGAGGGTAACACAGTTTATAGATTTGCTATTGGTGCAATAGAGCAGTTACTTAAGGAGTTAGTGGAGGAGAGTAAAATTTCCTTAGAAGAAATCGGACATATTGTTTGTCATCAGGCTAACAAAAGAATTATTAATCATGTAATTCGTTCCACAAAGCAGCCAGAGGAAAAGTTCTTTATGAATTTAGAGCACTATGGCAATACATCAGCAGCCAGCGTTCCTATAGCTTTAAAGGAAATGCAGGAAAAGGGAAAATTAAAAACTGGTGATGATGCTTACCTAGTAGGATTTGGCGCAGGTTTAACCTGGGGCGGAATTTTAGTTAATTATAGCGGTAAGTAAATAGGAGGATGAAATGAAACTACTTAATGAGATTTTAAATATTAAATACCCAATTATTCAGGGTGCTATGGCAAATATTGCAACAGGTCAGTTTGCAGCAGATTGTTCAAATGCAGGCGCACTTGGAATCATTGCAGCTGGTGGCTGGGATGCAGCAAAGCTTGAAGAGGAAATTCACAAGGCTAAGAAGTTAACAGATAAGCCTTTTGGTGTAAATTTAATGCTTATGAATCCACATTGTGATGAAATGGCAGAACTTGTTTGCAGAGAAAAGATTAGCTTAGTTACAACAGGTGCTGGTAATCCTGGTAAGTATATGGATTCATTTAAGGCAGCAGGAATTAAGGTTTTTCCAGTTGTTGCTTCAGTTATGCTTGCTAAGAGAATGATTGAAAGTGGCGCTGATGCAATTATTGCAGAGGGTACAGAAAGTGGCGGTCATGTTGGTGAAATGACAACAATGACACTTGTTCCACAGATGGTAGATGCAGTGGATGTTCCTGTTATTGCAGCTGGTGGTATTGCAGATGGCAGACAGTTTGCAGCAGCCCTTAGTCTTGGTGCTTGTGGTGCTCAGATTGGTACATCACTTCTTGTAAGTAATGAGTGCCCAATTCATGAAAATTATAAGAAGGCCATTATTGAAGCTAAGGACAATGGAACAATCGTTACAGGTAGATCTGTAAATGCTCCAGTTAGAATTTTAAAGAATAAGATGGCTAGAGAATATACAAGAGCTGAAAAGAGTGGTGCTACAAGAGATGAACTTGAAAAGTACACACTTGGCTCTTTAAGAAAAGCTGTATTTGACGGCAATGTTGATGAGGGTTCATTAATGTCAGGTCAGGTATGTGGTCAGTTAAATGAAATTAAGCCACTTGAGACAATCCTTGAAGACTTAATGAAGGAAACAAAGGAAAGATTAAACTCATTATCATCAATTGCAGTATAGGAGGATAAAAATGATAGCATTTCTTTACGCTGGACAGGGAAGCCAGAAGGTAGGAATGGGTAAGGATTTCTACGATAACAGTACAGATTTTAAGAACATTTTTGATGAAGTTAGAAACGAGGCAGGTTTTGATTTAGAGGAAATCTGTTTTGAAGATAAGGAAGGCAGAATCAATAACACAAGATATACACAGGCTTGTCTTGCAGCTTTTGCAGCAGGTGTCACAAAGCTTTTAAACAAGGCTGGCATTAGCCCAGATTATCTTGCAGGCCTTTCACTTGGGGAATACAGTGCACTTCATGCAGCGGGTCTTATGGATGAGAAAGAATTAGTTAAGCTTGTAGGCTTTAGGGGTGCAGCAATGCAGGAGGCTGCTAATGGCCTTGATACTAAGATGAGTGCAATCTTAGGTTTAACAGGTGAGGACATTAAGCCAGTTTTAGATGAAATAAATAAAAAATATGAGGCAGAGAATAAGGAAAGAGAAAGCAAGGGAGAGATGCTTTTAAGCGTTGAAATCTCTAACTTTAACTGCAAGGGTCAGGTTGTTATTTCTGGTGCAAGCCAGTTAGTTACTGAGGCTGAAGAAAAGTTAAAGGAAGTCGGTGCAAAAAGATGTGTAGCTCTAAAGGTTAGCTCAGCTTTCC
Organism: Lachnospira pectinoschiza; assembly: GCF_900103815.1. GTDB lineage: Bacteria > Bacillota > Clostridia > Lachnospirales > Lachnospiraceae > Lachnospira > Lachnospira pectinoschiza_B. The sequence goes on along the minus strand of NZ_FNHZ01000003.1, from coordinate 125,751 downwards.
ACACAAGCTATATGGAACCTGCTAGCAAAAAGCTAGAGGAATATTTTAACGACAACAACAATGGCCTTTTAGTAGATGAAAGAAAGTTATCTAAGCCAGTACTTTTCAATGCTATTGCAGATGAGAAGCAGGAAAGAAAGGTTTCTGATCTATTAATTGCACAGGTTAAAAATCCTGTAAGAATGGAACAGACTATTGTAAAGCTTAAGGATTTAGGCGTTGACACAATCGTAGAAATCGGACCAGGTAAGACTTTAGCTGGCTTTGTTAAAAAGACAGTTGAGGGCGTTAAGGTCTATTCAATAGATAGTTATGCTGATTATGAAAATCTAGTAAAGGAGATGGCAAGTTAATGAAGGGACAGACAGCAATTGTAACTGGCGGTGCTAAGGGTATTGGTAAGGCAATAGCGCTTGGACTTGCAAAGAAAGGCTGCAATATTGTAATTAACTACAATTCAAGCAGTGCGGCAGCAGAAGAGACAGCAAAGGAAATTAGAGAATTAGGCGTTGAAGCTTTATGTGTTCAGGCAAATGTATCTAATTCAGAGGATTGTAAGAAGCTTTTTGAGGAAGCCCTAACTCTTACAGGCAAGGTTGAAATTTTAGTAAACAATGCCGGAATTACAAGAGATGGTCTTGCCCTTAGAATGAGCGATGAGGATTTCGATGCAGTTGTAAAGACTAATCTTTACGGAACATTTTACTGTATGAGAGAGGCTTATAAGCTTATGCTTAAGGCTAAGTATGGAAGAATCATCTCCCTTACAAGTGTTGTTGGTCTTCACGGTAACGCAGGCCAGGCTAATTATTCAGCTTCAAAGGCTGGTATTATTGGTCTTACAAAGTCAATGGCAAAGGAACTTGCTGCAAAGAAGGTAACAATCAATGCAGTAGCTCCAGGTTTTATTGATACAGATATGACAGCAGCAATGAATGAAAATGCAAAGACAGCCGCTATTGCATCAATTCCAACAAAGAGAATGGGTAGCGTAGAGGATATTGCAAATACAGTAGCATTCCTTGCTTCAGAAGAAGCAAGCTATATAACAGGACAGGTAATTAGCGTTGATGGCGGCATGAGCATCTAATGTCGTAACTACGAAGTAGTTACGATGTAGCGTCAGCCTGATTTTGCTCGAGCAAAATTCTAATGGCTGATGTTCCCCAATGTCGCAACTGCAAAGCAGTTGCGATGTAGCCCCCGCCCTCAGCCGAAAGGCTGATTTAATGGCGGGTGGTTCCCAAATGTCGCAACTGCAAAGCAGTTGCGATGTAGCCCCGAGCGGATTTGCCAAAGGCAAATTCTAATGCGAGAGGGTTCTCAAATGTCGCAAGCAGTAGGAAAGGATAAATATGGGTAAGAGAGTTGTTATTACTGGAATGGGTATCGTAAGCCCTATCGGTAACAGTTTAGAGGAAGTACTAGAGAGTGTTAAGAATGGTAAGTGTGGTATTGACCAGATTACAAAATATGACACAACAGGCCGTAAGGTTAGCCTTGCAGCAGAAGTAAAGGATTTTGATATTACAAAGTATGTAGAAAAGAAGGATGCTAGAAAGTTAGATCCATACAGCCAGTTTGCTATTGCAGCTGCAACAGATGCATGTCACATGGCTGGAATTAACGAAGAGCACGACGAAGAGACAGATGATAGAGAAAGATATGGTTGTATTATTGCCAGCGGTATCGGTGGAATTACTACAACTGAAAGAGAGCATGAGAGAGGAATGAAGCGTGGTTACGATATGGTAAGTCCACACTATATTCCAATGGCAATTTCTAATATGGCAGCAGGTCATGTAGCTATTAGATTTGGTCTTCATGGTTATACAACTTGTACTGTAACTGCTTGTGCTTCAAGTGGTAACGCTATTGGTGATGGCTTCCACTACATTAGAGATGGCTATGCTGATTTAATGGTAGTTGGTGGTTCAGAAAGCTCAATTACTGAGTTATCAATTGGTGGATTTACAAGTCTTACAGCTCTTTCAACAGCAACAGATAAGAACAGAGCTTCAATTCCTTTTGATAAAGAAAGAAATGGTTTTGTTATGGGTGAAGGTGCTGCTTGTCTCGTACTTGAAGAATACGAGCATGCTAAGAATAGAGGAGCTAAGATTTTAGCTGAAGTTGTAGGTTATGGTGCAAACTGTGATGCTCATCACGTTACAGCTCCACATCCAGAAGGAAAGTACGCTGCTAAGTGTATGGAACTTGCCCTTAAGGATGCAAATCTTTCAACAGAGGCAATTGATTATATCAATGCTCACGGAACATCAACTCACCTTAACGATTTAGGTGAAACAAGAGCCGTTAAGAGCTTATTTAAGGACCATGCTAAGGAATTAGTAATGAGCTCAACAAAGTCTATGACAGGACACTTACTTGGTGCCTCAGCTGCAGTTGAAGCTGTTATTACTTGCCTTGCTATGGAAAATGGAATCATTCCACCAACAGTTAACACAAAGGAATTAGATGATGAATTAGATCTTGATTACTGCTTAGGCGATAAGGCTAGAGCTGGCAAGATTAACTATGCAATGTCTAACTCATTTGGCTTTGGTGGACACAATGCTTCCTTAGTATTTAAGGCAGTAGGGGAATAATTACATTATAGTATAGATAGGAAGGCATAAAAATGGAATTAAATTCAAACGAAATCGAAAAGATTTTACCTCATAGATATCCATTTCTTTTAGTGGATAGAATTCTAGATTATAAACCAGGAGAATATGCAGTAGGCGTTAAGTGTGTATCTGCTAACGAGATGCATTTTCTTGGACATTTCCCAGGACAGCATGTAATGCCAGGAGTATTAATTATGGAAGCTTTAGCTCAAACTGGCGCTGTTGCACTTCTTTCAGAGGAAGAAAACAAGGGAAAGGTAGTATTCTTTGGTGGTATTAAGAATGCTAGATTTAAGAAACAGGTCGTACCTGGTGATAAGTTAGAGCTTAGCTGCGAAATTATTACAAGACGTGCAAACGTTGGTATCGGCAAGGCTGTAGCTAAGGTAGACGGCAAGGTTGCTGCAATGGGTGAGTTAACTTTCGCTATTGGCGACAGAAACGAATAATCAAAAAAATTACAAAAAATATCAAAAATTAGAAACCGCTTGTTTACTGGCTTCGCGGGCTATCAAAATTTTTAATAGCTCAATAAATTCAGTAAATAAGCGGTTTTGATAAATTCATTGATATATTAGATTTTTTTAAAAATGTATGATATAATACACTTAAGTTAAGTTTCGGTGACAATTGGTTAAAGTTTAAATCTTATAAGACGTGCACTTTAGTTTAGAAAATTTTTCGTAATTTTTTAAGTAAAAATATTGATTTTACAAGAAAATCATGTTAAGCTATGAGACGTTGTGCATATTTTGTCTTAAAAGATAAAAATACTCATGATTGGAGGATTTAAACAATGACAATGGAAGAACTATTTTTCGACGTCTATAACAAGTTTAAGTTGCACTTCTATAAGGATGTTTTCGTGAATTTTGGCAATCGTGAAGCAACTCTAACTACAGTAGAAACATTCTGTATGGAAGTTATTTATGCAATGAACAAGCCTACAATTAGTGAATTTGCCAAGTTTGTTGGTATTTCACCTCCTAATGCAGCATACAAGGTAAACTGCCTTGTAAAGAAGGGATATTTAAACAGAATTCCTTCAAGCGCAGATAGACGAGAGGCTTACCTTGAAGTAACAGATAAGTATCTTGACTACTTCAATTTCAGCGTAAATTACGCAAATACTGTTATTTCGAGAATGAAAGACAACCTTTCAAAAGAAGATTTAGAGGCACTTACAAGAATTCTTAATATCATGACTTCAGAGATGATGCCTGAGGTACCAGATTTCAAGAATCGTGAAATACCACAGTAAGACAATAAATCAATAATTTTTATGCCATCACTTCAGTCTTGAAGTGATGGCTATTTTATTATAAAATGGGCTAAGTAAATGTGTATTGCAAGAATCTATACAAGTGAGGTAAAGAAATGGGTATTTTAACAGGTTTAGAGCCAGAGAAGGTATTTTACTATTTCGAGGAAATTACTAAGATTCCACATGGTTCAAGAGATACTAAGAGAATTAGCGATTATTTAGTAGGATTTGCTAAGGAACATAATTTAAAGTATATTCAGGATGAATTAAATAACGTTATTATATTTAAGAACGCTAGTAAGGGTTACGAGAATGCAGATTCAGTAATCATTCAGGGTCATATGGATATGGTTTGCGAGAAGGAAGACGATTGCGACATCGACTTTAGCAAGGATCCATTAAGACTTGAAGTTAATGACGGAATCATTAGCGCTAAGGGTACAACTCTTGGTGGTGATGATGGTATTGCAGTAGCTTATGCTCTTGCAATTTTAGATGATGAGACAATTCTTCATCCAGCCCTTGAGGTTGTTATTACAGTTGATGAAGAAATCGGTATGCTTGGTGCAGCTGACCTTGATACAACACCTCTTAAGTCAAAGATGATGATTAACATCGATTCAGAGGATGAGGGTATCTTACTTGCTAGCTGTGCAGGTGGTATGACAGCAACAGTTCACCTTCCAATCGCAAAGGAAACTCTTAAGGCTAAGAAGGCAACAGTAGTTGTTGATGGCTTAGTTGGTGGACACTCAGGTGTTGAAATTAATAAGGGTAGAGCTAATGCTAATAAGTTAGTTGGTAGAGTGCTCTACGCCCTAAGTAAGGAATTTAACTTTAAGCTTGTATCTATTAAGGGTGGCTTAAAGGATAATGCAATTCCAAGAGCTTCTAAGGCTGAATTAGCCTTTGATGCTAGTACAGATATGAATGCAGTTAAGGCTTGTCTTGCTGAATTTGAAGCTATTTTTAAACATGAATTTAAGACAACAGACGCAGGTGTTAAGGTTAGCTTAGTAGATGAAGCAGAAACAGAAGTATCTGCTTTTGATAAGGCTTCAACAACAAAGGTTATTACTGCTTTAATGAACCTTCCACTTGGAATTCAGAGAATGAGCTTTGATATTGAAGGTCTTGTTCAGACATCCCTTAACCTTGGTATTTTAGAGACTAAGGAAGAGGAAGTTGCACTTTCTTATTCAGTAAGAAGTTCAGTAGCCTCTGAAAGTAAGGACCTTTATAGCCAACTTGAAAGCTTAGCAAGCGCCCTTGGTGGTTGCGTAACTTCAATGGGTGAATATCCAGCTTGGGAATACAAGGAAGATTCTAAGTTAAGAGAAGTTATGGTTGAATCCTTTAAGAGACAGTATGGCCATGATCCTGAAATTCAGGCTATTCATGCAGGTCTTGAGTGTGGCTTATTTGCAGGTAAGATTGAAGGTCTTGATGCAGTTTCCTTTGGTCCAGATATGAAGGATGTTCATACACCTAACGAATCAATGGATGTAGTAAGTGTTAAGAGAACTTGGGATTACTTAGTTGATGTACTTGCAAGCTTAAAGTAGAATAAGGAAGTAGCGAAGCGGATTCCGAATGTCCGCTTTACTTTAGAGCTAGGAGATTTTTCTCCTAGCTTTTTTTATTTTTATGAAAATGTATCATTTTCATAAGTTACTAGCATTTGGCAAAATATTTAACTATTCATTTGATATGATTACTTTACTATGATAAAATATAGTTATAAACTACGAAATCAAAATTGAATATAAAATTATGAAAATTACTATTTATTGGGGGAAAATAGATGAGTATTGAGGAAAAGATTGTTTTTTTTAAGGAGATGTTTAAGATTTTTTCTGGGGTTTCAGGAAACATCTATCCTTACTGGGCCGATTACAATGAGGGGCTTGTATATTGGTCAGATGAAATAACTGAATATTTAGGTCTTCCATCTAGTGAAATGGATGTAGATGATGCAGAGTGTTTTTATAATGCTTTAGTTCATCCAAGGGATAGAGTTAGATATATAGAAGGCGCAGATGCCATGTTTAGAGGGGAAACTACGGGCTTTAACTGTAATTATCTTATTAAGAATAAGAATGGGGATTATGTTTCCTTTACAACAAGGTCTAAGCTCTTAAGAGATAGAAATGGTGTGCCATCCGTTTATCTTGGAGTGGTTATAAATCATGATGCAGATATGGAAGTAGATGATTTAACTGGAGTTGGCAACAAGTCGGCAGTTATTGCTAAGGTAAGAAATTTCATTTCTGAAGAACGTAACTTTGGTCTTATGTTTTTTGGCCTTAGAAATTTTGATTATATCAATTCTTCTTATGGCTATGATAACGGTAGTGACTTGATTATTCAGATTGCTGCAAAACTAAAGGAATTAACAGGTTCTAACATAATATATAGATGTAGTGGAACAAAGTTTGCAGTATTTTTTGACCAAGATGTTGAGGGAATGGAAGAAAGAATTAAGGGAATATATGAGAAAATAAGGGACTTTATAGAAAACGATTTAACAATTAATTCTAATAAGGTTTCTATTGGAATATATGGCGGTATGATTAATTCTAAGGACTTTATTTCTTCCTCAGAGTATATAAATAACGTTTTATATCAAGCCATCACTATGGGTAAGAACAGTGGTAGTGATAAATTTGTTTACTATAACGAAAACATTTTACTAAGTAGTAGAAGACAACAAGAGATGTTATATGACGTTATTCGTTGCTTAAATGATAATTACAGAGGCTTCTTAATTGTTTATCAGCCAATTATGAATGTTAAGGAAAATAGAATCATTGGTATGGAGGCTTTGCTTAGATGGCAGGATAGTCAGAGAGGCACTATTGCGCCGGGAAGCTTTATTGACCAGATAGAAAAGGAAGTTGCTTTTTATGGTCTTTCAAATTGGATTATTAAAAGGGCAATTGAAGATAGTAAGGAATTTATTCGAAAGGACCCAGACTTTTTTATTAGTGTAAATTTATCTCAAGCGCAATTACATAACGATAGGTTTATGTCAGATCTTGATAGCATTTTAAAAGAGGCAGATATTCCTTATAAAAACTTAAATCTAGAATTTACAAAGCGTTGTAGGATTCTTGAAAGCGAAGAAATTAAGGATAAGATGATTACTATGTTTAATAAGGGGGTAAGACTAGTTATTGATGATTATGGCAGCAGTTATTCTTCCCTTAATCTGCTCTCTAATTATCCTGCAGATAGAATCAAGATTAGCAGGGAATTTGTAAAGGATATTGATAAGAGTAAGACTAAACAAATAACCTTAAATGCTATAATTGACTGTATTAAACAGCTAGATAAGGAAGTTTGCATTGAAGGTATAGAGTCCGAAGAACTTTTAAAATTCTTTGTGGATAATTATGATATACGTTACGCACAGGGCTATTATTATTCAAAGCCTATGGTTTTAACTAAGTTTAGAGAACTTTATGAGAAGATGAACGCAGTGCCACTGCGTTCATAGGTAAGTAGCGAAGCGGATTCCGAATGTCCGCTTTACTAAATAGATTATGAGGTATGGCCTATGTCTTTTATAAGTGATTATAAGTTAAAGAAAAACGAGCTTAGAAAGCTAGAGTTTGAGTACAACCTATCTAATATTGAGATTAGAAGGAGAATGTCAGACGAGCTAGCAAGGGATGATCTTAGATATGAGCGTATAAGAAACATTGATGATAAGCATGATAGAAAGAATGCTCTAAAAGATTTAGAAAAGCAGGATGAAGAGGTAATAAAGCGTTGTAAGAAGAGACTAGAAAAGAATACTAAAGAATATAAGCGCAAGAAAAAACTAATTAAGAGTGGAACAGGACACAAGGAGATATACGAGTCTAATGAGTTTACAAACTATATAGATGATGACTATGATGTGTTTTTGGTTTCTGGCTTTATGCATGACCTAGATGAGGAAAATGCTTCGGTGCTTGATAGTAAAAAGACACCTATTTTTCTTGACCCTAAGATGAATGATAAAATAAAGAATACCATCTTTAGATATTTCATCTGTCTTGTGGCTTTTCTTTTTGTGCTTTTTCTAGATTATGAAATTAATATGAAGGGACTAAATTATCTAGATATATTTATATATACGCTAGTTTCGTCCTTGGTTTATGGCATAATCGCAGTTTTGTTTGATGAATACCATGCCTATGCTGTATTTTTCTTAAATTTTTTCTCAACGATTTTCTTTAAGGAATTAATATCCACCTCCTACGCTATGATTATTGACGTTGTGGGTATATTTTTTATAGGTTTATTTAAGGATAGAGAAATCTATAGTCACCTAAAAAGCACTTTAATAGGGGCTTTTGCTTTATTTATCTTTAATTCTGGACTATACATTTTGGTCTATGACGTAATTATGCAATTAGACAAGACTTTGGGTAGAGAAAATGTAATTATTATGAGCATACTTGCTTCCTTTATAAAGAATATCTTAGTTCATATGATTTTATATATTTTCCTAAAAATTATTCCAATTAGAAAGAGGATGCACATTGGCCGTTATTGTAAGATGAAGGACCAGTACCTTGATTACTACCGTTTAAGAAAGATTATGAAGAAGAAAAATGTATCTAATATTATGACGGTTCTTCTCTTCTCAATTGTTGCTTTCCTTACAGTTTTTGCTATTGTGTCTTCAAATATGCTGCTGCCATCTCTTGGTAATGCAGTAAATGTTATGAATGAAAGTGGACAAAAGATAGAAAATCAGGATTATCATTCTTTAAATTTTGTATATAACTATTCAGGTATAACCTATGATATTAAGTTATTTATCATGCTTATGTGTCTTGCAATTCCACTTACCTCAATAGTTAATAGAATTCTGCAAAAGAGGATAACTGAGCCGATTTCAAATATGGCCTCAACTATGAATAGATTTATTGGTAAGACAGACACTAATAGAATGCTTTTAAAGGATGCGGTGGCTAATCTTGATATTAAGTCAAATGATGAGATTGGAGAGCTCTACGAAGCTGTAAAGGTGGTTACAATTGAGGTAACAGACCAGCTTGATTACCTTGAAAGAGAGAAGACTTTAATTAATGAGGTGGAGGTTGCCAATCGCGCAAACAAGGCAAAATCTGACTTCCTATCAAGTATGTCTCATGAAATTAGAACACCTCTTAATGCCATATTAGGAATGGATGAGATGATTATTAGAGAGACCGATAGTGAGGAAATCCTAGAATATGCCACAGCTGTTAGGAGTTCTGGTAATTCTTTACTTAATCTTATTAATGATATCCTAGATTTCTCAAGAATTGAGGCAGGAAAGCTTGAAATCATTGATGTGGACTACGATTTAAGCAGCCTTTGTAATGATCTTATTAATACCATTAATGTTAAGGCTAAGAATAAAAACCTAGATTTGCATGTAAATGTTAACCCAGATATGCCTTATTTACTAAATGGCGATGAGATTCGAATTAAGCAGATTATTATAAACATTTTGACTAATGCCGTTAAATACACAAACGAAGGTAGTATTACTCTTAATATTACTGGTGAGACCCTAGAAAATGATAAACTTCGCCTGACAGTTCACGTAATTGATACAGGTATTGGTATTAAGCCAGAGGATATGGAGAAGCTCTACAAGCCATTTGAGCGAATTGAAGAATCTAGAAATAGAAATGTTGAAGGTACTGGCCTTGGTATGAGTATTGTAAAAAATCTTCTAAATTTAATGGATTCAAGGCTAGAGGTTTCTAGTGAATACGGCAAGGGCTCTGATTTTGGCTTTAGTATTATTCAGGATATTGTAAGCCATGAGGCGATTGGTGACTTTAATAAGCGCTATAAGGAATCTCTTAAGAAGCTTAAGAAGTATCAGGAAAGCTTCCAAGCACCGGAGGCAAGAATCCTTGTGGTAGATGATACACCAATTAATTTAACAGTTGTAGAGGGTTTGCTTAAATTTACAAGAATTCAGATTGATACGGCAGAAAGCGGCTTTGATGCCATTGATTTGTGTAAGGAAAATGTATACGACCTTATTTTACTAGATCACAGAATGCCAAAGATGGATGGTATTGAAACTCTTATGCAAATTAGGATAAGAGAGGATTCTAAAAATATTAAGACTTTAGCTATAGCCTTAACTGCCAATGCAGGTGCAGGGGCTAGGGAAGAGTATATAAAGAAGGGCTTTACAGACTATATTCCAAAGCCTATTAATGCAACGCAGTTAGAGAGTATGTTGGTGGAATATTTGCCAGAGGATAAGTTACTTTATCCTGGAGATAAGGGCTTTGTGGAAAATGGTGAAGCTAATAAGCCTTTAGAAAATGTGGAAGAAGACGAATTTTTAAAGGCCCTTGATGCCATTGAGGGAATCGATGCAAAGCAGGCCTTAGTTAACAGCGGCAGCAAGGAGATTTTAGAAAATGTAGTTAAGAATTTCCACGAAGCAATTAAAGATAATGCAGATATGATTGAAATGTATTATAATGAAAATAATATTAAAGACTATACGATACTTGTTCATGCCTTAAAGAGTTCTGCAAGACTTATTGGAGCTATGGATTTATCTGAACAAGCTAAGTATCTAGAACAGTGTGGTAACGAATTTAATATAGCGCAAATCGAAGAGAAGACGGGACATTTGCTTAAGACTTATAGGGAATATATTGATAAGCTGCAAATCTTTGTTGATGAGGAAAATGAAGAGGATAAGGAGGAGATTTCTCTTTCTGATTTAGCTGATGCCTATAGCGCCATTAAAGAAATGGTAAGCGTAGACGATTTTGATGATGCCAAAGATATTATCACTCAACTAAATGATTATAAGATTCCTGATACGGAGAAGGAAAAATATAAGGAAGTAGTTAAAGCGATTAATAGAGTTGACAGAGAGAAACTCTTAACTATTTTATAGTAGGAGAGAAATTGGAGGCAGAAATGGACAAAAGGATATTGTTTGTATGCAGAAGCAAAAATTTTATGGTTAATGCATTTCTTAACAATCTAAAGACTTATGGCTTTGAGTGTGACGTGGTGGCGCCGGATATCAGAATCTTAAGCAAACAAGAGGATTTTCCTATAATTGTACTTTATCTTGATGATGAGATAAGTCCAGATTATACAGAATCTATGGTTTATTTAAAGGATAAGGCAGGTTCTTCCCATGAGGAAATCTTGGTTTATTCTATAGGAGCTGGTGAGACTTTAGAGGAGTCTAAAAGAATATTTGGAGATAGTTTACTAAAAAAGCCATTCCTTCGACCAATTAATGTAAAGGAAGTTATTGAGGAAATAAATAATGATGTGGAGAAGGAAGAGCTATTTGGCAATAAGAAGCACATTTTAGTAATTGATGACGATCCAACTATGCTTAATACCATTAAGGGCTGGTTATCTGGTAAATATACGGTTTACATGGCGGATTCTGGAATGAATGGAATTTCAGTACTTGCAAGACATCACATAGATTTGGTTTTGCTTGACTTTGAAATGCCGGTAATTACGGGAGCCAAGGTTTTAGAAATGATAAGAAGCGAGAGCACTACAAGTAATATTCCGGTAATGTTTCTAACAGCTAAGGGAGATAAGGAGCATGTAATGCAGGTAATCTCTTTAAAGCCTGAGAAATATTTACTTAAGTCCATGCCAGCAGAGGAATTAATTGCAAATGTGGATGAGTTCTTTGCAAAGCAGAAAGCCAAAGAATTAAGTTTGGGCTAATGCGGGCTTTCCCCACAGTAGAGATTATATGTGGAGATTATATAGAGCTAATAAAAGCCGGTAGATTATGTCAAGACTCGCGAGCGAGTCTTGACATAATCTACCGGCTTATTTTTATTTTCTATTATCTTATCAAAGGGCTTTACTTATCCTTTGAATGTCTATCACCTATCTGGAAGTCTGCGTTGTGCTCAAACATATACTGAACAGTTAAAGCCTTATCCCCTGTTAACTCCTCGAAGTCTTTAGTGAAGTTATCCATCTTGCCCTCGCGAATAGCCTGTGCAAAGGTAACCATACCATCAGATGAGAATGGAGCCTCGCTGCCATCCTTAAACTTACCATCAGTTGTTCTTGGAACGCCCATGGCATCAAATACCTGATAGTTCTCCTCATCAGTGATGAACTTATATGTTACGTGGTTTCCTGTAGCCTTGTTACCAATCTCGCAGAATTCAGAAATTGTCATAAGTTCAGGACCATTAATATCAAATACCTTCTTTGGATACTTATCTCCCTTTACAAGAGCGTGAGCTACAGCCTTAGCGCAGTCACGTCTTGAGATATAGGCCATTTTACCATCGCCCTGGGAATTCTTTAATACGCCATCGGATTTTACATATGTAAAGTAATTAGTAATCATAGCCTCGGCATACTGAGAATTTCTTAGGAAAATGTAATCAAGTCCCAAAGACTTTACATACTCTTCAGTGTAAATGTGATCCTTCTTTTCAACAGATGGATTTGTCTCGTCTGCTGCATTAACTAAAGATGTATAGATGATTTGCTTTACGCCAACAGCCTTTGCGGCATCTACTGCATTTTTATGAGCAGCCTGTCTTTTAGCTCCAACGAAAGGCATGGAAATAAGTGCGAGTCTTTCAGCACCAGCAAAAGCTTCTTTTAATCCTTCAATGTTGTTAAAATCTGCCACACGAGTCTCGATGCCCTGGTCGCTGTAAGTCTTTAAAACTTCAGGATTATAGCCTGTTAAAATGATATTAGACTTATCTGTTAAAGTAAGTAATACTCTAGCAGCCTCGCCACCTAGATTTCCATCGACACCAGTTAATAATAATTTACCCATGAAAAACCTCCTATATTAAATTATAAAAATATCCACTTGTAATATATTATAACATCTTATATATTTTTATACAATTTTTCGTATTGATGTTTTGTCAATCAATAACTTATAATAGATTGGTAGTATTTGTAGGAGGTCGCTTTATGAGTATTAGAGAAGACGTAACAAGAATGAAGAGCGTGGCAGCAGAGCTTGCTAGCTCAAGCATTGAATTAAGAAATAAGGCACTTAAGATGGTGGCAGAGAATTTAAGAAAGAATGCTGACAAGATTTTTAAGGCTAACGAAATTGATATAGCTAATGCCAATGCCAATGGCGTACAGGAGTCAGTACTTAAAAGACTTAAGTTTGATAATCACAAGTTAGAGGATGTTATAGATGGTATTAATCAGTTAATAGGACTTGAAGACCCAGTGGGCAAGGTAACTCTAAATAGAGAGCTTGATGAAGGCCTTGTATTAAAGAGAGTTACATGTCCTATTGGTATTATTGGTGTTATCTTTGAGGCAAGACCGGATGCTCTAGTGCAGATTGCTTCTTTATGTATTAAGAGTGGTAACTGTGCGATTTTAAAGGGTGGTAAGGAAACTGCTGAAAGTAATAGATGCCTCTTTGGAGTTATTAGAGAGGCAATTGTGGAGGCTGGACTTCCAGAGATCTGCTTAATTCAGGCAGAGGCTCACTCTGAGATTGATGAATTATTAAAATGTGACGGCTTAGTTGACCTACTTATTCCACGAGGTTCTAACGCCTTTGTTCAGTACATTATGAATAATACTAAGATTCCTGTAATGGGACACGCTGATGGTATTTGTCACATTTTCATAGATAAGGATGCAGACCTTGCTAAGGCGATTCCTATCGTTGTGGATGCTAAGACTCAGTATAGCGCAGCTTGTAATGCAGTAGAGACAGTTTTAGTGCACAGTGAAATTGCTGCAAAGGCACTTCCAGTGTTAGTTAGAGCTCTTAATGAGGCAAAGGTTGTGGTGAATGCTGATGCTTACACAACTAATGTTTACAATGCTTATAAGGAAGATTCTGATGTTGAGGTTCATGTGATTGAGGATGATGCTTATAATGTAGAGTATCTTCGCTACGAGCTTGGTATTAAGATTGTTGAAAATGTTGACGAGGCCATTGCGCACATCAATAAGTTTGGTTCACATCACACAGATAGCATTATTACTGAGAATCAGGCAACAGCTGACAAGTTCCAGAACATGGTGGATTCAGCAGGGGTTTATCACAATGCTTCAACTCGTTTTGCTGATGGCTTTAGATATGGCTTTGGCGCTGAAGTTGGTATTAGTACAAGTAAGATTCATGCAAGAGGTCCAGTGGGTCTTGAGGGCTTAGTTACTTATAAGTATAAGCTTACAGGTAATGGCCAGATTGTTACTGACTATGCTAGTGGAATTAAGACTTTTAAGCATAAAGATTTAGATTAATACAATTAGGATATTGAGAAAAATAGTTAATAATAAACAATTTATAAATTGTATACATTATACTTGAAAAATTAGTATCAAATGTTATAATACTTCGTACACGAATTGTTCGGAAGCGAACTATTCGTATGCGAAGTATTTTTATTATTAGAAGATAAATACTAATAGAAAGCAAATCATAGTATATGTTATAATAAAAATAGTCCGCAACAGGCTAGCGAATACGTGCTGGATTGCAATTAAAAGTTGCAATAGAAAGGAAAGTCACAAATGGAAAAGGAAAGTGCTATCAAAAAGATTTGCAAGCTCGAAAGAGTTGTAAAGAGACAATTTGATAAGCTTAGCGGTTCTACAGGTGTCAACGGTGCAGAAGGCCGAGTGATACATTTTCTTATATTAAACCAAGATAAGGATATCTATCAAAAGGATGTAGAAATTGGGTTTGACTTACGTCCATCAACAGCATCTGAACTCTTAAAAAAAATGGAGTCTAAAGGATATATAACTAGAGAAACTTCAAAGACAGATGCCCGTCTTAAAAAAATTATTCTTACAGACCTAGCAAGGCAGCATGAAGATAGGATTTTTGAAGAGATTGGTAATTTAGAGCATTATGCCGAGAAGGATATTGATCCTAGAGACTTAGAAGCTTTTGATAGAGTAGCTGAAAGTATACTCAGAAATCTAAGAGATTTTAAAAACTAATATATGAAAGGAAAGATTGCTATTTATGTTTAAGATTGTAAAAACTTTAAGCAAAAGCATAAGAGAATACAAGACTGCTTCAATTCTTACACCTACATATGTAACTCTTGAAGTTATCTTAGAATGTATTATTCCTCTTATTATGGCGGCGCTTATTAACAACATGACAGGTGATTCCATGACACCTATTTTAAAATATGGACTAATCTTACTTGTTATGGCTATGGCATCTCTATTTTGCGGTGTTATGTCAGCAAGAAAAGCGGCAACAGCTTCAGCTGGTTTTGCTAAAAACTTAAGACAGGATGTGTTCTTTAAGATTCAGGATTTCTCCTTTGCAGATGTAGATAAATTTTCAACATCATCTCTTGTAACACGTCTTACAACAGATATTACTAACGTTCAGAATGCTTATCAGATGATTATTAGAGTTGCTGTTAGAACTCCATTAATGTTTATCTTCTCAGTAGTTATGAGTTTTACTATTAATGTGAAAATGGCTCTCATCTTCGTATGTATCGTTCCATTCTTAGCTGTAGTATTATTTGGAATCTTCTTTAAGGTTCATCCTATTTTTAAGAGAATCTTTAAGAAGTATGATGCCTTAAATAACTCAGTTCAGGAAAATGTTTCTGCTATTCGAGTTGTTAAGTCCTTCGTTAGAGAAGATTATGAAACTAAGAAATTCTTTAAGGCTAGTGGAGATGTTAAAAACGACTTCACACATGCTGAAAAGATTTTAGCTCTTAATACACCAACAATGATGCTTTGTATGTTTACATCAATTTTACTTGTATGTTTTATTGGTGCACAGATCATTGTTAATTCAGGGGCTACAAGCCTAACAACAGGTGAGTTATCATCCCTTTTAACTTATGGTGTTCAGATTCTTACATCTCTTATGATGTTAAGCTTTGTATTTGTTATGGTTTCAATGGCAGCAGAATCTGCAGACAGAATTGTTGAAGTACTTGAAACTGAAAGTGATTTAAAGTCACCTGTTAATGGTAAGACTGAAATTAGAGATGGCGCCATTGACTTTGATGACGTGTCCTTTAAGTATAAGAAGACTAGTGAAAACTACGCTCTTACTAATATTAACTTACATATTAAAACTGGTCAGACAGTTGGTATTATTGGTGGTACAGGTGATTCTAAGACATCACTTATTCAGCTTATTCCAAGACTTTACGATACTACAAAGGGTATGGTAAGAGTTGGCGGAACTGATGTTAGAGACTATGACTTAGTAGCTCTTCGTGATGCAGTTTCAGTTGTATTACAAAAGAATGTCCTATTCTCAGGTACAATTAAGGAAAACTTACGTTGGGGTAATAAGGAAGCAACAGATGAGCAGATTGAAGAGGCTTGTAGACTTGCTTGCGCCGATGAATTTATTCAGGGCTTCCCAGATAAGTATGATACTTACATTGAACAGGGTGGTAGTAATGTTTCTGGTGGTCAGAAGCAGAGACTTTGTATTGCTAGAGCCCTTCTTAAAAATCCAAAGGTCTTAATTATGGATGATTCAACATCTGCTGTAGATACTAAGACAGATGCCCTAATTCGTTCTGCCCTTGCTAAGTATTTACCAGAGACAACTAAGATTATTATTGCTCAGCGTGTTTCATCAGTTCAGGATGCTGACCTTATCTTAGTTCTAGATCAGGGTAAGATTGTTGAAAAGGGTACACACGATGAACTTGTGGCTCTTGGTGGCATTTACAATGAAGTATTTGAATCACAGACAAAGAGTAAGGAAGAATAGGAGGTATATGTATGAATAAAAATGTAGAGAAAGACAATACATTTGGCAGATTAATAGGCTATATATTCAAGCATTATGCTCCTCAATTAATAGTAACTATTATCTGTATTATAATTGCAGCCCTTGCGTCTGTAATTGCAACTATCTTTTTACAAAGAATCATTGATGAAGTTATTACACCAGCTATGGGTATTGGTATGGATTCAGTTTGGTCTAAGTTTATTGGAATTATTATAACTATGGGCGCTATCTATATCCTTGGCGTTATTGCTTCATTTACATACACTCGTCTTATGGCAAATGTTACACAGGGTACTTTAATGCACTTAAGAAACGATATGTTTGAAAGAATGCAGACATTACCTATTAAGTATTTTGATACTAACGCTCACGGCGATATCATGAGTACTTATACTAACGATACAGATGCTATTAGACAGTTAATTGGACAGAGTTTACCACAGCTTTTCCAGTCAGGTCTTACAATTGCAGGTATCATTATTATGATGTGCTTTTATAGTATTTGGCTTACAGTAGTGGTAGGCGTATTCATTTTCCTAATGACAAGAGTAGTAAAGAATTTCGGTGGAAATTCCGCTAAATATATGATGGCTCAGCAAAGAACTCTTGCTAAGGAAGAAGGTTTCGTTGAGGAAATGATGGAAGGCTCTAAGGTTATTAAGGTCTTTAATCATGAAGAAGAAAGTAAAGAAGCTTTTAAAAAGATTAACGAAGAGTTATTCGAAGCTAGTGATAAGGCTAATAAATACGGTAATATGCTTATGCCAACTCTAGGTAATATCGGTAATATTATGTACGTAGTTTTAGCAGTAGTTGGTGGTTTGTTAGTTTATTATTCAGTTTATAATTTAAGCTTACAAAACATTTTCACAGGTGCTCATGGAGCTGTTTCACTTGGTATTATTATTTCCTTCCTTTCTATGTCTAGACAGTTATCACAGACAGTTGGTCAGGTATCTATGCAGGTATCAATGATTGCCATGGGTCTTGCTGGTGCTAGAAGAGTATTTGAACTTATGGATCAGGAACCTGAATTTGATGAGGGCTATGTTACACTTGTTCGTGCAAAATATACTAAGGAAGGCGAGCTAGTTGAGGCCGATGAGGATACTTCTCTTTGGGCTTGGAAGCATCCACATAAGGCAGACGGAACAGTTACGTACACTCCACTAAAGGGTGATATTGTATTAGAGGATGTGGATTTTGGTTATGTTAAGAATAAGTTAGTTTTACATGATGTTTCCCTTTATGCAAAACCAGGTCAGAAGATTGCCTTTGTTGGTGCAACAGGTGCAGGTAAGACAACAATTACTAACCTTATTAACAGATTCTATGATATTGAAGATGGTAAGATTCGCTATGATGGTATTAACATAAATAAAATTAGAAAGACTGACCTTAGACGTTCTCTTGGTATCGTTTTACAGGATGTTAACCTCTTTACAGGTACAGTTCTTGATAATATTAGATATGGTAAGTTAAATGCCACAGATGAAGAATGTATTGCAGCTGCAAAGCTTGCCAACGCTCATCACTTCATTGAAAGATTACCAGATGGTTATAATACAATGCTTACAGCTAATGGCGCCAATCTTTCACAGGGTCAGAGACAGTTACTCTCAATTGCTAGAGCTGCTGTAGCTAACCCACCTGTAATGATCCTTGATGAGGCTACATCATCAATTGATACAAGAACTGAGGCTATTGTTCAGGCAGGTATGGATAATCTTATGTTTGGTAGAACAGTATTTGTTATTGCCCATAGATTATCAACAGTTAGAAACAGTAAGGCTATTATGGTTCTTGACCATGGTCGAATCATTGAAAGAGGCGATCATGATGCCTTAATTGATCAAAAGGGTACATATTATCAGTTATATACTGGTGCTTTTGAGCTAGAATAGAGAAAAATTAAATAAATAAAGTATTTTTATCTATATGGATATATGTTATAATTATGGCGTTGTTTAAGAATATTAAACAACGTCATTTTTATTATGCTTTACAGCATGCAGGGAGGACAACATGCTTGGCAAAAAATCAGATAGAACAACATCCCTTTTAACTGCATTGTTAGTTATATTTTTAGGTGCTGTTAGTATTGTAGTAATTCTAGTTTTGAAGATTAATATAGAGCGGGCAATAGATGAGTTTGAAACTATTGTAACTATGAATTTTCAAGACAAGAATCATATAGAATCTTTGACGGAAGATATTTATAAGGAGAACTTTTACGTATACGGTAAGGTTTGGTCAGAAGAGGCTTATGTGGGTAATAGCTATTATGAATCCATTAATACTGAAGAGGATATAAGAGCAATACTTAGTGAGCTTTCAGAAAGTGCCCTTAGCGACAATTATGGAACCATGTATAGTACCATAAGCGAAGAGCTTAATGAGTATTTAAATATGGTTTCTAAGGTGGAAGAATATATTGAGGCTGGAAACTATGAAGAGGCAGAAAGCTATGTAAGCGATGTTATTAATAACAAGGTCTTAAGCATAAATAAGGAATTAAATGTTTTAGAGGAGCAGATTAATGACGAGGTAAAGGTAGCCCAAGACACTCTTAAGTACCGACTTATAAGTATTAGTATCATCTCAGTGGTAGCAATTATTGTTATTATTGCCACTACACTTGTAATTGTCTATTTATGTAATAAGATAACTTCAAAGCTGGAAGATTACAGTGATATCCTAGAGTTTAAGGTCAATAAGCAAAGCGAAGAGATAAACGAACATAATAATAGAATCATGAGTATCCAGAATAGCACGATAGATGCTATGGCTTCTTTAATTGAAAGTCGTGATGGAGATACGGGCATGCATATTGCAAGAACTAGTGCTTATGTGAAAATGTTAGCGCAGCTTGCAAAGAACCAAGGTTATTACACTAACATCCTCACTAAGGATTATATTGAATTCCTTGTAAAGGCAGCGCCTATGCATGATATTGGTAAGATTAATGTACCAGATTCCATTTTAAAGAAACCAGGAATCTTAACTCATGATGAATATAACATTATGCAAAACCACACTAAAGAGGGTGGAAGAATTATTAGAGAAGCCCTTGGAAGTATTGAAGAAGTCGAGTTTATTAATATAGCTTCAGATGTGGCCACTTTCCACCATGAAAAGTGGGATGGCAGTGGTTATCCTTATGGTCTTAAGGGAGAGGAGATTCCAATTTCAGCAAGAATCATGTCTGTGGCAGATGTCTTTGATGCCCTAGTTTCGGAGCGATGCTATAAGAGAGCCTACAGTTTTGATGAGGCTATGCTTATTATTAACGATAATATAGGTAAACATTTTGACCCAATCCTTAGTAGACTCTTTGTAGAGAATAAGGATAAGGTTAAACAGATAATGGAAGAACTTTCATAAATATTACCACTTTCTATTGACATCAGCTTAGAAAGTGGTATATTTAAATTACAACATATGAACACTTGCTCATATGTTTAACTCATTAAGAAAAGTCTTATAGGAGTTAAATAAACAAACGGAGGTCTTAACTGATGGCAATAAATGATGTAGAAAGATGTGATATTAAACATGTTCATACAGAGAAAGTAAAAGAGGTATTTTCCGCTATGCCTTCTGAGGATGAGTTATATGATTTAGCTGAACTCTTTAAGGTCTTTGGAGATTCTACTAGAATTAGAATTCTCTTTGCTCTTTTTGAATCAGAGATTTGTGTATGCGACTTAGCAGACACCCTAAACATGACTCAGTCAGCAGTTTCGCATCAGCTAAAGATTCTAAAAAATTCAAAGTTAGTTGGTAGCAGAAGAGAAGGAAAGCAGGTTATTTATTTTCTAGCAGATGATCACGTTAGAACAATAATTGACCAGGGAAGAGAACACATAGAAGAATAATAAGACAATTTATAGGATAAATTTAAGAGAATATATATTCTAAGAGTATTAACGAAATCTAAGAAAAGGAAGGTAATTCATTATGAAGAAGAAATTTAAGTGTGAAATTGATTGTGCTAACTGCGCAGCAAAGGTTGAGGAAGCAATTAAGAAGGTTGAGGGTGTAAAGGATGCATCTGTTAATTTCCTTACTCAGAAGTTTATGTTAGAAGCAGAAGATGATTGCTTTGAAGAAGTACTTGAGAAGGCAATTAAGGCAGGTAAGAAGGCAGAAGACGAATTCGAGGTTATTTTATAATTTCTATTTGTCAAAGCTTTACATTTAGATTTATTGGAAAATGCGTCACAAAGCCCGAGAGTTACGTAAACTAAGGATTGTGACAATAGGAGATAGTATGACTAAGAAACAAAAAAAGATGCGAGCAAGAATTATCGTCTCAGGTATTCTCTATGCTTGTTTGTTTATAGCAGATAAGCTAGGAGCACTTGAAGACTTTCCAATACTTGCAGTGGCCATAGCCTTTTTAGTACCTTATTTAATTATAGGCTATGATGTTATTTTAAGAGCCTTTAAGAACATTTCTAAAGGTCATATATTTGATGAGAATTTCCTTATGATGATTGCAACATTTGCTGCATTTGCCACAGGGGAATTTACAGAAAGTGTAGCAGTTATGCTTTTCTATCAGGTAGGTGAGTTGTTCCAGTCTTACGCAGTTGGTAAGTCTAGAGCCTCAATTGCTGAGATGATGAGTATCGCTCCTGATTTTGCAAATTTAGAAGATGAAGAGGGTAACATATCAGAAGTTGATCCAGAAGATGTAGAAGTTGGATCTGTTCTTTTAGTTAGACCAGGTGAGAAGATTCCTATTGATGGAGTTGTTATAGAAGGGGAGTCTTTTGTAGATACTGCGGCCCTTACAGGGGAGTCAGTACCAAGAAAGGTAAGCCCTGGAGCAGATGTAATTAGTGGATGTGTTAATGGAGATACAGCCCTTAAGATTAGAACTACTAAGGCTTATGAAGATTCTACAGTAAGTAAGATCTTAGAGCTTGTGGAAAATGCATCATCTAAGAAGTCTAGAATGGAGAATTTCATTACTAGATTTGCTAAGTATTACACACCAGTAGTTACTATAGGCGCTGTTTTACTTGCATTAATTCCACCAACAATTCTTGGAATTATGTCAGGTAACTTTGCTTATGTAAGCTGGATTCACAGAGCATGTATTTTCTTAATTGTATCTTGCCCTTGTGCTATGGTTATTTCAGTGCCACTTGGTTTCTTTGGTGGTATTGGTGCTGCTTCAAAGATTGGTGTATTAGTTAAGGGTAGTAACTATTTAGAGGCTATTGCTCAGATGAAGAGCCTTGTCTTTGATAAGACAGGTACTTTAACTAAGGGTGAATTTAAGGTTAGTGAGGTTATTAATCTTAACGGCTTTAGTAAGGAAGATATTCTTTACTACGCAGCCTTCGCTGAAAAATTTTCAACACATCCAATTGCTAAATCTATTCTTATAGCTTACGGTAAAGAGGTAGATTTAAGCCTTATCTCTAACCAGCAGGAAGTATCAGGTCAGGGTATTAGCTGCCTAGTTAATAAGAGAGAAGTTTTAATTGGTAATTATAAGTTAATGCAGACAAATGGCATTGACTGTGAGATAAATGACAGTCCAGCAACAATTTGTTACTTAGCTGTTGATGGCAAGTTTGCAGGTTACATCATTATTTCTGATGTGATTAAGGAAGGTTCTAAGGAAGCTATGAAGGCTTTATCAAAGGTAGGCGTTTCAAAGCTTGTAATGCTTACTGGCGATAGAAAAGAAGTGGCCATGGCTGTTTCAAAGGAGCTTTCTTTAACAGATTGCAGATATGAGTTACTTCCAACAGATAAGGTTTCCAATGTGGAAGAGCTTATTAAGGCTTGCAAGAAGGACGAGAAGCTTGGCTTTGTTGGCGATGGTATTAACGACGCTCCAGTACTTATGAGAGCGGATGTGGGTATTGCTATGGGTAGCTTAGGTTCTGATGCAGCTATTGAGGCCGCAGATGTTGTAATTATGGATGATGACTTAAGAAAGATTCCTAAATTAGTTCGAATTGCAAGAAAAACTCTTAGAATTGTTAAGCAAAATGTTGTATTTGCCCTTGGAGTTAAGATTATAGTTTTAATTTTAGGTGCTTTTGGACTTGCAACTATGTGGGAAGCAGTTTTTGCTGACGTTGGTGTTGCTGTAATTGCAATTTTAAACTCTATGAGAGTATTATCTAGCAATTATGATGAGAAAAATTAGTCAAATATATAAGTTAATTTTAAAATTCCCCCTCTAAGAGGGGGAATTTTTTTTATACTTCTAGACTAAGATTAGTCAGATTGTATTTTGTTGGTTCTTAAGTACTAGGATATAATTACATTTAACAAGAAAATGATACTTTTACGCTATTTATATGTTAAAAGTGCCTAAAAAATAAGACCTAAAACCAACTTTTTTACTATATAAAAAGTTTTTATAAAATGCTAAGATAATTTTGCATTAAATTTTATGGGAGGTTTTATGAGATCGATTTTGAAAAGAGGCCTTAGAACTAGCTTAACAGCAGTATTAGCTTTCGTTGTGGCTTTTGCTACTTTTGCAAGTTCTATGAGTTTCACTGCATCGGCATCTACAACTACATCTTGGAATTTCAAGAATAGCAGTTTTAAGAGTCTAGGAACTATTTCATCTACTACAACAGTAGATGGTTTAACACTTATTGCAACAAGCTCAAAGACTATGAGTGTTAAGACAGACACACAGACTGTCAATGGAACAGAGTACACATATTGTCTAGCAACAGGAGGTAGTGGTTCAACTTCTTACCGTTCTGTTAAGGTTCCAGTATCAGGTAGCGACACAATTAAGGTTACTTTAATGAGCTCAGGTTCAGAAAGTAGATCTTTAGTTGTTGCAGATGCTTCAGGCAATCAGCTTACAACACTTACAGCATCTACAACAGCTAGCACACAAAGCTATAGCTATTCAGGTTCATCAGGATATGTTTACCTTTACTCTTCTAATAGCGGAATTAACATCTATAAGATTCAGGTAGATTCTAATTCTTCATCTTCATCATCATCAAGCTCATACGAGATTTCTGATGGTTGGTATTACATTAAAAATGTAAATAGCCAGAAGTACTTAGATGTAACTGGAGATAGCGATTCAGATTTCGCTAACGTAGATCAGGAAACAGGTCTTGGTGACAAGAGCCAGAGATGGTATGTAACAAATAAGGGTAATAACGTTATTACTCTTACAAATGGTATGTCAGGTGGCAGAATGCTTGACGTTTACTATGGTGGAACAACAGATGGAACTAACATTGATATTTGTAGTTCTAATGGTTCTACAGCACAGCAGTTTAATGTAGTAACAACAGGCACAGATGGTGTTTACTGCTTAACAACTGTAGTAAGCGGCGGTTCACAGGCTCTTGACGTATACGATTGGTCAACAGCTTCAGGTGGAAATATTAATACTTGGACATATAACGGACTTGCTTGCCAGCAGTTCGTATTTGAGGCAATTGATTCATCAAGCTCAAGTAGTTCATCAAGCAGTTCATCATCAAGTTCATCTAGCACAACAGATACTTCTGATGGTACTGTAGTTACATCTTACTCAAGCCTTGTATCTGCTATTGATAAGGCAGAAGCAGCTGGCGGTGGTAAGGTATATGTAAAGGGAACAACTATTTCTTGTTCAGGACAAATCGCCCTTTCAACATCAAATGCAAATGTACAGATTATTGGTGTTCAAAATAGTGATGGTTCATATCCAATCCTTGATTTCTCTTCTTTCCTTAGCAGCTATATTGGTAAGTCTACATCAGATAGCGCTGTAGGTATTAGAATTACAGGATCTTACTATACAATTAAGAACTTAATCGTTCAAAAGGCACCAGATAATGGTATTCAGATTAAGGGTTCTTCAGCAGGAAACAATACAGTTTCTAACGTAGTAACAAGATACAATAACGATGCGGGTCTACAGATTACAAGTGGCGCTTACTCTAACACAATTGAGTATGTATCAAGCTACCGTAACTGTGACGTTTATACACTTGGTGGTAATGCAGATGGATTTGCACCAAAGCTTGGAGCAGGTTCAGGAAATACATTCTATTGCTGCTACGCATGGGATAACTCAGATGATGGTTGGGATTCATATGATAAGTCAGGAGATGTAACTCCAGATCTTACATATACTCAGTGTGCTTGCTGGAACAATGGTAATCCAGATGTATTTACAGGTAAGTACGACTTTGACAATGGCGATGAACTTGATACTAACCTTTTATTAGTACAGTTAATTATGGCTAAGGATTCATCATTTGCAACAAACTATGCCAATGGAACATTTTCATTACCAACATCAAGCTTTATTGTTACTAACGCAGGAACTATTTCAATTTCATCTTGGACAGGTTCAAACTATGATGGTAACCCTAACGGCTTTAAGATGGGATCAGCTTACTCAACAAGCTCAGCAACAAGAGTATTTTCACATTGCTTAACATTTGACCATGATAAGAAGGGCTTTGATAATAACAATAGTGCAGTAACAGGTTCTTTCTCTTACTGTGTAGCCTTTGATAATGGTTACAACTATTACATTCAGCCACTTACAATTAAGACATGGTCTAAAGTTTATGCATTCTCAGGTGCATCAAGCAATAAGTTACCAAGTGGATATTCAGTTACAACACCAAGTTCATCATCACAGTCATCAATTAGAAGTACAGTAACTTCAACAAAGAATTCAATTATTTCTACTTGTGAAAATGATGGCATCCCAGGTGCAATTTACTTTGATATCTACAACTAAGAGGCTTAATCTTTTAAAGACTAACTTATGGACTTATAAGGGACAAAAAGATAAATTAGAAAATTACTAGGAGAAAACTACCGAAATGTGGTAAAAATATAAAACAAATTAGAAAAAATTTAATGCATTAAGAGCCGCTAAAAATAGCGGCTCTTTTTAGTATTGTATTTAATTGATGCATTTTAAAAATCTATCTAATAATAGATGTTATCTCTTAGGACGCTAGCTAGATTTGCAAGTTCCTTTTCAAAGTAAACTCCATCTCTTGTATCAGCATCAGCTGGTGTATCATTAATAGCCTCGGCTATAAAGTCCTGGGCAATCTCCACAGCCTTAAAAGTCATAAGGCCGTTTAGCTTAAGTGCTGTAATAATAGAGGCGAAGATATCTCCTGTACCAGAAAAGCTCTTATCAATCATAGGAGTCTTACTTAAGTTAATCTCACCCTCTGATAAAACGAGATTATAAACGTAATAAGAATCCCCTTCACGGACACTAATACCAGTAATAATAACCTCCTGATTTGTAATGGCGTTCTTACTTAATATTGTGGCTGCAGAACTTGCAAGCTCAATTAGTGAGTCACGGTCTTTATCACATTTTAAAATGTCCTCTACAGGAATGTCAGCAAGAAGGCAAGCCTCCGTTAGGTTTGGAGTGATGATATTGGCCTGTCTTGTAAGTTCCTTGTGGATCTCAAGAAGGTCATTAGTAAACATCTTATAGGTTTCACCATTGTCGCCTAGTACTGGGTCGATTAGTAAAAATGTATCCTCTTTTCTAAATTCCTCAATGAAACGCTTAACTAGAATAGCCTGCTTGTAATCTGTGATGTAGCCAGAGTAAATGCCATCAAAGCTTGCGTTATTTAATTTCCAGTTTTTAATGTATTCCTCAATCATGTCTGTAAGGTCTGTGTAGGAATAGTCTTCAAAGCCTGTCTGAGATGTGAAAACCGCAGTGGCTAGGGGAACACACTGAACTGATAAAACCGATATTATAGGTAGGGCTACGGATAAAGAACATTTTCCAAAGCCAGATAAATCGTTAATTACAGCTACTTTCTTCATATAATTACCTCCAAAGTTTAGGCTTTCTTTCCACCAAACTTGTTAACCACGTAAATACCGATGGATACAAGGATTAGGGCAAGAAGGCAATTAAGGTTTAGCTTATCGTATTCCTTTAAGAAGATGGCAGATAGTAGGGCACCAAAGATTGGGTTTGTAAAGCCGTAGATTGTTACCTTAGATACAGGGTTATATTTTAATAAAATGCCCCAAACTGAGTAGGCAACAGCACTAATCATAGCCATATAAATTAAAAGAATCACAGCGCCAACAGAATTTACTGAAATACTAGCGCCAAGGATTAAGCTAACAATTATCATAACAAGGCCACCAAGTAGGAACTGATAGCCACTAAGTACTACAGGATTTTCCTTAAGGGAGAATTCCTTTACAAGTACTGATGAAATAGCATAAGAGACAGCAGCAATAAGGATGAAGCCTTCGCCGTTTAGGGCAAAGCTTGAACCAAAGTCGCCATCTGATAAGGAAACGATTACAACACCTGCAATTCCAAGTAAACAGCCAACTATCTTAGAAAGAGTAAGTTTTTCCTGCTTTCTAACAAGGCAGGCAATAAGTATGGCAAAAAATGTTGTCATACTATTAATGATTGATGACTTAACTCCTGATGCATGGGCAAGGCCAGCATAAAAGAAGAAGTACTGAATGATAGTCTGGAAAAGACTTAGGGTTGAAATCATTTTAAAGGAACCCTTCTTTGGAATGAGAAAATGTCCCTCAATTAAGCTTCCAATAGCAATTGTTAAAATGCCTGCAAGGAAGAAGCGAATGCCTGCAAAAAGAATCTGGGAAGCAGTATCAGTAGAGTTGATATTAAATAGCTTGTAGCCGATTTTAATGCAAGGAAAAGCGCTACCCCATAGAAAACAACAGAGTAGCGCTAGAATAAACACAAGCCAAGGCTTTGTAAAGACTGATGAATCCTTACTCATTAGTTGTCGTAATCTCCATCAAATTCTTCATGCTCATCTTCGTCATGACCGAGGAACTCTCTACTAGTTACTCGCTTCTTATCACGCATAATTTCTACGCTCTGTGATAGTTCTTCTTTTACCTGCATAACGTGTCTGATATTCTTAATTTCAAAATCGCCAAGAGTTTTATCTGATGTACAAAGCTTTATTGTACCAAGACCAAAGAGTCTCTGACCAAATGATCTTGTAACTGAAATGTCAAGAATTCTATAAAGACGACATTCATCCTGGTTCTTGTTAAAGAAGCCTGATTCAACAAAAAGTCTCTGGTCGTCTCCACTATATACTGTAAAAGTCCAAGGTAATCCACACCATAATCTTTTACGTTCTTTCCACATAAAAATTTCCTCCGTTTTGTTTAATTTGCCAGCTTAATTAAGGCTAGGCAAGGGGCATAAATATAAGCCTTTCTTTAGCCAATGCCCTTCATGAATTAGTTTACCATTAATCTTAATTTCCTTCAATCTTTTATAGATAAAAAGGTTGACAAGTCAACTATTTAAGAATATTATCTTTATTGTAAAAATGTTTATAGGAGTTTAATTTTATGAAGGAAGAGGTAAATTTTAATAATAATCCACTTGCTGTGGAGCCAGTAAGCAAGCTTATTAGAAGCTTTGCAATTCCAAGCATTGTGTCTATGCTTGTAGGTTCCCTATATAACATAGTGGATCAGTTCTTTATTGGACAGAAGGTGGGAGAGTTAGGTAACGCCGCAACTAATATAGCTTTCCCTCTATCAACTTCTTGTCTAGCTATCGCCCTTTTATTTGGTATTGGAGGGGCATCTACTTTTAACATTCACATGGGTAAACGAAGAGAAGATTTGGCAGAGTACTTTATGGGAAATGCTGCAATAACAGCAGTTGTCTGTGGTATTGTACTCTCTATCATAGCCGAGATTTTTCTTGTGCCTATGCTTACATTTTTTGGAGCATCTAGCTCAATCCTTCCACTATCTTGTGAGTATACAAGAATTACAGCAATAGGTTTTCCAATGCTAATTCTTACGACCACAGGTGGACACTTAATTAGAGCTGATGGCAGACCTAAGATTAGTATGCTTTGTAACTTAGTGGGCGCCATTGTTAATACTATACTTGATGCTCTTTTTGTATTTGTACTGGGATTCGGCATGGCAGGTGCAGCAATTGCCACAGTAATTGGCCAGTGCGTATCTTGCCTATTTGTAATTTATTATTTAGCCAACACTAAGTCGGTTAATTTAGGGCTTAAGCATTTCCGTATGCAGACAAGATACATTTTCCCAACCATATCTCTTGGGGTGGCGCCTTTTATAAATCAGCTTGCCATGATGCTTGTACAGATTGTTTTAAATAACTCTCTAAAGTATTACGGGGCAATTTCAATTTATGGGGCAGAGACAGCTATTGCAGTAGTTGGTATTGCCACAAAGGTAAATCAGGTTTATCTATCCTTTGTCATTGGTATGTCTCAGGGAATGCAGCCTATTGCTAGCTTTAATTACGGCGCTAGAAAATATGACAGAGTTATTGAGGTCTACAAAAAGACTATTAGAGTAAGCTTTATTATATCTTGCATTGCATGGGTTTTATTCTTCTTCTTCCCAAAAGAAATTATTTCTATCTTTGGCAAGGGAACAAGCGAGACTTACTACCTCTTTGCAGTTAGATATTTTAAAATCTATCTATTCTTTACAATGCTTAATTTCCTACAGCTTACAAGCTCGAATTTCTTTACAGCTATTGGAAAGGCAAAGATTGGTGGCTTCTTATCCCTTACAAGACAGATTATTTTCCTATTGCCACTACTTTTAATCCTTCCATTATTCTTTAAGATTGATGGTATTATGTTTGCAGGACCAGTGGCAGATTTAGTAGCAGCCATAGTTTCAGGGGTCTTTGCCTTTAGGGAGATTAAGAGACTAACTAGAATGCAGAATTAGAGGAGATTTATTATTATGGATGATAATGTAAGAATACTTCGACTTATTGCTTTTATAGCAAGAAAGCAGCAGATTAAGATTTCGAAAATGATGACAAAGTATAATCTTACTGCTGGAGAATTTCCTATATATATGGCCATATGTAATAACAAGGGTTTTACTCAAGAGCAGATATCTGAATACGTATACGTTGATAAAGGCTTTACTGCTAGAGTCCTAAAAAGCTTAGAAGATAAGGGCTATATCTATAGAGAAAAGGATGAGAAGGACAAGCGAATTAATCACGTATATCCTACAAAACTAGCACTTTCTTTTCACAAGGAAGTTTCAGAACTTCTATCTGATAATAATAAAAGTGCCACAAAGGACTTTAGTTTAGAGGAAAAACTACAATTTAAGGAGTATCTAACAAAGCTGGATGAGGCTCTGGATGAGATCTAGAATTGCTTGCTATTGGATATTGATAAGCAAAAGAAATTAATTAGTAAAGGCAACTATTTAGTAATACTAAGTAGTTGCCTTTTTATTTTGTAAAAAATAGACATTTTAAGTTTTTGTAAAAAATAGACATCTAGATATATTTTCTTATGGCCTCTAAATAAGCCTCTCCATATATAGAGGATACCAGCCCTTTCTTTCTTAAAGTACCGATGCTCATGTACTCATCTGATATAAGGGGTTTTGAAATAATATTACCGCCGTTTAGCTCTTTACTAATAATACCAGAGCAGACAGTGTAGCCATTAAGGCCTACAGCTAGGTTAAAGAGGGTGGCTCTATCACGAACCATGATGTTTTTCTTCCTATCTATAGAGCTAAGTAATTCTTCTGAATAGTAGAAGGAATTATATTCGCCCTGTTCGTAGGATAGATATGGGTAGTCCTCTAAATCCTTGAGGCTTAGCTTGTCCTTCTTTGCTAGGGGGTGACTATTAGCAATAAAGACATGAGGAGTGGTCTTAATTAGTTCTTCAAAGATTAGGTCGTTTTTCTTAAAGAGCTTTGTTAGGACGTCGCTATTTTCCTTTGATAAGTAGATTATGCCGATTTCACTTTTTAGATTTGCTACATCAGAGATGATCTCGTTTGTCTGTGTTTCTCTTAAAATGAAGTCGTACTGATTGCTATCATATTCTTTAATTACGTCAACGAAAGCATTTACAGCAAAAGAGTAGTGCTGGCAGGATACGCAAAATCTTGGCTTTCTATTACTAATGGCGGTGTAGCGCTCAGTAAGTAGATTGGCCTGTTCTAGCACCTGTCTTGCATAGCCTAAAAATTCCTCTCCTTCTTTTGTAACTGTGATACCCTTATTCTTCCTATTAAATATGGTAATGCCCATTTCCTTTTCAAGCTCAAGTATTGCGTGAGTAAGGCTTGGCTGTGAGAGGAAGAGCTTGTTGGCGGCTTCTGTAATGTTGCCTAGCTTGGCAGCAGTAACGATGTATTCTAATTGTTTAAGTGTCATGATGCACCTCCGGTTTAAACTAAAAATAATTGCCATAGAAAAAATTTATCACAAAGCTAGATTTATTGTATTTTATTTAGAACGCATTTTCAATTAAAATTTATACAAATACAGATTTTGGAGGTATTTATGGCTAAGAAAAGATTAAAGTTTGATTATGTTGGAAGTTTTTTAAGACCGGAGAAGTTAAAGGAAGCAAGAGCTGCCTTTGAAGAAGGAAAGATTAGTGCTGCTGATTTAAAAAGGGTGGAAGATGAGTGTATAGAGGAACTTATTACTAAGCAGAAGGAGCTTGGATATGGCGTAATTACTGATGGTGAGTTTAGAAGAGCTACTTGGCATCTTGATTTTATGTGGGGCTTTGAAGGGGTTTCTCATTCAAAGACTAAGACAGGCCTTCCTTTCCACGACGAGGCTGCCATGATTGATGATACATATTTAGTGGGCAAGTTTAGAGCGCCAAAGGAGCATCCTTTTGTGGAGCACTTTAAGTTTGTAAAAAAGTTTGAGGATGAGAATACATTTGCAAAACAGACAATTCCAGCCCCAGCTCAAGTTTTTGCTCAGTTTTGGATGCCAGTGCTTAGAGAACCTAGCCTTCAGTTTTATAAGGATGAAAATGAATTGGCGAAGGATTTAACTTCTGCCTACACTGAAGTTTGCAAGCAGTTATACGATGCTGGTTGTAGACACCTTCAGCTAGATGACTGTACTTGGGGCATGCTTGCAGATGACAAGGGACATCTAGCTTATGGCGTTTCAAAGGAAGATTCAGTTAAGGTTCAGAAATTCCATAAGAACTTAAACAATGCAGTAATTGACGCACTTCCAAAGGATATGGATATTACAACTCACATTTGCCGTGGTAATTTCCATTCAACTTATGCTAATTCCGGCCCATATGATGCGGTAGCAGAAGTTTTATTTGCCGGTGAAAATGTAAATAGCTATTATCTTGAATTTGATGATGCTAGAAGTGGCGGTTTTGAGCCTTTAAAATATGTTAGTGAGGACAAAAATGTAGTTCTTGGTCTTGTTACTACAAAGAGAGCAAGCCTAGAAAGAAAGGAAGCTTTAATTGAAAGAATTAAGGCGGCTACAAAGTACATTCCACTTGAGAGATTATCAATTAGCCCACAGTGCGGTTTTGCCTCTTGTGAGATTGGCAATAAGCTTACATTTGAAGATCAGTGGAAGAAACTCAAACTTGTATCAGAAGTTGCAAAAGAAGTTTGGGGATAATTTACAGTTATTTAATCTTGTGTTATTATCATAGTTATTAAGACAACTAGGAGCATTCACGAGATGAAGAATATATATAATGATTCTAAGACAATTAAACATTTGACCTCAACCCAGGTCATTTTGATTGGATTTTTAATTGCAATTTTAGTAGGTGCTTTGATCCTTATGTTGCCTATCGCCACAGTTGAAGGCGAGACGACAACATTTGGAACAGCCCTATTTACTTCTACTACATCAATCTGTGTTACAGGACTTGTGGTAGTAGATACATTTTCTCACTGGACCTTATTTGGCCAGATTGTAATCCTTATACTTATCCAGATTGGTGGATTTGGTGTTATTACCCTTTATTCCATCCTTATGCTGGCTCTAGGTAAGCGATTTTCATTAAGAACAAGAACCTTGATTCAAGATTACTACAATCTTGATTCCATTAAGGGACTTATTAAGTTTCTAAAGAAGGTAGTAAAGGGTAGTTTATTAGTTGAATTTATTGGTGCCCTTGGCTATATGATTCGTTTTATTCCTGATTTTGGACTATTTAAGGGAATTTGGGCTTCTATATTTAATGCAGTTTCCGCCTTTTGTAATGCGGGTATGGACGTGCTTGGACCAAGTTCTTTAATTCCTTATAGAAGTGATGTTTTAGTAAATTTCATAACTATCACCCTTATTATTCTTGGTGGTATTGGTTATGTGGTTTGGTTTGACGTCATTAATACAGTAAGAGACTGTCATAGACACAGATGGTCCTTGAGCCGTATTTGGAAAAAATTTAATGAGCACACTAAGTTAGTAATTATCCTTACCGCTTGCTTAATTGTACTAGGTAGTGTAACTGTGCTTATCTTTGAATGGGACAATCCAGATACTATTGGTAATTTCAGTGTCTTTGATAAGGTTATGGCTAGTATTTTCCAGTCCGTTACCTTTAGAACAGCAGGCTTTGCAACAATTCCTCAGGAGAGCTTAAAGGCTACAACCTGTATGGTAGGTTGCGTGCTTATGTTTATTGGTGGTTCACCTGTAGGTACAGCTGGTGGCGTAAAGACTATGACAATTTTTGTGGTTATTTTAAATGCATTCTCGTTTATTGGAGATAAGAATGATAATGTAGTATTTGGCAAGAGAGTTTCTTATAAGTTAATTAATAAGGCCACTGCCATTATTACATTTAGTTTAACACTTACAATGGCGCTTATAATTTTCTTGATACATTTTGAAGGCTTATCAGCTCTAGATGCAAGCTATGAAATATTTAGTGCCACTGGAACTGTAGGTTTATCAAGAGCGGTAACACCACATTTGCATGCGATTGGAAAATCTATTGTAATTATTGCTATGTATGCGGGTAGAATAGGTATCCTATCTATGGCGCTATTCTTTGCCACATCGCATTCAGATCAAAACGAAATCAAATACTCAAAGGGATGTTTTATTGTTGGATAAATGAAAGGAGCTTATATGAAGTATAATTCTTATGTTGTTTTTGGACTTGGTAAATTTGGCCAGGCTATTGTAGATAAATTAATTGATTCTGGCGCAGACGTTATGGTTGTTGATAATGATGAGGAGGTTATTGAAAATTACTCATCAAAGGCTACAGTTGCCATAACTACTGACTTAACAGATGCAGATAATATTAAGGCACTTGGTATTAGTAATGTTGACTGTGCTGTAGTTGCCATGGGTACAAGCCTTGAGGCAAGTATTATGTGTGTAATGGTGGCTAAGGAAAGTGGCGTTAAGAAGGTTGTGGCTAAGGCCGGAACTAAGAGAATGGGCGTGGTTCTTGAAAGAATCGGCGCTGATGAAATCGTATATCCAGAAGAGGAATCAGGTTTTAGAACAGCTAGACGTTTAATCTCTAGTGATTTTCTTGAATTCTATGAATTAGATGATGACTTATTTATCGTAGAGATGAAGCCTAAGCGTCCTTGGATTGGCAAGAGCTTAAAGCAACTTGATTTAAGAAAAAAATATAACATGAACGTCATTTCTCTTAACAAGGGTAAGATGAAGGGTAGCGTAGATCCAGACGAAATCATTCAGGAAGATAGTACACTTCTTGTTATGGTTAACAAAAAGTATCTTGATAAGATTTAACCAGCTTAAATCCTAGGGAAATTGGGAAACTATTAAATTTGAAAATTTAGATAGTTAAGACTATAATAGGACACATCTTAAAAAGATAAGGAGAAGGATTTATGGAATCTACATTAAGACGTACATGGGCTAACATAAATTTAGATGCTATTGCCTACAACTACAAAACTATTAAAGAACATATTGGAGAAGATGTTAAGTTTTTAGGAGTTGTTAAGGCGGATGCCTATGGTCATGGTAGTATAAGAGTTGGAAAACTTTTACAGGATTTAGGTGCTAACTATTTAGCAGTTAGTAGTATAGATGAGGCTCTAGAACTTAGAGTTAATGATGTAACTATGCCTATTTTAATTCTTGGTCATACACCAAAGGAACAGGTAGATAGACTTATTAAGTACAATATTACTCAGGCAGTTACATGTAAAGCTAAGGCCGTTGAGTACAGCGCAGAGGCAGTCAAGTGTGGTGGTAATTTAAAGGTTCACATTAAGGTGGATACAGGTATGTCTAGACTTGGTTATCTTTGCGACAACGAAAGCTTTGGTACAGGTGTAGAAGGCATAGTAGAAGCCTGTAATATGCCAGGCCTTGAGGCGGAAGGTATATTTACACACTTCGCAGTAGCCGATGAATTTGGTGAGAAGAATGATGAATATACTAAGCACCAGTTCAAGCTCTTTACTGATGTAATCACAGCAGTTGAGGAAAAGCTTGGTAGAAAATTTGCTATTAGACACTGCGCTAACACAGGAGCCACAGTAAGATTTAAGGAAACATATCTTGATATGGTAAGACCTGGTTTACTTCTTTACGGATATGGCGAATTTGCTAGAGAATGGGGCCTTAAGCCAGCAATGACTCTTAAGACTACAGTTAGTACAATTAAGATTTATCCAGCAGGAACTGCTATTAGCTATGGTGGAATCTATGTTACAGATAAGAAGACAAGAATTGGTGTTCTTCCTTATGGTTACGCTGATGGTTTCTTTAGAAGCCTTTCTAATAAGTGTAGCCTTATGACTAAAGAGGGATTAGCTCCACAGCGCGGTAAGATTTGCATGGATATGTGCATGATTGATATTACTGACAAGCCTTTAGTAGATGTAGGTTCAGAGGTTGAGATTTTTGGTGAAAATAATTCTCTTGATGAACTTGCAGCACTTGCCGGAACAATTCCATACGAATTAACTTGCGCAGTAAGCAAGCGAGTTCCAAGACAGTACATTAGAAATGGTGAAGTAGTAGAAAAAGAATTACTTCTTAGAATGTAATTTTAAGACATACTTATTTTTAAATGTAAAAAAAGGACATTTCGATAAAATTTTTTCAAAAAACAAGATTGGAAGAAATAAAGATATATACTGATGTATATTGTTTCTTCAATTTATTGACAGTCAAATACAATTAGACTAAACTAACTTTAGTAAGGCAAGTGTACCTTGTTTTATTAAAGTTAGTTTTTTTACATTTGACTAAAATGAAAAATTTAATAAGGAGTGACTTTATGGGAGAAGAACATTTTTTAGAGATTAATAATCTTTTTAAATCTTACGGGGAAGGAGACTCAAAGCAAGAGGTACTAAAGGGTCTTTCCTTTAAGGTAAGAAAGGGAGAATTTTGCGTTTTACTTGGACCTTCAGGTTCAGGAAAATCTACACTTCTAAACATTATTGGAGGTATCGATACAGCTGATTCAGGCTACATTTCAATTAACAGCGACAAACTAGAGGACATGAATGAGAAGTCACTTACTTTATATAGACGTAAGCATTTAGGCTATGTTTTCCAGCTTTACAACTTAATTCCTAACTTGAATGTTAAGGAAAATATTGAAGTGGGAGCTTATCTTTCAGATAGCCCTCTTGATATTGATGATTTAATTAAGACTCTTGGCCTTTGGGAGCATAGATATAAGCTACCAAATCAGCTATCTGGTGGACAACAGCAAAGAACATCAATTGGTAGAGCTATTGTGAAAAATCCAGACATTCTACTTTGCGACGAACCTACAGGTGCTCTTGATTTTAATACATCAAAAGAGATTTTAAAGCTCATTGAAGACGTTAATAAAAAGTATGGCAACACAATTGTAATGGTAACTCATAATGCAGCGATTTCAGCTATGGCAGATCATACAATTAAGCTACTTGATGGCAATATTAGAGAAAATATTACTAACAAGGAAAAAATCTCAGCTGACAAGCTTGAGTGGTAGGGGAGGCAGAATATGAAGAATCCTTTACGTAAAAGATATAAAAGAGAGTTAAAGAAGGAATGGCTTAAAAATGTAAGTCTATTCCTTATTCTAGCTTTAGTTATAGGCTTTGTTTCTGCTATGTTTGTGGGAAACGAAAGTATGATGAAGGCCTTAAATGATAGTTATGAAAAATACAACACAGAAGATGGTAGATTCCAGTTTGAGTCAGAGCTAAGTTCTGATTTAAAGGAAAAGCTAGAAAGTTATGACATCAGCCTTTATGAGGAATTCTATAAGGACTGCAGTCAGGATAATGATAATGACGGTGAGAAAGATGCCACAATCAGAGTCTTTAAAAATAGGGAGGAAGTAGATAAGGCCTGCCTTATGGAGGGTAGTCTTCCAAACACAGATTCTGAGATTGCTATTGATAGAATGCATGCGGATAACAACGACTTAAAAATTGGGGATACAATCTATGTGGATGGCAATGCATTTACAATAACAGGCTTAATCTCCCTACCAGACTATGTTTGCCTTTATGAGAACAACTCAGACTTTATGTTTGATGCATTAAGCTTTAATGTTGCTGTTGTTACAGATGAGGCTTATGAAAATATTGACGATAACGAGAAATTTTCTTATGCCTATAAGTATGATGAAACACCAAGCAATGATTCTAATGCTAAGGAGAAGGCTGAGGATTTATTAGAAAATGTGGTAGCTGAGGTGAAGGCTTGCTATTTTGATACTACTCTTGGCAATGAAAACAACATTTTGGACTTTGTACCGGCATACTTAAATAACGGCATTAACTTTGCCCCTGACGATTTAGAAGGGGACTTAAGTATGAGTTACATTTTACTAGTTGTCTTTGTAATTGTAATTGCCTTTATCTTTGCGGTTAGTGCTAGAAATACAATTCATAAAGAGGCCACAACTATTGGAACTTTAAGGGCTTCAGGCTATACAAGGGGTGAAATTTTAAGACATTATCTTTTTATTCCAAGTTTGGTGACTTTATTTGCAGCGATTTTTGGTAACATTCTTGGCTATACCTATTTAAAAAATGTAGCCGTGTCCCTTTATTACAATAGCTATTCCCTTCCAACTTACAAGACAGTTTGGAGCGTGGATGCCTTTATATATACAACTTTGATTCCAGTTGTGATTATGCTAGTGGTTAATTTCCTTGTAATCGTATCAAAGATTCACATGGATATTTTAAACTTCCTTCGTGGAAACTTAAGTAGAAGTAAGAGATCAAAAGCTATTCGACTTCCTAGATGGAAATTTATGAAGAGATTCCGTCTAAGAATCATGCTTCAAAATGCTGGTGGTTACTTGATTTTAGCCCTCGGTCTTTTCTTTGTAGTCTTCTTGCTTACCTTTGCAACAGCAATGCCAGAAACTGTTAATAAGTATCAAAAGACTAGTGTAGAAGAGATGTTTGCCAACTATCAATACATTTTAAAATCCACAGTTGATGAAAATGGCAAGGAAATTACAACAGAAAGCAAAAACGCCGAAAAGTATAGCTATACAAGTCTTGAGACCACAGACGGTGTAAGAGTTGCTGAACCTATTGGAGTTTACGGGGTCCTAAAGGATAACGATTATATTAGACTTTCTAAGGATTTATCTGAAAATGAAGTCTATGTATCAAGTTGTTATGCGGATAAGTTTAAGTTAAAGGTCGGCGATAGCATTTGCTTAAAAGAAAAGTATGGAGATGAGACTTATGACTTTGAGATAGTGGGAATTTATGACTATCAGGGGGCTTTGTGTATCTTTATGGATAACGATGCCTATAATGAGACCTTTGATTTGGAGGAAGGCTCATATACTGGTTTCCTTTCAGATGAGGAAATTACTGATATTGAGGATAAATATATTGTCAGCGTTATTGATGAAGAAGATATAACAAAGGTTTCAAGACAGCTAGATCACTCCATGGGTGGTATGATGGGCTTCTTTAGAGTGGTGCTTGTTATTGTTTCAGCCCTTCTTGTAATTGTGTTAACTAAGATAATCACTGAAAGAAATTCCCTTTCAATTTCTATGGTTAAGGTTCTTGGTTTCAAAAATGGTGAAATCGCTAGCCTTTACATTATGGCCACGGGAATTGTTGCATTTGTATCCATTGCCATTAGTGTGTTCCTTGCAGATATTCTTATGTCTCAGGTTTGGAGATGGTATTTAAAGACTATGGATGGTTGGCTTTCTTATTATTTAAGCTATGCCTCAATGTTAAAGATTGGTCTTCTTGCTTTTGTGGGCTTTATTGTAGCAGCTTTAGTTTGCTTTAAGCTTATAAAGAAGATTCCAATGACAGATGCTCTAAAGAATATGGAGTAAGTTAATATTTAGTGTATATAAGCCAATAAGCTTTCTTGACAAGTCAGGGTAGCTTATTGGCTTTTTTAACTTTTAATAGCTTGTTAGTAAGTTCGTTGTTTTTTAAAGTTTTTCTTAAAACTACAGGCTTTTATTGACTTAAAATTTTTATGAGAGGATAATATAGGAGTGTATATAAAAAGGAGTTAATTTAATATGAGTTCGATTAAAAAAATGACTTATTACGAGAAAATGGCGGAGTCACCAATTCCTTCACTTATACTTAGACTCTCAGTTCCTACAGTTATAAGTATGCTTGTAACAAATATTTATAATATGGTGGATACAGCTTTTGTGGGCCTTCTTGGCACTTCAGCAAGTGGAGCAGTAGGTGTGGTTTTTGGTTTCATGGCCATTATTCAAGCATTTGGTTTTATGTTTGGCCAAGGTTCTGGAAGTATTCTATCTAGAAGTCTTGGTAGTAAAGATATTGATAATGCAAGTAAGACGGCAACAACAGGTTTTACGTGCTCTTTTCTTTTTGGAATTATTTTCATAATTATTGGTCTACCATTTCTTGACCAGTTAGTAGTACTACTTGGTAGTACAGATACTATTGCAGTTTATGCAAAAGACTATATAATCTTTATTTTATTTGCATCACCTTTTATGGCAAGTTCCCTAACTCTTAATAACATTCTTCGTTATGAGGGAAAGGCAGCCCTTGGTATGGTGGGCCTTATGACAGGTGCAGTTCTTAATATGGCCCTTGATCCAATCCTTATGTTTGGCTTAAATATGGGAATTGCTGGTGCTGGTTTATCAACAGCCCTTAGTCAGTTAGTAAGTTTTTCAATTCTTATTAGCATGTTTATTAGAGGCAAGACTATTGTTAAGCTTAATAAAGAAAACTTTGTGGCAGATGTCCATTTTATTCTAAATATTATGACAACAGGTTTTCCAAGTTTACTAAGACAGGGCCTAAACAGTGTGGCTACAGTGCTTCTTAATACTCAGGCTGCAGTTTATGGCGATGGAGCAGTTGCTGCCATGAGTATTGTTTCAAGAATCGTATTTTTTGTAATGTCTGTTGCCATTGGTATTGGTCAGGGCTTCCAGCCAGTTAGCGGCTTTAACTATGGTGCTAAGAAGTACTCTAGATTAAGAAAAGCTTATGTATTTACTTTCTTTATGGCTGAGCTTTTAGTAATTATTGGTTTATCTATTGTACTTGTGAATTCAGATGGCCTTATTGGAATTTTTAGAAATGATCCTGAGGTTATTGAAATTGGAACAAGAGCTTTAAAGCTTCAGATGTTGACACTTCTTTTCGTTCCTATTACAGTAGTTACGGAAATGCTTTTCCAAACTACAGGCAACAAACTAAGAGCCTCAATTTTATCAGCCTTAAGAAGTGGTATATTTTTCATACCAACATTAATTATCTTGGCTAAAATTAGAGGCCTTGCAGGAATTCAGGAAGCACAGCCTGTTGCCTACATTTTAACATTTGTCCCAGCCCTTGTAATGGCAATTATATTCTTTATTAGATTGCCAAAGCTTGATGGAGATATAGAAGAAGCTTAGGAAAATCTAATTGAGGTTATTATGAAATTACAGAAATTATATAGTTATGTTAGAAAGGCCCTTGATGACTATAAGATGATAGAAGAAGGAGATAGGGTTGCCATTGGAATTTCTGGTGGCAAGGATTCCTTAACCCTTTTGTATGCCCTTGCGGGATTAAGAAAATTTTATCCAAAGAAATTTAGTTTAGTAGCTATCACAATAGACCTAGGTTATGAGGGCTTTGACACATCTAAATTAGAGGACTTATGTAAGGAACTTGATGTGGAATATATTCGAGTTAAAACTGAAATTGCTGGCATGGTTAAAAATGGTGAGTGCTCCCTTTGCGCTAGACTAAGAAAGGGTGCCTTTAAAACTGAAGCCCTTGCAAATAATTGCAATAAAATCGCCTATGCTCACAATCAAGACGATGTGGTTGAAACCATGATGATGGCACTAATTTATGAAGGTAGATTTTGTAGTTTTTGGCCAGTTACAAAATTTGATGATTGCAATTTAACAGTTATAAGACCTTTAATCTATGTGCCAGTAGCAGACGTAGTGGGCTTTAAGAATAAATATAATCTACCCATTGAAAAGAATCCTTGTCCTTACGATAAGGAGACTAATAGAACCTACGTAAGAGAGCTTTTAAAGGAGATAAATGAACATGCTCCAGGTGTGAAAAAGAGAATGATGACAGCAATTAAAAACGCTGGATTAGAAGGTTGGAGTTAGAAAGTCTATGTCTCTGTTTATTCAGATTGATTTAAATTAAGTACATCATATAAAAATAGATATTATAGATAGTAGTTCCTAATCGATAAAATGCAAAGACTTTGAAAAAAATCGATTAGATTGGTAGTTTATAAAAAATTAAAATAAAACACACACAATTCTAAAAATCATATTTCTAGAATCGTGTGTGTTTAAGCAGACCCGAATCCGGCGCGCAAGACTCGCGAGCGAGTCTTGACAGTTTAGTTTATTTGAAATCAATAAAATCGCTACCTTTAAAGGTAAGAGTTTTTGAATCCCCAATATTTAATCTTTCATAATTATCTTTTGACATAGCTAAATCAACAGTTTTATTATCTATTGTTTTAAAGATTACCCTATATGATTTGTTTTTTTCAAACATGCCTTTGTTAGGGCGGAGGTAAAGCTTTCCACGTCCAGCATTTAACATGTCATAATCTTCATATTCCTCAACAAACTTACTTTCAATATTTGCTTTAACTGTAATTGTCTTTGAAAAGAAACGTAGGCGAATTGCTTTTACAAGTTTTACTAAAATAAAAAGAATACATGCTATGATTACTGCATATCCAACAATTAAATATGGAAGTGGTAAATCTAGAGCATGGGGATCTGTTCCTCCAGACATTCTAATTGAAGTTGACCCATCAGGCCCTTCAACTGCAGTTACATCCATTAGTACATTAAATAAAATATTCATAAGTTATTCCCCTTTATAAATCATAATTGTAATCGTATGGAAATTCTTCTGTTTCATCATATAGTATTACTTTATTACCGGTATAGTCACGGCCACCATAAGAAAATTTATAAGCTATACCAGAGAAAGCTTTTCCATAAGTGGCACTGTTACTTTGCTTTAAAATATAAGGGTTCCCTTTGTCTCCAGAATATAAGTGCTTTTCTTCACCTGAATGTAGAGTTGTAGTTCCAATAATAGATTTGCATTCAATAAATCCATAAGATGCTCTACCTTGATTATTCGTCTGTTGACCTCTAGATACGTACACACATTTAAAATTTGGTAGTTCAGGAACATAGGAATTATTTGCTGCTTTAACGCTTACATTACCATGTCGATAATACGGTGCGCTATCATTTGTAAATTGAGAAAAATACGTGTAATTTACATTGATTTTAAATCCTAGAAGTTTTGTGTTATCTAAACTTGCATTTTTATTTTCATATGAAAGTTTTAATGCAAGTTGATAAGCATCTTCTAATCCATTTTCAGTTTCTATAAAAGATACTATTTCTGAAACTGAATTTGTTAGACCATTAAATGATTGAACTGTATTATTTTGAGTAAATACAATTCTATCATAATCATCTAATAAGCCACATTCTTTTAAAGCTTCATTATAAATTTTTTTTGCATGCTCTTCAGGATTATAATCTTCACAATAAACTAATTGTAATGGAGAAAAAATCGTGAATATAATAAGCGAGCATAAAATAAGTGTAAATTTTTTTTTCATCATGTGTACCTCCAATTATATAAATTTTTTATTTGCTACAATTTTATATTAATGTTTAAAAATATTAAAGTCAACGATATTATTAAAAATAAGAAATAAGTACTATACGTTGAGAAAATATAAATAATAGTATTATATAATGTATTCGCTAAATCCGTGTTTAACGAAGTTAAATAAGAATCAGTAAGAGGAGGGGATAAAACCCTCCTTAAATCTTTAATTTATAATAATCTAGAATCTGTTTAAATCTGTCTTGGGCTAAACCACAGGTATCAAGCAGATATCCCTTTTCTTCATTCCAATTATGAAGTCCTCTGTAATAATATAATTTTAAATCTTCCTCAATTATAAAAGGAATTATGTCGTGCTTAATGCATTCCTTAAACATAATAAGTCGTCCAACACGCCCATTTCCATCTTGAAAAGGATGGATTTTTTCAAAGTTATAATGAAATGCTATAATATCTTCTAAGCCAATATTATCCTTGTTTTCATAGTTTTTGATTAGATTTTTTATCTTAGTTTCAACTTCCTCAGGCTTAGCTGTTTCTTGTCCGCCAACTTCATTTTCAAGTAATTTATAATCACCAACTCTAAACCAGGACTTCCTAGAATCGGAAGTTCCCTGCTTTAATAGAAAATGTAATTTCTTAATGTAGCTTTCACTTAGCTTATAATTATAGCTATCAATAATATAATCTATACAAGCAAAGTGATTACTTGTTTCAATTACATCATCTACATTAATTACTTCATTAGAAACTCCAATTGTATTAGTTTTAAAAATGTATTGTGTTTGTTCATGACTTAATCGGCTTCCTTCAATATGATTTGAATTATAAGTAAAATCTATTTGAAGCTTGTGATAAATGCTGTTTTTTATTTTTTCTTTTCTTTCAAATTTAAGGCGATCAATAAATTTAGTCGGTATTGCTGTATTTCTTTTTTTCCTTTCTGGCTTCTTAAAATCTTCTGGGATTTTCCAACTATTTCCTTCTAAAATTGCTCCAGATATTTTGCCAGTTTGGCAATAATTTCTAATGCTTCTTTCTGATACAGAAATTTTCTTTGCCGCCTCTGATACTGATAAATACTTCATTTTAGCATCTCCTTTATAATTATATTTTACTACATCGGCAAAATAAAATCTAGTTTTTCAGACTAATATTATAAAGATAAATTGCCAGCAAAATAAATAATTTTCTATTTATTGCTTAATGTATAAATTATAGCGTTTGCAACATCATGAGCAACTATTGATTGATAGCCTGTATCAGTTAGTAATTTATAGTCCGCAGCATTTGAAAGATAGCCTAGTTCAATAAGAAGGGAACTTTCGGTTGCGTATTTTAAAACTCTAAAGTCATTGTAAATGCTTTTGATATTATAGCCGGAACTTGCTAGATAATAGGCAAATCTACTGGCTTCTTCGCTAGAATTGTAATAATAAAGTTCCATTCCCTTTACAGAAGAACTTACATTAGAATTACAGTGAATACTAACAAATAAAGCGTCGTAATACTGATTTTCAAAATAGACTCTGTCATTTAAAGACATGTATTCATCGGATTCTCTTGTCATATAAACAGTATAGCCAGCGCTTTCTAAAACATCACGTATAATTAAGGCAACTGCAAGGTTAATGTCCTTTTCATATACAGAACCTACGTCTTTTCCAGGATCTGAGCCGCCATGACCTGGATCTA
Source organism: Lachnospira pectinoschiza (assembly GCF_900103815.1). Taxonomy (GTDB): domain Bacteria; phylum Bacillota; class Clostridia; order Lachnospirales; family Lachnospiraceae; genus Lachnospira; species Lachnospira pectinoschiza_B. The sequence continues at coordinate 81,494 of NZ_FNHZ01000003.1, read as the reverse complement.
GAATAATAATATTAGTTCCTTCACTTTCACTATTAATTTTAGGAACATTTTGCACTAGATTTTCAATGCTGTCACTGTTAGTGTTAATGGCTGCATCCGCATCAGCATCTGTATATCCATTGTCGTTTGGATCCTCATCGAGGCCATATTCAATTTCTTCTTCGGGATTGGTTTCTTCTTCTTGGCTTGTAGATTCTGCCGTTAGACTTACATTTTCTTCAGAATTATCTTCTATGCTAGATAAGCTTTCTAGCTCTGCTTTTTTGGTAGTTTCACCCTCAGTGCTTGACACAGTGATATAGACATTGCCTTCTTCTGCGGCAACGTCTACTAAAACAGAATTGTCATTTTTCTTGTTGTTGAAATCTTTAAGATTAGCGTATATTGCAAATACACTGGCACTTAAAAATAAAAGTGCCAGTGTAATAATAACTCCTATTAATAATTTATCTACCCTTTTTTTCATCTCTACCCCATGCATTTATGGTTTGCCAACCTATAGTAGTTATTGCTTATTCAGTTAATTGTTAATTAGTATTCAGAATTAATCTTCTTCATATTCTCCACAGATAGGAAGTAGCTAATTCCTAAGGCATTAATAATAATACCTGAAGCCTCAAGTTCGTCCATTAAATCAATGAGTTCTTCGAACTTGTAAAGCATGTTCTCGTGCTGATCCTTGTAGCACTTGTCCATTTCAAAACCGTCTGTAAATACAGGAACTGAAATGATCTGCTCGCCTTCAGCGTGGGAAACCTTATCTGTTAAGTCAATGAATGGATGTGAAATAGAAACTTCAGTTTCTGTCTCTTCCTTGATACATGGAACCATGTATTCAGCATTCTTCATGGCCTTAAACATAAGAACTTCGTGTGACTTTAAGATTTCTTCCTTAGTTTCTGTCTTTCCTTCTTTTCTGAATTCCTGGAAGAAAGAAATCATGGAATTCTGAAGACCTGGATTAGTTACATAGTCTTCATTCTTAAAAAATGCATCATAAGTCGCAAATTCTTCTCTTGAAATCTTATAGTCGTTTGTAATACCGTCTGTGAAGCGAATATTCTTATATCCGTTACGGTACATATGACCAATTTCATTAAAGAAAGTTTCTGGGCTTTCGATTCCTAAAGAAACCTTGTAGCCAGCCTTCTTTAACTGCTGTTCTACCTTCTCGTGATTGTGATAATTGTAAAGAACGATTAAATCATCATCAACCATATATGGGTAAGCTGTTGTATCACAGTAAACCATCCAAAGATGATCCTGCTTCTTTAACTTTTCAACTAATACCTTATTATAAATTTTATATAGACTATTAAAGTATCCTTCATCATTAACATTGCCCTTTTCCTTAGCTGCATTAACTAGCCCAGGAATTATCTTTGTCATAACTTCAATGCTATCTGAAAGATTAAGCCCCTCCATCATTTCGATACCCTTATCTTCATCCTTAAAGATATGTCTTGTAATATCTTTAGCTTTAATAGCGTCCATAAAAAACCACCCTTGCATCTCCCTAACTTGTGCAAGCCTTTCATTATTACTTGTAGGCAGCTAGTGCTAGTATATCATTGTCTGTAAAAATCTATTACTTTAGGGTTAAATACTAGCCCTTTTCCCCTAAACCTACTGTATTAGAATAACATAAAATACGCATTATTGAAAGTATTTACATTAATATGTTGTAAAGTAATCCTTTATTTCATCCATGTTTGCGCCCTTTGCAAGTGCAAGAGATAAAAGAATTCTTGACTGTGTTGGAGTGTGATAATTGCTTAGGTCGGTGTTCTCATTTGCAGAAACAATTATTACAGGAACTCCTGAATAGTTAGAATTTATAATCTCGCTTGCAGTCTCTGAGACTTCGCCTGATTTATTAGTTGTAACTAAAATTATACCGTCTGAATTTGATATAGCCTTTTCAAGGATTGAACCGTCGTTGCCTAAATAGTCATAGACAATGGAAACATAAGATAAATCCTTAAGGTCTGTGATATCAATTTTGTTCTCATTTGAAACTGGATTAGTAGATACATTTTCTAAAGAATCACCAATCTTAGCAGTTAAGATGTTGCCTGAAAGCTCGCTTGTAGTTAGCTGACCTAGATAGTTTGTAATATCGCTATCTACAAGGGCATACTTATTATCAAGGATTTCTGTGCTAATGACAGCTATCTTATTATCTGAACTAAGAGTTAGATTAAGAAAATATGACAACTCCTCGCAAGTTTGTGTGCTAGTAACTACTATTACGTAGTTATTAGAGGCTAAATTTTCATTAATTGCAGTCTCAATCTTAATTAAATCTGCTGTTTCAAGTGCATTGGCGTTTGAAATATCGTAGTTTGCATAGTTTACAGAGTAGTTTTTATCTTCTAATGTAAGTGAGTTAGACTCTGTATTTACTGCATTTCCAATAGAATAAACTAAAAGAGAACTTTCAGTATTAACCTCTGCTTCAGTGCTTTCTGTAGTTTCACCTTCGCTTGTAGCACTTGTTTCGTTAGTGTTAATTACACTAGAGTTTGAGCTTTTACTAGTCTCCTCTTCTGTACTTGCTTCTTCACTTGTCTCTTCTAATCTACTAGAATCTGCTGATTTAAAGTAGTTCATTGGGTTAGCAAAATTACAGCCTTGTAAAAATAGTAATAATCCCATAGATAAGAGAACTAATATATTTTTCTTCATATAGATAAAATCTCCTAATATTTAAAATTTAATATAATTATATCATTAGAGAAAATGTCAGTCCACGTAAAAGAATAAACTATTTATTAAAATACTATTATCTTTAACAGAAGGCTAAAAAAAGCCCCAAAGCTTAATTGCTTTGGGGCCCTGATTTATTAGTTGCCTCTGTTATCGATTGTTGCAATATCGATGATTGAAAGGTCTTTATTATTAAATGCATGCTCTAAACTTGAGATAAGTGCGTGTGCAGTATCTAAGCTTGTTAAGCAGTTTACACCTGTTTCGATGGCGTATCTTCTGATTAAGAAACCATCGTGGGCTCTTTCGATACCATTTTCAGGAGTATCAATTACAAGGTCGATTCTGTGACCTAAGATAAGATCAAGGAGTGTTGGAGCTTCCTGGCCAATCTTGTTAACCTGGTAAACGTTAATTCCATGTTCCTTAAATACCTTAGCTGTACCTCTTGAAGCGTAAATCTTATATCCAAGAGCCTCGAATCTCTTAGCAATATCTACACCATCTTCCTTATCAGCATCTGCAAGTGTCATAATGATCTGCTTATGCTTTGGAAGTCTAATGCCAGCGCCTGTAAATGCCTTGTAAAGAGCTTCGTCGAAGTCCTTAGAGATACCAAGACACTCACCTGTTGACTTCATTTCTGGTCCTAAGCTAATATCAGCGCCTCTGATCTTCTCGAATGAGAATACAGGCATCTTAATTGCGTAGTAGTCAGCAGCCTTCTGTAAGCCTGGTTCGTAGCCTAAGTCACGAATCTTTGCACCGTTAATTACACGAGTTGCAAGCTTAACGATTGGAATACCAGTTACCTTACTGATGTATGGAACTGTACGGCTTGAACGAGGGTTAACCTCAATTACATAAACCTGATCGTTGTATACGATGAACTGGATGTTAATCATACCCTTTACATGAAGAGCTCTTGCAAGTCTTCCTGTGTAATCTTCAATCATATCTACAATCTTAGGACTAATTGACTTAGCTGGGTAAACTGAGATTGAGTCACCTGAGTGGATACCAGCTCTTTCAATATGCTCCATAATACCTGGGATTAAAATGTCTTCGCCATCGCAAACTGCATCGACTTCGATTTCCTTACCCATTAAGTACTTATCTACAAGGATTGGATGATCCTGCTTAATTCTGTTAATGATTTCCATGAATTCTACAACATCTTCATCACTTACAGCAATCTGCATACCCTGTCCACCAAGTACGTAAGAAGGTCTTACAAGTACTGGGTAGCCAAGTTCATTAGCTGCCTTAAGAGCTTCTTCTACAGTAAATACTGTATGTCCCTTAGCTCTTGGAATCTGAGTCTGTTCAAGAATCTCATCAAATAATTCTCTATCTTCAGCTGCATCAACGTCTTCAGCCTTAGTACCAAGGATAGGTACACCCATTTCCATAAGGCTTTCTGTTAACTTGATAGCTGTCTGACCACCGAACTGTACTACAGCTCCGTCTGGTCTTTCATGTTCTACAATTGATTCTACATCTTCTGCAGTAAGTGGTTCGAAGTAAAGCTTATCAGCAATATCAAAGTCAGTTGAAACTGTCTCTGGGTTGTTGTTGATAATGATTGTTTCATAGCCTTCCTTCTTGAATGCCCATGTACAGTGTACTGAACAGAAGTCGAACTCGATACCCTGACCAATTCTAATAGGACCTGAACCAAGTACTAATACCTTCTTCTTATCATGTGTTTCGCTAGCTTCATTCTGGCTACCGTATACTGAATAGTAGTAAGGTGTTTCTGAATCAAACTCAGCGGCACATGTATCAACCATCTTAAAGGATGCATGAATGTTATATTCATTACGAAGTGCCTTAATTTCCTTCTCAGTCTTACCAGTTAATTCACCGATAACATTATCTGGGAATTCAATTCTCTTAGCTTCAGCAAGTAATTCCTTTGTTAAAGGACCTCTCTTTAAAGCATTTTCCATATCTACAATAATCTGTAACTTATCGATAAACCAAAGGTCAATCTTTGTGATTTCATGCATCTTAGCAGGCTTAATGTGTCTTCTTAAACCTTCTGCAATCTTCCAGATTCTTCTATCATCTACAATTGCAAGGTCTTCAAGTAATTCTTCATCAGTAAGACCTGTAAAGTCGTAAGACATAAGGCTGTCTACGTGCTGTTCGAGAGATCTGATTGCCTTCATAAGACCACCCTCGAAGTTATCGCAAATACTCATAACTTCACCAGTTGCCTTCATCTGAGTTGTAAGAGTTCTCTTAGCTGAGATGAACTTATCAAATGGAAGTCTAGGAATCTTTACTACACAGTAATCAAGAGCTGGTTCAAAGGAAGCATAAGTCTTTCCTGTAACTGCATTCTTGATTTCATCAAGGTTATATCCAAGAGCAATCTTAGCTGCAACCTTAGCAATTGGGTAACCAGTTGCCTTTGAAGCAAGAGCTGAAGATCTTGAAACTCTAGGGTTAACTTCGATTACACAGTATTCAAAACTATCTGGATTTAAGGCATACTGTACGTTACATCCACCTGTAATTCCAAGTTCGTCGATAATGTTAAGAGCTGATGTTCTAAGCATCTGATATTCCTTATCAGAAAGTGTCTGAGAAGGAGCAACTACGATACTATCACCTGTATGTACACCAACTGGATCGATGTTCTCCATGTTACAAATTGTAATGCAAGTACCGTTGCTATCACGCATTACTTCGTATTCGATTTCCTTCCAACCAGCGATACATCTTTCTACTAAAACTTCACCAACTCGTGAAAGTCTTAAACCATTTTCAAGAATTTCTCTAAGTTCTGCTACGTTGTGGGCAATACCACCACCTGAACCACCAAGTGTGTAAGCAGGACGAAGAACTACTGGGTAGCCAATCTTAGCTGCAAATGTTTCACCATCTTCTACGTTATTAACTACGAGGGAAGCTGCACATGGCTCACCAATCTTTTCCATTGTTTCCTTGAACATTAAACGGTCTTCAGCCTTCTTAATTGTAAGAGCTGTTGTACCAATAAGGTTTACACCCTGTTCTTCAAGGAAGCCTGTTTCAGCGATTTCCATAGCAAGGTTAAGACCAGCCTGACCACCAAGTGTAGGTAAGATACTATCTGGCTTTTCCTTTAAGATAATCTGCTTTAGGGCTTCAACTGTAAGAGGCTCAATATAAACCTCATCAGCAATATCTTTATCTGTCATGATTGTAGCAGGATTAGAGTTTACTAATACTACTTCAATTCCTTCTTCTTTAAGTGAACGGCAAGCCTGAGTACCAGCGTAATCAAACTCTGCAGCCTGTCCAATGATAATAGGTCCTGAACCAATAACTAAAACTTTCTTAATATTAGGATTCTTAGGCATTTGCGTTTTCCTCCTTCATCATGTCCATAAATCTATCAAATAGGTATGCTGTATCCTGTGGACCAGCGCAAGCTTCTGGGTGGAACTGAACTGTGAAAATGTTCTTTCCTACGTAAGCTAAACCTTCGTTTGTCTTATCATTTACATTAATAAATGCTGACTTAGCGACGCTTTCGTTAAGTGTAGATTCATCTACAGCATAGCCGTGGTTCTGTGAAGAGATATAAACCTTACCTGTAGCTAAATCCTTAACTGGATGGTTAGCACCTCTATGACCATACTTAAGTCTATATGTATCAGCTCCTGTAGCAAGTGCCATAAGCTGGTGTCCTAAACAAATTGCAAAGATAGGAACATTGCTAGCATAAAGCTTCTTAATTTCTTCAATTATTTCTGTGCACTCTTTTGGATCTCCAGGACCGTTAGATAACATAATACCGTCTGGATTTGTTGCCAGAATCTCCTCAGCTTTAGTGAATGCTGGATAAACAGTGACCTCGCAACCTCTTTTATTAAGAGAACGAGCAATGTTTTTCTTAGCACCGAAGTCAAGTAAGGCAACCTTAGGACCTTTACCCTCTAAAACATATTTCTCTTTACATGTTACTTTTTTAACAACACCTTTAACTGTGTATTCCTTTAATCTTGGGATAATTTCATCAAGATTATAATTCTCATTAGTAGTAATCATTCCATTCATTGTACCCTCTTCTCTTAAAATCTTTGTGAGGGCTCTTGTATCAATACCACAAATACCGGGGATATCATTATCCAGAAGGAATTTCTGAATAGGATCTTCTTCTCTGAAATTGCTTGGCATTCGAGATAATTCTCTAACAATGAAGCCATCTGGCCAAGCTTTTAACGACTCCATATCTTCATAACATACTCCATAATTACCGATTAACGGATAAGTCATAGTAACAGCCTGTCCCGCATAAGACGGATCAGTTAGTACCTCGAGATATCCTGTCATGGAAGTATTAAAAACAATTTCGCTAATAACTTCCTTTGTCGAACCAATGCTGGTTCCTGTAAATACCGTTCCATCTTCAAGAATTAAAAAAGCTTTCATCAATGTCACCAATTTCCTTTCACTCTATATTAATATAGCTATAAAAAAGCAGATATTTATAGCTATCTGTCTGACAAGTCACATAAAAAGATTTACTTAAAATCTTAAATCTGCGCAAAAAAAAAGACACAAAAATGCCTTTTTTCTTATCAAACTTTCATAGATATTATCATAACTAATTGGAATTTTCAAGGGGAAATTTTCATGTCTATAAAAAAATGCGTAGCATGTTACTTTATTACAGTAAAGTGCTACGCATTTAATTATTTATAGTAAAAATGACCTATTAGTTTATATATTTAGTCGTCTTATTCAGTTACATTAATTTCTAACTGACCTACGTAATTCCAAGTTACACCATTATCACTTGAAGTATATTTAGCAGCGGTTTTGCCATCATTATAAGTGGCATCATCCCCCTGACTTAAATAGACAACAATGGTTGAGTCATCCTCTAGTATTGGAACTAGTGCATCCTTGTAAACATCGGACCAAGTAAGAGTTGTGGAGCCTGAACTTGCAGCTGAGCTATCAAGTTCCTGGTCTTCAAGGATGATATTAGAAAATGTAGTGCCACCGTCATGTGATACGTAAAGGTTAGAGACATAATTTTCATTGTAATAATAACAAATAAAGATAGTGTTATTATCCGTTGTTAAAACGCCCTTAATAGGGTGTTGTAGAGGGGTATTACCCATCTCTGTCCAAGTCTCGCCACCATCCGTAGTTCTATAGATAATAGAGCTTTGAACGCCAGTATCGTAATTACTGTCATAACCTACAACAATAAATCCGTTAGTCGTATCTACAAAATTAACGTAGGCAAAATCTACGCTATTAAGGGTGGAACTAAGCTCGTAAGTTGTCCAGTTAGTACCCTTATCATTAGAGTAAATCACAGATAGAGGCACGTAGTTTTCATTGACAGATTTACCACCATAGACAAAGGCAGTCATACTCTGACTTATCATGTAACTAGTGGAAAGCACCACCTTATCACTTGAACTTGAGCTTGTGCTAGAACTTGTAGAGCTTGAAGAATCATAAATTAAATTCTCAATATCCACAGGAACTACGATATAGCTAGAACTGCCGTTGTAACTAACATAGAGGATACTATTGCTAATGTTATAGCTAGAGAGCTCGTCTGTTGAAGTGTTACTTGTAACAGTTGTTGTGGAAGCGGAATTCTGAATGCTTTCGTCGTATTGAGAAATTCCGTAATCTTCCGGTGTCTGAATGGCTGAGACGTAAACTGTTGCTGTATTATCGTAATGGTCGACTAATGAAAATGTAACAACCCACTCGCAGGTTAGCTTACCATTAAGGGTTACGCCATCCCAAGTGGAGAAATACTCTGAGCTTTGCGAGACAACATTTGCATTAAAAGAAATAAGGCAGGTTCTAGTTGACTCATCTAGGATTGTTGTATCATTAATCTTCACATTAGAAAGCTTCTTACTTCTTGGAACAAAAATGCCAGTAAACTGATCAAGGAAACTATCAATCCAAGTATCTGCTACAGTTGTTGTAGACATAGATGCAAAATTGTAGGTATTCTCATTATCAGAACTAGTCTCTGACTCCTCTTCATCTTCAGAATTGACAACATTTCCATTCTTATCAATGTCGATGCTAAAGGTGTATCTAGAAGTGAATTCCATGTTCTTTTGAACGTGAGTTTTATACATTTCAAAAATAAAAATAGAGGCAACTCCTATGACTAGCATCACAACAAGGACTCGCCATATTATATTCTTTACTAAATCCTTGTTTGCCGCCATAAGATCACCTCTCTAAAATCAAATAAAATTATTCTTCATGCTTTAGATGAATAGCCTCACGGATAATAACTCTGTAGTACTTATACCACCAAAGGAAATACATTGAACCAGCGCCCATAATAAAGAAAAGTACGATGATTGCTGGATGTGTCACGTATAACCAGTTAATAGAAATCTTTCTATTAATTAGTGGTAGACCATAAGTTAAAATAACGCAAATCGCCATAACTGTACCATTAAATAGGTTTCTGTTCTCATAAATAGAACGAACTCTATCAAAGGCAAGAATTGCAAGCATTTCACCAATTGGTCTTGTGAAAATAACAAGTAAACATAACATCAAACTGTTATAAACTGAAACTTTAAATATAAGTAATAAGATGAAATAGAAAATAAAGTCAGTTATCATCTTATAAATTAATTTTCCTAAGAAATTAAGATATGGACTAATAAGCATTACTCGAATCATTAAATAGTCCCTATCGCCCATGGCTAAAAGCGTTGTATTAGCCAAGCTACCACAGATAATGGAAAGCATTGTAAACATGAAAATCATAGCTAATTCCTGATCTGTAGCTACAAGTGGTCGTACAATAGATATCAATCTAAAAGGTACATATATAAGTAATAAGAAGTAGATAAATCTTCTTAAAAATTCACCGATTACTGTGAATAGCTGCATTACAATACCAATGGCATTACGAGTCTTTGGCATGTTAGTAAATGTAGCCTCATCAATACGCCAGTTTAGGAAAGGAAACTTTAAAATAATACGAATTCCATTATTAATTCCTTCATAAAAACGCAAAATCTTGTCGGCAAAAAGTCTTCTAAATAATTTCATTCTCTGCCTCCCCTAAAATATCAAGCACAGCATGTCTAATCTCAGGGATTGCCATAGTATCCTTAGAAACTAAGTTAAGCTCTCCATTATTAAGAATTACTGTATCCTTTGATATCTTTTCTGAAATCTTAAGTAAGCCTGTAGAAATAATAATTACATGGTTATCCTTCATCTCTTCAAGTACAGATAAGAAATGATTGATATATTCGTCACTGCAATAATCAAAAGGCTCATCAAATAAAATAACGTAAGGCTTCTGAATTAAGAAAGCAGCAAGCTGTAATAACTTCTTATGCTCAAAACTGTAATAACATATTAAATTGCCCCAAATATCATCTGGAATCGCTACCTTATCCAAATAATAATTAGGCTTTAAAGAGCCAGGATTAAGTGAACAAAGGAATTCTATGTATTCATAACCTGTTATATACATAGGTAAAACGCTCTGCTTTGTGGCATAAAATATAGTGCTCTTAGCTCTTGTAATAATTTCGCCATAGTCTACTGGAATATCTTCGCAAATACACTCAAATAGTGTAGTTCTACCAGAACCTAGGCTTCCTAAAATTGAATAAATTTGACCTTTATTAAAAATAAAATTTACATCGGTAAGAATCTCCTTACCGCCTAATGACTTCTTTATATGATTTAATTGTAACATAACCCTCTCCAATCTTGTCACAAATCCTAAAATATTATAGTATAGAAGCTCACAAAATGCAAATATTATGCGGTTTTGTATAGTTATATTTCTATTTGTTTATTGCATAAAAAAACTCCCTTTGTTATAATGCAAACAGGATTTGGGTAGATAATATGGAATATACAATTTTAAGGAGATGAAATTCCATGAAGAGTAAAATTGGTAACTTACTAAAGACTAATTGGAGAATACTTTACGGATTATACGTATTTATATATTTTCCTTGGTTTTTTACCTTAGAAAAGAAGATAACACTTACGCATTCAGGAATGCATATTTTAAATACAGCTTTTGATGATGCCATTCCTTTTATTGAATGGTTTATAGTGCCCTACACCTTGTGGGCTCTATATATTGTTATAACAGTTGTTGTTTTTTATTTTAAGGCAAATGATGCAGAATATAGAGGCTTAGCACTTTCCCTTATAATTGGAATGTCTGTTGCACTTACAATCTGCATGATTTATCCTAACGGATTGACACTTAGACCAGACCATGTGTCTGACACAATTTTTGGAAAGATGGTGGCAAGACTTTATGCTTCAGATACTTCAACTAACGTATTCCCAAGCATTCATGTCTTAAATTCATTAGTTGTTACATTTGCAATATTAAGATCAGAACTTTTTAAAGAAAAGAAGTATATTATTGTTAAGCTCTTAAGCCTTACATTATGCGTGCTAATCTGCTTATCAACAGTATTCTTAAAGCAGCATTGCCTCTATGATGTACTTGGCGCAGCACTTCTTTTCGTAGTTCTAACAAAGCTTATCTACTATGTAGATTACTCAAAGGTTATGGAAAAGTTAGAATTAAAGTTTCAACTTAAGAAGAAAGTTAAAGAATATCTTGTAAACGACAAATCGAATTACTAGTTAATAAGTAATTAAATAGCAATAAGAAAGCAATATAAAAGCAATATAAAAGCTTACGCCTTTAGTTTCTGGCGTAAGCTTTTTTGTTTTTTCTTTAATTGTGAAAATGTGTTGCGACCGCTTTGTCTGTGACTGGTTGTGCCACAAAGAGCTTTACTTTACTCCTCGCCGTATAAAAGCGTGAAGCTTTCATAATGGTCTTCGGTGTAATAAATTAGGCCATCGTTTGAATAAACAATTCTTTTGGCACCACGATTGCTCTTACCTAAGGTGTCAATGTCACATTCCTTGTAGGTTCTGCCAGATTTTGAAGGAAGTAGACCTTCGTTATTGGAAAATGTAGAACCGCCGATACAGCAATTTTCTTTATATTTTTCTACAGAGCCACCACTCCATCCTAGTTTCTTAGCTTCATCCTTTGTGATGTAGTTGCTTGGAAGCTTGTTATAGATATGAATGTAGAGGGCAACCTCATCTTTGCTATCATAGATTCCATCTTCGCTAACACTTATACTAGCTTGTGTTTGGCTGTTAGCTTTATTTGCACTAGATATTAGGCTAGATGTATCGCATCCAAGAGGAATTAATACAAGCAAGGCTGTAAGCGCAAGTAAAACTAGTGATTTAAATTTTTCTCTTATCTTTTTCATTTCTTACATATCTCTCACTTTTTAAATTCTGGGCTAAACCTAAAGGCTGTAATATATTTTCATAAAAATCCTAAAATTCATACAGCGTTTCTTTAAAAGAGTGACTTTAAAGGTGCTTCTTATAAAAGTACAAGATTACAGTTGTGAATAAGGTCCTTATTCTGGTCTAGCATTTTACAAATAATATCAAATAACGTGTCCCCAGTGTAACTTTTGGCATCGTCTAGATTCTTCTGGAAAATGGCCCTATTGCTTGGGTGACACTTCTTCATTCTCGAATCATAATAATTAGCGGTTGCGTTGTAACCAAGATCAATCTTGCTTTTGTTAGCGTTCTCCCAACGAATGAGCACAGGTTCCCCAACCTTATAGACACCATTCCCGCCAATTAGCAGGTCGTTTAGGGCGTCTAAATTGTGCCCGATTGGAAAGCTACCGTCAGTGAAAACTCTTGCAATTTCGTTGTAAAAGCCTTCTAAGTCATTAAAATTGTTACCGTCAATTGTTAATGTGTGCGAATATTTCTGCATTAATGATACCTCCCTTTTTTGCTACAAAGTTACGTTTTATGCACGCATGTATATTATAAAATAAATTTATGAAAAATACTAGTTAAATTAAATCTTAAGGAGTAATATAAGCATGTAGTATTTGTAAATTAGGAGGAAGTTATGTATATTGACTTTTCAAAAAGGGGCGAGAAATTCGGCCCTAACATTTTTAACGTTTTAGAAGAAAAACGACAAGAAAGAATTAATAATAATCTATCGGTTTACAATTTTAGTGTGGGAACACCAGATTTTAAGCCATCAACTGAGGTCATGGAGCTAGTTTCAAAGGCGGCTCTTGATTCTGAAAATTATAAATATTCCCTAGGTGATAGCAAGGAGCTTTTAGATAGCGTAATCAGATGGTACAAAAAAAGATACAATGTCGACCTTAATCACAATCAGATTTCATCGGTCTTTGGTACACAGGAAGGTATGGCGCACGTTTGCCTTGGCCTTGTAAATCCTGGTGACTTGGTCCTTGTGCCAAATCCTGGTTATCCAATTTTTGAAATAGGCCCTTTTCTTTGTGGCGCCGAGGTGGCTTACTATAACCTCTACCCTGAAAACGGTTATTTAATCGACTTTGAAAACTTTGATGAGGAACTTGCTAAAAGAGCCAAGGTCATGGTGGTTTCTTACCCACTTAATCCTGTTGGTGCCATTGCAAATCCTAAATTCTATGAGGATTTGGTGGCCTTTGCTAAAAAATACAACATCGTCATAATCCATGATAATGCCTATTCTGAAATCATCTATGATGGAAATGTGGGCGGCTCTTTTCTTGCAACTGATGGTGCCATGGATGTGGGCGTCGAGTTTAACTCACTTTCAAAAAGCTACAATCTAACTGGCCTTCGACTCTCCTTCCTCATTGGAAACGAGGATATCGTTAAGAGCTTTAAATCTATCCGAAGCCAGTACGATTACGGCACTAGCTACATCTATCAAAAAGCTGCTATTGCTGCCCTTGACGGCGACCAGTCTTATGTTAAGGAAAACTGCGCCAGATACGAGAAGCGTAGAGATGTCCTAGAGGCAAACCTTCACAAGTTAGGCCTTAAGCCTATGGGTTCGAAGGGCTCTATGTTTGTCTGGGCTAAGATTCTTGATGAAAATGTAAACTCAACCGACTTTGTTATCAACACCCTAGAAAAATATGGCATCCTCTGCACCCCAGGCACAAGCTTTGGAAGTCTCGGAGAAGGATATGTAAGATTTGCGTTGGTAATTCCAGCTTGGAAGATTGAGGAAATCTTTGGGGAATTGTAGGAAGTTGCGGATGTCTTGTGATGTCTGGGTAGATGTGATCTGTCGGAAGTGGTAAACTGCCGGTGATTAAGGAAGCAAGTGCTGAGAGACCGGGAGGTGCTGACTTACCGGTGATTAAGAAAGCAAGTGCTGAATTACCGGGGTTTCTGTGCCTATAGGAAGGATTATAAGCTAGGAAAAGCACAGACTTGCTTAATTGGAACTGGACGGGAGTGACGAGCTGCCGGAGCTTAAGGAAGCAAGTGCCGAATTACCGGGGTTTCTGTGCCTATAAGATGGATTATAAGCTAGGAAAAGCACAGACTTGCTTAATTGTAACTGGACGGGAGTGCTGAGCTGCCGGAGCTTAAGGAAGCAAGTGCCGAATTACCGAGGTTTCTGTGCCTATAAGAAGGATTATAAACTAGGAAAAGCACAGACTTGCTTAATTGTAACTGGACGGGAGTGACGAGCTGCCGGAACTTAAGTAAGCAAGTGATGAATTGCCTGGGCTTTTGTGCCTATAGGAAGGATTATAAGCTAGGAAAAGCACAGACTTGCTTAATTGTAACTGGACGGGAGTGGTGAATTTGACTTTATTCTTTAGAATTGTATAAATTAGGCACAGGGTCTCTTATAAGCTTTTTGTAAAAATACGACACAGAGTGGCTATGATTAAGGAATCTAGTAGGAATAAGCACAAGAATTCTTCTAGCTTTAGTATCGGGAAAAGCTGTAATTGGCTATAATTGAATAATATTGGAAAAAGGGCACAGGAAATTCTCTGATTATTAAAGATAATTAAGATTTCTTGTGCCTGTTTTTATTATATGGATGTGATATAGCCAAAAAAAGCGGGATAAGCTGGATTCTAATCAAAAGATCTCAAAGAAAGATATCTGAGGTCGCGGAGTTCAATCCCCACCACTACATAAAAAAAGAAGAAGCAAAATGCTTCTTCTTATCAGTAGAGCGCGAGACGTTTCGGGTGTCCGGTGGACACCTCTGCCTGAAAGGCAGAAGAAACGACCGAGTCGAAGACGAGAGATCGAAGCTGCGACCCTGGGGTCGCGAGGTCCGATTCCCCTTCCTGAAAACAAAAAAAGAAGAAGCAAAGTGCTTCTTCTTATCAGTAGAGCGCGAGACGGGGATCGAACCCGCGACCCCCTCCTTGGCAAGGAGGTGCTCCACCACTGAGCCACTCGCGCATGTCTTAATTTGTTGTGTGCCGCAACACGTGTTTAATAATACATGGTCAGACATTTTTTGTCAACAGTATTTTTGAAAAAAATTGCGTAAAATACGAAAAAAGACAGTATGTAAATTATTGATAAAAAACGACATTTTATAAATTACTCTAATCTTGTCTTCATTCTTACTTGCTTTTATTATTCTTTATTAGCTGTGTGACTATAATCTACTTATCTAGCTTTTATAGCCACAGATCTTTCTTAAATGTTTTTGTAAAAAATGGACATAATGTGGCTGCAAATTAATAAAAGTGAGAAAAAAGTCACTACTCTACATAAGCCTGAAGGGACTAAGCAAGTTGCTTTGTGCTTATAGGAAGCGAATCGCTAAATAAAAGTCACAAGGAATTATAGGGTAATTAAATAAAGAGAACAATTCTTGTGCCTGTAAAACAGTAATTAGCAAGTTTTGACCACAAATCAAAGTAAATTTAGAATTCTGGCGACAAAATTCCTGGAAACACAACAAAATTCCCGGAAATACGACAAACCACCACTAAAAAAGCTCCCAGCTTTCGTTGGGAGCCTCCATTCCACTACAATTTCACCAAAATGAAATTATAATAAGTGCTTTCTTAATTCCTCACCTGAAAGTGGGCTGATGTATGAAGGAGCAATATCAAATACTGTCTTACAACCAAATGAACCTTCATTAGCAAGCTTGTAAGCTGCTCTTGCATAAGCTGCAATTACAGAACCTGTAAATTCTGGGTTTGAATCAAGTGTAAGCTTGTATTCGATGATGTGCTTGTGTTCCTTGTTAAGGCCTGTAACACCACTTCTAAGTACGAAACCACCGTGTGGAAGACCTGAATGGTTCTTCTTTAATTCTTCTTCAGAGATGAAGTTTACAGTTGTATCGTAATCTGCAAAGTAGTTAGGCATTTCCTTGATTTCCTTCTCGATACGAGCAAGGTCAGCGCCTTCTTTAGCTACAACATAGCACTCTCTTAAATGCTTTTCTCTTGTTGTAAGTTCTGGGTTTTCACCTGAACGAACTCTTTCAACAGCAGCTTCAATAGGAACTGTGTACTGTCTAGCATCAACAACACCATCAATTCTTCTAATAGCATCTGAGTGACCCTGGCTAACACCACGACCCCAGAATGTGTAGTTTTCACCCTCTGGTAAAACAGAAGTTGAAATCATACGAAGAAGTGAGAACATACCTGGATCCCATCCCATAGAGATGATTCCAACGTGCTTAGATTCCTTAGCTGAAGCATCAACATTTGCAAAATGCTCAGGAATTCTTGCATGTGTATCGAAACTGTCGATTACGTTGAATAACTTAGCGTACTTAGGAGTCTGCTCTGGTAAATCAGTTGCAGAACCACCAGCTAATACTAAGACATCAATCTTACCAACATAGCTTTCTACATTATCAACTGAATCAACTGGAACGCCTTCAGTCTTTATAGTTACAGTCTTTGGATCTCTTCTTGTAAATACAGCAACAAGTTCAAGATCATCGTTTTGTCTAATGGCACTCTCAACTCCACGAGCGAGGTTACCATAACCTAGAATACCAATTCTAATACTCATTCTTTTACCTCCATAAACTTGGTCGAGATTTTTCATAAATAATCTTCATATTTGGATGAAAATGTATTTAAAATCTCCACCGGATTAAGACACATAAAATATTATATAACCTTATAATAGATTGTGCAAAATTTTTTTTGAAAAATGTATCGCATAAAATTAGGACTTTTAAAAATACCTGTAAACATGCAGATTAATATAACTAGATTAAATCTAGAAGTTCCTCGCATTTATTTGCAAATGTTGTGGCTCCGTTTGCCTCTAAAAAGTCCTTATCTCTAAAGCCCCAGGTAACGGCGATTTCATCAACCCCTGCGTTTTTAGCTGTATTTACATCAACATCTGAGTCGCCGATGTAAACAGTATCCTCCTTAGAAATCTGTAGTTCCTCTAGAATTCTTAAAAGTGAGTCTGGTGCTGGCTTTACAGCCACCTCAGGAAGGGAGCCTCTTGCAATTTCAAAAAGACCTTCAAAGTAAATGTCATTAAGCTTTTCCACTGTGAAGTTTGGCTTATTTGAAAGAATGGCAAGTTTTACTCCATTATTTTTAAGAACTTTTAGGACATCTAAGATACCATCGTAAGCCTTAGTTAAGTCGTTACAATGCTTGTCATAGTATTCCTTATATTCATCGTGGATGATCTTTTCTTCTTCTTTACTTGTACCTGCTGGCACTGCTCTTTCTATAAGTTTTACAGAACCGTTTCCAACAAATTGTCGGATTTCTTCAAGACTTCTTTCAGGATGGTTGTGAGCCTTAAGTATTACATTTACTGAAGCCCAAAGATCCTTTAAGCTATCAAGAAGGGTTCCGTCTAAATCAAAGACAGCTAATTTATATCTCATAACTTTTCCTTTCTTATTTCTAACCAAATTAAATTTAGTTAGACTTCACTTTTGCTAATTATAAGTTCTTTAAAACTAACTGTAAAGAAACTCTCTAAAGCTTAAGATAAAGTTAATATATAAACATAAAAGATATATAAACATAAAAAGATATATAAAAATAATTTTTAAAACTTGCCTTAAAATACTTGTACTATATTCGAAAAGTGTTAAAATATTAACTAGAAGGATTTGACGTGTGACAACTAATATTTTTGTACAAAAACGACATGATTTAGTGGCATTGTCAAATAAATAATATAAGTGGAGGTTTTTATATGGCAAACAGATTTGTACTTAATGAACGTTCTTATCATGGGGCAGGCGCAGTTAAGGAAATTGCAACTGAAGTTAAGGAAAGAGGATTTAAGAAGGCATTTGTCTGCTCTGATCCAGACTTAGTAAAATTTGGGGTAACTAAGAAGGTATTAGATGTGCTTGATGGCGCTGGTTTAGCTTATGAACTTTATTCAAATATCAAGCCTAATCCAACTATTGAAAATGTACAGACAGGTGTAGAGAGCTTTAAAAAGGCAGGAACTGACTATATCATCGCAATTGGTGGCGGTTCATCAATGGATACTGCAAAGGCAATCGGAATTATTATTAACAATCCAGATTTTGCAGACGTTAGAAGCCTTGAAGGTGTAGCTGATACAAAGAAGCCATCAGTTCCAATTATCGCAGTTCCTACTACTGCTGGTACTGCAGCTGAGGTTACAATTAACTACGTAATTACTGATGTTGAAAAGAATCGTAAGATGGTATGTGTTGATCCTAAGGATATTCCAATCGTGGCTGTTGTTGATCCAGACATGATGTCATCAATGCCAAAGGGCTTAACAGCTGCAACAGGCATGGATGCTTTAACACATGCAATTGAAGGATATATTACTAATGGAGCTTGGGAATTATCAGACATGTTCCATTTAAAGGCAATCGAGCTTATTTCTAAGCACTTAAGAGCTGCTGTTGAGAATAAGCCAGAAGGCAGAGAAGGCATGGCACTTGGCCAGTATGTAGCAGGTATGGGCTTCTCTAATGTAGGTCTAGGCTTGGTTCACTCAATGGCTCACCCACTAGGTGCTGTTTACGATACACCTCATGGTGTGGCAAATGCAATTCTTCTCCCTTCTATCATGGCTTACAACGCTGATGCTACAGGCGAGAAGTTTAGAGATATTGCTAAGGCAATGGGTGTAGAAGGCACTGAAAATATGTCTCAGGACGAGTACAGAAAGGCAGCCGTTGATGCTGTTGCTAAGCTTTCTGCAGATGTTGGAATTCCTAAGGATTTAAAGGATATCGTTAAGGATGAAGATGTACATTTCCTTGCAGAGTCAGCACACGCTGATGCTTGCTTCCCAGGAAATCCAAAGCAGCCAACAGTAGAAGAAATCGAAGGCCTTTATAGAGCCCTTCTATAGGGAAATCTTTGTCAAAAAATCCGACAAAAGATAATAAGCATTTATAAAGACTAACTAATGCAGCCCCCGCAATTCATTAGTTAATCAGATAAATATATGTTAAAATGAGTCAGAGATAAGAAATATATCTCTGGCTCTTTTGATTTTAGAATTTCAATAAAGTTGGAATTTCAAGAACGTTAAAAGAAGCAAATCAAGGATGGAAAATTAGGAGGCGTTATGGCAGTTTTTTACTATACTAGACACGGTCAGACCGTTTGGAATGTGGCCAATAAAATTTGTGGCAGTACAGACGTGGATTTGACTGAGCTTGGTCACAAGCAGGCAATTGAACTTGGGGAAATGATTAAGAAGGAAAATATAAAGATTGATGAAATCATCTACTCACCTTTAATTAGAGCTAGGGACACTGCCCTACACATTTCCGAAATTACTGGAATTCCAGCAAGAAAAGAAGAAAGACTTATGGAGCAAAATTTTGGCAAGTATGAGGGAACTCCAAGGGATGGTCTTGAATTTGCAAAGGCCAAGGAAAACTTTGTTAACTCCTTTGAGGGTGGAGAGTCTATGTTAAAATGTGCTCACAGAATCTACTCTCTTTTAGAAGATATAAAAAATGAGCCCCAAAAGGTTTATCTTTTAGTGGCTCATAATGGCATAATTCGTATGGTGGAGAGCTATTTTCACGATATGACAAATGAAGAGTTTGCAGCATGCAAGATGAAAAACTGCGAACTTAGACGCTACGAAATCTAATGAGCTCTAACGAAAACTAATTTAGTGAGTTAAGGTTGCTTTAATTCACTAAATTAGTTTTCTCTACTATTTTTGATATCGTAGAGCTTGGCGTCGGCAGCTTTTATAAAGTCCTTGGCATTCTTTATGGTGTCGTCATATTTTGCAATGCCAATAGAAACGTTAAATTCATAGCCGCTATTAGACATGATGTTAAGTTCTTTAAGCTTTGAGGAGATTCGTGAGGCAACTACCTCAGCTTCCCTATCATAACTTTCAACAAAACACACAACAAATTCATCTCCGCCATATCTAGCAGTAGATACAAAGCGGAGATTTTTAGTGCCCTCAGTAATGGCTTTTGCTAGTCTTATTAAACTTTTATCCCCTTCAAGATGTCCATAATTATCATTAATTTGTTTAAAGTGGTCCCCGTCAATCATTAAAAGGGCTGTACGTTTCCTTAAGTTTGAGGCTAACATTTTCTCAATATCCTGATTAAGATATGTTCTGTCGTTTAGGTTTGTAAGCGGGTCTTTAGATATATTTTCATGCTGAATAATCAAGTAAAAGATAAGGATTGAAATGGCGGTTGTAGCATCCCAGAGATCGAGTTCACTAAATAAGGTAACATAAGGAATTGCAAGGAAAATGAGCATCAGTATGTAAATTCTTTTCTCCTTTTTATTTGGTGTAATAATTGCGCAGTAAATGCCCCTTAGCACGCTTATAATCAGGTAAAAGTATGATGTAAAGTCAACTAAAAAATACAATGGCATATAAACTATTTTTAAATCCTTGCCTACGTAGAAAATTAAATGCGTAAAAGGAGTGGAAATGATTAAAAACAAAGTAATGAAATGGAAAATTAAGCATACGTATTCTATATTTGTGGAAATGGAGATTTTTGAGCGCATTAAATACTCCATGCATAAAAACAGTGAGGCACGAAGACTAATCTCAAGAGAATAGTAAATTATCCAAATGCTGCAAATAAGATACTTCGAGCCGCTATCGTAAATATTTATATCATCAATTATAAAATTAAAAGTTAAATAAAAGATGTTTATTACAATAAAAGCCAAAAGTCTAAATCTAAGCATAGAACGCCTAAAGGTTCGACTTAAGTCAATGGCTATAATTATTAAGATTATAATGGATATAATAGCTTGTTCAATTGAAGCTAAGTGAAATTCTTCCATGTATACTTCTCCTTCTTTATTTCGTAAAGGGCATTATCTGCCGCTTTTATAAACTCCTCTGGAGTTAAATATTCCTCTTTGTAGTTTTCAATTCCAATTGAAATCGTAACGTCGGATTTTGCATTTTCCTCTTGATTAATCTTTTCAAGGGTCTTTGTAATGGTGTAGGCAATTAGGCGCCCGTCGTTATTCTGCCTTTCTATAAAGGCAATGATAAACTCATCGCCCCCGTATCTTGCAACAGTGCAATGCTTAAGAAAATATGTACACTGCTCTAGGGCTTGTCCAATTCTTATTAGACTTTTATCCCCTTCTTGATGTCCGAAATTATCATTAATCTTTTTAAAATCATTGGCATCAATCATAAGTAAAACCAGCTTATCTCTATCTTTGCGCCTCATTAAGCTGTAGAGATCAGTTATAAGAAAACGTCTGTTATTAAGGCCAGTTAGAGAGTCTGTAGACACATTTCTTTTTGAAAAGTCCAAATAGAATATTAAAAATGTAATAGCCAAACTAATTTCTAGAATTGGCACATTTATAGCTCTTGATAAGGATTGACCTACTAAAGGAACCATAATAAAAGCAATAAACATAAAGGCAAATTTCTTTTCATTTTTATCATGTGCAGTTTTTATACAATTTACTATTACCATTAGAATGAAAACATAGTATACTAAAGATATCAAATATGGAAATAAATAAAGAGGACCACGAATATATTGCATATTTTCATCAATTTTAAAAATTAGTCCACTAAATGGTGTGCTGACATATAAAGTGATAGATATAGTTAGTGTTATTGCTGCAATGTATTCAACAAATCTCTTATCAAATAATTTTGAGTGTAAGAGATAAATAATAGTGGTAAAGGTAAATATACTAATTCCAATAATCGAGATGAATTTTAAAATTTCAGATAAATAAAAATATGGTTTGAAGTTGTGTTTAAACACAGTAAAGCTAAGTAAAGTTAATATATAAGAAATGTAGTACAAATGTACAATGCCAATATAGGACAATACCTTACCTTGTAAACGTGATTTTTTCGTTGTTAAAATTATATGAAAGCCTAATATAAGCATGATTACATAGGCTATAATTGTTTCCTCAATTTTAGCAATCAATATACTCATAAGATACCTCGTATTATTTGGTAAGATTTTGAAAATGTATCGAATTATTCACATACTATATAAATTTATTATATGATAAATAATGCCCTTTATCAAGAAAAACTAAAAAAAGCATTTGCATTATTTTAATAACTGTTTTATTATGGGATTACTGACCTTAGGAGGAAACTATGGATAATATTACAGTACTTCTTGTGGATGATGATTCAGAAGTTATAGATTTGAATAAAAAGTTTTTTGAAAAAAAGAATTATAGAGTTTACACTGCGTATTCAAGTAAGGATGCGCTTGATATATTAAAAATGAATAGAGTAGATTGCATTTTATTAGATGTTATGATGCCAGATATGGATGGCTTTGAAGCTTGTAGTAAAATGCGTAAATTAACCAATGTGCCTATATTGTTTTTAACAGGCAAGGATTCTGAGGAGGACAAGATAAAAGGTTTAGAAGTTGGTGGAGACGACTTCATTTTAAAACCTTATAGTTTAAATGAGATAAATGCCAGAATTCAGGCGAATGTGAGAAGATTTAGACAGTATAATAAATCTTTAATAGGGGAAGAAATAATTCAAGAAAGTAGAGGTGAAAAAAGTAGCGCCATTGAACAATTCGGACATTTATCAGTTAACTATCTTGCGCATAAGGTTTATTGTGATGGGGACGAGATAGGTTTATCTAACAGAGAATATGAGATTTTAGTTATATTGCTTAGTCACAATGGAGAGGTGACTACATTTGAGGAGATATCTAATAAGTTATTTGGGACATATTCTGATACTGATAGACAAACAATCATGGTACAAATATCAAGATTGCGTAAAAAACTAGACGCATATTTAAATATTTGTGATATGATAACAAGCGTGCGTTTTAAAGGATACGAATTCCACGCAAAGTAAATATCAATTAAATCGCCTGTATCGATGCTATTTTCTTAATTGACTAGATATGAATTACAGATTAATTAAGCCAACAATCGATAGTAATAAACCAGAAACACGAGACTTTATTTTTTTGACTTAGGAGGTTTTTCTACATGATTAGACTTAAAAACTTTTTTAAGAAAGCACTAGCCTGCGCCTTAGTAGCCACAACTGTTATTACGACTAATTTTACATATAACAGTACTCTTACTATGGCAGCAGATGAAACTACTGAGGAAACATTTTTTGAAGATGTTAATTTGTCCGATTTTTACAATTGGAAAAAGGGTATTTATCAAAGCAATGGTCATTATGATGCATGGAATTCTTTTCTATCAACAAAGGAGTATATGAGGGTTACTCCTGGAGAAGTTTATAAAATTTCTTGTTCAAGCTCTGAATACTACATAGTTGTGTCTCAGTTTGATGCGGATTTTAACATAGTTAGTTATGATGATACTATCTATGATGGTTCGGAAGTGATAATTAAGGACACAACAAAGTATGTGACAGTTTCTATTTACAATCCATCGAATTATTCAATGACGTACACTAGATTTTCTGATCTTTTTGCAGATGGTTTTACAATAAGCCAGGAAAAAATCACGGACTACTCTAGTGATGTTAGTAAGACAAATCTTAATAATCCGGGACTTTGGAAGCGAGGTCTTATAAGTACTGACGGTTCTAAGATTCTTAATTACACATCTTATATGTGTCTTAGAAATCTAGTAACTGTGGACCCTTCAAAGACTTACGTTTACAAAACTAATATTAGTTCTCTTCGCTTAATTATTAATGAATTAGATGAGAATGAAAAAGTAATTCAAAGGGATGAAATCACAAACGAGTCCACCATAAGTTTTAATGAAAAAACAAAATATCTTAGTATTTCAGCCTACAATGCTAGCGATTATAGCTTAACCATTGGACAGTTTAGATATTATCTTGAGAATTCAACTTATAGTTTAAGTCTTCAAGCTACAGAAAATGCTAGTGAGGAGGAAAATACAAAGACTCCTGATGAAAAACCAAGCACTGAGCCTGAGACTGAGCCTGAAACTCCAGAGCAGCCAGCAGATGAGGATTTAGTAGTTAATGAAAATGTACTTACTAGTCTAGATTCTAGTCTTGAATGGGTGGCTGGATCTTTTGATGAAAAGGGACAAGTTAAAGATATTAATGATTATATTCGACTTGATAGTTATTATTTAGTAAATCAGGAATCTATAAAAATAACAATGCCAAACAATTTCCTACGTCTGATTATTAATGAATATGATGAGAATAAGAACTTCATAAAGTCGGTGGACTTAGGTAATTGTGACATTTTCACAGCAGATGAATCTGCAAAATATGTAACTTACAGTCTTTACGAATACTCTTGTGAGGAAGTTTTAGAGCTTGAGACTAGCGAGTTAATTAGTCATATTGATACAGCAATTGATTTTACAGTGATTGAGGACCTTGAAGCTATTAGAGAGGATGCTGAGAGCCTAACAAGTGAGGTTCACAAGGGCACTTTAAGTAATGCCTCAAATTACAGATACGGTCACTACTATTCTTGGGGCGGCTATTATGAGCAGGCTTCAGGGGTTTACTGTACTAGAAATAAATATGCTATTCAGGCAGACAAAACTTATTATTTAAATGTTAACGATTCCCGCATGCAGCTTGCCCTAGTGGAATACGATTCTGAGGGTAATACTATTAGATATGTGGATCATTTAACTAATGGTAGTAAGTATGAGCCTTCCCAAAATGCTTGCTATGTAGCCTTTAACCTATCTTCTAGCGTTTGGGGCGTGGATGTTTTAGGACTTCTTGATGCAGGACTTACAATTGATTTAAATACAGAGTATTACTGTACGGGTCTTGAAAGCGTTGATATTGACGATTTTGATTTTGCAGATTTTACAAATTACCAGATGGGAAGTTTTTCAAGCACTGGTTTTAATGTAAGTGCCGATAGCCTTGCAACTAGCTGTTATCTTGATCTTTCAAAGGCAGCAGATACTTATAGAGTTAATTTAGATAACCATTATTTACGAATGACAATTGTGGAATATACAGAGGATGGAACTTATGTAAAGACAACAACATTCCAGTCAGGGGAAATGTTTACACCAGATGATACAACAGCTTACATAGGAGTTTATATTAAGAGAAACACTTCTTCTTATAGTGAAAGTGATTACAGAACATTTTTCAATGACAAACAAACTGTTAGTTTAACAGAATTTACAAGCTATAAACACAACACAACAATGAATGCTATTTCAGCTACAGAATTTATGAACACTATGAATGTGGGCTGGAACCTAGGTAATTCCCTTGATTCTCACTACGGTGACAGAACTGGCACTGGGGTTTTAAATCAGGAGACAACTTGGGGAAATATCGTAATAACTGAGGACTTAATTGAATATGTTAAGGCTCAGGGCTTTAACACAATTAGAATTCCAGTAACTTGGTATTACAATACTTATACTGATGAAAATGGAAATCTTAAGGTAGTTGATGACTGGTTTGAAAGAGTTCAAACTGTTGTAGATTACGCAATTAAAAATGACATGTATGTAATTTTAAATACTCACCACGAGCAACCAATTATTTATGCTGGTACTTCAGAGGACAGCTTTAATCAGGTTTTATCAGACGCCGAGGATCTTTGGACAGAGATTGCAACTTACTTTGCAGACTATGATGAGCATTTGATTTTTGAGAGTTACAACGAGGTTGATAATGTGGCTCTTAGCTGGAATTATAGTGATACAGCAGCTGATCAGATGAACCAGTTAAATCAGCTTTTTGTTGATACAGTTAGAGCAACTGGTGGAAATAATTCAGAAAGACTTTTAATCGTTCCTACCCTACTGGATGGTTACGAAAGTAGCTTTAGAGATGCATTTTCATTACCAACAGATAGCGCTACGGATAAGTTAATCGTGGAGGTTCACGACTACTCTACTGCCTTTGACCAGGATATTGATTCTTTATTTGAACCAATTTCAAACTGGTCTGCAGAAATTGGCGCACCAGTGATTATTGGCGAATTTGGTACTAAGCCTAACTACTCCCCTAGCGAATACAGAGCTGAGGCCGCAAGTAATTACGTAGCTCGTGCAGCGGCTTATGGCATAAAATGTGTATACTGGGATGATGGTAACTTAAATAATTACGGCCTTGTAAACCGTGTGGATTACAGTCAGTCAAATACAGAGGTTTTATCAGCTATTGTAAATGCAGCAGCTTATGAGACTTCAAATAAAACAACTTACAATTCAATGGATAGCTTTGTTTGGATGAGCTTGAATCAGTCAACCGGCGCCCTAAAGGAAGATAAATACTGGGGCACTATTGTTACTGATATTGATGGAAAGGGCGTTGAGATTCCAGAGGGCGCCGAATATTTAACAGTGCTTTTATCAGTAACTGGCGAGTTCTATCAGGCAAGAGTACACTACGTTCACTTCTACGATGAGAACATGAACGTCCTTCAAACAAACAACTCTTCTTCAGGAAATCTAATGGCAACCTACACAATTCCTGAGGGTGCAAAGTATGTCCGTGTGGGAATTAACAATAGCTACATGGCTTGTAAGGAGCAAATGTATGCAAGCTACTTTAATTCAGGACTACTCTCTCTCACACTTGGTTTTGTGGATTTAGATGATAGCGGCAGCTACGTGAAGGTGGAGTAGACGGCGGGCCACCGGTGCGTTGGCTTGCTTCGATATTATAATGAAAAAAAGAGACCTAATATCAGGATTTTATCTTGATGTTAGGTCTCCTTTTGCATTATACTTTTAAGGATTAATTATAGCAGACATTTAAGAAAGGACTAGATTTAGACTAGATTATAGATATGGCAAGTAAGGTTATTAATAAGATTAAAGATAGAATGCTTTTAGGTTCGATTTATGATAACATAATGTTAAAGACAAAATATAAGGGGGAGCATCTTTCCTTTAATTACAATGTTATGATGGGGCAAAAGCACAGAATGCTTTATTATAAAAGACTTAAGAAGGAATATTTGGCAAAGGTTAGCGCTAATAGACCTTGGGAAAATTTGGAAAAAAGAGACAACAATGATCAGGTTTGGATTTGTTGGTTTCAGGGCTTAGAGGCAGCGCCAGAGCTAGTTAAGATTTGTGTTGATTCGGTAAAGAAACATTTGCCAGGTAAAAAAATTACAATTATTACTGAGGAAAATTATGGCGATTACGTTGAGATGCCAAGACACATTTTAGAAAAGAAGAAAGCGGGAATTATAAGCTATACTTACTTTTCTGACCTTGTAAGACTTGAGCTTTTGACAAAATACGGCGGATACTGGATTGATTCTACTGTTTTATTGACGGGTTCAAAGTTTGTGGAATTTACAGATAAGATGGATTTCTTTGCCTACTCTTTTTATTATTTTGGCTTTAATCCGGAGATTATGACAATTAATAACTGGTTTATGAAAAGTAAGACAAACAACAATATTTTAAATCTCACAAAGGAGCTTTTATACGCTTATTGGAAGGATTATGATAGGGATTTAAACTACTTTATTAACATGCTTTTTATGACTATGGCGGTGGATTTCTATAAAGAAGAATTTGAGAAAATGCCAATCGTTAGTCAGGTAAATGCTCACGTTCTTGCAAGCTACATGGGCGAGGAATTTGACGAGCTTAAGTGGGAGCTTTTAAAGAGCATGACAGATGTTCATAAGCTTAGTAATAAGTTTTCCCAGAAGGAAACTAGCGGGGAGAATACATTTTATAAGAGATTGATGGCTAGAGAGTTGGATTAATAGGGAGGAATTATGCCAAAGAACGTTTTTACACAACCAGAGATTTCCCAGGTTAAGGATTTGACTTTGAAGTTGGCGAAGGCAAACAAGCAGCTCTCTAATGAGCATAAGATTAGAAATCAGATGCTTGCAAACATTTCCCATGATTTAAGGGCGCCAATGACTGCAATTAGAAATGCGGTTGATTACCTTAACACCTTTGAGGGTGAGGAAATGCCAAGTTCTGAGGAATTTCATTCTATTATTGCCATGCTTGATAGACGTAGCACAGTTTTGGAAAATTTAATTCAGGACTTGTTCTACCTCACTTCACTAGATAATCCTTCTCACAGATATAGTTTTGAGAGGGTCAACATGAAGAATTTTCTCAAGGAATATTACATTTATCTCTTGGAGGATAGCCGTTTTAAGACTAGAAAGCTAGAGTATTTAATTGGCTATGACCTTGAAGCCTTCTGTAGCATTGATATAGACACTTTTACCCGTACATTGGACAATTTATTCATAAATGCATTTAAGTACTCAAATGAGGGCGACAGTATTAAATTAGATGCATATATAAAAAGGAGAAAGCTTGTTATTTGTATTGAAGATACAGGGATTGGCATTGCTAAGGAAGATGTAGCAAAGATTTTTGATAGATCTTACACAGTTTCAAATGCAAGAACTCCAGAGTCGGTTACAGGTAGCGGACTTGGCCTTGCCATTGTGAAATCCATTATTGAACATCACAAGGGAAAGGTTTACTGCGAAAGTGAATTAGGGGTTGGAAGTAAGTTTTTTATAGAGCTTCCTCTAATTAAGTAGATTTGTGAAATAAAACATATAAGCTTTAGATTTGTAAAAATGGGACATGAAAATTTCTATAAGGATAAAAATAAGACCTCTGCAAAATTGCAGGGGTCTTATTTTTATCCTTATCTTATTTAGCTTCAATAAAGCCTAATTTTTTAAGATTTTCTAAGAAACTAATTGTTGCACCTAAGCACTCGTCTTCTGAGACATCGTACTGTGCTCTTAGATTTAATACTATATCTTCAACCTTTGTATCTTCTTGGATTATATCCCAAATTTCATTAGCTGCTCCTTTTAAAAGGAAGTATTTTCCAGTTTCAAAATCAATCATTGCCTTGTCGCCATCAAGTTCGGCAACCTCAAGCTTTTTTGTCAAATGGATTCTAGTGCTTTTATCCATAAGTTCCTCCTCAAATAAATATGTGAGATCAAAAAAACATAAAATTTTTTCTTATTATATAATACTTTATTTTAAAAAAATGTCAATTTAAAATTGATAAAAAATTTTCATTATAAGTAAATAAAACTAATATTGATATTTCCTGACTCTCTTTGAAAATTTGTAAAATTTTTAGATGTATTTTCCAGACATATATGGTAAAATTTTTACACATTATTATATTTTAATGAGGTTTTGATAATGAGAAAGATTAAACGATTATTTGAGCTATGTTTTAACTTTATTTTTAAGAATCATGAGAAGTTAATGACTATTCAGGCAGTTATAGTTTCTGCTTATTATTTTAAATGTATCTATAAGATTCCGGCTAAAAAGCTAGAGGAAAGATTTGGGACGAGAGGTGTGGAATCCCCTGAAAAAGAGGATCTTGAAAATCTTAAACTTGCAATGCATGTGGGAGATAGAGTTGCTAGAGTTACAACTAAAGCTCCTTGGGAGACTAAGTGCTTGTGCAGAGCTTGGACAGCCCAGTATCTTCTAAAGAAGAGACATGTTCACTCTACAATGTATCTTGGCATTGGCAAGGATGAAACTGGCAAGATGGTGGCTCACGCATGGTTACGATGCGGCCAGGTCTTTGTTACTGGGGGAGATGGTAGCGACTATACTACTGTTGCTAAGTTCTATGTTTAGAAATGAAGTGACGAAACGAATTGAAAAAATGAGACATAAAAAGACAGTCAAGGCAAGGTAATGCTTTGGCTGTCTTCTTATATATCTTAAATTGTATGTTTATTCTCAATCTTAATTTCTCTATCACAGTATTTTAGGACGCTTGGTCTATGGGTGATGAGAAGGCAAGTTGGTCTTGGGTTAAGTTTTTTGATGCCTTCTAAGACTTTGATTTCAGTCTTTTCATCAAGGGATGAAGTGGCTTCATCTAAAACTAGGAAAGGTGCCTTACGAACTAAGGCTCTTGCGATGGCTACTCGCTGTGCCTGTCCTTCTGAGATACCATGACCTCTTTCCCCAATAACTGTATCAATGCCCTTTGGAAGCTCGCTTATAAAGCTATCTGCAGCGGCCATTTTAATGGCCTCAAGGATTTCTTCTTCTGTGGCATTATAATTGCCCATTTGGATATTTTCGCGGATTGTGCCGCTAAAAAGTGTGTTACCCTGTGGGACATAGGAAATGAACTCTCTTGTAGAAGCGTTGGCGGGCTCTGATTCATTTTCCTTATTATAAAAAGAAATCAGGCCGCTTGCTTGGTTCATAAAACTCATAATAAGTCTTACAAGAGTTGTTTTACCAATACCTGATTCACCAACGATGGCAACGAATTCGCCAGGCTTGATGTCTAAATTCACCTCTTCAAGGACTAAGTCTTTTTCAGTGTAACCAAAGTTTACATTATCAAGCTTTACACCAACATTTGTTGAGTCAATCTTGTTTGGTAAACGGTCTTCTGTCTTAATGTCCTCAAGCTCAATGATTCGGCCAGCAGAAGTAAAGATAGAAACAATTTTAGGTAGCTGCTGTGCAAGGTTAATGATTGGAGCCTGAACTCTATTGACAAGAGTAAGGAAAATCGACATTGTACCGTATGTAATTGAGTTATTTGATAACTGAATGGCACCAAAGGCAAAAGCTGCGATATAGCCAAACTGGAAGGCAAAATTAAGGGCTGATGAGCTGGCAATACCAACCTCGGCACGCTTTAATACCCACTTAAATCTGTTATCACGTAAATTTGTAAGTCTATCTACTGCTTCATCTTCGATTGTGAAGGCCTTTACAATAAGTAAGTTAGCAAGGCTTTCCTGAACAAAGGAACGATAAGCAGATTCTGATTCTTGCACTTTCTTCTGGTATTTGTGCATTTTCCTAGCAAAAGCATAGCTAATTAAAGCTGAGAGAGGCGCTAGAATAATGGCAAATATTGCAAGAAGTGGCTCATAATAAAAGAGAGTAAAGAAGGTTGCACAAAGTTCAAAGAAAAGTTCGATGATTGTTGGTATTGTATTGACGATACCGTCTGCAACATTTCCTGCATCACTTGTAAAACGGGTCATTAAATCCCCTGTGTGATACTCTTTTATGTCCATCCAATGAGCATGAATAATCTTCTCATAGACTTGCTTTCTTATGCCAAATGAAAAGCGCTCGTTAAGCATTATTGAAACGAGACTATTAGCCACCGTAAAGGCGATGTTTACAAAGATCATAATAAAGTAAATGCCAATAGCCCAGGCAATAATGTTGCCACCTGTTGCTGAATCTATAATGGTCTTTGATAAAAGTGCCATAAGTATAGAAAAGACTGTGGCCATAATATTAAAAAACATAACCAAGATGATTCTTGGAATGTAAGGTTTCGAGTATGAAAATAACCAGCTGATGTATTCTTTCTTAGATTTTATCTTTGCCAGTTTTGAAAAAAATTTATTCACTAGTTCCTCCAAGTTAAATGATTTTTAGAAAAAAATAGAAGGGCTTAATTAAAGCCCTTCCAATTATAGTTTCCACTAAGTAAAAAGTCTATAAAAATTTCATAGAAAATTACCAAATCCAACCCTTACCGAAGAAACCATAAATATTGAAACCAGAACAGTTATCTCCACTAACTTCTTCTGCCCAACCTGAAATATCTACTGTATATCCAGGAGTAGTGCAGCTAGTTGTTGGTTGTTCATAGCCGTATCCACGGTCACATGCTGTATCCTTAATTTCAAATTCTTCGATTGCAGGTGTCTTCCAATTCTTCATAATTGAATCTCCTTTACTACGAAGTTAATAACGATTATGTAAGTTATTAATTAGTCTTCTGCACCTGATGGGAAGCTAACCCAAAGGTTACCATTTTCATCTGTTCTAATAGCATCGAAAGAAGCCTTAATAACCTTACCCTGTGCTGTTTCTGTAATTTCTAATACTTCTAATTCTGGTGTTGTCCAAGTTCTCATTTTAAAATCCTCCAATTTAAATCTTCTTCATTTTAATTTCATTAAATCATTAATCTAATAATTAGCTAAATCTTATTCTTCAGCTCCTGATGGGAAGCTAGCCCAAAGATTGCCATTTTCATCTGTTCTAACAGAGTCAAATGAAGGCTTAATAACCTTACCCTGTGCTGTTTCTTCAATAGCTAATACTTCTAATTCTGGCTTTGTCCATGTCTTCATAATGAAGTCCCTCCTTTTATTTCTTAATTCTTTTTTATTATATTATGAAATTGAGGTTTGTAAAGCAATCTAACAACTTTGTAAGAATTAAATCTTTGTGAAATAAAAAACGAGTTTCGCACAAATGCCCTATTTATGCGGTCGGAAACTCTGTTAATTTACAAGGTTTCCAAATTCGGATAGACTAACCAAGCATAGAGTTTCCTGTATTTGGTCACTGTTTATCTGCTCTTTCGCTTCTAGTTCTTTTTTAAAGTTTTCTATTTTTTTCTTATCAAAGTACTCTAAAAGGAAAGGGTTTCCTAAGCTAGATAAAACCTTGCTTTTTAGCTCATGCTTCCAAACCTGATTTACTCTGTAAGCATAATCAGAACTTTGTAAGCCACGTCGATTTACAATATCAAGAATTTCATCTGGCACGATGCCCCTCATATAGTCTCTAACCATGCGACGCTCCACACCATTTTTAACAAAGCAAGAAGGATCTGCCCTAAAGCAAAAATCAATTATTCGCTTATCCTTTGCGGGGTCCCTTATAACAAGGCCATAAATAAGGCTAAGACGAGTGTCAAAGAGGCCTAGATGCTGTAGGATTCTAGTGTCGTAAACGTAGCGCTCAAACTGCTTTCTAGAGTCCATGTAGCTACCGCCCTCTCTAGTGAAATTCTCCTTTATAAGCTGCTTTATCTTGTACTTTTCAATTAAGTCTGCCCTTAGAAAATGTTCATCTATAGCAGAGATATCTAGGAAGAATTTATTCATAAATGTCTTTAAAAAGGTCTTAAGGAAGTATTTTTTAGAGACCTTACGGTAGTTGCAAAAAGCCTTGGCTTCTTTTAGTGCTGTGGCAAATTTACATTTTCTTAAATCCTGATAAACCCTTGATAAAATCTTGCCGTTAGAGATTGTGGAATTGCCGTACTGACCCTTTAACATGACCTTACAGTCATTGGCACTTGCAAGCTCGTAAATCTCGCTAATCCAAGTGTAGTTAACTAGGGATTTGTGAGGGAGCTCTGTTAGCTTAATGGTATTTTCTAAATCTGAGAAGGCAGTTTTTCCTTTACAATCTACAAAGTTTGGTTCAAGATTATCGTAGTATTTTTTGATTATCTTTGGGCCAAAGGATTCGTCATCAATGGCGTATTTGTCACTATCTGTGCTGGCTAGATAGTCCTTTAGAGGTACAGAGGTGTAGGAATAAAGCTTCTTATCCTCTTTTTTAAGTTCCTTTAAGGCAAGGCAGGCAACAGAGCTAGAATCAAGGCCGGAACTTAAGGTACAGCCTGTATTTTTCTCAGATCTAAGTACTGATTTCACGCAGCTATTTAGGGTGCTTACAAAGGCCTCTCTCCAGTCTTTATCACTTTTATACTTTAATTTGTTTTCCTTGGCTTCCTTTGCAGGATTGTAGTAGCTGTGGGACTTGATTTTACCATTTTTTATGAAAATGTAATGGCCAGCCTCAACGGTATATATGCCCTCATAGGCAGACAAATCCACCTTGTAGATCATGTCTGGATTTGCAAGGGCGGAAGCTAGGCTAATCCACTCTTCGTTTAGCTTATAGCTTTTTTTAGTAGTTTCCTTTGTGGCCTCCTTAATACTATTAAGTAGGGTTCCAAAGTAGATATAATCCCCATCTAGGGCATAATGTATAGTTCTAGTTGAGGTGTGGTCTGTGTATAGATAGAATTCCTTGCTATCTAGATGGTAAACTGCAAAGCTAAATATACCTAAAACTTTTTTTGGAAAATCTGGACCAAAGCTTAGGTATGCGGCATAGATAAGTTCCTGGTCAGAAATCTTCTCACATGCTTTTTTGAAAGAATCAGACATTGAATCAGCCTCATCTTCTTTGAAAAATTCGGACATATCAGTTACAAGATTTTCCTTTACTAGAGGAATTAATTCTTCCCTATTATCAATCATACAATCTGTGGCAAAGACGATTTGTCTTTTTTCATCATAGTATGGGGAGATGCTGTAGTGATCTTCTTTTGTGAAGTATTGCTCGCCGGAAACAAATACGAATTCTGGATTTGTTTGGACGTTAATTTTATCGATTTTATAGCCCTGCAGACTTTTAGTCATTGCGCTTTTAATGGCCTCTAGGTTTTCTAGGCCACCTGTTGTTTTAATTACGCCGGATATTGCTGCCATAATTTTTCCCTTCCTTTATATCTAATTTTAGCCTAAATCCAGCGCTACTAGATTTAGGCTATTAGGTAAATTTATAATTCTATCTTAAAGAAATCCTTTACAATCTCTAACTGCTCTTTTGTACTATCTATATTTTCTGGGCGAGTCATGTGGAGGATATCTAGTTTAGAGGCGATTTTAAGGCATCTTGAGAAGTCCTTAATATCTGTCTTTAGCTCGCGCATGGCTGGGAATAGGAACCAGTTTGTATAAATAGCTGCTACTTTATCATTACCCTTAATGGCTTCATACTGGACTTTATCAACATCTGCTGAATGGTCAAGGACAATCATGCCAAGGCACTGGGCAGGTTCGGTTGAAAAACCTTCAGTTCTTGAAAGGGCAAATTTATCCTTAGTTTCATCGATGTAACGTAAATCTTCTTCCTTTAGGCCGTTACGCTCAAGGGCATCCCTACAAAGCTTTTGCTGTGGGAAGGCTGGGTAAGCAAGAAGCTTATCCTCTTCTATATTTACAACCACTACGTCGTCTGAGATGAGGCTCGCATTAGTTGTATCAAGGATACGAGTTGTTAGAGTGGATTTTCCACTACCACTAACTCCTGAAATTAAGAGAGCCTTGCCATTAATTCTTACGCAGCTGCAGTGAATTGAGTGCATATCTCTTTGCCAGAATAAAAAGGCAATACAGTAGCCAAGAATAAAAGGGTGAAGATTTTCTTCACTGGCATTTTCTCTTTTATAGGCTGTGATATATTTTCCCTCTCTAATTCCAAAGAAGCCCCAGCTATTAGTAAAGTAGCTAAAGTGTCTATCAATCTTTGAATCTAGCTCTGTGTCTGTAGGCAACTCCTTTAAAATTTCTTCTGGTAACTGCTCATTAGTAATAATAATATCGGCGTCGTCTTTGCTAATTTCATCAATGCTAACACACTGATAAAGCTCAAATTCAGACATTACCTTCTTTCCATAGAGTTTGTAGTAGTACATTTTCCTTTAGCTCCTTTTCTTTATAAAACTCTTAACCTTGTTAGAAATCATCTTAAAGCCGTCAGTATTGTGATAAAAAATTATGTAAATAAGGGACACAACAAGTCCAACGAAAATGATTTCCACAATTAACTTTGGCCATGAATCAATAGTAAATCTATCTAGTAATAGCTTAAGTAAAACACAGCTAGCTAGGGCAATAAGCGCATTTTTAGCAATTGATGTGTAGTAACCTGTAGCACTTTTATCAAAGAAATCCTTAAATAAAACTATTGGTTCATATAAGAAGTAAGATGAAAGTCTTGATATAACTGTTGCAAGTAAAATTCCTGCAAGACCAAGCCAGAGGCCTAAAATTACTGATAAAACAATATTTAGGATGGAACCTGCAAGGGAAACATATTTTGTCTTCATGTAAAGACCTGTGGCATCTCTGTAAACCCAGAAAGGCTGTAGGATACATGAAAGGTATGTATTTAGTGTAATTGCCACTACTGTTAAGAAGTCGAGGGTATAGTTAGCGCCTAACCAAACTGTGATAAAGTCGTTAATTACAAGGAAGAATCCACAAGTAATAACGCCGCTCATAATAAAGGATAGGGACTGAATACTTACAAAGACTTCGTATCTTTTCTGGCTATTTTCCTTGGCAATAACATTACCGATACTAGCTGTTAATGCGGAGAAAATGATTTGCAAAACGAGAAGTAGCTTCTGACTTATCATAAGATAGTTAGAGTAAAGTCCTGCAATTCCAATACCAACAATCATGGAAATAATAATGTTATCCGTTCCTGTAAATAAGGTGTTACTTAATTTGTAAATTACAACTGATCGCAAATTTTTATAAATACTTTCCCTGTCCTCTTTTGAAAGCTTTTCCTTGTTCTTGATGTAAGGATAGTATTTCTCGGCTTTCCTTGTGGCAATTAGATTTCTAATAAACTGAAGCACAACGCCTATTGCAAGATAGACAATGTAGTTTTGCCATAAAACAAGGGCTAGAATCTGTAAAAATGTTTTTCCAAAAGAAATGTAAATATTAATGGAAGTTAACTCATAATTCTTTTGGTCTGCTGTAAGAATAGTTGTTTTATATACAAAAAGATATGAAATAATTACTCCAGCAAGAGAGAATAGATAGTAAACTTCAAGAAGTGGTATATCTGTTTCTGTCTTTACAATTACACGTAGGAAAGGCACTAAAATAAGGCCAATTACTGTAATTGAAATTGCTATAATTCTATAGACGTTACTATAGAAGGTTACAAGTGCGGCTAATTTTTTCTCATCCTTCATAGCAAGAGGCTTGTAAAAAGAATAAGCCATTGCTGTATTAAAGCCTAAATCTGCCATGGATAAAAGGTTTAATACATCCGAAAAAACACTGTTAATACCTAGATATTCTGCACCTAAATATCTAATAAATACGGTTCTTGATACAAAGCTAAGGACCATAGCCACAAATTGAGAAGCAAAACCCCAAGTCATATTTTTAGCAGTTTGTTTTGTTCTACTTTCTTTACTCATAAATCCTCCAAATTACTCATCAGTTCTAGTAAAGTCTAAGCCCATATTCTTATATAGGTCTACGATTGTCTTAGCTTTTGTAGTATCTACGCGAGTTAATTCAATTCTTCTCTTTCGACTTTCCTTATGTGTAAGGCCTTTTGCCCCTCTAACAAGCCAGTAGTAAGGCAAAAGTTCAGGGTGCTTGTTAAGCTTTGGATAGAATTCCTTCATGTAGGAAATTGGTGGGAAGAAGAACCATTTTCCCTTAACCACTTTTTCAATATCCTGGTTTTCTTCCTGCTTAGCAAACTGGCTAAAGAAGCCGTTTTCACCCTTACCATATACACCACAATCAAGCATAAAGTAGAATAAACTTTTTTCTAGACTGTCTAATTCCTTCTTTTCTAACCAGTCATAGGCAAGGCGTCTTGACTGGAATTCGAAGCTTGATAGACCACAAACTTCTAGCTCAGTTTCTAGCTTTTCGTAGTCTAATTTATTCTTAAAATGTTCTAAGTAGACATAGATATCTACTAAATTTCTAATGCCACATCCATTTTCATAAAAATGTTTCGCCATATGAGCAATCATGTAAACATAGAAGTCTTCAATACTAAGTTGGTAACAAGCCTTTGTGCCTTCCTTAAGAGTTGCTCTTTTAACCTGATAATAATCATAGATTTTCTTGTCTACATTTTTATCAAATAAAGCCCAATGAGCCTCAACAATCCAGTGAGGTTCTTTTCTATAAACGTCGTGAATCTTGACAGAATCAATAAGCTCATAGCCCATGAACTTAAATAATTCTCTAGATCTATTCATGGTCTGGTCATAGATCATAAGGTCAATGTCCCCCATTTGGCGAAGTACAGACTTTGGATAGATTTCCTTTAAAATTGAACCCTTCATTAGCATATAGTCGACGCCGTAGTTTTCAAGGTTATTGGAAATGTTTTTTACCTGCTGTCTTTGACCTAGGTCAATGAAGGTATCTGTTGCTAGTCTTGCCTTAATTAACTTCTTGTATTTTTCATCAATGTCTAGCTTAGTTAAGGGCTCTAGTAAAATGTATTCCATCTGATGTAGACTAGCTAGCCTGCACAAATCCTCAATATTTACGCCTTCATAAACACTTTTAATTTCTTCTTTTTCTAGTGATGATAAAATTAAGTCTCTTAAGAAATCAATGTTGATTGTGTTATTCATGATTAAAGCTCCCCCTCTATTTTTAAATTTCGTTTGTGTACTTTAAGATATAGTCTTTTCTAGTTTCAAAGAATTCTCTGATTGTATCTAGTTCACTAGAATATGCAGAGGATAAAGATCCACTAGAGATAAATCTCTTGTAACTATATTCAGTACCTTTTTCAAGCATGTCTGTGACTGCTGTTATGGCTTCGTTAACATTTTCCTCACTAAAAGTATTATTAGCGAAGTCTTCCATTGTCTGGATAAGCTTAGCTCTAAACTCTTCGTTGTCAATTAAAGACATAAACATCTTATCGTCGTGGAAAGCGTCGAAAAGATAAGAGTTAATAGTTGCGGAAGCAAGTCCGTTTGCGCTTGTATTTTCCATAGTTCCATCTAATGGTGTATAGATATAGCGCCACTTTCCATCACTATATTCTGTCTCGCCGTCCTTGGAAACTGTTCTCCAAACATATTTTGTATCTGAATCAAGGTAGGCATTAGATAAATATAGATTTGCTGCCATAAACTGAATGTAGCTATCCATATCAATTCTTGCCTCTGCGTAGTCGTAGTTATCTTCATCAGCCATGTCATGCTTTGCAATCCAGCTAACAAGGTCTGCGTATTCTTCACCGTATTCTGAGTGATTGCTATTAGAAACCTCTCCTGTAGTTGTTGAAACTACTACGTCACTTTCATCTAGAGAATAAGTATCAGCAATATAGCCCTCATCAATAGTTGCTCGTAGGCAGTAAAGTCCCCAGTATTCGCCGTTAATAAAGACGGAAACTGGTGTTAGGCTTAAGCTTGCTACCTTAGTGTCCTCTAAAAGATTGGCAGCTAAGTATTCTCTTATCTTATATGTGTTATCTGTAAGATTTGTTGTAAGTGTTAGGCTATTATTAGTGCCACCAAAGAACTTATTAAGGCTTGAGCCCTCCCAGTTTAAATCTGAATCTGAGCTTAAAAGTAAACTCTTTTGAGATGTGGAAACGGAGTAGTCATTAATTACGCTAAGCTTAAGATTTCCCTCATAAGTCTTATCCTTACTCTTTTCATAATATTCAACTGTTACGTCCTTTTCATCAGCTGTTAAGAAGTTAGAGTAATCAGAAGCCTGAAGACCTCTAGCAAGAGCTGATTCATAGCCAGTACCCTTTACATAAATACCATTAAAATAATCTGCAAAATCCTCTGGATTTATTGTAATTGAAAGGCAAGCGTAGTTTTTAACATCAGAGCTTGATTTCTGGCCGATGTAATAAGTCTGAGTATAGACATTAGATACATTTCCATCAGCATCCACAGCAATAGCTCTAATTACTGTTCCCTTACTTGAGCTTGTAGTAACATAAGAATCGTTATTCTGCTCTGCTACTTCGTTAGTAAGAGTAAGGTCTGTTCCACTAGCATTGCTAATCTTAATTTCATCTGTATAAAGATTTGACTCTGTAGTTGGAGTCTCACCATTAGTTGTATAGTAAATTGTCTTACCCTCAGCTGCTTCAAGGCTTAGAGAGATGTCGTTATCATAGTAACCACCATAGACACTAAAGCTTACATCATCAGTGTTTTTAACAATTGTAGCCTTTGAGTTGTTGCCATTTTTTGTCTGGCTCATAATGGCTGTAGATGTAAAGCTTGTATCTGTGTAGCCAAAGCTTTGATCTGCTGTAAGAGTTGGAACTGTTAAATAGCGGCCTCTAGTTCCAAGATAGTTTTCCATTGTATCATCCCCAAGGCTTACAATGTCATGCTCGCCGCTTCCAAGTGCTAGACCTGTTTCTACTACTAAATATTCCTTAGAATCAAGACTTGTATTATCCTCAAAACTATAAATCTTTTCTCCGTTAAGATATAGAGAAAGATTTGAAAGGTCTGCCTCTGTCTGGTCGTTATTGTAGAGCTCTACATAACCACTAGCACTAACTTCATTTATATATACATTTTCTAAATTCACATTAGAATTAAGGGAAATGTCTGTTGCTGTTTCTAAATTCTCTAGAGTTTTTTCTTCATCCTTTTGGGCCATCTTATCACTGACGATGATAATGGCAAGAATTATGATGATTACAACACTTATTGCAATTATTATCTTATCTCTAGTTTTAAACTTATTCTTTGAAGCCATAATTTCCTCCATTTTTATTTCTAGCTTTTTTGATTAGTCTTATAATTAGCATTACTAAACAAGCAAGTATTGCGCCTATGAGCCCACCAGTTATATTAGTGATAATATCTTCCACTTCAAAATAACCACGACCTGTGATTAACTGCACGGTTTCGATAGTTCCACTAGTTATAACGCTGTATAGGAAGGGCAATAATAATTTTCCAATTAAGCCTTCTTTATAATGAGCCACACTAAGAATAAAGCCCCAAGGCATAAAGAGCGCTATATTTAAAATGTAATAAATAGACGCTGTTATAGCACCGACTTCTCCTAAATTTTTTAATAGTAACTTAGTTAATGGGAGCCTTGTTGGGTGACAGATAAATTCAAAAAATGTTTTAATCACCGTCTGGGTAACTCTAGTATCTAAATTTATTGTGCCCCTTGAGCCCTCTTCTCTATTAAAGAAGGTAATGCTAAGCAATACGCAGGCGTAAGCAAGTATTGCAATTATTATTGTTTCATCTAATGCCTTAACCTTTCTAATTTCTCTTTTTGAAAGAAAAAGACATATAGAATGTGTTATCAATGCAAGCCCAAAGACTGCTAAAATTAATAGTCCATATGAAACGCTTTGTGTTTGTTGATCAAATATTAATTTAAATAGCTCGTTATAGCTAATCTGTGTGTAACCATCCATAGATATCCTCCATTTTTAACAAACAGGATTATTTATAGCTTATAAATTTGGTAATTCTGTGTTATTTCTCTGGGCTAGATAGTAAGAATAGAAAGGAATATTTTTCTTTAATTCCTTATATCTTTTCTTTCTAACTAGTATTTGTACTTTATCATAGATTGCTGGATTTTTCTTTAAAAATCCTTTAATCTTTGCTTTTAATCCCTGACCTTCGTTGTCAGACTTAGTTCTCCACTCTCCTGCATTTAGGTGAATTGCATAGTGTCTACCTGTTAGAGTACCGATTTCAAAATACTCCTTAGGGAAGATTACAAAGTCGCCTAAATCCTGGAACTTGTTGTTTAACTTAAAGTCTTTATAGGTCTTTAAAATGTGGT
Source organism: Lachnospira pectinoschiza (assembly GCF_900103815.1). Taxonomy (GTDB): domain Bacteria; phylum Bacillota; class Clostridia; order Lachnospirales; family Lachnospiraceae; genus Lachnospira; species Lachnospira pectinoschiza_B. Next base: position 40,363 of record NZ_FNHZ01000003.1, on the reverse strand, counting down.
AAGTGTGATAATAATTACTTGTTGGATAACCGTAGGCAATATATTTTCCATCTACAAAATCTAGCTGCTTGCCATTAGGAGTCTTTCCAAAAACAGTGTTATCATACATATCAAGTAAATCTTTAATATACTTATTGCCTGGCTTTGCACCAATGATGGCGGTTCCTACTGAATCATCAAAGATGAAGTTAATAAAGCAAGGGTAATCAAGCAAGTTATCAAAGCTTTTGTTTACTTTAACATCTGTATCAAGATAAATTCCGCCGTATTCATATACAGCCTTTAATCTATAGTAATCTCCAATGAAGCCTAACTTTCTTTCTTTAAAGGTCTTTCTTACAAAATCATTTTCATCAAAAGAACAATTAGATTCATCCCAACGCATTATCTTATAGCCCTTTAGTTTTTCCCAAGTGTCAAGGCATTCTTTTAGGTCCTTTGGAAGTGGCTTACCGCCAAACCAGCAATAATGTAGAATCTTAGGAATTTTGTTTGTATTATTAGTCATTTGATCCTCCTAAATCTTAGCAGCTGCTTTTAACTAATTAAAAGCAAGTTAATATAAAACTGACTTCTTAATGTATTTTGAATTTGTCTTTAATTTACTATCCTCTTTTGGAATTTCCTTAAGGGGATGTGAATAGCAATCTCTACATATGAAAAGTGCAAATAAAATGTATATGTACTTTAAGTTCATAAGGGAGTCAATCCAAAATAAATTAGCATAGGCACTTACTACACCAACGAAAAGTACGATGCAATAAGGGTCTTTGTAGCGGTAAATTTTTTTCACAAAGTCTTTTAGGAAGCTAAAGATTATTAAAATGTAGCTAAAAAGACCAGGATAAGCGTAACGGATATATTCGCAAATGTAGTAATTATCTACACTGTAAACGTAGGAACCGTTAATCTCGGCACCAAAGGAACGCTTTCTACCAATACCTACAAGTGGGTTTAACCATTTTAATTTAAAAATGTCATAGAGCTGGGCTCTGTAGTTTGAAGACTCTGCCAAGGCTGAATCAGCACCGTAGTTTACAGAAAAGTTTGTTCCAAAGCCTTCATCTATAATACTTGTAATCTGAAGCATAACGTATCTACCAAAGGCCATGTTCTGTGTTAGGAATACCACCACAATCATAATAAGTATGAAAGGCACAAACACTGCCCCGAATCTTCTTTTATGTTCCTTGCTTGAAAAAATAAATAAAGCAAGAAGCTCAAAGAAGAGAATTGAAAGGGTTGAACGTGAGCCGCATAAAAATACATTTACAATAAGAAGAATCAAAAGACCTTTTCTTAAAAGGAAATCAATTCTGTTATTTTTGTAGTCAAAGACTACGAAAGGTGTCATGGTAACAAGCATAAGTCCGTATCCTAGGGAATGGATAGCAGGTCCCATGATTCTGTAACTTCCTGATCTAACAAAGGCACCAGTGTATAGGCCCTTAATGGTTTCAAGCTTTGCAAATAAACTCTCCCCAAGTAGGTATTCTATAACGCCCATAATTAGTAGGAAATATATAAATCTTATAATCCATTTGAAAACGTAATCAGCGCCATATTCTGTCTTTATTAAATAAATCAATGTAAATAAAATCAAAAATTCAATAAAGGGATTAAGAAAGGCACTAATATCTGCACGTAATACCAAAGTATATAAAGTTACGAAAATGTAGAGCCCAATGAAAATGCTATGCTTAAGTTCCATTATCATTCCTGTAAATCTCTTTACTTCCACTTGTGAGGTGAAAATGATAAATAAGACGATAATAAGCATAATACGTTGGGCAGTAAAATCGATGGCTAGGTGGAAGCCAAAGTACTGTGGAAGTACATAAATGGCAAATAAAAAGAGCCAGGCAATTTTACTATAGAAGTTCTTTTCGTACTTATCTTTTATATATTTACTTTTCATATATTCTCCAATCTAGAAAGTAAATTATTAGTTCTTAATTGCCATCATAAGCTCCACAGGAATTGACTTTCTGCTGTGATAACAATTGTTATATTTAAAGATTAGTGGGATGGTGTTAAAAATTTTCTTATCCCTTAAAATTTCAATTCGTAAATCAGTAGCCTTTATATTTTTCTTTAAAAGGTCGATTTTTTTCAAATCTTTGTCACTGGCCTCAACATAAGTTAAAGTCTGTGCATGGCTTTTCTTTAAATCCTCAAGGAAGTTAATTCTCTTTTTTAAGTCACGCATCTTATGCATGGTGACGTTGTTAGAATGAAGTCGTCTATGAAGAGTTATGCCATGATAGAAGTAGAGGCCGCCGCGAACGAGAGCCATTTTCCAAAAGAACTCATCATGAGCCCAGCCCTTATACCAGAAGTCCTTGATATCATCGTAAAAGCTTCTTCTAACAAGCATGCAGCAACCTTCACAGCCAATAAAGATGTTAGTAGAATTAAAGTCTAGCTTTACTAGCTCTTTATTGTTTGTAAAAGTCTTAGTTGCCTCTTTTGATGGTCTAGGGGCATCTTTAGAAGATACAAAGCTATCAAACTCGGAGCAGAGAAGGTCGATATTAGTGTTTGCCTCCATAAGGCTAGTCATTTTTTCCACCTTATCTTCCACCCATAAATCATCCTGATCACAAAAGAAAATGTAGTCGCCAGTTGTAAGGCTTACAGCTTTTAGAAAGTTTGAGGCATAGCCAAGATTTTCTTCATTCTTAACTAGCTTAATTAGATTTTCTAACTTCTTTTCCTTGATGTAATTAGTCACGATTTCAAAAGTCTTATCCTTTGAACCATCATCGCAAATAATGATTTCGTCTACCTTTTTAGTCTGATTAATTACTGATTCTAACTGTTCAATTATAAAGTCGGCTCCGTTATAGGAAGCCATTGCTACTGAAATTTTCATTTTACTAACCTCTCATAAGTCTAGCTAAAACTAAACTTATTAATCCTGCATTATAAGGGCTAATGAAGTTAATGTAGGTCTTTAACTTGCCCTGATAATAAGGATTCTTTTTATATTCTGGAAACCAATTCTCAAGATTATAAAAACTATCTCTAATTAGTTTCTTCTTTAATTTCTTATCTGTAACTCGTCCGATTCTGCTTATGTTGCTGCATAGCAAAATCTTAGAGATAAAGTATTCAAGTTCCTTTTTGTATTCTTCATAGAAACCCTTATCTTTATAAAAATCAATAATGTCCTTTAAAACTAGAATTATGTCCCCAGTCTTTTGCTGTGCCTTTAAGGATTTAGAGTTCATGGTAGAACCCACTCTTAAAAAGTAGTGAACAAAAGGGTCTGAGACGTAGTTACTAGTCTTAATAAAAGGAATGGTTTTTATAAAAAATGCAGTGTCCTCGTAAATTAAGCCTTCTGGGAATTTAATGTTATTCTCCTTAAGGATTGAAGCCTTGTAGAGCTTATTCCAAGGGGAAACCTGAGGATTTATAAACATATCCTTATTGTCCTTATGGGCTCTAACTTCACCTCTAGTTTTAAGCTCCTTATAGTCCCCATTCTTATCTTCTATAAAGTGAAAATAACATTCCACATAATCTGCATCATTCTTTATTGCTGACTCATACATGGTTTTAAACATATCCTCTTCCACGAAATCGTCAGAGTCTGCAAAAGCAATGTAATCTCCTGTGGCAAGAGTTATACCTAAGTTTCTTGCAGTGGCTTGACCGCCGTTTTTCTTAGATACAACTTTTACCTTGTCAGGATAGGCCCTCTTATATTCCTCTAGAATTTCTAGGGAATCATCTGTTGAGCCATCATTTATGAAAATGATTTCTATGTCCGTAAGGCTTTGACCTACAAGATGATCGGCACATCGCCTTAGATATTTTGATGTGTTATAAACTGGAACTATGATACTAACCTGCATGTCTTACCTCACTTTTGAATTTAATTTACTTGCTTGCGCTATATTTTAAACCGTAGCCGTATTCCTTACCGTACTTCTTTGTGTTGTACTTGTATTCTCTAGAGTTTACGGCGATGCCATTATAGATAAATCCGCAAATGTCAGCTCCAAGTGGCTCGATAGTTCTAATTACATTTTCTTCCTTATCAAACTTAGTGTGGTTCTCGCGAACAACTAAGACGAAGCTTGTAACGCTATCAGCAAGGGCAAGAGCATCTGCTACTTCGCCAACAGGTGGGAAGTCAATAAAGATAACATCGTAAGTTTCTTTTAAGCTCTCAAGTAAGTTTTTACATTTTTCACTAGATAATAATTCCATAGGGTTTGGAGGAATCTCACCAGCAAATAAAATGTCTAAGTTGTTATTATAGTTAAATAGTTCATAGTCCTTATTAATACCTGCAAGGTACTGGCTTAAGCCCTGACGAGAAGTAGTCTTTAATACTCTTGAGATACCGCTCTTTCTTAAGTCACCATCAATAAGTAAAACCTTCTTACCAAGGAAAGAATAGCTAATGGCAAGGTTCATAGAGTTAAGGGACTTACCCTCACCGGAATCTGCACTAGTAATGCCATAAATTGGGCATTTCTGATCCTTAGCTGTATATAAAAGCTTAGTTCTAATTGAGTTATAGGCCTCAGTAATTGTGAAAGTGCTATCCTCATTTAAAACCTTAGGGTTGTAAGAAGAATTCTTAATAACCCCCTTAGCCTCTTCAGTTTCGATTTCAGGTACATCACCAAGGATTGGAATTGTAAACATATCCTCGATTTCGTACTTCTTTCTAATGGTTGTGTTTAGTAAGCCCTTTAAGATAAAGAAGATAAAGGCAAGGATTGCACCAAAGAAGAATCCAAGGATGGCTGTAAATGGTACATTTGTCTGCTGATATGGGCTTGTTGGAAGCTCTGCAGAATCAAGCACCTGTACACCACCGGCCTTAACTAAAGTTACAATCATATCTGGTGCTAATTCACCAATTGCGTTGGCGATTTTCTGTGCATTAAGTGGGTTTGAGTCTACAACGTAAACATAGAATACGGCTGTATCTTCAACGGCACTTGTAGAGATAATATTTTTAAAAGTAGATGTTGAGTAATTAAGTCCTGTCTCCTCCTTTAAGGCTTCAAGGAATGTGTTACTCTTTAAAATCTGTGTATAGCTAGAAATGAGGTTCTTTGCCTGATTTACTTCGCTATAAGTGATATTTACAGAAGTATCTGAAGCGTAGTCTGGATCTGAGTATGCGTAAAATGAAATCTTAGCCTGATATACAGAACTACGAGTTGCATAAGCATATCCTCCAAATAAAAGTGCAGCAACTAGGCCACAAAATACCATGTAAGTGAGATTCTTCTTAATAATCCAAAGAATCTTTTCTAAATGAAAGTTAGCTACAATAATCTTAAACATAAATCTTTCCTTTCTTAATAGTTTCCTTTCCTATAGACTTTCTTCTAATCTAGCTAGGTAATCTTCTAATCTTGCAATTACTTTATCTTTACTTGAAACGTATTTGTCAAACTTGTGTGTCTTTGCTTTATTTATGAGTGAGACAAGGTCGTCCCCCTCTTCATAGATGAAGCAGAAATTCTTTTTTGAAAATGCTTTCGCAATCTCTATCTGGTGATCATCCACATGTTCCTTAAACTTCGCTAGTCTAGGGGCTACAATTATAGGCTTGTCCTTATTAAGGGCCTTTAAAATTGTTCCTACCCCGCTGTGACTAATTATCAAGGAAGCCTCCTCCATCTTTTTAGTAAATTCTTCATTTGAAAGAAAGTCTAAATACTGGTAATTTCTTGGCTTATAATCGCTGTTTCCAACTTGAGCAAATATTTCCTCTTTTATAAGGCCTTCTTCTTTTAAGTCATCTACAAGTTTTAATAGTCTGTTAAATTGGAACTTCTGAGTTCCTAGTGAAATAAATATCATAAAAGTCTCCTAAAAGATTCCACCAATATATTCAGCCTCTGGGAAAAATTCTTTGCATTCCTCCCACTGCACACAGAATAAATCAGCTTTCTTTTTCATTAACTTTCCTGTAAGAGAGGCAGAATCAACTCTTGCAAAGGATTCAATATAGATTACCTTTGCTCCAAGTCTCTTTGCCACCACACAAAAAGGATAGGTCATTAGGGCACCGGTTGAAATTACAACGTCGGGTCTTTCCTTTTTTAGGATTTTCCTTGCCTTTAAAAATAGTTTTATAAAGGCAGGGATAAAATCCTTTTGTTTTCTATTTATCTGTGGCACTTTTATGCATTTGTTTCCCCAAAGGGTCTTCTCCTGGCCACCTTCTTCAGTTACTAAAAAAGAGTCATACTTTTTTGCAATTGGATACAGGCAGGATATTTCTTCTAAATGTCCTCCTGAAGAGGCTAAAAAAGCAATCTTCATAATGTCTCCTTTAATATGCATCATTTCTACCAATTACTGACACAAAGGTCTTTAATAAAATCTTTAGGTCTAGTGATGGTGTCCAATTGTCAATGTATTCCACATCTAAGTCAACTACTTCTTCAAAGTCTGTGATTTTACTACGGCCATTTACCTGCCAATTTCCCGTAATACCTGGCCAAATAACAAGTCGCTTCCAGTGTCTTTGAGTGTAGTTGCTTACTTCATCCACTGTGGGAGGCCTGGTACCCACCAAACTCATATCACCCTTTAAAACATTAAATAACTGTGGTAGCTCATCAATACTTGTCTTTCTTATAAAACGTCCAACCTTTGTGATTCGTGGATCATCACTCATTTTAAACATAAGGTTGTTGTTCATTTGATTATTTTTTAACAAATCTTTCTTCTTTGCTTCGGCATCGTTACACATGCTTCGAAGTTTATACATATCAAAGATTCGTCCATTTTTACCAACTCTTCTTTGTTTAAAGAAAACTGGTCCCTTTGAATCAAGCTTTATTGCAATAGCTGTAACTAAAACAATTGGGGAAGTTACAACGATAAGAATCGAACTAACTATAATATCAAATAATCTTTTAAAGAATTTTGTAGACATACTAAGAGGTACTGCGTGATATGTCATAACAGGATACTTTCCGATACTACTTACGTAGCGCTGAACACTGTTAGATTTATATACATTAAGGATAAGTCTTGTAGTAACTCCCATTACATTACATATATCCATAATGTTCTGAATTGTAGCAATATCTTTCTCATGCTTACTCATTATAAAAATTTGGTCAATATTGTTATTCTGAATGATTTCAACTAAATCATCTATGTTTCCAAGATAGTTGGCATCTTTTCCCTGCTCCCTGTCAAAGGAAAGAAAGCCTACGATTTCAGCATTGAAATTACTTCTATGCATACAATGGATGAAATCCTTATAATCTCTCTTGTTTCCAATCATGATAGAACGTTGTGATAGCAAATGAGTCTTTGTAACTAAGTATCTATTAAACATTGCATTAATTAAGAGCAATATAAAATAAATAATGACAAAGAAGAATAGCTGGAATGCATTTTCATAAATTCTTCTATCATGTGTAAGGTAAGGTAGCAATACATTTACAGCTAAACTTAAAAGATAGGATCTTGTAACAAATAATACGAATCTATCTCTGTAAAAGAAGGTTGTAACATTATATGCCCTTGTGTCCTTGTTGGTCATTATATAAATAATGACGATACCTAAACAAACTGCCCATAGATCTGAAAATAGACTTGCTTCATCTAGGTAATAATGGTTAATTATTGCAGCAATATAGTAGGAAAAAATCCCTAGCAATATGTCTGTCAACATGTAAACAAAGTTGGTGTTAGCTCCACCGTTTCGTCGGTACATGCTTTTACCGACTATTTTCCCTAATTTAGCACCCATAGAGTCTCCCGTCCTCACTATTTTAAAATAAATTGATTTTAGAAAAAATCAGATATGATTTTAACACTATATTGCAATTCTTTTCAATAGTTTCCAATGAGGTTTTATATATAAATTTTAGTATTTTATTGACATTATACTGTCACTGCTTTCTGTATCTATAAAAGATATAGTAAGGCTTAACTTTCCCGAATTAAATGCATTGGAATATTCTTCTTTAGTTATGGCCTGATAGCTATCATTTATACCTACTCTTATGTACTTTGCTCCCTCTGGTACTTCAAAGGTGTTGTTCTTGTAACCGTAGTCACTATTGTTTGTTTCTATGACATTCATATTTTCATCGTAAAAATGTACATAGTGTATCTTTGTTGTTGCATATTCTTCAGTGGAATTAAGATTTAAACTGATATAGTTAACATTTTCAGAAATCTCAATTCCTGTAGCTTGATTTCCTGTAACAATGGTGCCCCAGTACTTATCTTCCACTAGTTCACCCGTAGTTTGATTTAGTCGCATCCAGAGGAAATTCTCCATGCTATCAAGACAGTAGCTATTAGTTGCCATGTAAACGCTAGGATTTATTAGGGCTTTTATAATGTCTGTCCTTGAACTTTCTAAATCTTTTCTATTAATAATTGCATAGTCATTAATGGAACCATTGTCCCAGTAAATGCACTTAATACCGTGATTGGCGGCATTGGCTACATAGTTTGAGGCATGAATATCTCTATATTCCACAGGCTTAAAGCTTTTATTAGAGCTTCCAAACTCTCCAATAATTATTGGAAGCTCATACTTTTTAGAGTATTCTTCTAAGTTAGCAAAGAAGCTATCAATCTCATCTGTGTAAACCGTTGAGTAATCATGAACCGTAAGGATTAATCTATCCTCTGCACTATCCTCTGGCACAACAAAGCTTTCAAGGTAATTAGTTTCCGCTCCATCAAGAAGGGTTGGAATCATAAGAAGTCTGTTGGTGTTATTGCCACCAGTCTCTCTTACTGTGTCTACAAAAATCTGATTTAGCTTATTAACCTGTTGTGCAGCCTTGGCACTATAATTCCAGCTTTGCTCTAAATTGTCCACTTCGTTGTAGCTCTCAAAAATCAAGCGTTCATCGTAATCTTTAAAGTAGTTTGCAATTTCACTCCAAAGCATGGCAGCGTTTGCGTATACATTTTCCATCTCCTCATCACTGACACCGGTATAGATAAGCTCCTGCTCGTGGTGAGTATCAAGAATCACATAAAGACCGTCCTCAAGGGCGTAGTCCACAACTGTTTGCACGCGGTCAAGCCACTCTTCATAAACTTTCAAGTTTCCATTAGAATCCACATAGGTGTTGTAATACCAGGTCACGGGAATTCTTATGGTGTTAAAGCCGGATTCCTTCACATAGTCAATTAGGTCCTTTGAAACTGTAGGGTTTCCCCAAGAAGTTTCCTGCTCTAGATTAGCGCTCTCGCCTCTATCTCCGTAGTGGGAATCAAGGGAATTACCAAGATTCCAGCCTACATTCATTGAGGCAACAAAGTCTGTTGCAGATAAATCTGACATGTTAGTGTTGTGCTCATATTTTGTAAAGAGGCTTAAGTCTATGGTCACATTTTCCTTAAAGAGTTTTTCAAAAATTAAGTAGCCCTCCGTGTCGTTTGCGCTAACACTTACAGCAATATAGTTTGTAGACTCGCTAGGAGTAAAAAACTCACCGTTCTCAAAGGAATTGCTTTGTAAATAGTTGCCTTCGCTGTCAAACTCGCTAATCTGCATTGTAAGATAGTGGTTTGAAAGGCTGATGAGGTATTTGCTGTTGCTGGCCTCTAGATTTAGGTAGTATTTAACTCTTAAAGAGCTTGATTCTACCGCGATTCCTTCTTTATAAAAACGACCGGATTCGTAATTGTCAAAGTCTGTGAAGTCAAAGTCTGATAGAGATACATTTTCAAGGGTCTCATATCTAAAGCTATCACTAAAATCAATGACTAGGCCGTCCTTTAGTAAATCAAGACAGTCACTGCCCCAATCGCTGGATCTTAAAATTATGCCAATATAGGCGCATTCTGGGCTCTTTGCCTTGTAACTACTAAGGTTTTTATAGCTTCCTGCGTAATCAAGCCATTTGCCGTTTTCGTCGTATTCGCTGATTTCTATGTTAACCCTGTAGTCGTTAACATTTACGCAATAGGTCTTGTCTGTATCGATTCTGTAAAAATCTCTAGTGCAATAGCTACCGCTATCAGAAGAATAGGAACCGCCCCAAGATAGGTAATAGCCGACTCTATAGTTACTATAATTTGAAAGGGAACCAGAACTTATATATGTGGAAAGTTTGGAATCATCCTCTGAAATGTCATCTAGATTGTTGATTTGTTCTAAATTGATGGAGGAAGTAAGTTGCTCCTCTAGGCTTTCTTTAGTGTTTGTAACTAGCTCTCCACTTTCGTATTCATAAAGGGAGAAGCTAACTTTATCTGTGTCCTCGTTTAAGGAAAATATATCGTGATCCCCTAAATCTGTGGACTTGATAAACAAATTATCTTCTGTATATTCATTAATAATTAGGCGCAGGGCACTGTTAATACTGATTCGATAAGAACTTGAATCAATACGGTAAAGGGCCTTAATGCATAGGTAATTATTATCTTTATTAAAATGTATCTGATCATCAACGATACCAGAACTAAAATCAGATTTAGAAAGGCTTATAGTGCTTTCGCCTCTGCAATCTTTAACCTCTAGTTTGCTATCTTTATTTGTAAATATTAATGTCCTAATAACTATTAATAGTAAAATGACTGCAATTGCTGCAATCCCTATTATTAGAGTTGGTTTTTTAAGTCTCATTTAACTAGCTCCTCTAAAAGATTTCGCTAATTATTTTACTGTATATAGCTATAAAATAAAAGAATTTTTTTAATAAAGAAAATTTATATTTAGCTACAAAAATAAACATTATAATCTAATTGATACATTTTTTAAAAGATGATAAAATTTTTAATTGTAAAGACAAAATAAAATTGGAGGATTTTATGGGAGAGTATGTTTTAAGTTGCTGTTCTACAGCGGACGTTAATAATGAGTGGTATAAAAATCGCGACATAAATAAAATTTACTTTCACTTAAGTGTAGGTGGAGATGAATATGATGACAACATTGGTGTAACTATTACTCAGGAAGATTTGTTTAAGAGAATGTTAAAGGGCGAGGAAGCTCATTCTTCTCAGGTTAATGTTTCAGAATATACAGAGTATTTCGAAAAATTCTTAAAGGAAGGCAAGGACATTTTACATGTTACTTTAACTTCTGGTATCTCAGGTACAATTAACTCGGCTAGAATTGCTGCAGATGAATTATCTGAGAGTTACCCTGATAGAAAGATTTACATTGTGGATTCTTTCGGAGCTTCAGCAGGTTATGGCTTACTTATGGATAAACTTGCTGACCTTAGAGATGAGGGTAAGACTATTGATGAAGTTAAGGATTTTGCCCTCGCTAATAGACTTAAGCTTCAGAGCTGGTTCTTCTCAAACGACCTTACTTTCTTTATTAAGGGTGGAAGAATTTCTAAGGCTTCAGGTACTATTGGAAATATGCTTAACATTTGTCCTTTCATGGAAGTTGCAAAGGATGGTACACTTCAGGTTAGAGAGAAGATCAGAACTAAGAAAAAGGTTATTAAGAGAATGGTTTCTAAGATTGAAGAGACTGCCGAAAATGGCCTTGATTATTCAGGTAAAATCTGGATTAGTACAAGTGATATGCAGTCAGCTCTTGAAACAAAGGCTGCAATCGAGGAGAAGTTTACTAAAGTAAGTGAAATTCAGATTAGTTTAATTGGTGGAACAATCGGCGTTCACACAGGCCCTGGTACAGTTGCTGTATTCTTCTGGGGTTCTGAGAGAATTTAGAATTTAGAAATTATTATAATAAAGAAAGCCTGTAGGGACTTGTAGTTGCAAATCCTTACAGGCTTATTTTTATTGACTTTATATTCTTTGTTTATATCTTGTCCTTAGTTGTTATCTTTCTTGTAGTGTTTATCTTTCCCTTAGTTTCTTGCGTAGAGCTTGTTCTCCCATTTTCCACGGATTAATCTTACAAGGAAAATGATTCCTCGAACTGTAAGTTCTGTTGCCATGGCAATCCAAACGCCCTTTAGGCCAAGAGGCTTTACAAGCATGATGGATAGTGGAACTCTTACGCACCACAAGCTAAATAGGCACATAAGGCTTGGGGCGAGGGTATCGCCGGCACCTCTAAAGACACCGGAAGCTACAATACTTGCAGCAAAGAAAGGTTCTGCGAAGGCTTCAATTCTAAGCACTGTTACGCCAAGGGCCTTAATTGCTGGGTCTGGGGTTAGGATTCCAATCATTATTGGAGCAAGGAAGTACATTAAAATACCAGTTAAGGTCATGATAATTACACCTGTTCCAATGGCAATATAGCCAAGTTTCTTGGTTTGATCCTTTCTACCAGCACCGATGGACTGGCCAATGATTGTTGTAGCTGCGGACTGCACACCATAACCTGGCATGTAGCAAAGGGCCTCTGCTGTAACTGCAAAGGAATTGGCTGCCACTGAGATAGAACCTAGTGGAGCAATAATTCTTGTAACTGCCACGGATGCGCCGCTTGTGATTCCTCTTTCACAGGCAAGTGGAAGGGAAATTTTAAAGGCTTTCTTAATGTCAGCTAGCTGAATCTTTAACTTTTCATCCTTTCTTAGATGGAGAATGTCTGACTTAGCAAACATGTAGTAAATTAAAAATGCAGTAACTACTATGTAAGATACGCCTGTACCTAGAGCTGCACCAGCAACTCCAAGGCCTGCACCATAAATCTTTAGCTTTAGGCCAAGGATGTTATAAGTTGCAGTTGGGAAAATGAATATGAAGTTAAATATCATATCCAAAATAAACATTAATGTGTCACAGATGCTAGGAATCTTCATATTGCCGCTAGCCTGTATCATGGCACAGGTGATGTAGTTAATCATAAACACCGGAATAAATGCGCCATATACTAATAAGTAAAGTGTTGCGTTATGTCTTATCTCTTCTGCTCCACCAAGCCATCCTGGTAAATAGAAGGAAATTGACATAACAAGAGCCATTAGAAGAAGGGCAATAAGCATATCAATAATTACGCCGGTCTTCATAAGATTTCTTGCTCGTTTGTTGTCTTTTGCACCGATAGAGTGAGCCATTTGCACACTAAAACCTTCAACTAGGGAGATCATAATTCCACCAATAACCCATGTACTTGAAGAAACCAAGCCAATTGAGGCAGAATCATTAGCACCGAGTCGCCCTACCATTGATGCATCTATATATTGCATTACAATAGATGAAATCTGGGCTAAAATAGCAGGTCCGGAAAGCTTAAGGATTAGTTGTACGCGCTGGTTAAAGCTTAAAGGTTCACCATCTCGTAGTGCTCTTAAGTAATCTTTTTTCATTTTCCTACTCCTTACGGAACATATATAAAGTGAGAATTCATGCTAGCACAAATTCTCACTGTAGTCTATTAATTATATATTAAATTTTACTTTTGTCTAGTGCTTTTGAAAATGTATTGTTAGTTTGAACGCAGTGTAAGCTTTGTCTACTTTCTATAGACAATCTTATTCTTGCCGTGAGTTTTGGCGCTATATAATAGGTCATCAACTCCCTTTAGGCAGCTATTCATGTCATTAAATTTATGACAGGCTACAAGTCCGATACTTACTGTAGCTATAAGGTTTGGAGCGTCCTTCCACTTAGTGTTTTCAAGACTTGTTCTTATGCTTTCTGCTTTTAAATAAGCTTGCTCAAAATCCTTTGCTCTATAAAGACACATGAATTCTTCTCCACCATATCTTGAGGCAAGCTCTCCTATCTCTTCATTAACAGATGTTCTTAGCTTATTGGAAAAATCTATTAGGACTTTATCGCCAAATAAATGTCCGTATGTGTCATTTATTTTCTTAAAATTATCTAAGTCGTACATGGCAATATAATAATTTCCGTTGTCTTCTATATTTGCATATAAATCAAATAGTACACTATAGAGATGACGTCTATTATAAAGGCCAGACAACTCGTCCATAATGCTTGTTTTCTGTAGCTCTAAAACTAGCTGATTATTCTTTTCATGCTCCTTACGATAAGCGTTAAGAGTCATAAGCGTAAGGCAAAAGATTGCAATACCTGCAGCAATTAGGGCAATTGTGTTGTCAAAATATCTAGCGCTCTTTGAAAGAATTGAAGTATCAAAAAGACTGTGCATTTCAAAATATGGCAACCATAAAACAAATATATGAACAATTAAAGTCACCACAAGACAGACAATGCCTTGAATTCCCTCTAATAGTAATGCAATCAGGAAAAAACTGGTTAGCATGTATAGAGGTGAACCAGAATCAATGCCTCCACAAGTTAAATATATAAATGGTAATAAAACACAGCAAAATAGATAAGTATAAACTAATTTGCCTAATTTAACTTTTTTAAGGTGGAAGCTTAAATATCCAACTACTGCCATTATAATAAAAGAGATAAAAACAATAAGGCTTGAAAATAAACCTGAGCCTTCTATAAGTGTGATAATAGAAGTAGCAAGGGTTAGAAAAGAACTGATAGAAATAACGTTTATATAAATCTTTTCGTTAAGATCAGTGTTCTTATTGTAGAAATCTCGTAAGTCCTTTTTAAATTCCATATTAATATCCTTACGCTAACAAATTTTACTATTCTGATTATAACACATTTGTTTTTTATTATAAAGAAAAAGGACTAGGAAACTATTTAGTTTTCACTAATAATTTCCTAGTCTTTCTAGTATATTATAGAAACTTTAGTCTAATGTATCGATGATATCAAGACTATGTGTCTCGTTCATCTGCTTACACATTTCAATGAACTTCTCAAGTGGAACATTGTTAAGCTTCTTGTTAGTACCTCTGATGTTGATAGATACTGTTCTTTCAGCAACTTCCTTATCACCAATAACGATGATATATGGATCCTTGTAGTTCTTGAATGTCTTAATCTTAGAATTCATGTTGTTATCTGAGTAGTTAGCTTCTACTCTAACGCCAGCCTTATCAAGTAAGTCAGCAACTTCCTTAGCATATTCGTTATGCTCTGGTAAAATAGGAACAACACCTACCTGGTATGGTGATAACCAGAATGGGAATGCACCCTTGAAGTTTTCTGTAATAATACCGAAGAATCTTTCGAATGAACCAAAGATAGCTCTATGTAATACTACAGGCTGCTTCATTGAACCATCAGCTGCAACATACTTAAGTTCGAAGTTCTTTGGAAGCTGGAAGTCAAGCTGGATTGTACCAGTCTGCCATTCTCTACCAAGGCAATCCTTCATCTTTAAGTCAATCTTAGGACCGTAGAATGCGCCATCACCTTCGTTGATTTCGTATCCGCCTTCGCCAAACATTTCATTTAATACGTTCTTTAAGCTTTCTTCAGCCTTGTTCCATACATTGATATCACCCATGAAATCATCTGGTCTTGTAGATAATTCTACTCTGTATGTTAAACCGAATGTATTATAAATGTCGTTAGCAATTGACATGATGTTCTTGATTTCTGAACCAATCTGATCTTCTGTTACAAATAAATGGCAGTCATCCTGACGGAATAACTGAACTCTAAATAAACCATTTAACTGACCAGACTTTTCCTTACGGTGTACAAGGTCTGTTTCGTTGTAACGGATTGGAAGATCCTTGTATGAATGCTGCTTTCTTCTATAAACCATCATAGCGTTAGGACAGTTCATTGGCTTAAGAGCAAACTTAAAGATATCATCTGGATCTGTATCGTCATCTGCTTCTTCATTGTACATAAGGAACATGTTGTTCTTATAATGAGCCCAGTGACCAGATGTCTTCCAAAGTACTGTTGAGTTTACAACAGGAGCTGCGATTTCTTCGTAACCCTTCTTATCATGGATGCCTCTCCAGTAATCAAGTAAGGCATTAAACATCTTCCATCCTCTTGGTAACCAGTAAGGCATACCAGGAGCTGTCTCATCAAACATAAATAAATCAAGAGCTGGACCAATCTTCTTATGGTCTCTTTCAAGAGCTTCCTGAATTAACTTCTTGTGTTCCTTAAGCTGCTGCTTGTCTGGGAATGCGTAAACATAGATTCTCTGAAGCATATCTCTATGTTCGTCACCTCTCCAGTAAGCACCTGAAACTGACTTGATTTCAAAGGATGCTGATAATAATTCCTGTGCGTTAGGTACGTGTGGTCCACGACATAAATCATAGAAATCATCACCTGTGTTATATACTGTAATCTTCTCACCTTCTGGTAAGTCGTTAATTAATTCAACCTTAAATTTCTGATCTGCAAAAAGCTTTAAAGCTTCTTCCTTAGAAACTTCCTTAACTGTGAAATCTTCTTTTCTCTTTAAGATTTCTGTCATCTTGTTCTCGATAGTCTTGTAATCTTCCTTAGTTACTGTTCTAGGTAAGATAAAGTCATAATAAAAACCATCTGCAATCTGAGGTCCGATTGCTATCTGTACATTTTCCTTACCGAAAATTTCCATTACTGCCTTAGCAAGAATGTGAGCAAGTGAATGGCGGTAAACCTCTAAATACTCCTCTTTAACCATTATTGGCCTCCTTAAAAATATAAATGTAGTCTAAAGCTTACGCTTTAAAAAAGCCGGGACGATAAAAAAAGCCCCATACACTAAAATCAAAGCTAATAAGAAATTAAGATGAATAAATATAAAGGGAGCAATCATCTTAATTATTACACTTATTAATGATTTTAATGCATGGGACGTTAAATCTAATTTACGCGGTTCCACCCTGCTTGCCAAAGTGTTATATAAAGGAGCTATGCTTAAATCGGAAAGTCTTAAAAGTTTCCTGCAATGGCATAGCCATAAGTTTAACTTCGGCCTCTCATTTAATGATTATAACGGAATCACCGGGCTGTATTAGAGCCTCTCAGAGCTGGTATTCAATTAAGTTTAAGTTTGGATGCTTCCACCAAGCTAACGCCTGCATCCTTCTCTGGAACCTCTGCTTAATCTACTGGTCTCTTCAACGATTTATGCATGTAGTCTTAAAAGATACATGCAAGATTTATTTTAGACCGAAAAAGAAAAAAAGTAAAGGGGGAACTTGTGGAGTGATTTGTGGAGTGTTCGTTTTGGTATACTGATTCTTTATATAGTCCAGTTATCGTGACATCGGCTGGCAAGATTGTTCATAAGGAAGTACAAAGCTCTGAATATTTGGCATTTTAGGCGATTTTTCAGAGATTTTTTGTAATTTGTAAAAATAAAAATCAGCAAATCTCTGAAAAATCGAGGTTTTCACTAATTTTTCAGAGAAATTTGAGAAGAGAAATTTTTAAAGATTGTTGAATCTCTGAAAATTCGCACTTTTCTTGCTTTTTTCAGAGATTTACGGCAGCTATAGCTATAAGTTTACGATGAATTCTCTGAATATTCCATAGAATCTTTTATTTTTCAGAGATTTTGAATTCCTTATTTTTTGACGAGGAAGAATTTCTCTGAATATTCCACAAAAACTGTCATTTTTCAGAGATTTCGCTTTCCTTATTTTTTTACGAGGAAAGAATTCTCTGAATATTTCCGGAAAATGGCTTTTTTTCAGAGATTTTCGATTCCTTATTGGGAAATCACTAAGAAATTAATACGGGGTGTTGCATATATATGGCATTGATATAGCACAGGGGCGGCAAAATACATACGCGGGACGACGATAAACAGGAGTGCGACGAAAGCCAGGAGGGTAACGAAAGCAAGGGACAACGAAAGTTAAGACGGCAAAAGCCAGAAACCTGCAAAAAGCCCATCCTAGTTTTCTAGGATGGGCTAACAATTTTCTATTAATTTACTGGTATTTTGAAACGTTAGATTTTGATACTGCTTCGAAATCTACGAAGTAGCATGTGCTAGCGTCGTTTTTGCCTTCGATGTTCTTTGTAGAGGAGCCGTTTGCTAGGGCTATTGCTACTTCGATGGCTTTAGTTGACTGGCCTTCTGCGTTCTGATAAACAGTGAAGTTTAGCTTGCCGGCTGCAATGGACTTACATCCATCACTTGTGGCATCTACTCCTGCTACTGGAACATCAGAAGTTGTAAGTCCATGATTATCTAAAGCTTCTATTACACCAAGTGCCATTGTATCGTTATTACAGAAAATAACGTCTACATCCTGATTTGTCTTAAAGAAAATCTCCATCATGTTAGCGGCTTCTGTATCAGACCAGCTTGCATAGTCACAAAATACTATATTTAAGTCTACATTATTATCTTTAAAGTACTGTTTTACAGCCTCTGTTCTACCAAGAGTTCCTGAGTGGTTTCTTTCACCCATCATGATAATTGCATTGATAGAAGAAGGCTTACCAAGTTGCTCATACATGTATTCTGCCTGTAGTTCACCAGCTTGATATTCATCAGAGGCTACGTAAACGTATTCATCAGCTTTTAAAACATCATCGTCTGGCTTGTTGTTCATAAAGATAACAGGTAGGTCTCCGGCTGCAATTTCTAGCTGTAGGGCTGTTGCTGAATCTACAGGTACACAAATGATTGCATCGTAGTTTCCTGATTCGGCAGCAGCTTTAATATCACTTACTTGTTGATCAGCACTAGGACCACAAAGAGTTGTGGTAACTGTTGCTCCCTCGCTTTTTGCTGCGCTTTCAAGAGAACTCTGAAGAGTTGATCTAAAGTAATCATCGGTATCTTTTATTGTAAAGAAAAATGATAAGCCATCTCCTGAGCCAGTTGAGGAGTTACATCCAATTAAAAAGCTAGAAATCGGTAAAATGGTTACAATTAATAATAAAGCAAATACTTGTTTAAAAATCTTTTTGAATCTTAGCATATACTACACCTCCTCCTCATCATCATCAGTTTCAAGTTTAAACTTAGAAACGTAACTTGTAAGTTTACTAGAGGTGCTAGCAAGTTCTTCTGAATTTGCTGCAACATCCTGACTATTTCTTGTGATGTTATCCGCCTGTTCAACCATCTGCTTAGAAGTCTCAAGGATTTCATCAGCTGAGGCAGCCTGTTCTTGTGAAATAGCTGCAACATTTGATGCTACATCATCTACTCTTGTAACGCCTTCAATCATTTCGATTACAAGGTTGTTAGATTCTGCAATATTTTCATAAATCTTATCAAAGGTTTCAACGGCTGTATCAATTAAAACGGTATTAGATTTAATGTCTTCAGCACTTGTGTTAGCCTGTGATACTACATCTGAAATTAAGTTTCTAATTTGGTCAATTAACTTAGCAATATTTTGTGCGTTATCTGCAGAGTTTTGAGCTAATTTACCAATTTCACCAGCAACTACAGCAAAGCCTTTTCCAGCTTCTCCTGCTCTTGCTGCTTCTATACTTGCATTAAGCGATAAGAGGTTTGTTTCTTCTGCAATTTCACCAATAAGACCTACAATACCAGTGATCTGTTCAGAGGCATCGCCAACCTTATTAATTGATAATAATAATACTTCGATAGATTTTTGAATCTGTGTCATGGCATAAGATAATTTCTCCATATCGGTTTTGCCTTGCTGGGAAATCTCAACAGATTCCTGCATAGCCTCATTTGCTTTAGTAGAATTATCTCTAGTGTCGGAAACAACATCTGTTAAAGTCTGCGCATTGACTGCGATTTCATTAACTGCCTTTGCAAGCTCATCTACTGTTGAATTTAAATTCTGCATGGCCTTAGACTGCTTGTTTGAAGCCTCATACATGGATTTTGCAACTACGTCACTAGTGCGTGATTGGTCTTGCAATTTGTCCGATTCATTAGCCACACTTTTTAGCATGTTACGCATAGTGATAATGAAATCATCTACCTTTTCACTCATAAGGCCGATTTCATCATTGCTAGTGCAATCGATACTAATTGTGAAGTCACCGTCTGCCATGGCTGTTACACCATCTGAAATCTTTGAAATTGGCTTAATTAGGTAATTTACAATGAATATGATAACTGCTGATGTAAGTAAAATAGCAATTACGGCAATAATAGCTAATCTTCTAATTAAAACGTAAACGGAAGACATAATAATATCTTCTTCAATGTAAGATACTAAAACCCAGTCAGTTCCGCTAATCGTAGTCATTTCAACAAGGTAATCATTTATGACATCTATGCTATAGTCACGATTAGAAATTTTTGTTGCTACACCGGAAAGTAGTTTATCTGAGCTTGAAGATAGATTTGTAGAAACTATACTACTATCTGGGTGGGCTAAAATTGTATTATCGTTAGTGTCCACAAGGAAGGAGTAAGCATCCTCCATTTTGACACCGGAATTTACAATAATACTAATCTGGTCGAGGGAAAGATCGGCTCCAAGCACCATTAAATCATCTCCATCGAGGTTAACAATACCTGATGCAGAAATGATTGGGTCACCCTTAAAGTCTTCATAGGCCTGACCATAATTTAGATTAACTCTAGTTAAACCGTCTTTGTACCATGTCTCGCTTGTAACGCTTTGACTGACCTTATTAGAGTCACTTGCCTTATATAATTTGCCAGAAGAAGTGCCGATATATACGCCTTCTTTGGCATAACTATTATAGCCATAGAACGAATCGAGGATTTCTTGAAGTTCCTCCTCTGATGGGTTTAGGGCTTCGATGGTCTGTTTAACGGATGAAAAATTTTCTAGATTCTTTTCTAGCCAGCTTGTGATATTATCTGCCTGATTATTAAGAGAAGAATCTAGAGCTTCCTCAGATAAATTACTTATCATCTTTTCAGATAGAATACCTGCCATAACAATAATTAGAATAATAAAAATGATTACTGCAGGCATAATAAACATGAGGAATTTGTCGCGCACTTTTACAACGCGCTTTGGCTTAGTTACTTCGCTCATAAGAATTTTTACCTCCTATGCATCTTATTGAATTGTCACAATACACTTATACACATTATATCATATAGTTTAAAAAGATACAATTAGTATAAAAATGCATAAATCTCTGAACCAAGTCCATAGACTGATCCAGAGATTTATGAGAGAAAGGAAAAATAAAAAATATTGAAAACATCAAATGACGTAGTTGGCTTTTAAATTGTCATAAAACGATTATCTTCATCTACCACCGCTTTATGAATTTCGCCGTAAAAACGAAGGGCGTAATCATTGCAATAATTAGCCGCCGATTTTTCTAGGCTAAAGAGGCTTCTTTTATCTAGAGTCGGCGATACATTTTCATATTTAATTAATATATAGATTTCGAAAATGTAACTAGTTATGCCCAATGTCGCTATACTGATTATAAGACCTAGCATCAACGCAGATTCTTGAAATGTAAGGGCGTAGTACAGAAGGGCGTAAAACCAAGGCAGAATTGTGCTTATTAGTGAAAATATTGTGCCAAGCCTTGCGACTTTAACTACCTCTACGTATTTTAGGTGCTGTATTAGGTTTTCATTGTCCATGGTTTGAAAGGCTTGGTGAACCTTTTCATCCATGCGGTCGGCCAGTTCTAAGAGTTTATCTTGTTTTTGCTTTGGCAAGTCATCGAAAGCTACAAGAAAGGCCCCCTCTAGATTTGGGTCTGTGTTCTCGTCTAATTTGTTAAATTCAATAAGGTCTATGTCTTCGTTAGCTTTGCCAAATCCCATAAGGTTTAAGTCCTCATCTTCTTTATTGTGCCGGTTAAAAAATTTCATAGTAAAATCCTCCTTAAAAAAATTTTGTAATTCGTGGGTGACTAAAACCCTCTATACAAGGATAGAAGAAAGTTTTTTAAACTGGATCCTATATATAACTTTTTGGGGAATTTGGGAAACTGTTGTATGGAGTTTTTAGTTTTTTTAGATTTTGAAAATGTGAAAAGTTATGTTGTTTTGATGATATTTGTTAGGATTGTGCTGCTGATAGTTGTTATTAAATGAGAAAACTATGAAAGTTTATAAAGAAAGTATAAAATTATAAAGAAAATATAAAATGAAAAGGTATGAAAAAAGGATATGAAAAAAAATATGATATTTGATTCTGACACTGTTCCATTACTTGTGTTGCCTGACATCTGCTACAATATTCGTGCTTTTTGCCATCTTGCGTGCAACTAGCAGTTGAGTCAATTTTCCAATGCCAATCATGACCTAAAGCTGGAGTGCTTCGTCTAGTTTTTTGGTGACAATAAATACATTCGCCTTCTTCAACACCATTTGTTGTACAGCCTGCACCAGAGATTGTGTGCCAACTATAAGTACATGCTTCTTCACCTGAAACCCAAAACTCTAAATAAGCTCTGTATTGCCAACCAACTGCATTTAAATTTGTTTCAACATTGTCACAGTTAGCAGCTGTTCCGGAGTTTGTATGTCTTATATAGTATGACCCCGCTTGTGCGTTTTCATAAATTGGCTCAGTGTCGTGTACATTTTCTGGTCCATCATAACCAAAAATTAGAGTACCATCTGCCGCTTCTATCCATTCATGTGCTCTATCATAAGGTTTAACGACAAGATGTTTTCCAGCGAATCGTTCAGGATTTATTGGGTCCCAATGAATACCCAAATCATCAATACGAATTGTACATTCTATGAAGTAATAGTAATTATAATCTGGATTGCATAGGTCACTTTGATTTTGGTTACTTACATGAGCAGGTAAGTAAACAGCGTTTGCATTTACATGATTACTTTTAAACACTATAAACATAATACTAAACAGTAACAAGCCTTTTAGTATCTTAATTGTAGTTTTCATTTGTATCTTCCTTTCTGTATATTAGCTCAATTTACATGTGCTTAATATAAATATGCAACAACTTTTATTAAAACAAAAAAGTGAGTCTACAAAAAAATGTAAACTCACTTAAAACCAATTATGTTAATTAAAAAATATTTGAGATTGCTTTGCCGATGCCGCCAAAGAAATGTACAATACTATTTCCGAGTGTTACAAAAACATCACCAACCCCTTGAGCAACACGCACGATAGGATTTTTGCTCTTTTTCTTTTCTTCCTTCTTTGGAGCAGTATCTTCTGAGCTTTCTTCTGTATTTTCTTCAGATACTTCTTCAGTAGACTCGATTTCTTCTTCTGTTTCAGTTTCTACACTTTCAGTTTCTAAAGTTGCATCTTCTTTTTCAAAATTATCTGTAACGAGTGATGCATCTAAATTGTCAGTTGAAGTTTGGCTGTCTGCTAAATCATTAATTGGCACTTCGTAATTACTAGAATTATCTTCTTCTGCTTGTGCAGGAGCAGGAGTAGGAGTAGATTGTGCAGCAGCTTGTCTAGCTTCTTCATCAACTAATCTTTCTTCTGTTTTGTTATTTACAATATATCCTATACTAGAGTCATAACGATATAATTGAGTATCCATCTGATTTGGGTTAAATCTCAAATATTCAGCTTCACGTCTATCCGCTTCAGCTGGATTATTATAAACTTGTTGCATGTAAGATTCAATCTCTTCATCAGTTAAACGTCTAGTTCTCATTTCACTTTTAATATATCTCCATTCACCTCGTAAAATATAATCAATATCATGATTTTTTTGCCAATCAGCTTCAGATGGAATATATGGAGCATCCTTATAAATTAACTCCGCCTTTGCTAGACTTGGTGTCATTAATACTGCTCCGAGTGTTGATGCGATTATTTCTCCTTCGCGCCTAAATTAAAAAATACTTGTGACAGCTCTTCCGATGCCACCAAAGAAATGTGCAACACTATTTCCTATTGTTACAAAGAAATCGCCTACGCTATCAACTACGTATATAACAGGATTTTTGCTTTTTTTCTTTTTAGGGGAAGTTTCTTCAGATGTTTCTTCTGTTGCTTCTTCAGAAAGATCTGTGCTTTCTTCAATACTTTCGGAAGTCTCTTCTGGAGTTTCAGTTTCTGGTTCAGATGTTTCACTTTCAGTTACTTTAGTATTATTAGTTTCTGTTGTAGAACTTGCGTTGCTTGATGAATTGCTATTGGTAGAGTTGGAAGTATCTTCTACTTCTTGAGTAGGAGCTGGAGTAGATTGTGCAGCAGCTTGTCTAGCTTCTTCATCAACTAATCTTTCTTCTGTTTTGTTATTTACAATATATCCTATTCTACGGTCATAACGATATAATTGAACATCAAGGTTTCCATGCTGAAATCTTTCATATTCAGCTTGTCGTCTATCTGCTTCAGCTGGATTATCATAAACTTGCTGCATGTAAGATTCAATCTCTTCATCAGTTAAATATCTAGTACCTAGATAAGCTTTCTGGATATATCTCCATTCTCCTCGTAGAATATAATCAATATCGACATTTTTTTTCCATTCAGCTTCAGGTTGAATATATGGAGCATCCTTATAAATTAACTCCGCCTTTGCTAGACTTGGTGTCATTAATACTGCTCCGAGTGTTGATGCGATTATTAGATTAGTTGCTATTATTTTCTTCATGTTCATAAATTTATTTCTCCTTTGCGCCTCATTAACATTTTTCAAATCAACAAATATCAATTTTGGGCAAAAAAATAACGCCATGAAATCATGACGCAAATGAACGGTGCTTTTAAATTAGATGTATGGAATGCTCGAAAGTGCGGATTGTCGATTATTTCCATAATTATTATGCAACTGGCTGGCAGTTTAAAGCCCCTGTAGTTTTGTGTCACATGGTTTCCCATATTTTACCCATATATGATTGTTCGATTTAAAACAAAGCACAGCTATTATATAAAAAGCAATTTAACTAGTCAAGAAATAATTTTCTTGGAATTGTAATTTAAGAGAATTTTTGAAAATGTACTATAATATATTATTAAAGTTTTATTAAAATTTGAAATAAATTCTTGAAGTAAATTTCAAAATCACATAAACTCTACTTTGTAGAGTTTATGTGATTTTGATTTTAAAGTGACAGTAGAGATATATTTTCATAAAAAGAAGTACGTGTGAGAGTTTGCCACGCGACTTACTTTCTAACTTGCGCAGGAAATACCCAGGATGGTAAAGAAAACGTGACTTGTTAACATTTACTGTTGACTATACAAATACTATAGTTGTATAATAAATTCCGCACTAAAATAAATATATAATGGGTAAAATAAAGGAAACTTTATGACACAAAACTATAGGGGCTTTAACATGCCAGCCAGTTGCAAAAGTTGTTTAAATGCAGAGTCCTCGCTCTTTCATGCCATTTAAAGCAACGCGCATTTAGTACGTCATGGTTTCATGGCGTTATTTTTTTGCCCTAGAATTAAGGAGAAATTATGAGAAAGAGTAAATTAATCACAACACTTTTAATTTCCACACTCGCCCTATCAAGCGTTTTAACAGCGTGTGGATCTAAGAAGAATACAACAGATAATGAAACAGAGGTTGTAACGGAAACACTTACAAGTGCAGACGGTTCAAGCGTTGAGGGTATTGAACTTGAAGGACTTACCTTTAATTCAGAAGCCGTTGATATGACAGATGAAATGAATCAGGCTATTGAAAATTCAGGTCTTGCAGGTACTTATACAAGTGCAACAAGTTTCGATTTTAATATAACAGATGCTAATAATGAGAAGGTTCAGCCAAATGGAACAGTTTCTATCACTAAGACTTTAGACAAGTTAGAAGCACCAGAAGGCTATACAACAGAATATAAGGTTTACTACTACAACCCAGATACAAACTCACTTGAAGCTTGTAATACAACTTACGAAGATAGCACAGTAACATTTGAGACTACACATTTTAGTTTATATATGTATTTTTGCGTGTGCTATGACGTAGACAAGGATGTTGTAACAAATGTACTTACAACAGACGAGGGTTTGAAGTTTTACACAGCATCAGAGTATGCAAGTTACATGGTAGAACAAGAGGAAAAGAAAGCAGCCGAGGAAGAAGCAGCTAAGGCACAAGCCGAAGCAGAAGCTAAAGCACAAGCAGAAGCAAAGGCTTCAAGTTCAAATGTAGCTACTAACAATTCTTCATCTAATGATGTTGCAAATGACACATCTAATTCAGGAGATGCAAGCTCTAATGACACAAGTGGTTCAGATAGTTCTTCAACAACTAATTCATCAAGTTCAGATAGTCAGTATATTAAGGCTATTTCATTACTAAGTGGTGATGATTTAACAGATGATTGGCAATTAACATGGGGTAATTTAGAATCTACAAATAACAAGCAAATTTTTTTCGCTAGACATAAAAACGGTTCTCCTACTGCAAAGGGAAGATTAATTGTATTTAATTCTGATTTATCAATTGCGAGGATGACTTCAAGTTGTGGATATGAACCAGGTCAAGAAGGTTTTGATAAGGTAGTAGAAACTGTTTGGAACACAGCTCTTGCTCATGGTATAGATTAATCTTTTTCTTATATTATTTATATATAGTCACTTCTTTTGAAGTGGCTATTTTTTATTGTCAATCTTCTATATTTGTTTTAGAGGTAATGATACTCAAAAAATAAATCTTAGGAGGTATAGGTATGATTAAATCATGGCAATCAAAGAAAGACAAAGGTCGGAAGTTATTAGTATTAGTGACCTTTGTGATAATGTTAGTATTTTTAACAAGCTCATCTAACGTGGTTTATGCCTTAAATGTTAGAGACGCTACATTCTATATTGATATTGGTCAAGAAGGTGCAAGTGGTGATTATACAATCACATGGTATGACTCTCTTGATAATGGTGCTAATCAATACGGTGGTAGTTCAGCCTTTAAGGCTTGGCAGTATGTTAACTATAATGCAGGTAGAACATCAAGTTCAGTATTTAACTTTGGCACACAAGGAACTAATGTTAGTCATACATCAGTTAGTGGCAACTTTCAAAGCAATACTCCATACTTATATATAAATGTAACTAATGCCCCTAAAGGCAAAAAAATTAAAGGTGTATATGATAGTTCAGGTGGATATATGTCAACCTATCAGCCTAGTAAAACATCTATCTTTGTAGATTGTGGAATTTATCAAGGTGATTGGCTTAATGACAAGAATTCAGGTCGTACTCCAACAATGAGAGGTAACAATGATATTTACACTATCACAATCGTTTGGGAAGATGATCCAGACCAATTTGCGAACATCAACGTAAACCCTATGATATGGAATGGTTCTTCATGGCAAGAATTTACAGATGGCTCGTATGGAAATTTCAAATTTTCAGGAACAGATAATTGGCAAAACGATGTTTGCATGGATGCACTTAAAGGAAGTACAACATACAGTATTACTGACACACGCTCAAATCGTTCTAATGTCTATGTAGAAAAGATTACTAAGATTGAAAATGGTGTCGAAACCCAGATAGGAACGACATCCACGGGAACGCAAACCCTTAATTCAAGCGTGGAAATAAGGATATATTATAAATTCACCTATGATGTTGTATTTAACTCAAATCCTACAAGCGTAACTACTAGAAACATCTATGGCGATACTATTACAACAAATCCAACAGGCAGCGTAAGCACCATTAAAAATGTTAGGGCAGGTAATAGTATAACAATGCCAAGTGGCTCTAGCTTGCAAAGAACAGGCTATGAATTTGTTGGTTGGTCTACTAACCCTTCTTATAGCTCATTGTCCTTTAGTTCAAGTCTTGGTGGTCTAAATAGAGTAGGCACTAATGTAGTTGCTAAATCATCAGGTGAAGCTATAAATAATGGAACAACGATAACATTTTACGCAATCTGGAAACCTATAAGCTATACGGTGCATTACGATATGAACCTTGCAAATGAGGAACAAATTCCAGATAAGCGTGTACGTTTTGACCAAACAATTAAAGCCCCTGATAGCGTAACTAGAGATGATTATGAGTTTAGAAGTTGGCAAGTATATGACGGTTCAAATTATGGCGGCTTTACTAATAATACAAATACAGATCCAAGCGTTGGCATTGGAACAAAGTCATATATAAACGCTAATGAGAGCTTTAAGAATTTGCGAAGCTCTGACGGAACAGTTACTTTAGTTGCGGTTTGGAAACATTTTACAGACGAAAATGGTAACGATGTCGAAAAACCAAATGCTAATACAAGTAATTCGTCTACACCTTTTGCACCACTTTGGCAAAACAAGGCAATAGACAGCCCAACGGGTTATTTCTATTATTCAGACACACCTATTGTTACAAGCCTTGGTAATGCAAATGTGAGTGGTACGCAGATGGGATATTATCTAAATACAAATTATGCTACTGATTGGCAATATAAACGTCAGGCACTATTCAAGAATGGCGACAAAGTGCTAACTTCAAGTTGGTATTACATTGAGAGTTTTGGATATGATTATGTATCAAATACAGATACAGAAAATGTTCAGACTACTACAACAGCTAGTTTCACATCTAATAAGTCAGAAGATGGCAAAAATATATATGGAACTGGCTACAACACAATTAATCTAACAGATGATAACCAAAAGCTAGTTGTAGCATGGGTAATAATGAGAGATACTTGGTATGATTCACATATAAGTTATGATGAAACAACTACTTATCACGATACAGATGGTTACACATCACTAATAGGTGATAATGATATACCAACACTTGAAGGTATAGATAAGCTAGAAAATATCGTAGGTCTTGATAAGTCTAATTTCACAGACTATATCGTTAGCCTAATAGGTCACGATAATATTTCAGGACTTAACTTAGATAAGTCTAGCATTGTGATAACAAATTATGACAATTCACAAGTAGTTACAATAGGCAAGGCAGAAAACCAAGAGCTTGACGAGTATAATAGATACACTCATATAGATTGGAATAGCTTTGATGTTATGACAGTTAATCTTGAAGATTTTGCAGATAACTTATTCAATGGTGACTATGGTGTTACTTATCACTTAGAAGATAATGTGTCAAACATTTTGGAAAATACAACTAATAGTTCTGTTTTTGATTTAAAGGTTGAAGCTAAGACAAAGCAAGGCGAAGATACATCAGAAGCAGAATTAATCAGAGGTGAGTATTTCACTCTAAAGGTTAGTACATTTGGCTATGCAAATGCAATTCGTATAGAATTCCCAGATAACTGGTATATATCAGAGGATTATCCTTTGTATATATACACAGAAAGCCTTGATAAACCTTATGACGCACAAAAACTTGTAGAGATTACAAGTGATGTCTTATACGTTGATAGGGAATCTAATCTAGGTCAGCTAATCACAGATAGCGATGATGGTACATGGGTTCAAGAATTTATCATTCTTACACCACTCTATGCCACACCAGGTGAAGATACAATCAAGGTAACAGCCTATAAGGGTGACGTTCATGTGGATAGCTTTATTAATAATAATCAGGTCTATGTAAATGGACTTGTAAAAGATGGCGAAGCAGATAAAACAAAGGTTAAGACACTTAATAGAAATGTTAAGATAACAGTTGCTTCTGGAAAAGAAGGCTCAATCCTTAATAGATTACATGAACATATTGTAGATATTTACTAAGATAAGAAGTCGATTAGAGAAATCTAGTCGGCTTTTTTAGTTGCGGAGATAAAAGCTATATATAACTCGATACAAGGGTTGTTTGTCTTTAAAAATCATAATATATTACCTACTTTTCAGTTTACATTAATGTATCATTGATATAATCCAAATTTTAACCGATTGGAATTCCAATCGGTTAGAAAAATCTATATATAACTTAATATAAGATTTCTTCTATATTTATATTGTATAACATATTAAAGGAGCAATATTGATTACAAGATTAAATAAGCTTTTTGTGTTATAATATCCTTATCAAGAAGGGTTTCTCTTTTAGAGATAAATAGAGAAGTCCGATTATGAGTTCTTCT
Source organism: Lachnospira pectinoschiza (assembly GCF_900103815.1). Lineage (GTDB taxonomy): Bacteria > Bacillota > Clostridia > Lachnospirales > Lachnospiraceae > Lachnospira > Lachnospira pectinoschiza_B. The sequence continues at coordinate 10,795 of NZ_FNHZ01000003.1, read as the reverse complement.
CTAACTTGAAATATTTTAGAGAAAGGACTCGATAGGAGGTATCGAGTATGGAAGAAGAAATGGGAATGACAAACAAGCAATTTCAAGGATTTATTAGATTAATTCTTAGAATTGTGAATAATGCACTTGAAAAGAATCCTGACAACAAAGATATTAAGGAACTTCAAGACATTTTAAACGACATGCTTGAAGACAAGTAAATTTGCATTAATCTAAATCAATTTAGGAAGTCGGCTAGAAAAAATCTAGTCGGCTTTTTTTAATGCGAATTTCTTACACTATTCGATATAATGTAAAAAACTTTGGAAAATATCGAATAGAAATAGCTATATATAACTTAATGTGAAAATTCTTCTATTTTTACTACGGCTACAAGTACATCTTCATTATTAATTTTATCCTGAATTTCTTATGCGACTGGTATTCTCATAATTGTTTTTCCTTGCACTAGTAAAAATTAGATTATTGTACTAGTGTGGCTAGATTTTCCCAATAATCATTCTAAAATTCTTTTTATATAATCAACACAAACTTCTAATAAATCATCTGGTAATCTTTCTACAAAATGTGAAGCCTTAGCATGTAAGTCTATAGTTCGTATCTGAAAACATAAAATAACACCTTGAGTTTTCGTCCTATCATCTAATTCAACTTCTAATGGATATGATTTCTTTTTTGTAGTAATAGGAACAACAACATTCATATCACTTGGCAATAACAAATCATTTAAGATTAAGGCTGGTCTAAAATTTCCTTGCTCATGCCCTTTTGTAGGATTGAAATTTACCATGATTATGTCACCACGTTTATACATTTAGAAAATTTCACCTCCAATATCTTCTCCCCAATCAATTGCCTCAGCCTTACCTATATCATCAATTGTTATTTCTTCCATGGGTTTATTGTAAAATTTTTCAAACATTTCTTTAGTAGAGATTTTTTTACTTAGAATTAATTGATTATCTTTTATTTCATAATTAAGCGTATCTCCACTTTTTATTGATAATGTATTTACAACATTTATAGGAACTCTTATTCCTAAAGAGTTACCCCATTTAGAAACTGAAATTTGCATATTCATCACTCCTTTATAATATACATTGTATATCATTATAGTATATCATTATATGCATATTGTTAATGAATTAAGAAATCCAGAATCCTTTTAATTTTGGTCAAATCGTTGTGAAATTGAATCCGCATGGGTTTTTCTTTCTTCATCTGACGCTTTATATAAAGCTATTTTATGAGTTAATGGGCTAACACTCGTGACTTTAGTCGTGAGTAGTTCACTAGATATTTCCAAAACATCAGTATCTGTATAAATATCCTGCACCCCTTGGATTATAATGAAAGAAAAGTATACAACAAATAAAATTCAACATCAGTTAAAAAAGCACTACCCTTTTTCTAATTGAAAACTATACTCATAAAGATTAAAAAAAAGGAAAACTATATATAACTCAATATAAGATTTCTTCTATATTTATAATGTGCAGTTAGATTGACAATAAATTTAGAATATGTTATCTATTGTATATAGACAGGCTCGCTTGCCGAGGGATTCATGCTGGCTGAACCGAGCACTTCCCTGTATAAAAAAAGAATCGTGAACGATTGCCAGTGCTAAAGCTCTTAGGTATTTCCTTTGAGCTTTAGTTTTTTATTATGAGGTTTTATGAATATAAAAGATATTATTAATGCTGCAAAGTATTTTGAAAAGTTTTAAGATCCTTAAATTCATTAGGATTCAAGTGTAATGTCATCATAAATCTGTTCCTCCAATTTAATAATATACTCAAATACTTTTTTAGAATAATAACGCTTTGCTAAAACAGTTAATTTCAAAATATCTAAATTTTGAGCAAATATTTCATTAATAAAAGGCAGCATTGGATTCTCACATTCGATACTGTTAAATAAATATGTTTCAATGCCATCAAGCAATTGTAAATAAGCACAGTTTTCATGTGTGATTTCAATCTTTGGCTTTTTTATAACGGTATTATTTAGCACATAAAGCTTGTGTCGAAATTTATTAGCTGTAATGTATTTTGCTGCTGGTATCTGTGTCGTAATACCGATCTTATTTAAATATGATACATCTGATAAATATCCACCAGCAGTATAATAGAATTCCTGTACAATATCATTTTCTGCTGGTAAAATTTTACCCCATTTTGTATTTCGACAGCGTGTATATATCCCTCTTCCGATGCGATATATTTCACCCTTATCACACATTCTTTTTAATTCTGTATTCATGATTGCACGATCTAAACAATTATTATTTGATTTTTGTATATCTTCTGCTGTTAAAACTATATGTTTATTAAATTCGTTTATAATTATAGTTTCATACATAATATTTCCTCCTGTGTTATTAGCGGTTTTGAAAATACATCTATTTTCAACTTAATAATAACATCTTTTGTCAAAAAAGCAATTTAGATAAGACATATCAAAGAGTTTACCACTACAATTTGCTTTTTAGCTTTTTGAGTTCATTGAAAGTAATTTACGCTGTCAAGTTACTAAAATGCTCTTAACTTAATGACATTACTAGTCGTTAGTAGCTCTTTTCTTATTCCTTGAATTTTCTTCCATATTTATTATGTATTTTAATTTAATGGAGTTATGATTTAGCTAATAGAATATTAACATGAAGAATTTTAAAGACTTAACTTTAACAGATGATTTTATGTTCTCGAAAGTAATGAGAAAAAAGGACATCTGCAAAGAATTTCTAGAACTTATCCTTGATAAGAAAATAGAAAAAATAGAATATATTGAAGCTGAAAAAACGCTTAATATAGACTATGATAAACGTGGTGTCCGTCTTGATGTCTTTCTTCAAGATGAAACTACAGTTTATAATATTGAAATGCAAACATCTAACTTTGCAAATATCCCTAAACGCTCTCGATTTTATCAGGGTGTGATGGATGTGTCAAGTTTAGAGAAAGCACGAGATTTTAATGATCTAAAAGAAAGCTATGTCATTTTCGTTTGCACGAAAGATTTGTTTGGATATAATGAGCCTATATACGAATTTATCACATATAGCAAAAAACATGATATAATATATGGAGATGAAGCTAATAAAATAATTGTGAATACAAGTGCAGAAATATCTAATGAAACAAAGTTGGGTAAGTTTATTAATTATTTAAAAAACAATGTAGTTTCAGATGATTTTACTTCATCTATTAATGATACTATTAACGAAATAAAGTTGGATAGTGAAACGAGAGGTGAGTATATGGTCTTAGAAGCAAAAATGATGGATGCAAAACAAGAAGGTATTATTATGGCATATGTAAACCAAATTAGAACCATTAGAGAAAAAGAAAGCATTTCAATAGACGAAGCGTTAATAAAATTATATATCCCAGAAAAATATTGGGATGCTGTAAAGAAAGAGCTTTTAAATGAATAATAAAGTTTAAAACCCTTTTTTTAAAATAATCCATTATAGAAATACAAAAATACAAAATGAAAGGTATTAGCTAAATTAAAAGAAGGTCGATTAGAGAAATCTAGTCGGCTTTTTTTTGTTGTGGAGATGGAGAGATATACATATTTTTACACTACTAATTTTCTTGACTGGTACAAACATTTTAATAATTATATGGGGATTTGTGTATATTTTAGAGTTTTCAATATGGGGATTTGTGTATATTTTAAAGTTTTCAATATGGGGATTTGTGTATTTTTGAGCTTTATTAATATGGGGATTTGCGTTATAATAAAATCATAAGGAGGTTCAAACCATGAAGAATACTATCTTTAAAAGGAAAATTTATAAAGAACTTTTAGATTGGAAAGAGAAATATAGTAATAAATATGCCCTTCTTATAAAGGGAGCAAGACGAATAGGTAAATCGACCATAGCAGAGGAATTTGCTGCCAATGAATTTAAGTCATATGTTAAAATAGATTTTGCAAATACAAGTAAAGAAATAATGGAATTATTTGATGATATGTATGATCTTGATTTCTTTTTTTTGCAACTACAACAGTTAACAAAAACAAGGCTTTATAATAAGGAATCAGTAATTATATTTGATGAAATTCAATTATTTCCAAAAGCCAGACAGGCAATTAAGTATTTAGTGGCTGATGGTAGATACAATTATATTGAAACAGGTTCACTAATATCTATTAAGAAAAATACAAAAGATATTTTAATTCCAAGTGAAGAACATAAAATATCAATGTATCCTATGGATTTTGAGGAATTTTTATGGGCTATTAATGATGATATAACTGCAGAAACTATAAAAACTCTTATTAGAAACAAAAGACCAGCTGGAAATATAATGCATAAGAATTTGATGCGAATTTTTAGATTGTATATGCTCATTGGTGGCATGCCACAAGCTGTGGAGACTTATATTGAAACTAACAATCTACAATCGGTAGATGAAATTAAAAGAGAAATAATAGATTTATATGAAGAAGATTTTATAAAAATAGATAATACTGGTTTAGTTAGTGGAATATATGACAATATACCAGCTAATTTAAGTAACAATTCATCTAGATACGTTCTCTCATCAGTGAAAGAAGGCATAAGATTTGAGCGTTTTAATGAATTACTCGCAGATATTTTAAGTTCTTATACCGTAAACATCGCATATCGTGCAAATGATCCTAATGTCGGAATGTCTTTAGACAAAGATTTGAAAAGGTTTAAATTGTTTGCTTCTGATGTTGGATTATTTATAACATTAGCGTTCAAAGATAAGAAATATACGGAAAATATTATATATAGCAAACTACTTTCAAATAAGCTAGAAGCTAATTTAGGATATATTTATGAAAATGTTGTTGCTCAAATACTAAGAACGAAAGGTAATAATTTATTTTATTATACTATGGAAAATACAACATCAAATCATATTTATGAAATTGATTTTCTTATCTCTATTGGTAATAAAATATGTCCTATTGAAGTAAAATCAGGTAATTATAGAGCACATAAATCATTAGATATGTTTTGTGATAAATTTAGTAGAAGAATAAAGGATAAATATGTAGTTCATACAAAAGATTATAAACGTGAAAATGGAATAAACTATATTCCAATTTATATGTTACCATTTTTATAATTATTAGGAGATTAATTTATAAGATTAACTAGTAGAAGGTTATTCAAAAAGGTCATAAAATGATATAATGTCCCTACCAAGAAGGATTCTCTTTGGGAGAACAGAAGGAGTCCTTCGAGGAACTTTCTCTGACTTGGAATAACAGAGAAAGGAGAATGCAGTATGTCAGGAGGATTAGATATGGATGCCACAATGTCTGTTGTTGAAACAACTGAGCTTTTAGAAAAATTGGATAAAGGTATTGATGATATGGAAAATAGTCGCATTACGCCCCATGAAGACACCATGAAGCTCTTAATGCAGCGGTATGACGACTATGTATCACAAAATCCTTGAAGCTGACGAACTTATTGAGATTGACGCATTAATGTAAGGAGGTTTTATGTTTACGCCAGAGGTTGTACAAGTAATACCACATGAAAATTACGTAGTAGAAGTCCTATTTCAAGATGGCAAAATTGTAAATTATGATGCAAGTCATCTGTTAGAAAAAGGGGGTTTCACAAAACTCAAAGATAAGGATTTTTACATGAGCCGCTGTACTGTAATGAATCATACATTGGCTTGGGATACATCTGGAGAATATAATCCAACTAATTGTTTAGACATAGCTCCAGATATGTTGTATTCTATTCAGTAAATCACAAAATGCTCTCGGCTATATAGTCGAGGGCATTATTTATATATATAAAATTTACTTCTACTACCCTAGTTAATTTGAAAATCAGAAAAATTTATATATATCATAAAAATCCTTGAAAATCTTCTATATTTTTCTTGAAGTAAATAATATGTTAAAGGAGGAATATCGATTACAAGATTAAATAAGCTTTTTTATGTTATAATATCCTTATCAAGAAGGGTTTCTCTTTTAGAGATAAATAGAGAAGTCCGATTATGAGTTCTTCTCTAACTTGAAATATTTTAGAGAAAGGACTCGATAGGAGGTATCGAGTATGGAAGAAGAAATGGAAATGACAAACAAGCAGTTTCAAGGATTTATTAGATTAATTCTTTAAATTGTAAATAATGCACTTGAAAAGAGTCCTGACAACAAAGATATTAAGGATCTTCAAGACATTTTAAACGATATGGTTGAAGATAAGTAAATTTGTATTAGTCTAAATCAATTTAGGAAGTCGGCTAGAGAAATCTAGTCGGCTTTTTTAATGCGAATTTCTTCGATTATTCGATATAATGTAAAAAACTTTGGAAAATATCGATTAGAAATAGCTATATATAACTTAATGTGAAAATTCTTCTATTTTTACCAATGGAATTTGACGAAGATTAGAACCTATTGATATAATTGGCGTTCAAGAAAAATTAAAAGAAATACTATAATTTCTACAAAATAAAATCCACTCAAACCAAAATGGTAAGGGTGGATTTTTTTTATTTCTCTTAAAAATTGATTTCTATATTTTTTATATAGCCGCAAGGACAACTGATGATAGTCCGTTCACCGTGCGAAGTCATCGTAATCTCTGGTGTGCCGTTGCATTTTGGGCACTTCACATTCACATATCCGTTTTTCTGTTGTTCCAATCTGGCTTGCTTCGCTAACATAATTGATTGGTGTGATATTGTGGGTAATGTTCTTTTCTCCATTTGAGTAGCCATATACTACCTCCTTCATAAAATCATCCATTTCTATTAAGCGACCATATTATTTTTCGTAAGATTTTCAGTTCGTGTGTCATTCTAATCTCTCACCTTCTATTTATATTATGCTGTATACGGATATATAGTCGAGGGCATTATTTTTATATATAAAATTTATTGCTACTACCCTAATTAATTTAAAAGTCAGAAAACTTATATATATCCTGAAATTCACAGAAAATTCTCTATAATTATATAGAGAAATTAATTTAGACGTAAAATCTGTTTAAAGATTGATGATATTGTCAAACTTATAGGTTATTTATGAAATTTAATCGGATAATGCGTTTAAATATTTGATGGTATCTATAAAGGATGTTATTATTATATTGTAATAAAAGGAGGAAAATATGAAAATTTTAAAAATATCAGCAGATGGATTAATGCTCTTTAATGATAAAGTTAGTATAGATTTTTTCGCTGAACAAAGAGTTATAAAAGATAATAGTGATATGCTTTCAAATATATTTAAAAACGTATATACAAACAATGTCATTTCAGTTGTAGGTATCAACGCTTCTGGTAAGACTTCTGTATTAAAATTAATTTCTTTTGCTTTAGAATTGATTAACGGACAGTCTTTAAATTATATTGTCAATCGAGATGTTTTTACAGATTCTAAAAAAGTAAATATAGAAGTGATATTCTATGATGACAACAATAATCTATATAAGCTTCAATCTGAAATTATAAGCGTCAGAAATAACGAGATAGATAATAGATTTATTTTCGGGGCAGAAAAAATATGGAAAAAATCAATATCAAAAATTCATTCAAAAAAAGATATAGTGTCTTATGAAAATACAAATTTATTTAAAGAGCGTGACAATACTGCTGAATTTTTATCAGATGATGTAAGTATAGCAATAGCTATAAGCAAGAATAATAAAATATTTGTTAGAGATTTACTTAATTATACAAATATGAATATGAATATGTTAAGATTAATTGAGAACTATCCTCACGAGTTGATTAAGTTTTTAGATCCTAGCATTGAATCAATTATATTTGACAAGAACAGCTCTGAAATAAAGCTAAAATTTTATGGTAAAGATGCAATTTCGTTATCAAATCCTTTACAATGCGAAAAATATCTTTCTTCTGGAACTGTAAAAGGATTAAATGTTTTTCTTAATGCGATGATGGTTTTTAATAAAGGTGGTTATCTATTAGTGGATGAATTAGAAAATCACTTAAATCGAGAAATAGTTGTAACATTATATAGATTTTTTACAAATCCAATTGTAAATAAGATGGGTGCTACTATAATATTTTCCACTCATTATTCTGAATTATTAGATGAATTCGAACGATCTGACAATATTTATATAGTGCGAAACAAAAATGGAATTTCTGCTGAAAAATTGTGTAATTTATTAAAGAGAAATGATATAAAAAAGAGTGATGCATTTAAAAGCGGTTATCTTGAAGGTACGGCACCTCTTTATGAATCTTATATAGATTTAAAAGAAGTTATAATTAATTCCAGAACAGAGTTGGGGGTTCATTAATGGCTGAAAATTTAATTGCTTGCATTTGTGAAGGCTCAGAAACAAATTGAAAAAATCAATGAGAAATTGAAATTCTAATTATCTTAAAAGAGGTCGTAAGACCTGAATTGAAGCTCATAACTTTAGTTATGAGTAGTTTACAGTATACAATGTATGTAGAGATTGATTTACAATGTAGCATAATTATACTACACTATACTTACATATAGGAGGAGTTATCTATGCCGATAATTTTACCAATTAGAGATTTAAGAGATACAAGTAAAGTATCAGAATTAGCACACAAGAATAGAGAACCAATTCATTTTACAAAGAACGGGTATAGCGATCTTGTAGTAATGAGTTCGGAATATTATGACTGGTTTGCTAGGGAAAATCGCATTGATCAGGCTATTTTTGAGGCAGAACAAGAATTTGCGGAAACAGGAGAAGCTATTGATGCCAAAGCGGCTTTTTCGAAATTGGAGAAAAAGTATTTTGGATAAGTATCAAGTTAAATTAATGAAAAGAGCATATAGAGATATTGAAGATATATATGCTTATATTGCACATGAAAAGCTAGCTCCTGAAAATACAGGAGGTCAAATCAGTCGAATTAAAAAAGTAATTCTTGGATTAGCAGAACTTCTGCAGTCGCATCAGGATAGGCTAGTTGGAAGATACACAGGAAAAGGATACAAGCAGCTTGTTATAGATAACTACATTGCTATTTTCAGAATTAATGAAAACAGAAAGGTTGTATATGTAGTAACCGTTCAGTATCAAGGGAGGGATTTATAGCCAAAGTACTGTCAAAATTAAAAGATGAAGCGCAAAAAAAATAGCAACCTAAATAGTCTGCTTTTTAGGAAAAATTTTATATAACAAGCGATAAAAACAGATTAAAAAAACGATTGGTCTCAATGACGATTTAATCAATTTAATCACAAAATGCTCTCGTCTATATAGTCGAGGGCATTAAATAAGACAGTTTTTAAACTGGGAGAGCCTCGCCATTTGACGAGGCTTTGTACGTTGAAGTCAAAATCAGTCGCTGGATTTATTTAAAAAGTTTGCATGTTTTATTAATATCAATAGCTTTCTACGTCATGGTTTCATGGCGTTATTTTTTTATCTAGTAAATTTATTTTGGTTAAATGAAAACCCACCACTAAGTTTACAAGAAAAGTAAAAGTCTAAATGGCAAAAAGTTATATATAGCCTAAAATTCCTTGAAAAATCTTCTATATTTATTTTAGAGGTTATACTCATAAAAAATAAATCTTAGGAGGTTAAGGTATGATAAAAGCGTGGCAATCGCAAAAGGGCAAAGGTCGGAAATTATTAGTTTTAGTTACATTTATAATAATGTTATCGTTTTTAATAAGTCCATCAAACGTGGCTTATGCCTTAAATATTAGAAATGTAACATTTTATATTCGCATCAATCACTAATTTCATATTTTGATTTTAAAGATTCCTCTCTATAGTCTGTTTCATCATCGTCTATAATTCCTAACAAGGATTCTGACAAAAAAGAAGTAACCGTATTCGAGGGTATAAATCTTCCAACTTCTTTCCCATTTTTTGTAACTATTATTTCACCTCCGTTCAATGCAATATTTAAAAAATGTTCGAATTTATTTTTAAATTCTGTTGATGTTGCAATTGCTTTTACCATAAACACTCCTTTCGAATACATAACAAATTAGCTAATTACATTATACAATATATTAGCCAATTCGTAATTTATTTTTATCAAAAGCATTAAAAAAGACTACCCGAAGGTAGCCTTTAAATTAAATATTTTGCTTAAACTAGCTTAAAAGAGTAATGCCTTTAGATGCTAAGACATCCTTAATTTCTGCATAATCAACAGCAGCAAGAATGATGTTGTCATAGTCATCTTTGTATGGTAAGAAATTTCCTTCATCATTTTTCATCATAACTACAACACCATTTTGAGCAATAAATTTAAACTCATTAGCTGGTCTATATTATAGAACTTCTCTTATTGCAAATTTCCTCAAAGTAGCCTAAGTATTTAGTCACAATCGAAATTCTTACTTCGCCCTTTTCGCTAAATAATTTAACATGCCGTGAGCAAGAAATTCCCCACCTCTAAACGAAGTGTAGGTGGTGGGATGAATTGCGAATAACACGGCATTTTTTGTTACATATAATTGTTATGAGAACATTTGTTTGACTACTTTGTAATTTGATTGTATAATATAAGTATAAATCTATCGTATTACTCAGACGGTGTTACTGTAGATATTATTAAACAATACATTCAAGCACAAGGAAAGAAAGATGGCAAATAAGGCAATTAAGTACAGAGTATATCCTACAACTGAACAAGAAGTTATGTTTGCTAAGACCTTCGGCTGTTGTCGTAAGGTCTGGAATCTTATGCTTTCTGATAAGATTGACGGCTACAAAGCTACGGGCAAATTCCCCACTGTGACACCTGCCAAATATAAAAACGATTACCATTATCTTAGGGAAGTAGACAGTCTAGCTCTT
>NZ_FNHZ01000002.1 GCF_900103815.1 Lachnospira pectinoschiza | reverse complement strand
AGAACATTTGTTTGACTACTTTGTAATTTGATTGTATAATATAAGTATAAATCTATCGTATTACTCAGACGGTGTTACTGTAGATATTATTAAACAATACATTCAAGCACAAGGAAAGAAAGATGGCAAATAAGGCAATTAAGTACAGAGTATATCCTACAACTGAACAAGAAGTTATGTTTGCTAAGACCTTCGGCTGTTGTCGTAAGGTCTGGAATCTTATGCTTTCTGATAAGATTGACGGCTACAAAGCTACGGGCAAATTCCCCACTGTGACACCTGCCAAATATAAAAACGATTACCATTATCTTAGGGAAGTAGACAGTCTAGCTCTTGCCAATGTACAAATGAATTTACAGAAAGCCTACAAGAGTTTCTTTGATAAAAAACGTAAAAAGAAAAATGGCTTCCCAAAATTCAAATCTCGTAAAGCTAGAAATAGCTATACCACTAATAATCAAAAAGGTACTGTTGCTATCATAGAGAATAAATATATCAAGCTTCCTAAGATTGGTAAGGTAAAAGCTGTAATTCACAGATTTCCAGAGGAAGACTGGATCATTAAATCAGCTACTGTGTCTAAAGAAAGAGATGGTAGTTTTTATATTTCTATTCTCTTTGAATTTGACAGAATTATTACTAAGGTAACTAAATCAGATAATGTAATTGGATTAGATTATAAATCTGATGGTTTATATATGGATAGTGATGGGAATATAGGTTCTAATCATAAATACTATCGAGAAAATCATAAAAAGCTTGCTAAAGAACAACGTAAACTTTCTCGCAAAGTTGGTTCTAAGAAGAACCAAACTAAATCCAATAACTATCTAAAGCAATTAAAGAAAGTAAACAAAATTCATAGACATATCTCAAATCAAAGATTAGATAATCTACACAAGAAATCTACTGAGATAGCCAATCAGTATGATATAGTATGTGTAGAATCTCTAAATATGAAAAGCATGTCAAATAAGGGCTTTGGTAACGGTAAAGCTACTTTAGATAATGGATATGGAATGTTTTTATCTATGCTTGAGTATAAACTAAATGATAGAGGTAAATACTTTATCAAAATAGATAAGTGGTATCCATCATCACAACTTTGTAGCTGTTGTGGTTCTCGTAAAAAACTTACACTTCAAGAAAGAATCTATAAGTGTAATTGTGGGCTTACAATGGACCGTGACCTAAATGCAGCTATAAACATAAAAAATGAAGGGCTTAGATTGCTTGAAGTAGCCTAAACTCTGATAAATCTTATAGTAGGCTAGGAACTAGCCGAACTTATACGCTTGTGGACACTGTGTAAGACGTTCGTTATCCAATAGGATAGCCTACGCAGTGGTGGTTGAAGCAAGAAGCTCCGACTTCAAATACGAAGTATTAAGTCGGAGTAGTTCACGGAACGAAGATTCTCTGAAAATTCGTTCCTTTCTTTATTTTTTCAGAGATTTTCGATTCCTTATTGGGGATTCATAAAAAAGTTCATACAATTTTCTTCGAAAAGTTGTGAAATAGAAATCACCGAGAATTAGTTACCCCAGGAAAATTCTCCATTGACTAACAAAAGAGTGGACGAGTACAATGGAAATACGATGGAAGGTGATTTTATGCATATAGATAAGTTAAAGTATTACATCGATTTGTACGAGTGTAAAAATTTTACCGAGACAGCTAAGAAAAATTTCATATCCCAAGCGGCCTTAAGCCAGTTTATCAGCTCCCTTGAAAAGCAGTTTGGTCTTTCACTTTTTGATAGAAGCCAAACTCCTATAAAGCCCACAGCTGCTGGCACAAGCCTCTATGAGGAGAGCAAGATTTTATATAAACAGTACGAGTACATGCTTGAGCGAATGGACCGAATCAAGACCGAAAGCATGCCAGCTCTTCGTATTGCCTACTCTTCACCGGTGGACATTCAGGCTCTGCTTCCTATTGTTTCTAGATTTAAGGAAAGCTATCCAGATGCGGAACTTAAGCTAAATCGCATCACCTTAAAAGAGGCGGATGAGTACATTTCAAAGGAACTCTGCGATTTGGTGGTTTCTTTTTCAACGGAATTTATTGAGAATAAGCACACGAAATTTAAGGTTCTAAAAGAAGGCCGCTACATGGCTGTGGTGGGAAAGGGCCATGATTTGTTTGATAAAAATGTAATCACAACCGAAGAACTCTACAAATACCCGCTAATTATGCTAAGCAAAGAGGTTATTGGAAATCTTTATGATAAGATGCTTGAGAGAGTGAAGGAAGATGGCTTTAAGCCAATTATAGAGAAGACTGTGGATGATATTGAGTCGGAGATGTTTTCAATTATCACAGATGGGTTTATTGGATTTGCACCGGAAAGCCAGAGTCTATCTGACTTTGGAGATTCTATAAAGATGATTCCAATCGAGGGCAGTAGCCATAAATACTGCATCGCAGCTTGTTATTTAAAGGAGAACAAAAACCAGACTTTAAAGGCCTTTCTTGAACTTATTTAAGCCTCATAAGCTTCTGTTATACCCTATAAATTTTTCTAATTGGACATTTGATAAAAAATTAACTATCATAATGTTAAAGAATTAACAAACAAAATTAATGAACGCAATTAATGAACATAATTAATGAACTCATTAAATAAGCAAATAGTTAATTTAAGTTGTATTTTTAGGAGGTTTTTTATGGCAAAGTTATTATTAACAGGTGTAGACGGAAATTTAGGTTCAGAGGCAGCAAGAATTTTACTTGGTCTTGCTAAGAAAGAAGATTTAATCTTTGTTGGTTACAGCGAAGAGGCTTTAAAGGTTTTCGCAGAGCAGGGCGTTGAAACTCGTCAGGCTAACTTCAACAACTACGAAGGTCTAGAGGAAGCTTTTAAGGGTGCTGATAGACTTGCACTTATCTCAATGCCATTCGTTGGTGTTAAGAGACAGAATGCTCAGAAAAATGTAGTAGATGCAGCTAAGGCAGCTGGCGTTAAGCAGATTGTTTACACATCCCTTGTAAATGCTGGTGATGAGACAAATCCATCTGTTGAAAAGAAGGATCATATCTTCACTGAAAATTACGTTAAGGAAGTGGGACTTGATTACATTTTCCTAAGAAATTCTCAGTATGCAGAAGCTATGATTACTAACTATTTCACATATGTTCATGGTGATGGTGTTTTAAAGAACAGCCAGGGCGATGGTAAGATGGCTTACATCTCAAGAAAGGACTGTGCTAAGGCAGTGGCTTACGCTTTATTTAGAGGCGATGAGTATACTCGTGCAACACTTGATATCAACGGTCCAGAACTTATGACTATCACTGAATTTATTGAAATCGGTAACAAGGTTACAGGAAATTCAATTACATACAAGGAACTTACTGATGAGGAGAACTACCAGGTATTCGACGCTATGGGCGTTCCAAGAACTACAGATGGCGTATTTAAGAAGGATTCTGAGGCTCCATTCTCATCTGACGGTATGGTTACATTTGCTCAGGCTATCCGCGAGGGCAAGATGGACACATTCACAGACGACTTCAAGAAGCTTACAGGTTCTGATGCTATGACAGTTCAGTACATGTTTGAGCATGCCAATGATTTCCAGATCGGTGAGAGACATTCTAAGGATGCTTAAGATTAGTCCTCTGAAAATGTATCTCAAACTTAAAAATAATCTCTAATAATTAAAACTTATATTTTATAATAAGAAATAGATATAACACCTTATAAAAGGGTTTGTCATAAATTAATTTTATGACAAACCCTTTCTTTTTTGTATTTTACCTAAAGCTTTTTAGATACTATACTCCAATTATAATAAAGATTTGCAAAGCTTTAAAACACTAGTAATTAGGCTAGTAAGTAAATTTATAAAGGAGTTAGTTATGAATAGCGCAGTTATTGGCTTTCCAAGAATCGGAAAGAATAGAGAGTTGAAATTTGCAACAGAAAAATATTTCAGAAAGGAAATCTCAAAAGAGGAGTTAATTATCACAGCAAAAGAGATTAGAAAAGAAAATCTCCTTTGTCAAAAAGAGACAGGAATTGATTACATTTCCGTAAATGATTTCTCTTTTTACGATAATTTCCTTGATTTAGCTTTTAGCTTTAACATTATCCCAGAAAGATATAAGAAATTATCTTTGAATAAAATGGACACTTACTTTGCTATGGCTAGAGGCTTTGAGGACGAGACGAGAAGCGTTAAGGCCCTTGCTATGAAGAAGTGGTTTAACACAAATTACCACTATATCGTGGCTGAAATCGAGGATGATACCTGCATTAGTCTTGATAGCGAAAAGTATCTTGAGGAGATTCAATTTGCAAATAGTCTTGGAATCACACCAAAGTTTAACCTTATTGGCCCATATACATTTTTTAAGTTAGTTAGATTTACAGGAGAGAAGGGGCTTGAAAGCTTTTACGAGCCAGTGCTTAAGGCATATCTTGATTTAATTGAGGAGTTAAAGAGCCAGGACATTAGCTACCTTTCCCTTGAAGAGCCTGCCCTTGTGGCTGACCTAACATCAGAAGATAAAGATCTTTTTGAAAATATTTACACTAGACTTTTAGCTAACAAGGATAAGTTAAAGGTGCTTCTACAAACATATTTTGGAGATGTGAGAGATATCTATGTGGATTTATTAAAGTATGATTTTGATGCCTACGGCCTTGATTTTGTTGAGGGGGTTAAGACTTTTGACTATGTTAAAAACTATGGTTTCCCAAAGAATAAGACACTCTTTGCTGGTATCGTAAATGGCAAGAATATCTGGAAGAATAATTACAAAACAAGCCTAGAACTAATCACTAATTTACATAAAATTACAGAGGCCAAAATTGTAATTAACACAAGCTGTTCATTGCTTCATGTACCTTTGACACTTGAATCAGAAACAGATTTAGCTTTTGAATATAAGAGACATTTTGCCTTTGCTTATGAGAAGCTAAAGGAGTTAGCCGAGCTAAAGAATCTTTCAGAATTAGTGCTTAAAGAGAATGCTGATTTAGATTTAGCCCTTACTAATCTAAACTCTGTTTTGAATAAAAAGGACATCTTCGTTTACAATCAAAGTCTATTTAATGGCCGCGTAAACAGCGTAAATCCTAAGGTTAAGGAACGTCTAGCAAACATTAAGGAAGAGGATTTTACTAGACTTCCTGAGTTTAATGAGCGTGCTAAGATTCAAAGAGAAGTCCTTAACTTACCGGATTTTCCAACTACAACTATTGGTTCTTTCCCACAGACTAAGGAGGTTAGAGAGAATAGAAAGCTTTACAGACAGGGCCTTATAAACGAAGAGACCTACAAGAATTTCATCAAGGAAAAGATTAAGGACTGCATAAAACTTCAGGAAGAATTAGACCTAGACGTACTTGTCCATGGTGAGTTTGAAAGAAACGACATGGTGGAGTATTTTGGTGAGCACCTAGATGGATACATTTTCACAAAAAATGCATGGGTTCAGTCCTATGGTAGCCGCTGCGTGAAGCCACCAATTATCTGGGGTGACGTAAGCAGAAAAGAGGCTATCACTGTGGATTGGTCAAGCTACTCAAATTCCCTCACTAATAGAGAGGTAAAGGGTATGCTTACAGGTCCTGTGACTATTCTTAACTGGTCTTTCCCTCGCGAAGACATTACAAAGGAGGAGATGACTAATCAGCTTGCCCTAGCTATTCGTGACGAGGTTTTAGACCTTGAGGCGGCGGGGCTTAAGATTATTCAGATTGATGAGGCGGCCCTTCGTGAAAAGCTTCCACTTCGTAAATCCGATTGGTACAGCGAGTATCTTGATTGGGCAATTAAGAGCTTTAGGCTTGTGACTAGTGGCGTGAAGCCGGAAACTCAGATTCACACTCACATGTGCTATAGCGAGTTTAATGACATCATTCCTGCCATTGATGCCATGGATGCGGACGTTATTAGCTTTGAGGCTTCTCGTTCTGATCTTGTGATTTTGGATGCCCTACGAAAGAACAACTTTAAGACTGCCGTTGGCCCTGGAGTTTACGACATTCACAGCCCTCGTGTGCCATCTACTGACGAGATTTTTAATGCTTTAAAGAAAATGTTATCTAAGCTTGATAGTAAGAAGCTTTGGGTGAACCCTGACTGCGGCCTTAAGACAAGAGGCGAGAAGGAGACCGTTGAGAGCTTAAGAAACTTAGTGGCGGCAGCAAAGTTGCTAAGAGAGACAGAAGGACAGATAGCAGAAGATGGGCAGAAATCTAGCAAGGTAAAGTCCGTTTAGGATAGATTTATAATAACTTATAAGCCTTGGCGCCAGATTTATATACGGATAAACACTAACTGGCGCCAGTTTTTCCCTCTAGTGATACATTTTTACAAAAAATAATTATTACAATATATACAAATATTTATAAAAATGCTAGTATAAATATAGTGATGTGAATTAAATAAATTCCTATATGTATACATAGAAAATTGTATATTTTTGGACTGATTATAGAGTTGAAAAAAATTTACTAGGGGGAGTTTTTATGGACGAGATGGTCAGATATTATTATTTTTTTACAGGAAGAGTACAAAGTGTGGGATTTAGATATAAGGCCAGCCTTTTAGCCCAGGCATACAAATTAACTGGCTTTGTAAAAAATGAATATGACGGCTCTGTTAGTCTAGAGGTTCAAGGACCAGAAGAGACAATTGATCAGTTTGTGGAGGAGTTAAGAACCGATAGAATTATTCGAATTTACTCCATGTCTAAGGAAAGATTGGATTTAGTGGAAGGGGAAAAGGACTTTAAAGTAGAGTTTTAATCCTTAAATAAAAATGCAAATAATTCGCAAAAGTTATTGACAACATTTTTCATGGTGCTATAATATGCAATTGAATTGCAAATTGCAAATGACTTGCAAATTTGTAAATTAATAGAATTTATCTAATAACGGCTATCATATAGGAGGATATTATGGCATCACAGCGTATAAAGATCACACTTGCCTGCACAGAGTGTGGCGACAGAAATTACACAACAACAAAGAATAAAAGACTTCATCCAGAGCGAATGGAAGTAAGAAAGTATTGTCCACGACTTAAGAAGTACACTATTCACAAGGAGACAAAGTAATGAGTTTATTTAGTAAGAAAAGGATACCAGTAGTGTTAATTACTGGTTATTTAGGTTCCGGCAAGACTACATTTTTAAACAACTTACTTGCCTTCGAGAATAGAAAAATCGCCTTGGTTGTTAACGATATGGGCAAGGTCAACATCGACGCTAAGCTTATTAAGAACGAGACTATGAAAAAAATGGACACAAAGATGATTGAACTTAGTAACGGTTGCATTTGCTGTACACTTCGCGATGAGTTTATGGTGGAGATTGAGAACCTTGCAAAGATTAAGAACATTGACGCTATCTTTGTTGAAGCTTCTGGAATCAGTGAGCCTGCTAATATCGCTCAGTCTTTCCTTGCTTACGAGGAGACTAACAAGAAGGCCAATTTCTTCCTTTCAAGAATCATCACTCTTGTGGATGCAGACAGAATTAATAAGGAATTCCTCTTTGACATTCAGGAGCATCTTAATGAAAATGAGACAGAGGCCGAAAGTCTCACAAGCAACAGCGACAAGACAGAGGCCAACAAGGAAACATCTTCAAACCTCAAACTTCGCATTGATGACAACGTTGATCTAGATGATGATAACACTGAGGATGACCCTGACATTATAAATCTAGTTATGGACCAGATTGAATTTTGTAACTGTATCGTTTTGAATAAATGCGACTTAGTTAGTTCTGAGGCCTTGCTTGAGGTTAAGAATCTAATTAAGAAGTTACAGCCTGAGGCAGAGATTATTGAGAGTATTTTTGCTAAGGTAAATTACGATAGAATCCTTAATGGAGCAAGCTTTGATTATGATAAGGCTATGAATTCTTCTGCAATTCAAAGAGCTCTTAAGGAGAGTGTAGAGGGTAAGAAAAGTGAGCAGGATGAATACGGCATCGACTCCTTTGTTTTTGAAGAAAAACGACCTTTTGTTAGAGAAAAGTTCATGGGCTTTTTAGAGCAGAATTTTCCTCATGAAATTATTAGATCAAAGGGTTACATCTGGTTTGAGGATGATCCAACTCACGTTCAGTTAGTTGAGAGCGCTGGTCGCAATGCTTCTGTTATGGAGTATTCAAACTGGGTTGACGCATTTAGTAAAGAAGAGAAGCAGCAGGTATTTGACCTTTATCCTGAAGTCTTAGAAGACTGGGATGAGGAATACGGTGATAGACTAAACCAGATTGTATTCATTGGTCTTGACTATAATAGAGAAGAAATCCAAAAGGAACTTGAGGCTTGCATAGCCTAGTAATCTAATAATAAGGACATACTTTACATAAATCTTTCAAGCACAGGGATGACCCGCTTAAGTTAAGGAAATGTATCTTAGACGCCAAGTTACTAACATACCTTTCTTTAATTTAGGCGGGCCATTCTTAAATCCCTATTTAAGTACATTTTCTGAAAAATTATCTCCTATAAAACAAAAATTTTAATATTTGGATTAATGTCTAAATTATGATAAAATACAACTATATCGACCGTGATAATTAAATATAGGAGGTATGCATATGGACTTATCAAAGAATAAGGGATTAAACTCTATTAAAGGCATTATTATTCTTTTTGTGGTTTCAGTTGTTATCTTAACAAGTGTGGTAGTACTTTTGATTTCAATGGTAAATATCATTAATACCAACAAAGAAGAACAGGAAAGTTATCGTGAGCAGCTTGAGAAAAACGTGGAGAACCAGCTTCAATATTTAACAGAAGAGGCTGTGAGTATTCTAGATATTATTTATGCAGATCAGCAAAATGGTGCATTTTCAGAGGAAGAAGCTAAGTCAGTTGCAGCAAATATTCTTCGTGAATTACGCTACAATAATGGCGAGGGTTATTTCTTTGTAGATACATCAAGCGGTGATAATGTAGTTTTACTTGGCCGTGACACTGAAGGAACCAACAGATACAATGCTGTGGATTCTAATGGAACCTATTATATTCAGGAAATAATTAAGCAAGCTTTAAATGGTGGTGGCTTTACTGATTTAATGTTCCCAAAATCTGGTGGTGGTGAGGCTCTTCCAAAGAGAAACTACTCAATGTATTTTGAGCCTTATGACTGGGTAATAGGAACTGGTGTTTACATTGATTCTATAGATGAAGAAGTTGCAGAATATACAGCTACAGCAGATAAAGCTCTAAAGGTTACACTTAATAAGCTTATATTTGCTACAGTGATTATTATTCTTGTATTTTCTGCGGTTGGCTTTATCTTTGGCTCTAAGATGGCTAATCCAATTAAAAAGATTACTGCTAAGCTTCATAAAATGGCTAGCGGAGACTTCTCTGTTAGTGATGAAGAGAATACAAAGACAGCATTTTCAAAGACTGAGCTTGGCGTTATGAATGAGGCCTGTGAGGATTTACAGTCAAAGCTTCGTGAGCTATTTATAAAGATCGCGGATTCTGCAGACTTTGTGGCATCGGCATCAGAAGAGCTTAATGCATCATCAGATCAGTCGGCAGAGGCTTCTATGATGGTTGCTGAGTCATGTACTAACGTGGCTGCTAGTTGTTCTAGACAGATGGATGACGTAACAAGTGCTGGTGATATGGCAAATGCATTTAAGACGAATATGAATGACTTTAAGGATACTCTTACTAGATTTGATGAGTTAATTGGTGAGACAAATTCTAAGGCAGATGAGGGTAGCAAGGAGATTAATCTTGCTATGAAGCGTATGGGTGAAATCGAATCTGCTGTAAGTAATACATCTACTGTTGTATCTGGTCTTGGGGATCAGTTACAGACAATTGGTTCTATTGTAGTTACAATTTCAGAAATTGCTGAACAGACTAACTTGCTTTCTTTAAATGCTTCTATTGAGGCTGCTCGTGCTGGTGAAGCTGGTAAGGGCTTTGCAGTTGTTGCAGATGAAATTAGAAAGTTAGCGGATGAATCAAATGATGCAGCTAGCAGAATTACAAATCTTATTACTACAATTCAGACTAAGTCAGATAAGGCTGTTAGCTCAATGCGTGAAGGTCTTGAAATTGTTGAGGATGGAACTAAGATTGTTAGTAGTTCAGGTCAGACCTTTAATAATATTGTAGGCATGGTATCAGATATTTCATCAGCTACAGAGCAGATGAATGATATTGTAGAAGACTTATCAGATAGAACAAGACAGCTTGCCACATCTATTGATGAGATTCAGGAAATGTCACAGACAGTTGTTGATGAAACAAGTAATGTATCCGCTGCGTCACAAGAGCAGGCTGCCACAGCCCAGGAAATTGTTAAGGCCAGTGCAAGTCTTGCTGAAACAGCAGGTGAGTTAAAGGGACAGGTTGCAAAGTTTACATTGTAGATCGTTTTTAAAGATTAGGCTTTAAATTAGCCTAAGAGATACATTTTCAAAACTATAAAAAATCTCCCCATAAAGGTTAAGTAGTTTGGTTTTTGGTACCTTTATGGGGAGTTTATTTATGCTTTATTAAGCTATATTAAAGAGAAAACAAAATGTGTCAGTTAAAATTAACTGAAAAATTAGATTAAGTACATAATCACTGCGACTATTGTACTTGTTAAACCAACTAAAGCTTCATAAGGAATTAAGCTCATTCTAGCCTTAATTGACATTGATACTGAACCACCAGTTGCATGGAAGAATGAACCGTGTGGTAATGAATCAACAACTGTTGCTCCTGCATGTATCATGGCTGCAGCTGCAAGGCAAGGAACACCTTCTGCAATTAATGTAGGTGCAAATGTCTGAGCAGCAATTGTAGCACCTGCTGTTGTTGAAGCAGTAGCAGCAGCCATAAGAATACCAGATAATGGAGCAAGGATAAATGCAGGCATGCTTAATGCTTCAAGAGCATTGATTACGTCGTACTGAAGCGCTGATGCCTTAACGATACCAGCAATTGTACCTGTACCAATTAAGAGGATTGACACGCCTACAACCTTTGATAAACCAAATTCTGTAATTGAAATTGTGTCCTTAAAGTTTCTAGTAACTAAAATACAAACTAAACCACCAATAGGAAGTGCTATTAATGGATCAATTGTAATATCTGCAAGTGGTCTTAAAGCAAGTAATACAATTACTACTAAAGGTCCGATAATTGCTGTAAAGAAGTTTGGTAACTTTGTGTCATTTACCTCAATATCACTTGCTTCAACCATAAGACCGTTCTTCTTCTTTGAAAGAAGAGTTGCAAGAATAATTGTTACAACAAGTGCGCATAGGGCAGGAATTAAATTTTTAAGCATTAATGATGTTAAGTCAACATTAAATGCCTCGCTTGCTGCGATTGTATTAGGGTTTGGAGATATTATATTACCTGCCTTACCACCACCTATCATGGCAAGAAGAAGGGATTCCTTGGAAATGTTTGCCTTCTTACCAATGGCTAATGCGATAGGGGCAACTGTTATAACTGATATATCAATAAATACACCAACTGCACAAATAATCATAGTAGCAATACTAACGGCTGCAATAGCACGTTTCTGACCTAACTTATCTACGATTGTTTCTGCAATTTTTTGTGCTGAGCCTGTCTTAATTAATGCACCAGCTAAAATACCTGATGTCATAATTCTAAGCACTGATGACATCATACTTGATGCACCATTTACCATTGTACTAACAGTAGTAGTTAAACCACCACCACCGAGTAAACCACCAACTAAAGCACCTAAAATAAGGCTGTATGCTGGATGAACTTTCTTAATAATTAATATGATTGCGATGACGAGACCGATAAGTGCGCCAATTGTGTTAAAATCGTAAGTCATATTAAAACCTCCTAAACAATTATAAATGTAAATGTAGGATGGGGTATTAAACTAGCAAAAAAGTTAAGAACCTTTTAATTACTTAGAAATACTCATACCTGCTTTGATGAATCTAAACATTCTGATTGCGCCCTTATAATAAAGCTCTTCTGCACGAGTGAGAGCTTCTTCAAGTTCCATAGGAGCGTCAACCGTAGTCATAATTGACTCAATTCCGTAGTCAAAAATCTTATCGGCATCTTTACCTAAGCTACCGCTAAGACCGATGGCTGGGATATTCTTTGCTTTAGCACGTTTGCCTACACCCTGCATAACCTTACCAAAGCAACTCTGCCAGTCTGTACGACCTTCACCTGTAATAACAAGATCTACGCCGTCAAGACGGTCATCAAATTTAATCAAATCAAGAACTGTTTCGATTCCTGACTTCATCTCTCCGTTTACAAATACCTTAAGAGCAATACCGAGTCCTCCGGCTGCACCAGCGCCGGCTATGGCGTCAGGATCGACATTATAATTTCTCTTAATGATATCTCGATAGTTTTTCATACCCTCTTCTAGGATAGGGAGTATTTCTTTTGTTGCACCTTTCTGTGGACCAAATGTATATGTGGCTCCATTCTCTCCACAAAGAGGATTTGTTACATCACACATAACTGTGATTTTAGCGTCCTTAATTCTTGGATCAATCTGAGAGGCATCAATAGTAACGATTTTATCTAAATCACGACCAAAACCTTCGAGTTCGTTACCATCTTTATCTAAGAATTTTACGCCAAGGGCTTTTGCACATCCAATACCACCGTCGTTCGTTGCGCTACCACCGATTGCGATAGAAATGTCTGTAAAGCCACGATCAAGAGCATCCTTGATCATTTCACCAGTACCGTAAGTAGTGGTGTTAAGGGGATTTCTTAAATTTGTTGGGACTAATGGTAAACCAGATGCAGCAGCCATTTCAATAACAGCCTGTGTTTCTGAAAACTTACCATAGTACGCTTTTACCGTGTTCATTAAGGGATCATGAACATCAAGGTAAATCTTTTCTCCGTTCATTGCTTCAATGACAGAATCAGTTGTACCTTCTCCGCCATCTGCTACAGCAACACCAGAGTATTCCACGTTCTCAAATACTTCATTAGCAGCCTGACCAAGTAGCTTGATTGTTTGAGCACTTGATAAAGTACCTTTAAATGAATCAGAAGCAAAAAGTAGTTTCATAAAAAGTTCCTTTCTTTTTAAAAAAGCAAAAGCAGGAAGAGCTTTTGCTTTTTC
This sequence comes from Lachnospira pectinoschiza, assembly GCF_900103815.1. Lineage (GTDB taxonomy): Bacteria > Bacillota > Clostridia > Lachnospirales > Lachnospiraceae > Lachnospira > Lachnospira pectinoschiza_B. The sequence continues at coordinate 398,839 of NZ_FNHZ01000002.1, read as the reverse complement.
GATATATAGTGAAAAGCTTTGTTGATTGACAAGCTTATGACAATAATATCATTTGAAATATTCTTTTTATATGTTAGATATGACATTTAATTTTTACAGCTCTTATGTTATTATTGTTATATGTAACAAAACTCGTGAGAGGTATTATATGAAAATAGAAATTAGAGAGCAGTTAGCAAGCCAGATTGTAGACGCTATTAAATCTATTTGCGAACATGATATTAATTTTATTAAGGTGGATGGTACAATTAGTGCTAGTACTGATCCTTCAAGAATAGGTTCTTACCATGAGGCAGGTAAAAATGCGGCTATAAGCGGCGAAACTATGATTGTACATGAAGATAATAAGTTGCAGGGAATTAAAAAAGGTATTAATATGCCCATCATTCATAACGGGGAAACCATTGCGGTTATTGGAATTACCGGGGAACCTGATGAGGTAACTAAGTATGCATATTTTGCCCAAAGAATCACCTTGCTTTTAGTAAGAGAGCATGAGCTAGAACTTAGTAATCATGATAAGAAGGCCCAGATTAACTATGTGGTTTATTCTCTTATTAATGAAGACAATATCAATAGAAACTTTATGAAGCAGGTCCTATCCCTTGCTGGCATTAATAATTTCGAGGACAATTACGTCACTGTGGTTATTAAGGTAAGCAATAGATATAATCCTGTGAATTTATCTATGATTGAGTCAGACATTTTTGAAACAATTGGACATCTAAATAACAGCATCTACACCTTCAACTATCCTAATGAGTATGTGCTTATTATTAGTGAGAAGGAGCTTGATAAGAAGTCTTTTCTTATTAATAACTTGGCTAAGCGAAACAGTAAGATCTTAAAGATTGGCGTGGGGGATGCAAGAATCCTTACTCGTCAGTGCGATTCTTATAGACTTGCAAACCTAGCTCTTACCTGCGTTGTAGAAGAGGGTAAGGTGGCACTTTTCTCAGATTTGGATGTAGAAATTTTGCTATCAAGTGCTACAGACGATGCTAAGAAGACATTTTTACAAAAGACAATGTGTAATTTATCAAAGGAAGATATCGAGATTTTAAAGGCTTATTTTGATGAAAATATGTCTCTTAAATCTACTTGTGACAAGCTTTTTATGCATAAGAATACCTTGCAATATAAGCTTAATAGAATAGCTAGTCAAACAGGCTATAATCCTAGAAGCTTTAAGGAGGCCTGCGTGCTACATATGGCTTTAAAAATTTTAGACATAGGAAAGGAATAAGGGGGATAATATGTACTATTACGGGATTGACATTGGTGGAACAACTATTAAATGCGGGCTTATTAAGTCTGGCGGACAGATTATAACTAAAGATGAAATTACGACTCGCAAAGAAGATAATGGCAAATATATCTTAGAGGATATTACAAAATATATTAGAAAGAACAACAAAAACCTTGGAATTAAGGATGAGGAGATTGAGGCTATTGGCCTTGGAGTTCCTGGTTCTGTCCTTGATAACGGCGTAGTTAATAAGTGTATCAACTTAGGTTGGGGTGTCTTTAATGTTGTAGAGGAATTTGAAAATTTACTTCACATTAAAACCCGTGTTGGAAATGATGCCAACATGGCAGCCCTTGGTGAATACTGGCTTGGAAGCGCTAAGGAGTTTTCAAGTATGGTCTTTATAACAGTTGGTACTGGCGTTGGCGGTGGCATAATTATAGATGGCAAGCCTGTTAACGGCTTTAATGGTGCTGCCTGTGAGATTGGACATTTGCCAATAGTTACAGAGGACATGGGGGAGTGTAATTGTGGTAAGAAGGACTGTCTTGAAATTGTGGCTTCTGCTACAGGAATTGTAAGGGTTGCTAAGAAAATGTTAGCAGAAAAGGGAAATAACTCTACCCTTAAAAGAATCGAGAATTTAACAGCTAAGGATGTATTTGATGAGGCTAAAAAGGGCGACCTTTTAAGTATAATGATAGTTGATTATGTAACAGATTATCTTGGAAGGGGTCTTGCAATTGCCGCTGGCATGATTGATCCTGAGGTATTTGTAATCGGTGGTGGTGTTTCAAAAGCCGGCGATTACTTTATTGATAAGATAAGAGAAAGCTACAAGAAGTACGTTTTCCATCCATCAAAATATACTAATATTATGCAGGCAAAGCTCCTTAATGATGCAGGCATGTATGGCTGCGCTTATCTTGCAGGATGTAGATAAAAAATTTGCAGGCTGTAGATAAACAGCCGTTTTACGACTATAATGAAAAAATTTATCGCTAAAATAAAAAATAATAGTTGCACAATTAGATTGTGTCATATTAAAATGATATGAAAGATAGTAATTATAATGCTTTTTAAGATTTTTCTTATGTACGTTTGTCTTTAAAAGCATGCTATCTTTTACACACATTTTTTAGGAGAAAGGAAATTATATAGATGGATAGTCAGTCTAAAAAGAGAGTAGATGTTGTAAAGCTAGCAGGTGTTGGTATGCTTTCATGCATTGCATTTATTCTTATGTTTTTTGAATTCCCAATACCAGTTTTAATTCCAAGCTTTATTAAGCTTGATTTATCAGATTTACCAGCCCTTATTGGTGCATTTGCCTATGGCCCAATTGCTGGTATTTTAATTGAACTTATTAAGAACCTTTTACACCTTCTTGATTCCTCATCAGGTTTTGTTGGAGAGTTATCTAACTTCTTACTTGGTGCTTGTTTTGTAGGTGTAGCAGGATGCGTATATAAGTTTAAGAAATCAAAGTCAGCAGCAATTATTGGTGCTACAGTTGGTGCTTGTGCAATGGCAGTATTTAGCCTTGTAACAAATTATTTTATTGTGTACCCATTCTACACAAACTTTATGCCTATGGATACAATTATTGCAGCTTATAAGGCAATCATTCCTTCAGTGGATAATTTATTTGAATGCTTGCTTGTATTTAACGTGCCATTTACCTTTGTTAAGGGCATGATTTCAGTAGTAATTACCATGCTTATTTATAAGCCAATCTCACCACTTCTCCACGGAAGAGTTAAGAAGAATTAATTTTTGGTTTAGTGTTTAGTGCTCCCTTTGAAATTTATTTTTAAATAATAAGATTAAAGTATAAAGTTATAAGTAAATATTCCGATATAGAAAATAGAAGATAGTTAGTTTACCGCTTTTCTTTTTCCAAGGAGGGATATTTATGATAAACGGAGTTATCGATTTATTAGCGGTTGAAGCAGTTACAACAATTCAGATTACACCAAAGATGAAGGATAAAAGCGAAGAGGAGCGCAAGAAAGAATATGTTGCTAAGAAACATCAAAGGAAGGATGTGAAGGAAGAGGACATACCCGAGTCAATTAATCTTTCTTCTTCTACAACATATAGCTCAGATTGCAAACTCAAAACTTTTGCCCTAAGTAATACAGATTTTAGCTTGTAACTAAAAGAGTCCCATCCATTGGATTTAGTCCTTTGGGTGGGGCTTTTTTACTGAAAATGTAGTGACTACGAAGGTTTAGCTATGATATACTAATACTGAAAATTTCTACTAGTTAGATTGAAATTAAGGAGGCGAATTTTATGTCAGTTCAGGATTATCAGACAGCGCTTAAATCAGGAAAAAGAGCCTATAATGCATGTATGAACAGAGGTAAATCACCTTATTTACCAGTTCTTGAAGACTTCTTAGATGAAAGTACTATTGAGAGAGAAGTTAATTTAGGGGAGGATCAAATCCCTCTAAGTCTCGTAGTTGGTACATGTACTAAGGGTAGAACCAATGCTTTTGCTGACAATTTTATGCCTTTACTTGATTGGGGAACAGAATTTGCAGCTAAGTGGGCATCTCTTTCAGACAGCCAGGTAAATGAAGGCATTAGAGAGCCTATTAAAGTTTACGAATACATGAATAAATTTTATGTCTTAGAGGGCAATAAAAGAGTTTCGGTTTTAAAGTATTTTGGGGCAGTAACTATTAACGCTAAGGTTACAAGAAAGATTCCAAAGTATGACCCTAACAATGTAAATGTGCGTATTTACTACGAATTTATGGACTTTTATAAGGCCACTAAGATTAATGATATTTACTTTAGTAAGGAAGGAAGCTTTACTTCCCTTATGAGCCTTGCAGGAATTAAGAAGGGCGACTTTGCAAATGATGAAGATAAGCGTGATATGTGCTCTGCCTATCTTAATTTTAAGAATGCCTATTTAGAAAGAGGCGGGGATAAGTTTGACTTCCCTATTGGCGATTCATTTTTACGATTCGTACATATTCACGGCTATAAGAACGTAGTGAATATGCTACCTATGGAAATGTCGCGCAATGTGGCAAAGACTTGGGCAGAGTTTGAACTTCTTGATGATAACAGCGAAGTGGATTTTAAGCTTGACCCAACAGATACACGTAAAAAGAACATTTTAAGCTATTTACTACCATTCCCAAGCCAGCAGACTAAGAAGTTAAAGATTGGCTTTATTTATGAGAATAGCCCTGAAAAGTCAGACTGGGTTTACTCTCATGAGCTTGGTAGACAGTATATTGAAGAGGTCTTTGGAGACCAGATAGAGACAGTGGTTGCCAAAAACGTCATTCCGGAAATCGATGATGAGAAAGAGATGAAAAAGCTTATTAAAAATGGCGTCAATATCATCTTTGTTACATCACCATCCATGACTATGGCTTCCCTAAAGGTGGCTATTGCAAACCCTAAGGTTAAGATTCTTAACTGTTCTTTAAAGATACCACATAAGTACATTAGAACTTACTATGCAAGAATGTATGAGGCTAAGTTCTTAAGTGGTATTATTGCTGGTTCTATGGCAGCTAGTGGTCGAATTGGCTATGTGGCTAATTGCCCAATTTTTGGTGTGACAGCTAATATCAATGCCTTCGCTCTTGGCGCTAAGATGGTTAATCCAAGAGTTAAGGTTTATGTGGAATGGAGCGGAATTAAGGACAATGATGTAGAGGCAAATTTTGCCGCTAACGGAGTTCATTGCATTTCTGACCAGGATATGATTACCCCTATGAAGGGTAAGAGAAACTTCGGTCTTTATTGTAATGGTGATACAGAAGGCTATAATACTCACTTTGCCATGACTGTATGGCATTGGGGTGTATTTTATGAAAAATTGATTCAAAGCATTTTAAGTGGCTCTTGGGATAGAGAGGCGGAAGAGGATGGTAGTGTTAAGGCGCTTAACTATCTTTGGGGTCTTTCTGCTGGAGTTATTGAAATTATTGAGTCTAACTCAATTCCTGCTACAACTAAGAGACTTGTGAACTTAATTATGCAGGAAATAATAGAGGGTAAATTTAACATTTTCGAAGGTGAATTAATTGATCAGGAGGGAAATGTGCGTAATAAAGAGGGTCAGGTGCTTAATCCTGAGCAGATTATTACCATGGATTATTTACTTGATAATGTTGTTGCTAGTTTTCCGGATTTAGATTCCCTTAATGATAGCGCTAAGCGCATGGTGGCAAGTCAGGGTATCTTTAAGCTTGATAAGACTACAGAGGCTAAATTATCCGCTAAGCTTAAAGAGAAATTTTTAAAGAAAAAAGGAGAGTAAATGAAGATACTTGTACTTGCTGATGTTGAGTCAGAATATTTATGGGATTATTTTAAAAAAGAAAAATTAGAGGGTATTGACTTAATACTATCCGCAGGAGACCTTGATCCAAAGTATCTATCCTTCCTTGCAACCTTTGCTAAGGTGCCAATCCTTTATGTTAGGGGTAATCATGATGATTGCTATAAGGAGACGCCGCCAGATGGCTGTATTTGCATAGAGAACAAGGTCTATGTCTATAAGGGCATTAGAATTCTTGGCCTTGGTGGCTCTATTAGATACAAAAAGGGCGATAATCAATACACTCAGATGCAGATGAAGAGCAGGGTTAATAAGGTTTGGCTCTCTATTAAGAAAAATAAGGGCATTGATATCTTGCTTACTCATTCGCCAGCTAAAGGTATTAATGATGGGCCAGACCATGTCCATGTGGGCTTTGAGGTCTTTAATGACATTATTGCAAAATACAAGCCTAAGTTCTTTGTTCACGGCCATGTGCACAAAAACTATATGCTAAACTTTAAGCCAGAGATGCAGCTTAATCAGGATACCACTGTGATTAATGGTTATGAGAGATATATTTTTGAATATCCAGATAAGGATTCTTTAGAAAATCTAGAAGCTAGTGAAGATGCAGCAGCTAGTAAAGAGACAGCAGCGGATGAGCTAAAGGAGTCTAAAAACTCTAAAGATTGTTAAAAAATATACATCTTGCATAAAAGATAATCATAATGTATAATGATTTTGTTGGAAATTACCAAAACAATGTTTTGGGAATGTTTTTAGATAGGAATAGGGGATCTTATCTAAGAATTAATAATTTAGGATATACTTGGGTGAGATAATGTATTGGGGGATATGGCAGGAAAAACCATGGCAATGCTAAGATTTTGCACAAGATATTCATAAAGGTTTTAACGGGGACAGGAAAGAATCCTAATGAAACCTGAGAACTTGGTGGGCAGGAAAAACCCACCAAGTTTTTTTATTGCCTATTTACTGACATCTTTTCTAACGAAATACATTTTCTATGAAGATAGATATTATATCTGGTGTAAATTGCATAAATAAGACTTTAGAATTAGATATATTTTATAAAATAGTACCAAATTAAAGTATCTAGTACTAAAAAACTAGTAAGGTACGATTTATTTTAAAAATCTTAACTGTTACAATAAGCCTGTTGTTGTTTATATTGAATTCGAAGTGCATTTTTTGAACGCTTTATATTAAAAGTTATTTCAAAAAACGCATGGGAGGCAAAAATGAATTTAGCTAAGAATTCAATTGGCACAAAGTGCCAAGTTTTATTACTTACACTAGCTATGCTTGTTAGTGTACTTATTCCAACTTCGCTACTTACTGCAAAGGCAGCTACAGGTAGCATAAGTTTACTTTCTAGCCAGGGAGATTTTGAGGTGGCATATGCTACAATTTCTCCAGTTGATGGCGCTAGCAGCTATAAGGCCTATGTTAAGAAGACAAGCCAGGCAGACAGTGCCTATGTTCAGCTTGATGACGAATTAATTAGACATTATAGCAATTACATTAGAGTGGATGCTCTTGGTCTTGAAGCAGGTGATTATGTTTTAAAGATCGAGGCAGTTGTTGGTAAGACAACTAAGAGCGTTACTACAGGAACTATCAGCGTAATGGCACATGACCGTTCAGGTTTCGCCTTCGTTGATGGAGATGCAAGTGGTGCTTATAACTCTAATGGTACATTAAAATCTGATGCAGTAGTTCTTTATATTACAGAAGAGACTAAGAATACTGTATCACTTGACGTAGTTACAAGTTCAAAGGGTGCAACTACAAAAGCTACAGGTCTTCAAAACATCTTAGATGCTTACAAGAAGGGCTATGACTCACGTCCGCTTGATATTCGTTTAATTGGCCAGATCACTGATTTTGATGTGATGATGGACGGTGACATTTTAATCAAGGGTAGCAGCTCTTCAAAGAGACTAGCTTGTGGTGTTACATTTGAAGGTGTAGGCGAGGATGCAACTTGCGATGGTTGGGGTCTTCGTATTGCAAATGCATCAAATGTGGAAGTTAGAAACTTAGGCTTCATGAACTGTGATTCCGGCGAAGGCGATGATGTTGGATTACAGCAAAATGATGACCATGTTTGGGTTCACAACTGTGATTTCTTCTACGGAGATGCAGGCTCTGATGCAGATCAGGTAAAGGGCGATGGCGCTCTTGATACTAAGACATCAAGCTATATTACACATTCTTACAACCATTTCTATGACAATGGTAAGTGTAATCTTCAGGGTATGAAGTCAGAATCTACTGAAAATTACATCACATACCACCACAACTGGTATGACCATTCAGATAGTAGACATCCAAGAATTCGTACTTGTACAGTTCACATCTACAACAATTACTATGATGGTAATGCAAAGTATGGTGTAGGTGCTACAATGGGTTGCTCAGTATTTGTAGAGAACAACTACTTTAGAAATTGTAAGTATCCAATGCTTAGCTCAATGCAGGGTTCTGATATTGTAAATGGAACAGCTAACGCTACATTTTCATCAGAAAACGGCGGTATTATAAAGTCTTATGGTAATACAATCGTTGGTGGCAAGGGTGTTATTACATATCAGGACAATAGCACTAGCTTTGATGTTTATGAGGCTTCTTCAAGAAATGAGACAGTTCCATCATCAGTAAAGACAAAGCAGGGCTCTACTACATACAACAATTTCGATACAAACTCTTCACTTATGTATTCTTATACAGTTCAGTCAGCAGAAGCAGCTAAGAATTCAGTTGTAAAATATGCTGGTAGAATTAATGGTGGTGACTTTAGCTGGACATTTACTAGTGAGGATGATTCTTCATCTGCAGTAAATGAAGCATTAAAGGCAGCACTTAAGGCTTATAAGACATCACTAGTTTCAGTGGGAGGTAACGCATCAGGCGTTAGTTATGAGGAAACTAGCGAAGAGACAACAAATGCAACTGAGAATACAACAGAAACAACAACAGAAACTACTACAGAAACACAGACAGAGGCTACAACAAGCCAGCCAGAAACAACTGCTCCTAGCTCTACAGCAAGCAAGCTAGTTTTATATGCTAATGATTTAGCAACTGGTACTTATACAAGCGCTACAACAGTTGATGGCTTCAAGCTTTTAGCTAATAGCTCAAATAGTGTAGTTGTAGAAAGTGATACACAAAACTTTAAGAATATTGATTTTACAAGAAAAATTAAATTATCAGGCGTTGGAAATAATGCTTATAGAAGTATTGCATTTAACGCCGCAGGAGAGACTAAGGTAAAGATTTATGCTATTTCTGATGGTTCAAAGAAGCAGACACTTGCACTTCTTGATGCCAATGGAAATACAGTGGCAACAAAGAATGTATCTTACGAGAAGTTAGTTTCTATGACTTTAACAGTTCCATCTGATGGAGTTTACTATTTAGCTTCAACAACAGGTGCTATTGATATTTATTACGTAGAACTATCTAGTGGTTATGCATATTAATTTGCTTACAAGATTTTACTTCTCCTAATAAATGGGGCGAAAGGGTAACCTTTCGCCCCTCTTTTCTTGAAGATAAGTCTATATTAACTTTTATAAAATTAAGGATATTGCTTTTATATAATACAAAATTACTAGTAAAATTGCACAAATAAATTACAAAAATATATCAAAAAGTATGCATAGTGCAACCCTACTAAAAGTATGATTCTTATTTAAAACTAGTACCTTGCCAATAAAATAGGTACCAAAGAACTAGCATAGTCCTATTTGAAGATATGGTAAATATTGATAATATAAATGCATTGATGCAGTTTCATATGTAAAAGTTGCACAATGAAAGCTACGGATAATGAACAATTTATTGGGAGGAAAACAAAATGATGGGTGCTTTTAAGAGAACGACAAGAAAGCGCCTTGCATCGCTTTTAGCTGTTGTAATGACTTTATCTATTATCATTACAGCATCGATTGCGACAGCAAAGGCTAGCGTATCGTCTGTAGTATTTACAGATGCCGCAGGTTATTTAGAGTCAGCATACGCTGAATGGACAAGCGTAGAGGGGGCTGATGGTTACGTTGCTTATGTAAAGGAAGCAACAAGTGATGATAGTGCGTATACTAAGTTAGACAACGAACTTATTAGGGAGTATACAAACTATTGGAGAGTAGATGCACTTGGTTTAGCAGCAGGCAATTACGTAATTAAGGTTGTACCTTATGTAAATGGTCAAGAAGTCAGTGATAAGGCCAGCACAACAGATACACTCAACGTAACTGCTTATGATAGATCAGGTTTCGCATTTTCAAGCGATTCTCAGTATAAGACAGGCTCTGGTGCTTACAATGATGACGGTACTTTAAAGTCAGATGCAATTGTTTTATATATCTATGATGATACAGCAAAGACTGTAAAGGCTACAATCCAGACAGGTAAGAACAAGTATACAGAAGTTACTGGTTTACAGGCAATCTTAACAGCTTACCAGAAGGGCTACGAGACAAGACCTCTTGATGTAAGAATCATTGGTAATATTGATGCTGATTCTGTTGATTCTTTTGGTAGTAGCTCTGAGGGTATTCAGATTAAGGGTAAGAATAATTATTCACAGCTTAACATTACAATTGAAGGTGTTGGTGAAGATGCTTCAGTTCATGGCTTTGGTTTCTTAATTAGAAATGCTGGTAATGTAGAAATGAGAAACTTCTCAATTCTTTACTTTATGGATGATGGTATTTCAATTGATACTAATAACTGTAATATTTGGGTTCACAATATGGATCTTTATTATGGTAATGCTGGTTCTGATTCAGATCAGGCAAAGGGTGATGGCTCAGTTGATATCAAGGGTAATTCACAGTATGTAACAGTTTCATATGTACATTTTTATGATTCAGGAAAATGTTCACTTTGTGGTATGAAGTCAGAATCTGGACCAAATTACATTACATACCATCACAACTGGTTTGACCATTCAGATTCAAGAATGGCAAGAATTAGAACTATGTCAGTACATTTATACAACAACTACTATGATGGAAATTCAAAGTATGGTGTTGGTGTAACAACTGGTTCGTCAGCCTTCGTTGAAAACAACTATTTTAGAGGATGTGCTCATCCAATGCTTAGCTCACTTCAGGGTACAGATGCTTTAGGTGATGGTACATTTTCAGGTGAAAACGGCGGCGTAATTAAGGCCTTTAATAATTACATGGAAAATTCAGGCTCAGTAATTTACGCAAACACAGAAGACGGAAATTCAACTAGCTATGATGCTTACCTTGCTAGCTCAAGAGACGAAGTCGTTTCAGGCAGCTACAAGACTTTAGTAGGTTCAACAAGCTATGATAACTTTGATACAACTGTTGACCTTGGCGTTGACGAGTCTAACATTGACGCGGCTGAAGATGTTAAGACAATCGTTACTGCAAACGCAGGTAGCCAGGGTGGCGGCGTAATTGATTACACATTTAGCGAGGAAGATGACAGTAGCTACGCAGTAGATACAGAATTACTTGCACTTGTAAGAAATTACAAAAATACAGAATTAGTTTCAGTATTAGGCGTTAAGTCAGGTGCTTCAAGCGAGGAGACAAGTACAGAGGCCGAAACAGAAACAACTAAGGAAACAGAGACAAGTAAGGAAACAACAACTGAGACAACAGCTGAAGAGACAACAACAGAAGAGACAACAACAGCTGAGGTTGCTGCTGATACATCTGTTTCATATGTACAGAATTTCACAGCAGATGGCATGAATAGTGATTTCTTTACAATCTCTGGTAACCTTTCAACAAGTAAGGGAACAGTTACATATAATGGTTTAACACTTACACAGTGCTTAAAGATGGAATCTGCTACATCTATTACATTTACAGCAGCAAAGGACGGTAAGTTAACATTAGTATTTGGTGGTAACACAGATGCTAATGGCAAGAAGGTTAAGGTAAATGGTACAAAGTACACAATTGATTCAACAAATGTACTTACAGTAGACGTATCTGCTGGTAGCGTTTCAGTTGCAAAGGGAGATTCAATCAACCTCTTCTATATGGTTTACTCATGTGGAGAAGAAGAGACAAGCACAGAGGCAGAGACAACTACAGAGGCAGAGACAAGCACAGAGTCTAAGGATGATGCAGCTTCAACAGCTTCAACAGTAAGTCTTGCTAACTACGATAAGACAAATACAACATATTCTGGTTCATATACAGATTTAAGCCAGGCTACAGATTCAGATTTTGCTAATGCAATTTATGTATCAACTTCAGAAGAATTAGTAGCTGCTTTAGAAAATGTAGCTGCTGGTCAGGCAATTATTATGGCTGACGGAACATATAAGTTTGATGCAACAATTCTTATTCCAGAAACTAATTGCGGTAGCGAGGGAAATTATAAGATTTTACGTGCAGCAGACAATGCTAATGTAGTACTTGACTTCTCATCAATGGAAGAAGCAAGCGCTAATAGAGGCGTAGTACTTGATGGTGACTACTGGTATGTAAACGGCATTACATTCTATGGTGCTGGTGATAATGGTATGTTACTTGCAGGTAGCAACAATATTATTGAAGGATGTGTATTTGAAGCAAACCACGATACAGGCTTACAGCTTTCAAGATATAATACAGAATATTCTGAAGTATCACAGTGGCCTTCAAACAACTTAATTTTAAACTGTACTTCATTTGATAACTGTGATTTAAAGACACAGGAAAATGCAGATGGTTTCGCTGCTAAGTTAACATGTGGTGAAGGCAATGTATTTGATGGTTGTATTTCATATGCAAACTCAGATGATGGTTGGGATTTATATGCAAAGACAGCAACAGGCCCTATTGGGGTTGTAACAATTAGAAACTGTGTAGCATTTGCAAATGGTAAGACTACTTCAGGTACATCTTTTGGTAGTGGTGATATGAACGGCTTTAAGCTTGGTGGTTCTGGCGTTGGTACTGCTCACTACGTATTTAACTGCTTAGCATTTAATAACGGTGCAACAGGATTTACAGATAACAACAATCCTTCAAACCTTACAATTATGAACTGTACAGCAGCTTCTAATGGCGGTGGTGATTCAAGTAAGGCTAACTTTATGTGTTACAGATCAGCATCAGGAGCTCTTTATAAGAACCTTGTTTCTTATAACAATTCAGGCAGTGATAAGTTTACTGGTGTAATTTCTTCATCAGTTGTATCTTATAATAAGAAAAATTACATTTTTGAAACATCTCTTGGTGTTTCAGTTAACAATAGCAGCAAGCTAAGTAGCTTAGCTTCAGCAGCTTACACATTATCAGCTTCTTCATTTAAGAATGCTAATAACAACATTTCAGTAAATCAGGATATTGATAGCTTATTTAGAAATGCTGATGGCACAATCAATGTAAATGGTTTATATGAAACTGAAGCAACTAGTGATATTAGCTCACTTGGTGCACACTTCAATGTAGCAAGTCAGAAGATTGCACTCCTTTCTTCAAGCAGCACAGAGCCAGCAACAGAAGAGAGCACAGAGGCTTCAACAGAGGCAACAGAAGCTCCAACACAGGAGAGTACAGAAGCTCCAACAGAAGAGAGCACAGAAGCTCCAACAGAAGAGAGCACAGAAACTCCAACACAGGAGAGCACAGAAGCTCCAACACAGGAGAGCACAGAAGCTCCAACAGAGACTCAGGAAGAGACTTCTACAGAAGTAGCTGCTGACACAGATACTGTTTATGAGATGCTTGAAGGCGATGGCGTTACAGTTACAGGAACTGAAAAGCTAGTATTAAGATCTAGCGCATCATATGATTTATTCCTTGGCGTTATGGTAGATGGCGTGCTTGTTGATCCTTCAAACTATGTATCATATTCAGGTTCTACAGTAGTTGAATTTAATGCAGATTTCATGTCTAGCTTAACAGCAGGTGTTCATGAATTCACAATCCTTTCAAAGGATGGTAGTGCTAGTACTAATGTTACAATCACAGGTGATGTTGCAGCTGAGGTAGCAGCAGACACAGATGTGGTAACTGCTAATGAGGAAGTGGTTTTAGCTGATACAAATGTTAAAACAACTAATAATTCAGCAGATACAACAACTACATCATCAACAGGTACAGGTGATACAGCTAATGTAATTCCTTACATCATCCTTCTTGTAATTGCAGGGGTTGCAATTGCAACAGGTGTGGTAGTAAGCATTAAGAAGAAGCATAACTAATTACTAATTAAAGATAACAAGAAGAAAATATTGTGGGTCAATAATGTGTAGTAAAAAACTACAGCTAGACCATTAAAATTGCTTGCAAGATTTTACTTCTCCTAATATTTTTGAAAACGAGGCCAGAGGCCTCGTTTTCTCTGTTTTTAAAGCCCTTTTTTATGGAAATTAAATTAATGTTTAAAGTGTAATGACAAATGTATTGCCTAAGTAAATTTTTATGATAAAATTATATGGAAAATGGCTTGCCAAATAGCTTTTATTATGATAATATTCTTTAGTGAAAATACAAATGTCCGCCACAGAAAGACAAAAGGATAAAGAGTGTTTTTGAACTCTTTTATGGTATTTTTTTAGGAATTATGTAGTAAATGTCTAAGTTAAGTGGCAGAGGAAAGAGGTTGACGATGAGTGAGAAATTAAGAGTTGGTATTCTTGGTGGTACAGGTATGGTAGGACAGAGATTCATTACATTACTTGAGAATCATCCTTGGTTTGAAGTAGTTTTACTTGCAGCTTCAGGCCGTTCAGCAGGAAAGTCTTATGAGGAGGCTGTTGATGGACGTTGGAAGATGACATGTCCTATGCCTGAATTTGTTAAGAAGATGCCAGTTTATGATATGGATAAGGATTTTGATAAGATCGTTGAGTCAGTTGATTTTGTATTCTGTGCAGTTAATATGCCAAAGAATGAAATCAAGGCTTTAGAGGAAAGATATGCTAAGGCAGAAGTTCCTGTAGTTTCTAATAACAGTGCTAACCGTTGGACAGAGGATGTTCCTATGGTAGTACCTGAAATTAACCCAGAGCACTTAGAGGTTATTGAGGCTCAGAGAAAGAGACTTGGTACTAAGAGAGGTTTTATCTGTGTTAAGCCTAACTGTTCAATTCAGAGCTATACACCAGCTTTAAATGCTTTAAAGGAATTTGGTCCTAAGCTTGTAGTTGCTACAACATACCAGGCTATTTCAGGTGCTGGTAAGACATTTGCTCAGTGGCCAGAGATGGTTGAGAACATCATCCCATACATTGGTGGTGAAGAAGAAAAGTCTGAGAAGGAACCTCTTAGATTATGGGGTGAAGTAAAGGATGGTAAGGTAGTTCCAGCTACAACACCACAGATTACTTGCCAGTGTATCAGAGTTCCAGTTCTTGATGGACATACAGCTGCAGTATTTGTTAACTTCGAGAAGAAGCCAACAAAGGAGCAGATCATTGAAAAGTGGAGAAACTTCAAGGGAGTTCCACAGGAATTAGAGCTTCCAAGCGCTCCAAAGCACTTTATCCAGTACTTAGAAGAAGATGACCGTCCACAGGTTAAGTTAGATGTTAACTATGAGAACGGTATGGGCGTTTCTCTTGGTAGATTAAGAGAAGATGCTGTATTTGACTATAAGTTTGTTGGTTTATCACACAACACACTTAGAGGTGCAGCAGGTGGTGCTGTATTAATTGCTGAATTACTTAAGGCAAAGGGTTATATTACAGCTAAGTAATTAGATTGCTATAGATTTTTTTAGAGGTTATTTTGTTTATAAAAAGAGCAGGGATAAGACTTTATATCCTTATAATAGTCTTATTTTTGCTCTTTTTTATTTGTAAAATAACTTGATAAAAGACTTGCTTTAGTTTAAACTTAAATTTAGATTTAGTTGAAATTTTTATACTACACAATTCAGTTTTCATAAATAATTAGGGAGGGATTTTATGAAAAGTAATCATTTCTATGCCATGTTGTCTAGAATGAAGTACATCAACCGTTGGGGTCTAATGCGTAACACTAGGGAAGAAAACCTTAGTGAGCATAGTTTAGAGGTTGCCTTCATTGCGCACGCACTTGGCGTCATTAATAACGAAATTTTTGGTGGGACAATTAATGCCGAAAGATTAGCTATTCTTGCTATGTACCACGATGTTACAGAAATTATAACAGGAGATATGCCAACTCCAGTAAAGTACTATTCTCCAGTAATTAGAAATGCCTATAAGGAAGTAGAACATGTGGCAAAGGACGAGATTTTAACAGGCTTGCCCCTTAATTTACGAAAGGTTTATGAGCCACTTTTACTTGAGACTAGTAAGGAAGAGGAGCTCTGGGCTTACGTTAAGGCTGCAGATAAGATTTCAGCCTATATAAAATGTATCGAAGAAATTAACACTGGAAACCTAGATTTTTCAAAAGCTAAGGAGTCTACTTATCAGGCTATTTTAAAGCTTGATTTAAAGGAAGCGAATTATTTTCTTGAAGAATATATTCCAGCTTATAGTCTCACACTTGATGAGTCTAAGAATGAGGAAGAGGATAATAACTAGAATATTTAGCTAGAGGGAGAAAGAATTATGCTACTAGGAAGAAGCACAGAATTAAGCAAATTAAATGATGGTTATACATGTAATGAAAGTACACTTACTATTTGCTATGGTAGAACTAATATAGGTAAAACAAGCCTTATGAGAGAGTTTATTAAGGACAAGGATGCCTTTTATTACCTTGCCTGTCAGGCATCAGAGGAAGAGCAGATAAGGCTTTTAAGAAAAGAGATGATAGAATCTAACCTCATTAGTAAGAGTGAGGATATGGAGATAGATTTTGATAAAGAAAAGGAAAAATTAAAGCTTCCAAAGAAGGATATGTATAGTGAATATGCACATTTGCTAAATAATGTTACAAAGCTTTCAGGGGACACTAAGCTTGTAATCATTGAGGAATTCCAAAATATCGTCAAGTCCAACAAGGACTTTATGGCAGTAATTAACGCCATGGTTTCAGGAAAGCTCTTTGATGATAAGGTTTGCATAATCCTTACAAGTTCTTCTATTAGCTGGGTGGAAAATAGCATGGTTAAGGCAATCGGTGAGAATGCCAACGCAATAAGTGCTTTCCTTAAGCTAAAGGAGCTTGATTTTGTAGATATAGTTAGAATGTTTCCAAAGCACTCAGTCCTTGATGATTTGGCTATTTATGCCATTACAGGAGGCGTGCCAGGCTACTTAGCTGAGTTAAGCGACAAGCTAAGCCTTGAGGAGAATATTATTGAAAATGTATTAAAGCCTGGAAAGTTACTTTATAACGAGGGGGCAAACTACATTAAAGAGGAGCTTCGTGAGACTTCTCTATATAATACTATCCTTTACTGCGTGGCAAACGGCGAGAATAAGCTAAACGAGCTACATATGCACACAGGCTTTGGTAGAGATAAGATTAGCGTTTATCTAAAGAATTTAATTGAGCGAGAAGTGGTGGAGAAGGTCTTTTCTTATGATATTGCTGGCAAAGAGCACACAAGAAAGGGCTTATATAACATAAAGTCTGGCTACACAAAGTTTTGGTTTAAGTACATTTATGCCAATGAATCAAGACTTTCAAAGCTAGGAGCTAAGGAATTTTATGACAAATACATCGCTCCAACAATTTATGAGTTTGCAGGAGAGGCCTTTGTTACTGTAGGTACTGAGTTTATCGAGCTTCTTGACTCTATGGGCAAGCTTGAAATTAAGATTAACAGCCGTTCTAGATGGTGGGGTAAAGATGGCAATATTGACATTATTGCAAGCGACGCTGCCGGTAAGTTCTTAGTGGGTAAGTGCAATTGGTCCGATGAGGCCTTTAGCATGGAGGAATATAATAATCTTTTGGAAAATGTATCTCAAGCCGAGATTAACGCGGATTATATCTACCTTTTTGCTAAGGAAGGCTTTTCAGAGGAGATTAATCAGTTATCCCGTCAAAATCCTAATATTAAGCTAATTAGCCTTAATGATTTCTAAAAGGATTTGCTTTAGTTTAAAGGATGGTTTTACATTTTTTAAAATTCGTTTTATAATCTTATGGCGCAGTCTAAGAAAATAATTAAATTAATTGGAGGAAATAATGGGAAAATCCGTATTTATAGCGGAGAAACCGAGTGTAGCCCAGGAATTTGCCAAGGCGCTACATGTTAGCTTGTCTAGAAGGGACGGATACCTTGAGGGCGGAGATGTGATTGTAACTTGGTGTGTTGGACATTTAGTTACAATGAGCTATCCAGAGGCCTATGATCCTAATCTAAAAAGATGGAGTTTAGATACGATTCCTTTTATTCCACAGGAATACAAGTATGAGGTTTTACCTGCTGTTAAAAAGCAGTTTGATATAGTTAGCTCTTTGCTTAACAGAGAAGATGTAGAAACAATTTATGTCTGTACCGATTCGGGACGTGAAGGAGAATACATCTATCGATTAGTTAGACAGGAAGCTAAGGTTACTGGTAAGAAAGAAAAAAGAGTTTGGATTGATTCTCAGACAGAGGAGGAAATCCAAAAGGGTATAAAGAATGCCAAGGACATTTCTGAATATAATAATCTTTCCGATGCCGCTTATTTAAGGGCTAAGGAAGACTACCTAATGGGTATTAATTTTTCAAGAGTATTAACTCTTAAATATGGAAGAAATGTGGCAAATTACCTACACGAGGATAGAGCAAGTATTGCAGTTGGTCGAGTTATGACTTGCGTACTTGGTATGGTGGTTAAAAGAGAGCGTGAAATTAGAGCTTTCGTAAAGACACCCTTCTATCGTGTTATAGGCAGTGCCAACCTTGAAGGACACAAGTTTGATGCAGAATGGAAGGTTAGTGAAAAGAGTAAGTACTTTAATACACCATACCTTTATAATGACAAGGGCTTTAAGGATAAGGAAAAGGCTACTGAGCTTTTAAATTTCCTATCAGATCCTTTGCCACAAACAGCGGTGGTTGAGTCCATTGAAAGAAAGAAGGAGACTAAAAATCCTCCACTTTTATACAACCTAGCTGAAATTCAGAACGAGTGTAGTAAGCTTTTTAAAATCAGTCCTGATCAGACTCTTAATATCATTCAGGAATTATACGAGAAAAAGCTTGTAACATATCCTAGAACTGACGCGAGAGTACTCTCAACCGCCATTTCTAAGGAGATTAATAAAAATATTGCTGGTCTTCGTAATTTCGCCCCTGTGAAGGAATTTGCAAGCGAAATACTAGAAAAGGAAAGCTTTAAGGGCATTGAAAAGACAAGATATTGTAATGACAAGGCTATTACAGACCATTATGCTATTATACCAACAGGTCAGGGCTTTAATAATTTAGGCAGTCTCTCGCAGACAGCACTAAAGACCTATGAAGTAATATGTAGAAGGTTTTTAAGCATTTTCTATCCAGCAGCTATTTATCAAAGAGTAGCAATGAACTTAAATGTTAAGGATGAAAATTTATATGCATCCTTTAAGACATTAGCGGACGAGGGCTATTTAAAGGTAGCGAAAAACTCATTTTCAAAGGCTTCTAAGTCTAGTAAATCAGAAGAAGATGAAGCCGATGAGGATATTAATGATACAGCTTTCTTTGAACTATTGAAAAAGATTAGAAAAGGGGCTAATATAGACTTTACTGAGTTTAATATAAAGGAAGGCGAAACAAGCCCTCCAAAGAGATATTCTTCTGGTTCAATGATTCTTGCCATGGAAAATGCAGGACAGTTAATTGAAGATGAAGAACTCAGAGCTCAAATAAAAGGTAGCGGTATTGGTACTTCTGCCACAAGAGCAGAAATCTTAAAGAAGCTAGAGACTAAGAAATATATTTCTATAGCTAAGAAGACTCAGATCATTACTCCAAGCCTTTTTGGAGAGATAATTTATGATGTAGTGGCTAATTCGATTAAGGCCTTGTTAAACCCGGAACTTACCGCAAGTTGGGAGAAGGGCTTGACAATGGTTGCCAATGGCGACATTACAGCAGATGAATACATGGAAAAGATGAATGCATTTGTTGTTCGCAGAACTAATGGCGTTAAGATGCTTAATAATCAAGGCATGCTTTATGGCTTGTTTAATGAAAGCGCAAAGAATTACAAGAAATAGTGGCTATTATCAAGGAGGATATTTTTTATGTGTGGTATTGCAGGTTATGTAGGTAGTAGAGATAGTGCTGACGTTTTAATTGGCGCTTTATCTAAGTTAGAGTATAGAGGCTATGATTCAGCTGGTATTGCTGTTTCTGAAAATGGTTCTATTAAGGTAAAGAAGTGCCAGGGCCGTTTAAAGAATTTAGTAGACAAGATGGATAGAGAGGGTAAGCCAGTAGGTCACGTGGGTATTGGTCACACACGTTGGGCTACACATGGTGAACCATCAGATATTAACTCTCATCCACATGGTAATAAGAGAGTTTCAATCGTACACAATGGTATCATTGAAAACTATAAGCAGATTAAGGACTTCCTTTTAAAGGAAGGTTATAACTTTGTATCAGAGACAGATACAGAAACAGTAGCTAAGTTACTTGATTACTACTATGATGGTGATCCAATTGCTACAATTACTAAGGTTTTAGCAGAAATTAAGGGTTCATATGCCCTTGGTATTATGTTTAGAGATTTTCCAGATGTAGTTTATGCTGTAAGAAAGGAAAGCCCATTAATCGTTGGTATTGGTAAGGGTGAGAACTTTATTGCATCAGATATGACTGCAATCTTAGAGTATACAAGAAATTACATCTTACTTGAGCAAAACGAAATCGCAATCGTAGAAAAGTCAGGTGTTAAGGTAGTTGATATCCACGGTGAAGAAGTTTCTAAGGAAATGAACGTTGCTGATTGGGATATTGATGCAGCACAAAAGGGTGGATACGAGCATTTCATGCTTAAGGAAATCCATGAACAGCCAGAAGTTGTTAAGACTACAATTACACCAAGAATTTCTAATCATATTCCTACATTTGAGAATGAAGGTATATCACTTGATAAGCTTTCAAGCTACAACAACATTTTCATAGTTGCTTGTGGTACTGCAATGCACGCAGGTATGGTAGGTAAATATGTTATTGAGAAAATGGCTAGAGTATCCGTTACTGTAGACATTGCCTCAGAGTTTAGATATAGAGATCCTTTAATTAACGAGGGAGATTTAGTTATCCTTATTTCTCAGTCAGGTGAAACAGCTGATACAAAGGCTGCTCTTGAACTTGCTAAGGAGAGAGGGGCTGAAACTCTTGCTATTGTTAACGTTAAGGGCTCTTCAATTGCTAGAGCTGCAGATTATGTTTTATATACACATGCAGGTCCAGAAATTTCAGTTGCCTCAACAAAGGCTTACATGGTTCAGGTTTCAGTAATGTACTTACTTGCCTTCCAGTTAGCTTATGCAAAGGGTAAGATTAGTAAGGAACAGTTAGTTGAATACACTAAGTTATTAGAGAACATTCCAGAGCAGATTGAGGAAGCTATTAATCTTAAGCCAGCTTGCCAGTTTGCAGCTTCAAAGCTTCTTAATGCAGATAGCTTATTATACATTGGTAGAGGCCTTGATTATGCCCTAAGTATGGAAGGTTCATTAAAGCTTAAGGAAATTTCATATATTCATTCTGAGTCTTATGCAGCAGGTGAATTAAAGCATGGTACAATCTCACTTATTGATGATGGAATGCCAGTAATTGCCATTGCTACACAGAAGGACTTAGTAGAAAAGACAATTAGTAATATTAAGGAAGTTAAGGCTAGAGGCGCATTTGTCGTACTTATAGCTGCTCCTGGCGTTGACGTTGAAGATGGCGTTAGCGACGTAACAATTTGCCTTCCAGAAGCTAATCAGCTACTTATGCCTATGGTTGCAGCTGTTCCATTACAGCTTATTGCTTATTACACATCAGTACTTAAGGGTAATGACGTTGATAAGCCAAGAAACCTTGCTAAGTCAGTTACAGTAGAATAAAAGCTTTGGAGGACAATATGAATTTAACAATTGATAATTTATTTGATTTAAACGAAACAATCGCTAAGGATATCTTTAAGGGTTGCACATACCCTTGGGAGGTCCTAGCTAAGATTGGTGACTTTATTATAGAACTTGGAAAGACACTTCCAGCCGATGAATACGAGCTTAGAGGTGAAAATGTATGGGTACACAAAACTGCTAATGTTTTCCCTTCAGCCTACATCGCAGGTCCAGCTATTATTGGCAAGGACGCAGAAGTTAGACACTGTGCATTTATTCGTGGTAAGGCTATTGTAGGTGAAGGCGCAGTAGTTGGTAACTCAACTGAATTAAAGAATGTAATTCTCTTTAATAAGGTTCAGGTTCCTCATTATAACTATGTTGGTGACTCAATCCTCGGCTTTAAGGCTCACATGGGTGCTGGCTCAATTACAAGTAATGTTAAGTCTGATAAGAAGCTTATTGTCATTAAAAATGGCGACGAGAAAATTGAGACTGGTATTAAAAAGATTGGTGCCTTCCTTGGTGATAATGTAGAAGTTGGTTGCGGTAGCGTACTTAATCCAGGTACAATTGTTGGTAGAGAATCTAATATTTACCCACTTTCAAGTGTACGTGGTGTAGTTGAGGCTAAGTCAATTTATAAGAAGGCCGGCGAGGTTGTAGCTAAGAATTAGTACAATTTAGGAATTAGAATATAAATTCTGATTTATTATAAAGTTTTATTAAGAGGTGGATTTTTATATGCGAAATGAGTTAACAGAAAATGACATTAAGAAGATGGAAGAGGAAATCGACTATCGTATTAGCGTTGTTAGAAAAGAGGCTCTTGAGGATGTAAAGACAGCACGAGCTCAAGGAGATTTAAGCGAGAATTTTGAATATCATGCTGCTAAGAAGTTTAAGAACCAGAATGAAAGTCGTATCAGATATCTTCAAAGAATGATTAAATCTGCTACAGTTATTAAAGAAACTGCTGCAGAAGATGAAATCGGTGTTAATAATACTGTAGAGGTTTATTATGAGGATGATGATGAAAGCGAGGAGATTAAGCTTGTTACAACAGTAAGAGAAGATTCTTTACTTGGACTTATAAGCATCGAATCCCCACTAGGCAAAGCCCTACTTGGTCATAAAGTAGGCGATAGAGTGCTTATTCATGTTAATGATAACCTTGAGTATTACGTAGTAGTAAAACGAATCGATAAGACAGATGATGCAGACGATAAGATACAACGTTATTGACAACAATCACACTAGATAGTATATTTAATGGGCTTAATTTTTTAAGCCCATTTATTTTTTAATAGCAATAGATTTTACGAAAGAAAACAATTGAAAGGAAGAACACACATGTCTTTTAACGAGGCTCAAAAAAGAGCAATAGAATTTAACAAGGGCCCTTGTCTTGTTATTGCAGGTCCTGGTAGCGGTAAGACTTTTACCCTGACTAATCGAATAAAGAATCTAATTAATAATCATGATGTGAGTCCACAAAATATTCTAGTAATCACTTTTAATAAATCCGCAGCAATTCAAATTAAAGAGCGTTTCTATAAAGAGAACAATAATCAAGGCATTGGCGTATTTTTTGCCACCTTTCATTCCCTCTTTTTTACCATACTTAAGCATGCCAATAATCTAACAAATGATGCAGTTATAACTCTTAATCTACAAAGAAGCATTATAAGAAAAGAGATTCTAAAATACGAGCTAGAATATGATAACGAAGACGAACTAATTGATTTAGTTCTTGCAGAAATTTCTAAGATAAAAAATGACAATCTTGATATCAATAATTACAAGTCAAAAACAATCCCAGAACAGACCTTTAAGAATATATTTAGAGTTTACGAATTTGAAAAAAAGCGACGTGGCCTATTAGACTTTGATGATTTCGCTCTTAAGCTAGTTTATCTTTTAAAGGAAAATGAAGAGCTACGTCAGAGTCTAATAAAGCGCTTTAAATACCTTTTAATAGATGAATTTCAAGATATTAATAAGGTGCAGTTTGAAGTAATAATGCAGTTACTAGGGGAAGAATGCAATCTTTTTGTGGTGGGGGATGATGATCAAAGTATTTACGGCTTTAGGGGTTCTAAGCCAGAGATTATGCTATCCTTCCTAGATATATTTTCAAAGGCTAGTAAGTTTGAACTGAATATAAATTACAGGAGTGAGTCAAATATCGTGGAACTTGCCAATAAACTTATAGCCCATAACAAAGTAAGATTTGAAAAAAATTTACATACGCTAGAACGGAGTAAAGGAATAATTACTTACCTTAGACCAAAGGATCAAAAGGAAGAGAGGGAGT
The DNA here is from genome assembly GCF_900103815.1 of Lachnospira pectinoschiza. Taxonomy (GTDB): domain Bacteria; phylum Bacillota; class Clostridia; order Lachnospirales; family Lachnospiraceae; genus Lachnospira; species Lachnospira pectinoschiza_B. The sequence goes on along the minus strand of NZ_FNHZ01000002.1, from coordinate 375,030 downwards.
TTTTGGTTAGTGAGATTGTAAAACTAAGGGAGCAGGGGATAAATTATAGGGATATTGCTATATTTTCAAGGACCAATGAATTAAATAAGGTCTTTGTAAGGGAACTTATGGCTATGGGAATTAAATGTAAAAATGATTTTAAGATGTCTTCTTTTTACAATAGTAATGTGGTGGAGGAAGTCCTTGCTTACCTTGAAATTGCCCTTGGAGATAGGACTAGAGAGAAGTTTTTAAAAATAATAAATAAGCCCATGAGGTATATTACAAGGTCTTATCTTGCAAGTCCCGTGTCTTTGATTTCTTTAAAGGAGATTTATGAGAAGGCGGAAAGGCCTAATTATACTGTTATAAAAAATATTGATAGCCTTATCTTTGATATTAATATGCTTAAGAAAATGACTAGCTTTGCGGCGATTAATTACATTAGAAAGGGCATTGGCCTTGAGGATTATATTGAGGAATATGCAAGAAAAAATAAAGCTAACAAGGAGTTGATACTTGAAGACCTTGAAAAGATAACAGAGCTTTCAAAGGAATTTACTAAGATAAGTGACTTTGTAGCCTTTGTAAGGGAAAGGCAAAAGGAAAATGGGGAGGCAGCAAGTGATGAAACTGGAGTTAGTGCAGGGGTGAAAGACAAGGATTACTCTAATTTTGATGGGATTAACTTCTACACTCTTCATAGAAGTAAGGGCCTAGAGTTTAAAGTGGTTTTTATTATGGATGTTTGTGAGGAAATTATTCCTCTTAATAAGGCGACTTTTGAAGAGGAAATAGAGGAGGAGCGAAGGCTTTTCTATGTAGGTATTACAAGGGCTAAGAAACATTTGTATATACTTTCTCCTAAGCATAGATATAACAAAGATTATCTTCCTTCGAGATTTATCGAGGAAATAGGTCTTGAGGAAAATCAATTATTGTGATACCCTTTTAAAAGGTTAGATAAAGAAAAGCTTATGCAGTAAGCATGAAAAGGAGATAATTATGGCAAATAATTCAGAATATAGCACAGTTACACTTGCCCTTGATGGCGGTGAGACATGCGAATGTGCAATCGTTAGAATTTTCCCAGCTGGTGAGAATACATATATAGCGCTTTTACCACTTGAGGGTGAGGCAGCAGATAACGATGAGGTTTATCTTTACAGATACGAAGAGGATCCAAACGGTGAGCCAGTACTAGAGAATATCGGCTCTGATGAGGAATATGAGATAGTTTCAGATGCTTTTGATGAAGAGCTTGATGCTATGGAATATGAAGAACTCTATGAAGCTGAAGATATTGAAGAAGAGAATAAGTAATAAATAAACTATATCATAAGAAAACTTATTTAAATTAACAAAAAACACTTGATAATTAATTAAATTAGGTTTATTATAGAAAAGTATTAATGAATGTCGAAGGAGACAATTTTAGCCGCGATAGCTAGAATTGTCTCTTTTTATTTTAAGGAGGAATTATGGATAAGATTGATAAGAAGATAATCACATTATTACAGCAGAACGCAAGAATGCCACTTAAGGCTTTAGCAGAGAACGTATTTTTATCATCACCTGCTGTATCAGCAAGAATTGAAAGACTTGAAAAAGAAGAAATCATTGAAGGCTATGAGGTTAAGATTAATCAGTTAAAGCTTGGATATCATATTACAGCTTTTATTAATCTTGAAGTAGCTCCAGCCCAGAAGCCAGAATTTTATCCATTTATTAAGTCATGTACTAACGTTGTAGAATGTAATTGTGTAACAGGTAATTATTCAATGTTACTTAAGGTTATCTTCCCAAGTACTTTAGAGCTTGATACATTTATTGGACAGCTTCAGAAATTCGGTCGTACATCAACTCAGATCGTTTTCTCAACACCAGTTCCACCAAGAGGAATTGACGTTAACCAAGATATGCCAATGGAAGAATAATTTTATATTCTTTTTATTGAATGAATAATCTCTGCTTGCTATACTAAAAAGCGTATGAAACAAAGACAATCGGAGGTTTTTCATGTTTAATAATCAGGATAAATGTAAACTAGTTTTAGATAACGTCAATAAGGTTATCGTAGATAAAGAGGATGTTACAAAGTTGATTTTAACAAGTGTTTTAGCATCTGGCCATGTACTACTAGAGGATGTTCCAGGAACAGGCAAGACAATGCTTGCTAAAACATTTGCTAAAAGCATAGAGGGTAACTTTAAGAGAATCCAATTTACACCAGATTTACTTCCATCAGACATTACAGGTATTCATATCTATAACCAGAAGGAAGAAGAGTTTAAGTTTAGAAGAGGTCCAATTTTTACTAATATTTTATTGGCCGATGAAATTAACAGAGCGACACCAAGAACTCAGTCAGCACTTCTTGAATGTATGGAAGAAATACAGGTAACAGTTGATGAAACTAGTTTTAAGCTAGATGCACCATTTATCGTTATTGCCACTGAGAACCCTATTGAGACTGCTGGTACTTACGAGTTACCAGAGGCTCAGTTAGATAGATTTTTAATGAAGATTAATATGGGTTATCCAAGCGAGGAAGGTGAGAAGGAGATTCTTACTAGATTTTTAAAGGCAAGCCCTATTGAATCCATTAGAAGCGTAGTTACTACAAAAGATATCTTAGAGATGAGAGAAGAGGTAAAGGAAGTCTTTATCCATCCATCTTTAATTGAATATATTGTCAATATTGCTACTAAGACTAGAAATAGCGTGGACATTTCCATCGGTATTAGTCCTAGAGCGTCAATTGCTATGGTGAATGCTGCGAGAGCATTTGCATATGTATCAGGAAGAACTTATGTTGTACCAGAAGATATTAAGTCTTTAGCTAGAGTTTGCTTTGCTCATAGACTTTCTCTATCATCCGGTGCCTTTGCTCGTGACAACAAAGAACAGATTATTGATAGAATCGTTAGCGAAATTAATGTGCCTACAGAGGAATGGGATAAGTAATGAATATTATTTTAATGATAGTAGCTGTGGCACTTGTTTACTTCTTTGTTGTTACTCTTTATAGAAAGAATTGGTCTAAGAATTTGAAAATGAATCTAAATTTCGAAAGCAGAAATGTGATTCGTGGGGATTCAACCAATTTAGTCTTAACTGTTAGCAACGCTAAGAAATTGCCCTTAGCTATGATTAACACTAAATTTCAATTAGATAAGAGCTTGTATTTTACAGATATTGATACTAACTCTACAACTACAGATAGAACCTATAGAAATGACGTGTTTTCCCTAGGTCCTAATCAGAAGATCACAAGACGTATTCCTATTAAGTGTCTTAAAAGAGGCGTCTTTACACTAGATAATTTAGAGATTGTATTTAACGGTGTATTTATGGATGAGGTAAATGTATGCAAGCAGGACGATACTGCCTTTATTACAGTTTACCCACAGGCTATTGACGTTAATAAGCTTGGAATTATTAATAATAGCCTTGAAGGGGACTTAACTAAGAAGAAGTATCTATTCGAGGATAAGTTTGCTTTCCGCTCAATTAGAGAATACAACTATAATGATAATTTAAAGTCCGTTAACTGGAAGGCTTCTGCTAAAACCGGTCAGCTTATGGTTAATGAATATGATGAGACCATGAGTAGAAATGTATGCATTTTACTTAACTTAGAAAAGGACAGACAGCTTGAATCCCTTGAGATTATTGAGAATAGTATTGAGCTTTGTTCAGGCTTTGCCACTAAGTTTTTAAAGGAAGGGGTTAATTTATCCCTTTACTCAAATGCAAGAGATTACCTTGAAGGAGCTGAGATTAAGCTCACGTCAGGTTCTGGCGTTGCTCATTTAAAGACTATTAACGCGCTACTTGCTAGAGTTGATGCAAGCAAGGAGAAGCGAGACTTTAAGGAAATTATTAAGGAAGTTCAGATTAAAAGAGATTCAATCTATGTAATTATTTCTGCTAATAGACAGAAGGAATTAGTAGACTTAATTAACGAGAAATTTAAAAACGATAAGGATTCTCTCTGGGTGGTGCCACATTTTAGGGGAGAAAATATATCGCAGTTTACAGAGCTAAAGAGCTTGGAGTTTGAGATTGATCAGAATATAGGAGGTAAGCTTTAATGGGACAGCCAACAAAGATTAGTAAAACTAACAAAAGGCTTAACGTATTAGAAACCTTCCTAGAAATTTTCACACAGTTTGTGGTATTTTTTGCCATTGAAGTTATGGCTATTATTGGTATTGCCAATAGGCCAAATACTGATATAGTCCTATGTTTACTGTGTATTATTCCAACAGTAGCTCTTTATATTGTTAGACGTAAGGTTAATAATTTTACAGCCTTTATGATAATTAATTTGATATTCCCAGTAGCAAGCCTTGCCTTTGCAAGAAATGACCTTGAGATTGTGACTTTTTTTCTTGCTACACTTGTAATATCACTTCGTTCAATTAGAATTAAGAACGCCATGAATAAGCTTACAGAGCTTGCTAATAATTCTCCGGTTTCTAAGGATTTTGTATCTAATTTAAAATCTGCAGCAGACGAGGATGTTTACTCAAGTTCTGTAATTAAAGAAAGAATGCATCCAGCCTATGCCCTTGTAATGTTTGTGGGCTACGTGCTTGGTGGTAGCAATAATAATGATGGCCTTGTGGGCCTTATGGTGCTTTTATTTGTAGTATTTGTCCTATCTAGCCTAATTTATAATCAGGTAAAGGAACTTAATAAGGTTATTAAGGTTAACTCCGGAAAGTCAGAGTTCCCCCTTAATAGAATTATTAATGCAAATGTAACCGTAACCTTTGTAATTGCCTTAGTTATGGCAGTTTTCATGTACCTTTTCTATTACGGTAAGTACGGAAATTTATTTAGTATAATCGGCGGATTTTTATTTGCCATTGTAAAGCTAATTATTAAGTTTATTCTTATACTTTGGGGATCTGGTGGGGATTCAACAGATTCAGCTTCTTCTAGTGATGAGGCAAGTTCAGGTTATGATATTGGCTTTGCAGATTCCACAGCAAATGATAATGCAGCTATCTTTAATGCTATTTTTGAGGCCTTTGCCCTTGTGCTGGTAATTGCTTTGGCAGTTTCAGTAATTTACCTAGTATTTAAGTATGCGAAGAGCTTTAAAAGGACTAAGCTTGATGAATTTGATGAAGTGGAATTTTTAAAGGAAGAGAAGATTTCAAAGGATAAGGCTTACGAGACCTTAAAGAAGGAGTCATCTAAGGGCTTATCTAATAATGATAGCTATAGAAAGATTTTCAAAAAATACGCCAAGTCAAAGAAGCGTTATACTAAATATAAGAAAAATGGCTTAAAGCCGGATAAATTAATGCCTGGCGATATTTCTTCTAAGCTTATTATTGAGGATGAAGAAAAGGCAGCTAAGATAACTGAGGCTTATGAAAAGGCTAGATACTCAAGAGAAGAGGTAACTAAAGAGGAAATTAGTTATTTAAAGAAGTTATAAAACTTATTGACAAACAAATATTGATAGTTTATAGTTTTAATATAATTCAATATTTGAAATGCGATGAAGAGGAATAGTAGTTATGAATCGGAATACAGAGAGCTATCGGTTGGTGAAAGATAGATAAAGAGAAGTAATGAACTCGCCTTGGAGCAGCTACCTGAAATTATTTTTAATAACTGTAGGGCTAGACGGAATGCCAACCGTTATAATGGTCAGAATATGAAAGTATTTGGTGAGTGCATAGTTTTACTATGAATAAGAGTGGTAACGCGGATTTTATTCGTCTCTTAAAGGGAAACCTTTAAGAGACGTTTTTTTATAGCCTCTTTGGGAAGGGAGACTTAAAAGCGTTTGGCTAAAGATAAATTAGTGGCTTTATTTGTCTTTAGGCTTTTGACACATTTTCATAAGTAAGAGCACTAGAATTAGGAGGAAAGGTTTATGTTTAATTACAAGCAGTACAAGAGAGGCTACTTTATGCCACCAGTTGAGTGCAATGACTGGGTTAAGAAGGAATACGTGGATAAGGCACCAATTTGGTGTTCTGTTGATTTAAGAGATGGCAACCAGGCTTTAATAGAACCAATGAGCTTGGCTGAGAAGTTAGAGTTTTACAAGATGTTAATTAAGGTGGGCTTTAAGGAAATCGAGATTGGTTTCCCTGCAGCATCAGAGACAGAGTATGAGTTTTGCCGTACTTTAATTGAGAATAATATGATTCCTGAGGATGTAACAATTCAGGTACTTACTCAGGCTAGACCTCATATTATTAAGAAGACTTTTGAGGCAGTTAAGGGTGCTCCAAGAGCAATCATCCATGTTTACAATTCTACATCTCTTGCACAAAGAGAGCAGGTATTTGCTAAGTCTAAGGAAGAAATTAAGAAGATCGCTATTGAAGGCGCTAAGCTTTTAAAGGAATTAGCTGAGGCAGATGGCGGTAACTATTTATTTGAATACAGCCCCGAGTCTTTTACAGGCACAGAGCCAGAATATGCCCTTGAGGTTTGTAACGCAGTTATTGACCAGTGGCAGCCAACAAAAGACAAGAAGTGCATCATTAATTTACCGGTAACTGTTGAGATGTCGCTTCCTCATGTTTATGCTAGTCAGGTAGAGTACATGTGTAAGAACATGCATAATAGGGAAAATGTTATCGTATCCCTTCATCCACACAATGACAGAGGTACAGGCGTTGCCGATTCTGAGCTTGGATTACTTGCTGGTGCTGATAGAATTGAGGGTACACTTTTTGGTAATGGTGAGAGAACTGGTAATGTAGATGTTATTACACTTGCTATGAATATGTATTCACATGGTGTTGATCCAAAGCTTGATTTATCTGATATGCCTGAGCTTGCACAGACTTATGAAAAGCTTACTCAGATGACAATTTCTGATAGACATCCATATTGTGGTAAGTTAGTATTTGCAGCTTTCTCAGGATCTCATCAGGATGCTATTTCAAAGGGAATGCACTATAGAATCGACCACAATCCAGATCTTTGGACTGTACCATATCTTCCAATTAATCCAGAGGATGTTGGTAGAACTTATGATTCTGATGTTATTAGAATTAACAGCCAGTCTGGTAAGGGTGGCGTTGCCTACGTTTTAGAGAGAAACTTCGGTATGCTTATTCCAAAGGCGATGAGAGAGGATTTAGGCTATGCTGTAAAGGATGTTTCTGATAATGCTCATAAGGAATTAGCGCCAGAAGAGGTTCTTGAAATTTTTGAGAAGAGATATAAGAAATACACACCAAACTTTAAGATTACAGAGGTACATTTTAAGCAGGAAGATGGAATTCAGACAGCAGTTACTATTGAAGAAAATGGACAGTCTCTTACAGTTAATGCAGCTGGTAAGGGTCGTCTTGATGCAGTAAGTAACGCACTTGCTAAACATTTTAATAAGCCATGTAATATTACAGTTTATGAAGAGCATGCCTTAAAGAGTGGTTCTGGTGCTTCGGCTATTGCCTATGTAGGTATTGAGGGCGATGATGGCAAGGGCTACTTTGGTATTGGTATTGATCACGATATTATTAGAGCTTCTATTGATGCGGTTGAGTCAGCTATGAATAGAAGTCTTGATAAGTAAAAGCCTTGATAACTAGAAGTCTTGGGAAATAAAGAAATCAAACTTTAAAAGTGGATTAAAAGGTCTGTTTGACTAAGTTTATAATTTAGGGATAGGAAAATTTTTCTATCCCTTTTCTTTAGATTAGAAACGAACAAAATTTCTTTTTGGACTTTTATTTTTCATAAAAGAATGTTAATATAGGACATGGTAGGTCGAGAAAGGAATTTAATTATGAGAATTATTTTAGCTTCTGCTTCTCCTAGAAGAAAGGAACTTTTAGAGCAGGTCGGTATTAAATTTGAGATTATAACTAGTCAGGCAAGTGAGGACATTGAACTAATGCCTCCTTACGATTATGTGAAGGAACTTTCAAGAAGGAAGGCAAGAGCTGTATTTGATATGCTAAAGGGAAGAGGGGAAGACCTCTCTGATTGTGTGATTATTGGCGCAGATACAGTAGTTTATCACAAGGGCGAGATTCTAACTAAGCCTAAGGATAAGGAAGATGCTAGAAGAATGATTAAGGGACTTTCTGATAATGCTCATCAGGTTTACACAGGAGTTTGTCTTATTAAGACAAGTGGCGTGGGCGATAAAGTGGAGGCTAAAGAGATTAGCTTTAGTGAGAAGACAGAAGTTTTAGTCTATCCTTTAACAGATGAGAGTGTGGAGGCCTACATATCAACTAAAGAGCCTTATGATAAGGCAGGGGCATATGGAATTCAGGGGCTTTTTGCCGCCTATATTAAGGCTATTGAGGGCGACTATAATAATGTAGTTGGCTTGCCAGTAGCAAGAATATGTCTTGAACTTTATAAATTAGGATATAGAATAGATTATGAAAGGTGTTAATATGATACGATTTATAGCAAGTGACTTAGATGGTACACTACTTCTTAATGGGGCACAGAGTGTAGATGAAGAAACTTTAAGAGCAATAGCTAAGCTTTTAAAGTCGGGAATACATTTTGCTGCTGCATCAGGTAGACAGATTACCTCTCTAAAGAGACTATTTGAGCCTGTTTCAAAGGATTTGGTATATATTGCTGAGAACGGTGCATTAGTAGCTTATAAGGATAAGGTAATAGCTAAGACAGCTATGGAGAGAGACTTAGCCCTTGAAATTATTGATGATGTTTATAATAGAGCTAATTGTGAGGTCTTAGTTTCAGGACAAAAGACTGCTTATATTAAGCCTAAGACTAAGGAATATCATCACAGAATGACTGAGGTAGTTAACTATCATACAACTCTAGTAGAGGATTTTAGTGAGATTAAGGAAGATATTTTAAAGGTGGCTGTTTGTGACCTTTCAGGTATCTCTAATTCTAGAGACTATTTCTTTGATAGATGGCAGGGTAAGGCAAGTATTGCTGTATCTGGTGATCTTTACTTAGACTTTATGGAGACAAGCGTTTCTAAGGGTAAGGCTATTAATCAGATTAAGGAATATTTTAAGCTACAGTCTAATGAATGTATGGCCTTTGGTGATAATTATAATGATATTACTATGCTTGATAATGTGAAGTATTCTTATGTCATGGAGAAGGCTGTAGCAGATGTTAAGAAACATGGTAACTACGAGGCCAAGAGAGTAGTTGATACATTAAGGGAGCGTTTCCCACAAATTTTATCATAAGGAGATTATTATGGACGAGAAGCATTTAACAGCCTGCGCAGAGGTTTTCTTAAAGGAACAAGCTAAACTTTTTATGGAGGATGTAGTCTTTGATATTGATGAGGCTAAGGATTTTCTTGAAGAGTCTTTTGCTTTTGTTTGTAAGGATATTAAGGAATTAAGAGATGCCCTAGCAGATGAAGGTATGGATGTTAGTTCTATGTCTGACGAAGAATTAGAAGAGCAGCTAGAGGTTTTTAAGCTTCCTAGTGGCGAATATTTTGTAGTTGAAGGTTAGAGGTGAGTTTGCTTGAAGATTAACATTGTATGCGTTGGCAAGGTGAAAGAGAAGTTCTTTACAGGTGCTATTGATGAGTATTCTAAGAGACTTTCAAGATACTGTAATTTAAAGATTATAGAGCTTCCTGATGAGAAGACACCGGATAATGCAAGTGATACTGTTAATGACTTGATCAAAAGAAAAGAAGGGGAGAGAATTTTATCTAATATAAAAGACGATTCCTATGTTATAGCTCTTGCCATTGAAGGCAAGATGTTAGATTCTGTTGAGTTATCAAAAAAGATTGATGAGCTTGGTATTTCGGGGAAAAGCGATATAAGCTTTGTGATTGGTGGTTCCCTTGGTTTATCAAGTGAGGTCTTAGCTAGAGCGGATTACAAGCTTAGCTTTTCTAAAATGACCTTCCCTCATCAGTTAATGCGTGTGATTTTACTTGAACAGATTTATAGAAGCTATAGAATAATGAAGAACGAGCCATATCATAAGTAGCTATTGTAGCTCTTTCATTGAAAGAGCTACACGTGTGCGAGCAGCGGCCCTGCCGCATCTAATGCGAGCACTTCCGCAATTGAGAAGAAGGAGCTACACGTGTGCGAGCTGCGGCCTGCCGCATCTAATGCGAGCACTTCCACATCTATAGCGAACATATTACAGAAATAATGGACTAAAGGAGTAGGGTTGTGAAGACTAACAAGAAGAGAGTAATTGCTTTAGTGTCTGCAGCGGTTTTAGTTGCAGCATGTTTAATTTTTATGATTTTTTTCAATGGCCACTTTGTTTATATATCAACAGGGCTAAATTCTAATACAATTCTTAAGCTAGACGGTATTACAATGACTAAGACCGAAGCTAAGATTTTAATGTCTGATGCTAGAAGCCAGTACGAAGAGCTTTTAGGTGAGGATATCTGGAATGAGACAATTGATGGAGAATCTTTTTATTCTTATGTTAATGATCAAATTAAAGTTAAGTTAATAAGAGTTGCTATGCTAAATAAGCTAGCAAAGGAAAGAGGCGTTGTTTTAAGTAGAGATGAAGAGAACAACGTAGAGGCAGCAGCTGCGGAGTATTACAATAACTTATCCGATGATGATAAGAAGCAGTTAGATGTAAGTTTAGAGGATCTAGAAGAGATGTATACTAAATTTGCCATTGCTAATAAGTTATATGAGGATATTATTTCTGAATATGACATTGAGGTAAGTTATGATGATGCTAGAGTTATTGATATTCAGTATATTGTAAGCGATTCTAAGGAAGAGGTGGAGAATGCCTATAATAGCATTCAGTCAGGTAGCTCTTTCTTTGCCCTTGCAAAGGAAATCAATGACGATGGCAATTATGAAATGGAATTAAAGAAGGGTGAAATGGATCAGACATTTGAAGACATTGCCTTTAACCTATCTACTGGTGATATGAGTGAGGTTTTTGAAGTTAATGGACTTTATTATCTAATTCGTTGTACTTCTGATAATGATAAAACTAAGACTGAAGTCAATAAGACAACAATCTTAGAAAGCAAGCAATTAGAGCAGTTTAATGAGTATATGAATGAGTATGAATCAAAGTATTATGTAGATTTTAATACAGGAGTTTGGGCAAAACTTAGCGTTCGTTCTAATTCAATTTATTCATCAAACTTTGAAAGCATTTTTAATTCTTATTTATCTAATTAAGATTTATATGAATTTATTATTGAAAGCGAAGCTTTCATTTAAATAAAAGGGAGAAAATTTTATGGCAACTAAGAAATATGATGCTAATAGTATTTCCATTTTGGAAGGACTAGAAGCGGTTAGAAAAAGACCTGGTATGTATATTGGTTCAGTAGGCACTAAGGGTCTTAATCATCTTATATATGAAATCGTAGATAATTCTGTAGATGAGCATTTAGCGGGCTTTTGTAGTGAAATAGACGTAAGTCTTAATGCAGATGGTACAGCTACTATTAAGGATAATGGTAGAGGTATTCCAATAGGAATTCATCCTAAGGCTGGTATTCCAGCAGTTGAGGTTGTATTTACTGTACTTCATGCCGGCGGTAAGTTTGGCGATGGCGGTTACAAAATTTCTGGTGGTTTACATGGTGTAGGTGCATCTGTTGTTAATGCTCTTTCAGTTTGGTTAGAGGTTGAAATCAGACTTGAAGGTAAAGTTTATAAGCAAAGATATGAAAGAGGTAAGGCAGTAGCTCCTCTTAAGGAGATTGGTACTTGCAGAAAGCATGATACAGGTACAACAGTTACTTTCCTTCCTGATGGTGAAATCTTTGAAAAGACTAGATTTAAGGCAGATTCAATCAAGTCAAGATTACATGAAATCGCATATTTAAATCCAGGACTTACAATTAATTTTAAGGACCTTAGAGGGGAAGCACCTGAAGAGGAAACTTTCCATGAAGAAGATGGTATTTTAGCCTATGTTAAGGACTTAAATGTAGGTAAGGAAACTGTTTGTGATATTGTTTATTTTAAGAATAAGCAGGATGACATTGAAGTGGAAGTCGCTTTCCAGTATGTAAATGAATTCGAGGAAAATATACTTGGTTTTTGTAATAACATTTACACTCAAGAGGGTGGTACCCATATTACAGGTTTTAAGACTAAGTTTACAATGATTATTAATCAGTATGCTAGAGAGTTAGGAATTCTTAAGGATAAGGATAATAACTTTACTGGTCTTGATGTTAGAAATGGTATGACAGCTATTGTTGCTATTAAGCATCCAGCACCAAGATTTGAAGGTCAGACAAAGACTAAGCTTGATAATCCTGATGCTTCAACAGTTGTATCAGCTATAACTAACGACGAGGTTCAGTTATATTTTGATAAGAATTTAGATGCTCTAAAGGCTGTTATTGCTTGTGCTGAAAAGTCAGCTAAGATTCGTAAGGCTGAGGAAAAGGCTAAGACAAATCTTCTTACAAAGCAGAAATTCTCAATTGATAGCAACGGTAAGCTTGCTAACTGTGAAAGTAGAAATCCTGAAGAGTGCGAAGTATTTATTGTAGAGGGTGATTCTGCCGGCGGTTCTGCAAAGTCTGCTAGAAACAGAAGAACTCAGGCAATCCTTCCAATTAGAGGTAAAATCTTAAATGTTGAAAAGGCAACAATCGATAAGGTTTTAGCTAATGCAGAAATTAAGACTATGATTAATTCCTTTAATTGTGGCTTCTTAGAGGGTTACGGTAATGACTTTGATATTTCAAAGCTTCGTTATGACAAGATTATTATTATGACTGATGCCGATGTGGATGGTGCTCATATTGATACACTTTTACTTACATTCTTCTATAGATTCATGCCTGAGCTTATTAATCAGGGTCATGTCTATATTGCAACACCACCTCTTTATAAGGTAGTGCCAAAGAAGACTAAGAAGAAGTCTGGGGATGAAGGTATGTATCTTTATGATGACAAGGCTCTTGAAAATTATAGAAAGAATCATGAAGAAGGTAGCTTTACTCTTCAAAGATATAAGGGACTTGGTGAAATGGATCCTGAGCAGCTTTGGGAGACAACTCTTAATCCTGAAACTAGAATTTTAAAGCAGGTGGAAATTGAAGATGCAAGAATGGCAACAGAAGTAACTTCAATGCTTATGGGTAGTGAGGTTCCACCTAGACGTGCATTTATCTATGCTCATGCCAATGAAGCTGAGATTGATGCTTAAATTTACGAATATATGATTTACTAATAATAATTTTTTGGAGGAAGTATGGCTGAACAGATAGTAAAGACTGAGTATTCTGAAATAATGCAGAAGTCTTATATAGATTATTCCATGAGTGTAATTACAGCAAGAGCTTTACCTGATGCAAGAGATGGTTTAAAGCCTGTTCAAAGAAGAGTTTTATACGCTATGGACCAATTAAATTTAGGACATGATAAACCCCATAGAAAGTCAGCAAGAATTGTTGGTGATACCATGGGTAAATATCATCCACATGGTGATAGCTCAATTTATGAGACATTAGTAGTTTTATCACAGGATTTTAAGAAGGGAATGGCTTTAGTAGATGGTCATGGTAACTTTGGTTCTATTGAAGGTGATGGAGCTGCTGCTATGCGATACACTGAGGCTAGACTCCAGAAGTTTACAGAGGATGTTTACTTAACTGATCTTGATAAAAATGTAGTAGATTTCCTACCAAACTTCGATGAAACAGAAAAAGAACCAGAGGTTTTACCAGTAAGAGTACCTAATTTACTTATTAATGGTGCTGATGGTATTGCCGTTGGTATGACAACTAATATTCCACCTCACAATCTAGCTGAGGTTTGTGATGCAGTTTGTGCCTATATGGATAACACTGAAATTACAACTAAGGAATTACTTGAAATTATGCCAGGACCAGATTTCCCTACAGGCGGTATTGTAATTAATAAGTCTGACTTAGAGGACATCTATGAAACAGGGCAGGGTAAGGTAAAGCTTCGTGGTAAGGTGGTTTACGAGCCAGCTACAAAGAGAAGTGAAAGAGATAAGTTAGTTATTACAGAGATTCCATACACAATGATTGGTGCTAATATTTCTAAGTTTATCTCAGATGTTCTTGATTTAATTGAAACTAAGAAGACAAGTGATATTGTGGATGTTTCAAATGAATCTTCTAAGGAAGGTATTAGAATTGTTCTTGAACTTAAAAAGAACGCTGATTACAAGAACTTAGAGAACATGCTTTATAAGAAGACAAAGCTTGAAGATACTTTTGGTGTTAACATGCTTGCTATTGTTAATGGAAGACCAGAAACACTTGGTCTTAAGCAGGTTATTAAGCATCATGTAGACTTCCAGTTTGATCTTGCCACAAGAAAATATACAACTCTCCTTAAAAAGGAAAGAGACAATAAAGAGATTAAAGAAGGTCTTATTCGTGCCTGCGATATTATTGATTTAATTATTGAAATCCTTAGAGGAAGTAAGAATTTAGCTCAGGCTAAGGATTGCTTAGTTAATGGTAATGTTGAAGGTATTAATTTTAAGTCTGAAAAATCTAAGGCAAGTGCAGCTAAGCTTGATTTTACAGAGCGTCAGGCTACAGAGATTTTACAGATGCGTCTATACAGATTAATTGGTCTTGAAATTTTACAGCTTCAGAAGGAATTTGAAGAATGCTTAAAGAAGATTGAAAAATATGAGAAGATCCTTTCATCTAGAAAAGAAATGGCAAAGGTAATTAAGGCTGAACTTTTAAGAATTAAGAAGGACTATGCTAGAGCTAGAAGAACTCAGATTCTTGATGCTAAGGAAGCTGTTTATGAAGAAAAGAAGATGGAAGAGAAGGAAGTAGTCTTTATTATGGATAGATTTGGCTATGCTAAGACTATTGATATTTCTGCCTATGAGAGAAATAAGGAAGCAGTACATGCAGAGAATAAGTATGTCTTTACATGTATGAATACCGGTAAGATTCTCATTTTCACAGACACAGGTAATATGCATCAGGTTAAGGTAAAGGACTTACCATATACTAGATTTAGAGACAAGGGTACTCCTATTGATAATGTTGGTAATTACGATAGTAGCGGTGAGAATATCTGCTTCCTCGGTTCTGAGGCAACAATCAAGAATAAGAAGCTCCTTTTTGTTACAAAGAATGGTATGGCAAAGCTTGTGGATGCTTCTGAGTTTGAAGTTAATAAAAGAACTGTTTCGGCTACAAAGCTTGGTGAGGATGATAGCTTAGTAGGCGTTTATACAACAGATGCTAAGATTGCTATTTATTCTAAGTTTACCCTTGAGGGTGGCATTGTAGAGGAAGAGGTTGTGGAAAGTAACCAGAACGTTTGCCTTGCTAGTGCTAATGGTAACATTTTAAAATTCCCTCTAACTGACATTCCTCAAAAGAAGAAGAATGCTCTTGGTGTTCGTGCTATGAAGTTAGCTAAGGATGATCATATTGATGAGGTCTTCTTAGTTACTGATGGAGATGAGGTAACGGTTGAGTATAAGAAGAAGGAACTTAACCTTACTAACTTAAAGTTAGCTCATAGAGATTCTAAGGGAAGTAAAATTAAATAGCTTAAATCCTAAAAGGAGGTTTACATCCTAGTAAACATTTGCTAAATTAGTAGTGATTACATTTTAATGAGTTAAATCGTTAAAACATTAGGAGGAAATGAAAATGAAACTTTGGGGCGGTCGTTTTACAAAGGAGACTAATGAGTTAGTTAATAACTTCAATGCATCAATCTCCTTTGACCAGAAATTTTATAAACAGGATGTCAGAGGTAGTATTGCACATGCTACTATGCTTGCTAAATCAGGGATTATTAGCGAAGAAGAAGGCGAGAAAATTGTTAATGGCTTAAAGGCAATTTTAGCTGACATCGAAGCAGGAAAGCTTGTTATAGATGATGAATATGAGGACATTCATACATTTATGGAGGCAAACCTTATTGAAAGAATTGGTGATGCTGGTAAGAAGCTTCACACTGGTAGAAGTAGAAATGATCAGGTTGCACTTGATATGAGACTTTATACAAGGGATGAGATTTTAGCTGTAGATGAAGAAGTTAAGGAATTAATGCAGGTTATTCTTCGTATTATGAAGGAAAATGTTACAACATTTATGCCAGGCTTCACTCATTTACAAAAAGCTCAGCCTGTAACTGTAGCACATCACTTTGGCGCATACTTTGAGATGTTTAAAAGAGATAGATCTAGACTTTCAGATATCTATGAGAGAATGAATTACTGTCCACTTGGCGCAGGGGCCCTAGCTGGTACAACTTATCCTCTAGATAGAGAGTTAACTGCTAAGTTACTAGAATTTAATGGACCTACACTTAATAGTATGGATTCAGTTTCTGATAGAGATTACTTAATTGAATTCTTATCAGCACTTTCAACTATTATGATGCATTTAAGCAGATTCTCTGAAGAAATCATTATTTGGAATTCTAACGAGTATAAGTTTATTGAGCTTGATGATGCATTTTCAACAGGAAGCTCAATTATGCCACAGAAGAAGAATCCAGATATTGCAGAGCTTGTAAGAGGTAAGACAGGTAGAGTTTATGCAGCACTTATGGGACTTCTTACAACAATGAAGGGAATTCCTCTTGCTTACAATAAGGATATGCAGGAAGATAAGGAATTAACTTTTGATGCAATCGACACTGTAAAGGGCTGTGTCAGCCTCTTTAAGGGTATGATTGATACAATGAAGTTTAATGATAAGAGAATGGCTGATTCTGCTAAGCATGGCTTTACAAATGCTACAGATGCCGCTGATTACTTAGTAAAGAAGGGCGTACCATTTAGAGAAGCTCATGGTATTGTTGGCCAGTTAGTTCTTCTTTGCCTCGATAAGGGAATCGCACTTGATGACCTTTCTCTTGAAGAATATAAGAAGATTAGTCCTGTATTTGATGAGGACATCTATGAGGCAATTAGCTTAGAGACTTGTGTTAATAAGAGACTTACTCTTGGAGCACCAGGACCTGAGGTAATGAATAAGGTTATTAAGTTAAATGAGGAATATTTAGCTAATAACTAAAATTAAAGATTAAAATTAAAGATTAAAATTTAAACCAGAAATTAGCCTAGGCTAGTTTCTGGTTTTTATTTGCCTTGATGCATTTTTCCCTAAGAATAAGGCTTTATATTAATTGTAGAAATATATGTTAAATGATATAATAAAAATAGTTTTTAAGCTGAATCTATAAGGAGATTTCTTATATGACAAGAATTATATATTTTGATGTTGCAGCGCTTTTAGTAAATGCCATCATTGTGTTTTCTTTCTTTTATAGAAAGATGACTAGGGGAGCATCGAATAAGTTTTTTATATTTAATGCTATATGGGGAATTATAACTTGCATTTTTGATATATGGGCTATAACTATTGATACGAGCATGCATAATAGTTTGTTTGAAATTAGGACTGCCTTTATACCTAATTCCCTTTATTTCCTATTTCATTTGTCTAATATTTTCATATATACTTTGTACAATATTAGCATTATAGACTTGTGGCAAATTATGTTTAAGAGGCATGGCTTCTGGCTTTTTCATATTTTTTCAATTCTAGCTATCATTATTTTATTGATTGTAAATCATTATAATGGCATGATTTTTAGAATTGATGAAATGGGACATTATATTAGAGGAAATTATATACTTCTAATGTATTTGATTGGTAGTCTGAATTTCTTATATTCCTTTTTCTTTGTAATTCAACACAGAGATTGGTATGCACAATCACACTTTAATAGTATTGTTTTGATGTATCCTATTAGTGTGCTTGCAATTGGAATTCAATGGTTCTTCCCGCATTTAGTTGTGGAGCCCTTTGCCCTATCTTTAGTTAATCTGTTGGTAAGCCAGACGGTTCAAAGACCGGAGGTTTTAATTGATGGAGTTACAGGTTTTCACAATATGAATTCCTTTATATCTGATACGAAAAGATACGAAAAGACTAAGTCTAATCGAATGATACTTCTGGTTAAATTAAAGAATTCGTCAATGCTTAGGGGACTTTTATCCTATGAGCACTACAATTCCTTAATTAGAAGAACTGCAGGTATGATTCAGAATTCGACTAATCTAATTAAGGGTAGATATATTCTTTATTATTTAAACGATGGCAAGTTTGCAATTATTGTTAATCGTATTGATGGAAGCAGGGTTAAGGCCTTAGCCGAACTAATTGATAATGAACTATCAAAGCCTATTAGTTTTAATCATATTAATGTAAATATAAACGCTTACCTTTGCAGTCTTGTATTCCCAGAGGATATTGCTAGCGTGGAGGATTTGATTACATTTTCCAATAGCTTTTACAATAATAGTAAGCTCATGGGAAATATTTACGAGGCTAAGGATATTATTAATGATAAGGAAGTATGTATAAATACAAACATTGATAAGATCATTGAAAAGGCTTATTTAACGGATAATTTCATGGTTTATTATCAGCCAATTTATTCTGTTAAGGAAAAGAAATTTAAAAGTGCCGAGGCTTTGCTAAGACTATATGACAAGGAACATGGCTTTGTATCTCCAAAGGTATTTATTAGAGCGGCGGAGAAGAGTGGGGCGATTCTAAGAATTGGCGACTATGTTTTAGATGAGACTTTTAAATTTATTGCTAGTGAAGATTTTGTAAAAAGTGGACTTGAATTTGTGGAAATTAATCTATCAATCCAGCAATGTCTTCAGGTGAATTTGGCGGATAATATCATAAATAAAATGAAGTGTATGGAGATATCTCCAGATAAAGTAAACTTTGAAATTACAGAAAGCATTGCTGGTTATTCTCAGGCTGTGGTTATGAATAATCTTATTAAGCTAAACGATTATGGTATTAAGTTTTCTCTAGATGACTTTGGAACGGGTTATTCTAATCTTAGAAGACTTGGAACCCTGCCAATAACTATTGTTAAGCTTGATAAGCTCTTTGTAGATGAGTATAAGAATGAGGTTATGCTAACCATAATTAAAAATGTAATCTCTATGTTTAAGGAACTAGATTTAAGAATTTTAGTTGAGGGTGTGGAGAATAAAGATCAGCTAGAGTCTTTTATTGACTATGGTTGTGATGAGATTCAGGGCTTCTTTTTTTCAAGGCCTATAAAGAAGGGAGATTTACTAGATTTCCTAGAAAACTTTAGGGCAGAGAAGCAGGAGAAATTATAAGAAGAATGAAGTTTAATCACTAGAATAAAAATAAGGGATGCCCTAGGGCATCCCTTTAGCTTTTGTATTTAATTTACCGACTAAGAGTCAAGACTCGCTCGCGAGTCTTGCGCGCCGGATTCGGGTCTGCTTTAGCAGACAAATTCCTGTCCGAATCCGTGCGCATCCTCGCGGAGCGTTTAACTCAGTCGGAGCTTGTGCCCCGACTGAGTTAAATGTTATCAAAATCATCAAGTGAATCTAAATCATCTGGACTTACAATTTTATCAACCTTATCTTCTTCATTGTCTTCAATTTTATCTTCTTTATCTTTGTTTGAAGAAACGGCTTTGTTTTCATTTTTAACACCATCTAAAATCTCTAACTCTTTTACAGAATCTGGATCATCTTCGAAGTATTCTTCAAAGAATTCTTCCTCTGGAATGTCATCGATTATGATGCTGTCGTTGTCCTCATTATCAATAATGATTTCTTCACGAAGCTTTTCCTTAATAAGCTTTTTCTTAATATCTTCACCTAGAATGATTGATTGTAAGAATACTGGTAGCTTATCTAATTTGATCTCTTTTTTTCTAATCTTTTTTGAAATAATATAGAGAACAATCAAAATGATAATACTTATAATGCTTACCACAATTCCTAGGATTGAATTAACTGGTGTGTACTTAAGGCTTACTGTATGTGAGCCCTCAGATACGCTTACCATAAGTAGGGCATCCTTAAAGGCGCTTGTTTCTACCTTCTTGCCATCGATGAAAACTGTCCAGCCATCATCGTATGGAATTGAGAAGAGGATATTTCCATCTTCGCTAGCATCAATAGTGCCTTCAATGCTTGTGCTTGAATAGTCTGTAACATTTAGTCCTGACTCATTTAGCTGCTCCATAGCTGATACATAGCGGCTCTCTTCAAGAGTATAAACCACAAGGCCCATAGAACTATCAGATTCAATCTCAATGTCATCCTCAGTTGTGTAGTAGCCTAAATCAAGGATTGTACCTGTCTTAATATTGGTAAAATCTCTTGTTGTTGTATCATTAATAGTTACATGTATTGATGAGCAAGCAGAATTCTTAGTAATTAGGTAAATGTGTCCGTCCTTTACAGGATTAAAATAAACCCAATCATCATTGCCGTATTCATATGTAAGAGTAAATACGTTTGAAATTCCAGTTAAGCTCTCAACTAAGCTATTAGTATTAATAATGCCATCGTTTGACTTAGTAGGATTCCAGTTATCCTCTGCGTCGGATGGAATTAAGTATCCTACAGGAAGTACATTTTCATTCTTATAAATAAACTCACCGTTGTTGCCAGTTACATAGCTAATCAAAGGTCCTTCGTTTAGAATCTTATTGCTAATTAGGTACTTAACTGAGAAAAGTGAGTTAGTAACTAGTGTTGAACCGTTGTAACCATAAGCGTTTGTGGAACTTTCAATTCCAAGGAAGCCAAAGAGCTTTGACATTCCAGCATTACTTGTGGAAGAGAAGTTTGAGATGGAATGGTAATTATGCCAAGCGCCATCGTTTTTAGTTCTAGCACCAACCACCTTGTCCATTCTGTAAAATGTATCATCTTGACTTGCAACTTCTTCTGTAACATTTTCAACAGCATCAAAATCAATCTGATAAGATGAAAGGGATGTTGTGCCAAGGCCTGTATTATCCATGTTTATAGTTGCCTCAATGATACAAAGGGAATAGCAGGCAATTAGTAAAATCGGGCTTTTAAACTTCTTGTTTCGCTTTAGATAGATTAAAAGGGCGTAGAGTAAAATAAAGGCGCCACTTATATAAACTGTCTTAAAATCATAGGTTTCATCGGAGACAAAGAGCTGCTCAACAATTACTAGGAAGCCCATACTTATCCAGAAAGCGAGGGCAAGTTCTTTATTAGTGAAGTTCTTTATATTTTTAAAGGCCTCAAAGCAAATAATTAATACAAAGAAAATGTAAATAAAGGACTGACGTGCTGGTAAACTGTTTGGATAGTGGAAACCATGCCAAATGTAGTTTGGAATATTTAGGTTAAAGGAAATTAAAAAGATGAGTAATAGAGCCATCTTTGTGATCTTTTCCTTAGGCTTAACCTGTTTTGAAATAACGTAGAGTGGAAGTAAAATAAGGATTGCCACTCCGCAGTAAATATTAGGATGATGTTCTAGGGCTGTGTGCACTGGAATATCAATTAAGTGTCTTGTAAATTCCTTGATTATGCTAAAGTAGTTTGACCAAGTTGATGGGAAGGTCGAATTACTTGAAGCGGATAAGGAAAATGTATAAATCTCAGGAAGGAGTAGAATTGCTGCTAGTCCTCCGGCTAGGAGAGAATAGAAGGCAAAGCTATACATTTTCTTAAAATATGCATAAAAAGACTTCTCGCCCTCGTAACAAATAATGAGTACGATAAAGTATAAAACCACGCTAATACAAACCATAATGGAAATGTAGTAGTTTGTGTAAATGCAAAGGCCAAGCATAATGCAGTAAAAAATGCCCTTGTTTTGATTTACCAATCTTTCAAGACCAAGAATGATTAGTGGGAATAAAATGATGCAATCAAGCCACATAATATTCCAGCTATAAGCTGCTAAAAATCCACTAAAAGCATAGAAAATACCAAAAGGTACAATGCTTAACTTCTTAGTGTTAAAGTGCTTTGAAATGTAGAAAACAATTGCAAGGCTGGCTATTGAAAGCTTTGTTGCAATAATGTAGTCCATTACAACTGGTATGAATTTTTGTGGGAAAAATGCAACAATAAAATTCACTGGGCTTGCTAAATAGTAAGCAAATAAGGATATGAAGTTAGTTCCCATACCAATATCCCAGGAATACCACAAAGAGTCACCAGATTTAATCTTTTCCCATAATTCTGAGAAGAATGGGGCATATTGATGATAACAATCTGATCTTAAGTAGACGTTATTGCCAAAGGGATAAATCTCTTTAATATAGTAAAGAGCGATATACATTATCAGTGGCAATACAAAAGCTACAATGTAAGTTATATTTCCTGAAGGCACAAGGCCTGTGCTTTCTTCAAGTAGTCTAAATCGCTTTTTCTTTCTTGTTTTTATATTAGATTTAGTTTCTCTTGATGAATCATGTTCTTGATTCAAAGTGTTTTTCTCTGTTTTTCCTAAGTTAAGATGACTTATATCTAACACTTTAAACTTCCCCCGTTTAATTTATTTGGGGATTATAAAAATGTATCAAAAAAAGACGTATTAAAGTCAAAATCCCCTAAACGACTGTAATACTCTTACTATTTTAACAAAAAGAGCAATTAGTGTAAATAAATATAAGGATTATATACAAATTATTCTGTAATATTGTCTTGTAAATTTTGTAACATTTTTGTAAAATATTAATTGTACGCAGAGGGACCTTTATGTAAATTAAAGGAGCGTATAAATGAAACTTTTAAAAATATATAATAAATATAGATATTGGCTAAGATATGTAATTATGGGCATTGCGATAGTTGTCCTTGGAATAATTTACATTTTTAGCAGGGATTTTGATAAATTAAACATAAATAATAATGACATTCAAAACGATGTAGAGGAAAGCACGGAATTTGTAACATTTTCTCAAACACAGACAGAGGAGACTAGTAAGATTTACGTATACGTCTGTGGTGAGGTGCAAAATCCTGGGGTTTATGAATGTAATAACGGCGATAGAGTGATTGACGCTATTAATTTAGCAGGCGGTGCTCTTGAAGGCTCAAATTTAACGAATTTAAATCTAGCAGATAAGTTATCTGATGGATTAAAGATATATATTCCTAATATTAATGAAGAAGGGTCAGAGTATTCTTTTAGTGAGGAGGGTGGATCATCTAATGGTTTTTCTAATGAAAAAACTAAGAAGGTGAACATTAATAGTGCAACTAAAGAAGAACTTATGACTCTTAAAGGCATTGGAGAATCAAAGGCTGAGGCCATTATTTCCTATAGAAAGGAAAAGGGGGCCTTTAAATCCATTGAGGATATTAAGAATATATCTGGGATTAAAGAGCAAGCGTTTGATAAAATCAAAGATTTTATTTGTGTTTAAAATAAAATAGTAGGAGATTTGGTATGGCTGACAAGGTTTTAGTAGTAGATGATGAAAAGTTGATTGTAAAGGGATTAAAGTTTAGTCTTCTTCAGGATTATAAGACTGTTGATGTGGCTTATGACGGGGAAGAAGCGCTTAATTTAGCCAAAGAGAATAATTACGATATTATTTTACTTGATATTATGCTTCCAAAGATGGATGGACTTGAAGTTTGTCAGCAGATACGTGAATTTTCAGATGTACCAATTATTATGTTAACAGCTAAGGGCAATGACATGGATAAGATTTTAGGTCTTGAATACGGGGCTGATGATTATATAACAAAGCCTTTTAATATATTAGAGGTTAAGGCTAGAATGAAGGCTATTCTTAGAAGAAATAAGTCTAAGAGCCAGGAAGAGAAAAAGTCAAACCTTATTACTGCAGGAGATATGAAGATTGATATTGATGGCCGTAATCTCTTTATTGAGAATAAGGAAATCTATCTTACTGCTAAGGAGTTTGATTTACTTGAAATTCTTGCCTCAAACCCAACTAAGGTTTACTCCCGTGATAGCCTCTTAAAGAAGGTTTGGGGAAGTGATTACCCAGGAGATGCAAGAACTGTAGATGTCCATGTTAGAAGACTAAGAGAAAAGATTGAAAAGAATCCATCAGATCCACAGTATGTACATACAAAGTGGGGCGTGGGTTATTATTTTAATGTCTAATAGTAAGTGGTATATATATGGTGAAGATAAGAAGAAAAAGAAAGAAAATAAGTATTACAAAAATAAGGAAAAGGTTAGTTGCCTTTTTTAAACGATTGTCGGTTATCGAATACATTTTCATAAGCCTTATTTCTTGCGGAACCCTATTCTTGGCGACTTTTGTAATTGATAAGGCATATTATGATGCTTTGGTAGATAAATATATTTCCAACCTGCAGAATACTACAGTAATTGCAGCGGCGGAATACTCTAATTATGCTAGTTTAGAAGCTGCAGTTGAAAGTGGTATGAATAATAGGCTTAATGTAGCCTCAGCCATTGGAAATGTTAGACTTAGACTTGTAAATTCTAACTTAGAAGTTACTTGGGATACCTATGGAACGGATACTTCTAAGACTTTGATTAATTCTAAGATTCTTCAGATTTTTCAAAATGAAAAGACAATATCGGAATTTGACAAGGAGAACGGCAAGGTAGAAACAGCCACTCCTGTTTATAATTCTAGTGATGAATTAATTGCGGTTTTAATAGGTGACCTAGATGAATCAGAGGTTGCAGATGTATTTGAATATGTGAATGACATTGATTTTGCCCTTCATATTATTCTTGTGACTGTTATGCTTGTGATTTTATTTATTAACTTCCATTTGATTTATAAAAAGCTAAATAAAAAGTTAGATCTTGTGGCAGATATTGCTCAAGGTCATACAGATAGACGTTTGCCAGAGGGCAAATTAACGGAATATAAAAGATTTGCTAGTGATTTTAATAAGATTTTGGATGCGGCTAGTAAGGTGGATGATTCAAGAAGTGAGTTTGTGTCAAATGTATCTCATGAATTAAAGACACCTATAACCTCAATCAAGGTTTTAGCGGATTCTCTTAATACAGGAGAGGATTTCCCAATTGAAGTTTATAAGGAATTTATGGCGGATATTGTTACTGAGATTGATAGAGAAAGTAAGATTATTGATGATTTATTAGCACTAGTTAGAATGGATAAGTCAGCTTCAGCACTTAATATTACAGCAGTTAACATGAATGAAATGTTAGAGCTGGTTTTAAGAAGACTTCAGCCTATTGCTAAAAAGAAGAATATTGACGTCTTATTTGAAAGCTTTAGACCAGTAATTGCCAATATTGATGAAGTGAAGATGACTAGAGTTATTACGAATTTAGTAGAGAATGCTATTAAATATAATGAGAGTAAAGGCTGGGTTCATGTTTCCCTTAACGCCGATCACCAATACTTCTATATAAAGGTGGAGGATTCAGGCATGGGAATTCCAAAGGAGAGCCAAGACAAGGTATTTGATAGATTTTATAGAGTCGATAAGGCTAGATCAAGACAGACAGGTGGTACAGGACTTGGTCTATCAATTGTCAAAAATATTATTCTTATGCATCATGGAACAATTAAGTTACATAGTGAAGAAGACGTGGGAACGGTATTTACCATTAGAGTTCCAATTAACTATGTAAAAGAAGTTAAATGATAGGGGACAATATGAAAAAGATAACTGGTATGATTTTAATCGCAACTATGTTAATAAATTTAGTGGCTTGTCAGACTAGTGGCAGCAGCTATTTTTATTACTATACTAATACAAGTTGCGTAGAACTTATAAAGAAGGAAACAAAGTTAAAGACTGACTCAAATGAAGAAATAATCAAGGCTTTAATTGAATGCATGGGCACTAAAAGCAGTGACAAGAAGGAATGTGTTATTAAGCCAGATTATGTAACAGATCCTACAGTTTCAATTTCAAATGACTATTGCTTACTAGATTTTGATAGTAGTTATTATCAAATGGATTCCTATACGGAAGTTTTATATAGAGCTGCAATGGTTAAGGAAATCACTCAGCTAAAGGACATTGAATATGTGGAATTTAATGTAGATGGCGAGGATCTTGTAAAGAATAATAAAAAAGTTGGGGTAATGACAGCCTCTGACTTTGTAGATGATGCCAATAACGGCGATGATTCCATTGAGTGGACTAATGTTACCCTTTATTTTGCAACAAAATCCGGGGACAAGCTAATTAGATACAATAGAACTCTTTCTCATAGCAGTAATGTTTCGGCAGAAAAGTTAGTGATTGAGACTTTAATAAAGGGTCCAACCCAGGCAGGTTTTTATAGAACCCTTCCAAGTGATGTGAGAGTCCTTAGCGTATCTGTAATCGATGGAATTTGCTATCTTAACCTTTCAAGCGAATTTGTTGATGAAATGGTAAATGTTACAAGTGAAATTCCAATTTACTCAATTACAAATTCTCTTTGTAGTTTAGAGGGTATCGACGCAGTAAGAATTCTAGTTAATGGTGACTCCTCAATTTCCTTTAGAGAGTCCATTAGTCTAGATACAGAGTTTGAATTTAACGAATCATTGATTAATGAATAACGAATAATAACTAATGAGAAAGCAATTTTGTAATCTTAGATTTAAAATAAAGATTATAGTTTAAGAGTATATAGGAAAGATTATGGAAAGACCAATTTTTATTGCAGCTATTTTTGCATTAATAACTGCATTTACATCTATATTTCTAGGGCAGGAATTGACTATCTTTGTCCTAATTGCAGGACTTCTTATACTTCTAGCTTTAAGGGAGTATAAGAAAGTCTCTTATCTATATTTAATAATTCTATTAATAATTCCCATTGTAAGTATTAGGTCGCATTTTTACAAAAACCAAGCTAAGTTAATTTCTAATCTAGAAGTTAAGGAGGAGCTTAATGCAAATGTATCAGGTTACGTAACTTGTATCAGCAAGACGGAAAACGGAATAAGCTTTAGGCTTATGAATGCAAGGGTTGAGGTGGATAGAGATGTTTACCATGCTGATGATCATGGTGGTAATGTTACTTTAAAGACCTCATCTGAAAAGAAGGATTCAGAAAAGACTGTTTCTGAGAAGTTTTCCCTGCTAGTTTATGCGGATGCTAATACAGACCTTTTAGAGGGAGATTATATTGAGGCTAGTGGTAAATTAAAGAGACTAAATACTAGTAGAAACGAAGGAAATTATAATCAAGAGGAATATTATAAATCCCTTGGAATAAGGGCATCTTTTACGATTTCAGATTTGAAAAAAATAGACAAATCTAAAACAGGAATTTACCCAGAACTTTTTAGACTAAAGGGATATTTAATTGGAGTTTACGATAAAATTTTTACAAAAGACAAAGCAGCTATTGTAAAGGCCATGACCCTTGGAGTAAGAACAGATTTAACAGAACAACAAAAGCTAGACTTTAAGGATAGCGGAATTGCACACCTACTTTCAATTTCAGCCCTTCATGTATCCTTACTTGGCCTTACAATTTATAAACTACTAAAGAGAAAACTAGATTATTTAGTCGCGGCCATTATAGCTGTATTTATTATGCTATCTTATCTAATAATTACTAATAATGGTATTAGCTGTAGAAGAGCGGTAATTATGTTAATCGCTTATTGTATTGCGGATAATCTAGCTAGGTCTAATGATTTAATTACAACTATTTCTTTAAGCCTGATAATATTAATAGTAGATGATCCTTACGTTATAACTAATACGGGATTTTTACTATCCTTTTTATCCATGGCAGCTATCGCCTTTATTTATCCAATAGTTATAAATGATGAGAAAATCCTTATGCTTTTTAAAAGAGAAGAATTGAATAAAAAGGACATGAAACAAAAGATAAAAAGAAAGCTTAGTGAAGCCTTTTGCCTTAGTCTATCTATTCAAATTGCAACACTTCCTGTAATTATTCTAATGAATTATGAAGTTGCTTTGCTATCTATACTACTTAATTTAATTGTAATTCCTCTATTTAGCCTTCTTATGGTAAGTGCTTTTCTTTCTGGAATCATAGGACTTTTTAATATATTTTTATCCCTGCTTTTTGCAGGAAGTTCAAATTACATATTAGATTTTTATAGCCTACTTATGAAGATAAGCACAAGCTTTAAGGGCTCTATAATTCTAACGGGGGCTCCAAGAAGGGAGTTTGTAATAGCGTATTATCTAATCCTTTTGGTAATTATAATTTTGGCTAAACTACTAAGAGATGAGATCCTATTTAAATATGTCTCTTTCTTTCAAAAAGCTCTCTTTGGCGCATACATTTTCCTAATAATAATTGGGCTTAATCTTCACTACAAGGAGCTGTCAGGTCTTAATATTGTTAGCCTTGATGTGGGGCAGGGGGATTGCCAGATAGTTAGCTTAGAGGGAAAGAATTTCCTAATTGATGGTGGTAGTACTGATATTAAAAATGTTGGCGAGTACCGCATATATCCTAGCCTTAAATATAGAGGGATTAAAAGCCTTGAGGCTATAACGGTGAGCCACTTTGATTCAGATCATGTAAATGGTTTAATTGAACTACTTGAAAAGGCAGATAGACTTGAAATAAAGAAAATCGTTATCCCGGATGTAGAAAAGCTAGAGGAGAACGAAAATTATCTAAAAATGACAAAACTAGCAAAGGAGCGAGGCATTAAGCTGGAATATATTAAGGCCGGGGATGTCTTATATTTTCAAAAGGATAAGGGCTTTAAAATCACATGCCTGCATCCTCTTAAAAACTTTAGTTATGAGGATGCTAATGATTACTCCACCTCCTTTTTAATAAATTACGGAGATTTTAAGGCCTTAACTATTGGTGATGCAACAGCTCTAGCTGAAAAAGCTATAATGGATAATGCTATGGCGCTGGGACTTGATATTAGTAATATCAACCTTTTAAAGGTGGGGCATCATGGCTCAAAGACAAGTTCTAGTAAGGAATTTATTGATTTTACAAGGCCAAGCTTTAGTATAATTTCTTGCGGTATTAAGAATAGATATCATCATCCAAATGAGGAGACCTTAGATAAATTAAATGCTATAAATTCTAAAATTTATATTACAAGTAAGATTGGCGAAATTATGATAAATACTAAGAAATCCGGGAAATTAACTATAAGGGGATACTTAGATTAGTTTTGATTCTTGCCTTAATACATGGTATAGTTGAAGGGATTAATGGATAACTAGGAGTGACTAAATGAAAGAAATTGCTAAGGATATAAAATCTGGGGAATTTAAGAAGGCCTATTTAATATATGGCGAGGAGACCTATTTAAAAAAGCAATATAAGGAAAAGTTAAAGCAGGCTCTAGTTGGAGACGACACAATGAATTACGTCTATTATGAGGGCGAATCCATTGACATTGACGATTTGATTTCTAGTTGCGATACAATGCCATTCTTTAGTGATAGAAAGACGATTATCGTTGAGAATAGCGGCTTTTTTAAGAAGTCTAATGATAAACTTGCAAATTATATTAATAAATTGCCAGACTATCTTGTTTTGATGTTTGTTGAAAAAGAAATAGATAAGAGAAATAAGCTATATAAGGCTGTGCAGTCCATTGGCTATGTTTCAGAGATGAGCTTTCAGACAAGTGCGGTTTTGAAAAAATGGATCGCTACCGTACTTGGAGCAAATCAGATTAAGATTACTTCTGAGGCTTGTGATGAGATTATCTTTAGAACTGGTTCTAACATGGAATTAATTAAGCTGGAGCTTGATAAGCTAGAAGCTTATGTGGCGGATAGTAAAGAGGTTACAATTAATGAGGTTAGAGAAATTGTTTCAAGTCAGACTGAAAGTCACATCTTTGAAATGATTGAGGCCCTTGCTAATCACAATCAAAAAAGAGCCCTTAGCCTTTACTATGAATTGTTAATGCTAAAGGAAGCGCCATTAAAGATTTTATTTTTAATTGTTCGTCAGTTTAATGGAATATTACAGACTAAGGAATTAACTAATCGACATCTTTCAAATAAAGAGATAGCATCAGCCCTAAAGCTTCCGCCTTTCGTTATTGGAAAGTATCAAAGCCAGGCTAAAAACTTTAGTCTAGAGGAAATCAAGGATGCCCTTGAATTCTTTGCTGAAATTGACGAGAGTGCAAAGCAGGGTAGAATCTCAGATAGAATGGGTGTTGAGCTTGCAATTGTAAAGTATTCATCAAAGTAGAATTAAATCTAAAAGATTAGATAAAAAGAGCCAAATTATTAAGGCAGTGCATTAATAGCGTATACCATAATAATTTGGCTCTTTTAGAATTATTAGACTTAAATAGACTAAAAAAAACCTCGTTGTGAGTGGGCTCCAACGAGGTTTTCATTAATCATATTATTAATCAAGTCTATTAAGCTAATGTGTTAACAGCCTTTGTAATACGAGATACTTTTCTAGCAGCTGTATTCTTGTGGAAAATTCCCTTTGAAGTAGCCTTAGAAATCTCGCTAATAGCAACAGTAAGAGCAGCTTCAGCAGCAGCCTTGTCACCAGCAGCAACAGCAGCTTCTACCTTCTTAATATAAGTCTTAACCTTAGACTTAATAGCCTTATTTCTCTCAGCTCTAACCTGACTTGTAATTACTCTCTTCTTAGCAGATTTAATGTTAGCCAATCCGTACACCTCCATTTAATAAAAATTATAATTTAGAATTTATACTGTTTCGCATTAAAGCCGGACACGGACGATCTAATGTAAACATACTCATATATATTAAAGTAGATTGAGAGGAATGTCAATATAAAATGGGAAAAAGATTTATTTAGTAAGTATTTTATCATCGAAGTCGTAAATATAGACATTGTCTGAGAGTATCTCAGTTTGAGCAAGTTCAGATTGATTAACTGTATTAATTAGGAAATTAAGATCATCTTTTTTGATATTATCAGTTTTTCTTAGGATTAAAACCTCGTGAATTGAGGATGGAATAATGTAGAGATCACTATCAAGTTTTGTAGCGATTTTTTCAAGAACCCCAGGATAGAAGATACATGAGGCACCATTTACTTTATTTTCATTAGTAAGAATTAGTAAGTCGTCATCATCAAGCCTTACCTCGTCTAGTTCCATAAGCTCCATGTGCTTCTTTTCATAAACAGTTTTAAATAGGGAGTAGCAGTTTGGCTTTAAAAATGTTGGCGCATTAATAAGGGCATCTGCAAATAGCGTGTCTGTATCAATATTCCAGAACTTAAGATGGGAATTTTTAATTAGCACAGAAGCACTCTGTTTATCATCCTTGTCAATGACGCAAAGAAATACAAGGGCAAGGTCTAACCTTCTAATATGAGGAACATTTTCTAAAGTCTCCTTATTTCTTTCGTAATTAATAAGCTTAATGGCAAGGTGTTCCTTAACAAAATCGTAATCCGTATATCTATCGGCTTCCTTGGCAAATTCTGGAACCTTAGCATTAGCGTAAGTTTCATTAATCTTCTTAGTAATAGCATCAAGGCTTAAACCGCTTTTATATTCTTCGTATAGGGGATTTAGATAGATGGTTGGGGATACAACCTGGCCGGGGCTAATAATTACAAGGCCGTCAAGCTTAAGATTGTTGTTTTTAGTTACCTGATTGATGTTAATCTTCACATCTTCATCAAACTGTGTCTGTAGATTCTCCTTAATAGACTGGGTGAAATCTTCGTAGTTTAATAATTTCATAGAGTTTCTCCTTTTTCTTATCTTTTTGTAAAATTGAAATGTGGTAAGAACTTTACCAATGATTATAGAAATGAATTTTGAAAATTCTTATGTAGTATATACTAAAGTTTTCATATTGGCAAGTAGAAAATAAATGAAAAAATTTGATAGAAGCGCAAGAATATAGTAATATTAAGTAGTATGTCGACACATGTAGCTCAGCTGGATAGAGCGTTTGCCTCCGGAGCGAAAGGTCGCGGGTTCGAATCCCGTCATGTGTATTTTGCATTTGCAAATAGAAAGGAATCAAGATGGAACGAATTAATAAATATTTAAGTGCCATTGGAGTATGTTCAAGACGTGAAGCAGACAGATTAGTTGAGGCTGGAAGAATTTTGGTAAACGGCGAACTTGCTAGCCTTGGAACTAAAGTTAGCGATGAAGATGAGATTAAAATAGATGGAAAACTTGTGGCAAGTAAAAATACAGAGGATGTATTAATCGCCTTTAATAAGCCTGTTGGCCTACTTTGCACCACAGCAAGGGACCAGGGAGATAATATAGTAGATTTTATAAATTATAAGACACGAATTTATCCTGTGGGTCGATTAGATAAGGAGTCATGCGGCCTTATTTTACTAACTAATAATGGTGAGATGATGGATAAGCTACTTCGTTCTTCTAATCATCATGAGAAAGAGTATATTGTCAGTGTTGATGGTAAGGTGGATGATGCATTTTTAAAGAAAATGCGCTCCGGTATCTACTTAGAAGAACTAGATAGAACTACTAATAAATGTAAGGTGGAGAAGGTGGATGAGCACACGTTCACTATAATTCTTACTCAGGGCCTAAATAGACAGATTCGAAGAATGTGCAAGGCCTGCAATAGAAAGGTTACAAGCCTTAAAAGACTTAGAATCCTTAATATTAATCTAGGAGATTTAAAGACTGGAGAGTATAGGGAGATTAGGGGTAAAGAAAAGGAAACTCTTTATAAGATTTTAGATGATTAGTTGACTTTTGATTTGCAGTTTAGAGTTGAATAAAAGCGACATATTGCTTTGTAAAAATGCGACATAAGGGAGAGAATAAAATGGATAAATTAGATAGAATTAAAGAATTAGTTGAGATATTAAATAAGGCGGGAGAAGCCTACTATTCAAAGGGTACAGAGATTATGTCAAACTTTGAATACGACGCCCTTTATGATGAGTTGGTGGCCCTTGAAAAGGAAACTGGTCATGTGCTTTCAAACAGCCCAACAATTAATGTAGGTTTCGAGACACTCTCAGAACTTCCAAAAGAGCGTCACGAGTCTCCAATGCTTAGTTTGGATAAGACTAAGTCAAGAGAAGCTCTTAGAGACTGGCTTGGTGATAATTTAGGTGTCCTTTCTTGGAAACTTGATGGTTTAACTATTGTTTTAACTTACGAGAATGGTGAGCTTAATAAGGCAGTAACTCGTGGAAACGGTGAGATTGGCGAAATCATTACTAATAATGCTAAGGTTTTTAAAAATATACCTCTAAATATTCCTTACAAGGGAAAGCTAGTGCTTCGTGGTGAGGCAATTATTTCTTACTCAGATTTTGAAAGAATCAACGAGCAGATTCCTGAGGCAGATGCTAAATATAAGAACCCAAGAAATCTATGTTCAGGTTCAGTAAGACAGCTAAATAACAAGATTACAAAGGAAAGAAACGTGCAGTTTAGAGCCTTTAACTTGGTTTCTGCTGAAGATGTAGATTTTCAAAATTCTAGAAAATGCCAGTTTGAATGGCTAAAGAGCCTTGGCTTTGACGTGGTGGAATACAAGATGGTTACTAAGGAAACTATACTTGATAGCATCCAGTGGTTTGCTGATACTATTAAGACAAATGATTTCCCATCAGATGGTCTTGTTATTCTTTATGATGATATTGCCTATGGAAATTCTCTTGGTAGAACAGCGAAGTTTCCTAGAAATTCTATGGCTTTTAAGTGGTCTGATGAGACTGCAAAGACAAATTTACGTGAGATTGAGTGGAGTGCTTCAAGAACAGGTCTACTAAACCCTGTTGCAATCTTTGATACAGTAGAGCTTGAGGGTACAAATGTATCTCGTGCAAGCGTTCATAACATCAGTGTTATGGAGGGCTTAGAACTTGGAATCGGTGATGAAATCGAGGTTTTTAAGGCCAACATGATTATCCCTCAGATTGCTAAAAATCTTACTAGAAGTTCTAAGTTAGAAATTCCGGCGAAGTGTCCTGTTTGTGGTGGTGAAACTGAGATTAGATCTGTAAATGAAGTAAAGTCTTTATACTGCATAAATCCTGATTGTCAGGCAAAGCATGTAGGTAGATTCACACATTTTGTAAGCCGTGATGCCATGAATATTGATGGTTTATCTGAGGCGACTCTTGAGAAGTTTATTGGAAGAGGCTTTATTCATGATTTTGTAGATTTATACCATCTTGAAAGACATGCAGATGAGATTATTTCTATGGAAGGTTTTGGTCAAAAGTCATATAATAATCTAATAGAAGCCGTGAACAATTCAAGAAAGACAAATTTAGTTAGAGTAATCTATGGACTTGGTATTGATAACATTGGTTTATCAAATGCTAAGATGATGGTTAAATCCTTAAAGGGTGAGAATAACAAGGAGACTATTGAAAACATTTTAAATGCCACAGTTAAGAGATTAACTGACATTGACGGTGTTGGGGAAATCATTGCAGCCTCTTTAGTGGACTTCTTTAAGGAGGAGAAGAATTTAGACCTATTTAATCGCTTATTAGCTGAGTTAGAATTAGAAGAGATGCAGGAAACTCAGACTTCAAATATTCTAGAGGGCAAGGTGCTAGTAGTAACTGGTACTGTTAACATTTTCCCTAATAGAAATGCAGTCAAGGATCTTGTAGAGTCTCTAGGTGGCAAGGTTACAGGCTCTGTTACTTCAAAGACAAATTATTTAATTAATAACGATTCTAAGTCTCAGTCAGCTAAAAATAAAACAGCAGCTAAGCTAGGAATTCCAGTTATTACTGAGGAGGAATTCATTAAGCTTATTGGAAGAGAGGACCTTCTTTCATAAGGAAGTAGCGAAGCGGATTTAGAATGTCCGCTTTACAATGTGCAGCTTAGTTACTAGAAGTTAGTTTAGGAGGAAAATATTATGCCAGTAAAAATCGCTAACGACCTGCCTGCAAGGTTAGAATTAGAGGAAGAAAATATATTCGTCATGGACGAGGATAGAGCCCTATCTCAGGATTTCAGAGCTCTTGAAATTTTGATTCTTAATCTTATGCCAATTAAGCAAGATACAGAATTACAGCTACTTCGTTCCATGTCTAATACACCACTTCAGTTAGATGTCACATTTTTACAATTAGAAAGTCATGTGTCAAAGAATACATCGGCTTCGCATTTACGTAAATTCTATCAGACATTTTCTGAAATCAAAAACCGCAACTTTGATGGAATGATTATTACAGGGGCACCAGTGGAAAAGCTTGAATTTAACGAGGTTAACTACTGGGAAGAGCTTACTGAAATTATGGAATGGTCAAAAAAGCATGTAACTTCAACCCTTCATATTTGTTGGGGCGCACAGGCCGGACTTTACTACCACTTTGGAGTTGGTAAGGTGGAATTTGAAAATAAGTTATCAGGTATTTATAAGCACAAGGTAATGAACCGTAAAGAGCCTTTGGTACGCGGTTTTGATGACATTTTCATGGCACCACATTCAAGATATACAGAAGCCTCAAGACAGGATATCCTTAAAAATAAAGAATTGATGGTACTTGCAGACTCAGAAGAAGCTGGAATCTACATCGTTATGACAGAAGATGGCAAGCAAATCTTTATTATGGGCCATCCAGAATATGATAGATACACTCTAGATCAGGAATATAAAAGAGATTTGGAAAAAGGCATAAATCCTGCACTTCCAGTAAATTACTATCCTGATGATGACTGCAATAGAAAGCCAATCCTATCTTGGAGGAGCCACGCAAATAATCTTTACACAAATTGGTTAAATTATTATGTATACCAGCAGACACCATATGAGCTAGATAAATTGTCATAAAAAGACATTTTCTAAAAAAATAAATTTGGGAAGTCCCATGAAATCTAGCTTTGACTTTTCTATACTAATAATATTATTAACAGTCCAACTATTTTCTGTTAAAATAACTTCTTGTGCGACAAAATCGCTTATAAGTATGAAATGATATAGAAATAGAAGGAGAGACGGTTATGAGTGAATCACCAGTTAGAAAAAGATTAGGTTCTAGACTAGAATATTTGGGATTTGACCTTGTAAAGTACGAGAACGGTAACAAGTACATTCAGGTTAAATGTAAAAGATGTGGTGAAATCTACGATGACGAAGTTAATGTAATTATTAACAAAGGACGTGTCTGTACAAATTGCGGTTCTTTAAAGAAAAAGTCAGAAATGACAGACGAATGGGATAAGAACCTTTATTTTAATGTTATAAGAAACACAAAGGGCAAGGTTAAGGTAAAGAAAGTGTTAAATAATGGCCTTTTCAAAGCTCAGTGTACAAATTGCAATAAAATTTGGGAAACATCAGTAAAGGAAATCGCAAACTTCCAGGCATGCCCAAATTGTGCATACTAAAATAAGCCGTAAGGCATTATATGAAAAAATAGGTGGAGCAAAGCTCCACCATTTTTTTAGCTAATTTTTCTAAACATAAGATACGAAAACTTCCGCCGTAAGTCATAAGCCATCCGACATTGCAACTTTAAAAGGCCGGACATCTACATCGTAAGTCATAAGCCATCCGGTAGCACCCTCTCAAAAAGAAGGAAAAACCAGTGTGGCACCGCCACACCGTTTTTCCATCCTTAATATTCAAACACTACATACATCAACACCCTCCCGTCTCTTGATATCATCCCTGTAATTCCTAATTCAATCCGTCTTTCGATATTCTCCCTATAATTTCCAAACCTCCCGACCTCGAAACTCTCTCATTCTCCACAGTAGCCAACCGCTAGTGCATCCCAGCCGTAGTGGGGCGAGGGGGAGTAAGCTAGGGTCGTAAGCCTGAAGCTCACTGACTTTTTGAAGACAATTCTAACCGCGTCAGTAGTTAGGTTTTCCGAGCCCAAAGGGCAATGGAAAACCTTATCTACTGCTACGCTGCTAGCTTGATGGAACCTGCGCGCATTAGAATGCCTTCGGCATGTGCGCGAGGCTACATGACAATTTCCGATGGAAATTGCCACACTAAGCGGGAGCGTGTCCTTCAAAAAGTTATGTGAGCACCAGGCGTACCCCCGGGTCACTCCCCCTAACCTCACCCCCCTTGCCCCTCTCCCTTAAATTTGTTAAAATATACACATAGGGTGATAAAATTTAATATCGATATACGTTTGGAGGAGTTATTATGGAGATTAGAGATTCTAAACCAATTTCTAAGAGCAATAAGACTTTCATGCTTTTACTAATTGCTGCAGTGGTGCTTTTTGCAATATTTGCTTTGGCTTACTTTAAAACCACATGTGTTGGAATTTCTGAAGAGGAGACAGAATCAAAGATACAGGTGGCAGCAGATGAGGGAACTATTTATAGTCCAGAAAATGAGACTAGTATAGATGCCCTAGATTTAGACAGCATTGATGGAATCTATATTGCTGGCTACAACGATTTTGAAATCCTAACAAATTCAGGCTATACAAAGCTAAACTTAATCGATGAATCTTTTATTGTTGATGCGGAATGCGAAAGAATTGTAAATTTACTTGCGCTAGCGGCTATTAAACTTGATAAAAATCAAGAGGGCTATTATTATAATATACAGCCGGCAATTACAGATTTATATGGAGGTTCAAAGGAAGTTGAACTAAAGGAGATAACAGAGTTTTACAATTATTCCCCAAGTGAGATTTTAGCTAGTGAGGTAATTATTGATAAGACTAATTTATCTGTGTCAGATTCTTTAGTTCAAACTAGTAACGATTTACTTCCAGATGGCTGTAGGCTAGAGCAAAAGGCCGGAGGAGTGTTGGTTCTTACAATTCCGCAATATCAGGAGAGAATTACATTTCGAAAGGTCAATATAAAGATTGATTAGGGAGGCATTATGGCAACTTATTATATGCCTGTAAAGGTTTTTGAAGAGACAGATGTAGTTAGAAAAAAAGCGGGAGAAATAGCTAAACTTGGTAGCAAGGCATTAATTGTTACAGGTAAGCATTCAGCTAAGGCTAATGGTAGCTTAGATGATGTAATAGCGGCACTTGATGAATATAATATTTCTTATATACATTTTAATAAAATAGAAGAAAATCCACTAGTTGAGACCGTTATGGAGGCAGTGGATTTTGCAAAGAATGAAAATGTAGACTTTGTGGTGGCTATTGGCGGCGGCTCACCTCTTGATGCAGCAAAGGCAATTGCACTTATGTTAAAGCATCCAGAGGAGGATTCCTCATATTTATTTAGAGCAGGCGGAGACGATAGTCACCTACCTTTATGCCTAATTCCTACAACTTGTGGAACAGGCTCAGAAGTTACAGGTGTTTCAGTGCTTACAAGAAATGATATTAAGACAAAGCAGTCAATTAGCTTTAAGATCTTTGGCGACATTGCTTTACTTGATGGAAAATATTTAGAAAGTCTTAGCCCAAAGGTTCTTAAAAACACTGCAATGGATGCCTTTTGTCATTTAGTGGAGAGCTATGTAAACAACAATGCAACTATCTATTCTAGAATTGTATGTCTTGATGGTCTTAGTTCTTTTAAAAATGTTTTGCCAGTAGTTAGGGGTGAGAAAAAGCCTAAACTTAGCGATTATTTTAACTTGCTTCGTACTTCTACATACGCAGGTATGGCAATCGCTCAAACTGGTACTGCAATTCCACACGGTCTTAGCTATGCATTTACTTATAACTTAGGAATTGAGCATGGAAGAGCTTGTGGATATTTTCTTGCGGGCTATTTAAAGATGGCTTGTAAAAAATGGACATGTCTTTCACAGGAGTTATCTGATTATTTCAAAACAAATTTGAACAATCAATTTAGCACAGTAGGCGAAGCTGAGGTTAATTTAATCCTCAACACTGCAGGAATTGCCTCTGTTGAAGAGTTTGAAAAACTATATGCACTAGTATGTGAAAAAGTAGAAGTGGAAGAGGCTAAGCTAAATAAAGAGCTTGATAATACAGTTAATGACTTATTTAATAATAAGGCCAAGCTTTCAGTGGCACCTTTCCAACTTTCAAAGGAAGAATTAACTGAAATAGCTTATGATATTTCAATATAATAATAAAGATTGCATAAAATATATCATTAGCAAGCTAGACGAGAGCTAAAGTAAAGCATATAATTTAAGCGAAACACATTACTAGGCTTGGAAGGAGAATAAAATGGCTTGTACAACAATTTTAGTAGGTAAGAACGCATCTTATGATGGTTCTACTTTAATGGCTCGTAATGAAGACTCACCATCTGGTGAATTTACAGCCAAGAAATTTATATCAGTAAATAAGGGAAAGCAGCCTAGATCTTATAGATCAGTGCTTTCAAAGTTTAAGATTAAATTATCAGCAAACCCACTTAGATACACAGCAATGCCTAATGCAATTGACAATGAAGGTATCTGGGGCGAGGCAGGTATTAACGAATTAAATGTGGCTATGTCTGAAACAGAGACAATCACTAGTAACCCAAGAGTTCTTGGTGCTGATCCACTTGTGAAGGACGGTTTTGGCGAAGAGGATATGCTTACAATCGTGCTTCCATACATTAAGTCAGCAAGAGAGGGCGTGCTTCGTTTCGCATCCCTTCTTGAAGAATTCGGTACTTATGAGATGAATGGTATTGGCTTTCAGGATAAAGACGAAGTTTGGTGGCTTGAGACTATTGGCGGTCATCACTGGATTGCAAAGAGAGTTCCAGATGATGCCTACGTGCTTATGCCAAACCAGCAGGGTATTGATTTCTTTGACTTTGTAGATGCATTTTCAAAGAAGGAAAATCATATGTGCTCTAAGGATATGCTTGATTTCATTAAGGATAATCATCTAGACCTTGGCATGCATGATGAAGGCTATAAGATTGAAGAGGACAAGGCTTTTGATATTAGAGCAGCTCTTGGTTCTCATGATGATTCAGACCACACTTATAACACACCTAGAGCTTGGTTTATGGCTCGTTACCTTAATCCAACAACTTACACATGGGATGGTGAAGGTGCAGATTACACACCTGAGTCTGATGATATTCCATGGAGCTTTGTTCCTGAAAAGAAGATTACAATTGAGGATGTAAAGTACGTCTTATCTTCATATTATCAGGGAACACCATATAATCCATATGGCAAGACTGGTGACCTTACTAATAAGGGTAAGTATAGACCAATCGGTATTAGCAGAAACAATTTCCTCGCTATTACTCAGCTTCGTCCATATATGCCAAAGGAATTTATGGCATTAGAGTGGATTTCAGTGGGTTCTAATGCTTTTAACGTTTCAGCACCTTTCTATGCAAATGTTAATAGAACACCAGATTACCTAGCTAACACAACTGCTAGAGTTTCAACAGATAATTACTATTGGTCATCTAGACTTATTGGCGCAATGGCTGATGCTCACTACAATACAACAGCTATTCACATTGAGCGCTACCAGAATAAGGTACACTCTAAGGGCCACGAGATGATTAATGCCTTTGATAAGGAATTGTTATCTAAGGATTTTGCAAATGTATCTAGAAAGCTTGCTAATTGCAATGACGCAATTGCTAAGATGCTTAAGGAAGAAACAGATGATGCCCTTGATAAGGTGCTTTATACAGCAAGCTGCGGTATGAAGAATTCTTTTGCTAGATCTGATGCATAAGTCAAATATGTATTCTTAAAAATTTAATAGGATTTTTGGACAACCTCCAATTCTTTTATAAGTTATTTTAGTTGTTAAATTTACTGTTATAGCATTGCGAATATATGTATAATATGGTATTATTACTTTAACAATATCGTGTATAACTGAATATTAGGAATTGGAGGTTTTTTGCATATGAACTTTAAAGATTCAATGGCTGGAAAACTTAAGAAGATGAAGGTGGCTGATAAGTTTAAATACATTTTCAAAAATCTATACATCTATCTTGGTTTACCGATTATAATACTTCTTATTACAACGACTTATTCTTTAGGTAGTACCTATACTATGTATAATAAGTATTATAAGCAAGATAATCTTCAGGGCGAGTTAAGAATTGACATTCAGGCTTATTTAAAGAATGCCTGGTGGGCACTTTCTGATCGAAGCGAAGAAGACTTAAATAGTCATCTGGATGGCTGTGAGGAGAAAATATCAGAGTTAGACACATTTTTATCCGACCTAGAAGATGTTTATGATAATGATGAAAATATTGAAGCTGTAAGAACGGATATTAAGACTTTAGGCACTTTAACTAGTGAACTTACTGCACTTTTTGCTGCAGGAGAGCTTACAACAACGGGAATGTCTAATGAGGCAGACATTTACAAATTTATAAATGAAGATGTAAATTCTACAGTAAAGACAATGGCATCAGATTTAAAGACTATTTCTTCTGATAGTTTTGACACAGCTTGGAAGGCCTTTAGAACATCTTTGATTGTAACGATTGTCTTACTTGTTGTTTCTGTTTTATTTATTGTGGTAGCAGTTATATTTGTTAATATGTCAAGTAAGGTCCTTAATGATAGCATTTTGTCTCCGTCTATGGAGATTTCAAAGGCAGCTAAGGATATGGCGGATGGATATGTTAACATTGATATTCAATGTGATTCCGAGGATGAGCTTGGAGCCATGGCAAGAGACTTAGAGAAGGCTACAGAGGTTATTAAGTCAATTGCTGAGGATATTATTAGAACTGCCGATAAGATGGCAGGGGGCGACTTTAGAAGTGGTAGCTCAAATCCAGAGCTTTATATTGCAGATTACAAGGCTATTAACGCAGCCTTTATAGATATTTCTAATAAGCTTTCTAGTACTTTGAAAAATGTAAAGGAGGCCAGTGCTAGCGTATCAGACGGTGCAGCAAATCTTCAGGATGTATCTGTTAACTTATCGGAAGGTACTTCAAGCCAGGCTGCAGCTGTAGAAGAGCTTACAGCCTCTGTTGAACTTGTTACAGAACAGACGGAACTTCTTGCAAAGGATGCAGTTGAATCTATGAAGTCAGCAAGCGTTGTTGTAAAGGATGTAGAGACTGGTACAGAAAAGATGAGTGGCGTTACAAAGGCTATGGAGCGAATTACAATTGCTTCTAGTGAAATTGAGAAGATCACAAGTACTATTGAAAGTATTGCTTCTCAGACAGCCCTCCTATCATTAAATGCTAGTATTGAGGCAGCTCGTGCAGGTGAGGCTGGACGTGGCTTTGCAGTTGTAGCTCAAGAAATTAGTGAACTTGCCAATGAAAGTTCTACAGCAGCAAAGAATACTCACAAGCTTATTGATGATACAATGAATGAAATTAAGACAGGTAATGCAGCAGTTGAGGAGACTACTCTTGCCTTAAAGAAGGTACAGGAATCTGTATCTGCAGTTGCTGAAATGATGAAGGCTTCTAAGGATAGAGCTAATGCGCAGGCAGCAAGTATGAAGGAAATCAACATTGGTATCGAGCAGATTTCTAATGTTGTAAATGTAAATTCTGCCACAGCTGTACAGGCAAGCCAGGTTTCTGGTGACCTATCAGCTCAGTCACAGGGCTTAAATGCTCTGATTGACGAATTTAATATTCGATAACTTGAGTCTTTTTTATAAAAAGGCGATGCATGGATATAAGTGTAAATAATGGAGATAAACTTAGTCTGTGTGTCGCCTTTTGCCTATTTTTTGCCTATTTAGAAACATTTTCAAAAGCCTAATTAGTTAATATGGCCAAACTAAACACAAAATTTTCATCACAAGAAATCTTTTAGTATAGTAAATGGTTTGATATAATAAATATGTGTTAAAACTATATTTTGGAGAAACAAAGATATGCTAGATGAAAATGAAATTATGCCCTTTAATTTTTTCGCCTATGGTGGAAAATATAGCGGGCAGCATGGAGGCATGCGTTATCTCATTGAAAGAGATGGCGAAAAGCCAGATTTTATCTTAAGAGGAAATGTTTGGCAGGGACCTTATGCCTCATGTAGTGTTCCTAAAGAAAAGATAAGTTCTAAGGAGTTTGACTATAGCGAAGAGGGTCGTCTAGAACTTATAAATTGGTTGAAAGATCAGTACGATACAAGGTTAGAAGAGTGGGATAGTGCTCCTTCTATACTAGAAGCAGAGCCTTATAAACATTAGTTAAAGTTTGATTTATTCTGACTAAATATAATCTTATTTGAATAAAATGCTTGATGTTACTAGTGTTTTTAAGTTATTATTGTTTAGGACTAAGAAAAGAAAGGATTCAGTGTGAAGGAATAAGATATGGAAGTTATTTCTATTGTGCTTTCATTGCTTCTTGGCGTTGCATTATTTTTATATGGAATGTCAGTCATGGGCGATGGCTTAAAGCGTGTGGCGGGTAATAAGTTAGAAACTACCCTTTATAAGTTAACAAATACTCCAATTAAGGGAGTTTTATTAGGTGCTGTTGTAACAGCAGTAATTCAGTCATCATCAGCAACATCAGTTATGGTTGTTGGTTTTGTAAATTCAGGAATGATGAAGGTAGCCCAAGGTATTGGTATTATCATGGGTGCTAATATAGGAACAAGTATTACAGGTTGGATACTTTGTTTGTCATATATCGATGGAGTGAGCGGTATTGCTTCACTTCTTTCAACAGCAACTATTTCAGCTATCGTAGCTATTGTAGGTATTATCTTTAAGACATTTGTTAAGAAGAATACTTATAAAAATGTTGGAGATATCATGCTTGGTTTCGCAATCCTTATGGTTGGTATGCAGACAATGAGTGCAGCTGTATCTCCACTTAAATCAAGTCCAGCTTTTGTAAGCTTACTTACAATGTTTAAAAACCCAGCTCTTGGTATTTTAGTTGGTATTGTATTTACTGCTATTTTACAGAGTGCTTCGGCTTCAGTAGGTATCTTACAGGCGCTTTCAGTAACAGGTGGCATTACATTTGCAGCAGCATTCCCAATTACAATGGGTATTGGTGTTGGTGCCGCAGCACCAGTTTTACTTTCAGGTATTGGAAGTAGCAAGAATGGTAAGAGAGTAGCCCTTGTTTACTTAATCAATGATTTGTTCGGTATGATTTTCTGGTCTATTGTTGTTTACTCAATTAATTTTGTAATAGGTGGTTTCCCATTTATGGACATGGCTATGAAACCAGTAACAATTGCTATGCTTAATACAGTATTTAGAGTAGCAACAGTAGTAATGTTATTCCCATTCATCAAGTATATCGACAGATTAGTTCATCGTCTTATTAAGGATAATCTAGAAGAAGCTGATGATTCAGCTGACTTTGAATTACTTGAAGAAAGATTCTTAGCTTACCCAGACTTAGCTATTAATCAGTCTCATGAGGCTATTAATGGTATGGCAAGAAAGTCTAGAAAGAATATTTTACGAGCAGTAGATTTAATGGATAATTATTCTGATGAAAGATATAAGGTTATTCAGGAAAAGGAAAATGTTATTGATAAGTATGAGGATAAGTTAGGTACTTACCTTATGAAGCTTACAGGAACAACTCTTTCTCCGGTTCAGACTAAGCAGGTAACTAAGTTCTTACATACAATTGGTGATTTTGAAAGATTAGGCGATCATGCAGTTAATATTTCAAAGGTAGCTCTAGAACTTTACGAGAAGAAGATTGTATTTTCTAAGCAGGCACAGTATGAGCTTTCAGTATTAAGATCAGCTGTTCTTGAGATTCTTGAAATGACAGAAACAGCATTTACTAATGAAGATTTTAAGCTTGCAAGAAGAGTAGAGCCCTTAAGGGAACATATTAACGTTTTATGTAACGAATTAAAGACTCGTCATGTGGTTAGATTAAGTAAGGGTATATGTACTTATAATCAGGGATTTGCTTTTAATGATTTACTAACTAACATGGAAAGAATTGGTGCTCATTGTTCTAATATAGCTGTTGCTATGATTGAAATTGAAGATTCAGAAATAGCATCACATAGCTATTTAAAGAATGTCAAGGAATTAAGGGATGATGACTATATGCAGATCTTTGATGAA
This sequence comes from Lachnospira pectinoschiza, assembly GCF_900103815.1. GTDB lineage: Bacteria > Bacillota > Clostridia > Lachnospirales > Lachnospiraceae > Lachnospira > Lachnospira pectinoschiza_B. The sequence continues at coordinate 330,485 of NZ_FNHZ01000002.1, read as the reverse complement.
TATGCAAAGAAGTATGAATTAAAAGAAGTAAGCGATTTAGAAGATAAGTAAAGCGGACATTCGGAATCCGCTTCGCTACTAAATATAGGAATATAAAAATATTTTAGGCCTTTCTAGAAAAGTAAAATTTGCTAGAAAGGCCTATTTTACTACATGTTTAATAACTATTCTAAATGTCATACCCACTAAATTTAAAGAAAAATATAAAAATAGGCTAAAAGTACTATTGCAACTATGTATATATTTGCTATAATAAAGTTACATTAAGTAGTGAACAACTTAATATACAGTTTTTAATAGTGATTGCGGCACTATTAATTACAGTGGAAAAAGCACAACCTCCTCCCGGTTGTGCTTTTTTGGCGTTTAAATAAAGTATAGTCCCTTAGAGTTGTATTTTCATAACTATACTAAAAGAATAAAAATTATCAAGAAATTATCAAACTTTTAATTGCCAGATTGCTTTGTAAAAGTTATTATTAAAGTATAAATATAAAGAGAAGGAAAAATTAATATGATAAGTTTTGATAGCCACCTACATACTAGATTTAGCTCAGATTCAGAGGCAGACCCAAGAGCCTATATTCAGTTAGCAAGACAAAAGGGCATGAAGGGCATTTGCTTTACAGATCACAATGACTATGACTTTCCACTTGAGGATGGAAAAGTGGTTTTTGATTTGGATTTTAAGGCATATTTAGACTATATGCTAAAGCTTAAGGAGGAGTTTAGAGGCTCCTTTGATATAAGAGTTGGAGTTGAGCAGGGACTTATGAAATCAGTGGCTAGCCGTGTGGATTCATATGATCCTGAGAATAAGCTAGATTTTGTTATTGGCTCATCTCATTTGGTGGAAGGAGAAGATCCTTACTATCCAAGTTACTGGGAAGGCAGGGCAGTAAAGGATACTATTATAAAGTATTATGAGAGTATTATGGAAAATATAAAAACTTGCCACAACTTCGATATTTACGGTCATTTAGACTATATAATTCGATATGCCCCAGAAAAGGATGCAAATTATAACTGGAAAGATTATTATGACTATTTTTATGAGATTTTAAAGTCATTAATTTATCAGGGTAAGGGAATTGAGGTTAATACAGCGGGCCTTAAATATGGTCTTAAAAATCCTAATCCTGATATTAATATAGTGAAATTGTATAAAGAACTAGGAGGTGAGATAATTACCGTAGGTTCTGATTCTCATAGTGTTGATTATTTAGGATATGAATTTGACCGAGTTTATAATATGCTAAAAGAATTAGGATTTAAATATTATTCCGTTTTTAAGGATAGAAAAGCGGAATTTTATGAAATTTAGTAAGATGATTATTTTTGTTGTAGTTTGAGTTTTTAGAAGGTTAAAAAATTGGCATTGGGCAAAATTTCCTATATGTTTTTAACAAAAAGAAACTAAAAAGCTTGTTTAAGTACTCGAAAATGTGTATAAAGCATACTGTATACAAGGGTTTTTTAGCAATTTAAACAAGTATTAAATTAAATATTAGTTGTTTGTTGCTAAATTTTTAGAATTGTGAAAAATAAAACGACAACTACTTGATATTTAAACAAAATTTATGTAAAATAACTAATAGTTGATTTTTTAACAAACTAAAATTCAATGTAAAATCACTTTTAGGAGGATTCAATTTATGTCAGTAAAAGTAGCTATTAACGGATTTGGCCGTATCGGTAGACTTGCATTCAGACAGATGTTCGGTGCAGAAGGATACGATGTAGTAGCAATCAATGATTTAACAACACCTTCAATGCTTGCTCACCTTTTAAAGTATGATACTTCACAGGGTAGATATGTAGAGCTTGGTCATGAAGATGAAGTAACAGCTGATGATGAGGCTGGTACAATTACAGTAAAGGGTAAGACAATTAAGATCTACAAGGAACCAGATGCTAACAACTGCCCATGGGGAGAAATCGGTGTAGATGTAGTTCTTGAGTGTTCAGGTTTCTATACATCAAAGGCTAAGGCACAGGCTCATATCAATGCTGGTGCTAAGAAGGTTGTAATTTCAGCTCCTGCTGGTAATGACCTTCCAACAATCGTTTACAATGTAAACCATGAAACATTAACAAAGGATGATAAGATCATTTCAGCAGCTTCTTGTACAACAAACTGCTTAGCTCCTATGGCTAATGCTCTTAACAACTTTGCTCCAATTCAGTCTGGTATCATGACAACAATTCATGCTTACACAGGTGATCAGATGATTCTTGATGGTCCTCAGAGAAAGGGTGACTTAAGAAGATCTAGAGCAGGTGCTGCTAATATCGTTCCTAACTCAACAGGTGCTGCTAAGGCAATCGGTTTAGTTATTCCAGAACTTAACGGTAAGTTAATCGGAGCTGCTCAGAGAGTTCCTACACCTACAGGTTCTACAACAATCCTTATCGCTGTTGTTAAGTCTGATAAGGAAGTAACAGTTGATTCTATCAACGCTGCTATGAAGGCTGCTGCTACAGAATCATTCGGTTACAACACAGAATTAATCGTATCTAGCGATATCGTTGGTATGAGATTTGGTTCATTATTCGATGCTACACAGACAATGGTATCAAAGATTGATGACACAACATACCAGGTACAGGTTGTTTCTTGGTATGATAACGAAAATTCATACACAAGCCAGATGGTTAGAACAATCAAGTACTTCGCTGAATTAGGCTAATTCTAATTAAGCAGTTATTTAAGTCTTTGACTTATTTAACACTGATGTGAAATTTTCAACCGGAGAATTCTATTATTAGTGTTCTCCGGTTTTTTTAAAAAGATGTGACTGGGATACAGACCATCAAGCATCACCCATGGTGTTAATTGGTCTGTAGCTCAATTACAGAATCATTTTCTATAATGGAGGAAAATATTATGCTAAATAAGAAGTCTGTTGATGATATCAACGTTAAGGGTAAGAGAGTATTAGTAAGATGTGATTTTAATGTACCATTAGATGGGGATAAGATTACTGATGAGACACGTCTTGTAGCTGCTCTTCCAACAATCAAGAAGTTAGTTGCTGATGGTGGTAAGGTTATCCTTTGCTCACATTTAGGTAAGCCAAAGGGACCAGACGCTGCATTTTCTTTAGCACCAGTTGCTAAGAGATTAACAGAATTACTTGGTAAAGAAGTAAAGTTTGCTGCTGATGATACTGTAGTTGGCGATAACGCTAAGGCTGCTGTTGAAGCAATGAACGATGGCGATATCATTTTACTTGAGAATACAAGATTTAGAGCAGAAGAAACAAAGAACGGTGAAGCTTTCTCTAAGGATTTAGCTTCAATCGCTGATGTATTTGTTAACGATGCTTTCGGTACAGCACATAGAGCTCACTGCTCTAACGTAGGTGTTACACAGTTTGTTGATACAGCTGTTGTAGGTTACCTTATGCAGAAGGAAATTGACTTCCTTGGCAATGCTGTAAACAATCCAGTTAGACCTTTCGTAGCTATCTTAGGTGGTTCAAAGGTATCTTCAAAGATTCCTGTAATCAATAACCTTCTTGATAAGGTTGATACTCTTATTATCGGTGGTGGTATGTCATATACTTTCCAGAAGGCTAAGGGTGGCTCAGTAGGTAAGTCATTAGTAGAAGATGATTATCTTGATTATGCTAAGGAAATGATGGCTAAGGCTGAAGCTAAGGGCGTTAAGTTATTAATCCCTATCGATACAGTTACAACTAAGGAATTTGCTAATGATACTCCTTCAAAGATCGTTGAAGCTGGTAATCAGGAAGCAGACGATATGGGTATGGATATCGGACCAAAGACTTGTGAATTATACAAGGAAGCTCTTAAGGATGCTAAGACAGTTGTTTGGAATGGACCTATGGGTGTATTCGAATTCGATAACTTTGCAAAGGGTACTGTAGCTGTTGCTGAAGCTCTTGCAAACTTAAAGGATGCTACAACAATCATCGGTGGTGGTGATTCAGCTGCTGCTGTTAATAATTTAGGATTTGGTGACAAGATGACTCACATCTCAACAGGTGGTGGAGCTTCTCTTGAATTCCTTGAAGGTAAGGAATTACCAGGTGTAGTTGCAGCTAACGATAAGTAAGATATAAGATTTACTGCATAAATTATAAATATAAGGCCATAGTGGCTACATATGTGACCACTATGGTTTTTATTTAAATAGTATCGTTAAAATAATCACAAAGACTGATAAAATTATAACATTAAGATACGAATAGATACAGATAGAAGTATAGTACACGAAATAAAACCTTGTTATTAAGATAATAATTTGAGATAATTAAGTTAGTTTAAATTAACAAGGGGGAATTTGAAGTGTTATATGAAGATAAAATTTTGATAGGTAAAGCCAATGATAAAGGGGTTTACATTTTTCCTGAAATGGCTAATAGACATGGTCTAATAGCAGGAGCTACAGGAACAGGAAAGACAGTAACCCTAAAGGTGCTTGCCGAATCTTTCAGTGAACTTGGCGTTCCAGTGTTTTTAGCGGATGCCAAAGGGGATTTGGCAGGGTTATCATATCTTGGTGAAATGTCAGATAATATCAAGAATAGAGTAGATAAATTGGGACTTGAGGAATATGGTTTTTGCTTAGATTCTTTTCCAGTTACTTTTTGGGATGTCTATCAAGAGAAGGGCATACCACTAAGAACTACGGTTTCGGAAATGGGTCCTATGCTACTTTCAAGAATATTAGAGTTAAACAACCTGCAGTCAGACATTTTAAATATAGTCTTTAAGATTGCAGATGACGAGAAACTTTTGCTTATAGATTGTAAAGATCTAAAGGCTATGCTTTTACATATAGCTGATAATGCGGACAAATACTCCCTTAGCTATGGCAATATGTCTAAGCAGAGTATTGCAGCTATAATAAGAGCTATTGTTTCTTTAGAGGCTAGCGGCGGTGAGACATTTTTTGCTGAGCCTGCAATTGATATTAATGACTGGTTTTCCCAGGATGAAAATGGAAAAGGTTGGATTCAAGTATTAGACTGTCAAAAGTTAATGCTAAATCCAAAGCTTTATGCGACTTTTCTTTTATGGTTGATTAGCGAAATATATGAAAGTCTGCCTGAGGCAGGAGATTTAGACAAGCCTAAGATGGTTTTCTTCTTTGATGAGGCGCATATGCTTTTTGATGATGCTCCAAAGGTGTTAATCGATAAGGTTAGTCAAATGGTTAAATTAATTCGTTCCAAGGGTGTGGGTATTTATTTTATTACACAATCCCCTAACGATATACCTGATGAGGTATTAGCTCAATTGTCTAATAAGGTAATTCATGCAATTAGAGCCTATACTCCAAAGGAACAAAAGGCGGTAAGGGCTGTGGCAGAGTCCTTTAGAGCGAATTCGGAATTTGATATTAGCGAGACTATTTCTAATTTAGGAATTGGTGAAGCGCTAGTATCGGTTCTAGATAGGGATGGTATTCCTACTATAGTTGAAAAAACAAAGATTTTACCACCAAGAAGCATGATGGGAGCTATAAATGATGAGGCTAGAAATGAAGTCATAGTTTCTGATGAGTTAAATACTAAATATGCCAGTTATGTTGATAATGAATCTGCTTATGAATTTATGGCAAGATTAAAGGCTAGAGAAAGTCTTAATCCGAGTGGAACCACTATAGATAATAATCAAAACGAAAAGAGAAACGTGAATAACACACCAACGATTAGGAGGTCTAGATCTACAAGCGCTAGAACTACTAATCCAAGGCCAAAAGAATACAAGCCTACTAGCACAACAAAACGGAGAACTTCATCCAATTATAATAGAACCTTACAATCAAGTGCTAGTAAGATTGGTAGACAAGTAGGCAAGTCAATTGGTGATAGTATTGGAGGTAGTTTTGGTAAAAAGCTTGGTGGGGACATTGGCTCTTCTTTAGCAAGGGGTATCTTTGATACATTTTTAAGAAGATAGATTATTAATCTAGATATATGTGAAAGCTTTGCGTAAAAGATTAGATTTTTTCATTAAAAGTATGGAAAATACCAAACCAATGTGATATAATTTTTATAATGTATTGTCAGTGCGGTGAGAATTAAATATATAGGGGTAAACGTTTAGCATTGGCGGAAAATGGAGGCTTAATATGAGACGTAAGGTTATTGCGGGAAATTGGAAGATGAATATGACACCATCTGAGGCAGTAAAGTTAGTTAATGATTTAAAGGCTAATGTAGCTAATACAGCAGTGGATGTTGTATTTTGTGTACCAGCAATCGATATTGTACCAGTTGTAGAAGCAGCTAAGGGTACTAACATTTGTGTAGGTGCTGAGAATATGTACATTGAAGAAAAAGGTGCATATACTGGAGAAATTAGTCCAAACATGTTAGTTGATGCAGGTGTATCACATGTAATTATTGGACATTCAGAAAGAAGACAGTACTTCAAGGAAGACGATGAATTCCTTAATAAGAAGGTTAAGAAGGCAATTGAACATAAGTTAATTCCTATCATTTGCTGTGGTGAAACACTTGAGCAGAGAGAAGAAGGAGTTACACTTACATTCGTTAAGGGCCAGATTAAGGCAGCTTATGAAGGAGTATCTGCAGCAGATGCACTTAACACAATCGTAGCTTACGAACCAATCTGGGCTATTGGAACAGGTAAGGTTGCTACAACAGAGCAGGCTGAAGAAGTTTGTGCTTCTATCAGAAAGGATTTAGAAGAAATTTATGATGCTGATACAGCTTCAAAGATTAGAATCCTTTATGGTGGTAGTGTTAATGGTTCTAATGCAGCAGAATTATTTGCTCAGGAGAACATTGATGGCGGTTTAGTTGGTGGCGCAAGTCTTAAGCCAGAATTTGCCAATATTGTAAATTACTAAAATCTAAGTGTAGTTGGTATTAGCTTAATGTGTAATATCGACTACACTTTTTTTCTTATATTTAGTATAATATTAAGGCAGATTAGTATAGGGAGGAAGATAGATATGTTTGCAAAATCAGATGTTTCAAGAAATAAGTGTATGTTGTTTAGTGGTTTTGCTTTCAATGGATATGATTGGTGGTGGCATAATTTCACCGGAATCAATGAGAAGACTGGAGAGAAGAAGACATTTTTCATAGAATATTATCTTTGTAATCCAGGACATGGCCACAAGGAAGCAGTACTTGGCCAATTAGAGGCTAACAAGAACAAGGGAATTAAGCCTTCATACCTTATGGTTAAGGCTGGATGCTGGGGCGAGGATAGCCTTGAGCTTAATAAATTTTATGGCTGGGGTGAGATTGCAGTTTCAAGATCTGTGCCATATTCAATTAACTGTAAGGATTGTTTTGCTTCGGAAAATAGCATCACAGGTATGATAAGCATCGATGAGCAGACAGCTAAGGATCATCCAGAATATATGACAGATGCCGGTTCTATGTATTGGAATCTTAAGGTGTCTAAGAATTTGCCATTTAATGTGGGTTACGGAGCTAGTAAGCTTTTTAGAGACCTAGAGGCCTTTGAGATGTATTGGCATGTAGAAGGCATGAGAACTTTATTTGACGGAGAGGTAGTGCTTAATGGAGTGACTTATAAGGTTATTCCTAACAAATGTTACGGCTACGCAGATAAGAATTGGGGACGAGATTTTACAAGCCCTTGGCTATGGTTGTCCTCTAACAATTTAAAGAGTAGATTAACAGGAAAGAAATTAAAGGGTAGTGCCTTTGACATTGGGGGAGGCTGCCCTAAGATATATATGGTTTCACTTAAGAGAAAGCTCCTTGGAGCCTTTTATTACAGAGGAGAAGAGTATGAATATAATTTCTCAAAGTTTTGGGATAAGGTTCATACAAGATTTAGATTCTATGAGACAGATGAGGCTGCTTATTGGTATGTTGCCCAGGAAAACCTTGATTCTGTTATGATTACAAAGGTTAAGTGCCTTAAAAAGGACATGATTTATATTAATTATGAGTCACCTGATGGCATGAAACGACATAACAAGTTATTAAATGGTGGAACTGGAATTGGCAGAATTAAGCTCTATAAGAAGCTTGGTGGCAAGTTAAAACTCATAGATGATATTGATGCATATAATGTAGGTTGCGAGTACGGAGAATACGATGAATAAGCTATTTGATTAATATAAATTTTATATTAGTTAATTATTTATCAAAAAACACAATTTCTATTTAAATTTATGGACAAATGTGGTATTATCCTAAAGTATACGAATTTAAGAAATTTGGAGGCAAATGATATGAGTAAAAAGCCAGTTTTATTAATGATTTTAGATGGCTATGGTTTAAGCGATATTAAAGAAGGAAACGGTATTGCAGCAGCAAACACTCCAGTTATGGACGGTTTAATGAAGAATTATCCATTCGTTAAGGGTTATGCTTCAGGTCTTGCAGTAGGTCTTCCTGATGGACAGATGGGTAACTCAGAAGTTGGTCATCTTAATATGGGTGCTGGTAGAGTTGTTTACCAGGAATTAACAAGAATTACAAAGTCTATTGAAGATGGTGATTTCTTTGAAAATGAAGCATTCCTCGATGCTGTAAAGAATTGCAAGGAGAATAACTCAGATCTTCACTTATATGGACTTTTATCAGACGGTGGTGTTCATAGCCACATCACACATCTTTTTGCATTACTTGAACTTGCAAAGAAGAATGGTTTAACAAATGTTTATGTACATGGTTTCATGGATGGACGTGATACACCTACAGATGGTGGTAAGGGTTACATCAAGGCTGTTTGCGATAAGATGGAAGAACTTGGCGTTGGTAAGTTCGCTACATTAAACGGTCGTTACTATGTAATGGATAGAGATAACAGATGGGATAGAGTTGAAAGCTCTTATAAGGCATTAGTTAACGGTGAAGGTATTAAGGCTACAGACGTTAACGAAGCTATTGCTAAGTCTTATGCAGATGGCAAGACTGACGAATTCGTTGAGCCTACAGTTATTGTTGGCGAAGATGGAAAGCCAGTTGCAACAATTAAGGATGGCGATTCAGTAATCTGCTTCAACTTCAGACCAGATAGAGCTAGAGAAATTACAAGATGCTTCTGTGATGATGATTTCACAGGATTTGAAAGAGGAGCAAGAAAGAACGTTAAGTACGTTTGCTTCACAGATTATGATGTAACAATTCCTAACAAGGAAGTTGCATTTAAGAAGGAATCATATACTAACACATTTGGTGAATTCCTTGCTAAGAATGGTAAGACACAGGCAAGAATCGCTGAGACAGAGAAGTATGCTCACGTAACATTCTTCTTTAACGGTGGTATTGAAGAGCCAAACGAAGGTGAAGACAGAATCCTTGTTAAGTCACCTAAGGTTGCTACATATGATTTACAGCCAGAAATGAGTGCTCCAGAAGTTTGCGAGAAGTTAGTTGGTGCTATTAAGTCAGATAAGTATGACGTAATCATTGCTAACTTTGCTAACCCTGATATGGTTGGTCATACAGGTGTTATGGACGCTGTAGTTAAGGCTATTGAGACAGTAGATAACTGCGTTGGACAGGTTATTGATGCTATTAAGGAAGTTGATGGTGTTGCATTTATCTGTGCTGATCACGGTAACGCTGAAAAGCTTATTGATGAGAAGGGTGATGTATTTACAGCACATACAACTAATCCAGTACCATTTATCTTAGTTAACTATGATGAGAACTATAAGTTAGCTGAAGATGGCAAGCTTTCAGATATTATCCCAACTCTTATTGAGATTATGGGTATGGAACAGCCAGCTGAGATGACAGGACATTCTCTTCTTGTAAGAAAGTAATTGTACTAGATTTATAAGCTAAGATTTTCTTAAGGCAAAACATAAGAATATCCTCGAGTCAAAAATGTATTATGCCTAGACAAAGCATTACCTCTTTTGATTAGAGACTAACTATAATATTATTAAGTTTTTATTAGAATTTATATTGCGCAGCAACTTTTATTATGATAGAATAAACTCGTTGCTGACTTAATCAGCTAGGAGGTGTTATAGATGTTTGGTATGTCATGGGCTGATACAATTAGAATTTTCTTGATGGGTATCTTTATTTTAGTAGGAATTGCACTTACAATTTTAGTACTTATGCAGGAAAGTAAGCACAGCGGTTTGTCAGGTACAATCAGCGGTGTGGCCGATACATATTGGGGTAAGAATAAGGCTCGTTCAATGGAAGGCAAGCTTGTTTTAATCACAAGAATCCTTGTTATTGCATTTATTCTTATTGCAGTAGTATTAAACATTAATTTTTAGATTATTTAGCACTCTTAAGTTAATCTTAAGAGTGCTTTTTATCTACTAATCGAATTTAGAGGTATATATGAAAGACGAAATTTTTAAAGAACGTGAAGACATGCTTGAGGACTTAATTGTTCGTAATGAATTCTATGTTCCAATGAAAACTAAAGAAATAGCTATTTTACTTAATGTTCCTAAGGAAGAGAGATATCTTTTACAGGAGGTACTAGATTCCTTAGTAAGCCAGGGCAGAATTGGAGTTACTAAGAAGGGCAAGTATATTAAGGCGGAGAATGTAGCGTTGATAGGTACATTTACAATGACCAATAGAGGTTTCGGCTTTGTAACTATAGAGGGCAGAGAAGACGACATTTTCATAAAGTCTTCAGATACACTTAATGCCTTCCATATGGACAAGGTTAAGCTTGTTATTACAAGTGAGAAGAAGGGCGACAGACATGCTGAAGGTAAGATTGTAGGTATTGTTGAGCACGGAATCACACAGATTGTAGGTACATATCAGAAGAGCAAGAATTTCGGCTTTGTAGTACCTGATAATAATAAGATTTCAGTAGACCTTTTTATATCAAAGGAATATAGTAATGGCGCCGTAGAAGGTAGCAAGGTTGTTGCTAAGATTCTTAATTACGGTAAGCCAGGTAAAAGTCCTGAGGGACGCATAGTTGAAGTTATTGGTCATATTAATGATCCAGGAACAGATATTATGTCAGTTATTCGTGGATACGACCTTCCAATGGAATTCCCTGAGGAGGTTAAGAAGGAATTAAAGAATATTCCTGATTTTGTAGATGAGAAAGACAAGGCTGGTAGAGTAGATTTAAGAAATCTAACTACTGTAACTATAGATGGTGAGGACGCTAAGGACTTAGATGATGCTATTACTTTATCTAAGGAAGGCGATATTTATAAGCTTGGCGTTCATATTGCAGATGTAAGTCACTATGTAACAGAAGGCTCGTCACTTGATAAGGAAGCCCTTAAAAGAGGTACTTCCGTTTATCTTGTAGATAGAGTTATTCCAATGATTCCACATAAGTTATCTAATGGTATTTGTTCCCTTAATCAGGGCGAGGATAGATTAGCTCTTTCTTGTCTTATGGACATTGATTCTAAGGGTAATGTAGTGGGACATCGCATTTGCGAAACACTTATTAATGTTGATAGAAGAATGAGTTATACTTCCGTTAAGAAGATCATTTTAGATAAGGATGAAGAGGAAACAAAGAAGTATGCCGATTTAGTAGATATGTTCTTCCTTATGGAGGAATGTGCAGGACTTCTTCGTAAGAAGAGATTTAGTAGAGGTTCTATTGATTTTGATTTCCCTGAATCTAAGATTGAACTTGATGAGAAGGGACATCCAATTAAGGTTAGTCCTTACGAGAGAACTACAGCTAATAAGATTATTGAAGATTTCATGCTTATTGCTAATGAAACTGTGGCTGAGGATTTCTTCTGGCAGGAATTACCATTCCTTTATAGAACTCATGAGAATCCAGATCCAGAGCGTATTATGAAGTTATCAACTTTCATTAATAACTTTGGTCACTCTCTTAGAGTTTCAGAAGAGGTTCATCCAAAGGAGATTCAGAAGCTACTAGCCAAGATTGAAGGTAGTGAAGAGGAAACTCTTATTTCTCGACTTACACTTCGTTCTATGAAGAAGGCTAGATATACAACTGAGTGTATTGGACACTTTGGTTTGGCAGCTAAGTATTATTGTCATTTTACATCACCAATTAGAAGATATCCTGATTTACAGATTCATAGAATCATTAAGGAGAATCTAAGAGGTGGCTTAAACAAGAAGAGAATTGACCATTACGATAGAATCTTAGGCGAGGTGGCTATTCAGACTTCTAATACAGAAAGAAGAGCTGATGAGGCTGAGCGTGACACAGATAAGATTAAGATGTGTGAATACATGCAAGACCACATTGGAGAAGTCTTTGAAGGTGTTATTTCAGGAGTTACATCTTGGGGTATTTACGTTGAATTACCTAACACTATTGAAGGCATGGTCTCTCTTAATAACATGAATGGCTATTACATTTATGATGAGAATCATTATGAAATGGTAGAACAGACTACTAATAAGACTTATAAATTAGGACAGAAGGTTTCAGTAGTTGTAATTGCTACAGATAAATTATTAAAGAATATCGATTTTAAATTCCTTGAGGATTGCTACGAGGATGAAATAAAAAGATAGGAGTTATATATGGGAAAGTCTAGTGAAAGCAGTAATAGACTTGTGGCTAATAATAAAAAAGCTTACTATGACTACTTTATAGAGGAAAAGATTGAGGCTGGTTTAGTACTACATGGAACAGAGGTTAAGTCTTTAAGACAGGGCAAGTGTTCCATTAAGGAGTCCTATATCCAGATTCAAAATGGCGAGGTTTTTGCCATTAATATGAATATTACACCTTACGAGAAGGGTAACATTTTCAATAAAGATCCTTTAAGACCAAAGAAGCTCTTGCTACACAAGAATGAGATAAGCAAGCTTTCAGGTCAGATTGCTACAAAGGGCTATACTTTAGTGCCTTTGCAGGTTTACTTTAAGCAGGGCAAGGTAAAGATTGAGATTGGTCTTGCAAGAGGTAAGAAGAATTACGATAAGCGTGAGTCTATTGCAAAGAGAGATCAGGAAAGACAGGCTCAAAAGGAATTAAAGAATAGAAACTTAAGATTCTAGGAGCCTAGATTTTGGGAGATTAAGATTCTAGGACAGTAGTTTTAAGCTTTCAATAAGTGTGAAACTACTGTGAATTCCTTGACAGAGGCAGTTTTGAATGCTAATATTTTTATGCTAGTTATGGTCAATAGACCATTATTAGAGACGGGAGAGGTTTTTAATAATTTACTAGTATAAATTCCGGGGCTGTAAAGGTTTCGACGGGGATTTTGAAGCTGGTGAAGCTATCCGCAGGGTGATGCGTTAAATTCCAAATTAAATATAAACGCTGAAGAAAATTTAGCAATCGCTGCCTAATGGCAGCAGTCTGACCTAGTGAACCTACGCACAAGGACCCAGGCTTCGTATCAGTAGGAAACGACTTAGCCAAAGCTTTGAGGCTAATGGGCGTATTATGAAGCTACTAAGCTAGTTGGCGCGTTAACTTGCCGGTTAGTAAGGAAATGAAACTATAGTTAACTATGATAGTAGAAGAACAGTGAATGGGTTTTCGGACAGGGGTTCGACTCCCCTCAGTTCCATTTTGTTTGGATGAAGGATAAGTGCTAGTAAGTTAGCACTTATTTTTTTGCCTAAAAAGGAGATAATATGGATTTTTTAAAAGGACAGATAGCCAAGCTTATTCTAAGATTTGGTATGAAAAATGTTGTCATTGGCGCAGTTTCTTCTGTAGTAGCCGTAGGCGCAGTAACTACGGGAACTGTAGTAGCAATAAATAATATCACTAATACTACAAAGGAAGTGCAGGCAGAAACTACTGAGGATTTAGCTTCCACTGATGAAACTGTTGAATCAAGCGAGGAGACAAGTGATGAGTCTACAAGTGAGTCAACTGAGGAGTCAACTGAAGTTGTGGATAGCGCTAAGATTGTAACTAATAATGCAAAGTATACAAGCGAGGAACTTGAAGAAATCGCTAATGATACTAGCGAAGATCCAGAGAGTCAGTCGGTGTCTGAAACAGGAACTGCAACTGCAACAACAGCAACTTCAAGTGCCTATGCAGCTTCAGCCTATGCAGTAGGTGTAGATGTTTCAAAGTGGCAGGGCTCTATTGACTGGTCTAGTGTTGCTAGTGCAGGAATTGATTTTGCCATTATAAGAATTGGATATAGAACAACAGCTACTGGTGTAGTTTGTGAGGATCCATATGCTGAATATAATATTAAGCAGGCTCTTGCAAATGGCCTTAAGGTAGGTGTGTATTTTTATTCTACAGCAACTACTGAAGACGAAGCTGTTGAAGAGGCAAACTGGGTACTTGCTAAATTAAGCGAATACGGCGTCTCAATTAACTTAGGCATAGCATTTGACTATGAAGGATTTACAAACGATTCTAGTCGAATTTACGGCCTTTCTACAAGCCAAAGAACAGCTAATGCTATGGCCTTTTTAAATAAGATTTCAAGTTCTGGTTACACAGCAATTTTTTATAGTAATGCCTATAGTTTAAAGAACTACCTAAATGCCTCTACAATTTCAGCAAGCTATAAGGTTTGGGTAGCTCAGTATTTAGATGCTGGAGTTTATCCAGACATTACTAATCCATCATATTCTGGAGCTTATAGCTTCTGGCAGTTTACAAGTTCGGGTTCTGTAAGTGGAATTTCAGGTAGTGTGGATTTAGATGTTTGTTATTACCTAACAAAGTCAGGTTCTACTGTATCTTCAGACACAGAAACAACAAGTTCATCTAGCTCATCAACAAGTTCAAGCAGTTCAAGTTCGTCTAGTTCATCAACAAGTTCAAGCAGCTCTAGTTCTTCAAGCTCTACTAGTAGTTCAAGCTCGTCAAGCACAACAGAAACTACAAGTACAAGCTCAGATACAACTAGTGAAACTAGCACAGGCGGTACATTTTCATCAACAACAACTGCTGTAACTGTTGACTCTGTAACCTATAACTTGCCAGTGTCTTATACAAGGGCAGACGGAACTTTGCTTAGCTTTAGCCTTTGTACAAGCTATACAGCTACAGCTAAGGAGGAGATAAATTTAAGAACTTATCCTGAGCAGGATGAAGACAATGTAGCAACAAGCATAAAAAACGGTACCAATCTAGTAGTAGTTGCAACATCAACTTATGGCTGGGCTCAGGTGATTTATAATGGAGAAATCTACTATTGTGTAACAAGCTATTTAACAGCTGTATAAGCTTTTGAACGCAGTGTAAGCAATCCCCCGCTTCAAAAGCGTAAGCTTTAAGCGGGGGTATAAAGCTTACTAGTGTCAGAAGGGGTTAAAGCCCCTTCTGACAGGTGACACAAAGTGCCACTGCGTTCATAGGTAAGTAGCGAAGCGGATTCCGAATGTCCGCTTTACAAATGTAAGAAAATTCCGTGAATACACATGAAATACACAAGTTTATACTAGAATACAATTGATAATCTTATTGAACTATTTGCCATTTTATGTCCGTAATGATAAAATAAAATTAGTTATTAACGTGAAAATATATAAATTTTATTATATGAGGGGCAAAATATGGCTGAAGAAAAAGAGATTAGCGCTGAGGATGAAGAGTTAAGAAAAGCCAGAAAAAAGGCCAGTGACAATTATAATAAAGCCAAGGAAAAGAAGGAGAAAGCCTTTGTAGTTGGCGGTTATAATTTTAAGACAAGTCAAGAGGCTGAGGCAGCTAAAGACGAGATGGCAGCTATAAAGTATTTGTCATCAAAGACGGACTCAAAAGATCCAAAGCAGGTGTTTATTCTTTACAATAAAATAATTGACAGACAGCTATTTACAACCTCTTTAGGTATAAGCTACCTAAAGAATTTGCAGCAGTTCCTGTATCAAAGTCCAAGTATTCCAAATGATAGAATTAGGCCAATTCCTATTAAGAGTGATACTCAGGCTGAGATAGACAGGCGAAGAGAGAAGGTAATGCACAAGTCAGAAATTCATGAGCTTACCATTTTAGTTGCAAAGTACCGCAATAAATATATAAAAAGCCTAATTGTTATAGGTTTTTTTGCTGCAGTTATAATAGCTATGTTTGTTATTGTGAATACTGGAACCAATACTAATATCGTAAATTACGAAATTAGTATTCAGGATAAATATGCAAGCTGGGCGCAGGAATTAGAATCAAAGGAAGCTTATTTAAAGCAGAAGGAATCTGACCTAAATAAGCTTCAATACGAGTTAGAAAGTGCATCCATTAAGGCGGGCGTTTATTCTGATGAAGACGAGGCTAAGGGCGAGAGCGAAAGTGCTAACAGAGATTTAGATACTAGTAATGAAAATGAAAGCAAGCCCGAAACTACAAAACCAGAGTAGAGAATAATAAATTAAGAAGAGGATTACAATTGATAAACTTAGGAGGACTTATTAATGGATAAAGTTAGAATCTTAATGGTAGATGATGAGAGCAGAATGAGAAAGTTAGTTAGTGATTTCTTAACTAAGGCAGGCTACGAAGTCTTAGAGGCAGCAGATGGAGAAGAGGCCATTGATGTTTTTTATGAGAATAAAGACATTTCCCTTATTATTCTTGATGTTATGATGCCAAAGATGGATGGTTGGGAAGTTTGCAAAACAATTAGAAAAGATTCTAAGGTGCCAATTATTATGCTTACAGCAAAGGGCGAAGAAAAGGATGAGTTACAAGGCTTTGAGGTAGGCGCTGACGAATATATCAGCAAGCCATTTTCACCAAAAATCCTTACAGCTAGAGTAGATGCCATAATTAGAAGAACTTATGGCGTGGATAATAGCGAAAGCGTTGAGATTGGCGGCATTGTCATTGATAAGGCAGCACATATTGTAAAGATAGATGGTGAGGAAATTGACTTAAGCTTTAAGGAGTTTGAGCTTTTGACTTACTTTGTTGAGAATAAAGGAATTGCATTATCAAGAGAGAAAATCCTTAATAATGTTTGGAATTACGACTATTTTGGTGATGCAAGAACAATTGATACCCATGTTAAGAAGCTCCGTAAGAAGATGGGTGAAAAAGGAGATTATATTAAGACAATTTGGGGCATGGGCTACAAATTCGATTTTTAACTCAGTCGGAGTACGGTATATTAAATAGAGGCAGGAGAAGAAATGGGTATACATTCAATTAGATTTAAAATAACCCTGTTATTAGTTGCGATTGTTGCAAGCTTGATTGTTTTGTTGCTTGTAATAAATGTTGCATTTGCAGAAAAATTCTATATAAGTGGCAAGCAGGAGACCATGAGTGAGACTTATGACAAGATAAACGAGATTATGCTTCAATACGATGATGGAGATATATCTAAGTCAACTATGATGGCAGAGCTTGATGGATATGTTTCGGGAAACGCCATGACAGCTCTTGTGGTTGATAGCAGCTGGTCTACAGTTTATGTAAGTAATTCTTCAGGAGATGACAGACTCCTTCAAAGACTTATGCTAAGTATTCTTACTGGTGGTTTGGAAAATGTAACAGATTCTTCTAGTGAGAATGCAACGGAGGCTGAGAGCCAGTCAGAAGACAATACAGAGAATAAATCTGGTTCGAATTCTGAAGCAGGAGATGCAGGAAGCTCAGACCAGGGAGATAAGAATAATTCTGATGCAGGAAGTAAAAATGAGCCGCCTGAAAAGGAAGATCAATCTTCAGGTGATGGAGGCTATAAGCTAAACTATGATAAGTTTGATAGCGAGACAAGCGAGGTTTTGCAGGAAAACAGTAACTATACAATACAGAAGATTTACGATTCTGTCATGGCTGATTACTATCTTGAATTATGGGGAACTCTTGATAACGGAGATTCTATAATTGTTAGATTGCCAATCCAGAGTATTAAAGATAATATTGAAATTTCCAATACATTAATTCGCTACGTAGGACTAAGTGTTTTAGCTATAGGTGTAATCGCTGTGTTTATTTTCTCAGCTTATATTTCAAAGCCAATTAAGCAGTTAGCACATATTTCTGAGCGTATGTCAGAACTTGACTTTAATGTGCGATATACAGGAAAAGATAAGGGTGAGGTTGGACTTTTAGGACATAGTATGAATAACATGTCAGCTAAATTAGAGGATAACATCTCAAGGCTTAAGTCAGCTAACCTAGAACTTAAAAGAGATATTGATAAGAAGGAGCAGATTGAAAAAATGCGAACAGATTTCCTATCAAATGTATCTCATGAGTTAAAAACACCAATTGCTTTAATTCAAGGTTATGCAGAAGGCTTAAAGGATGGAATTGCAGACGATAAGGAAAGTAGAGATTTTTATCTTGATGTAATTACTGATGAGGCCAATAAAATGAGCGTTATGGTTAAGAGATTATTAACCCTCAATCAGCTAGAATTTGGCGATGATGAGTTAGTAATGGAAAGATTTAATATAAATGATCTTTTACAGTCAGTAGTTAATGCAAATTCTTTAAGAGCAAAGCAAAATGACATAAAGATTATTTACGAATCATCCGATATAAATATAGACGTATGGGGTGATGAGTACAAAATCGAAGAGGTAGTGACAAACTATATTACTAATGCGATTAATCACTGCGCTAACGAAAAAGAAATTAGGGTCAAACTAGAAAGACCTGATGATAAAAATGTGAGAGTATCCGTATTTAACACAGGAAATCCAATACCTGCCGAAGATATTGATAGAATTTGGGAAAAGTTCTATAAGGTAGATAAGGCAAGAACTAGAGAGTATGGCGGTAACGGAATTGGCCTTTCAATTGTAAAGGCTATTATGACATCTATGGGCAAAGGATATGGAGCTAGGAATGTTTCTAATGGAGTAGAGTTCTGGTTTGATTTGGATTGTGACGTAAAGTAGCAGTCCTTAAGGAGGGGCCACATGAAGAAAAAGATTCTAGTAAGTCTAATAACTGTATTAGCCTTTTTACAGATTCAAGGCTGTAGTGGAGATGTAACAATAACAGAAGAACAAGAAGATATTATAAGCCAGTATGCGGCTGGAGTTATGCTTAGATATTCCTATGAAAATGAGTGGAAATACACTAAGTTATACGATGCCCTTTACGGCTATCATAAGTCAACAGAATCAGAGACTGAGACCTCTAGTTCTAAAACTACGACTGAAACAGAGTCAACAACTCTAAGTTCAGGCTCTAGTTCAGGTTCATCAAGCACAACTACTACAACTACGGCAGCAGCAAGTCTTTCAGATACTTTGCCAACTGCTCTTGGTATAACTTCATGTAGCATAACTTATAGTAAATATTCAGTAGGATCTAGTTATCCTTTAAATCCGGATTCCATCTATGTTCCTGCTGAGTCAGATAGAGTAGTTGTAGGTGTGGAATTTACTATTGTAAATAATTCTTCAGCTGCAATTACTGCTAATACAACAAATGCTGGCGTATTAATGAAATTAAAGGTGTCAGGCACAAGCTATACAAACTATGCCACACTATTAAAAAACTCTCTCCTAACCTTGTCAAATGTGACAATCAATGCAGGAGAGAGCTATACAGCAGTTGTATTATTCCAGATTCCAAGTGAATTAGAAGGAAGCGTAGCTTCCTCAACCCTTACAGCAACAAAGGATGGAGAAAGCTTAGGTTCCATAACACTTAAATAAAACCTATATAAAATTTAATTAAAGTCTGGACCAAGAACTTTTTCTTTAGTGTAGGCTTGAACTTCAAGATTATTGAGCTGCTTTGAAAAGGCAGCTCTTTTTGATGGTGTAAATCCAGGGCCATGTCCATTATATTCAAAGTAATTTACAGTTTCATGAGATTCTGGCTTATTCCAGTCACAGAAACCTTCCTCAATAACCTGATCTGAATATTCACAATCAATAAATACAGCCTTAGCATAAATTCTCCAAGGTCTTGATAAAGAAACAGTATGCTTAGGACAGTTGCCTGTTAAGATACATTTGTTAAAGACATAGCCGTACTTAGATTCTTCGTAAGTTGAAGGGGCTGTGTAGTAGCTATTAATCTTCTCGTTTCTATCAAGAGCGTAGAGAGTACAGCGGTTAAAATAGCAAACTGCGCTACCAAAGATAAAGTCAACTTCACCTTCAATATAGCAATCCTCATATAACTGATGAACAATTCTTCTTTCGGCGTCCATTGTAGGGCCTGTAAAGCCGCCAACTTGCTTTTCTGCCTTTGGAAGTGGACCTGTAAATAAAGTATCCTGATGACCATACATGGCACAGTTCTTAAATGTAATCTTATCCCCTTCAGCGTAAACTGCTACGGCCTGGCCAACCATTTTTCCAAAGCCAGCCTCGTTTTTAAAAGTAATATTAGTAGCGTGGAAATTGTTAGCATTTACCATGAAAGTGTAAGATCTAAAAGTGCCTCGCTTAACACCATCCTCTAAAATCTCGTTAGCATAGTAGCTCTCAGTAATGATAACGCCGTCTCTTGACTCACCAATTAAGCTAACATTGTCCTTTAAAATTTCTACTCTTTCCTTGTAGACTCCATTTTTAATAAAAATTGTAACACCCTTTGAAGTGTCCTTAAGGGAGTTAATGGCTTCCTGAATGGAAGTAAAATCACCATTGTTGTTAATATCAACTGTAATCATATTTTTTCCTCTTTTTTTAATTTTTAGGTTTAACCTTTATGTCTAGAATACGCTCATAGTCTATATTTGTCTAGACATTAGTGCTTAAAAGAAGTATACTTTAGCGGTAGGATTTTTTGATATGGAGTAAATGTAAATGATAAGAATAGTTGAAGATTTTAGGGATGTAGACACATACCTTGCTTTAAGAGAGCAGGTAGGTTGGCTACAATTAACTAGAGAGCAAGCTAAACTTGCTATTAATAATTGTCAAAAGGTATTTACAGTATTTGACGATGATAGGGCAATAGGCATGGGAAGAATAGTTTCTGATATGGCAGTAATTAGCTATATTCAGGACTTAATTATTGTGCCAGAGTATCAAGGCCAGCATTTAGGCAGTTACCTTCTTAATACCATGATTGAGTATGTGGATTCAATTAAGCTTGAGGGTAGCCAAATGATGCTATGTCTAATGTGCGCTAAAGGAAGAGAAAAATTTTACGAAAGACACGGCTTTATAGCAAGACCAACAGACAAACTAGGTCCTGGTATGATTCAGTATCTAAGAAATGATTAAAGTTTCTCATTAACTTATACAAATATAGAAGATTTTTAATCGAGGGCAGTAAAATGCCCTCGATTTTTTGTGCAGTTTGCATAAAATTTAACAATGATTATTACGATTTTTCGATAAAATATAATAGGATGTGTTGCATTAATAAAACATGTATGATATTCTTTATTTACAGGGAAACTAGAAAACTAAGTGAGGTTTCCCAATAGAATATAAATAAAATAAGGGCACTGGGATAGAAACGCAAAATTGATAAAGGAAAGGAAGAGAAAAAAATGGACATTAACGAAATGAAGAAAACAAAGATTGCTATTATCGATGCCACTATTGAGGAATTCAACAATAAGGGTATGAAGTTTACTATGGACGAGCTCGCTAAGAGACTTCATATGAGTAAGAAGACTATTTACAAGATTGTGGATGATAAGAGTGAATTAGTTATTGATGCAATTAACTATTGTTTTGACTTAGTAAAGAAGGAAGAGGCAAGAATCATTAACGATCCTGACCTTGATATTGTTGAAAAGCTCAAGAGAACAGTTATTTGTATTCCAGACAGATTTACTAATTTAGATTGGATGAAGGTTTCAGAAGCAGTTGCAGCCTATCCAAAGATTTATGAACAGTTCAAATTAAGAATTGACAATGATTGGGAACCTACTTTTAAGCTAATTGATGAAGGTGTTAAGCAAGGTAAGCTTAGACCAGTTAATAAGGAATTATTTAAGATCATGGTTGAAGCTGGTTTTGAAGGAGTTTTAAAAATTAGAAATGAAGGCAATACAGACCTTAGCTATCAGGAATCACTTGAAGAGATGATTAGCATAGTAATGGTAGGAATCGAAATAAAGTAAGAGGGATTAAATATGGGTAAATCAGAAATTATATTTGGCAATAAGATGAGCAAGAAGACTATAAAGTCTGCTAATGGCTCAAAGAGGAAGTATGTTAAGAAATTTGGTGATGATTCTAACGTAGATTATAAGCTAGCTATTGAGGATAACAAGTATATCGGCGATAGCCTTGGAGTAAAGAACATTATTATTAGACGAGAAGATAATACTCCTAGCACTAACGGGCTTAATCCAATTAATGCAGGATTAGATTCTGGTTTTGATAAGGAAAAAGGAATTATAGTGGGCAATATTCGTATGGGCTTTGGACATTATAGAATTTCCATGGCAATAGCTTCAGCAGCTAACGCACTGGGCTACACACCATACTGGATGGACTTAAATTCCTATACACAAACTACAGGCGGTAAGGTTATTAATGCACAAAATGAGCTATATTCACTAGGTTCAAGAATCTCACAGAAGTCAAAGCTCTTTAACAGAGTGGTGTGGGAGCCAATGAACTATGAAGGCTTTAAAAAGATAAGCTATAACAGTTCAGATCAAAAGAATGCTGAGCTTATGACTAGCGTCTTTAAAAATGTACCAAAGGACATTCCACTTGTAGGTACTCATGTTTGGCCAGCACAGGCAGCAGTTCATGCTGGTATGAAGTATGTAGTTAATGCCATTCCAGATAACTGGCCAATGGCCCTTCACCTAGCTGAAGGAAGCCTACATACAGTTCAGACACATTCAAGCCTACTAGGTTATAGAAACCTTAATGGCATGAATGGCAAGAAGATACTGAATACTATGACAAGCAAGGATATATGCTATACAGGCCACTATATCGACTACGAGCTTGTAGATAATATTGAGAAGGATTGTGAGCAAAGAATTAATCGAGCAAGAAATAAGAAACCCGTTAGATTCTTACTAACAATTGGTGGAGCAGGGGCTCAAAGAGAGATTTTTGCTAGCATAATTAAGTATTTACTTAAGGCAATTAAGGCAGGTAAAGCTTGTCTTTATGTAAATGTTGGCGATTATAAGAACGTTTGGGATGAGTTAATTGCAGAGATTCCTGAGATGAAGGAATATGCAACAGAACATTTTAATAACTGGGAAGATACAACAACATTTGCTAATAAGGCATTAGACGAGAATGAAGAGATAACTGGAATTCATGGTTTTTATCATGAAAATATTTTCGAGGCCGTTTATTGTACTAATATCCTAATGAGATCTTGCGATATTTTAGTTACAAAGCCTAGCGAGTTATCATTTTACCCAGTACCAAAGCTCTTTATTAAAAGAGTTGGCGGTCATGAGAAGTGGGGCGCAATTCATTCTGCTGAAATTGGGGATGGTACTTACGAGTGTGAGGACATTCCACATACATTACAGATGATAAAGATGTTCATCAACAACAGAGAGACAATAGTTGAAATGTGTGAGAACATTAAGGCCAACAAAAAGGCCGAGATATACGACGGGGCAATTAAAGTAGTAAAAAAGGCTTTTGAATTAAGAGATAAGCAGTAAAGAGATAGAGAAATATAGTTTATCTGGGAGGTAAAATTTATGCTTAGTTTAAAAGAAAAGTTAGCTTACGGTCTAGGAGCCGTAGGTAAGGACATGGTTTACATGTTATCTGCTAGTTATATTTTATATTACTATCAGGATGTATTAGGGGTTAGCGCAGTTGCAATGGGCGTTATTTTATTGGCAGCAAGAATCTTTGATGCCTTTAATGACCCTATTATGGGAGTTATCGTTGCAAAGACAAAGTCAAAATTTGGTCGTTTTAGATTATGGCTTTTAATTGGTACAGTTACTAACGCAATCATTTTGTATTTTATGTTTGCTTGTCCACCAAGCCTTGATGGAGCAGGACTTACAGCTTATGCCGCAGTATTTTACATAATTTGGGGTGTAACTTATACAATGATGGATATTCCATATTGGTCAATGATTCCAGCCTTCACTAATGGTGGTAAGGAAAGAGAAGGCCTTACAACTCTTGCAAGATCATGCGCAGGCGTTGGTTCAGCAATCATTACAATCTTTACAATGATGCTTGTTCATGCCCTTGGTGGCAACAACGAAAGAGTCGGTTTTAAGTACCTTGCATTAATTATTGCAATCCTTTTTGTAGTATTTATTGGAATTACAGTATTTACAATCAAGGAAAAATCAAGTGTAGACATGGAAACACCATCTGTTGGCACAATGTTTAAGGCACTTATAAACAATGACCAGGCTATGACAGTTGTAGTTGCAATCGTACTCATTAACTGTGCGGTTTATATTACATCAAACCTTGTTATCTATTTCTTTAAGTATGATTTTGGCGGAACAAAGTGGCATTACAGCTACACACTCTTTAACATGTTTGGCGGAGCTGTGCAGATTTTATCAATGATGTTCCTTTACACATTACTTAGAAAATTCTTTAGTAACATTAAGATTTTCTATATTTGCTTAGGATTTGCAATTATTGGTTATGCATCACTTCTTTGCATTGCCTTTACAAGCATGACAAATGTATTTATCCTTTTCATTCCTGGTTTCTTCATCTTTGCAGCCAACGGAATCCTACAGGTACTTACAACAGTATTCCTAGCTAACACAGTTGATTACGGCCAGTTAAAGACAGGTAGAAGAGATGAGTCAGTTATTTTCTCAATGCAGACTTTTGTAGTTAAGTTAGCATCAGGTATTGCAGCTTTCGTTGCATCTATTTGCCTTTCACTTAATAACCTACAGAGCGGAACAGAAGTTACTGATGCCGAAGCAGTTATTGATTTTAGTGAAAATGTATCAGCTGCCTCAAGACTTGGCCTTAGAACAACAATGACAATCATTCCTATAATTGGTTTATTTATCGCTCTTCTCTGGTTTAAGAAGAAGTACATTTTAACAGATAAAAAGATTGAAGAAATCAATGAGCAGGTTAAGAAATTAAATGCTTAGTTTTTCTAGATTCTAATTTAGAGGGACTAATCTTACTAGAAAATGTGTCCGAAGCCGCGGCTTTAGGATGCATTTTCTAATTAAAACGAAAATGGAGGGATTGCGATGATAAAGATATTTGATGTTAAAGATCAAAGAGTAAATAGAGCTTTTGTTATTGAAAGTCGCAATACAAGTTACGCCTTTGCAGTAAATGAAAGCGGACATTTACTTCATCTTTATTATGGTGCTAGGCTAGAATTTGATGAGAATGCTATTAAGGCAAGACTAGGCTTTAGTAAGTATCTAGCAGGCAATACTATTAGCTATTCAAATGAATATAGTTATTTAGCTCTTGAAGATACAGCCCTTGAATTATCTACAATGGGTAAGGGTGATATTAGAGAAAGTCAGGTCATTTTAACTAATATTGATGGTTCAAATTCTAATGACTTTATCTATGATAGTCATGAGTTAATTGAAGGCTATGCAACTAATGGCTATAGACACTTAAAAGAGATGCCAGAGGCACATTCAAGTGATAGTCAGCTTATTGTTACTTTAAAGGATAAGCAAAGAAATATCTATATTGAGATGATTTATAACTTGTTTTACGAGACAGATTGTATAACAAGAAGAATTAAAATTATAAATAAAGAGGAGTCTTTTATTGAGGTTAATAGAGCCCTTTCTCTAAATCTTGACCTTGAGGGTGAAGACCTTGAAATGCTTAATTTTACTGGGGCTTGGATTAGAGAAATGAATAGGAATTTTACTAAGCTAAGTCAGAATAAGCTTGTTAATTCTTCCTTTACAGGAACCTCTAGTAACAGAAATAATCCTCTTGTGATTTTGAAAAAAAGAGACACAACAGAATTTGCAGGAGAGAGCTATGGCTTTAACCTAATTTATAGTGGAAACCATTATTCTTGCGCTGAGAAAAATGCTTATGGTATGGCAAGATTTGTAATGGGTATAAATCCAAATAATTTCAATTTCAGAATCGAACCGGAGCAAGTATTTGAGAGCCCTGAGGCAGTTATGACATTTGCAAAAAATGGACTTAATAGTCTATCTCATAACTTCCATGAATTTATTAGAGAACACGTTCTTAGAAGAACTTGGGCTAAGAAGGTTCGTCCGGTTTTATTAAACAGCTGGGAGGCTTGCTATTTTAACTTTAATGAAACTAAGTTAGTTAATATGGCTAAGGAAGCTAAAAAAATCGGTGTGGAACTTTTTGTTATGGATGATGGTTGGTTTGGCAATCGAAACGATGATAAGTCCTCACTTGGTGACTGGGATGTAAATCTAACTAAGTTACCAAACGGAGTTTCAGGTCTTTGTAGGAAAATCAATGACTTAGGTCTAGACTTTGGTATCTGGCTTGAACCTGAGATGATAAATGTAGACTCAAATCTTTACAGAAGTCATCCAAACTGGGCAGTAGATATTCCAGGAATTGAGCACTCTGAGGGTAGAAATCAAAGAATCATAAACCTAACAATAGAAGAGGTAAGAGATTATCTAGTTGCTAGAATTTTTGATTTATTATCTTCTGCAAATATTAAGTATGTAAAGTGGGATATGAACCGCATTTTCACAGATTATTATGGCTTTAACCTATCTAATCAAGGGGAATTTGCTCATAGATATGTGCTTGGTTTATATGACATTTTAGGAAGAATTGTAGAGGAATTCCCAGATGTATTATTTGAAGGTTGCGCATCAGGGGGCAATAGATTTGACCTAGGAATTCTATCTTACATGTCCCAGATTTGGGCATCAGATAATACTGATCCTTGGTGTAGAGCTAATATTCAGACAGGCTATAGCTATGGCTATCCTATGTCAGTAATTGCAGCACACATCTCTGCTAGTCCAAATCATCAAACTCTAAGACAGACCTTACTAGAAACTAGATTTAATGTAGCAAGCTTTGCAATGCTAGGCTTAGAGCTTAACTTATCTGATTTAAAGGATGAGGAGCTTGAGATTTTAAAGACAGAAATAGAAGTCTATAAATCAGTTAGAAATTTGATATTTACTGGAGATTATATAAGAATTAAAAACGGCGAAGAGACAGATTTTAATAATCATGTCTTTGAGTGGATTTGCGTTTCAAAGGAAAGGGATCGAGCCCTAGCCTTTACAATGCAAGACAAGGCAGTTGCTAATCAGCCAAATGCTTCCCTTAGACTAACGGGCCTTGATGATAATAAGCTTTATCACATTTATAATATGCCAGCAAAGTATGACATAAAACATTTCGGGGATTTGATAAATGCAGTATCTCCAATTCACATTAGACCAGGTTCTAACATCCATAAGATAATTTCTAAATTCAAGAAAATGGATGGAGAAGTGGAAGATTTTGTACTTAGTGGAAGCTTTATTAATAACGCTCCAATTAAGCTACACAATAATTACGCAGCTACAGGTTTTGATGGGGATGTACGTTTTTATCAGGATTATGCCTCAAGAATATTCTTTATTGAAGAGTTAAAGGAGAAGGATGATTATGACAAAGAAGAAAATGCTTGAAGAATTCGCTAAAGTTTATGGCGATAGTGAAGGCGTAAGAGTTTTCTTTGCTCCAGGAAGAGTTAATTTAATTGGAGAGCACACAGACTATAACGGCGGTCACGTTTTCCCATGTGCAATTCCTCTTGGAACTTATGCAGCCATTAGAAAAAGAGAGGATTCTAAGATTAGATTTTTCTCGCTAAATTATGATCAGGACGGAATTATTGAAAGCCGAATTAACAATTTAAAATACAATAAAAGCGACTGGTGGACAAATTATCCAAAGGGAGTTATTGACCAGATTAAAAAGAGTGGAGTTGCATTTTCCTCAGGCTTTGAAATGCTTGTATGGGGAGATTTACCAAGCTCTTCAGGTCTTTCCTCATCAGCCTCCATCGAGGTTTTAACTTGCTTTTCCATGATTAAGCTCTACGGCATTAAGATGGGCAAGATTAAAACTGCCAAGTTATGTCAGACGGCTGAAAATGAATTTTGCGGCGTCAACTGCGGCATTATGGACCAGTTTGCCATTGCTATGGGTAAGAAGCATCACGCAATTTATCTTGATACAGCAAGCCTTGAATACGAGTATGTGCCAATTAAGCTTGATGGTGTAAAGCTTGTAATTACTTGCTCAAATAAGAAAAGAGGTCTTGGCTCTTCAAAATATAACGAGCGTAGAGCAGAGTGCGAAGCAGCTCTAGAGATGCTTAAGGAAAGTGAAGAGTGCAAGGACATTAAAACTTTAGGTGACCTTGATTTTGAGACTTTTGAGAGAAACAAGGACTTCATAAAAGAAGATGTAAACTATCGTAGAGCTAGACACGCAGTCACTGAAAATATCAGAACAATTCAGGCTGTGGAGGCGCTTAATAATAACGAAATTGAAAAATTCGGACAATTAATGATTCAGTCTCACCTATCACTTCGTGATGATTACGAGGTTACAGGCCTTGAGCTAGACACTCTCTTTGATGCTCAGAGTAAGCAGGAGGGCGTTATTGGTACAAGAATGACAGGAGCTGGATTTGGCGGCTGTCTCGTATCTTTAGTCAAGGACGAGAATGTAGATGCTTTTATTGAAAATGTATCTAAAGAATATACTAAGAAAACAGGAATCGAGGCTTCCTTCTATGCCTTAGACGTAGGCGGTGGCCCAAGAGAATTGAGATAAACTTAGCTTGCATAGGTTTAAACCTTGCAAATATACCTTCTTAAAGCCCATCTTTGGTGGGCTTTTTTCTATATCGTTTTTTATGTCGTTTTTTATGTTATTTTTTATGCCATTTTTTAATGTCATTTTATGTCACATTTTTACAAAAAATAAAAAAACGTAAAGTAGTAAATTTTTTAATTAGGGGGGACCTATGAAAAAGATGCTACTTTACGTTTTATAAATATAATACTTATGATAAAAGCATTATATAGCCAAATGCATAAATGCATGAGGTTTCGATAATGAAATTTATTAGTTAAGCTCTTAAAGTCTTAACGTATTCGATGATCTTCTCATCCTTAGCGTTAGCAAAGAAGAGATCAGCAAACTTCTCACCAGCAACAGCGCCCTTAACTAAGTCGCTATCAAGCTTCTTTAAGCTTTCAACTAAATCCTGGTTAAGTGTAACGGCTCTAACGCCGTCTAAGATCTTCTTATTTCTCTGCTCTGGAACAACTCTTTCCTTAGGGTATCCGCCACCTGGTTCACCTTCGAATAACTTCTCGAAAATGTATGTAAGGTTAAGTTCAGCACCCCAACCAAAGCCCTTTGCAAATGGAAGAGCGATAGCGTTACCATCGTTAATCTGCATGAACATATATGCATCTGAAGGGTCTACAACGTGACCACAAATTACACCTGGGAATGAGTTAAGTGCAAGCATAGCACCTTCACCTGTACCGCAACCTGTAACAACAAAGTCACAAGCTCCTGAGTTAAGTAAGATTGCAGCTAAGATACCGTTCTGAACGTATGTTAACTGAGCGTTATCCTCTGCTGAATACATACCGTAGTTATCTACTGTATGTCCCTTAGCGCTAGCTACCTTGTTTAAAGCGTCATAAATTACGCTATTCTTAGCAGCCTGGCTGTTTTCATTAATAAGAGCGATTCTCATATTTTTCTCCTCACCTTCTAAAATTTTGTTACAAACGATTAAATTGTAATACACCTAAAAGCTAGCATATATCTAGTCTTCATAGGCATATTTATTTGTAGCATTTTTTGGCTACAAAGTAGAATTTACAAACATTTTAATATTAAGCAAAAATATGCTTTTTGTCAATGATTGTTCCCATTCTTTTCTCGCCAAAATCACGCCTAACTCATATAATACACGAACTTGCAATTTAATGGGAGAATGTGCAAATTAATTTTTATAAAATAATCATAAATAAGGCAACTAAGAAGGCTAATGCACTTTGCAGAATAGCAATTTACTGTTATAATAACTGTTGCAACTCTGAAAGAGTTGCAATGTAGCCTCATGCCGCCGAAGGCATTTAATGCATGAGGTTCCAAAACTGTTGCAACTCTTTTAGAGTTGCAATGTGAAGACGAATTATCGGAGGTAATATGGCAGATAACAATCAGGCAGCCTTTATGGAAGCCCTTAACAGCTTAAAAGAATACGCCAAAGTCAATGGCAATATAATAAATCAAGATGATATCAACAGTTATTTTAAGGATTTGTCCCTTGATGAGACAAAGATGGGAATGATTACTGGATATTTACTTGCCCACAACATCACAGTTTCAGGAGAAGAAGACAACCAGTTTAAAGAGATGTTTAAGGATGAGACAAAGCCAGAAGATTCTAAGGATGATGATGAAAATGTAACAATAGAGGGCATTGATCTATTTTCATCAAAGGAAGACGTAGACGAAAAAGATGCCAACGTGGCAAAGGAAATCGCCAATAATCTTAACTATGAAGAAGATGAGAAGTACCTTAAGTTATACTTAGATGACCTTGCAAGAATACAGCCTTTATCAGATACTTCAAAGGCCTTCTTACTTATGAATATCGTTGAAGATAACGACAAGGAATCCCTTGCAATCCTTAGTGAATCATATTTAGAGAAGGTTATTGAGTGGATCACACCTTATAGAAACAAGGGGGTTTTAGCCTCAGACCTTGTACAGGAAGCTAACTTAGCTATGATGTCTTATATTGGTGAGAAGAAGTGGCTTAATAACTACGAGTGGAAAGATAAGATTAAGGAAGGCTCAACAGAAGATTTACTTTATGTTTTAGGAGAAATCAACAAGGCCGTTAAGTCAGAGATTGAAGATGCTCTTGATATGCTTCTTGATGAAGAAGGCAACGCAAACCTTGTAACTGGTAAGATTTTAAATAAGGTTAATAAGGTAAATGATTTCGCAAAGGGCATGATGGAAGACTTAGGTCGTAAGCCTACTGTAAAGGAAGTTGCAGCAGAGATGAAAGTCTCAGAAGATGAGATAAATGAAGCAATTAGCCTTTCAGCAGAAAATATTGAAAACATCGACTATCCAAAGACTATAAAAAAGAAATAAAAACTAATACTTTTTAACTATTACTAGTCCTTTTGTACTATTAAGATATTGACTTTTTTCAGTAATAGTGCCAT
This sequence comes from Lachnospira pectinoschiza, assembly GCF_900103815.1. Taxonomy (GTDB): domain Bacteria; phylum Bacillota; class Clostridia; order Lachnospirales; family Lachnospiraceae; genus Lachnospira; species Lachnospira pectinoschiza_B. The sequence continues at coordinate 299,554 of NZ_FNHZ01000002.1, read as the reverse complement.
AATAAACATAAGTTAAGAGAGCAATCTCTTTAGAGAAATGAATACGGGAATATCAATTCCTGGGGCGTTCGCAAACCTACTTATTTTGATCCTACATTTATTCGACGGGATTCCTATATCGCTATGCTGATGTCGAGCCTCCTCAGAGTGGATGGCAGATGTATAGTTGCGGTGACCCACCTGGCTTTGCTAGGAGTCGAAACCGTAGGCGGACGGCGTTCTGGGAGATATTATAAAAGATTATTAAAGTTCCATACGAAAGTATGGAACTTTTTTTGTGCGCGGTTACAAATTAGAATTTAGACTTTTTTGACCTAGAAAATTCTTGATTAATTTTCCCTTAAGGTTTTTAATAAGAACTATAGCTAGGCTTAAAGTATGAAAAATCAAGACATTTCTAGTATTCTAGTCATAGCTAATCTTTAAAAACCCTAAAAAAGTAGGTTTAATTCTTAAACAATTTAATGATAAAATAAGACATCCTATTTAATTATTATTTTCTAGTTTTGGAGGCTTGAGTATGGGATTGAATAAAGTTGAGAACAAAATAACATTTTTTGGAAAAGTAGATGGCGTTTCGGTGGAGCAGCTCATCAGGTATCAAAAGTTTGATATGAAGGTGAAACATTTTCATAGCCAATATGAGTTCTTCTATATAATTGAAGGTAAACGTCAGTTTTTCTTCGATAACAAATCGTATAATGCATACGCTGGGGACCTTGCAATTATTGATACCAATCTAGTTCACACCACACGAACTGTGGATGAGGACGATAGCGGCTATAATCGAGTAATTCTCTATATTGATTACGAGCAGATGTGCGCCTTTGATAAAATGTATCCTGGCCTAAACTTGGTAGATTTTTTTCATAAAAATTATGGCATATATCATTTTAATGACGAGCAAAGGGCAAACTTTCTAAATCTATATAGAGATTTGCGCCACGAATTTACTAAGAAGCAATCAGGCTATAAAGATAGAATCTCAGTCTATCTACTAGCATGGCTATCGCGCTTTTCACAAAGCTATTCTAAGAATGAAAATGTAGCAAGTCCGCGAGACGATGCAAGAGCCCAAACAGTATTTAGAATTTCAAGTTACCTTGAAAAAAATTACACTAAGCAGATTTCCCTAGAAGAAATCTCAGACAAACTCTATCTAAGCAAATATTACCTTTGCAGAATTTTCAAAGAATACACAGGATTTACAATCACAGAATACGTAAACATTTTCAGAATAAAAAAAGCAACAGATCTACTAGAAACAACAGATAAAAGCATCCTAGAAATCTCAGATTTACTAGGCTTTGAAAGCATGACATATTTTGAAAGAGTCTTTAAGAAGTTTTTAAACATCACACCATTAAAATATAAGAAAAGCCATCATAGCGTGACCTATGGTGAGAAAGAATTAAATACAATAGATGATTCAGATTATATTTAACTCAGTCAGGGTAGCCAAAGGCGAAGCAACTTTGGCGCCCTAATTTTTTTTTCTTTCACGGTAGCCAAACAGCGAAGCGCATTTGGTGTATGTCCTTTAAACTCTATTTAAGTTGCGGTAGCCAAACAGCGAAGCGCATTTGGTGTATGTCCTTTAAACTCTATCTAAGTCGCGGTAGGCAAACAGCGAAGCGCATTTGCCGTATCCCCACCCACCCGTCAACACTACATTTCCGGGTAGTAAAAGCCCCAGCTAGGGCGCCCCCTTCTCGCGGGGGAGATGAAGTGAAGTAGGAAGTTAGGAGGGACTAAAGAAAAATCTGTGTGCAGCCGGCAGTGCTTGCCATCTTTAGGGCGAAGCCCGTAAAGAGGGCTTAGCATCTGCTCCGAGCTGCGCCAAGCGAGAGCGTGTTTTTCGTAGTCCCTCCTAACTTCCCTCCGTTCTACACTTCCATCATCCCCCAAGTTTTTCGTAGTCCCTCCTAACTTCCATTTTTCTACACTTCCCATCTCCACATTTAGTGCAATATAGTTCGAATTTCTCCACCATCCCGCAATATAGTTTAAGAAAAGTTAAAAACATTAATGATATAATGTGACCAACAGATAGCTATATGTTAAATATTAAAGGGTTAAGCAAAGAATATTAAAGGGAGGTATTTCATGAAATTCAAAAAGAAATATTTGGGGTTTTTATGTATAATCTTATGTTTGATAATTGTAGGTCGAACATTTATTAGCGTAAAAGGCATCGAAAATTCGGACAAATTAGTTATTCAGTTAGCGCACAATCAGGCTGCAGGTTCAGAAATTGCAGAAACAATAGCTAAATTCTCTGAATTCACAAAAGAAGAGTCAAATGACACAATTAATGTAAAGATTTTTGCTAGTGGCGTACTTGGAACAGAAAGTTCTGAAGTTGAAATGGTACAAGCAGGAATCCTTGATATGGCAAAGGTAAGTTCTAATACATTAGGACAGTTTGATGACAGATACGCAATCTTTTCTATTCCATATCTTTTCCAGAGCCAGGAGCATTACTACACAGCAATGAGAGAAAGTAGTGAAATCAAGAATTTATTTACAGATACTAGAGAATATGGCTTCATTGCAATTGGTTATTATGCAAATGGATCTAGAAACTTCTACTTAAAAGAAGATAAGGCAGTTACAGATCCAAGTGTACTTTCAGGTTTAAAGATTCGTTCAATGGCAAGTACAACATCAATGGATACAATCGAAAAAATGGGTGGTACACCAGTACCAATGGCAAGTTCAGAAACATATGCATCACTTCAGCAGGGAGTTGTTGATGGTGCTGAAAATACAGAACTTGCATTAACAGTTGATGGACATGAGGACTTAGTAAAGTCTTATACATATACAGAACATCAATTTTCTCCAGACATTTTCATAATCAGTACTAAGACATGGGATAAGATGACTGAAGAACAGAGACAGTGCTTAATCACAGCCTTAGAAGAGACTAATGACAACTTCGTAAGTGTCTACAACGACATGATGGCAGAGGCTATTGAGGAAGCCGAGTCAAAGGGAGTTCATGTTTATAGAGATATTGATAAGACAGCATTTATTGAAGCAGTTCAGCCAATTCATGAGGAGTTCTGTGCAAAAGGCGAAGAATACAAGGCACTTTATGATGATATTCAAAGCTACGCTAATTAAGTAGAGATGGGAGAGAGTTATGAAATATTTGAACAAAACAGTTGAATTTATACTAAGCGTTCTTGTTTGTGGCATGGTTCTTGGTTGCGTATGGCAGGTAGTTACAAGATTTATCCTCCACGACCCAAGTAAATATACAGAAGAATTACTTAGATATATGTTAATTTGGGTAACCTTCATGGGCGTTCCATATGCTTATGGTCAGGACAGACACCTAGCTATTAACATTTTCATGAATAAAAATACTAAGAAAAACGATGCATTAGTTAAGTTATTCGTGGATGTCTTTGTAGTTGCCCTTTGCGTACTTGTAATGATTGTTGGTGGCATTATGGTAACAGCTAATGCAGCAGGTCAGTTATCAGCAGCTATGCAGCTTCCAATGGAAGTTTACTATGTTTGCGTTCCAATTAGTGGTTGTTTAATGGTAATTTACGGTATCGATAAGATTGTTAAGCATATCAAAGACTTTAGAGCTGAGCTTCATAATGAAAATGCATCAAAGCAGGAAGAGGCTCCAAGTTTTAAGAAGGCAGTCTAAATAGGGGGGATAAATATGGAAATACAAGCAGCAATTGTTTTAGTAATTACATTCTTTTTGTTACTGGCTTTGTCGGTTCCAGTTTCATTTAGCATTATTTCATCGGCATTACTTACATTGACAATGTTTTTAACTCCTAAATTTGGAGTATTTATATCAGCACAGAAAATGGTAACAGGTATCGATAGTTTCACATTACTTGCAGTTCCTTTCTTCTTACTTGCAGGCTTACTTATGAGTAACGGCGGTATTGCAAAACGACTGATAAATCTGGCCATGTTAGTTTTAGGTAAGGTTCCTGGTTCCCTTGCTATGACAAATATTGCAGGTAACGCAATGTTTGGTTCAATCTCAGGATCAGGTATCGCAGCAGCAACAGCTATTGGTGGTGTTATGCAGCCACTTGAAGAAGAGCAGGGTTATAACAAGGCCTTCTCAGCAGCAGTAAATATTGCATCAGCTCCAGTTGGACAGCTTATTCCTCCAACAGCTTCCTTTATCGTTTACTCAGCAGCAAGTGGTGGTGTTTCAGTAGCAGCACTTCTTATGGCTGGTTGGATTCCTGGTTTACTTTGGGCATTCTTCTGTATGTTAGTTGCATTTGTATATAGCAAAAAGCACGGCTACGTAATTAAGAGAGATAAGTTAACTAAGGAAATCGTTTTAAAGACAATCTGGGATGCAATTCCAAGCTTATTCCTTATTGTAATCATCATTGGTGGTATCCTTTCAGGTTACTTTACACCAACTGAAGCTAGTGGTGTTGCAGTTGTGTACGCATTTATCTTAGCTTGCTTTGTTTATAAGAGCATTAAGTTTAGAGATCTTCCTAAGATTTTAAGAGAAACTGCAGTTATGACAGCTATCGTAATGTTAATTATTGGTGCTTCATCAGTACTTTCATTCGTGCTTTCATTTACAGGCCTTCCACAGGCTATTTCAGCAGCATTACTTAGCCTTTCATCAAATAAGATTGTACTTTTACTTATTATCAACCTTATTTTACTTATCGTTGGTACATTTATGGATATGGCACCAGCATTACTTATCTTCACACCAATCTTCTTACCAATCATTAAGACACTTGGTATGGATCCAATTCAGTTTGGTGTAATGATGGTTATGAACCTTTCAATCGGAACAATCACACCACCTGTTGGTAGCGTATTATTCGTAGGTTGTAGCGTTTCAAAGCTATCAGTTGAAGACGTTATAAAGAAGTTATTACCATACTTTGGCGTAATTGTGGCAGCACTTTTACTTATCACATTTATTCCAGCCTTTAGTATGTGGCTACCAGGTATTCTTGGATTACTAGGCTAGTTATATATAAACTTACAATCTAGATAAAGGGCTTTGTGAAAATGTAAATCCTACGGGAATTTTACAAGGCCCTTTTTCTTAAACAATTTTTTGAACGCAGTGTAAGCAATCCCTCGCTTCAAAAGCGTAAGCTTTAAGCGGGGCATAAAGCTTACTAGTGTCAGAAGGGGTTAAAGCCCCTTCTGACAGGTGGCACAAAGTGCCACTGCGTTCATGAGGAAGTAGCGAAGCGGATTCCGAATGTCCGCTTTACAAATTTTTTAGGATAAGAAGGAAATTTTATGGGTATTAAAAATAATGACAGAAAAGAAATCGAAGAAAAATTAGATCTTGTAATTAATAAACTAATGAATTTAGGTTCAGAAACAAAAGATGATGCAGAACTTGCAAAAAAGGGTGAGGCAGTAGGCTTCTTTAAAAGAGACTTTGGTATAAAGGAATGGGATTGGCCACAGGGGGTTGGTTTACTAGGCCTTCTAAAGATTATGAAGTACCAGAATAACGACAACTACAAGGAGTTTTTATATAACTGGTTTAAGGAAAATATAAGCGCCGGCCTTCCATCAAGAAACATAAACACTACAACACCTCTTCTTACACTTGTGGAGTTAAACGAGTGCTACAAGGATCCTGAATTTGAAAAGCTTTGTCTTGACTGGGCTGATTGGCTTATGAATTGTCTACCAAGAACTAAGGAAAGAGGTTTCCAGCACGTAACAAGTGCTAATGGGGATAGACAAGGGGTTCGTCTTAATGAAAACGAAATGTGGATCGACACCATTTTCATGACAGTCCTATTCCTTAATAAGATGGGACAAAAATACAATCGTCAGGATTGGATAGATGAGTCCATTCATCAGGTGCTTATGCATATTAAATATCTTTATGATAATAAAAGCGGTTTATTTTATCACGGTTGGACTTTTAATGAGATGAATAATTTCGGCGGAATCTTCTGGTGTAGGGGAAATAGCTGGTTCACTCTAGGAATCCTTGATTACATCGAATGTTTTAAGGGCACAATGAATGCAGGTGTTAAGGAATTTATTCTTGATACTTATAAGGCTCAGGCAAATGCATTAAAGAAATTACAGGCTAAATCAGGACTTTGGCATACAGTTCTTGATGATAAGTCAAGTTACGAGGAAGTTTCAGGTTCTGCAGCAATTACAGCAGGTATCTTAAAGGGTATTAGACTTGGAATCTTAGATGATTCTTATCTTTGCGTAGCTGACAAGGCTGTAAAAGCAATCTTAAAAAATATCGATGAGGACGGAACAGTTCTTAACGTTTCAGGTGGTACAGGCATGGGCTATGATGCGAACCACTATAAAAATATCCTAATTGCCCCAATGGCATATGGACAGTCACTAACAATTTTGGCTTTAGCGGAGGCGTTATTACATGATTAGAAAAGCATTTAAAATGTACCTAAATCCTAGGTGCGCAAAAACATACGAAGAAAGACATAACAAACTTTGGCCAGAAATGAAGGAAGTAATTAGAAGTCATGGAGGTCATAATTATTCAATTTTCCTTGATGAGGATACTAACGTCCTTTACGGATATGTGGAGGTGGAAAGCGAGGAAAAGTGGCAGGAGATTGCAAAGACTCCAATTAATAAAAAGTGGTGGGATTACATGGCACCTCTAATGAGAGTAAATGCAGATAATAGCCCGGTTCAGGACGATTTAAGAAATGTATTTTATCTAAGCTAGTTTTTGATTTGCTTAAGCTTCTTGCTTAAGTTGCTTATTAAAGATAAAGAATAAAGAGCAAAAGGGAGGGGCGATAATGAAGGGATTATATTTAGCCATTGATATTGGCGCTTCAAGTGGCCGTCATATCCTAGGTCACCTAGATAATGGTAAATTAATTTTAGAAGAAATTTACCGTTTTAAAAATGCAATGACTAATAAAAACGGACATAAAGTCTGGGATATAGATTATCTTTTTGAACAGATAAAAATCGGTCTAAAGATGTGTAATGTATTAGGCAAGAAACCAGAATACATCTCCATTGATACTTGGGCGGTGGATTATTGCTTGCTTGATGAAAAGGATGAATTAATCGGAGATGTTTACGCATACAGAGATAATAGAACTAAGGATATTGATCTTGAGGTTGAAAAAATAATAGATAGTGAAAGCTTATATAGAAGGACAGGCATTCAAAAGCAGCCTTTTAACACCATTTATCAGCTTATGGCTTTAAAGCTACAGGAAGAAGAAAGTCTAAAAAAAGCAAAAACATTTTTAATGTTACCAGACTACTTCCAGTTTAAATTAACTGGCGTTAAGGCAAATGAGTACACAAACGCAAGCTCTACAGGCCTTGTAGATCCTGACACAAAGAACTGGGATTACGGACTTATAAAGGATCTTGGATTACCTGAAGAGATTTTCTTACATTTAAGAAAGCCGGGAGTAATTCTTTCTGATTTTACTAAGGAAATGGCAGAAGAGATTGGCTTTAGAGCAAAGGTTTGTATGTGTGCAAGCCACGACACAGCCTCTGCAATTCTAGCACTTCCAAGTATAAAGTCAGATGCACTCTATATTAGTTCTGGCACCTGGTCTTTGTTTGGCTGCGAGAATCTAAGTCCTTATTTAACAGATGCAGCAAGAAAATGTAACTTCACAAACGAGGGTGGCTTTAACTATCGTTTTAGATTCCTAAAAAACATCATGGGTCTTTGGATGATTCAGGAGTTAAGAAGAGAGTTTGGGGAAGAGTATACATTTTCAAAGATATGCGAATTAGCTAGAGAAAATTTGGACTTCCCGTCAATTGTGGATGTGAATTCTAATGAGTTTCTAGCACCAGAATCTATGTCAGAAGCTATAAAAGATTTTTGTAAAAATACGAAGCAACAAGTTCCAGAAAGTCTTGGTGAACTTGCAGCAGTAGTTTATAAATCCTTAGCTAGAGGCTATAGAAAGGCAAAGGAGGAAATCGAAGAGCTCCTTGCTAAGAAATTTTCTGAACTCTACATAATTGGTGGAGGCTCACAGGCAGATTTGCTTAATGAATTAACAGCCCTTGAAACAGGACTTACAGTTTTTGCTGGACCGTCTGAGGCCACAGCAGTAGGCAATTTACTAGCAAGCATGATGGCCACAGGAGATGTGCTTAGCTTGTTAGAAGCAAGAGAACTAGTTAGAAAATCTTTTGAAATTAAACGATATGAATTTAAGAGCAATGTAAAGATTGCTTAGGGAGGAATTATGGAAATAGCAAGAAATAATGATGAAATTGGAAAGTGCGATAAGGCAAGAAGATATGCAGAGGCAAGGGAAGTTTATAGATCCTTTGGGGTAGATACAGAAGTTGCTCTTGAGAAGTTAAGTAAGGTTGAAGTCTCAATGCACTGCTGGCAGGGAGATGATGTAGTTGGATTTGATTCAAAAGAAGCCCTATCAGGAGGCATTCAAACTACAGGAAATTACCCATACAGAGCGAGAAATCCCAAGGAATTAATGGAGGATATAAAGAAGGTTATTTCCTTAGTTCCAGGGGCAAAAAAACTTAATCTTCATGCAAGTTACGCAATCATTGAAGAGGGTGAAACAATTAATGGTAGAAAAGTGGACCGCGACAACATTTTGCCAAAGCACTTTAAAAAGTGGGTGGATTTTGCTAAGGAAAATGATTTAGGAATCGACTTTAATCCTACATTTTTCTCACATCCAATGGTAAAGGACGGCCTAACACTTTCTTCACCAGATGAAGAGGTGCGCAGATTCTGGGTGGAACACGGCAAGCGTTGCCTTGAAATCTCAGAATATTTTGCTAATGAAACAGGAAAGCCTTGCCTTATGAATATCTGGATTCCTGATGGCTATAAGGATATTCCAGCAGACAGACTTGGCCCTAGAGCTAGATTTAAGCAGTCTTTAGATGAGATTTTATCGATTCCTTATGATAAAACTAAGGTTTTTGTTTGCCTTGAGTCTAAGGTGTTTGGTATCGGCGTTGAGTCCTACACCGTGGGTTCTGCCGAGTTTTGCATGAATTATGTTGCAAATGCAGGCATAACTCCGCTTATGGATAATGGTCACTATCACCCAACTGAGCTGGTGTCTGACAAGATTAGCTCCATGCTTCTTTTCAATAAACGTTTGGCCCTTCACATAACTAGACCGGTTCGTTGGGACAGTGATCATGTGATTTTATTTGACGATGAAACTAGGGAGATTTGTAAGGAAATTGTAAGAGCTGATGCTCTTGATAGAGTCTTTATTGCCACTGATTATTTTGATGCCTCTATCAATCGAATTTCTGCTTGGACAACAGGACTTAGAAACCTTGAAAAGGCCCTTCTTTATGCCTTACTTGAACCAAGCTCATTAAAAGAATTACAGAATAAATCGGACTTCACTAAGCTTATGGTTATGCAGGAAAAGCTAAAGGAATTACCATTTGGCGACATTTGGCAGGAGTATCTAAGACGTGAAGGCGTGGTGGATGACTACTATAGTGAAGTGGCTCGCTATGAGAAGGAAGTGCTCTCTAAACGAGTTGATTCCTTTGAAAATGTATCAGCAAACGAAACAAAAGAAAATGGGAGAGATAAAAGCGGCATGGTGGCAGCAGATGAAACCTTTATCTCTGCTTATGATATTGAATAATCCATTGAGATGAAATTGAAATTAGTAAAATTGGGAGGAGAACATGGACATTTTAAATGCAAAATTTGTAAAGGAAATGTGCGACACAACAGCTAATATGTATAGACTTGGCTGGGATGAGAGAAATGGAGGAAATATCAGCTATCTTCTTGATGAGGAAGAGGTTGCAAAATATCTAGATTTATCAAAAATATCTAGAACTATTGATATGGGCTTTAAAGCAGATCCTTTAATTGGCAAGATTTTTATAGTAACAGGAACTGGTAAATATTTTAAAAATGTTGAGAAGGAACCGGAAAACAATCTTGGAATTATTAGGATTGGAAAGGATGGCCACACAGCAGAACTTCTTTGGGGTTTTGAGGATGGCTCGAAGTTTACAAGTGAGTTACCTGCTCATTTAATGAGTCATATGGCTAGGCTTTCAGTAGACCCAGAAAACCGCGTAATCATTCATTCTCATCCAACAAATACTTTGGCTATGAACTATATTCATGAATTAGATGAGAAGAAATTTACTCATACTTTATGGGAAATGTGCACTGAGTGTATCGTGGTTTTCCCAGATGGCGTTGGAGTCCTTCCTTGGATGCTTTGCGGAACTAATGAAATTGGCGAGGCAACAGCTAAGAAAATGAAGGAGTTTAGACTTGTAGTTTGGGCACTTCATGGAATTTACGGTGCTGGTAAAAGTCTTGATGAAACCTTTGGACTTATTGAGACCGTTGAAAAAGCAGCTCAGATTTATATGTTAACTTCTGCAACTGGCAAGGAGAGAATCAACACAATTAAGGATGAAGATATGGTGAAGCTTGCTGAGTATTTCGGAGTAGATTATAGAAGAGATTTCCTTGATTTGCCGGAGAAGTCAATTAAGAGGATATCGTAGGGGTGATGTGCGTAGGGCAAATGCACTTCGTTGTTTGCCTAGCGATAGATTGTTGTATTAGCTTGGAAGTAGATGTAGTTGATTTGAAATTGAAATTTGGGGGATGTTTTATGTCCTGAACGTGTGGGATTGACCTAACGGGAGTTTATTATCCTGTTAGGTCAATTTTTTCTTGCTTTAAATTAGTTGATTTTTTAATTGTTGACCTAGCGGCGAAAAAGTCTTCGATTAGGATTAAAATAGTAAGCTTTTTAGGAGCTTTTTTGGTGGCAATTGACCCAATGCGAAAAAAATTCCCTATAGGGATTAAAATTGAATAAGCAGAATTCAAGAAACATTGACCTAATGAGGGTAAAAAGTCAGGCTAGGGTCAAACTTCTCAGAAAAGGTAGTAAATAAGCGGGTTGCGACCGGAAGTTCCGGTATAACCGAGAAACTTAATACAGCTGAAAGGCAGTAAGCAAGCGGGTCACAGCCGAAAGTCCCGGCAGAAGCGAGAATTTTCCTATATTTTCCATAATCCTTACATGTTTTTTATTTATAATAAAGTTAACTTATGCTATAATTCTATTATAAATAAAGTTAGATATCTTCTTGGAGGGTGAAGAATCAAACTATAAATCGTGAAGAGGAGAACTGAATATGGCTAAGAAAAAGTGTGTAACAAAGACCTACGTACTAGACACCAATATCTTAATTCAACAGCCAAATTCCATTTATGGCTTTGATGACAATGATGTTGTAATTACATCTACCACATTACAGGAGCTTGATAGAAAGAAGAGTGCACCTGGTGAAGTTGGTTATCATGCAAGAGAGGCAATTAGACTTATAGATTCTTTGAAACATGATGGAGATTACTTGAAGGGAATTCCACTTCCGCATGGTGGCAGATTTTTAATTGATCCAGATGGAATTAATAAAGACAATCTCCCACAGGGTTATAGTCTTGAAAAAGCGGATAATAGAATTATTAGTTCAGTTATTACAAGAGCTAATAATACAGAAGATCCTGTAATTTTAATTACTAATGATGTTTCGATGCGTATTAATGCAATTTGTTGTGGCGTTGAAACTCAGGGCTATCATAACGAGGAAATTGACAATGAGGATGATATTTATACAGGTCGATGCGAGGCCTATATTGATGGAAAATCCTTTAATGAGTTAATAACTGGTGGAAGTGTAGGAGTCCTTGATGGATTTAAATTTTATGAAGACGAAGACAGAGAAGTAAAAGTTGAGGAAAACGAGTTTTGTTTAGTAAGAAACGCAGATAAACCCACAGATACAGCCCTTGCGATTTGCAGAGGTGACGTGCTTTATAGAATCAAAGATAACATGCATCCTTTTGGTATAACTGGTAAAAATGTAGCGCAGAAATTTGCACTTTATGCACTTATGGCACCACCTGAAGAAATACCGTTAGTTATTCTTCGTGGACCTGCAGGTTGTGCAAAGACTTTTCTATCCCTTGCTGCGGGACTTGATGAAAGCTACAGCCAGGGTGGAAGAGGAGATGTTAGATATCAGAAGGTCATGATTACAAGAAACAACGTCCTTTCAGATGCAGACATCGGTTATTTACCAGGAACTCTTGAGGAGAAAATGGGACCTCTTGTCGCACCATTTATCGATAACCTTGAGGTTTTACTTAAGGCTAATGAGAAAAATGAATCTATGGATATGATTCATACTCAGATCGATGATTTGCTTGAGGATGGAATTTTGGAAATTTGCTCAATGGCTTACATGAGAGGTCGTTCAATTACTGGTTCTTATTTAATTATTGATGAGGCTCAGAATGCCACAGTTGGCCAGATTTTGGAGATTATTTCAAGAGCTGGTATGGGAACAAAGGTTATTGTTGCCGGTGATCCTGACCAGATTGATAATCCAAAGCTTGATAAGATTAATAACGGTCTTGTATTTGCTGCTGAGAAGATGCGAGGCAGTAACCTATGTGCACAGTTAGTCTTTGATAGAAACGAATCTGTTCGAAGCCCACTTGCCATGGAAGCTGCTAAGAGACTTACTTTGTAGGGTTGTAAAAAAGCGACATAGTTGCTTTGGAGTTAATGAGTTGAAAGTAAGAGACACATTTTCATAAAAAGAAAAAATATAAGCGTAGTCGAAAGCTAGGAAGAAAAATTCTTTTCTAACTTTTGGCTACGCTTTTTTTGAATAAACGTGACGTCGAAGAAACATATTAATCTCGGCACCAATAAAGATAATGCAGAGACAGAAGTATGCCCAAACTAGTGCGATTACAAGGGTTGAAAGACCACCATACATTAAAGAAAAGTTTGGTGAATTTTCTACCCATAAAGAGTAGAGGTAGGAGAAAAGTAACCAACCTGCAGCGGCAAAAATTCCTCCTGGAAGCTCTCGTAAAAAGTTTGTATTTTTCCTTGAGATAATGGTAAATACGGAGGTAAATAAAATACTTAAAATTATTGGTAAAAGCAGATCTTTACTAAAAAGAATGGTACCAAAAATGTCCGAAATAAAAGGAATGTGATTTAAATATTTTATTATGAACATAAAAATGTAGTTACCAAAGACAAGGATACAAAGGCTTGCAGCAATTATGAATATAAAAATGATTGCTGAAATGCTTGAAATGATTCGCATAAAGAGCCAGTTTGGATAGTTTTCGATTTCATAAATTTGGTGGAGTCCCTTAATCATTGCAAAAAATCCTTTTCCGGCGGCCCAGATAAGCGCAATTGCTGTAACAACAGTAATGGATGCGGATGATTGATAGGCACTAGTTATAAAGCTAGCGGCTATGGGCTGTAGGGATGCAGGAATTATTGGAACGATGTATTCTATTAAGTCTTGGCTTGTGACTGGTAAGTATCGCATTAAACTTAAGAGTGCCATTAAGAAGGGTAGGATACTTAAAACAATGAAGTAGCAGGCACTTGCTGCGTATTCGGATACCCTGTCCTTGGCTAATTTGTTGGCACTGTCTATAAAAATATGATAGAATTTTTTGGACTCTAAATTTTTCTTGGCATTGTCGATTTTCTTTTTCATAAAAGTTACCTAACTTATCCCCGTTCATTAGATTTAAAGTCATTTCTCTAAATAATAAAAATTACTTATATATTAATTATACCTAATTTTCTTAATCTTGCAATAATAGTTTATTTTAGGTAAAATAATAGGGTTATGTAGGCCATTTTCAAAGGTCTATAAAATTATAAAGGGAAGATAAAAATATGAGTATAAGCGTAAAATTACAGGTGTTTGAGGGGCCACTTGATCTTCTGCTTCATTTGATTGATAAAAATAAGGTTAATATTTATGACATACCTATTTCCATGATTACTGAGCAGTATATGGAATATGTGGATGCGCTAAAGGATGAGGATTTAAATGTTGTTTCGGAGTTCCTTGTTATGGCTGCCACACTTCTTGATATTAAAGCGAAAATGCTTCTTCCTCGCGAGGTTAACGAAGAAGGCGAAGAGGAAGATCCAAGAGCTGAATTAGTTGAAAAGCTGCTTGAATATAAGCTTTTTAAGGCAATGGCTATGGAGCTTAAGGATAAGCAGATGGATGCTACAAAGTCTTATTATAGAAAGGAGAGTATTCCTCCTGAGGTAAGTAACTACACTCCACCAATCGATTTAAATGAGGTGGTGTCAGGCATCGATTTGACTAAGTTGAATGCAATTTTCCATGATGTACTTCGTCGTAAAGAGGAGAAGATTGATCCTGTTAGAAGTAAGTTTGGTAAGATTGAAAAAGAAGAGGTATCTATGAGCGAGAAGTTAGTAGATATCAAGGCTTTTATGAAGAATTATAAGGCCTTTAGCTTTAGAGAATTACTAGATGCTAATTCAAGTAAGGTTGCGGTTATTGTTACATTTTTAGTAATACTAGAACTTATAAAGACAGGTTTTGTAACCGTTAGACAGGACAACACCGCAGATGACATATTTATTACAGTAATTAATGATCCTGATTTAATCGAGGACATAGAGGAGGATTAATAAATGACCATAGAACAGACAGAAGCTGTTATTGAGGCAGTTTTATTTACAATGGGTGATTCAGTTTCTGCAGAACATCTAAGTCTTGCAATAGAACATGATGTTGATACAACAATTAAGCTTATTCACAATATGATGGATAAGTATGAGGCAGAAGACAGAGGAATTCGAATTATCGAGCTTGATGGTAAATTCCAGCTTTGCACAAAGCATGAATACTACGATAATTTGATTAGAGTTTGCTCACAGCCTCGTAAATATTCACTTACAGATGCAGCTCTTGAGACTTTGTCAATCGTTGCTTACAAGCAGCCAATTACTAAGATTGAGATTGAGAAGATCAGAGGCGTAAACTCAGACCACAGCGTTAGTAAGCTTGTGGAGCTTAATTTAATCAAGGAGGTTGGCCGTCTTGATGCTCCAGGTCGTCCAATGCTTTTTGGTACAACAGAGGATTTCTTAAGAAGCTTTGGAGTTTCTTCTATTGATGAACTTCCTGCAATTTCTGAGGACATGGTTGAGCAATATAAGGAAGAGGCAGAACTTGAAATTGCCAAGGAAGATTTTGATAATAATCTAGATTCTGGCGAGGAACAATTGACACTTAATATTTAATTGAATACAATTTAAGCGTTAGAAATTTTTAGGAGTAAATGTTATGTTAGAGATTAAAGATCTTTCTTATCAGGTTGAAGATGAGAAGGAAAAGACTAAAGAAATTATTGACCACTTAGACCTAACAGTTGAAGATGGTAAATTTATCGTAATTACAGGACCTAACGGCGGCGGTAAGTCAACTCTTGCCAAGCTTATTATGGGTGTGAACACTCTTACATCAGGTAAGATTATTTTAGATGGTGAAGATATTTCAGATCTTAATATTACAGAGAGAGCAAAGAAGGGTATTAGTTTTGCCTTCCAGGCTCCAGTACATTTTAAAGGAATTAGAGTTGTAGACTTACTTAGACTTGCTGCTGGCGAGAAGATTACTACAATTGAGGCATGTGAGTACCTTTCAAAGGTAGGCTTATGCGCTAAGGACTATGTTAATCGTGAGGTAAATGCATCTCTATCCGGTGGTGAATTAAAGCGTATTGAAATTGCTACAGTTCTTGCAAGAGGAACAAAGCTTTCAATCTTTGATGAGCCAGAAGCTGGTATTGATCTTTGGAGTTTCCAGAACCTTATAAAAGTTTTTGAAAATATGAGACAGGAAATCAAGGGTACAATTATTGTTATTTCCCATCAGGAACGTATCTTAAACATTGCCGATGAAATCGTTGTTATTGAAAATGGTAAGGTTAAGAAGAAGGGTTCAAGAGACGAGATTTTACCTGGATTACTTGGTACACCTGCTGCAGCTAGTATTGCATGTGAGAAATTAGGAGGTGACAAATAATGGGACTTGATGCTATTCAGAAGAATATATTACATGAAGTTGCTAACTTAGACAGCATTCCACAGGGGGCTTATAATATTAGAGCTAATGGTAAAAGTGCGGCTAGAAGCAATTCTGCTAATATTGAAATTGTATCTAAAACTGACAAACCAGGTATTGATATTATTATTAAGCCAGGCACTAAGGGCGAAAGCGTACATATCCCAGTTGTTTTAACTGAGAGTGGCCTTAAAGATATGGTTTACAATGATTTCTACATTGGTGAAGGCGCAGATGTAACTATTGTTGCAGGTTGCGGTATCTCTAACTGTGGTGATCAGGATTCACAGCATGATGGTATTCATTCACTACATGTAGAAAAGAATGCTAGAGTTAAGTATGTTGAAAAGCACTACGGTGAAGGCGATGGCAAGGGCTCACGTGTCCTTAATCCTGTTACTAATGTTTATCAGGAAGAGGGCAGCTACGTAGAGATGGAGATGGTACAGGTTAAGGGTGTTGACTCTACTGTTCGTACTAACTATGCTGAACTTAAGGCTGGTGCTACACTCCTTATTCATGAGGCTTTAATGACTCATGGTGAGCAGAAGGCAACATCAGATTATAAGGTCGTTTTAAACGGCGAAGGCTCATCTGCTGATGTAGTTTCTCGTTCTGTTGCAAAGGACGATTCTGAGCAGATTTTCGAAGTTTCAATTGAAGGTAATACAGCATGTAACGGTCATGCAGCTTGTGATGCAATTATTATGGGTAATGCTCACGTTGTTGCTATTCCAAAGCTTGATGCGAAAAATGTTGATGCTGCACTTATTCATGAAGCTGCCATTGGTAAGATTGCTGGTGATCAGTTAACAAAGCTTATGACTCTTGGTCTTACAGAAGAAGAGGCAGAAGAGCAGATCGTTGCTGGTTTCTTAAGATAGTAACTTGTATAAAAAAATTCTTGATATACAGAAATAAACTGTTTATTGAGAGCAATAGATTTTCTTATATATAATTATGAAGAACAATAACATATCACATCGTAAAGGATTAGAGACTTACCCTTCGGGTTTCGTCTCTAATTTTTTGTGCAAAAGTCAATTTAAAAATTTATGAAAAAAATATCAGGGAGGAACTTTTAACATGCCAACAGGAATAATTATTAATGTCTTGTCAGTTTTTATAGGAGGAATTGTAGGTACATTTGCAGGCCACTTACTAAGCCTAGACTTTAAGGAAAAACTAAATATGATTTTTGGCGCCTGTGCAATGACCATGGGAATTAATGCCATAACTGAGATGGAAAATATGCCAGCGGTGATTTTCTCAGTGGTTGTGGGAACTGCCCTTGGTCTTGCAATTCACTTTGGAGATAAGATTACTTGGGCTTGTTCTAAAATGGAGCTTGTGGTTTCTAAGTTTGTTCACCAGAAGTCAACAGGTCTTTCAGAGGAAGAGTTTAGTAACACACTTGTAACTATCATCGTATTATTTTGCGCAAGTGGAACAGGAATTTATGGCTCAATCGTATCAGGAATGACAGGAGATCAGTCAATTTTATATTCAAAATCCATTCTTGATTTCTTTACAGCAATTATTTTTGCATGTTTACTTGGTGCAGTAGTTTCTGCTATTGCAATCCCTCAGTTTGTAATCTTTATGATTTTATTTTTACTAGCAGGAGTGATTTATCCCCTTACAACACCAGCTATGATTGGGGATTTTAAGGCTTGTGGCGGAATTCTACTTCTTGCCACCGGCTTTAGAATGATTAAGGTGAAAATGTTTCCAACAGCAGACATGATAATAGCTATGATACTTGTAATGCCCGTAAGTTATTTCTGGACTAGTGTGTTAGGAATGTAAATTTTTTACAAAATTTGGTCAGCTTTTGCTGGCCTTTTTTTATTGCAATTATTTTTGTATAATAAGGACTAGAAAAAGAAGGGAGAATTTTATGGTTATTGCGGTTAGTGCTTGTCTGTTAGGAAAGAATTGTAAATACAATGGTGGAAATAATAGAAACGAAAAAGTTTTAGAATATATAAAGGGACATGAGGTAATTCCTGTCTGTCCTGAAGTTTTTGGTGGACTTCCAACTCCAAGAGATGCATCAGAAATTGTTAAGGGTGTGGTTCGTCATAAAAATGGAGTATCAGTAGATAAAGAATTTAGAGAAGGGGCACGTATTGCCCTTGAAAAGGTATTAAATTCTGGGGCAGAGCTTGTTATTTTACAGTCTAGAAGCCCTTCCTGTGGGCCTGATACTATCTATGATGGTACATTTTCAAAAAAATTAATTCCAGGAGATGGAGTTTTTGTGCAGCTTCTAAAAGAACACAATATTAAATATATCGACGTTAAGGATTTATAAAAAATTTACTTGCCATAAGACTATACATTTATTAGAATTAAGGAAGATTACAAACAAATATTGATGCCCATGGCCACCGGGTTGTGGGAGTAACATCATTTCTTTACCGTTAGGTCTTAGAAGGTGAGAAAGCTAAATTTAAGGTAAGGAGAATTAAAGATGTTTAGAAAAATGAGAAGATTCAAGCAACAGTTAGAAAATGACGAGTGTATCGAGATTTTAAAGAATACCAAAAGAGGCGTTCTATCCTTGTTAGGTGATGAGGGCTATCCTTACGGTATGCCAATTAATCATTTCTATTCAAGTGAAGATGGCAAGATATATTTTCATGGAGCTAAGGAAGGTCATAAGATTGATTCAATTAAGGCTTATGATAAGGCAAGCTTTTGCGTCTACGATGAGGGCTATAGAAAAGAAGGCGATTGGGCCCTTAATATAAAGAGCGTTATCGTTTTTGGAAAAATCAGACTTGTGGAGGATGAAGAAACTGCTAGAAAGATTTGCACAGAGCTTGTAAAGAAATTTACAGATGACAATGAATATCTTGAAAAGGAAATGAAGGCTGCATTCTCAAGAGTACAATGCTTAGAGCTAGTGCCTGAGCATATAACTGGTAAGCTTGTTAACGAATCGTAGTAAGCAGGCTTCAAGTAAGCTAGCTAGAATTGGTTACACTAATATAATTGAGTTTGGTGGCATCATTGATTGGACCGGAGAAATTGAACGCAGTGTAAGCAATCCCTCGCTTTAAAAGCGTAAGCTTTAAGCGGGGGTATAAAGCTTACTAGTGTCAGAAGGGGTTAAAGCCCCTTCTGACAGGTGGCACAAAGTGCCACTGCGTTCATGAGGAAGTAGCGAAGCGGATTCCGAATGTCCGCTTTACAAATAAAGACATTATGAGATTTGTGGGCAAGCCTTAGGGCTTGCCTTTTTCTCATTTGTAGGAGATAGATAGTGACGAGAAAAATAGATTATATTCATTATTACTTGAGAAATTTTTAAAATGAAAGTATAATCAAGTCAGTTTGAGTTAAACAACAATGAATATTTTGGAGGTGCAAATAATGTTTTGCAGAAAATGTGGAAACCAATTGCCAGATACTGCCAAATTTTGTCCTAAATGTGGTACTCCGGTAAAAAGAGTAGATAATCAGCAGCTTGGAATGACAAATGTTTCACAAGGAGTTAACGAAGCTCCTGAAATTATTCAGCAGGCTCCAGTTAATGAAGCTCCTGTTGATAATATGATCACAGAAGATATTGGCGGTTTAGCTGATAAGATCATGGAAATGACAGACACTAACATGAATTCTACAGGTGAGGGTGAGGCTGTAGAAACTAAAAATCAGGCACCAATGATGGATGTGCCAGTAAATCAGGCACCAATGCTGGATGCGCCAGTAAATCAGGCACCAATGATGGATGTGCCAGTAAATCAGGCACCGATGATGGATGCGCCAGTAAATCAGATGCCATACCAGGGCCAGCAGATGCCAAATCAGCAGATGCCATACCAGGGCCAGCAGATGCCAAATCAGCAGATGCCATATCAGGCTAATCCAATGCAAAATATGGCAGCAGCTCCAGTTAAGAAAGCTAAAGCTGCAAAGGCTCCTAAGCCAGCTAAGACTCCAAAGCCAACTGGTGAGAAGAGCTCTAATAATAAGATTATAATCACAGTTATGGGACTTGTAATTGTATGTCTCATAGTGGTTATTGCTTTACTTTTCTCAAAGGATTTCTTTAATAAAGATAAGTCAGATAGTGCTAATAGTCAGGTAACTACAGTTAGCGATGATAATAATACAAGTTCAAAGAGCAATAAGAACAAGGATAAAGAGACTGAAAGCAGCACAAAAGCTGAGACAGAATCTACTGATAATTCAGAATATGTTATTGCAGATAGTGACACACGTTTACTTACAAGGGAAGATCTTGTAGGACTTACTCAGGAAGAGCTTCGAATTGCAAGAAACGAGCTTTATGCAAGACATGGTAGAAAATTCAATGATGAAGCACTTCAGAGCTATTTTGACTCTAAATCATGGTATAAAGGTACAATTGAGCCAAACGATTTCACTGACGACATGTTAACTGAAACTGAATTAAAGAACAAAGATACAATCGTGTCTTATGAGGAGGAAATGAACTACAGATGATAAAGAGCTTAAAACTAGTATTTTTACCAGTGATTTTTGCATCAATTTTACTAGGTTGTGGGAATTCTACTAAGAATACTGCAAGTGAAACTACTGAGGCAGAGACAGAATCAGTTACTGAAAATGTAGTCGAAGAAACTACAACTGAAGAGGAAAGCACAACAAATGGCTACGTGATAGTTATTGATGCTGGTCACCAAGCTAAAGGTGATTCTAGTTTAGAACCTGTAGGACCTGGTGCATCTGAAAAGAAAGCCAAGGTTTCTAGCGGAACTCGTGGAGTTTCTACAGGACTTTATGAATATGAACTAAATTTAGCAGTTTCTTTAAAGCTTCAAGCTGAGTTAGAGAGTCGTGGCTATGAGGTCATTATGGTTAGAACTACTAATGATGTAAATATTAGTAATAGCGAGCGAGCAAAGGTTGCTAATGATGCAAATGCAGACGCATTTATTAGAATCCATGCTAACGGTTCGACTAATTCTAGTGCTAATGGGGCTATGACTATTTGCCAAACCTCTTCAAATCCATACAACGCAAGCCTTTATTCTAAGAGCAAGTCACTTTCAACAAATGTGTTAGAGAAAATAGTTGCTGCTACTGGATGTAGAAAGGAATACGTTTGGGAGACTGATACAATGAGTGGAATTAACTGGTGTCAGGTTCCTGTAACTATTGTTGAAATGGGCTATATGACAAATTCTAATGAGGACTATTTGATGTCCACAGATGCTTACCAGAACAAGATTGTAAATGGTATTGCTAATGGAATTGATGCTTATTTAGGACTGTAATTATTTATTACCGGTGGGAAATTATCCTACCGGTAATTTTTTTTACAAAAAACTTAATTTTGTTTGAGTTTATTATCTTAATATGTAACAATATAAATGAACAATAATTTTATGAAAAAAGGAGATATTATTATGAGTGGGGAAGTTCTTGGATTTGTAATATGGATTATTGTTGGTTTTATAATCATGTTTTTAGGCGCAATAGACATTTTTTCAAAAAAACCAGCAAGATTTTGGGCAAACTCTGAACCCTTTGAGGTTAAAGATGTTAAGGCTTATAACCTAGCAACAGGATTATTATTTATTGCTTATGGCTTAATCTTTAATTTACTGGGTTTACCAATTTTAATGGGACATAATAACCCTTATATTATTCTTTCAATGGTGGGAGTAATGTTTGAGACTATTGCAATGATGGTAATTTATAGTTTAGTTATTACAAAAAAGTATAAGAAGTAGGAGATAATTAATGAAAGAATTTATTAATGAAGTTTCATTTAAGGATTGGGTAAATATAATATTGACAGCTTTAGGTATACTTTTACCATTTATAATTAGCTATTTTAATAGACTGTTTAAATCAAGATTAGAGGATATTTTAGATGATAATAAAAATGAAAAATCAAGTATATTTTTTGATTATGTTTATATTGTTATTGCTAAATATGTATGTGCAAGTTGTTTAAAAGAATTTAATAATTTTATCCTTTTAATTTGCTTTGGAATACTATATCTATATGTTTATATTATTGTACTGTTGGAATCGATAAAAGGTTTTAAGCTAGAGAATATAAATGTTATAAAAAATATTCGTAATCATTTAGATGGATATCTGTTTGGGTGTTTAGCAACAATGGTGTCTTTTTTTGTCTTTTGTTCAATTTCATATAATTATATGGATGATGTCATAGTTTTATCTATGATAATTATAATTACAAGTTTTGTTGATTATCTCGTGTTTTATAATTTTTTTGTTTTAATTCCAAAAGAGAATTCTGACATTAGAATTAAATATAAAGGTGATGAATTACACATATATAAAAAACTAAATAATGGTTATTTATTATGTGGTAAAGAAAAATATATTAAAGATGCAAGTAATATAATCCCAATTAATATAAAGGATATTTTAGAAAATAATGAAGAATATAAAATTTACTATTTAAAAAACGATAAAATGGAGTATAAAAATAATCACCAACCATGTGGTACAAGTAAAGAAGCTGAAATTGGAGAAGTTGCTTCAGATGAAGAAAGTGTTTAATGTAAGGATAAATGCTTTGCGTTGTTTCCCTTCCCTTGCATTCATTTTCCAAAACTCTTATACTAGTTCGGTAAAATATTTTACTATTTACTAAAGTTTAAGAGCACAGGAGGAAAAAATATGAGAAAGACTTTACTTATTAGCACACTTGCTTGTCTTATGCTTATGACTGCTTGTTCAGCTAATGAGACTAAAACAAACGAAGGGGAGACTACTACTAAGACTCAGACAGAAACAGTAACTGAAACACAAACTGATAGTTTAGAAGCTGATAACGAGGAACGCGTTGAGGCTTATCTTGATTTAGTTGAGAAGATGTCTGCAAAATCATGTAATGTTTATGGTGAACCAATTGATAGACTTTTTGATGATGATACAATGAATTTATTTGCTATTAATGATATTGATGGTGATGGTAAATTAGAGCTTATTGTTTCTTGGGATGATGCAGCTTATGTCTATACATGGGGCGGTGTTTATGAGTATGACGTGGATAAGGATGAGTTTATAGACGAAGGCTTATCTAGCATGATGTTAACATTTTACGATAACGGCGTAGCTTACTTGCCTTGGTATCATAATCAGGGCTATGGTTATATGAATCCATACGATGCCTATAAGTATGATGAGAGTACAGATAGTTATAAGCAGGTTTTATCAGCCGATTCTTGGGACAAGGATATAGAGCCTACTGATTATCCTGATAATGTGGATGTTGAAAATGCAGGCACTGTATATTTTGTTGGTTTAAACGGCAACAGTATCGACTACGAAAATCCAATTTCTAAGTCCGAATATGAAAAAATATATAATCAGGTTTTTGAGAATTCAAATCCAGTAGAACTTAATTTTTATTATATGAGTACAGATGGTGTTAGTTCATATAAGTCTGAAAATTAATAATTTTCAAATGTAATATAATTTAGCTATAAAGTTTTTTGCTAAAGCAACCGATATAGTTTCTAGATTAGTCTTACCAGGCTTTTCTAGAAACTTTTTTTTTAGGGTAAATGGATTTACCCGCGTTTACGGAAAGGAGTCCGTTATGAAGGTTGAAAGCAGTGTTATTTCTTTTGCCACAACACATGAAGAGAGTTATTACAGTTATAAAGAGTCTGTAAGTATGGATGTTGCGGCATCTAAAGGGGCAGTAATTGCCATTCTTGATTTGTCAAAAGAATCAAAGGCTATGACCATGAAGGAGGCCATGCTAAGTTACCAAAAACAGGAGAAAGAAAACGAAAAGAAGCATAGAGAGGAAAATGAAGTAAGAAATCTTAATTCTCTTGCTAAACTCCTAAAGGCTAACAAAAACTCTAATCAATATCAGATTAGCGATGAGCTAGATATGAAGATTAAGATGATTAAAGAGATTTTAGCGGCCCTTGCAGGAAAGAAGGTAAGTAAGGATTTTTTGCGTAATTATGAAAATGTAAAGCCTTCAGGAAATTCTAAGAAAAACGTGGCGGCAGGAATTGCCACTAGTTCTAGCAATGCATTTTCATCCTCAACTTCAGTGACAGGACTAGTTATTAGCCCTTCTGAAAATAGAGGAGTTAGCAATGGTACAGCCAGACAGAAAATCACAGCAAGTACAGGTTTTGTTTCAGAACAGGAAAGCACTACATTTTCAAGCACAGGAAAAGTGGTGACAGCAGATGGTAGGTCAATCGACTTTAACCTTGAAGTTGGCATGTCTAGGGCTTTTATGGCAGAGACCAACCTGCTAGAGGTTAAGGACTACATTAAGATGGACCCGCTTGTAATTAACTTAGATAGCAATATTACTAGTGTTTCTGACCAGAAGTTTTTCTTTGATTTGGATGCAGATGGGGATGAAGAAAAGATTTCCTTTGCAGGGGAAGGTTCGGGCTTTTTAGCCTTGGATAAAAATAATGATGGCGTAATTAATGATGGTTCCGAACTTTTTGGTACAAAATCAGGGGATGGCTTTAAGGATTTAGCTGCCTTCGATGAAGATGGCAATGGCTGGATTGATGAAAATGATTCTATATTTAATAAGCTTAAGGTTTGGACAAAGGATAGTGAAGGAAGAGATTTGCTTATTGATTTAAAGAAGGCAGATGTGGGGGCAATTTATCTTGATAGCGCCAATAGTCAGTTTAGCTTAAAGGATAGCGATAATAATCTAAATGCAGAAATTAAAAGGACTGGAGTTTATCTAAAGGAAAGCTCTGGGGCTGTGGGCACAATTAGTCACGTTGACCTTGTTTTGTAAATTTTCCTTATTAGTTTAGAAAATCTTAATTGGACATTAGATGTGTTTTGCCTTACATTAGTTAGTAGATACTAATTATTATATACAAAAAGCTGACTTTACAAGTTAAAAATTCAATAGTAAACTTGTAACTGTTATGATTTTTAATGATTATAACTTTCAATTTAAGCAAGAATGCTTGATAGAATTTTTCAAAACACATTTAGATCCTTTTTGGGATTGGAACTAGGAGGAAATTGATTATGGAAAGAGCTAATGCTTGGAAGACATACGATGCTGCTACTAAGAAAGCTGTTTTTGATTTTGCAGAAGATTATAGACAGTTCATTAGCAAGGCTAAGGTAGAAAGAGAGTGCGTAACAGAATCTGTTAAGCTCGCTAAGGCAGCTGGTTATGAAGATTTAAATGAAGTTATTAAGGCTGGCAAGACTTTAAAGGCTGGCGATAAGGTTTATGCAGTTAATATGAAGAAGGCTATCGTGTTATTTAACATCGGTGAAGAGCCGCTTGAGAATGGTATGAACATTTTAGGTGCTCATATTGATTCACCAAGACTTGATATTAAGCAGAACCCATTATATGAAGATACAGAACTTGTTTTACTTGATACTCACTACTATGGCGGTGTTAAGAAGTATCAGTGGACAGCAACACCTCTTGCACTTCACGGTGTAGTTGCATTAAAGGACGGTTCAGTAATTGATGTTACTGTTGGTGAAGATCCATCTGACCCAGTTCTTGGTGTATCTGACTTACTTATCCATTTAGCTGCTGAGCAGATGGAAAAGAAGGGTAGCAAGGTTGTTGAAGGTGAAGCCCTTGATGTTTTAGTTGGTAGCATGCCAGCAGAAGGCGAAGAAGACGAGAAGGAATTAGTTAAGAAGAACATCTTAAATATCCTTAAGGAAAAGTACAATATCGAAGAAGAGGACTTCTTATCAGCTGAACTTACAATGGTTCCAGCAGGTCCTGCTAGAGATTACGGTTTAGATAGATCAATGATTATGGGTTACGGTCATGATGATAAGTCTTGTTCTTACCCATCACTCATCGCTTTATTTAACTCACAGAACTTAAAAAAGACTGGTGTTTGTATCCTTGTTGATAAGGAAGAAATCGGATCTGTAGGTGCTACAGGTATGCAGTCTAAGTTCTTTGAAAATATGGTCGCTGAACTTATGGATAGATGCGGAGATTATTCTGATCTCAAGCTTAGAAGAGCACTTGCTAACTCATTTATGTTAAGCTCTGATGTTTCAGCTGCATTTGATCCAAACTATGCATCAGTATTTGAGAAGAAGAATTCAGCTTACTTTGGCCGTGGTGTTGTATTTAATAAGTACACAGGCGCTCGTGGTAAGTCAGGTTCTAACGATGCTTCAGCTGAGTATGTTGCTAAGATTAGAAAGATCTGCGATGATAACAAGGTTAACTTCCAGACAGCTGAACTTGGTAAGGTAGATGCAGGTGGCGGCGGAACAATCGCTTACATCTTAGCTAACCTCGATATGAACGTAATCGATAGTGGTATTGCAGTTCTTAACATGCATGCTCCACATGAGATTATTTCAAAGGCTGACCTTTGGGAAGCTCTTAAGTGTTATGAAGCCTTCTTAAAGGATGCTTAAAATCACTTGATATATACTTATCTTTAGGTTAAAATTAGATAGCTTAATTTAATGCAAGCCCTGATACTATTTACTTTAAATAGATTTTATTGGGGCTTGTAGTTTTTATGTAATAAAAAGAAATGGAGAAATAAGGATGAAGTGGAATAAATATTCAATAAAAACTACAACTGAAGCGGTGGATTTAATCAGTGCTTCTTTATCGGAACTTGGAATTGAAGGAATCGAAATCTGTGACAACGTTCAGTTAACTAAGGAAGAGGCTAAATCTATGTTTGTTGATTTTATTCCAGATTTGCCAGAAGATGATGGAAGCGCAGTTGTTAACTTCTATCTTGACTCAGAGGATGATGACCATACAATCTTAGATAAGGTTAAGGATGAAATCGAGAGCCTACGTATCTTTTGTAATGTAGGTGAAGGTACAATCACTGAATCAGAGACAGAGGATAAGGATTGGATTAACAACTGGAAGCAGTACTGGCATACCTTTAACATCGGCGACCTCTACATTAAGCCAACTTGGGAAGAGGTAACTGAAGAGATGAAGGGACATCCTATTCTTTCAATAGATCCAGGAACTGCCTTTGGTACAGGTTCCCACGAAACAACTCGTCTTGTAATTAGACAGCTTCAAAAGTATGTTAAGTCAGGGGACGAAGTTTTAGATGTAGGCTGTGGTAGCGGTATCTTATCAGTAGTTGCTCTTAAGTATGGCGCAGGTCATGCCTTTGGAACAGATCTTGATCCTAATGCTATTATTGCAAGTCATGAAAATGCTGACCAGAATGACATTTCTCACAGCCAGTTAGAGGTCATTGAAGGTAATATTATTGATGACAAGGCAATTAAGGATGCTTGCGGTTACGAGAAGTACGATATCGTCTGCGCTAACATTTTAGCAGATGTACTTGAACCTCTCTCAACATGCATTCACGAGCATATGAAAGTTGGCGCTTACTTCATTACATCAGGTATCATCGATAGCAAGGAAGAAGAGGTTGTTACTGCATTTGAGAAGAATCCTCACCTTGAAATCGTTGAAGTTAACCATGATGGTGAATGGGTAAATGTTACAGCAAGAAGAGCAAACTAAAGGTTGGTGTAGACTATGTATCATTTTTTTGCAGAACATGAGAACACATTTGAAGAGGAAGGCTATATTGATATAGTTGGTGGAGATGTTAATCATATTAAAAATGTACTGCGACTAAAGACAGGCGACGAAGTCTTAGTTAGTACAGGAGATAATCTTGATTATTCTTGCCTTATTGATAGCCTCTCAGATGAGCTTGTAAGGGTAACAATTAAGGAGAAACGTGAGAAGACTAATGAACTTCCAATTGAGGTTTATCTCTTTCAGGGTTTACCTAAGCAAGATAAGATGGAACTTATTATTCAAAAATGTGTCGAACTCGGTATGACTGGCTTTTACCCTGTATCTATGAAAAGATGCATCGTTAAGCTTGACAAAAAGAAGGCAGACAATAAAATAAAACGATGGAATGAGATTTCTTTAAGTGCTGCTAAGCAGAGTAAAAGAAGCATTATTCCTAAGGTGGAATCACCAATGTCTTTTACAGAAGCACTAAAAGAAGCTGGAAAGCTTGATAAGTTAATACTTCCTTACGAATGTGCTGATGGAATGGCACATACTAAGGATGTGGTTAATTCTATAAAGCCTGGTGATAAGGTGGGCATTTTTATAGGTCCTGAAGGCGGCTTTGATAGAGACGAGCTTGATAGGGCTATTGAGGCAGGTTGCGAGATAGTTACTCTAGGAAAGAGAATTCTTAGAACTGAAACTGCAGGCCTTATGCTTATGAGCGTGCTTATGTATAATTTTGAAGAATAAAGACATTTTTAAAGAAATATTTAATCGCGACATTAGATAGTTACGAGATTTGGAGTGTGAAAAATGGAAGCGTATTTAGATAATTCAGCAACTACACGTACAGCAGATCCTGTTGTGCAGATTATGATTGAGGCCATGCAGGTTAACTACGGTAACCCATCGGCTAAGCATATGAAGGGTGTGGAAGCTGAAAACTACGTTAAGGAAGCAGCAAGCATTATTGCTAAGAGCCTTAAGGTATTAGATAAAGAGATTCTTTTCACATCAGGTGGAACAGAATCTAACAATACAGCAATTATAGGAACTGCCATGGCTAATAAGCGTAGAGGTAATCACTTAATTGTTAGCTCAGTTGAGCATGCCTCAGTTAAGGAGCCTTTCAATTTTCTTGAAAGAGAAGGCTTTAGAGTAACTTACCTCCCTGTAAACTCAGAGGGTATTGTGGATTTAGAGGCTTTAAAGGAAGCTCTTGACGAGGAAACAATTTTAGTTAGCTGTATGCACGTTAACAATGAAATTGGTGCCATTGAGCCAATTGAAGAAATCGGACGTATCGTTAAAGAATACAATCCAGATATTATTTATCATGTGGATGCTATTCAGTCTTACGGTAAGTTTAGAATTTACCCCAAAAAGCTTGGCATCGACCTTTTATCAGTAAGTGGTCACAAGATTCATGGCCCTAAGGGCTCAGGATTTTTGTATATAAAGGACAAGACTCGCATCAAGCCTATTATTTACGGAGGTGGACAGCAAAAGGGTATGCGTTCTGGTACTGAAAATGTTCCAGCAATCGCAGGTCTTGGAAAGGCTGTTGAACTCATCTATAATAGTGATTTTGATAAGAAAATTGAACATCTCTACGAAGTTAAGGATCATTTAATTGATGGTCTTGAAAAGATGGAAGATGTGCAGATTAACAGTAAGAGAGACGGAGAGTCAGCTCCTCAGATAGTTTCAGCTAGTTTTAAGGATGTTAGAGCAGAAGTTTTACTTCATGCCCTTGAGGAAAAGAACATCTACGTATCTTCAGGTTCAGCTTGTTCTTCAAACAAGCCAGGTCTTAGCAATACTTTAGTGGCTATTGGACTTGCTAATAACCTATTAGATTCAACAATAAGATTTAGCTTTAACTATGAAACAAGCATCGAAGAAATTGATTATGCACTTGATGTTTTAAATACATTGGTGCCTCAGTTACGTAGATTTGTTAGAAAGTAATTGTCGCAACTGCTTTAGCAGTTTAGTACTAAGAAGAAAGGAAACAATATGTACAAGGCTTTTTTAATTAAGTATGGTGAAATTGGCGTTAAGGGTAAGAATCGTTACCTTTTCGAAGACGCTTTAGTTAGACAGATCAAGCACGCTTTAAAAAATGTAGAGGGTGAATTTGATGTTATTAAGAGACAGGGTAGAATCTATGCTAAGGTTTTATCTGATTCTTATGATTATGATGAGACTATTGAGGCACTTTCAAGAGTATTTGGTATTCATGGAATTTGCCCTGTAGTTCAGATTGAAGATAATGGCTTTGAAGATTTAGCAGCTCACGTAGTTGACTATATTGGCAAGGCTTATGAAGATAAGAACTTTACCTTTAAGGTAGAGTCACGTCGTGCAAGAAAGAACTATCCAAAGAACTCTATGGAAATCAACATGGATTTAGGTGAGGCTATTCTTACAGCCTTCCCTGAAACAAAGGTTGATGTACATAATCCAGAAGTTTTAGTTCAGGTTGAAATTAGAGAAATCATTAACATTTACTCAATTGAAATCCCTGGTCCTGGTGGAATGCCAATCGGAACTGCAGGTAAGGCAATGGTTCTTTTATCAGGCGGTATCGATAGCCCAGTTGCAGCTTACATGGTTGCAAAGCGTGGTGTTGAAATTGAAGCAACATATTTCCATGCACCTCCATACACTTCAGAACGTGCAAAGCAGAAGGTTGTTGACCTTGCTAAGATCGTTTCTAAGTATGCAGGTCCTATCACACTTAACGTAGTAGATTTCACTGAGATTCAGTTAGCTATTTATGAAAAATGTCCACATGACGAATTAACAATCATCATGAGACGTTTAATGATGAAGATTTCAGAAGACTTAGCAAAGCAGAGCGGTTGTAACGGCTTAGTAACAGGTGAGTCAATCGGACAGGTTGCATCTCAGACAATGGCCAGCCTTACATGTACTAACGAAGTTTGTACACTTCCAGTATTTAGACCAGTTATTGCTTTTGATAAGCAGGATATCATCGATATCTCAGAAAAGATTGGAACATACGAGACATCAATCTTACCTTACGAAGATTGCTGTACAATCTTTGTTGCTAAACATCCAGTAACAAAGCCAAACTTAAGTGTAATTAAGAGACACGAACACAATTTAGATGAAGTTATAGACGAAATGTATGAAAGAGCAATGAGCACAGTCGAAAAAATAGTTTGTGAGTAATGTAATAACTAGTGAAACTAGTTATTATGTAGCATCATGCTGATTGCCGAAGGCAATTTTAATGCATGATGTTCCCCCTTGTAAAAAAAGCCCCAGCCTTTAAGGGCTGGGGCTTAGTTAATAATATTATTCAACGATATATGGCTTTAATACAGAAAGAATTGTATCAATGTCGTTCTCTGCGTGGATATTAAGGTCGATTGGCTTTGAAAGGTCAAGAGAGAAAATACCCATGATTGACTTAGCGTCAATTACGTATCTACCAGAAACTAAATCAAAGTCAACATCGAACTTAGTGATATCATTAACGAAAGACTTAACTTTATCAATAGAGTTTAATGAAATCTGAACAGTCTTCATTTTGTCTACCTCCTACATTATTTTATATAATCATTCTAGCCACTAAAAATCTTACTGTCAACTAGTAAAATTTATTTTAGAGACTAGATAGATTCTAACTTAGTTGTGGGTTGTTAAAATAATAACATAGAGAATACATTTTTGAAAAGAGGAATTTAGTGAAAAAAGTAGCATTACATAGCCTTGGTTGCAAGGTTAATTCATATGAAACAGAATCAATGGAAGAGTTGTTTAGAAAGGCGGGCTATGAGATCGTCCCTTTTAAGGAGGATGTTTTAGCTGATGTCTATGTAATCAATACTTGTTCCGTTACTAATATAGCCGATAGAAAGTCTCGTCAGATGCTTCATAAGGCTAAGAAAATGAACCCAGAGTCGGTGGTTATCGCCTGCGGTTGTTACGTTGAATCAGATAGCGCAGGAGTTATTGCTGACGAGTGCGTTGATATTGTAATTGGTAATAATAGAAAATTTAGCGTTGTTGAGGCCTTAGAGGAATACTATAAGGACAGCACTTGCAACGTTTTCATGAATGATATAAATAAGGATTCAAATTATGAGAATCTTACAATCGAGACAGTATCTGAGCATACTAGAGCCTACATAAAGATTCAGGATGGTTGTAATCAGTTCTGCTCTTACTGCATTATTCCATACGTTCGTGGAAGAATCAGAAGTAGACAGATTTCAGATATTGTTGAGGAAGTTAAGGGCTTGGCAGCTAAAGGCTTTAAGGAAGTGGTTTTAACTGGTATTCACATTACAAGTTACGGCCTTGACTTTGTAAAGGAAAGCGATAAGGGTCTAGCTAGCGACGATTATCTTGCTAATGAAAATGCAACAGCCCATATAGGCCTTCTTGATGTAATTAAGGCTATCAATGAGATTGATGGAATTGAAAGAATCAGACTTTCCTCACTTGAGCCAAGAGTAATTACAGAAGAATTTGCTAAGGAAATTGCGAAAATGCCTAAGCTATGTCCACATTTTCATCTATCCCTTCAAAGTGGAAATGATAAGACTCTAAAGGCTATGAATAGAAAATACGATACTAAGGAATTTATGGAGGGTGTTGAAAGACTTCGTAAATATCTTGATAAACCAGCCCTTACAACAGATATTATTGTTGGTTTCCCAGGGGAGACAGATGAGGACTTTAATGAGACTTATGAGTACCTAAAGAAGGTAAACTTCTATGAGATGCACATTTTCAAATACTCAAGAAGAAAGGGTACGGTTGCTGATAAGATGCCGGCTCAGGTAAACGGTAAGGATAAAAATAAGAGAAGTAATTCACTTTTACTTATGACAAAGGTTAATTCTTTGGCTTATAGAAAGGATTTCCTTGAGAATACTAAGTTTGCTGATGTCTTAATTGAGGAGTTAGTTACAATTGATGATAAGGAATATTATACAGGTTATACTAAGAATTATATTCGTGTAGCTATTGAAAAAGAGGCATTTAAAGGTTATTCTATAGTAAGTGAAGATAAAATAGTTAATACTATTGTAAAAATTAAAGCAAAAAGTTTAATGAGCGATAACGAGACAGTTCTTTGCTCAATTATCGGAGAGTAAATATGAAGACTAGAAAGAATGAGGCAGGAATGATTCTTGCCATAGACATGGGTAACACTAACATTGTAGTTGGATGTGTGGATAATGACCGTGTAATTTTTGAGGAGAGATTATCTACAGACCCATCAAAGACGGAGCTTGAGTATGCAATAGGTTTTAAGACGGTTCTTGAATTATATAATATAAAGCCTGAGGACATTAAGGGTTCAATTATTTCCTCAGTTGTGCCATCTTTAGTTAATATCATTAAAGAGGCAGTAATTAAGACAGTAGGCGTGGTTCCTATGATTGTAGGCCCTGGCATTAAGACAGGCCTAAATATCCTTATGGATCAGCCTCGTCAAGTAGGTTCTGATTTAATCGTTGATGCAGTGGGAGCTATTCATGAATACGGCGCACCAGTAATTATTATTGACCTTGGAACAGCTACAACAATTAGTGTGGTGGATGAGAAGGCTAATTACATCGGTGGTGCGATTTTACCAGGAATTAGAGTATCTCATGATTCCCTAGTTTCAAGAACAGCACAGTTACCTAAGATTTCCCTTGAGGCACCGGAAAAGTCAATCGCAAAGAATACTGTAGATTGTATGAAGTCTGGCCTTGTTTATGGAAATGCAGCTTGTATCGACGGAATGATTCGCCGTCTTTCGCGTGAAGCTGGCTTTGGTAAAAATGGAAAGCCAGAGGCAAAGGTTGTGGCAACTGGCGGACTTGCAAAAGTTGTAATTCCTAATTGTGAAGAGAAGATTATTGAAGATCCTGAGCTTTTAATTAAGGGACTTAAAATTATTTATGATAAAAATGTAGATTAGGAGAGTTTTATGTTAACTAATAAGAATGTAGTAATTGGAGTGACAGGAAGTATTGCAGCCTATAAGATAGCCAACCTAGCAAGCATGTTAGTTAAACAGCATGCCAATGTTGACGTTATTATGACAGAAAATGCTACAAATTTTATCAATCCAATTGCATTTGAGACTTTAACAAGTAATAAATGTATTGTTGATACATTTGATAGAAATTTCCAATTTAATGTAGAGCATGTATCTTTGGCTAAAAAGGCAGACATTTTCCTTGTGGCTCCTGCTTCCGCTAATGTTATTGGCAAGATGGCAGCAGGTATTGCAGACGATATGTTAACAACAACTCTACTAGCAGCTAAGTGCCCAATTTATGTGGCACCTGCTATGAATACTAACATGTATACTAACAGAATTGTTCAGGACAATATAGCTAAGTTAAAGAGCTATGGTATGCATTTTATTACACCAGCATCAGGCAGACTTGCTTGTAATGATATAGGTATTGGAAAGTTAGCCTCAGAAGAGGTTTTAATGGACAATATCCTTCGTGAAATTGCTATGCCACATGACCTTGAAGGCCTTAAAGTAGTTGTAACTGCAGGACCTACAAGAGAGAAGATTGACCCTGTGAGATACATTTCCAATAATTCCACAGGTAAGATGGGTTACGCAATCGCAAAAGTTGCTATGATGCGTGGTGCAAATGTAACACTTATTTCAGGTCCTACAAGCCTTGCTAAGCCTCGCTTTGTAGATGCTATTGATGTAGTTTCAGCAAGAGATATGTATGAGGCGGTAGTTGAAGAAGCTAAGGATGCTGATATTGTTATTAAGGCTGCTGCAGTGGCAGATTACAGACCTGATACAGTGGCAGATGAGAAGATTAAGAAAAAAGACGGAGATATGTCAATTAGTCTAGAGAGAACTGATGACATTCTTGCTAGTCTTGGAGCAAACAAGTCAGATAAGCTCTTCCTTTGTGGTTTTTCAATGGAGACAGAGAACTTAATCGAGAATTCAAGAAAGAAGCTTGATAAGAAGAATCTCGATATGATAGTTTGCAACAATTTAAAGGTAGCTGGCGCTGGATTTGGCACAGATACTAATGTGGTTACTCTTATTACAAAGTCAGATATTAAGGAACTTCCGATTATGTCAAAGGAAGAAGTAGCGTCTAAGTTACTTGATGAGATTATGGCTTTGAGAAAGTAGAGATACATTGTAAATAGGGTAGATAGGGTAGAAAATTTATATAAGGGGCAAATTGATTAATGGCTAAAAATAAAAAGGTAATTAAATATAGGCGTAATTATGACAAAGTAATTGCAGTTGTAACTTTTGTATTAATTGCAGTTTATGTAATTTGTTTTGTCTTTTTATACGCTACAAAAAGTTCGGTTAAGACCTATGAAACTGCGCTTGGTAGTCTTTATGACAGCGAGAGTTTCACGGCCTTAGCTATTCGTGACGAGACAGTTTATTATTCAAATTATTCGGGTTTCGTTAACTATTATCAGGTTGAGGGCAGCAAGGTGGCTAATGGAGAGACGGTTTATTCAGTGGATGAAACCGGCAAAGTTGCTGATCTTTTGGCAAGCTATAGCACCGATACTTCAAATGCCCTTTCTTCCGATGATTTGTCTTTACTAAAGGAGACACTTGATAAGTATAAGCTAAATTATGATCCTAATGAATTCAGTGAAATTTATAATTTAAAGACAGATTTGAATTCTACAATTCTTGCATCTATAAGCGCAGATATTATGGAAAATCTTGATTCTTTAATCGATTCAACAGGAAATGCTAACTTCTTTAATGCCGTGGGTTCTGAGGCAGCAGGAGTAGTGGTTTATAGCACAGACGGCTATGAAAATTTTAGCGAGGATCAGTTATCTACTTCTTGCTTTAATAAAAATAATTATGAAAAAAATGTACTAAAAAATACCAGCGGTGAAGATACCATTGCAGCTGGCGATGCTGCTTACAAAATTGTAAATAGCGAGAATTGGAATCTGTATATTTCCCTTTCTAAGTCTCAAGTTGAACAGCTTGATTTGACAAATGCATCTACAGTTACAGTAAACTTCAAGTCCGATGGTATATCCACAAGTTGTGGCTTTGAATTAGTTGAAGTTAATGGACAATATTTTGGAAAAATGTCACTTTCAAAATATATGATTCGATATGCTACAGAAAGATACTTAGATATTGAACTTGTTGTGGATGAGTCAACAGGAATTAAGGTTCCAAGCTCAGCAATGACAACAAAGGATTTCTACGTACTTCCAACTAGCTATTTAACTTCAAGTGGTAATGAAAATGGATATCTAATTAGCTATGATGAAAATGGGGAGACTAAAAAGACCTTTATTAAAGTAGCTAGATATTATACAGAGGACAACGACACAACGGATACTAGTGATGACTACATTTACGTAGATCCAAATCTGTTCCCGTCAGATTCCTTTGTCTTAATAAAAGAGGATAGCCAAGAAACCTATTCTGATATAAAGACGGCATCACTTAATGGCGTTTATTGCGTAAATTCTGGCTTTACAGAATTTAAGGTGGGAAATATTTTGAAGAAAAACGACGAGTATTGTATCCTAGAAAACAATGCTACAAAAGGCGTTGAACTCTACGATAGAATTCTACTTGATGCAAAGAAATATAGCGAAGGTGAGCTGATATATTAATTGTCGTAAGCACGCAGTGGTTACGACCTAGCGTCGCGCCGCGCAAAGCGCGTCTCATGCGCGATGTCCCCCTGTCGCAATCAGCTTTGCTGATTACGACCTAGCGTCGCGCTGCGCGAAGCGCGTCTCATGCGCGATGTTCAATGGTAAATGTAAAAAGGAGTAATTATGGTAGTTGAAAATTACAAGGAAGTTTTAGAAAACGTTAAAAAGGCCGCCTTTAAGGCCGGTAGAGACCCTAAAGACATTACTGTTTTAGCGGTCAGCAAAACAAAGCCAAATGAAATGATAGAAGAATTATATAACGAAGGTGTTAGAGAATTTGGCGAAAATTATGTCCAGGAACTTGCAACAAAAATGGAAACTCTACCTAAAGATATCCATTGGCATATGATTGGACATTTGCAAAGAAATAAGATTAAATACATCATTGAAAATGTTACAATGATCCATTCAGTAGATTCCCTTAGACTTGCTAAGGCAATCAGTGATGAAGCCGTTAAAAAAGGCGTAAATATGGACATTTTACTTGAAGTTAATGTGGCTCTTGAGGAAAATAAATTTGGTTTTAAAGTAGAAGAGGTTGAAGAGGCAGTTAAAGAAATTGCAAAATTGCCTAATATCTGCGTAAAAGGCTTGATGACTAGTGCTCCATACGTTAGTGATGCAGAAGAAAATCGACAATATTTTAAAAGACTAAATAAATTATTAGTTGACATCAATGATAAAAACATAGATAATGTTAGTATGAGCGTTCTTTCAATGGGGATGACTAACGATTATTTGGTAGCCATTGAAGAAGGTGCGACTCATGTAAGAGTTGGCACAGCAATTTTTGGTGAGAGAAACTATAATAAATAGTTTATGTATTTTATGGACAGAATTTTATATTGCTGTGGAAAATCGATTGGGAATAAGGAGAAGAAAAATGGGAGCAATAGATAAGATTACAGATTTTTTCAAATTTAACGAAGAAGATGACTACGATGATATCGAAGAAGAAGGATATGATGATTTAGAAGAAGACTACGAAGAAGATGAAGAAACAACTAATGACAGAAGAAACATCTTCGGTGGTAAGAAGAACGATGCTGATTCAGTTTCAGTTCCAGAAAGACCAAAGTCAAGTCAGTCTCGTACTAAGATCGTACCTATTAAGACACAGACTCCAAAGGAATTAGAGGTTGTTGTTATTAGACCTCAGTCTATGGAAGATGCTAAGGAAATTACAGATACTTTACTTTACGGTAAGGCTGTTGTTCTTAATTTAGAAGGTATTCACGTTGAGATAGCTCAGAGAATTATTGATTATTCTGCTGGTTCAACATACGCAATCAGAGGTAACTTACAGAAGATTACTAACTTTATCTTCCTTGTAACACCTCCTAATGTAGATATTTCAGGTGATATTCCTGAATTAGTTGGTGGCGGAATTGATTTAGCAGGTGTTAAGTCTAAGTCTGATATTAGTCAGTTATAATTAAAGATTTTGCCATCTAAGCTCTAGCTTAGGTGGCTTTTTTAGTAGTAAGTGTGTTTTGTGGAGGATATATGAGTAAGTGTATTAATGTAAAATATGAGGAAAAGCCTTGTTATGATATTGTAATTGAGAAGGATTTTTCTAAGCTAGCAGAAAGCTTTAATAAGCTTGGTGTTAAGGATAGAAAAATCTGTATTGTAACAGATTCTAATGTTGGTCCTATTTATGCAAATGAAGTGAAGGCCGAGCTTGAAAAGACAGGCAATAAGGTCTTTATCTATACATTTGAAGCAGGAGAGGACAATAAGACTCTTTCTACAGTTCAGGATGTTTATGAATTTTTAATACAGAACAAATTTGATAGAAAGGATATGCTTGCGGCTTTAGGTGGCGGTGTTGTTGGAGATTTAACAGGTTATACTGCAGCAACTTATCTTAGAGGGGTAAATTTTATTCAAATTCCAACTTCTCTATTAGCTCAAGTAGATTCAAGTATCGGTGGTAAAACTGGCGTAGATTTTAGAGGTTATAAGAACATGGTTGGGGCTTTCCACATGCCTAAACTTGTATATATGAATATGGCTTGTCTTAAGTCTTTATCTAAGAGACTCTTTAATTCTGGCTTTGGCGAGATTATTAAGCATGGTCTTATTAAGGATAAGGAATACTATCACTGGTTAAAGGATGAATATAAGGCAATTACTAGCCTTGATTTAGATGCTCTTGAACATATGATTTATGTGAGCTGTAATATTAAAAGAGAAGTGGTTGAAAAAGATCCAAAGGAACAGGGGGATAGAGCCCTGCTTAACTTTGGTCATACACTTGGTCATGCCATTGAGAAACTACTTAACTTTAGTATGTATCATGGCGAATGTGTAGTGCTTGGTATGGTTGCAGCACTAGACATTTCTCTTAGAAGAGCTAAAATTACAGAGGAAGAGTATAACGAAGCTATTGAGATGTTTAAGCTCTATGAATTCCCTTTAACTTGTAAGGGAGTTTTAGCTGAGGATGTAATTAAGGCTTCTAAAAATGATAAAAAGGCAGACGCTGGTAAGATTAAGTTCATTTTACTTGATTCTATTGGTGATGCTATTATTGATAAGACTGTTTCAGATGATGAAATGAGACAGGCTTTAAAAAGAGTTTTAGAATAAAATTTATCAGACTCTTTTAAAAAATGAGAAGGGAAATTTTAAGTTTTTTATGAAAAAAAGTGTTAGATTAATTATATTTTTACTTGCAAGCGCATTACTAGTTGAGCTTGATCAGATTACAAAGATTATTGCAAGAGCTAATCTTGAGGGTAAGTCAGAGGGCTTTTCTATAATTCCTGGAGTTTTGAAATTATTTTACCTAGAAAATCAAGGAGCGGCTTGGGGAATTTTAAATGGCAAGCTTAATTTCTTTATTGTACTTACTTGCCTTATTGTATTAGTACTTGTTTATATAGTGATTAAGATGCCAGCAGACAAGAAATATAATTATCTCTTTTTTACAATAATCTTTTTAACAAGCGGAGCAATCGGAAACTTTATTGATAGAATTAGATTGTCTTACGTTAGAGATTTTATTTATTTTGAATTAATTGATTTCCCTGTATTTAACGTAGCTGATATTTACGTTACTTTATCGGTTATTGTCTTGATTATCCTTATTTTCTTTGTTTACAAGGATGAGGATTTTGCATTTTTATCAAGAAAAAGGGAATCTAACTAATAATTTTTTGAGGTGCAAATGTTAGATAATTTAGACACAAATAAAAACGATGAAATAATGGCTTCTATGACAGAGAACATGAATGATGCTGTGATGGATGAGCTAGATTTAGAGGATGAGGACTCTTTTGAGAAGGAGATTAGCCTTAAAACTGAGAGTCAGGATAAGGGGACTCGTATTGATAAATACATTTCCTCAAAGCTAACTGACTTTTCCCGTTCTAGAATTCAAAAATCTATTGAAGAGGATAACATCTTAGTGGATGGAGCAAGCATTAAGGCTAATTATAAGCTTAAGGGCGGAGAAAACATTTTAGTAAGGATTCCTAAGCTTGTGGTGCCAGAAATTGTGGCGCAAGACATTCCACTTGATATAGTTTATGAGGATGATGATTTAATCCTTATTAATAAGCCAAAGGGTATGGTTGTGCATCCTGCGGCAGGTCATTACGACAACACTTTAGTCAATGCCCTTATGTATCACTGCAAGGATAATTTATCCGGCATCAACGGGGTTTTAAGACCTGGTATTGTCCATAGAATTGACATGAACACAACGGGAATTATTGTTGCTTGTAAAAATGATTTTTCCCACAACTTTATAGCTAGTCAGTTGGCGGTTCATTCTATAACTAGAAAGTATTATGCCATTTGCCTAAACTCCTTTAAAGAGGAAGAGGGTACAGTAGATGCGCCTATTGGCAGAAATCCTAACGATAGAAAGAAGATGACTATTGATAGAAAGAATGGCAAGAGAGCTGTTACTCACTACAAAGTTTTAGAAAACCTTGGAAAATATGCCTTTATCGAGTGTCAGCTTGAAACCGGCAGAACTCACCAGATTAGAGTGCATATGGCAAGTATCGGGCATCCTCTTTTAGGAGATGATGTGTATTCAAGAGCTAAGTCCAATTTCAAATTGCAGGGCCAGACTTTGCATGCTGGAGTTCTTGGCTTTATACATCCTCGCACAAAAGAATATGTTGAGTTTAGCGCGGAATTGCCAGATTATTTTAAGGAACTATTAGAGAAATTAAGAAAGTCAAGTTAACTAAGATAAAAGCGTTATTAGGGGATTACTTATATTGCTTTTAAAATATATTTAACTTTGGAGGTCATCATGAGACGTAGAGAATATATTGATTTGATTTTAAATAGCATTTCCGATAGTTTTGACATTTACCATAACTATTGGTTTAAAGACAGGAAATTCGTGGTCTATGCATATAATTACGATCGTAAGAATAAATTTGAGACAGCTAAGGATGCAAAATTATGGGACTCGAAAAGCTATGAGCAT
Organism: Lachnospira pectinoschiza; assembly: GCF_900103815.1. Taxonomy (GTDB): domain Bacteria; phylum Bacillota; class Clostridia; order Lachnospirales; family Lachnospiraceae; genus Lachnospira; species Lachnospira pectinoschiza_B. The sequence continues at coordinate 258,950 of NZ_FNHZ01000002.1, read as the reverse complement.
CTTTTCTTTATAAATTGCGATGATTTAGACCCAGAGAAGTTTAAGGAGCTTTATCAGTGGACTATTGATAATATTGAGCCACATTTCGTTCGTGGAGATAAAAGATGGCCACAAAAGAATCACATGTGTAGCTACATTTCCTTTATTATAATTACCAAGAATCCTATTACTTATGAGGTTTCGCAGCTTATTAAGAAGAGTAATTTTAAGAAGAATTATCTATTTGGAGCTAGAGGTTTTTCAAATATTAGGATTGCAGTAATTACGCCAAGTACAAAGGAAATTACAGTTAATAAGTTTGGGGCAAAGATAGGAAATTTCCTATCGGAATTGTTGCCTAATGAATAAGATAAATGTTATAATAATTATATAAATTTTTGTTCATTCATATAGCGATGATTTTAAAAATTATTCAAGGGGGTATGAATTATGAATGAGAGAACTGTTATAACAATTGGCAGAGAATTTGGTAGTGGCGGTCATGAAGTAGGTATGAAGCTTGCTGCTAAACTAGGCATTAAGTGCTATGACAAGGAATTATTATCTGAGGCAGCTAAGGCAAGTGGCATAGCAGAAGAGCTTTTTTCAGCTCAGGATGAGAAGCCAACAAGTAGTTTCTTATATTCATTAGTTATGGATACTTATTCTCTTGGATATACTAATGCATATATGGACATGCCTATTAATCACAAGGTTTTCCTTGCTCAGTTCGATGCCATTAAGAAAATCGCTGCAAGAGAGTCTTGCGTAATCGTTGGTCGTTGTGCAGATTACGCCCTTGAGGACAATCCATTTGCAGTAAATGTCTTTATAAAGGCACCTCTTGAGAAGAGAGTGGAGAGAATCAAGAGAATCTATGAGCTAAACGATAACAAGGCAGCTGACTTCATTCAGAAGACAGATAAGAAGAGAGCTAGTTATTATAACTACTATTCTAGTAAGAGATGGGGCGAGGCTAAGAGCTACAACCTTTGCATTGATACTGGAGATGTAGGAATAGAGGGCGCTATCGAGCTCATATTAAATTATGTAGAATTAAAGGAAAAGAATTTGTAATATTTATGTTGGATAATGGATTTAAAGGAAAGAAGAAATTTGATTTTGGAAAATGGATCACTGGAGGAAATTCAAAGATTTACTTGATCTTAATGATAGTAGTATTTGTCTTTTTGCTTTTTGCCCTAAAGACAGTTATTAAGATGCATCAGGATAATATTGATAATGAGAATGGTGAAGCAACAAGCGAGGATGTAAATAATGACATCACAGAGGAAGTTACAGAGAGTGAGTCTAACTATGTTGCAACTAATATGTCTTATTGCATCAAGATTAATAAATCTCAGAATTTTGCAGTTATTTACCAGATGGATGAAAATCAAGAATACACTATAGTTGTTAAGGCATTTAAGGTTTCAGTAAGTGAAGACGCAAGTGTAGGTGAGACTTTCATTTCCCGTAAGGCTTTATGGTGGAAAGTTTCTGATACTTCATATTGCCGTTATGCTTCTAAATTGGACAATTCAGAGGTTTTATATTCAGCAGCATATTACTACAATGAAACAGACAATTCTTTAAACAAGAATTCTTATAACAATATTGGAAATGCATCTCTAGACGGCTCAATTCATATGACCGTTAGCAATGCTAAGTGGATTTATGAAAATTGTGGCATCAACACACCAGTCTATATCCTAGATAATTTCGATTTAGACCCAGGGGTGACTCTAGAGGAGTTTGAAACAATAAGTTCAGGCTATCGCGACCCAACAGATACAAAGTAAGAATGTAAGATTTCGGCGCTAGACTTACGAGCGAGTCTTGACTGATATAAAGATAAAATGTATAAAAGATTAACCGGTAGGTTTTTGAGTTACTTATATGGAGTTTAACTTAAATCTACCGGTTTTTTGTTGCTGTGGGTGTTGAGCCTTGTTGGGGCTTGTTATGATTAGTGGGACTAGTTTTATGGGGGATTATTTAGAATTTAGCGGGGTTAGATACATTTTCCTAAAGGCGCCCTTTAAAGAAAGGCAGTATCTGTGCTATAATGTGCCCTGTTAAATAAAAGAAATAGGGAAGTGTAATTATGTTATATATTATTCGACATGGAAAAACTGATTGGAATGTGGCAAAGAAGCTACAGGGCTGGACGGACATTCCACTAAATGAGCAGGGTATTAGTATGGCTCGTGAGGCGGCAAAGGAGAATAAAGAGATTGCTTTTGATATATGCTTTTGTTCGCCTTTAACTAGAGCTAGACAGACTGCCGAGCTTTTCCTTGAAGGCAGGGACACTCCTATTATTATAGATGAGCGAATCAAAGAGATGAGCTTTGGTGAATACGAGGGAATTACTAACTATTTTGAGGATAGTAGTTGCCCTGTAAATGTATTTTTTACTGATCCAAAGAACTATAAGGGCTCTAAAAATGGGGAATCTACTAAGGATTTACTAGCGCGAACTAAGGATTTTCTTGAAGATAAGGTCTATCCTCTTCTTAAAGAGGGCAATAATGTCTTAATCGTTGGGCATGGCGCTGCAAATTCTAGTATCATTTGCAATTATCTTAATCGTGACGTTGACGATTTTTGGAAAGAGAGTATTGCAAACTGCAAGCTTATAAATTTGGATGATTTAAAGGCAAATTAATGCCCACTTAATTCATATATGGGAAATGCTATTATTGATAAACTTTATCATATTTTAATTCCATTGATAATAAAGGGTAAATATGAATAAAGCCTTGATTTTACTGTATTTTTTGTGTTTTTTTCAGAAATTTGCAATTTTGTATTGAGAAAAAATTATCAATAAACTATTATAGTAAGGTAAGGTTTCTATAAATTATTATTAATGGAGGAACATATGTTATATTCAACAGAAATTAAAAACATGTGCCCTGTAACACAGGGAGTACACCATGGCGCAGCTCCTATTCCAGAAGAAGCAAAATGGGTACAGGCAAAGAAAATCGAGGATATATCTGGCTATACACACGGTATTGGCTGGTGTGCACCTCAGCAGGGAGCTTGTAAGCTTTCCCTTAACGTAAAAGACGGAATTATTCAGGAAGCTCTTGTAGAGACAATCGGATGTTCAGGAATGACTCATTCAGCAGCTATGGCTTCTGAAATTCTTCCAGGACTTACTCTTCTTGAAGCTCTTAATACAGACCTTGTATGTGATGCTATTAACACAGCTATGAGAGAATTATTCTTACAGATCGTTTATGGTAGAACACAGTCAGCATTCTCTGAAGACGGACTTCAGATTGGTGCAGGTCTTGAAGATTTAGGTAAGGGTGCTCGTTCAATGGTTGGTACTACATACGGTACATTAGCTAAGGGACCACGTTACCTTGAACTTACAGATGGTTACATCACAGAAGTAGCATTAGACGAAGATGATGAAATCATTGGTTATAAGTTTGTTAACTTTGGTAAGATGATGGATTTCTTAAAGGCTGGCGACGACGCAGAAACAGCTTTAAAGAAGGCATCTGGACAATATGGTAGAGTTGATGACGCTGTTAAGTGCATCGACCCAAGAAGACAGTAATAGGAGGATAATTGAAATGGCATTATTTGAATCATATGAAAGAAGAGAGCCACAGATCCTCGCTGTTTTAAAGGAATATGGTATCTCATCAATTGAAGAATGTAAGGAAATTACAGACGCAGCTGGTATCGATGTATATCACTTAATCGAAGGTATCCAGCCAATTTGTTTTGAGAACGCAAAGTGGGCTTACACAGTAGGTGCTGCTATTGCTATTAAGAAGGATTGCCGTAAGGCTTCAGAAGCTGCTGCAGCTATCGGTGAAGGTTTACAGGCTTTCTGTATCCCAGGTTCAGTAGCTGACCGTCGTAAGGTTGGTTTAGGACATGGTAACTTAGGAAAGATGCTTCTTGAAGAAGATACAGAATGTTTCGCATTCTTAGCAGGTCACGAATCATTCGCTGCTGCTGAAGGTGCTATCGGTATCGCTGAGAAGGCTAATAAGGTTCGTAAGACTCCTTTAAGAGTTATCCTTAACGGTTTAGGTAAGGATGCTGCTCAGATCATTTCTCGTATCAACGGTTTCACATACGTTGAAACAGAGTATGACTACAAGACAGGCGAACTTAAGGAAGCATTTAGAAAGTGTTACTCAAAGGATGCTAACTCTCCAAGAGCAAAGGTTAACTGCTACGGCGCTAACGATGTTCAGGAAGGTGTAGCTATCATGTGGAAGGAAAACGTTGATGTTTCTATCACAGGTAACTCTACAAACCCAACAAGATTCCAGCATCCAGTAGCTGGTACATATAAGAAGGAAAGACTTGAAGCTGGTAAGAAGTACTTCTCAGTAGCTTCAGGTGGTGGTACAGGACGTACACTTCACCCAGATAACATGGCTGCAGGTCCAGCTTCATATGGTATGACAGATACTATGGGACGTATGCATTCAGATGCACAGTTCGCTGGTTCTTCATCAGTTCCTGCCCACGTAGAAATGATGGGTCTTATCGGTGCTGGTAACAACCCAATGGTAGGTATGACAGTTTCAACTGCCGTTTCTATCGAAGAAGCTGCTAAGGCAGGTAAGTTCTAAGATTATTAGAACACACATTTATAATTTATGATTTATAATTTAAATTAAATTCAAGCTAAGCTATCATTTTTCTAGATGTGATCTGATCCATCACATTTAGAAAATGAAAGCAAGGCACAAAATAAAAAGATTACTAACTAGGCTTTTTAGCAATACAAGATTAGTCTCAAACACTAAGATTGCAGTTAGCAGTCACCAATTAGATATTAGTTATTCTAGATATAATTAGTATTTAAGTTTGTCGATATTAGATTTTACAATCTATAAATAAAAGGATTTTAAAGCTCGATTGAAGTTTTAATAAGTCGACATGTTAGAAGGACATGAGAGTTTTGGAATCTGTTGATTTAAATCAAATAGGTCTTTGACCTACAATTTTATAAGTACTTAAAAGAAGCAAGTTCGCTGTGTTCCGGTCATAGCGAGCTTGTTTTTTTATTGCTTTGGAGTGAGGGGGAGTCCGGGTGAGATGTCAGTTTTCTAAAAGCACTAGATTAGGGGGTGTTGACTCTTTATCTGGTTTTGTGGTGGAATCTTTTTGAACCCTCTAAATTCGGTGTTAGAGTTAATTTCTTTATCTGGCTTTGAGGTGGAATCTTTTTGAACCCTCTTATTTCGGCGTATTTGTGCCTGTGAATCGTATTCGAACAAGTTTAAGGCACAAACTCAAAAAGCTCTATTTGAAAGGATTTGACTATTTTAAGGAGATGTTGAAATAAAGTCAAACGACCAAGAAATCCAAATTTAAAACCTGTGCCTAAATTTAAGAATTAAGTAAGTATAGCCACCGTAAAAAAATTTAACTATTTTCTGATGTGCTTTTATAATCATAAGTGCTAGAAAAAGTCACAAACGAGATTTAAGCTAGGTGGCTGAAATTATTGATTGTATGGTAAAAAGTCAATTTAGAAGAATTAATAAAAAAATGGAAATTAAAAAGTAGTGCCTTTTAACCGGTAATATGAGTAATAGAGGCACAAACCCCGGAAATTTAAGTCCCAATGGAGAGAAAAATAATAAGCTTCTTTGTTTAGTTCCAGAAAGAAAGCAAGCTGGTAGTGGCTAGAGGCCCGAAAATACAAGAATAGAGGCACAAACCCCGGAAATTTAGACCCCAATCGGGAGAGAGTAATAAGCTTCTCTGTTTAGCCCAGAAGCCTATAAAAAAAGACTCTAGCTTTCGCTAGAGTCTTCATTAACATTTTTATTCATTGTCGTCTTCTTCAGCAGCAATCACACCTGAGATTACTGAAACTAAAACAACACTTGCAATTATAGCAATTGAAACACCAATAATTGGTCCTAAAAATAATAAAAACATTTTGTCACGACCTCCATTCATAGATTAGTTATATTATATATCTTGTTGCAAAGATTTTCAATATCTTATTAGGTTAGTTGTTAAACAGAAGTCAAAGTCATAATTTCCTAAAGTCTATTATGAAATTTTTTGTTCTTTCTTAAGGTTTTTATTAGCTGTTGAAAGCATAAGCTTAATTCTGTTAAGCTGGTTAACTTCAGAAGCACCTGGATCGTAATCAACTGCGATGATATTAGATTCAGGGAATGCAGCTCTTAATTCCTTAATTACACCCTTACCAACGATGTGGTTAGGTAAGCAACCAAATGGCTGACAGCAAACGATATTGCCGGCACCGTTGTGAATTAATTCAATCATTTCACCAGTAAGTAACCAACCTTCACCTGTCTGGTTACCAAGAGAAACTAAGTCCTTAGCAAGGTTAGCAGTTTCTTTAATTGATGATGGAGCATCAAAACGCTTACTTGCAGCTAAAGCCTTGTTACCTTCTTTTCTGAACCATTCAAGGAAGCTAATAAGTGTGTTACCAATAAGGGCAGTCTTTTTTGGAGCACCAAGGTATTGATGCTTAAAGTTTGTATTCTCTGCACTGTAGAGCAGGAAGCCCATTAAGTCTGGAACTACGGCCTCAGCACCCTCAGATTCAAGTAACTCAACTAAGTAGTTATTAGCAGCTGGCATGAACTTAACTAAGATTTCACCAACAATACCAACTCTTGGCTTCTTGATGTCAAGTAATGGAATTTCATCGAAATCCTTTACAATAGCGTGGAGATTCTTGTTGAATTCTCTCATATTTACACGCTTCTTAGTTAACTGCTCAATAACAACCTTCTTCCACTTATCGTGAAGTGCATTTACAGAACCAGGAACGGCCTCGTAAGGTCTTGTTCTATAAACAACATTCATAAATACATCGCCATATTCAATAGCCATCATAGCCTTCTTAAGCATTGGAATAGTGTATGTAAAGCCTGAGTTCTTTTCAATTCCCTGAGCAGAAAGTGAAATAACAGGTACATATTCTAAGCCAGCCTTAGCAAGGGCTCTTCTAATAAATCCAATATAGTTAGAAGCTCTACAACCACCACCTGTCTGAGAGATGATAATAGCAGTTTTCTTCATATCATATTTACCAGAAAGGACAGCATCCATAATCTGACCAACAACCATAAGAGAAGGGTAGCAAGCATCGTTATTAACGTACTTTAAACCTACATCTACGGCTGATTTGTTATCGTTATCAAGGACAACGAAGTTGTAACCACAAGCATTAAGGGTTGGTGCAAGTAAATCAAAGTGAATTGGTGACATCTGAGGGCAAAGAATTGTGTAATTCTTACGCATCTCTTCAGTGAATTCAATCTTGTTAAATGCAGCACTTTCAACCTTTCTCTTGTAGTTATGAAGTTCTCTAACCTTAAGGGCAGCAATTAAAGAACGAACTCTAATTCTTGCAGCACCAAGGTTATTAACCTCATCAATCTTTAAGACAGTATAAATCTTACCTGCCTTAGATAAAATATCATTAACAGCATCTGTTGTAACAGCATCAAGACCACAACCAAATGAGTTAAGCTGAATTAAATCAAGGCTATCATCAGTTCTTACATAGCTTGCAGCTGCGTAAAGTCTTGAATGATACATCCACTGATCCATAACAACAAGTGGTCTATCAACCTTACCTAAATGTGATATTGAATCCTCAGTTAATACGGCAATTCCATAAGAGTTAATTAATTCAGGAATACCGTGGTTGATTTCAGGGTCAACGTGGTAAGGTCTACCAGCAAGGACAATACCGTGCTTTCCAGTATCGTGAAGATACTTAATTACCTCTTCACCCTTCTTTCTTACATCTTCCTTAGATTGCATTAATTCATCCCAGGCATGACTTACAGCCTTCTTAACTTCTCTAGCTGGAATATCAGATAATTCTTCAACTAAACGCTTTGTAAGAATTTCCTTACTCTCAAAAGTCATAAATGGATTTCTAAAGTTGATATTTTCAGTTTTGATTTCCTCTACGTTATTCTTAATATTTTCAGCATAAGAAGTAACGATAGGGCAGTTGTAATGATTATTAGTATTCTCAATTTCCTTGTGCTCGTAAGGAATACATGGATACCAAATGAACTTAACCTTGTTCTTGATTAACCATGAAATATGTCCATGAGCTAACTTAGCAGGATAACATTCTGATTCTGAAGGAATTGATTCAATACCAAGTTCGTAAATCTTACGGTTTGAGCTTGGTGATAAAACAACTCTATACTTTAAGTCGTTAAATAAAGTAAACCAGAATGGGTAGTTCTCATACATGTTAAGAACTCTTGGAATACCAACTGTACCACGAGTTGCCTCAGCTTCGCTAAGTGGCTCGTAGTCAAATAATCTATGGAACTTATAATCAAATAGGTTAGGAAGCTTATTCTTATTCTTTTCCTTACCAAGTCCCTTTTCACATCTATTACCAGTGATAAATCTTCTGTTACCAGAGAACTTATTAATTGTTAAATGACACTGGTTTGTACATCCCTTACATCTTGTAAGAGTTGTTTCATAAGTTAAGTTATTGATCTGATCAATTGAAAGCATTGATGAATCTGAAATACCATCATATCTTTCTCTAGCAATAAGGGCGGCACCGAAAGCACCCATAATACCAGCTATATCAGGTCTAATAGCCTGAACACCTGTGATCTTCTCGAAAGAACGAAGAACAGCGTTGTTGTAGAATGTACCACCCTGAACAACGATGTGCTTACCTAAATCACCTGGATCAGAAATCTTAATAACCTTATAAAGAGCGTTCTTAATTACAGAGTATGCTAAACCTGCAGAAATATCAGCAACTTCAGCGCCTTCCTTCTGAGCCTGCTTAACCTTAGAATTCATGAAAACTGTACAACGAGTACCAAGGTCAATAGGATACTTAGCAAAAAGAGCAGCCTTTGCGAAGTCCTGAACTGAGTAATTAAGTGATTTTGCAAATGTTTCAATAAATGAACCACAGCCTGAAGAACAGGCTTCATTTAACTGAACGGAATCAACTGTCTGGTTCTTAATCTTGATACACTTCATATCCTGTCCACCGATATCAATGATACAGTCAACCTGTGGATCAAAGAAAGCAGCGGCATAGTAGTGAGATACAGTTTCAACTTCACCCTCATCAAGCATAAGAGCAGCCTTAATTAGGGCTTCACCATAACCTGTTGAGCATGAGCTAACAATCTTAGCCTTTGGACTAAGCTTAGAGTAAATCTCCTTAATAGCCTTAATTGTTGTAGCAAGTGGAGAACCATTGTTGCTTGAGTAAAATGAATATAAAAGATTTCCTTCATCATCAACCAAAGCAACCTTAGTTGTTGTAGAACCAGCATCAACACCTAAGTAACAATTACCCTCATAGCTTTCAAGTGGGGCAGTCTTTACCTTGTGAGCGCTGTGTCTTAAAGTAAATCCATCATATTCTAACTGGTTCTTAAATAGAGGTTCCATACGAGCAACCTCAAATTCTAACTGAACCTTGTTTTTTAAACGTGTAATAATATCATCTACGGCCACGAAAACATTTTCATCATAATTCATAGCAGAACCTACTGCTGCAAATAAATGTGAGTGGTCAGGTGCAATGATATTCTCAGGTCCAAGGCTTAAAGTTCTAATAAAGCACTGTCTAAGCTCTGATAAGAAATGAAGTGGGCCACCAAGGAAGGCAACGTTACCTCTAATTGGCTTACCCTGTGCAAGACCTGAAATAGTCTGGTTTACTACGGCCTGGAAAATTGAAACAGATAAATCTTCCTTTGTAGCACCTTCGTTAATAAGTGGCTGGATATCAGTCTTTGCAAATACACCACATCTAGCTGCGATAGGGTAGATAGATTTATAATTCTTAGCGTATTCATTAAGCCCCATAGCATCAGTCTGTAAAAGAGAGGCCATCTGGTCGATGAAAGAACCTGTACCACCAGCACAGATACCGTTCATTCTCTGATCAATACCGTTTGTAAAATATATAATCTTGGCATCTTCACCACCAAGTTCAATAGCTACATCACATTGTGGAGCGTAGTCTTGAAGGGCAGTAGATACTGCAACTACTTCCTGAGTGAATGGTACGCCTAAATGTTTAGCAAGTGTAAGTCCACCAGAACCTGTGATTACTGGATATACTTCAAAGTCACCTAGCTTTTCTTTAGCCTTTTCAAGCAAAGATTGTAGAGTTTCTTGGATATTGGCAAAATGTCTCTCGTAGTCAGAAAATAAAATGTCGTTATTATCAGCTAATATTGCGATCTTAACTGTTGTTGAACCAATATCAATACCGAGTCTATATCTATTCATATTCATTGCGGAATTTTCCGCACCTCCTCCTAAAAGTTTTAAAAGCATAAGTATAATTTAATTGCCTTTAACAATTTGTAAACAATTCTGTGATACATTTTAATAAGAAAGAAAATGTATATAAAAGCAAAAAGTTCTAAAATATGCAATCTGATTTATTATAGTGGAAAGCTAGTCAAATTTCAACTGTATACAATCTTAGAAATTATGAAATTAAGCTAAATAAAATGTGAATTAATTATCTGATTAATTGACAAAGATGGGGTGTCTTTTTTATACTATTTATAGTAATGTCTGTACAATTTGACATAAAAAATTACTAGAGGTGAAAACTAATGAATTTTATGAGAAAATTAGAAAGAAAGTACGGTAAATACGCAATTCCTAACCTTATGAACTACATCATTGTTTTATACATCATCGGTTATGTTTTGTATATTTCACAGCAGCTTACAGGAATAGACTTATATTCCACTTTTCTTTCACTTAATTTTAAGATGATTATGAGAGGACAGGTTTGGAGACTTGTTACTTATATCATTCAGCCACCTTCAACTAGTATTATTTTTATATTTTTTGCCCTATATTTCTATTACATGATAGGAACAAGTTTAGAAAGACTCTGGGGTTCTTTTAAGTTTAATGTCTATTTCTTTAGCGGCGTTATTCTTAATATAATCGCAGCTCTTATCATTTACTTGATTTGGGGCGTAAGTATGGAACTAAATACTTACTTTATTAATTTGGCACTATTTATGGCCTTTGCTGTAGAATTCCCTGATATGGAAGTTTTGCTTTTCTTTATTATTCCAATCAAGATTAAATGGCTTGGTATTTTAGATGCAATCTTTTTAGTAGCCGAAATAATAGGTGGATATGCTGCATTAATAGCATATAATACAGGCAATTCAGTATTATTTATGCGCTTGTATCTTAACTTTGGCTTTGAATGGTTTAGCGCAACGGCAGCTTTAGTGGCCATGCTTAACTTCTTTATTTTCATGTTTCTATATAAGAAGGGACCAGGCAAAAGTAAGACACAAAAGAATTTCCGCAAGGCAACAAAGAATTTTAATAAGACTTCTTTTAACGAGCGTTTTTACAATGCTAATAGTGAGAAGACTAACTGGGAGGATGCAAACAGTTACAGACCAATTAATCCAGGTGGAGCACGTCACAGATGCGCAATTTGCGGTAGAACTGAAAAGGATGGAGACTTAATCTTTAGATATTGTTCAAAGTGTAATGGTAATTATGAGTATTGTCAGGATCATTTATATACTCATGTGCACGTGAAATAATTGTCTAAATGGAATTAATGCTTGATTTATAGCGCATGCTATATTATAATGACAGATGTTTTTGGTTAAATTTAAGTAGAATTAGAGATTAGAGAATTTCGGAGGAAAGTATGAAGAAGACTAAGATTATTTGTACAATGGGTCCTAATACTAACGACAGAGAACTTATTAAGAAGTTAGCATTAGCAGGAATGGACGTAGCTAGATTTAATTTTTCCCATGGTGATCACGAAGAACAGGCAGGCCGTATGGCATTAGTTAAGAGCGTTAGAGAGGAGATTGGAAAGCCAATCGCAACACTTCTTGATACTAAGGGTCCAGAAATCAGAACAGGTGCAGTAGCAGGTGATAAGAAGGTTACTCTTGTAGCTGGACAGAAGTATACACTTACAACAAAAGAAGTAGAAGCAACTAATGAAATTAACTGCATCACATACGAAGGACTTCCACATGATGTAGTAGCAGGTAACACAATCCTTATCGATGACGGTTTAATTGAACTTAGAGTTGATGACGTTGTTGATGGAACAGATATTATTTGTACAGTAGTTAACGGTGGTGAGTTAGGATCTAAGAAGGGTGTTAACGTACCTAACGTTTCAATTAGACTTCCAGGTATCACAGACAAGGATAAGGACGATATTATCTTTGGTGTTGAACAGGGATTTGATTTTATTGCAGCTTCATTCGTTCGTAATGCAGCTTGTATCCAGGAAATCAAGCAGTTACTTTGGGCTCATGATTCAGACATTCCAGTTATCGCTAAGATCGAGAATGCTGAAGGTATCGACAACTTAGATGAAATCATTAAGGTTGCTGATGGTATCATGGTAGCTCGTGGTGATATGGGTGTTGAAATTCCAGCTGAAGATGTTCCACACATTCAGAAGGAAATCATTGCTAAGTGTAATGCAGCTTATAAGCCAGTTATTACAGCTACACAGATGCTTGATTCTATGATTAGAAACCCACGTCCTACAAGAGCTGAGGTTAACGATGTTGCCAACGCTATTTACGACGGTACAGACGTTGTTATGTTATCAGGTGAGACTGCTAACGGTAAGTACCCATTAGAAGCTCTTACAATGATGGCTAAGATTGCAGAAAGAACAGAAGCTGATTTAGCAGGTAGAGAAGCTGAATTAACTAACGTTCATGCTAAGAGAAACGTATCTTCTGCAGTTTGTAACGCAGCAGTTCAGACAGCTGCTAACTTAAATGCAAAGGCTATCCTTTGCCCAACAATTTCAGGATTTACAGCTAGATTAACATCTAAGCTTAAGCCAGAAGCTGAGATCATTGGATGCTCTCCATATGATAACGTTCTTAGAAAGATGCAGCTTTATAGAGGTGTTAGACCAGTTAAGTCTGCTCCAGAAACTAATACAGATAAGATCATTGAGCATGCTGTAGAAGTTGCTGAACAGGCTGGATACATTGAAGAAGGCGATACAGTAATCATTTCAGCAGGTATTGCTACAACTTCAGCTCCAACTGCTAAGCGCGGTTTAACTAACACAATGAGAGTTGTTACTCTTTAATGGATAAATTTAAAATTTGCGGCAGGGTGCTTATATGGCTCCCTGCTATTTTTGTAGCCATCACTATTTTTAGTTTTTCTAACCAGAATGGTGATGAGTCACAGGGTCTAAGTAACAAGGCTGCTGAGGTTATTTTGACAGCGGGTGACAATTTAGGACTTGTAGAGTTTACAGATACTAATACTAAAGCTAACATGATAGAGGACTTACAGGTTCCTATTAGAAAATGTGCTCACATGGGCGAGTATGCCATTCTTACCATGTGTTTATTTATAGCTTTTATGCTAGATGGCATTGCCTTTAAATGGGCAAGAATACTAAGTTTATTAATTACAATAGCTTGGGCAAGTTCAGATGAGATACATCAGTTATTTATTCCTGGAAGAGCAGGTAGATTCCTTGATGTTTGCATTGATACTTTTGGTGCTTTAGTATTTCTTGGAATTGTAAGCTTAATTCATCATCATTTAGAAAAGAAGAAGGAGAAGAATATCTTTAGTGAGCTAGATTTAAAGTAAGACAAATTCCCTTAAATAAGGCTTGAAGATTATATTCTTTTATGATATTCTTTTAAAGTGAATTTAATATAAAGCGTTGATGGAAACAAGTAGGAATTTGTGGAAGCTACAGAGAATTGCCGGTTGATGAGAGGCGTTAGGGAAAGCAAGTTTTGAATACCTTCCGGAGTGTTTAACTGAAATTATAATTTTTGTTTTGAGGATGAGATACATTTTCATAAAGGTTATAAGACTAGGAGCGACGTATTGGTACACGTTATAGTACTAAGAGTTAAGGAATCTAAGGATTCTAAGACTTGATGAGGCAAGAAGCGTGAGTTTCTTGTGAATAAAGGTGGTAACACGGGATTTCACTCTCGTCCTTTTAATTAAGGATGGGAGTTTTTTTATTGCGATTTAGAAGCGATACAATCTCGTCCTTTCAGTCTCATTTTTATAATAATTGAGGCACAATCATATTATAATTAGGAGGTTCATAAATATGGGTATTTATGAAGAATTAGTTGCTAGAGGCTTAATCGCTCAGGTAACAGATGAAGAAAGAATTAGAGATTTAGTAAACAATGGTAAGGCTACTTTCTATATTGGTTTTGATCCAACTGCAGATAGCCTTCACGTTGGTCACTTCATGGCACTTTGCCTTATGAAGAGACTTCAGATGGCAGGTAACAAGCCAATTGCCTTAGTTGGTGGTGGTACAGGTATGATCGGTGACCCATCTGGTAGAACAGATATGAGAAAGATGATGACACCAGAAACAATTCAGCACAACTGCGATTGCTTTAAGAAGCAGATGGAGAAGTTCATTGATTTCTCTGATGGCAAGGCTTTAATGGTTAACAATGCTGATTGGTTAATGAACTTAAACTACATCGAAGTTTTAAGAGAAGTAGGTGCTCATTTCTCAGTAAATAACATGCTTCGTGCAGAATGCTACAAGCAGAGAATGGAAAAGGGCTTATCATTCCTTGAATTTAACTACATGATTATGCAGGCTTATGACTTCTATATGTTATACCAGAAGTACGGCTGTAATTTAGAGTTTGGTGGCGACGATCAGTGGTCTAACATGCTTGCTGGTACTGAGCTTATTAGAAGAAAGTTAGGCGAAGATGCTTCAGCTATGACAATCACACTTTTACTTAACTCAGAAGGTAAGAAGATGGGTAAGACTGCTTCAGGTGCTGTTTGGCTTGATCCTGAGAAGACATCTCCATACGACTTCTACCAGTACTGGAGAAATGTAGGCGATAACGATGTTCTTAAGTGCATCAGAATGCTTACATTCTTACCACTTGAAGAAATCGATGAGATGGATAAGTGGGAAGGTGCTCAGCTTAACAAAGCTAAGGAAATCCTTGCATTTGAGCTTACAAAGTTAGTTCACGGCGAAGAAGAAGCTAAGAAGGCAGAAGAGACTGCAAAGTCTATCTTTAGTGGTGCAGGTGCTGCAGCTAACATGCCAGAAGCTAAGATTTCAGAAGATGTATTTGTTGATGGTTCAATCAATGCAATCGCTTTAGTTGCTGCAACAGGCCTTGTAAAGTCTAATTCAGAAGCTAGAAGAGCTATTCAGCAGGGTGGTGTAAGCGTTGATGGAAACAAGGTAACTGATATCAACGAAACATTTGCTAAGGAAAAGTTTGAAGGCGAAGGAATCGTAGTTCAGAAGGGTAAGAAGAACTTCGTAAGAGTTAGCTTATAATTATGAAAATGTAAAAAAGAGTCTAGTTTATCTAGAATTTAAACTTACTAACCCCGGTGGGAGTGCCAAGCATTTCTTCCGGGGTTATTCTTGTTTTAGCAAGGTGCATAGTGTATAATATAGTTAAATTTATAGTTGTAACCAATAGACGTGAATAAAAAAATAAAAAGAGGATTTATATGGATAAGGCGCAAAAAACTTATATTCGCTTAGTCTCTATAATGGTTTTGTTATGCTTAGATTTTATTTGTCTGCTTTGCTTTTTGGGTGGTGGCTTGTTTCAGGACATTTTAAATCTAATAAGCCTAAATTCTGACAAATTAACAGAAGCTGAGAAAAATCTCTACAATATGCAATATTACTTGGCTTTTAATATGATTTATAGATTTGTCTTTTCCTTTGCAATCCTTGCGGTATTTATTGCATTTATCGCAGTATTGTTTAGGCTTAGTAAAGCAGGAAGAATCGCTATTATTGCAAATCTATCAAGCATTGCCACAGCAGTAGTTGTAATTGTTGCTAGACTCTTAGAGGGAAATAAAAGCGTACATAGAAAGATTACAAATTTGTTTTTAGGTATCAATGGAGACGATTTTGTCACCATGCAGGCATTGCCTAAATTACTTGTTGTGCCAATAATTATTATAATTTTGTCACTGCTATGTTTGGCCATGGTTAAGTCTAGTAAAATTGAAAAAATACGACTTTATAACAAAGCCAACGCCCTTAGTGGAACTAGTATTTACATGGTTGCCATGTATGGATATGTGGGAATTGACGTACTTAGAAACAATTTAAGCTATATGATTATGAATAAAAAGGACCTAGCTTGCATGAATTCCTTAAATTACCTAAGGACCTTTTATATAGATAATAATAAGATTCTAAGTTTGCCAATTTCCTATATTTTAATACTAATTATTGGCCTTGGAATCATAACAGATAAGTTTCTAAAAAAGAAAATTGCAGGAATTATCTCGGTTTTAATACCGACTTTAATTTCCATTGTAATCATTGTAATTAACATAATTAATAAGCCTGTGATTCTTGGAAATGTAACCACGGATTTGAATATATGCGACATGGTGGATTTTGCCTACATTGCCTTTTTAGCAAATTTCCTTATTACCTGTCTATATATAAACCTAATGCTAGT
Source organism: Lachnospira pectinoschiza (assembly GCF_900103815.1). Classification (GTDB taxonomy): domain Bacteria; phylum Bacillota; class Clostridia; order Lachnospirales; family Lachnospiraceae; genus Lachnospira; species Lachnospira pectinoschiza_B. The sequence continues at coordinate 242,460 of NZ_FNHZ01000002.1, read as the reverse complement.
CTACATTATAAGCGTCAGGGGCAACAAAACTCAGATGTTAATTTTAATTACCATTAACATCATTTTAAATCTAATTGGTCAAATAATTGCTAAAAATTTTAGTGGTATTGCAATTCACTTTATTATGTGGAGCGTGGCAGATATTATAAGCACCATAATCGTCCTAGTTCTTATGATTAATATTCATAAGTATAGAAAGAGAAAGAGACGAGAAGCTAGAGAAAGCAAAGATTAGAGAGCGCGTCTTGACAAATATGCTGTTTGGCTAAGTAAAAAGCTACGTCCACAAGAAATAATAAAAATTAGGAAGGTCAAGTTGCTGGGAATCCCAAAACTTAACCTTCCTTTGTAAAAATAGGACTTAGTCCTCAACTTCCTTTAACATAGAAATGTCTGATTTTGCAATAAGAGAGTAGTTTGTATAATAGACAACATATCCAGGTTTTGCCTGAGCTGGCTTTTTAACTTCCTTCTTTACAACGTAGTCTATTTCTACCTTTTCAAGTTCTCTGCCCTTAGAGTAGTAGGCCGCAAGAGCTGCTGCCTCTTCGAAAGCTCTATCAGGAACTTCCTTGCCGTTAGTTCTTAAAACTACGTGAGAACCCGGCATTTGCTTAGCATGAAACCACCAGTCATTGGCATTGGCAAACTTAAAAGTAAGCTCGTCATTCTGACTGTTATTCTTACCAACATAGATGTCAAAACCATCAGAAGAAATGTAGTGAAGTGGCTTACTTGAAATCTTTTTAGAATTTTTCTTCTTAGAAGACTTTATATAGCCTGTTTCGTGAAGCTCTTCCTTAATCTGATTTAAATCCTCCTCGCTAACTGCAATTTCAAGAGAATTAAGAACAGACTCAAGATAGTTAATGTCTGCGCTAACTTCCTTTATAAGTACAGTTGTGGCCTCGTAAGTTCTCTTTAACTTGTTATACTTTGCAAAATACTTGTTAGCATTTTCAATAGCAGATAAATCTTTATCAAGTGGGATAGTGATTTCGCTGTTATCGTAGTAATTGTTACAAGTGTAGCTCTCATCTCCGCTAGTTACATCATAGCTATAGGCAGATAGTAGCTCGCCGTAAATCTTATATTTTTCCTTCTTTTCAGTGTCCTTTAACTGTCGCTCCTGAATATCTAACTTCTTAATGTCACGCTCCAAAATAGTAGTGACAATTCGTCTTAAATCCGCAGATTTTTGATGAATTCTAGTATAGATTTCCTTCTTCTTATAAAAATCACGAATCAAATCACTAATTGACTCATAATTTGAAATGGCAATATCACTCGTCTTATTAGAACCTGAAAACATCTCAAGCTCAAAAGCCCAGAATTCCTTAGGAATGTTGTTTGAAAAGACTATGTTAGGCTTGTAGTTGTCTGCCTTAATATCAGTAAGTAATTTTGAAAATGTGTCAAAAATCGCCTCTTTGTCTGCATTTTCCAAACAATTCGCTGGAAGCTGGCTATCAATCTTAGCTCTTATGCAAAGTTCTTCGCCTGCAAGGCTAGAAAAACCGGTGTAGGTTTGATAAATTGCTTTAGAGATAGGTTGTGCCTTTGAGAATACATTTTCAAAAAACTCATCCTTAGTGGTCGCAACAGGGTTTAACTTGTTGTTAGTGTTAGTTATAAAATATGGGCGACCCGGTAGAACCTCACGCACGGAACTCATCTGAGCGGATACGTGGCGGATACTATCAAGAATCATATTGTCCTCATTAACTAGGATAATGTTACTGTGCTTGCCCATAAACTCAGTAATTAAGTGCTTTCTACAAAGGTCACCAAGCTCGTCAAGGTGCTCGATTTCAATATCAATAATTCTTTCAAATTCTGGCTGAGTGATTGAAATAATACGACCATTGTTTAGATGCTTTCTAAGTAACATACAGAAATTAGGCGCTTTTATAGGGCTTGTCTTATTATCCTTTGCAAGATAGCAAAGAGGAAGAGTAGGATTTGCGGATAAAAGCAGTCTGTACTGACCCTCAGAAGTTTTTACTGTAAGAAAAAGCTCGTCGTTTTCCGGCTGAGCGATTTTATATAATCGACCATTTTTAATGGTTTTGTTTAATTGATCAACAATATTTGAAATTACAATTCCGTCGAATGCCATTATTTTGCCTCCTTTTGTCTCGTATAAAGAGTTTAGCAAATTCTTGTATAAATTCCTAGTTCTTCTTGTGATTTTTGCAATATATTGTTATAATTATAGAAGTTTGTGGGGTTATTCAAATAAATACATTTACGAGGTGAAAATACGTGATTAAAAGTATGACAGGCTTTGGAAGAAGCGAGATTTTAAGAGATAATAGAAAGATTTTAGTTGAGGTTAAATCCGTTAACCATAGATATTTAGAAGCAGGAATTAAGATGCCAAAGAAGCTCAATTCTTTCGAGTCTAGAATTCGTGAGACTTTAAAGAAGTACGCTAATAGAGGTAAGGTGGATATTTTTATTAACTATGAGGACAATAACGAGAATCAGGTTAATATTAAATATAATGATGCAATTGCTAAGGAATATATGGACATTTTCAAGAAGATGAGCGAAGAGTTTAATATTGAAAATGATGTCAATTGCGCAGCGCTTTCAAGATACCCTGAGGTTATTACAATGGAAGAGGTTCAAGTGGATGAAGAGGAATTGTGGGCATTTATTGAGGAGGCTCTAAAGGAGTGCTTTAGCCAATTTGTTGAAACTAGAATCTTAGAGGGTGAAAACCTAAAGAAGGACTTACTTTTAAAGCTTGATCACATGGAAGAGCTTGTGGACTTTATTGAGAAGAGAAGTCCTGAGATCATGAAGGAATACAGAGGTAAGCTTGATAATAAGATTAAGGAAGTCTTAGGAGATACTAATATTGACGAGCAAAGAATTGCTACTGAGCTTGTAATCTATGCCGATAAGATTTGCGTTGACGAAGAGACGGTTAGACTTAGAAGTCACATTAATCATGCTAGAAAATGTCTTTCTGAAGACGGTGGTGTTGGTAGAAAGATGGACTTTATCGCTCAGGAAATGAACAGAGAGTCTAATACAATTCTTTCTAAGGCAAATGATATTGATATTTCTAATGCAGCAATTGATTTAAAGACAGAAATCGAGAAAGTAAGAGAGCAAATTCAGAATATCGAATAAATTTTACTTGATTGTTTTTTCTCCCTTAGGTATAATAGTCTTTGCGCATTAAGTAAAGATTTATTCTTTATTGGTGCAACATAATTTAAGATTTGAGGTTATGTTATGAACAATAAAGGTTTATTAATTGTTTTATCTGGCTTTTCAGGAGCAGGTAAAGGAACAGTTGTTAAGAGCTTACTTGCTAGTCATAAGGATGAATACTGTTTAAGCATTTCAGCAACAACTCGTAATCCTAGACCAGGTGAAGAGAATGGCAGAGAATACTTCTTTAAGACAGTAGAAGAATTCGAGGCTATGATAGACAAGAATGAATTAATAGAGTATGCAAAGTATGTAAGCAATTACTACGGCACACCTAAGGCTTATGTAGAGAGTCAGCTTGAAGCTGGTAAGAATGTAATTCTTGAAATTGAGATGCAGGGAGCACTTGATATTAAGAAGATTTATCCGGATGCGGTGCTTATTTTCATCACACCTCCATCTGCTAAGGAATTAGAGAACAGACTCCGTGGTCGTAACACAGAGGATGAGGCTACAATTCTTGCAAGACTTTCAAGAGCTTATGACGAGTCTGAGGGCTTAGAAAAATATGACTACATAATTCTTAATGATGAAGTTGAGAAGTGTGTAGAAAGAATAGTGGGAGTTGTTGCATCTGAGAAGATGAAGACAGCTAACAATGAAGAATTAATTAACAAAGTAAAGGAAGAGCTTAAAGCTTATTCGAAAGGAGAACAATAATGATACATCCATCTTATACTGAATTAATGGCAGTTATTAACAGCGAGGTTGAAGAGGGCGAGCAGCCTTTAGTACAATCAAGATATTCTATCGTTAAGGCAACAGCTACACGTGCTAAGGAAATCATTGATGCAAGATCAATCCAGGAGAAGATTAACAAGGCTAAGGCTGATGCTACAGTTAAGGAAAAGGAAAAGGATAAGGACAAGAAGGAAGTAGAAGAGAAGAAGATTTCTGCTGAAGACGAAAGAAAGTTAATTATTGGTACTCCTCTTATTCATTCAACAGATAATGATAAGCCTTTATCTATCGCTGTAAGTGAATTATACCAGGGTAAGGTTAAGATCGTTGGTAACAGCGATGAGCAGTTCTAATAAAACTAATATATAATGATTACAATAATAGGCAGTCATCTAGTATTTAGGTGGCTGCTTAATTTAGTATTAGTTACAAGACTCGCGAGCGAGTCTAGACATTTTTTTGAGGTAAGATATGAGTAGTTATAACGAAGAAACTAAGGCAATAAATTGTCCTTATTTTGAGGATTGCGGGGCTTGCGCCTATGCAGGAATGAAATATGACAATGAACTTGCAATTAAGACTAGAGACATGGAAAAGCTCTTTAAGGATATTACTAAGGTGGAGCCAATTGTCTCTATGTATAGACCAATTTATTATAGAAACAAGGTTCATGCCGTGGTTGCCGCTGATAAAAAGGGCAATATCCGCATGGGCACTTATAAGGAAAATAGCCACGATGTAGTAGACATTAAGGACTGTATGATTGAAGATGAGGTCTGTCGTAGTATTATTAATACAATTAAAGAGCTTATGAAGTCCTTTAAATATAAGGCCTACAATGAAGACACAAGACAGGGCTTTTTGCGCCACATTCTTATAAGACGCGGCGTTGTAACAAAGGAAGTTATGCTCTGCCTTGTAACCGGCGACATTGCATTTCCATCAAAGAACAATTTCCTTAAGGAAATCAGAAAGCGCCATCCTGAGATTACTACAGTTTTGCAAAATGTAAATAATTCGAAAACCAGTATGATTCTTGGCAAAAGAACAGTAACTCTTTTTGGTAAGGGTTATATTGAGGACATTCTTTGCGGACTTAAGTTTAGACTCGGCATTAGCTCATTTTATCAGATTAACCACGACCAGACAGAAAAGCTCTACAAGAAAGCTATTAAGCTTGCAAACCTTACTAAGCAAGACACTGTAATTGATGCTTATTGCGGCATCGGTACTATTGGAATGGCTATGAGCAAGACTGCAGGCCAAGTTATTGGCGTTGAGCTTAATGAAAATGCAATCGAGGACGCAAAAGTTAATGCTAAACTTAACAATATCAAGAATATTTACTTTCAGGCAGCAGACGCAGGGGAGTTTTTAGTAGACTACGCAGCAAGCGGCCGTAAGGCTAACGTTGTTGTAATGGACCCACCAAGATCTGGTTCAAGTCCAGAATTTCTTAAATCTATACTTAAGATTAAGCCGGATAGAGTGGTTTATATTTCATGTAATCCAGAAACTCAAGTGAGGGATATAAAGACTTTGATTAAGGGCGGCTATAAGATAAGTCCTGTGACACCGTTTGATATGTTTCCGCATACGGTGCATACGGAGACTGTGTGCTTGATGTCGAGGAAAGAGAAATAAATAGCGAAAAGTAGCTCATTTAAGGGCTTTTTTGAGATTAAGTATTAATATGGATTGGAGTAGCGGCATTTGGTACTTCATTATTGACTGCGGCAACTATTAAAGTCGTTGACTATTTCAAATCGAGAAAGAATAACAACGAAACCGAAATAGAAAAAGCAAAAGCAGAAATCATAAATGGTATTAAAGAATATGATGCTGCACATCTAGATGAAGAAGGAGGTATCGAAGATGAGTGAAAGATTTCCGGAAATTGATTGGTACTGTGACCGCTGTAATGCCTATTTGAATGACCAACCAGGATTTGATGACCATCATTATGTGTGGAAGTGTACCGAATGCGGTCATAAGAATAGTATTTCCGCTGATGATATTTATGAATCAGAAGAAGACTTTAGAAACTATAACGAATAATTTAAAGGAGCGAAAAGATGACTAGAGACGAGTTAAAAGAACAGATTGATGAGCTTATGCGACAGTATGCTGATGAAGAAATTGATGGAGATACATACGCACAAAAGATGATGGAGTTAACTTCATCTGCTCAGAGCGATAATAATTAAACTTAATTATTCGATAATGTGCTGAGTTGGTGAAACTATGCCTTATAATTACAAGAATGATTTGTACAAAAGAGAAATTGTAAAAAACTACAGGATATGGGGCTAGATATTAAAAGTGTACTGGTCAACATTCTTGGTAACAAGTCGGACGGATAAATTAGCTAAATCTTAATTCCATTGGTGTTAAATTGTTATATTACTGCGTAATGAAAAAATGGAAGATAGTGAGTGAGAATATATATCCTTTTTTACTTTCGTCAGATAGATGATATAATTTATCTGACGAAAACAAAATTGTTATATCAATTTGGAAGCGGATAATAAATTTTTTGAGAACAATAAATTTTTCTTGCAAAAAGAGTTAGTATATGCTAACATCTTCATCAAGAGCGTTGCAGCAATGCGTAAGTCCATCTTACGTGGGGTTGCTACGCTCTTTTTTAGTTTTTTGGAAAGGTGTAAAATATGAAGAAAAATGAAATTATAATGTTATTTCTACTTGTTGTTTTAATGGTAACAGGATGTCTATTTCATTCACTAGCAGCATATTACAATATTATTAGAAGCCTTCATAGTATAGCTGCTCTAGCCTTAATTGTTTGTGTTGTTATACATATGAAGAAAAGGAAAGTATCTAGATGAAGAAGGCATTTTGGATAATACTTGGTAGTCTTTGTTTATTCTTTGGTACAGTTGGAATTGCTTTACCTATTTTACCAACTGTGCCATTTTATTTAGCAACTCTTTTTTGCTTTGCAAAGGGTTCAGATAGGTTACATGATTGGTTTATTCACACTTCTTTATACAAGAAGCATCTTGAAGAATTTGTTAAAGAAAAAGGCATGACAATGACTGCTAAAATAAAAATGGTTTTTATTGTAACTCTTTTAATGGGTTTTGGCTTTTTTATGATGGATAAAGTTTTAGTAGGAAGAGTAGTTTTAGCTCTAGTTTGGCTAGCACATTTATATATGGTATTTTTTATAATAAAGACTTTAAAGTCCTAAACATAATTTATTATTAATTAATAAGGAAAAAATAGCACAATTAAATAAAGTATGATAGAATATCACAGTATGTCTCAGATGAGACTATATTTAAATCTAATAAAATTAAAGCTTATTACATTTGTTGTAATAGGCTTTTTAATTTATAATGGTTATAGGTATGAAAAGGAGACGACAATATGAAGATTATGTTTGTTTCCCTTGGTTGTGATAAGAACTTAGTGGATACTGAAAATATGCTAGGTATTCTAAAGGACAAGGGCTATGAATTTACAGATGATGAATACGAGGCAGAGGCAATTGTGGTTAATACTTGTTGCTTTATTCACGATGCCAAGGAAGAAAGTATTGAAACTTTAATTGAGATGGGCCAGCGAAAGCTTGACGGTAAGTGTAAGATTTTAGTTGCCGCAGGTTGCCTTGCCCACAGATATCAGGATGAGTTAATTAAGGAAATTCCTGAGGTTGACGCATTTATCGGTACAACTAGCTTTGATAAGATTGCTGAGGCTATTGAAAATGTTGCAAAAAATCAGCCAGCTAACATAGTAGATGACAATAACCGCCTCCCACAGGTTGAATCAAAGAGAATCATTTCAACTCCAGGCTATTTCGAGTACTTAAAGATTGCAGAAGGTTGCGATAAGAGATGTACTTACTGCGTTATTCCATATGTTAGAGGTAGCTTTAGAAGTTATCCTGTAGAATATTTAGTAAATCAGGCTAAGCACTTAGTTGAAAATGGTGCATCTGAGCTTATTTTAGTGGCTCAGGAGACAACTCTTTATGGTGTAGATTTATACGGTAAGAAGTCCCTTCCTATGCTTCTTCACGAGCTTTCTAAGATTGAAGACTTAAAGTGGATTAGAATCCTTTATTGTTACCCAGAAGAAATCGATGACGAGCTTATTCAAGCTATTAAAAATGAACCTAAGGTCTGTCATTATCTTGATTTACCAATACAGTCTGGCGCCGATAATGTCTTAAAGAGAATGGGTAGAAGAACATCAAGACAGGATATTATTGATATCGTTAAGAAATTAAGACAGGAAATTCCTGATATTGCCCTTAGAACAACCCTTATTACAGGCTTCCCAGGAGAAAGTCAAAAAGATTTTGAAACAACTTATAATTTTGTTGACGAGCTTGAATTTGATAGACTTGGTGTATTTACTTATTCTATGGAGGAGGGCACACCAGCAGCTAAGTTAAAGGACCAGATTCCAGAAGAAGTTAAGGCTAGCCGTCGTGATGAAATCATGGAATTACAGCAGGAAATCTCTATTGAGAAATCTCAGGCTATGATAGGAAAAGAGCTTGAGGTCTTAATTGAGGGCTATATCCCTGATGATGACACTTATGTTGGACGTTCCTATAAGGATGCGCCAAATGTAGATGGACTCGTATTTGTATCATGTGACTATGAGTTAATTAGCGGTTCAATTGTAAAGGTTAAAATCACAGACGCCACAGAATACGACTTACTTGCGGAAATTATGGATTAAATTGCATTTTTATTAAATCAAAAATTAATAAATTGATTTATAAATGAATTTTAAATTTATGTGGAAAAATAATTATATTTGATATAAGCTAATACTTGGTAAAAGAAATTATAGGAGGCTTAAGATGAATTTACCTAATAAATTAACTATATTTAGAGTTATATTAGTGCCAGTTTTTCTTGTGTTATTATACATCGATAAAATTCCAGCACATAACTACTGGGCAGCAGCAATTTTCATAATTGCTAGCTTAACTGATATGCTTGATGGAAAGATTGCAAGAAAGTATAATCTTGTAACTAATTTTGGAAAGTTTATGGATCCTTTAGCAGATAAATTACTTGTTTGCTCAGGACTTATCGCACTTTCTGACCTTGGAAAAATCTATGGTTGGATTGTAATCGTTATTATTGCAAGAGAGTTTATTATTAGTGGTTTTAGACTTGTTGCATCAGACAATGGCGTAGTTATTGCTGCTAGCTGGTGGGGCAAGATAAAGACTGCCGTAACTATGGTGACAATTATTTTAGTAGTACTTGAGTTACCATTCCCAGGTTCTGCTATTTTAAATCAGGTATTGATTTACATTTCCCTTGTATTAACAGTAATTTCACTTCTTGATTATATTATGAAAAATTATAAGATTTTCCTTGAGGGCGCACACTAATGCCAAACGAGAGTTTTATTAAAGGTTTAGATGCAGCAGCTGTAAGAATTTTAAAGGACAAGGGACTAGTCTTAACAACTGCAGAGAGTTGTACAGGCGGTATGGTTTCTTCTTTAATCGTCAATATTAGCGGCGCATCCAATGTATTTAAAGAAGGCTTTGTTACTTATTGTGACGAGGCGAAAGAGGAATTACTAGGTGTAAGCCATGAAACAATGCTTAAATACAAGGCTGTAAGTGCAGAAGTTGCTAGTGAAATGGCCAAAGGCGCTTGTAAAAAGGCCAAAGCTGACATAGCAGTTTCTATTACAGGTGTTGCAGGTCCTTCAATGGAGGATGGAAAGCCTGTAGGTTTAGTTTATATTGCTTGTCATTACAAGGACGAGACTATTGTTAAGGAGTTTAACTTCACTGGCGATAGAAAGAGTGTTAGAGAGCAGGCCGCTTTCAATGCCCTTAAGCTTGTAATTGATACGGTAAAGTAGATATATCTGAAATTTTGGTGGTGCATTTAATATGTACCACCTTTTTTATGAAAATATATCTCAAAGCTCAAAGTCCAAACTCAAATAATCAAATTTAGACTTTGAGGTTTACAAAAAATAGTGGCTATGTTAAAATTTTTCTTGTTCCAGTATATTATTAAGATAAAAATCTTATCTAAAAGCAGTATTTATCTGCATTTTTTCTATTTAGAATCTCGTCTAAAACTTTCCGAATACATGTTCGAAAAACTATTGACAAAGAAATTAAATGGTATTATTATTAATACAAACGAACGAATGTTTCGAAAATACGTTTTGATTATAAGGAGATTACGATTATGGTAAATAACGATGAAAAGCTTAAAGCATTAGACGCAGCTATATCTAACATTGAAAAGCAATTTGGTAAAGGTTCGGTTATGAAGCTCGGAGAGCAGGCTGCTTCTCTTAATGTTGAATGTGTTCCAACAGGTTCATTAAGCTTGGATATTGCCTTAGGAGCAGGAGGGGTTCCAAAGGGAAGAGTTGTTGAAATTTATGGTCCTGAATCAAGTGGTAAGACAACAGTTGCACTTCACATGGTAGCTGAAGTACAGAAGCGTGGCGGTATTGCAGGCTTTATCGATGCTGAGCATGCTCTTGATCCAGTATATGCTAAGAATATTGGCGTAGATATTGATAATTTATATATTTCTCAGCCTGATAGTGGTGAACAGGCATTAGAGATTTGTGAAACTATGGTACGTTCTGGTGCTATTGATATTGTAATCGTGGATTCAGTAGCTGCCCTTGTACCAAAGGCTGAAATTGATGGTGACATGGGTGATTCTCATGTAGGTTTACAGGCTAGACTTATGTCTCAGGCTTTAAGAAAGCTTACTCCAGTTGTAAGTAAGAATAACTGTGTAGTTATCTTCATTAACCAGTTACGTGAAAAGGTTGGTATTATGTTTGGTAACCCAGAAACTACAACAGGTGGTAGAGCCCTTAAGTTCTATTCATCAGTAAGACTTGATGTTCGTCGTATTGAAACATTAAAGCAGAACGGTGAAGTTATTGGTAACAGAACTAGAGTTAAGGTTGTAAAGAATAAGATTGCTCCTCCATTTAGAGAAGCTGAATTTGATATTATGTTTGGTAAGGGTATCTCAGCTGTTGGTGACTTAGTTGATTTAGCTGCTAACGCTAACATTATTAACAAGGCTGGTGCATGGTTCTCATATAATGACGAGAAGATTGGTCAGGGTAGAGAGAATGCTAAGCAGTTCTTACTTAACAATCCAGCTCTTTATGAAGAGATTGATCACAAGGTAAGAGTATTCTACGGTATTGAACCAGGTGATGAAACAGAGGCTCAGGCAGAAGAAGTAGCATCTGATGAAAGCCAGGCTAAGGAAACAAAGACTACAAGATCAAGAAAGAAAGCTGCAGCAACTGAAGAATAATCTAGTAACTAATATTAGATTAATATAGATAACTATTGGATAGCTAGTTTTATGCTAATTGTCCAATAGTTATTTCTTTTAATGGCAGTTTGGTAAATTTATGAGCGAACTTACAATAACCTCAATTAAAGAACTAAATAAAAAGAAGCTATTAATATCTATTAACTATGAAGAGGCATTTGCCCTCTATAAAGGCGAAGTAAGACGTTTGCATATAAAAGAAGGCATAGTGCTTCCTGAGTCTGTATATGAGGAGATTATAGCCACTCTAACTAAGAGAGCAACTCTTAGGGCCATGTCTTTACTTACAAGTAAAGACTATGCAAGACAAGAATTAATAGATAAATTAGCTAAGAGCAGATATCCTAAGGAATCAATAAAGAAAGCCGTGGCTTACGTGGAGAGCTATGGCTATATTGATGACTACAGATATGCCTATAATTATTTCAATTTTAAGGCTGCTAATAAGTCTAAAAAAATTATTGAGATGAAACTTATGCAAAAGGGGATTGATTCTAATATTATCAAGGAAATTTCTGACGAATTTTATGAAGACAATCAAGATTGTGAGCTAAATCAATCAATTAAGCTTATTAGAAAGAAACTAAAACTAGCAGAAGATGAGTATATTGAGAATCTAGACTTTAAAGAGAAGAACAAATTAATGGCATATTTGTTTAGAAAGGGATATTCGATGGATATAATTAATAAAGCATTAGATGGACTAATTAAGGACTATTAGAAAACTAGTTATGTATCTTAAATAGTGCAAATTTCTTGACAATATGCGCAAATCAAGGTAATATGGTATTGTTGTATGTAGAGTACAATAAAACTTAATAAGGAGGCGCTCCTGTGGATCCTATTTTGATAGTTGTGTTTGCTGTCTTAGTAGTCATAGTAGCAATCGTTGCCTATATTCTTGGTAATCGTTCAAAGATTAGCAATGCTAATAAGAAGGCACGTGAGATTGTTGATGAAGCTATTAAGGAAAGGCAAGCAGCCAAAACTGCTAAGGATGCCGCAATCGCTGATAGGGAGGCAGCAATTAGAGAAAAAGAAGCTGCAAAGAAAGAAGCTCTTTTAGAGATAAAGGAAGAGTCAATTAAGGCTCGTAATGAACTTGAGAAAGAGACTAGAGAAAGAAGAAACGAACTTTCAAAGTATGAAAGAAGAGTAACTTCTAAGGAAGAATCCCTTGATAAGAAGATTGAGGCAGTAGAAAAGCGTGACTCTAGTATAACTAAGCGCGAGGAAGAACTTAGCAAGGCTAGAATAAAGGTAGAAGAACTTGAGAAACAGAGACAACAGGAACTTGAAAGAATCTCAGGCTTAACCTCCGAACAGGCAAAAGAATTTCTATTAAAGACTGTTGAAGATGAAGTAAAACATGATACTGCTGTAATGATTAAGACATTAGAAAGCAGAGCAAAAGAGGAAGCAGATAAGAAAGCTAGGGAGTATGTTGTTAATGCAATTCAGAGATGCGCTGCAGATCACGTTGCTGAAACAACAATTTCAGTAGTTCAGCTTCCTAACGATGAAATGAAGGGCCGTATCATCGGTCGTGAGGGTCGTAACATTAGAACTCTTGAGACTATGACAGGTGTAGAACTTATTATTGATGATACACCAGAGGCAGTAGTTTTATCAGGCTTTGATCCAGTTCGTAGAGAAGTAGCTAGAATTGCCCTTGAGAAGTTAATTCTTGATGGTCGTATTCATCCAGCTAGAATCGAAGAAATGGTTGAAAAAGCACAAAAAGAAGTAGAGGCATTAATTAAAGAGGAAGGTGAGGCTGCAACCCTTGAGGTTGGTGTTCATGGAATTCATCCTGAGTTGGTTCGTTTACTTGGTAAGTTAAGATATAGAACTAGTTACGGACAGAACGTTTTAAGGCATTCTATCGAGGTTGCCCAGTTAGCAGGTTTACTTGCTGCAGAGATGGGACTTGATGTTAAGACTGCTAAGAGAGCTGGTTTACTACATGATATTGGTAAAGCAGTTGATCATGAGATGGAAGGATCTCACGTTCAGTTAGGTGTGGATTTATGTAGAAGATATAAGGAATCACCAATTATTATTAATGCGGTTGAAGCACATCATGGAGACGTTGAACCAGAAAGCTTAATAGCTTGCCTTGTACAGGCTGCTGATACAATTTCAGCTGCAAGACCTGGTGCAAGAAGAGAGACGTTAGAAACTTATACAAACAGACTAAAACAATTAGAAGACATTACAAACTCATTTAAGGGAGTTGAAAAGTCCTTTGCCATTCAAGCAGGTAGAGAGGTTCGAGTAATGGTAGTTCCTGAAGTCGTGAGTGATACAGACATGGTACTTATGGCAAGAGATATTTCTAAGCAGATCGAAGATCAGATGGAATATCCAGGTCAGATTAAGGTAAGTATTATTAGAGAATCACGAGCTGTAGATTACGCTAAGTAATCAGATTTCAAGCCGAGAAAGAATTAAACTAAGGTGATTAAAGAGAAATCTTTAATCACCTTTTTTGATGCCCTTTTTAAGCTTTTTTCTGATTTTCTTTGATTTTAATAAATTGAGTTTTTCTTACAAACTTAATTTATGAAAGTGAATTCTCAAATTCTATTTATAAAATTAGATAAAATATAGAATTTCTATGTTTTTCCTTGCATTAGCTCCTATTATTGTGTATGATACTAAGGACTTAAGAAAGTTTTTTGAGAAATAACTTTATTTTATTAAGTATAAACCTATCAATGCATTAATAAATTTAAGTCGTTGTAAATCTAATATGATTTAGGAGGAAGTTATGAATTATACAAGTTTAAGTAAAGAGGAATTACTTAAGTTAAGAGAGGAATTAAACAAGGAGTATAGTGAAGCTAAGGCAAAGGGCTTAAACCTTGATATGTCTAGAGGTAAGCCATCTGCAACACAGCTTGATGTTTCACTTGATATTTTAGACGCTATTAACTCTAAGTCACTACTTAAGTCTGAGAATGGCACAGACTGTAGAAACTATGGTGTTTTAGATGGTATTCCAGAAGCTAAGAAACTTATGGCTGATATGATTGGAACAACTCCAGATCATGTTATTGTATATGGTAATGCATCACTTAGCATTATGTATGATCAGGTATCAAGAGCTTATACACATGGTATTTTAGGTAACACACCTTGGTGTAAGTTAGATAAGATTAAGTTCTTATGTCCAGCTCCTGGTTATGATAGACATTTTGCTATTACAGAAAGATTCGGCATTGAGATGATTACAATCCCAATGACAGATAAGGGACCAGATATGGACCTTGTTGAACACTACGTTAATAATGACCCAACAGTTAAGGGTATTTGGTGTGTACCAAAGTATTCTAACCCACAGGGTTACTCATACTCAGACGAAACAGTTAAGAGATTTGCTAACTTAAAGCCAGCAGCTCCTGACTTTAGAATTTTCTGGGATAATGCTTATGTTATCCATCATTTATATGATGACAATCAGGATGAGATCCTTGAGATCCTTTCAGAATGTGAGAAGGCTGGAAATCCTGATATGGTATTTGAATTTGCATCAACATCAAAGGTTTCATTCCCAGGTTCTGGTGTTGCTGTATTTGCTTCATCACACGCTAACATCGAAGATGTTAAGAAGCAGCTTACAATTCAGACAATCGGTCATGATAAGTTAAATCAGTTAAGACATGTAAGATACTTTAAAAACCTCGATGGTTTAAAGGCTCACATGAGAAAGCATGCTGATATGATGAGACCTAAGTTTGAAGCTACATTAGCAGTACTTGAAGAAGAACTTGGTGATACAGGTATTGGTAGCTGGACAAAGCCACACGGTGGTTACTTCATCAGCTTTGAAAGTTTAGACGGCTGTGCTAAGGATATCGTTGCTAAGTGTAAGGAAGCTGGTGTAAAGCTTACTAACGCAGGTGCTACATTCCCATATGGTTCAGACCCTAAGGATAGCAACATCCGTATTGCTCCTTCATTCCCAACACCTGAGGAGATGTCACAGGCTGCTAAGTTATTCGTATTATGCGTTAAGTTAGTATCAGTTGAGAAGTTACTTGAGAATAAGTAATTATTTCTTGTAAATTAAATTAAAAAAATAATTTATCTGTAGGTAAACATTTGCTATAATCAAACTGTTACCTACAGATTTTTTTATACTTGGGAGGAAGATATGAGTAAAATTGGTTTTATTGGAATGGGCAACATGGGTTATGCCATGCTTAAAGGCGTTTTAAAGAGCTTTGAAGCAAGCGACATTATAATTACTAGCCCTAATAAGGAAAAATGTGAAAATATAGCTAAGGATACAGGAGTACGTTATGCTGAAACTAATGCAGAACTTGCTGCTAATGCGAAGTTTGTTGTTTTAGCCGTTAAGCCACAAGTATATCCAGAGGTTTTAAAGAATATTAAAAATGTAATCACAGGGGACAGCGTTATTATTTCCATCGCACCTGGTATCACAATCGAGTCTTTAAAGAAGCAGCTTGGAGCTGACATTCGAATCGTGCGTGCTATGCCAAACACTCCAGCTTTAGTGGGAGAGGGCATGACAGGAGTTAGCTATTGTAAGGAAGATTTCTCTTTTGAGGAAAGAGATTTAATTGATAGCTTCTTTAATGCCTTTGGTAAGGCAGTTTATGTAGCTGAGAATCAGATGGATGGTGTAGTTTGCGCATCAGGTAGCTCACCAGCTTACGTTTACATGTTTATTGAAGCTCTTGCTGATTCAGTTGTTAAGTACGGAATTAAAAGAGATGATGCCTATAAGCTTGTAGCTCAAACTGTTCTTGGCTCAGCTAAGATGGTTTTAGAAACAGGCGAACATCCAGGTTTATTAAAGGATAAGGTTTGCTCACCTGGTGGTACAACAATTCAGGGCGTTGCAGCACTTGAAGCAGAAGGCTTTAGAAATGCTGTAATTAAGGCAACAGATGCCTGCTATGAAAAGTGCACTAAGATTAAGTAGTAAAAGATTAAATAGTAAAAGACTAGAATAATAAAAACTAATAAATATAAAAGCAAGTTTAGGCTTAAGGATTTCTTTTAAAAGTCCAAGCCACAAACTTGCTTTTTTATTTTCATATAATCGGAGCTTGTACTCCGACTGAGTTAAATTTAATTATCTAGCCATGGCATCAATAATTTCACCTATATACATTGTGTGATAATCGCCTTCAGCATAGAATTTCTTGTCAATTTCTTTATCCATGAAAGTTTCAGCAGTAATAGGAACTGCTGCTATCTTCTTGCATAAATATACAAGGCTTGATTCATCTGGAAATGGAATACCAAGTCTAGAATTAAGAGTTAAACCAGATTGTTCCCACTTATTATTGTCCTTGCCTGATAGTGAACCACAAACGCTTAAGGCATTTCTCTTATCATCAGGTAAAAAACTAACTGAGAAAAAGTCTGACTTATCAATGAATTCCTTTGTAAATCTAGATTCTCTAACATAAATTGTTAAAACGCTTTTACCCCAGAAAGTTCCAAAGCCTCCCCAGCTTACTGTCATAGGGTTAGCTTCCACCTTAGTGCCAGCTGTTACAATAGCCCATTCTTTTGATAACTTTTGGAATGGATTAATCTCGATTAAGTCTAATGGTAATGGTTGAAATACGTGCATTTTTCTCCTCCAAATCTATCTATTTCTTGATTATTTTAATCAGGACGTTTAATATATTGATTATATCATATATTTTAAAAAATGTGCCTATTAAAGCACATTTTCAAAAAGAAAGGGAGAAGAAGATGGATAGTGTAAAACGTGTTGGAAGAGAGTTAGTTTATAAGGGTTCAATCCTTGATATGTACAAGGATACTATGGAGTTTGCCGATGGTCATACATCAGACTGGGATTACCTTGATCATAGAGGAAATGCAGCTGCTGTAATTCCTATAACTAATGAGGGAAAGATTTTAATGGTTAGACAATATAGAAACTCAGTGGATGGCCTTACTTTAGAGATTCCTGCAGGCTGCCTTGATTTTAAGGATGAAGAGACAAGCGTAGCTGCCGCAAGAGAATTAGAAGAGGAGACGGGCTTTAAGGCAAATAATATTGAGAAGCTCTTTACTATTGTAACTGCCGTTGCTTACTGTAACGAGTTAATTGACATTTACATAGCAAGAGACCTTGAAAAGGGACATAGATGTCTTGATGAAGACGAGGATATTAATGTTGAGTGCTATAGTCTTGATGAGGCTAAGAAAATGATTCGCGAAGGCAAGATTATCGATGCTAAGACAGTGGCTGCTATTTTAGCTTACGCAGCATTTTACTAAGATTTACTAAAAACTAATAGGATTAAATAAGACCTAACGGAAAACAACTTCCGTTAGGTCTTTTATTTTCTTAAACTTTTTATTGATTAAAAATGATTCTATAATCTATCTGCGATTTCGTAAATAAGATTTTCTGAATCCTTCCAGCCAAGGCAAGCATCAGTAATTGACTTACCATAAACGCCTTCGCCTACCTTCTGATTTCCTGGCTCAATGTAGCTCTCAACCATAACACCCTTGCAAAGAGTTCTAATATCCTTGTTGTAGCGGCAGTTGTGGAGGATTTCCTTAACGATTCTAATCTGCTCCATGTACTGCTTACCAGAGTTAGAATGGTTTGTATCAATGATAAGGGCAGGATTTTCAAGGTCTCTTGCCTTATACATGTTAAAGAGGCGAATAACATCCTCGTAGTGGTAGTTTGGATTGTTCTGTCCGTGCTTATTAACGGCACCTCTTAGGATGCAGTGAGTGAGAGGATTTCCTTGAGTATTAACCTCATGTCTTCTATAAATAAAGGTCTGCTTAGACTGAGCTGCCACAACAGAATTTAACATAACGCTAAAATCACCAGAAGTTGGATTCTTCATACCAACTGGAACGTCAATGCCGCTTGAAACAAGGCGGTGTTCCTGATTCTCAACGGAACGAGCACCAACAGCTACGTATGATAAAACATCCTCTAAATACCAGAAGTTATCTGGGTAGAGCATCTCATCGGCTGGTGTAAGTCCAGTCTCCTTAATAATGTCTATGTGCATTTTTCTAATTGCCACAAGGCCTGCATAAAGGTCTGACTTCTTTTCTGGGTCAGGCTGATGAAGCATGCCCTTATAGCCAATGCCTGTTGTACGAGGCTTGTTTGTGTAAACTCTTGGGATAATTAAAATCTTATCAGCTACCTTTTCCTGCACCTTTGCAAGTCTAGTTGTATAGTCAAGGACCGCATCTTCATTGTCTGCTGAGCAAGGGCCAATAATAGCAATAAACTTGTCAGACTTTCCTGTGAAAATGTCTGCGATTTCCTGATCTCTTTTCTTCTTAAGTTCAATACATTCCTTACTTAAAGGATAGGCTTCCTTAATCTCCTTTGGAGTTGGAAGCTGCTTTACAAATTCAAAACTCATTTTACATCTCCTACATGTACTACATAATTTTTTTAGAATAACTTCTGATGTATATCATACAACAATTCATATGTCATTTCTAGGAATTTATAGTTAAATGTGTTAAAATGTGAACATGGGTTTGTGAGAAAAAAGAAATAACGGAGGTAGTTTTAATGGGAAAAATAACTAATAAAAGCGGAATAAATAGAGTTATTTGGATTGTACTTGATAGTGTAGGTATCGGTGAAGCACCAGATTCTAAGGACTTTGGTGATGTAGGAGTTGATACACTAGGACATACTTGGGAAGCTAATGGAGGCCTTAAGATTCCTAATCTTTTAAAGCTTGGCCTTGGAAATATTGACGGGGCTAATTTAAAGAGATTAGAAGATAAGGACATCATTGGCGCTTATGGAAAGTTACAGGAAAAGTCAGCAGGTAAGGATACAACCATTGGTCACTGGGAAATGGCTGGTATTTATTCTCCTAATCCTTTTCCAACATTTCCTAATGGCTTTAGCGACGAGATAAATAACGAGATCATTAAGAGAGCCAATCTTCCTGGCATTCTTTGTAATGAGCCTGCTTCAGGTACTGAAGTTATTAATAGACTAGGGGATGAACATGTAAAAACTGGCAAGCCAATTATCTATACATCAGCTGATTCAGTTTATCAGATTGCAGCCCACGAGGATGTAATTAGTGTTAAGAGACTATACGAGATTTGTGAGATTGCAAGAGAAGTTTTACAAGGAGATGTGGCAGTGGCTAGAGTTATAGCTAGACCTTTTGTTGGAACTAGCGGCAATTACACTAGAACTTCTAATAGACATGACTTCTCCCTTGTACCAACAAAGGATAACATTTTAAATAGACTTAGAGATGATTTAGGTCTAGATGTTTTAGCTGTTGGTAAGATTGAAGATATATTTGCAAAAGAAGGAATCTCAAGAGCAGTTCACACTAAGGATAACATGGACGGGGTTGATAAGACTCTTGATTACATGAGAGAGGACAATCAGGGCTTAATCTACACTAATTTAGTTGAGTTTGACTCAGCTTGGGGGCATAGAAGAGATGCCAAGGCCTATGGTAAGGGCTTAGAGGATTTTGATAGCCGCCTTCCAGAGATTTTCTCAGCAATGCGTGAAGATGATATGCTTGTTATTACAGCAGATCATGGTTGCGACCCAACCTATTCTGGTACAGACCATACAAGAGAGTACGTACCAGTTTTATTCTATGGTAAGCATGTTAAAGAAAATGTAAATCTACATATAGGTTCTAGCTACGCAGACATAGCTCAAACAATCGCTGATATCTTTAATACTAGACCTACAATGATTGGTAATAGCAGACTTGGGGAGATTTTAAAGTAAATAGCAAAAGGGGATAGAGCTTATGAGAATGGTGGATTTAATTGAAAAAAAGAGAAATAAGGAAAAACTATCAAAAGAAGAGATAGACTTTATTATAAAATCCTATACCGCTGGGGAAATTCCTGACTATCAGATGTCAGCCCTACTTATGGCGATATATTTTAACAAGATGGACAAGGAAGAAACCCTTAATTTAACCCTTGCTATGAGAGATAGTGGAGATATTCTTGATTTATCTGAAATTAAGGGCATTAAGGTGGATAAACACAGCACAGGTGGCGTGGGAGATAAGACTACTTTAGTACTTGGACCCATGCTTGCAGCTTGCGGTCTTAAGCTTGCTAAGATGAGTGGAAGAGGATTAGGCCACACGGGAGGCACCATTGATAAGATGGAGAGTATTCCTGGCTTTAAAACAAGTCTTTCTATGGAGGCCTTTGTAAAACAGGTAAACGAGCTTGGCATTGCAATTACAGGTCAGACAGGAAATTTAGCCCCTGCGGATAAGAAGATTTACGCCCTTCGTGACGTTACTGCCACAGTGGAAAATATTTCTCTTATTGCAAGTTCCATAATGAGTAAGAAGCTAGCTTCCGGGGCTGATAGCATTTGCCTAGATGTTAAGGTAGGTTCTGGCGCCTTTATGAAGACCATTGAGGATGCTAAAAAGCTTGCTAGCGCCATGGTAGAAATCGGCAAAGGTGCTGGTAAGTCAACTATTGCCATAATTAGTGAGATGGATGAGCCTCTAGGACTTGCTGTAGGTAATTCTCTTGAAGTTAGGGAAGTAATTGAAAGTTTAAAGGGCAGAGGCCCTAAGGATTTAATGGAGCTTGTTTACTGCCTTGGTTCTTATATGATTAAGTCTGCAAAACCAGAAGTTAGCCTAGCTGATGCTAGAAATATGCTTGAAGCTTCTATAACAGAGGGCACAGCTCTTGAAAAGTTTAAGGCTTTTGTTAAGGCTCAAGGCGGCGATGAAAATGTAGCAAATGACTATTCTTTACTAAATATTGCCCCAAGAGTAATTGAGGTTTTATCAAAAGAAGAGGGCTATGTAGCCCACATCCAGTCTGATTTAGTTGGCCATGCTTCTATGATTTTAGGCGGCGGCAGACAAAGAAAAGAGGATACAATTGACTACGGCGTTGGCATTGAGCTAAATAAGAAGGTTTCTGATAAGGTCCTTGAAAATGAATTGCTAGCTAAAATCTATGTAAACGACGAGACAAATCTAGCTAGTGCCATAGATGATATTTATGAGGCCTTTAGAATTGAAAAAGAAGGGATTAAAGAGCCTGTTTTAATTAAAGAAATCGTAGAATAAAAAATATTTTTATGGGATTTTATCTATATATATGTATAAATAAATCTACTATAGAGATAGATTTTCTTAAAAATTCACGGCAAAATTTTTCAGTTTGTTAAAGAAGTAACGTGCTTTATTACTTGTCTGAGGGCAAAGTTTATGGTAATATAGACCTTGCGATTTAGATTTTTTAACTTTTACTATTTTAGTGAAATTTAAAAGGACTAAAATTTTTTTGTGATTTTAAGGAGATATTAAGATGGAAGTTAGACCAGGTGCAAATCCTGTGGACGTAAAGACTTACGACACAGCAAGATTAAGACATGATTTTTTAATTGAGAACGTATTTGTTCCAGATGAGATTAAGTTAACTTACAGCCAGATCGATAGAATTATCGTTGGTGCTGCAACTCCAGTTAATAAAGAATTAAAGCTTGAAGCAGGTGATGAGCTTAGAGCTAAGTATTTCTTAGAGAGAAGAGAATTAGGTATTATTAACATCGGTGGTAATGGTACAGTTACTGTTGATGGAACAGAATATAATTTCAAGTATAAAGACGGTATGTATATTGGTATGGGCGCTAAGGATATTACATTTAAGAGTGCTGATCCTACAAAGCCAGCTAAGTTCTACTTAAACTCAGCTCCAGCTCATAAGACATATCCTACAGTATTTATTGATCCTGCTAAGGATATTTTACCAGAGAACAAGAAGGAACTTGGTTGCCTTGAATCTGCTAACCACAGAACAATCAACAAGTACATCCTTCCAGGTCAGGTTGAAAGCTGTCAGTTAGAGATGGGTATGACTTGCCTTGAGCCAGGTTCAGTTTGGAACACAATGCCATGTCATACACATGATAGAAGAATGGAAGTTTATCTTTACTTTGAAGTACCAGAAGATGCTGTAGTATTCCACTACATGGGCGAGCCAACAGAGACACGTCACATCGTTATGAGAAATGAAGAAGCTGTTATTTCTCCAAGCTGGTCAATTCACTCAGCTTCAGCTACACATGCATATACATTCATTTGGGGTATGGTTGGCGAGAACCAGGACTTCGATGATATGGATGATGTAGACATGAAGGATTTAAGATAATTTCTTAGAAAATAAGAGGATTTCTAAGGCATTTTTCTTAAAGACGTATAAATCTTAAGCTATATAAGATAATGTTATTTGGTTTACCAAATTTCATTTATAAATTAAAAAAAGAAGGAGATTAATAAAATGTCAGTTAATTTTTCACTTGAAGGCAAGATTGCATTCGTAACTGGTGCATCTTATGGTATTGGTTTTGCTATCGCTTCTGGCATGGCAAAAGCTGGTGCTAAGATCGTTTTCAACGATATTAAGCAGGAATTAGTAGATAAGGGTATTGCAGCTTATAAGGAAGCTGGTATCGATGCTACAGGTTATGTTTGTGACGTTACAGATGAAGATGCTGTTAACGCTACAGTAGAAAAGATCACAAAGGAAGTTGGTCCTATCGATATCTTAGTTAACAACGCTGGTATCATTAAGAGAATTCCTATGTGCGAAATGACAGCTGCTGAATTCAGACAGGTAATCGATGTAGACTTAAATGCTCCATTCATCGTATCTAAGGCAGTTATTCCATCAATGATCGAAAGAGGTCATGGTAAGATCATCAACATCTGCTCAATGATGTCAGAATTAGGCCGTGAAACAGTTTCAGCTTACGCTGCAGCTAAGGGTGGTTTAAAGATGCTTACAAGAAATATTTGTTCTGAATATGGTAAGTACAATATCCAGTGTAATGGTATTGGACCTGGTTACATTGAAACTCCTCAGACAGCTCCTCTTCGTGAGAGACAGGCTGATGGTTCAAGACATCCATTCGATGCCTTCATCGTAGCTAAGACTCCAGCTGAAAGATGGTTAAAGCCAGAAGAACTTGCAGGTCCTGCAGTATTCTTAGCTTCAGAAGCAGCTGATGCAGTTAATGGTCATATCCTTTACGTTGATGGTGGTATCCTTGCTTACATCGGAAAGCAGCCACAGTAATTAAGTAAAGAATAAACTAAATTATAACTTTCATTAGTATATAGATTTAGATTTTAGAGGTGTAGCAGTAGCTACACCTCTTTTTTATTTACAGGTTTACTATACACATCCAATTATATCGTCTAACTTCCTATAATAATATATTTTTATATAATTTCTAGAGATTTGATTCATACATATATATATATTTACAAGTTTTTTAAGTTTTATTTTTTATTTACTAGCTAAATAAAAAATTTTGTGTTAAAATATATCTAGTTTAAGTGCGTAACAAATTAATACAAATTAGGAGGCTTTATGAAATCTAAGTTTGGAATTAGTAAGAATGTTGATTTTGCTAAGGCTGTAACGGAGGCTTTAGGAGGCGTATCAAATCCAATCGGATTAGTTTATATTTGCCCATATGAAATGATTGAATCAGTGGGTAATGAACTAACTAATAGATTCCCAGGTGTACCGGTTTTAGGAACAGGTGGAATTTGTTATTACAATGATACAATTGATGATAAGCATCTTCAGATTATGGCTGTAACAGGTGGAGCAAAGATGACCGCAGGTGTTATTAAGCACATTAGAAGAGCTCCTTTATCAGAAATCTATACACTTGAAAAGAGTGTACAGGAAGTAGGCGCTGGTGCTGATAATACAATCTGCCTAGAGTTTTGCCCATACAACGAAGAAGTTGCTACATCAACTCTTAACGTTGTATTAGAAAAGCACAAAATTAGCCTTATTGGTGGATCGATTTTTGATGTTCCAGAGGGCAAAGATCCTTTAGTATTTGTAAACGGACAAGTTTATAAAGATACTCTGGGATATATGATGATTAAGAATACAGAAGGCAAGGTTCATATGTTTAAGGAAAATATCTACGCACCTACTGATAATCCTGTACATATTGCCACAAAGGTAGACTTAAATAAGAGAGAGCTTTGTTGTCTTGATGGTAGACCAGCAGCTCAAGTTTATTCTGAAGAAACTGGAGTGCCTGTAAATCAGGTTTGCGACAATGTATTTGTTAATCCATTTGGTCGAGTTGTAGGCGATGAAGTTTACATCGCATCTATGAAGGAGCCAGGAACTAATGGCGGTCTTATTAATTATAAGAAGATTTATGAAAATGATGCTATTAGTATCTTAAGTGTTCTTGATTATAGAGAAGTTGCTGAAGAGACAAAGAGAAATATTAGAAGTAAAGTTAGTAATCCATCTTGTATGATTTCATTTAACTGCTGCTTTAGATATCTTTTCTTTAATAGCGAGAATTACACAATTGAATATCTAAAAAACATGGCAACAGTAGCACCTAATTTCGGATATATAGCTGGTGGAGAACAGTATTTGAATCAGCATGTAAATCAGACAATGGTTTGTGCGGTTTTTGATTAATTAAGGAGGTTTGCAATGTTTGGTAGAAAAGTTGATAATACAGCAAAGACAGCAACAACTGAAAAGAAGATAGACTTAAATAAGGTATTTATGCCAATTGTGCAATCATCTAATCATATAATGGCACAGAAAAACAAATTAGTTGCTGAGGAATTAATTACATCTGAAAGCCTTCAGGCTGTAACAAGTTCATTTGTAGAAGTTAAGCGTCAGTCAAGAGAAATCAATGACTCCGTTGTACATTTTAGAGATGAATTTGATGATGTTAGAAAGGTATTAAATCATTTCGAGGAAATCATTGATAAGATGCTTGGAACTGTTAATGAGACTCACTCAAGTATGAACAATGTAAGAGTTTCTTCTCAGTCTGTAAATGAGACAATCAAGGCAGTTCAGGAAGTATTTGAGGAATTCCAAAAGAGTTTCGATGAAATCCTTGAAAAGGTAAATGCCATTAATGGTATTGCAAATCAGACTAACTTACTTGCCCTTAATGCTTCAATTGAGGCTGCAAGAGCTGGTGAATCAGGACGAGGCTTTGCCGTTGTTGCTGATCAGGTAAATAAGTTATCTTCTGATATTAAGACTTTAGTTGGTTCTATTGGCGATAGCATGGACAGATTAAATCAGAACAATTCAAGACTTATGGATTCTATTGATGATACACGTTCTGCTATGAACGACTCTATGAACCATATCAATGAAACTGAAGAAGTTGTAGATAACATTAAGGTTGTTGCCGATGAAATTGAAGATGGCAACAAGGGTATTGAAAGTGTTATTAATTCTTGTTCAGAGCACATTGATGAAATTACAGATACTATTCTTAGTTCTGAAAGATATTACGATTCCGTTTCAGAAAATATTGATTCTATGAAGCTTAAAATCACACAAAAGAGTTTCATTTTCGAGGAATTAACAAATATCCTAGATCAGTATCCTGAAATGATTGAAATCATTAAGAGAAGATTAAAATAATATTATACTCCTTTTGGCCCTAAACCTTAGTTGGTTTAGGGCTTTTTCCTTTTATAAATTGAGGGATTGTAGTATAATTATTTGGTAAGTTATATTTTAAAAAGATGATTAAATCCAAAGGTTTTAATTGTTTTGGGAGGAAAAGATGAACAGAATATATAAGGCTTATCCAGGGGGTAAACACAAAGTTCTTACCCTTAGTTATGATGATGGAAAAGTTCAGGATTACCGCTTGTTAGAGTTACTAGACAAGTACCATATTAAGGCTACTTTTAATCTTAACTCAGAAGTAAAAGATGACATTCATATTAGTCAAGATGAATGGAAGGAACTCTATAAGAATCACGAGGTTGCAGTGCATACAATGACACATCCAACAATGGCAAGATGCACTCCATACCAGATTTGTGAGGAATTACTAGAGGATAAGAATAATCTAGAAGAGATTATGCAAAGACCAGTTAGAGGACTTGCTTTCCCTAACGGTTCTTATAATGATGAGATAATTAACTTAGCAAAGTCACTAGGCTTTAAGTATGCAAGAGTTGCAGGTGATAAGTATGCCAACATTTGCGCAGCGAAACATTTTGCAAAGGATGCCGAAGGCCCAATTCTACTTGGAGATGAAACAGGCTTTGGAATTCCAGAAGATTATATGCACTGGCTTCCAACATGCCATCACAATCACCATTTAGTAGATTTAGCTAAGGATTTTATAAATTTAACAAAGAAGCAGTATCTATACATGATGTATGTTTGGGGACATAGCTTTGAGTTTGATAGAAACGACAATTGGGAGCTTATGGAGGAATTCTGTAAGGTTATTTCTAATAGAGATGACATTTGGTATGCCACTAATTTAGAAATCGTTGAGTACGACGAGGCCTTTAATAACCTACAGTTCTTTGCAAGAAATTCTTACGTTTACAATCCAAACGCTATGAGCGTCTTTGTTATGGCAAATAATGATAAATGTATCGAAATACCAGGAGGAGCTACTATAAAGCTTTTCTAAAGAAGGAGAGAGAACATGAGTTTTATTGAATTTAGGGACGTTTGGAAGATTTACAGAATGGGCAATGTCAAAATCAAAGCCCTTACTGGAACTAACTTTACAATTGATGAAGGAGAGTTCGTTGTAATTGCCGGCGCTTCAGGTGCAGGTAAGAGTACTATTTTAAACCTACTTGGAGGTATGGATAGCCAGACTACAGGTAAGATTATTGTAGATGGTAAAGAAATTAGCGAATATAACAACAAGAAATTAACAACTTATAGAAGGAATGATATTGGCTTTGTATTTCAGTTCTACAATCTAGTACAAAACTTAACAGTTCGTGAAAATGTTGAGCTTGCCACACAGATTGTAAAGGATCCTTTAGATATCGATGAAACTATTAAAGCCGTTGGTCTAGAAGATAGAATTTCTAACTTCCCATCACAGATTTCTGGTGGTGAACAGCAAAGAGTAGCAATCGCTAGAGCTTTAGCAAAAAACCCTAAGATTTTACTTTGTGATGAGCCAACAGGCGCTCTTGATTATAATACAGGTAAGCAGATTTTAAAGCTTTTATATGATACCTGTAAAGAGAAGAAGGTAACTGTAGTTGTTATAACCCATAACCTAGCAATTTCAGCTATGGGAGACAAAGTTATTAAGGTAAAGAATGGTGCCGTTGAGTCCATCACCCTTAATGAAAATCCTGTATCTATAGATGACATTGAGTGGTAGGAGGAGAATATGGGTATAGCTTTTATAAAAGATTTACTAAGAGAAATAAAACAAAGCTTTGGGCGATTCTTTGCTATATTTGCTATCTGCTTTATTGGCGTAGCATTTTTTGCAGGTGTAACCGCCTCTTCAAGCGATATGAAGTCCTCATCTGATGCCTACTATGATGACTATAATCTTTACGATTTACGAATTTTATCATCAATTGGCTTTGACAGTGAGGATGTGAATCAGATTAGTCAGGTGGAGGGTGTTGAAAATGTTTTTGCAAGCCACTACCTAGACCTACTAACTACAGTAGACGAAGTAGAAAAGGCTGTAAGAATAACTAGTCTTCCAGAATCTGACGGGGTTAACAGCCTAAAGCTAGTTAAAGGTAGATTACCTGAAGCTGATAATGAATGTGTAATAAGATATGAAAGCGCAGTAGATTTGCCTGCAATTGGAGATGAGATAACATTTTCAAAGGGAGAAGAATCAGAAGTTGACGCTTTACTTGAGGGTGGCGAAAATCTAGAAGATGAAATTGCCAATACAAGCTACACAGTAGTTGGTTACGTATATACACCGGTTTATGTATCCTACTATATCGATTCAACAACAGTGGGAAATGGCACTTTGTCATATCTTGTTTTTGTAAATGATGAAAACTTTAAGAGTCAATATTATTCAGAAGTTTATTTAAATATTTCTGGTGCAAAGGATTTCTCAACTTATGATAATGACTACTTTGAATATTTAGAGTCTTACGAGGATGCAATTCTTGCAGTGGGAGATTCAAGATTTGAAGAGCGCTATAATAGTTTAGTAAGCGAGATTGAAGAAAAAAGAGAGGCTAGACTAGCAACTCTTGATGATGAGATTTATGCCCAGGTTGTGGCTAATTTAACTTCTATTTATCAGTCTTATTATCCAAATAGAGACGTTTCAGATATGATTGCTCCTTATATTGAGCCAAACTATCAAAAGGCCCTTGCTGAGTTTGACTATAGTTTGGTAAATGAGCCTTTTGATCAGGCACTAACTGAAGTGGAGGATAGAATTTCTAACTATACATGGCTTAGCCTTACAAGAAATGAATCCTACTCTTTTGTAGATTACAAGCAGAGTGCTAATAGAATGGGAGCCATTGCTACAGTATTCCCAATCTTTTTCATTGTGGTAGCAGGACTTGTTTGTCTTACAACAATGGCTAGATTAGTTGATGAGCAAAGAGGCTTAATTGGTACTTATAAGGCCCTTGGTTACTCAAGATTTATTATTTCACTTAAATATGTCTTGTATGCCTTAATTGCTTCAATGATAGGTGGAATCCTTGGTTGCATTGTGGGACTAAAGATTTTCCCTTATATTATTATTAATGCTTGGAATATTATTTATCAGATTCCTGATATTGTGCCAGCTAACCACACGATTTTATCAATAATTGCAGTTTTAAGCCTAACTCTTACAACAATGATTGTTACAATAATTGCTTGTGGAGAGACAACAGCAGAGGTTCCATCAGAACTTATGAGACCTAAGGCTCCAATTAGTGGTAAGAAGATATTACTTGAAAAGGTGGGCTTTATCTGGAAAAGACTAAACTTTACAACTAAGGTAACTATGAGAAATCTATTCCTTTATAAGAAGAGATTTATAATGACAATTATTGGAATTGCAGGTTGTGGAGCACTAATTTTAGCAGGCTTTGGTATAAAGGATAGTATTAGAAGCTTAGTAACAAAGCAGTTTAGTGAGATTTTCCATTATGATTTAGTTGTGAGTCTAAATAGCAATTTAGATGATGAGAGCTTAAATTCTCTTACTTCAGATATGGATAGTAATTTACTTTATACTGATTATTTACTTGATTATGGCTACACTGAAACAGCTAGCAATAATGACAAGGAAATCGATGCAGGCATTTCAATTGTTTCTGATATTGATGCCTATAAAAATTACCTAAGCTTTAGAGATAGAAAGTCTCATAAGAAGGTAAATTTAACAGATGAGGGAGCAATCCTTTCAGAAAAGTTAGCAAGAGACTTAGGAGTTAAAGTGGGTGATAACCTTACAATTAATGATGCTAATGGCGCTCCTATAACTATTAAGGTTTCTGGCATATGTGAAATGTATGTAGGCCATAGCATTTACATGACTGCAAATTATTACAGCTCTATTACAGGGGAAGACCTTGGAGTTAATAGAATGCTTGTAAAGCTTCCAGATTCAGAGGACGAGACAATTAATCTTGTAAGTAGCGACCTTATGGATAGAGAGCAGATTAAAGCTTTGACATTTTTAAATACTAATGTGGAGCATTATGAAAATATGATCAAGTCCCTTGACATTGTAACCTATGTACTTATAATATCTGCTGGGCTACTTGCCTTTGTGGTAGTTTATAACCTTATAAATGTAAATATCTCCGAGAGAATCAGAGAAATTGCCACAACAAAGGTACTTGGTTTTTATAATTTTGAAGTAGGAATGTATGTCTATAGAGAGATTATTCTTCTTACTTTAATTGGCGGTGTATTTGGATTAATCCTTGGCCGTCTATTACATATGTATATTATGACTACGGTTGAACTTGAAGATGTTATGTTTGGTAGTTATATAAGCGCTAAATCCTTTGTGTTAACCTACCTAATTACATTCATTTTCTCATTAATTGTAGATTTGGTAATGTACCCTAGATTATCTAAGATAAAAATGGTAGAATCACTTAAGTCAGTTGAGTAGTTTATTGACAATTGCAAGCTAATTTGTGATATGTTATAATGTTTTAAAATTACAACTGCTTAAAATAAAGCGATGGAGGTTAAGACATGACTAAAGAGTTTGAGGATAGAGGAGCTAATTATACAGTTTCAGAGAACAATAACATTGGTGAAGTTAAGATTTCTGATGAGGTAGTAGCTATTGTTGCAGGTCTTGCAGCAACAGAAGTAGAGGGTGTTGTAAGTTTAGCAGGTAATATCACTAACGATATGGTAGCTAAACTTGGTATTAAGAACCTTGCTAAAGGAGTTAAGGTTTATGTTAACGAACAGACTGTGTCTGTTAGCTTAGTGGTAAATATTAAGTATGGTACATCAATCCCTGCTGTTTCTACTGTAATTCAGGAAAAGGTTAAGTCAGCTGTTGAAACTATGACTGGTTTAGATGTATCAGAAGTTAATATCAAAATTTCAGGCGTTAATATCGATGCTTAAGGCATAGATAATTACGTTGATGTTAGGAGTTATATAATATGTCTAGAATGAACAGAACAGTGATGAGAGAGCATATTTTCAAGCTTTTATTCAGAGTGGAATTCCATGACACTGTCGAATTTGAACAGCAAATTTCTTTGTATTTTGAGAATTTAAGAGAAGGAACTAAGGAAGAGAGAGGCATTGATATTAATGAAGCAGATTATAACTATATTCATGATAAAGCAATAGCTATCAAGAATAATCTAGCTGATATTGATGCTAAGATAAATGAGATTTCAGAAGGTTGGCCAACAACTCGTCTTGGTAAGGCAGAATTATCAATTATGAGACTTGCAACCTATGAAGTAATGTATGATGATGACATTCCAACGAATGTAGCAATTAATGAAGCGATTGAACTTGCTAAGAAGTATGGTTCTGATAATGCACCATCATTTATTAATGGTGTACTTGCAAAGCTTAATAATTAATTTGGAGAGATAATAAATGGCCGGAGTATATACTGTAACTCAGATCAATTCCTATATAAAGAACATGTTTCAGCAAGATTTCGTTCTTAAAAGCGTTCAAGTAAAGGGAGAGATATCGAATTGCAAGTATCATAGCTCCGGTCATATTTATTTTACTTTAAAAGATGAGACCGGAGCCATTGCTTGTATTATGTTTGCTTCCAATGCGAAAAGCCTTAAATTCACCCTTAAGGATGGTTTGGCTGTAAATGTACATGGAAGAGTAGATGTCTATGAACGCGATGGTAAATATCAGCTCTATGTCACAAGCATAGAAGAAGATGGAATTGGCGATTTAAATAAGAAATTTTTAGAATTAAAGAAATATTATGAGGAAATGGGTTATTTTGACCCAATGTATAAAAGACCTATTCCTAGCTTTGCTAAAAGGATTGGTGTTGTAACCGCTAGAACAGGCGCTGCAATCCGAGACATTATTAATATTTCAAAGAGACGAAACCCTTATATTGATATTATTCTTTATCCTGCACTAGTACAGGGAGAGAATGCTAAATACTCAATTGTAAAGGGCATTAAAACTTTAAATAAACTAGATTTAGACTGCATAATTATTGGTCGAGGTGGGGGGTCAATTGAAGACCTTTGGGCTTTTAATGAAGCTGAAGTAATTGAAGCAATAATTGCTTCTAAGATACCAATTATTTCTGCCGTAGGTCATGAAATTGACTTTACACTTTCTGACTTTGCGGCGGACTTAAGGGCCCCAACACCATCGGCGGCAGCAGAACTTGCAGTTAGCGATATAACTGTTATAGAGAATACAATAGATAATCTTAAAAGGCGTTTAGACCTGTCTATGTCAAGAAAAATTGCAAGCTACAGGGATTTAATCTCTAAGTATGAATTAAGACTTAAATTCCTAGATCCAATCAATGTAGCTAATAAGAATCGCGAGGATTTAATTAGACTTGAAGAGCAATTAGAAGACGCCTTTAGTAACATTTTACAAAATAAAAAGAACAAACTAGAGCTTTTAATTACAAGGCTTGAGGGGGCAAGTCCTCTAAAGAAGCTAAGTTCTGGCTATTCTTATGTGGAGCATAATGGAAAAAATGTATCCTCAATTAAGGACGTTAACACAGGGGATAGCTTAAACATCTACCTAAAGGATGGTAAATTAGAGGCTATAGTAGGAGGTAAAAGTGGCAAAGAAGATTAAAGAAGAAGTGCTTGACGCAAAGGCTGATAATGAGCTTAATTTAGAAGATAATAAGGAATTTAGTCTAGAGGAGTCTTTTACTAGACTTGAAGAAATTATTGGCTCCCTTGAAGAAGGAAAGATTAGCCTAGATGATTCTTTTAAGCTATATAAAGAGGGTGTAGGCCTTGTTAAGGACTGTAATAGTAAATTAGATAAAGTAGAAAAAGAAATTATAATTATTAATGAAGATGGAGAGATTGAAGAGACAGATGGAGAATTTTAAAGAGCAACTAACTAGTCAGGTTGATTTTATTAATGATATAATTGATGAGAGATTGCCAAAGGAAGAGGGTTACGCCCTTGAGGTAATTAAAGCTATGAACTACAGCGTAGATGCTGGTGGTAAAAGAATAAGACCTTTAATTATGCTTGAAAGCTACAGACTTTGCGGTGGTAATGACTGCAATGTGCTTTATGACTTTATGGCAGCTCTTGAGTGCATTCATACATATTCACTTGTTCATGACGATTTACCAGCCATGGATAATGATGAATACAGAAGAGGTAAGTTAACTACACATAAGGCCTTTGGCGAGGATATGGCTATTCTTGCAGGAGATGGCCTTTTAAATTACGCCGCTGAGCTTATTCTTAATAGAGTTAACGAAATCTCAAAGGATGCTAAGGAAAAGATTAATAAGCTTCTAGATTCTGACCTTAATGATGCTAATATGACAATAGTTAAGGATAAGATTAAGGCAGAGACTAAAAGAATTACAAATGCTACAAATGCCGCCAATGTAATACTTTCAAAGGCAGGTATTTACGGCATGGTAGGTGGACAGTGTTTAGATGTGTATTTAACTAATAAGCCGGTTAAGGCAGAGGAGTTAGATTACATTTTCAAAAATAAAACTGCTGCCTTAATAGAATGCGCCTTTATGGCAGGCGGTTATTTAGCAGGTGCTAATGAAGAGACAATTGCTAAATTAGAGCTTGCAGGTAGATATATTGGCCTTGCCTTCCAGATTCAGGATGACATCTTAGATGTTACAAGTACTATGGATGAACTTGGAAAGCCAGTAGGTTCTGATGATAAGAACAACAAGACAACTTATGTGACTTTATATGGCATGGATAAGGCTAATGAAGACGTTAATTCCTACTCTAGAAAGGGTATTGAAATTCTAGAAGAAATTGGCAATAACGAATTTTTAATTGAATTAGCAGTTATGTTAATTGGCAGAAAGAAGTAGATATAATAAGCCTTACAAAGGTTTAAAATTTGCCAAAAATACAGCTAAATGCTAAAATTAGTTTTCGTTTAAATAAAATGAAAGTGGTTGAGATGAAATTATGATCCTTGAGAAAATTAATAAACCTGGTGATGTGAAAAAATTATCGCCAATTGAATATAATCAGTTGGCAGAAGAAATAAGAGACTTTCTTATTAATCATATTAGTAAGACAGGTGGACATCTTGCGTCTAATTTAGGCGTTGTTGAACTTACAATTGCATTACATTTGGCTTTTGATTTACCAAAGGATAAGATTATTTGGGATGTGGGACATCAGTCTTACACTCATAAGATTTTAACCGGTCGAAAGGACCAGTTTGATGGGCTTCGTAAGTTTGGTGGAATGAGTGGATTCCCTAAGAGAAATGAAAGTAATTATGATGCCTTTGATACAGGTCATTCATCTACATCTATCTCGGCAGGTCTTGGTTACGTCTGTTCTAGAGACTGTCAGGGTCAAAACTACAGCGTAGTTTCAGTAATAGGTGATGGTGCCCTTACAGGGGGTATGGCCTATGAGGCGCTAAATAACGCCTCTTCACTAAAGACAAATTTCATTATTGTTCTTAATGATAATGCCATGTCTATATCTAAGAATATAGGCGGTGTTTCATATATGTTAAGTGATATTCGTTCATCGGATTCATATATTGATTTTAAGGAAAATTTAGCTAATTCTTTATATAAGATTCCAGGGGGCAGCCGCATGGTTAGCGCCTTAAAGAAGACTAAGAATAACCTAAAGCAGATTATCCTTCCAAATCAATTGTTTGAAAGTATGGGAATTGCTTATCTAGGACCAGTTAACGGTCATGATACAGAAAAACTTATTAAGACCTTAAAGGTAGCCAAAAGAATTAATGGCGCAGTTATAGTTCATGTGGTTACTCAAAAAGGTCGAGGCTATAAGCAGGCGGAGAGAAATCCTAGTAAGTTCCACGGTATTGCTCCATTTGATGTAAAAACTGGAAATGTTTTAAATAAGCCAAAAAATCCAACTTATTCTAGTGTATTTTCAGATGCAATTTGTCGTTTGGCAAAGAAGGATAAGAAGATTTGCGCAATTACAGCGGCTATGCCAGATGGAACGGGCCTTACTAAATTTTCAAAATGGTTCCCGGACAGATTCTTTGATGTAGGAATTGCAGAAGAACATGCCACAACCTTTGCAGCGGGTATGGCAGCGGGGGGCATGAAACCTGTATTTGCGGTTTATTCTTCCTTCCTTCAAAGAGCTTACGATCAGATCCTACATGACGTTTGTATTCAGCAGCTTCATGTGGTATTTGCCATAGATAGAGCGGGACTTGTAGGTGCAGATGGAGAGACTCATCAGGGTATATTTGACCTTTCTTTCCTATCTTCAATTCCTAACATGACTATCTTTGCTCCAAAGAATGACTGGGAATTAAAGGAAGGACTTAAGTTTGCCCTTGAAGAACATGACGGCCCAATCGCCCTTCGTTATCCAAGAGGTGAGGCTTGCACTGACTTCCACGAATTTAAGGAAGAGATTGTGCTTGCTAAGTCAGAGATTTTATATAAAGAGAAAGATATAGCAATTCTTGCAGTTGGTAGCATGGTTAAACTAGGGGACGAGGTTAGAAAAAGACTTAAGGCTAGAGGCCTTAATGTAAGCTTAGTTAATGCTAGATTTGTTAAGCCTATTGATGAAAAGCTTATATTAGAGTTAAGCATGAATCATAGTTTAATTGTTACTTTAGAAGAAAATGTAGCATCTGGAGGCTTCGGTAGAGCAGTCTGTCAGATGATTAATGATACAAAATTAAAACCTAGATGTTTAGAAATTTCTCTACCAGATGATTATATTGAACATGGTAGTGTTGATATTTTAATGAAAGAAGCTGGAATTGATGTGGATTCCATTGAAGAGAGAATCCTTTCAGTTCATAAGGAGATATAATGGCAAAAGAAAGATTAGATGTTTTATTAGTAAAAAGAAATTTAGCTCCTTCAAGAGAGAAGGCTAAAAGCATTATTATGGCTGGCATTGTCTATGTAGATGGCCAGAAGGAAGATAAGGCTGGTACTACATTTGCAGAAACAGTTAATATTGAAGTTAGAGGCAATACTTTAAAGTATGTTAGCCGTGGTGGTCTTAAGCTTGAAAAGGCTATGGAAAACTTCGATGTTACACCAAACGGCAAGGTTTGTATGGATATCGGGTCATCAACAGGTGGCTTTACTGATTGCATGCTACAAAATGGTGCTGTTAAGGTTTATGCAGTAGATGTAGGACATGGTCAGCTTGCTTGGAAATTAAGAAACGATGAGAGAGTAGTTTGCATGGAAAAAACCAATATCCGCTATGTTACACCAGAGGATATTGATGATAAGATTCAGCTTGCAAGCTGCGATGTTTCCTTTATTTCTCTTACTAAGGTTTTAGGCCCTGCAAAGGAATTATTAGCAGATGATGGCCAGATGGTTTGCCTTATTAAGCCACAGTTTGAGGCTGGAAGAGAGCAGGTTGGAAAGCATGGTGTAGTTAGAGATAAGTCAGTACATGAAAGCGTAATTAAGATGGTTGCTGATTTTGCAATTTCTATTGGCTTTGAGTGCTTAGCCCTTGATTTCTCACCAGTTAAGGGACCTGAAGGTAATATTGAATACTTAATTCATCTTCAGAAGCATACAGAAGGCAGTTACGAAGAAATGCCATTTAATATTAGTGATGTGGTAAATGCTGCACACGATTCATTAGATAAATAATTTAAATTAGTAGATAAATGTGTTTTGGAGGCTCAAATGAAAAATTTTTTTATTGTAGCCAATCCTTTAAAGGATAGGGAGGAACTCTATTCCAACAGAATATGCCAATATATAAAGAATATGGGTGGAACTTGTAGCATTTATAGTTATGAGCTAATTGGGAATGCTTGTAATTATACGGACTGCAAAAATATTCCTGAAGGTGTGGAGTGTATAATTGTGCTTGGTGGAGACGGTACTCTAATTCAGGCCTCGGATGATCTAAATGGCTTAAATCTTCCGTTTCTAGGGGTTAATATTGGAACTCTTGGTTATTTAACAGATACAGATATGGCAAATGTCTATGACACCATCGATTTGCTCTTTAAAGATCAATACCTAATTGATGAGCGAATGATGCTTAATGGCCAAATCTATCGTGACGACAAGCTTATCTTTGAAGAGACTGCCCTTAATGATGTAGTATTAAATAGGTCAGGTAATCTCTCAATTATGGAGTATGACGTCTATGTAAATGATGAGTATTTGACTACTTACATGGCGGATGGCGTGATTTTATCCACTGCCACAGGCTCAACAGCCTACAGCCTATCAGCAGGTGGTCCAATTATTCAGCCAAACGCCAATCTTATTTTAATGACTGCAATTTGCCCACATTCTCTTAATTCAAGAAGTATTATTTTTGGAGCAGAGGATTGCGTAACTATAGTTATTAAAGACAATAAAAAGGCGGCGGATAGAAGAGTTGCAACCTTTGACGGAGAAAAATTTATTGATTGCTTACCAGGGGATAAAATTAAGGTATGTAGATCAAAGAAGATAGCCAAGTTTATTAAGACCAACAAGGCTTCTTTCCTAGAAAGAATAAGGGATAAAATGTAATAAAGAAATGTAAAAAAGGAGAAAATTTTAAAATGAAGAATGCAAGACAACAAAAAATTGTTGAGCTTATTACTTCTTACGATATAGCAACACAGGATGAATTAGCTAAGGCCTTACTTGATGCAGGTTATAACGCTACTCAGGCAACTATATCAAGAGATATTAGAGAGCTTAACTTAACTAAGGTAGCCTCTGGTTCAAAAAGCCAGAAGTATGCCCTTCCTACTAATGAAAATGTAGCCCTTAACGGAAGATTCGAAGGCGTTTTAAGACAGGGCTTCTTATCGTGTGATGTGGCTCAAAACATTTTAGTAGTAAAGACAGTATCAGGTATGGCAATGGCTGTTTGTGCGGCTTTTGATGCTCTAAAGTGGCCTGAAATTGTAGGTGCTGTTGCAGGTGATGACACAATTCTTTGTGCTATTAGAACTGAGAAGGAAGCTCTTGAGGTTATGAGTAGAATTAGAAAGTTTGTAGCTGAGGAACCAAGTCACAAAGATGGAAATGAGGACTTTGAGTAAAGAGAGGTAGTGGGGTGTTAGTTAATTTACATGTAAAAAATCTTGCTCTTATTGAGGAAGAGAACATCGACTTTGAAGAAGGTCTAAATATTTTAACTGGCGAAACTGGCGCTGGTAAGTCTATAATCCTAGGTTCAATTAACGCAGCTCTTGGTGCTAAAACTAGCCCTGATTTTATTAGAACGGGCTGCGATTACGGCCTAGCCGAAGTAACATTTTATGTAGAAGATGAAAAGACAAGACAAGAGCTTAAAGAGCTTGGTATCTTAGATATTGATGAGGGGGAATTAGTGATTTCTAGAAAAATTTCTCCAAGCCGTTCAACTATTAAAGTAAACGGACAATCTTTTACATCAAGTCAAACAAGGCAATTAGCCAATCTCTTAATTAATATCCATGGACAAAGAGATAATCAGATTTTAATAGATGAGAATAAACAGCTTGAGACCGTTGATGAATATATTAAAAACGAAGCAGCTGTAGTTTTATCTGACTTAAAGTCTGCCTATAAAGAATTTAAAGAGGCTAATCAGGCCCTTGAAGCACTTAATATTAACGAGGAAGAAAGAAATAGACAAACTTCTTTCCTTGAATTTGAGATTAATGAAATTAGTGCCGCTAATTTAAGTCCTAATGAGGATTCTGATTTGGAAAATGAATACACAAAGATGAGAAATTATCAAAAAATCGTTTCTGAATTAGCCCTTGTATCGGAAAATCTATATGATGGTGAAACTAATGTATCTGATATGATTTCAGACATTTTAAGACATACCAATAAGGCCCTTGAATATGATGAAGGCCTAGAGGATTTATCAAACACTTTATCATCTATTGAAGATTTAATTTCAGATGTGGCACATCAGGTTTCAAATTACATGGATGATTTAGAATTTGATGAAGAGAGATTTAATGAACTTGAGGAAAGACTTGATTTAATCAATAATCTTAAGATGAAATATGGTAAGACTATTGAGGATATATTAGAAAATCTTGATAAAAAGCAGGCTTTACTTGAAGAATACTTAGATTTTGACAATGTATATAGTAAAAAGAAAAAGGAAGTTACAGCAAAAGAAGAAGAGTGTAAAAAACTTGCAGCTAAGCTTAGTGACCTTAGAAAAGCTGGAGCTAAAAAATTAGAAGCTGCTTTTGTTAAGGCTCTAAAGGAACTTAATTTCCTTGATGTTAAATTTGAAATTGACTTTAGTGAAAGTCCACTTAGTGCAAAGGGTGTTGATAAGATTACCTTTATGATTAACACAAACCCAGGTGAGGAGATTAAGCCTTTATCAAAGGTTGCCTCTGGTGGTGAGCTTTCAAGAATTATGCTAGCGCTTAAAAGTATTATGGCAAGTAAAAATGATCAGACTAGTTACATTTTCGATGAAATTGATGCAGGTATTAGTGGTAAAACAGCCTCTATGGTTGCAGCTAAGCTTCTTAGTCTATCAAATTCAAATCAGATAATTTGTATTACTCACTTACCACAAATTGCAGCTATGGCCTCTAAGCATTTTATTATTGAAAAGGCCTTATCTAATAATAGAACTATTAGTAATATAAAAGCTTTATCTGAAGAAGAGTCTATTAAGGAACTTGCCAGACTTCTTGGTGATGGAGAGATGACAAAGGCTACTCTTACTAATGCCAAGGAATTAAAAAGTCGTTCTAAAAACTTGAACTTTTCCTAAAGGTGGAGTATACTTTAAAAGTGTTTTAACAGGATTTTAATAATT
Source organism: Lachnospira pectinoschiza (assembly GCF_900103815.1). Classification (GTDB taxonomy): domain Bacteria; phylum Bacillota; class Clostridia; order Lachnospirales; family Lachnospiraceae; genus Lachnospira; species Lachnospira pectinoschiza_B. Next base: position 202,966 of record NZ_FNHZ01000002.1, on the reverse strand, counting down.
CTGTAATAAAATAATGGAGAGGAAGAGTATGCGCAAGAGAGTATTTAAGACATTTGCAGCAACTTTGTTGATTACATCACTTGCAGCTTCAGCAGTTTTTGCTGATGATGATGTAACATCTCTAAAGAATCAAAAGAGTCAGGCAGAAAGCACACTTGATGATTTAAAGAATCAGTTAGCTTACGTGCTTGTACAGATTGATGAATTAGAACAACAAGCAGCTGATTTAACTGAAGAGAAAGAAGAGGTTAATCAACAGTTGGCAGAGGCTGAAGAGAAACTTGCACAGCAGTATGATGATATGAAGTTACGTATCAAGTACATGTACGAGGATCAGTCAGCAACAATCTCAGATGTTTTCTTATCTTCTGCAGACATGAGTGAATTACTTAATAAGACTAACTACTTACAGTCAGTATACACTTATGATCGTGAACAGTTAGATGAGATGGCAGCTACAGCACAGGCTGTTGCAGATCTTAAAGCTGAAGTTGAAGAAAAAGAAGAAGCTTTAGCACAGACAAGTCAGGAATTAACTGACAAGCAAGCAAGTCTATATACTACTATTGAAGAGCAGGAAGCCTCTATTGAAAACTACGATCAATTAATCGCAGATGCAACTGAGAAGGCAGCCGCTGCAGCAGCAGCTAGGGCAGCAGCATCAGCAAAGAAGTCAACAACAACTACTACAACTACAACTACAACTACAACTGTTACAGCTAATAATAACAGTTCAGTAGCAAACCAGATTGTAAGCATGGCTTACTCATATATTGGTTATAGTTATGTAAGTGGTGGTGCTTCACCATCTACAGGTTTTGACTGTTCTGGATTGATTTATTACATTTTCAATCAGTTAGGAATTTCCGTTTCAAGAACATCCTCTGGACAGGCATCAGGCGGTACTAAGATTTCGAGTATTAGTGAAGCTCAACCTGGCGATATCATTTGTTATCCAGGACATGTAGGTATCTACATTGGTAATAACATGATGATTCATGCACCAGTACCTGGTAAGAAGGTATGTACAATTAATGTATATGGATTAGGAATGTCTATTACATCAATTAGAAGATATTGGTAAATTTAGAATATCTCGTTATTTAACTAGTGTTTGGAAGTTAAATATGTTATAATAAGTGTGGTCTGTGGCCACACTTATTTTTTTGCTATTTTTGCCATAGATTATTAGCTTTAATGGAGAAGTAATAAAGCTAATTTTTAGCCTTAGGGAGAGGCTAATTTAAAGCATATTTTATATGTTCTAGGAGGGAAGGAATGAAAAACGTATTATTTATAGCATCAGAGGCGGTACCTTTTATTAAAACTGGCGGATTAGCTGATGTTGTAGGTTCTCTTCCAAAGTATTTTAACAAAGAGGAATACGATGTAAGAGTAATGCTTCCAAAGTTTATGTGTATACCTTGGGAGTACAGAGAAAAGATGGTCTATAAGACACATTTCTATATTGATCTCGCTTGGAGAACTCAGTATGTAGGTGTGTTTGAACTAGAATGGGACGGAGTAACTTTTTATTTCATTGATAATGAATTCTATTTCGGTGGTCCAAAGCCTTATAGTTGGATTCATGAAGATATTGAGAAATTTGCCTTCTTTAGTAAGGCAGCTCTTTCTGCAATTCCAGTAATCGGATTTAATCCAGATATTATTCACTGTCATGATTGGCAGACAGGTTTAATTCCTGTTTATTTAAAAGAACGTTTCTCACAGGGTGAGTTCTATTCAGGTGTTAAATCAATTATGACAATTCATAACCTTAAGTTCCAGGGTATCTGGGATTTAAAGAAGGTAAAGGATATAACAGGACTTCCTGATGAATATTTTGCTCCAGATAAGTTAGAGGCTTATGAGGATGCTAATTATTTAAAAGGTGGTATTGTTTATGCCGATAGAGTTACAACAGTTTCTGAAACATATGCCCAGGAAATTAAGACACCATTCTATGGTGAGAATCTAGACGGACTTATGAATGCTAGATCTAATTGCCTAAGTGGTATTGTAAATGGTATCGACTACGAAACATACAATCCAGAAACTGATACCAACTTAGCTGCTAATTATAATCAGATTACTTTCCGTAAGGAAAAGTGGAAGAATAAGCTAGCTCTTCAGAGAGAACTTGGCTTAAAGGAAGATAAGTCAAAGTTTATGATTGGTATTGTATCAAGACTTACAGATCAGAAGGGTCTTGATTTAATTGCCTATGTTATGGATGAGCTATGTAGTGAAGACGTTCAGTTAGTAGTACTTGGTACTGGTGAAGAACGTTACGAGAATATGTTTAGACATTTCGATTGGAAATATAATGACAGAGTTTCAGCTAATATTTACTATTCAGAAGCAATGTCACATAAGATTTATGCAGCTTGTGATGCATTCCTTATGCCATCACTCTTTGAGCCATGTGGCTTAAGCCAGTTAATGGCCCTTAGATACGGAACAGTACCTATTGTTCGTGAAACAGGTGGTCTAAAGGATACTGTTGAGGCTTATAATGAATATGAAAGCAAGGGAACAGGCTTCTCCTTTGCAAACTATAACGCTCATGAAATGCTTGGCATTGTAAACTACGCAAAGGACGTTTACTACAACCACAAGAGAGAGTGGAATAAGATTGTAGATAGAGGCATGAAGGCAGACTTCTCTTGGAAGACATCTGCTAAGAAGTATGAAGAATTATATAGATCTTTATACTAATTGCTTTTGTAATTCCTATTACAATTAATTTTAGAATTTATTTTTGTTTTATTCATCTAGTCAAATTAACTTGGCTAGATGAATAAAATGATTTTTGAACGCAGTGTAAGCAATCCCCCGCTTCAAAAGCGTAAGCTTTAAGCGGGGGTATAAAGCTTACTAGTGTCAGAAGGGGTTAAAGCCCCTTCTGACAGGTGGCACAAAGTGCCACTGCGTTCATGAGGAAGTAGCGAAGCGGATTCCGAATGTCCGCTTTACAATATTAGATGTCTTTTATCTTCAAAAAATAGATAGTTGAAAGTTAGAATTGTTCTGAATTAGCCTTGATTTTAGTGCAAAGTTATGATATTCTAATTAGGCGCGCGGATGTGGCGGAATGGCAGACGCAGCAGACTCAAAATCTGCCGGTGGTGACATCGTGCGGGTTCAAGTCCCGCCATCCGCATTAACTTAACCACTTAAGTCAGTTGGCTTAGGTGGTTTTTTTAGTTTAGTCGGAGAAATCCTAAACAGGGATAAAAAGGAGTCTTATATGAAATGTAAAGATTTTCAAAATCAATTCGAAGACTTTGATAAATCAAGATTATCATTTAAAATGAATGAGGATTTTATTAATCATCTAAAAACTTGTCCCGATTGTAGGGAAGAGCTTGAGATATATTACATTGTTAAATATGGATTATCCGATGATGATATAATAGATAATCAGATGAGATCAAAGGAAGAGTTTGCCAACAGGCACGCTTTTCAAAAGCTCTTCGATTCTCTTGATTTTGCAGGCATAGTAGACTTGAAATTAAAGCTTGAAGAGCAAAAACAAGAAAGAATAAAGAAACGCAGAAAGCTTAATCGATATTTCCTAATGACAGTTAATATGCTTATGCTTTTAACTTGTATAATTTGGTTTATCATAAACTATTTGTAATTAATTGGAGGAAAAATGAGAAAGAAGATTGTATTAATAGATGGTCACAGTATCTTAAATAGAGCCTTTTATGGCATACCTGACCTAACAAACAGTGAAGGAATCCACACTAATGCCATGTATGGATTTCTTAATATCATGTTTAAGTTCCTTGATGAGGAAAAGCCTGACTACTTAACTGTAGCCTTTGACTTGCCTGTCCCTACCTTTAGACATGTAATGTATAAGGAATATAAGGGCACAAGAAAGGCCGCAGCACCAGAATTTAAGCAGCAGGTACCCCTTATGCAGGACCTACTTAGAAGCATGAATATTAATGTTGTAACTTGCGAAGGCTTTGAAGCAGATGACATTATTGGAACTATTGCAAAGACAAGCGCAAGAGACGGACTTGATGTAGTAATTGTCTCAGGTGATAGAGATTTACTCCAGCTTTGCGAAGAGCATATTAAGATTAGAATTCCAAAAACTAAGAAGGGCGGCACTGAGGTTGAAGATTATTTACCTGAAAATGTTTTTGAGACCTACGGAGTTACACCTCTTGAATTTATTGATGTTAAGGCCTTAATGGGAGATACATCTGATAATATTCCTGGTGCTCCTGGTATTGGTGAGAAGACAGCTACTAAGCTTATTGCCCAGTATAAGTCTATGGAAAATGTATTTGAGCATTTAGATGAACTAAAGCCAAAGCAGAAGGAAAATATTGGAAATAACATTGAACTTTTAAGACAAAGCAAAATCTTAGTTACAATTAAAACAGATGTAGATCTTGGCTTTAAATTAGAGTCGGCAGGCCTTGATGATATGTTTAATGCAGATTCTTATGAGTTATTTAAGCGCTATAACTTTAAGAATATGTTATCTAAATTTGATAAGAATATGCCTCAAAAAGAACTTGAAGTTTACGATAATTTCAAGGAAGTTACTGAATTTAGCGAGGTGGAAGACATTTTTAATAAAGTAAAGGAAATGGTAGAGAGCGGCAAGCAAATCGGCTTGGCAGTACTTGCAGAGGAAAGTTTATCAGGCATTGCCCTTAGTCTCTCAGATGAGGAGATTTACTATATTCCATGCACTGGTTTTGTGAATGAAAACTACCTTGTAACAAGACTTCGTGAGGCAATTAAGCTAGCAGATGGCAGATTAATTGTTACTTCAGGCTTGAAATCTGTTTTGAAATTTTTGGACACAACAAGTCTTTATGAATACTCAGATGTCCCTGAAAATGCATTCCTTGACGTATCTGTTGGAGAATATTTACTTGCACCAAACAATGAAAGCTATGACTATGTAGCCCTTGCAAGAACTTATATGGACATTAACGTGCCAGCAAGAGCTGAGTTAATTGCTAAGGACAGTTTAGAAAAGGCTAGCCAGACTAATAATGAGAATCTAGTTAAGTACGCTTGCCTACAGTCATACATTTACTTAAAGGTTGCCAATAATATTCTTGATAATTTGAAAAAAATGGACATGTATGACTTATTTATTAATATGGAAATGCCACTAATCTTTGTTTTATACGAGATGGAAAAGCAGGGCGTAAGAGTAGATAAGCAGGAATTAATTGACTACTCAGCAGTTCTTGCAGAAAAGATAGAAGCCCTTGAGGCAAGCATCTATAAGGCTGCAGGAGAGGAATTTAATATTAATTCTCCAAAGCAGTTAGGAGTTATTCTTTTTGAAAAGCTTGGCATGCCAGTAAAGAAGAAGACAAAGAGTGGTTATTCAACTGCCTCTGATGTCTTAGAAGAGTTAGCAGTGGATTATCCAATTGTTAATGATATCCTAGAATTCAGACAGTTAGCTAAGTTAAAGTCAACTTATGCTGACGGTTTAACAGAATATATAGGAGAAGATAGTAGAATTCATTCAAACTTCAACCAGACAATTACAGCTACTGGAAGAATCAGCTCTACTAATCCAAACCTACAAAACATTCCAATTAGAATGGAAATGGGTAAGTTATTTAGAAAGGTATTTATTCCAAGAGAAGGCTTTAGCTTTATTGATGCGGATTACTCACAGATCGAGCTTAGAATCCTTGCTCATATGTCAGGGGATGAAAAGCTAATTGAAAGCTACAATTCAGACGTAGATATTCATAGAGCTACAGCATCTCACGTATTCAACACACCGCTTGAAGAGGTAACTGACCTTCAAAGAAGAAATGCCAAGGCCGTAAACTTTGGTATTATCTATGGAATCAGCTCCTTTGGTTTAAGTAAGGACTTAAGCATTTCGCCAAAGGAAGCTAAGCAGTATATCGATCAGTACTTTGAAAGCTACCCATCTATTAAGGACTTTATTGATGGCTTAGTAGAGAATGCTAAGGAAAATGGATACTCAATCACTATGTTTAACAGACGTAGACCTATTCCTGAATTAAAGGCATCTAACTTTATGCAAAAAAAATTCGGTGAAAGAATCGCCATGAACGCTCCAATTCAGGGAACTGCAGCAGATATTATTAAGATTGCCATGATTAGAGTTTATGATGAATTAAAGAAGGCAAATTTAAAGTCACACCTTGTTTTACAGGTTCACGATGAATTATTAGTAGAGGTTGCTAATGATGAAATCGAAAAGGTAAGAGAAATCATTGAAAAGGGCATGAAGGAAGCTGCTAAATTAAAGGTATCCCTTGAAATTGATTTAAATGTTGGTAAAAACTGGCTTGAATGCCATTAATTAAAAGGAATAATATGAAAACAATAGGTATTACAGGAGGCGTGGGGGCTGGAAAGTCCCTCGTCCTTTCTCTTTTAAAGGAAATGACAAACTGCGAAATTATAATGGCAGATGATGTGGCAAAGTCCATGTATTTTAAGGGAAATAAGGCCTTTGAAGAGCTAATAGAATTCTTTGGGGAAGAAATTCTAAATGAGACAAAAGATGCCATTGATACAAGTAAGCTCTCAAAGATTATTTATAATAATCCCAACAAGCGAATCCTTGTAAATAGCATAGTTCATCCCTTAACTAAGCAGGAGATTATAAAGAAAATCACTGAGCATAAGATTAAGGAAGACGTGGATTTTTGCTTTGTTGAAGCTGCCCTTTTGCTAGAAGATCACTATGATGTATTTTGTGACGAGACTTGGTACATTTTCGCAAGTAAAAAAACAAGAAGGCAGAGATTAAGAGAGAGTCGTGGCTACTCAGATGAGAAAATCAACAAAATCTTTGAGGCCCAGCTCTCAGAAGAAGACTTTAAAAATAGAACAGACCATACAATAGACAATGATGCAAGTATAGAGAATATTAAAGGAAAACTTGCTAGTTTGCTAAATTTATGATATATTAAAAATAATTTAAACGTGAATTTAATATACTAGTTGACCTTACTTTATATTTAGGGGGTATTTGGGATGGAAACACGAATTGGTCTAGACAGCCTTGTTTTCGGTTTGGACATCGGAACAAGAAATGTTGTAGGTGTGGTTGGTTGTGTAGAAAATGACATCTTTAAGGTTGTAGCTATGTCTGAGAGGGAGCATGAGAGCAGATCTATGCTTGATGGTCAGATTCATGACATCTACAAGGTAGGAGAGAAAATCCTTGAGGTCAAAAACGACTTAGAGGCTCAACTTGACACTAAGCTTAAGGATGTGTGTATTGCTGCGGCTGGTCGAGTATTAAAGACTATTAATACAAAGGGCATAATGGAATTTGATGAGGAAACAAGAATCACTAAGGATCACGTTTTCTCTATGGAATTACAGGCCATTGAAAATGCACATAAAAAGGTAAACGAAGAGGATTCCGAAGCGAAATTCTTTTGCGTAGGTCATTCCGCTGTAAGATATCTTCTTAATGGCTTTGAAATTAGCAATCTTGAAGGCCATAAGGCAAAGAAGATAGAAGTAGATTTAATTGCTACATTTTTACCAGAAGAAGTTGTAGATAGCTTGTATATGGCTGTGGAGCACGCTGACCTAAAGGTGGCTAGCCTTACTCTAGAACCTATTGCAGCTATTAATATTGCGGTGCCAGAAAACTTTAGACTGCTTAATCTAGGTTTGGTGGATGTGGGAGCTGGAACTTCCGATATTTGCCTTACTAAGGATGGCAGCATTATTGCCTTTGGCATGATTCCTGTGGCAGGAGATGAAATCACTGAAGCCATTGCAAGACACTATCTTGTAGACTTTAAAACTGCAGAGCAGATTAAGATGATTGCAAGCTCTAAGCCAAAGGGACAAGTAAAATTTAAAGACGTCATGGGCATTGAGCAAAAAATCAATGTTTCAGATATTAATAAAGTTGCCTCAGAGCCAATTGGTGAGATGGCTAAGGAAACAGCAAGTCGCATTAAAGAGCTTAATGGAGGCAAGAGCTGTAACGCCGTCTTTGTAGTTGGTGGCGGTGGCAAAATGTCTGGCTACACACAAACTCTTGCTAAGGAGCTTGGTCTTCCAAAAGAGAGAGTTGCAGTTCGTGGGGCAGATGTACTTGAAAGCGTGGATTTTAGCGCGGTTTCTTTCCAGAAGGATTCCCTTTATGTAACACCAATCGGAATTTGCACTAATTTCTATAACCAGAAGAACAACTTCGTCTTTGTTAGCGTAAACGAGTCAAGAGTTAAGCTCTATGACAATAATCACCTAACAATTAGCGATGCCCTTGTTCAGATTGGTTATTCTAATAACGATGTATTTCCTAAACGTGGTAAGGCCCTTAGTTTCTCAATTAATGGCGTTCAAAGACAGGTTAAGGGTAAATCTGGTGAAGGCGCTGTAATTAAGCTAAATGGCAAGCCTGCAAACCTGAATTCTAAGATTGGTCAAAATGCAAAGATTGAAATTAAGAATTCAACTGCCGGTGAGGATGCAAGCCTTACACTTAATAAGCTAGAGGAGCTCTCAAGTCCAGTTAAGTTAACTCTTAACGGCGAGCTACTCAAACTTCCAAAGATTGTCTATGTAAATGGCGAGACAAAGCCTGAAGATTACGACATTTTAGAGGGAGATCATTTAAGAGTTGAAAACTATTATACTGTTAAGCAGCTTTGTGACTGCCTTGGCATGAAAGCCCTTGATAACGAAATCTTTGTAAACGGAGAAGAAGCTAATCCTATTACTAAGATTTATTCCGGTGATTCTATTACAGCCTCAAGTTACATTAAGAGTAATGAAAATGCATCAAATCCTGACAATAAGTATCTAACCCTAACAAATGGCTTAGAGGTGGAAAACTACGAAGAGGATATAAAGGAACTAGAAAAGGCTAAGGAGCGTGGCAGAAAGAAGGCTATGCTTGAAGAAGAAAAGAAGTTAAAAGAAGAGGCCGAAAAAGGTATTGACCTTAAAAATATCGATGAATCAAGCATTGGTAAGATGAGTGCTTCCTTTACTAAAAAGAATAAGATTTCAAATGACAAGTTCATGAATGAAATTATAAAAAGCAATACATTTTCAGAAAATATTGCCAAGCCTGGAAATCAGGAAGAATTGGCTCAGGTGGCAGCAGACATGGTTGTGGTTGAGAAAAAGTCAGAAATTCCAAATAAAATGACTAAGGGTATCACAATTTTTGTAAATAATGAACCTGTAAAATTATCTGGAAAAAGCGACTATATTTTGGTAGACTTATTTCAGTTCTACGAATTTGATTTGTCTAAACCAAAGGGAGTCGTAGTTCTAAAACAAAATGGAAATAAGGGTGAATACACAGCTCCTCTAAAGGAAGGAGATAAGATTGACCTTTATTGGGAGGATATAACACAATGAGAATGATGCCAATCGCAAGTGGCAGCAGTGGAAACTGCGTCTACGTTGGCTCTGATAATACGCATATTTTAATTGATGCAGGAGTTAGTCGTAAAAAAATTGAAGAGGGTTTGAATAAAATCGACCTTTCAGTTAAAGATTTATCTGCAATATTCGTAACACATGAGCACAGTGACCACATTAAGGGTATTGGAGTTATAAGTCGAAAAGAGGCTATTCCAATTTATGCAACCCAAGGTACAATTGATGGAATATTAGAGGCTGGTTTAGGAGATATGCCAGAGGGCATACTTAATAGAATCGGCGTTGACATTCCCTTTTACCTTAACGATTTAGTTATTAGACCTTTTGCAATTTCACACGATGCTAACGAGCCTTGTGCTTACAGCATTACTAATGCAAATAAGAAGGTTTCTGTTTGTACAGACCTTGGTTGTTATGATGACTATACAGTAGAGAATTTGAAAGAATCGGACATTTTATATGTAGAGGCTAATCATGACATAAATCTACTTCAGGTAGGTAGTTACCCATATTATCTTAAGCAAAGAATCTTAGGAAATAAGGGACATTTATGTAATGAGTCTTCTGGACAGCTAATTAGTAAGGTTTTACATCCTGATTTAAAGAAGGTAATTCTTGGCCACTTAAGTAAGGATAACAATTACGAAAAGCTAGCCTATGAAACTGTAAAATTAGAAATCGACCAGTCAGAAAACGACTATAAGGCCAGTGATTTTGAAATTGAGGTGGCAAAGAGATTTGAAACTTCAATGTTAAATGTGATTTAAGCTTATATGTAATTAAATGTTGCATTTAATTTAATGTTAGATGTTAAATGTGATTTAAAGTAACATTTTCAAAAGGAATAAAAATTAAAGCTTCCGAAATCTTGCAATTATGCGGGGTTTTGGAAGCTTTTTGCTTATCTTAAAATTGACATACATTCAGAAATAGAGTATCTTTAGAGGGATAAAGCTTGCAATTTGCAAGTGTTTAATTTTAAGGAGAATGATTATATGAAGAAGTGTGTAATTACAGTTGTAGGAAAAGATACAGTTGGAATTATAGCAAAGGTATGTACTTATTTAGCTGAGTCTAAGATCAATATCTTAGATATTTCACAGACTATCGTTTCAGGTTATTTTAACATGATGATGATCGTTGATATTGCTAATACAACTAAGAGCTATGATGAAATTTTAGAAAATTTAGACAAGCTTGGCGAAGGTATCGGCGTTTCTATTAAGTGCCAGAAGGAAGAAATCTTCGACATGATGCATAGAATCTAATTCGATTTTTCAAAACACATAAAAACTCTGATAATATAGGAGAAAACTATGATTAATATTATGGAAGTCACTGAGACTAATAAGATGGTTGAGAAGGAAAACCTTGATGTAAGAACTATTACAATGGGTATTAACTTGCTTGAATGCGCAAGTCCAGACCTTAAGTCTACATGTGATAATATTTACAATAAAATTACAACTCTTGCTAAGGACTTAGTAAAGACTGGTGAAGACATTGCTAGGGAATTCGGTGTCCCTATTGTTAATAAAAGAATTTCTATCACACCAATTTCTTTAGTTGGTGGTGCTTGTTGTAAGACAAGTGATGACTACGTTGAAATCGCAAAGACTCTTGATAAGGCTGCACACACAGTTGGTGTTAACTTTATCGGTGGTTATTCAGCAGTAGTTTCAAAGGGTATGACTCGTTCTGATGAATTACTCATTCGTTCAATCCCAAAGGCTTTAAAGGAAACAGAACTTATTTGTGCTTCTGTAAATGTTGGCTCAACAAAGACAGGTATCAATATGGATGCAGTTAAGCTTATGGGCGAAATTGTAAAGGAAACAGCACATTTGACAAAGGACAACGACTCTATCGGTTGTGCTAAGTTAGTTGTTTTATGTAACGCACCTGATGATAATCCATTTATGGCTGGAGCTTTCCACGGTGTAACAGAAGACGACGCAATCATTAACGTAGGTGTTTCTGGTCCTGGTGTTGTAAAATATGCTCTCGAATCAGTACGTGGTGAGAGCTTTGAGGTTCTTTGCGAAACTATTAAGAAAACTGCCTTTAAGATTACTAGAGTAGGTCAGTTAGTAGCTCAAGAAGCTTCTAAGCGTCTTGGTGTACCTTTTGGTATCATCGACCTTTCACTTGCTCCAACTCCAGCAATCGGCGATTCAGTTGCAGATATTTTAGAAGAAATCGGACTTGAAAGAGCAGGTGCTCCTGGTACGACAGCAGCTCTTGCCCTCTTAAATGACCAGGTTAAGAAGGGTGGCGTTATGGCTTCTTCTTACGTTGGTGGTTTATCAGGTGCCTTCATTCCTGTTTCAGAAGATCAGGGTATGATTGATTCTGTTGAGGCTGGTTGCCTTACAATTGAAAAACTTGAGGCTATGACTTGTGTTTGTTCAGTAGGCCTTGATATGATTGCCATTCCTGGCGATACAAAGGCTACAACAATTTCAGGTATCATCGCAGATGAGGCAGCTATTGGTATGATCAACCAGAAGACAACTGCTGTAAGAGTTATTCCTGTTGAAGGAAAGGGTCTTGGTGAGACAGTTGAATTTGGTGGATTACTTGGATATGCACCAATTATGCCAGTAAATCAGTTTGATTGTTCTGCGTTTGTGAATAGAAAGGGTAGAATTCCAGCGCCTATTCATAGTTTTAAGAACTAGGTGTATTAAATCAGTTATTAAATAATATAGTTTGATGCTTGCTGTTATGTTTGTGTGACTAACGTACATTGCAGCACAGCCATCAAATTCTCAAAGACGTACACTAGATTACAATCGCAAATTAAATCGACAATATTATATAGTTTGATGCTTGCTGTTATGTTTGTGTGACTAACGTACATTGCAGCACAGCCATCAAATTCTCAAAGACACGTTTTCACTAAGCTAATTGCTTAGCGGTACTAATAAAAGGGATGGGTTATTACCCATCCCTTTTAAAGTGCCGAAGCAATTAGAATTGTCTTTTCGAATTTATGTCTGCGCTTCCATTTACCTTACAACAAACCAGACAATAAGATGAAACTTTATAGATATAAAACTGCTTTAATTGCCGATAGAATACTACTAACTACCACACCTTTAGGAATATGTATTACGTGAACATAAACATTTAGTATAACTAAATTTTTCGCGACCACGATTAGCAAGATATCTCCCCACCACACAACAAGCCCGAGGAACCACTCCGCAGGAGTCAGTTCCGGCGTTTGTGATAAAAGTCAAATATCGGAGTTTACTAGTGGGGGCATTCTCATCCGCGGGGGTGATGCACAATGTAAGTGGAGATACAAGTTCGAAAAGACAATTCTAGCTGCCTCTGCACTTGAAAGGACGCCCCTTTTAGGGGGCTGGACTTTCTTAGTACAGCTAGGCAGCTAGCTTAGCGGGAGCGGGTCTTTGAGAACTTTGTAGTTTCACTGCAATGTCCGTCCTTCTCCCCTTGTCGGCTGAGATAACTCATCCCATTAGTAAAACTCCCTATTTACTTTTCCTTCACAATTGCCTTCTTAATCTCTCTTTCTGGAATCTTTCCTGCCTTCCTTCCTAGCACGTTATTGTACAAATCAGACATATACATTTCTTCCAAAAATTCTTTATTTTCTTTTCCCTTAGAGTTCTTAGTTATTAGTTCTATATCTAAGTTCTTCTTTACGCTAGATAGTAGGGCTTGTCCTTTTTTATCAAAGCCTAAGACTTTAATAAAGCTTAATTCTTCCTTTACATCTGTCTTTTTTATTCCTAAAATTATGCAAAAAAGACAGCGGGAGATGCGAGAGTAAGTATAGGTCTTTGATTTAAGAGCATCTATAAAGTCGCAAATTTTAAAAGAAAAAGTACTATTATCTTCCTTTTTACTCTCTCCCCAACTTATAAATTTCGTATAGATTGAAGCTGCTAAAAATTCTGATAGGTCGTTGAATTCTACTAAAGCTTTTATAGCCTCGTCTTTGTTATATTTGCAAAGGTCTAAGAGCTTAAAATAAAGAAGGTCACTAAAGTCATTAATAAAGATTAGTTCGTTCTTATTAAAGCTATCCTCTAAGATATTGTAAGTAAATTCGTTTGTGTGACCTTTAATTATTTCTATGTCTTTTTTATACAAAGAATTTCTAATAGCTGTGGCGCTTGTAAGATTTTCTTTTATTTCTTCATCATTGAAGTCTTGGCCAAGGCGCTTAATGCCTTCAAAGCTTATGTTAGCCTTGTGTTTTTTGTTATATTTTAAAATCTGTCTAATATATTCAATAGCGAGCACATTGTTGGACTTAGTTGTTTCCTTTGCCAAATCCTCCCCATAAATAGAAGAGAGGGCAAGCATTCTAGCCTTAGGGTAGGAGTAGCCTTCATTAATAAAGGTCTTAATGCTTTCACTAAATTCTGGACTTTCGTCGTTTAGTAGCTTAGCGATCTTTACTAGATTTTCAATATTATCAGACTCCATGCCAAAGATTATCTTATTAGCTCCCAGCTTTATGAGACTGTTGATGGAAGCAAAGGCAAAGTAGCTTGCGCTTGATAAGGAAAATTTAGTTGCTATCTGAAGGATGAGATTTACATTTTCAGATAAAGCCATACTCGTTCTTTTATATTTATCTATAATTGCCCCTTCGCCTCTTTGGACATAATCGCCACTCATGGCAACAACAATAGTGGATTCAGGGTATTTAGCCTTGATTGAATCTAGCAAATACTTGTGTCCGTTGTGGAAGGGATTAAATTCTGCAACTATTCCTATAGTCATAATTAAACCTCTTGTTAAATTTATATAAAATTACAAGATAATAATATTATTTTTTCTAAAACATGTCAAAATCGTGCTTTTAAAGAGATAATGTTAAAATATTTTCTTGTATTCAAAAAGGAAAAGTCGTATAATTTTTACTAGTGTTCGAAGTGTTTTTGAAACTGGAAATCATCGAACTAATATTAAAAAAACAAAATAATCTAAGGAGGAGTCAGTAATCATGGCATTTATTGACGAAATTAAAGCAAAGGCTAAAGCTGATAAGAAGACTATCGTTTTACCTGAATCTATGGATAAGAGAACATTTGCTGCTGCAGAGCAGATTTTAAAGGAAGGTATCGCTAACTTAATCATTATCGGTACTAAGGAAGAAATCGCTGCTAACAGTGAAGGATATGATATTACAGGTGCAACTATCGTTGATCCTTTCAACGATCCTAACAAGCAGAAGTACATCGACAAGTTTGTTGAATTAAGAGCTAAGAAGGGTGTTACTCCAGAACAGGCTAAAGAAATGATGGAAAAGGATTACATGTACTATGCATGCCTTATGTGTAAGTGCGGCGATGCTGATGGTGCTGTTTCAGGTGCTTGCCACTCAACAGGTAACACAATCAGACCAGCTCTTCAGTTATTAAAGACTAAGCCAGGTATCTCTTCAGTTTCTGGTTTCTTCCTTATGGAAGTTCCTAACTGCGAACTTGGTGAAAATGGTTTATTCGTATTCGCTGACTGTGCTGTTAACCCAGATGTTGATTCTGAGAAGTTAGCTGAAATTGCTAAGTTATCTGCTGAATCATTTGAAACATTTGTTGGTAAGGAATCAAAGGTTGCTATGCTTTCATTCTCTACAAAGGGTTCTGCTAAGCATGACAATGTAGATAAGGTTGCTAACGCTGTTGCAATTGCACACGAGAAGTACCCAGAACTTACACTTGATGGTGAATTACAGTTAGATGCTGCATTAGTTCCAGAAGTTGGTGAATTAAAGGCTCCAGGTTCTAAGGTTGCTGGTCATGCTAACACATTAGTATTCCCTTCACTTGAAGCTGGTAACATCGGTTATAAGTTAGTTCAGAGACTTGCTAAAGCTGGTGCTTACGGTCCTATCTTACAGGGTCTTTCACTTCCAGTTAACGATCTTTCAAGAGGTTGTTATGCAGAAGATATCGTTGGTACAGTTGCTTTAACAGCTGTTCAGGCTCAGAACGCTGCCAACTAATCTAGATTTAGTCTTATTTTAATTAACTAGATTTTTAAGATATTACTTAATAAAAACTGATCACCGGGAGTTTTACATTGCCTCCGGTGATTAGTTAAGTTATAAATAATTTTTTAAACAAGGAGATTATCAATGAATATTTTAGTTTTAAACTGTGGTAGTTCATCACTTAAGTATCAGTTAATCAACATGGACGACGAAAGCGTTATCGCTAAGGGTCTTGTTGAAAGAATTGGTATCGAAGGTTCAATCCTTACACATAAGCCAACAGGTAAGGATAAGTATGTAGTAGAAACACCTATGAAGGATCATAACATCGCTGTTAAGTTAGTTCTTGACGCTTTAGTAGATCCAGAACACGGTGTAATTAAGTCAACAGACGAAATCGGCGCTGTAGGTCATAGAGTACTTCACGCTGGTGAAGCTTACAAGGAGTCTTGCCTTGTAACTGAAGATGTTAAGAGAGTTATTAAGGAGTGCTTCGATTTAGGACCTCTTCATAACCCAGCTAACTTAATCGGTATCGAAGCTGTTGAAGCTGCTATGCCTGGTAAGAAGAATATCGCAGTTTGGGATACAGCATTTGGTGGAACAATGGAGCCAAAGGCTTACCTTTACGCTATTCCAAGAGAATACTATGAGAAGTATCATGTAAGAAGATACGGTTTCCACGGAACATCTCATATGTTCGTTTCTGGTGAAACAATTAAGTTTGCAGGCCTCAATAAGGACAACGCTAAGGTTATCGTTTGCCACTTAGGTAACGGTGCTTCAATCTCTGCATCAATCGGTGGTAAGTGTGTTGATACTTCAATGGGTCTTACTCCACTTGAAGGTTTAATCATGGGTACACGTTCTGGTGATCTTGATCCAGCTATCCTTGAATACCTTTGCAACCATGAGAATATGACAATCTCTGAGATGTTAAACGTTCTTAATAAGAAGTCTGGTATCTTAGGTATGTCAGGTATCTCTTCAGATTTCCGTGACTTAATCGCAGAAGTTGATAAGGGTAACCAGATTGCTAAGGATACATTAGATGCTTATGCTTACAGAGTTGCTAAGTACATCGGTTCTTATGTAGCAGCTATGAACGGTGTAGATGCTATCGCATTTACAGCTGGTGTTGGTGAGAACAACGCTAGAATCCGTAAGATGATCTTAAGCTACTTCAACTACTTAGGTATTGAAGTTGATGATGCAGCTAACGAAGCAGCAGTTGGCGAAACAAAGATGATTTCTACAGCAGATTCTAAGGTTAAGGTAGTAGTATTACCTACTAACGAAGAATTAGCAATCGCTAGAGATACATTAGCATTAGTTAAGTAATTGTCTTATAACTATTAAATTTTAAGCTGTAAAGTAATTTTACTTTACATTTTAGAAAATGTTGTTGACAAAAACAAAACATGTGCGTATAATTGACAAAGTGTGAAAAGGCAAGTTATTTCCCTTCACGCCTAGTATATAGGATCGGGTCGTAACTAAGTATTAAAGGTTTCGATAGGAGATTATGTATGCTAATTGATTTAAGAGAACTTTTATCCGGTTCATCTCAAGATTTAACTAAGAATGTTTCCCTTGAAGCGGATACATTTAATAATGGTCTATTTGACTATCCAATAGTTAAGAAGGCACCATTTGATGTTACTATTAACAAGATAGGAACTAACAAGATTTCTATTAAGGCAGTAACAGATGTAACTTTATCAATTCCTTGTGACAGATGTTTAACAGCTGTTGATACTAAGGTAGATTTAGTTATTGATGAGATAGTTGATTTTGCTGATGACGCTTCGGAAGAAGAGACTCAGATAGAAAAAGACTACATTGATGGATACAACCTCGACGCGGATAAGTTATTATTTAGCGAATTGCTTGTTTCCATGCCAGGCAAGACTTTATGTAAGGAAGACTGCAAGGGCTTATGCTTAAAATGTGGTACTAATCTTAATATTAAGGAATGCGGGTGTGACCGCGAAGTTCTGGATCCAAGAATGTCTGTTTTCAAAGATATTTTAAATGAGTTTAAGGAGGTGTAATAGTATGTCAATTTGTCCAAAGAATAAATCATCTAAGGCTAGAAGAGATAAGAGAAGAGCTAATTGGAAGATGAGCGCTCCTAATCTTGTTAAGTGTTCAAAGTGTGGTGCTTTAATGCTCCCTCATAGAGTTTGCAAGGCTTGTGGTTCTTACAACAAGAAGCAGATTATCGAAGTTGAAGCTTAATTCTAGAGCTTAATTTTTATAAAGAGTCCTTTTATAGGGCTCTTTTTTTATTTGTTAAAAAACTCTAAAAGACTTGAAAAATGCGCGTTTTCGTGGTACTTTTAATAAAGTTTAAAAAATTAATTCGGAGGAGAATATGATTAAAGTCGCTTTAGATGCTATGGGTGGAGATAATGCTCCAAAGGAAACAGTAAAGGGAGCTATAGAAGCAATTAATGCCGATAGCGACACATTTGTATATCTAGTTGGACTAGAGGATGTTATTAATAAGGAGCTTGCAAATTATAAATATAACAAGGATCAGCTTGAAGTAGTAGCTGCTAGTGAAGTTATTGAAACAGGTGAACCACCTGTTATGGCCGTTAGAAGAAAGAAGGATTCTTCTTTAGTTAAGGCCTTATATATGGTTAAGGAAAAGAAGGCTGACGCTTTTGTTTCAGCTGGTAGTTCAGGTGCTATTCTTGTTGGTGGACAGACTATTGTTGGTAGATTAAAGGGTGTTCAAAGACCTCCTATGTCACCACTTGTACCAACTATGAATGGTGTTTTCTTACTTGCAGATGCAGGTGCTAACGTAGATTCTAGACCGGATTTCCTTGTTCAGTGGGCTAAGATGGGCTCTATTTACATGGAGAATGTAGTAGGTGTTAAGAATCCTAGAGTAGCTATTGTTAACGTAGGTTTAGAGGAAGAGAAAGGTAACCAGTTAGTTAAGGAAACATTCCCACTTCTTAAGGCTTGCGATGACATTAACTTTATTGGAAGTATTGAAGCTAGAGAAATTCCTAATGGTGGAGCAGATGTAGTAGTCTGTGATGCCTTTGTAGGTAATGTAATCTTAAAGCTCTATGAAGGTCTTGGCGGTGGCTTAATTAAGAAGATTAAGGGAGTTTTAATGTCTAGTCTTAAGACTAAGATTGGTGCACTCTTAATTAAGAATAAGCTTAAGGAAGAGTTAAAAACTATGGATGCTAGCCAGTACGGAGGAGCACCTTTAGTAGGCTTAAATGGTCTAGTTGTTAAGACTCACGGAAACGCTAAATCTACTGAAATTAGGAACTCAATTCTTCAGTGTGTTAAGTTTACAAAAATGAATATTAATGATAAGATTGTAAAGTCATTAGAGAATATGCCAACAGCTAATGACTAAGCATTTTGGCAAAGCTTTATAGCATATATGATGCTAATAGAGGGATTTTTATTTTGAAAGGATGTTAATACTATGGAATTCGAGAAGTTACAGAAAATTATTGCTGATGTACTTAATGTAGATGTTGACAAGATTAATCTTGATACAACATTTATCGATGATTTAGGCGCTGATTCATTAGATGTTTTCCAGATCATTATGGGAATTGAAGAAGAATTTGATATTGAAATCCCTGAAGACGCAGCAGAACAGATTTCAACTGTTGCAGATGCAGTAGAAGCAATTAAGAACGCAACTAAATAATAACTTTATATGATTTAATATAGGACTACTTATTTGTTTAAGTAAGTAGTCTTATTTATTTGTAAAAATATAAAAAGGAAGATGAATTTATGAATACTAATCTAAATGAATTAATGGATATTATTGGCTATAAGTTCAAGGATATCTCATTACTAGAGAATGCACTTACTCATAGTTCATATGCCAATGAAAAGAAACAGCTTAAGATTAAGGATAATGAAAGACTTGAATTTTTAGGCGATGCTGTTTTGGAACTATCAAGCAGTGACTACATTTTCAAAAAATTCACAATGAATGAAGGTAAGATGACTAGACTTCGTGCTAGTATTGTTTGTGAGCCAACTCTTGCACTTTGCGCTAGAGAATTTGGTTTTGAGGAATTTATTAAGCTTGGTAAGGGTGAAGAACTTACAGGCGGTAGAAGAAGAGACTCTATTGTTTCAGACGCACTTGAGGCTTTAATTGGTGCTATTTATCTTGATAGTGATTTTGCTAATGCAAAAGAGTTTGTCCTTAAATTTATTTTAAATGACCTAGACAATAAACAACTCTTTTTTGATAGCAAGACCATTCTACAGGAAGTTGTTCAAGGAATGGGTAAAGAGGTTAGCTATTCTCTAATTAGAGAAGAAGGACCAGAGCATAATAAGACTTTTGTTGTGGAAGTTAAAGTAGAGGGCTTAATTGAGATTGAAGGAAGCGGACACAATAAGAAGAATGCTCAGGCTAACGCCGCCTATAAAGCTTTAGTAGAGCTTAAAAATAAAGGGATAGAAATTAAAGATGTATTAAAGTAACTAAAGGGAGATTTTATGTATTTAAAGAGTATTGAGGTACAAGGATTTAAGTCCTTTGCCAATAAAATCGTTTTTGATTTTGATAACGGTATTACTGGTATTGTAGGACCTAATGGTTCTGGTAAAAGTAATGTTGCTGATGCTGTAAGATGGGTTTTAGGTGAACAGTCAGCTAAGCAGCTTCGTGGTTCTAAGATGGAGGATGTTATCTTTGCTGGAACACAAAACAGAAAGCCTGTAGGCTTTGCGTATGTATCAATTACGCTTGATAATTCAGATCATGCACTAGCAGTTGATTATGATGAAGTAACTGTAAGCAGACGAGTTTATAGATCTGGCGAGAGCGAATATCTAATTAATGGTAATGCGTGTAGATTAAAGGATGTTACTGAACTTTTTTATGATACAGGTATTGGTAAAGAAGGCTACTCAATTATCGGACAGGGTCAGATTGATAAGATTCTTTCTGGTAAGCCTGAGGAGAGAAGAGAACTATTTGATGAAGCAGCAGGTATTGTAAAGTTTAAGAGAAGAAAAGCTGCCGCAATTAAGAAGCTTGAAAGTGAGAGAGCTAATTTAGTCAGAGTTAATGATATTTTATCAGAGCTTGAAAAGCAGGTAGGTCCTTTAAAGGTGCAGTCTGATAAGGCTAAGGAATACCTTAATTTAAAGACTGATTTAAAGAATTACGATGTCAATGCCTTCCTCTTAGAGACAGACAGAATCCGTAATGATTTAGCTGCCTTAGATGAGAAGATTTCCATTGCTGATGGTGACCTTTCAAAGGCCAATGGCGAATACGAAACAATTAAGTCGGAGTATGAGCAGGCTGAAAGCCAGTTAGAGGCAATTAATGCTCAGATTGAAGAAACTAATAATACTAAGTCTGAGACAGAGCTTGAAAAGCAAAAGCTTGAGGGCACAATTAATGTCTATAGCGAGCAGATTAAGACTTTCAACAACAATAACGAACTTCACTCAGAAAGACTTACAAAGATCACTGAGGAGATTGCATCAAAAAACGAAGAAATAGCTAAAGCTGAAGCTGATTATCAGGCTATTAAAAATGATATGACAGGCCACAATGATAGACTAGAAGAGATCAACAAGCAAAGCGAGGAAATTAAGGAAAAGATTTCTTCTGTAGAGACTAAGATTGATGAGAAGAATCAGTCTATTATGGATGCCCTAAATGAGAAGTCATCTATTAATGCTGAGAATCAGAAGTATGTTACTATGCTTGAGAACTTAAGCATTAAAAAGGCAGAGCTTTCAAGTAAGGTAATTAAAGATAAGTCTGATGAAGCTAGCCAGAAAAAGCTTATTGATTCTTATTCTAACGAGCTTTTATCTGTAGATGAAGAATATAATGAATTAAACGATAAATTAATTAAGAATAATGAAGAAATTACTAATATTAAAAATGCTAACACAGATTTAAATCTTCAAATTGAAAAATTAACTAGTAAATATCATAGAGAGAAATCAAGACTAGAATCCTTAATTAATATTACTGAGCGTTATGATGGTTACGGTAACTCAATTCGTGAAATCATGAAGCTTAAGGATAAGAAACCAGGTATTCTTGGTGTTATTGCAGATATTATTAAGGTTGAGCGTTCTTATGAAGTAGCAATTGAAACAGCCCTTGGCGGAACTATTCAGAATATCGTTACAGACAAGGAAGAAACTGCTAAAGACTTGATTGCTCACTTAAAAGAAAACCGTTTGGGTAGAGCTACATTTTTACCATTAAACGCTATTAAGGCAAGAGAAACCCTTGAAAAGGATAATTGCATTAAGGAAGAGGGCGTTATTGGCGTAGCTTCTAACTTAGTTAGAGTTTCCTTTGAATATGAGAATCTTGCTAAGTATTTACTTGGTAGAATCTTAGTTGTAGATAATATTAACAATGCTCTTGCCATTGCAAGAAAGTATAGATATTCCCTTAGAATCGTAACTCTTGAAGGTGAACAGCTAAATCCAGGTGGTTCAATGACTGGTGGTGCTTTCAAGAATTCAAGCAACTTGCTTGGACGTAGAAGAGAAATCGAAGAGTTAAAGCAAAGCGTTAATGAGACTTCTAAGGCTGGCGTTGAGCTTAAGAATCAGGTTAGCGATAACAGATCTAAGATTGCTGAAATTAGAACTGATAATGAAAGCTTAACAAAGGATTTAAGAGATGTTACTTTAAGAAAGAACACAATTCAGGTTAACTTAAATCAGGAGAAGGCTAAGTTAAAGTCAATCCTTGAATTAGTTGCAAAGGATAGCATGGAAATTAAGATGGCGGATGAAGAAATCCAGAAGATTAATGAAAGCAAGTCCCTTGTTTCTAACAACTTAGATGAACTTGATAATCAGAATGAGAAGTCTAAGGAAGAGATTGAGAGCTTAAATAAGTTCCTTGATGAGTTAAAGGAAGAAGAAGTTAAGATTTCTGTTAAGCTTGAAAATGTAAAGCTACAGCATAGCAGCTACAGCCAGAAGATAAGCTATATCGAAGAGACTATCCTTCGTCTTAACGAAGAAGTTAAAAAGCTTATTGTGGAAGAGGCAGAAATCAAGAATAAGATTAAGCAGACTGAAACTGAAATTATTAATAAGAATAAGGACATTTCAGATGTTAAGAAGTCTATGAATCTTGCTGACTTTAGAATTAAGGAATCTAACGAAAAGATTGAGAAGTTAAGACTTGAGCGTGACGAGATTTCAAAGACTCACAAGTCATCCTTTGATAAGAGAGATGAGATTAATAATCGAATCGTCTTACTTGAAAAGGAAAGCATGCGTCTTCATAACCAGCATGAAAAACTCGATGAATCTAATGATACATTAGTAGATTACATGTGGAATGAATATGAGTTGACTTATAGTTATGCTCTTGAACTAAGAAACGAAGAACTTACTGATCTATCTAATATTAGAAAGCAGATTAACATTTTAAAATCCGCAATTAAAAAACTCGGTGATGTAAATGTTAATGCCATTGAAGAATATAAGGGCGTTTCAGAACGTTACGAATTCTTAAAGGGCCAGCATGATGATATGATTGAAGCTGAAAATGCACTTATGCAGGTTATTGATGAACTTGATAGCGGCATGAGAACTCAGTTTACAGCTAAGTTTGAAGAAATTAAGAAGGAATTCGACCAGGTATTTAAGGAATTATTTGGCGGTGGAAAGGGTACAATCGAACTTGTAGAAGGTGAGGATATCCTTGAAGCAGGCATTACAATTATTTCTCAGCCACCTGGAAAGAAATTACAGAATATGATGCAGTTATCCGGTGGTGAAAAGGCTCTTACAGCCATTGCGCTTTTATTTGCAATTCAGAACCTAAAGCCATCTCCATTCTGTCTACTTGATGAAATTGAGGCCGCTCTTGATGACTCAAATGTAGGAAGATACGCAAACTACCTACATAAGTTAACAAAACATACTCAGTTTATTGTCATTACACATAGACGTGGTACTATGGCAGCTGCAGATAGACTCTTTGGTATTACTATGCAGGAGAAGGGTGTTTCAACTCTTGTTTCTGTTGACTTAATTGATAAAGAA
This sequence comes from Lachnospira pectinoschiza, assembly GCF_900103815.1. GTDB lineage: Bacteria > Bacillota > Clostridia > Lachnospirales > Lachnospiraceae > Lachnospira > Lachnospira pectinoschiza_B. The sequence continues at coordinate 179,532 of NZ_FNHZ01000002.1, read as the reverse complement.
CTAGATAAAGATAAGCAGGTAAAAACTGCCTAGAAATTTTAGTTAAGCCTATATTTTTACTAGTATGGAAGCACTTGCATTAAATGCGACTTCTATGAAGTCGCTACATTTGATTAGTTTACTTGTAAGAATGTGGGCTTAATTTTTTTATAAGGAAGGATTTAATATGGGATTTTTTGAAAAATTAAAAGCAGGTCTTAATAAGACAAGAGACAATATTGTTTCAAGCATTGATTACGTTTTCAATGGCTTTACAAATATTGACGACGAATTCTATGAAGAGCTTGAAGAGACTCTTATTATGGGCGACTTAGGCGTTAGAACAACTGATGAAATCATTGAAAACCTCAAAGAAAAGGTTAAGGAAAATACTATTAAGCAGCCAGCTGAATGTAAGGAATTACTTATTCAATTAATTAAGGAGCAAATGGATCTAGGCCCTAATGCCTACGATTTTGAAAATCAGAAATCCATTGTTTTATTAATTGGTGTTAATGGCGTTGGTAAAACGACTTCAGTGGGTAAGCTTGCTGGCTTACTAAAGAATCAGAATAAGAAGGTTATTATGGCTGCTGCCGATACCTTTAGAGCTGCTGCCATTGAACAGCTTACAGAATGGTCTCATAGAAACGGCTGTGAGATTATTGCTCAAAGCGAAGGTTCAGACCCAGCTGCAGTTATCTTTGATTCAATTCAGGCTGCAAAGGCAAGAAAGGCTGATGTTTTACTTTGCGATACAGCAGGACGTCTTCAGAATAAGAAAAACTTAATGGAAGAGCTTCGTAAAATCGATAAGGTTATTACAAGAGAATATCCAGAAGCTTATAGAGAGAATTTAATCGTACTTGATGCTACAACAGGACAGAATGCCCTTTCTCAGCTTAGAGAATTTAAGGATGTAACTGACATTACAGGTATTATTTTAACTAAGATGGATGGTACAGCTAAGGGTGGAATAGCAGTGGCTATTCAGTCTGAATTTGGCATTCCAGTTAAATATGTGGGAGTTGGCGAGCAGATTGAGGATTTACAGAAATTTAACTCAGAGGATTTTGTAAATGCCCTCTTTGACTTGCAATAAAAGCTTTACAGGTCTATAATTATGAACAACTTGTCATACAACAATTATGGCTTGTTGGACAAGAATACTTATGGGATTCAAGGAGAAGCTAGGAAAATGGAAGAATTAACATTGAAGAAATTCGAAGAAGCAGCTGAAAAAGTTAAAGAAGCTACTCTTCCAACAAATTTAGTATATAGCGAGTTCTTTAGTGCACAGTCAGGCAACAAGGTTTACTTAAAGCCTGAGAATATGCAGTATACAGGCGCATACAAGGTTAGAGGTGCTTATTATAAGATTAGCACAATGTCAGAGGAAGCTAGAAAAAGAGGATTAATTACAGCTTCAGCTGGTAACCATGCCCAGGGCGTTGCATTTGCAGCAAAGAAATATAACGTAAAGGCAACAGTAGTTATGCCTACTACAACACCTTTAATTAAGGTTAACAGAACTAAGGGCTATGGCGCCGAAGTTATCCTTTATGGAAATGTTTACGATGAGGCATGTGAATACGCAATTAAGTTAGCTAAGGAGCAGGGATTAACTTTTGTTCATCCATTTGATGACCTTGAAGTGGCTACAGGTCAGGGCTCAATAGCTATGGAAATCATTAAGGAATTACCTACAGTTGATTATATTTTAGTACCAGTAGGTGGTGGCGGACTTGCAACTGGTGTATCTACACTTGCAAAGCTACTTAATCCTAACATCAAGGTAATTGGTGTTGAACCTGCAGGAGCTAACTGTTTACAGGCATCCCTAAAGGCTGGGGCTGTAACAACACTACCAACTGTTAACACAATTGCAGATGGTACAGCAGTTAAGACTCCAGGTAGTAAGTTATTCCCATATTTACAGAAGAACTTAGACGACATTATTACAGTACCAGATGAAGACTTAATCGTATCCTTCCTTGATATGGTTGAAAACCATAAGATGGTAGTTGAGAATTCTGGTTTACTTACAGTAGCTGCCCTTAAGCAGCTTAATGTAAAGGATAAGAAGGTGGTTTCTATCCTTTCAGGTGGTAACATGGATGTAATTACAATGTCTTCAGTAGTTCAGCAGGGTCTTGTTCAGAGAAGCAGAATCTTTACAGTATCTGTTCTTTTACCAGATAAGCCAGGTGAACTTGTAAGAGTTGCAACTATTATTGCAGAGGCTAATGGTAATGTAATTAAGCTTGAGCACAACCAGTTTGTATCAATTAACAGACAGACAACAGTTGAGCTTAGAATTACAATTGAAGCTTATGGACATGAGCATAAGGATGAGATCGTAGAAAAGCTTGAAGAAGCAGGACTTAGACCAAGAATCGTTAAGGTAAATATCTAGTCAGACTATAAAGAAGCTAGATAATCTAATAAAGTCAAGACTACAGCTGTTATGAGTAAGTGAAACTAAGCTTTACGCCCTTGTTTCATTTCTCATAGCAGCTTTTTTAATTTCTTTTTAAAGTTTCTTTTTAAAATTTCTTTTTATCTCTTTTTAATTTCTTTATTTCAGTTCACAAAAACACCACACAAAGAACACATTTACAACATTTTAAATCTTTATATTAATTATAAAATAAGATATCAGAGGGCGGAAAGATTTACGATTCCCCAGTGATAGGTTTAATTAAAGGAGGATTACTTATGATTAATTTAAGAAAGGTAGGTACCATAGGATTAGCAAGTGCATTAATTGCCATGAGCCTATATGGCTGCACAACTAACGAGGCTACAACGACAACAACAACAAGTTCATCTAGTTCTACAAGCTCATCAAGCTCCACAACTGCAACAGTTGACGTAGATTTAGACGAGTTGATCTCAAATCTTGAAAATGGAGTGTCTCTTGAACTAGATGAAAATGATACAGATACATCTTACGATAGTGATGACACAACAATTACACTTAATGGTTCTTCAATTTCAGTAAATGGTGATGGTGCAAGTGCTTCTGGTTCTACTGTAACTATCACCGAAAAAGGAACTTATGTTATTTCCGGTAGCTTAAGCGATGGACAGATTGTAGTTGACCTTGCAGATGACACTGATGAGGTGCATTTGATTTTTAATGGAGTGGATATTTCTAATTCAAGCACAGCACCAGTTTTAATTCTTAGTGCAGACAAGGTAACAATTACTCTTGCAGATGGTACAACTAATACAGTAACTGATTCTTCTAGAACAACAGATACTGAAGAATATAGCGCAGCAATTTATTCTAAGGAAGATTTAAGCATTAACGGCAATGGTAGTTTAGTTGTAAATGCAGGCTATAACGATGCAATTACAAGTAAGGATGACTTAATTATCGTTAGCGGTACATTTTCAATAACAGCAACAGACGAAGGTTTAATAGGCAAAGACTTAGTGGGTATTGCAGGCGGCACAATTAATATTACATCCTCTGGTGATGGTATTAAGGCTTCTAATGACACAGATGCTACAAAGGGTTACATAATAATTGAGGATGGCGACATTACAATTCAGTCTGAAAATGACGGTATCCAGGCTGAAAACTATGTAGTTATTAATGGCGGTAACATTGATATTACAACAGGTAATGGAGCAGCAAGCTCATCTGTTTCTCATAGCTCGACTGACTTTGGCTTTAGAGCAAGCTCTTCAACTTCAACAACTTCATCAACAGCAACAGACTCTATGAAGGGTATTAAGGCAACAAATGTCCTTATTGTATTTGATGGTAGTATTAATATTGACTCTGAAGATGATGGCGTTCACACAGATGGTGCTGTAATCATTAAAGGCGGCGATTTAGAAATTGCAACCGGTGATGATGGTATTCATGCTGATACACTAGTTCAGATTGACGGCGGAAGCGTAAATATTACTGATTCCTATGAAGGTTTAGAGGGAACTCAGATTATTATAAACGACGGTGATGTAAGTATTGTATCTGAGGATGATGGTATGAATGCCTCAGATGGTTCAACTCAGACAACAGGTGTTGGTAACACAACAGGCAGCACAAGTTCAAACGTTAAGTTAGTAATTAACGGTGGTAATATTTTTGTAAATGCAGGCGGTGACGGTCTTGATTCAAATGGTACAATGACTATTGCCGGTGGTACTACAATAGTTGAAGGTCCTACAGATAGCGGAAATACTGCAATTGACTTTGACTCTAACCTAACAATTACAGGTGGTACATTAATGGCCTTTGGTTCTAGCGGTATGGTAGAGACACCAAGTTCAGCATCAAACGGCGTTTGCCTCCTTCTCTACGGATCAGGTTCAGCTAACCAGACCTTTACATTAACTGATTCAAGTGGCAATACAATCCTTACACATACACCTTCAAAGTCATATCAGGTTTGTATTTGTTACTCCGCTGACATCACAACTGGCAGCTCATACACATACACAATTGGTTCTTCTTCAACAACAGTAACACCAACAAGTTCTGTTTACTCAAATGGTTCTTCAAGCTCAGGTATGGGCGGTATGGGAAACATGGGTGGTAACACACAGTCTGGTACTGGAAGAAATGCCTTTAAATAAAATTTAAATAAAATTTAAATATCTTTTAAAATATAAGAAAATAGGCTATAATTAAAGGGATGACTTTTTGGTCGTCCCTTTTTTCGTACATTAAAGCCTAGATTAGGGCTATAAATTTAAATATTAGGGGGATAATATGAAAAATAAGGAACCAATTGACGTTAGAAAGTATCTAGGACTTACTCTAGCATTTTCACTCGCAATAATTCTTGCTATGCTTGTGTATTTCCTAATTGATAGGGCAGGACATGTAAGTAATTACCTTAATGGAATTATAAAAACCTTGATGCCATTCTTAATTGGCGCAGGTATTGCCTATGTGATTTGTCCAATGGTTAACGGCCTTAATCTAATTTACCTTAAGCTTTTTAAAAAGGTTAAAGCGGAGAAGAGAGTTGCCCTTGCCAATTCTTTTAGTATCTACACAGGTATTATAATTGCAATTCTTGTTATTATCTTTGTGGTGGTTATGATCATTCCAAATTTAATTAACAGTATTATTAGAATCGTGCAGTTAGCTCCAGGCGCAATTGATAAGCTCTACAAACTAGCCACAGATTATATGGAATCTAATCCATTTATGAGAGAGCATTCTGAAAATATAATCAATGCTAGCTACGATTACGCCATGAATTATATTAACAACAACCTTATTGCCAATTCAAACGAGATTCTTTCTAATCTAACAATTGGGGTTATGGGAGTATTTACTCTTTTATTTAATATGTTAATTGGCTTTATTGTAGCAATTTACCTTCTCTTTATGAGAAAGAAGCTAGCAAAGCAAGGAAAGATGATAGTTTATAGCATTTTCAAGGAAAAGGAAGCCGAATCTATTATGGATGAATTTGAATATATCGATAAGGTTTTCTCAGGCTTTATTACAGGTAAGTTACTAGACGCCATTGTTATTGCTATAATCTGTTATTTCATGCTTTTGTTCTATAAGCTCTTAAATCCAAATGTTGAGACTATGAATGAAGTCATGATAGCTGTAATTGTAGGTATCTTTAATGTTATTCCATTCTTTGGCTGGTACGTGGCTTGGGCAATTGGCATAATTCTTTGCTTAATTGTAAATCCAGGACAGGCACTATATTTCCTTATATTTAACTTTATCCTACAGCAGGTAGATGGAAATATTATAGGTCCTAGAATCCTTGGAAATAGCACTGGTATCTCAGGCTTTTGGGTATTATTTGCAATTCTCTTGTTTGGTCACATCTGGGGCTTCTTTGGAATGTTAATAGGTGTGCCTATATTTGCAGTAATCTACCACTTCATAAAGAAGGCTATCTTTAAGGGCTTATTAAGGAATGGCCAATTTAAGATGGCAGTGGATTATGAAAATGAATATCCAACCAAGGAGACAGAAAAGTTTAGCGAGAAGATGAAGGCCGCTTATGAAAGAATCAAGGAAGAGCAGGCAAAGCAAAAGGAAGAGAAAGCTGCTGAAAAAGAAGAGCACAATAAGCTAAAGGAAGAAATTAAAGAAAATAAAAAGCTAAAAAATTAGTCTGTCAAGTTTTTTTACTTGACATTAAAAATGCTATATGATATTCTATTCAAGGTTTAATTGAAACAAGCTAAATTTACATAAAGGTAAGGAATTATGGAGAAGATTGTTGAGCAGGCTCTTCTATATGACTTTTATGGAGAGTTACTAAATGAACATCAAAGAAAAGTCTATGAAGATGCAATATTTAACGATTTATCATTTAGTGAAATTGCTGATGAATATGGAATCTCTAGACAGGGAGTTTTTGATTTAATTAAGCGTGTCAATAAGACATTGGCCAATTATGAATCTAAGCTTCACCTTATTGAGAAGTTTCAAGAAACTAAGACAAAGGTTGCAAGAATAGATTCTTTAGCTGATTCTTATCTAGAAAATAATGATGAGAATTTAATACTAGATATCAAGAAGATATCTAAAGAAATACTAGATGAATTTTAGAGGTGTTACATGGCATTTGATAGTCTTTCAGATAAACTACAGAATGTATTTAAGAACCTTCGAAGTAAGGGACGATTAACAGAAAGTGATGTTAAGGCAGCCCTTAAAGAAGTTAAGATGGCTTTACTTGAAGCTGATGTAAACTTCAAGGTTGTAAAAAACTTTGTTAAGTCAGTAGAGGAGAGAGCAGTAGGTCAGGACGTTTTAACAAGTTTAACTCCTGGACAGATGGTCATTAAGATAGTTAACGAAGAAATGGTTAACTTAATGGGATCTGAAACTACTGAGATAAAGCTAAAGTCCGGTAATGAAATTACCGTAATTATGATGGTCGGTCTTCAGGGTGCTGGTAAAACAACTACAACAGCTAAGTTAGCTGGAAAGTTTAAAGCTAAGGGTAAGAAACCTTTACTAGTTGCCTGTGATGTTTATAGACCTGCAGCTGTTGAGCAGTTACAGATAAATGGTAAGAAGCAAGAGGTTGAAGTTTTCTCAATGGGAACTAATAACAGCCCAATTGATATTGCCAAAGCTGCTATTAATCATGCTAAGGATAATAACTTTAATGTTGTTATTTTAGATACAGCCGGTAGACTTCATGTTGATGAAGACATGATGAACGAGCTTATTGAAATTAAGAAGAACGTAGAAGTTGATCAGACAATCTTAGTTGTGGATTCCATGACAGGTCAGGATGCAGTTAATGTTTCTGCTTCCTTTGATGAGAAGATTGGCATTGACGGAGTTATCTTAACAAAGCTTGACGGTGATACAAGAGGTGGTGCTGCACTTTCAATTAAGGCAGTAACTGGTAAGCCAATTCTCTATGTTGGTATGGGTGAGAAGTTATCTGACCTTGAACAGTTTTATCCAGATAGAATGGCAAGCCGAATCCTTGGTATGGGCGATGTCCTTACTCTTATTGAGAAGGCAGAAGCTCAGATAGATGCCACTAAGGCCAAAGAGATGGAGAACAAGTTAAAGAAAGCAGAGTTTGACTTTAACGATTTCCTTGATTCCATGGATCAGATTAGTAACATGGGTGGTATCTGTTCAATACTTGGTATGTTACCGGGTATGGGACTTGGCAACAAAATGAAAGATGTTTCAATCGATGAGAATGAAGCAGAAGCTAATTTAAAAAAGACAAGAGCAATTATTCAATCTATGACAGAGAAAGAAAGATCTCATCCAGATATTCTTAATCCATCAAGAAAGAATAGAATTGCAAGAGGTGCAGGTGTTGATATTGCAGAAGTCAATCGTCTTGTTAAGCAGTTTGAGCAGATGAAGAAGATGATGAAGCAGATGCCTGGAATGATGAAAGGTGGTAAAAAGGGTCGATTCAGATTACCTTTTTAACATATATCAGCAAATAATTTAGGAGGTGAAATTTAACATGGTAAAGATTAGATTAAAGAGATTAGGTGAGAAGAAGTCTCCTTTCTATAGAGTAATCGTAGCAGATTCAAGATCTCCAAGAAACGGTAGATTCATTGATCAGATTGGTACTTATGATCCTAATTATGAACCAGCTAAGATTAACATCGATGCAGAAGCTGCTAAGAAGTGGTTAGCTAACGGTGCTCAGCCAACTGAGGTAGTTAGCAAGCTTTTCAAGGCTGCTGGTATCGAAAAGTAATTGACTAGTAGTGGAGGTGTGGTCTATGAAAGAATTAGTAGAAATTATCGCTAAAGCGCTAGTTGATAATCCCGATGAAGTTGTAGTAACTGAAACTGAGAAGGACAAGGCAATTGTAATTGATTTAAAGGTTGCTTCTTCTGATATGGGTAAAGTAATCGGTAAATCAGGTAGAATTGCAAAGTCTATTAGAGCAGTTGTTTCAGCTGCTGCACAGAAAACCGACAAAAAGGTTATAGTCGAAATTGACAACTAGTTAATGGAGAACTATTTGAGAGAGATTAAGTTTAGCTTAGTTTCTCTCTTTTTTTGTAGCTTAGTTTACTTGGCTCACTTTACATGTGCTTCAAAGTTTATTACAATATTTATGTTTTTTAAGAAACTAAAAGACATTGGGAGGAATACATTGAAAATTATACATTGTGCAGATTTGCACCTAGATTCGTCCTTAACATCTAATTTTAATGCAGGACAGACTAAGGAAAGAAAACTAGAACTGATAAATAGCTTCGAAAGATTACTTCGCTATGCCGATGAGAATCTTGTAGATGCTGTTATTATCGCTGGGGATTTATTTGATAAGCCAATCGTTAGTAAGACCACAAAGAATATTGTTCTTGATGGAATTACTAGATTAAAAGATATAGATTTTTACTACTTAAAGGGAAATCATGACGAGTTTAATTCCCTTGATCAACTAAGAAACTTACCGGAGAATTTGCATTTATTTAATAATGAATGGCAGACCTATACAGCATTTTCTTCGGATTATTATGATATAACAATTTCAGGAAAAGAGCTAACTAGCAGAGATTCTAATCTAGACTTAGAGGACCTTGAGCTTGAAGCTTCTGACTTTAACATAGTCTGCCTACATGGCCAGCTAACTGGCTACGAATCTAAAAAGGATGACATAAACATTCCTTTAAATGGCCTTGTAGGGAAGAATATCGACTATTTAGCCCTTGGCCATATTCATAAAGAAAGCGTTGGAGAAATCGATTCTAGGGGCATTTATGCCTATTCTGGAGCGCTAGAGGGCCGCGGCTTTGATGAGCTTGGGGAGAAGGGATTTATTTTACTAAATATTGATGAGGAAAATCACAGCTTTACTCACGAATTTATTCCCTTTGCTAAAAGAACCCTTGAGGAGGTTTGGGTGGACATTACAGATGCATATACAAGCCTTGATGTTATTGAGCTTGCAACAGAAGCTATTAATGAAGCCAATATCCCTGAAAGCTCTCTTATTAAGCTAGTCCTTGTGGGAGAAGTCCTTGTGGAGGCTGATATTAATGAAAATGTAATCAAGCGCCATTTTGAAAACGACTTCTTCTACGTTAAAATCGTAAACGACAGCCGATTTAAGCTAAATATTAGCGACTACGCCCATGAAGAGTCCTTGAAAGGTGAATTTGTAAGGCTTATTGCTACAGATAAGGAACTTTCAAATAAGGACAAGATGCAAATAATTAATATTGGAATTAAAGCGTTAACTAACGATTTAGGAAAGCAGGACTATGAGATTAATTAGCTGTCATATTGAGAATTTTGGTAAGCTGTCAAATTTTGATTACAATTTTAACAAAACTAAAAATATCATCCTAGAGGACAACGGCTGGGGAAAGACAACACTTGCAGCCTTTATTCGTGTCATGTTTTACGGTTTTGCAAACCCTCTAAAAAAGGATGAATATGAAAATGAAAGAAAGAGATTTAAACCTTGGAAAGGCGGAGTTTATGGCGGCAGCCTAAGCTTTAGCGTTAATAACAAGGAATATATAATTAACCGTGTCTTTTTTGATAGAGAAAAGGAAGATACATTTTCCATAAGGGACGCCCACACTTTACTTGAGACTACAGACTTTAGTAAAAACATTGGGGAGGAAATCTTTAAGATTAATCACGAATCCTTTAAAAATACCATCTTTGTGGGACAGGACGAGCTAGAAACCAAGTCTACAAGGGATATTGAGAGCTTGCTTGGCAATGTAAGCCTAGAAGAACTTGATATTAATAACTACGACGACGCCCTTGGCACCATTAACGGCCTTATTAATAGTTTAAGCCCTGATAGAAAGACTGGCAGACTCTACAAGCTATCTAGACAGCTTGATAATCTTGAATTTGAAAATCTATCTTTTGACGCTAATAAAACACGAGTTTCTAAGTTAGTTGAAAGAGCTAAGTCTTTGGAACATTTTCTAAATAAGGAAAGAAGGGCTAAGTCAGAGCTACAGGGGCTAATCTTTGAGGAACTATCAAATAAGGGCGAGGAAAAGAAAGAGGAGAAAAAGGAAGAGGCGCCAAAAGATGAGCGAGCAGAAAAGTTAAAGAAGGACATTTTTAACTTTAATAAGCTTGCCATCAATGAAAAGACTGATGTTATCGGACTTTTTATACTTTTCTTTGGCTTTTTCCTAACGGTACTAGGTGTATTTTTACAAAATAATAATAGATACCACGGATACGCTTATCCACTGACCTTTATTGGAATTATCATTGTGATTTTCTATGTGTCTAGGACCTTCTTTAAAAGGGCCGATGATACGGAAGATGAGGAGGAAAAAGAAGAGGATAAGGAAAATGCTTCTAAGAAAAGGGAAGAAGCTAAGACCTACGAACCTTTTAAATCCGCTGAGGATGCCGAGTTTAACAGCTCTTCAAGCAAGTATCAGGCTTTAATTGAGAAGATGAAGCTTAATGATAAAAAAATTGATGAGCACACAGGTGAGCTCTACCGCCTAAATCGCGAGATTGAGGAGCTTACAAAGGAGATTTTAAAGCAGGAAGAAAATATTACTAGACTAACAGAAATCAAGGAAGAGATAAGCGAGCTTAAGGAAAAGTATGAATATACTCTAAAAGCTAGAGATTATCTAAGCTTGGCTAAGGAAAATTTTGCTAAGCGCTACAATAAGCCAGTAAAAAAGAGCTTTGATAAGTTCCTTGGCTATATGCTTGATGAGACGGATGACTACATTTTAAATATAAATAATGAATTAAGAATTAAGGATGCCGGAGATTTAAGGGATGTGAGAATGCTAAGTAAGGCCTTTAGAGACGTAATTGGCCTTGCCCTTCGTCTTGCCTTTATTGAGAGCGCCTTTACTAAGGAAAAACCTTTTATTATCCTGGATGACCCTTTTGTAAATGTGGATGATAACACACTAGCTCCTTGCCTTAATACGCTAAATATCATCTCAAAGGATTATCAGATTATTTATTTTACTTGCTCAATAAGTAGGACCTAGTTTATAATACGAATACGATTTTAGATTGGAGTAGACTATGAAGAATGATTTATTAAGAGTCGGTGTTATTACATCTACTCATGGAATTCGTGGTGAAGTTAAGGTTTTTCCTACAACAGATGATCCACAAAGATTTAAAGATTTAAAGGAATGCATCATTGCTGCAAAAAGAGAGAATATTAATGTTACAGTGGAATCTGTGAAGTTTTTTAAGCAGTATGTTATAGTTAAATTCAAGGAATTTTCTAATATCAACGATATTGAAATCTATACTAAGTGCGATTTAATGGTTACTAGAGAAAATGCAGTTAAGCTCGAAGAAGGAGAATATTTTATCTGCGATTTAGTAGGCCTTGAGGTTATTACAGATGAAGGCCAAAAGATTGGTAAGTTAAAGGATGTCCTTGAGACTGCTGCCAACAATGTCTATATTGTAGAAGATGAGGATGGGGATGAAATCCTTATTCCTGTTATAGATCAGTGCATTTTAGGCCATGACCTAGAGGCTGGCACAATCACTGTTCACCTACTTGATGGCTTATTGGATTTAAATAAAAAATAAAGCTTGCATAAAGCGAGGATTTATGATAAATTAATAAAGTTGTGAGATAACGAGATGGTCCTCTGTTACAATTCCTGTATTAAGAACATCCAGATTAATAGGAGGTCACACATGGCTAATAGTATTATTAAGAGCATCGAAGATGCACAGCTTAAGGCTCAGGCACCTGAGTTCAGAACAGGTGATACAGTTAAGGTATCAGCTAAGATTAAAGAAGGAAACCGTGAAAGAATTCAGGTTTTCGAAGGTACAGTAATTAAGAAGCAGGGTACAGGCGTACGTGCTACTTTCACTGTAAGAAAGATTTCTAACGGAGTTGGCGTTGAGAAGACATGGCCACTTCATTCACCTATCGTAGAGAAGGTAGAAGTTACTAGACGTGGTAAGGCTAGACGTGCTAAGCTTTATTACTTAAGACAGAGAACAGGTAAGGCTGCTAAGGTTAAGGAATTAGTTAGATAATTAATTTACGTTAGTGGATCTATAAAGCCCGCAACTTATGTTGTGGGCTTTTTTTTTCTACATTTTTTTGATATAATCTAGTTTGTTTGTAAATTAATAAAGTTGGGAGAGAATATGGTGATATGGTAGCATTTAGAAGAAGATACCACGAAAACAAGCAATTGCTATTCGTGTGTAAATATATTGTTGATGTAATAATGGTGATTGTGGCAGCTTACGTTTTAGTGAGCTTTATAGCCTATAGAGATACTAATGTGGGTAACTCCATGAACTCTATTTTAAAGGATGGAGATACAGTTTTAGTTAACCGTTATGCCTATTCTTTAGCTAACCCTAAAAGATACGACGTTATTGCTTTTAGCGTAGATGGTGTTAACTCATCTAAGATTTATATTAAAAGAGTAATTGGTCTTCCAGGAGAGACAGTGCTTATTAAAGACGGCAAGGTCTATATTAATGGTGAAGAGTTAGAAGACGATGTGGTGGATACAGAGATTTTAACTGCAGGTCTTGCAAGCACAAGCATTACCCTGGACAAGGATGAATATTTTGTTCTAGGTGATAATAGAAACAATAGTGAAGACAGTCGTTTCTCATCTATAGGAACAGTAAAGGAAGACAATATAGTTGGCAAGGTTTGGTTCATTTTAAGCCCTGTTAAACGTATTAAATTTGTATCATAATCAATCATAACTATCATTGAAAGGTGATTCTATATGAGTAAAGAAATTAAGAAAAATTTTGGAAAGTCAGCTTCTAAGGGAAGAGCTGCCAGAAAGGCTAGCAAGACTTTTGATAAAAAGGAACACGATAGAAAAATTCAAGAACGTAAACTTGAAAAGAAGAAGAAAATGGAAGCTAAGGAAGCAGCAGGAGATAATAACAAGCTTGCAACTTTTAACTGGTATCCAGGTCATATGACTAAGGCAAAGCGTCAGATGCAGGAAGATATTAAGCTTATCGACCTTGTAATTGAAATCGTTGATGCAAGAGTACCAAACAGTTCAAGAAATCCTGATATTGATGAATTAGCTAATAATAAAGCAAGAATCGTTATTCTAAATAAGGCAGATTTAGCTGATGATAAGCTAACTAATGCTTGGATTAGCTATTTTAAGGAAAAGGGCTTTTACTGCCTAAAGATGGATTCAAGAAAGAATAACGGCTTTAAGGAATTAAACGAGATTATCCTTGAATCTTGTAGTGAGAAGATTGAAAAGGACAAAGCAAAGGGTATTGTTGGTAGACCTATTAGAGCCATGATTGTTGGTATTCCTAATGTGGGTAAGTCTACATTTATCAATGCCTACTCCGGTAAGGCTTCAGCTAAAACTGGTAACAAGCCTGGTGTAACAAAGGGTAAGCAGTGGATTAAGATCAAGGGTAATATCGAGCTTCTTGATACTCCTGGTATTCTCTGGCCTAAGTTTGAAGACCAGACAACAGGACTTAGACTTGCCATGATAGGTTCAATTAACGACAACATTTTAAATAAGGATGACTTAGCCCTTGAGGTTATTAAGTACTTAAATAAGTATTATGCCAATAACCTAAAGAAGCGCTATGAGCTTGAAGATAGCGAGATTGAAGAGGCTAAGGCAAATTATGAAATGGCAATTAATGAAGAAACTGCAACTAGCCTTGCAATTATGGAAGTTATTGCCTTAAAGAGAGGTTGTATAAAGAAGGGGGCACAAGCTGATTTTGAAAAGGTATCTAATATTATTTTAGATGACTTTAGAAGTGCTAGACTTGGTCTCGTTTCTCTTGAAAGACCTTAATTTATCTAAGCTTAACTAAAGTTTAGGAAAATGGAGCATTATATGACATTAAAAGAAGAACGCGAATTAAAAAAGAAGAAAAAAATGGAAGAAGAAATGGCCAGAGTTGAGGCCATGTTTGAATATGAAAAGCAGCATCCTGATTGTGAGTATATCGCAGGTATCGATGAAGTAGGCCGTGGCCCTCTTGCAGGTCCTGTGGTTACTTGCTGCATCATTATGCCAAAGGATGTAAGAATCCCTTATGTAAATGATTCTAAAAAGGTTACTAAAAAAAGACGTGAAATGTTATATGATATAATTATGGAGAAGGCAATTGCCGTTTCCATTGGTGTCAATGATGAGAAGAGAATTGATGAGATTAACATTTTACAGGCAACTTATGAAGCTATGCGTAAAGCTATTAACAATTTAGAAGTAAAACCCGATATATTATTAAACGATGCAGTTAATATTCCTGAGATAGATATTCCTCAGGTTCCAATCATTAAGGGTGACGCTAAAAGCTTTACCATTGCCTGTGCAAGTATCATTGCTAAGGTTACAAGAGATAGAATGATGGAAGAATACGACAAGAAATATCCAGGCTACGGCTTTGCAAAAAATATGGGTTATGGCACAAAGGAACACACAGATGCCCTAAGAAAGCTTGGCCCATGTGAAATTCACAGAAGAACTTTCATAAAGAATTTTGTGGATTAAATTGATTTGAAATTAAATTTTTAAGTTAGTTAAGCAAGCTATAAAGTTGGCAAAAGATTTACCGTTACTAGAAACTAATAATTAGTATAGTGGGGGAATTATGGAGATTAATCTTTCAAAGCTATTTAATAACCAAAATATAAATACTAATCAGAATCCCGAAGGAGAGGTTTCAAGCACTTCTCTTAGGGAGTCTGCCAACCTTTTAAAGAATGTTGTTAATAGCAATAATTCTGAGAACGCTATAACTGTGCTTAAAAATATGCTAGCTGGAGATACATTTTCAGGGCTTGTAACCAATGTATCTGAAGGCAGCGTTGAAATTCTCCTTAATCAAAATGTAAAGATAAACGCCAGTCTCTCAAAAGGTGTTAATATCTCTAAAGGAGAGAACCTAACCTTTATGGTTGAAGATAATCAAAATGGCAAGGTTCATATAAGACCGCTTGATTCTAACGGTCAGGCAAACACTGTAATTAACAGAGCTCTTGAGGCTGCAAATCTTCCTGTGAACGAGAAGAATATAAACATTGTAAAAGAGCTTTTATCCCTAAATATGCCAATTAATAAAGAAACCATCACTAACTTGGCTCGTCAAATGGCAAAATTCCCAGAGGCTAATTTAAACAGCCTAGCTAATCTAACAAGACTAAATATTCCAATTAATAAAGAAAATATCGGACAATTTGAAGCCTATAAGCAATTCGACGCAAAGATAGAACAAAGCCTAAATACACTAGAGTCAGATTTTTTCAAAGACTTAGAAGGGCTTATAAATAATAAGGATCAGGCAGGAAATCTTGCCACTAAGGGCGATGCGCAAGGAAATAATCCTAGCAATCTAGTGGGAAATCCTAATGAGGCTAATGCCTCAGCCTTAGGAGAGAATGTCCAAAATTTACAAAATGATAATCTAGCTAACGCCCGAGATATTCTCAAATCAACTATAAATAATCTATACAATGGTGTAGCAGATTCAAAGGATAATACACTAGATACATTTTTATCAAAAGAAAGTTTAAATAATCTAGCGAGCCTCGTAAGCGATAAGGAGTTAGCAAGCCAGATTAAAGAGGGCTCAATTACTACAAGAGACCTGTTTACTAAGCTTTTTAATTCTGAAAATGCATTATCAAACGAAAATCTTGCAAAGCTTATTGGCGACAAAGACTTTAAGAGTCTTTTCCATGAATTAATTAATGAGACCATGAAGCTTAGCCCTAAGGAAGTAGGGGAGTCTGAGGACGCTATTAATGAATTTTACAATAAATTAAAGAAAAATGTGGACGAGCTATCTAAGGATTTAAAGAACCTAAATATTAGCCCACAGACCGAGAAAAACGTAGACAATCTAAAGAATAACATTAACTTTATGAACGAGCTTAATAGAAATCTTATGTTTATGCAGATGCCAATTAAGTTTAGTGATAGCGAGGGAAACGGGGAGCTCTACGTTTTTAGTAATAAGAAAAATTTAAAATACGACCCAGATAATATTAGCGCTATGCTGCATCTAGACATGGAAAACTTAGGGCCTCTAGACATTTACGTAAAGCTAACTAATAAGACTAATCTAAGTACCAACTTTGTTCTAGAGTCCGATGAGATGCTAGATTTTATCTATGAGCATATTGATAAGCTTGAAAAGAGGCTATCAGAGCTTGGTTACGATACACATTTTGAAATGAAGACCAATGACGAGGCGGCAAAGAGTTTCGACTTTGTAAGAGATTTTATTGAGCGCGATTTAAATAAGACTAGTCCAATTGAGACCTATATATTTGATACCAAGGCCTAGCTATAACACTTTTGGATTTACTAATTTTACGGGGGTAAAATTATGGCGGAGAATAAGTTTCATTTTAATAAGGAAAATGTAAATAAAGACAGCAGTAAGAATAAGGACGGGGACAATAAGCAAAAAATTGCAGTTGCTCTTGAATACGTCCCTGGGGAAGATGCGCCAAAAATCATTGCTAGTGGTAAGGGGCATCTTGCAGAAACCATTATTGAAAAGGCCAAGGAGGTAAACGTGCCAACCTATGAGGACACGGGCCTTGCAAATACCCTATCTAAGCTAGATATAGGGGATATGATACCTCCTGAATTATATACAGTTGTTGCAGAAATACTTGTATTTGTGGATGACTGTGATAGAATAAGAGGAAAATTAAAAAATAAATAGAAAGGTTAAGCCATGAACAAAAGACAACTAGGGCAGGAGAATGAGTATTTAGCCCTCAAATACCTAACGGACAAGGGGTATAAAATTATTAAGAGGAATTACAGATGTAAATTAGGGGAAATAGATTTAATTGCTAAAAAAAATAATAGAATAATTTTTATCGAGGTTAAATATAGATCTAATAGCCGCTACGGAAATTCTATTGAGGCGGTAAATAAACGCAAGCAACAAGTCATAAGGCAGGTAGCTCGCTACTATCTTTTAACAAACTATCACAGTTTGGAAATCCCCATAAGTTTTGATGTAATTGGAATTGATAAGGACAAAATAACACACATAGAGAATGGCTTTTAAAAAATATGGAATTTAAATTAATTAATAACAAGGATTTTTTTGACGGACTAAAGGTGGGCTCTTGTATTGATTCCACAGAATTTGAGGAAGTCAAGGTGGCAGCCAATGAGGCTTTTAATCTAGAATCTGCTGCCAAAACTCAGGAAAACTCTAAGGGGGCTACTGCCAATACGACAGGAACTTTTACGAAATCTAACAAAGATCACAAGGTTGGTATTATTAGATTTAAGCCCTTTAAGGATTTAGACTTTATTGAGTGTGCCTTTTCTACTAGACTTGGTGGGGTAAGTACTGGCTACTCTGAAAGCATGAGCTTTTGCTATGATAGAGGAGATAGTAGAGAAAATGTTTTAGAAAATTTTAGAATTTTTTCTAAGGCCATTAACATTAGCCCAGACAGACTAGTCTATTCAAAACAAACTCACACAACTAATGTTTTATATGTAGATGAGTCAAATGCAGGCATGGGAGTTACAAAAGAACGTAACTATGACAATATCGATGGGCTTATTACTGATAAGAAAAATCTATGTCTTGTAACTTCCTTTGCAGATTGTGTTCCTGTAATCTTCGTTGATAAAAAAAGACATGTAATAGGCTCTGCCCACTCTGGTTGGAGGGGTACAGTAGGAAATATTACAAGAAACGTAGTTGAACAAATGGGACAAAAGTTTGGAACAAAACCAGAAGACTTAGTAAGCTTTATTGGCCCATCAATTTGCATGGATTGTTATGAAATCAGTGAAGATGTGGCAGAAGAGTTTAAAAAAGCCTATTCAAGTGAAGAACAAAAGCACATCCTCCTTGATAAGAAAAATGGCCACTACCAACTAAACCTTCACATAGCCAATTACTACAACATGCTAAACGCCGGCATAAAGCCAGAAAACATAAACGTAACTAATATATGCACCTGCTGTAATAAAGATTTACTCTTCTCCCATAGAGGAAGTCAGGGTAAACGTGGGTTACTATGCAACTTCATATACATAAAACAATAAACCTATCTCCAAGCGCGGTGAAACTCGCGCGAGTTTTGCGACAAAGTAAATGGAAGCAAAGACACAACTTCGAAAAGACAATTCTAATTACCTCGGTACTTAAAAAGCCCAGGATTGTAAAATCCCGGGCTTTTTTTAGTATCCGCTAGGTAATTAGCTTAGCGCAAGCGTGTCTTTGAGAAGTTAGTGTCTTTGCTGCAATGTACGTCCGTCACAAAACCTCGCGACTTTTCTACACTCTCGACTCTACAACCCCCTACGCTTCTTAATCTCTAGCTCTTCCTTTATCAACTTATTCTGTTTCTTCTTATTCCCAACTCTTATAAAGTAAACAAGCAATGCCAAAATTGCTACGGGAATGGCAGCAGTAATGATTACTGATAAAGTTTCGGAAACGACTCCATTTTCTAAAATCGAAGATTTAACTTCTGTATACTTAGCGGAGTTTAAAACAACTGCCATATTAGCAAGCATCTCATCTGTTACAGAATCTGTATTTGTCTGGATTGCAAAATTGTAAATGTAGCCATTAGCTACTGTATAATACTTTGTTGCGTAAACAACCACACCTTCAGTAGTAGTTGAAATGTTATATGTCATAAAATAGGGCTGATCATTAAAGTATTCTATGCCGCTATCTAAAATTTCTTCTTCCTTATATTCTGTCTCTAAATTGGATTCTGATTCAATGTAGGAATCAAATAGACTATTTAAATCACTTTCGGATAAAGTGTTAAAATCGGATAGAGACTCATTTGCCTTAACACCAGTAATTGCAAGTTCATAGGTCATATCTGCATCTACAGCTTCTAAGTAACAATTATTGGCTATCATAGAAGTCTGAACTTCTGAGGCGTCTGAGGCACCAATTAATTCTAGATAGGAATTGTTATTAGTAGTAGACTGCGTAAAGCAAATCAGCTCACTTGGAACTTCTATCTTTAAATTGATGGCGGAAAATTGTAGGCTCTTCGTGTCTGTATCAGCAAAGCTTGTAACTTTGTTAAAATTTAAGAAGGACACCGTAAAAATTCCAACCATTAAACATGATAAAACTCTTCTTTTTATTTTGTTAAACTTCATCAAAAACCTCCCAGAAATCAACTAGTTTCAATAATCGGTATAATATCATAGACCTTTACAAAAAGCAATTAAACTGATATTATAAATCAGTATATTTACATTAAAAATTTATTAATAAGATTAGGATGAATAATTATGAGTAAACCTATTGTAGCTGTTGTCGGAAGACCTAATGTTGGTAAATCAACATTATTTAATTGTCTTTGTGGGCAACAGATTTCTATTGTTAAGGATACTCCTGGTGTTACAAGAGATAGAATTTATGCCGAGGTTACTTGGCTTGATAAATCATTTACACTTATTGACACAGGTGGTATCGAACCAGATTCAAAGGATATTATTTTATCCCAGATGAGAGAACAGGCTCAGATTGCCATTGATACTGCAGATGTCATTGTATTTATGACAGATGTTAAGCAGGGCTTAGTTGATTCAGATGCTAAGGTGGCAGATATGCTTAGACGTTCACATAAGCCAGTTGTACTTTGTGTTAACAAGGTAGATAACTTTGATAAGCTTATGCCTGATGTCTACGAATTTTATAACCTTGGAATTGGCGATCCAATGCCAATTTCTGCAATTAGTAAGTTAGGTCTTGGTGACCTACTTGATGAGGTTATTAAGCATTTCCCAGAGGATGCTGATACTGAGGAAGAGGATGACAGACCTAAGATTGCTGTTATTGGTAAGCCAAATGTTGGTAAGTCTTCCCTTATTAATAAGCTCATGGGAAAGAACAGAGTTATTGTAAGTAATATAGCAGGTACAACAAGAGATGCTATTGATACAGTAATTAAGTACAACAAGAAAGACTATGTATTTATTGATACAGCGGGTCTTAGAAGAAAGAGCAAGATCAAGGAAGAACTTGAGCGTTTCTCAATCATTAGAACAGTAGCAGCAGTTGAGAGATGTGATGTAGCTATTTTAGTTATTGATGCAACTGAAGGCGTTACAGAACAGGATGCAAAGATTGCTGGTATTGCCCATGAAAGAGGTAAGGGTGTTATTATTGCCGTTAACAAGTGGGATGCCATTGAGAAGAACGATAAGACAATTTATGAATTTACTAATAAGATTAAAGATACATTGTCATTTATGCCATATGCGGAAATTATGTTTATTTCAGCACTGACAGGACAACGTCTAGCTAAGATTTATGAGTTAGTAGATGAGATCATTGACCATCAGACAATGCGTATACCAACTGGTGTACTTAACGAAATCTTAACAGAGGCTGTTGCTATGAAGCAGCCACCTTCAGATAAGGGTAAGAGACTTAAGATTTATTACATGACTCAGGTTTCTGTTAAACCACCAACCTTTGTTATGTTTGTTAATGACAAAGAATTAACTCATTTCTCATATACAAGATATATTGAGAACAAAATTAGAGAATCCTTCGGTTTTAGAGGAACTCCAGTAAGATTTATCAACAGAGAGCGTAAGGAGAAAGACTTGTAATGTTAGCACGAATATTATGTTTAGTTTTAGGATATCTTTTAGGTTCTATAATCCAGGGCGGATATTGGCTTGGAAGATTTAATCACATCGATATTAGAAAATATGGTAGCGGAAACGCTGGTACAACAAATGTTATGCGTACCTTAGGTAAGAAATATGGCTTCTTAACTTACTTTTTAGACATTTTCAAAGTAATACTTGCAGGAATCATTGTTAACTTCTGCATAGCGCCACATTTTAACATATCAGAATTATTATTATTCTTATATGCCGGCTTTGGTACAGTACTTGGACACAACTTCCCATTCTATTTAGGCTTCAAGGGTGGTAAGGGTATTGCAGCAACTTCAGGACTTGTAATTGCACTTATACCTTTCCCTCATTATTGCTTTGCATTTACACTTTTTGGACTTATTACATTCCCATTAGTGTTATTTACAACAAAGTATGTATCCCTTGCTTCCCTTATTGGAATTGCAGGTTTCTTTATTGAATTTGTAATTTGGGATTTAGTTGGTTTCCTACCATTAAACGGAACTGAACATGTAGAGGCATGCATTATAGTATTCTTATTTGCTGCACTTGGCTTTATTAGACATGCAGCTAACATAAAACGACTTATTAATGGAACTGAAAGAAAGATGGGAGAGAAAAAGAATGGCTAAAATTAGTATTATGGGCGCCGGAAGCTGGGGCTTAGGATTATCTATTTTACTAAACAACAATGGACACGAGGTAACTGTTTGGTCTGTATTTGAAGAGGAACTTGATGTATTAAGAAAGAACCACGAGAATACAAAGTGCCTTCCTGGAGTTAAGATTCCAGAGACTATTAAATTTAACGGTAACACTAAGGAAGCAGTAGAATCTGCTGATATCTTAGTGCTTGCAGTTGCTTCACCTTATACTCGTTCAACTGCAAAGTTACTTGCACCTTTTGTAAAAAATGGACAGTATATCGTTAATGTTGGTAAGGGTATTGAAGAAAGTAGTCTAATGACTTTATGTGATGTTATTAAGGAAGAAATTCCTCAGGCTACAGTAGCTGTACTTTCAGGACCAAGCCACGCAGAAGAAGTTGGTAGAGGTATTCCTACAACTTGCGTTATTGGTACTGCAAAGAAGGAGGATGCAATTTTCTTACAGAACATCTTCATGAGTGATGTATTTAGAGTATATATTAGTCCAGATGTACTAGGAATTTGCCTTGGAGGCTCACTTAAAAATGTTATCGCCCTTGCAGCAGGTATCGCTGATGGCCTTGGCTATGGTGATAATACTAAGGCAGCCCTTATTACTAGAGGTATTGCTGAAATCAGCCGTTTAGGTCTTGCTATGGGAGCTAAGGTTGAGACATTTGCTGGTTTATCAGGTATTGGAGACTTAATCGTTACTTGTGAGAGTATGCATTCTCGTAACAGACGTGCAGGTATCTTAATCGGTAAAGGTTACACAAAAGACCAGGCTATGGAAGAAGTAAAGATGGTGGTAGAAGGCGTTTATTCTGCTAAGGCAGCCCTTTTACTTGCTAAAAAATATAACGTTTCAATGCCAATTGTAGAGCAGATTAACAAGGTGCTCTTTGAAGATATGAATGCTTCTCTTGCAGTTTCTGAGCTTATGCTTAGAGATAAAAAGATCGAAGCAGATAGTATTTCATGGGAATAAAAAAGTGGGTTATGAAATAGGGCTAATGTGTCATTAGTCCTATTCATTTAGGTATAATGGTATAGATTACCCATTTTTTTATACTAAAATTTGATTTATACTTTATATATTGGAAGAAATGTTATGAAGAGAGGATAGTTATACATGGCGCATATTAAACAATTACTAAACAGAGCTTATATTTCTAATCGTTTAAAGGATAAGTTAAGCTCATTTGAGCAGTACAGATACAATTTTATCTGTGCGCCAACAGGGTATGGTAAATCTATTGTTTGCCGTACATTTTTTAAGAATTACCCAGGCTACACAATCCTTTGGATTGATGCAGACACATCAAAGGAGATTTTCTGGAACAATTTATGCAATGCTATTAAGCTTGTTAGCCCAACACATGCAGCACAATTTTCAAATTTAGGATTTCCTACAACAGAAGAAGAAGTTAACGAGCTTTGCTCATTAATGTCTAACTTAACTAACGAAAGAGCACAGACAGTTGTTGTTATTGATAACTTTGATAAAGTCTTTGACGATAATCTTGCAACATTCTTTAAGATAAACTACGCTGCGACTACACCAGGTCTAAAGTATGTATTTCTTATACATGAATTACACTATCAAGATATTATCAATTTAATTACTAAGAATGAAATCGGATGTATTGATAAGAGTGACTTAAGCTTCGTGCCTGAGGACATTTATGATTATTTTAGATTAAATGAAATTATAGTTGATATTGAAATTGCTAAAGACATTTACAATAAAACAATGGGTTGGCCATATATTGTAGAACTCTATATGGATCATGATGGAGATAAGGCAAAGACTTCATCAAGAGAGAACCTTGATAATTTTATTGAAACTAACATATGGTATAACTTAGACGATTCACTAAGAGATTTCTTAATTAATCTCTCAGTATTTCATAAATTTACAATCAGCCAGTGCGTTGCACAGACTAAGCTAGATGAAAGAACATGCCTAGAATATTTAAGAAGAGTCTCACTTATAGACTATGATAAATTATCTAGAACTTATAGCTTTAATCCTGTATTTAAGAACTTCATGCAGAAGGTCTTTAAGGAAAAGCCAAAGGATACAATTAAGGAAATCACTATGAGAGCTGCGGATACATACCTCTCTAATAGCGATTATTTCTATGCAATTAAGCTTTATAATGAGTCTAATGAGTATGGAAAGATTTATACTTGCGATGCAAGCCTTAGTAGCCTTTATAGCTATATTATTCGCGAGAATAAGGATATGTTCTTTAATGTTGCCAACCAGTATTGGAAGGTAGATAAGAAGGGAAAGTATGAATTTTCAATTATTATGTGCTTTGCCATGTTCTTATATAACGAGAAGAACACAATGGAGGCCTTAATTAAGGATATTGAAAATGATATCAAGAACGATGATTTAGTAGATGAGATTCAAAAGAACTCATACCTTGCTGAAATTCAGTATATCAATGCTTTCTTTACTTATAATGATTTTAACAAGATGAATGAGGACTTTAAAAAGGTTACATATCTTACAAAGTCACCTCTAAATCTTATTTCATCACAGTATCCATTTAGTTTTGAAAGCCCTTCTATTATGGCTCTTTACCATAGAAGAATCGGCGGATTAGATGTGGAGATGTTCTCACTTGAGGATTGCGCACCTAATTATTATAGAATTACTAATGGACACGGTAAGGGCTTTGAAGCATTAATGAAGGCAGAAAGTCTTTACAATAGAGGCGAGATAGATGGTGCTGAAATTCTTTGTCATAAGGTTATTTATATGGCAGATAGTAGGAATCAGCATGATATCTATATTGCAGCTAACTTCCTTATGGCACGTATTTCCATTTATCATGGAGCTAATGATGCCTACAAGGAATACATGAACAATATTGAATTTAGACTTACATCTAATGAAGATGCAGCTAACAACTTATCTAAGATGGTGGATGTGTGCAAGGCATTTATCTATACTGACTTAGATGAGGTTGATAAGATAAGCAACTGGCTAAAGGATGAGAAGAGTATTGAAGATCATGCTAACTTTATTTCCCTTAGTTATGTAAATGTTGCATTGTGTAAATACTTAATTCTTACAGAGGAGTATCATCACTTCCTTGGAATTAGTGGACAGTTAATCGGCTTAAGTAAGTTATTCTCTTACATAGTGCCAAGAATTTACACATACATTTTCCTTGCAATCGCTAATAACGAAACTAATGATTCTGAAAAAGCTAAGAGATTCTTACTTGAGGCTATGGAATTAGCTGTTCATGATAGAATTATTATGCCATTCGTTCAGAACTATTCATACATTGGCGATATGCTTGATGAAATCACAATCAGCAAGACTTTATCACCTTTTGTAAAGAGCATTAATAAGCATGCTAAGAACTATGAAAAGGGTGTTAAGACAGTTAAGAAGGCCGGAAGAATGTTAGCAGATTACGGCCTAACAGTAAGAGAGGCTGATGTTGCAAAGCTTGCCGCACAGCGTCTTACAAACAAAGAAATTGCAGAGCAGTTATTTATTGCAGAAAGTACTGTTAAATCTAACATGAAGGTTATATTTAATAAGTTAGGTATCAATTCAAGAGGCGACTTAAAGAACTTTTTTGAATAGTGATATGCTAAGAAAGGACACATATGAGAGTTATTGCAGGAAGTGCTAGACACCTCCCTCTTAAAACCATTGAGGGACCAGGAACAAGACCTACAACTGATAGAATAAAGGAAACCTTATTTAATATTCTACAATCAGATATCGTAGGATCAAATTTTCTAGACCTCTATTCTGGTAGTGGGGCTATTGGAATCGAGGCTTTAAGCAGGGGTGCTAAAAGTGCTACATTAGTTGAAAATGCAAAAAATGCTTGTGGGGTTATTAAGGACAATTTAGCATTTACAAAATTAGCAGATAAGGCTAACTTAATGGAATGCGATTGTTTATCAGCAATAAATCGTCTTAAGGGCGGTGAAATATTTGACATAGTATTCATGGATCCTCCATACGGAAAGGACTATGAGTTTGAAACATTAAAGGCAATTAAGCAGGCAGGAATAGTTGATGAATATTCAATTATTATTGTTGAAGAGGCCCTTGATGTTGACTTAGACTATGCAGAAGAGCTTGGCTTTGAATTAGTTAGAGCTAAGACTTATAAGACAAATAAGCATTTATTTTTTAAACTAAAGGGAGACAAATAAAGTGAAAAAAGCAATTTATCCGGGCAGCTTTGATCCGGTAACATTAGGTCACTTAGATATTATCGAACGTTCAGCAAAATTAGTAGACCACCTTATTGTAGGAGTACTAAATAACAAGGCTAAAACACCATTGTTTTCAGTAGATGAACGTGTTAATATGTTAAAAGAAGTAACAAAGCACATTCCAAATGTAGAAGTATTATCATTTAGTGGACTTTTAGTGGAATTTGCTAAAGAACACGAGGTTAACGCTATTATTAGAGGCCTTCGTGCTGTAACAGATTTTGAATACGAACTTGCAATGTCACAAACAAACAAAGTGGCTGCACCAAGCATTGACACTGTATTCCTTAATACAAGTCTTGAATATGCTTACTTAAGTTCAAGCATTGTAAAGGAGATGGCAATGTATCATGGGGACATCTCAAAATTTGTTCCAGAATATGTTATTGATAAAGTAAATGAAAAATATAATGCATCAAATAATTAGTTGAGGGAGAGAGAGTATGAGCAGAATTGAACAGATGATTAGCGACATTGAAAGTTATATCGACAGCTGTAAGTTCTATGGTTTATCAAAGAACAAGATTATTGTTGATAGAAGCGAGATGGAAGAGATGTTAAAAGAGCTTCGATTAAAGACTCCAGAAGAAGTTAAGAAGTACCAAAAGATTCTTAATAACAAGGATGCCATTATTGCAGATGCAAAGGAACAGGCAGAGGCTATTTTAAGAACAGCACAGGTTCAGACAGAGGAACTTGTTAATGAACATGAGATTATGCAGAGAGCTTACGCTCAGGCTAATGAACTTATTGAGACTGCTACAGCTCAAGCTCAACAAATACTTGATAGCGCAACAGGCGAAGCTAACGACATTAGATACGGCGCAATGCAGTATACAGACGATATGTTAGCTAAGTTACAGTTTATTATTGAACACTCAATTAGAGATAATAAGCAGAAGTATGAGTCATTACTTAATGGCTTAGAGGACGTTTTATCTGTTGTTAATAACAATAGAAACGAGCTTAAGGGTGCCACAGATGATACTGCTGAAGTAGCAGCAGAGACAGCAGAGACAAAGGCACAGAAATTAGATGATGAATCTGAAGAAGATTTATAATATTTTATAAGACATTATAATACATATACTAAAGCGATTGCTAAGCTATGAGCTTTGGTATATGTATTTTTTTGAACGCAGTGTAAGCAATCCCCCGCTTCAAAAGCGTAAGCTTTAAGCGGGGTGTAAAGCTTACTAGTGTCAGAAGGGGTTAAGCCCCTTCTGACAAGTGGCACAAAGTGCCACTGCGTTCATGAGGAAGTAGCGAAGCGGATTCCGAATGTCCGCTTTACCGCAGTGTAGAATTTAGGATTCTCTGCTTTAAGAAGTAATTTAAAGGAGTAGCTTATGAATTTACCAGAGAAATATCTAGCTTCCATGAAGGAAATGCTAGGCGATGATTTTGAAAGCTATCTTAACAGTTTTGATGACACAAGACTTTATGGTTTAAGAGTTAATAATTTAAAGATTTCAACTGAGGATTTCTTAAAGATTTCCCCATTTAAGCTAAAGCCAATTCCATGGATTGAAAATGGCTTTTATTATGAAGAAGAGGATAAACCCGCAAAGCATCCATATTACTTTGCAGGTCTTTACTATATACAAGAGCCAAGTGCTATGACACCAGCTAACGTCTTACCTATAAACAAGGGAGACGTAGTTTTTGATATGTGTGCAGCTCCTGGTGGTAAGTCTACTGAACTTGCTGCAAAGCTTGATAACACTGGCTTACTTATTACTAACGACATTAGTAATTCAAGAACTAAGGCTCTTTTGAAAAATGTAGAAGTTAACGGAGATAATAAAATCTGCGTCTTAAATGAAGATCCTAAGCAGATTAAGGATAGATTCTCTGAGTTTTTCGATAAGATTTTAATTGATGCTCCATGTTCTGGTGAAGGTATGTTTAGAAAGGACAACAAGCTAATTAAGGCTTGGGAAAAGACAGGTCCTGAAGTTTATGCTGAAATTCAAAGAAGCGTTATTATGTCAGGTGCAGAAATGCTAAAGCCAGGCGGAATGATGCTTTATTCAACATGTACTTTTAGTAAGCTTGAAGATGAAGAGACAATTAAGTATCTCTTAACTAATAGAGATGACTTTGAACTTGTAGATATTAAGCCATACGAAGGCTTTTCACACGGCTTTGAGGAAAGTGATTCTGACAAGGAAATGAACATTTCTAAAACCGTAAGAATTTTCCCACACAAGATGGAAGGTGAAGGTCACTTCGTGGCATTGCTTAAAAAGAAGGGCGAACTTGACCCTGATAATAATATACATTTTGTAAATCCAGGCTTTAATAATAAGGTGCCAAAGGAAGTTACTGATTTCCTTGATTTCTTTAACTTTGATTACGATAGCAAATATATCAATATCCGTGGTACATATTGTTATCTTGTTTCAAAGTATATGCAGGAAGAAAAGGGCCTTCGTATTATTAGAAATGGTTTACTTCTTGGAGAAATCAAGAAGAATAGATTTGAACCAAGCCAGGCTCTTGCTATGGCCCTTAAATTAAAGGATTATCCAAATGTAATTGATTTGGATGTAAATGATGAAAGAGTCGTTAAGTACTTAAAGGGTGAAACTCTTGACTGCGACGACTTTACAGATGTTAAAAACGGCTGGGTATTAATTGGCGTTTCTGGTTACCCTCTTGGTTGGGGTAAGTTTAACAACGGCCAGGTTAAGAATAAATATCTTGCTGGTTGGAGATGGATGTAGGAGATTATATGTTAGTAAGACTAGATAAACACTTGGTGGAAGCTTCTGTGGGCACAAGAAGTCAGGTTAAAGAGCTTATAAAGAAGGGCAGAATTTCTGTTAATGGTAATAATAAGTTAAAGCCTGAGTTAAAAATCGATAATGAAAAGGATAAAATTTTCTTTGATGGGCAAGAAATAATTCTAAAAAGATTTGAGTATTTCATGCTTAATAAGCCAGCAGGAGTAATTTCAGCAAGTAGAGATAAGAATGCAAAGACAGTTGTGGACCTAATTCTAGATAAAACAAGAGCGGATTTATTCCCTATTGGAAGACTAGATAAGGATACTCATGGTCTTGTAATTATCTCTAATGATGGAGACTTAGCTCATAAAATGTTATCTCCAAAAAAGCATGTAGAAAAGACCTACTATCTTAAAGCTAGGGGAACAATCGAAGCTAGCGTTGCTACTAAGTTTATGGAAGGCATAATCTTAAAAGATTCTTCAAAAGAAGATGGTAGTTTTAAGACTCTGCCAGCTAAACTAGAAATCTTAGAGACTAGTAATGAAAGCCTAGACTATATAGATGAAGATAGTAGAGAAGAGTGCCACTATGAAGGACTAGTTACCGCTTGTAGGATAACTATTAAAGAGGGCAAGTACCATCAGATTAAGAAAATGTTTAGAGCTGTGGAGTCTGAGGTTCTTTATTTACAAAGAGTTTCCATGGGAAATTTAGAGTTAGACCCTAACTTAGCAGAAGGCGAATATAGGGAATTAACAGAAAAAGAATTAGAGGATTTAAAGGCATTGGTATAAAGTTTTCTTACATAATTTATAACTAAGGGGATGTAATAATGGAAAAGGGACAAAAAGGATATATTGATCATAAGAAGAAGCTAAATTTAGGGATTTGTATTGGCTTTGTTTTTGTAATAATTTTACTATATGTTATTGGTTTATTAGTGTTTAAAACAAGAAATAACTACTGTACTTTAGTGGCTGTTATCTTAGTTTTACCCTTTGCAAAATTCTTAGTAAACCTAATAATATGCTTTAGAGCTAAGGCTATAGATAAGGATTTTTATGAAAAAATAAGAGCTACAAATTACCCACATACGGATTTTGATTTAATACTATCTAATAAGCAAAACCCAGTATCCATCGAGGCTCTAGCCCTTGATAATAACACTCTTTATCTTTATACAAGAGAGAAAATTGATGAGAATTTCCTAAGAACTAACATAAAGGAATTCTTATCTAATGTTAAGATTGATGCAAATGTAAACTTTATATCTAGTGAAGAAAAATTCATAAAAGAACTTAAGAGCTTAAATCTTAAGAATAGAGATGAAAAGGAAATCGCTAGAACTAAGTATTTAGAGAAGCAGATTTTAAATATGTGCGTGTAATGCGTAACATTTTTATTAATAAATTTACAAGGAAGAACTATGAAAGAAATTATTATAAGCAATAAAAATGCTAACCAGAGGCTTGATAAGTACCTAGCCAAATACCTATCAAATGCGCCTCTTAGCTTTATTTACAAGATGCTTAGAAAAAAGAATATAACTCTTAATGGTAAGAAAAGTGATGGCAAGGATTTACTTAAAAAAGATGATGTCATTAAAATCTTTTTTGCCGATGAAACCCTTGATAAGTTTACTAAGGGGGAGCAGGCTAAAGTAGATAACAAGCTTTCTGACTACTATAAGAAGATATATAAGGAGCTAAAGGTGATATATGAGGATGAAGATTACATTTTCATAGACAAACCAGTAGGCCTTCTTACTCAGAAAGCCAAGAATGATGATGTATCCTTAAACGAGCTTCTTATTGCTTATTTGATTCATAAGGGGGATTTAAAAATCGAAGATTTAGATACTTTTAAGCCTAGTGTTTGCAATAGACTTGATAGAAATACTTCAGGAATTGTTGCCTGTGGTAAGACTATTAAGGGCTTGCAGGAGCTTTCAAAGGGCTTTAAAGATAGAACTTTTGATAAATACTATATCACTGTGGTTAAGGGAGTTTTAACTAAGAAAGAGACTATTTCTGGCTCCTTAACTAAGGATAATAAGTTAAATAAGGTAAGTGTTAAAGATAGCAATGAGCTTGAGGAATACATTTCTACAAAATATACTCCCATTGCTAATAACGGTAAATATACCCTACTTAAGGTGGAACTTATAACTGGTAAGACTCATCAAATTAGAGCCCACCTAGCTTCCATCAATCACCCACTTATTGGAGATTACAAGTACGGTGATAGTAAGACAAATGAGTATTTTAAGTCAAAGTATAAGCTAAAGAGTCAGCTACTTACGGCTTTTGAGCTTAATTGCGATTTAGAAGATAAAAAGATAAATATTAAGAGTGAAATACCAAAGCTCTTTTTATCTATACTTAAAGGAGAGGGACTATGGGAACCTGGAATTCAAGAGGACTTAGAGGCGAAGCACTAGAAGAATTTATAAACATATCCATAGATAAATACAAGGAAAAGGGACTGGCCCTGATTCAGAAGATACCTACACCAATTAAACCTGTGAAAATGGATCAAAATACGAGACAGATTACACTTGCTTATTTTGACCAGAAAAGTACGGTGGACTACATTGGCGTAGTGCAAGGAATCCCAATTTGCTTTGATGCAAAAGAGTGCCAGACGGATACATTTCCCCTAGCTAATATCCATCAGCACCAGATAGATTTTATGAAGGATTTTGAGAAACAAGACGGAATTTCCTTTATTATTCTATACTTCAGCCATAAAAATGAATTTTATTACCTTCCCTTTAGAGACATCCTATATTTCTGGGAGCGCATGGAAAAGGGAGGCAGAAAAAGCTTTACCTATGATGAAGTTGATAAAACTTACAAGATTGGACAGGCAAATGGCGTAATTGTGCATTTTTTAGAGGCTATTAATATTGACTTAACCTCAAGAAATTAGTTACAATTTGAATTGAATACTTCTTTATAAGGGGTATATAGCAATAATATATAAAGGAGTTTTATCATGAAAGCTTTTAAAAACCTTTGCAGTAAGCTCTTAATCCTTATTCTAGTTTTTGTAACTAGTACAGGCCTTGTAAGCTGTAAGAAAAATGATGAGGGATTGCCTACGGATAAGCATATTGTTATGATGACAGCAACTTCTAATAGCGTTGGGGAATTTGATGCTAATGACGATTATTGGGAGTACAGCTCTTGGACAGTTTATTATGATGGAGTAGTAGAGTACAGCTCTAATTATAATATTTCTGGTGCCCTTGCTGAATCTATGTATGACTTATCTGAGGAAGATTTAAAGACTCTCTATACTCTTATCACAGAGATGAATGAATTTGAAGATTGTGAAGTTACAGAAGAATATGGTATCTCTTGGTACATCACCTATTTTGATACTAAAGGAAACTTGGTCGATTCCTTTTCAGGGGATGTAAGCGGAAAAGATTGCCTTACAGATATAGAAGATATTCTAGAGAATACAATTAAATAAAACGTTCGCGTTTTTTAAAGCCACTTCTTAAGCACTACCATGTGACTTAGGAGGTGGCTTTTTTACTTATATTGCTAGTATTTTAATTGACAAGAAAAGGATTATTATATATAATCATTTTATCTTAGTAGCAAATTAGCACAGTAAAACTTTACTGTATTAAATCGTTGGAATTCAAATAAGATATTAATAATAATAAAGAAAGTTGAGGATACTATGAAGAAAGATTTACTACATACACCGGAAGGTTTTAGAGACATTTATAATGGCGAATGCAATCAAAAGAAGATACTTGAAACTAGTCTTCATCAGGTTTGCCTCTCTTATGGATATAACGATATTGAAACACCAAGTATGGAGTTCTTTGATGTTTTTAATAAGGAAAGGGGCTCAATTCCATCTAATGAGATGTTTAAGCTCTTTGATAAATATGGTAACACTTTAGTTCTTAGACCTGATTTTACTCCATCTATTTCTAGACTTGCAGCAAAGTATTTTGAGGAGCACAGCCTTCCAATTAAGCTTTGCTATCAGGGTAATACTTTTATTAACGATAACAAGTACTATCAGGGTAGATTAAAGGAGAACACAGTTATTGGCGCTGAGCTTATTGATGATTCTTCAATTGAGGCAGATTTAGAAGTTTTAAGCATGCTTGTAGAGTGCATGAAAGCCTCAGGCCTTAAGGAGTTCCAGGTAGAAGTGGGAAATGTTGCATTTTACAACGGATTACTTAATGAAGCTGGAATTTCTGGGGAAGTGGCAGAAGAGCTTACAACTTTAATTAGAGAGAAGAACTACTTTGGTGAGGAGGAATTGCTTAATTCCCTAAACATTAAAGAGGATATAAAGAAGATTTTACTTGAACTTCCACAGCTTTTTGGTTCTGTGGAAATTCTTGATAGAGCAAAGAGCCTTACAACTAATAAGGACTGTCTTGAGGCAATTAAGAGATTAGAGGATCTCTACGAATTATTAAAGATTTCAGATTATGATAAATACATTAGCTTTGATTTAGGCTCACTTTCAATCCACTCATACTACACAGGCATTATTTTCTCAGCCTATACTTTTGGCACAGGCCAGGCAGTAGCAACAGGTGGTAGATACGATAAGTTAATGGGCCAGTTTGGTTCAGATAAGGCATCAATTGGTTTCTCCCTTGTAATTGATAGACTCATGGCTGCCATTGATAGACAAGGCCTTGAGTTTACTGGAAATTACTCTGGTGCACTTATTTGCTACAAGGAGGCAGCCCTTAAAAAAGCCCTTGAAAAGGCCAATGCTCTAAGAGCAAACGGTCAAAGAGTTTGCCTTATTAAGGATTGCGGTAAAGATCTTGAAACTTATAAGTCTTACGCAAAGAATTCATATTTGCTAGACCTTATTATGATTGATGAAAATGGATGCGAAAACCTTTGTAAATAGATTAAATCAGGAAGGAATTATTTATGAGATATATAACAGTAGCCCTTGCTAAGGGTAGATTAGCTAAGAAAGCCTTAGAGATTTTTGAAAATGTTGGCGTTACCTGTGAGGAAATGAAGGACGAGAAAACTAGAAAGCTTATCTTTACTAACGAAGATATTGCCTTTAAGTTCTTCCTTGCAAAGCCATCAGATGTGCCAACTTATGTAGAATATGGTGCAGCAGACATCGGTATTGTAGGTAAGGATACAATCCTTGAAGAGCAAAGAAACCTTTATGAGGTTTATGATTTAAACATTGGAAAATGTAAAATGTGCGTCTGCGGTCCTGCATCCGCTCGTGAAAAGCTACAACATCACGAACTTATTAGAGTAGCCTCAAAGTATCCTAATATTGCAAAGGATTACTTCTACAATAAGAAGCACCAGACAGTAGAGATTATTAAGCTTAATGGTTCTGTTGAATTAGCCCCTATTGTTGGCTTATCAGAAGTTATTGTAGATATTGTTGAAACAGGTGCAACTCTTCGTGAAAATGGTCTTGAAGTATTAGAAGAAATCGCTCCTTTATCAGCTAGAATCGTAGTAAATCAGGTTAGCATGAAGATGGAGAACGAGCGTATTAATAAATTCATAAATGATATTAAGAATTATCTTGCAGAAAGCCAGAATTAGAGCATATTATAGTCTTAGGATTATGATTTAATTAGGAGGAAGTTATGAGAATCGTAGAATTAAATGAGAATACAAAAAATGATATATTAAATAACCTTTTAAAGAGAAGTCCAAGTAACTACGGCAAGTTTGAGGATGCCGTAGCTGAGATTTTACTTAATGTAAAGGTTAAAAAGGATGAAGCAGTATTTAGTTATACTAAACAATTCGATAAAGCAAATATTAATGCAGACAATGTATTAGTTACTAAGGAAGAAATCGCTGCTGCCTATAAGGAAGTAGATGAGGAATTAGTAGCAGTTATTAGAAAGGCCTTAGTTAATATTAAGGACTACCACGAAAAGCAGAAGCAGTACAGCTGGTTTGATTCAAAGCCAGATGGAACTATCCTTGGTCAAAAGGTTACTGCCTTAGAGCGTGTTGGTGTTTATGTACCAGGTGGTAAGGCTGCTTATCCATCTTCAGTTTTAATGAATGTAATGCCAGCTAAGGTTGCTGGAGTTGATGAAATCATTATGTGTACTCCTTGCGATAGCGAAGGTAAAGTTTATCCTACAACTTTAGTTGCCGCTAATGAAGCAGGGGTTGATAAGATTTTTAAGGTTGGTGGAGCTCAGGCTATTGCAGCTATGGCTTACGGAACACAGTCAATTCCAAAGGTTGATAAGATTGTGGGACCTGGTAACATTTTCGTAGCTCTTGCAAAAAAGGCAGTCTTTGGCTATGTAAGTATCGACTCCGTTGCAGGCCCATCAGAAATCTTAGTTATTGCTGATGAGAGTGCTAATCCTCGTTTCGTGGCAGCAGACCTCTTATCACAGGCAGAACACGACGAGATGGCATCAGCTATATTAATTACAACATCAAAAGACGTTGCAGAAGCAGTTTCAAAGGAAGTTGATGGTTTTGTGGCTAAACTTAGTCGTAAGGAAATCATTCAGAAATCCCTTGATAACTACGGATATATCTTACTTGCAAATACTTTAGATGAAGCTATTGATGTAGCTAATGAAATTGCCTCTGAGCACTTAGAAATCGTAACAAAGAATCCATTTGATACTATGACTAAGATTAGAAACGCAGGTGCAATCTTCCTTGGAGAGTACTCATCAGAGCCTCTTGGAGACTATTTTGCAGGACCAAACCACGTACTTCCAACTAATGGAACAGCTAAGTTCTTCTCAGCTTTATCAGTGGATGACTTTATTAAGAAATCAAGCATTATTTCTTACTCTAAGGAAGCCCTTGAAAATGTACACCTAGACATTGAGAAATTCGCAACAGCAGAGCACTTAACAGCTCATGCAAATTCTATAAAGGTAAGATTTGAGTAAGATTTAATAAATATAGGAGGGAAATATGGCAAATAATCAATCTGCTAGAACTGCAACAATTAATAGAAAAACTAGCGAAACAGACATCAGCCTCTATCTTAATTTAGATGGCAAAGGAAATGCAGACGTGGATACTGGCATTGGATTTTTTGATCACATGCTTAAAAGCTTTGCAAAACACGGCCTCTTTGACTTAAAACTAAGAGTTCAGGGAGACTTAATCGTTGATTGCCACCACACCATTGAGGATGTGGGAATTGTCTTAGGAGAGGCTATAAAGAAGGCACTTGGAGACAAGGTAGGTATTAAAAGATACGGTAATTTCTTCCTTCCAATGGATGAGACTTTAATTCTTTGCGCCATTGATTTATCAAATCGCCCATATTTAGTCTTTGAATCAGAGTTTAAGAGCGATTCAGTTGGTTATTTTGATACACAGATGGTTAAGGAGTTCTTCTATGCAATTTCTTACTCAGCTAGTATGAACCTCCACCTAAAGAAGATGTGGGGCGAGAACGACCACCACATTATTGAGGCTATGTTTAAGGCCTTTGCAAAAGCCCTAGATGAGGCGGTTTCAAAGGATAGCCGTATAACTAATGTATTATCTACTAAGGGAAGTTTGTAATTATAAGTGCTTATTTATGAAGCTAGTGCTTTAGCGTTACAAACTACTTAGTATTACTAAATAATGAAAATATAGCGAGGATTTTAAAATGAGATTATACCCAGCAATAGATATTAAGGATGGCAAATGTGTCCGCTTAAAGAAGGGCCTTTTTAACGAGGTTACAGTTTATTCTGATAAGCCTTACACAATTGCTAAGGAATTTGAGAAGGCTGGTGCAAAGTTTATACATGTTGTTGACCTAGACGGTGCCTTAAAGGGCTATAGAGTCAATGCCAAGGCTATTAAGGAAATCGTTGATAGCGTTAGTATTCCTGTAGAGCTTGGTGGTGGCGTTAGAAGCCTTGAAAACATCAAGGAAGTGCTTGATTTAGGAGTTTACAGAGTTATCATTGGTACTAAGGCTGTAGAAAATCCTGAGTTTATTAGAGAGGCCATCAAGGAATTTGGCCCTGATAGAATCGTAGTTGGGGTAGATGCTAAAGACGGTTTAGTAGCTATTGAAGGCTGGGAGAAGTTATCAGATCAAACAGCCCTTAGCCTTTGCCTTTCAATGAAGGAGATGGGTGTTGAGAATATTGTCTATACTGACATTTCAAAGGATGGCATGCTTGTAGGTCCTAATGTAGAACAGACTAAGCTTTTATCTGACAAGACTGGTATTAACATTATCGCTTCCGGCGGTATGTCTTGTATGGAGGATTTAGAAAATGTATCTAATGCCGGCATCCATGGAGCAATCATTGGAAAAGCAATCTATGAAAAGAGAATTGACCTTGCCGAGGCTGTGGCAAAGTATGAGTCTTTTGATGCATTTTCAAAGGAAAGCAAAAAGGAAGTAATTAGTAACTTAAGCTGGTCAGATTGTAAGCTTGATGATAAGGGTTTAATTCCAGTAGTAGTGCAGGATTACGTTAATAACGAGGTCTTAATGCTTGCCTATATGAACGAAGAGGCCTTTAATAAGACTTTAGAGACTGGCCTTATGACTTACTATTCAAGAAGCCGTGATGAGCTCTGGACTAAGGGTCTAACATCAGGTCACCTTCAGTATGTAAGTTCTCTTGATATTGACTGCGATTGCGACACAATTCTTGCTAAGGTAAGACAGGTTGGAGCAGCTTGCCACACTGGAAATAAGTCTTGTTTTTACAGAAACTTCTTTATAAGAAATATTTAACTCAGTCGGAGTACAAGCTCCGACTGAGTTAAACGCTCCGCGAGGATGCGCACGGATTCGGATAGGAATTTGTCTGCCAAAGCAGACCCGAATCCGGCGCGCAAGACTCGCGAGCGAGTCTTGACTAAAATTTTAGAAACTTCCCTTTAATTGCAATAAAATATGAGTTATAATACCATCTAGAGTGAATTTATTTAAATCTAGGTGGTATTTTTATGTCTACTAAATTAATTATTACTAGTTACAATAATAAATTAATCAGTGCGAAATACGTAGATGATGAGATTAAGAGTCTAAGGGTATGCGACAATGAGCATAACATCTCCGATATTTTTATTGGTCGTGTGGAAAATGTTGTAAAGTCCATTAACGCTTGCTTTATTGAATTTAGCAATAAGCAGAAGGGCTATTATGCATTTTCAGAAAACAAAGATCACATCTTTCTAAACAATAAGAATAACGACTTGCCAAACATCGGGGACAAGATTCTAGTTCAGGTAAAGAATCCACCTCATAAGACAAAGCCTCACACGCTTAGTTCTAAGCTTGAGATTCCTTATAAATATCTGGTTTTATCAAGGGACGTAGATGGGGTTTTAGTTTCAAAAAAGATTAAGAATGATGAAAATGTTTCTAACTGGGCAGCTAGTCTAGCCTATGAACTAAAGCTTATGAATGAAGAGCTAGTTAGGGAACTTGGGGCTGACTTTAAGGACACAAGGTCTAAGCTTAGTTACGGCTTTATTATTAGATCTAATGCGGTTAATGCAAGTCTCACGGAGCTAATAGATGAGGCGAAACATTTGCATAATACTTATAAGGAAATCCTAAAGACAGCAATACATGGTCTTTTTTATACAAAAGTTTATGAGGCGCTACCTAGCTACATTACTGAGGTTAACCACTTAGTGGCAGAAGAAGATTTTGAACTTGTAACGGATAATAAAGAGGCTTTCAGCCTTATTAAGAATAACTGCAATCTATCTGATACAAGACTTCGCTTTTATGAGGATAAGCTGCTGCCACTTTATAGCTTATATTCTATAAAACACAATATTGATGAGGCCTTAAGGCGTCAGGTTTGGTTAAAATCTGGGGCATACCTTGTAATTGAGGAGACGGAAGCCTTAACGGTGGTGGATGTTAACTCTGGTAAATTTGTTCAAAAAAAGGGTAAGGACAAAGATTTATCAAATTATAATGTTAATATTGAGGCTGCGAGGGCTACTCTTACTCAGTTAAGGTTAAGAAATATCTCCGGCATTATTATTGTGGATTTTATTAATATGAAGGATGAGGCCCTAAATGAGGACTTATTAAAATACCTTAAAAAGGAAGCTAAAGACGATGAAGTGGGGGTAAGAATCGTCGATATGACTAAGCTTGGGCTTGTGGAAATTACAAGAACTAAGCAGGGTCAAACATTAAAAGAAAGAATGGGACTAGAAAGAAATGAAGAATTACGAGACTAACTACAAAAAAATTACTGATTATTTTGACAAGCATGAATGGGCAAAGAAGGCGCTTATATTCCTATATCGATTTTTGATTATACCTTTTGTAATCGCCTACTTTTTCCTTTTGTTTAATTCTATTTATACAAAGGCTTCTTATCTTGTGATTGCAAAGCTTATTATTGTGCCAGCTACAACTTTTGTGGTGATTTCAATTTTAAGACTTGCCCTTGATGCTAGAAGACCTTACGAAATCTATGACATTAAGCCAATTATTGAGAAGAAAAAGAAGAGACAGTCAATGCCAAGTAGACATGTGCTTAGTGCCACACTTATTGCAGGCTGCGCTATGTATATTAACCCATTTCTTGGTATTACCTTAATTATACTTACAGTTATTATGGCCATTACAAGAGTTTTGGCAGGGGTACATTTTATAAAGGATGTAGTCGTAGCAATTATTATTGGAATTCTAAGTTCTTATATAGGACTTTGGATTTTATAAATAGCGGGCTAATTAACTAATTAATAAAATTAGCGCTGCAAAAAGTTTTAGCTAGAAGCTAAGCTTTTAAGACTTACTTAGGATTACTTGAATAAGGGGGATTTTATGAAAAATGTGAAAATTGCCTATATTGGCGGTGGCTCAAAGCTTTGGGCAAGAGTGTTTATGTATGATTTAGCTCTAGTAAAGGATTTTACTGGAGAAATCGGCCTCTACGATATTGATTTAGAGGCTGCAAAGAGAAACAAGGAAATTGGTGCAAGAATTAATGAATCTAAGGATTGTATTAATAAATGGGATTATAAGATTTATGATAATCTTAAGGACTGCCTAAAGGCTGCTGATTTTGTAGTGATTTCTATACTTCCTGGTACTTTTAATGAGATGCGATCAGATGTACATTTGCCTGAAAAATATGGAATCTATCAGTCTGTAGGGGATACTGCGGGTCCTGGTGGCGTACTTCGTGCTATGAGAACAGTGCCTATTTATGAGGGCTTTGCAAAGGCTATTAAAGAGATTTGTCCAAAGGCTTGGGTTATTAATTTTACTAATCCAATGACAATTTGCACAAAGACTCTTTATGATGTTTTCCCTGAAATCAAGGCTTTTGGCTGCTGTCATGAGGTTTTCCATACACAGGACTTCCTATGTGACGTTTTAAAAGAGGCTAAGGGAATTCGCCCAAATAGAGACGAGATCTACACTGAGGTTTCTGGCATTAATCACTTTACTTGGATTAGCTCTGCAAAGTATAAGGACATTGAGATTATGGACTATCTTGATGATTTTATTAATAAGCACTTTGAGGAGGGCCACTACGAGCATGGGGATGCAAACCAGTATAAGACTGACCCTTTTGCCTATGCCAATAAGGTGAAAATGGATCTCTATAAAAGATATAGAACATTAGGGGCAGCAGGAGACCGCCATCTAGTGGAATTTGTTAATAACAACTGGTATCTAAAAAATCCAGAATGGGTTAATGATTGGAAATTTGCCCTAACAAGCATTGACTTTAGAATTAATCAGGCCAAT
Organism: Lachnospira pectinoschiza; assembly: GCF_900103815.1. GTDB lineage: Bacteria > Bacillota > Clostridia > Lachnospirales > Lachnospiraceae > Lachnospira > Lachnospira pectinoschiza_B. The sequence continues at coordinate 139,114 of NZ_FNHZ01000002.1, read as the reverse complement.
GAAAAGATTGAGGAATCCATTAAGATTGCTAAGGGTGAGCATCCAATTGAGGTTAAGAAGTCTAGCGAAGAGGCCGTAGATATTATGAGTGCAATTCTTGGCTATGGCAAAAAGATTAGTAATGTAAACCTAATTAATGAGGGACAGATGCCACAGTTAAAGCTTGGAGCAGTAGTAGAGACTAATGCTATATTTACTCATGATAGCGTTAGACCAATTATGGCAAAGCCTCTAAACAACTCAGTAATTAGCCTTGTGGAGCGTGCCTCTGAAAATGTAGAGACTTTATATGAGGGCATTAAAAATCGTGACTTTAAAACAATCTTTGCTTCCTTTATGAATCAGGGACTTTGTTCTAATCTTGATTTGGCTTCTGGTAAGGATTTATTTAAGGAAATGTGCCTTAATACCTCTAAATATTTGGAAGAATACTATAATTTAGAAGAATTAAAGTTATTGTAAAGAAAATATGTTGACATACCACTATATTTGATATATATTATTATAGTATGCCGCTCAGTTAGGATACAAGTGGATTTTTTCTTTATGAATATCCCTCCAAAACTGGCGAGTAATTTATTAGGAGGTGCCATATGTACGCAATTATCGCAACAGGTGGTAAGCAGTATACAGTTTCTGAAGGTGACGTAATCAACGTTGAGAAGCTTTCAGTTAACGCTGGTGATACTGTAACATTTGACCAGGTTCTTTTCGTTAACAACGGTGAGGCTAAGGTTGGCGAGCCAACAGTAGCAGGCGCTACAGTTACTGCTTCAGTTATTGAAGAAGGTAAAGAAGCTAAGGTCGTAGTTTACAAGTACAAGAGAAAGACTGGATATCACAAGAAGAATGGTCACAGACAGCCATTTACTAAGGTTAAGATCGAAAAGATCAATGCTTAATTAGTTGAGGGTGTTTATCCATGACTTTAGTAGACTTATACAGAGATGGTAAATCTCAGGAGATTGTAGGTTTTAAGGTTTCTGGACATGCTGGTTTTGCCGATGCAGGTGAAGATATAGTTTGTGCAGCAATTTCAACACTTACAATTAATACAGTAAATTCCATTGAGGCATTTACTACTGATAAATTCGATTTAAATACTGATGAAGACGGTGCTTTAATTGAATTAAAGATGTCCTCTATCAGTAATGAGACAAGAATTTTATTACAGGCATTTGAGTTAGGTATGAATTCAATAGCTAGTGACAATGCCCAATACTTATTGATTAATATCAAGGAGGTGTAATGACTATGATGAATTTGAACCTTCAGTACTTCGCTCATAAAAAGGGTGTTGGTTCTACAAAGAACGGTAGAGATTCAGAATCTAAGAGATTAGGTGCTAAGAGAGCTGATGGACAGTTTGTTTTAGCTGGTAATATTCTTTACAGACAGCGCGGAACTAAGATTCATCCAGGTGTTAACGTAGGTCGTGGTAACGATGATACATTATTCGCACTTGTTGATGGACGTGTTAAGTTCGAAAGAAAGGGTAGAGATAAGAAGCAGGTTTCTGTTTACCCAGTTGCTGAATAATATTATTATTATAAGCGTAAATAAAGTGGCTCCAAGTCTTCGGATTTGGAGCTTTTTATTTGATTTTTATACATTTGATATATTGTTTGTAACGTGGTATTTTTATATCAGGTTTTAAGCCAGTAAGCATTCTTATTAATTGAATGCACGTGGAGGTTATATATGTTTGCTGACAGAGTTAGAATCTTCATCAAATCAGGTAAGGGTGGCGATGGTCACGTTTCTTTTAGACGTGAGTTATACGTTCCTGCCGGCGGACCAGATGGTGGTAACGGCGGCCATGGTGGAGACATTATTTTTCAAGTTGACAAGGGTTTAAATACTCTTGGTGATTTCAGACACAATGCTAAATACGTGGCTGAAAGTGGTCAAGAAGGTGGAAAGAAAAGATGTACTGGAAAGGACGGAGAGAATTTAGTAATCAAGGTTCCAGAAGGTACTGTAATATATGATGACGCATCAGGCAAGGTAATTGCTGATATGTCAGGTGATAATCAATGTGAGACTATTCTTAGAGGTGGTCGTGGCGGTAAGGGTAATATGAATTACGCAACTGCTACAATGCAGGCTCCTCAGTACGCTCAGCCAGGTCAGGATGCCCAGGAATTATGGGTAAGACTTGAGCTTAAGTGTATTGCTGATGTAGGTTTAGTAGGTTTCCCTAATGTAGGTAAGTCTACATTCCTTTCAAGAGTAACTAATGCTAGACCAAAGATTGCTAATTACCATTTCACAACTCTTAATCCAAACCTTGGTGTTGTTGATGTAGAGGGTGGTCGTGGTTTTGTAATCGCTGATATTCCTGGACTTATTGAAGGAGCTTCAGAGGGTATTGGTTTAGGTCATGAGTTCTTACGTCACATTGAAAGAACTAAGGTTATTATTCACATCGTAGATGCTGCATCTACTGAAGGACGTGATCCTATTGCTGATATTAAGGCAATTAATAAGGAATTAGAGAACTACAATCCAGATCTTTTAAAGCGTCCACAGGTTATTGCTGCTAATAAGATTGATGTTATCTTTGATGATGGTGAGAATGACCCAATCAAGACTTTAAAGGATGAATTCGAACCGGCAGGTATTAAGGTGTATCCTATGTCTGCAGTAACTGGTAAGGGTGTTAAGGACCTTCTCTGGGCTGTTAGAGAATTACTTGATAACTTCAAGGATGAACCAGTTGTATTTGAAAGAGAAATCTCTGAAGAAGAAATGTTTGATAATCCTAATGAAGCATTTGAAGTATACTTTAACGAGGAAGAGAATATGTACATCATTGAAGGCCCACGTATTGATAAGATGCTTGGTTATACTAACCTTGAATCTGAAAAGGGCTTCGACTTCTTCCAGAAGTTTATGAAGACAAGCGGCGCTATTGATAAGTTAGAGGAATTAGGTATTGAAGAAGGCGAGACTGTAAGAGTCGGCGATTACCTACAATTTGATTATTATAGAGCTTAAGTAACTAATACATTTTTAATAGACTATATTTAAATTAGGAGGATTAGCTAAGATTATCTTAGTTAAAATGATTATGACAAGTAAACAAAGAGCTTACCTTAAAGGTCTTGCTATGAATATCGATCCTATTTTCCAGTTTGGTAAGAATAGCCTTACACCTGAGAATACAGCAGCTATTGCTGAAGCCCTTGAAAAGCGTGAATTAATTAAGATTCATGTTCTTCAAAACTGTGCTGATGACCCTAAGGCCATTGCAGCTATTGTTGCTGAAAGAACTAGATCTGAAGTTGTTCAGGTTATTGGAAAGAAGATTGTTCTTTACAAGGAATCTAAGGATCACAAAAAAATTGAGCTTCCAAAGGCAAGAAAAGAGGCAAAATAATGGCAACTGATAATGTTATTGGTATAATGGGTGGAACTTTTAATCCAATTCATCTTGGACATCTAGAATTAATTAAGGCTGCACATGAGCAGTTCAATCTTGATAAGATTTTAGTTATGCCTAGCGGCACACCAGTTTATAAGAATCAATCTGAAATTGTGGATGCAAAGCACCGTTGCAATATGGTAGAGCTTGCAATTAAGGATTATGATTATATGGAATTATCTACTATCGAAATCGATAGAAAGGGTAATACTTATACCGCTGATACATTACGAGAAATTGCCTCAGATTACGATAAGATTTATTTTATTATCGGGGCAGATTCTTTATTTGCCATAACTGATTGGTATAAGCCTCAGTACATTTGCGCACATTGCCATCTATTATGTGCCAACAGAGATGAATATGAGGTGGAAGAGCTTAATCGTCAAAAGAAATTATTAGTTTCTAAATACGATGCTAAAATTGACTTTATAAAATGTGATTCTATTCCTTTTAGTTCAACAGAAATCAGAAATAGAGTTAAGGAAAACAAATCAATTACTGATATGGTTGGTCGCGAAGTTGAAAATTACATTAAAGATAACAACTTGTATATTTAGACTAGATTGGAGTATAAATGAATAATGCTTATATCGAAGAAATCAGAAACAAAGTAGAAATAGCACTTGAAAAGGATCCTATGCGTTTTAAACATTCTATAGGAGTTGCAGATACTGCAGCTTGCCTTGCTATGCGCTATAACTCTGACATGGAGAAGGCTTATATCACAGGCTTATTACATGATTGCGCAAAATGTGTAGATGACGATTTAAAGATAAAAGAGTGCAGGGAGGCTAATCTAAGTGTTAGTCAGACTGAGCTTGAAAGCCCTTATTTATTGCACTCTAAACTTGGTGCACTTTATGCTAGAACTAAATATGGAATAGAAGATCCAGAGATATGCTCTGCCATTGAATTTCATACTACAGGAAAGCCTAATATGTCTTTACTAGAAAAGATTGTATTTATTGCTGATTACATTGAACCTTATAGAAATAAGGCTTGGGATGTGGATATAATTAGAGGCCTTGCCTTTGAAGATATTAATGAAGCAGTATATTTTTGCTTAAAGGACACACTAGAATATCTTGAAAGCAAGAATAAGACAATTGATGAAATGACAAGCAAAGCTTATGCTTTCTATGCTAGTAATAGAGTGGAAGATTAATAGTAACTTATATGAGTTAAATTAGAGAATAAAAGAGAGGTAATTATGAGTTCAAATAGTTCTAAAGAAATGGCTAAAATCGCTGCTAATGCCTTAGCTGATAAGAAGGCTAGCGATGTAAAAATCATTGATATAAGTAATGTTTCTGTAATTGCTGATTACTTTGTAATTGGTAGTGCCACAAACATCAACCAGGTTCAGGCTTTAGTTGATAATGTAGAAGAACAGATGCATTTAGCTAACTACAAGGACCCAAGAGTTGAAGGTCATGGTAATTCAACATGGGTTTTAATGGATTTTGATGATATTATCGTTCACGTTTTCTCAGAAGAGGATAGAGCTTTCTATAATCTTGAGAGAATTTGGAAGGACGGCAAGGAATTAGATCCTGCTAGTTTATAATTCTTGATAAATTTAATATGAATAAAAAGGAGACTATTTAGTATTACTAAATAGTCTCCTTTAAGTTACAAAACAATCTAAAGAATATAAAGAATAATCAATTAATAATCAATAATCATTAAACTATATTCATTCTAATAAGGCCAATTACTTTACCAAGAATTTCGCAATCATCAACAATAATTGGATCCATAAAATCATTCTCTGGCTGAAGTCTTATATGGCCGTACTCCTTATAAAATCTCTTAACTGTAGCAGAATCATCTACTAAAGCAACAACAACTTCTCCATTAGCAGCTGTGCTTTGCTTCTTAACAATAATCTGATCCCCTTCATAAATTCCCATATTAACCATACTTTCACCCTTAACAGTGAGCATAAATGTCTCTTCGTTAGGCAAATATTCAGATGGAATAGGGAAGTAATTAGATACATTCTCAACAGCAAGTAATGGCTGACCTGCAGCTACCTGTCCAAGAATTGGAACGTTAACAACCTCACGTCTAACTAAATTAAAATTGTCATCAATAATCTCAATAGTTCTTGATTTAGATGGATCTCGTCTAATATAACCGTTCTTCTCTAATGTCTCTAAATGAGCATGTACTGATGATGTTGACTTTAAATTAACCGCAGCACATATATCACGTACTGAAGGTGGATATCCCTTATTAAGTATCTGGCTCTTGATATACTCAAGTATCTCTGTCTGCTTAGCAGTTATTCTCCCGTATGCCATAATAAGCCTCCTATCTAATAGTTTTCATTAATCTTTTAAATAATTGTATCACACGTTCATAAAAATTACAAACAGAAATTCGGAAAAAATGTTCGAAATTTTTGTTCGAATTTTATTGACAAACGACTGTTCGAATAATATAATCCAATTATAGAACAACAGAACAGTTGTTCCAAACAAGCGTTTTAATCGATCTAAATGGGGGTTAAATTTATGAATATGACAAGAAGAAACTTAAAGAAAATTAGACCTAATAATTATATCAATACTAGAGAGGCAGCATTATCGAAAAGAACTATAGAAAGAAGAAAGAGAAGAGCTAGAAGATTAAGAACTATCTTTGGTATTAAGCTTTCTTTAATATCCTTTGCTGTTCTTATGATAACTGTTGTTACTATCGTAGCATTTTTTAATATCAATGCTAAGGCTTCAGAAACTAATGAAGCTAAGATGACAACTAAGTACTATACAAGCATTGAAATTAAGAACAATGATACTTTATGGAATCTTGAAGACCAGTATAATAATGGCAATGAAAGCAAGAAAAACTACATTAACAACATTATGGAACTCAACAACCTAAACTCAGAGACAATTTATTCTGGTGAGAGTTTAATTGTGTATTATTATGGCAGTAACCATAACGAATAATTTTTACATAGCCCTAGTAAGTGTTTTTCACTTTCTAAGATATATAATTTCTACTTATTTTCCAAACTATTTCCAATGCATAATTAGATTAGATTATGCATTGGAAATTAGCTTAAATTCTAGCTTTAAGCCAGTTTTAACGCCTTTGTTATATGGACTTTTCCCTAGGGGATTGATATAATAAACTAGATAAAATTATAAGAAGGTTATAGTATGAAATTCAACGAAATTAAAGAAATCAATGAGCATATTGTTAGCTATTTAAATAGCAATAAGATTACTGATATGACAGCTGTCCAGGCACAGTCATTTAAACACATTTACAACAATAAGGATATGATTATTTGCTCTAATACAGCTACAGGTAAGACTTTAGCATATCTTTTACCTATAATTGCTAGATTAGACGCTAAATCTAACAATATACAGGCCTTAATTTTAGCACCTACTGGAGAACTTGCTTCTCAGATTGCAAAGGTTGCTAATGAGCTTTTAGAGTATGATGAGAAGCTTAATGCGCAGTTTGTAGTGGGAGAGGCTAATATTAAGCGTCAGATTGAGCATTTAAAGAAGACGAAGCCTGCTATTTTAGTTGCTACACCAGCTAGAGCGCTAGAACTTATTTCTTCTAAAAAGATTAAGGTTCATGAGGTAAAGACTTTTGTACTTGATGAATCAGATAGACTTCTTAATAAGACTTTTGAAACTACAATTAAGAATATTCGTAAGTCTTTAATGAAGAGAACTCAGGTTTTATTACTTTCTGCAAGCATTAATAAGAAGACTAAGAATGAAGCTAAGGAACTTTGCTTTAACCCAATTTATCTAGATATTAATGCCAATACAGCCAATGAATCTCAGGTACCTAAAACTATTAAACATTTTTACTTTTTCTCAGATCGTAGAGAAAGAATTGAGAATTTGAGAAAAATCATTAAGGCTGCAAAACCAGAGAAATGCATTATTTTCATTAATACAAAGTATGATCTAGATGAAAGCTACCAGAAGCTTCAATATCATAATTACAATGTAGCTTGTTTATCAAGTAATCAGGATTCACTTCAAAAGAAGAACACAATTGAAGGCTTTAAAACTGGTAAATACAACATTTTAATTGCAACAGACATTGCAGCACGTGGTTTACAGATTGATAATATAGATACAGTTATTAATGTTAATCTACCAGAGGAGAATGAAGAATACATCCATAGAGCTGGAAGATGTGGCCGTAATGGCAATAAGGGCACATGCATATCTATAATTACAGAGAATGAAGTCTCTAAAATTAAAAAGTATCAGAAGGCCTTTAACATAAACTTTATAGCAAAGAAATTATATCAAGGTAAGATTGTTGCAAAGTAATTATAAATAAACTAATTACTGATGAAGTGATTACAGATTTAAATTACGAAATAAATATAAAAGAAAGATTAGCTGGTAAATGAAGATCAGGATATGAATTATCCTGGAATCTAGATTTTATCAGCTTTTTCTTTTATTTTACTTGCAATAAGAACTGAGCTTTGATATAATTATTTTAAGGGGTTAACTTCGTTAAACTGGACTTTAGCGAATAGATAACTATGAAGATAACTAGTGCTCTTTTCTGTATTTAAGCCTGAAGTATTAATCTAACAGCTAATTTTATACAGATTCTAATTAGATTTAAAGGAGGTTTTTATGGCTACTAATAAGAATTACGTTGAGCAAATGAATAATAAATATGCAAAGCAATTAAAGGGTCTTTTAGATGAGATGCCAGACTTTTGTGTTGAGTATTTTGATAGCTTAGAATTTAATAAGCAGGCAAGAACTAAGATTGCATATGCTCTTGATATTAAAGGCTTCTTTGAATATTTAATTGACGATACAAAGAAATTTGCAAATTATGATATAAAGGATTTTAGGGTTGAAGATCTTGATAAGATAACTGGTCAGGACATTTCTAATTACCTTAGATATATTAAATCCTACAATAGACACGGCAAGGATGTTTCAAACTCAGCTTCCTCAGCTAAGAGAAAGCTCTGCGCCCTACGCCGCTTCTACAACTACTACTTCCGATATGAGTTTATTAAGACTAATCCAAGCCTTAAAGTAGACATGCCTGTAATCCACGACAAACCAATTGTTCGAATGGAGCCAAACGAGGTTGCAGAATTCCTTGATAACGTGGAATCAGGTAATAAATTAACTAAGAACCAGCTTGCTAAACATGAAAAGCTAAAGACAAGAGATTTAGCTCTTCTTACTCTCATGCTTGGCACGGGAATCCGTGTATCTGAGTGTGTTGGCTTAGATATAGACGATGTAGATTTTGACAATGACAGAATCCACATTTACCGAAAAGGTGGCGCTGAAAGCTTTGTTTACTTTGGTGATGAGGCTAGAGAAGCTCTCCTTGATTATATGGAGGAAAGAAAGCAATTAACTCCTAAGGAGGGCCATGAAAATGCACTGTTTATCTCAAGTAAGAACAGTCGCCTTTGCGTCCGTTCTGTGGAGCTGCTTGTAAAGAAGTACTCTCGTACTGTTACAACAGTAAAGCATATTACTCCTCATAAACTTAGAAGTACTTACGGTACAAACCTTTACCAGGAAAGCGGCGATATTTACCTCGTAGCGGACGTTTTAGGTCATAAGGACGTAAATACTACACGTAAGCATTATGCAGACCTTATTGACGAAAATAAACGTGCTGCAAGGAATATGGTAAGATTACGTAAAGAAAAATAAGATTATAAAGCTAATATAGCCAATACAATGATCTATAATAAAAGCAACTATTTAGTAATGCTAAATAGTTGCTATAACTAAACATATACATAAACTCATGAACTAAACAAATAAAAAGGCTTGCTAGTTTCCTAGCAAGCCTTTAATTTTAATATTCTCTTATTGATAAATCTGTCTCCATTCCATATCACCTCGTTCAAGTGACTTAATAAGCAACTCTGCTGTTGCAAGATTAGTTGCTAAAGGAATGTTATACATATCGCACAATTCGCATATATTATTAGGATCTGGTTCATGCATTAAAGGACCTTCTACTTCTCTTAAGAAAATAACTAAGTCCAACTGATTATGTTCTATCTGAGAACATAGCTGCTGATCACCACCTAAGTGTCCAGCTAAAAATTTATGAACCGAAAGGTTAGTAGCTTCTTCTATTAATCTTCCCGTTGTACCTGTCGCAAATAACTGATTCTTATTTAAGATTCCCTTATATGCAATACAAAAATTCTGCATTAACTTTTTCTTGGAATTGTGTGCTATTAATCCAATATTCATACTACTACCTCATGACTTTTTATTTTATATACATTATACCAATTTTTTAAAGATATTTCATCCCTAAATTTAAAATTATACATTAATTTGTAATTAAAAAATTATTGATGGTAAAGCGGACATTCGGAATCCGCTTCGCTACTTCCTCATGAACGCAGTGGCACTTTGTGCCACCTGTCAGAAGGGGCTTTAACCCCTTCTGACACTAGTAAGCTTTATACCCCCGCTTAAAGCTTACGCTTTTGAAGCGGGGGATTGCTTACACTGCGTTCAATTAATATTAACCTTTAAAGTCTGGGGCAAATAAATCCTCGTCTCTTTCTACCTTAGTATGTAAGCCAACATTAAGTACTATACCCATTGATGTAAATACCGTAATAAGCGATGTAATACCACAACTAAAGAAAGGAAGTGGAATACCTGTATTAGGCAAAATCCAAGTAACAACACCTATATTAAAAAAGGACTGGAAACCTATATAGGCAGCTACACCGCAGCAAATCAGTCGCCCGGCGAAATTTTGCGCTTTCACAGCCGTTATTAGGCACTCTGCCACTATGGCAAAAATTAAGAATATAGTAAATACCGAACCTACAAATCCAAGTTCCTCACCGATAACAGCAAAAATAAAGTCATTTTGTGCCTCGGCGATATAGCCTGCATTTTTTAAAGAAGAAGAATCATCATTATTTAAGCCCTTACCCGTTAGCTGACCTGATCCAATAGCCTGAACAGCATAATACTGCTGATATGTGTCATCATCAGAGCCATCGTCCTCGTCATCATCGTCTGTTGAATAATTACTATCGATGTAAGTCATAATACGATTTCTTTGATATTTCTTTAAAATTACCTGATTCTCATCAAGAATAACATAGGCAAGTAAAACCACAATTACTGGGATTACAACCATTAAAATCTTACCAATCATCTTATACTCAAGACCCGCACAGTAAATGATAACAACACAAATTACAAAGGTAAGAAGTGTTGTAGAAAGGTCAGGCTGAGCCAAAATAAGTAAGAGCTGGAAACCTACTGTAACTGCTAAAACTCCTAAGAATTTAAATGTATTAAGTCTATCCTTATACATAGAAATCATCTTTGAAAGCACTAAAATTAATATCAACTTTGTAAACTCTGAAGGCTGCACTGAAAATCCACCAAAAGAAATCCATCTTTGCGCACCCTTAGCGCTTGAACCAACAAGCTTTACAGCAAGTAAAAGGATTGTTGATATAGCATACCAAAGCCAATAATATTTTAATATCCAATTGTAATCAATAAATGATATTACTATCATCATAACAAAAGACAGAAGCATACCAGCGCCCTGTCTTAATGTATATGCCGAATTCGCACTATTAACAATTAATATAGCGTAAACGCATGTTATTATAATTAAAGCTACAAGTCTGAAATTATAAGATCGAAGTTGATATTTTTTAAAAATCATAAATATACCTCTTATTTAACTTCTCTTGAGCCGCCTCTCATATCCTTAATTGGAATATTGGCAAATAAAGTTGGAACATTACCAGCATCGCCCTCAAGTGGTGTTGAAGTAATCTGAATATCCAAACCATCTGTATCAATATCCATATATTTAGATATAACTGCAATAATTTCGTTTTTGATTTTTTCCATTGTCTCTGGAGAACAGTTAGTTCTATCAGAAACTAATAAAAACTGTAATCTATCCTTAGCGACTTCAGAAGATCCTTTTTTCTTAAATAAATCTAATAAACTCATAATATTCCCTCCCACTATTATTTTTTAAAGTAATTACTTCTTGAATGCTGAAACCAACTTCTTAAAGAAACCACTTTGCTTAGTAAGGTCAAGGAAAGGAACCTGCTCACCTAAAATTCTCTTACAGATATTAAGATAAGCCTGACCTGGTAATGATTCATCACCTACAAGTGGCTGTCCCTTGTTAGTAGCAACAACAATGTTCTCATCATCTGGAACTGCACCAATTAAATTAAGGTGTAAAATATCATTTACATCATCAATTGACATCATATCTCCACTTTTAACCATGTCAACTCTGATTCTGTTAACGATTAAGTCTTCCTTATCTCTTAATCCATTAGCATCTAATAAACCAACGATTCTATCAGCATCACGAATAGCTGAAATCTCTGGTGTAGTTACAACTAATGCTCTATCTGCACCAACAATAGCATTCTTAAAGCCCTGTTCAATACCAGCAGGACAATCAAGAATAATATAATCGAAATTCTCTGGATCCTTCTTAATCTCATCTAACACCTTAAGCATCTGTTCAGGTGTTACAGCATCCTTATCTCTTGTCTGTGCTGTTGGTAAAAGGTAAAGATTAGGACATCTCTTATCACTAATCATAGCCTTTCTTGCGGATACGCTACCTTCAGCAACATCTACTAAATTATAAACAATTCTATTCTCCAAACCTAATACAACGTCAAGATTTCTAAGTCCTGTATCTGTATCAATCATAACAACTTTCTTGCCTAACTTTGCAAGGCCTGTACCTACATTAGCAGTTGTAGTAGTTTTACCTACTCCACCCTTACCTGATGTAACAACGATAACTTCGCTCATTTTATTATTTCCTCCCTAGAAAATTATTAAAAATTAATCTGTGTAACTTTTCACACGCCCCTCTAAAAAGCTAAAATGTTCAATTAACCACAAACTTAACATATATAATTATGTATGAAAATCCGCTATTTTTCAAGCATTTTATCTATTTTTTTAAAGATTAATATCAGCTAAAACGTCCTGGGAAAAGTCCTCAATATAAATGTTATTATCATAAACATAAGCAATCTTTGGCTCTATTGTTGCCTCATCTTTTCTGAATCTTCTCTTAGGACTAGGTTCAGAATCCTGACTTCTAGCAATAATATCACCAATCTGAATCTGCATAGGCTTCATTTCAAGCGCATATACAAAAGCATTAGAATTATCATTACAACCAGCTGTAATATAACCCTTTAAACTACCAAGAATAACAACATTGTCACCTGCAATAACCTTACCGCCTGGATTAACATCCCCTAAAATGACGGCACTGCCTTCTGTCTCAAAAACCTGTCCGGAACGAAGTGTTCCCTTATAGAAATGACAAGGCTTATCAATAGAATTAAGTCTTGATGCAATCTGTGATTCCACGATTTCATCAATTTTATCTTCCATAACTCTTGTTTGGTTATTGTTGATGACACAAAGAATGTTTAAATCAGAAACCTTGTTAATAACTTCAATAAGTTCGTTTTCCTCTCTTGAACTAAGGTTTCTACCTTCAAATGTTAAAGCTAAATTAGCATCATTAAAGAACTTAGCAGAAGCTTCAAACTTCTCCTCAAGCTTCTTTTTTAATTCTAAAAATGCGCAGTCCTTATCTAAAACTACAGTGATGCCCTTCTTTCCACCTTTAATAATTACTGAATTATCCAATGTCTCACCTCATAAATCATATTAGATCAAAACGATAACAAATGCGCCAAATAAAAGCAAAATAACTGTTATCAATAAATCCCCACAATTAAATATTATATTCTAAAAACCATTAAATAACCATAGATTTTTAAAATAATTAAGAAAAAAAATTATAAATTAGCCAGTCTCCCAGCTAATTTATAATCTTTTAAAGTTTTATATATTTTATACTTCGTATGTTTACTCCACTCCATAGTAACACTTATAAATCTCAGCCGATAACGCAATGGCATTAGATGAAGTATAACCATTTTGAATTGTAACTGCCACGCAAACCTCAGGATTATCATAAGGTGCGTAACTTATCATCTGAGCGTGGTCAGGAGAAGTTGTTTTTTCCTGCGCTGTACCAGTTTTTGCAGCAATCTTTAAGTTAAGTGCATTAACTGCTGAATAAGTAGAACCGGCAAGCTGCATACCAGTATGAACTGCATCCCAAATACTTGAATCAAGCTCAACCTGGTTGTTAACCTCTGCTGAATTGTCCTCGATTACATTTCCATCAGAATCTGTAATCTTATCAATTAAAGTTAAATTATAAACAGTACCAGATGTTGCAAGAGTTGTTACATAACGAGCAAGATTTAGAGTTGAATACTTGTGAGTACCCTGTCCAATTGCAGATGCAATAGCATTAGTTGTTGAAGCCTGTGGTGTACCCTCTTCAATCTCAACACCCACCGTTGTTGAAAGACCTAGCATATCTGAGTAGTTTTGTAAAATGCTTGTGCCATAGGTACTGTTGTAAGATCCATTTTTCATAGCCAACTGATAACCAACATTATAAAAATAAACGTTACATGAATCTCTAATGGCAGTTGTTACTGTTTCAGTACCATGTCCTGAAGTTTTCCAACACTTAGGAGATGGAGTAACCAAATCAAAAGAACCAGAACAATAAAAGCCTGTTGATGTAGAAATAATACCAGTACTTAAACCAGCAATTGCTGAACAAGGCTTATATGTTGAACCTGGCGCAATAAATGACTGAGTCGCTCTATTAAGAAGCGGACTAGCATTATCTGAAACCAACTGACTATAGTAAGTCGCATCAATAGAACCAGATAACTTGTTGTTATCATAACTTGGATAAGAAACCAAAGCTAGGATATCACCAGAGTTTGGATCTGTTACTACTGCTGAACCAGAACAAGGCTCAAGCGCTAACTCACCCGGTGTAATAATCTTATTAGTGATTACATAATTTATAAATTCATAAGCACCCATGCTACCGTTTACAAGCTCTGTGTACTTTGAATTCTCAGCATTAGGATCAAGATAACCCTGCTCATATAAAAGAATGCAGAGCTGTGAACCTGAAACCGAGCCATCCTCTATAAGGTATTTGTAGATTTTCTTAAAAAATGAAGAATCTGTATCAAGTGCAGAAATGATATAGTCGACTAAAACATCGTAGGACTCCTGTAAAGAAGTATACTGCTCATCTGTAAGAGATGACATATCAATCCAGTTTTGAGAAATACCATATGTAAGGAGTGTCTGTAAACTTACAGTACTATCCGTACCTGTCCAGTTTGCATAAGTCTCATCTGATGTGTCTACATTTGAAGTATCAAAAATACCTTCAGTTTTAAGTAAGGTGTAAATGTACCAAATGTAAACCTGCTGTTCAGAAGTCAAAGAACTATAGCCTGTATTACCAGAAACCAATTCCTCCTTAACCCAGTCAAGAACTTCACTCTTCTTAGCTAAGAAAGACTGATAAACGCTTTGAGCTACCGAACTATCTGAACTTGCTATCTGGCTTAAAGACAACAAATTGTTATCAATAAATGCATAATAAACCTCTTGGGCTGTAATATAAATATCATCTACATCACCGTCAGAGTCATAAGTATATTTTGTAGAGCCAGATGTAAGGTGACTTGCAAGAATTGTTACAAGCTCATCTTCAATATCATCATAGATAGTCTTTTGAAGATTTACATCAATAGTCAAATATACATCGTAACCAGCTGTTGCCTCTTCCTCTGAAATCACTTCAGTAATTCGGCCAACAGTATCAACATAAACTGTCTGAGAGCCCTTAGTACCAGCTAAAACGCTTTCCATAGAAGACTCAATACCAGACTTACCAACTACATCATTACTTTCATAAGAATCTCCAAGCTCTTCAAGCTCTGAAGAAGAAACCGTACCTGTGTAGCCAAGAATCTGTGACATATATTTTCCATAAGTGTATCTTCTAATATACTTCTCTTCTACCTGAACACCTACTAAATCTCCAGAATTCTCTAAAATAGCTGCCATTGTAGCATCTGAAACTTCATTAGCGATTGTAAAAGATAAGTATCTGTTATATGAATTAGCTGACATATAACGTCTTAAATTTACAATCATTAAAGCATGCTCAACTGAGTAGTCATCAAGAGAAACAGCGTATTTATCAAGATAATAATTAAATAATTCCTCTGCTGAAACATCCTTTTGTTCATCAGTTAATTCTGCAATACTACTAACACCGTAGCTATCTCTAATAAATCTTAAAAGTGTAGTTGACTCAATATTATAAGAGTATGTGCCATTTTCATAAATGATTGGAAAATCGTTAGAATATGTATCACCATTCTCTTCAATAATATTTAAAGTCTTATCTATACTTTCATTAATTGTAGCATTTTTAACATCATTACTAGAATATGTACCGCTATCACTAATTGTTACAGCGTACGCTAAATCATTATAAGCAAGCAATACACCATTCTTATCAAAAATTCTACCTCTAGTTGCAGTTACACTCATCTTCTTTTGAATGGAACTATTAAGATTAGTAGCATAACTTGATCCATTCATAATCTGTAAACTAAACAATCTGTTTACAAGAACACAAATTAAAATAATAAAGATTAAAACTACAGGAAAGATTCTTGATTTAATAATACTTAAAATATAATCAAATACTTCCTTCATCGAAATTCACGCCCCTTTTCTTTGTTTTAACAGTGTCTAGTTTGTCATTTATATAAGCTAATAATTTATACAAAATTAAAGTACAAAGGCAAGTATAAACCACTTCTGGTATTATAATTCGCGAAATAAAAAATCCTGCATTTAATCTATTATGTAACAAGAAGTTACCTATATAACATAAAAATTCATAGACAAAATCAAAAACCAAGACCATAGCCATTGGGATTAGGATTTCGTATTTTTCATATTTCTCATAGAAAAATCCTGCATAATAACCAATATAAACAAAGCACAAAGCAGTAAATCCAAATAAGCTAGAGAAATATAAATCGTACATAACTCCAGCAAAGAATCCAACAAACATACCTTCGTTTCTTCCCTTTAAGAAACCAAAAATGATTGGTAAAATAATAAGAAAATTCGGTACTATATTTGCAACTGCGATTACTCTACCAACTGACACTTGTAATAAATAAAAAATAACTATTAATACAAGTTCACAAACTTTTCTTTTCATATGTCCACCTCATGCAAAATAGGGAAAGACTATAAAAGCCTTCCCCCTTTTAAAGTACAAATTAATCCGTAGTTGTTTTTAAATCAGTAATAACTAAAACTTCCTGTAAGTTATTAAAATCAACTGCAGGTATTAAATAACCTGACTGAGTTAGGTTATTTGAGTCAGCTGTTACATTTGTTGCATATCCAATTAATATACCTTGCAAATATTTATCGCTAACGTTTGATGTAACGATCTTATCGCCATCATTAACTGTAACATCACTTGCAAAATATCCAAGATGTACCATGCCAGAATCCATAAGTTCCACATCACCCTGAACTATACAAGTTTCGTTAGTATCAATAATCATGCCACTTACATAACTATTATCTTCAACAATAGTCTTTACAATAGCGTAATTAGATCCCACCTCAGTTACAATTCCAACTAAACCACCGCTAGCAACTACGTTCATATCTACTTGAATTCCATCATCTGATCCCTTATCTATAGTAAGTGAAGAATACCAGTTATCTGATGAAATACCAATAACATTAGCACCTACTTTTGAATATTGAGAATACTGATTATCAAGTTCATAAAGTTCTCTTAGTCTGTCTAATTCATATGTCTCTTGCTTAAGTAAATTGTTCTCTTCTGTCAATGCATCAACTTGACTTTGTAATTCTTCATTCTTTGCCAAAACATCAGAAATTTCCTGTAGGTTATCAAGCTTATCAGAAACCCAAAGTCCTAAATTGTTCATACCCTTTTGTAAAGGAACGACAACATAAGAAACTGCAGTCTGTAAAGGCTTTGTTAGGGAATCCGTAAAAAAGGAAGTTCCAATAAAGAATAAACAAATAACAGTTAAGCCAATAAGAATATATTTAGATGTAAGAAAAGATTCAAATTTCTTTCTCATATACCTTATTACCTCGTTTCTTATATTTACTCAAAAGTTCTATCCTGAGGAGTATAAGGAATCTTAGCAAAATCAGGATTTGTTACAACTCCCATAAGACCTCTTACAACAGATTCTGAAGGATTTTCTACTATTGTAACATTAAGATTTGTCTCGCTCTTAATGAAATTCTCTAAATTATTAATCATAGATGTACCACCTGTGAAGTATACGCCATCCTTAATAATATCAGCAGCAAGTTCTGGTGGAGTTCTCTCTAAGATAACTTTTATTGAATCCATAATTGAATGAAGCGGATCAACAATAGCATCATAGATAACATCTGAAGAAATCTGAACGCTTACTGGAAGACCTGATAAAATGTTACGACCAAAGCCAGGAGCAAACTTCTCCTCTGTCTTAACCGCACTACCAAGTTCCTTCTTTAAACCTTCAGCAGTCTTAGAACCAATTACTAAGTTATAAGCCTTTCTTACTGCAGAAATAATGCACTCATCAAGCTTATTACCACCAATCTTAACTGACTTAGAAATTACAATACCACCAAGAGATAATACTGAAATTTCTGTTGTCTCAGCACCGATGTTAACAACCATAACACCCTTTGACTTTGTAACGTCAATACCTGCACCGATTGCATCAGCTACTGGCTTGTCCACTACGAATACGTTCTTAGCCTTAACCTTAGACTCTACTACTAATTCATAGAAAGCTCTCTTCTCAACTTCTGTAACATCAGTTGGTACTGCTATATAAAATTCTGTATTACCAGTTTTCTTTTCCTTATTAATCTTCTCATAGAAACTATAAAGAAGTGTCTGCATATTCTCGATGTCAGCGATTACGCCAAACTTAACTGGGAAAGAAACCTCAATATTCTCAGGTGTCTTCTCATACATCTCGTATGCTTCATCACCAAAAGCTAATAATTCGTTCTTATTAACGATGGCAATAATGTTCTTCTCATTAAGAATCTCGTTATCCTTAGTGCACATTTTAAAATTACTTGTTCCAATATCAATTCCGTATACGTTAGACATGTCGTATTCCTTTCCTTTAGGTTATAAAACCCTTTCCTTTAATTAAAAAATCCCAATAGCCTTGAGACTAACATAGGTATTGTCACCTATAACAATATGGTCAGTTAAATTAACTCCAAGAATTTTACCAGCCTCATAAATCTCTTTAGTCACATTAATGTCTGCCTTGCTAGGTGTAGGATCTCCACTTGGATGATTATGGATTAACATAATCTGTACAGCCCCGCTTTTAAGTGCCTTAATGAAAATGTCTCTCGTATCTATTAAGGAACTATTAACCGTGCCAACTGTCAAGACCATATCTTTAATTAAACAGCACTTACTATCTAATAAAACAAGAATTAGATGCTCCTGCTGTAAATGTCTTAAATCCTGCATATAAAACTTAGCCACCGTCTCAGACCTAGAAAAATCTAACTTCTCATTGGCCTTTAACTTAGCTAGTCTCTTTGAAAGCTCTATTATAGATTTAATCTGAATAGCCTTAACTCTACCAATGCCCTTTATCTTAACTAAATCATCAATTTCAAGAGAAGCAAGGCCAACTAAGCCCTTATTTCCCGCTGTCTCATATAATAACTTAGCTAAGTCTAGCACCTTAATCTTACCAACTCCCGTTCGTAAAATCACTGCTAAAATCTCCACATCCGTTAAAGTCTCTATTCCATATCTTAAAGCCTTCTCATAAGGCATCAATTCAATGTCAATGCCCCCGTTGTTAAACATACTATTCATGTAATTAAATTACAGAATACCCCGTCTTAAATAACCTTAAAAACAATAATTGCAAGAATAATGCCAATAATACTTGCAACTGTCAGTTTAATCTGAAGAGCAATAGTAAAAATTATAACCCCTAAATCAATAGTAGTTAAATTTCCATCTACTGTTCCAATTGTTTGTCCGTAGCTTAGCCAAGAAATTCCAGAAACCCCTTTTGCAGCTTCAGCTACCAAACCGCCAAGTACTATCCCAATAATAATAAACAGTAACAATAACCAGCCATTTTTATACTTAGCCATTATATCCCCCTCTTTAGAATAATTTTCTTGATTACAAAATCACTTAAAATTATAGCACAGAACTATTTTAGCATAAATAGGGGGATTTTCAAGCACAATACTAATTTAAAACTTATTTAAATGTTAAAAAGACCAGCCTTAAACATCTCATTAGCACTCATCATAATACCAAGTTTAGCATGATACCATGTTAAGCCACCCTGGAAAAATACAAGGTATGGTTCCTTTAATGGGCCATCTGCACTAAGTTCAATAGATGAACCCTGAACGAAAGCGCCGGCAGCCATAATAACATCTGAATCATAACCTGGCATTGCCCATGGCTCTGGTGTTAAGAAGCTATCTACTGGAGCAGCCATCTGAATACCCTTACAGAAAGCAAGTAAGCCTTCCTTAGAACCAAGCTCTACATTCTGAATAATATCGTATCTATCTTCGCTTGCTGTCGGTCTACACTTAAAGCCTGCCTTCTCGTAAACATTTGCAGCAAAAATCGCACCTTTAAGAGCGCCTGCTACTACTGTTGGAGCAAGGAATAAGCCCTGATAGAAGCTTTGATTAAGAGTAAGGGAAGCACCAACTTCCTTACCAAGACCCGGACTAGTTAATCTGTAAGCTGCCTGCTCGATGCATTCCTTCTTACCAACGATATAACCGCCACAAGGAGCAAGTCCGCCACCTGGGTTCTTAATTAAAGAACCAACGCACATATCAGCTCCAACCTCAGTTGGCTCAATCTCTTCTACAAATTCACCATAACAGTTATCTACCATACAAATAAGCTCTGGCTTAATAGACTTAATAAAGCTAATAAGCTCGCCGATTTGCTCAACAGATAATGTAGGTCTTGTAGCATAGCCCTTTGAACGCTGAATTGTAACTAACTTAGTCTTTTCATTAATTGCGGCCTTAATTCCATCAAAATCAAAACTACCATCCTCGAGTAGATCCACCTGTCTATAGCTAATGCCGTATTCAGCAAGACTTCCCTTAGATTCTCTAATACCAATGATTTCATCCATAGTATCATAAGGCTTTCCAACAGGTGATAAAAGCTCATCTCCTGGACGAAGCTGGGAAGCAAGTGCTACATTTAAGGCATGTGTACCGCAAGTAATCTGTGGTCTTACAAGAGCATCTTCTGCTTTGAAAATGTCAGCATAAATCTCCTCTAATGTATCTCTACCTAAGTCATTATAGCCATAACCTGTTGTTCCAGATAAATGTGCCTCTGAAACCTTTGCCTTTTGCATAGCACTAATAACCTTTAACTGGTTAAATTCTGCGACCTTATCGATTTTCTCAAATCTAGCCTTTAAACATTTTTCTACACTTTCGCAAAAGTCATAGACCTTTGGGTCGATGTTAAATTCATTACAATATGCTAATTTCACGATATTCCTCCAACTAATGCCTTTAAATTAATTCTCTATTCTTAATTTCAAGCATCATAAAATCAATTATTCTACTAAAGTCGTAATCAAGCTTTCCAATATCTAGCCAAAGACAGTCCTTCTCTCGTCTAAACCAAGTAAGCTGTCTCTTTGCAAATCTTCTTGTATCACGCTTAATTATTTCCTTAGCTTCCTCCAAAGAATACTTGCCATCTAAATAGTCAAGAATCTCTTTGTAACCTATGCCCTGCATAGACACAAGGTCTTTAGTGTACCCCATTTTAGCTAATTTTTCAACTTCACCAACAAGGCCATCTAAAAACATCTTGTCCACTCTTTTGTCAATTCTTTCATAAAGAGCATCTCTATCATCATTTAATACGAAATAAACATAATTAAAAGGAGAAGATCTCTGCTTTTGAGTCTCATTATGCTTAGAGAAAAGCTCCCCTGTCTGATGAAAATATTCCAAAGCCCTAGCAACTCTCTTTACATTATTAGCATGTATAGTCGCCGCAGAATCTGGATCCACCTCTTTTAACCTATCATGAAGAGCCTCATTACCAAATTTATCAGCATATTCATATAAAGAATTTCTATACTCACTATTATCATCCTCCGTCTTAGTAAATTCCACGTCATATAAAAGAGCCTGCACATAAAAGCCAGTACCACCAACTACAATAGGAATCTTTCCTTCATGTCTGATTTCTTCAATCGCCTTTAGAGCCATTTCCTTAAAAACCATAACATTAAACTCATCCTTAGGATCAAGACAGTCAATTAAGTAGTGCTTAACTCCCTCCATCTCTTCCTTTGTAATCTTTGCAGTACCAATATCCATGCCCTTATAAACCTGCATGGAATCAGCACTAATAATAGAACCGTTAATGGCCTTTGCAAGCTTTATAGAACTAGAAGTTTTACCAACCGCTGTTGGTCCAGATATAATTATTAAAGGTTGTTTGTCTTTATTTTCCATAAATTTATTAACCTACTATTCTCTTAAACTTTCTTTCAATATCATACTTAGTCATAATAATCAAAGTTGGTCTGCCATGAGGACAATTGTAAGGATTATCAAGAGTCATAAGCTCTTGCATAAGCTCCTCAACCTCATTAATAGACAACTTATTATTACCCTTAACTGCCGCCTTACAAGACATGGTCGCCACTCTATCCGTAAAAATTTCTGCCTCACCAGACTTATAATCCTCAGTTAAGTTATCCAAAATTTCTATAAAAAGCGCCTTATAATCAAGAGTTGGAAGGCCTGCAGGAATTCCTGTAAGCTTATATTCATTGCCACCAAACTCCTCAATTTCATAGCCCAAATCCTTAAAGCGCTTCATATTTTCTTTTAATAACTCCTCTTCTCTCATGTTAAGAGTAAGAATAACCGGAGGCATAATCATCTGTGAAGACATTTCCTTTTCATGCAAATGTTTCATAAAACGCTCATATAGCACCTTCTCGTGAGCTGCGTGCTGATCCATCATATAAAACTTATCTCCTAGCTCAAATAACCAGTAAGTCTCAAAGAGCTGGCCAATAATCCTATACTTTGGCTTATTAGTCTGGGCTAATAATTTATCATCAAAAATGGACATCTGCTCTGAAGTCTTTAGCTTATCATTAACAGCCTCATACTCCTTTAAGTCCTCTTTAATCATTTCATTAGAACGCTTGATTTCAAAAGGCTCAGGAAGTCTTTCCTTATTAATGTTTGGCTTAACCTGATTTTCAATCTCTGCAGCAGATACCTTATCGATTCTTCTCTCTTGATATTTAGGAGCTGAATTTTGTGAACTAAGTCCATTATAGCTTGCCATACCAAATTTAACTTCAGTATCCTTCTTATCATGCTGATTTAGACTAGCAGGCTCAGGTCTTCTATCAGTAGGATTTGTTGCTTGTGCTGTAAGACTTGGCTGTGCCACAGTCCTTTCTTCCTTCTCACTATTAGGACCCACAGAAACATTTGCTGCAAGCTCCTGATCCTTTAAGCAAGAAAGCACGCTTGCATATACAAAATTATAGACATAATCATTGTTTGCAAAGCGAAGCTCCATCTTTGAAGGATGCACATTTACATCAATAATTTCAGAATTAATTGTAAAATGTATCGCTGTAAATGGATAATTCTTTGGCATTACAAAGCCCTTATAAGCATCCTCAATGGCCTTATTAATAATGTTACTTTTAATGTAACGGCCGTTGATGTAATAATTCTCGTAGCTTCTATTACCTCTACAAATAAAAGGCTTACATATAAAACCCTTCATGGAAATATCCATAGTCTTTGCATTAATTTCATAAAGGTTTGCAGTAATCTCCCTGCCATAAACACTATAAATAATGTCCTTTAAATTAGTGTTACCAGAAGTGTGCAATTTATTGTTATTATTAGCAATAAATCTAAAAGAAACATCTGGATGTGAAAGGGCTAGGTACTGCATAAGAGAGTTAATATAGCCCCCTTCTGTGTTGGCAGATTTTAAAAATTTACGACGAACTGGAGTATTGTAGAATAAATTTCTTACAACAATAGTTGTACCATCAGGGGCGCCAACCTCCTCTAGACTCTTCTCCTTACCGCCTTCAATTACATAACGATAACCATTTAACTTATCCTTAGTCTTTGTAATTAGTTCCACTTGGGCAACCGCTGCAATACTTGCAAGAGCCTCACCTCTAAAGCCAAGAGAAGATACGCTAATTAAATCTTCAATAGACTTTATCTTACTAGTGGCATGTCTAAGAAAGGCAGTTGGAATCTCGTCTCCGTTAATACCACTACCATTATCAGTTACTCTTATAAAACTAATTCCGCCTTCTTTAATCTCTACTGTAATTGCACTTGCTCCGGCATCGATAGCATTTTCCACAAGCTCCTTAACAATAGACTGAGGTCTATCAACTACTTCACCAGCTGCAATCTTGTTAATTGTAGCCTGATCTAGCATCTTAATAGGCATATCATCCCTCCCAACTTTAGCCTTAATTTATGTCTCTTTTATTCAACAATTCTACCATCTATTCTTTAACTTGCCCTGTAGCTTGTAGAGCTCATTAAGGGCATCAATAGGTGTCATATTAGTTATATCAAGATTTCTTAAATCATCTAAAATGTCATTATCTGGAGCCGCATCAAATAGTGTCATCTGTCTTACATCAAGGTCAGACACGCTCTTATACTCTTCTCCAATCTTTGAGCTCTGCTTTGAATACTGAGCAATGTCCTTTGCCTTCATGGAAATGTCAGCATTACTAAGCTCAAGCACTAATTCCTTAGCTCTATCAAGAACGGATTCAGGAACGCCTGCAAGTCTTGCCACCTGAATACCATAACTCTTATCTGCGCCGCCCTTTACAATCTTTCTAAGGAATACGATATCATCGCCCTTTTCCTTAACGGCAATGCAAAGATTCTTAACGCCCGCTAGAGACCCTTCAAGTTCAGTAAGCTCATGATAATGAGTAGCAAAAAGTGTCTTAGCACCAAGAATCTTAGTATTAGCGATGTGCTCAACTACAGCCCAGGCAATACTTAGTCCATCAAAGGTAGAAGTACCACGGCCAATCTCATCTAGAATAATAAGACTGTTCTTAGTAGCATTTCGTAAAATGTTGGCAACCTCGGTCATCTCAACCATAAAGGTAGACTGTCCACTGGCCAAATCATCTGATGCACCAACTCTTGTAAAGATTCTATCTACTAGGCAAATGTTAGCAGAACTTGCAGGAACAAAAGAACCAGTTTGTGCAAGTAAGCAAATAAGAGCTGTCTGTCTCATATATGTAGACTTACCAGCCATATTAGGACCTGTTATAATTGCCACTCTGTTGGCATTATTATCAAGATATGTATCATTTGAAACAAACATATCTCCTGAAATCATCTTCTCAACCACTGGATGTCTACCATCCTTAATATCAATGATTCCCTTTTCATTAATTCTAGGTCTTGTAAAGTTATTATTTACAGCAACCACTGAAAGAGAAGCAAATACATCAATCATTGCCACTGCTCTTGCAGTCTTTTGAATACGTAAAACCTCTCCTGCAATCTTATCTCTAACCTCAACAAATAAGTCATATTCTAGAGAATATAGCTTATCTTCAGCTCCAAGAATCATATCTTCAAGCTTCTTTAACTCATCCATTGTATAACGCTCGGCATTAGTTAAAGTCTGCTTTCTAACCCAGTTATCTGGTACTAGTGACTTAAAGGAATTAGTAACCTCTAAATAGTAACCAAAAACCTTATTGTATTTAATACGTAAGTTCTTAATGCCTGTTGCCTCACGTTCACGCTCTTCTATAGCTGCAAGCATATCCTTACCGTTAATCTTCGCATTTTTAAGCTCATCCACTTCCGCAGAATAGCCATCCTTAATAAGTCCGCCATCACGCATAGCAATTGGTGGATCATCAATAATAGCTGCTGAAATTAAATTGTATAAATCGGACAAATCATCTAATTCATTAAAATATTCTTTGAATAAATCAGACTGAAAGCTTCCAATAATTCTCTTGATATGAGGTAACATTTCCAAAGAATTCTTAAAAGCAATTAAGTCCCTAGGATTAGCTGAGTGACAACTAATCTTAGTCATGATTCGCTCTAAATCATAGATAGGATTTAGATATTCTCTTAACTCTTCCCTATCAATAGCATGATTATTAAGTTCCTCAATAGCATCCTGTCTTCTAATAATTTCTTCTTTATTAATAAGAGGCTGCTCAATTAAAAGTCGAAGGGATCTAGCACCCATTGCAGTCTTAGTCTTATCAAGTACCCAAAGAAGAGAACCCTTCTTTTGCTTCTCTCTCATGGTCTCAACCAATTCAAGGTTTCTTCTTGATGAAGAATCGATAAGCATATATTTTCCTGTAGTATAAGGAACTAGATTAGTAATGTGTGAAAGCTCTGTCTTTTGAGTCTCTTTTAGGTAGACAAGAAGTGAGCCCGCAGCATTAATTCCAACAGTTAAGTCAGCAAGACCAAGACCTGTAAGGTCAGTTACATGAAAATGTTCCTCTATGGTTCTCTTTGCTGTATCATCATCAAAATACCAATTATCAAGAGTTGATACAGAAACATTTAACTTATCACAAACTGTATTAATATCAATTCCTGACATTAGAAAATAATCATTGATAATAATTTCTGATGGAGTAAATTTATTAATTTCATCAATTAAAGCAGAGCCTGTTGTTAGCTCTGTTACAAAGAATTCTCCTGTAGAATAATCTACTAAAGACACTCCTAATTTCTCACCAAGATAAAAAATACTCATAGTGTAATTATTCTTAGTTTCATCAAGAGCACTAGATTCAATATTAGTACCAGGAGTTACAACCCTGATAACCTCTCGCTTAACAAGACCCTTTGCAGTTTTAGGATCTTCTACCTGTTCACCAATGGCCACCTTGTGACCATTAGCTACAAGTCTATTAATATAGCCTTCGGCAGCATGGAAAGGGATACCACACATAGGTGCCCTTTCCTCCTGTCCGCAATCTTTTCCTGTAAGAGTTAACTCAAGCTCTTTTGATACCTGAATGGCATCGTCAAAAAACATTTCATAGAAATCGCCTAATCGATAAAAGAGAATACAATCCTTATATTCTTCTTTAGTCTTTAGATATTGTTGCATCATCGGTGAATATTCAGCCATTTCTTCTCCTCCATTTTTTATTTGTGCTTAAACTAACTCGCCCATGTAATAAAAGCCCTTGCATTCCACAAGTTTAACATCCACAAGGGAACCAATTAAGGATGCATCTCCCTTAAAGTGAACTAAGATGTTATTAGTCATACGGCCTGTTACCATGCCCTCTTCGTGATCATCAAGTCCTTCCACAAGTACTCTTGCTGTCTGGCCTTCAAATCTCTTACTGTTCTTATGACAAACTTCATCTACCACTTCAAGTAAGCGGTTAAATCTATCCTTAACCACATCCTCTGGCACCTGGTCTTCAAACTTGGCAGCAGGTGTACCTGTTCTTTTTGAGTAAATAAATGTGTAAGCACTGTCGTAATTTGCCTTACGTACCACGTCAAGAGTTTCAAGGAAATCTTCTTCTGTCTCACCTGGGAAACCAACAATAATATCAGTTGTAAATGAAACATTAGGAAGCTTAGCTCTAATTCTATCAATTAATGATAAATACTCTTCCTTAGTGTAACGTCTGTTCATCTTCTTTAGAAGTCTTGTACTACCACTCTGCACTGGCATATGGAAGTGGTTACAAATCTTAGTAGATTTTGAACAGACTTCAATAACATCATCACCAAAATCAGATGGGTATGGTGTCATAAATCTAATTCTCTCTAAACCTTCAATCTTATCAATTTCAGCTAAAAGGTTTGCAAATGTAACATCATCATCAAGTCCCTTGCCGTATGAGTTTACATTTTGTCCAAGAAGCATAACTTCCTTAACGCCATCAGCTACAAGGTGCTCGATTTCTCTAATAATTTCCTTTGGCTCACGGCTCTTTTCTCTACCACGAACATAAGGAACGATACAATAAGTACAGAACTTATCGCAGCCATACATAATATTAACACCAGACTTAAAGGAGAACTTTCTCTCTACAGGTAAATTTTCTACAATTTCATTAGTATCCTGTCTAATGTCTACAACCTGCTTATTAGATGTGATTCTCTCATAAATAAGCTGTGCTAACTCATAGATATTAAATGTACCAAATACAATATCTACAAATCTATATGACTTCTTAATCTTTTCAACTACCTCTGGCTCCTGCATCATACAACCGCAAAGAGCAATAAGCATATGAGGCTTCTTTCTCTTTAAGCCACGTAACTGACCTAATCTACCATAAACTCTTAAGTTGGCATTCTCTCTAACTGTACATGTATTATATAAAACAAAATCGGCCTTAGTTTCATCATCTGTTTCCACAAAGCCAATTTCCTTTAAAATTCCTAGTAATTTCTCTGAGTCTCTTGCATTCATCTGGCAACCAAATGTGTTAATGCAAGCGTAAAGTGGCCTGCCAAGTCTATTCTTTAAATCCATAATATACTCTTGGCACTTTCCAATATATTCTATCTGAACTGAAAGCTCTTCGCTGCTTTCAACTGCTTCCTTAATTTTCTGAACTGGTTTAATCTTATCTAATTCCTTTTTAATTTCCGTATTCATAAAAATATCCTTTACTTACAATTTATTATTTCTTTTTCAGTAATAACCTTGTCTACATCTATATCAAATTCGTTTGCTATTAATTCATCTACAAGCTGAAATTCAAAACTAAGGGCAACTTTTAAAAGCTTAGGGTTAACTCTTGCATTAAATCTGTCATAAAATCCGCCGCCATAACCTAACCTATGTCCTTTTTTATCAAAAGAAAGACCCGGCATTATAATGCAAAAGCTATCATCAATACTAGCTTCATCAAGTTCTTCTAAATCTAGTTTTGGCTCTAAAATCTTCATGCAACCTGGCTCTAAATCCTCTAAGCTATTTATCTTAAAAAATCTCATAAGTCCCTGGCCTAAATCCATTACACGAGGCACATATACATTAACACCTGCCTCAAGAAATTTTAGAATTAATTTTCTTGTATCAACTTCCACATTAGTACTTACATAGATAAGTACATTTTTTACAAAAGTCAATTCCTCTAATTTAAAGAGATTGTCCGCTATTCTATCGCTTAAACTAGCTAATTTATTTTTTGAAAATGTGTTTCGTTTTTTCTTAATTAACTTCCTTAGCTCTGTCTTTTCCATGTTCTAGTTACCGTTTTTCTTAGCTTCTTCTAATTCTTTTTCTGCCTTTAATCTCATCTTCTCATCATGTCTTTCCTTGACATCAATAATACTGCCATCAGGATTCTGAATCTTAATTGTCTCAAGAGAACCTCTTAGATTCTCACGGAAAATCTTAACATATTCTTTTCTTAATTTATCCTGCTCTTCTTTTTCAGCAGTTGTTAAGCCTTCAGCCTTAGACTTTCTATAGAGTTCATTAATTCTATCAAGTCTTTCCTGCATATTCATAAAACTACTTCCTTTCTATCTTAAAAACTAAAGTGTAAAAATAAGCAAATTATTTCCTGTGGAAATACAGTACTTATAGTCTGCCTTTGTTGTAAATACCTTAGTATGTATATCTGGGAATCGAACTACTTCAATGTAGTTTGAGCCCTCATTAAAAAATGGAATCTTGTGCTTCTTTCTAGATAAAACCAAAAGGTCATTCTCTACAAATTTCACATAGACATCTGCTCCAAACTTTGCCTCAATCTTCTGGTTATTCAGATTAAGCATAGTAGTTTGAGTCTTAGCTCTGCTTATCATATATGGTGTGTCGTTAATGATGTAGGTATAACTTAAGTCCGCGCTTTTATAAACGTCATTATTAAGACGTACCTGCTTTACATCATTTTCATAATCATAAAAAACGATCTTCTCTGAATGATATTCAGCGGAGAACTTAGAATAAACCACCTTACCTTCTGTTATCTTAATGTATGGGAAAGTGGAATCCTTCTTTGCAACATCAAGTCTTTCCATGCTGACGTTGGCCCCGTTAAGAGAATTCTCTGAGATAAACTGTCTAATATTAACAATTCCAATAATCTCAGTCTCTGGTGTTAGCTGCTCGTTAGTTTCAAACTCGTCCACCACGTCTGCCTCATCCACTAAGGAATAGGAACTTATTAAAATGTCCTTCCTCTTATTGTCATTCTTAAATTGCTCAAAGGTCTTGCTTGCTCCAAGTTTAACCACGCAATTATTACCACTAATTGGAATAATTCTCTCAGCACCTAAAACTCCAACCAGGGAATTCTCAATAGGAATGTCTCTATCTTGATTTGTCTCATGAAGAATTATTCTCTTAAATTTATTAGTCTTTCTATCAATCTGCTCAATCAATAGATAATTTCCATCAATTGCAAAGATAAGAAGTCTATCCTCTATGTCTGATTTATTCATAGAAAATTTGTAACTTATAGAAATCTCATCATTATCAAATTGATATTTATAAAGAATTACCCAAAAGCTTTCTGCAGTTTCTTCCTCAAGGGAAACAAAGTATATATAGTTTGGCTCCTTACTTGCATAAGAAATCTCTCCAAACAAATACTTCTTAATTCCTGCACCAATTTCAAAACGTTCATTAGTTGACGCATTAAGTAAAAACATCTTCTTTGACCTAAATCGATTGCTAAAAATCGACTCGTCATTCTGAGTTTGAAGTAACAATTCGCCAGCTAGGGGTATATATTTACTTTCTTCGGCATTCTTAATAAGCTGAATATCCATATATCCTCCGAAATTAATCGATTAGTGAATTAAGGTTGAAATTCTCAATCTTATTGCTCTTAAAGATTGTACCAACACTTTCACCCTTTAAAACTCTATTAATATTTTCAATGTCATTACCATTAGTAATAACCATATCTGCACCTGAATAAGTAGCAATCTTAGCAGCCACAAGCTTAGCTGCCATGCCCCCTGTACCGACACTACTCTTTGAGCTGTCCTTACCCATATCAAGGGTCTTATCATCTAGTGTATCTACGCACTCAATAAATTTAGCATCTGGATTAGAATTAGGATCATCTGTATATAATCCGTCAATATCTGATAAAAGAATTAGCAAATCAGCCCCAATAATAGCTGAAACAATTGCTGATAATCTATCATTATCTCCAAATGTATTAAGCTGTTCAATCTCATATGTTGAAATTGTATCATTCTCATTAACTATAGGAATTGCATGTAGTTTTAATAATTCGTCAAATGTATTTCTAGCATTCAATCTATTAGTCTTATTAAGGACTGTGTTCTTTGTCATTAAAACCTGTGCTGCTAAAGCATTATATTCAGCAAAAATCTTCTGGTAAACCATCATAAGCTTTGCCTGTCCAATGGCTGCACAAGCCTGCTTAACTGGTAACTCCGACGGCTTACAATCAAGACCAATGGCATTTCTTCCTACTGCAATAGCACCAGAAGACACTAAAACCACGTCTCTACCTGAATTCTTAATATCCACCAAAGTTCTTACCAGCTTCTCAATCTTTAATAGGTTTAATCTGTCTGTATTCTCATGCATAAGTGATGAGGAACCTATCTTAATAACTATTCTTTTTTTGCCTTTAATTGCTTCTCGTAAATTCTCCATATAGTCACCTTTAGCCCTAAAAAATCCTTGCAAAACCTAAAGTTTCACAAGGATTAATTTTACTATATTTCCTAAAAAAAGTCTAGTTTATAAAGCCCTTGGCAATTGCCTCGCAAGCCTTCATTCCATCTACTGCCGCACTAGTTATACCGCCTGCATAACCAGCACCCTCACCACATGGTAATAGACCCTTAATATTTATTGAATAATAATCATCATTTCTTAAAATCTTAACAGGGGATGAAGTTCTTGATTCCACGCCTAATAGTAGTGTTTCCTCGTTATCATAGCCCTTAATAAACTTATCAAAGCCATGAATTCCTTCAGTTAATGAACTAGTTATAAATTCTGGTAAAACTTCTCTTAAATTTGAAAGCTTATAATCCCCCTTAGTATTAGGACTTACCTTACCAAGACTAGTTGACTTGACGCCCTTATCAAAATCTCCAAAGGTCTGCACAGGAATCTTACCTTCACCTTCTCTATAGGCAGCAGCCTCAAGTTTTCTCTGGAATTTCATACCATCAAGTACATTTTCACCAAAATCTTTAGGAGTTACGGTTACAATAATTGCAGAGTTTGCATTCTCTCCTGCACGGCTTGAATAGCTCATTCCGTTAACGGCAAGCTCCCCCTCCTCACTTGATGCATTAACCACATAACCACCTGGGCACATACAGAAGGAATAAACCCCTCTTTCCTCGCCGCTAGCATGAGTCTTATAAGTCACCTTATAATCTGCAGTTGGAAGCTTGTAATTTGGATTATCAAGGGCAGCCCCATAAGCATTTCTATTAATAAGTTCCTGCTTATGCTCCACTCTAACGCCCACAGCAAAAGGCTTTGCAGTCATCATAATACCTAGCTTATCAAGCATTTCAAAGGTATCTCTTGCACTATGTCCAATAGCTAGAATTACCTTTCTAGCAGTTTTTGTAAAAATTTTACCTGTAGTTAAATCCTTAATCTCTAGGGAGTCTATCTCCTTTTCCCCACTTGGATTAGCCTTTAAATTAATAGCCTCAAGCTTTGATGCAAAATGTATCTCTCCGCCATTAGCCTTAATCTCTTCTCTAATACTTACAATGACCTTTGCTAGGACATCTGTTCCAATATGTGGCTTGTTAACATAAAGGATCTCCGGATTTGCCCCGTGTTCTACAAAGGTATTAAGAACATAACTAATTCTTCCGGTACTCTCATGAATACTTGAATTTAATTTACCATCTGAAAATGTACCAGCCCCGCCTTCGCCAAACTGTACATTACAGTTTAAATCAAGCTTTTCCCCTGACCAAAAGCCATTAACCTTTTCCTGTCTTTTTGAGATTTCAAGACCTCTCTCATAGACAATAGGTCTAAGGCCCATTCTAGATAAATTAAGGGCTGCAAAGATTCCTGCAGGACCAAAACCTATAATAACAGGTCTTTCCTCTTCACTAATTTCACGTCCCTTAGTGCTTGTATCTAACTGATAAATTATTTTTTTAGATAGAGTCACATTCTTATCTCTAGTTCTTTTTAATATATCCTTAAAGCTCTTTCCCTTAACGCTTAAGACAATGACGCTATAAAGATAGATAATCTCTGGCTTATGTCTTGAGTCAATAGAGCGCTTTAAAATCTCATATTTAATATCTTCCTTGCCTAAATTAAGGGCCTTTCTAATCTTTTTTTCAATTAAATCAAGGCCGTCATTTGGCTTACATTTAATATTAGATATTCTAATTACTTCCTGTTCCACTATATTCTCCTATTATCTTTTTAGATAGCTTGTGAGCCGATGAAAAAGCCCACTGTAAATTGTAGCCACCGCACATGCCATCTACATCTACAATCTCACCACAAAAATATAGGCCTGGATATTTCTTTGACTCTAAGTCAGGCGTTAACTCGCTAAACAAAACTCCACCCTGTAAAACTTGAGCGAAGTTTTCTCCCTTAGAATCTGTGATTTCAAGGCTGGTATTTTTAAGGGCCTTGCAAATCTTATCAATATCCTTAGAAGTTAAATTACTAGCCTTTATATCTAGGTCCATATTAATATTCTTTAAAATAAATTCCATTAATTTATGATTAATAAAGCCATCAAAAAGTTCTCTTAAAAGTTTAGTTTGTCCATTTTTTACAATAAGAGAAACATTTTCAAAAAGCTCCTCTTTAGTAAAATCTGGTGTAATATCAAGGCTTGCATACACCTTCCTTTTATCGTTTATGGCAGCAGTCGCATATCTACTTACCTGAAAAACAGGGATTCCTGAAATACCATAATCTGCATACTGAATCTCACCTATATCAGAGGCGATTTCCTTACCATCCACAAGAATTGTAACCTTACCAAGGGCTCTAACTCCCTTAGCTAGCTTAATAAACTTATTATCTGCCTTTAGTGCTACTAGGGCTGGTAGAAATTTTTTGTATTTAATGGACATGTTCTTTAGGAATTCTTCCTGATTAGACTTTCTTTTATTATCTATACTTGCATTAGTTCCTGTAGCAATTATAAGTTTCTTTGCCTTAATGGTGATTGGAAAGCTTGCCTCCTGCTTTTTAGAGGCTTCTTGCTTTTTAGAATTTTCCTCCATCTTTTCAAGGCAGTTTACAAGGAAATAATCCCCTTCCTTTTTAAAGGACTTAAAACTGCAATTAAGGAACTGCTTAACTTTCTTACTTTCTATATCAAGTCTTAAGGCATTAACCACGCTAAGAGCTGTCTCAGATCTAGGATAGACATAGCCATCTCTAATCTTAGTTAAAACTCCAAGCTCCTTAAAGTAATTAATAACTTCCTTGTTATCAAATTCCTTAATTATGGCAAAGGCCTTATCTCTATCTTCATTTTGATAGTTTTCTTCATTAAGATTTAGATTTGTGAAATTACATTTTCCATTGCCAGTTTGTAAAAGCTTAGCAGCAAGCTTATTGTTAGCCTCAACCACTGCGCACTTAAGGCCTGCAGTTGATAAAAGGCTAGCAGCAAAAAGCCCTGAAGCTCCCGCTCCCACTATTAGGCAATCATATTCAAAAAAATCTTTCATAATCAATCCTTATATCTCTTAGTTTTACTTATTCTTCCTATACAATCTTATAGTTTAAAGGAAAATGCTAACAAATCCCCTAAGCTATATCTTTTAATTTCCTTATCCACTTCCACAAGGCAAATTGCATTCTCATTCATAAATTCAGACATTACCTGTCTACAAATGCCACATGGATAAGCTGCACCCTTCTTTGAAACTACTGCAATCTTTACAAACTTTTTCTCACCAGTAGATACGGCCTTAAAAATTGCTGTTCGCTCTGCGCAATTTGTAGCGCCATAAGATGCATTTTCAATATTAGCTCCTGTAAAAATCTTGCCATCTTCTGTTAAAAGAGCAGCTCCTACAGGGAACTTCGAATATGGAGAATAAGAAAACTTCATAGCCTTCTTAGCCTCTTTAATTAAGGCCTCATCTTCCTTTGTGGCCTTAGTAATCATCTTTATATCCTTATCTCTTGTAATATCAAGGCGAGCTAGGACATCTTCCTGCTTTCCTTCCATCTCCTTAGCCTCAGGCTCAGTCATGTGATCATAGCCAAATAAATGCATCATGCTATGAGCTACAAGAAAGGCAAGTTCTCTAAGGGGAGAATGTCCATACTTGTGGGCCTGCTCATAAACCTTCTCAATTGAAACCACAATGTCCCCTAGCATAAGCTCGTCAGTTTCAGGATTAAAGTAGTCCTCGTGATTCTCCTCTAAAAACTTTCTTAAGCTCTTAAAGTCTCCCGGCTCTACATAGTTAAGGCCTGGGAAAGAAAGTACATCTGTTGCTGAATCTACATCTCTATACTGCTTATTAATTTCATGAATTTCCTCATTATCTGTAATTGTTACATTAAGTTCTGCCTTATAAGGACATTTTACATAATCAATAGCCTCAATAATAACTGATCTAATAACGTCTTCGTAGTTAAAATCAAATTTCTTATCTGTATTATATTCAATGTAAATTCCCATAAATATACCTCTCAATTCTTCCTTAGGCTCTTGGCCTTTTATTTACCTTTTTATTTTTTAAAAGCTCTATTCTTTGGGGCTTTTTTCTTCTTTTCTAACTTCTCTTCATAGCTTTCATAAGCCTTTACAATCTTTTGAACAAGAGGATGTCTTACAACGTCCATATTAGTTAATTTTGCAAATGCAATGCCATCCACTCTAGATAAGACCTTAATTGCCACTTCTAATCCAGACTGTGTATTAAAAGGTAAATCCTTCTGAGTCATATCACCTGTTACAACCACCTTACTTCCAAAACCAATTCTTGTAAGGAACATCTTCATCTGGGCTGGTGTTGTATTCTGTGCTTCATCAAGGATAATAAAGGCATTATCAAGAGTTCTACCTCTCATGTAGGCAAGAGGTGCAACCTCAATAAGACCCTTCTCCATATTAGCTGTAAAACTCTCAGCTCCCATAATCTGATAAAGAGCATCGTAAAGCGGTCTAAGATATGGATCGACCTTACTTTGTAAGTCACCTGGCAAGAATCCAAGCTTTTCACCTGCTTCAATTGCCGGTCTTGTTAAAATGATTCTATTAACCTCATTGTTCTTAAAAGCCGTAATGGCCATTGCCATAGCAAGATATGTCTTACCTGTACCTGCAGGACCAATGCCAAAGGTAACCATGTTGTCTCTAATCATATCAACATATTCCTTCTGGCCTAAAGTCTTTGGCTTAATTGGTCTACCTGCAATAGTTCTTGCAATGGTATCTGAATCTATCTCAAGCATCATATCTGATTGCTTATTCTCTAAAACTAAAGAAAGGGCATAATCAACATTCTGTCTAGTTATCTGATTGCCCCTATTATTAAGTGTAACTAAGTTATTAAGAACCTCAACAGCGCTTCTAACATTAGTTTCCTCACCTATTACTTTTACATTCTCATCTCTTGCGATAATATCAACGTGCAATGTTCTCTCAATTGCCTGTACATATTCATCAAACTGTCCAAATACATTAACCGCAGCACTAGCTGGGATATTAATCATCTTTTCTAATTCGCTCATCTACTACACTCCAAGATAAAATTGATAAAAAAGCTAGCATACAATGTATGCTAGCCTCATTATCTTTACAATTATAATTAGTTGTACTTACGTTTTCTAGCAGCTTCAGACTTCTTCTTACGTCTTACGCTTGGCTTTTCGTAATGTTCTCTCTTACGAATTTCCTGCTGAATGCCAGCCTTAGCACAGTTTCTCTTGAATCTGCGTAAAGCGCTATCTAATGATTCGTTTTCTTTAACGATTACGTTTGACATACTTCCCTGACCACCCTTCTGTTGCAAATTGTGCATCAATACATAATTATAAATATAGGGTATTCTAATCGCACAACTAAAATTATACCATATATTTTATTTTCGTCAACTAGTTTTGAACTAAAAGTTTAGACTAGTTTAACTGACCTTCTAATTCAGATGCTACCTTTGAAAGTAACTCATCAATACCAGCAGCATTCTTACCACCAGCCTGAGCCATGTTAGGACGACCACCGCCGCCACCTCCAACGATTGGAGCAAGACTCTTAATTAAGTTACCTGCATGAGCACCAGCCTTAACTGCATCATCTGTTGCCATAGCAATTAAGTTAACCTTACCATCATTATCAGATGCAAGTAATACAACACCTGACTTGATTTCTGTCTTTAACTTATCGCCTAAGTTTCTAAGTTCGTTCATATCAACGCCTGATAACTTAGTAGCGATTAACTTAAAGCCCTTAACTTCAACTGCATCACTTGAAACATCGCCAAGAGCGTTGTTTGCAAGTTCAGCCTTAAGCTTTTCATTCTCGCTTGAAAGTGCCTTAACTTCATCATTTAATGAGTTAATCTTATTAATTAACTGAGCAGGTTCAACCTTAGCTACCTTAGCTGCATTGCTTAATTCTTCTTCAAGCTTAGCATAGTAGTTTAATACACCCTTATCTGTAAGAGCCTCTAATCTTCTAACACCAGCTGCAACACCTGACTCACCAACGATCTTAAATAATCTAATATTAGCTGTATTAGCTACATGTGTACCACCACAGAATTCCTTAGAGAAATCACCCATAGATACAACACGTACCTTCTCGCCATACTTTTCACCAAAGAGGGCCATAGCACCAGTCTTCTTAGCTTCATCAATTGTCATAACATCAGTTACAACAGGAACAGCCTTTGCGATCTGCTCATTAACTAATTCTTCAACCTTAGCTA
This sequence comes from Lachnospira pectinoschiza, assembly GCF_900103815.1. GTDB lineage: Bacteria > Bacillota > Clostridia > Lachnospirales > Lachnospiraceae > Lachnospira > Lachnospira pectinoschiza_B. Next base: position 101,707 of record NZ_FNHZ01000002.1, on the reverse strand, counting down.
ATTCTTCCTTAGTTACACTCTGGAAGTGAGTAAAGTCGAAACGAAGTCTTTCTGGGTTTACAAATGAACCCTTCTGTTCTACGTGATCACCTAAAACAGTTCTTAAAGCCTTCTGTAAAAGGTGAGTAGCTGAGTGGTTCTTACATGTGTCAGCTCTACCAGCTTCATCAACACAAAGTGTAACCTTATCACCCTGCTTAATCATACCCTTTGTCATTTCACCAACGTGACCAATCTTGCCACCCTTTAAGTGAATTGTAGTCTCAACTTTAAATTCGCCTTCAGGAGTTGTAATAATACCCTTATCACCTTCCTGGCCACCCATTGTGCCATAGAAAGCTGTCTTATCAACGATAATTGTACCCTTATCGCCTTCTGTTAAGGCATCAACAATTTCTTCCTCTGTTGTTAAAACAAGGACTTCACCTTCATTTGTTAACTTGTCATAGCCAACAAATTCAGAGCTAATTGCTGGATCAATATCATCATAAACTGTTGCGTCAGCACCCATGTAGTTTGTAGTCTTTCTAGCATTACGAGCCTTAACTCTCTGCTCTTCCATAGCTGCCTTAAAGCCTTCTTCATCAACAGTAATATCTTTTTCTTCAAGGATTTCCTTTGTTAAATCAATAGGGAATCCGTAAGTATCATATAACTTAAATGTATCAGCACCGCTAAGAACCTTAGAGTTGTTCTTTGCAAGCTCATCCATCATATCGTTAAGAATTGTAAGGCCCTGATCAATTGTCTTATTAAACTTATCTTCTTCTTCAGAGATAACCTTTAAGATAAATGTCTTCTTCTCTTCTAATTCTGGGTAACCATCCTTAGAACCTTCAATAACTGTCTCACATAATTCACCAAGGAACTTATGGTTAATTCCAAGTAATCTACCGTGTCTAGCTGCTCTTCTAAGTAATCTTCTAAGAACATAGCCTCTTCCTTCATTAGAAGGCATGATACCATCTGATACCATAAATGTTACAGAACGAATGTGGTCTGTAATAACACGGATAGAAACATCCTGCTTTTCAGAATCCTTATACTTAACACCAGCGATTTCGCAAACCTTGTCACGAAGTGCCTGTAATGTATCTACATCAAAGATAGAATCTACATCCTGAACAACTACAGCAAGTCTTTCAAGACCCATACCTGTATCGATGTTCTTCTGAACTAATTCTGTGTAGTTACCCTTGCCGTCGTTGTTAAACTGTGAGAAAACGTTATTCCATACTTCCATGAATCTGTCGCCTTCGCCACCCATAACATCCTCAGGGCCTGTACCGTACTTTTCACCACGGTCATAATAGATTTCAGAACATGGACCACAAGGACCAGCACCATGCTCCCAGAAGTTATCTTCCTTACCAAATCTATAAATTCTATCAGCTGCAACGCCGATTTCCTTATTCCAAATTTCAAAAGCTTCATCATCATCAACATAAACTGAAGGATATAATCTGTCTGGATCAATACCAACAACTTCTGTTAAGAATTCCCATGACCAATGAATAGCTTCTGTCTTAAAATAATCACCAAATGAGAAATTACCAAGCATTTCAAAGAAAGTACCGTGTCTTGCAGTCTTACCAACGTTCTCGATATCACCTGTTCTGATACACTTCTGACATGTTGTAACTCTTCTCTTAGGTGGAATTTCCTGACCTGTAAAATAAGGCTTTAAAGGAGCCATACCTGAATTAATAATAAGTAAACTGTTATCATTGTGAGGAACTAAAGAAAAGCTCTTCATTCTAAGATGTTCTTTGCTTTCAAAGAAATCAAGATATAACTTTCTTAGTTCGTTTACACCTCTGTACTGCACTGTTTCTTCCTCCCAAATGCTATAATAAATTTTTAATAATTAACAAAAAATAATCGTGTCTTTATGCTATCTAGTTCTAAAGACACTAGCTAAATATAACTCAATTATTTGTTTCTGTCAATGAAACAAGGATTTAAAGGCCTTTGCAATAAAAAAAGACAGGCCAAACACTGACCTGTCTATAAAATAATAATTATTTATCTTCTTCCTGAGCCTTTGCAGCCTTTTTAGCATCTGAGGACTTGCGTAATTTACCACCGATCATACAAGCACAAACGATTGCAGCAATATAAACTACAAACTTAACTGCCTCATAACAAATTTCGCCACCTAAAGTAGTAAGTACAACCATTAAAACGCCTCCAAATTAATTTTATTTGTGTTAATCACCTTCGTGGTATCCCACATATATAGTGCTATTATATAACATTTGTCCCTAAATTTCAACTTTCCAGCTAGCATTCTCTAAAAAATATGCTGCTCTCTCATTTGATTTATCTACAATTTCTTTATCAAATCCAAGAACTGATAATAGCTTTATGGCATTTCTTGTAGTTGCTGGTCCCTTGTGAAGCTTATAGTCAAATAAAACTTCATCATCTGTTACATTTTCTCTAAAATGATAATTCTCATACTCTTTCTCAAGTAGTGTTGTAAGCTCTACATCATGAGTTGCCGCAAATACAAAGGCCTTTGACTTGCCAAGGCTTGATAGTATCTGAGTTGATGCAGCCACACGCTCCACTGTGTTAGTACCCTTTAAAACCTCATCAATAAAGATAAGTAAAGGCTTCTTATTATCATCAAGACTATCAAAGATTCGCTTAATAGACTTAATCTCTACAATATAGTAACTATTATTAGCCTCTAAATCGTCTCGAAGTGCCATAGAAGAATAGATTCTAAACTTTGGTGCCTTATAAGACTTTGAAAGGCTTGTATTAATAGTCTGACTAAGAATTGCATTAATGGCAACAGTCTTTAAAAATGTAGACTTACCGGAAGCATTAGAACCTGTAAGAAGTACATTACCGTTCTCACTAATAGAATTAACCACTGGGTTTTCAATTAGTGGGTGATATGCCTCTTCTAAGTTAATAGAGATGTCTCCCTCCACAAATTGTGGAACGCTATAGTATGGCAAGCTCTTTCTAAAGGATGCAATGGCAATTGTAGACTCAATAAAGCCTAAAACGTCCATAAGCTCGTAGATTTCCTGCTCCTTATTATTAAGTAACTTAACCATATTGTTAAACTTAATCAAGTCAATATGAGTAAGCATTCTTAAATAGTCCATAATAATCTCGGAAATAGAGCCTGTTACATTGCCTGTTTCAAGCATTGCTGAGTTATTATAAATCTTACTAAAGGCCTTTGATAATTCCTTTAATCTAGCATTAGAGTCTGCAAGGAAATCCAAATCAAGATTTACAATATCCTTTGAGGCCTTAATCATCTTAACAATCTGATTTATACAAACAAAATATCTCTCCACATCCGCCTTAAATCTGTAATATGTAACCACACAAAAAATCATAGCAACAATCACAAGTAAAATTCCAATGGATGGATTAATTGCAAGTAAAACCACTAAAGAAGCGATTAAAAGAATAGGCGATAGATAATTTGCAATATTAGACTTTGGCTTTAATTCCACAATCATGTCCACATAATCAGACACTGCCATATGCTTAGCATATCCAATAAATGCAAAAATCTTTTGAATCTTAAATCTACTATCCTCATCCTCATCAAAGGAATTAGCGTAGTCATCAATTTTCTTTAATTCTTCTTCAGACTTATCCGTCTCGCGAATCATTTTATATAAGTATTCCTGACCAATTGAAGAGTTGGTATTATTAAGGGTATGGAAAACTCTGTCCATATCTAGGTCATTCCAGCTAATATCATCAACGCATTCTCCCCTTGCCCTGTTCTTATAAAAATGTGTAATCTGCTCAAGTTCATCTAGGCTAGTCTTCTTATTCGCCCTTTTGCCATAAGCTTTCTTAAGTCTTTTGTGTAGCTTTATTCTTGCTGCCCTTCTTTGTGAAATGTAGGCATAAATAATAGAAACTATTGCTGCTATTATTATTAGTATCCAAACGATGTCCTTATTATTCATAAATTCAAGTCTCCTAAATTAAAGATTAATAGCAGTATTAAGTGCAATTTCCATCATATTAGTAAAGCTAGTCTGTCTCTGATATGCATCAAGCTCTTCATTCTTATAAAGATGGTCACTGATGGTTAAAATGCAAAGCGCCTTCTTACCTAGTCTCTGAGCATTTAAGTAAAGAGCTGCCGATTCCATCTCTACACAAAGCACGCCCATCTTCTTCCATAGGTCATTAGCATCTTTATCATCTGAGTAGAAAGTATCTGATGATAATACATTTCCAACAGTTACATCAATACCAAGCTTTGCAGCCTCATCATAAGCTGTCTTTAAAAGTGTAAAGTTAGCAGTTGGTGCAATTGTACCTGGTAATTTATACTGGGCTGCGTAATTTGAATTAGTAGAAGCTGTAGAAGCTAAAACTACATCCATGCAAGAAAGATCATCTGATAGAGCTCCTGCAGAACCGATTCTAATAATATTATCTACGTCATACATGCTATAGAGCTCATAGCTATAGATACCAATTGATGGCATACCCATGCCGCTTCCCATTACAGAAACCTTCTTGCCCTTATATTCACCTGTATATCCAAACATATTTCTTACAGTATTAAACTGTGTTACATTTTCAAGGAATGTATCTGCAATAAACTTAGCTCTTAGCGGATCCCCTGGCATAAGAACAGTCTTTGCAATGTCACCTAAATTAGCTGCGTTATGTGCTGTACTCATATTTATCCTCCAATCTTTTAAAAAAAGTAGTGCACTTTATAAATAAAACACACTACTTCTTAATATCTAATATTATAAACTAATAATTAAGATTTAGGAATTAAAACTTTCTAAATTAATTACTTTCCTTCATACTTAATTACTGCATCTACATTGTATCCCTTTAACTTGTCTCTGCCCTTTAAGCCTTCAAGTTCCATTAAGAATACAACCTTAACTACTTCACCACCAAGCTCTTCGATAAGCTTAATGATTGCTTCAATTGTTCCGCCTGTAGCGATTAAGTCATCTACGATAACTACCTTCTGACCTGGCTTGATAGAATCTTTATGTAATTCAACAACGGCTGTGCCATATTCAAGAGCGTATTCCTTTGATACTGTCTCGCAAGGAAGCTTACCCTTCTTTCTTGCAGGTACAAATCCCTTGTGGTTCTTATAAGCGATTGGAACACCAAAAATAAATCCTCTAGATTCTGGTCCAACTACAACATCATAATCTACGTCCTTTAATAAGTTATCAATCTCATCAATTGCTAACTGGAAGCCATCTGGATCCTGAAGTACTGTTGTGACATCTCTAAATACGATGCCTTCCTTAGGGAAATCTGGAATACTTCTTACATAATCTTCAACCTTTTTCATTGTAACAAACTCCTTAATATGTTTAAACTATTAATATCATAAAATGACGCACTTCTCATTATAACATAAAAATTTCGTTTTGTATAACTATTCATCAAATTCACACAAAACATAATATCCCCTACTTGTTTCACCAACTTCCTTAACCACGCCTTTTCTAGATTTTAAGCGCTCTGGAGTTGTGAAGTTACCAGACATAGCCACCGCAGGTTCAATAGTATAATAATAACTACTAGGTAATTTTCCCTCAGTAATTTCCACTACATCCCCTTCTTTTACTAAACCTGGTCTACTCATAGTAAATGACATTTCTCTCATATCTTAAGCCTCGATTCTTTATATATTAATCTTATCTAACACCTTACCCCTATATTCTATCACTTTTTCCTTAAGCAGTGCATTTTCATCGCTCTCTAAATTATTGTCTGCATCATAAATTAGCTTAGCCGCATCACTAGCCTCTTTTAGGGTTTGTGCATCTGCAAATATATCTGCAATACCGAAATTAAAATCTCCGCTTTGTCTTACGCCAAAGAAGTCGCCAGGGCCACGAAGCTCTAGATCCTTTCTTGCTATCTCAAAGCCGTCGTTACTATTTTTTAAAATGTCTAATCTCTTCTTAATCTTCTCAGACTTTTTACCGGTCATAAAGATACAGTAACTCTGGGCATCGCCTCGACCAACACGGCCCCTTAGCTGATGAAGTCCCGCAAGTCCAAACATCTCTGAATTCTCAATTAACATAACTGTGGCATTAGGTACATTTACGCCAACCTCAATAACCGTTGTGGATACTAAAATGTCTATCTCATGTTTAGAGAACCGCCTCATTATCTCTTCCTTTTTGGCAGGCTTTAACTTGCCGTGAAGATATTCAATTCGACAATCTGGCAGGCGCTTTGAAAGCTCTTTAGAGTAATCAATTACATTAGCCCCAGTGAAATTTTCACTTTCCTCAACCATTGGACAAATAACATAACACTGATGTCCTGCCTTTACTTCCCTATCTAAAAACTTGTCGGCATTATCTCTGTAAGATTCGTCAACGACTGCATTTTTAATAGGCAAACGCCCCTTTGGTAGCTCATCAATTACGGAAATATCCAAATCTCCATAAAGAATAATGGCCAAGGTTCTTGGAATCGGTGTAGCAGACATAACCAAAATGTGTGGTCGTCTTCCCTTATTAGAAAAGCTCTCTCTTTGGGCAACGCCAAATCGATGCTGCTCATCTGTTATAACAAGGGCCAAATCCTTGTATTCAAGCTTTTCCTGAATAAGGGCATGAGTTCCAATTATAATCTGCGCCTCTCCAGACTGAATTCGCTGGTAGGCTAGGCGCTTTTCCTTAGCTGTCATAGAACCCACTAAAAGCTCTATCTTAATATCAAGTCCGTTTTTTTCAATTAAGTCCTTTAGAGATTCAAACTGCTGAATGGCAAGAACCTCCGTTGGCACCATCATAGCCCCCTGATAGTTATTTAGAGCAATTTCAAGTAAGGCAATAATGGCCACAATAGTCTTACCAGAACCTACATCACCCTGAATTAATCTAGACATAATCTTAGGTCCTGTGTAATCAGCCCTAACCTCTTCCACTGTTTTTAGCTGGGCATTAGTAAGTTTAAAGGGTAGACCTTCTATAAATTCATCGATTTTCTCAAGTCGATTAATTTCATAAATATTTGGATTAGTCTCCTTTGAAGATTTCAAGCTAAGTGTTGCTAGAATAAAGAGGAAAAACTCCTCGAATGATAGTCTATGTCTAGCATTGATATAATCATCAAACTCTTTTGGAAAATGTATATTCTCCATAGCAAAATTATGCTCCGCCAGCTCATACTTTTCCCTAACCCATAAAGGAATGTACTCTGGCTCAAGCTTTTCCTCATATTCCTTTAAAAGTCCCGACACCAACTTAGTAAGCATATTATTGGTAATTCCCTTAGTTAATGGATAAATTGGCATCATGCTTCCTTCAAGTTCTTTATAAGCAGCCCTCGTAAAGAGCTTTGGCTGCTCGAAGGTCCACTTATATCTAGTCTTATTAATTATTCCTCTGAAAATGTATCTAGCCCCTAACTTAAAATTGTTCTTTAAAAATGGCATATTAAAGAAGGTTACTTTAAAGGCATCGCCATTTTCATCCTTTAGATTAACTGAAAGAATCTTTAATTTACCATTGCCATAGATGTCAGGGCTTTTAATTACGACTCCCTCCATAGCAACAACACTTCCTTCTAAATCCTCATCTGCTTCTAAATCTGCTACTCTTACAGGCTCTTCGTAGATGTCGTATTTTCTTGGATAATGCTTTAATAAATCCTCAGTAGTATAAATATTTAGTTGTGAAAAATAGCTAGCAGTCTTTTCGCCCACTCCCTTTAAAGCCTTAATATCCATGCTGTCCCCTTATTATTCTTAATCTTAGATAGTCTTAGATAAAAAATTAATCAACGCATAAAGCTTATGCGTTGATTAATCTAAATTCATTATTAATATTAATTATTCTACTGAAACGATGTAGTAATATACTGGCTGTCCACCGTACTGTAATTCAACTTCCTTATCAGCGAACTTATTCTTAATAGCCTCAACTGCTTCGTTAGCAGCTTCTTCTGTAACATCACTACCATAATAAACAGTAACAAGTTCAGCATCATCAAACATTAAATCATTAATTAATTCAACGAGTGTTTCATGCATATCAACACCAACTGATGAAAGGCCCTTATCGCCTAAACCAATGAAGTTGTCCTTCTTGATTTCCTTGCCATCAATAGATGTATCTCTTACTGCATATGTTAACTGACCTGACTTAACAAGGCTTAAGCCTTCTGTCATAGCCTCTGTATTCTCTTCTTCAGATCTTGTTGCCTCAAAGTTAATTAAACTTGAAATACCCTGAGGTACAGTCTTTGTAGGAATAACGATCATCTTCTTATCTTCAATAATGCTTGCAGCCTGGTTAGAAGCTAAGATAATGTTACCGTTATTAGGTAAGACATAAATAACTTCTGCATTAATCTTATCTGCAGCATTTAAGATATCTTCTGTTGAAGGGTTCATTGTCTGACCACCTTCAATAACCTCATCACAACCTAAATCTCTAAAGATCTGGCCAATACCTTCACCTGGTGCAATTGTAATAAAGCCAAAATCCTTCTTAGGCTCATTGCTTGCCTTAGATTCCTTAACCTTATTCATAGCATCACTTGCGGCAGCAGCCTGCTTTTCAGCCTGTGTAACAAGCTTTTCATTGTGTTCTTCACGCATGTTATCAACTTTCATCTTAGTTAATGAACCATACTTTAATCCCTCTTCGAAAGCTAAACCTGGATGGTTTGTATGAACGTGAATCTTTACAATATCATCAAGAGATACACATACAATAGAATCACCAATTGACTCTAAGAACTTCTTAAATTCAGCTTCATCCTTTGATGTGAATTCTCTTTCAAGATTTACGATAAATTCTGTACAGTAACCGTACTTAATTTCAACATTTTCAATAGCAGCGCCAACGCCTGCCTTGCTTTCAGATTCTGGCTTATTGTCAGTCTCTGTAATTGTAAAGTCTGTTACCTTACCTGTTAAGGCATCATAACAACCCTTAAGAACAACTACTAAGCCCTGTCCGCCTGAATCTACTACGCCAGCTTCCTTTAATACTGGAAGCATATCTGGAGTCTTAGATAATACAAACTCTGCTTCTTCAATAAGCTTTGCAATAAACTCTTCAACATCGTCTGTCTCTGCTGCAAGTGTTGCTGCCTTATCAGAAACACCCTTAGCAACTGTAAGGATTGTTCCTTCCTTAGGCTTCATTACAGCCTTATATGCTGTCTCTGTTGCTCTTTGACATGCAAGAGCGATTGTCTCAACATTAATCTCTGTTGTAGACTTAACCTCTCTAGTAAAACCTCTTAAAAGCTGTGATAAAATAACACCTGAATTTCCTCTAGCTCCTCTTAATGAACCTGATGAAATCGCCTTTGATAAACTAGCCATATTAGGATTAGCAATTGTACTAACTTCTCTTGCTGCTGACAAAATTGTCATAGTCATATTAGTACCTGTATCTCCATCTGGAACTGGGAAAACGTTTAAGTCGTTGATCCATTCCTTATTAGCCTCTAGATTCTTAGCTCCAGCTAGAAACATCTTTTGCATAAGCGATGCATCTATAGTTTTTGTAGCCACTTTTAAATCCTCCATTCTGCTAAGCCCTTGCTTAGCATTAAATAAAATAATCCTATAATAATTTCTATGTTAATAAATATTAAAGACTAGTCAATTACTCTAACGCCTTCAACAAATATATTAATCTTCTTAATTTCAAGGCCTGTAAATTCAGAAACCTTATACTTAATATTCTGTATTAAGTTATCAGATACTGTATTAATGCTGACACCATACGAAACGATAACGTGGAAATCGATAGTGATCTTGTTATCTTCATCTATATCAACCTTAATACCTCTTGTTAAACTGTCGCCACGAAGAAGCTTAACTAAACCATCCTTCATGCTTACTGCAGCCATACCAACAATACCAAAGCATTCAATAGCTGTTGAACCAGCGTATTGTGCAATAACCTCAGGATCAATAGAAACCCTTCCTAACTCATTATCAAGAATACCCTTCATATCTCGCCTCCGCTCTGCGTCTTGATTTATTGGGACGGTAATTACCGAAAGCTTGCGCAGAAAACTTTATCCCTATAGAAAAACTATCTCTAAGTTTCTTTAATGATGTCATTATACTATTATAAAGGCCTAAATTCAAGATTTAGCCCCTTTGGTAAATGATAAAACTTTTCTTATACGTGTATATAGTAAAATTTCAGGCAAAAAATAAAGTGAATTACGTATATATAAATATTCCGCAATTCACCTTAATTACCTAAAGTTATTCGCATAGGCGTCAATTAAGCACGCTCTACAGCACCTGAACGTAAGCATGATGTACAAACATACATCTTCTTAGATCCACCTTCAACCTTAACTCTAACAGACTTAACGTTAGCATTCCAAATCTTATTTGATCTTCTATGAGAATGGCTCACAGCATTTCCAAAGTGAGCACTTTTTTCACAAATCGCACATTTTGCCATTACTATAACACCTCCTTATCAAACTTGGGGGTATTTTACCCACAACAGTCGTTATTATATCAGATAAAAATTAATAATGCAACAATATTTTATAATTTAAAAAATAATCTATAGTATCTTTAATACTAGTCTGTAATATCGTCAATTGCCTTATCAATTTCCTCATCTGTCTCTACTTTTCCAGACTTACCTGTAAATCTGTCAATAATATCTGGCGCCATATCTAAGATCTTAGTAACTGTATCCTGATTCTTAACGTTGACTAACTTAGTTGCACCATTCTGAATTACAAGAACTGCGCTAGGAGATATCTTACCTGTCATAGCTCCACCAGCATTATTCTTCTTTTCTCCAGCAAATGCACCGGCACCAACGCCAAAAGCTACATCTACTAATGGTAATATAATAGTATCATTTACTTTAACTGCGTCTCCAACTACAGTCTTAGCTGAAACAAAAGCATCCATGCCCTTAAATAGTGACGCAACTGTTGTATCAAAGTTATTATTAGCCATAGATTTCCTCCCTTACTATAATACATTGCTAATTATACCACATTTAAGCTATTTGAAAACCAACTCTTTAAATTTTTTATTTAAGAATAGCTTAACTGCAATTATTACTAGAAAAATTAACTGAAAGCTTCCTTTTAATAGGATTTCTCCTTCTTTAACTTCTTCTTCAAAATCAGGATTTATCTTCATATCAAGGCCTGTAAGACCATAAATAACTGATAAATACATCAAGATTTTTCCTGTAGTTGAAGGATCTTCAAAGCCAAAATGTAAATCAATTTTATACTTTTTAGGCTTTAGTAACTTTAAAAGCTCCTTTAGTCTTTGAATTATAAAGGCTAAAAACTCTTTATTTTCTTCATCTGTTACAAGCTCTTTTATATGATTAATCTTCTTAAAAAGCTTTTCTTTAGCACCTTTAACTTTTCTTAAGCTATCCGCTATTAAGGAAAGAATTCTTTTAAGTTTACGAACTAGAATTATTAGAATTCGTCTCACTTTTCCAATAGGACCCCTAGATAATAAGTAATCTAAGTCCTTATCAGCTAAGTCTTCTTCATCTAAATCCTCGTCTTCAAAGTCGTCTTCGCCAAAGTCATCAGTTTTTCTAGATTCATCAATATCTGGTTCAGGGCCTAACTCCCCTTCCCTAAATTCCTCATTATAGAATTCATCAAAATGTTCTGTCTTTACGCCTGTACTAGACTGCTCTTCTTCTCCGGCTTTGCCTGCATTTTCATTAGGCTCATCATCCTCAAAGTCATCATCAAAAACATTCTTTTCTTTCTTAGCCTTAGCAGATGAAGCTTTTCCAGATGCATCCTTAACAGTTGAGTTCTCCTCTTCCTTTGATACATCCTCTTCTGATGTACCATCTAAGAATTTAAAAAATGCAATCTTGCCCTCATAGCTAAACTCTTTATCAAATTTAGCGTTGATTCTAAGTAGTCGCAAAAGCCAAGTTAGACTTGCACTAAATTTTAGTTCATTATAATAACTAGCATAAATTTTATATCTAACAGGAACAAATAAAAGCAAGCCAAGCACTAGTAAAAGCAGTAAAAGCAAGGCTAGAAGAACTATTCCTATTATTTTCAAAATTAACAAACAAACACCTAGCATCTAATACCCTCTTTAGCCTTTAATCTCAAGAAATTCTCTTATATTAAAGTCCCCTTGTTTTTTATACATCTCATCAACTATCTGTCTTACAAGCTCGTAGCTTTCAGCCTCACCTTTGGCAATACCCACCACTAGGATATCTTCATGATTCTTTTGCTTTTTAAAATGTGGCTGATTAAAGACATTAGCTGAAATAATATCTAATAGATTCTCTGGATTGCTAGCTAGAGTAATAAGATAAGTATCAGAACTAAAGCTGTTTCTTTTGATTTTGGAAAATATTTTAGCTTTATTCTTTCTTGCTTCCTCGCCGTAATATAACTTTTTATAAAATCTCATACAATCCCTCTATTTTAAAATTAGCGGACCTAAAAGAAAACCTTTAAATCCGCTTAAATTTACTATAGTAAATATTAACACTAATTTTAACCTTTAACAACAGCTTTTATAATTTCAACGCAGGCTTTCATCTCTGCCTCATCGCTACATGCCATAAGTGCTGAGTTAATATAATCCTGAATCTCCTTAGTGTCATTAAAGAAAACTGGTAAATTAGAAATTACGCTTGCCATAATAGCTCTCTTAACCATTGATTCCATGCCCTTAAAGCTTTCATCTAATTCCTTACAGAGCTTCTCTGCCATATTATCAGCATAAGAATCCTCAGGAATTTCCTCTTCATTCTCCACCTTAAATAAAGAAACGAAGTCACTACCTGACTGAAGCTTTGTAACCTGTAAAAGCTTTTCATAGCCTACAAGACTTTCTACATCAAGCTTATCCTTTAATTCATTATTAACATAGTCAATAATGAAGTCTGAGCTTGAAATATTTTCTAAAAGCTTTTCCTGCTTGCCTTCAAAGTTAACGAAATTCTCAGCAATTTCATCCATACCAACACGAGTAATATAGGCCTTTCCTGTCTCAAGAATAATATTCTTTGCAAGGTCAAGTTCTTCATTAAGGCCAAGACTTGTGCTGCTTGTAAGGGAAATTGTAAGCGCATCGTTAATTACCTGAGTAAGTAAAACGTAAGAATCAGCTAATGCATTGATTCTTTCACTTGCTAAATCAAAGGCCTTTCTTAACTGATCAAACTCATCCTTTGAAAGCTTTGAATAGCTTGCAGATTCTAACCTTTCAATAGCAACAGCCACATCACCAAATTCAGAAATATCTCCTAAATCCTTTAACATTGCTGTAGTTGAAAGTGAGTAATAAAAGTCATCAATAGTCTTTTTCATTGCGCCATGATGAAGACTAAAGGCATCCTCAATATGGTCATAGAACTTACCCTTTGACATTCTCATTGGAAGCTGGCCAATGATTTCAGCAATCTTAGTATTAATTACTAGATTGTCCTTATCCTTTAAAATGTAATGCATTACATCATTAGTCAAATAAGTATTATAGTACTCCTTATCAAGTTCTGCTTCTTTGTACTTATACTCGATTCTATTTAAAACATATTCGTAAATTCTAAGTCTATCAACGATGTTAGTAATCTTCTCCATCTTTTCAATAAGCTTATTTCTAATTTCACTAAGCTTACTATCGGCATCCTCTGTCTCACCTTTTAAGATATCCTCAAGGACTGTCTTAACATTTTCAAAATTACTAACAAAAGTATCATCTATGTCTTCTTCAAGTAAAATATCTACTAAAGTGTAATAATTCATAGATAATTTAATGGCTCCAAGTGTACTATAGAGCGAAGAAGCTGATTTCAAATATAATAAAAGATTCTCATCTAAATCCTTACCCTTATTTATTTCATTGGCAATATAAGATAAATTTTTCAAAACGCTCTCCCTTTCTCTTCTTTTTAGAAAACATAGTCTATAATACACTTTCGCCGACTTTAAATCAATATTATTAAGTCCTAACTAGTTAAGAACTTTCTTATAAAAATCGCAGAAATCAAATGTCTGGAAATAATCCTTTGGTGTCTCTGCTCTTCTAATCATCTCAACAGAACCATCTTCCTTAAGTAAGAGTTCTGAAGAACGAAGCTTGCCATTGTACTGATAACCCATAGCGAAGCCGTGAGCACCTGTATCGTGGATAATAAGGTAATCCCCCATATCAATCTTTGGTAACTTTCTATCAATAGCAAACTTATCATTATTCTCACAAAGAGAACCTGTTACATCATAAGTGTGATCACAAACTGCATCTTCCTTACCTGCTACTGTAATATGATGGTAAGCACCATACATAGCTGGTCTCATAAGATTTACTGCACAAGCATCAAGGCCAATGTATTCCTTATGTGTATGCTTTTCATGAATTGCCTGAGAAACAAGGCAACCATATGGTGCAAGCATAAATCTACCAAGCTCTGTAAAGATAGCAACATCTCCAAGGCCTGCTGGTACTAATACTTCATCAAATACCTTATGAACACCCTCACCAATTACAAGAATATCATTAGGTGTCTGCTCTGGCTTATAAGCTACACCAACACCACCGGAAAGATTGATAAATTCAATGCTAACTCCTGTTTTTTCCTTTAATTCAACTGCAAGCTCGAATAAAATCTTTGCAAGTGTTGGATAGTAATCATTAGATACTGTGTTACTTGCAAGGAAAGAATGTATACCAAAATGCTTAACTCCCTTGCTCTTTAAAATCTTAAAGGCTTCAATAATCTGCTCGTGAGTCATACCATACTTAGCATCTCCAGGGTTATCCATAATATCTGTACCCATCTTGAAATATCCGCCTGGGTTAAATCTGCAGCTCATTGTTTCTGGAAGCTTACCCCCTGCAATTTCTTCTAAAAACTCAATATGAGTAATATCATCTAAATTAATTGTTGCACCAATCTTAAGGGCATATTCATACTCCTGGGCTGGTGTATCATTTGAAGAAAACATAATCTCTTCTGGCTTACACTCCAAAGCATTAGCCATCATAAGCTCTGTAAGTGATGAGCAATCTAGGCCGCAACCGTAGTCTCTTAAAATGTTAATAATAAACGGATTAGGAGTTGCCTTTACAGCAAAATATTCTCTATATCCCTTATTCCAAGAAAAAGCCTGCTTTAACTTTGCAGCATTTTCTCTAATGCCCTTCTCATCGTATAGATGGAATGGTGTTGGATATGTCTTTACAATATCCTTGATTTGTTCTAGTGATACGAATGTTTTCTTACTTCCCATATGCGACCTCTTTTCTTACATTTACTATATTAATTGTATGCAATCAAACAGTGACAAAACTCGATAACATCAAGAAAAGCGCCGGTTAAATTGCACTTTTTGATAGTATAATATCAGGCTAACCTTGTCAAGTAAGATACATGAAACTTTTACAGTTTACCATACTAAAATGTATATACAATGCCTGTGATATTAAAAACGACTGAAAGAAAACAATTAACTTAAGCAAAAAAATACAGCCAATTACTGACTGTATTTTATAATCACTAAATTATGACCAAAAATCTTCCTCTGAAACGAAATCGCCATTTTTCATTTCGGAGTCAATTTTTTCGAGTAATTCTCTTTCCCTTGCAGTTACTTTTGTGAAGTCTGGATCCCATGCAATAACAAGTTTTTTAATTAAAGCATTAACAAGTAAAATATCTTCATCTGGAAGAATATCTAAAAGTTCTGCAGTCTGCAAAGTCTTTTCTTTTAACATAATAAAACCTCCTTCAATTTTTCCCAAAAGAAATCCTTCTTGGTAAGGACATTATATCATTTTTTTCAGAAATTTGTTCCTCCTTCTGGATAACAAGTTCCAGATTCGTGAAATGTACCATCATAATACTTACTAAAATTTTCTTTTTTGTCATCGGTTATGCCGTCTTTCTTAAAATTCATAAATACACTCGAAGACACATATGTGTGTCTTAATATTATATTTTCAAAAATATAAGGTTTATTGTTTCGTGAATGCTTTTACATTCGTAATATCACTCGAAAAAAAAAAAAAAATCGCCCTACGAAAATTCGTAGGACGATTGATTTTTCAATATTTTTTTATTGAATTCCTTTCAATGTTTTATATTCTTCCCAAGCAGCCATCATTGCTTCAGTGCTACATGCGTCGAAACATCCACATGTTCCGTTTTCAAGAATATGGATTGTTACACCGTTGCTAGCTGTGTATGTGTCTACATAATTTGCTCCTACAGATGAACCACTGCTATAGAAGTCTCCAGCACAGTAATACCAACCATTACAGTAATATACTGCACATGCACCCTTTGTATTACTAGAACTCATATAATTGTTGTGATGTGATGATGAGTTTTTGAATGCTGTGTAGAAATTAGTATCATATCTCATTGCAATAATTTCGTTATAAGATTCATTATTACCATTGTGAGAATAGTCTGTTACAAGTTCTTGTGCTCTTTCACAGGCATATGCATAAGCAGTTTCATTCCATTCCATAGCTGGAACTCCTGCAGCGGTTCTTTCAGCATTTATAGATGCCCATAAGGATTCTGCAGCAGCTCTATCGAAGTATGCTGTTGTAGATGCTGATGATGAACCACTAGAACTGTTGCTAGAAGAGCTAGTACTTCCTGACTTACCACTTGATGAGCTAGTTGTTGATGAATTAGCTTGTGCCTTCTTTGCTTCTTCTTTTTCTGCGGCTTCCATAGCTTCTTGTTCTTTCTTAGCTCTTAATTCTTCTTTTTCATTCCATGTTAAATAGTTGCCTTCATCGTCAACATATTCAAGTAAAGATGTTGTTCCATCTTCATTAGTAACATGAATTGCTCTTGCAAGTGCATAGTAACTAAAATGTGTTGTTGTAAATGTAACTTCATCTCCATTAGATGTTGTTTCCATAGGGCTGATTGTTCCATTTTCATCATCATAATAGTAAACTGCATAAGTGCTTGTCGCACCTTCTCTATTAGGGTTTGCAAGTTCTGGTGTAAATGTAATTGTTACGCTGCCGTCTGGCTGAACCTTTTCATTATTAGCATCTGTAAGATTGAAATCGTAAAGAATTACGTCTGAATATTCAACACCTGAATTTGTTAGTAAATTCTTTACTTCGCTGGAATCCTCTGAAACGGACTGATTAAATGTAAGTCCTTCAAGATTTGTTCCTTCTATATTAGCACCTGCTTCACTCTGTAAGCTTTGTGTTTCTACTTCCGTTACAAGCTCTGTTTCATTTTCTGATGTATTCTTCTTTGATCCACACGCTGTTAAAACGCTTGATAGGGCGAGTGTGGAAATTAAAAGTGTTGTGATTAATTTACTCTTTCTCATAATTTCTCCTTATATTTATAATAATATTTATTATTTCACCTTATTATCACAATAATTACACAATTTTTTCACAAACAAAATGATTGTAATACTGATAATATATAAAGTCAATACATTTTCTGGAAAAGAAGTACTGTTTTTTATATAGCGAGCAATTTTAGGAGGGTAGTCAATAATAAAATACTTTTAAAAAAACAACCCTCTTTACTGAAACTATATTGTCCAGTAAAGAGGGTATATATCATTTTGTAAAAAAGGCTTTTTAATTTCTATTTATGATAATTTGCAACCAACAAAAGCGCTTGTGGCCACATCTACTTTTTCTGAAATTTCAGGTTTCTTTAGGTTAATGCAATTTCTAAAGGCCTCGCTTTCAATAACTCTAAGTGTCTTAGGAAAGAAAATTTCACTAAGTCTTACACAGTTTTCAAAAGCATTAGCATCGATTTTCTTAACACCATCTGGTAACCATACGCTAATTATGTCATTGCGATTCGAGAATAATTCTTCTGGAATTTCTGTAAAATCGCTCATATCGATCTCCTTATAAGTCTTGTTGTACAACTGTACTTTGATTCTTTCTTTCTTCATATTACTCCCTCTTTCTACATAAGTTAACTTATGTTGCCAAATATAGGTTTGGCTCCTTTATATAAACACCCTAAGACAACTTACGGATTGTCTAAAAAATAACACTGTATTGGCACATTTTCCCCCAAAATTTATTATCTTTAGCTTAAGTCTGTTAAAAATAATTTATAAATTGAGAAGTTTTGCTAACACAGGGCTCATAACAGATGATTGAGCCTCATAAAGACTATAAAGATCTGTTTCTAGGATGTTATTAGCTTGGTTATTTAATTTACTAGTTAAGGCAAGGGCCTCACTAGATAGGCCAAAATTCTCTTGTAATTGAGAATTTTTACTTAAGGCATCTAACTCATCTGTTGAAAGGCTTGATAAATAGGATGATAAAAGGCTTTCATCACTATCTGAAACCGTGGATGTAGCACTATTAGTGTAAAGTGAACTGATCAAATCCTCTGAATCCTCATCAGAATCATAATTTCCTGTAATTAAGGAAACCAAATCAAGCATTACGCTGTCCTTATAAGTAGATGAATTGCTGCCATTGTTTGCAAGTGCCTTTAAAAGTTCTAATAGCTTTTCGTTATTAGCTACTGTTAAATAGGCGCTATTTGAAATTGCATTTGCATTAGTATTAAGCTGTGTGCTTTCCTCATTTGTTTGACTATTGGAATTTGAATATATCTTAGTAGAAGGAATATCTACTAAGCTCTCCTCTATAACTGTTGAAGAGCTAGTTCCATCAAGTGTTGTGGAATCTCCGCTTAGTGCCCCGCCAAGTAAATCATTGATCTTATCAATGTAGTTTTGAGTCTCTTTAAAAGGTGGCACTCCGTTATATTTAGAAACGTTACCTGAACCTGCATTATAAGCTGCAAGGCTTAGAGTTACATTTCCATTATACTTAGATAATAAAGACGATAGTAAAGATGCGCCCGCGTTAATGTTTTGCCGAGCATCATAGGGGTCTGTTACGCCTAAATCCTCAGCTACATATGGCATTAACTGCATGATGCCCTGTGCTCCTGCGCTAGAAGTTGCATTAGTATCAAAGCCTGACTCTGCGTATGCAACTGCTTTAAGTAAGTTTTCATTAACACCATACTTACTTGCTGCCTCACTAAAAATGTTCTCTAAATCAACTGGTGCATTAATCTCATTAAAAACAGTGTCAAAGGAATCACCTGTGACACTGTTAGAATCATTTGAATATTTGACCTGATAGATATTACCATCAAGTGCTTCTACTCCATAAATCCCACTCATCTTAATACCTCCAAAGCTAGACAGCTTTAAAGCCCCTAAATTTCATCCTTATCCTATCTCTATCTCTAATTTTCTTAATTCTTTTGAAAATGTTACGCAAACATCTTCCTTCTTCTTATCTGCTCTTTCATTATAAAGCCGCCAAGAAGCGCATCAAATTCAGGCATCTTACAGCCATAGCTATACTTGCCTGTTTCAGCGTTATACAAAGACCTAATAATATAGGCATGCATATCAAAGGTTTCTTCCTCTGGTGTGTAACTAAGTCGCACTCTATCGCCCTTCTTAAACTCTCTATTAGTTATGAAGGCAAAACCAGATTCTGATATATCCTTTACTAAAACGCTTTCTTTTTGCTCTTCGCCATTCCTATAAATACCTAGCTGTAATATCTCATCAACTGGTAATCTATAGGCCCCGCGCCTATTATAATTCTCGCTCTCCAAGTTAGTATCTTTAATACGATAATAAACTCTTGCCCCAAGTGGGAGGGTTTCAACTTTAACACCTCTCCATATGTATAGCTTATTAAGTAATTGGCAATAAATGTTTATCTTATCAAGTGGCATTCTAATGTTCTTACCAGCCACCTTAACACAGGAAAGAATTAATACCCCATCTTTCTTTCCCACAATGCGAGTCCCAAACTCGTGGTAACTATCGGATAATGGAACCTGTAAAGTAACCATGTTTCCAGTAATTAATTCAGATAAATTCATACTCATTTCTCCCTTTAAGCTAAATTTACCATTCAAAATCAACATTTTAAATTGCTATTATACCTAAAAAGGCTTATATAGATATTATACTCTTGATATGCTTAGTTATCAAGGTTAAAGTACAGGGAAACTATATAAATCTTCTAGTATCCAAAGTAAGCATCTAAAACGTCTCTAGCCACGTATTGAGCAGAAGAAACTCCTGTAAAACCGCCTTCAAGAATGACGCATATTGCAATCTTAGGATTATCTGCTGGCGCAAAGCCAACAAACCAGGAATGATAATTTGAGCCATCTCCATACTGTGCCGAACCTGTCTTTCCTGCTACAGATACACCATAATTTCTAAAGGCTGAACCTGTACCTGTCTTGCAAACCTGCTTCATACAAGTTGTTATATATTCTGCCTGTTTCTCTGACATCATAATTCCTAGCTCTTCTGAATCGTATGAGATAACGGTATTTCCATTGCTATCTACTACTTTATCGACAAGATAAGGCTTTAACATAACCCCATCGTTGGCAACACTTGAAGCTATCATTAAATTATGAAGTGGGCTAATCATTGTCTGCCCCTGTCCAATGGCAGTTTCTTCTACAGCACTAATTGAAGAGTCCGTTGTAAGGGAGAAGGAACTCTCATTATATGTAAAATCAACACCTAAAGACTGGTTAAATAGGAATCTAGAAACCAAGCTAATATACTCTGCTCTTGTAAGGGAGACGCCAATAGTTGCAAAGGCTGAGTTACAAGAATTTGCAAAAGCTGTAACTAAGGTTTCATATCCATGAACTGTATTACTTGCACAGTTAATCTTAGTACCGCCACTAATTGAAACGCTACCAGAACAGTTAAAAGTAAAATCCTCATAATCGGAATTTTGCTCCATATAGGCAAGTAAAGTTAATATCTTAAAAGTAGAACCCGGTGGGTAAAGACCCTGAGTAGCTCTATTTAGTAAAACCGAATCATCGCTATCATAAGTTAACCAAGTAGAATAATCATCTACCGCATCATTAGGATCATAACTTGGATAAGATACCATACAAAGAATCTTACCAGTTGTTGGATCCATGGCAATTACTGCACCCTTGTTAGTTCCAAGAGCTTCATAAGCTGCCTTTTGAAGTGTGACAGAAAGAGTTGTATAGACATCATCGCCCTCATACATCTCTCCATCAATATCATCACTAATCTGGCTTAAGACATTGTCTGCCTTAGAAAGTAAATAGTAGTTTTCTGATAATTCAAGACCACTTCTACCATTGTTATTAAAGCCCACAACGTGGCTAAACTCTGAACCAAGTGGATAAACTCTAGTTTGATTTCCTTCAGAATCCACCTGTGTTGTTGCAAGCACAGTTCCATCTGAAGCAAGAATATCACCACGAATTACATTATCTTCCTGAGTATCTACCAAGCTATTATAAGGATTATTTAAAATGTCCTTAGCTAAAAACTCATTAAAAATAACAAGATAAACCATAATTATGGCAAAGATACTCATAAAGCAATAAGAGATAATATTTGTCTCTTTATTTCTTAAACCTTTTTTTGAATTTAATATATCTTTTTTATCTTTCTTTTTTGACTTCTTTTCCATTTACTGTCTCTCT
This sequence comes from Lachnospira pectinoschiza, assembly GCF_900103815.1. Lineage (GTDB taxonomy): Bacteria > Bacillota > Clostridia > Lachnospirales > Lachnospiraceae > Lachnospira > Lachnospira pectinoschiza_B. Next base: position 80,195 of record NZ_FNHZ01000002.1, on the reverse strand, counting down.
TTCATCATGTCTCATATTATACATAGCATTTATTAAAGCAAACATCACTAAAGAACTAAGTAATGAACTACCACCATAACTAACAAATGGAATTGTAACACCTGTCATTGGAATTAACTTAATTGAACCGCCCACAGCTAAGAATACCTGGAAGCCATAAGTTACGCCAAGTCCAACTGCCACAAGTCTATAAAATAAAGTATTACATCTACTTGCAATATTCATCATTAAGATTAGGTTGTTTAAGCAAACCAAGAATAGGGCTAGCGAGAAAATAATACCGAACTCCTCAGTTATAGCAGCAAACATAAAGTCTTTTATTGCAACTGGAATCTTTTCTGGTGCTCCCATTGTAAGGCCGTAACCAAACCAAGAACCCATGCCAATAGCAAATAGTGCCTGAGTTATCTGATAGCCTGTAGTATCAATATATGACCAAGGATCAAGCCATACTGTAACTCTCGCCTTTACATGACTAAAGGCCTGATAAGCAAGAGCAGATGCCCCTGCAAATGCAACAAAGCCGCAAGCTAAATATCTAGCCTTACGTGTTGCAAGATATAACATCATTAAATAACAAATAAAGAATATTAATGCTGCACCTAAGTCTGTTGCTGCCACTAGTAAAAGACAATGTAGTCCTGCCGCAATACTTACTAAAACAATTTGTCTAAAATCCGTAGATTGATTGAATGCAGAAGCCACAAACAAAACAAAGGTAATCTTTACAAATTCTGCTGGCTGAATTGAAAACTCGCCAATAGAAATTGTTAAGTTAGCACCAAATACTTGGTTTCCAAGTAACAAAACTACAAGTAAAACTAAACCGATTCCACAGTAAATCCAAGCGAAATTTCTAAAGGTCTTAACCTTTTTAAATAGGGCTGGAATTATAAAGGTAACAATAGTGGAAATAGCTGCAATAACCAATTGTTTAACACATTTATCATAATCAAGTCTTGCTATCATGACAAAACCAATGGCCATAAGCATACACATATTATTAATAAGCAATTTCGAAGCCTTTGGATACAAAAGGTTGTAAACCACAATGACTACAAAGAAATATATAAACTCTACTACGTAGAGGAAAATGTATTTCACATCATCGTAGGCCACATAAAGAATGCTATAACAAAGCAAATGTATCAAAAAGCCTAACAAGTACTGCCAAAAATAAATCGTGCCTCTTTTCTTCTCCTTAGTCGTATAGCCAATGTAACCCGATAAGCAATAAAAAGCCATAAGAAAGGCTAATACGTATTTTGATAAATTAAATAACAATGATTGCATTTATTCAACTCCTCTGTAAAAATGTCCATATTCTACAATCTCATTTTTATCTCTTACTAAATTCTTTGATAACTTAATGTTCTTTTTCATCTTATCTAATCTTTCTGAATTATCCTCATTAATTTCTAGAGCATCAAAGATAGCTAGTAAATCCTCTTCCTTTTCAAGCTGAATACGAAGATGACCGTAATTTAATTCCTTTATTTCCTTCGTATCTAATAAGTTAATCATTTTACTATCCATTTGCATGTAGCAGAATGGACAGACAGATTTAACCTGATAATCTTTATTTTTACCGTTTCTGATAGTATAATTTTCCATCTTTTTGTTGCATTTGTCAAAAGTCTTTTTAGGGCACTGCTCGCTTACCATTAGGGGCGCTCTATAGACTGCCTGAAGCTCAAAATCAGGATCTAAAACATCTGCTAGTTCTCTATTATTAAGTTCTAGAGGAGCACTAAAGCCAGAAAGCTTTAAATTCTTAACTCTGATTTTTTCAAGCTCTTCCTTTGCAAATTTATTAAAGCAATACATATTACTATCAAAGACAAATTTAAATCTTGCATCTGCATTTTCATAAACACCAAGACCCAATTCGTCTATTAATTCATCCACGGTTCTTAATTCTTCTAAGTTTCTTATTAGAAAAGCATTAACCCCTAAATTAATAGCAGTTTCCACAAGTTTTCTAAAAGTATTCTTATGACTAATCTTATAGATGTATGGTAGGCTTAGGTAAAAATCACATCCAAAGGCTTTGATTTTTTCTATCTCCTGCTTTATCTCCTCTAATTCTTCCTCTTCCTTTAGCTTAGATGAAATCTTATAAAGGGAAGAAAAATCTAGATAAACTCTTGAGATTTCACTATAGTCTTCTATCTTTTTACTTAAGTCAAAATTTGTAAAATACAGACTTAATCCGTATTTAGAAATTTTACCACTATTAGTTTTAAATGCCAAACTATTTTGACCATTAAATGTCCTTTTTTTACAATTTATTAATTCATAGTCTAACTTCTCAATTAATTCTCTTCTTAGTTTCTTAATTGAGCCCATTGGTAAAAATGCATTGCCATTAAGATAGATATCAAGATTATTAAGTCTAAAATAGCTATCTCCCATCTGTGAAAGGGCCTTTTTAATACTCTTTTCATCAATGGCTGCATTCTTTGCTTCCTGCACTAAATCCCCTGTTACACTAACATCGATATATTCAGAAACTCTTTCCTCTTCGCCCTTTCCATAATAGCTATTGCCATAATTTGGATTTTTTAGACTAGCGGTTAGGACTGCATTTTCATTAACACTTACATAGATGTTAAGATCTAAATCAAGTTTTGGTTCATTATTTACAAAATTATCTTGAACTAATGTCTTTAGGGCTGCGTTATTCATTCGGTTAACTACTCTACCAGGATTTAGCTTATATTTCTTTGGAAGGTTAACCACTAACTCCTCGTTAGCCTTTAGGGCCTTACCGCTTGTAAAGCTAGCGCCCTCTTCAATTTCAAAGACATCTCCTGGATTAATCTCTTCAAGGGCCTTAAATTTCACCCTACCTGACTGGTTAGAAATTACCTTCAAGCCCTTAGTTCCCATATGGTTAGGTCTATTTAAAGATAACATATCCTTACCCTTACTAGCATTGTAATAACCTGTTGTAAACATGCCTCGATTATAAATATCAAGAAGGTCATTAATGTCCTTTTCTTCCACCTTAAAGCCTTTTCTTCCCTTTTCAAAATAGATATCAAGGTACTTTCTATACATGCTTGTAACAAAGGCGGCATAGGTAACATTTTTCATACGTCCCTCAATCTTAAGGGAATAAACTCCTGCCTCAATAATATCCGGTAGGATGCTTAGCCCGCACATATCCTTTGGACTTAAAATGTATCTCTCATCTTTTCTATTGATGATTTCGTTATTATAATCCACCTCGTAGGGCATACGACAAGGCTGGGCACAACGACCTCTATTACCGCTTCTACCACCATTAAAGCTAGATAAAAGGCACTGTCCAGAATAGCAATAGCATAGGGCACCATGAACGAAACTCTCAATTTCAAGTTCAGGGATTTCCTTATGAAGAGTTCTTATTTCTTCAAGACTCATTTCTCTTGAAGTAACTACTCTCTTTGCCCCAAGTTCCTGTAAAATCTTACTTCCCTTTGGTCCTGTCTGTGTCATCTGGGTACTAGCATGAATATCCATATCTGGGAAATTCTTATGAATAAGATTAAACACGCCTAGGTCCTGCACAATTACAGCATCTAGACCTTTCTCGTAATATGGAATTAAATAATCAATAAGGGATTTTGTAATCTCTTGTTCCTTTAAAAGAGTATTAACTGTTAGATATATCTTCTTGCCATATCTATGAGCATACTCAATTATCTCTAGCATTTCCTCTGGGTTTAAGTTTCCTGCATAGGCTCTTGCGCCAAACATATCTCCACCTAGATAAACTGCATCGGCACCAGCATTAATAACTGCCTTTGCAATATCTATAGAGCCGGCAGGGGCTAAAACTTCAGCCTTTGCGTTATTGTTTAAAATAATATTAGAATTTTTCATATAGCTCCAATTCTTTTATTTGCAATAATAAAAGGGGGTTTTTAAAACTCCCCCTATCGCATTTTCTTTTCTGTCTCTAATCTTACAATTTCTTTCTGGTATTTCTTCACTTCTTCCTGAAGCGACATAATACTTTTATTAGCAGCATCCTGCTTAATGCTTGCTGCAATTAATTCATGTTTAAGATCATAGATTTCTTTGTCTTTTTCTTCAAGCTCGGCTGATAAATTATCGCCCACTCTCTTTGCCTTAAAATAGTCATCAGCAATATTTAAAAACAAGAGATTCGATCTTAAATCTGATGATAATCTTTTAAAACTATCTTCTTTGTTGTATTCCTCTATCTTATTATTGATATAAGATGCAACCTTCTGTAGATATTCCTCACTTTCATATCCACCTACAGTAAGCACCTTACCTCCAAGAACCACCTGAGTAGTATGTTTTTCTTCCATTTTTTAATCCTCCCATTTGGGTTTTTACACAATATAATTTAATTAAATTATACAGTATTTTTTATCTTCTATCAATAAAATTTAGGATTTGTTCCATTATACGACAAATTCTAAATAAATAAAGACCTAATTTTCTTCTATTTGCTTATTATAGTCTTTTTCTAATATTTCATAAGCTAATTTACTAGCAACCCTACCTCGTGGAGTTCTATTAATAAAGCCATTCTGAATTAAATATGGCTCATAAACATCCTCAAGTGTGGAACCATCTTCACCTATAGAAGCTGCTAAAGTATCAAGTCCTACTGGTCCACCATCATATTTATCAATAATAGTTTCAAGGATAAGCCTGTCATTCTTATCAAGTCCAGCCCTATCCACATCAAGTAAATTAAGGGCATAATCACATACGTCCTTAGTAATCACGCCGTTATATTTAACCTGGGCAAAATCTCTTACTCGCTTAAGCAATCTATTGGCAAGTCTTGGTGTACCTCTAGATCTTCTTGCAAGTTCATTAGCGCCCTCACTATCAATGTCAACTTCAAGTACCGATGCAGATCTTACAATAATCTTTTCAAGCTCTGCCACAGTATAGAATTCCATGTGCGATACCACACCAAATCTATCTCTTAAAGGTGCAGATAAAAGACCTGCTCTAGTTGTTGCACCAATTAGTGTAAATTTTGGCAACTGAAGACGGATAGAACGGGCAGTTGCGCCCTTACCAATCATAATATCTATCTCATAATCTTCCATTGCTGGATATAAAACCTCTTCTACCTGGCGATTTAATCTATGAATTTCATCCACAAATAAAATGTCGCCCTCACTTAAATTATTAAGTATAGCTGCCATTTCTCCTGGTTTTTCAATGGCAGGGCCTGAGGTAACTTTTAAATTAACTCCCATTTCGTTGGCAATAATACCAGCAAGTGTAGTCTTACCAAGTCCTGGAGGTCCATAAAAAAGGCAGTGATCTAGGGCATCTCCTCTATTCTTTGCCGCCTCAATATAGACCTTAAGATTTCTCTTAATCTTCTCCTGACCTATATAATCATCAAGACTATCCGGTCTTAGAGAATTTTCATTACCAATATCTTCTTCAGTTATTTGGGTAGAAATCAATCGTCTCTCCATAATTCGTCCTCTTTTTTATTATTCTTTTTGAAAATGTATTCTAGTCTTTTAGCTTTAACGATTAATAAAGATTACAAGAAAGCCAAATTCTTTAAACTCTCCTTAATAATATCATCAAGGTTCTTTCCACTAATATCAACCTTCTTAACTGCATCCATAGCTTCTCTTTGTGAGTAGCCAAGAGATACTAAAGCCTCAATCGCATCATTTTTAAGGATTAAGTCATCTGAAGGCTTAGTGCCAACATTTGCATTAAGAATTAAAGCCTCTTCACTTTCAAGCTTTAATTTATCCTTAAGTTCTATAATAAGTCTTTGAGCAGTCTTAGCTCCAATGCCTGGTGCCTTCTTAATGGCATTCACATCATCAGATAAAACTGCATATCTAAGGTCATTGGCACTAATAGTTGAAAGAATGCCAAGGGCTGCCTTTGGGCCAACACCATTAACATTAAGTAAGAGCTTAAATACGTTTAAGTCATCTCTAGTTAAAAAGCCGTAAACGTTAATGGCATCCTCTCTTACATAGAGGTATGTATAGACCTTAATATCCTCTCCTATGGATGGGATATTTGATAGCACCGTTGCTGGAACCTTAACATTAATGCCCATTCCATTATTCTCAACAACAATTGTATCTTCAAAAACTTCTGCAAGTTCTCCTTTTATATAAGATAGCAAAACAATACCTCCCTAGTCTGAAATACTTAAGCAGTGATTAATAAACTGCTGTGCTGTTCTTCCTGAGAAGCCACCATGGGCAATTTCCCACTTGTTAGCCTCAAGTAAGAGCTCGTCAAGTTCAAGCTTAATATCATTTTTCTTAGCAAGCTCTATTACAATATCCTGGAATTCCTTCTTTGCTGGCTTACCAAAGTAAATCTGGCAACCAAATCTATTAACAAGGGATAACTTCTCTTCCATGTTATCTGACTTGTGAATTCCATTATCGATTTCCACATCATTTCTATCCTTCCAAGTCTCCTTAATAATATGTCTTCTATTAGAAGTTGCATAAATAAGGATGTTATCAGGTCTAGTCTCAACACCACCCTCAATTACTGCCTTTAAGAACTTATACTCAATTTCAAATTCCTCAAAAGATAAGTCATCCATGTAAATAATGAACTTATAATTTCTATTCTTAATCATAGCAATAACACTTGAAAGGTCCTTAAACTGATGCTTGTAAATCTCAATCATTCTAAGGCCTTCGTTATAATACATATTAACAATTGCCTTAATAGATGTAGACTTACCAGTTCCACTATCACCGTAAAGAAGGCAGTTATTAGCTTTTCTGCCCTTAACAAAGGCTTCTGTATTCTCAATTAACTTCTTCTTTTGAATATCATAGCCAACTAAATCATCTAAAACTACAGTATCCATGTTATTAATTGGAATAAGTGAAACTTCATCGTTAGTATCCTTAATTCTAAAGGCCTTATTAAGACCATACATTCCAACACCAAAAGCCTTATAAAATTCTGTTACAAATTTAAAGAAATCCTCTCCAGACTTAGCAGTTTCAAGCTGTCTACTTAAATTTCTTACCTTCTCTGATACATTTGCATTATAGACAAGAGTGCTCTTCTTAACGGCCTTGTAGTTTGAAATTATATCAAAGACCTTAATAGATAACTTTTCTTCAATTTCGCTAAAGTCGTAATTAAAGATCTTATAAAAGTTTTCAAAGTCTGACTTAGCTAAAATGTTTACACTGCCCTCATTGGCACCCACCTTTTCGCAAGTTACACTAAAAGGAGTTTCTGTGCTAATTAAAAGATAAGTAATGTAGTTATGCCATAAATTTTCATCAAAACCAAAGTCTGTAGAAATCTCTAATAATCTTCTAATCTCGTTATAAATTCTATTAGTTAGCTCCGATTTATCATAATCCTTTGTAGAAAAATCTTTGAAAATATCGGACATCTTATAAAGAATACTATCTCTTTTTATGTTACTAAAAATTAGTAAATCACTTACTTCTTGATACATTTAAAGCCCTTCCTCTTTTTCCTAATTTGTTGTTCTGTTACAAATATATATCCACCAAGTAAAATTATGCCAAGGAAACTTACCACCTTTCCCTCATCAAAAAGCGGCGTGTTATAGACTAGCTTAATTTCATGGTCGCCGGCAGTTACATAGATGGCCATATAGGTTAAATTGCCCTCTAATATATCTACTTCTTCCCCATCCACATAGGCCTTCCAGCCCTTAGAATATGGAATTGCAAAGGTTAAGAATTTAGCGCTATCAAGACTAATATTACCAGTAACAGTATCTATGCCAATCTCCATATCATCAAGACTATTCGCTGATAGCTTGTTGACATAAGAAGAGATTCTGTCTGTTTCCTGACTCATAATCTTAATATCATCATAGGAATAAATTCCCACCTTAGGGAAAGTAATTGTAATGGAATTAACCGCATCATTAGAGTAACCCATATTGACGCAGAAATCCTCTTCACCATTATAGTAACTATAACTTGGTGTAAAATAGCGCATATTCTTAGTTGCCCCATTAGAAGCTGTAAGGCTTAACTCTACGTTAGTAGAAGAAATCTTATGGAATAACCAATCGCTAAATATTGTAGCCTGTTCTGAATAATCAAGGGAATTCCATCTTGTGGAATTATATAAATCAAGAGGATCATACTTTGAATCTCCATAGTAAAGCTCATAAGTTGAAGCATTGCTATAGTTCATACCATCAATTACAAAATATGTCTCTGTATTCTCTTTACCTGTAAAATTAATTGTTATGCTAGCTCCAGCCTTTGTAACAACTAGACTATTATTCTGCACTGATACATCTTCAGAATTACAATTAATTGTATAATCTAGGCTTTCACTAGAAAAATCAATATCATCAAAATAAGCTGCTGAATCGTCATTCTTAATAGCCGCCTGACTCTGTGCATCAGTTGATAAATTCTCTGCCTGGGAATCTGATAAAACAATTGAGTTCATCATAACTTCCTGTAACTCAACTCCGTTAAGACCTGCCACCTGATCCTCTGTAACATAAGAATCATAGCTATAAGTAAGTGGAAGGGCGTTAACATTTCTATATATCTTATAACCCATATAAGTTCCAATATAGACAAATCCGTTAGGAATCTGCACCTTCTTAGTCAAGTCCACAAGGTAATACTGAGTTGAAGATAGAGAAAGAAGGTAAGTTCTATCATCATAGCCAATATACTTATGTGGAAGCTCAGTATTAAGAGTAATTCCAAGGGCTGATCTAAATCTTGATACATACTGGTTAGTTAAAGTCCAGTAATACTGTGATGAAGATAAGCCGTAAAGCATATTAGAATTATAATCAAGGTCAGAACCTGTATATCTTACAAAGCTCTTATCAATATTAGTATTCTCTAAATATGTAAGAAGCGCTGTATTCTCGTTGCTATAAAGTAACATATCTAGGTCGTCTACTGAAACGCACTCAGATACGTAATTCTCTCCCGTTACTGAATTCTTATAAAAGCTATTAACTGCAATACTAATAATAGCCACAATAAGAATGCAAATCTGCTTAGTCTTTCTACTAATTACTGGCTTTCCAGCATCCGTACTCATAAGAGGCATTAAAACAATTAAAAGCACGAAGCCAAGCATAAGCTGAGAAAAAGACTTAGTGTTTCTTGCATATTCAATAAACATACAAAGTCCCATGTAAACTACCATTACAATAAGCATAACAAGGCCTTCCTTTGCCTTAATATTAAGTAGGCTCTCCCACATAACTACTAAGACATAGGCGTTAAGTAGCGCAAAGGCAAAGCTCCATCTATTACACATATAAGATAGGCCGTTTAAAACCTGTCCAAAAAATGGAATAATCATAATTATAAAGCAGATAAAGAAATATATCTTTAAAAGGGTATTCTTCTTTCTCTTTATAAAAAGTAGGATTACTGCAAGCACCGTTGGAATTGCATAGCCCATGCAAAGCCAGTAACTATCACCTTCAGAAACATAATTTGAAATCATCTGAAGATAGTACTTTACAGGATATATAAAATAGAAAGGTGTAGCTGTCTTAAATCTTGAATCTGATAAAAAGGCATTAAGCACTGGCATTACAATTATTGCCGATGGAATAACCGCAACAATAGAAGCTAGAGCAATCTGTCCTAACTTAGTAAGCATCTTTTTGATGTCCTTTTTATACAAATATATCAAGCGCACAAAAACATAAGCTACTGTTAATAGCACCTGCATATAAAAGAAGTAGAAATTACTAATAGCTGCAACAAAAACTGCAGCGATAAAAAGGTAAGGTCTTATTCCCTTTAAAATCTTCTCCACACCTAAAATTAAAAGTGGAAAATAAATCATTGGATTTAGAAAATATGGATGTCTTAGAGCATTTAACATGCCCCAATAACAAAATACATATGTAATAGCACCTGTTAGTACGGCTGTTGTTCTAACTCTTCTTGTGGAAAAACATAGCCATGAAAAAGCAAGGCCTGCAAGATATAATCTAAGCAAGATCATTGCTTCATAGAAAATGTACATATAATTTGAAGGTACTAAAAATGCAAAAAATGCAAAAGGATCCCCTATTACATAGTAATTAAGAGTGTTTAATACATCTCCACCCTCTCCTATGGCAAAATCCCATTGATTAAATTCTATTCTATGCTCCACAAAGAGCTTATAAAAGAATTCCTTTAAATAATCAGCATAGTAAAGTAAGGCTTTAAAATGCTGTTCCCAACCATCAGCTTTCCAAATAAAAGTTTTACCTGACACAAAATTGTAGGAAAAAACAAGAATCGCTGTAATTACAAATATCAAGGAATATATTCCGATGTATCTTAATACTCTTTTTCTTATTTTTCTTTTATTATTTATCTTAGTTTGACTTATTTCGTTCATAATATCTTTGCCCTAATTTATTTTAGTCTATACTTAAATTTACCATCCTATAAACTCATTATATTTTAGCATATTAAGGCCTATATTACTAGAACAAATTATCGATTATTTTATGAATAAACTATGTTTTTCCACTATTTAAGCCCTTTTAGAGCAAAAAAGAACTCCTTTACTTTATTTAAGTAAAGGAGCCCTTTTCGTTTTATTTTATTTTTCTATTATGCATGAATATGAATAACCTGCTTTGGACACTTATCAGCACACATGCCACAGCCTACACACTTGCTATAATCAATAATTGCACAATTATCAACTACATGAATTGCATCAAGCTTACATGTCTTTTCACAGATACCGCATGCAATACAGCCTGTGCTACAAACATCAATAACAGCCTTACCCTTATCCTTGTTTGCACATTCTACAACATATTTCTTCTTTGCCTTTGGCTTGTAAGGAATTAAATCGATTAAGTTTCTTGGACAGATGTCGACACATTTGCCACAAGCCTTACATTTTTCCTTATCAACCTTTGCTACGCCATTGATAACATGGATAGCATCAAACTCACAGACATCAACACATGAGCCATAACCCATACATCCGTAAGTACAAGCCTTAGAACCACCATTAGGAACAACGTTCATATCCACGCACTTCATAACACCTGAATATGTGAAGTTTTCCTTTGCCTTATCACAAGTACCTGAACACTTAACAAAAGCTGTCATACGAACTGACTCTGTTGCTTCTGTTCCCATGATTTCTGCGATCTTAGCAGCAACTGGTGCACCACCAACTGGACAAGCATCAATCTTTGCCTCTCCTGCTGCAATTGCCTTAGCTAGGGCATCACAACCTGCATAACCACAACCACCACAGTTGTTTCCTGGTAACTCATTTCTAACATCGATTTCTTTTTGATCTACTTCAACGTAGAACTTCTTTCCCATTACACCAAGGAAGAGGCCTAGAAGTAAACCAGTTATACTAACTACTGCAGCTGCAATAACTACTCCCATCTTTACTCCTCCTTTTTATAAAATTCCTGAAAAGCCAAAGAATGCAATTGACATAAGACCTGCTGTTAAAAGTACAATAGGCATTCCCTTAAAGCTTTCTGGAACATCATTATATTCAATACGTTCACGAATACCAGCCATAATAATAATTGCAATAGCAAAACCAATAGCTGTACCTACACCTGAAACAACAGATGTAATAAAGTTATAACCGTTTTGAACGTTAGTTAATGCAATACCAAGTACTGCACAGTTTGTTGTAATTAAAGGAAGATAAACACCAAGAGCTTCGTAAAGTGCTGGGCTTGTCTTTTTAAGTAACATTTCTACAAACTGAACAAGAGTTGCAATAACTAAGATAAATACGATTGTATTAAGGTATGTTAAATCAAGTGGAGTTAAGATAAAGTCATAAATAAGACTACAAATAGCTGATGAAATTGTAATAACTCCAATAACAGCGCCACCCATACCGGCTGCTGTATTAATTTTCTTAGAAACACCAAGGAATGGACATAAACCTAAGAACTGACTTAATACAACGTTATTAACTAATGCTGCTGAAATAGCAATAATAAGTAAATTCATACTATGCCTCCTCCTTATCTAATGAGCCAAGCTTGTGACCAAGCTCGTCTGTATCACCTGCTAAATAGTCAGGAACCTGTGCTGGCTTCATGCCCTTTCTTCTCTTAACTCTGTTCATAATAGCTACAAGCATAGCAAGCATGAAGAAGGCACCAGGAGCTAAAATAAAGATTGAAGCTGGTGTGTAACCAAACTTAGTTAAGTCTACTAAAGCAGAACTTCCTGATGAAAGGATTGTTCCTGCGCCAAGTAACTCTCTACAAGCACCAAGAACTGTAATAGCGATTGTAAAACCAAGTCCCATACCAAGACCATCAAAGGCTGATGGAAGGGCTGGATTCTTTGAAGCATAGCTCTCAGCTCTACCAAGGATAATACAGTTTACAACAATAAGAGGAATATAGATTCCAAGCGAGTCATAAAGTGATGGTAAAAATCCTTGCATAAGGAACTGAACCATTGTAACGAATGAAGCTACAATTACGATAAATGATGGCATTCTTACACCATCTGGAATTACATTACGAAGTAATGAAATAACAAGGTTTGATAATACTAAAACTACTGTTGAAGAAAGTCCCATACCAATACCATTGATTGCTGATGTAGTAACCGCAAGTGTTGGACACATACCAAGAGTAAGTACAAGTGTAGGATTTTCCTTAATAATACCGTTATATAAACGCTCTACACACTTATTCATTAGTTATTACCTCCTTCATTAATAGTTTCAAATACAACTAATGCTGCGTTAATAGCCTTTGTCATAGCCTTTGATGTTACTGTTGAACCTGAAATAGCATCAACAATTTCATCTCCAGCTTCTGAGCCTGTACCGTCTGTTACAAGGCTAAATTCACTAGTTGTTGCACCCTTAAACTGGTTTAAGAAACTTGGATCTGTCTTAGCTCTCATACCAAGACCAGCTGTTTCACCAATTGAAAGGATTGAAGTTCCAAGGTATTCGCCACTAACGCTTAAACCTACTGAGAACTTAATGTCTCCAGCGTAACCGTCATGGGCTGTAACTGTAATAACATAACCTACTGTTTCACCGTTACTTGTTCCCTTTACAACTTCTGATATGTCATCCTTAGAAAAATCTGTTGCGCTATCCTTAAGTAATGAGCTAAGGTAAGCGACATCGTCAGCATTTTCCTCAGAATAAAGAACTTCGAATTCACTAGCATCTGCTAAAACTGTTTCATAAGCTTCCTGCTTTGCCTTTTCATTCTGTGCAGCAATTGGCTCTTTTGTTACCTGATAAACAAGACCAAGTAAGACACCTGCTACTAAAGTAATGATGAAAAGAACTGAGGCATCTTTAATAATCTTTCCCATAATTTAAGCTACCTCCTTCTTCTTTTCTGCTTTCTTCTTACCAAATGATCTTGGAACTGTAACTCTTTCAATTAGAGGTACAAGTAAGTTAGAGAAGATGATTGCATATGAAACGCCTTCTGCTGAACCACCATACATTCTAAAGATAAATGTAAGAATACCAAGTAAGCAACCAAATACTAACTTACCCTTAGGTGTGATTGGTGATGTTACATAATCTGTTGCCATAAAGAAGGCACCAAGAAGTAAACCACCGCCACAAATTTCGCAAGCTAAGTAATAAAGGTCAAACTGATGTCCTGGTGCAAGTAAGAAGATAAGTACTGCAAAACTTGCAATGTAAGCCACTGGAATTCTCCAGTTAATAATCTTCTTACAAAGAAGGTAAATAGCACCAATAAGTAAACAAATTGCAGATGTTTCACCGATTACACCGGATGTTGTACCAATAAACATATCAAGTAACTTTGGTGAATTAGCAACCACCTCTGCACCTGGCTTTAAGATAGCAAGTGGTGTAGCGCCAGAGTATGCATCAACTGCAAATGAATTACTAGTAACGAAGTTTGTCATTGGGCCTGTATAAGCAATAAGTAAGAAGCATCTAGCACCAAGGGCAGGGTTCATAAAGTTCTGTCCTAAACCACCAAATAACTGCTTAACAATAATAATTGCAAAAGCACAACCAACAATTTCAAATCCCACATTAAGTGTTGATGGGATATTAAGTGCAATAAGTAAACCAGTAACTGCAGCACTTAAGTCAGATACTGTAACTTTTAAATGCATAAAATACTGATATACGGCTTCAAAAGCTATACAAGCTACTACGCCGACAATAATACGAATTAATGCATCAAATCCAAAATTATAAATTCCAAATAGCGAAGCAGGTGTTAAGGCAATTAAAACATCGCGCATAACTGACTGAGTAGTTACCTTACTACGCACATGTGGATTAGTGGAAACGTTAAATTTCTCGCTCATGTTTTTATTCCTTTCTACTTCTTTCTTCTATTAGCTAAGACTCTCATTCTCATAGACTTAATCTGCTGTGTAAGAGGTCTCTTTGCTGGACAAACATATGAACAGCTACCACACATTACACATTCCATACCGTCAAACTTTGTAAATCCTTCTTCATCATTACGTGAAGCAAATTCAGCAAGCTTTGTTGGAAGTAAATGTTCTGGACATCCTTCAGCACATCTGCCACATCTAATACATGCACTAGCATCAATCTTTGATACGATATCTTCTTCAAATACAAGTAAAGAAGAACTTCCCTTAACAACTGGTACATCAAGGCTATACATAGAGAAGCCCATCATAGGACCACCTGAGATATACTTTTCTGGTTCGCCCACAGGACCGCCAGCAGCCTCAAGTAACTGTCTGTAGTTTGTACCAAGCCATACATAGAAGTTTCCAGGATTCTTAACGCCATCACCTGTAACTGTACAGATTCTCTTTGTAAGTGGCTTACCCTCAATTACTGCAAGGTAAATTGAAAATGCTGTATCAACATTATGTACGATACAACCAGCATCAGCTGGAAGCATAGACGAATTAATTTCTCTCTTAGTAGTAGCGTAAATTAAGCTACGTTCACCACCCTGAGGATACTTAGTCTTTAATTCCTTGACTTCGATATCAGCTTCAGATTCAACTAACTTCTTCATTTTCTTAATAGCTTCAGGCTTATTATCTTCAATAGCAATAATACCCTTAGCATGATCAAATAACTTAAGTGCAATCTTAAGACCCATTACAACCTTATCGCCTTCTTCTAAGAGTCTGCGATAATCTGATGTTAAGTATGGTTCACACTCTGCACCATTAATAATAATGTAATCAATATTCTCTGGATTTTTTGGTGATAACTTAACGTTAGTTGGGAAACCAGCTCCACCCATACCAACAACACCGGCAGCCTTAATTTTGTCTAAGATTTCTTCTCTAGTTAAATCTTCAAATTTAGACTCCTTATACTCTATCTCCTTATACTCTCCATCATTCTCAATAATGATAGAATTGCACTTGCCACCTGTTGCAAGTGTTCTAGGCTCGATTGCTTTAACAGTACCAGAAACAGATGAATGAATATTTGCGGATACGAATCCACCAGCTTCTGCGATTAGCTGACCAGCCAAAACATAGTCACCCTTGTTTACAAGAGGTTTGGCAGGTGCTCCAATGTGCTGTGAAAGCGGAAAAACCATCTCTCCTAGGGCAGGGAATAATTCCTTAATAGGCTTATCTTTAGATAACTCTTTGCCATCGAAAGGATGTATACCTCCCTTAAATGTACACTTTCCCATTGATTTCTCTCCTTTTTTTTAAAATTGCTCATGCCTAAAGTGTTTGTTATAAATCAAACAAAGTCCTTAAACGAAAAATAACTCACTAAAAGGCCTAAAAAATTAGAACTTTTGGTGAGTTAGATTTTGAGCACTTACCATTAAAGCTTAATGATAAATTTTAACTAAAATCTCTTTACTTGATTATTTTATATCATTAAGAAAAATAAATCTACTTTTTTTTGCATATATTTTCGTATATAATAGACAAAAAATGATATTTTCTTAACAGTGTTTTTTGTGAAATTTATATCAAGGGAGGCAACAAATTGTATACTGTAAACAAACAAATCGTTGATACAAATCTTTTAAATAGCATAGATAATTTTTTAACAATATTTAATAAAAGCCGCACAAATACTGTGTTTTTCGATATAGAAACCACTGGTCTTTCTGCTAGAAATTCCATGATTTATCTCCTAGGTTACATTAAATTTAATGGTAAAAACTGGGAATTAAATCAGCTATTTTGTGAGAAGGCTGAGGATGAAATTGCCCTAATTTTAACATTCAATAAGGTACTATCAGGGGTAAATGTACTAAATTTAGTACACTATAACGGAGACAGTTTTGACATTCCTTTCCTAAAAAAGAGGGCAAAATTTCACGAATTACCAATTGAAAAGGAATTTTTACAGGAAAATTCTTATGAATCTATGGATCTTTTTAAAATTATTAGAGCCTATAAAAATAAACTTCCCCTTGAAAGTCACAAGCAAAAGGACGTGGAAAAGTATCTAGGCTATGAAAGAAAGGATAAATTTAGCGGTAAGGAGCTTATTAAGCTCTTTAAGGACTTCATTGCCTTTAAAGAGGAAGAAAAAAGAGAGTTAATTCTTTTACACAATCACGATGATTTAATGGGCATGCTTCATATATTAGCTACTACTGCCCTAAGCCAGCTTGAATTTATAGCTAACAATAAGGTCTATCTAGAAAATCTACTTAATAACGAGATAAATAAAGAGGCTAAGCTAGACTTTCTTCTAGAGGAAAAAGACTTACAATCAGAAATTAATCTTTCTTTTAAGCTTCTAGCCCCACTAGCTAAGGACTTTAATTTTAACTCTGACTACTTTTCTTTAAAAGTAACTAAGGAAAATGTATCTATAAAGATAAAAGTAATTAAGACGGAGTTGAAGCATTTTTATAAAAACTATAAAGACTACTTCTTTATACCAAATGAGAATAAGGCAATACATAAATCTGTGGCTAATTATATTGATAAAGAGTTTAGAATAAAAGCGACAAAAGAGAATTGTTATATCTGTCATGCTTCTAGATTTATTCCGGTCTTTGAGGAATTTGAGGAGATAAACATTTTCAAAGAGAGTTTTGAAAAAAATGATCTCTTTATGGAATTAAAGGATATGGAGGCAATAAAAAAAGCGGCATACCTAAGTGTATTAATTAAGTACGCCGCTAATTCATATTAGTTTAAGTGCTAGTTTTCCCTTTCCCAAAAGAAAAGTTTAAGGCTTTAGGTCTTAGACTTTTCTATAGAAGAAGAGCTCGTCAAAATCATAGCCTAATTCCTTATGATTTATGATCTGCTCAGTGTTTCCAACAAAGAGGCAGCCATCCTTTACAAGGGACCTATTAAACTTTTTATAGATTTCATCCTTAGCCTCTTCTGTAAAGTAAATCATTACGTTTCTACAAACGATTAAATGACAATTTGAAGGATAACTATCCTTTAAAAGATTTGCCTTCTTAAAATCTACGCACTTCTTGATTTCATCTGAAATCTTAAAGTATCTATCACCCATCTTCTCAAAGTACTTATCCTTATATTCCTTTGGAAGACCTGCTAGAGAATTAGCACCATAAACGCCATCCTGGGCCTTTTCTAAGACCTGAGAATCAATGTCTGTGGCATAGATTTTAACCTTATTTATTGGCACAAGCTTTGCCATAACCATAGCTAGAGAATATGGCTCATCACCTGTAGAACAAGCTGCTGACCAAATCTTTAAATTCTGACCAAATTTGCTAATTAAATCAGGTAAAATCTGTGTTTCAAGCGTCCTCCATAAATTAGGATTTCTATAGAATTCCGACACATTAATAGTTAGATAGTTTACAAACTCATCTAACTTTTCCTTGTCTGTCTTTAGGGCTTTAGAATAGGTTTCATAATCTGGAAACCTATTACGAGAAATTAAAGTGTCAATACGTCTCTTCATCTGCCTCTCTTTGTAGGCATTAAGATCAATGGAAGTTGTCTGGAAAACAAACTTCTTGAAATCTTCGTAATCTTTAATCATGTTGCCTCTTTCCTGCGATTGGTCACGAACAATCACATATTGTAAAAAAGTTTATATGGATATTATAGCATGGATAGACTTTATAAACAAGAAATATAATAATTGTAATTATTTAGACAAATTGGTGGAATTCGTATAATATCGACTATCCTCTCATATGTCGTCAATGATTGTTTTTATTTATTAAAATGTCAGCATAGTATATAATTATAAAAAATAAGCAGTATATTAAACTTGAGGTATTTTTATGAATGAAGAAGAATTAATTAAAAGAAAAATTATAGATACAGCCAACCAGGCTTATAAGACTAATAGCTTTGCCTTCACTAATTTCCTTAGTCTTGCAGAGCTTAGCATTTATCACAGCCTATCAAAGGAGCTAAACTTTATAGAGTCAAAATGCTTTGGAGGTTTCGAATCTAGTGAGCGAAATATAATTCGCTTTGGAAGTGAGGAAAACTTAGGCTATAGTCTAGATTTTCCAATAAAGCTAATAAAGATTTCACCCCTTACTCCAAAGTTTTCTGAAAAACTAAATCACAGGGACTATCTAGGAGCCCTTATGAATCTTGGAATCAAAAGGGAATTGCTAGGAGACATCCTTATAAAGGATTTAGATGCCTATCTATTTTGCCTAGATCATATAAGCGATTTTATTATGGATAATCTAGATAAGGTTAGACACACCAATGTTAAGCTTGAAATTGTAGAGGATGCCAATTTAGAAGGCATAGAAAGTAAAAAGGAAGAACTAGAACTTATAGCTGCCTCAGCCCGTCTAGATGCCGTCGTATCTTCCATTACAAAGCTTTCTAGAAGCAAGGTAAAGGATTTATTCCTTTCAAAGAAAATCTATGTAAATGGCCTTCTAAATGAAAATGTAAGCTATAAGCTAAAGGATAAAGACGTCCTTGTAATTAGAGGCATAGGAAAGTTTAATTTCCTTGGAAACGGTAAAGAAACCAAAAGCGGCAGAGTTTATGTGCATTTAGAAAAATATATTTAAGAGCAAAAAATAACGCAGATTTTGAAATTAATCAAAATCTGCGTTTTATTATTAGATTGATATCAATTGCTATGCAATTGAAACATTATTCAGCATCAACTGTTTCTTCGTTGTTATCTTCTGATAATGCCTTAACTGAAAGAGAAATCTTCTTGTCAGCATCATTGAAATCTACAACCTTAGCTTCTACTTCCTGACCAATTGATAATACATCTGATGGCTTGTTAACGTGTTCTCTAGAAATCTGAGAAACGTGAAGTAAAGCATCGATACCGTCTTCTAACTGAATGAAAGCACCAAAGTCTGTCATTCTAGCTACCTTACCCTTTACAACGTTGCCGATAGCATACTTAACATCAGCGCCGTTCCATGGGTTAGCATCTGGATACTTAACAGAAAGAGCAATCTTCTCACCATTGATTTCCTTGATGAATGCCTTTACTGAATCTCCAACCTTATATAACTTCTTAGGATTCTCTGTTCTACCCCAAGACATTTCTGAAATATGAAGAAGACCATCAACACCACCTAAATCGATGAATGCACCGAAGTCTGTTACGTTCTTAACTGTACCTTCGATTGTATCGCCTTCCTTAATCTTAGCAAGTAAAGCCTTTGAAGCTTCTGCCTTCTTAGCAAGGATAATCTGCTTAGCATCACCAATGATCTTACGATTCTTTGGATCATATTCTGTTACAACAAATGTAATTTCCTTACCGTTAAATACTGATAAATCCTTTACGAATGAATCAGATACAAGTGAAGCTGGAATAAATACTCTTGACTCTTCAACAATTACTTCTAAACCACCCTTGATTGACTTAGCTGTTCCTGTGATTTCTGTGTGATTGTTAAAGCTATCTTCTAATGTCTTATTGCCGTTATCAGCAACTAGCTTTCTATATGTAAGAAGGACCTGACCTTCTCCATCATTTGTCTTTAAAACCTTAACTGTTAAAGGATCGCCTACCTTAACTGCTTCTCTTAAATCCATGCCAGGTGTTGATGTGTATTCACTACGTGTAATAATACCATCTGCCTTATAGCCGATGTTAAGAATGATCTGGTCTTCCTTAACGTCAATTACAGTACCTTCAACAACCTCTCCTGTATGAATTTCTTTCCATTCTGAATTATCTAACATCTCTGCAAAACTCTGTTCTGACATTAGTATAAACCTCCTCGATGATATTCTGTGGGGTCGAAGCCCCTGCTGTAATACCTATGTAGTCTGACGAACTAAGCTTACTAAGCTCAAGATCATTTATTGTTTGGATATAGAACGTATTTGGACATTCGTTCAAACAAATCTCATACAGTTTACGTGTATTGGAACTGCTGCTGTCTCCGATGACAATCATCGAATCTACTTGGCTAGCGATTTGTCTAGCCTCGGTCTGACGTTCCTCAGTAGCATTACAAATCGTATTACGAATAGAAATATTGTAACCTTTTTTACTTAAAATTTCAACTAATTCTTGAAATTTCTTATAATTAAAAGTCGTTTGTGATACTATAACTACATTTCTACTAGGGTCTAGCTTAATATTTTCGGCTTTTTCCTTAGTATCCACAATGAAAACCTCACCTGTTGCCCAGCCTTTAATGCCTTCAACTTCCGGGTGATTCTCATTACCAATAATAACTATTTGAGATCCCTTAGCGCTTTCTTCCTTTACAATTTTATGTATCTTTAAAACAAAAGGGCAAGTTGCATCTACAATTTCCGCTTTTGTTGCTCTAAGAGCGTCTTCAGTTTCCTTAGAAATACCATGAGATCTAGTAATAATAGTGGCTGTAGTTGGATTAATTATTTCACTAGCATCCTTAATTACCTTGACCCCATTTTTTTCTATATCTTCTACTACACAAGCATTATGTATAATTGGCCCATAGGTATAAACATTTTCCATGCCAAAACGATTATACACCATATCTACAGCTCTTTTAACACCAAAACAAAAACCTGCTGATTTTGCCAATATAATTTTTGCCATAATTTATCCTTTCTTTAATCTAATCTGATTAAATTTATTTTTCTTTTCTTTGGTCAATTAAATTCTTAATATGAGCTACCACTTCTTCAATAGTCATATTAGAGCTATCTACTAAAACTGCATCCTCTGCCTGCTTTAGTGGAGAAATTTCTCTGTGAGAATCCTGATAGTCTCTTTCTTCGATGTCCTTTTTTATAACCTCAAAGTTAGCATCCTCACCCTTTGCAATTAATTCATCATATCTTCTCTTAGCTCTTGCATCGCTTGTGGCAGTTAAGAATACCTTTAAAAATGCATCAGTTAACACTACGCTACCAATATCCCTGCCATCCATAATTACCGCATTCTTTCTTGCAAGCTCTCTTTGTAAGTCCACAAGCTTAGTTCTAACAGCACTGTACTTAGAAGTCTTTGAAGCCATCTTGCCTGTAGCCTCTTCTCTAAGTAAATGTGTCACATTAGTTCCATTCAAAATAACCTGCTGTACTCCGTCTTTGTACTCGATATCGATGTTTACATTTTCACAAGCCTTACTAACTGCTGCCTCATCATCAGGATCTACCTTATTCTCGTTAAAATAAATAGCCATAGCTCTATACATAGCGCCTGTATCCACGTAAATGTATGATAGCTCCTTTGCTAAAAGCTTTGCTATTGTACTTTTTCCTGCTCCTGCAGGTCCATCTATTGCTATTGAATTAGTCATATTATCTCCCTTTTACTTATTTATTGCTCTAACATATGTGAACCACAAGCATAGGCCATTGACCAAGCCATCTGTAAATTAAAACCACCTGTTAGGGCGTCTACATCCATAACCTCACCTACAAAATAAAGGCCTGAAACCTTCTTAGACTCTAGAGTCTTTGGATTGACCTCCTTACAATTAATACCCCCTTGAGTAATAATTGCCTCATTAAAGCCTCTAAGATTTGTTAGAGTTAAGTGGAAATTCTTTAAGACCTCAACAAGTCTTAGTCTTTCCTCTCTCTTTATCTCATTGACCTTCTTGCTTGGATCAATGCCTGTCATCTCAATGATTATAGGAATAATCTTCTTTGGAAGTAGCTTATCTAGCGAATTCTTAAAGGCCTTATTCTTTAAGTCGTCAAAATCCCTTAAGATTCTCTCATCTAGCTGCTCATTAGAAAGGGCAGGCTTTAAATCAATATAAAGGTCTAGATATCTTTCCTTTAAAATCTTAGCAATCTTACTACTTGCTGAAAGAATAATCGGACCACTTACACCAAAGTGAGTAAAAAGCATTTCTCCAAAGTCGGAATAAAGCTCTTTTTTGCCGTCATATACGCTAGCTGTAACATTTTTTAAACTAAGACCCATTAATCTATTAATAAAGTCTTCCTTTACCTGAATAGGCACTAAGGCAGGATAAAGGTTAGTTACATCAATGCCAAGCTCTCTTGCCCACTTATAGCCATCGCCTGTAGAACCTGTCTGTGGATAGGAAAGACCACCTGTGGCAACTACAATTCTGTCGGCATAAATAGTCTCTTCCTTGTCATTATTAATGCGCTTAAGCTTTACAGCTGAAACCTTACTATTAAAGTTTTCCTCTTTGTCTCCTAGTCCATTAGTTAAAATTTCAAGGACTTGGCAATTTAACATAATCTTAACTGAAAGGTGCTTCAATTCATTTTCCAAAACCCTAATAACATCTGAAGAGTGGTCAGATTCTGGGAAAACTCTATTGCCTCTTTCCACCTTAATCTTTAGGCCAAGCTCATCTAAAAAGCCCATCATATCGTAATTAGAAAAGGCCGCAAGACTGCTATACATAAATTTCTCATTAGAAACTATAGCATTTCTTATATCGTCCTCATCCCCGGCATTAGTCACATTACATCTGCCCTTACCAGTAATAAAGACCTTCTTTCCTAATTTCTCATTCTTCTCGATTAAGGTTACATCTAATCCATATCTAGCGGCTGTAATGGCAGTCATCATACCTGCTGCCCCGCCACCAATTACTATTACATTACTCATATCAAAATTCCTTTTATTAAAGTTAATCAAGAATTCTAAATTATATCATGATTCTTACATCCTTTCCATTTTAAACTACAAACATGATTAAAACAATCCTTTACCAAAAGAAAAAAAAATTGAACTCAATCTATTATGGAAATTAAATTTATTTCTGTTATAATATGGAGATATCGCGATTTAAAGCGTTAAAGTAAAAAAGAATTCCGGGAGTATTTTATGGAGAGAGAAAATTTTGGGTCGCGTCTTGGCTTCATCTTAGTAAGCGCAGGATGTGCAATCGGCATTGGTAATGTCTGGAAATTTCCATACGTTGCTGGCCAAAACGGCGGAGGTATTTTTGTTTTATTTTACCTCTTATTTTTATTTATTATGGGTGCACCTATATTATCTATGGAACTAGCTATGGGTCGAGCTAGTAGAAAAGGTGCCATTAAAGCCTACAAATCATTAGAACCTAAGAAGTCAAAGTGGCATATTCATGGTTACATTTGCATACTTGGCAGTTTGCTTCTTATGATGTATTACACAACCGTATCTGGATGGATGTTAAACTATGCTTTTAAATTTGCCATAGGAAAGTTTAACAATGTATCCACTGATGGTGTGGAAAATGTATTTAATACTATGCTAAATAGCCCTGCTCAGATGCTTATCTTTATGGCTATTTCAGTAATAGTTGGTATTATAGTTTGTAGCTTTGGTTTACAAAACGGCATTGAAAAGATCACTAAGGTCATGATGCTATGCCTTATCGCTTTAATTATTATTTTAGCAATTCATAGCTTTACTCTTAGTAACGCTAAGGAAGGACTTAGTTTCTACCTTCTTCCTAATATTGAAAATGTTAAAGCTGTGGGACTTGGAAAAGTGATTACTGCTGCCATGAATCAGAGCTTTTTCACCCTTTCAATAGGCGCTGCCTCAATGGAAATTTTTGGTAGCTATATGAGTAAAGATAATGGTCTTGCTGGAGAATCCTTTAGAATTAGTGTTCTTGATACTTTTGTAGCCATTATGTCAGGTCTTATCATTTTCCCAGCATGCTTTTCATATAATGTTGAAACAACTGCAGGTCCTTCACTAATCTTTATTACACTACCTAAGGTATTTATTAATATGCCTTATGGCAGAATTTGGGGAAGCTTATTCTTTATATTTATGACCTTTGCATCCTTTTCAACTGTAATTGCTGTTTTTGAAAATCTAATTGCCTCGGGCATGGAAAACCTTAATATTTCAAGAACTAAGTCCTCAGTAATTCACTTAGTAATATTACTAGTAACTTCAATTCCATGTGCCCTTTCCTTTAGCCTTTTAAAGAATGTAACACTAATTAAAGGCATGGGAATCCTTGATAGTGAAGATTTCTTAGTAAGTAACCTTATTCTTCCAATAGGTGCCCTTATAATCCTAATCTTTTGTGTTACAAAATGGGGCTGGGGCTTTGATAACTACTTAGAAGAAGCTAATACAGGTAAAGGAGTAAAGATCCCTAAGTGGACTAAATATTATTTTAGATTTGTACTACCAATACTAATTATTATAATTATTATTCAGGGTCTAATTTAATTTAAAGACTATTATAATTTTAAAAAAGCATTTTAAAAGGAGCCTATTATTAGGCTCCTTTAATTTTGTCAGTTTATTTAGTTCTATCAATACAGTCTAGTTATCATTCTTTATAAAGCGCATCTTACTTTCTTTTAGCTTCGCTCTATTAATAGACATCACTCTTAATTTCTTATCTTCTTTATCCTTATTCATACTATTATTAATTTCATTAACAGTAGTCTTAATCTTATTACTACAATCCTCACAGTATTTACCTGTAAAGATCATACTTCCACATCGCTCGCATCTAAGAACAATGTCAGAATCTGGAGTAATTTCTAAGCGCTCTTCTCTAAGCCATTCCATTAACTGGTTATGGCTAACATCAAAAAGCTCCTTTAATTTCTTCTCTGTAGTTCCAGGATTATCCCATAAATAATCTTTTATCCTTCTTAGTAAGCTTTCTTCATCATCTCGACAATTAGGACACATATTATATTTATCTAGGTAATCCTCAAACATATTATTACATTTACTACAAACCTTAACCATAATAAACATCCTCAATAATACGTATCAATCCATTATGTTTCCTAATTAAATAATAGCATATATTCGTTTGCTAACCAATATAAATTGTAAGAATATTTAGAACTGTAAATACTTATTAAACTCTACTAATGCAGACTTTAATTCATCCACGTCCTTATCCTTATAATCAGATACATAGAAAAATTCTGTCCAGCTACCAACGTCAATCTTCCATTCGTTATCAAGCTGTCTAGCCTTCATGTGCATTGCATTAAATCTATGATTTTCCATATAATCTGACATATCTGAAATAGCATCATCTACATTGTTAACTTCAGAAATAAATACTCTCTTACCATTACCATTTGAAAATTCTACTCTCATTATATTCACCTTTTTTCTTAAATTTTTATATGTAATCGTTTTCATGACTTACATATTAGTTGATATAATACAGTAGCAATATATAAATTACAAGTGACTTTACAAAAAATTAACAAAAAGGACAAGAAATTAATTCATTTTAAAATTGCAAAAAGGAGCACTTATAAAAGTACTCCTTCTAAACTTTGCTATTTAATTAAATTTTACACTGGATATGCCTTATTCTCACTATCCACCTTCTTAGAATCCACTTTTGATTCCTGAGCTTCTCTATACTTAAAGAATTCAGTTGCTACCTGTGGGAAGAGGGCGTAACTTAATACATCTTCATCCTGTCTTGCATATTGCTTTACAATAGGGTCATTACGATACTTTTCAAGCTGTGGCTCAATTAAGTCTGCTGGTCTACAAGTAATAGGCTCCTTGTCGCCAATAGCCTTCTTTTGAACCTCTTCATTAAATGGCTTAATTGTCTTACCAAATTCGCCTGATAATACCTTTTTAGACTCCTTAGTAATCATCTTATATCTTTCACCCTGTAGGACGTTTAGTACAGCCTGTGTACCTACAATCTGTGATGAAGGTGTAACAAGAGGTGGTTCACCATAATCCTTACGAACTCTTGGGATTTCCTCTAATACTTCCTGATACTTATCTTCTGCTCCAGCGTCCTTTAGCTGTGATACAAGGTTTGATAACATACCACCAGGTACCTGATAAAGTAAAGTCTTAATATTAACGCCTAATACCTTAGTGTTCATAAGACCAGACTTAAGAGCCTCTTCTCTCATTGGCTGGAAGTAAGCTGCGATTTCAGCAAGTAGCTTTTGATCTAATCCTGTATCGTAAGGTGTTCCCTTAAAGGTTTCTACCATAACCTCTGTTGCTGGCTGGCTAGTACCCATTGAGAATGGTGACATGGCTGTATCAATAATATCAGCTCCAGCCTCAACTGACTTAAGATATGTCATTGAAGCCACACCTGAAGTATAGTGAGTATGCATTTCAATTGGTAGATTTGAACCTGCCTTTAAGGCCTTAACAAGCTTTGTAGCCTCATATGGAACAAGTAAGCCTGCCATATCCTTAATACAGATAGAATCTGCACCCATCTCTTCAATAGCCTTAGCTGTCTTTTCCCAATACTCTAGTGTATATGCATCACCAAGGGTATATGAAAGAGCAATCTGTGCGTGAGCCTTAGGATTCTCTTTTTTAACAAGCTTAACTGCATTAACTGCTGTTTGCAAATTTCTTAAATCATTAAAGCAATCAAAAATTCTAATAATATCAATACCGTTAGCAATAGATTTTTGAACAAAATATTCAACTACATCATCTGCATAGTGATTATAGCCTAAGATATTCTGTCCTCTAAAAAGCATCTGTAACTTAGTATTCTTAAAGCCATCTCTTAGCTTTCTTAGTCTCTCCCATGGGTCTTCTTTTAAGAAACGAAGTGATGCATCAAATGTAGCACCACCCCAGCATTCTACTGCATGGTATCCAACCTTATCCATTTTATCTATAATTGGTAGCATCTGCTCTGTTGTCATTCTTGTTGCAATAAGTGACTGATGAGCATCTCTTAAGACTGTCTCTGTAATCTTAAGAGGCTTTTTAATTTCTTCTGCCATTTTTTATCCCTCCAATTTTAATATACTCCAAACATTGCCATAAATGTACCTGCTGCAACTGCAGTTCCTATAACACCTGCTACGTTAGGTCCCATAGCATGCATAAGCAAGAAGTTGCTTGGATCTGCTTTTGCGCCTTCCTTTTGTGAAACTCTAGCTGCCATTGGAACTGCTGATACACCAGCTGAACCAATAAGTGGATTAACCTTGCCATGAGTAAAGAAGCACATTAACTTACCAAATAATACACCTGCTGCCGTACCAAACATAAAGGCAATAAGACCAAGGCCAACAATCTTTAAAGTATCCCAGTTAAGGAAGGCCTCTGCACTAGTTGTGGCACCAACTGATGTACCAAGAATAATTACAACAATATACATTAAAGCATTTGATGCTGTTTCTGTAAGTTGCTTAACAACACCTGATTCTCTAAATAAATTACCAAGCATTAACATACCAACAAGTGGTGCTGTTGTAGGCAAAATCATTACAACTACGATTGTTACAATAATTGGGAATAAAATCTTTTCAAGCTTAGATACAGGACGAAGCTGTTCCATCTTAATAGATCTTTCCTTCTTAGTTGTAAGAAGTCTCATAATTGGTGGCTGAATAATAGGAACAAGTGACATATATGAGTAAGCAGCAACTGCAATTGGTCCCATATATTTTGTCTGTCCTAATTTACCAGCAAGGAAAATTGATGTAGGACCATCTGCACCACCAATAATAGAAATTGCTGCTGCGGCCTTATCTGGGAATCCCATAAAGATAGCCATTATGTAAGCTGCAAAAATACCAAACTGGGCTGCAGCTCCAAGTAAAAAGCTCTTAGGATTAGCAATCAAAGGACCAAAATCTGTCATAGCACCAACTCCAAGGAAAATTAAAGAAGGTAAGATGCTCCATTCATCTAACAAATAAAAGTAATGTAATAAACCGCCTACGCCATTACTTGAATCTTCTATAGCAAGCATAATGTCTGGATAAAGATTTACAAGTAACATACCAAAAGAAATTGGTACAAGTAGGAGAGGTTCATATTCTCTTTTTATAGCTAAATACATAAAAAACAACGCAACCAAAACCATTATGTAATTGCCCCATGTAAGTCCAAAGAAGGCTGTCTGGTGTACGAGGTTTCCTAGTGTGCTTATAATATAACTCATTGAAATCCCTCCAAGAAACTATTCTTAATTTAAAGAAGCTAATAACTGACCTGATTCAACTGACTCAGATGCAGCTACATTAACTGATGCAACTACGCCATCCTGTGGTGCCTGAATCTCATTCTCCATCTTCATAGCTTCAAGTACCATAAGTACATCACCCTTCTTTACTGAATCTCCAGCCTTAACATTAAGCTTTAAAATCTTACCTGGCATTGGTGCATTTACCTTAATAGCACCTGCTGCCCCTGTACTAGCTGGCTTAGCCACTGCCTTTGGAGCTGCTGCCTTAGTTGTACTAGCCTGACTAGCTGTGCTTACTCCTGCACCGTTTTCTTCTACACTAACCTCATAAACATTACCATTAACTGTAATTGTATAATTCTTCATTAATCTAATCCTCCATATCTAGATTATTAATTTTTTTAAAATGTATCGCTATATTATCTTACTCGTCTAATAGAACGAACTACTAAGCCGTTTGAACTAGCCTCGCCCTCATAGGCGGCTATAGCTGCTGAAATAACTGCCACAAGCTCATAATCATCAACTAAGTTTTCTTCTGCCTCGGTATTAGTTACATTTTCATCTAAAGCCTTATTAGTTTCAGGAGCGACTTCTTTATTAGTCTTTCTATTCTGGAACTTATTAATGTACTTAAAGAGTGAAATAATAAAGGAAATAAATATTAATACAACAAATACTGTTCCCATACCGATTAAAGTATTCATTCCTGCCTTAGCCATCTTTTGAGCTGTTGTATATGTAGGATTAATTGCAGCACCTGTTACGTAGTAGTTTTCATCGATTGTAAACTCAAATACAACCTTGTCATTCTTCTCGTAAGCAGCCTCTACACTAATAACACATAAATCACCAGTTTCTTTACTTACCTCAATATCAATAGAAGCTAAGTCTATAGACTTTAAATCACCTAGCTCATCTCTTGTAGCATTCCAGCTATTATAGAGCTGAATTGTGGCATCATTAAAGCCATAGTAGTTAATTATATATCTTGTCTCTGTCTTGTCATAAAGTGTAATGTTATTATTAGCATCTTCAACTAAATCACTAGCACTTGTCTTATCTAGATACTCAAGGAAATCAACGACCCAAAGCTTAATAGAATTCTCGTAAGTATCAACAAATTGTTGCTTAGATTCTTGCTTTACATCAGTTGTATCTATTGTCTCATTACTATTAAAAGAACAAGCAGTTAAAGAGATACTAAAAAGCAACATACAAATTAATGATAGAACTCTTTTTAAATGTTTCTTATTCATAAAAGATTCTCCATTCTTTTAAATTGTGCCATGTTTTTTATCAGCTCTTAATTCTTGCTTACCATAAAGCATTTCAATAGCTGCACATAAATATTGTCTTGTATATTCTGGAGCAATAATAGTATCTACATAGCCTCTCTTTGCAGCTGCAAGTACTGAATTGTTTGTCTCTTCAAATTCAGATACCTTATCTGCGATTTCCTTATTAGGATCTTCTGCCTTAGAGATTTCATCTGAGTAAATAATCTTTACTGCCTGATTTGAATCCATAGTACCTACTAAAACGCCTTCGTAAGCATATACAAAGTCAGCGCCAAGAGCCTTTGAATTCATAGCAATATAAGCACTACCATAAGAATCACCAACCACTAAGTTAACCTTTGGTACATCTGCATTGGCAAATTCATAGGTAAGTCTAGCAACAGCTGCTGCCATCTCCTTTTCTGCCTCAAGACTTGCATCAAAGCCAGAAACATTAGTTAAAGTTACAATTGGAATTTCAAGGGCATTACAAAACTTAACAAAATCTGCTGCCTTCTTAGTACCATTAACTGTAAGGGCCTTGTTAAACTTAGCTGTCTCTTTTCCATTTTCATCATATAAAGAAAGTCTGTTAGCAACAGCACCTACCGTTACCCCATCAAGTCTAATAAAACCTGTAAACATCTCTGGTGCGTGGCACTTCTTTACTTCAATTAGGAAATTGTCATCTGAAGCTTCAGCCAAAACTAGGGCTGGATCATTGACATTAGATAGAGCTGATGGACAAGTTCTATTTAAGTTATCGTTAGAAGAAATATCCACTAACTGTCCCTCTTCGTAATTAGCAGGTAAAATTGAAATTAAATCTCTAATTCCATTGGCAATCTCTTCTTCATTGCCAACAAAATCTACAACTCCTGCCTCAGCCTGGAACTTAGCAGATGCACTATCTAACTTCTCTTCGTAGTTGCCTGCAATAACGTTAGGGCTATTAACAAATAACTTTCCGCCATCCTCTAGCATAAATGTGAAATCTGAAAGCTTAGCAAGAATTGCTAAACCGCCGCCGCAATTACCATATACGGCTGTAATCTGTGGAATAATACCTGAGCACTCGCTCATCTTAGTATAAATTCTACCAAGACTATAAAGAGCATCCTGTGCCTCCTGTAATCTAATTCCTGCACAATCAAGTAATCCAATAACTGGAGCACCTGTCTTTAATGCTAAATTCATAAGATTGACAATCTTTCTTGCATGCATTTCCCCGACAGTACCATTAAGTACTGATGCATCCTGGCTGTAAATGTAAACCGGATTGCCATTAATTGCTCCATAACCTGTGATAACACCGTCTGATGGAGCTTTCTTTTCCTGAATGTTAAAATCTGTAGATCTAGCAGTAACCAAACCACCAATTTCAACAAAGCTACTATCATCAAGAATTGATTGAATTCTTGATAATGCATTTGTAGTATTGCTCATTTTTCTAGCCTCCTCCAAATAATATGTTTAGTAAATGTATTACATAACTAAAATATATTTTATAATAAACTTGACCTAAAAACAAGACTTTTTGCACAAAGAAAAGCTAGATAAAATCTTAATTTTCATAAGATTTCACCTAGCCTTTGTTTTGATAATTTGTTATGTTATATTAACTATATTTTTAACCAAGTTAATTTGATTTTAAGCATAGAGTTTTTCGATGTACTTTTCAGATACCATGCTAACAAGGCTTTCATCATAGTCGCTAAACTCTGAATCTAATCTATCCTTTACATAGTCAACTCTGTTAAAGAACTTAAGCTCGTCTGGAATGTCAACATCCACTTCTCTATCAATGTCCTCTTTAAATACATTTTCTTCTAAAAATTCATTAATCTCTTTGATCTTGTCATTCTCTTCCTTAGCCTCAAGCTTTAATTTCTTTGAGTAAATAAGTGACCAAACGCCAATTCCACAAAATAGTAAGAACATGGCAATTAGAATTACATTTATTGTTATAAAGGATGAGGAATCCTTAGTTACTAGCTTAAATACTCCAAGGTCGTTAAGTAATACAACTACTAAACCTATGACGCCACAAATAAGGAATGTGAAAGCTGAGGATAAATTAT
Organism: Lachnospira pectinoschiza; assembly: GCF_900103815.1. Taxonomy (GTDB): domain Bacteria; phylum Bacillota; class Clostridia; order Lachnospirales; family Lachnospiraceae; genus Lachnospira; species Lachnospira pectinoschiza_B. The sequence goes on along the minus strand of NZ_FNHZ01000002.1, from coordinate 48,585 downwards.
CCTTATACTTTTCTTCCTTGCTATCATAAAGAGTTGGCTCTCTAAAGGCCTTCTGAGTATTAAGCTCAGACATCTCCTCTGTTACTTCCTCTTCAAGTTCAAGGGCTTCATCTCTATCAATGACATCCTCTTCTTCCTTTTCCTTAATGCCTTCAATTAACTTATCTTCAAGAACCTTTTTATAAATGTTATTAGCAAGCTCATAACTTGTTGGACTTACATAAACTTCATAAAGGGCACTAACTTCGCCAAATTCACATTTGCAATCAGAAATACCAGAATACTTAAGAAGCTCCACAAGACGATTAGCACTCTCCTCCTCATCAAGGTAGGCAAGAACTTCGTATTCCTTAGCCTTGTAGCTGCTGCCAGTAGAGAATACTAATTCCTCTGTTTCTTTGTTAGTTTCTGAATCTTCCTCTTCTGACTCTATTTCTTTGTTTTCTGTTTCTTTTAAGTCTTTTTCCTCGATGTCGTTTTTATTCAAAGATTCTTCTGATTCTTTACTGTCCATCTTATTTCTTTTTAACTTTAAATCAAACATCTTTAATTTACCTTCCATATAGTTTTTGCTTATATGCGGGCATTGAAAAACTACATTACTGTTTCCCCATGAACGCAGTGTCTATTATAGACCTTATTTGTGAAAAAACTACGAAATTATTAAAAATTATATAGTTGATAATTTTTTAACAAATGTTTCTTAAAAAAAAATCATTGTGAATTTTTCAAGAACTTTTTAAAAAAATACTTGCTATTTTTTTTTTTTTCAATTAATATATAAGGCGTTTATATTTAATGGGATAAAGGAGAATATATGTTTAAACATGTAACACCTAAACAAGCAAAGACTAATTTGTCTCTTGCATTATCGATTATTTTTGTATCAACAAATTTTTTAGCTTGTAGTGGTGATAAAGATAATTCATCTATTAATCACTCTACACAATCAGTTTATAACGATGCTACATATTTCAGAGCAAATGTAGTTTCTCTTAAAGCAGCAAAAGAAGATTCAGAAGCAGAGGAAGAAGAATCTAATGAAGAAGCAACAAGTTCAAAATCTACTGAAGAAATATCAACAGAACTTGCCGCTACTATTGCAAATAATGAAGTTGCTAGTTCATCATCTAGTTCGTCATCTAGTTCGTCATCTACAAATTCGCTAGCTTATAGAGCTAGTATTTCAAGTTTTACTTTTGATGAAGATGCTTATAATAGCCTAGATAAGACATCTAGTGCTTATATTGAAAACTTTAGTGTTATTAATCAGAATCCAAGCCTTCCTACAGGCTGTGAAGTTACTAGTTTAACTATGGTTTTAAATTACTATGGCTATGATATTACAAATACAGAACTTGCTAGTAATTACCTTAATACAGGTTCTCTTGGATCTAATCCATATGTAAATTTCGTTGGCAGTCCATTTTCATCTCACGCTTATGGATGTTATTCCCCAGTAATCGTTGACTGTGCTACAAGTTTTGGTGCAAATGCAGTAAACATCTCATACTGTTCTTATAGCGAATTACTTAACTACGTTTCAGAAGGCTACCCTGTAATCGTTTGGGGCACTATGGACATGGCAGCTACTAAATATGGCTCTTCCACATGGACAGATTCTGAAGGAAATACTGTTATATGGCGTGGAAACGAGCACTGCCTTGTATTAGTTGGATATGACGTTAGCGCAGATATTGCTTATCTTGCTGACCCACTTACAGGGGAGATTGAAAGTTATAATTTGAAAACATTTTTACAAAGATGGGTTGAACAAGATAGCCAGGCTGTGTTAGTTTATTAGTTAGAAAATATTTAGCAAAAGAGGACACTTTAATGCAAACTGACTACATAGACAAGCTTTTAATAGTAACTGGCGGAAGTCTAGATATTGACTGGGCTAAATCCTTTTTAAAGGATAATAATTACGACTATATTATTGCCGCTGACAGCGGTCTTTCACACATAAAGAATTTAGGTCTTGTGCCAAACTTTATTCTTGGAGACTATGACTCTGTAGACCCTGAGGTTTTAGAGTATTTTAAGGGTTTTGATATTAAGACTTATCCAAGAGAAAAGGACTACACTGACACTCACCTAGCTTTAATTACAGCAATTAAGCTATCTCCAAGACATATTACAATTCTTGGAGCCACAGGCAGCAGACTTGATCACAGCCTTACATCCATTGGAAATCTTAAGGCTTTGCTAGATTTAGATATAAGCGCTGAGATTGTGGACCCCCACAATAAGATTTATTTAGTGGCTGAGGGCGAAAAACACATCATTAGAAAATCAGAACAATACGGCGATTACGTCTCACTCCAGCCTTTAGGCGATAAGATGTTAATTAGCTTAGAAGGTTTTTACTATCCTCTTGAAAAGTGTGAGGTAAAGACAGGTCTTAGCCTTACTCAAAGTAATGAGATAAGCGCAGATGAAGGTGTGATTACAGTTTTTGAAGGCATTGCCATTGTTGTGGAGGCTAGGGATTAACAAGGATTGTAATGAGACCGTAAATTAAAGGAAATAGATAATTGAAATTAAGGAAGCTTAGAGCTTTGAAACCTTGAGGGTTTTAAAAGTTCTAAGCTTTTTAATTAGTGGGGAGTGGCCAACTTATCAATATTAACTAAAAATAGCCACACACTAAATCTTTCAATTCTAATTTCTTAAAGCTCATTGTGCCCGTAAATTGCAATATTGCGAGATTAAAGCACAAGTTTTTTATTTACTCTCCTAGCATTATTTGAATCCTGTGCCTTAATTGCAGCTTGCTAGAAAAAAAGTCACAGGAAATTTTATAGCTGCCGGAAGTTTTTTTGATTTCTGTGCTTAAATAAGAAATTTTACTAATTTACAGGCACAATTCACTTCCTATAAGTCTCCTTGATTTCTTCCTATGAGCTCTATTCTGTGCTTTTTCTCATGGTAATTAGGGTTTCTAGGCACAGGAAGCCCGAAAAGTTTTTTCCAACTCAGCGGCCGCACTCACTTGCTTTTAACTCCCCCACTTGTAAAGCGGACATTCGGAATCCGCTTCGCTACTTCCTCATGAACGCAGTGGCACTTTGTGCCACTTGTCAGAAGGGGTTTTAACCCCTTCTGACACTAGTAAGCTTTATACCCCCGCTTAAAGCTTACGCTTTTGAAGCGGGGGATTGCTTACACTGCGTTCAAACAAAAAAGAGGTGCGGCTTTCGCCACACCTCTCATATATGAATTGCGCCTACAATTATAATCTAGTTGTTTGATAAGAATTCGTGGATACCCTTTGCGCCTGCCTTACCAGCACCCATTGCAAGGATTACTGTAGCTGCACCTGTTACGGCATCACCACCAGCATATACTGCTGTCTTTGAAGTCTTACCTGTTTCTTCTTCGGCTACGATACATTTTCTCTTATTAATCTCAAGGCCCTTAGTTGTTGATGAAATAAGTGGGTTTGGAGATGTACCAAGAGACATGATAACTGCATCTACATCCATCTCATATTCTGAGCCTGGGATTTCGATTGGTCTTCTTCTGCCTGATTCATCTGGCTCGCCAAGTTCCATCTTAATAACCTTGATACCTGTTACATTACCCTTGTCATCTGTAAGGATCTCTGTTGGGTTCTGTAATAAGTCAAAGATGATTCCCTCTTCCTTAGCATGATGTACTTCTTCAGCTCTTGCTGGAAGTTCTTCAAGGGAACGTCTATAAATTACATGTACTTCAGCGCCAAGTCTAAGAGCTGTTCTTGCAGCATCCATAGCAACGTTACCGCCACCAACTACTGCAACCTTCTTAAATCTAGCAATTGGAGTATCATATTCATCATCGAAAGCCTTCATTAAGTTACTTCTTGTAAGGTATTCGTTAGCTGAAAATACTTCGTTAGCATTTTCACCAGGGATACCCATAAATCTTGGAAGACCAGCACCGGAACCGATGTAAACTGCATCGAAACCTTCATCATTTAATAACTGATCAATTGTCATTGAACGACCAATAACTACGTTAGTTTCAATCTTTACGCCAAGCTTCTTAACATTCTCAACTTCTGCTGCCACAACAGTCTGCTTTGGTAAACGGAATTCTGGAATACCGTAAACTAAAACGCCGCCGGCTTCATGAAGAGCTTCAAAAATTGTTACATCATAACCAAGCTTTGCAAGGTCACCTGCACATGTAAGGCCTGAAGGACCTGAACCAATAACAGCTACCTTCTTGCCATTCTTCTTATCTGCACCCTTAGGTGTAATGCCATTTTCTCTAGCCCAGTCAGCTACGAATCTCTCTAACTTACCGATTGAAACTGACTCGCCCTTAATACCTCTTACACAAACGCCTTCGCACTGTGATTCCTGTGGGCAAACTCTACCACAAACAGCTGGAAGTGCTGAAGATTCGCTAATTACGTTATAAGCTTCTGCAATATTGCCTTCCTTAACTTCTGCAATAAACTTAGGAATGTTAATTGATACAGGACAGCCCTGGATACATCTAGCATTCTTACAGTTTAAACATCTGCTTGCTTCAGCCTTAGCTTCTTCTAAATTATAGCCAAGACATACTTCATCAAAATTCTTATTTCTAACGTTAGGATCTTGCTCTCTAACTGGAACTTTCTTCATTACGTCCATATTTAACCTCCAATAATAGTGTTTCTATATCAATCTGACAAATTAGTCGTTACTGCAATGTCCGCAACCACCGTGGTGAGTATCACCTTCAATAAGCTTAAGCATTGCTCTACCTTCTTCTGTCTTATATGTCTGCTGTCTCTTCATTGCCTGATCAAAATCTACTAAATGACCATCAAATTCTGGTCCATCAACACAAGCAAATTTAATCTCATCTCCAACCTGAAGACGACATGCGCCACACATACCTGTTCCATCTACCATAATTGGGTTCATAGAAACTATTGTAGGAATTCCTAATTCCTTTGTAAGGAGACATACGAATTTCATCATGATAAGTGGTCCAATAGCAATACATCTATCATACTTCTTACCCTGATTGTTAACTAAATCCTTTAATACGTCAGTACCCATGCCCTTTCTGACATAGCTACCGTCATCTGTTGTGATGTATAAATTGTCCCCTGCAATTGCTCTTAACTCGTCCTCTAAGATGATTAAATCCTTATTCTTAGCACCAACGATAACATCACACTCAATACCATGAGCATATAACCACTTAACCTGTGGGAATACAGGCGCAGTACCAACACCACCTGCTACAAATACGATCTTCTTTTTCTTTAATTCTTCTAAATCTTCCTCAACCATTTCAGATGGGCGGCCAAGTGGACCTACAAAATCCTGGAAAGAATCTCCTGCCTTTAATTTAGCCATCTTCTCTGTAGATGCACCAACTGTCTGGAATACGATTGTAATTGTACCCTTTTCTCTATCGTAATCACAAATTGTAAGAGGTATTCTTTCTCCCTTCTCATCCATCTTTACAATTACGAACTGGCCAGGTTCACAATGGGATGCCACTCTTGGAGCTTCTACATCCATTAGATAAATCTTATCCGCTATATTTTCGGCCTTAAGAATCTTGTACATAATTTGTACCCCTTTCCTAAATTTTCTCATAATAAGCTCAATGGAAAGTTGATAAAACTTCTCATTTACTACCATTTATAATTTTAACTAATTGTTAAGTTTGTGTCAAATGAAATCAACTATTTTTTTGTTCCATTTCAATAAAAAACCTTTGTCTAGTTAGCAAACTTTTAAACAAAAAGACCATAAGAATTACAAAATGGTCAAACATTGATTAAATGTATGATTTAGTAAAACTCATGGTCTAATTTAAGCTTTATTTAGTTTTACATTTTCAAAGGGAAAATGTCTCATTCTTTCAAAAGAAAATGTCTCATTCTTTCAAAAATCTTTCATGTCCTTTTTAGTAAAGCGGACATTCGGAATCCGCTTCGCTACTTCCTCATGAACGCAGTGGCACTTTGTGCCACTTGTCAGAAGGGGCTTTAACCCCTTCTGACACTAGTAAGCTTTATACCCCCGCTTAAAGCTTACGCTTTTAAAGCGGGGGATTGCTTACACTGCGTTCAAAACTCTTCTTACAAAACTAAAGTACGCTAGAACTATAGCTACCTTCAGAGCCTGAAATAATGTAGACAGTACCGTAATTAATAGAAACTCCGTAAGTGCCAATCACCTGTGAAGTCTGCTTGTCTATTAACTTGAAAATGTACATAGATATGCTATCTACCTGTGTATTCGAAACATAGCTAAAGTCGGCAGCATTGCCATTGGCTAGCTTAGTTGAGGATGTAAGTACGCCCTTATTTACTAGCTTGTCCTGTAAAAATGAAAGGCACTCTGCTCTAGTATATGAAGCACTGGCACTTATCACGTAATTTCTCTTTGTCACTGAGCTTGTCTGCTCATGTTCGCTAACAATAATTGCTGAAACCACAATATTTCCAACTGGAAGCTCTACCTCATCAGTGTAGACAGTGCTTGAAGTTGTTGGTGTTGAGCCATCAAGTGTGTAGTAAGCTGTAGCGCCCTCTGGAATATTAGTTATAGAGAAAACCTGTCCCTGTGCATATGTGCCGGAACTTGGCGAAATATCTGGTGCATCTGGTTTTCCATATACTAAAATGTATTCAGCGCTGAAGGTATCACTTACAACTCCAATATTATCAACGGCAATTGCCTTAATTGTTGTAGTTCCTGTACTTATCTTAATAGCTGTTCCGTCATATTGTGTGCTCTTTGTTGTTGGCTCACTGCCATCAACTGTGTAATAGATTGTAGTATCTGAATCTGAAGATTCAAGAGTTAGCTCAATGTCTTCATCATACTCACCAGCTTCTTTATTTGCTGTAGGTGCATTTACAATATAACTTTCTATATACTTCTTCATAGAAGTATCTTTATATGTATTAATAAGTTCTGTAAGAGATTCTCCATCCTCTAGCTTTGCATAAAGCTTTGCAAGAGCTGTAATCGCCTTATCATATTCATCATCATAAGATAAAATGTCTTTTAAAGTTTCAATGGCACTATCATAATCTTCAAGCTTATAATAGCACTCGTAAAGAGCCATCTTAAGTTCAAGATTTGTCTTACCCTTTGATGTAAGGCTTGCTGTCTTTAAATAACTTGTTGCCTTAGAGTAATCGCCATCATTATAGTATTCCATACCTTTATCATAATTATAGCTATAGCTTTTCTTAGTAGAATTGTTATTAATAATTGCCACGCTAATAATTACTGCTAGTAAAATAACTACTGTTGCTGCAATCGCAATAATTGTATACTTAGTTTTCTTATCTAGCTTTTTCTTCTTATCCTCTGGCACAACTACTGTATCATCAGGATTAATTATCTTAGTATCATCCACATCATCAACTAGCTTAATATCTGGCTGATACTTTAAGCTCTCCGTTTTACCTAAATCCATGTAAGCCCTAGCAACAGAAGTTTCCTCTGCTACCATCTTCTTAATAGAATCTTCTATCTCTTCATCAATTGATCTTTGATTGTTACTATCAAGGGCCTTTATATTATCAGCAATGTTCTTGCTATTCTCACTCAAAATCTTACTAATCTCGTCACCATTAATCTGCTTAGTGGCTTCTAAATCATTAATTTCTTCCCTTACCCTCTTGTTGTTAATGACCTGTGTCTTAGCATTTAAGTCATTATCAAAATTCTTATTATTATTGTCTGACATAATAATTCCTCCAATGAATTTAACTTTTTAAGTTTAGCATAAATGGGGGATTTTCGCAAGACAGAAGTGTAGTGAGGTGGAGGGGCTGTGGAACGTAAAGGGGCTGTTTGGGGCTTGTGTGCCTTTTGGCGATGAATTGCTGGGATTTAGCCACTGCTAGCCTTTGGGGATTAGTGGTTTGTGGCCAACTTGCTTTAAATATCTAAAAACAGCCACACAGTAAATTTTTCATTTTTGTATTTTTTAGACATGAAGTGGCTATGATTAGTAAATTCTAATTAAAAAAGCACAAGCCCCTTTATGAAACTTATATGATTAGATTTAAAACTTTTAACTTCTGTGCCTTTCTATCAAGAACTTGTAAAAATAAGCACAAGCTCTCATATAAGCAACTACAACACTTATTAAAAATTGTGGCTATAATTCATAAATTCTCGTTAAATAGTGAAATTTCACTAATAAGGAAGCCTTAAGCCCCCGCTTAAAAAATGAAAAATTTCCTGGTCTTGTGCCTTAAAACAACAAACTACCGGGAAATAGTCAAAATTCCCCTAAGAAAAGCTTCCAAAACGATACCCAACTTGCTTAACTAGAGACAAAGCACACCTCCGTCCCGCCACTTTTCCCCTAAGCGGGGAGGTAACGTAGTGGGGGCTTTCGGCTGTGACAAGTTCAGGCGAGTGGGGCGTCTTCTTTTTTTAGGCAATTCTAGCAGCCTTAGCACTTAGCAAGTTTCACCCGCAAGGGGGAAAGGCGCTTAGTGCTACTAGGCTGCTAGCTTAGCGAAAGCGTGCTCTAAAAAAAGAAGGGCGCCCCATGCCACTAATGTAGAACTTCCCCAGCCGAAAGCCCTTCCCTTACATTTCCTCCCCCCAGGGCGTAAAAAAAGGAGATGCGTGTGCAAGCATCTCCTTAAAAAATAAAAATATGAGGGGGAGATAGAAAGAATTAACTTTGCTATCTGTATATTATGTTAATTTCATTTTGTGTCCAAATTGTGTCCTTCAAATAAAGTATGCTTAAACTATCTAAAATTTGTTACACGAACTACACAATTTAGGGTTTTGTTGTCTACTATGGCCTTAATTGTACAAGTTCCTGCCTTTCTTGCAACAATAGTTCCATCGTCATTTACAGTTGCTACTCTTGGGTTTGTACTTCGCCATGTGACTGTATTTTCTTCATCATTGCCAATTACTGTTAAATAGTAGCTATCGTACTGTTCAAGAGTTATAGATGTTGAGCTAAGAGCTAGTGAGTGAACTGTACAAGTAGCCTCAACTGATGATCCTTCACTCATTACATAAACTTCTGCAGTTCCTGGTCCCACCGTTGTAATAAGGCCATTTTGATTAACTGTTACAATACCGGTATCTGATGAATACCAGCTATAGGCATCTGTATTTGTTACAGGTCTTACAATGACGCTTAGCTGTCTTGATTTACCATTTAGCATATAGATACTAGAGGAGTTAATCTTTAATGATGTGATATTTATTGGGGTTGTGACATAAACCCATGCCACGCCCTTTACGCTATTGCCATCTGTAGAAGTAGCTGTAATTTTAACCTTACCTGCTGCCACGCCAATTACTTCGCCTTGCTCATCTACTGTGGCAATGCTTGTATCTGAACTTGTCCAGGTTACAGTTTGAACTGTTGCGTTACTAGGACTTATATTTGCTGATAAAACTACTGAGTCCCCTACTAAAATCCTTGAAGTAGAAGGGCTTACACTAATTCCCGTTACAGGATTTACCACATGAACAATACAGCTAGCGCTAACGCTACTTCCATCTGTTGCTGTGGCGGTAATTGTTACATTTCCAGGGCTAATAGCTGTTATATAGCCTGTGGAGTCTACACTACAATAGGAGTCATTAGATGAGGTCCAAGAAACCGTCTTTGTAGTGGCTGTGTCGGCCCCCACTGTGGCATTGATTTTCTTCTTATCTCCTACGTTTATATAAAATTCGCTTTGATCTAAACTTACCGTTGATACATATTCAAATACTACGATGTTACAAGCCGCCGTAAGGGAACACTCCTCCGTTGTAACCTCAATTACACAAGAACCACCAGCTACTGCTGTAACTACGCCATTTTCATCAACTGTGGCTACGGATTCATCACTTGATAGATAAGTTACATTTTTATTCTCCGCATCTGTTGGCTCAATAGTTGGAATAATGGCGTACTTTGAGCCTACCCATAATTCTTGATAAGAAGAATTAAGGGTGATGCCTGTAACTGGCTGTGTTACTGTTACCTTACAAGTTGCATATAGTCCCGTATCATCATTAGTACAAGTAATTGTAATTGCCGCTCCGTCTGTTGCCTCAACAGCTGTTACCATTCCATCTGAATCTACTGTTACATAATCTGAATCGGCACTAGTCCAAGTAAGGGTTTTGTTGTCTGCATTTTCAGGAAGAACTGTAGCATAGAGCCAGAATACCTGTCCCTTTCTTACAGTAATTTCAGTAGTTGTAAGAGTAATTGATGTAATAGGCTGCTTTACATAAATTGCGCAGGTCTCAACTAAGGCGGTTCCATCTGTAGACTGACAAAGGATAGTTGCGCTACCACTGGCCACTGCTGTTACAACGCCATTTTCATCAACTGTTGCCACGCTTGTATTTGTTGAAGACCAAGATACCTCTCTGTTTGTTGCCGTCTGTGGAAGGACTGTGGCAGAAATTGTCAAGGTATCGCCAATTGAGAGAATCTCGTCTGTATGGTTTAGAGTTATGGATTCTACAGGAATTGCTATTGTTATATTACACATGGCAAGATAACCACCCTCTTCTGTCTGGCAGACGATAGTTACGTTTCCTGATGATACAAATGTAACTAAGCCATTTTCGTCTACTGTTGCTACGCTAGTATCTGAGCTAGTCCAAGTTACATTTGTATTAACACCATCAGTATCAGCTGGTGTAACTGTTGCTACTAATTGATACTGTCCTACAGAAAGATTTGTGGAAACCGTTGTAGCATTAAGGCTTACGCCTGTTACTGCCACGGTTACATTAACTGTACAGCTTGCCATATAAAGGCCATCCTGAGAAATAACTGAGATTGTACAGCTACCACCACTAACACCTGTAATGCTTGCTGTGTAGCTCGTTCCTGTTACTGTGGCTACGCTACTATCTGAAGTAAACCAGTAAACAGTGTTATTTGTTGGGCTCTCCGGTGTAAATTCAAGCTGAACCGTTTCTGTAGTGCCAATTGCAATATCTATAGTTGAAGGATTAATAGAAATGCCCTCAACTGGAGTTGTTACGTAAACTACGCAGGTGTCAGACTTTATAACTCCGTCAATATTTTGAATAATCTTAATATGTGTCGTACCGGCAGATACGCCTGTTACTGTAAATGTAACGCCATCATCTGACTGGGAAACAGTTACGATGTCATCGCTTGGCACAACGCCTGCGTCGTTTGCCTGATTTGTAATTGTATAAGTTAAATCATCTGCTGTTACTTCATTAGTTACTAAGGCCTTTAAATCAAAGCTATCTCCTATATTTAGGGTAGCTGTTGTTGTGCTTAGACCAAAATCATCAATTACAGTGATTGTATATAATAACTGATAGGTCTGATTATAGGTTGTGTATAATTCATCCTGAGTTCTTGTGGCGTAAATTATGGCAGTTCCAGCGCCCGTTGCTGTTACAAGGCCAGTGGATGCATCAACCTGTAATACAGAGGTATCTGAAGTAGACCAAGTTACCTCACTTGTAACACCTGAGGTGTAGAGTTGCAGCTGATCATCAACATTTAGGGTTGTAGTTTCATTTCCTAACTTTTTAAAGGGCACTACAATATTTACTGTATCATAAGTAAGCCAGGTGCTATCTCCGTTGACATCCGTAACCGTAACTCCTGCTGTAAGCTTTGTAACACCTGCTGCCACGCCGCAAACTGTGCCGGCAATTACAGTTGCAATGCTTGTATCAGCAATTTCATATTCCACTCCTGAAGTTGAAGGATAAGTTACATTTGATGGAACTGTTTCATATGTAAAGCTCTCAAAATCAGTGTCATCTAAAATCATGTATTTTTGTCCTGAGCTTAAAGTCTGAATATAGTGGCCTTCGCTATTAGCATAGTCTGAGCCCTCATAAAATTCAACCTCGCCTACACATGTAAATGTAGAAGAAAGAGCTGTTACACCATCTCCATCAGTAGTTCTTGCAGTAATTACTGTTTTACCACCACCAACTACTTCAAGAGTTGCTGTATTATAAGTAGAAGAAACAAGTTCAACCACGCCGTCGCTTGTTACATTTCCTGTTGTATCATTTGTTGTTGAAATAAATAATGGATTTGAGGTTGATGTATTACTTGAAATTGTAATAATATCCCCGACTTCGTAGTAATTTTCATCTGTAACATCTGTTCCGTCACGAGTTACATAAAATTCTACTTCAATAGGTACATATACTGATGCAGATGCGGATTTAACAACAGTATCTGTGGCAATGTCACCATTTTCATCGTAAGTCCTTGAATGGTAGGAAACAGTGACTGTGGCCGCACCAGCACTAGCCCCGTAAAGAGTTGGTCTAATTGTATTATCTATAGTTTCCTGATATTCTCCGTCATCATCTACAAAAGAAACCACGTCGCTATCAGATGTGGTCCAAATAAGTCTTTTAACATTGGCATAGCCATCAAGAGAGGAGTCGTCAGTATCCACGTAATTATCATCTGTTCCTGAAAATGTAGATGTATAAAGGGCAGTTGAAGTGCTTCCTTCAGTGATTGAAAGGGTGCTTAGATTAAGAGCTAAACTTACACTTGTATCACCAATTGCAATGTAGATTGCTCCCCACACTAAAACTACAGCTAACATCGCTCCTATTGTTAGCTTCCATTTCATCTTAAGTCTCATAAACTTCTTCATACTACCTCCTAACTAGATGGTTAAATCCCTTACCCCTTCTAATAAAATCTATATCCTAATTAATTGTTCATACTTAAATAAAGTGGCTTTTTATCCACTTCATATAAGTTATCGGCTAAATTTTAGGAAAGTTAACCCCTAGTTTTAATTTTTTTTATGAAAATGTATCAAGACCGAAACTTTTATTGTGAAATCAAATATCTATCTAAGTCTAAATAACTGCGATTCATTTTTCACAGCATTAAAAAAAGGGCATCTATAAAGATGCCCTAAAAAACACTCAAAAAGTGTTAAATTATCTCTGAACTCTAGCGCCAGCGCCACCCATGATAGCTTCAACTTCCTTGCAAGAAGCCATTGTTGTATCACCAGGTGTTGTCATAGCTAATGCACCGTGAGCTGCACCGTAGTTAACAGCTGTTTCTGCATCACCTGTTGTCATAAGACCATAGATAAGACCTGAAGCGAATGAATCACCGCCACCAACTCTATCCATGATTTCAAGACCGTCATACTGCTTAGCCTTGTAGATTTCTCCACCAGCCCAGCAAAGTGCTGACCAATCGTTAACTGTAGCTGTCTTAACTGTTCTAAGTGTTGTAGCTACTGCCTTGAAGTTAGGATATGTCTTAACTGCTTCGTTGATCATCTTCTTGTAACCTTCGATGTTAAGAGACTTAAGGTTAGCGTCGTTACCTTCGATTTCGAAACCTAAGCAAGCTGTGAAGTCTTCTTCGTTACCGATCATAACATCAACATACTTAGCGATTTCCTTGTTAACTTCCTGAGCCTTCTCTAAGCCACCGATAGCTGACCACATAGATGGACGGTAGTTAAGATCGTAAGATACGATTGTACCATACTTCTTAGCTGTCTTGATTGCAGCAAGTACAGTTTCACATGACTGCTCTGATAATGCAGCATAGATACCGCCTGTATGTAACCAACGAACACCAAGTGTACCAAAGATATAATCAAAATCGAAATCCTCTGGCTTAGCCTGAGAAATAGCTGTGTTAGCTCTATCTGAACAACCTACAGCACCACGGATACCAAATCCTCTTTCTGTAAAGTTGATACCGTTACGGCAAAGACGACCGATACCATCAGTCTTCTTCCAGCAAATAAGTGATGTATCAACGCCACCCTGAAGGATGAAGTCTTCCATAAGCTTACCTACTTCGTTATCTGCAAATGCAGTTAATACAGCAGTCTTAAGGCCAAAACATCTACGAAGACCACGTACTACGTTATATTCTCCGCCGCCTTCCCATGCTCTAAAGTTTCTTGCTGTACGGATACGACCTTCACCTGGATCAAGACGAAGCATTACTTCACCTAATGAAACAGCGTCAAATGCGCATTCTTCAGCTGGTCTTAAATTAAGTTCCATTATTAATTACCTCCCAAAGATTTATAAATACTAAAAGATTTTACCACAAACAAGTTTAATTATCTAGAGTTTTTTAGCAATTTATGAACATACTGTAAAAATTATAAATTTTCGCAATAAAAATTTAATATTTGGTCCTTCTTTTGTTTGACAAAAAATTGCTAGAAACCTATAATTTATGGGGTTAATTTGATTAATTAACCATAAATTCCGTTTTATAACGAGAGGAGATTAATTATGAATAAGGTTATTGAAGAACTTGGTCTTATTGGTATCGTTCCAGTTATTGCACTTGACGATGCTAAGGATGCCAAGCCACTTGCTAAGGCTTTAATTGATGGTGGACTTCCATGTGCAGAAGTTACATTTAGAACTGAAGCTGCAGAAGAATCTATTAAGATCATGGCTAAGGAATTCCCAGAAATGATCGTTGGTGCTGGTACAGTACTTACACCAGAGCAGGCTGATAGAGCTATGAACGCTGGTGCTAAGTTTATCGTATCTCCAGGTCTTAATCCTAAGGTTGTAAAGCACTGTATCGATAAGGGATATCCTATCATCCCAGGTACAAGCAATCCTTCAGATGTTGAAGTTGCTATTGAACTTGGCTTAGATGTTGTTAAATTCTTCCCTGCTGAAGCTGCAGGTGGTCTTGCTATGATCAAGGCTATGTCAGCTCCATATACACAGATGAAGTTTATGCCAACAGGTGGTATTAACGCTTCTAACTTAAAGTCTTACCTTGACTTTAAGAAGATTGTTTGCTGCGGTGGTTCTTGGATGGTTAAGAAGGACTTAGTTGCTGCTGGTAACTTCGAAGAAATCACAAGACTTACTCGTGAAGCTGTTGATACAATGCTTGACTTAAAGATTAAGCACGTTGGTGTTAATATGGCTAACGAAGAAGAGGCATTTGAACTTGCTGATACATTTAAGAAGGTATTTAACTTCGAACCTAAGAATGGCAATAGCTCAATCTTTTCTGATACTGCATTTGAAATCATGAAGAAGCCAGGTCGTGGTACTCATGGTCATATTGCTATTTCTACAAATTACATGGATAGAGCTGTTTACCACTTAGAAAAGAGAGGCTTCAAGTTTGAAGAGGCTTCTAGAGTTGTTAAGGAAGGCGTATTTAAGGCTATTTACCTTGAAGGTGAATTTGGAGGATATGCAATTCATCTTGCAACAAAGTAATTTATTATTTTTGTAAAAATGTTATCTAGGCTAATTGATTACTAGGTAAATTTAATACATAAAAAAGCTTGTGAATTATATTTATCATAATTCACAAGCTTTTTCTTTTTTATAAGCTTTTTTCTTATTATTAAATTAGTGAGCATGCCTTAAGGCAAACATTATATGCAGCTAGGCAACGTTTTGATTGCTATTTGTATCTGTTTCGCTCTTTGTCTTAATTAAAGTCTTAAGACAAGTTACTAATACTAATACGCCAAGTACAATAAGGAAAGCTGCTACAATAAGCTGTAATCCATTTACAAGGAATGTTCCCTTACCTGCTACAAAGCTTTCAATATTTCCCTTTACATTTAAGATAATTGCGCTAAATGTTACTGCAAACATAATAAGCATTGGAGGAAGTAACATCTTATGCTTTCTTCCTGTAGCCTTTAAGAATACTGCAATACCAATAAGTACTAATGCTGCTAACATCTGATTTGCTGAACCAAAGAGAGCCCATACATTTTCATAACCACCAAGGCAAAGAAGGTAGCCAAGAACAAGTGTGATTACTGTTGAAAAATACTGGTTTGTACAAATCTTTTCTACTATAGACTTTTCTTCATTCTCTGTCTGGAATAATTCCTGGAATGCCATACGTCCAATTCTTGCAACTGAGTCAAGACTTGTAAGGGCAAGTGCAGAAACGCACATTGTCATAAATACATTTGCAACGGTATTAGGAATTCCAAACTTTTCAAGGAAGCCTGCAACACCTGCAGAGAAAATCTGGAATGGTGTAAGGCCTGCTGGAACGCCACCATTTACTGCTACTGCACCTACAATAATAAGTGAAATAACACCAAGTAATGTCTCAAGGATCATAGCGCCATATCCAACGAATAACATGTCTTTTTCATTAGATATTGTCTTTGATGATGTTCCTGATGATACGAGGCTGTGGAAACCTGAAACAGCGCCACAAGCAATAGTTACAAAAAGTGTAGGGAATAAATAGCTTACAGATCCTGATGCTGAAGTAACTGTAAAGCCATTAAAGCTATTAAGATTCATGCTAGGATGTGCAATAATTACACCTACAAATGCTGATAAAACCATTGCTACTAACATAAATGTTGTAAGATAATCTCTTGGCTGCATAAGTAACCACATTGGCATTACTGCTGCCGCAAAAAGATAAACCATAATTACTAAATTCCACTGACTTGCATTAAGGTAAATTGGTAACTGCATACCTACTGCAAACATTGCAACCACAAGTACAATGGCAATAACTGACTTTACTGCTTCTTGTCTTATTTTTACAAATTTATTAAAGATACCAAAGGCAATTGCTACAAAGATAAATAACATTGAAATTGTAGCTGCTGATGCACCGTTGAAGTTTTTAACTGTGCCTTCAGTAGTTTCTTTAAAGCCGTTAAATGTTGAAGATACCATTGATGTAAATGCTGCAATTACAAGTAATGTAAAGAGCCATTCAAATAATGAGAAAAATCTTCTACCTACTTTTCCAATATATTTTTCAATAATAAGTCCAATTGACTTACCCTCATTTTTTACTGATGCATAAAGTGCACCAAAATCTTGTACTGCACCAAAGAAGATTCCTCCTACTAAAAGCCAAATTAGTACTGGAACCCATCCAAACATTGCAGCAAGTATTGGTCCTTGCACAGGGCCTGCTCCTGCAATTGATGAAAATTGATGTGCAAAAACTGTTAACTTTGAAGATGGTACGTAATCTTTTCCGTCTTCATACTCATATGCAGGTGTTTTTTTCTTAGGATCGATGCCCCACTTCTTTGCAAGGAATCTACCATAAAGAGTATAACCAAGCAAAAGAGCAACAACTGCAATAGCTAGAATTACTAGACTGTTCATATACATTTTCCTCCCTTATATTCTCCACTTCTTAAATATCACAAGACACACAGTAATAAATTAAGTAAAGTGTTTCGTTGTATGACAACTCCCTAATATTGTCATACAAGTTATTAATAAGGTTACGACTTCATCGCTTTAAAGTCAAGAACTTTTTTTATTTTTTATTATTACAGTTCATAAAAATCATAAAACTATAAAAAGTCTTTTTTATTTAACATCATTATTGTTAATACTAAGGAAACTACTATTATAACGAAATCTATCAAAATAAAAGAATTAAATTCCAAACCTGATTTTAAAAATAAATTTGATCTTGTTAGCATTGTGGCATTTGCAATAAATAAATAAGTACAATTAAACATAGAGAACACATAAATAGATAAAGTTGCTATTAATGCTACAAATTCATTTACTGTAATAACTAAAAATATCTGTATCATCATAATTGCTAATGATGTTAAAAAAGAACATAATAGAAGTAAATAAATATCTATATATCTAGTATTATAATAATCTAATTTTAAAATTGACGTGTCTGCAATTTCATTATAATCAAAATTAAATTTGGTTATAAACATAGCCACAACCAATACCATAAAATAATAAAGTACTAGATTTATAAATGAAATAATTAACTTGCTAAATAGCCATTTCTTCTTTGAACCAATTTTTAAGACAATATTATTGTCATTTTTTCCATCGAAAATGCAATAAGTCATAACACTCATATAAACCAAATAAATCAAATAACTAATAGGAAGCTCTACGTTTTTGCTAAAAATCAAAAAGCTTTTACTCGCTCCAGAAAAGATATACAATATAATATCTAGTACTCCAACCCCTTTAAAACTCTCTGGATAAAATACCATCATATATGAAGTCACTTTCATCTTCATATAATATGCAGCCATAATTATTAGAATCAAAAAAAGGATATACTTATCCTTTCTTCTATTCATCTGAACTATTTCGTATTTTACCAAAGTTAACATCTAATCACCTCTAAGTAATCACTATATTGTTTTATTTAAATAAAATTTTTCCTATTTATAAAAATTTTTACTATTAAAAAAACTATAGAAATAAATACAATTTCAACAAATATTTTTTGTAAATATATATCTTTTTTTAATATTTCATAATAATAATCACCATTTGAACTTTTTATTCCTAAATCCGACAATCCATAAAATTTTGCTGCAAAATTTACACCAATTAGTCCACAAAATCCAAAAAGGCACACATATGATACTACAGTCGATATTAACCATCTAACTGCATTTGCAACTATTACCAGCAAAAATATCTGAAGCAAATTTATTACAATAAAAGCTACAACATTTACAATATTCAATTTAGGACAAACTGTAGTATTTAGTTTTTCAAAACAGCTAATTCCTAAATAACTGTGTTTTAAAAATGCATCTCCAGATAGATTAGAATAATTACTATTTATTCCATTAAAAATAATGCCAAATAAAAAACTTATAAATATATCGAATAAAAATGAAAAAAAACATAATGATAAGATTTTTCTAGACTCCTCTAGCCAAATTTCGAATCTATCTTTTCTTCTTATTATTATATTAATATTATTATCTTGATTTGATTCTTCAATAAAATACCAATATACCATCATTGGTATTAATCCAAGAATTAGAAATCTGTTAACAGACCAAGTAAAAATTCCATCAATAAGACAACTATTAACTCCACTTACTTTTTCATCAATAAAGAACCTAAATAAGGCATTTATTGTAATAAATACTGTTAAAGACAATGTAAATAGAATTCTTTTTTTCATTTTATAAACATCCTTTTTATAAACATCCTTTTAATTATAAAAATCTTTCTTAGCATAAATTATAGAATTTATCAATAATATTAATAATGCTATTACCGCAGTAAATATCATTATATGTACCTTATTACTTAAAAGATAAAACCTATAATCTCCATTTCCAGCAAAACCGTTTTTAGATTCATATTATAAATGACATTGTATTTTTCTTCTTCTAATTCAATATTTTCATTTTCTAATTTTTGTTTCCATTCTTCTTTAGAATAAATATCATATTCCTTCAGCCTTAAGCTGAAATTTTTTAAATCAAATATTTCATCTTCGTCTATTATTTTAATATCAGCTGCCGGATAAGCTATATTTACATATGCGATTCTTGCAATAACCAAGAAGCAAATAATAACAACTATTATCTTCAATACCTTTTTCATACTAAATTACATCCCTTCTAATTCTAAAGAAAAACAAAAAATCAAATAAGAAAAGAACTATTATTTGTAGCAAGTAAAACAAAATATTTTCATATCTTAGATTAATTATGTTTGTAGCAAGTAATAATGATGTATCATATCGATTAAATCCAAACGAAATAATAACGTGTTCTGAAAAATAAATAATAAACGGTACAAGCAAAAGCATATATTTGTTTTCCTCAAAATAAACAAAAGCTAATGCCAAACATGTTATCAAACCGTATACTACAAAGTAAATCAAAAAATATAGCATTAGATAAACAACTATATTTTGATAATAAAGATTGCTAAAAAGGTTGTACTCTTTTACCGGGTAAAACTGTGTCGATCTTACTGGTAGACCAAACGGAAGTGCCATACTGCATATAATTAGGTTTATAAATAAGGGAAGAGTTGCTATTGTCCCACCAGATATAAACAAGGTAATAAACTTAGAAACGTAATACTTTCCTTTACCTATCTTAATAATATATTGATTAATTAATCCGCTACTTTTATCCTCTATATATGTAATGCCATATGGAATTATGCATAAAAGAGGAAGAATTATTAACCATAAAAAATAGAATTTGCTTGAAGCACCATAATTAGGCATCCATATTTCTATCGCAACATCACTATAATCGCATTTTTCTATTATATAACTAGCATCCAAATCTCCATTCATATATAAAAACCAATTCTTTGCTATTGTAAATCCTGGAGTCGTAAAAAAAGAGCCTATTGCAAAAATAGTGCTTACAAAAACTACAATATAGAATTTTGTATTTATAAACGCCCTTTTTAATTCTATTTTCATAATTTCTCTCATAATAAGCCTCCCCATTATCTACTCTTGTTTATACAAATAAATCTTGTAATTAGAATTCGCACGTTCACCAAAAAGTCTATGTTCTACTACCCACTCTCCAATATTGAAATTATAATCTCCACCTCTATAAGCCATTACCGCTTGCAATTTGACAGTTTCATTAGCCTTCAATATTATTTCTCCATAATAATATTGACCATTATTTTTCATAGTTTCCTTAATATCTTTCCTATAAAAATATGGCCTATTATCTTCAAAATTATATGCTATCAAAGAATAACGATCTAATTCAGTACCTTCCAAATAGTGAATAACTTCATTAACTGATAATACATATAATCTATCTTTATCATAAAGATTTGTTATTTCAATGTTAACCAACATAAACTTATCATAATCCGAGATATCAACCCACTTTTCATCTATTTTCCCATCATAACTATCCACTATCTCATAATCTGTTATATTAATTCTAACTGGATAGTACTTATAATCCGAATAGCCTTTTTCCTCCGGGCTTTCTAAGCTATAACAAACATAAACATCTTCCCCCATTAGTTTTTCTTGATAAGCCTTATAGTTTTTCTCTCCCATGTCTTTCACCGGATTGCTATAATAATCAACAATCGAATTCTTATAATCAAAGTTTAATTCAATGTTTTCTTGATTTATCTCATTCACATTTGTATCTTCCTTAAAATACTTTTCAAAAGTATTAAACACAAAAACTAATACAGAAACAATTAAGATAATTATTAACGATATTCTAACTATTTTATTCATACCAACCTCTATAAATATAAACCTCCTATACATTAGCCAGAATTTATCTATAAAAAAAATATCATATTATTCTTTAAACATTATTAATCTGTAAAAAACATCCTCTTTCATGTAATTTTTTACATATTTAGATATCCTCCATATAAATCCTAGTAGTAAATTTATCGCTATATCTTTCTACTGACATTGAACCATTGTATTTTTTCACAGTGTAGTATACATTTTTCAGACCAATTCCATGTTCAATGCTATTCTTTTTACTGGTTTTAAAAAAATGTAAATCTGATTCTTTTAATAAATCATAAGTAAAGTCATTCGATAATGCGCAACTATTTTTTACTTCTATATATATCAAACCCATTTGATATCTAATTATAATATCTATAGCAGGTTTCTCACATTCAATAGAAGCTGTGATGGCATTGTCTAATAAATTAGCCAAAATAATAACAAAATCAAAGGAATTAATATTCAAATCATTAGGTATAATTACTTCATAATTAAAATCAATATCATTCTCCTTCATAATCGATAATTTACTGTTTATTATCATATCTATTTCTAGATTACCAGTGTCTAGATAGGAATTATTACAATCAACAATAGCATCTATATTATTCAAATATTTTTTTAATTTATCATTATCTCCTGCTAATTTTTTTATAATCAACAAATGATTATTTAAATCATGTTTTACAGATTTTAAATAACTATTAGATTTCTTTATATCATCTAATTGTCTTCTATAATTTTTTAGATTATCATTCAATAAACTAATATCATTTTTTCTAAGTTCTTTTTTATGCAAAAGATAAAAAATAAAATATGAAAATAGTAAAAGAATAAATAAAATAATTTTTTCTTGTGATTGATTAATTATTTTTGTATCAATAAAAAAAGCAGAGCACATTACTATGACTGATGTTATCACAAAAGAAAAACACTCATAAGAATTATATTTTTCTGATTGAATATAAATAATTATTTTTAACAAAGCATACTCAATAATTACTATATAAAGATAGTAAAAAGTATCTATAGTCATGCCATTTATAACAAATACAACAATATGAATTAAAGTAAAATATACAGCATACAGTACGATTTTTTTCCAATAATCTCTCCAATACTTATAATCCTGAATACTTAATATTATTAATACAAATACACTTGCAATTACCATCATCGCAAGCTTTCTATAATAAAGAATTACATTTAACCCGATAACAATAGTTGTAAATATTCTTAAAAAATCTCTTTTTATATCTAATCTTATATTAAAGGAGAACCCTAGGATTTCATATAAAATATTTAATTGTACTAAGAAGAATAATAGATTTAAAGATAATTCATAAAACATAATTTTTTTACTTCATCCTTTCTGCTTCTACTTACTGGTAATACTTCATTATTCAAAAGAATTATTTCGTTTGATTTAACTCTGCTAATATAAACCGCATTAACAATAAATGATTGATGAATCCTAAAAAAATTATATTTATCCAATTCATTTTCAATTCTTTTCAAGTTATCATAAAATTCATAATTTTCATCTTTTGTATGAATTACTATTTTTCTTGCTTCGCTTGAAAAATACATAATGCTACTCAAAGCAATTTTAAAATTCATAGAATTAAAACTGTATTCAAAAATTCTATGATTATTATTAATTAATCTTTCAGCAATTTCTATAACTGATGATAGTTTTTCTTTTGTAATAGGTTTTATAATAAAATCCATCGGTCTAAGTTTAAAAAGTTCAAGAGCATATTGAGTCTCTGAAGAAATAAACACAAGCTGACATACATCATCTTTTAAAATATCCCTAATAAATTTTCCAATTTCTAGTCCTGTATAATCCGGCATACAAATGTCCAAACATATTAAATCATACTTCTCCCCATTCTTTAATTCACTTATCAATTCAGAAGCTTCTGTAAAATAATCTATATCATATATATCATTTAACTTTAGTTTCAATTGTTCCATTATTGAACTAAATTCATCTATAAATGATCTTTCATCATCACACACAGCTAGTCTCATCTAAGTCCCACATATTAGATTAATATATATATTTTAATTATTACAAATATATTTTATAAATTCAATTATTTATAAAAAAAACTATCAAGATTCAAATTACAAATCTTGATAGCTTTTTATATCGTATTATATTTTAATGTATTTTTAAATTATAATGTAACGCCCTGCTTAAAGATAGCGAAGTCATGGAAGCCTTCTTCTTCAGCCTTTACCTTCTTACCAGAAGCTACATCTAATACATACTGGAATAATTCCTTAGATACTGTTTCCATTGGAACATCATCAGCTACGATTCTACCGCAGTTAAAGTCAATCCAGTTGCTCTTCTTATTAGCAAGTCTTGAATTTGTCGCAATCTTTACAGTAGGAACTGGTGAAGCAAATGGGGTACCACGTCCTGTTGTAAATAAAACGATCTGAGCACCAGAAGCTGCAAGTGCTGTAGCTGCAACTAAATCATTACCTGGAGCTGATAATAAATTAAGGCCCTTAGTATTAACAGGTTCGCCATAAGCTAATACACCCTTTACAAGTGAAGAACCAGACTTCTGTGTACAACCAAGTGACTTATCCTCAAGTGTTGTAATACCACCATCCTTGTTTCCTGGAGATGGATTCTCATAAATTTCCTGACCGTTCTTAATGAAGTATTCCTTAAAATCGTTGATTAAGTGTACAGTCTTATTAAAGAGTTCTTCATTCTCGCAACGATTCATAAGAATTGTTTCAGCACCAAACATTTCAGGTACTTCTGTAAGAATAGTTGTACCACCCTTAGCAACTAACATATCTGAGAACTGTCCTACAGTTGGGTTAGCTGTAATACCTGATAAGCCATCAGAACCACCACACTTCATACCAATGATAAGTTCCTTAGCATCAACCTTTTCTCTCTTAAACTGAGAAGCATAAGCCATAAGTTCATCTAAGATTCTATCAGCATCATCCTGCTCATAGTCTACATCCTGAACCTGTAAGAACTTAACTCTCTCAGGATTATATTCACCGATATAGTTCTTTAAAACTTCAATTCTTGAGTTCTCGCAACCAAGACCAAGTACTAATACAGCACCTGCGTTTGGATGGTTAATTAAATCAGCAAGTACAGTTCTTGTGTTCTCCTGATCTTCTGTTACCTGAGAACATCCATATGGATGAGTAAATGCTACGACTTCATCTACACCTTCTGGCTTACGAAGCTTAGCCTTAGCTTCAATTGCTCTAGCAATTGAATTTACACAACCTACAGTTGGAATAATCCATACTTCATTTCTTACACCAACCTTGCCATTCTCTCTAACATAACCGTCAAAATATGCCTTTTCTTCATCAACCTTATCAACCTGTCCTGTTGGTTCATACTTATATTCAAGTAATTCTCCAAGACCTGTCTTTAAGTTATGTGTATGAATCCATGCACCTACTTCAACATCAGCCTGAGCAATACCGATTCTAAAGCCATACTTAATTACAGAATCACCTTTCTTAACAGGCTTAATAGCAAACTTATGTCCCTGTGGAATATCTTCTACTGTAGTAATATTCTCACCAGCAACATTTACAGTTGTTCCCTTAGCGATTGGCTTTAAGGCAACACAGACATTATCGTCTTTATTAATCTTAATAAATTCCTGCATAATATCCTCCCTT
The DNA here is from genome assembly GCF_900103815.1 of Lachnospira pectinoschiza. Classification (GTDB taxonomy): domain Bacteria; phylum Bacillota; class Clostridia; order Lachnospirales; family Lachnospiraceae; genus Lachnospira; species Lachnospira pectinoschiza_B. Next base: position 23,919 of record NZ_FNHZ01000002.1, on the reverse strand, counting down.
TAAATAATTTATATTCTCTCTTTTTTTCTTTAAATAAGAGCGGATGAGTACTATCACCCGCTCTTTTATATTATTATATAATATTTACTCTAACAATACTTAAAGTATAACTTTTTACTAAATTAAGCATTAACTAAATCAGTAACAACTGCTCTCATGCCTCTGTTTCTGATGTCATCAATGTAGTTAGTAATAGCTTCTTCAAGACCAGCAACCTTAGTTAAATCTTCTCCACCAAAGAATGCTGTGTTAGAAAGGTAAGCATGTGTAAATTCTGCTGCAGACTTAGCTGAGTTTTCCTTGAAGAAATCAAGAACAGCCTTGTCATCACGGATGTTATACTTCTCACCGTTTCTATCGCCCTGTAATACAATACCACCATTGAATTCAGCTTCTGTCTGTGATGTGTAGAAGCTCATAAGTGCTGCGATAGAGAATGTTAAGTACTTAGGTAACTTATTGAACTTATTAACATAACCTAAGAATGAAGGTAAACATCTAGCTTCCCACTTAGATACTGAGTTAAGTGAGATATCAAGTAACTGATGCTTTACAAATGGGTTAAGGAATCTATCAATAACAGCCTTTGTAAATTCTTCACAGTCTTCCTTAGATAATGAAAGTGTAGGAATAACTTCGTTATAAAGTGTTTCTTCCATGTACTGTCTGATTGTAGGATCGTCCATAGACTCTCTTACGATATTGTTACCAGCAAGGAATGAAGCAAGTACGAAACTTGTATGAGAACCATTTAAGATTCTAACCTTTCTTTCCTTGTATGGATGATGATCCTTTGTAAATACTACGTTAAGTCCAGCTTCTTCAAATGGAAGTTCCTTCTTTAACTGATCAAGTGTGATATTAGTATCAGCTTCAACAACCCATAAACCGAATGTTTCAGCTCTATCGATTAACTGATCTTCATAACCCCACTCCTTGCAAAGTGCTTCAGCATCTTCTCTTGGGTAACCAGGTACGATTCTATCTACAAGTGTAGGACAGAATGAACAGCATTCGTTAACCCATGTCTTAAATCCATCTTCTAACTTCCAAAGATCGATAAACTGCATAATGCACTTCTTTAATTCTATACCATTATCGGCAATAAGTTCACATGGAAGAAGGATAAGACCCTTATCAGCTGCTCCATTGAACTTCTTATATCTTTCAAATAATAACTTTGTTAACTTACCAGGATATGTTTTTGGAGGGCAAGCATTGAAATCATCTGTAGCGTCAAATACAATACCAGCTTCTGTTGTGTTAGAAACGATGAATCTAAGTGTTTCGCTTGTTCCATATTCCATAAACTTCTCATAGTCTTCAATAGCTGCAACTGCATCTACTACTGAAGTAATCTGACGAGTAATTTCCTTAGGCTGACCATTCTCATAACCTCTTAACTGAAGTGTATACTGGCACTCCTGATCATGGAATCTGTCAAGGTTTCCGAATTCGATAGGCTTAACAATAACAACACCACCGTTGAAATCTGTCTTCTCGTTAGTAACATCGAAGATATAGTCTACGAATGCTCTAAGGAAGTTTCCTTCACCAAACTGCATAACCTTAACAGGTCTGTCAACTGCATGTGTAATACTCTTATTTAATCTTTGCATCATAAATCTCCTTCTTTTTATGGGAACAGTCCCATTTTTGCCCCTAAATACGGCTTACTTTAGATATAATATCATTGTGATTTGCAATTATCAACAGTATTTTCAATTGATATTAAATTAACAAAAATTTTTACATTTAACTACTTATTTTTAACTATACCTTTTAGTAAATTTGTTCAAAAATATCTTGTATTTTGTATTTTTATTGGCTTTTTCGTTGGTAAACCTTGATTTTTGTTCTGTAGTTTTGTATCTTTAAAGAAGTGCTGTAAACGAAACATTTTTACAGAGGATTTCTTATTATATTTTAGGAGGACTATGGATTATGAAACAATTCATGGATAAAGACTTTTTATTATCTACACCAACAGCTCAGCATCTTTTCCACGATTTCGCTGACAAGATGCCTATCGTTGATTATCACTGTCATATCAACCCTAGAGAAATTGCTGAAGATAGAAAGTTCGAGAACATCACACAGGTTTGGCTTGGTGGTGACCACTATAAGTGGAGACAGATGCGTACTAACGGCGTAGATGAGAAATATATCACAGGAGATGCAAGCGACCGCGAAAAGTTCCAGAAGTGGGCAGAAACACTTGAGCTTGCTATCGGTAACCCACTTTACCACTGGTCTCATTTAGAGCTTCAGAGATATTTTGGTTACACAGGTGTATTAAATGGTGATACAGCTGAAGAAGTTTGGAACATTTGTAATGCTAAGTTACAGGAATCTTCAATGACTGTACGTGGACTTATTCGTCAGTCTAACGTTAAGTTAATCTGTACAACAGATGACCCTATCGATACTCTTGAATGGCATAAGGTTATCGCTGAAGATCCTACATGTAGCGATATTAAGGTTTTACCAGCTTGGAGACCTGATAAGGCTATGAACATTGAAAAGCCTGAATATCTTGATTACATGGCTAGCTTATCAGAAAGATCTGGTATTAAGGTTAACTCATTCAAGACATTAGTAGAAGCATTAAAGGATAGAATGGCATTCTTTGATTCTATGGGATGCTGCGTATCTGATCACGCTCTTGAATACGTTATGTACAAGCCTTATACAGACGCTGAAATCGAAGAAATCTTTGCTAAGAGATTTGCAGGCAATGAATTAACTGATCTTGAAAGAGATAAGTTTAAGACAGCCTTCATGGTTACTCTTGCTAAGGAATACAATAGACTTGGTTGGGTTATGCAGTTACATTACGGTACAATCCGTGATAACAACAAGTTAAGATACTCTCAGTTAGGACCAGATACAGGTTATGATTGCATCAACTCTTATGACTGCTCAGCAGAAATGGCTGCATTCTTAAATGCACTTTCAGCTACAGAAGAGCTTCCTAAGACAATCATCTACTCACTTAACCCTAACATGAACGCTATTATCGGTACAGTTATTGGATGTTTCCAGGATTCAACAGCTGCTGGTAAGATTCAGCAGGGTTCTGCTTGGTGGTTCAATGATCACAAGGTTGGTATGACAAACCAGATGACATCACTTGCTAACTTAAGCCTTCTTGGTAACTTCATCGGTATGCTTACAGATTCAAGAAGTTTCTTATCTTACACAAGACATGAATACTTCAGAAGAATTATGTGTGAACTTATTGGTGGATGGGTTGAGAATGGTGAATACCCAGCAGATGATAAGTCTCTTAAGAAGATTGTTGAAGGTATCTCATACAATAACGCTGTTAGATACTTTGGTTTTGACAGATTCATTAAGTAATTATCTATTTAGTTTTACTAATAACTATAATAAGGGAAACGAATTTTTCGTTTCCCTTTTTTCTTGCCTATTTGTCAGATTTATTTTTTTATGGAAAGATCTAATCTAAGATTAATCTAAATAAAAAATAAGATGAATCATAGTATTAACTATAATTCATCTTATCTATATTCTTATTATCTTTCTTTTAAAGCTCGCATCAAATTACGTTTAGCTGGACTAAAATATCCATTCTTACTAGCCTTCATTTTCTCTGTGTAGACCTTTTCTTTATTAAGAACGTATCTTTGATAGCTATCCTTATTTATAAGCAATTGGCAACCATATATAACCTTCTTGTCATCAAGAACTGTCTTTCTAACAATTCTTCCAACAATATCAATCATATTATAATCATCTTTAAAACGAAGCTTAACGGGCATATCCACTGCATCAATTAGATTTCTAGAGGCCGCAAAAGAAAAACCAGTCTGGCTTATATCCTTAACAACCACATCAAAATTACTCTTAGTAATTCCAAGTTGAACATTGCCTTTAACACCTAAAAAAATTCTCTCAGCTGCTCTTCTATTAACCTTCTTACCTCTTTTTAAAGCTGTCACCTGGTATGCTAAACGACCGTTATGTCGTGTCATTTTCACCAAAACATTAGTAAACATATATGGTGCTTCACCAGCTGGGCATGCCATTATATCTATTCTTATATTAGGACTTGAACTAAGCTTTACAGCCTTTCCATCCATCCTTATAGCATCAATAAGTACCTTATCATTTAAAACACTAACAACTTTAGAATGGAATTGTAGTTCTTCGCTTTTTTGTTTAACTATAATATTAAGATTAGTATTGATCTTAATGTCTGTAAAAATCATTATACAACAACTCCTTAAAAAAAAATTCTCTCCCGTTGTTATTAAATGACTTATCTTATTATAGAAAACTTAGCTAAAAATTATTCCTCGTCTTCTTCTGGTTCATTCCAGTTATGATATACGTTCTGTACATCATCTTCTTCATCAAGAAGCTTAAGAATAATTCTCATCTTCTTTAAATCCTCTTCTGCTGTTAAATCAACAGTTGTCTGAGGAATCATTGTAACTTCTGCAGAAGACATCTTAATGTCTGCATCTGAAAGTGCTGTTGAAACTGCATCAAAATCTTCTGGTGCTGTTAAAATTTCAAAGTACTCCTCTTCTTCAACTAAATCATCTGCGCCTGCATCTAATACGATTTCCATTAAATCATCTGCAGTCTTGTCATAATCTTCCTTAAGAACAATAATCTGTCCCTTGTTATCAAACATGAAAGATACACAACCTGGTGTACCAACATTTCCGCCACCCTTTGTAAAGGCATTACGGATGTTAGATGCAGCTCTATTACGGTTATCTGTTAAAGCTTCAACGATAATAGCTGTACCGTTAGGGCCATAACCTTCATAAGTAACAGATTCGAAGTTTGACATATCTGTAGAAGCAGCCTTCTTTACAGCTCTATCAATTGTATCATTAGGCATGTTAGCTGCCTTACACTTTGTAATAACCTGTCTTAACTTGCTATTATTATTAGGATCTGGACCGCCCTCTTTAACTGCGACCATAATTTCCTTACCAAGTCTAGTAAAAATCTTACCCTTAGCAGCATCATTTGCAGCCTTCTTATGGGCAATATTAGCAAATTTTGAATGTCCTGACATATATATTATAACTCCTTTAAAAATAACTTTGTAGCATTTATAAATAATGACAAAACAAGCCAAATTTAAGCATAATCTAAATTAAAGATTAGCCTTAATCTTAGCGATCATTTCATCATATTTGTCATCTGTTAAGAATGTCTTTTGTGGGTTCATTTCAAATGTACCACCCCATTCAAATTCATCCTTATACTTAGGTGTTAAATGGAAATGAAGATGATGACCTGTATCACCATAAGCACCGTAATTTACCTTATCTGGGTTGAATGCCTTCATAATAGCACGTGCTACTCTAGCAACATCCTCAAAATAAGCAGCTCTTTCCTCAGCTGTAAGTTCGTTCATATCACCTACATGCTTCTTATGAGCAACGATACATCTACCTGGATGTGACTGTTCTTTAAATAAATAAACCTTTGATGTCTCTAATTCACAAATCTTAATACCGAACTTTGCAACAAGTTCACCCTCAACGCAATATGCGCAATTATTATCTATCATAATAATTCTCCATTCTTAATATTAGTCTCTTTACACAAACTTAAGGAATGCCTTAATAGCAGACATTCCTTAAAATTATTCTAGTCAAATTAAATCAGTAATTATTACTGAGCATCCTTAATTGAGAAGCTAAGTCTTCCTAACTTATCCTTACCCATGCACTTACACTTAACCTGATCACCAAGTGTAAGAACATCTTCAACCATGTTAACTCTTTCATTAGAAATCTTAGAAATATGAACAAGGCCTTCCTTACCAGGAGCGAATTCAACGAATGCACCAAATTCCTTAATGCTTACAACCTTACCTTCATAGATTGTACCTTCCTTGAAGTCCTCAACGATAGTCTTGATATACTTCATAGCCTTATCCATACCAGCCTGCTCTACGCCACAAACTGAAACAAAGCCATCATCTGTAATATCAATCTTAACGCCACATTCATCGATGATTGCATTAATAACCTTACCACGCTGACCAACAACTTCACCAATCTTAGATGGATCAATCTGAGTCTGGATAATCTTTGGAGCATATTCTCCAACAGTCTTTCTAGGTTCAGCAATAGCTGGCTTCATACATGTATCCATGATGAAGAGTCTAGCTTCTCTAGTTCTTCTAATAGCTTCTTCAACGATTGGACGTGTAAGACCATGAATCTTAATATCCATCTGAATAGCTGTAATACCTTCTGTTGTACCTGTTACCTTAAAGTCCATATCACCGAAGAAATCTTCAAGGCCCTGGATATCAGTAAGTACTACATAATCATCATCTGTATCACCTGTAACTAAACCACAAGAAATACCAGCTACCATAGCCTTAAGAGGTACACCTGCTGCCATAAGTGACATACAGCTTGCACATGTTGATGCCATTGATGTAGAACCATTTGATTCAAATGTTTCAGAAACGGCACGAATAGCATATGGGAACTCTGTCTCAGATGGAAGAACTGGAATTAAAGCTCTTTCAGCTAAGGCACCATGTCCAATTTCTCTACGTCCTGGACCTCTAGATGGCTTTGTCTCACCAACTGAGTATGAAGGGAAATTGTAATGGTGAATATATCTCTTTGTTGTAACATTCTCATCAAGACCATCAACCTTCTGAGCTTCTGATAATGGAGCTAATGTAACAACGTCACAAATCTGTGTCTGTCCTCTAGTAAACATAGCAGAACCATGAACTCTAGGAATAATATCAACTTCTGCAGCAAGAGGTCTGATCTGGTTGATTGCACGACCATCAGGTCTCTTGTGATCCTTTAAGATCATCTTACGAACAGTCTTCTTCTCATACTGGTAAACTGCTTCACCAAGTACTGCTAACCATTCTTCATTCTCAGCAAAAGCTTCCTTTAACTTCTCTGTGATAGCATCAACATTCTTCTCTCTTGTCTGCTTATCATCAGTAAATACTGCAACTTCCATCTCTTCTGGAGTTACAATCTTCTTCATTTCATCAAACATTTCCTGAGGAACTGCGCATGAAACGTAAGTATGCTTTTCCTTACCAACCTCTGCAACAATCTTCTCGATAAATGCAATGATTGTCTGGTTAATATCATGAGCCATGTAAATAGCTTCAATCATCTTCTCTTCTGGAACTACATTAGCACCAGCTTCGATCATAATAACCTTCTGCTTTGTTGAAGCAACTGTTAACTGAAGGTCGCCTTCCTGCCACTGAGCCTGTGAAGGGTTAACAACGAATTCACCGTCGATTAAACCAATCTGAGTTGTAGCACATGGACCGTCAAATGGAATATCTGAAATTGATGTAGCAATTGCAGAACCAAGCATAGCTAAAAGTTCTGGTCTACATTCTGTATCAACAGACATAACCATGTTGTTTAATGTAACATCATTACGGTAATCCTTAGGGAAAAGAGGTCTCATAGGTCTATCAATTACTCTTGAAGTAAGAATAGCATTCTCTGAAGCCTTACCCTCTCTCTTATTGAAGCCGCCTGGAATCTTTCCAGCTGCATACATCTTCTCTTCGTATTCTACAGAAAGTGGGAAGAAATCAATTCCCTCTCTTGGTTCCTTTGATGCAGTTGCTGTAGATAAGACAACTGTATCACCATAGTGCATTAATGCTGCACCATTAGCCTGAGCTGCAACACGGCCAATATCAACTCTAAGTGTACGACCAGCAAGCTCTAAAGTATACTGCTTAAACATATAATCTCCTATCCGCCCTATGGGCTTAAATAATTGGTAAATAATCTAGGCCAAAGCCCTACCATATGAGCAAATAGGTGCCGAAACAACTAAAAAACTCATTAAAAATGTCTTAATAAGCTTTTCAGTGGTCTCGGAATAACCTAATTGCACATACACATAAACATTATTATTATACAACAATTAAACACTCTTTACCATATTATAATTTAAGAATTTAATGAAAAGAAGTTTCAATTCTTAAATCCCTAGTGAAAAATTGGCGTATAAAAAGGAGCGAAGATAAACTCCGCCCCCTAAAAAAGCATTATAAATTACTTTCTTAAGCCTAAACGCTCGATAAGGTTTCTGTAACCTTCAATATCATTCTTCTTAAGGTAAGCAAGTAAAGCTCTTCTCTTACCAACCATCTTTAAAAGACCTCTTCTTGAATGATGATCCTTCTGGTTAACCTTTAAATGTTCTGTTAATTCAGCAATTCTTTCTGTTAAGATTGCGATCTGAACTTCTGGAGATCCTGTATCACCAGGCTGTCTTCCGTAAGCTGCAATAATTTCTGCTTTCTTTTCCTTAGATATCATACTTGTATCCTCCTTTAATTTAAACGCCAACAACTAAGCAATAGGTCGGAGTTTCCGATTCCTGAGTTGTGGCTAGTACCTTGGTATATTACCATACCATTACTATCTTTGCAAGTTAATTTACTAAACTAGCTTAATTTATTAAGAACATATTTTTAGCAAATTCTTTATCCGCTTCCATTTGCTTTTTTAAGCTATCAACGCTGTCAAATTTAATTTCAGCTCTTAAAAAATGCATCAACATAACTTCTATCTTCTTACCATAAACATCTTCATTGAAGTCAAAAATATTAGTCTCTACGCTAATCTCCATACTGTCATTGACAGTAGGTCTAGTTCCTAGATTAGTTACGCCAAAATATTCATTTCCATCGATTAATATCTTAGAGGCATAAACCCCTTTAGGTGGTAATAGTTTTGACTCTGTTGGATATATATTAACTGTTGGCATTTCAATAGTTCTGCCTAGTTGTTTTCCAAATGATACAACTCCTGTAATAGAAAAAGGTCTATTAAGAAGCACATTTACTGTTTCCATATGACCAAGGGCTAGCTCTTCTCTAATATAAGTGCTACTAACTTCCTGTCCTTGATACTTCTCCTTTTCAACAATAATTGTTTCAAAACCAAGCTCGTCACCAAGCTCCTTTAAAAGATTAACATCACCGCTTCTTCCTTTGCCAAAGCCATAATCAGTACCTACCACGACTACCTTAGCTCTTAAGTCATCTACGATAATCTTTTTTACAAACTCCCTAGCATCCATATTCATAAATTCCTTTGTAAATGGATACTCGACCAAGCAGTCTATACCTAACTTATCACAGATTGCTTTTCTTTCAGAATTTGTTGTAAGAAAATGCTGATTTCTTTGTGGCAATAAACTTAATGGAATACTATCAAAAGTAAATAAAACTGAGAGTAAATCTTCTTCCTTAGCTTTTTCTTTAACTAAATTAATGAGCTTTCTATGCCCAATATGCAATCCATCAAACTTACCAAGTGTAACTGCACTTGCTTTAGGCAATCTCACGTCAGTTAGCCCATTTATATATTCCATTACTGGCCACACCTCCCTTTTTTATATTATTCATTAGCATCATAAAACATCTGAATTGGAGTTAAAAGACCTTCACAAACTCTGTAAACTCCTACAAAAACGCCATTTGAATCATAGAGACGAAGCTTGTCTCCCTCAACAAAATCAATTCCTTCAAACTGCTTTATAAATTGCTCTTTATATTCTAAATCTATCTTATTACCGTTATGTAATAACTTATCCCCTTCTACTGTAACCTCTAACTTAGGGTATTGTGGAAACATATCATCAATAGCCTTCACAACACTCTCAAATTCACCCTTTAAAACTAGAGCTGATATCTGATTAAGAGTTAATGTATCATCAATGCAAAACTGACCGACTCTCTTTCTTGTAAGCTTATACATGCAAGCGCCGCAACCAAGCTTATTACCAATATCCTCGCATAAAGTTCTAATATAAGTTCCCTTAGAACATTCTACAGTCATAGTAACAAACTTTTGCTTACCTTCTAGGTCAATATCATTGACATGTAAGCTCTTAATTACGACCTTTCTAGCCTTTCTTTCCACTTCAATTCCACTTCTTGCGTAGTCATAAAGCTTCTTTCCATTGACCTTAAGTGCTGAATACATCGGTGGAACCTGCATATATTCACCAATAAAACTTTCGCAAGCCTCAAGAACATCAGCCTCAGTAAGATTAACCTCACTAGACTTTAACACATTTCCTGAAATATCTGCAGTATCAGTGATTGTACCAAGAAGCATAACAGCCTCATAAGTCTTATCCCAATCTGTAATCATGCTACAAATCTTTGTGCCCTTTCCAAGGCAAACCGGTAAAACACCTACTGCGTCAGGATCTAGAGTTCCTGTGTGTCCAATTTTCTTAAATTTTAAAATGCCCCTCAGCTTAGCTACCACATCATGGGATGTAAAGCCTTGCTCCTTGTATACATTAATAATCCCATTCATAATATCAATCCCTAACTTAAATTATGATAATTGCTTTACTTGCTCTTCAATAAGAGCACCAATCTGATTAATGATGCCATGAACTGTGCCCTTAATACTAAAGCCAGCAGCTCTAACATGACCGCCACCATCAAATTTAGCAGCAATCTTTGCCACATCTATAATTTTTTTTGAACGAAGAGAAACCTTGTATTCTCCATCTCCAATTTCATACATAAAGATGGCCACTTCAACACCCTCTGTAAGTCTTAATTGTTCAACAATTCCGCCTAGACTCTTACCATCAACTCCGTAAAAGTCCATAATCTCTCTTGAGATACTTGAGAAAATGCATTTACCATCGTAAAATAACACACTTTCAAGTAATGCTCTACCTAGAATCTGGTTTTGAATATAAGTCTTTGCATAGAAGCTATTGTCAATAATGTCTGAGTAATCAATACCCTTTTCCATACATTTTCCAGCAATAGCCATTGTCTGCGCAGATGTACAACTATACTTAAATACACCTGTATCATGAATAATACCAGTGTAGATGCAGGTTGCCACATCCTTATCAATTTTTTCCTCATCAAGAGTTGTATATAAAACCTCGCTTGTAGAACTCCAGTCTGGCTCAACTAAGTTTACATCAGCAAAATCCTTATTACTAATATGATGATCTAAACAAATTGTCTTTTTTGCATTACAAAAAAGCTCTGCAAAAGGCTCAATTCTATCAAGTGAACTACAATCAAGTACTACAAATGCGTCACAAACAAGATTAATATCTGTCTCTTGTCTAATTTCATCTATTCTAGGAATGTAGTTAAACTCATCACCTGGCTTTTGTAAGAAAATTCTTACATCTAAATCAGGTCTATTTACTTTTAGGAAATTATAAAGTCCCATAGTAGAACCAACGCAGTCGCCATCTGGTCGTACATGTCCGGTAATTCCAACTATTTTCGCGTCTTTTAATTCATCTAAAATATTCATAAATAACCTCCTATTAGCAACTACTAATCTTCCTTGTGTGACTCTGCATCTGCCTTAGTAACATCATCTATTAATTTAGACATCTTAACACCATATTCAATTGACTGGTCAATTACAAACTTAATTTCTGGTGTATTTCTTAAATTAACTGTTCTAGCAAGCTGACGTCTAATATAGCCTTCAGCGCTAACAAGACCAGCTAGAGTATCTTTTTGTGACTGCTCATCACCAAGGACACTAATATATGCCTTACATGTTTTTAAATCAGGAGCTACATCAACTGAAACTACTGATGTCATTGGATTAATTCTTGGATCCTTAATATCTTTTCTAATGATATTGCTTAATTCTCTTAAGACCTCTGAATTAATTCTAATATTCTTCGAACTATTCTTTCTCATAGCAATTCCTCTTTTTTGCAAATGTATCATAAACATTCACTATAATCAAGATAGAAAGCCCCTAAATTTAGAGGCTTTCTTATATATAAGTTACATTTTTTATTATCTAGGTATTTCAACCATAATGCTTGCTTCAATTTCATCGCCTTCTTTGATGTCATTGAAGTTTTCAAGTACGATACCACATTCAGTACCAGCCTTGATTTCCTTAACTTCATCCTTGAAGTGCTTAAGTGAAGCAATTGGTCCTTCGTAAATCTTTTCGCCTTCTCTTGTAAGTCTTACAGTAGATTCTCTTGTGATTCTACCCTCTGTTACTAATGTACCAGCGATATTACCTACACCAGAAGCCTTAAAGATCTGTCTAATTTCAGCATGACCAATAATCTTCTCTTCATAGATAGGCTCAAGCATACCCTTAAGAGCAGACTCAACATCTTCAATAGCATTGTAGATAACGCTATATGTTCTTAAGTCAACCTTTTCACGGTCAGCTAAAATTCTTGCCTGGTTATCAGGCTTAACATTAAAGGCAATGATAATTGCATTAGATGCAGAAGCTAAAACTACATCGGATTCATTTACATTACCAACGCCACCATGAATTACCTTAACTACTACTTCTTCGTTAGATAACTTAACAAGTGACTGCTTAACAGCTTCAACAGAACCCTGAACATCGGCCTTAATAATAATATTAAGTTCCTTCATGTTACCAGCCTGAATCTGCTCAAATAAAGCATCAAGTGATACCTTATGCTTAGTATCATCTAAGAGCTTCTTCTTATTCTCAGCAATGAATGTCTCAGCAACATTTCTTGCTTCCTTATCAGAATCCATAGCCATAATAATTTCACCAGCATTAGGTACATCATTAAGACCCTGAATCTCTACAGGAGTAGATGGGCCAGCTTCCTTAACTCTTCTACCTGTATCATCAATCATAGCTCTAACCTTACCATAGCAAGAACCAGCAGCTACTGAATCACCAACTCTTAAAGTACCCTTCTGTACTAAAACAGTTGCAACTGGACCACGTCCCTTATCAAGCTCAGCTTCAATAACAATACCTCTTGCCTTACGGTTTGGATTAGCCTTAAGTTCAATAATTTCAGCTGTAAGTAAGATCATTTCAAGGAGGTTATCAATACCTTCCTTAGTATGAGCTGATACCGGGCAGAAAATTGTTGAACCGCCCCAATCTTCAGCGATAAGACCATATTCTGTAAGTTCCTGCTTAACCTTTTCAATGTTAGCATTTGGCTTATCAATCTTATTAACAGCAACAATAATTTCAACATTAGCAGCCTTAGCATGGTTAATAGCTTCGATTGTCTGTGGCATAACACCATCATCAGCAGCTACAACTAAGATTGCAATATCAGTAGCCTGAGCACCACGCATACGCATTGCAGTGAAGGCCTCATGACCTGGTGTATCAAGGAATGTAATTGTGTTACCATTTACATCAACTCTATAAGCACCGATCTTCTGAGTAATACCACCTGATTCCTTAGAAGTTACATGTGTTTCTCTAATAGCATCAAGAAGGGATGTCTTACCATGATCTACGTGACCCATTACACAAACTACTGGTGGTCTAGTTACAAGTGTATCTGCTGCCTCTTCTTCTTCCTTAAGAAGTTCTGCAATAACATCAATAACCTCTTCATGTTCACAAATACAGTTAAACTCTAATGCGATTTCTTCAGCTGTTTCAAAATCGATTTCCTGATTAATTGTAACAACCTTACCCTGCATAAAGAGCTTCTTAACAACTGCAGATGGCTGAACCTTCATCTTATCTGCAAGTTCCTTAATTGTAAGTGAATCTGGAAGAGTAAGTGTCTTGATTGTATCCTCTTCTTCCTTCTTTGGAGCTGGCTTATTTGGCTTATTAGGCTTCTTGTTTAAGCCGCTTGCAAACTTAAGATTCTCTCTTGAGTCTCTATCTTTTCTTCTATCATTCTTGTCATTATTCTTCTTAGAATTATATCTTTGATCTGCTCTTCTAGCATCTGGCTTCTGCTCAAATAAGAAATCATCCTTTGGAGCTGAATCTCTTCTATCATTTCTTCTCTGATTAAAGTTTCTGCCGTTATTATCTGAGTCCTTATCCTTATTAAAGCCGCCATTTCTATCGCGGTCTCTATTAAAGCCACCATTATTTCTGTCACGGTCTCTATTAAAACCACCGTTGTTTCTATCACGGTTGTCTCTATTAAAGCCGCCGCCATTTCTATCGCGGTTATCTCTGTTGTAACCACCGTTATTTCTGTCACGGTTGTCTCTGTTACCGTTTCTGTCACGATTATCTCTATTATAACCGTTTCTATCTCTATTATCGCGGTTATCTCTGTTGTAACCACCATTGTTTCTATCACGGTTATCGCGATTGTCTCTATTGTAACCGCCATTATTTCTATCACGGTTATCGCGGTTTCCGTTTCTATCACGGTTGTCGCGATTATCTCTATTATCGCGGTTACCATTTCTATCGCGGTTGTCTCTGTTATAACCGTTTCTATCTCTATTATCACGGTTGTCTCTGTTATAACCGTTTCTATCACGGTTTCCGTTTCTATCACGGTTGTCACGATTATCTCTATTTCTGTTATCTCTATCAGAAGAATCTCTTGAATCACCCTTTGGAGAAATCTGATCCTTCTTCTGATTTAACTTAGCCTTATAATCACCATCTCTGTTGCTATTCTGTGGGAAAACAACCTGAGAAATGTGCTTTTCTTTCTTCTCTTCAGGCTTAGGCTCTGCCTTAGCTTCAGGCTTTCCTGGCTTAAACTTACCCCTAACCTTCTTGATTTCGTCATCAGTTAAGCCGCTCATAGTCTTATAAGCCTTCTCACTATTTGATAACATTTCTATAATTTCATTGCTTTTTATACCTAATTCTTTTGCTAATTCGTGTACTCTCATTAAACAATGACCTCCTTATTCATTACTGTCTATACCTTGTTTAAAATATTCTTCTAATTTATTTTTAAATCCTTCATCTAGAATCGCAAGTGATGCTCTAAATTCCTTTCCTATTGCATGACCAATAGCTTCCTTTTCGGAAAAGAAATATATAGGAACCTTATAGAATTCACACATATTTGAAAACATTTTCTTAGTATTATCTGAAGAATCATCTGCAACGATAACCATAAAAGCCTTCTTAGACTTAACGGCCTTCTCTGTAGAAAATTCACCACTAACTACCTTTCCTGCTTTCTGAGCTAATCCTAACATGGATATAATTTTTTTATTGTCCAAGTTTCTCAAACTCCTTCTTTAATTCATCATAAACACTACTATCAATTGCCATCTTAAAGGATCTTTCTAAGCCCCTTTGCTTGATAGCCTTATTAAGACATTCAGGATTATTGCAAATGTATGCGCCCCTGCCATTCTTCTTACCAGTAGTATCTACTATAATTTCATTCTCTGGGCTCTTTAGAATCCTGATAAGATCTTTCTTATCTTTCATCTGACCACACCCAATGCATTGTCTTTGTGGAATCTTTTTAGTTCCCGGCATTAAATCACTCCAATCAGATAAGTTTTTAAAATATTTTCAAGGTATTAAGGAGTCTCTTCAACTTCAATATCTGCCTCAAAATCTAAATCTTCAAAATCGCTATCGTCTTCTTCATTATAAAGTGCTTCATCATCAGCTTCGCTCTTAATATCAATACCATAGCCTGTTAACTTAGCTGCAAGTCTAACATTCTGACCAGACTTACCAATAGCAAGTGATAACTGCTGTTCTGAAACAACAATCTTAGCCTTCTTAGCATCGTCATCAGCTTCTGCAGCAACAACCTTAGCTGGGCTAAGTGCATTAACAATATACTGAGCTGAGTTATCATCCCATTCAATAATATCGATCTGCTCATCACCAAGTTCGTTAACAATATTTCTAACACGGCCACCGCTAATACCAACGCAAGCACCAACTGGATCTACGTTAGGCACATTAGCTCTAACAGAAATCTTAGTTCTTGAACCAGCCTCTCTAGCGATACCCATAATTTCAACTACGCCATCCTTAATTTCAGCAGCTTCTTCTTCAAATAACTTCTTTACAAGTTCTGGAGACTTTCTAGAAACTCTAACTGAAATTCCGCTCTTTTCTCTATTAACAACTGAAAGAACGTAAAGCTTAATTCTATCGCCAACCTTTAACTTTCTTCCAACATTAACTTCTTCAGCCTTAAGGATTGTCTGGATTCTTCCGATATCAACAGTCATATCACCATTCTCAGCGATTCTCTGAATAACACCAGTAATGATTTCCTTCTCCTTAGCCTTATATTCCTTAAAGATAGAATTCTTCTCCTGCTCTCTAATTGTCTGAACGATAACGTTCTTAGCATTCTTAGCAGCCTTTCTTGAGAATTCTTCAGACTTTACTTCAATAGTAATTACATCTCCGATTTCTGCCTTAGGATCAACCTTTCTTGCATTATCAAGTGTAATTTCCTTGCTGTAAATTCTTCTTTCCTTAATCTTCTTATTCTCGTCATCACCGTCAACTTCTGTTAACTTCTCAACAACAAGCTTATCAGCATAAATATGGAAGTCACCTGTTACTCTATCTAAAACAACGTGACCATTATCTGCCTTATCAAATTCAGCCTTATATTCATCCATAAGAGACTTCTCAATAGCAGTAAACATAATTTCCTTGCTAATTCCATTTTCCTTTTCTAACAACTCAAGAGCTGCGATTAATTCTTTATTCATCTTATCCTCCATTAAATAAAAATTTACTTTTCTACGTAAGCCCATCTAATCATAGATAGGTTCTTTCTTTCTATATCTTTATCTTGTCCGTTAATTTCAATTGTAATAGTGTCCTTGTCAAATGACTTTAAAATCCCTTCTGCTTCCTTAACACCATCTACCGCACTATAAAGTTTAATCTCAATTAAACGGCCAATACTTTTTTCATAATCACGTTCTTTTTTAAGCGGTCTTGTAAGACCTGGAGAACTAACCTCAAAAATGTACTCAGAGTCAATGTAATCTTCCTTATCTAAGATTTCATTAAAGGCTCTACTTACATTTTGGCAATCCTCAATAGTAACTCCGCCTTCCTTATCAATGAAAACTCTTAAGTACCAATCGCTACCTTCTTTGACGAATTCAACGTCAAAAAGTTCAACCTTGTTAGCATCGATAATAGGTTTAATAAGCATTTCAGTTTTTTCTTCGTAACTTTCTCTTTTACCCATTTAATGTCTCTGCCTTTCTTTAAAATATTCAATTTTAGTAACACGCACAAAGTTATTATACTATAAATATGCTTTTAACACAAAATAAATAAGCCTATGTGCTTCTATATTATTTAAACATAAAACTAAAGTGAGTGGACTATCATAAGTCCACTCACTTCTAAGTACTAATAATACAGAATAGCTCGTAGGGGAATCGAACCCCTGATTCTGCCGTGAGAGGGCAGCGTCTTAGCCTCTTGACCAACGAGCCATATCTTGTCCGTCGCACTCTTTAGTGCCGCGCGGTACTTTGATAATATACACTAGTTGCGACATAATTGCAAGTACTTTTTTGAATTTTTTTTGAAAAAATTAGATTTTTTCTAGCTTTCTTGATTCCTACCCGTCTCAAAGCCGCATAAACACTGAATTCTCATATTTTCATAAAAATAAAGAAAAACACAAGATTTTGTAGTCTTAATTAATCAATACCACTAAATCTTGTGTTTTAATATATTCTTCTATATTTAATTTAAAGTTTAGTCTAATTAAATTCTATGCAAAACTAAAGATTGCACCAAATAAACCTGCACTTACTAAACTCATAATGCATCCTGCAAGTAAAACTCCAAGGAATACTGCAAGTACACTCTTCTTAAAACCAAAGTCAAGAATTGAAGCTGCAAGAGTTCCTGTCCAAGCGCCTGTTCCAGGAATTGGAATACCAACAAATAAAACTAATGCAAGGAATAAGCCATTACCAGCCTTCTCTTTTAACTTCTCTCCACCTTTATGTCCCTTCTCAAGACAGAAAGTAAAGAACTTTCCAATGACCTTCTTATCCTTACCCCACTCAAGCACACGTCTTGCAAAAAGGTAAATAATAGGCATAGGTAACATATTAGCTATCATGCATACAATGTAGGACTGAACTAGTGGAAGCTGCATTCCCTGTGAAATAGGAATAGCACCTCTAAGCTCTACTAAAGGAACCATTGAAACTAAAAATATAATCAAATACTTTTTAAACATATTTCCTCCAAAATATTTCATTCTCTCTATTCTTGCTATTATTGCAAGACCTAGCCTAGTTTACACATTTTCAATCTGCCAGTCAATAGGCGACAATCCATTGTTAATTAAAAATTCATTAGTTTTTTTGAAATGTCCGCAGTCAAAAAATCCCCTTCTTGCAGAGAGTGGACTTGGATGAGCCGCAGTTAAAACCAGCTGCTTTGGATTGTTTAGCATCTCAAGTTTCTCCTTAGCATTATTGCCCCAAAGCATGTAAACAATAGGTCTATCCTCGTTATTTAAGATCTTTATAATCTCATCTGTAAAGCACTCCCAGCCCTTACCCTTGTGGGAATTGGCCTCATGTGCCCTAACTGTAAGCACTGTATTTAGTAAAAGTACCCCTTGGCTTGCCCATTTCTTTAAGTTGCCGTTATTAGGAATGTAGCAGCCGCACTCCTTATTTAATTCCTTATAGATATTCTTTAATGAAGGTGGAATCTTCTTTTGAGATAAGGGCACTGAAAATGCTAAACCATGGGCCTGATTTTCTTCATGATATGGATCTTGCCCAAAAATCACCACTTTCACATCCTCTAAAGCCGTTAAATTAAGTGCTGTAAAAAGGTCCTCTTTCTTTGGAAAAACCTCCTTACTACTGTATTCTTCATCAATAAATCCCTCTAGCTTTTTAAAGTAGTCCTTCTCAAACTCAGCGCTAAGACTAGTCGCCCAGGAATTAGTAAACTTTTCCATAAAAATGTCTCTCTTTCTTTAATTCATCAATAAAAATCCAATCAAGAAACAATTATACTCGCCCACTCTTCTTTTGGCAAAGAAAAGCCATAAAAAAACTACCTAGAAATTAGATTAATAATAATCTCTAGGTAGTTTAAATATCATATATACATGTCGTTTTTCTTCAAAACTACAAATCATCCTACATGTCGTTTTTCTTCAAAATTACAATCTCATAGGAATATTTTCCTTAGCCAAATATTCCTTTAAGTTCTTGATTTCAAGCTCCTTAAAGTGGAATAGTGAAGCTGCAAGTGCTGCATCTGCACCACCCTTTGTAAAGGCATCCTTAAAATCTTCCATTTTACCTGCACCACCTGAGGCAATTACAGGAATAGATACATTTGAAGAAATCGCCTTTGTAAGCTCACAATCATAACCTGCCTTTGTGCCGTCACAATCCATACTTGTAAGTAAAATCTCACCAGCGCCAAGTTTTTCAGCCTTCATAGCCCACTCAACAGCATCCATGCCCATGTCCACACGACCGCCATTTTTATAAATACTCCAATGACCATCATCACAACGTTTAGCATCAATTGCCACAACCACGCACTGGCTACCAAACTTATATGCTGCCTCAGATATAAGATTTGGATTCATAATAGCTGCCGAATTAATAGAGATCTTATCAGCACCCTCACGAAGTAAAACCTTAAAATCCTCCACAGTCCTAATACCGCCACCAACTGTAAATGGGATAAATACCTTCTCTGCTACCTTTCTAACCAAGTCAACAGTTGTATTTCTTCCATCGCTAGAAGCAGTTATATCAAGGAAAACCAACTCATCGGCTCCCGACTTATCATACATAGAAGCAACTAAAACTGGATCACCGGCATCCACCAAATCCACGAAATTAGTGCCCTTAACAACTCTGCCATCCTTGCAATCAAGACAAGGAATAATTCTCTTTGTAAACATACACCTTCTCCATTCATTTTCTCAATTTACATTTACCACACGAAATTAGCCTATAAATTTGCAAAATTTTCCAAAATCTTTAAGCCTACACTACTACTTTTTTCTGGATGGAACTGACATGCAAATACATTTCCAGCCTCCACACTTGCATGAATCGTAGTTGTGTACTCAGTTGTTGCAGCTACAATGTCTTCATTTGCTGCCTGTAAATAATAAGAATGGACAAAATATACATAAGGATTTTTAGTTAATCCCTTAAATAGCTTTGCATCCTCTTTAACATTTAAAGAATTCCAGCCCATGTGAGGGATCTTGAAATCCTCTTTTGGAGGTATTCTAAGAATTTTTCCAGGCAAAATATTTAATCCTTCAACCCCAACAGATTCATCGCTTGACTCAAACAAAAGCTGAAGTCCTAAGCAAATCCCAAGAAATGGTGTCTTATTGTCAACACATTTTTTAATAGGGTCAATTAAATCAAACTTATCAAGATTATTCATAGCATCGCCAAAAGAGCCAACACCTGGCAAAATAACCTTATCCGCCTGCAAAATTGCATCCTTATCTCTAGTTACCAAAACCTCCTGATTAAGGGAGAGTAGCGCTTTCTCTACGCTTTTTAAATTTCCTGCATCATAATCAATTATTGCAATCATTCAGTACCTGCCGCTTTCCCGTATTCTATTATTACGAAGTAATACTCGGTAAAGTCTGAACTATACATCTCGGCTAATGATTCGGCCTTATTTTCTCCTATTGAAAATGTATCTTCAAGGGCATTTAAAATCTCTTCATAAGCTGCTTCAAACTCGTCTGAAACTCCAAGTGCTTCCGCCGCGTCACAATATTTATCATAAGCTATAACTCCCTTAATTAAGGAATTAAGCGCTTCCGTATTGTCATTCATTTGCAAATAAAGAGTATAAGCCTCATACTGTCTCTCAACATAGAGGATTGTCTTTGCCTGTTCATATAAAGTCGTGTCTGATTCGTTCAAACTTAAACCGTCAAGTGCCTCATATGCCGCTGCATAATCGCCCTTGTTAAAATAGTTCTTTGCCGTACTAGAACTGTAGTCATAGTTAACAGCGTTAATAAGAACTAATAATAGTACTATAACACCTGCGACAAATAAAATAAACATAATCATGGAAACAGGTTTAATTTTTAGGATATCCTCTGGCTTTGGCTCAGGCTTTGGTTTCTTAGGTTTCTTTGGCTTAGGTTCCTTTTTAGGCTTTTCTTTCTTTTCCTTTTTAGGTTTTTCCTTCTCCGCAGCCTTTTTAGCCTCCTTGGCCTCTTTTGCTGCCGCCTTTTTCTCTTCCTTTGCCTTTTTAGCCTCTTCATCAGCAATAGCCTGTTGCTCCTCTTCTTGGGCCTCCTCTTCTGCCTGCTTTTTCTTCCACTGCGCAAGTCTATACTTAAACTTTGCAAAGAAGCCCTTCTTTGGTGCGCCATCTTCTCCAGCCTCACCATCAATCTCGTCTAAGATTCTACCATTTTCATCAGTCCTTCTCTTAGACTTACCCCTAGTCTCATCCTCTTCTTCTAAGTCTTCATCTTCCAAACTCTCAAAGAAAATGTCCTTAAGCTTTGCAAGGAAACCTGGCTTTTTAGTAGTCTCTTCAATTAAGTCATCAAGCTCAACCTCATCCTTTGACTTCTTCGCCTTCTTTTCTTTTTTCTTCTTTTCCTTTTTCTCTTTCTTTTTATCCTCTGCCTCATCGCCATCTTCTCTAGTCTCTTCGTCGTCCTCTGCAAATAACTCCTCAACCGACATACTATCTGAAGTAGCATCCTCAATGATGTTGTCTAAGTCCATATTTACAAGACGCTCAATTTCATTATCTGACAATTCACCATCGGCAAATTCTCCAGCCAAATCATTAGAGGCTAAATCCATGCCCTCATCTAAATCCGTTTCACTAAGCAATTTGTCAATTTCCTCGTCTGCCTTTAAATCCTTCTCCTCCTCGCTTAGTCCATCATCTTCGCTTACATTATCCTTAACAGCCTCCGGATCAATTGCCTCTTCTTCATCAATCTCCTCAGTCTCAGCCATTATATCCTCAAGACTAGATAAATCAGCATCATCGCCATCAGCTTCATCATCCGCAGTTTCATCACCATCGCCACCAGCTTCATCATCTGCTTCATCATCTGCAGCCTCATCACCATCTGCGTCCCCAGATTCTTCTATACTGATTTCATCCTCATGGTCATTATCGTCTGCGTCTAATTCTTCATCTGATCCCTCTAATTCTTCATCTAATTCTTCATCTGATTCTTCTTCTGATTCCTCTTCTACTTCTGAGTCTTTTTCAAGGTCGTCCGGATCTATAGTTAATTCATCTTCGTCGTTGTTATCTTCATCATTATCATCATCGTCTGTGACTGCATTTGCTTCATCTTCAAGATTTAAATCAAGCCCTGAATCATTATAGCCGTCCATAATATCTCCCAGAGCATCAATCAAAGACGCCGACTCGTCATCTTCAGACAAATCCGCATCATCAAAATCATCATTTAATTCATTTTCTAATTCATCATCTTCAGCTAAGCCCTCAAGATCTGCAAAATCCTCAGGATTTATAGAATCTATAGAATTAGCATCCTCCTCATTAAAAGCCTCAATACTCTCATCCTTGTTAGACGCATTATTCCTATCCACTGCGTTTCTAACTTCTCTAGATAAGCGTTCCTCCTCTAATTCATCAGCAGACAAATTAGCCTTAGAAGCCTTCTTTCCCTTGGCTAAATTTTCATCAGCACCAACTGATTGAAGCAATTTATTTAGGTAGTCCTCGTCATTATTTGGCAAATGTATTCACCACCTTGTCACGTTCTTTTATATAATAATATTTTAACATATATAGTATTTATCAACAAGAATATTAATTCTAAAGTCTAAGTTAAAAATATATGTTAGAATATTTTACCTATAAATATATCGGAAAAATTTTTAGAAATATTAACCTTTTTAAAGGAATTTATAGATTTTCCTTAAAAAAATAGTGCCGCTCTATAAGAGCGGCACCATAAGAGGAAGTGTAAAAAATGAGAAAAAATCATCTTAAAAGTTTATCAATCTCTTCAACTAATCGACCAATCTCTGGTTTTGAAAGCTGAACATCAGCTCCTAAAGATTCGCCCTTAATTCTCATCTGTTCGTTGATAAGAGAAGAGAAAATGATAATCGGTATGGACTTTAAAACTTCATCTGTCTTTACTAACTTAGTAAGTCTATGGCCATCCATAAGTGGCATCTCTAAGTCAGTGATAATAATGTCTATATCCAAATCGGTTTCTCCAGCTTTAGCTGAGCACAAATAATCCCAAGCTTCCTGACCATTACTACAAAGTGTAAGGTTACTATATCCTGACTTTGTAAGAGAATCAGAAATAAGCTTAATAAGAAGTGGAGAATCCTCTGCAATAACAATATGAGATTCGTTTCTTGCTCTTCCTTCGAGCTTTGAAATATCTGAAACCTTTAAACCAGTCTCTGGACTGATTTCTGATACGATTCTTTCAAAATCGAGGATAACAATCAATTGACCATCAATCTTTACAATACCAGTTGCAACGCCAGAATCTTCATTACTAATTGTTGCATCTGGAGTAATAATGTCTGCCCATGAAACTCTATGAATACCACAAACTGCATGAACGTGGAAAGCTACATTCAACTTGTTAAAGTTTGTAATAATAAACATATCTCTGTTCTGATCCACTGAAGGTTCTCTATTAATTACCTTTGCCAAATCTACAACAGTAATCATAAGATCTCTTGGCATAAAAATTCCTTCTACACAAGGATGCGAGTTTGGAACTGGTGTAACAGTATTAAATGGAACGATTTCCTTTATCTTAGCAACATTAATTCCATAATGATTTCCACCAACGATAAATTCTAATACTTCTAGCTCGTTAGTTCCACTATCTAGTAAAATGTTAGTTTCCATATTTAATTCCTCCATATTGTTTCACGATCAACTTATGTAAATATTATAACAAAACAATATATATTTTTCAATCGAAATATATAATTTTTTTACTTTCAATATAGTTCTTGGAATTACCTATAGAAAAAAAAATAAGCTTAGAGAAAAATCTCTAAGCTTTAAGTTCTTGTTTATTCAAAACTGCACATTAAATATATCATCCGTATGATTATCCTTAAAGAATAACCCTCGTTTTGTTCAGTGATTTCTCACTCTCTATCCAAACCTTAACCTT
>NZ_FNHZ01000011.1 GCF_900103815.1 Lachnospira pectinoschiza | reverse complement strand
GTGTTAGCTTGCAAATTTTTCTCCATAAGCTCTTAGATTGATTGATGCTTGGAAATCTCTATCTATAACATTTCCACACTCACATCTATAAGTTCTATCAGATAGTTTTAGATCCTTTTTAATTTTCCCACAGCAACTACAAAGTTTTGATGATGGATAAAATCTATCAGCTATAATAAGTTGAATACCACTATCATTGCATTTGTATTCTAGTTGTTTTCTAAATTCATAGAATCCCTGATTTTGAACTGCTTTTGATAGGTGCCTATTCTTCATCATTCCACTTACGTTTAAATCTTCAATACAGATAAATCTTGGTTTTCGATTTACTATCTCAGATGTGGTTTGATTCAAATAGTTTTTACGGATATTTGTTAATCTGTGATTTACCTTGAGTAAAAGCTTTTCGTTTTTGATTACATTACAAGTTTTACAGTATTTTCCTTTCTTTTTATTTTGTTCATATTTACGAGATACGCTGCGTTGTAATCTACGTTTGCGTTTCTCAAGTTTCTTAACAGTTTGACTTTTATTAATGTTCTTATACTTATTAGTATCAGAGCATATAGCTAAATCTTTGATGCCTAAATCAATACCGATTCCTTCATCCGATAAGTCTTCTTTATAATCTGGAAACTCTACGCATACGCTAATCCACCAATTTAATCCATCGAAAGATATTCGCGGATTCATATATTTAGCATCCGTAGGAATGCGTCCGTGTTCCGCAAGTCTCACCCAGTTTAATTTTTGCTTATTAGCTTTTCTACTAGAAGAAAAGCTCACAAATTTAACGTGAGTATCGCTAAACTGTATTTTGACATTATCCTGATAGAATTTTGGAATTGATTTCTTTTTAGACTTGAACTTGGGATATCTTTGTATACCTTTGAAAAAGTTCTTATAGGCCGTACAAGCATCTTTAATTGCCTGTTTGGTTACATCGTTAGAAATACGCTGTAACCAAATATATTCATCGGAATTGCGCAGCCTAGTAAATTCTTTCCTGAGTTCAGAATTTGAAATAAACTTTCCGCCTTTTTCGTAGTTTTCTTTTTCCTTAGCTAAAGCCCAATTAAAAGCAAACCTTGCTGCACCTGCGTACTGAAACATTTTCGTTTGTTGCACGTTATTAGGTATCAGCATTACTTTTATTGCCTTTATCATTACTCTCCTCCCCCTTGAATCAATTCTTGGACAAGTTTCTTAGCTTTATCAGCTCTTTTACCTTGTAAATAACTTATAAAACTCAACAGTATTTTATAAACTTTTATATGTTTTATTTAACTGTCATCAACCTCCTTGTAATTATACATTTTATCCTCAGTCGGAGCTTGTACTCCGACTGAGTTAAACTTATAGCTGCGCACCTAAAAGATACGCAGCTATATAACTATTTAACTTTACCTCAATAATAGCATTTCACTATTATATAAATCAATAAAGCTTCTATAAATATTAGTTTTTATTAAACAACTTAAGAAGGTCATCCTTAGAAAGTGAAGAAATAGCCACACCTTCTGCAGAAAGTACCATATCTGCAAGTTCCTTCTTACGATTTTGTAATTCCATAATACGCTCTTCAATTGTGCCCTTAACAATGAGCTTAACAACTGTAACTGTATTCTTCTGGCCAAATCTATGGGCTCTATCAGTAGCCTGATTCTGAGCTGCCACATTCCACCATGGATCGTAGTGAATAACCATATCTGCTGCTGTAAGGTTAAGACCTGTACCACCAGCCTTAAGAGAAATAAGGAATACATCTACCTTACCCTCCTGGAACTTCTCAACAAGTTCCATTCTCTTTAATTTCGGTGTCTGACCTGTAAGCTTAAGAGTTGTAATATTCTTCTCTGTAAGTCTAGCCTCAATCTTTTCAAGCATTGATGTAAACTGAGAGAAGAGTAAGATCTTATGACCGCCCTCAACTGCTGATTCTACTAAGTCGATACATGTTTCTAGCTTAGCGGATTCATCGTTGTAATTTTCAAAGGCAAGCTTAGGATCACAACATAGCTGACGGAGACGCATAAGTTCAGCAAGAATCTGTAACTTATCTTCCTTAAACTGCTTGTTGTCCTTGCTGCCAATCTGATCCACAAGGTTCTTTTCTGACGCGTAGTATAACTTCTCCTGCTTAGCTCCCATCTTAGAGTAAACAACCTTCTCAACCTTTTCAGGTAAGTCTTTTAATACGTCTGACTTCTTACGTCTAATATAGAATGGAGAAATAAGGTCTTTTAATGCCTTAAGGGTTGCATCATTTTCCTTTTCAAGGTCTTCACCGACGCTAACGCCCCCAACAATATGCTCCTCAAATCTATCCTTGAAGTTCTTATACTTGTAAAGATATCCAGGCATAAGATAATCAAAAATGCTCCATAACTCGCTAAGTCTATTCTCAATCGGTGTACCAGTTAAGGCGAAACGTGTTCTTGAATTAATAGACTTTACAGCCTTTGAAACCATAGTTCCCGGATTCTTAATATACTGAGCCTCATCAATAATCTGGCAATCAAAAGAAAAGCCCTCGTATTCCTCAATATCTCTTCTAAGAGAATCGTAAGAAGTGACATTAATGTCGTATTCGTTGCAGTGACTAATCTGCTCGTTACGCTCTTCCTTGCTACCTGAGATTACATTTACCTTTAAAGAAGGGGCAAACTTCTCAATTTCTGCCTCCCAGTTATAAACAAGGGATGCAGGACAGATTACCATATGGTGCTCTTCTGGTCTTGTGGCAAGGAAACTAATCATCTGAAGTGTCTTACCAAGACCCATATCATCCGCTAAAATTCCACCAAAGGAGAATTCTGAAAGAGCGCAAGCCCAGTTAAAACCTTCCTTCTGGTATTCACGAAGTGTAGCATTTACAATCTTTGGCACCTTGTGCTTTTTATTCTTTAAATTCTCAAAGTTCTTAATTAAGTTATCAAATTCCTTGTTAGTTCTAAACTTAATACCTTCCTTGTTCTCCATCATAAGAGCATTTAAGTGAAGGGCTCTAAAGAGCTGAACCTCTGTCTCTCCGCTTAAGAATTCTTTCTTTGAAAGACCAAGTTCATCCTCTAACTGAGCAAGTTCCTCAATATCAGTTCCGGCAATTCTAAGTACCTCGCCGTTCTTTAATCTAAAATACTTCTTCTTCTGTCTGTAGGCATCAAGTACCTCATAGAGTTCTTCTCTAGACATACCCTCAACGTCCCAAGAAACAGTTAAGAGATTTCCCTTAATTGCAAGGCCACCAGAAATTGGCTTATTTACCACTACCTTTAACTTCTTAAAGGCTTCTGATGCAAATGTATCGGCGATTTCCTCAAACTTAGGAATACCTTCGTCAATAAGTCTTGCAAGGGCATCGTCTTCATTTTTAGGTAAAACCCATAACTTACCGCTTCTACCACTGAGGAAATATTCGTTAAGCATGTGCTTAATTCTTGCTTCCGCCTTGGCATTACGTCCTGAAAGGTCGTTATCTACTGCGCCTTCACCTAAATCAACTACCTTATCGCCATACTTAATAACACCACTACAAATGATGTTACCTGTATTATCAACGTCAAATCTTAATTCACACACGCCGTCCTGCTTTGTGTAATCCTCAAAGTTTAGACCTGTAACCTCAAGCTGTGTGTGCTTTTCTAGCTTAGGAAGAATTGTTTCTGCAAATGTACCAAAGTCACCACTTGATACCTTCATCTTGTTATTCTCTTTCTTCTTAATGCTATATTTATCAAATCTATCTTCACTTGAAGGTATAACATATTCTGCAAATACCTTTAAAATCTCGCCCATAGCATCTACATATCCCTTAGATAGGACATACATTGTAGAATCAATAAGCATGATTCCCATATCAAGACCATCAAGGTAGATATATTCTGGGAATTCGATGTTGGCAAAGCCAAGCTTCTCATCTGCTGTAATCTTTACGCTAATTTCAGGATCTTCCTTAACAATCTTAACTCTTTTATTCTCAAGACCCATAAGCTCGATTTCAATCTTATCAAGTGTATTAAAGAAAGCTCTATAGTTATGAGGCTTAATCTCTACTGTCTTATCTCCTGAGGCTCTGTAATAGTACTTTGAAAAATTATCATTATTCTTGTACTTCTCCTCAAGGTAAATACTTGTACTTAAAAACTTAACAAGAGGTCTAAACTCTGGTGCAAAGCTTGCTAGCTCATGCTTAAACTCTAGGTTCTTACCATAATTTACCACTTCTCCTGTGTTCATAGCCTCACAGAATTCAGCTATATTCTTAATTACATACTTATATCTATCACCAACTCTAAATTCAGCAAAAATACCTGTAACTGCTAAATTAAGAGTAACTTCCATTCCTAAATTACTAACACCGTTTATAGATTCATACTTAGAATACTCATCCATAAGTTCATCGTTCATAAGCTTAAAAAGCTTCTGTGAAGTTGTGGAATGCTGTTCAAGACTGCTGCCTGAAAATGCATCTCCTAGTCCATCTACACCCTTTTGTACGCTGCCCTCAAGGCCCATATCTATTAAAGAATCAAGAAAGCTATTGCCCGTTGATTCATCATCAAGTCCTGCCTCAAAACAAAACTTAGTTTCATCAGATTCAAGTAACTCCCTAATGTCATCTAATTTCACTAACTTATTAGTCTCTAGGGCAAGAGCTGTAATGTGCTTACAAAATCCCTTGTGTCCCTTCTTTGATGGACAGGCACATTCACAATCATTTATCTTAACTGCCTTAACTTTATCGTCTAATGGTTCAAACTTAATACTCGCTCCGTATGTAGTTCCTTTTTCGTCTAGGACATCACCTGCAACTGTTAAATGTCCGCCTTTTCCTTTAATTAATTCAATCTTCTCAATTGCACCGCTTTTGTATAGTGCTTCACCTTTACTATATGTAGATAAAAGCGTCGATTGCGCCTTTATTCCACCTTTTGGAAAAACTACCATATATAACCTCACTAAATTTTCATAACAAATTTTCCGCAATAATATATTCTACTACAAATCCTAATAAAATTCCCCTATTTTTTTCATATAAAAAAAAGACCTATGGAAACTAGAGCGATATTTCTAGTTCCATAGGCCTATAAATCCATGTTTATTCTATTGTTAGCCTAGATTAACTTTAAAGCACAAATTATCTCTGTACATCAAAAGATGCATTAGTCATAAGTCTCTTAATCTGGTCTACACTTGTAATGTTAGTATCACCTCTAATAGCGTGCTTCATTACTGAAGATGCTACGGCGAAGTTTACTGTATCTTCGGCAGACATAT
The DNA here is from genome assembly GCF_900103815.1 of Lachnospira pectinoschiza. Lineage (GTDB taxonomy): Bacteria > Bacillota > Clostridia > Lachnospirales > Lachnospiraceae > Lachnospira > Lachnospira pectinoschiza_B. The sequence continues at coordinate 20,641 of NZ_FNHZ01000011.1, read as the reverse complement.
TCTCCATTAAGGCATAGATAAGGCCTGATGAAAATGCATCACCACCACCAACTCTATCTACGATTTCAAAGTTAATAGTCTTACTTTCGTAAGTCTCGCCATTAGTGTAGTAGAAGGCCTTAAGTGAGTTATTGCTACCAGAATGTACGTAACGTACTGTTCTAGCAATAGCCTTCATATGATACTGATTATCAATCTCTCTAAAGACTCTATCCATCTCTTTAAATGATGGGTCCATTGTTAAGCCATCCTTATAATCTGTACCATCTTCTCTATATAGGTGAATTGGCTCAATACCAATTAAAACATCAACGTATGGAAGATACTTTGATAATACGTCTCTTGCTGTTTCAAAAGACCAAAGTGTACTTCTAAAGTTAGGGTCAAAACTTACTGTGAGACCTAACTTCTTAGCAGCCTTAACGGCTCTATCTACAAGTCTTCTACAGTTGTAAGAAAGAGCTGGTGTAATACCACTTAAATGTAACCAATCGTAATTCTTTAAAATCTCTTCAAAATCCACGTCTTTATAGTCATATTCAGCAAATGCTGACATACCTCTATCGTAAATAACTGAAGATGGACGTACTGAAACGCCTTCCTCTAAGTAATAGATACCCATTCTACCATCAGCCATAATGATTTCTTTTGTATGGACATCGTTTGACTTAAGATAGTTCACTGTTGACTTTCCTAAATCTGTATTAGGTAATACTGTAAAAAATGTAGAATCTATACCTAAGTTAGCAAGTGATACAGCTACATTAGCCTCTGCGCCACCGTAGTTAACTCTAAAGTCATGAGTTGTTACAATCTTCTCATAATTAGGTGGAGATAATCTTAACATTAATTCTCCAATTGCTATAAATCTCATCTAGTTTCCTCCCATTCTAAATCCTTTAGAAACTAGTTAAAATGATACTACACAGCGCATAAAATTGCAACAAAGTGAACTTTTATTTGTATACATTTTCGAAATATTACAAACTATTAAAAAATTTATAGAAGCCTTGCAAATCAATTTTTATTATAATATAATTTAGTTATTAATGAAGTTAGGTAAGGTAGCAGATAAATGGATATTTATGAATCTCTAAACAAGATTTTGGTCGATCTTTTTAATGACATCTTGGATATCGAGGAAAAGGCTTTAATAACTGAAGATTATAAGGATATATCTGTTAATGATATGCACATAATCGAGGCCGTAGGTATAAAAGATCCTCAAACTATGGGTGAGATTTCTAAAAGTTTAGGCGTTACAATGGGAACTCTTACTATTGGTCTTAACAGACTTGTAAAGAAGGGCTACGCTGTTAGATATAGAAGCGATAAAGATCGTAGAGTTGTCTATGCTACACTAACTGAAAAGGGAATTGCGGCATATTTTCATCATCAGAAATTCCATAAGAAGATGATTGAGAAGGTTACAGAGGATTTAAGCCCAAGCGAGGCAGAAACTCTTGTAAAGACCTTTGATAGACTAGAGGCTTTCTTTAAGTCTTATGATAACTAGTTTTATGGTGACTCATCTAAAACTATTAATCTTCTTATGTCACTAGCTAAAGTTGCAGTTCTTTTTAACGGGAGTAGAATTTAAATTTACCTTGCGAAAGGAGATTAGGCAATGGCAGATGATAAGAATTTAATTGATCTTAATGAATTAGGGGATCTTTTTGCACAGCTTGATGCAATTGAGGATGTGGAGGAAGAGTTAACCCCTGAGGAGATAGCTTCACAGCGTCGTTATGACGAAATCATTAAGAAGCACAAGGGCGACAATAAAGAAATAGCAGAAAATAATAAATAATACCTTTTAAATAAGAGGAGTTGGTTTTTTGATTTGCCTTTACAGTATAATCATCTATCCAACTCCTCTTTTATATCTGTTTATAATAAACTATTTATTCCTTCTTTAAATCTGTTTAATCCATCTTGTAATGTCTTTTTTGTACAAGCAACATTCATACGAATAAAGTTGGCTCCGACCTGTCCATACTCTAATCCTTCGGTTATATAAAGTCCAGTTTTTTCTCTTATTATTCTTGCAACTTCATCGCTTTGCTTATTGCATTTACTTATATCTATCCATAATAAATATGTGGCATCACCATCTACAACATGAATTCCTTCGCATTCTCTTTCAATAAATTCCTTAGCATATTCTCTGTTATCAAAAACATACTCTCTCATTTCATCAAGCCAGTCTGCACTTTCATTAAATGCAGCTTTAGTTACTACTTGTGCAAATGAATTAGGTTCTGCAACCTCATCTGTATTAAGTCCTCTCCATACCTTATGTCTTAAAAATGGATTAGATACTACTACAGCTGAAGTCTGCATTCCTGCTATATTAAAGCACTTTGTTGGTGCAATACATGTAATACTTATATCTCTACATGTTTCAGATACTGAAGCAAAAGGTATATAAGACTTATTTGGCTTTGTAATATCACAATGAATTTCATCAGAAATTACTGTTACGCCATATTTAGCTGCTAACTCGCCAACTTTTTCTAATGATTCCTTATCCCATATTTTTCCTACAGGATTGTGGGGATTACAAAGTATCATAAGGCTTGCCTGTGGGTCTGCCATTTTTTCTTCTAAATCTTTAAAATCCATTGTATACTTACCATCTTCATACTTTAATGGACTTTCTAATGGACGACATCCATTATTTACAATGCTATTAAAGAAGATATTATAAACCGGTGTCTGAATAATTACTTTTTCATTAGGTGTTGTTAGCTTTCTTACAATAGATGAAATTGATGGAACAACTCCTGTTGAAAAAATCAGCCATTCTTTTTGTATTTCAAATCCATGTCTATTCTTCCACCAATTTATATAGGCATCGTACCAATCCTGCATTATATCTGCATATCCAAAGACTCCATGCTCTAATCTATCAGCAATTGCCTGTCTTATCTGTGGTGCTGTCTTAAAATCCATATCTGCTACCCACATTGGTAGTTCGTTATTATCCACATCCCACTTTAAGGAGTCACTGCTTCGTCTATTAACTTCTTCATCGAAATTATATTTACTCATTTTATCGTCTCCATTCAACTACTTCTACATTCTCTCCCACAGCCTTACATTCAATTCTAGTCTTTGTTGGATCTACAATATCCTTCTCAACTATTAATGTATCAATCTGTGGTGCTGTAATTGTACCACTTATTGGGTTAAATACGCTATCTATCTTAGTTGTGATTTCTGCATCTACATTGCTTGCTAATTCGAAACTTAAAGTTGTATTGATTAACTTACAATTTTTCATGTGTATATTGTCGATATAACAAAGTCCTTGCAAACTCTCAATTGTGCAGTTTACAAATGTTAAATTCTTAGAATTCCATCCAAGGTATTCACCGCAAATGTATGAGTCATAAACTGTTACATTTTCTGTATTCCAGAAGGCATCCTTTGATAAGAGTACTGCATTTTTAATTGTAATATTCTTAGCACCATCAAATGAATAGTTACCATCTAACTTAAAATCCTGGATTTCAATATTCTCTGAATTCATAGCGAAATAATGTCCCTTAGCTGTTACATTCCTAAGCTTAATGTTCTTGCAGCTCCAGAAAGTCTCTGCTGCATCTGTCATTGTTACATTAGTTAAGCTAACACCATCACATCTTCTAAAATTCTTTGGTGCCTGTATTAACGCATCTTCTACTGAAATATTATTAGTGTACCATACACCAGAACGTGCCATTTCAAGCCAATTACTTCCTTTTACTGTTACATTGTTTGAATACCACAATGGGTATTTATATTTGAACTGTGAATCATATATTTCTACATTCTTGCTTTCCTTTAAAGGAGATTCTCCATCATCAAAAATTGAATCATATACCTTTATACCATCTGCTGCATATAACGCTCTTTCTCCTTTAAAAAATTCCTGTCTATACTCTTTCATTTGTTAATACCTCCGATTTCTCTTATTACTTCGACATACTATCACTTAAAGTTAACTTTAAGTCAATATAACTTATATTAAAAAAGAATAAACTCAACTTAATTTATTATGTGTAAATATTATAGTGCAAAATTTGATTTTACACAATTTAATAATATCGTAATAAACAAAAAGCATGAACCTTGGTTTTTTGCCTTGGTTCATGCCTTTTGGTCTATCTGTTTTGAAATTGTTATATCTACTATTTTTACTGCACTGCTGCTGTCTTATAAATAAATGTTACAGTTGAGTCATAATTTCCAGTGCTGCCTGTAAATGATGTGTAGTTATTACCAAGCTTTACAACTTCCTTAATTGTATCAAGAGTTGTTGTTGCATCATCTCCTAAGAGGCTTGTAATCTGTGAAATACCTTCTGCATTAAATTCAGCCATGCCATCCTTTAATGTAATAGCACCTGTGTTTAACTTAGAAACACCTGATGAAAGTGTAGCTGCTGCGTTATTTAATGTCTCTGTACCATCTGCAAGTGCTGCAGCCCCTGATGTTAAGCTTGAATTGTTAGCTGCAAGTGTTGAAGCACCAGCTGCAAGTACTGATGTACCTTCCTGCTGTAACTTTGTAGCACCTACATTTAAGGCATAAAGGCTTGAGCATAATGTGCCTTCCTGATATGTGCTAAATGAACCAACTGCACTTGTTAATGCCTGTACTCCTGTATCAAGACCTGCTGCCTTAAGCTTTGTATAAGATGCGTACATTGCCTTATAAGCTGCTGCTGACTGATTTAACGCAACAATTTCATTAATGATTGTTGAATCAGCTGTTGCTGCATATAATTTACATAAACCTGCTGTCATGTAAACTGCTGTATTTTCTGTTTCGCTATTTATTACTGAAGCAATATTGGCATCTTCTGTAATACCCTGTGCTGCTAATTCGTCCTTGTCGTTAGCTGCTAAAACTGCTTCATAAGCTGTCGCATAAGTAGTTTCATAACGTGACTTATATGTACTCATTTGATTTGATAATGTTGCCATTAAACCGCTTGTTCCGTTAATACCTTCGTTTAAGGCTGCAATCTGTGTATCAAATCCGTTGGCCTTTAATGTTTCATAAAGTGTATTAAGGCTTGATGATAATGTCTGCATATTTGAATCAAGAGCTGCTGCTCCGTCATTTAAGCTTGCTACACCTGCTGTATAAGCAGATACACCTGAGCTAAGTGTTGCTGCACCATCATTAAGTGCTGCTACACCAGATACTAAATCAGGAACATTATCCTCTAACTGCTGTGTACCTTCCTGTAACTGAACTGTACCAGCCTCTAACTGGTCAGCTGCTGACTGAAGTTCGTTAACCTTTGCCTGTAAGTCTTCTACTGATAAGTCATCTAGGTCCATATCAGATAGTAAGTTTGAAGATACTACTGAAAGTGACATATCAAGTGAGAAGTCTGTTACATCTGCTGAAATCTCGAAGTAATTTGGTAGGTCAAAATTTACCTCTTCACTATCAAACTTTAAGTTTAAAGAATCAGCAAGTCCTGGGAAGGCAACGCCTAGAGCAACTACATCTGAACCAACCTGTGATAACTTTCCGTTTGTAACCTCGATGTTAGTAAACTTTTCGTTATCAAGCATAAGTCCTGTTGCTACTGTAAATGGTACATAAGCTGTTTTTGTCTCGCCATTTACTGTAATTGTTTCTTCTTCGTTATTTACATAGTCAAATCTAATCTTTACTTCACCTGACTGACCTGCTAGATCTTCTGGTGAAATCTCTTTTCCATTGAGATAGTATGTTACGTTGATTGTAACAGGTGCGGCCTTGTCTACATTTTCATTAGTAGAACTTGTATCGCCATTGTTATCTGTAACCTTAGTGTTTACAGTTGCGTGGTCTTGCACACCGCTTGCATCATCAAATACGTAAACTGTCTGATTTCTTGTATTCTTAGCAAGTGTCTGTGCTGTATTTATTGATAATTCGTCATTCATTGTAGATGTAATTATGTTCTCTGTATTAGAAGCAGCGTCTTCATTTACTGCGCTAACACTGGCACTATCACTATTTGACTGGCAAGCTGTAAGGTTTAGGGCAAGCATTGATGCTGTTAAAACTACGGCTCCAGCTTTTCTTAAACTAGTTCTAATCATTTTATTCGCTCTCCTTTATATTTTCTCCTAGCACTTTATTGATGTGCAAATTTATCTTCCTCATTTAAATCAGAATATTTCTTGTTCTTTGGCTTAAAGCCGATACTTGTATGAATTATTAGCTTATCAAATACCATGAATAATGATGGTACAACTAAAATTACAACAACCATACTAATGATTGCGCCTCTTGCCATTAAGATACAAAGGGATGCGATCATGTCTACATTTGCATACATACCAACGCCAAATGTGGCTGCGAAGAAGCCGAGGGCTGATACTACGATTGAAGGGATTGAAGTAGCAAGGGCTATCTCAACGGATTCCTTCTTTGAAAGGCCTGAGGCACGTTCTCTCTTATATCTTGTTGTCATAAGAATTGCGTAATCTACTGTGGCGCCAAGCTGAATTGTTCCAATTACAACGGATGCAATAAATGGGATCGATGTGCCTGTAAAGTATGGGATACCCATGTTTACAAAGATGGCAAATTCAATGGCTGCAACTAGTAAGATTGGTAATGAGATTGACTTTAGTACGAAGAAAATGATTACGAAAATCGCTGCGATAGAAACAAAACTTACAGTCTTGAAATCCTTATCAGTGATTGTAATTAAGTCCTTAGTACATGGGGCTTCACCGATTACCATTGCTTGATTGTCATACTTTTTAGTAATTGCTGATACTTCATCAATCTGGTTATTGATTTCATCAGAAGCAATTGCGTATTCTGAGGAAACTAGCATCAACTGGTAATCTCCGCTCTTTAATTCAGAAACTACAGATTCTGGTAAAAACTCTTCTGGAATTCCTGTTTCTGTTATAGTTGGGAGTCCTAATGCAAATGAAATGCCATCCACATTCTGAATCTCATCTAGCATATTTTGTCCATCCTCTGTAGATAAATCGCTATCTGCAAGGATCATATAAATCGAATTTAAATCCTTAAAGCTTTCGGCAAGCTTTGTATTAGCCTGTGAGCAATCAAGGTCTTTTGGTAATGTACCAGCTAAATCGTAATAAACTTCTGTGTTGTTGTAACCATAAATTGCAGGAACTAGAAGTATTACAAAGGCTATTAGGAATACCCATGAGTGATTAACAACCCAGTGAGCAAACTTTGAAAAGTCTGGCATGATTTCTTTATGCATAGTCTTTTCAAGGGCTCTATCAAAGGTTAATACAAGGGATGGTAAAATTGTTACACATCCGATTACACCAAATACAACACCCTTTGCCATTACCACACCTAAGTCAAGACCAAGTGTAAAGCTCATAAAGCAAAGTGCGATAAAGCCGGCAACTGTTGTAATTGAAGAACCAACTACTGATGTCAATGTATTTCCAATGGCAACTGCCATTGCCTTTTCCTTATTTCCTGGATACTCAGCCTTATGTTCCTTGTAGCTATGCCACAAGAAGATTGAATAATCAAGGGTTACACCTAACTGCAATACTGCTGCCAAGGCTTTAGTAATATACGATGTCTCCCCTAAGAAATAGTTTGAACCTAGGTTATAGATGATTGCCATACCGATACTTATCATAAAGAGTACTGGTACAAGGAATGAATCCATAAATAAGGCAAGTACGATACAAACTAAAACTACTGCAAGTAAAACATAAATTGGTGTTTCCTTTTCTGATAGGTTCTTAGTATCTGTAACTACTGCTGACATACCAGCTACATAACACTGCTTGTCTGTAACCTTTCTTATCTGCTGTATAGCATTCATTGTGTCATCACTTGATGTTGTGTCATCAAAGAATACTGCAAATAATGTTGAGTTTGTATCTGCATTTACAAACTTAGAACTTATCTCCTCAGGTAAGAGTTCTGCTGGAATATCTGTTCCAACGATGCCTGAATAAGAAATAACTTTCGCTACGTGGTCTACATTCTCAACCTTATTAACTAGCTTAGACACGTTATCTTGATTCATGTCTTCCACTACGATTAATGCGTAGGCGCCCTTTCCAAAATCATTCAATAAGATATCTTGGCCTTCCATAGTCTCGATATTGTCTGGTAAATAGTACAAGATATCGTAATTAACTCGTGTGCCAAAATATCCGAGAACTGCTGGAATTAAGAGCAAGACGCTTATTATAAGGATTGGAATCCTTAACTTAACCACAGCTCTTCCGAACTTCTCCATAATTAACCTCCATTCATTAAATGACGTATTAAATTCTTTCGTTTTGTAAAATTGACCGTTAGTCATTTTTAATTTCATAGCCATTATATCACTACTATTTTTTCTGTCAACAAAAAATGACCACTAGTCACTTTTTTTATAGATTTTTTATTTTTTATATGCTAAGATACACATACAAGCATGGAAAATGTGCTAAGATATAATTCAGATAAGGGGTGAATGTTTTGGGAAAACTAGAAAATAAAAAAATTAATAAACAACGTTCTTTGCTAAACTCAGCTTTTGAGCTTTTTACAACAAAGGGTGTTTCTAAAACATCCATTGCTGAAATCTCTTCAAAGGCCGGCATGGCAAAGGGTACTTTTTATCTTTATTTTAAGGATAAATTTGATATAAGAAATCGACTTATCTCTCACGAATCAAGTCTTCTTTTCTCATCTGCTGTTGCAGCTCTTGATAAGGAACTTGAAAAGAGAAGTCTTAACTTTACGGAGAAGATCATTTTCCTAATAGATAACATTATTAATGCTCTTGATAGCAATCAGACTTTGCTTAATTTCATTTCAAAGAATCTTAGTTGGGGAATTTTTAAGGAGGCCTTAACTACTAACGTTGCGGACAACGACATTAACTTCCTTGATGTCTACCACCAGATGATTAACGACGATGAGGTTAATTTAAGAGAGCCAGAGATTATGCTTTTCTTGATTGTGGAGCTTATTAGTTCTACATGCTATAGCGCAATTCTTTATAAGGAGCCAGCAGACATTGAAACTGCCAAGCCTTTTATCTACGCTACGGTTAGGAATATTATTAAGGAACATACGATTGTGGAATAAAATTAAGTCTTGGAAAGAGCCCGCTCTTCCCAAGACTTTTTTGTAGCTATTATATTTCTTATCCTTATATTCTTTAAACACCCGATTTTACATAGTCATTAGTTTCTAATTAGTCAATTGCATAGCGTATTGTTGACCTTTGTACACCTGTATTTGATGAAGATGCTGCCCAATTCTTTGCGTCATTTGCAGATCTTGTTGCATATGAGTAGCATGAGTTTGGTCTCCATGAAGTTGTCTTAGTCTTTAAGTTGCTAACAGATGATGACAATACTGAGCCATAGTCTGTGAAGTTGCCGACACCGTGATCATCTACAACTGCACCCTTAGCATTGCCCTTTGAGAAATAGTTCTTCTCTGAGTAAATGTTAGCGCCTGTGTAAGGTGTATAGCCTAGGTTAAAGTTCACTACATAATTGTTGTATGAGTGGAAATAACCGTAGCGCATAAGTCCTGGTGCTCTTGTTAATACGCCATTAAAGTAATTGTTACAAATTGTCATCTGTGGGTATCCAGAATATTTTCCAGCTCCATCCTCCTGTGGGTAACCAAGGATTAAGCCGTACTTATGATTCTTAAATACATTTCCTGAAACAGTCACATAATCAGCCTTAAGACCAACATAAACGAACTTATCTACATCTGTTGAAGCGATTGAATGTCCTGGGAATGTACAGTGATCAAGCCAGAATTTCTGTCCGTCGCTGATGTAAATCTGAATGTCGTCATTTCCATTAATTGCTGCATCATGGCTAATTGTAAGGTTCTTGAAAATGACATTTCCAGAATTAGATATACATCTAAAGTGGATGTTGTGCAATGTATTTGCATTAAATGAACCAATAATAGTCTTGTTGCTGCCTACATTAACCTTTGTTAAGCTGTTTGCTCTGATGTTGCCATTTACAACGATTGTGTATGGTGTTGAACCCTGGCAGTACTTTGAAAGATCAGATACATTTGAAACATATACTGTCTTACCAAGTGCGCCACCAATTACAGAGCCTGTCTGCTTTCCGTTGACACTCTTACACTTTCCTGCAAAGCCTTCTACACCGTAAGTGTTAAGGTAGAACTTGTGTGTTGAGCTGCCTGAGTATGAGCCAAGTACGAAGTTTGAACCTGATTTCTGTAAGCAAAGGTTTGAGTTAGCGCAATTTACAATCTTGTATTCGTAAGCCTTGCCAAGTGAATCATTTGACACTGCCTGAATTAACCAATACTGTGATGTTGCTCCTGTCTTACCTGTTGCTACAACTTTAGCTCCATTAGTTGCATTATTGCCGTTTGGTGCAAGTACATAGCCTGTTGCTGCATTTACAATCATGTACTTGTTGCTGCCGTTGTTAACTAAAACCCACTGATTGTATGATGAGGAATTAGTTGCGGCTGTTACAGAACCTGTGCTAGATGGAGCAGTTACAAGTGAGCTGCCGTTTGTGTTAACTAGCTGGATTCTTTGCTGGCAATATGTTGAGTCAACTGCTGCCGGTGTGTTTGATGTTGATGAGCCTGATCCAGAGCTTGAACCTGAGCTAGAGCTAGATCCTGAGCCTGAACCTGATGATGGCCACTGTGCTTCTTCAAAATACCAAATCTGATTAGAAGCTCCTCTATTAGTGTACTCGATAACATTAGCGCCACTTGATGTGCTAGCTCCTGCTACATCGAGACAACTCTTTCCCCCTGTAACTTCTGTTGTGATAGCGTAACCATCACCTGATTTAGTAAGATAGAAGTTCTGTGCTGTTGCACCGTTGTTTGAGCAAATCTGAATATTAGTGTTATTATCTGTGCGTCCATAATAAACATCTAATGAAAGTCCACCAGTCATGTCTGTTGCAGGATGAATTCTGTATGTGCCATTTGAATTCTGCTCTAAAATCCATCTCTGGCCAAGGCTTCCTGTTCCCTTTGACTGAATTACATTTGCTCCACTTGCAGAAGAATCTCCTGCAACTGTTAAATACATCTGGCTATTCTTATTCTTAATATAGTAAATATTTCCAGCTTTCGGTGCCACTGCGGCAGCCTCTGTCCTTTTAGCTGGTAGAATAGCTAGTGCTGTAATCGCTGTCATAACTACTGTAAGTAAAATGACTGCGACCTGTTTAAATCTTTTCTTAAGCATAAATACCTCCCAATCGGATAATCGTCTCAAGCAATATAAATTTAGTCTCTAATTACAATTATTCGTCTAAACTTAGAAAAAATTTAATAGCTACATTTTCTAATGTATCTTAGATGGTGCTTGTAGTCAAGCATTTTTAACAATTCATCTTGTCTATATTGCTAGCACTTTGGTTATGTTGCATAAAAAATACTCCCATATATATGGGAGTATCTATACATATATTAATGAAAATGTATCGTATGATATATTAATCGCGCTCTAGCTCGTTATAAATATCACGCTTTGAAACGCCTCTATCCTTAGCGGCTGCCTTCATGGCCTCTTTCTTATCAAGACCCTGATTTATGTACATGTCCACATGTTCTCTAACGGTCATCTCTTCCCATGCGGCCTGCTTTTCCTTCTTTAACTCTTCCCTTGATTTTCCTGCAATTACAAGAACATACTCTCCTCTTGGGTCGTTGTTTTCGTAGTACTCACATGCGCTATCAAGGCTAAATTCCATGGAATTCTCGTATCTTTTTGTAAGCTCCTTGCAAATTGTAAGAGCTCTATCTCCACCAAGCACATTTCTTAGCTCTGCTAAAGTCTTCTTTAAATGGTGTGGCGCCTCGTAAATTATCATAGTTCTTGTTTCATTTACAAGCTCCTCTAAGACTTCTTTTCTTTCCTTTTTGTCTGCTGGTAAAAATGCTTCAAAGGCGAAACGTCTTGTTGCCTGACCGGACATTGTTAGCGCTGTAATACAAGCTGCTGCCCCAGGTACTGAAGATACTTTAATGCCTGCTGCCCTTGCCTGCTTACAAAGCTCCTCTCCTGGATCTGAAATTCCTGGAGTACCTGCATCGGTAATGCAAGCAACACTAAGTCCTTGTAACATTTTATTAACTAGGACCTTTGCCTTGTCGTACTTGTTAAATTCATGGTATGCAGTCATTGGTGTCTTAATCTCAAAGTGATTTAGTAGCTTAATGGAATTTCTTGTATCCTCCGCCGCAATAATGTCCACTTCCTTTAGGATTCGCAAAACCCTATAGGTAATGTCTTCGAGATTGCCAATTGGTGTGGCGCACAAATATAGCTCGCCCTTGCCATCGCGCTTCCCGTCTAGCTTTTCTATATCAAAATCAATATCTTGATTATCTATATCTTGATTTATTTCCATTTTATTATCCTTATCTATATTTTGATTTGCTTTCATTTTTAAAACCTCTAATTCTTAAGCTCTATTTCCCAGGCTCTATTTCCTAAGCTCTATTTCCTAAGCCCTAATTCTTATTATTATAGATTTCTAAAATCTCATCTGTATAAACTCCCGACTGTCCATCAACTCTCTTATAGACAATCAGCGGTTTTTCCACAATCATGTAAGAATTGGCACCCTTTATCCCCTCAATTAGTACCATGTTGGCCTCTTTATCAAGATATGGATGCACCATTCTTATGCGCTTTGGCTCAATATGGGCCCTGCGCATGGCAGCTATGATATCTATTAGTCTGTCTGGTCTATGCACCATATATAGATGGCCCTTTGACTTTAGGCATCTTGCGGCCGCCTGGCAAACATCGTCTATGTCACAAAGAATCTCGTGCCTTGCAATGGCCTTTGTGGAATCCGGGTTAACTAGCCCTGAATTGGCCTTTTTGTAGGGTGGGTTCACGGTTACAACATTAAAGGAGGCCTCACCAAAAATCTTGGCAGCCTCCTTCAAATCACCTTTAATAATTTCTACTTTTGACTCTAAATTATTAATCGCAACATTTCTAGAAGCTAAATTTGCCGAAACCTCTTGGATTTCAAGGCCCTTATAACTTGTGTCAGGATTCTTGGCCTGCATAAGTATTGGAATCACTCCATTTCCCGAGCATAAATCAAGGACTTTATTGCCCTTTTGTGCCTTTGAAAATGTAGACAATAACACCGCGTCTATTCCAAAACAGAAAATATCTGGCTTCTGGATTAGTTTCAAGCCATCTCTACACAAATCATCTAGTCTCTCATCAGCTTCTAACTGTATTGGTCCAGAAAGTGTCGTGTAAATTTCATTTAAACCCATATTTTCTTTATTACACATCACACTTTCCTCCACCATTTTTTATTGTCGATTTAGAAATACATTTTCATAATAATTAGTCATCACTAATATGAGCATGACCTTCGCGTCTTTCAAGCTCCTCTAAAGCCTTTAATTCCTTATCATCGATCTGTTCGTTTCTATCGCGTCTCTTTGACTTAAATCTGATCTCTGATACTGGATACTCTCTAACTTCCTTCTCGTCGTTATCAAGTGTAACAATTACCTTAACTAACTGTCTGAGTACATTGACAGATGAAACCTCGCCGTGAAGTCTCTCTGGTGTTGTAACATGGTCGCCAACTACAGGTAAATTGCTGTTAAGCTCTTCGTAAGTTTCCTGCTCATACTTTAAGCAGCACATAAGTCTGCCGCAAACGCCGGAAATCTTAGTTGGATTAAGGGACAAATTCTGCTCCTTAGCCATCTTAATTGAAACTGGAATGAATTCTGGCATATAAGTTGCGCAGCAAAGTGGTCTACCGCAAGCGCCAATACCGCCTAAAATCTTAGTTTCATCACGAACACCAATCTGTCTTAACTCAATTCTTGTTCTAAATACTGCAGCAAGGTCCTTAACTAACTCTCTAAAGTCGATACGGCCATCTGCTGTGAAGTAGAATAAAACCTTGTTATTGTCAAATGTGTACTCAGCCTTAATAAGCTTCATCTCAAGCTTATGCTTTGCTATCTTCTCAAGACAGATATTGAAAGCTTCCTTCTCTTTCTCTCTATTCTTGATTTCCTTTTCATCATCTTCTGGAGTAGCAATTCTAATGATTGCCTTAAGTGGCTGAACGACCTTCTCATCCTCCACTTCTCTTTCTCCTAAAACAACATTACCGTATTCCACACCACGGGCTGTCTCAACGATTACATGCTGTCCTACTTCTACTTTGTACTTTCCTGGTGCGAAAAAATATATCTTTCCCACCTGTCTAAATCTAACTCCTACAACTTTCGTCATCTTATTTACCTATACATCTTTTAAAGATGTACCACCTTCCTCTTTTATAAATTTTCCTTTATTGCCATGATTAGCAGTTCCATTGTTAAATCGAAATTTACATTAGCCTGCAACCTTATTTTTACCTTATCTATTGAGTCTAAAATGTCTTGTAGACCCTCATAAGAAACTAGTTCTGCCTGATTCCTTATGCTAGAAATTTCATCGCTAAAAATAATCAAATTGGTATCGGCTGTACTCTTAAATATTAACACATCTCGGAACCAAACGTTAAGTAAATCTAGATAATCATCTATTACTAGTTTAAATTCTCCAGCCTTCTTAACGCTATCCATTATTTCTACGGATGTCATATCCTTCGCATTTTTAACCATACTTACTACTTGGTTCTTAAGCTGTGAAAATTCATCACTTTCGAGAATTGATATCGCTCTACCGATACAACCTCTCGCAAACTTTGCAGCGAATTTTCTCTCATAATCTCCACATGAAATATGGTCTTTTATGTAGTTTTCCACCAAGGAATCACTAAGTGGTTTTAAATCTAGAACTACACATCTAGAAAGAATTGTTTGTAAAAATATATCTGCATTCTTAGACAACAAAATTACGATACCATACGCTGGCGGTTCTTCTATTGTCTTAAGAAGAGCATTCTGAGCCTGAACTGTAAGCTTCTCAGCTTCATCAATTATGTAAATCTTATATTTACTACTATATGGTTTAATCTGAATATCTGCAACTAATTGATCTCTAATGTCATCAACACCGATGCTTCCTGGCTTCTCGTGTCTCACCCAGATTATATCCGGCTGATTATTAGACTCTGCCTGAACGCAAGAATGGCAGTGATTACACGGCTCCTTTCCACCTTCCTCGCACTGTAATGTCTTAGCAAAAATCTTAGCTAGCGTCTTCTTACCAGCACCTAAATTGCCACTAAAAACATATGCGTGTGAAACCTTATCCATAACCACTGCATTTTGTAAGTGTTCTTTTATTGTGTCATATCCATAAATATCTGCAAATCCACTCATTTTTCACCTATTCTCTACACTGTCCTCATAAGTTATCTAAATTTCTGCACTTTAATTCTACAAACTTAAAGCTACAAACTTAAATATGTATCTTTAATCTGCAAATTCCTTAACTTATGTGGAAATATCAAGTAACAATCCCCTTATATCATCTATTTTACTGACAATGGCTAAGTGATCCTTCTCCTCTTTTACAAGTTCACCTGCTAAATCGTCAAGATTCTTATCCACAAGCTTTACAATGCCATAAACTCTATGCCTTCCTCGTCTATCAAGGAAATTCTCACGAGAAAATTTATGAGATCTATTAACAACCTCATTCATAAAATCCTTAACTAGCTCTCTATATCTTTTCATATCTTTAATATCCATATGCTTAGAAATCTTCTCACCTTGATCTGTGATTTCCTGCATCATTGAGCCTAGCTTTTCCTGTAATTCCTTCTCCTCAATGTTACTTATAAGCGTAAACTTAAAGGAATCATCATGAGTCTCCGTTTTATTAACATTTTGGCTCGATGTAACCTGTTGTACATCACTAATTTTAATTTCCATACCCTACGCCTCCACACATCTAAGTAACACATTGACATTGCACCTAATGCTTGGAACAATCCAACTTACATTTTATAACACCTTTAGTTATCTTGCAAGCAAGCGCTAATTTGCTAAAATGTAGTCCTCTATGCGCTTTATGCAATCTTCAAGCTTAGTATTATTTTGGAATCTCACCTCAATACCGGCTCTCTTTATATTTTCCTCATTAAAATCCTTAGCATCCGCTAAAAATCTTCGGCACAATTCCTCGTAATTAGGCTTTTCCTGCTTCTTCTCTCGCTTAATGGCCCTAGTTAACCTAATATCATCATCTACTTCAATATATATCGGCAAAAGATGCTCTTTTCCATAGAATTCTAAGAATTTTTCATAGGCCTCAAGAGTGCCAATAATTATGTATCTGTCCTTCTTAGTTAAATCAATCTGTCCATCATCTGCAGTAAAATACTTCCACAAGCCATAAACAGTATCATAAGCTCTTAGCTCAATAACCTTTCCAGCCTTCTCAAATTCAAGGGCCTTTTCATCATCAACAAAATGATACTCTACCCCTTCTTTCTCGCCGACCCTCATAGGTCTTGTAGTATACATAGTTACTGTTTTAAATTTTCCCTTAAAATCTTCCACCAAGGTCTTATAAATCTTATCCTTACCGGAAGCACTTTTTCCCATAATAAATACTATTTCGTTCATCTTCACACACTTACCCTTAGATTTTCTAGTTCTATATTTAGATGCTTAATCGTTTTTACATCTATGGTCCAACACCAATATTTACGATCTAACACTCATATTTACAGGCCTAATTGACCTTTAAGACTTTTATTAAATCGTCATTTAATCCTATAACTTCTATATCTAACGCTATAGCTTTTTTAATAATTTGAATCTTATCTTCTGTAATCAACTCACCAGAATTAATCACAGGCATTCCCGGCGGATACAAAAGTACCGCATTAACGCTGACTCTATTAATAAGGCTCTCATCCTCTAGGCTTAACATATCAAAGCCCTCAAGATCTGCCTTTTCAACCGCCTCATGGGCCTCCATGACCTTCTTATATCCCGCCAGATTAGCAAATAATTCCTTCTTTGCATTTCTTGCAGCTTGCCCTGTTGATTCTCTTTGATCCACTGATTCTCTCTGATCTACCGAGTCTCTCTGATCTACCGAGTCTCTCTGTTCCACCGATTCTCTCTGTTCTACCGAATCTCTCTGGTCTACCGAGTCTTTATAACCCGTCTGGTCCTGCTCCTCTTGGATTCTCGTCTCATCTATTTCCTTATCAAGGCTTTCTAGCGCCCCTATAAAACTGTCATAATACTCTTTTTTATCTCCTACAGCTGTCATAGCAATGGCATAATCAAAGGAGGCCATTTCTAGCTGAATGTGGAAGTCCTCTAGTAACCTATCAAAAATCCACTTGCCAAAATTATCTATCTTATCTTTAGCTTTCTCACTGGCCACTAGAACCACCTTCGAAATGTCGTCTACCTCGGCTAGAGATATATTTTCTAAGGCCATAATCTTGCCTCTAAGCTCTTTTAAATTAGCGACGTATTCTTTATAGGCCTCTGCTCCATCAAGCTCTACAAAGCTTAAAGCCCTGTCGATTCCAGCCATTAACAAATAGGACGGAGAGGTACTTTGATAGATATTCCAGTACCTTTTCACCCTATCATAATTTATTAAATCTGAATTTAAGTGTAATAAAGCCGTCTGTGTAGGAGCTGGCAAAGTCTTGTGAATACTGTTAATCACAATGTCCGCCCCCTGACTTATAGCGCTTTCTGGAAATTCCTTATGAAAATTAAAATGCGCCCCGTGAGCCTCATCTACAATCAGTACGATTCCTTTATCATGCAAATATTTCGCAATCCCGCGAATATCTGATGTTCTACCTTCATAAGTCGGACTTGTAATCACAACTGCCCTATAACTATTATTTTCCACCTTAGCTTTGATTTCATCCAGACTTATCCCCAAAAACATTCCTGTTTCTTCATCTATTTGTGGACTAATGTAATCGGCCTTAAGCTCATTTAGGTACAAGGCGTTATAAACTGAGACATGACAATTCCTTGCCACTAAAATGCTATCTCCCTTGTGGCATACGCCGCTTATAGCCGCCAAAATACCTGCAGTGCTACCATTTACAAGTAAAAGACTTAAATCCGCCTTATAAAGCCTCTGAGCCTTCTTCTGCATGTCTAAAATAATGCCACTAGCATCATGCATATTATCGAAGCCATCAATCTCCGTAATGTCTAGTTTGCTTAGGGCCTTAGATTCATTTTCATAAAAAATGTCATTTCTTTTGGCACCTGGCATATGCATAGGAATGTAATCGCTGTCTGTATATTCAATTAGCTTATCCAATAAATCATTGTATTTGCTCATTATTTCTCTCGCTTTTACTACTGTTCTTCTAATTCTATTTTAAAAAAAGCTGCATTATTTCTCAACAATGCAGCCACTTTTTATTAAAATTTATTCTTATTCAACTATTAAATTAACTGTTGCTTCAGCTGTTCTTCCAAGGGCATCTCTAACCTTGTAAGTAATAGCATATGTACCAGCCTGATCGTATGTGTAAGTACCTACTAAGTAAATATCGCTTGTAGCATCGTTACCACATGTATCTGTAGCTGTTACGCCATCTAATAAATTAACTGACTGACCAACTGTTGTTGTAATATCCTTAGCACCTGTAATTGCAGGAGCAAAGTTGTTCCAAGGATTATCTGTGCTTGGATCTGTTGGATCCCAACCAGCATATTCGCTATCTTCTGGAACCTTAATTGTATCTGGCTTACCAAGTGGTCCTGGGTTTGTAGCGTCATCATAAATTGTTACACCTGTACCTGATGGACAATTATCATAAATCCACTTACAATCTCTAACACATAATCTTACGCAACCTAGTGAAGCATAGTCGCCAAGCATATTGTACTGACCTTCTTCTAAGCTAGAAGATGATGTTAAAAGATAAGGAACTGAGTGGAATAAGATTCCGCTTGTACCTGCGATTCTTGTTGCATACATACCGTATGTTCCATCAACCATTAATCTCCAGTTATACTTATCTGAAGTCTTATAGTTTTCAACTAGTGGTGTTTCGTGACCTTCACGTCCACATGAACTTGCAAATGCAATTACTGGAATTGTATATTCGCCGTTAGTATCTATACCGTAAACTGTTACACAGTTTGCTGCTCTATTAACCTTAATGAAGTAAGGATTTGATGAACCAAGTGTTGTTGCATTAGTAGTAACCTGAGCCATTAATGCTGCTGTCTCTTCTTCTGTTGTTGTTTCTGGTTCTTCCTCAGTGATCCATTCTACTTCTGAACTTGTTTCTTCTGCAGTTGTACTTTCCTTAACTGTTGCCTGATTATCATTATTATCTTTCTTATTACTATTCTTTCCTATAACAACACCTACAACTACTGCCGCTGCAATTAATAAAACTGCAATCACTGCAATAATTACAGTAGGTAAATTTCTTCTAAACCATGATTGTCTTCTTCTCAAATACTTATAGTTGATATTGCTTTTTTTACTCATAATATCCTCCATGTAAAATTCTAAACGCAACTACTATATTGTAGCTTATTATCATATATTATACAAGTTTATTTAGTTATTCATATAGCCCAATACTAGCAGTATTACTGCATTTCTTGTACAATGATATGATTTTAACTTCAGTATTATAATTAAGTCTTGATTAAACAAAAAAACCACTTCCGATTTAGGAAGTGGTAATTAAGTGCCTAGAACCGGAATCGAACCAGTGACACGAGGATTTTCAGTCCTCTGCTCTACCGACTGAGCTATCTAGGCGTAGTAGCGGGGGCAGGATTTGAACCTGCGACCTTCGGGTTATGAGCCCGACGAGCTTCCGAGCTGCTCTACCCCGCGGCATTCGCTAAATAAATTGTTTAAAAAGATAATCTTTAGATTATCAATGGGCGGAGAAGGATTCGAACCTTCGAAGGCAGTGCCAGCAGATTTACAGTCTGTCCCCTTTGGCCACTCGGGAATCCACCCATAATATTAACTAACTCTATATTAGTTAATATAGAGCCGACAGTCGGAGTCGAACCAACAACCTGCTGATTACAAATCAGCTGCTCTGCCATTGAGCCATGTCGGCGTAAAAAGTATGGGGCCTACAGGGCTCGAACCTGTGACCCTCTGCTTGTAAGGCAGATGCTCTCCCAGCTGAGCTAAGACCCCATAGTTAATAAGCGAAATACAATATTTAATTGTAAACGACCCGGATGGGGTTCGAACCCACGACCTCCGCCGTGACAGGGCGGCGCTCTAACCAGCTGAGCCACCAGGCCAAAAATCATTACTTGCCTATTATATATTAATTTAAGACAAATGACAACTATTTTTTGAAAGAATTATTCTTTCAAAACTGCACATTAAATATATTCATCCGTTTGATTATTCCTTAAAGAATAACCCTCGTATTGTTCAGTGATTTCTCACTCTCTATCCAAACCTTAACCTTTCTTGGTTAAGCCCTCGACCTATTAGTACAAATCAGCTCCACATGTCACCACGCTTCCACCTTTTGCCTATCAACCTCGTCGTCTTCAAGGGGTCTTACTACATTCGTATGGGATATCTCATCTTGAGGGGGGCTTCACGCTTAGATGCCTTCAGCGTTTATCCCGTCCCGACTTGGCTACTCGGCCATGCACTTGGTAATGCAACCGATACACCAGAGGTCAGTCCACCCCGGTCCTCTCGTACTAAGGGCAG
>NZ_FNHZ01000006.1 GCF_900103815.1 Lachnospira pectinoschiza | reverse complement strand
CAGGTTACCCACGCGTTACTCACCCGTCCGCCACTCAGTCAACAAATCGTCATCCCGAAGGAATCGTGATAAGTTGCTTCGTTCGACTTGCATGTGTTAAGCACGCCGCCAGCGTTCATCCTGAGCCAGGATCAAACTCTCATAAAAAGTTTTACCTTAGCTTAGTTCTGAACGAACTAGCTTAATAGTTTCGTTTCCGTTTAACATTACTGTTATTAAGGATAATCATTTCAAAACAAAATTGTTTTACGATTGATTACTCGCTTGAATATTTCAAAGAATTTTCAAGGTTGTCATTCTGTTCAGTTGTCAAGGTTCTTATCTTCAAAGCCTCGTGTTTACTGGCTTTGTTGATGTTTTGTTGTCGTTGCTGTATCGCAGCGACTTGTATATATTATCACCACAGTTCCTTTCTGTCAACACTATTTTTCTAATTTTTTGCGATTTTTTTAAAGTTTTTCAAAAAAATCAAAGAAAGCCAGTATTTATCAGGCTTTAATGGTGTTTTTCAAAAGAATATATACATTTTTACAAATCACAATTTAAAGATTCGTGTTTCTATTATAATGATTTTTCTTTTCTTTTTCAATTAAAAAAATCACATCTAACTCGCAATTAATAGGTTTTTAATCCTATGTCTACGAGCTAGATGTGCTTATTTACTAGCTTATATTTTTTGTTTTGAATTAAAGCGACACATTTTCTAGAAGATTCTAGTAAGTAATAATGTATTTAGTGGGTTGTGATTATATAAGAAGGCTAGTATTGCATTTTCATTAATATCTAATAATAGATTAGATGCAAACTCTGTGTTTCCAAGAGCTGTTATTACTATAAAGAATAACCATACTATTATTAAGCCTTCACATAAACCAACTGCTGCTCCAAGGATTTGATTAGCTCCTTCTACAAATGGAATCTTAGCAAGGATATTAGTAAATGCTAAGATCATTCTGATTATAATGTAGAGAACTACAATTAATATCATGTATACTAAAGCGTTAAATACAATATTTGTAAGGCTTGTAGCTGCAATGTGTAATGTAATATCTCTTACACTTGTTGTGCCATACTCAGACATTGTTGATGCCATATCTGAAGATGAGTTATTTGAAAGAGCTTTTACAAGTGAATCTGGTAATTCGAACTTCTCACCGATTTGTTCAATGATTTCATTCATCTTATCAGAGATTTGTGTAAGCTTTGATGTATCTATTGTCTGATTAGCAAGTTCATTGGATGTGAGGTAAGAATTTACCGCCTCATTCTCTCCTAAAATTTCATAGAAGGATTGTTCCATCTTGTTGTCTAAATCAGAATTGTTTTTAATTGCTTCTGTAATAATTGGGGCAAAAATTGTTGTTACTAAAATACTTGCGATTAATGAAACAATTGAAAGCGCAATCTTTAACACGCCTTGAGCATAACCCCATATAGCAAATCCAACCAAAATAGCTAAAATTATAACTACTAACATTTCTTGTCCTCCCTTAATTTATTAATCTGAAAAGATTATTTTAGTTTTATAGTTTGTATGTAATTTCTATTAATTATAACATACTTTCCTTTTTTACCTAAGCAAACCACATCTGAAATTGTGGAATCAAAGGAAATATTTGCTAAAACCTTTCCCTTCATATTCATAACACAAAGAGATGAGTCATTGTTTAAAACAATACTTGAATCATCAAACTGGATTGTGTCATAGTTTGTGTCAAACGTTGTTTCACATACCTCATTACCTGATGTGTTATAAACCACTAATTTGTATAAATCGGACGAATCCGTGTTATCTGTAACGATACCAATGTATTTGTCGCTATAAAAGATTCTTTGAATTTCTTCATCTATACTAATCTTTTTTAAAAGCTTTGGTGTTTCTTTTACCTTATATAGGCTGATGCTATTCTCGCTTACTGCCACTGCAAGTGTATCTGTAAGGAACTGCACATCTCCAACAATTGTTGAGTCGAAATCATAGCCGCCTACAACTCTTTCAGTTTCATTTTTACCAACTTCAGAGAAATTATAGAATACGATGTTGTTCTTAATTTCTTCTCCACTTACATATATGTAAGCTGCCATAAGTTTTGTACCATCATCTGTAATGCTTACATCAAATGGATAGCCATCTCCGGAAAGCGTTGTCTTTACGCTATAGATTTTCTCACCGGATTTGTCATACATATTAATATAGTTAGCGTTGTTATCTTCAAGAACTGCAACCACTAAGCCATCCTTTGCTACTTCCACCTGGGAAATTGTAAGGGATGTGTTAACTTCACTTATGTAACCTGACTTATCAAATAAATAAATCATGTTACCGTTAACATCGCCAACAGCAATAAAGCTATCGCAAATCTTAACCTGAGGTTTCTTCATGCTAAAGGTTTGATTCCATACAGCGGTTCCATCTAATGTAAAATATGAAATACCATCACTACTACATCTTAAATATCCATCTCCATAGGAAATGTAATCTGATGTTTCCACGTCTTCTCTACTTATTGACTTAGTCAATTTATATGAGGAATAAGTTCTATTATCCAAAATGTAAATAACTAAGAGCACTATCAAAGCAATTACAAATACTACTGCCGTCACCACCTTAAGCTGTGTGATTCTGTGCTGTCTTACTTTTTGACGTATTTCTTCCTCTGTGTAAATATCATTGCTATCCTCTGAATCTTTTTGAACTATTTTTCTAATTGGCGCATTCTTATCGCCATTGAATCTAGGTTTGCCTGATAATATGTCAGCCATACGACCTCCCTATTTATCTTAGTTCCTTAAATTCAGAAATTGCCTGACCAATTGTATCAAATTCATACTCTTTCATCATTTCTGCAAGCTCAAATAACTTGTCTTCATCATCTATGAATTCTCTTCCAAGATAAGATTCATAGTTATTAGAAATAAACATTTTCTGATCAGTTAATTTCTTTTCAAGAACTTCTCTTTCTTTTTTCTTGGATGCTAATAAATTTTTGTTTTCTTCAATTTTACCTGTATATCTGCCCTCAATTTCAGAGATAATATTAGTCTTAGTCTTTTGCTCAAACTCATCGCACGCAGCTTCTCTTTCGCTTTCGATCCTAATAATCTCGTTGTTGATAGCTTCTATTTTCTCATCATATGACTCTAGGCCATACATTTCTTCATTCTTATCTTTTTTAATACTATGTCTGATTTTTTCAATTTTGAATTCATTAATCTTAATGAGATTCTTAACTTCTTGTGCCTGTGTTATTAATTCTCTGTGATTAACCATAATTCCTGAGTTAACCTTCTTGTAGATGAGAATAACAATTAAAGCAACAACAAATGTATATAAAACAAGAAATATATCATCTATAACTGGGCTTATATAAATTCCAAATGGAATCAAGCCAAAAACAATAGCAACACATGCTACAAAGATAACATAATCTAACATAGTTTTCGAATTAAATAATGCTAAAAATAATCTTGAATTGCAAAATAGACTTACCTTTTCTTGAGCAAAGGCCTTTTCTATCTGACGCTTTAACTCTCTATTTTCTGTCTTTAAGTCCTGTGTTTCTGCGGCAATACGTTCCTTTACTCCTGCCATCTTAGCCTGGTCTCTTTTAGACTGAGCCTTCTTTAGTTTATTTTTTCTTGCTCCAACAAGTTTATCATAGCTCGCATTTATACTTGCGCTGCCTTCCTTTACACGTGATGTAACTTCTGTCTGAATATTTTTTTCTGCTGTATTAACTTCTCTAGATAAAGCTTTGATGCTTTCGTTCAACTCATCAAGTTCCTCTCTATTGTCGTTATACTCTGTTACATCAGATATAATCTGCTCTAAAATTTCTAATCCGCCATTAAGTATATTCTGGTCTGCCATAATATATTTCACTCCCTCTTTCTAAGCCAAAAGTGTTTTCTTATAAAGCTGATGGGAGACTCTCAACCGAGAATCTCCCTCATCCTTTATAAATTATATAAATTGTAACAATATTTTAAAACAATCGCAATTATAATCTGAAAGAAATTCAACTTTTTCTAAATTATTATGTCCATTTTTTGCAAAATTAAATTTGCCAATTAGCAAGCTAATTTATGGATTATTAGTGATGTGACTTATAGTAATTGATTAAGCAACCATCTAAAATAATCTGGCGCTCATCATCTGTAAGTTCATCCATCTTAAGTTCGAATTCCTTCATTCCCTTATTAACAACGTATGCCTTAAAGCTTGTAGCTTTCTTTGTGATTGCATCCTGTACATTTGGAATGAAAATGTAATCATCATTAGCAAATGGTAAATCACCCTTATCAATAATAAATGGCAACATACCCCAGTTAATAAGATTTGATCTATAACGCTTAGTTGCATATTCGTTAGCAATGTTAGCCCAACCGCCAAGAACCTTCTGACAAGAAGCAGCCTGTTCTCTAGCTGAACCATCACCTGGCTTAACTGCAAAGATTGTAGAACCAACACCTGTATTTTCCTTAGATACATCAAAGCTTTCCTTGATTGTATGCATGATTTCTCTTAATTCAGGTACTGCATCACCCATGCATTCTCCAGCTTCTCTAGCCTTTTCAGCCTTCTGGATTTCCTTAGCCTTTCCTACATATGCAGGATCTTTTCTTGAAAGAGCAAATTCTGCAAGACCAAGTGGATTTGATCTGTATGATGATGTTTCACCTGATGGAATAAGTTCATCAGTTGTTGTTACAGGATCATGGATCTCAGATACCACCTTAATTACAAGATTTTCTGGTAATGAAACCATATCTGGCCAATCCTTAATATTAGGGCCAAACTGAATTTCCTGACTTGGATCTGCAACGCCCTTGCTATCAAATACACGATTAGCATAGATTGAGCTATCGAAATGATATGTTGGACCGCTAAATTCTACATCTAAGTCTGTTGCTGAAGTTAAGTAACCCTTATTAGCTGCTGTTGCTGCAATAGAACGAGCATCCATAAGTGCAACTGATGCAATCTGGCCATTTTGTAACTTAGAACCTTCTCTGTTAGGGAAGTTTCTAGTTGAATGTCTAATTGAGAAGGCATTATTAGCTGGAGTATCACCTGCACCAAAGCAAGGTCCACAGAATGCTGTCTTAACAATAGCACCTGTTGCCATAAGGTCAGCTAATCTACCATTTCTTGCAAGTTCAACATAGATTGGTGTTGAAGCTGGATATACAGATAATGTAAATTCGTCTGCACCAATTGAGCGGCCCTTTAGAATATCTGCGGCTGCGCAAATATTTTCAAAACCACCACCAGCACAACCAGCGATAATTCCCTGATCAACATATAACTTGCCGTCTCTAATCTTATTCTGTAATGAGTAGTCAACCTGACCATCAAGACTTACTAAAGCCTTCTTTTCAACATCAGCTAAGATGTCCTTTAGGTTAGCGTTAACTTCTTCGATTGTATATGTATTACTTGGATGGAATGGCATAGCAATCATAGGCTTGATCTTTGAAAGATCAACGTATACAACTCCATCGTAGTAAGCAACATCACCAGGATTAAGTTCAGCGTATGACTGACTTCTTCCGTGAATGTCGTAGAATTCCTTGATTCTATCGTCTGTTCTCCAAATTGAAGAAAGACATGTTGTCTCTGTTGTCATTACATCTACACCGATTCTGAAATCAGCTGAAAGACTTGAAACACCAGGTCCAACGAATTCCATAACCTTATTCTTAACATAGCCATTTGCGAAAACTTCGCCGATGATAGCAAGAGCCACATCCTGAGGACCAACACCCTTAGCTGGCTCGCCTGTCATATAGATAGCAACTACCCCTGGCATGTTAATATCATAAGTTCTATTAAGTAACTGCTTAACAAGTTCAGGACCACCTTCACCCATAGCCATTGTACCTAGAGCACCGTAACGAGTGTGGCTATCAGAACCAAGAATCATCTTGCCTGCTTCTGCGAGCTCTTCTCTAGCAAACTGATGGATAACTGCCTGATGAGGTGGAACATAGATTCCGCCATACTTCTTAGCAGCTGTAAGTCCAAACATGTGATCATCTTCATTAATTGTTCCACCAACAGCACATAAACTGTTGTGGCAATTTGTTAAAACATATGGAAGTGGGAACTTCTCAAGTCCAGAAGCTCTTGCTGTCTGAATAATACCAACGAAAGTAATATCATGAGAAGTCATCTTATCAAACTTGATCTTTAACTTTTCCATATTACCTGATGTATTATGCTTCTCTAAAATTCCATATGCGATTGTGTTCTTTTTAGCTTCTTCTACTGAAACTTCTCTGCCAACCTTTGAAGCAACTTCTTTACAGACATCAACACCATCCTCAATAATGTCGACACCGTTTAAAAGGTAAGCTCCGCCTTTGCTTAATTTTATCATACCAACTTCCTCCATTTATAAGCACTAAAATAACATGTCTACAAAATTAGATATATTCAATATGGTAATAAATTACAATAAAGAAGAAACCTTTTTCTTAATTTCATCTATATCTGCTTGTGTAGCTTCACCTGGAGTCCAAGTCACATTTACAGAATCATTCTTGTATCTTGGAATAATATGCATGTGGAAATGGAAAACAGTTTGACCTGCTGCCTCACCATTATTCTGCACGATATTAAGTCCGTCAAAATCAAGTACCTGATTATATGCCTTAGCCACCTTAGTAGCTACCTTGAATATATGGGCTGCTGTCTCATCATCTAACTCATAAATGTTATCAAAATGATTCTTTGGTAAAATGAGAACATGGCCCTTAGAAGCTGGACTAGCATCAAAAATTACCTTTACAAGCTCATCTTCATAAATTGAGTTTGTCTCTATCTCTCCATTAGCAAGTTTACAAAAAATACAATCATCTTTCTTCATGTGCTTTCTCCCTTATTATTATTAGCACTTCCTGTATAGTACACATTTACCTACTGTACCCTACTAAAGTACACTTAGTATAATAACCTAAAGAAAGGGATATTACAATATTACTATTTTTGAAAAATAAATAATTCGTCTAACATTTTCAAATCCTTTAGATTGCCCTTTGCGGTCATGTCTCCTGCCATAAATGAGCGCTGGAAAGAGGTCTGTCCGCTGACAATTCTTTCAAAAGTTTCTTTATCCATTTTGCCAATCACATCTGCATCAAGCTTTTCACCAAAGCTTACCTCTATGTTGGAACCTGAGATTTCAATAACTAGTTTCTTGCTTGAAGAAGTATCTGTAATGCTTGTTTGCTCTTTCTTATCGCTGATTATTAGCATGTAACTTCCTAGGTATTTGCTGCTGTTATTGAAATTATTTTTCAAGACGTCGATGTAATATTGGTCGCCGCCCTTGCTTTCGCTATCATAGAGTTCCTTATACATTGCCGATAGATACTCGATGTCTTCTTTTTGAGTTTTTACAAATGTGTCGTCGGCCGCAAACTTTGAAAGCTGCTCATTTTCCTGCGGTGTTAGATGAATTGTATCTCGAAGTAGATTTTTCTTAATCATACTTGTGCTTGAGGGTAGTGTTAGAGCCTTCTTTGAGATGGTTCTGTATATATTTTCAGAAAACTTTTCAATGAAGGTGTTGTAATCTACATTAAATTCGAAATCAGAAACATTATCCACATAGGCACTTAGGCTATTCCCTAGTTTTCCACCAATGATCTCCCAAGAATTGTTAAAAGCGTTAACAACTTCTCTTTCTCCATAACATCTTGAAAGGACAACTGGGAACATGTAGACGTCTTCTACCTTGCTTTTATCTGCGTAGAGCCAGCAGCTATCAAGAAAATGTTGCATATAGCCGCCCATGCCTACCCATTCCACAGTGGTTGCAAGGACCACGCCGTCGCAATCGCCTATAGTTGAACCTAGTGAAGTGATTTTATTTTTTAATTCGTATAAATTGTATCTTTCAACCTTAACCTTTAATTCCTCTAAAATGTCCTGAATCTTTGAAATTACTGTTAAAGTTGGGTCATCAGCTAAACCTCTTCCGCCATAATAAATATTTACCCTCATAATCTATCCCCCAAATTCTTTAATTGTTCCAAAACTTTATTATTATTATCTTGAATATAGCATAAAGGCTAGCTTATTTCAACCTTAAAACTTACTGATGCTATAGTTATTATATCTCCATCCTTAAGAATTTTCTTTTCTCTAGTTTCAAGTCTTTCCCCGTTTAGGAAGCTTCCGTTAGAGGAATTAAGGTCTTCGAAAATGTAATCCTCTCCTTCTTTTTTAATGCTAGCGTGCATTCTGCTAACTAGCTTTGAGTCAAAGAAAATGTCTGCCACTTCCTTAAAGTTACCCATTACCATAGGGAATTTCTTTAGGGTGATTTCTTCTTTATCTAATTCAAGTTCTACATCTTCTGGATTTTTAAAAGCCATGTTTTTATGAACTGATTCAATAAGGCCTGTGCTGTCCCCATCAAGAATTAACTTGAATTTATTGGCATGTCTCTTTTTTACAAAATCCGAGAGAAGGACTGTATCAACGGAAATGTTATCCTCAACTTTAAAGGCTGTCTTAGATGTTGGATTTGTTTTAGTTGGACTTGTATAGCTGTACTCTGGCGCTGGGACTGGGGATGTTTTGCTCTTATAAGCGGCTGAGGCTTCTTTGTTTTGATAGTTTGTCTTCTTTTCTCTTGTCACATAAGGAATTTCTTCCTTTGTAAGGGCTGGCTCTGTCTTTAAGCTATCTAAGCTTTTCTTATATAAGTAGATACAAGCAACGCCCACTAAAAGAAATGCAAAGTTTAGGGCCTTTGGGATAGCAATTGGAATTAATCTTGGAGACAACATTTCTATTAAAGAAAGGATTGTAAAAATTATACCTGCTGCCAGAACCTTTTTATTGACCTCTAGTTTTTCCTTTTCAGGATCATCAATTAAGATTTCTTCCTTTGAAATTGTATCAATGGTTACCCCTTCCTCACTAAAGCCTTCATTATCATAAAAGTCATCCTGATAACTTCTATATTTTTCTTTAGGCTCCGGTGAATTATTTTCCACTTCCGGCTCTGTTGCATTTTCATAATCTGTAGTTTGAGGAGTGTCATTGTAGTCTGGCTCAAGAGCTTTTACTTCCTCTACAAACATCTTGTCGTGAAGTTCGTTGTAGAGCTTTAAAAGATTATATGGGTCGTAGCTATTAGAGAGAATATTTTGGTAAAATTCATACAAAAATACCACGCTAGTTTTATCCATGGAATGATCAAAGTGCTCTAAGACATACTCAAATACTGAGCGGAGATTATCTGTAAAGTTGGAGTTTTTCAAACTTGGTAGGTAAATAAAATTCAAATTTTTAGTGATGACATCCATGTAAATAAAGTTAGGGTCAAGTAGGACAAAATCAAGATCTAACATGTATTCATCTACTAGTCTTACCATTTCTGAGATGTTAGAGCAAAGTAATCTAACGTCTTCTAGTTTCATTTTCTCATATTCATAAAACTGGGCGAACTGCTGACGCTTGCTGATGTCATACTTTAAATAGTGTTTGTTGTTTACAGACGCGTTGCTAATCTTTAGGAAGTGATCAAGTCGATTTTTTACAATCATCTTAATCTGGTAATCCTCTTCGTAGCCCTTGTCTGTCTCGATGGTCATTAGGCTCTGGCCGTTTACTCTTTCGTATTCTATATTTAAATTTTCTTCGATTAGGTTTTTATTCATCTTCATTAATCCACTGCCTCCTTTAAGGCTTTAGTAATTCTTATCCATTTTTTCGGGTTGTTTACTGATATCATTTCACTTGTGTTTATGCTTTTACCCACGTAGGCTGTCACTAGAGGGAAACTTGCCTTCGCGGTGATTTTAATATTGTTATCTTTCTTTTGTATATTTATATCTGTGTCATTTAAGTAGAGAGTTTTTGCATCTATGTAGTCTTTGACTTTTGTGGCAAATTCCTCTTCTGTCATTTCATTCTTATCTTTAACTTCTGCTGCATTAATGTAGCGATATTCGTATTCGATTGCCGCTTGCTCTAGGGCGTTTCGCAAAATAATCCTATCATGCATATAAATTGCAACGCTTATGGAAATTATATAGACCATAAAAAATATGGGGACAATCACTGCATTTTCAAGGGTATAAACTGCCTTAAATCTAAAGTTTGCCAATGTCTTGATTCTTTTAAAAATTCCTTTCATCTTGCCCTCCTTTAATTAAAGTAAGCCATAGTGCTTATTAGGTAGCCAGCAAGTAAAAAGGGAATAAAGGGGATTGTTGCTTTTCTTTTTAATTTCTTTAGGGCTAGGCCTATGAGGGAAAAAACTGCTGCCGCTAGCATGGCAAGAAAGAAGCTAGAAAGGGCTATAAGAAAGCCGTTTGTTAGGGCTACTAAGCCTACTGTTATAGAATCTGCAATAGCAATTGCTTTGAATAAAAGAGACATAATAATTAGTATAAGCATGAATGATAAGCTTAAGATTAGCTCTTTTAAATCGATTTTGTCTTTTGTAAAAAATGGACATAGTAAATTTACTATCATCATTAGACCGTAGACTAGTAGCGCCCAAAGGCTTACTTCTTTTCTTTTTAAATCCATGTAGGATAGAATTGTTAAAGCAAACAGGCTAATTAACAGACCAAAATTTACTCTTATAATTTCTATTATCATAATTTACCTCTTCTTATTCTCCTGCGCATTTGCTGCAAGGTCTTCTGTTTGCCACACTAGATAGAGGTACTCGTAAAATGTCTCTATGTAGCTGGCTGCACTCTTCTGAGTTGTGATACCTAGTTCCGTAAGATGTGTAGTAGACTGTGCCGGAATTAATCTCGGCCTTACAAGAATCGCAAGGGTAATATTTAGCCCCCGATTGATTTCTCACATTTTCAATATTAGAAAAGCTGCTAGATAAAACATCACGCGTTAAATAGGTGCAACTTGCATCCCTATGATAAACTTCACCATCTTTTGTAATGTAGACATAGTCATCATCCTCGTCCCCGGCAAACTCCTCAAAGGCATCCTTATCCTCACCAAGCCAACCATCCGTTACAAGCTCCGTCTTCTTTTTAACTAGACTAAATCCGAATATATCAAAGGGATTATCAATTACATAATCTAGGCAAACTTTGATTTTAGAATTGTTATTTAAAATGGAACTGCGAAGCAGAACAAAGCCTGCATTGCCGCCAACTATATGGTTCTTACTAGCAAAATCACTGCCTAAATTGTCAATAAACATTCCAAGGAAAATACCATCATTAATTCCTGACATGGCAATTGCTTTTATGGTATTTGCGCTAGACTGTGTATTAGAATTGTTTGTGTTATCCAAGCTTGACTTGGTGCTTGTGCTTAAGCTGTTAAGATAATGTGCGTCTTCTTTTACATTTTCATAAATATAGGCGTAGCTAGAGCAGCGCCTTGCGGTTTCAAACAAAGCCGCGTTAATTCTTGTTTCTATGGCCACTATCTGTAGAAGGTAGATTATAGTCAAAATGGCAAATAGCACTATTGGGATAACTATAGCTCCTTCTACTGTGGCGCTAGCTTTTAAATATGCCCCTTTTAAACTTGGCATTAGTTTTTTTCTGATTCGGGGCTGATTGTTATCAATCATTAATCTGTATTTCCTTTCACATTTCTTTAAAGGGGCATATTCAAGCCTCATTAGTTAATATATGAATATGATATTTCTTGTTTGTAACTTGAAGTTTTACTGCTCTTTTTAAAGCTTGCCTCTCCCTTAAAGGAGACGATGTAATTCTTCATTCTAAAATCTGTGTGGCCCATGTCTATCATTTGTAATTCCATGGCGGCCATGGTGCCTAGATTTTTCTTAGATAAATTTTTTACAAGGAGCAACATTCTTAAATAATCCTCGTAGGCTAGACCTTTGTCGTCATTTTTATTATTGGTGAAATTCGAATCTAGAAGATTAGTTAGACTTAGTTGCCAGTTATCTTTTGTTTTTACTAGGGGAACTTTACCGCCCTTCATTAAGGTTCTTAGATCCATAATGCTCTCGCCATAAGCCCAGGCTGAAAGAATCAAATATTGTCCTGCTCTTACTGCTGCCTCGCAACCAGTAAAACCAACTAGGCTTAGGGCTAGGGTGTAGGCTTCCGCCTTTTTTGTGCTATCTGTTAAAAGGTAGGCAAGATTCATGCCCTCCCTAATCCCAGACATTTCAAATAGGGTTTTAGATAGATTTTCCTTATCTGACGAATTACCGCAAAGAATAAATTCAATCATATAATCTAATTGCCCTGTGTCGCTTTTTTTCAATTTTCCATCTTCATCTAAAAAGTCCGCCGCATCTTTAAAATGCATGGTTAGATACTCGTTATAGAAAATGTTATCTTTAGTGTCTTTTAAACTAATTTCCGTCTTTATCTCATCTCCTGATAAGCTATTAGCTAAATCCTTGTAGTTTATGCTCTTATCAGAAATTGTGGAAACATCGTCAATTATCAGGCCTAAATAGCCCTCCTGTAGAGTGGAAATGATTTTCTTGATTTTAGATAGACCAGATGATGAGGAACTAAAATCAATTTGTGAATAATCAAATTTTAAATTCTTATTAGAAATCTTTGAAAGATTAGATTTTATGCTATCTAGACTGCTTTTGTATTCTGTTATTTTATCTTTAGTTAATGTCTCTTTTATACAAGAAAGCTTATCCTCTGCATTGTTTAAATAGAGGTTGTTGCTTGTAATAGCTTCTTTAATCAGATCCACATTGCAAAGCTTTCTCTCGTTATTTTTAACGCCATTTTTAATTTCCTCATAATCTCCTGCAAAGCTATCGTAGAGCTCCTGCCCTAAACTCTCCTTATTGTTGGAAAGTTTTGTGGTTAAGTCATCCACGGATTTACTAGCAGTATCCTGAGAACTATAGTAGGCCTTAATGTAGCCCATGGCCTCCTCATTGGCCTTCTTGGTATCAGTTATATATTCTTCTAGCTTGTCATAATCTCTTTTAAAAATATTGGCATAGGAATTATTTCCATTGGCATTACTTTCCTCATCCGTAATTAATTCAAGCTCCTCAAGGCAGATATACATATCATCTACGATTTCCTCTAAATTAATGTAAGCATAATCACTTGAATTTAGCAGCTTATAAACTTTGTCGTTATCAATATTTGCATTGCTCATGGAAATCTCTCCGTAAATCCCTCGCTTAGCGTAGGATTTTTTAGCAAGCTGGGGCTTTCCATTTTTAATAACAACTCCATCATCTGTGGTATCAATACCCTCCACCACCTCAAGGAGGCGCAATACATTTACATCAAGCTCCACTAAATCCTCTTCAAGCCCTGCCATATCCTCAGAAATTTCCTTAGTGGCCTCGGCTCGCTTCACTTCTTCTTCTGAGTTCTTAAATGAATCCACAAGATCTGAATAAATTCCATACTTCATGTAGCTAAGGATTTCCTCGTAAACTCCCTCGCCGCAATTACTTGTGGCATACTGATAATCCGTGATATTTAGGCCATCGAGATAGACTTTTGAGGAGACGTCTGAGAGGTTAGTGTTTATGTATTTACTTAGCTTGGCCTCGTTTTTACTGGCATCCTTTAATAAAAATATGCCAAACTCCTCTAGACAGTCGTTGTGATAGGCTGCAAAGACCGACTCTGCAGAGAGAATGCAAGCCTGCTTAATCTGTGTATTTAGCCTGCTATCTGCTGCCGAGCGAACTAGGGTTATAAGTAGGGACAAAACAATAGTGATTGAGATACTCGCAAGAATTGTGATTTGGGCCGTAAGGGTTTTCTTTGTAGCTTTACATGAGCCACTGTTTCTGTCCTTGCGGTTATCACAAATCTGGTAAGGCTTAAATATTCTTTGCTTCATCTGACATGTTCTTTAAAAGAGTCTGAACAAGGCTTGTGATCTGTGTTTTGAAAATGCTAACAAGGCCGATAAGTACCACAATAATTAGCACAACCTCAATAACTCCCATTCCATCTTCTTCCTTTAAAAAATTCTTAAATCTTTTCATTTTTTCTTTTCCTTTCGTTTGTAAAAATATTTTCTATCTAAATTCCAAAAGACGTCACTGCCGGAAACATAATGATAATCATTACAATTACTAGCATCATAATCATTGGAATTAGTAGCTTTGTGGAGGCCTCTTCACCTTTTTGAAGAGCCATTTGTTTTCGAAGCTCAAAAGCTTCACGAGTTTCATTTTCTAGTAAAGAAACTAGGTCTTTACTACCTTTCTTTAAATTGCTAACAAGTAGTGAAATAAACTTTGTATATTCTTTTATATTTACTCGTCTAGCAAAATCCTCATAACAGGCGGCTTCAGGAATTCCTGCCTGCATGTTACAACTAGTCTCATACATTTCTTCATAAATAGCATGACTAGTGGCCTTCCCCTCTTTAAAATTCCTATTATAATCTGCTGCAATCTTAGTCCAGGCCATTCGAATTGTCATGCCAGAACCAAGCAAAAGACAAAGCTTTGAAACCAGTTCTGAATAGTCGTATTTCATCTGCTTTATCCTATTTTCCTTATCTTCTTTTAGCTTTGCATAATCCTTATAAATTATTAAAACCGCTAGCATTATTCCTAGGAAAATGTAATAAAAAGGGGAAGTTTCTTCTCTACGAATTTTATATATAAGTTCCTTACCATCTATATTATCTGGCAGGCTAAACTTATCTTCATTAACAGACTCCTCTAGATTCTTATCAATACGCTTGGCAATTAAGTTATCAAGGGATAACTCACTTTTATCCTTTGCTATTACAGTTATCCTGTATTCTAGGCTTGTCTTATACTCGTCATAGGAAAGGACGGCGCGAAGGACTACCGGTCTAGATTCATTTTCTAAAAAATCATCATTGCTGACCTTGCCATTGTAATTAATAATATTAAAATCATCAGAGTACCAGTCGATATTAACTAGGCCTGAAACTGCGCTAGTTTGCAGCTTTAGATTATACTTAACCTTATCAAGGCTCTCATTTGTGGCAAGCATGTTTTCTTCGATTTCTTCATAGGCCTTAAAAAAGTTTTCCTCCACCTCGCTAGCGTTAAGCTTTCTTGGATCAAGGGTTAAATCAAGGCTAGTAATTAACTTGCCAGACTTATCATAGACATCTACCGTCTCCTGTCTTGCGTCTGACCCAGGCGCCGGTCTTTTTAGGCTATTATCAGAAATCTTTGTGCTTGAAGAATTGGCTATGCCTTTAAGAATAGCCAGCATTAGGAAAGCTAGAAAAATAAGGAGGGCTGTTTTATAGCTCTTGTTAAGCTTTATTTTATGTCGTATTTTTTCAAAAATTCGTTTTGCTTCAGTTTTTAATTTCATGCTAGTTTGCCTCCTTTCTAGATTTCAATGTCCATAATTCTTTTGGATACTTTTACTGAAATGCCATAAATCACTAGGCAGATGGTCATTATGATTATGCCTAAGGGATTAAAATATAGGCAGTCAAGATAGCCTCTTGTGGTTAGTTTTAAGTAAAATATAATCACAATAGGAATGTAACTCATGATTCTTTGTTCCATCTTCTTAGCACTAATCTGGGTTTTGATTTCATTTGCCACCGCCCACTTTTCGCTGATTTGCTTTGTGGTGTTTTTAATAATTTCAATTAAATTGCCGCCGGTTCTTTTGGCATATCTAAAGACTTCTACGAAATAATTTATGTCTTCACTTTTCTGTTTGCTGGCAAAGTCTGATAACAAATCTTCTATATTTTCATTCCTATCAAGGCGCCTAACGATATTGTAAAAGTCCCGGCTAATCTCATCTTCCTTGCCAAATGTTTTCTCTAGTTCCACAAGGGCCTCACGAAAGGCATTCTCAATGGAGTAACCTACATCAAGAGCAAAACTTATGGAAAGTAACGCCTCCTTAAACTTTCCTAAATAGGCATTATTTCTTGATTCTTTCTTGATTTTGATTTCTTCCTTTAATAGATAGATGCCTAAGGGAATTAGAAAAATTGAAAAAATAAGACTTCCATAAAAGGCTAGGGAAATTATTAGGATTGTGGCTAAGACCTTAACTAGCATCAAGGCATCAATTTCTGACTTGTCTAGATTTTTTAGCCATAAGTTTGTTATTTGTTCTTTGAAGGCTTCCAAGAATCTTACCTTCTTCGTCCTCCCCTTCTTCTTTGAATAAAAATATGGGATTAAGTTTGATAGTTCCATCTTCATAATTTAAAACCTCTGTTATTTCCACCACTTTTCTTGTTTTATCTCGCATCCTCTTTAAATGAACTATTAGGTCAATGGCCGAGGCGATTTGCTGCCTTATGGCATCTAGTGGCATTTCAATTCCGCTCATTAA
Organism: Lachnospira pectinoschiza; assembly: GCF_900103815.1. Taxonomy (GTDB): domain Bacteria; phylum Bacillota; class Clostridia; order Lachnospirales; family Lachnospiraceae; genus Lachnospira; species Lachnospira pectinoschiza_B. The sequence continues at coordinate 149,444 of NZ_FNHZ01000006.1, read as the reverse complement.
AACCATGGTTTCAAGTCGAGACAACATATCTTCACTGGAGTTACTATGACCTGTGGATAGGGAACCGTCGTGGCCAGTGTTCATACTAGTCAACATATCTAGGGCCTCGCCGCCTCTGCACTCGCCAACTACGATTCTATCTGGTCGCATTCGAAGGGAGGACTTAATTAGGTCTCTAATGCTTATGGCATTCTTCCCTTCGATGTTGGCGTTTCTAGCCTCAAGCCTTACTAAATTTTTTACTCTTGTTAGCTGTAATTCTGCGGAATCTTCAATTGTTATTACTCTTTCATCTTCTGGGATAAAGTTTGATAGGGCATTTAAAAATGTAGTCTTTCCACTACCTGTGCCCCCACTGACAAAGATATTTAATCTGGATTTTACAGCATTTTCTAAAAAGATAGCTGCTTCTTTTGTTATAGAATTTATCTCGATTAATTTTTCAAGACTTAGGGGACTTTCATAAAACTTTCTGATGGTAATCACAGGACCGTTAAGAGCTACTGGTGGCAGGACTATATTTACTCTTGAACCATCCTCTAGTCTTGTATCTACTATGGGAGAGCTTTCATTTACAATTCTATTGGACATGGCCGCAATTTTTTGTGCAATGTCTGCTAGTTTTTCATCACTTTCAAACTGTCCCTTATATCTAATTATTTGTCCCTTTTTTTCAATAAAAATGTTACGATATCCGTTAATCATAATCTCTGTAATGCTGTCATCATCAAGAAGTTCCTGTAGAATATCTAGCTTTCTTATGGAGTTAAACAATCTTTGCTTTAAGCTTTCTTTTAGTGTAAGGGGGATTATTTTATTCTGACTGTAGTTTTCGATTTTCCTATCAATTAGATCGTAGATATAGTTTTCTTCTAGCTCCCTTGTTATATCAAGTTCGCTATATATACTTCTCTTTAGTTCGTTGAAAATTTCCTCTTTATTAGTCAACATCTATAACCTCTTTAAGTCCTTCAAAGGATCTACTGTATTCAATGCGACTAAGAATCTTTTCGTTCATACATTCTTCTGTTAAATCCACATCGATTTCTCGAATTTCATCTAGCAGCTTTTCCATACCACTTTCATTCATGTAGGAAACCATGGAACACTCTCTTGCCTTATCAAAATAATCTGTAGACTTTGGCATAAAAAGTCTATTGCAGGCTCCGTATAAATTCCAAGGATTGTTAATGCCATTTCCAATATCTACAATTACGTAATCGTAGGAAAGACTTGCCCCCACAAGCTGAATAAAGGTAACTAAGTCCTCTACTGCAATATAGGAAATGTCCTCAGCACAAACCACTGAAGGAATGTAATCAAAGTTTTCAATTGTGGATATGCACTCTTTGATTTTTTTATGATACTGCATCTTGTTTTGCTTAAAAGCATAAAGAGCATCTGATAAGGTCTTACTAGAGCGTCTTGGTAAAATGTTTTCTAAACCTGCAAACTCTTCTAAACTAATAAAAAGTGTATGTCCTTTTTTTGCAAATTCTTTTGCGAGGCTAAGAGAAAGAACAGTACGCTTACTTGAGTTAACTCCCATGGCACCAATAATTTTACTAGATAGACTTGTGTGATTTTTTCTCTTGCCCTTTGAAAGTTTTGAGAGCAGTTCTTTTGATGGTTGATACTTACAAACCATAGATACATTTTCTAAATCTTTATTATCCTCCAGCTTTTTATCAATCTCTTCTTCGCATAAAACCACGTATTTATCAGCCTTATCAGACTCGCAGTAATATTCGTAGAGTTCTTCATTAAGCATTAAAACCTCAGGCTTTTCATCTTCTAAATAATCCTGTAGTTCTTCCTGCTTTGTAAAAATTCTTGCGTTATAGGGAACTTCGTTATCCTCATTTATGGCTCCCATTAAACGCTTGGCATAATTCTCGTCAGAATCATAAATTACACATGTATTTCGCATTTTCATACCTCTTTCTTTTGAATAATCTTAAGTTATAAACTAATTATTAGACAGACTATTAGGGCCAGTAAAATCCCGTAACTAAAGTGAATCCTGTGAAGTTTAAAGCCATAAGCACTGCTAACTGTTATGCTTTTTTTCATAAGAACTTCTATGGCTCCGATTATGAGATTGAAAATCATGGATAGCACGAATAGTTTAAAGATTAGTGGGCCAAGTAATAGCGCTAAATTTGTATAAAGTTTCACGTCTCCTGCTCCAATTCCGCCAATCATATAAATAATGTATGTTAGGAAAAATATTGCAAGCGCAAAGATAAAGTGATTAATTGTATTTTCCTCTTTTGTAAAAAATTTACCAAGTAACACAAAAACTGTGCCGGTAATAAATCCTATTAAGTTTAAAAAATTGGGAATCTTAAATGATGAATAATCATAATAAACAGATATGATTGTTAGAATTAAAGCCGCTAAAAAATATATTAAAATATTTACCTCCTAGCTGGCAGTGCTATGACAATATACCTTCTGTTTCTCTTTATGTCAACTATAAATTTTTAATATATATCCAGGTAAGGCATTAAAAGCCGCCTAATCACTAGATTTTCATTACAAGAAAAATTTTTAAAAAAGACAAGTTTCCATTATTGTGTTATAGTAATCATATATAATTTTTATCAGAATTGGAGAGTTTATGATTAAGAACAGTAAAAAGATTATTGCCCTTATTGCTAGTTTAGTGGCTGTAATACTTGTCTTAGTGGCTATTCTAGTTAGATTGCAGCTTGCAGGAATTAATGTTTTTACAACAAAGCTAAGCAAAGATAAGGAAAATGAAATTAAAACAGAGGGCAGGGAGGAATTGCTCGAGGAAATCAAGGAAAGCTACAATGATGGTTATTCCACAAGCCAGATTTTAAAGTCCCTTTTTACAAAGAATGTGGTCTATTTAAGTAACAACCGCTACAATTTCGCAGAAATTAATGATAATTTGGCTAAGTCAATCATTGATAATGACAAGATTAGCATTGATGATAAGACAGGCTACTACAGCTATGAGGATGACAATTACGAGTCTGTTGCTGGTGTGGATCTTTCCGTTTATCAGGGGGATGTTGATTTTAGTAAGGTTAAGAATGCAGGTTTTGACTACTGCATGTTAAGAGTTGGTTATAGAACTTATGGTGGTGGCGTGGTTACTGCCGATGCTAATTTTGAGACTTATGTAAGTGATGCTCTTAAAAATGATTTAGATGTGGGAGTTTATTTCTTTACCTCTGCTATAAACACTGCTGAGGCCAAGGAAGAAGCTCAATTTGTTCTTGATGCAATTAAACCTTACAACATTACTTATCCAGTTGTTGTGGATGTAGAGGAAATTGTTTCTGGAACTTCAAGACAGGAGAGTTTATCCGTTGAAGAATTAACTGAAATCGTTAAGACATTTTGTGAAACTATTGAAGATGCAGGTTATGATGTAATGATTTACTCAAACCTCAAGGGTTTCATCGCCAATGTAAATCTAGAAGAATTAGAGGATTATGATAAGTGGTTTGCAAACTACGATACAACTCCTTACTATCCTTATAAATTTACAATGTGGCAATACAGCCAATCTGGTAGCGTTGACGGCATTGACGGCGATGTTGACCTTGATATTTACTTAAAAGAAAAATAATACAGATTATGCAAATGGTCCTAATTGTTTAGAACATCGTCTCTAAACTTTAGGATCATTTCTCTTGTTAGAGAGACATTATCTGGAGTCACTTCAATATCTTTGGCTGCAACCCAAGTTCCAACTGATAGCTCTTCTTCCTGAAGCTTGATTGTGTCATCATCTCCATCAAGCTCGCAAAAATAGCCTGAAAGCTGAGAACCTGAGAGGCCCCAAGGCTGACTCTTATAATATCTAATATTCTTAACTTTAATGCCCACTTCTTCCATAACTTCACGTCTTACAGTATCTTCCATGGTTTCACCGATTTCTGTAAAGCCTGCAACTAATGCATAGTTTGTGTAGGTTCTGCCGGCATATTTTGTAAGTAAAATCTTGTCTTTGTTAGTGATTGCCACAATAACAGCTGGTGAAATCTTAGGATAAATGCTATTTCCACAGACAGGACATTTCATCATACGTTCCTTAACATCTCTTTCTAATAGCTTTCCACATCTTCCACAGAACTTGTTATCTCTATACCAACCGTAAAGATGATAAGCAGTAATAGTGGCATAGGCTAGAGCTCTATCCTTCTGAGTTCTAAAATTGTAAACGCCATAGTAGTCAAAGCCTTCTAGGCTAGACTTATATTCCTTGTGAACATCAGTATCTGCAAGCTCTCCAAAGAAGTCGCCCTTTAATACGATGTTATTTTTAAAGGCAAGGAAAAAGCGTTTAACTACTCTTACATTTTCAGAATCATAAATGGAACTATCCTTATCAATACTTGACTTATCCACATTATCCACAATATCAACACCCCTATTTTGTGGATAACTATCTTTCTTTTCCACCAAAGAGAAGAGATAGATATAGCTATATTTATCAGTATTTTCTGTGTTATCCACATTATCCACAGCGTTGTTGGTAACTATTCCTGCTTTAAACTCACTGTATTGTGGAAAATATAATTCATTTTCCCCTATTTCCTTTGCTAAAACTGTGGATCCTGCAAAGCAAAAGATTGTGTCATCGTCCTTAGGACTTGCATTTTTGTATTGATTGTCTAAATGTAATGGATAAATATCTTGTATCATAGTCTTACCACCTATCTATATTTTTTGCTTAAGAAAAATCCCCACCAAAAACTGATGGGGATAGTATTCTTATAAGTAAACTAATTCTTCCTTTGGAGCTTCACATGGTGTAACTTCTGAGCAGTAAAGAACAGGGCCCTTCTTCTTATAGGCCATCTGGAATTCATGCTTAATTGTTGCTGTTACCTTTACCCACTGCTTATTCTCAAGCTCTTTAATCTTATCATAGTAACTGATATATCCGATGAAAGATGTATCATCAACGCAGCATGTCATAACTTTACGTCCTGGAACGAAATTCTTTTCCTTAAAGTACTTGTTCTTTAAAACCTGTCCCTTAAATGTTACTGTCTTGCCATTATAAACTTCTGGACGCTCGTTAACATCCATGTACCAAATACCATAGTCTTCATCTTCAATTTCAATAACATCAGAATTTAAATCATAAGGTAACTGTTCTGAAATAGCTACCTGCTCACCCTTATCATCTTCAAATACAATCTGAAGTGATGGATTAAGCGCCTTAACGCTACGTCTAAATCCACCTAAATCCATTCCTGGAGCACATCTATTAAAGACAACTAAGTCTACTAACTTAACTGTCTCAGCTACGATTGAACGCATATTAGCCCACTGTAACTGGAACTGTTCTGCATTGATTAATGTAATTGCCTGATAAATTTCCCAGCCGTTTGGCTTTTCTGTATCGTAAATAAGCTGTGGAGCCCACATACCGTTATATTCTACTAATACGATCCATGGATCATATTTCTTATCAAGTTCAACTAACTTCTCATAAGTGAATTCTTCTTTTTCAAGAACAACCATGTCGATTCCGTTGTCTTTAAGGAACTTTTCAGAGTACTCTTCTTCGCCTTCTTCTAAAACGATTAAAAGCTTCTTCTGAGCTTCTTCAAACTGTCCCATCTCAACAGTATCAACGATAAATTTTGTCTTACCACTATCAAGCTGTCCATTAATTAAAAATATAGGAATCTGATATTGCTCTTCCTGTGCCATATTGTCCGCCTTTCTAAAAAAGGTGCGACATAAAAATATCTCATATCGCACCTATTCTACACATAATTATTATATTAGTTTTCTTTATAAAAGCCTTAGTTAGGAGCTTAAGCCCTATCTAAATTAAAGCTTGAATAAAGTCTTTAACTTCTCTTCATTTAACTTAGAACCGATAACACAAATTCTTCCTGTGAAATCTGCCTGTCCTTCTCTGATTTCGTACTCACCTGGTACTAAATCGAAGTTGAACCAATTACCTTCTGGTGACTGAACCATACCCTTTGTTCTAAGGATTACGCCGTATTCTGTTGAATCAGCTAAATCATCAAGGATATTATCTAAGTCAGCCTTTGAGTACTTGTTAACTGTTTCAATTCCCCAGCTATCAAATACTTCATCTGCATGATGATGGTGATGATCATGGTGGTGACCGCATGAGCATGTTTCTCCATCATGGTGATGATGTTCATGATCGTGGTCGTGATGGCATTCTTCACCCTCGTGGTGATGATGTTCATGATCGTGGTCATGTCCGCATGAGCACTCTTCTCCGTCATGGTGGTGATGTTCATGATCATGTTCGTCATGGTCGTGGTCATGGTGGCATTCTTCACCATCGTGATGATGATGTCCGCATGAGCACTCTTCTCCATCGTGATGATGATGCTCGTGTTCATGTTCCTCATGAGCCTTTTCTGCAGCTTCTGCTAACATTTCAAGTTCAAGATTAGTAACATTCTCCATAGCACCAAGAATTGTATCGCCTGAAATATCATCCCAAGGAGTTGTGATGATATGAGCCTTCTCATTTAATGTTCTAATAAGTTCGATTGCCTTATTAAGCTTCTCCTCAGTAACGTTCTGAGTTCTACTTAAAATAATTGTTCCAGCATGTTCAATCTGGTTATTAAAGAACTCACCGAAGTTCTTCATATAAACCTTAACCTTTGAAGCATCAGCAACTGTTGAAGCGCTGTTTAATGTGATCTCGTTCTCAATATGAAGATCCTTAACAGCCTTAATAACATCTGATAACTTACCAACACCTGATGGTTCGATGATGATTCTATCTGGATGATACTTATCTACAACTTCCTTTAAAGATGTACCAAAATCACCAACAAGTGAACAACAGATACAACCTGAATTCATCTCACGAATTTCAACACCTGCGTCCTTTAAGAAACCGCCATCAATACCGATTTCACCAAATTCATTCTCTATTAAAACTACCTGTTCTTTATTAAGCTTGCTATCCTGTAAGAGCTTCTTAATTAAAGTTGTCTTACCAGCACCTAAGAAACCTGAAATTATATCTACCTTAGTCATATTAAACCTTCTTTCTCAAAAATTAGATTGTGTGTAATTGATATTAGTACTTATAACATTTGTTTGTCAAGAAATGCTTGTGAATTTAAGAATAAATTCATAATTATTGATAAACAAAAGTTCAAGTAACATTTTCATAACTAAACTCATCTTTTATTATACTCTTGCTGTCAATCCCTAGAATTAATGAAACGTGCCCTCTTAAAGCTCGCCTCTAGCTTCTCTTAAGCCTTCTGCAAATTCACTTATCTTTCGTAGTCTATGATTAACCCCTGACTTACCTACTGGCGGGTCAAGCATCTCTCCTAAATCCTTTAGGTTTGTGTCTTGATTCTCTAGTCTTAAAAGAGCCACCTCTCTTAAGTTGACCTTTAGCTTATCAAGACCCACTGTGTCTCTAATATATTCAATGTCATTAACCTGCTTAACTGCTGCCTCTATAGTTTTATTAAGATTGGCAGTTTCGCAATTAACCTTACGATTCACATCATTACTTATGCCCTTGTAAATCATGATATTAAAGAGTTCCATTTGCAAACGCACAGCGCCCATGAGATTTAGCACATCTGTAATGTTATTACCTTCCTTTATGTAGACCACAAAGTTATTCTTTCTTTCCGTAACTTTGGCATCTAAATTAAAGAAGCGCAAAAGCTCCACTAACTTTTGTGCGTCCTCTTCAAATACACATACTATTTCATAATGATAGAATTTATTAGGATCACTTATAGAACCTGCTGCAAGGAAAGCGCCTCTAATAAAGGCTTTCTTACAACAATCCTTTTGGATAATTCGTGAATCTAAGAATTGTTCTTCTATTGAAAGAAATGTGTCATCACACCATTTAATAGTTTGCAAAATGTTAGCAACTAACTGTTGCTTGAAAATTCTAATTGTAATTAATTTACTAGAATTTAATTCGTGGCTCTTTGTATAATCCGACTCCTTAACATCAAAAAGTGTCTTTAAAAGTAACTCGAATTTCTCTACCACCAATGTATTCTCTGTTAGACTTTCTATGCCAATAAGCCCCTCTTCTGTCTCAATCACATGGGCTGTAAAAGACATAAGAGCTGCAAATTCTGCAATCTGGCAATGTCTTGCCGTGTCCATTTTATTCAATAATTCTTTTTTTACTTCTAATGAAAAAGACATCTCTACCCTTTCCTCTTAGCATCCTTTTCTATATCACGATGCTCGATTTTACATCCATAATCTAGTTCCCAAATTAGCTTATAAATTTCATTGGCAAGAGTAACTGATCTATGCTTACCGCCTGTACAACCTATGGCAATAACTAGATTGTTCTTACCTTCTTTGACATAATTAGGGAGTAAAAATCTTAACATATCCTTCATCTTAACAAGGAATTCTCTAGACTCACTTGCACTAAGTACATAGTCTTGGATTTCCTTATCATTACCCGTTAAAGGTCTTAGCTCTTGAATGTAATAGGGATTTGGAAGAAAACGTACATCAAACACAAGGTCAGCATCTGACGGAATTCCATACTTAAAGCCAAAGGATAGCACTGTAACAAAGAGGTTATTAAACTTCTTATTATGGATAAAAATCTTCTCCATCTCAGCCTTAAACTCTCTTGTTAGCATGTTAGAAGTATCAATTATAATAGTTGCCCTTCTTCTTAAGAAAGATAAAATCTCTCTTTCCTGCTTTATGCCATCTTCAATTCTATTTCCCTTTGCAAGAGGATGAGTTCTTCTAGTTTCCTTATAACGCTTAACTAAAACCTCATCACTTGAATCAAGGTAGAGAATACTATAGTTGTAATTATTCTCATCTAATTCATCTAAGACTTTATCTAACTCTTTAAAGCCTTCTCCATTTCTTACATCCACTCCCAATGCGATGTTCTCATATCCACCTTCACCCTTTGAAGCAATTTCTGCAAACTTCATAATTAGAGAAATAGGCATATTATCTACACAATAAAAGCCTTCATCTTCTAATACATTAAGTGCTGTACTCTTTCCTGCACCTGACATTCCAGTCACTATAATCATCTTCATGAAATTGCGCTCCTTTCAGTGAAATTTATAAGCTTATGTTTTATAAGCCAAATTAAGCTCGTATCAATGAAAATATTAGAATCCCAATTTAACTACTTCAAGTTCTAATGAAACTCCATTCTTTTCCTTAACAACTTCCTTAACCTTATCTGTAAGTTCAATAACGTCTTTAGCAGTTGCGCCGCCTACATTTACAACAAAACCAGCATGCTTTTCAGAGACCTTAGCTCCACCAACCTGTAGACCCTTAAGGCCTGCCTCATCAATTAGCTTAGCTGCAATGTAGCCTTCTGGTCTTTTAAATGTACTTCCGGCACTTGGATAATTAAGAGGCTGCTTCTCCTTACGGCTGTTGGCATACTCTTTAATCTTAGCCTTAATATCAAGACTATCACCCTTATTAAGTTTAAAGCAAGCATCCAGACAGATATAATTTTTCTTTGCTAAAATGCTTGTTCTATATGAAAGTTCTAGTTCCTCATTAGAAAGAGTCACTACTGTATTATCCTCTGCAATAGCAGTTATATTCACTAAAATGTCCTTTAACTCGCCACCATATGCACCGGCATTCATTCTAACTCCGCCGCCAATTGTTCCTGGAATTCCAGTAGCAAATTCAAAACCTTCTACACCCTGTCTTGCAAGATAGTTGCCCACGCTAGACATTAACTCTCCTGCCATCACTCTTACTGTAAAAGTCTTATCATCCTCTTCAAGCACCTCAATGCCCTTAAAGAATTTCAAAGAAACAACAATACCATCAAAGCCCTCATCACTTACAAGTAAGTTGCTTCCATTACCCATTACAAAAAAGTTAGTATTAGTCTCTCTTAAAAGTGTAACGACTTTTATAATCTCCTCTTTAGTGCTTGGCATAACTAATGCTCTACATTTTCCGCCAATTCGAAATGTTGTGTAGTTCTTTAAACTCTCCTCTGGGAAAATTCTAGAATCCCCCACAATATCTCTAATTCTATCTATAACATCTATCATAAAAACTCCTAACCACATAAAACTAATAAAGAGAAAAGTTGTAGCCAAATATAACTACAACTTCCCCCCAGAAAACTTATTAGTATTTATGTCCTTTTTTTACAAATTAGTCGTCGTCTTCATCGCCCTTCATTAAGTTCTCCTGAACTCTACGATAAAGCTCAACGGCCGCATTATATCCCATCTTCTTTTGTCTATGGTTAACCGCAGCTGCCTCTACAATAACAGCTAAGTTTCTACCAGGTCTAATTGGAAGTGAGTGGCAAACCACCTTATTTCCAAGATACTCTGTGTATTCTTCCTCTAAACCAAGACGGTCATATTCCTTATCCTTATTCCAATCCTCAAGCTTGATAACCATATCAATTTCCTGAGTTTCCTTTACTGATTCAACACCGAAAAGTGTCTTAACATCAATAATTCCAATACCTCTTAACTCGATGAAATACTTTGTAACACCAGGTGCTGAACCTACTAAAGTCTCATCTGAAACCTTTCTGATTTCAACTGCATCATCAGTTACAAGTCTATGTCCTCTCTTAATAAGTTCAAGGGCAGCTTCTGATTTACCAATACCAGATTCACCTGTAATAAGTACACCTTCACCGTAAACATCAACTAATACGCCATGAATTACGATACATGGTGCAAGCTGAACCTTAAGCCATCTAATTACCTCAGCTGTAAAAGATGAAGTTGTATCATGTGAACTTAAAAGTGGAATTCCAAGTTTATTAGCCATATCAATAACTTCCTGCTCTGGTCTTAACTCTCTACAAAAGATAAGACAAGGAATGTTACTTGAAAGTAATTGAGAATATCTTTCTAATCTCTCTTCCTTTGATAAGCTTTCCAAATAATTAAACTCTACATTACCTATAATCTGCAATCTATCATTATCAAATGATTGATAAAATCCTGTTAGCTGTAAGGCAGGTCTATTAATATCTGGCACATGTAGCCAAATCCCTGACGCATCTATGTCTGGTGTCATATTCACAAGCTGCATCTTCTCGATAACCTTAGATAATTTTACCTTCTCTTTACCATTGCTTGTTCCAGCCATTTTAATTTCCTCCTCGCCTTCTATTCTAGCAAATAATCCCTACTACTTAATTTCTATATCATTTATTTAAAGTTTATCACAGCAACTTTCACTTTTCAATGAAAGCCTAAAGTTTAACAGTTTAAAATCTTGGCATTTAGTGGAAAAAGCTGTAAATATTTTCCGCAAGCTCTAGGGTAATACCATCAACTTCCATAAGTTCCGGAATTGATGCATTTCTAATCTTATCAATATCAAGAAAAGCCTTCATAAGTGCCTTACGTTTTACAGGACCAATTCCCTTAATATCATCAAGAACTGATTTCACCTCATACTTTCCACGCAAACTTCTATGGTAAGTAATAGCAAATCTATGGGCCTCATCCTGCACTCTAGTAATCAGCTTAAAACCTTCCGAATGCTTATTAATAGGAATCTCCACATTATTATAATAAAGACCCCTTGTACTATGGGTGTCATCCTTAACCATACCAGCAACTGGGATGTGAAGATCAAGGGAAGCTAACACCTCGAGGGCTATATTTACCTGACCTCTACCACCATCCATCATAATAATATCTGGTAATTTTGAAAATCCTCTAGATTCTTCACTTCCATCAAGCTCTGCTAAGGCTCTACTAAATCGTCTAGTTAAAACCTCGCGCATAGATTCATAATCATTAGGCCCTTTGACAGTTCTAATCTTAAATTTTCTGTAATCATTTTTCTTTGGCTTTCCATTTTCAAAAACAATCATGGAACCTACGGACTCAACACCACTAGTGTTTGAGATATCATAGGCCTCCACTCTTTTTAAGTTTTTAAGGTTCAGCCAAGACTCAATCTCCTTCATAGCACCAATGGTTCGCTTCTCTTCAAGCTTAATCTTCTCAGTATCCTGATTTAGAACCATCTGAGCATTCTTATAGGCAAGCTCCACCATCTTTTCCTTATCCCCCTTCTTTGGAGTAATAAGGCTGACCTTACGTCTCTTAAGGTCTGTTAACCACTCAGTGATTACATCAAGCTCCTCGATTTCTTCCTGAAGCATGATGATATTTGGAATGTATGGAGTGCCCCCGTAATACTGCTTAATAAAGTTTAATATAATATCACTTCTAGTATCTCCAGTGGCTACGCGCATATGAAAATGTTCTCGCCCTAGTAACTTTCCTTCTCTTATAAAGAAAATCTGCACCACCGCATCTTCTCCATTAGAAGCGCAGGCAATTACATCTCTATCCGTTGGATCATCTGCTGTAATCTTCTGCTTTTGAGCTACCTGCTTCACAGAATTTAGTAAATCTCTATATCTAGCAGCCTCCTCAAATTCGAGATTTTCCGAAGCCTTTAACATTTTCTCATTTAAAGAATCCATAATATCTGAGTAATTTCCATTTAGGAAACTTATAACATCATCGATTCTTTTGCGATACTCCTCCATTGTAATATAGCCCTGACATGGGGCATCGCACTGTCCAATATGATAATTAAGACAAGGTCTTTCCTTGCCAATATCTGCTGGCAACTTTCTATTACAGGTTCTAACCTTATAAAGCTTAGTCAAAAGTTCAATAGTATCCTTAACTGCTGCCGATGAAGTATATGGGCCAAAATATTTTCCTGTACCATGCTTCATAGTTCTAGAAAAAAGTACCCTTGGGAAGGCCTCATTTACAGTAATCTTAATAAAAGGATAGGTCTTATCATCCTTTAGCATAGTGTTATACTTTGGCCTGTGCTCCTTAATTAAGTTGTTCTCCAAAACTAGGGCCTCAAGCTCTGAGTCCGTAATTATGTACTCAAAATAAGCCACGCGAGACACCATCTGAATAATCTTTGGAGAGTGATTTCTGTGACTTTGAAAATATTGTCGCACCCTGTTCTTTAAAATCTTGGCCTTGCCAACGTATATTATATTGTCAAATTTATCATGCATTATATATACTCCAGGCTTTGCTGGAAGCTTCTTTAATTCTTCTTCTAAATCAAACATAATTTTCCTTATCAATAAACTTACTTGCTAAAATAGCACCATTTTCATTCTTATTTTTATTATATCCTTGTAGTTTTTAATCATCAATTGGATACAATTATTTTTTATCTTAATTTCATAACTATACACAACTATATAAATTGTGAAATAATTCTATACATCTTGATTCTAAATGTATAGTTTTGTAAAATAGACTATATATATTTCGTTAAAGGAGGTCTGCCAATGAAACAAGTGAGAGGCCTTTATAAAAAATCCTTTTGTCTATTACTTGTAGGAATTATTATGTCCACTTTCCAAGGCAGTTACCAAATTAATTATGTTAAAGCCGAGGAGAGTCACATTTTCACCATCACCGAAGATACTACAAATTACGAAGTAACTGACGTGGCCACAGAAAATGATTATACTATTCCAAACACTAGCAATAGCCTAGACTTATCTGATTCAACTAAAACATCTCCAGTTGAGACCACGCATTTTATATATAACAATACAATAAATATTCAGTCAGATAGTAGCAATCAAATCTATATAAGCACTGTCACCGCCCTTGATGTAGAAGATGGTGCCGTTACAATTAGCTATAATTCTAGTAGTGACGTGGATATTACTTTTAATTCTTTTTTCTACGACAATGTAGTTTTTGAAATCACCGACACCAATAGCAATAATTATTATCTAAAAATTAATCGCTATGCCATAGTTATTTCCAACAATTTTTCTGACACCAGCGCTAGCAATAAATACGTATACATAAATCTCTATCTTGATAAGGATGAGGCAAGTAACGAGTATTACGCCCTTGATACCTTAATTAGGCAAGAATATAGCGATGGCAGTCATGATTATACAACCCCAAATTATGAAGATTTTTACCTTGTAACTGCCGGCACTAATGTGGAACTTGCAAGAATGAAGGTGGAAATCACTGATGACATTGAGGATATCTATGTGTTAGTTATAAGAGAAAGAAGCACCGTAGGACCATTTGATACCCAAGGACTTATCACTGCTTCTGGTCTTGGAGTTAGATATAACATTGCCAGCCAGACTAGCATTTATTAGGAGGTGTTTATGAGATTAAGAAAATCTATCATTTGCCTTATATGTATTCTTATAATGAGTTTAATAAACACTCCTATAAGTATCTTTGCTGGCGATATTCAAACCATTAGCGCTACGACTTCTGATTATGAAAATATTACCATAAGCGGAACTACTGATAGCGACGTATATGCAGTTTTTATTAAACTTTTTTATTGCGAGAATTGTAGTACTTATATTGATACGAACGAATTTTACCTTATCTTTAATTCAACTCTTCTTGAGGCTACGTCTGTAGAGGTTTCTAATCAAAGTTATAGCTTAAACCTTACTATTGATATTGGAAATAATGATCTTGATGATTATTATCTTAGTACTACTGATTATGATGGTGGAAATCAATTGCTTAGTTTAATTGATTATGTTGAAGCTAGTTCATCAACTAGCGATGACACTGATACTAGTGATGACACTGATACTAGTGATGACACTACTGATAACACAACTAGCACTGATTCTGGAAATGTAGAAGGGGATGAGGATACTGCCACTACATCTACAAGTGAAACTACTGAAGAATACGAAAGCACAACTACTACAACTGCTGATAGTGAAACAAGTGCTGATACTCAAGATTCAAATTCAATTTGGATTTATTGTATTTTATTTTGCTCCTCAGTTGGATTGATGTCCTTTTTAGTAAAGCGGACATTCGGAATCCGCTTCGCTACTTCATCATTCATGCATACATGATACCTATAAAAAAGGATATGCCTTAGAGAATGAAATTAAGTCCATTCCCTATTGCATATCCTTTTAACTATGTCTTATTTATAAACTCGCTTTAGTAGTAGATTTCTTATAAATAGCTCTTAAGAGTTTCAACCTTATCAAGCTTCTCCCAAGGTAAATCAACATCTGTTCTACCGAAGTGACCATAAGCTGCTGTCTGCTTATAGATAGGTCTTCTAAGGTCTAACATCTTGATAATACCGTTTGGTCTTAAGTCGAAGTTTTCTCTTACGATTTCAACTAACTTATCTTCTGAGAGCTTACCTGTTCCAAATGTATCTACTCTAACTGATGTTGGAGTTGCAACACCAATAGCGTATGATAACTGGATTTCACATCTGTCTGCAAGACCTGCAGCAACGATGTTCTTAGCAACATATCTTGCTGCGTAAGCTGCTGAACGGTCAACCTTTGTACAATCCTTACCAGAGAAAGCACCACCACCGTGTCTTGCCGCTCCACCGTAAGTATCTACAATAATCTTACGTCCTGTAAGGCCTGAGTCACCATTTGGTCCGCCAATTACAAAACGTCCTGTTGGGTTGATGTAAATCTTAGTGTTCTCATCAATCATCTTAGGATCAACGATTGCATCAATTACATACTTCTTAATATCAGCATGAATCTGATCCTGAGTTACATCTGCAGCATGCTGGCTTGAAACTACAATAGCATCAAGTCTTACTGGCTTGTCATTCTCATCATATTCTACTGTAACCTGAGTCTTACCATCTGGTCTTAAGTAGCTAAGTGTTCCATCCTTACGAACCTTAGTTAACTGAAGAGAAAGCTTCTGAGCTAAGTTTGCTGAATATGGCATGAATTCAGGTGTTTCATTAGTTGCATAACCAAACATCATACCCTGGTCACCAGCACCTGTCTCTAAATCGTCCTTGCCATCTCTTGTTTCAATAGCATTATCAACACCCATAGCAATATCTGCTGACTGCTTATCAAGTGCAACCATAACTGCACATGTATTACCATCAAAGCCCTTATCAGATGAATCGTATCCGATATCTGTTACTGTCTTTCTAACGATTGAAGGAATATCAACATTAGCCTTAGTTGTTACTTCTCCCATAACCATAACAAAACCTGTGTTAGTTAGTGTCTCACAAGCTACTCTTGAATAAGGATCCTGCTCAAATAATGCATCTAAAACTGCATCTGAAACCTGATCACAGATTTTATCTGGATGACCTTCTGTTACTGATTCTGAAGTGAATAATCTTTTTTCCATTGTCTTGGATTCTCCTTTCGATCTTGAACAATTGTTATCATCTCGTGAATATTTTTTATATCTAAAAATAGCGAACTGCAAAAAAATAAGTCCCTTAAGGGACTCTAAATAAATTCAGACTCCTCTTATTGTTCGAAATTCTCTCGCTCAGGTTGGCACCTTCCTCTAATCTAAGTTAAAGGGGTTGCTGGGTTTCATCGGTCCTATGTACCTCCACCACTCTAAATAAGGGATATAATCAATATTCAATTAACGCACAAATCGATAGCTCTCTATCGTAATAGCATGATAATATATGTAATCTTATTCGTCAAGACTAAATTTATGTTAATATTTTTAAGTCCTAGTAACATTTTTAAAACCCCAGAGCAGCATACACTACTCTGGGTAAAAATGAAGAAGGAAGTTATAAAGCTAATTAATTAAGGCCACGATTTCTAGATTTGGCTCTCTAGATAAATCTATCAACCTTTTCCCCACTAAGACTGTCGGCCTTGAGAGGTCATTTTCATTAACCAAAATTACCTTTCCGGCACTGCCATCTGACAGTCTCACATCTGTATGTATATAGGAAGTAACTATGTTTCTTAAAAATGTAATAGCTACCGTTGGGTCATATTTGCTAAAGGAATCTTTATACATAATATCTACAACAGTGAAAGGACAGATAGCCTTTCTATAAACTCTATTAGCTGTCATAGCATCATATACATCTGCCACGGTTATAATCTTTGCCTCCATAGAAATCATGTCATCCTTTAGTCCAAAGGGATAGCCGCTGCCATCGCATCTTTCATGATGTAAGAGGCAGGCTTCCTTAATTCTTTGGTCGATATTCTGATTCTTTAAGGCCTCATAACCTAAATTGACGTGCCTTTTCATAATGGTATATTCATTATCCGTCAATCTACTAGGCTTAGTTAGTATCTCAATTGGAATATTTAATTTACCCACATCATGAACAATTCCTGCAAGGGCTAATAAACGAATCTTTTCTTCATTATAATTTAGCCACCTGCCAATAGTTGATGCTAAAAGGGCAACGCTTACACTGTGGACATAAGTAAGGTCATCGTACTGCCTGATACTATGAATCATATCCAATAGCTGCAAATTATTAGGAGTGGTCTTAAGGAGTTTTAACGGACCCTCTAATAATTTGGCTGTATCGATGGACTTGTTGAAATTGATTACATTTTCAAGCTCTTCCTTAACCTTAGAAACTGAATGTATAAATTCCGCCTCGAATTTCTGAAAAGCTTCAGACTCTCTTACCTTGTCGTAATATTTAACGGTTTCTCCTGATTCTTGTAAAAATGGTACGTCCTCGTTAGTGGACTCATTGTCAACGTAAACCTTAATCTCTAGTATATGATGATTTGAAATAGTTGAAATAAGGTCCCAATTTAGTACCGAACCCTTCTTTACTAGAAGATGTCCATCAGGGGTAACAACGTCTTTAGCAAGCGTCATTCCTACTTCTGCGTCAAATATAAATATTACGGCCTCTTCCATATTGCGTACTCCATTAATACTAATAAAACTATGGTATAATTATAAACTTTAAATTATCTTATGTCAACTTTTATACTTAATTATTGATAGTTTTAGAATATATCTTTGCATAAAAAAAGAACCTCTCAGCAGCTATTGTATAACGCTCTCCGCGTCCTACGTTCTCCTTAAGGTTCTTTTAAATACTTCTCCCGTTTAGTTCCTATCCTTAGGAACTAAGTTTATGTTAAGCCAATGCTGTCCATTTCAGCTGGCATAACCACCTCAACTGCTGGAACATTGTCCACTTCGTTGATTCCATTTGTTGCTCTATCTTGATTTATGTTTCTCTCATTTACGAAAAATACAATGGCAATAAGAGCAGCTATTCCTATAAAAAGAGCTATAACATCCTTTTTTACAGCCTCTAATCTTTCTTCAATTGTAGGTCTTTTCTCATCATCTTCGTAGTAATTATAATCTTCGCTAAGAATCTTAAATAATCCCATTTTTAAAACCTCCAATTCTTCCTTGTATTTTCTTTATCGGAACTAATATAAAAAAATTAACCCCCAAATAAAAATTTTTTAAAAATTTATTTGGAGGTCAATATAAATTGCTCTATTAAATTTAGTTTACGCGATCTTATCTTTCGCATGTAGTGGCTTATCTTTGATTAGTTTTGGAATATATCTAATCTCTGAAACTGTATAAACTGTTACAAAAGCCTTAGGATCAACTTCCTCAACATAACGCATAAGCTTTTGATATTCCTGCTTTGTAACAATACAAATAATTTCTTGTCTTGCTACCATATCATAGGCGCCGATTGCCTGATAGATTGTAGCGCCACTGTGTAATTCATGTAAAATGTAGTTTCTAATAAGTTCTTCTTTTTCTGTAATGATACAAACTCTCTTCTTAATGTTTTGTCCAAAGATGAAATGGTCTAGGACAATACCATTGATGTAAGTTCCAAAGAGTGATAAAATCACTGACTTTGCATCATAGAAAAATATAGTCGAGCAGGCAATTAAAATTCCTGCAAGGGCCATTCCCTGACCAAGCTCTAAATGGAAATATTTATTAAGTACCTTAGCAACAATATCCATTCCTCCTGAACTTGCATTATCATTAAATAATAAGGCGCATCCAAGGCTTACTAGACATACATAAAGTATAACGTCTAGAAATGCATCGTTTGTAAGCGATAGGTTGTTAGGATATACATTTTCAAAAACTCCTAAAAATACTGGGAGCAAAAGAGATGTATAAATTGTCTTAAAGCCAAATTCTGAACCAAAAAGGGCAAAACCTACTATTAATAAAAGGATGTTCATAATAAAGGTTAATTGCGAAACTGTAAGTGGCAATACATTTGCCAAAACAATAGCTAAGGCCGAAACACTTGAAATTGCTGTGTTAGATGGCTCCATAAAAAAATAAACTGCAAAGGCTATAATAAATGTGGCGAAAGCCATGTAAATTAAGTCTTTAACGCACTCTCCTACAGAATTGTAGTTTGGTAAAATCTTAAAACTTTTAAGCTTGTTCATGATGACTCCTCTAGCTTTATTTAATTATTTTTATTTCTGTTGTCTCTATTGTCTCTATGATTGCGACTATGCTTATTATCTCTATTATTGTCATTGTGACGATTAGCTCTGTGATTATCATTATTACGGTTATCTCTGTGCTTGTCGTTTCTTCTAGGTCTATTCTTGTTATCGCCGTAGCTTCTTCTAGCAAAGTTTCTTCTATAATTGTTACGCTTATTGTGGCGCTTAAACTTTGTTCTGTCTAATTCAAGGGACCATTCTGTGCTTGCCTCTGGAATTTCCTTGCCCATAAGCTTTTCAATTTCATAAAGCAAATGTAACTCATCCTCACAGCAAAGTGTGTAGGCAATTCCTGACTCGCCGGCACGTCCTGTTCTACCAATTCTATGAACGTAATTGTCGGACTCTTCAGGTAAATCATAGTTAAATACATAATTTAACTTAGGGATATCAAGTCCTCTTGCTGCAACATCTGTAGCCACAAGAATCTGAACCTGACCTGAACGGAATCTATCAAGGGCATCTTTTCTTTGACCCTGAGTCTTATCTCCGTGAATTGATACTGCAAGTAATCCTGCCTTAACTAAGGCCTTGTGAAGTCTGTCAGCACCCTTCTTAGTTCTAGTAAATACAATAGCGTTCTTTCTATCTTTACGTGGTAGCGAAAGATTTTCCGGGTTCTTGATTTCATTTTGCAAGAACTGAATAATGATTGTATCTTTAAGCTCGCCCTTTGTGTAGATTAAGCGCTGGTCAACTGTTTCAGCTGCATCGTTTTGTGCTGCAACCTGAATACGAACTGGATCTTTAAGCATCTGATTAGCTAAATCTTCCACAGCCTTGTCCATTGTGGCAGAAAACATAATCATCTGTCTCCACTCAGGCAAGAGGGAATTAATCTTTCTAACATCTGGCACAAAGCCCATATCAAGCATTCTATCTGCTTCATCTAGAACGAAATAATCTACGGATTTAAAATCTAGCACTCCTTCGTTATAAAGGTCAATTAAACGACCTGGTGTAGCAACAATAATGTCTGCTCCACGCTTTAACTGGGATAACTGATTTCCTTTTTTGGCACCACCATAAAGACATACAGTCTTTAAATCCATGTATCTTCCGTACTTTTTAAAATTCTCAAAAGTCTGAATTGCTAACTCTCTTGTTGGTGTGAGAATAAGTGCTCTAACTCTTGCTCTTTTTCTAAATTCGATAGAATTAAGGATTGGTAAGGCAAATGCAGCGGTTTTTCCTGTACCTGTCTGTGCTAATCCTATTACATCTCTACCTTCCATAATTACAGGGATAGACTGCTCCTGAATCGGAGTGGCCTCTTCATAACCTGCTTTTCTGATGGCATTTAAAATATCTTTCTTAATTCCAAATTCTTTAAATTTCAATACTTTCTCTCTTTCTAAAAAAAGACTGATCAGCTCTCTTTATGCTCGATCAGTCTAGGTCTATTTCACTTTCATTTGCACGTGTCTCTAAGAGCAACCCCTCAATTATACAGTGCTTTCACGAAAATTACAAAACATATATTTAATTAATCTCTAAAGAATTTATAAATTTTCCAAAAGTTTCCCACAGGCCAGATAAATATCATCCCATGTTTTTTGAAAGTTTCCTGTGTACCATGGGTCTGCAACGTCTCTTTTCTGACCTGCATACTCCATCATTAAATGAACCTTTCCCTTTGTATCTTCAGGAATTAGTTTCCTCATATTTCTTAAATTATTGGCATCCATAGCAATAAGCAAATCAAACTTGTCATAATCCTCATACTTAACTTGTCTAGCTCTTTTCCCTTTGCAAGAAATTCCATGACTTGCAAGTATTTCTCTTGCTGGTGGATAAACGGGATTTCCTACTCCACGCCAAATTTCTTCTGTTGAGGTAGCTGCTGATTCTATGTAAAATTCATCAACCCTTCCCTGCTTTTCTACCATATCTTTTAAAATAAATTCTGCCATTGGTGAACGGCAGATGTTGCCGTGGCAGATGAATAGTATTTTTGTCATAGTTTTGATTTACTCCTTTTTGCCCTGAAATGCCCAGTTTTGCAATGGTTTTCGGAAATCTTGTGATTTGCTCTGAAATGCGTGAAAGGGGCAAATCAGAGCGAACCAACGCATGTTACTACTAAGGATTTTTAATCATCCCAACCAATACCAAGTGGTGTTCCATCTGGTGAGAACGGCACTCCAATAGATTCCAATAATTCCATGGCATTTTCATATTCAGAATCCCAGTTATCATCAAAGTCAAGATTGTTCAGATGTCTTTGAATTCTCTCTGCTTCTCGTTTCTTTAAACTTACACCAGTATCTGCCTCGAATTCCGCTCTCATCTCATCTCTTCTATTTTTTGATTTATTTCTATATGTCTTATAAGACATATCATATTTTACAAACAACCATTGTGCTATTGTTTTCGCTTTATGATAATCTTCTCCTTCGCAATGAATTCTAACCTTCTTTGATGGTCCTGTGACTGCACTATCATATTTTGTAGCATTCATATATTTGTTTCCAGGTTTTGTAACTCTACTCATAACAATGTACTCCTTTCAAAAAAAGGCAGACAACATCATCTGCTGCCCGCCACTATAGAACATAAAGAACATCTATACATTTCCTTTTGCAGCATTAAATATAGTTTTTCTCATTTCATCTCGCCATTCATTGTTTGCAATACACATTCCCATGTAGCAATGCTCATTAAACATGCAAACCTCACAAATCATCTGGTCTACTGCTTGCATAAGCATATCATCATCATTTGGTAACTCATAAGCTTCAACCTTCGAAATATCATACGGTTTTCTGATTCCAAATGAAATCTGCTTACCATGCCTTGTTTTCAGATAACGATAAATCTCGCCTCCAAAGGATAAACAATCTCCCTCTTGATATTCTTCAAAGGGTTCAATATCCATCCAAACATGGTCTTCCTTACCCTCGTAGCAATCTCCATCCATTAGTCCACCAGATATATAAATACGCTTGAACATTACTTTTCCTTTTTTCTTATTATAACGCTCTATTTGACCTTTGAATTCACACCACGCATTACTGTAATAGCAATACTCAAAGCAATGCCTTCTGATGTTTCTGGAATTAAACACCGCCTGTAGATATTCCTCGTAAGACAAGTCTTCTCCACCGACCACATCTTTCATTGCGTCGTCTGTGGTATCAATAGCACCAAACTCTGACTGAACAAGATAACCACTGTGACTATACTCCTCTACAAATTTCTTCCATCTTTCTTCGTCAGATGGAATGTGAACAGGTTCAGGCTTTTTGCCTTCAACCTCTTCCCACATTGCATCAATGCCTTCTTCATAATGATTCATAATCATCTACCTCCTTTAAAAAGTGCTACCCTTGGTAGCCTGACATTTTAATGTTGGTAACCGAATCAGCATGCATTTTAATGATAAGCGAAAAAGCCTATTTTTTCAACAAAATAACTCCCCACCCATAAGCCCGAGCGACATATTTCATCTCCTGAATGTCCTGTTTCGAGTCTTCAATATCCTGTTTTATCCCCTGAATGTCCTGTTTTGCATCTTTCCATATCCATTTAGGATGATTTTATGCACTGGATAAATGAAAAAATCACCCTAATTTTTCAGATTTTACAACATCAATTATTTTGACAATTTGTGACCACACGCCCGATATAATCACAAGCTGTATCCCTTCAACAATACTTCCTATGAAATCATACCGGTATAAGATGATACTTCATTTTTCTTGCTTTAAACCAACACCAGCCATTTGTGACATTTTCTATTGTGGCATATTCATCATCTACAAGATAAATATAGTCTTCGTGAAAAAAGATAGTTCCGCCACCCCAATATGGGTCATACAACTCAGGATTTCTACTCGATATATCATACTCAATATCACCTTCAAACCACATCTCTAAATTACATCCCCATATGTCTGTCATTGCAACATATAAAACATCACCTGTTTGTTTTATTTCTGAAATCATTCCGTCGTGAAATCCACCAACTGCCCAAAATAAGTCATGCACATCTTTTTCATTTAATATATATGGATACGGATTATAATCATATTCAGCATCCATAGCTATGCATTTCTGCAGCAAATCATCTGGGACCTTTTGATCTAAAACCCAATTATATAGTTCTTCTGTTGGCAAAAAAAATACAGACATAATGTTATCATTAATCTTTTTCCAATTTGATTCATCATTATCTGTAAAAATAACCGTTGAAGCCAACTCTTTCTCTGCAAACATTGGTTGCAAAATTAAACTGTTCTTTTCTTCATTTAGCACCACACAATATCTATGCTTATAGTCCCATTTATTTTTAGGGTAGTCATAATAACCAAATACCATTGTTGTATAAAATTTTCCATTCCCTTGTCTAATAATCGCATACATTTATTTCACCCCCCCAAATTATATCTCATCAAATCACATTATATCAGAAAATCAGCATCATCGTATATTGCATCATAACAACCTCGCCTAGAACCTGTATGTATAATTATATTCTATTAACCATTTTCAATATTATTTCATTTTTGGCTAATAAGATACAATAATAGGCCAGTGCCTTCTGGGCTCTCCCAGGGTACTAGCCTATGTCATCTTCTATTTAGTTTCGGTTCATGTACCGGCCGAGATAGCCATCCTAAAAACTATTGTTATTACGATACACTACTTTTTCAAAAGGTTTAAACAAGGTGTAAAATAAAGTCAAAATAGTGCTAAAACCCTGTGTTTACAAGGATTTCTTTATCTGCCAAATAATTGATCACCTCGTCCATCGTCAATCCGTTATATCGAAATTCTCTTTCCTTTATCATTTTACTACAACCACTTCTCTTTTATACGCTGGTGAATACTCTTCGTCCCACGCTTCCAAAAAATCATCATTACCAGAGATTTTATCAATCAAATCATATCCTCTCTGAATTGTTATTTCCTCGGAAAACGGAATTGTATCCTTCTCAAAAGATATCTCACGGCCCCCTACTTCGAAAATAATTGCTCTCGTAAGCCAAACCTCATATGCCGGTTCACCGTTAATCGCCATAGTCTGTTGCTCATTAACAATCTTTACCGAAGTAATCTCTTCACCTACTGGCGTAGATATCATCTCAACATCCTTGAATGCTGACTTTATCATTGAATCCGCTGTAACTGATAATTTAGCTACTGCCATATCATCTGTTGCGCCGAAATAATCGACTGCCTCCTGCACATTGGTAAATGCATACACTTCATCGCCAATATACAATCCAACTATTTGTGTCACACTATTGGTATACTCAAAGGCATCGCACTTATACTTAACAAACGACTTTCCAATCCAGCTCTTTATTAAATTGGAATCAAATCTCATATCTATAGATTTCATCGCTAATTACCGTCCTTTCACAAAATGTATTTTTTGATACTTAATACCACCGTGATTGGTACTTTTTTTAATATTAATCTCTACTGCTGGCGTACCATCACTAGACGAGACCTCACGATACGAAAGGATTGAGCCATCTTTCATTTTCGTATAATGACCTTTTCCATTCGACATCGGTAGTTCTATGCCTCCATGTGCAGCCTTATCATAAAAATCCTGTGCTATTTTTACCGGATCAGCACTGGTTATGTTTCTAACATAGTCTCTTCCTTGCCCTTTTTTACCAAAATATCCATTATAATAATCGTAACTTGATGTAAGAGAAGAAAGGTTTTCTGTTATTGAATGGTGGTGTCCGGTATCACCTTTGTAGCCATGTCCCATCACTCGCCCTCCTCTTTCTTATGTGTCTGCTCAAAAAGAGAAGGATATCTATGAAAGTTTGCGTAATCATAGAATCTACCAAAAACATCTTCTGGCATATATCCGTGAACCAAAACATCCGTAGGTTCAAGAACCCGTAGCATTTCTTCCGTTCCTACACGCCAAAGTTCTCGATCACGCTTAGAGCGAATACATCCATGAGTGCTCACACATACAATCCTATGTTTTGGCACACCTAGAAAACAATAGTCAAAGCTGGATTCATCACTCCATCTAATATTAGGTATAACCGGTATTCCCTGTTTCTGCAAATAAAAGCCTATCGCTCTGTTAAAATATGTATTTGTCTGCTGAATGCAAGGAGCTTGTCCCACCAGCATCGTACAATCTGGAGTTATCACTCCATCAAACTGCTTCAATAAATCTACATATTTATCAGTTGCAATAAGTACTTTTGCAAAATACTTATCATGCATATAAAAATGCACATACTGTCGTTTATTCTCTGCCTTCTTAATCTTTTCAAAAGGCAACATAGCTTTTGGAACCTGCGTATTATCAACATCTAAAAGTGCAGGAATTCCTGGCTTTCCGACAAGTTCAGCACCTTCTGTTAAGTATGGATATGAACCGTCATCTAAAATAGTTTTCTTCATAAGAAAACTCCTTTCCGGGCACAATATGCCCTAAATCTTAAACAAAAGTTACTCTTGTGCTCCCGGAAAGAATATGCTAAACTATATAAACAAAGTTTTGGACGTGTTTAGCATGTCCTTCGAGAGAACGCTCTTTAAATTGCGCCAACAATTTAAGGGCGTTTTTCTTTATTCAATTGTCTGTCTCTGTCCATAGGCACAATCTCCTTTCTTTAGGCAATTTCTATTTCTAACTGATCCATGATTTTAATTTCATAATCAACGTAATCAGTTTTGCCATACTTAATCCATTTTCTATAATATTGCAGCGCATAACACGCTGCCATATAACCAATATCAAACGCTTCCATGACATTTTCCGTTGTTTGTCCTTTTTTCATATTGTGAATCAACGGAGGGGAAGCCAATGCATATTTAGCAAAAAACTTTGCCTCAGCCTCTTCAATCTCACCTTCTTGTGTATGTCCTAAAATATAGTGACCAATTTCATGCATGATAGTTTGATTAATTCGGCTGTAATCCTTATTCTCGTCATTATAATAGATTATCCACTCGCCCTCATTTGTTTCTACAGAATAACCATCTTCACTGTATCCAACAGCCTTTAGCCACATAGCTGAGTCTAACGCAGAATAAGGGATAATCGTCATTCCGATTTTTATAGCAACCTCAAAAGAACTAAGAGGAACGCCTTTTATATCATAATCAACAAACATGTCTGCAACTGCTTGCTTGATTTCTTCGTAAGTATCATCACTCAGTCTCATTCATTCCCCCCTTTATCCATAAGTAGCCTCACAAATTCCATTTTCTCCTCCATAGACATTTCCGAAGCGTTACGAGCTATAAGAGCCTTAGCAAATACAAGATCGCTCTCTTTATCCATCTCACGATCCCCACTCAACAAATCATCCGTAGTGGTTCCTAATGCTTTTGCGATTTTTACAAGGTTTGCTCCTCTTGGCACCCTATCTCCTTTTACATAGTGAGAAATTGCCGA
This sequence comes from Lachnospira pectinoschiza, assembly GCF_900103815.1. GTDB lineage: Bacteria > Bacillota > Clostridia > Lachnospirales > Lachnospiraceae > Lachnospira > Lachnospira pectinoschiza_B. The sequence goes on along the minus strand of NZ_FNHZ01000006.1, from coordinate 122,763 downwards.
CTCTGTTATTCCAGTCATCTCAGATAATTCTTTTTGAGATATTCCCTTTTGGTTTAACATTTCCTTAATCCTATACGTCATACTTCTCGCCATTGCTTTTCCTCCTAAAATCAGCATACCTAATTACTACAATAATAAAATATCATTAAATTATCACTTTGTCAAGTGTTTATAGTGGATTTTACAGCTATTATAATGATTAATGCTATATTTAGTGTTTATCTCTTTACAAAATGATAATTAATAATAAATAACAAACCCGCCCAAGAACATCAATCACCAGAATAGTTATCTCTGTCATTGACATTCCCGGACGGGTTCGTTTTATAGTAGTCAAGGCCACTTAAGGATAAGTGTCCTAAATCAAATATTTAGTTTCGGTTCATGTACCGACCGAGATGGTCATCTTTAACATATTGTTATTACGGTACACGACTCATTTTAAAAGGTATAAAATATAATCAAACAAGTGCATCTTTTCTTACGTAATAAGTGCCCCTGCCACGTCCTCGACGTTCAAGCACATCCTCATTTACAAGTGCTGTTAACGAGTTTTCCACCGATGCACGCCCTAGCTTTGGGCACATTTCCATTATTTCGCTTTTTGTAAACTTGCCTATTTTCTTATAAACGGCAGCTCTTACCTGTTCAATTGCAGGTTCCTTTATATCAATAATTTCAATTCGCTCCTCAAAATCTTTATAAGCTGCAATTATGGTCTTTAGTATATACTTGATAAAAGGAGTCGGATCATCTTCTCCTTCATGCCAACCATTTTGGCTCATGTTAAGCGAGTCATAATACAAATCTTTTAAGTCAGCTATCTTTTTTTCCAAAGATACATATCTACCCACAACATAACCAGCTCTATAGAGTAGCAATGTTGTCAACAATCTACTCATTCGACCATTGCCATCATTAAAAGGATGCACACATAGAAAATCATGAATGAATATTGGTATTAAAAGTAATGTATCTACTTCTTCGGTAGCAGACACTCTATTAAACTCTTCACATATTCTATCAATAGCAATAGGTGTCTCTAAGGGACTAAGTGGTTCAAATATAATATGTTCAACGCCATTTTCATCCCTAGCAACAATGTGGTTATCACTGTTTTTAAAATGACCGCCTATACTTCTGTTGGTAAAACGATAAAGATTCTGGTGTAACTGAAGAATATAATTTGAAGAAATTGGAATATACTCATAACTTTCATGAATCATATCCAATACAAATCGATAGCCAGCAATCTCCTCTTCATCACGATTCCTTGGTGTAGTTTTTGACTGCATCAATTGATTCAATCTTGTATTTGAAGTAAAAATTCCTTCAATCGCATTTGAACTCTCAGTGCTTTGAACCTTAGCCACTTCAACTAACTTATCTAAAACAGCTGGTTTCTGAGTTAAATACAACTCTTGCTTTCCTCTATATTCATGTATACCTGAGACTAAACCTAATATTTCACTATCCCATTTGTAATCTTTATACTTACTGTAATTAAATTCTCGCATAGCGTTTCTCCTTTTCGCCTAAATTATATCATATATTAGGCGATAATCAACACTTTAGGCGATTATTCGCCTATTTTCTTACTTATTTTAGGCGATAAAAACATGTTTAGGCGTTAAGCCTTGGTACATTTATCATAAGCAAAATAAAAACTCATTATTTTATTATATTCTATGATGCGAACACCTTCAATGTGATAGCTTACCATTTTCGTAATCTACTCTTTATAATTGTTCCGACACTGTCGGCACAATCTACGATAAAAATTATGAGTTCAAACAAATAACACCCCACCAGTCCGTGTCAATCTACAGCACATCTTCTACATACATTAATTCTTCGAATGCATCTCTTGTGCCGGAACCATCCTCTCTACCAATGACTACGATTGGCTGATCCTCTACACCGAGTTCACTCCAATTTGTAATTTCTCCTCTGTATACTCTCGCAAGGTTTTCAGATGTAATATCAGATACGCTGCTATTTTTATCTGTGATAACGGCGATAACATCAATAGCTATAACATTTTCTACACATCCATCAGCGCTTTCTTCGTCTTTAAGTGCTCTAGATGCGTTACCGATATCATACAAATAACAGTTTCACCATGGTTAGAATACTTGTCACATGTAAAATCTGTTATCTATCCCAAGTAAATAGTAAGTAAAAAACACACAAATTCATAATTGTGCAAATACAACACAATCGATAAGGACATAACCAAAAAATCCGGTAACGCATGGATACATTTCCACACATCACCGGATAATTCTTTATTTCATGAACAATTTCCTTTGTGTAATTCTTCTATAAAAAGCATTTTCAGATATAAAAGTGCTTTGTTCGTAAAATTATAATTCAGGCATAGTAATAATTAATTATTTTCTAATTTAAATATTTCATCACAGCATTGACTGATTAATTCTTCATCATGCGTCACTACAATAATTATCTTCCCTTTATTAGCTAACTTCTTTAAAATGTTTGCACATAATCGCATATTTTTGTAATCCAGCCCACTGGTAGGTTCATCAAAAAGAAGGATCTCTTTATCCATCATTAGACTTACAGCAATTGCAAGTCGTTGTTTTTGACCTCCTGAAAGTGTATTTGGATGACAATCTTTGTATTGTAGAAGGTTCATTTCATCAAGTGTCTTTTCGGCCAATGCTAATGAATCCTCTTTGGCACCAATAAGGCATTCATTTAATAGAGAATCCGCAAATAATTGATAATTAACATCTTGCATTACAATAAAAGATTTCTGCATCCGTTCTTTACCAGATACTGTTTTCCCATATAAACTGATTGCCCCTTGACTTGGCTTAATTAAACCGCAAATAGCACGCAGAAGAGTGCTTTTACCCGCCCCATTGTTCCCTACAACACAATATATTTGATTCGGATAAAAGTCTTTATTAAGCGAATTCAAAACTTTATGTTTGTTAAGTTCTACCGATAAACCTTTCAGGCTCAAACAATCATTGATACATTTTGTTTCCTGCTGTTTATAATCGCATTTTTTATATTCATAACATGGCAATTCATACTTGTTGGTCCTTAGTCCCATTGCATTTAAAGTATTCAGATCCATGGTTCGAAATGTATCCCCATCTATTTCTTGTTTTATTTTCCCATTTTCCAAGTAAATCACGCGATCAATTAAAGATGTTAGATAATATAAACGATGTTCAGCAACGATTACCGTCCCGCCTTCTCTTTTTATTTTCTCTAGGCATTGTTTAATTTCACCAATGCCTTGGGTATCAAGGTTCGCGGATGGTTCATCCATCAAGTATATTTTTGGATTCGTTGCATATACACTAGCGAAGGCTATTTTTTGTTTTTCACCTCCAGATAATTTAAAGATATTTCTATTTCTTAATTGCTCTAAATGTAACTCGCTTGTCACCCGGTCTAGTTCAGCTTTAATTACATCTCGTTGTATACCCGCATTTTCCAGGCCAAAGACAATTTCACCATCAGTATCCGCATTAAAGAATTGCGTTCTTGGATTTTGAAATACACTACCAACCAAAGAGGATAGCTCATAGCTTTTATACTCACGAATATCTTTGCCATCTAAAAGTACATTTCCTTTTAAATTACCACCATAGAAACTGGGAATTAAACCATTTAAGATTCTGGTAATTGTTGTTTTCCCACAACCGGATTCACCAACAAGTAGGACAAATTCTCCCTGCTTAATTTGGAAATTAACATCTTCAAGTGCACCGTTCTCTTTTCCAGGATAGGCGAAACTTACATTTTTAAATTCTATATTCATACGCTTCCCCCTTTATTAATTGCCAGTATACATACAAATGCCAGCAAAAATACCAGCAACAAAACACCATCAGCCATTCCAAACTTAATATGAAGTCGACTTGTTCTTTTACCAGGATTTTCAATTCCTCTTGTGATAGCAGAGGAAGATAATTCATCAGCACTTTTACATGCAGTAACTAAAACTGGCAAATATAAAGCATCAATGACAGTCCCCGGATTCTTAAGGAAACATAAGGGTGAAAAACTAATTCCCCTAAAGGCCATAGCATCACGTATATGGCTCCAATCCTCTTTTAGCGTTGGTATATATCTAAAGATAATCGCTAACGGAATGACAACACTTCGTGGAATCCTCCATTTAGACATGGCAGCCATAAATTCTCCCATTTGCGTGGTTCCGATAACAACACCGGCCATCATACAGCATGGATAGCATTTAAATACCAGCCCCAGCCATACCATCAAACTTATATAGGCAGTTCCACTGAAAAGTGATAAAAAGTACAAACTGATAAACCAAAGAACCGCAAATACAATTACAGTTCTAACAGTCTTTTGCCATCGTCCTAGTAATATGCCTAAGATGGCAATCAATAAAATCCACAAACAAGTATAAATACCCGTTGGTATGAGCATACTAAATAAAAGGGTAATTGCTATTAAAATCATCTTTGTTCGCGGGTCAATTCGTATCATTCCACAATACCTGCTTTCACAAATTGCTTACGCATTAATCGCAGACCTAATAAACCACTTAAGCTAGCAACAATGATTGTACCAACAATCATAATGAGCATCATTTTACCTGTCGCAACAGAACTCATTACATCAATATAAGATTGTTCCGTTCCTTTTTGTAACATGAAGGAAATCCATGATTCACGATTAAAGTAGAATACAAAATAAGTGCCCATAGCGCCAATACAGTAAACAATATAGGCAACTAAATTTAATTTCTGATTTTTGAAGTTTTCAAAGCCTGCAATAACTGCAGCAATAATACTGCATATTAAGATTCCAAAATTTAACCCCCAATGCATGCCGGTAAGAGTACCTAAAATGCATTCAACAACACCAACAATTGCCAATGCACCACGCTTAGGAACTTTAGCTATAAATAACATGAAGATTGGTCCTGCCAGAACTGCCGCTCCAATAGGAAAATAGAATGTTAATGAAGGTATAGCAGCAAATGGACCTCCTCCAATCATAACAGCCATAAGAAATAATACAGAGAATATTCCTGTGATTATGAAATCTCTCGCATTTAATTTATCACCTTTTTTATTCATTTTAGTTTACCTCTCTTTATCTCATATAGCAGCTTCTGTTAGCCGCAACTAACTTTTTATCATGTTTATACGAATTAAACAATCCATTTCTATCATGTTCGTCTAATTTTTACTTTTGTTCGTCCATCTTGAATTATTTCGTAAGTTTTGATGCATTCCACATGGCCGTATACTTTCCATTTTTTACTAATAATTCTTCATGGCTACCATATTCAATAACTGTTCCATGATCAATTACCAAAATCTGATCAGCTGATTGAACAATAGGCAATGTGTGTGCAATCATAACGACTGTTTTACCTAACTCCAACAAATGCTGTACAGCCTTTTTAACGAGCAATTCATTTTCAATATCAAGTGACGCTGTGGCTTCATCTAAAAGAACAATATTACTGTTTCTTAGGATGGCTCGAGCAATAGAAAGTCTTTGTCTTTCACCTCCGGATAATTTATTGCCATTTTCTCCAACCACTGTATTTATTCCTTCAGGTAGGTACTCAATAAAATTGCAATTGGCTTTTTGGCATGCATTGATAATCTCCTCATCAGTGGCTGTTGGAGCTGCAAAACGTAAATTGTTCCTAATCGTGTCATTAAATAAAAATACATCCTGATCAACGAGACTTATATTTGATAATACGGTTTCTACATCAGCTTTAGAGATATCCTCATGGTCAATCAGTATTGTGCCAGAATCTGCTTCGTAATATTTAGACAGCAAATTAAAAATAGTCGTCTTTCCAGAACCCGATTCTCCAACGATTGCTGTAATTTTATTCTCAGGTATTTCAAAGCTTAGATTCGTAAGTACTCTTTCCCCCTTTACATAGGAAAAGTTTACATTTTCAAAACTAATTTTAAAGGTCTCAGGTGCATAACTTCCGGATCCTTTTTCTTCCTCTTTCTCATCAAATAATTTTGCTATTTTCGATTTTGATATAAGAAGATTTCGATATGCTACGATACTTACGTATAAAGACGCTTCCACTTTGCAGGAAAATAAGGATAGCATTATAATTACGATTAATTCTGCTGCGCTTAATTCTTGCAGCACCATAGCATTAACGGCAATATAAATTGAAGCCGCAGCACCCACATATACACAAAACATGAAAGCAAATCCAACAGGAATCAAGGCACGTTCATATTGATAGCTTACATTCGAAAACTCCTTCATAGTATTTCGCAAAGCAATATTTTTCTTCCCGGCCATACCATAAGATCTTAGTGTCTGGCTTCCTAAAAGGTATTCACTAATGGCGCTGACAGTTTCTTCTCTGGCAAGATTTTTGGTTGTTCCATATTTATTGACCAGATGAAATGACAGCTTTAAAGCAGGAATTAAAAGCAGTAATGATGCAAACATGATGAAACCGATATACATATTTTTTAATGAAACATAAAGAGCTAAAACGACAATGAGTACACAGAATTTAATTATGTCCGCAAGTTTATGTGTTAAAATCTGTTCATAATCAGCAACTTCATTCGTAGCTGCATTCATGTAATAGCCCATTCTTTTTTTTGTAAAATTGCCAAGTGGAATTCTTCGCAATTTATCACCGATACCTACGCGTAAATTTTCAGAAACTCCCGCTCCACCAATTTGACTTTCCGTATAGGAAACCGAATAAAGAATTAGGCGTAATACAAATATAATGCCGAGACATCCTGTTGCTCTCAAAATATCTCCAAAGAAAATTGTTTTCCCAAAAATAAGCTCTAAAACCTTAAATAGAACCATGAAATTGCAACCGGATATAATACCTTCTAAAACGACACCTGTAATTGATAGTTGTAATCTTTTCGTAGGTTTAAATAATTTATTGCTCATAAAAATCACCTCTTTTAGCGCTATATTTCATTGTTCTTGCAGCATTGTAATCCTGCCAACTCTTAGCAAAATAAGCATTTTTAGAAAGGAGTTCCTCAAGCGGCAATACGTCACTAACGGTGTGCTTTTCCACCACTGCAACACGATTACATAGTGTCGTGATACCAAGTCTATGAGCCACTATGATGACCGTCTTACCTTCACAGAGATTGACTATGGCCTTATCAATTTCAACCTGATTTTCAGGATCAGCAGCGCTCGTTGCTTCATCCAATATGAGGATAGGTGCATTCTTTAAGATTGCTCGCGCAATACAGATTCTTTGCTTCTGACCGCCTGAAAATCTACCACCAAAATTACCTACCGAAGTATCATATTTGTCAGGAAGACTCATAATGAAGTCATCAATTTGAGCTAATTTTGCTGCATTTCTGACTTCTTCAAGAGTGGCATTTTTGCCCATTGCTATATTTTCATACAAACTGCCTCTTGTTAAAAAAGCATTTTGAAATATAACAGAAATATTTTGCAATAGTTCCTCATATCTTATATCTTTCACATTAATACCACCTATTTTTATGGCTCCCTCACTCACATCGTAGAAACGGGCAATAAGTTGTATCAGCGTTGTTTTTCCTCCTCCGGAAGCTCCCACAACGGCAATCTGCTCATTCTCCTTAATTGTAAAGTTCACATCTTCCAAAACATTTACCTTGCCATCGTAAGAAAAACGCACATTTTCAATCGAGATGTCATGATTTTCAGGAAATTCTTTAGTTCCTTCAAAAGTGGGAAGTTCTAATATGTCCCTAACCTGATTAACACCATTTAAAGCAAAGGATAAGTTATTGGAAAGTTCCTGAAGTGGACGTATTTCTGTAAGATATTGTGTGCCGATAAAGGCAAATAAAAGAAGAATTCCGGCACTAACATGTCCGTGCACATATAACCAACCACCAGCCGGAACCAAGAATAATATTCCACATTCTAACAAAATAACATATGCGGCATAAAGTGGTGCTGTAGCTTTAGAAATAAGACTCCACATTGAAAATTGATCTTCAATTGCATTCGCATATTTTCGAAAAGAACTGACACTCATGTTATATGCTTTAATCAGTTTCATTCCATTGATATACTCAGAAACAGAACTAGAAAGAGTACCAGACGATGCGCTGATACGATCCATAAATGCAAAAAATTTCTTAAACATAAACATCATGACAATAAAGACAAAGAATAGGGGAAGTATGCTTAAAAGAGCCAATATACGATTGATTGTAAACAACCATATAAACATCACAACCGGCCCGCTTAAATACAATACCAATTCCGGTAGATTATGAGCCAAAAATAACTCTAGCTTTTCGATGCTTTCATTCATGACGCATTTAATTTCCCCCAAGCTGCGCTCATTCAGAATGCCCATTGGCAATTTAGCCAAATGATCACAAACCATGCATCGAACAAGGTAAAGCGAATTATAAGCTCCCTTGTGGGAAAGCAAAGCAGCCACCCCATTACAAACTACACGTATTGCCACAAATACAACAAGAATAATCGCTAACCGAACTGCATAATGAACATCAAGCGTGCCTGCAACGGCGGCATCTATTACTTTATAAAACACATAGTATGGCGCAATACCACACAGACTTGATAAAAGTGCCAAAACGACGGAAGCATAGATTAAAAACCTATTTCTACCCGCCCATTTCATCAATAAAGAAAATCCATTTTGATTCCTTTTATTTCTCATAAAACATCAATCCTCCAATTACTTTGGTACCGCCTTGTATTGTAATCAAATAAAAAGAATGTTACAATTACCTACGATATCAAATGTCGGATTTCATAAATAATCCGTCGGATTGGAATGAATATGAGGAATAAAAATAACGGATATTACAAAGAATTATTTCAAAATGCAGGTTTTCGCCCATGCAAAGCACCCAAGAATTTTCCAAGTGGAGGTGATTGCTTTGAGGTTTTACCTGAAATAGGAAGTGGATACTACTGGTATTACGAAGTCCCTGAACAATACAACATCAAAATACATGATTTCTCATTTAAAGAAGATACTGTTTTAAAAATGGATGTACCTGAGTGTCTTAGCATTACTTGGTACGAATCAATATCTGGTGAAGAACTAAACCCTTATCGTAATCTTAAATGTAAAGTTATAAAGAGTTTTCTGGGTGGCAATGAACCTTTCCATGCTCTTATACATCGGAATATACCGATACGTTCTATAGGAATTGAGTATCAGCCAGACTTCTTCCATCAGATTCTTAAAGATAGTTTTGGCTCTGCCTATGAGAATCCTGAAACTGCCTTTAAGTGTATAGATGAAACAGCTGACTTCCCTGAAATGAAGAAACTCCTTTGGGACATATGGAAATACAAAGGCTCTGCATCAGCTACTGTACTGTTCTATGATGCTAAAGCTAGAGAAGCGCTTTCTCTCATCTTTGAGCATCACAGAAAACTTAATATAAAAGCAAAAACTGTTCTTTCATCTACAGATGTAGAATTATTAAACAGTCTTGGCCTTTACATTAATGATCATTATGCGGATAAAATATCCATTGAGTCATTAGCAAGAATTGCCTGTATGGGAACAACTAAATTAAAAAGTGCCTTTAAAGCATATTATGGAATGACGATTGCGGAATATCTACAAAAGGTAAGAATCGACCATGCTGAACATCTACTAGCCTACACTAATCTTCCGGTTTCTCAAGTGGCGAAAGCAGTGGGTTATGTGTCGTCTGGTCATTTCGCGAAGCTTTTCAGTGAAGCAAAAGGATTATCACCATTAAATTATCGAAAAGCCTTCCAGAAATAAAAAATTATTATGGCAGATGAATAGTATTTTTACCTCAAATATCAATATATCTATTCACATTTTCCACACTGGGTGCAACCATTACAAGCCAATCGCATTCCACAATTTTCACATTCTTTACCATAATACGCTTTATAGAGCATATCATCAAAAAGTGGCATTCCCCATTCATTAGTTAACCTAAAATCAATAGCTTTTCCCGGAAAACTAAGACCTGAAAGGGCAGCTTGTTCACTTCTTATTTTGCCACTTTTAACACGATAAATCTTATTATCTTTAACAAAGCAGCTTCCTATACTACAAAATATAAATCCAACATTATACTCCTTGCATTCATCATGTAGTTGCTTTACCCATTCATAATGACAGGGACGGGCGCCATTGTAATTTTCTCCATCACAAAGCACCTGCTCTATTTGGTTTTCTGGCAAGTATTTTTTAATACTAACCGGTCCTATAAACGGAGCACACATAATTCCTTTATGCTTAAAGGGCAAATCAAGAAGTATGGGAATTCGCTCATCTGCCCTTTTCTGGTTTTCGCAACTAACATTAAACATTACATTTTCCCAACCATCACCCCAATCATAAGGAAGACAGTTGCTAACTCGTTCTGGCCTCTTAGTTAGAAGCCAAAATATAACATCTGGTCTTTGTCTAATTATTGCCCAAGCTTCATCTCTCCACATATCAGCTTCTTCTAAAAAGAAATCACTATTCATACAAACACGAATCTTTTCCCCACTTTTAACTTTATATCTACCATTGCGATCTTTACTTAATGGATATTTAAATCCAGCCTTTGTCCTATAAATATCTGCTCCATTCTTTCCATGAAGAGAATCATTGTAAAACATATAACAATTTTGACAGCCCTCACTACATTTTCTACAGCCATGCCATGGGTTCCAAATATCATGCAATAAAAGAACACCTCTCTTTCCTAAAGCATTGAATCAGAATCACCTCAATTCTAATCTCCTTTATTATTTTGTAATCTAATTACTAAAATAATCCATACTTAAATGATATAGTAAACTAGCCAAAATAAACAAGTACGCAGTTTTTTAAAACATAGTATCATCGATGATACTTTTGTACACTTTCTGACTTTGCAAAAATATTGTAAAGCGGACATTCGGAATCCGCTTCGCTACTTCCTCATGAACGCAGTGGCACTGCGTTCAAATAAAAAACAGTATGCGTTACTATTACACATACTGTTTTTTATCATTTTCTTTATATTAAAATAACTAGTTTATCTATCCCTTTTTACTAATAAAATTCCAGCAACTACAGCTGTAAAAGGAGCTACAGTTACTAAAGCAAATGAACCAACTAAAGTTTGTAAAATCTCACTTGCCACATATTTATAATTAAGGATATTAACAATCGGAGTTCCCTGCGCCATAAAAACCATTAACTGACTTGTACAACTGCCGGCATAGGCTAAAAGGAGGGTTGTAGTCATTGTGCCTGTTGCTGCTTGACCAATGCGAATGCCACTTGCCATTGCTTCCCATCTAGTTATATCTGGTTTTTTTCTTATAACCTCAGCTATTCCACTAGTAATATCCACGGATAAATCCATCATTGCCCCTGATGCACCTATAAATATTCCCGCCATGAAAATATTTGTTAAATTCAAATTTTGATAACCGGAATAAAGTAAGGACTCACTATCTGTCATAATCGCACCATGAATTTTTAAAACATGTGTAAAAAATATCGATAAAAGACAGGCTACTATCACACCTAACATACTTCCCATTATGGCTGCCAAACTCTTTTTATCAACTCCATAGACAAAGCTAATAATAACTATTGTTAAAAATGTTACTAAAAAGAGTCCAACAAGAATCGGATTGATTCCCTTTAGACATGCAGGAATTAAAATTTTCCAAATGCTAAGTACAGAAATTATAAAGGAGAACAAAGCCCTTATACCTACTGGTCCCGAAAAGAGAATTAATAATAATGCAAATATAACTAATAACACTATTTCCCAACCTATACGGAAGTGATCAATCATAGTGATAGAGCTTACATTTTCACCATCATTACTAACTACAACCATAGCTAAATCACCGACTTTAAATTCCTTATCCTGAGCTAGGCTACCTGTAAGAAGATTAATGGCTTCCCTAGTCTGCCCTTTAAATTTGCCTGCCTTTAAATAGACCTTACATATCTGCTCACCAGTTCTTATAAGACCAGCATCTTTAATTGCTGAATTATCCACTTCTACAACTTCAGCCTTTACCTTATCTGTTCCTTGATATATAACAGCGTCCTCAAATCCTGTTGGAATTATTATAAGAATGAGGCAAATAATAAAAGCTACTAAAAGGGATTTCCAGCCCGAAGACTGTAATCCCCAAAGTTTTTTTAACACATTTAAAACCTTAAGATACATTTACTACTCCACTTTTAACAAGTCTGCCATCTTGTTGTAAATTTCAGTGTTATCGTAGTATCCTTCAAATTCACCCTGTCCAACACCAAGAGCGAATACTCCAACAGGAAGTCCTGTATGGCTATAACTTGAATATGATATACCTGACTTATTATTAAGAATATGTGTAATTGTTACTGTTAATGGTTCATAACTACCATAAAGTATATATTCTTCCTGACTAAGCTTTTCTTCTTCATTTGCTGACATAGTCTTATCATATGCATCTTTTAATTTTTCTAATTCATAATCTGTTAAAACTAGATTACCTGATGTAACTCCCGTTGGATGACTATCTGCACTATCAGTAGTTACACCAGTCTCAGCGTTCTGACTTGCAACTGACTGTGGAACAAGTCCGAATAAATCTGTAACGTCCTTCATGACATCATCAAAGCTTGTGTTATTTTCCTTATACTTTGATACATAGTTATCATCAAAAGCTGAGAAACTAATCTTTTGATTTGAAAGATTCTGTAAAAATGTATCGTAGTTAGTACCTGCATAACCAATTGTTAAACCACCTGTTTCATGGTCGCCAGTAACAAGAATCAAAGTCTCATCTGGATGTTCATTATAAAAGTCAACCGCTTCATCAATTGCATCTGATAGTGCCTTTGTATCAGACATAGTTGATGCTGCATCGTTGGCATGACATGCCCAGTCGATTTTGCCGCCTTCTACCATCATAAAGAAGCCTTTATCATTTCCTTCATAAAGGCAATCAATACCCTTGGCAACATAATCCTTTAGAGCCCAATGATCCTCAGGTCTATCAATTTCATATTCCATGGCATCGCTATCTGCTAAATGCTCATCAATAATAATTGTCTTACCTGTGTCCGCTGTTACATTTTGAGCTTCTGCTTGAGTATTAACTACTGTGTAGCCTTTCTTTTCTGCTAAATCATAAAGATTTTCCTGGTCTTTATTAGCTCCAGTAGGCTTTAATAAACCGCCACCTGCAAAATAATCAAAATCACTATCAATCATCTCAAGTCCGATGTCATAATAATTTGATCTCTTTGGCTGATGACAATAGAATGCTGCTGGTGTAGCATGATTTAAATTAACTGATGAGATAACACCAACTTTATATCCTAGCTGATCCTTTAATTTCTCTGTTATTGTTTCATAGCTTACTTTTCCAGCCTCATCCATATTAATTGTTCCACTATATGTCTTATGTCCTGTTGAAATAGATGTTGCAGTTGATGCTGAATCAGGACAGAAGGAGCTACTATCATAAGTCTGTGCGCTACCAGCTACTGGGAAATCAAGGAAAGAAAGTTCATCAGATTCCTTTTCTAAAACTGTACCTTCCTTCTTATCTCCCATGCTAGTACCGTTTTTTACTGCCGATAAATAATAATTAGTTGTTTCTATCTGTGGATATGACATTCCATCTCCAATAAATAAGAACACATATTTAGGTGTTTTTGTTGTTACCATTTCTTCTGCGCTAACTTCTTTTTCCACCTTAGTAACTATGTTTTTACCAAAGGCAACCGCGCAGCTTCCAATTGCAATACATGCTGCTAATGTAACTGCTAAAGCTTTTATCGTCTGCTTCTTCATATTAAGCCTCCCCATTTGTCTTCATTTTCTTTGATCTTTTTCCTCTGTCTCGCGATGACTTTGTCATTATATTTGTCTTTAGTAAAATCTGCCTCCTAGTTTGTGTAAAAAAAAGGTAAAAATAAAGCAAGCCGGATTTCTCCGACTTGCCTCTCATAAGTTAATCATTAATTTTTTATTTTAGCTTTAAAAATGTTACTCAATGGTAAATTGATCAAGTAAGTTGTTAATTGACTTAGCCGAATCAGATACTGTGTTAGCTGAGTCAGATACACTCTTACTTCTATCAGCAATGTCATTAGCTGATACAACTAAGGTCTCAACAGTAGCTACAACTTCCTCTGAACTTGCTGACTGCTCTTCTGAAATAGCAGCAACATTTGATGCAATATCATTTACATCATTCATAAGAGTAATCATAGACTGCATGATATTGGCTGCATTATCAAGCTCACTAATAATAACTGAGAAACTCTCTCCTGCCTTCTTAACGGCATCACTTGATTCGCCAATAGCTTCCATATTCTTCTGAGACTTGTTAGTTAGCTTATCAACCTCACCTGTAATCTCAGTAATAATCTTTGCAATATCCTGGGCTGCATCCTGGCTATTTGAAGCAAGGTTACCAATTTCACCTGCAACAACTGCGAAGCCCTTACCAGCTTCACCTGCACGAGCTGCCTCAATACTTGCATTAAGTGAAAGTAAATTTGTCTGCTCAGCAATAGAATCAATCATTCGAACGATTTCATTGATCTTATCAGCAGAGGTCTTTACTACATTTACAACATCATTCATCTCGCCCATAGACTCAGTGATATGTTCCATGTTCTGCTCAACATTTACCATATCCTTATGTCCAATATCTGCCTGCTTTACAAGATTTAACATAACTTCGTTAGTTTCATTACCGTTGTCAGTTAAATTTGCAATAGACTGAGCAAGGTCTGTAGCATTTTGAGCAAGTTCAGTAACCGCTCTTGAAATACCATCCATAGCCTCTTCAATCTGGTTCATAGAAACAGACTGTTCTCTAGACTCCTTAGACATGAAATTGGCCGCATCTTTCGAGGTTTCAGATTCTTGTAGAAGTTGATTAGCCCTGCCCATGATGTCCCCAATAGTATCTCGCATCTTGTCTACATAATTCGTCATCTCAATACTAATAAGTCCAATTTCATCGCCCTTGCTTTCTGGCATTTTAGTTGTGAAATCGCCATTAGAAACAGCAATAATACTGTCTGAAAGCTGGCCAACAGGTTTAGCAATAATTGAACGAATAGCAACAAGAATAATTCCTATAATAATAATTAATACAAGTACCATAAGGATAAAAGCAATATTTCTAAAATGTACTGAGCTAGATAAAACATCCTTTTCAGATACCACGGAAACAATAACCCATGGTAAGCCTGTAATGGTTGCTTTTGCTAAAAATACATTATCGCCATCATCATTTTCTAATTCAATAACATCTGTTTCGCTGTCATTATAAGCGTACTTCTGAATCTTAGTTAGATAGTCACTGCCAACGGATGCAATTGTTGAACCATTTAATGAAGAATCTGCGTAAGATAAAAGCTGAGTCTCATTAATAACTGCAGATCTACCTGTATCCATAGGTGTAAGAGCCGATACATCTGTATCAAGTTCTGTTAAATAAACATCCACCGCCATAACAGCTTTTGTACCATCGTATAAGTCTACTCTTCTTGCAAATGTAACACAGAGTCCACCATCTGTTGGCTGATATGCTTCCGTTACCTCGAAAGTATCATTTTCCATACCAAAGCTATACCAATCTCTTTGAGTAGGGAGCCAACTAGAATCCATAACTCTACCATCTGCATAAATATATGAATCATCTGGGAAACCTATATAAATACCAGTATTTTTAACTGGTTGATAATTCACAGAAGGTTCAATATAGGCTCTGATTGCGTCATGATCAGCAAACTCCACCGTTTCAAGGGTGTCTGCATACTGTCCAAACTTTGACATTAACATTCTAAAAGGAGCACTTAAGATGTTAGCATTTGCATCGGTTTCTGCCTGTAAATCCTTTTTAGACAATTCTTCCATTGAAGATGACGCCTGACTATTTAAGAATAAAATAATTCCTAAAATACCAACAGTTACAATCGGCAAAACAACAAGTAAAAGAGTAGTACTTATACTTCTTTTGACCTTCTTGCCATTGCCTAAGTCTTTTGTTTCTTTTCTTGCGTTCATAATACACTCTCCATTTCGCTAAAGAATTATATTTATGTTTGTATTTAATTGTCACATAATCATCATATTGCTATGATACATTATATTCACATAATATACAAGTTTTTGAGAGCTTTTTCGTTTATTTTATACAAATGTATCCATACTAATAAATGCAAGCTCTGCCTTGCAATCAGTTAACAACTCGCTTACTAAATCGTGGACGCTTACAATTTCCTTGATTCGCGATACATTTTCACCACAGAAAAATAAACCTTCTTCCTTGTTACCTTCCACCGCAGAAATCAAGGCACGGCTGATACAGTAAGGAATCTTATCTCCCTTAGGACAGGCTGTTAAACAGTTATTACATTTCTTTGCAAAAAATTTATCTCCCATGTCCAATTTTTTCAAAAGTGGAGTGTAGACAGCTCTTGCTGGCATGCCAACTGGACTCTTAATAATCTTTACGTCCTCTTCCTTTGCCTCCACTAAAACTTCCTTGAAAGTATCTGCTGCATCGCACTCATTTGTTGCAATAAATCTTGTACCGATCTGAACGCCATCAGCTCCGTTTTTTATAGCCTCAGCCATATCTTTTCCAGTAAATACGCCACCGCCAAGGAATACTCTAATCTTTTTCTTAAACTGCTCCTCAAAAGTCTTAACGACCTCAAGGACTTCCTTTAGGATAGTTAGATTGTCCTGGCATGTATCATTTTCTAAATCATCAGCTGAAAAACCTAGATGTCCTCCGGCCTGATGACCTTCAATTACAATAAAATCTGGTACTGAGTTTTCTCTCTTTGCAAAGGTCTTTAAAAGAAGCGCTGCTGCCCTCTTACTTGAAACGATTGGCGCATATAGAGTTTTACTGTCCTTAACTAGTCCTGCTAATTTTAGAGGAAGACCAGCACCTGAAATAATTGCATCAGCTCCTGCTTCAATTGCGGCCTTAACTGTCTCTTCATAATGACTTACAGCCACCATAATATTGACCCCAATAAGGCCCTTGCCACCAGCAATTTCCTTAGCTCTCTTAATGTGATTTTTAAGGGCTCTAAGATTAGCCGCTAAAGGATTTTTGTAAAAATCAGACTCCTTATAGCCAATATTTACCGAGCTAATAACGCCCATGCAGCCTTCCTTTGCCACATTACCTGCAAGCTCAGAAAGGGACACACCAACGCCCATTCCACCTTGAATAATTCCATGTTCTAGTTTCTTACCATTAATATCCATCATATTTCTCCCTACATTCTAGTCTAGCTTAGATAAAGTCCAAGCCAGATATATTTTGTAGAAAATAACAAACAAATTGTATAACTACATTTAATTATTATATAGTCAAAATATTCAAAGTCAATATTAATTTTACATTCAAACTAATATAAATATTTAACTAGCTAATGAAACCTTCAAGAGTAACGGCAATATCCTCTACCTTTTCTTTCTTGCCATTTTCCTCCCACTTTAGGAAACTATTAAGAAGCGCTCCTGCGTAAGAATATAATTTATACATAGAAATACTCTTATCTGGCTTTAAATGATTTATCATAAATTCATTAATGCCTTCAAATAAAACTGAATGTAGTTTATTATCTGCTAGAGTTAAGAAAAACTCTGCATATCTGTCGAAAAAATTAAAGGAAAAGATAATGTGATCATAGTTAAAAAACTTATCCTGTCCTAAATTCTCGCCTTTAACAATATACTCAGAAACCATTAGGCTTAAATAATCCTTAAGTACTGAATATGGTGTTGTGTAATACTTGTAAAAAGTGGTTCTTGATACTCCCGCTTTTTTTACAATGTCTGATATTTTCAAACGAGAAAAGTCTGTAGACTTAAGCAAAATCACTATTGCCTCGCCAATACATTTTCTCGTAAATTCTGATTTCTCGTTAATTTTAATGTTTTTTAATTCCATAATCAATCTCCATCGCCCTAAATGAACAAAAACAGCTATTTTGTAAATTGTACACCCTCGTCGTTTTATTTACAATAATATACGGTTTAAAAAACCACGAGATGACGATTTAACTTAAAGGAGTACGTTTATGATCAAGTTTATTGCCGACTCATCATGTGATACTAGAAAAATTAATGATACCGATATTAATATCGCTTCACTTAGAATATATACTGAGGAAAGAGATTACCTAGACGACGAGAATTTAGACATCCACGAGATGCTTGACTATCTTCTTGCCTACAAGGACAGATCTTATACAGCTTGTCCTTCAACAGAGAGCTGGTTAAATGCCTTTGAGGGCGGAGATGAAATCTATGTTGTAACAATGACTAGCGGTCTTTCAGGCACTTATAACAGCGCTTGTGTTGCAAGAGATTTATATCTTGAGGATCATCCAGACAGCAAGATTTTAATTGTAGACACACTAAGTACAGGCCCTGAGATGCGCCTTATGTTAGAGAAGATTATTGACCTTAAAAAGGCCGGTAAGTCTTTTGAGTTTATTGAAAATGAAACAAAGGCCTATCTTTCATCAACTCGCCTTTTCTTCGCTTTCAAATCTCTACATAACCTAGCTCAAAACGGTCGTGTTAATAAAATCGTAGCTTCCCTTATTGGAAAGCTTAACATTAGCATTATTGGTACTGCAAGTAAAGAAGGTACAATCGAGCCTATAGCTAAATCTAGAGGCGTTAAGAATGTATTTTCAAAGCTTATAGAAGAAATGACAAAGGCAGGCTTTGCTGGCGGTAAGGTAAGAATTTGTCATGTGGAAAATGAAGAGCTAGCCTCAGGTTTTGGCGCTGCCCTTAAAAATCTTTTCCCTAATTTGGATATTAACATCTATCCAGCTAGAGGACTCGTAAGTTACTATGCAGAGCGCTATGGAATTGTAATTGCCTGCGAGTGCTAATTTTCGAATAAATTTTACCGATATGTAGTATTGAATAAATTTTACCAACCAGATAATCCTATAATAAATGACTTAGCCGAGGCTAATGTGAATCATCCACATTAACCTCGGCTAGTTTTGTTATTGTATTTAAGATTTATATAGCTTTTTACTTAGCAACTTCCATTGTAGCATTGTCGATACAACAGTAAGTATTACCATCCTGTGTGTATGTCTTAAAGGTTCCGCTTACCACAACCTCTGTCTTATCTGCTGGATACTCATCTGGGTAAACGTGACTTCCATCACCCCAAACAAATTCCATACCTTGTGTACAACAGCCTAAGGCATCTGATACAAGGCAGTACATATAATAAGTATTATCAGCATCTACATAAAGAGCATAATACTGACCTTCCATCTTAACTGTCTTGCCCTCATATAAACTTGGATAAGCCATCATCTCATAAACAGTGGCATAGACCATTGTTGAGCTCATTTCAGTTAAATCATAGTCAATTCCATTAGAGGAAACAGGCCCATTACTATCATCCACTGTGGATTCATTCTCTGTAGTAGCTTCTGTATTTGAATAATCATTAACCGACTGGTTAGTGCTTGTTGTTTCATTAGTCTTTTCATTTAATACACTATTAACAGTTGATGAACCTGTAAAATTACAGTCCACTAAATTAAAACAGACAAAAGCTGCTACTGCTAATATTAGTGTACTTTTCCCAATTCGAATAAGCGTCTTTTTTAACTTAACTTTATCTTCCTTATTAGACATAATTTACCCCTTTCCCGTTTCTTTCATGTATTATAATCACGAAAATTAGGGGTGTCAACATTTTTGCAAATTGTTTGCATTTTTAACAAGCATTCAATTGTTAATTATTCGAAAAATGCCTTTAAGTCATCATCTACGTTAGTGATTCCTGAAATTCCAAAGTTCTCAACTAGGAAGTTAGTAACATTTTCAGAAAGGAAAGCTGGAAGTGTTGGTCCTAAGTGAATGTTCTTAACTCCAAGGTAAAGTAAGGCAAGTAAGACAATAACTGCCTTCTGCTCGTACCAAGAAATGTTATAAACGATTGGTAAGTCATTAATGTCATCAAGGCCAAAGATTTCCTTAAGCTTAAGGGCAATAACTGCAAGAGAGTAAGAATCGTTACACTGACCTGCATCAAGAAGACGTGGAATACCTCCAATATCGCCTAAATCAAGCTTATTAAACTTATACTTAGCACAACCTACAGTTAAGATTACAACGTCCTTAGGGAGCTTATTTGCAAAGTCTGTGTAGTAGCTTCTAGACTTCATACGTCCATCGCAACCACCCATAACTAAGAACTTTCTAATAGCGCCAGACTTAACAGCCTCAACGATCTTATCTGCAAGGGCAAATACCTGCTCGTGAGCAAATCCACCAACGATAGTTCCTGTCTCGATTTCTGTAGGAGCAGGACAAGTCTTAGCCTGAGCAATGATTTCAGAGAAATCCTTAACCTCGCCGTATTCACCTGGAATGTGCTTACATCCTGGATAACCTGTAGCACCTGTTGTCCATAATCTATCCTTATAGCTCTCAGCTGGAGGAACGATACAGTTTGTAGTCATTAAGATAGGTCCGTTAAATTTCTCAAATTCTTCCTTCTGCTTCCACCATGCATTACCGTAGTTACCGGCAAAGTGAGGGTACTTCTTAAAGGCTGGATAATACTGACCTGCAAGCATTTCAGAATGAGTATAAACATCAACTCCTGTGCCAGCTGTCTGCTCAAGTAACATTTCAAGATCTCTTAAGTCATGTCCTGAAATAAGAATAGCTGGATTTTTACGAACTCCTAAATCAACCTTTGTAATTTCAGGAGCGCCAAATCTTTCGTTATGGGCAGCATCAAGAAGTGCCATGCCATCAACACCAAACTTACCTGTCTCCATGCTTAAAGCGATTAAATCCTCAAGGCTTAAGCTATCATCAAGTGTCTTTGCAAGAGCGCTTTGTAAAAATGCATCAATCTCCTCATTGTCTCTTAAAAGTGCATTAGCGTGCTTAAGGTAAGCTGCAAGTCCCTTTAAACCATAAGTAATAAGCTCTCTCATACTTCTAATATCTTCATCCTTTGTTTCAAGGATACCAACTGTAACTGCCTTAATAGCGTAACTTTCAGGCTCGCCATTCCATCTAGCGGCCTCGAAAAGATTTTCCTTATTATCTAACTTCTTTAAAAGCTCTTCCTTTAATTCAAGAGTATGCTTAATTCTATCTGTTAATGAGTCCTTATCAAAGTTAGCATTAGTAATTGTTGCAAAGAGGTTCTGAGTGATATAGTGATTAACCTCAATATCAACGTCCTTGCCTTCCTTTCTAAGACTTGTTGTTACATTAGAAATTCCCTTAGTAACATATATTAGTAAATCCTGCATTGCTGCAACTTCAGGCTTCTTACCACATACACCAGATACTCTACATCCAGTGCCACATGCTGTTTCCTGACACTGATAACAAAACATATTATTGTCCATAATAGACCTCCTTATAGTTTCCAAATTCTTTTTCCTTGTTTTTACTATGTCACTATAGTAGACTTTAAATTAGAAATATGTGGCTAAAACAACATTTTAAAAAATTCTCAAATTTATCCCTAAATTAATAGGGAACTATTTATTGGAATAGGAGGCTTTATGAACATAGAAGAAATTATGAAAACCACTCTATTTATGAATATGACTAAAGAAGAGGTGGAGGAAGTTTTAAAGGAACTAACTGCCTATCAAAAAGACTATTTAAAAAACGAATACATCATGTGTGCCGGCGACTCTACTAAATTAGTGGGCATCGTTTTAAAGGGCGCCGTAACCATTGAAGCTAACGACGTTTGGGGCAATAAAACCATTCTTAGTCATGTGGGTGAAAATGGAATCTTTGCCGAGACTTACGCTCTTATCCCTAATGAAACCATGCTAGTAGATGTGTGTGCTAATACAGACTCCACAATACTTTTTATTGATATGTCAGGGATACTAACTAAATCTAATATGACAAGCTGGATGATTAAGCTAATTAAAAACACCCTTAGAATTTCTATGCATAAGAATTTGATTCTATCTAAGCGTAGTTTTCACATTTCCAAAAAGGGTGCTAGGGAGAGGCTTCTGTCCTACCTAAATACCATGTCCCTTCAAAAACACTCTAACGAGTTTGATATTCCCTTTAATAGACAGCAGCTTGCAGACTATCTTAATTTAGAGAGAACCAATATGTCTAAGGAATTAGGAAGGATGCAAAGAGACGGGCTTATAGAATTTAAAAAGAATCACTTCATTTTAAAGACGGTTAATTAAATTAGAAGGATGAAATCTAAAATAAAAAGCAAAAAGATACCGCTAGAAATCTAACGGTATCTTTTTAAGCTATATTTAAGGAAATTAAAGATATATTATTATGATGTTTAAAGATTAAACACCAGAATAAGCTGCAAAACCTGCATCGATAGGAAGTACAACACCTGTAATAGCGCTAGCTGCCTTATCGTCACAGAGGAAGAATACACCACCAAGTAATTCTTCGCTATCTACGAAACGGTTCATTGGTGTACCCTTTAAAATCTTCTCAGAACGAGCTGTTGGAGTACCATCTTCATTGAAAAGAAGAGCTCTGTTCTGGTTAGATACTAAGAAACCTGGAGCAATTGCGTTGCAACGGATTCCTGTACCTGCAAAGTGTGTAGCAAGCCACTGAGTGAAGTTACTAATAGCTGCCTTAGCACCTGAATATGCAGGGATCTTTGTAAGTGGAGTATAAGCATTCATTGATGAAATGTTAAGAATGCTACCAGACTTCTTCTCTACCATATCCTTAGCAAAAATCTGAGTTGGGATTAATGTTCCCTGGAAATTAAGCTTGAATACGAAGTCTACTCCTGATGCATCAAGATCAAAGAATGTCTTCTGACCTTCCTTAGCTTCATGCTGATATTCATTATCTGTTGTTGCTCTTGGATTATTTCCGCCAGCACCATTTACTAAAATGTCACAAGGGCCAAAGTCCTTTAAAACTGCCTGATGTACTTCTTCTAACATTTCTGGTTCAAGTACATTTGCCTTATAACCCTTTGTCTTATATCCTTCCTCATTTAACTTGTTTGATAAGTTAACTACTGCCTCTTCGTTAAGGTCAAGTAAAGCAACCTTAGCTCCAGCCTGTGCAAATGCTCTTGCCATATCACCGCAAAGAACTCCGCCGGCACCTGTAACAACTACTGTTTTTCCTGTAAAATCAATGTTTAAAGGTAAATTCATAATTATACTTCCTTTCTAAAACTACTCGATTATTTTTCTATTGAGCCACCATTAGCTTCAATTAAACCATTAATATATGCTGAACCAAGGGCTCTATCAAAAAGTCCATAGCCTGGTTTACCTGTTTCACCCCAAATCATACGTCCATGATCTGGTCTAAAATATCCATCAAATCCTGTCTCAACTAATGCCTTAACGATAGCATTCATATCAAGGCTACCTTCTCTTGTTAAATGTCCAGATTCTTCAAAAGATGTATCTTCTAAGATCTTTACATTTCTTAAATGCATAAAGCCGATTCTCTTCATTTCTGAATACTTTCTTACTAACTTAGGAATATCATTCTTAGGTGAGCAGCCAAGTGAACCTGTACAGAAACAAAGTGTATTTGAAGGGCTGTCAACGATTGAAAGATATCTATCAATATTTTCTTCGCAAGTAATAACTCTTGGAAGACCAAAAATTGGATATGGAGGATCATCTGGATGAAGAGCCATAACTACGCCGCATTCCTCTGCAACTGGAATAACTCTCTCAAGGAAATACTTAATATTTTCCCAAAGTCCTTCTTCTCCGATTTCACCATACGCTCTAATAAGTTCTCTTACCTGGTCCTGTGTGTAGCTTGAATCCCAACCTGGAAGATGAATATCATCCTTTAATGGGTCAAGTCCCTTTAACTGATCCCAGTACATAACAAGGCTTGTTGAACCATCGGCTGCTGCCTTATCAAGCTGTGTACGTGTCCAGTCAAATACTGGCATGAAGTTATAAGTTACACACTTAACACCGTACTTTGCACATCTTCTAATAGACTCGCAATAATTTTCAATGTGTCTATCACGCTCAGGGCTGCCAAGCTTGATTTCCTCTGTTACAGGAATTGATTCAACCACGTCAAATACAAGACCGTTTTCTCTACACTTATCAGCAATGTACTTAATGCTTTCCTCTGGCCAAACTTCACCAGGCTTAACATCATATACTGCAGATACAATAGAACGCATACCTGGAATCTGACGAATGTTTTCTAGTGTGACAGGATCGCTGTCACCATACCAACGAAATGAACTCTTCATAGTAATTCTCCAATCTTTAATTTCTAATTTTTGTAAAAATGTTACTTTAAATTATCTAAAAACTCGTTTTCCTTGATTTTTCCATATTCCTTATAATCAAGTCCAATAAACTTATTAATTGCTACATTCATAAATTCTTTCCAAGAATCTGCTTCATGCTTAACTAGAATAGGATAGAAGTTAACATTATTAGTCATAGCAGCTTTTCTGTCTCCAGGTGCATCACCAATCATAAGAATTTTGTCTTCTTCATATCCTAAACTCTTAAGCTTTTCAATACATATCGCCTTAGTTCCAGAATCCTGACAGCAGAGACAATCTACCGTTCCTAATAGATTGCAACGCTCCCATTCTTCTACTACTGCTTCCTTGTTGGCACTTGATACAACAGCCACATCAGCGTATTTCTGTGCCATTTCTAGTCCTTCTTTGACCCCATTAAAAGGACATTTTTCATCATCAGCTAATTTGTCAATTGACTTATTAACTTCTAATGACCAGTTAAGTGCTTTTGAATAAATCGGACTTCCTGTCTCTTCTATTCTTTTCTCAATTGCTCTATTACTTAACTCTGCTGCAGTGTTAGTCCACTCAACAAATTCTGCGATGCCATCGATTTCACAGTAGTTCTTATCAATTTCTTCAAGGGCCTTTGAAAGTCCTGCAAATCGATTGATTCCTCTAGTCATACTGTATAAATTAATTTGATTCCATCTTTCAAGGATTTCCTCTTCCCATTTTGAAAGATTCCATTCCTTAATCATACATGGACCAAAGCACTTAAAGTGCTTTATGTCCATAGTATCCATAGCGCATCCGTCGCTATCTACACATATAAGAAAATCTTTATTTTTCTTGAATTCATCTAAATTAACCATAGTATTACCTTCCACTAAAAACTAAAGTCTTGTATCCCATCTTCCACAGAATACTGTTTCATCAGCCTTACCTCTAAACTCATCCATACCAATCATCTTCTCGATAGCAGCTCTAATATGTTCTCTCTTTGGAGCATAAGCATTAATAAATGTATGAAGCTGTGGTACATCGATTAAGTGGTTAGTATAGTTAAGACTCATGCCAATTGTTGGAACTTCTTCGTTATACCAAGGAAGCTCGCAACTATGGTTAATACTCCAACGAAGTCTTACGTTGTTCTCCTGAGCGTAACCCTTTACATTAATTACAACTAAAGCTAAATCATGATTATCAACGAACTCTTTTCTAGTTTGATGATTTAACATCTTGATAAAGTTCATTGGAGAAACTCCATTTTCAACCTCTAAATCATGGTAGTTAGGGCAAACATCAACTTCAAAGCCTGCTCTTTCTAACTCTTCAATTACAAGGTTCTTTACTGGATCTCCTGTATATCCCTTAGATGTTGGTGTTGAACCTACATAAACAAGGAATAATCTCTTTTTCTTATTAACATCAACTGGAATGTTATTTCTTGTATCCTTAACAAGTGTGATACATTCCTTGGCTGCCTGAATAGCAAATTCATGGTGAGCATCACAACCAATAAGGGCTAAATCATCCTTTGATGGAATATTTCTTACTTCAGTGTTCATGTTAAGATGCGCCTTAAGACCTAAGATTCTATGAAGTGCATCACTAAGTCTTTCCTCTGTTAACTTACCTTCTTCGTAAGCCTTCTTAACATAACCAATATCTTCCTCTACATCATTTGCAAAGAGGAACATATCGCAACCTGCAATAATTGCACCTGGAACTGCGTCGCATCTCTTGCTTGTAGCACTAAGACCTACCATGTGAGAAGCATCAGTAATTACAACACCGTTAAAGCCCATGTCGTCTCTTAAAAGGTCTGTAAGTAATTCCTTTGAAAGAGTTGCTGGCTTAATGTCTTCATCCTTAATTCCAGGAACTAACTTTCTTGACATTTCTGGAAGGGCAATATGACCTACCATAATTGATTCGAGTCCTTCCTTGATAAGGCTTCTATAAACCATACCAAAGTTAGCTTCCCATTCTTCAACAGACATATTATTAACGCCCATTACAAGGTGCTGATCTAATTCTTCTACACCATCACCTGGGAAGTGCTTAGCTGTACAAGCCATGTTAGGGTTTGCGTCCTTAACACCCTTAATATATGCTCTAGCATTTTCCAAAACCTTCTTAGGATCTGAACCAAAACTTCTTGTATTAACGATTGTATTTCTCCAGTTCTTATAAACATCAACAACCGGGTTAAACATCCAGTTACAGCAAAGTGCTGAAGCTTCCTTAGCTGCTACGTAACCGAGATGATATGCATTTTCATAGCCTTCTCCAGCTCCGCATTCAGCTGCTGTTGCTACAAATGTACCTTCCTTACTTACGCCAATACCGCCATCATCACAATTAGCAGCAATAAAGAGAGGTGTCTTACTTGTCTTCTGATAAAATGAATTCTGATGATATACAGTTTCATTATCTCCACCTTGCCAACGAAGGCCGCCCTGATGAGAAACACTTAAATCTTTCTTAATCTTTTCTTCATCAACGCCCGGTACCGCCTTTAATAAAACAAAAAGCTGACCAATTTTTTCATCTAATGTCATTGAATTAATTGTTTCTTCAACCCAGTTAATCTGTGAATCATTTAAATTAAAGGGGCTCTTTTTTAAATCTACCATTCTAATACTCCTGTTCTAATTGTGTGATTATTAACTTTAATTTTTCTGTCTTATATACTTATATCAACTACAAAGTAATTAATTTTCTATCATCTGTTTCTAAAAACGCTGCATACCAAATATCTAATACACTCATTGCAAAGGAAAGTCCTGTTACACTAAGTAATAGATATATGACACCCATTGCCTTTCTTCCTACAAGGAACTGATGAACGCCAAAGAGTCCGCCAAATAATGCTGTAAGACAATACTTCTTTTTACTAATCTGTACTGGCTTTCTCTTCTCCTTCATATTGATATAAAAATTAATACACTTCTTCCAAAATGGAAGCTTTTCCTCGATTCCATACTCTCTCTTTAATTGTGAAAGTTCTTCCTCTGCTCTTATTAATCCATTAACATCAATCCTAGAATCGTCAGCTACTGACTTTCCCTTTGACATTTCATTTTCCATAAACAGCTCCTATCTGCTTTATTAAGCTACCTGATTCTTAGCTTTAATTTCTGCGATCTCCTGCTGAATTTCATTCATCTTTTCCTTATTTAATGGATAGAACTTCATTGCAACAAGGTTACAAATTAATCCAATTAAAACTAAACCGTACATTCCGATCATACCAACTACAAATAACTTTGTACTATATGGTGTCTGTGCTGTTGGAAGTGCGCTAGCAAAACCAATAATTGCACACATTAAACCAACAATTGTTGAAGCAAGTGATGAAATTAACTTATCTACAAAACTAAATAATGTACCAATCATACCTGGAACATATTTACCACTACGGTATACTTCATAATCAGCGCAATCCGCTGTCATTGTAATAACAACATTTCCATTAACAGTATTAAATCCGTTAAAGAGAATTGTTAATAATAAGAACAATACTGTAAATACTGACCAACCACTAAATACTCCATCTCCTGGAAGGCTAAGAGTTCTTGGATTACCAATAACAAATAAAGCTATTAATGCCACACAGCTAAATAATGCTCCCCAAGAGCCAATTACCATTGAACGCTTCTGTCCAAACTTAGCTGAAATCCATCCTGAAATAAAGATGATAAAGATAATGTTTGGAATAATTGTGTAAGCATTTAAGACACCGGATACTGCTGCATTTCCACATACAATACCATAAACAATAAGAGTAATTGTTGCATCACTCTTTGTCTGTGTTGCAAGCTTATCTGTTGATGCTGAAATGACTAACATCTGAATTGCTCTGTTGTTTTTAATGATTTCAAGGTAGTCCTTAAAAGAAACCTTTGAAACACCGCCAATACCAAAGTATTCTTTTCTATCTTTCTCAATTAAAGAAATAATTACGATTACTGAAAGTATTGCTGAGAATACAACACAGAATAACCAATGCTCTGCAAAGAAAGCTCTTGAAAAAGCGTAATTATGTTTCTTAAGTAAGAATGTGTATGAATAATAAGGCATTGCAGCAAAGAAAATTGCATTACCAAGTCCAAGAAAAACCGAAAGAAGTGGTCTTTGCTTTGGATCATTAGTTAAACAAGTCTGTGCTGACTTTGTTACAACACACTGAAGTGTATATCCCACAATATAGATTGCATAGAAGATAATAAATACTACAAATCTTCCTGCCTTTGGTACGCTAGGTACTAAAAAGAACATGATTGCACTCATGCAAATCATAATTAACTGACCGATAACTACGAATGGTCTGTTCTTACCAAAACGACCGTTTGTCTTATCAACGATATAACCGATAAAAGGATCAGTTACGCCATCCCAAATTCTCATAACAGTTACAAGTGAAGATGCAACTACTACACCAACACCAACAAAGCCTGTTAAGAAATAGGCGATGAAAGTCATTAACCATAAATACATATTTGTTGCTACATTGTTAAGTGAGAATCCAAAAATCTGCCAAATTTTTGCGCGATGGATTCCATTGTTTTCGTTTCCCATAATACATTTCTCCTTACAATAGAGTTAATTTCTTGACAATTTGAGTATATCTCTTATAATTCTTATATACCCGCACAATTTTTAGTAAGAATAGCATAATTTTTTAGTCGACTATTTTCAACATAAAGATAATGCTGTTTTATATATAAAATGTGCTAGTATTTTGTATACAATTTGTTAAAAAATAAACAGGAGGACTTCTAATGAACGCTGATTTGATTTATACCTACAAGAATATTTTAGAAGCACTTGGAATTCAGTTTCTTCTAATTAATAAAAATCTAGATAACTTAGATGAGCTCGATTACAAATTTAGAAGCTCACTCTATGACAATTTTGATTATGAAACCATCCTAAAGGATGTTATTAAAGAAGAGAAAACTTCTCCAGTGCTTTTCTTTAAAGATGACTTTAATTTAAATTACTGCTTCTTTGAATTACCCTCAGTAATTCAGGAAGAATATAAGGCTAAGTATGCAATTCTTGGTCCTGTTATCTACAGATTTATAACCCAAATGGACCTAGATGAAATCATGGAGGAGCACCATTTTCCTTTATCCATATCAAAGGATTTATTAGAGTTCTACAACCGAATTCCTTCGCTTCCTACCCACGACTTCTGGATTTCCCTGCTTATGCCTCTTTTAAAGCCTTTGTTTGGAAGCAATAACGACTATCACTTTATTGATATTGCCCAGGATATCGTTAATAAAAAGAAGGAAAAGACCTACGACCTTGCAGAGAATCCTGATCACACTTCCTTTCAGGCAGTTGCTGATAGATATAAGGCTGAAGATGCTATGCTTGCTGCAGTTATAAACGGTAACACAGATTTAGCCGTTGAGCTTTATCACAGATTTAGGCAGTTTAACATTTCCCCAAGAACCCCTGATAATCTTAGAAATGTTAAGAACTTCCTGATTATCTTTAACACCAACCTACGTCGTGCCGCCGATACTGCCCAGATTCATCCCTACTATATCGACAATCTCTCTAGAGAATTTGCCATTAGGATTGAATCTACCAACAATGTATCGCAGCTTGAAAGCTTGAGTATTACTATGCTTCGTAGGTACTGCATGCTAGTGCACAATTACTCTACCAAGAATTATTCTTCAATTATAAAAAAATGTATCGAGAAGATTCGCTTTGAATATAACGAGCACATTACTCTAGATAGTTTGGCTTCTTATCTTGCAATTACACCAAGTTATCTATCGGTGCAATTTAAAAAAGAAACCTCGCAAACTATTACAGATTACATCCAGAATGTCAGACTTGAACATGCAATTTTACTGCTTAATTCCACATCTGATTCTATTCAGGAAATCGCTAGTTTGTGTGGCTTCCCAGACTCAAACTACTTTACTAGAGTATTTAAAAAGAAAAAGGGACTAACCCCTAAGGAATATAGAAAGCATATTATCTAAGCATAATATCCAACAAAAGTTTTTGTAAAAAAAGGACATGCAGAATTTACTGCACGTCCTTTTAGTTATTTCAAGTTATATCTTAGTCCCGTCTATCTACTTTTGCATAAAGCAATCATATCTTATGGAAGTTCCCTTATAAGAAAATTCTGGAGTTCTATCTCCTAAAGTCTCTGCCTTCATAGGGCGCTTAATTAAAATCTTCTTTGGATTAAGACTTAGGGCTGCATTTACCATTTCCTCACCATTAAAGCAAGGGCGCTCTAGCTTTTGAATTAGCTGGAATTTCTTCTTAATCTTTGAAGACTTCTGTCTTTCAGGAAACATAGGATCAAGGTAGATTAAATCAGGCATATCAGCTACTACCTTAGTTTCATCCTTCTTTAATTCAGCCATATTAAGCATAGCCTCAATACTATCGCCCTCCACTAATTTCATGCGCATTACCATGTCCTTAATTTCAGGAATCTTTCTAGCTCTAATTAAACAATCCTTTAAAAGGGCTGCAATTACAGGATCCTTTTCATAAAGCATAACTTCATAGCCTGCCGCTGCAAGAATAAGAGAATCCTCTCCAAAACCTGCTGTAGCATCCATTGCCTTAAGATTAGACTCTCCTTCTTTTATCTTTGCGGCTCTTGCAATTAACTCATGTTGCCACATATCATCCTTTACTCTTGGAAGCATATTATTAAAATCAGCCTGAAGTCTTAATTTACCGCCAACTAAGGATAAACCCTCTTTATCATATAGAAGAACCAAATCATTTTTAGATACTTCTTCTAGTTTTCTAATCTGTTCTACTTTCAAGTGATTAGCTAACTGCTCACCATCCTGCTTATATCTTTTATGGTCTACGCAAACATAAAGTTTTGCCTCTACATTTTCATTAAAATCTTTCTTTGCCATTAAAATACCTAACACTTTCATAATTTAGCTAGAACTATTGTAAACAAAAATGTCGCTTCACGCAAATTGTGAAGCGACATTAGGATTTGTATTTATAATCTTTAAAACTAATAAGCTAATCTAAAATTAGAAATCAACTTCTGTATCATAGTAGCAGCACTTAAGAAGCTTTTCCATTTCTTCCTGACTTGGCTGTCTTGGGTTTGAACCAGTACAAGCATCAAGAATTGCATTAGCAGCAATATCATGTAACTTAGCTAAGAACTCTTCTTCTGGAACGATTGTCTCGCCTGGAAGACCACCCTCGCCGTAGTTATTAATGCTGTGCGGAATATTAAGATCATCATTCATCTTACGTAAGTAAGCAATTAAATTGTCGATCTTCTCTGTCTCTGTGTTACCACCAAGGTTAATAAAGTCAGCAATCTTAGCATATCTCTTAGCTGCTGTTGCATCCTTAGCGTTAAACTTAATAACCTTTGGAAGATACATAGCGTTAGCTGCACCATGGATAATATGTCCCTTCTCAAATGCAGCACCTGTCTTATGAGCCATTGAATGAACAATACCAAGTAAGGCATTAGAGAATGCCATACCAGCTAAACACTGAGCATTGTGCATTGATGAACGACATGACATATCGCCATTATATGACTTAACAAGGTTTTCCTTAATCATCTCAATAGCATGAAGTGCTAATGGATCTGTATAATCACAGTTAGCTGTTGAAACATAAGCTTCAATAGCATGTGTCATAGCATCCATACCTGTATGAGCTACTAACTTAACTGGCATTGTTTCTGCTAAATCTGGATCTACAATAGCCACATCTGGTGTAATCTCAAAGTCAGCGATTGGATACTTAATTCCCTTTGAATAATCAGTAATAATTGAGAATGCAGTAACTTCTGTTGCTGTACCTGATGTAGAAGGAATAGCACAGAAATGAGCCTTCTTTCTAAGCTTTGGAAGACCAAATACCTTACACATATCTTCAAATGTTACTTCAGGATATTCGTACTTAATCCACATAGCCTTAGCTGCATCAATTGGAGAGCCACCACCCATAGCTACAATCCAATCTGGTCCAAATTCCTGCATTACACTAGCACCCTTCATAACTGTTTCAACTGAAGGATCTGACTCAATACCCTCAATAAGCTTTACTTCCATACCAGCTTCTTCAAGGTAACCCTTAGCTCTATCTAAGAAGCCACCACGCTTCATTGAGCCACCACCTACACAAATTACGGCCTTCTTTCCTTCAAGTGTCTTTAGCATCTCTAAAGATCCTTTTCCATGATATAAATCTCTTGGTAAACAAAAACGTGCCATACAAAAACCTCCAATACATTACATATTATATTGACAATTGTTAATATCTTAACAACTAAATCAATTATACTACATTTGATATTTTTTCTCAATAAAGATTGATAGATTTCTGACAATTTTTATTCCCAAATATGTGAAAGTTAACTAAAAGAAGTGTCTAATTTTTACAAAAGTGGCTTTTTCTATACAAATGTGTCAATTCTCATTATGACAAAAAGTAATTTAATAGCAAAAATATAAAAAGTGTGTTATATTAAAAATATAAAATTTTCTAACAAAGGGGGACTGCTAATGACCAACTTAAAAGTTCAAGGCGCAGATACTAAGCGAGTAATTGGCAGTGAATCTGTGTGCCCAAGTATTTGTCTAGCAATTTGCTATTTTGATGCAAATGCTAATCTACTAGATAGCGTCTATTCCGCACTATCACTAGGCCTATCCAACACACATATCCTTGTAATTGATGCAATCTCCACAGCTAAGGCAAGCATAGATAGCGAAATTCATTCTGACTCTGTAGAGCTTTTAGATATAAGTCACATAAACTTTGCAAATCTAGCTCAGCTAAAAAACCATGTAGTAAACTGCATTGAAAGCGAATACATTTGCTTTATTAATGCAGGCTGGAAACTTACAAGAGAAAAGATAACTAATCTTTTTAACTCGCCTATAACAGATTCCATTGAAAATTTCAAAAATATTCTAACTACAAATGTATCTTCCATCGGGCTTTTAGCCTACAAAACCGACCTTCTAAAGGACTTTAAATTTAACAAGGCTATTTATTCCGGTGAGGATTTCGAGCTGATTCTTCGCCTACTTGTGGCGGACATGAAATCAAGTGAAGGCATAATTAACGAAGACATTTTTTATCTTGAAAGCGAGGATTACAACTTTAATCCAAGCATTAGCTTTTTTGACACCTTGGCCTATTGCCTTGGAAAATATAGTAACATCCTAAACTCTCTTTCAATCTATGAGGAGATTAGCGACTACTACACTGAAATTGCTAAGGCCAACAACTACCAAAGTGAGTTTGAAGAAAAGCTTTGCAACTACTTAACTCTAGAGAATAACTACGAGTTAGGAGAAAACATTTTCCTTGCAGCCTCAGCCTATTACTACAACAACGAAACAGCTAAGGCTACAAACCTTTTGACAAAATATTTCTGGCATGAGAATGAAATCACAAGAACTGCCTCTCTTACTGAGAAAAACATGCTTCTATACATCATGGCAGAAATCGCAAATATATTTACAAGCGAGGAAGCAAAGACGGCATTTCTTAATAAATACCCAACTCTAAGGAGCTTTAAAAAGGACTATCTCCTTGTAAAATTCGCCCTTAGACGAATCTGGTTTAAAAAGGATTGTCTTGATAAGGACCATCTTCTAAGGCTTCTTATAACTAGGGACATCCCAGTAGAGATGCTTACAGTTATGGCAAAGTATGCTAGCAGCCAAAACTATTCCTTAGAGCTTTTTGAAAATGTAGCTAAACAGCTAAACTCATCAAAACTAGACAGACTCTACTTTAATAAGTTTGACTGCTTTAAAACTATTCTAGAAAAGGATTTAAAGGAGAGGCAAATTTCTCAATATAGCATAAAGGAAAGACTTGATAATCAGACTGATTCTAGTATTAATTCTCGTATCTTTTACACAGAACTTGATTTAACTAGGGATAGTTTTACACAATCAGGCCCTGATTCTTCCACAAGCACTTTACAACTTCATCCAAAAAAGGATCTAGACTTAGAAAAGATTGCCATTATCTTTTGTACTAACAGTGAAGTTTACAAGGAAGAATGCCTATTTTATCTAAAGGATTTAAAACTGCCAGAAGGCTTTAGCCTTGAAATAATTGCTATTAAAAATGCAAGCTCCATGACTGAAGGTTACAACTTCGCCATGAGTCACACCAACGCTAAGTTTAAACTCTATATTCATCACGATACATTTTTAATAGATAGGGACATTTTAATAAAGCTAGTCACTGCCTTTAAAAAGGATTCTAATATTGGAATGCTTGGAATCTTTGGCTCCGCAAGTCTTGATGGTTCTTGCAAATGGTACAAGAGCCCTATAGATGACAACTACTTTAATCTATATCAGGATGAGATTCTTGATGTGTTAACTTCAGTAAAACGACCAGAAGAGGGTAAGATAGCTGAAGCTCTAGCAATTGATGGAGTATTTATGGCAACCTCCGTGGATATACCTTGGGATAAGGACTGCTTTAATGACTGGCATTTTTATGACATTGCCCAATGTTTTAAGATGAGAGAAGCTGGGCTTAAGATAGGATTTTTAGGTACGGATAGCATTTGCCTACTACATGAAAATAGCCTTAATAAAGATCCTGACTTTAAGTATGAGCTCTACGCTTCACTTTTTAAGAATACTTATTATTAATCTATATAAAAAAACAAACCCCAGCTAATTAAAGCTGGGGTTAATTATAATCGCTAATCTATGATTTATTATTTATTATCTATTAACTACTTTCTTTACTGTATTAACAACGTTCTCTGTTGTAAATCCGAAGTGTTCGAAAAGTGTCTTAGCTGGACCTGAAGCACCAAAGCCCTTCATTGAAACAACTTCACCGTCAAGACCAACATACTTATACCAACCAAAGTCAGATAATGCTTCAACTGCAACTCTGTTACGAACTGCCTTTGGAAGAACTGATTCCTTGTATTCATCAGACTGAGCATCGAATACGTCCATAGATGGCATACTTACTACTCTTACATCAATTCCTTCTGCTGCAAGGCTTGCCTTAGCTTCAACTGCAAGTGAAACTTCTGAACCTGAAGCAATGATGATTGCATCTGGTGTTTCCTTTGTAGAATCTTCTAATACGTAACCACCCTTAAGAGCTTCCTTGCTTGAACCAGCAAGCTGTGGAAGATTCTGTCTTGTAAGAACAAGAGCTGTTGGCTCATTAGTTGAGCTTACTGCATGCATCCAAGCTGCAGCTGTTTCTGTTCTATCAGCTGGTCTAAATACTGAGATTCCTGGCATTGAACGGAATGCAGCTAACTGCTCAATTGGCTCATGTGTAGGACCATCTTCACCAACACCGATTGAATCATGTGTAAATACGAATGTAAGTGGTAACTTCATAAGTGATGTAAGTCTAGCCATTGGCTTTACATAATCACTGAATACGAAGAATGTAGCAACAAATGCCTTAAGACCACCGTGAAGAGCTAAACCGTTACCGATTGCAGCCATTGCCTGCTCACGTACACCAAAGTGTAAGTTAGAACCTGCGTAGTTCTCCTTAGAGAAATCGCCAGCGTCCTTCATGTTTGTCTTATTAGATGGAGCTAAGTCAGCTGAACCACCAATTAAGTTAGGCATCTTAGTCTTAATAAGGTTAAGGATTGAACCAGATGTAGCTCTTGTAGCTTCTGCCTTCTCACCCTTAGCCCAGTATTCTTCTGAGTCAAATAATTCTGAAAGATCAGCACCGTTAAAGTACTTATCCCATAATTCCTTCATTTCTGGATACTTAGCACAGTAGTCTGCAAATAACTTATTCCAAGCATCTTCAGCTTCTGCCTTCTTAGCACCAATCTTCTTGTAGTTATCATAAACTTCTTCTGGTACGAAGAAATCTTCCTTAGATGGCCAGTTGATGTTCTCCTTAAGTGCTGCAACATTATCAACACCAAGAGGCTCACCATGAGCACTAGCCTTACCCTGCTTAGCTGGGCAACCAAAACCGATAAGAGTATTAACCTTAATAAGTGTAGGTCTTGTTGTATCAGCCTTAGCTTCTTCAATTGCCTTACCAATTGCCTTAAGGTCTGTTCCATCTTCAACTTCAAGAGTCTGGAAACCAAAAGCCTTAAATCTAGTTACAACATCTTCTGTGAAAGCAATATCTGTGCTACCTTCAATAGAGATGTTGTTAGAATCGTAAAATACGATTAACTTGTTTAATCCTAATGTACCTGCAAGTGAGAAACATTCTGATGAAATACCTTCCATCATACATCCGTCTCCACCAAGTACGTATGTGTAGTGATCAACTACCTTGTAATCATCCTTATTAAATACTGAAGCTAAATGTGCTTCTGCCATTGCCATACCAACAGCCATTGCCATACCCTGTCCTAAAGGACCTGTTGTAGCTTCAACACCTACAGTGTGACCATATTCTGGATGGCCTGCTGTAAGAGAACCGAACTGACGGAAGTTCTTAATATCATCAAGTGAGAGATTTCCAATTCCAAAAAGATGTAATAATGAATATAAAAGCATAGATCCGTGTCCACCTGAAAGGATGAATCTATCTCTATCAACCCAATCTGGATTAGCTGGGTTAAACTTCATATGGTTAGCCCATAATTCATAAGCCATTGGAGCAGCGCCAAGTGGTAAACCTGGATGACCAGAATTTGCCTTCTGGATAGCATCTGCTGATAAAACTCTTATTGCATTTACTGACATCTCATCAATATTGTTCATTGTTATAATCTCCTATATCTATCATAATAATGTTAATGTAATCTTTATCACATAAAGTGACCTTGGCAAGCATACCATGTAAAACAAAATATTGCAAGGAAACCGAAGGAATCCTTGCAATTATTTTTATGTTTTTTATACTTTTAGTAATACCCTTGCAATGTCTTTTAAAAAAGCTTATTTATCAATCTTTAAAATCTGCCTCTGTAAGGTAAATCATATTACCATCGTCAGACTTCTTTTTCTTTAAAGCACCAAAGAATCTTCTTGATGCCCTTCTTTCTGAATTAAGGATTGCGCTATTAATAATCTCCTTAATATCATCAAGCTTAATATTATCATTTACATTCTTAAGCTTATCAATCTTTAAATATAATTCAAGCAATGCATCATCATGAACTTCATACTGTCTCTTCTTAGCAAATCTCTTTGCCATTTCAACAAGTTCATTAACGTTATACTGCTTAAGAATAATTCTATGGTTGAAAGTATTAGTAAGTTCTGGATTAAAATTAACTAATACATTCATCTCTGCATCAGAGTCTTCTAAGATAACAATCATTCTTCCTGTATCCTGCTCTAAGCAGTTAAGAATTTCATTAATTCTCTTTGGCTGAATTGTACCAGCACCTTCAATAATAAGTACTGTACCACGAAGCTTAGGCATTGCTCTAGTAATTCCTCTTGCATTAATGCTTTCGCCTGTTGTCTTAGCAATCTTTTTAGGGCTATCTGGATAAAGATAGTTAATTGCTCTAACAATTGCTCTAGCTAAATCAGTCTTATCTGAGCTTGTGTTACCTGATAAAAGAATGTTACCCTTTACTGAATTAGTCATATTCATCTCTTTCTTTAATTCATCAAAAAGAGTCACTAACTGATCTTCAATACCTGGCATATCCTTGTACTTTCTAAAGATCTTAGCAAGATCAGGATCTAACTTTTTGCCATTCTCTTCTTCATACTCTAACTCATCGATAGATTTCTTCATCTCTTCAATGATG
The DNA here is from genome assembly GCF_900103815.1 of Lachnospira pectinoschiza. Classification (GTDB taxonomy): domain Bacteria; phylum Bacillota; class Clostridia; order Lachnospirales; family Lachnospiraceae; genus Lachnospira; species Lachnospira pectinoschiza_B. Next base: position 84,737 of record NZ_FNHZ01000006.1, on the reverse strand, counting down.
TCAGGTCTTTCTGTCTCTTCCTTATCAGAGCTTACAAGATTAACTGTTGATACTGTCTTAGCTTCCTTAACCTCTATAGCCTCCTTAACAGGAGTATCTGTGTTAGCAGCTTCTTCTGCTTCTAATCTTGCTGCTTCAGCTAAAATTGCCTCAGTATCTAAGAAAACTGTATTACCTGATGCGTATTCTTCTTCAGGCTCTGCTTCAGCTTCTAACTTTGATTCTTCCACACTTGCCTCTTTAATAGGCTCAGCTACTGTTTCTACTTTTTCTTCATTCTCCATATTATTATCAACCTCTTTTGCCTCTTTATCTGCAAACTTCTCTTCCTTAACTGACTCTATCCAATCCATAAGACTTAACTGACCTTCAATCTGGTCATCGTCTTTGCTTACTTCTTCCTCTTCTCTTTCCTTAGCTGCTAAATTGATTTCTTCCGGATCTAACTCCCCAGTCTTCATAAAATCTTCCGGTGTAAAATCTTTATCTTCCTCAGCGATGTAATCACCAAGACCCTTAGCAATTTCAGCTTGAAGATTCTGAGTATTATTAATGTCATAATCTGGCACTACTGTATCAAATTCCTCTACTCTCTCATCGATACGAGCCTGTGCTTCCTTACGCTCTTCCTCTTCATCTTCTTTATTAATCTGATCTATATTGTCCTCGATCTGCTTTTTAGCATTCTCGATTAATTCCTTTAATGAAAGATTTGCCTTGTCGATGCTGCTTTCCATTGATGCTGCACCTTCCTTGCTAGCTTCCATACTAACTTCTGGCTTGCTAACCTGTGGGCTTTCCTTGTCATCTCTAAGAACTTCGCTAGGCTTTTCTTCCTCAACCTTGTCCTTATCCTTTTCAAGAGCTCTCATAACAAATTCTTTGATTTCTTCATTGCTATTAGTATCAATTAAATCTGTCTTAGGACCATCCTGCCCCGGAGCCTTAAGTGTTGGTAACTCATCGGCTTCCTTAGCAACTGGTGTTCCATGAAGAGAAACTAAATCTTCCACCTTCTTTGTAGCTTCTAATGAAATCTTCTCTTCATTAGCTTTCTGCTCTTCCATTTCTTCGCTCTTAATTATATTAGCAACAGCCTTATCAAGGGCTGCTTCCTTCTCATCAGCCTCTAATACTTCAGCTACATCATCCTTCTTAACCTTAACTAATTCCTTAGTCTCTTCAAATTCCTTTAAACGATTAAGTTCAGGATCCTTCTTCTGAGCAATTGCTGCATCAAGAATCTTCTTCTGAGTATTAGTAAGTTCAGCACCTAGCTGAGACTTTAACTGAACAGCGCATTCTACATAATCGCCATCCTGGAACCATAACACGATGTTGTCACAAGTCTTAATACATTCATCTTTTCTGTCTGTCTTAAAGTATAGCTTAGCTAATTCATACATATACTTCTCGTCAATTTCGTGTTCCTTGTATTCCTCAAGGATCTCAACAAGCTCATTGTCATTAGCTTGCTGAGCAAGTCTTAATTCATATAAAAGAATGAATCTATCTACATCCCTATGCGCTACATGTGCATATTCCTCATATAATTCTTCTGCCTCTTCGTAGTCTTCAAGCTTAATATTTAACTCTACTAATTTATAAATAAGCTTCTTTCCACCAAGATTTCTATTATAGGCAAGTATTGCCATATCTCTCGCTTCATCATAATCACCGGCAGTCTCATGCACATTAATTGCTGTTGCAAGTGCCTGCCAATCTTTACATTTTAACCAATTAAGTTCCTTAGCAAGTCTTGACGCTTCTTCGTATTCTTTCTTGGCCGCAAGTTTTCTAACCTGCTCCATCTTTATATTAAATTCGTATTTATCCATAACCTCTTTTAATTCCAACCTTTCGTTACAGCACATAATGTTACTAAACAATTACAGCTTTGTTACATTTTTGCACACGTAAAAATTTTAGCACAATACAAAAGCATTGTAAACCAATACATAAGCTTCTATACTGTGCTAATTGTTAAATTTCTGTGTCTTTTGGAAACTAGATTTAAAAATCAATTTACAAAATCAAAGCTAGCCTGCTCATAATCTAAACGAGTATACTCTAGTTCCGTTTCCGTTGTATTGCTGTAGTAGTCTACCACTACGGTCTGCTGCCTGTTGTCTACAAGCTTCTGACCTAAAATGTAATTCACATCAAATCTGCCAACTATAGCAGGAGTTGCACCTCTTGCAGGTACAATAAGCTGTACATGATTTGTAGCAAGTAACTTAAAGATTGGCTCCCAAATATAAATATCCTTAGCCGCACCAAATGGGTTATCAATAAAGATTGTCTTTCCTGTAACGCCCTCTTTTGCCACATCATTCATATTAGAAATGTAATTAATAATGGCAATTAAGAACTGGATGTAGATACCCTGTGACTGACCTGTTGAACCAACGGCCTCCTCATAACGAAGATATCTAGACTGATCCTTAATTCTTTCTCTCTTATAAAGATTAACTCTAATTGAGTTCATATCTGTAACAATTACAGAGAACAATCTCTTCCAGCTAAGTCTATTTCTAATGTATTTTAATCTCTCAGAAATATCCTTAAAGGACTCCGCCATAACAACCGTCTCGTCAATGTAGTCTGACATTCTCTCCTTATAGAAGTCCTCCTTAACATAAGGAATATCAAGACTAATAATACTAATCTGTTCTCCATCAAGATTAATATTAGATAACTTAGGAAGTCTATCAAGTTCCGTCTTAATATTAGAACATGTCTGGATGCATCTATTTTCAAAATTATCCTTAATTCTTTCCATGTCCTCGATACCCTTGTGGATTCTATCCTTTTCAAGTTCCACAAGACTATTAGTCTCAGTTAAGGCATTAATCATATTGTCTGCCTTCTCATAAGAATCAGGAATGTTAATAGATAGCTTAATCTCAGCTGCAAGTTCCTCAGCATTAAAGCCATTTAATAAATCCACAAGATTTTGCTTTTGCTTTGCAAACTCATCTACCTTCTTATATTCAAGCTTTGTGATGTTATTGTATTCCTTTGCTACATTTTCATAATCCGCAAGGTCAAGGTCAATGGCTACAACGTCTTCTCTTGAAACCTCTGCTGGAAGTTCCATAGCTGCATCCTTTACAATTCTTTCTAAGTCTTTTTGAATTATTGTGACATCCTTTAAATTGCTCTCTAAGCTCTTAATCTCGGCTTCTCTTTCCTTAAGGTCAGCTTTAAACTTTAAGATTAAGTCCTTGTGCTGCTTCATAAAGCCTTCAGGGTCCTTACATTCAAAGGCCTTAAACTCACCATACTTAGTCTCAATCTGATTAATACCATGTGCTATTGAACCATCAAGTCTGTTATAAAGAGCTTCCTGTGCTTCAAGTTCAAGAACTGTATTTTTATGTTCCTTCTTAGCCTCAGTTAAATGTCCTTTTATTTCAAAAAGTTTCTTCTGATTTGTCTTTGTAATATTCTTTTCATCATACTTAAGCTTGATCTGGTCTAGGCTGTAGCCCCTATAGCTAATCTGCTCCACGCACTTATCAATGGAAGCCTTAAGATGAGACATTAAAGTTTCCTTATCCTTAACGTCTGCATTTTTACTATTTAGGGCAGTCTTTAAACCAAGGAAGCGGCTTTCAAGCCCCTTAATGTCCGTTTCGTATATTGCAAATGTTTCGCTAACATCAAGGCCTTCCTCAAAATATTTACTATACTCTTCATCCCAGATTGCATTAAGACTCTTAATCTTTTTATCATAAGATAAGTTAACTTCTCTAGCACTATCTAGCTGACTAGAAATCTTAGCTAAATTCTCCTCTGATAAGCTAACTCTTTCTCTAGCCTCAGCTATTTTCTTTTCAAGTTCTTCTACTTCCTTGTAGACATCTGCAATCTGCTTATTAAAGTTAATAATAGTCTTTAGGCTCTGAGACTTATGTCTCATTTTTTCAATTTTATCTTCTAAGTCTAACTTAAGCTTTTCCTGATCTGTCAACTTAGATGTTACAGTCTTTAAGTTTGCTTCAAGTATTTCTAGCTTAGTAGTGTTTGTCTCAATTTCAGACTTAATCTCAGCAATAGTCTTTTGGCTATCCTGATTTTCTGTTAATAGCTTATAGCCAAAGGCAAATGTATAATCGTTCCAAACAAGCTCTTTTCTATCCTTTAGGGTATCAAGCTTATGTCCGATTTCTTCAAATTCATCATTGGCAAGTTTTAATTCTCTTTCAATATCCGCTGGGTCTCTAAGGAAGTTCATGTCTTTAAGGGCAAAGACGATTAAGTCCTTATTAATCTCAAGCTTTGTATCAATTAGAATCTGCTCACTTATTACTGGGAAAATGACACCACCCCTGCCAAAGTTAGCAAGAGTCTCATCGATTTTAACCCTTTCAAAATCATTCTTTATAATAAAGCCATACTCTACAAAAGGAGTTCTCTTTATTACATCTCTTCTCTGACCTACAGGAAGGGCATCAAACCATTCATGGCCTTCTACCACATCATCTCCGTACTGAGAAATAAGATAACTCTTTAACTTGTTTCTCATAGGGTCATCGCAAATGTAAGTTCTCTTTTTTACATTTTCAATAAACTTTAAAAGAGCATTAGATTCTGCATTTAACTTATCGTAGTCTTTTACAATGGCATTATAAGTCTCTAGGATTAGCTCACATAAGCCATCCTTTAAATCCTTACCATAAATCTCACAAATGCTCTTAATTCTTTCTTCATCCTTCTGATTTGAATTTTCCTTATCTTCTAGTTCTGCTGCCTGACTATTAAGAAGTGTATTTAATGCCTTAAGAGCGTTAATTTCTTCCTTTAAGCTAGCAGACTTAGATGCATTTTCATTGTAGTTTTTAGTTACTTCTTCAAGATTCTCGCCTAAATCATTTAGCTGTGAATCAGTAGAAATAAGGTCTGTGTCTGCATTTTCAGCAACTAAAAGCCCCACTTCCTCCATCATAGCCTTAAGGCGCTTGTTAGCTCCCTCAATACCGTCCTTATTATGCTTAATTAAACTAGTAAAACCAGCTAATTCCTTATCTGCTTCTCTAAGAGCAGTCTTTGCATCCTCATGCTTTGCCTGAAGACCCTTCTCGTCTCTATCAGAGAGATTCTTCTTCTCCTCTAAATCCTTAAGAGACTTCTTATAAAGCTTATTGTAAGCCCCTGCAAGCTGCTTTAACTCAGCCACAAGGTCCGTATCCTCTCTTAATCTTCCATCAAGAGAAACCTTAACCTCAGAGTAGTTGTTCTGATATTCAAGATAGTCCTCGTAATCCTTTAGGGCCTCATAAAGACTTAAGCTCTTTTCAAGCTCGTCAATATTGTCCTGTTCCTTTTGAGACTTAGTCTTAAATTCCTCCACCAATCTCTCAAGAGAGTTTAGTGAATTTTGTTCCTCAATAACCTCTGCTATGGCGATATTCTTATTTTCTAAATCAAGAGATTCTTTTAAGTCTTCTAGTCCATGTCGTTTTTCTTCAATAGCTTCTTCTGCATTTTTAACCTCATACTTAGCGGTTAATGCTAGGTTATAGAGATCTGTAGATGTCTTATTTTTTCTATTGTAAAAATCTTCATAGCTCTCAAGATATTCCTTAAAGCCATCAATTGCTGACATCTGACTATCATAAGCACTAATCTGTGCATGCTTTTTAGAGAGCTCCACAAGCTTATCCTTTATATCAAGTAAAGTTTCCGCCATCTTGCCCTCGTCGCTTTCCACAGAAAGTCTATTGTTAAAGGACTTCTGAATAATCTCTTCAATAAGCAAGTCCTCAATTACCTTACGGCTAGTCTTATAATTTGTTTCAAAGTAAGTTCTTACATGACCTTCCGTCTTATTAATACCGCGAACAATTTCCCAGGCGCTTTCATAAATACCGTACTTTGTAATAAAGCTCTGGTATTCACCCTTCTTATCGAAAATGTATACCTCATACTTAAAGTCGTTTTTATTCAAATCTCTAAGATAGCTTTTTAGGCCATTATAAGTGACTCTCTCACCATTACTTGTAAGAGGTAAATTCTTAATATCATTGTCGCCAAACTCACGATAGAAGATGCAGTAGTTAAAGTATTCTACAGTAGCACTGCTTGATGCTGCTGCCACACTTTCCTCTCCTTCTTCTTCGTTATTCTTACCCTTTCTAGCGCAGAAGCCTGTTGTCATATATTTAAAACCATCTTTAATATAGGCACTATCAAGCTTCCACTCCACAAGAGAATGAATACAAGTATTTTGTCCACCCTGTCTAAAAAGCTTCTCAATTGGCTGCTTCTCATCAAGAGTACAATTTGGAATCATGTTTTGTAGGAGTAAAAGCATAAGTAAACTCTTACCACCACCATTGGCTAAATCATAAATTGTATTCTTGCAGTTAAAACGCATAATAAAGTCATCATAATACTGAGTGGCGAAGTTATATTTTACGTTATTAACACGAATTCTATTAATTTGTGGCATTTTCTATTCCTCCCCATTCATTATTTCAGAAAATCTTCCTCTATACTCATCAAAGTAGTTTTCAATCAAGCTCTTAAATCTATCTGTTGGATAATATCTGTCCTGACTTTCCACTAAAAGCTCCTGGCTTATTAGGAAGTTTACAACTATCTTTACAAAACCAGCCTTAGAGTTTCTTGCGGCTCTAAGTCCAGACTGATCCTCAATAGTTGCAGCTGGTAATTCATCCCAGCTAAGAGCAATCTGCTTAAATGAGTTTTCTTCGATTTCATCCATAATTAAACCAGCTGACTTATCAATGATTGAAAGGCTGGTCTTTTCTACATTTGCAATAATATCCTCTAATCTTACAAACTCTGCATAAGTCGAACTTACTGTATCTGTGTAAAATAGAGTGATAACGTTATAGATTACAAAATAAGCCAAGTACAATTCCTTATTAAGCTTAAGGCCCATCTTAGCTCTAAGCTCTTCATTGCTGTAACCAAAGACCCTATTATTCTCCTTTGGTCCTACAAATAAAGCGTTATTATATTCATAAATATTTAGATTAAACTTCTTAAGAGACATATGCACAATGTCGTAAACTTCAGCATTTGTGTTGTACTCCTGATAAAGTGTGGCATTGGCGCCCTTCTCTGATACATTTTCCCCTTGTATAAGCTTAGATACTATGTCTAAGGCCTTATCTAAATTTCGATTCTCCATAAAACTCCTTATCTATATTAGCTTTTATCTAACTTACCTTCTTAATCAGAATATCACTAACCTCTAAATTATCCCCGATTTCAAGCATCTGTGCCTGCTGCTTTTCTAACTCAAACTTTAAGATGTCCTTGCCTTCGTAGGCTTCCTTTAGGATTCCATCTAAAAATGTTTCGTTGTCCATTTCATTACCACCTAAATTGTATGTCTCTTTTTGACAAAGATTTACAAAGAAGGAATAGTAATCAGCATTCTTTAAAATCCTCTCATCGTAGGCTTTTTCCATATATTCGTTGAATTCCTTTAAAGTCAAACTGTCCTTTTTAGAAAGAAGCGAAATAATATTATTCATTATGAAAATGTAATTAAACCTTATTCTTGCATCTTCCACCTCATCTGCAAAGACGATATCTTTTAGTTCTTCATTAGTTACCTTTTCCTTAAACTCGTACTTAGCCGGTTTAACAGTTAAGGCATCGTCAATTGCTGTAATATTAAAGTTCTTCTTTATGTTTGGCTTAAAAAGCGGATTAAGTAGAATTTCTAGAGCATCCGCCTTGTCTCTTTTTATCAAAGCATTCAGTGTTGCTGTAAAATCCATGTGAGATCTAAGTCTTGATAACTTAGCCTTTCTTACTGCATCATCTGTCATTTTCTGCATTAAAGTACAATCTCTTAAAAGCTCCGCATGTCGATTCATGGCAAGCTTAAGCTGATTTTCAAGATTATAAATTTCATTAACCGTTCTGTAATAGCTCTCGCTTTTTACTGAAGTCTGGCCTGCATTAAGCTTTTCAATGGCCTTTGAGATTAATTCCTGGTTCTTTTTAAAGAGCTTTTCCTCATCTTCAAACCATTTCATACCAGTCTCTACAAAGTCCTCATAGGCCTCAATACCTGCGTAGACATCTGTTGATAATATGACTAAAACTTCGTTTTTCTTCTGCTTTAATCTATTAACTTCTTCATTTATACGCTCAACTACCTCAATACCACCTCTGAAATTCTCAGAGTTAATCATCTTTTCAAGTAAGAGCTGAGATACATTTATCCTACTCTCATCCTTAATTTCCTTGGTATCAAGATAAAACTCTACAGCGTCAGCACTAATAGAGTACCATACCGTATTGTTACGAATAGTACTCTCAATTATCTTCATTCTGGAAATATATCTTTTTTTATCAACTGGATCAAAATAAGAAAATTCAAATGGTCTGCCGTCATTCTTGATCTTATCAAAAATGTAATCAGAGATTTCCTTAGCCTCCTCTTCGGATAGCTTAAGGCCAAAGTCTCTATTTAGCAGAGCAGTTGTAAATTCTAGATATTCAATATAAGTAACATCCTTTTCTTTAAAATTATTCTCTTCAATAAAGAATCGAAGAATGGCCATAAGAATATATCCCATATCAAGAATCTCATACTTGCCATCCTTGAACTGAGAAAAGTTGGTATCAATAAGTTTAAAGAAAGGATAGTACTTCTTTAGATTTAACATTCTTTCGCGGTGATCTGAGATAATATCACCCATCATATTTTCTGCCATGTATTCTCCCTTTTAGGCACTAGGCCTGCTTCCCCAAAATCATCTACTCACTACACTTCCCTTTTGAAAATGTATTGCATGTCGCATTTTTACAAAAATGTTACATGTCGCTTTCTTTCAAAACCTATAAAGTAGTTCTTCCTTCTAAAGCTCTAAGTAGTGTTACCTCATCAATATATTCAAGGTCCCCACCTACAGGAACGCCACTAGCAATTCTAGTAACCTTAATGCCTGTTGGCTTAATCATCTTACTAATATACATTGCTGTTGTTTCACCCTCAAGATTAGAATTAGTGGCAATAATTACCTCATCTACATCGCCCTCTAATCTCTTTATAAGTTCCTTAAGCTTTATATCAGATGGTCCAATTCCAAGCATTGGACTAATTGCTCCATGAAGCACGTGATAAACGCCTTCATACTTACCTGTCTTTTCATAGGCTGCCAAATCCTGTGTCTGCTCCACAACCATAATTGTCTTATGGTCTCTTTTGGCATCTCTACAAATTGGGCACTCCTCTTCATCTGTTAAAGTAAAGCAAGTCTTGCAGTAATGAATGTGGCCTCTAGCCTCTACCATTGTGCTAGCAAGATGTTTTACTTCCTCTTCAGGCATATTAATAATATGAAATGCCAGGCGTTGGGCACTTTTTGTTCCAACACCTGGTAATCTTGATAGTTCTTCTATTAGCTTATTTATATGTCCACTATAGATGTCCATTAAAATAATCCTCCGCCAAGTCCTGAAAGACCGCCAGTAATCTTAGACATAGAAGCTGCAGATTCTTCTTCACACTTTCTAAGTGCTTCGTTAGTTGCTGCAACGATTAAGTCCTGAAGCATCTCAACATCATCTGGATCAACTGCTTCTGGATCAATCTTAACCTTAGTAACTTCTCTCTTACCAGTTACAGTTACTTCTACAACACCACCACCTGCTGTTGCACTAAATTCCTTGCTTTCTAATTCAGCCTGCTGTTCTTCCATCTGTCTTTGCATTCTCTGAGCCTGCTTCATTAAATTATTCATATTACCAGGCATACCACCTGGGAAACCGCCTCTCTTAGCCATTAAATCATTTCCTCCGTATCATCAATTTCTATATCGATTCCCACTAATTCTTTCAAGTCAACATATCGTCTGTGGAAATCATCATTATCGTCTATCTTAGTTACAAGAAGATTAACCTTAATTCCGGTTCTTTCTTCAATTAACTCTACCAATTCAGCCTTTCTTTCTTCTCGGCTTAAATCGTTATAGCTACTTAGAGATTGTACCATAATCTCAAGACTAATTCCATCATCAGCTAAAGTAACATGTTCATTTTCAAGCATGGCTCTAAGTAGGCCATTATCAATGCTTGACACAATGCTATTCCATGATGCTGCAATCTTTTTTATGTCCTCTGGAACTGCCTTATAGACTCTTTTTTCAACAGGAGCTTCCTCTTCTTTTGTAGGGCTAGTCTCCTCATCTCTTATGGCAATTCTTGGAACACCATTTTTTATTTTGGTTAGAGCTTCTTCAAGCTCTGTCTCTAATTTTGATACCCTTGCTGAGAGCTCACCAACATCATTAGTTTTCTCCATAGCAGGTTTCATCATCTTAATTAAACTAACCTCTAACTTAATTCTCTTCTGACTAGCAAGCTTTAAATCTGCCTCTAATTCTGAGAGAACTCTAATATATCTCATTAGGGTATCAGCATCTATATCCTTACTTTGTTCTGCTATCTCATTCATATTATCCCTAGATAATTCAACAACATCCTCCACCGCTTCTAGGCTTGGACTTGTCTTAATAAGTAACATATTTCTAAGATACCAAACAAAGTCAGTAACAAACTGTACTAGGTCACGACCAGAAATAACAATTTCCTCAATGAGATTCATACATCCGGCCACATCACCCTTTAAAATAATAGATAACATTTTCTTAAAAACATCTGTATCTACGGCGCCAAGTACATCCAACACGTTCTCGTACTTAAGGTCTTTACCAAGATAAAAGGCGATACACTGATCAAGTAGGGATAGGGCATCTCTCATGGAGCCATCTCCTGCCTTAGCCACATATCTTAGGGCCTTCTCTTCAGCATTAATGTGCTCGGCCTCCATAAGTTCCTTTAATCTATCAGTAATTGTATCAATGGTGATTCTATGAAAATCGTATCTCTGCACACGAGATAAAACCGTAATCGGAATCTTTGCAACCTCAGTTGTGGCAAGGATAAATATTACATAAGCTGGGGGTTCTTCTAGAGTCTTTAATAGTGCGTTAAAGGCACTGATTGAAAGCATATGAACCTCATCGATTATGTAAACCTTATATTTACCCTCAGTTGGGGAATACTGCACCTCGTCTCTGATTTCACGGATGTTGTCTACACCGTTGTTGGAAGCAGCATCAATTTCAATAACATTCATAGAAGTTCCTGCTGCAATTGCCTTACAAGTTGGGCACTCACCACAAGGGTTGCCATCCACTGGATGCTCGCAGTTTACGGCCTTTGCCATAATCTTTGCAATACTTGTCTTACCTGTACCTCTAGTACCTGTAAAAAGGTAGGCATGACCGATTCTATCAGATTTTATTTGGTTTTTAAGTGTTGTTACAATGTGATCTTGACCCTTAACATCGTTGAAATTATCGGGTCTCCATTTTCTATACAAAGCCTGATATGCCATATTCTTATCTCTCTTCTTTTATTTTGGAAAATCCTAAATTAAATTATAAATCAAATGTCAAATATTTAAAAGACATCTTTACAAGTCTATTAGGATAACAATTGCCACACCAAGGATCACCCTCAGTGTGGCATTTATAAAAGATAAATTATTCCAATGTTTTAAAACCGCGCGCTCTGGCCTCGAACAATCATCCACAGACGTTACCAGTCTAGTTAGCTCGGCCCAGGCAACCTCTCGGCACACAGAAGCTTCTACTTAATGCTGCTTCGTTCCCGACCTGACATGATTCGTAGATTTCTATTGCGAGAGACCCAAACGTCATCACCACTTTTACTGGGCTGCTCCATAAAATCAAGCCCTCAACCAAAGCATCACCCCTGCTATAGCAGATTTCAGGTACAGGGTCCTGCTACCACCCCGGCTGCACGGTAAGTTAAATTATACTTAGCTTTTACTGCTTTTGTCAACCTCAATATAATATGATAAAATCTTATTAGTTTATAAGAAATAAGGTAAATACTATGAATGAAGAGAATTTAAGTAAAGAAGAATTAAATTTACATAAAAAATATATGCGACAGGCCATCACTCAGGCAAAGAAAGCCTATAAATTAGACGAGGTACCTATTGGCTGCGTAATAGTCTATGAGGGCAAGGTTATTGGTAGAGGTTATAACAGACGAAACACTGATAAAACCACTCTTGGCCACGCAGAAATCACAGCCATTAAAAAGGCTAGTAAGTATATGGGTGACTGGAGACTTGAGGATTGTAGCATTTACGTAACTCTTGAACCCTGTCAGATGTGCGCTGGTGCCATTGTTCAGGCTCGTATTCCAAATGTTATCATTGGCTCTATGAACCCAAAAGCCGGATGCGCAGGTTCCATAATAAACCTGCTTAATATGGCGGAATTTAACCACCAATGTAAAGTAATTCGTGGTGTTTTAAAGGAAGATTGTTCTAACATGCTAACAGAATTTTTTAAGGAGCTTAGATCTAAGAAAAAAGCTAGAAAGGAAGAGTCATGCAATTAGAATATAGCATCGACAACTATATATTAAAGGTCTTAGACGAGGGCCATGCAGATATTGTTCTTGATTTCTATAAAAGAAACAAGGAGAGCTTTAATCCTTACGAAACTGCAAAGCCTGAGAATTTTTATAGCACCGAATATATAGCCCTTATGTTAAATGCAGAATATAACGCAATCATCAAAGGAAAGTATGTGAGGTTTTATCTTTTTGAGAAGGATAAGCCAGACTACGTAGTTGCTACATTTTCATTCTCAAACATAATCCTTGGCTATACGAAATCCTGCAATATTGGCTACAAAGTGGATATCGCCTATCAAAACAGAGGCATTGCCACTAAATTTATACCAATCTGTGTGGACCTTGTAATTGCTGATAAAAATATACATCGCTTTAACAGCTATGTCTTAACCACAAATTATCCCTCCCTTAAGGTTATGGAAAAACTAAATTGGATAGACGAGGGAATTGCCCATAAATACGCCTATTTAGACCACGACTGGAGGGACCACAAGCATTTTGTCTACATAAATAACTAGACAAGCTTTAGTATTTATAGATATAATATCTAGACGCCTAATTATGAATTAATTAGCTTTGAAAGGATTTAACTATGACAGATTATAATAATATAATGCATCTTGCCAATCCGACTAATACAATTGCTGTACTTAACAGATACGGCTTTAATTTTCAGAAGAAGTTTGGCCAGAACTTCCTTATTGATGAGAATATTGTAGAGAAGATTGTTAGAGAAGCGGGAGTAACAAAGGATGACTTCGTCCTTGAAATCGGCCCTGGTATTGGTACCATGACACAGATTCTTTGTGAAAATGCTAGAGAGGTCGTAGCTGTAGAAATTGACACTAAGCTTATCCCTATTTTAAAAGAGGACACTCTTAGATACTACGACAACGTAACAGTTATTAACGAAGATATCTTAAAGCTTGATATTAACAAGATTGTTAAGGAGAAGAACAACGGCAAGCCAATTAAGGTAGTTGCTAACCTCCCTTACTATATTACAACCCCAATTATTATGGGTCTTTTTGAAAATCATGTAGCTCTCGATAGCATTACAATCATGGTTCAAAAAGAAGTTGCCGATAGAATGCAGGTAGGTCCTGGTACTAAGGACTATGGTGCTCTTTCCCTTGCAGTTCAGTATTATGCAAAGCCTGAAATCGTACTTAATGTACCTGCTAGCTGCTTTATGCCACGTCCTAACGTAGATTCAGCAGTTATTAGACTTAATAGATATCAGACACCAGCTTATGATGTTAAGAATGAAAAATTATTATTTAACCTTATTAAGGCATCTTTCCTTCAGAGAAGAAAAACAATGCTTAATAGCGTATCTAATGGTCTTTCAAATGTAACAAAGGAAGATTTAGCTAATGCCCTTGAAAGCATGGGCCTTCCAAAGACAGTAAGAGGTGAAGCCCTTACTTTAGAGCAGTTTGTTGAGCTTTCTAACTTACTTGCTAAATAAACCATTAAGACAAGTGTGTCGCTTTTATACAAAAAGAGGAGTTCTATTAAGAACTCCTCTTTTCTTATTCCTATTAATTAGTAAGCCACTAATTATTTATTACTTAATCTCGCTACCAGCAATAATATCCTTATCAACTGTAAGAACTGATAAGTTACCTTCATCATCACTTGCTGCAAGAATCATACCCTGTGATTCAACGCCACAAAGCTTAACTGGCTTTAAGTTTGTAATAACTGCTACCTTCTTACCAACCATTTCTTCTGGCTTGTAGAACTGAGCAATACCAGATACAATCTGTCTTACCTCATCGCCAATTCTAATCTGTGAGCAAAGTAACTTCTTAGCCTTCTTAACTGGCTCGCACTTTAAAACTTCGCCAACTCTAATCTGAATCTTATCGAAATCATCGATTGAGATTTCTTCCTTAGCTTCAACTTCTGGATACTTAACTCCGCCAGCTGCTGCCTTCTGTGCTGCCTGAAGCTCTTCAACCTTAGCTAAAACTTCTTCAATATCAAGTCTTGCAAAGAGAATTTCTGGCTTTTCTGTTACCTTAAGGCCTGACTCTCTTAAACCAAACTTATCTAAGTCATCAAAGTCACGAAGACCTGCTTCCATATTATCTGGATAAAGCTGAGCTAAAACTCTCTCAGTTGTTTCTGGCATGAAAGCCTTAAGTAGGTTAGCACCAATTGTGATACCCTCAACTAAGTTATATAAAACTTCTTCAAGTCTTTCCTTCTTAGCTTCGTCCTTAGCAAGTGCCCAAGGCATTGTCTCATCGATGTACTTATTACATCTCTTAAATAATGTAAAGACTTCTGTAATAGCATCAGCAACATGAAGTGTAGCCATCTTATCTTCTACCTTCTTAACTGTTCCTGTAACTACTGCCTTAAGATCAGCATCGTAGTCTGCGCTGTTACCTTCAGCATCAACTGCACCATCTGTGTTAACACCTGTCTTATTAACAACTCCGCCAAAATACTTATTAGACATTGAAATTGTTCTGTTAACAAGGTTACCAAGTGTATTAGCAAGTTCAGAGTTCATTCTCTCAACTAATAATTCCCAAGAAATTACACCATCATTTTCAAATGGCATCTCGTGTAATACGAAATATCTAACGGCATCTACACCAAACATATCTACTAAGTCATCAGCATAGATAACATTTCCCTTAGACTTACTCATCTTACCATCTGCCTGGATAAGCCATGGATGACCAAATACCTGCTTTGGAAGTGGTAAATCAAGAGCCATAAGGAAAATAGGCCAATAAATTGTATGGAATCTAATGATATCCTTACCGATTAAGTGAAGATCTGCTGGCCAGTTAGCCTTGAATAAATCAGATGATTCACCATCGCAATTATAACCAATACCAGTGATATAGTTTGTAAGAGCATCAAGCCATACATAAACTACATGCTTAGGATCAAAGTCTACTGGAATACCCCACTTAAATGAAGTTCTAGATACACATAAATCCTGAAGACCTGGTAATAAGAAATTATTCATCATTTCATTCTTTCTTGAAACTGGCTGAATAAATTCTGGATGTTCATTAATATAATCAATTAATCTATCAGCATACTTGCTCATCTTAAAGAAATAAGCCTCTTCCTTAGCTGGCTTAACTTCACGTCCACAGTCAGGACACTTTCCATCAACTAACTGAGACTCTGTCCAGAAAGATTCACATGGAGTACAGTAAAGACCCTCGTAAGCACCCTTGTAAATATCTCCCTGATCATATAACTTCTTAAAGATTCTCTGAACCTGCTTCTCGTGGTCCTCATCTGTAGTTCTTATAAACTTATCATAAGAAGTATTCATTAAATCCCAGATTCTCTTAATTTCTGTAGAAACCTCATCTACAAATTCCTTTGGAGATACACCAGCTGCTGCTGCCTTCTCCTCGATCTTCTGACCATGTTCGTCACTACCTGTCTGGAAGAATACGTTATATCCTTGCTGTCTTCTAAATCTTGCAATACTATCTGCAAGTACGATTTCGTATGTATTACCAATATGAGGCTTGCCTGATGTATAGGCAATAGCTGTTGTCATATAGTAATTTCCTCTATTCTTTGGCATTGATCTTCCTCCTATCATTTATTAGCATTAATCCACCAATTGGCAGAAATCAACTCATTATTAATTGCGTATTGAAAATGTATCTATAAAAAACATATACCAGTACACATATTCTTAAATGATAGTTAATTTAATTAGCTATGTCAAGCCCCGTAAATCTCTTGACTTTTCCACTAAATATCAAGAAACTACGGGGCTTTTGCACATTTTCCTATAAAGTTTTCTACATCTAAGCTAATTATTAACTAATGCTTTTACACCAAGCATCTAAATTATCAAAAAGAATATCAAACTGGGCTGGGCCCATATCTAAAATGTACTTATGAAACTCGTAAATATCAAACTTATCTCCTAATTCGTCCTCTGCCTCAGACTTCAACTCCTCAATCGCCACCATACCAAAGGCATACTGACAGTAGTTACCAGGATTTGCCACAAAAGCATCATACATTGTCTTAACAGCATCAGAACCTACATTAAAATAATCCGTAACAAAGTCTGATAACTCATCTAAATCCCAGCCATAATAATTAACCCCAATATCTCCAAGAGCATAAATTATTAAAGTCGTTTCATAATTTAGGCCCATAAGCTTATTTAAATCCTCATTTCCAGTACTTGCAAAGTTGTAAGAGTAAACCTCTACATAAGAAGCCCAACCTTCCACATAACCACCGGGAGCTAGAATGTATCTTATCCAGTCAGGATTTTGGGAAGCAAAGTACTGAGTCTGATAAAGATGACCAGGATAAGCCTCATGAGCAAGGGTTGGATAAATCTCTTTCTCACCTGAACCCTCATTAATATAGATAGAATTAATATCTAGGTTATCAATTTGTGGTAGGAAATACATAGCAGGACTAGCATAATCCTCAAGGGCCTCGCATACATATTTAACATCATAACTTGTATCCCCAATAGCTGGGAAATCCTCCACTATCTGCTTTTGCAAATCCTCTAATATAACTTCAGGATCTGACATATTAAAGCTAAAGTTTGACATGCCATTATAAACCGAAAGATTGCCATACATAAGAGTACTCATCTGATTAAGTAAATCCTCTACATAATCCTCACCTAGTTCATAATAATCATCCACTGACATATCAATACCTAGTCTCTTATTCATTAAATATTCGAAGTAGCGCTTGCCATCTGGATAGTTACAAATTCCACCACTATACTTAGAGCTTCCCTTTAGCTCTTCAACGCCCTTAGCTAGGGCCTCATAGGCTGGCACTACATTTTCATTAATAGCAGTTACATTCTCCGACTTATAGCTAGTCTTCTCTTCCTCTGTAAGTCCTTCAAACTCCTCAAGTCTTTCATTAAAACTAGAGATTAAAACTCCGTCCTCGCTTTTTGCAGTCTCTAAAAATGAATTGCAGGTATCAATCACCTCGTCTGCTAGGTCATCCTCAAGAAAATATCCCGCATCAGCCCTAAGCTTTTCATATTTTAAAATATCCGCGAAGTACTCATCTAAATCACACAGAAGTGTTAAATACTCTTCAATGTCCTTTTTTTCCACAAAACTGTATTCCGCAAGAAGAATAGGAATCTGGACTTGCACACCCGTTGTTGGGGCAATATCTGTATTAAGTAAGTAAAGGTCTGCGTAGCTTTTCTCATTTTCCATCATAAGATAAAGCTCTTCATAAGTTATTTGCTGACTCTTTGTAAGTTCTGATTTGTCAAACTCATCAAGCTTTTCTAACACTTCATCATAAAAGGAAGTATCTCCTAAATTATCAAAATCCGTTCTTCCAAAACTTTTCTCATAGTCTTCAATTCCGTAGTTTTCAGGATGTTCAAGATAGGCATGCAAGCTAACTAAATCGCTATCTCCCATAACCTCTGCAAACAAATCCTCAACGAAGCTGTTAAACCTCTCACTTTCACTTTCATTTACTTCCTCTTCTTCTATCTCATTAGAGGAAGCTGTGTCACTATCTAGCTCTCCATCTAGGCCATCCTCTATAAGGCCCACTAAACAGGACTCTCCCGCCTCTTTTCCAAACCACTCACTATAGCCGCATGCAGTTGTAGAAAGCATTACTAAGCTAAGAATAATAGATAAGGCTAGTCTCAATCTTCTCTTCATAAATACCCCCATTTTTCTACCCTAAAGCTTGTTATCTAACTCTTAATCAAATATTATTTTCTTTAATAACGCAAAACACATCTAGCTAATTCTAACTAGATGTGTTTGTATTCTCTTAGTAAATATTATATCATTTATAAAATTTTTAACAACAGAAATTGCAAAGCAACCAAGTACCAAGACAAGTCATGCAGGATGTAGCACCATTAGCTGGGCTATAAGACTGCTGTCTTGCATTGTACCAACTGCCACCACTTGCTAGATTCTGATAGAAATTTCTATATTGGAAATTATCTGGGTCCATAGAAACCGCCTTCTTAGCATATTCCATAGCTGCTGCCTGATTGCCCTTGCCAGCATAGGCATTAGCTGCTAAGAAATACCATCTAGCATCTCTATCCTCTAAATCATTAAGAATATTAATAGCCTCATCAAAACCACCATTATTAATGTAGTTAGCTGCTGCTCTAAGTCTCTGTGAAGTCTGGTCGTCCCCATTCATATTAGCCTGATTAGAGCGACCTCCCTGATAGCCTCCGTAGAAACCTCCAAAGCCAAAAGGACCAAAACCAAAGAAGCTTCCAAAGTCCTCAAAGTCTTGATACTGGCCACCTCTAGAATTCTGGTAATCACCATCATAACCGTAACTACTAGATCTACCTGTGCCGTATCTATTCTGACTATAAGAGCCGCCTGTAAAGCCACCTTCTCTTTCCTTCATAATCTGATTATAAGCCTGCTGAATAGTCTTAAACATCTCCTCAGCCTGCTCCTTATTAGGATTATTGACGTTAGCATCAGGATGATACTTTCTACTTAATTTTCTATATGCTTTTTTTATTTCATCATCTGAGGCATCTCTTGATACCCCAAGAATTTGATATGGATCCGACATTATAACCTCCAAAATAAATCCTATCTAGATTCATTTTTAATTTCATTTTTTCTTTCGGCCCTGCGCTTTTTCACTTCTTCAAACTTAATGAAAACCCCTGAGTATATTATGTTTCTAAGTATCTCAGCATTTTCTATTATAGGAAGAAATTCAAACTCACGGGCAACTACTGTCATATGAGCCTTAAGAATATTTTCTACAAATATATCAAAATCTTCTTCTTTTTCATAGCCCTTTAAGACATTATAGTTTCCAGTTTTCTTATCCTTCTCTAGATCATCATAAGCATCCATAATATAGATAAACTGTCCCAAGGCCATTCCAAGATTTTGCAAATTAGTTTTCCACTCATCATCTTTATAAGTTAAAACTTCAGCCAATACCTTACCAAAGCTTTGTGAAACTTTTATGATGCTATCTTCATTTGCTTGCTCGTAACTTGAAAGCTCATTAAGCCCCGCCTCAATAGCTGCTGCCTTTTGAGGATAACGCTTCTTTATACTACTAACATTCTTTGATAGCAAGCTAGCATATGCCTTGCTTTGAATCTTTCTCTCATCTTTCCAATCGTCTACTAGATGATAATAAGACATAAGCACGTTCATATCTGCCACATAATTAGTAATAAGGCTTTCACTCATTGCCTGCTTTTTTATTGGGTGTGCTTTGCAGGTCCTTCTTGTCCTTGTAACCTCAGGCTCATAAAGAGCTGTCAATAAAAGCACTGCCATAGTCAAGTCATAACTTAAAGTCATCTGGGCTTTAAATCCATATTCACTTCTTAAGGTATGGCATAAACCACAATAATAAGATCGATATTCATCAAACTCTCTTATTTTAAGTTCAGGCTTATTAACAATAACATATCCAAACATGTCATATCACTCCTTACATTTTCAAGAATAACACAATAGTTTTCTCAATACCATTATAATAGAATTAGAGCTTTATTAAAAATTTCTTAACTTAGATAATAAATTTTAATTGGAGGATAAATTATGGGAAATTATATAAAGAAGAATAATTACGAAAATGTATCGAGCAAGCTAGTCTTGACAACTTACTCCGTCAGAATAAAAAAATAAAAGCCTTACAACCTAGGTTATTCCTAAATCATAAGACCTTCCAGTGCACCGCCAGGGGTTCGAACCCTGGACACCCTGATTAAGAGTCAGGTGCTCTACCAACTGAGCTAGCGGTGCTTATTTTGTTTTTCAGTTCTTAGCTCTGCAAGAACCTCATTTATTATACATCAGAAGTTTTTGTTTGTCAAGCACTTTTTTTATTTTTTTTAGTGGCTTGAAAACTTCTTGATGAAGTGTGTTGCTTGTCTTAACAAATTTCTTTATAATCTATTAAGAAGACCGGTTCGTAAGAACTTGTGTCCCAACGAGATGTAATTATAGTAGATGATTATCTTTTTGGCAAGCCCTTTTTTCGTTTTTTTGCGAATTTTTTTAATTTACAATGAATAGTATAGATATTTTAAGGCTTCAAACCCGCATAAATACTAAATTCTATTTTTTCAAACTTTAGAACCAGGGTCGATTTTTTACAAAATTTTTTTCGCAAAATTATAAAAAAATCCCTTGATTTATAAAAAGCAAATTAAAAAATAAACTTTTTACCCAATTATTATTTCAAATATGATAATCTCTATGAACAACAAATATATATAACTTGGAGGCAGTAAATGGCTAAATTTTCTTTTTTTTCATCCACAAAGAAAAAAAATAATACTGAGACCGATAAAGAAGTCATAACAAAAAACAGTATTGAAAGGCTAAATGAGAGCATCGATAAAATATCTGATATTGAAGATGACTACTCAAAAAAGAAAAGTAAGAATTTTGTCCCTGACAATTCTAAGGACGCAACTAATAAGAAAGAAGATAATAAAAAGACAGGGGACTACGAAAAGGATCACGTTTATAATACAGAGGATTCTAATAAGTTTCACTTTATAAAGAGTGATAAATATTTCTCTATATTAATATATGCCCTTGCCTTTGTATTATGCTCTATTTTGATTTTTAAGCTTATTGGTAACCTATCAATCACCTTTAAGGCAATTTCACAGCTCTTTAAGCTTATTGGACCTTTTATTACTGGCGGATTTATTGCGTTGGTTTTATATCCACTTGTAAAGACTCTCTATAATAAAGTATTTACAGAAACCTTTCATATAAAATCAGCTAAGCTAAAAAAAGTTTTAGCCATAATTATTGCTTACTTAATAGCTATTGGATTCGTTGTAATTCTACTTGGCTTTGTAATTCCACAGGTTTATTTAAGTTTACAGGAAATTATAGACAAACTTCCTATATGGTATGACAATGCCTATAACTACATTATTACCTTTGAGAACAATCACTCTTACTGGACTTTTGTAGATTTCAAGGAAGTTAATGATTACATTCAAAGTCTCTATCCAAGAATATTAGACTACTTATCTAATATCGTAACTAACATGGTGCCATACATTTTCAATACATCCATGCTTATTGTTAAGGGACTTGTAAATTTCATTATTGCTATTATCGTTTCGGTTTACATGATCTCAGATCACAGAAACCTCTTCTATCAGTCAAAGAGAGTTCTTTACGGAATTCTTCCTAAGAAGAGTGCAGATTCAGTTCGTGTAATCGTTAGAAACAGCGTATCCATTTTCCTTGACTTTATCTTTGGTAAAGCGCTTGATTCCTTAATTATTGGTGTTCTTTGTTTCATCATTATGACAATCTTTAGAATGCCATATTCGGTTTTAATAAGCGTTATTGTTGGTGTAACTAACATGATTCCTTACTTTGGACCATACATCGGCGGAGTTATTGGTGGTTTGTTCATTATAATCACTAACATCTTCCTAGTAATTCCATACGCAATTATGATTTTAGTTATCCAGCAGCTTGATGGCCTTGTTATTGGACCTAAGATTATTGGCGATAGCATTGGTTTAAAGCCACTTTGGGTTATCTTTGGTATTACTGTTGGCGGAAGCCTTTGGGGCGTTGCTGGAATGTTCCTTGGAGTTCCAATCGTTGCAGTGCTTGGCTACATCATCGACCTTATAGTTCAACACTTCCTTAATAAGAAGGACGTCAATGTAAAGCCTTACGATTCCTTTGATGAAATTTAAACCGAATTACATTTTTATGAAAATGTATCTAGATAATAAAAATAAAGCTAGTTAGGAAATTCCTAGCTAGCTTTTTTGTATCTATTCTAACTTATCTAATGAAGTTATCTAATTATCTGTTGGCAATCAACTTACAGATGGCATTGCCTGCCTCTGAAAACTTCTTCTCATATTCTGTCATAACATTGCCTTCATTCATTCTTGGCTCGTGATGAAGGTCTCTAGTGTAATCTACTAAATTCCACTTAGCCTCTCCAACTTCCTCTAATGAGAAATCAAATAGGTCTACATTATCTGTCTTAAATTCAACTCTACCTTCCTTTTTAAGGATTTCATTGTATCTTGCAAAGAACTGTCTTGATGTAAGTCTTCTCTTAGCATGTCTATCCTTTGGCCATGGATCTGAGAAGTTAAGATAGATTCTATCTACTTCATCCTTAGCAAATACTTCTGTAATTGCCTCAGCATCCATTCTAATAAAACGAAGATTAGGAAGCTGTAATTCATCCTGCTTTTCTACAGCTCTAAGTAAAACTGAAGAATACTTTTCAATTCCAACATAGTTAATATCTGGGTTTAAGCCTGCAAGTGTTGTAATAAATGTTCCCTTACCCATTCCAATTTCAATATGGATTGGATTATTATTTCCAAAAACTTCTGCCCAAGTTCCCTTCATTCCAATTGGTTCTGTAAAAACATAATTATTCTCAACCATGACTTCTCTTGCGCCAGGTACATTTCTTAATCTCATTAATTCCTCCAAAAATAAACGGGCATAGGCCCAACGATTTTTTGTAACTTTCGTATTATATATGATTTTTTCTATTTTGCCAATATAGAGATTTCAGCTACGGTAAGTTGCACCTTTTTTTGAAAGTTACTATAATAAGAATGATTGCGATAATTTAATCGTTAAAAGAATAAAGGATGGAAATATCATGTTTAGATTTAAAAAATATTTAAAGCGTGCCGCAGCTTTACTTGGCACAGCCGCTCTTTTAGTATCTAGCCCTATACAGACCTTTGCAGCTCTTTCATCCACTGGTAGCGTAGTATCCTCAGTAGATACAAGCTCTACCACATGGCCAAGTGCCCCAGATGTTTCAGCAGGAAGCTGTATTCTTATAGACGCAGATACAGGCTCAATTCTTTACGAAAAAAATGCCTATGAGAAATGTTATCCCGCAAGTACAACTAAGATTCTAACCGGACTTCTTACTATTGAAAATTGCAGCATGTCCGACATTGTTACATTTTCAAAGGAAGCTGTAGAGTCCGTCAATATAACAGAAGATGCCAACCTTGGAACAAAGGAAGGCGAGCAATACACAGTTGAACAGGCCCTATATGGAATGCTTTTATATTCCGCTAATGAAATTGCCTATGGCCTTGCAGAACACGTAGCAGGCGATTTAGAGAGCTTTGTGGACATGATGAATGCCAAAGCCGCTGAAGTTGGCGCCCTTAATACACATTTTGCCAATGCCAGTGGACTTTATGATGAGAATCACTACACAACAGCCTATGATATGGCAATGATAGCAAGAGCTTGCTACAACAACGCTACTTTCGTTAGCATCGATTCGACTTACACAACTTACACAATTCCAGCAACTAATAAGACGGACACAGCTAGAACCTTCAAGCACCGTCACAAGATGCTCTATGGCAGGGAATATTACTATGAATACTGCAAGGGCGGTAAAACTGGATTTACAGACGAATCACAATATACTCTTGTAACATTTGCAGAAAAAGACGGAATGCGACTAATCTGTGTAACCTTCCAGGAGCCAGATGATGCAAGCCGATTTGTGGATACTAAGGCCCTTTTTGAATGGGGTTTTGAGAACTTCACAAAGACAACTACTTCAAGCAGTAACATAAGCTCGCTTCTAACAAACGATACAATCTACACATCAGATGTATTTACAAGCAGAGCTCTAAACTATAACTTAACAGCTTCATTTATTACAATTCCTAACTCTGGTTCTTCATCAGACGTTACAGTTGCAATTGATGATAACTATGACTTAACTAACGACAACGGAGATTTAACGGTGCATTTAAAGTATCTGTTTGGTGAAAATGTAGTAGGTACCACAACCCTAACGATTTCCTCAAACGATTCCACAAACACCAGTCTCTTGCCTTATTTAGAAGAGTCTGATTCAAGCTCAAATTACACGGCAAAGAAATGCCTAAGAATTAATCTTTGGATTTTACTTGGTGTCATTGCATTTGCAATAATTCTTGCCTTTGTAATTAAGAATTATAATTCTAATAGCAGGCGTAGAAGACGACATGCCTCAAAGAGAAAATTAAGATTCTAAATAACTAATTAGAAATTAAATAGATTATAGATTTAAATAGACTATAAATTTGAATGCCCCCGGCCAGGAATAAATCCTGACCAGGGGTTTTTATAATGAGGGGGACTGGAAAGCAAAAATAAATTTGGGCGACTTTAACTAAGGTGTCTAAATCACCCTTTCCAAAAAATATATATAAAGTTGTTCTATAAAGAGATTCTCTAGGTGGGAGTTCCCTCTCCCACCTAAGGAGAGTCTATGGTATAGCACATCAAAAGCATTTTTAAAGACATCTTGTCTTTTGGAACATTTCTAAACTATGTAGCCTCGGTTTGCATTGTTTGTTACTGATTCGCAAGCTCCGAGTCTAGAGTAGGTCAAACCAGCGTATACATTTTGCGTATTCTTCATAAGTGGTGCTGATTCGTCCGCTTTACTAACCTCATAAAAACTCTTTCTTAATTTGCTAAGTAAAGCTATAACCCTTTCTAATTCACCATTGTCTAGCTTTACAGAGGCTGAAATTAAGCTTCTTTTTATGTGGTTGTATATAATAAACAAATTTTGTGATAAATCAAATTCCATGTTAAGACCAACTATTAATTGATCAATAGCTCTTCCTGCATTTACAATATTATGTCGTTTTTCTTCAACTTTTTCTAACTGGCAGGCTTCCTTTAAATAGTCAATTGCCAAGTCATAAATAACTACAACTAATTGAGATCTATTCGCCTGTGATATTCTATATGAATAGGTTCTAATTAAATCATTATTCATAACTGTCCTTCCCTTAATATGTCCATTTTTTACAAAGCTGTTTCTTTACTGATTTAAAATCTGTAATACCTCAGCAGGTCTTTGATTAGCCTGTGAAAGAATTGAAGTTGCAGCCTGAGTCATTACTGTGTAGCTTGTGTATTCTGTCATCTCCTCAGCCATGTCAGTATCTGTCATAACTGAAAGTGCCTTTGTAAGATTTTCTGAAGATACGTCTAAGTTATTTTCTGTGTGCTCGAATCTATTTTCATAAGCACCAAGCTGAGAACGAACCTTGTTTAGCTTAGTAATGGCATCATCTACAATGTCAATTGAGAGCTGAGCTGTGTAACCAGTCATGACATTGATATGTTCTGTCTTTAATGTATAAGTTGAGATTTCAGGTACATTTATAATAATAACCTGATCCTGATTAGCTCCTATATGAACACTTAATGTTCCAACATCAGTTACTTCCTGATTGATTTCTTCTGCTGAACCTGCAGTTAAAACCTGTGACTTGCCACTACTTCTAGTCTTGTCGTTAAATACTGTACCTGATACATTTCCTGGAACATCTAAGACAAATTCCTTGTTATTTACATCTGTAATAGTGATTATTGTTCCCTTTGTAGACATTACTGCTGAGTTTTCAAAGCCTACTCTAGAGGTAACACCTGACTCTGTAACCGTTGAAAAATCTGCAGTTACATCAGTTCCTTCTGCGATTACCTCATCGTTATAAGCTGCCGGCATACCAAGTAAATTTGCAAGCTCTTGGTTATCACAAGTTATATTTAATTTCTGATCTGAACCATACTGATTTGTCATCATTACAAGGTATGTAGAATTATAAGTTGTTGCTGGCACATATCCTGCATACTCAGTACCGTTAGTCTTTGTGTCGTTGGAATAAGGGTCAACTATTGTAAATGCACTGCCACCCGCATAGTTCATGCCTGTAACAATTTTTCCCATAACAGTATCTAGAGTATCTCCTGCCTCAATGTCTACAATATAGCCATTGATGTTAATACCCCCTGCCTGTCCTTCTCCAATTACCTGTGTGTCTGTCATTGTGATTGTTGAACTTGCCACTGCAACTGCCTGTCTTGCATCGCTAGTTACAGTAATGCCATAGATACCAGCTACGAAGTTATCAGTACATTCTAACTGATTAACTCCCTGGTAGTCGGAATAAACTCGACGAGTTAAATTTCCGTTAATTAAAGATTGAGTATTAAACTCTGTTTGATCTGAAATTCTATCTATTTCTGAATTGATATTATTAATTTCTTCCTGAATAGATCTACGTTCATTATCAGAGTTAACATCGTTGGCTGCCTGAACTGTTAGTTCCTTAAGTCTTGTAAGCATAGACTGAATCTCTGCCATTGCACCTTCAGCTGTGTTAAGTACTGATACACCATCAGAGGCATTATTATTAGCCTGATCAAGGCCTCTAATCTGCATTCTCATTTTCTCTGAAATGGCACATCCAGCCGGATCATCTAGGGAACTATTTAATTTATAACCAGATGATAATCTCTCGATTGAGGTAGATAAAGCGTTCTGCGCTTTTTGCAAAGCGTTATTAGAAACGATGGCTGATATATTAGTATTAATTCTCATAGTAAAACCTCACTTTTGTCCTCCACCGCCCTGTGAAAAATCTCAAGTATTAACTTCCTTGTACTTTATATATCGGACTTATTTCCCATTTCTTAACGTGACTAGTGCATTTTTATCCTTGTATTGTTTGAATAATCCTTGATGAAAATGCATCTAAACCATTGCAGTTACCATATCCCTAGCAATTTCATATAAGCTTTCAGTTGGAATTTGTGTCGCTTTTTTTCTATTTTCATTTTGAAAAATTTCATTAAAAGTTACTTCAGTAAATCCATGCTGATTTCTTAATACAGCTTCTAGATCAGACTTTAAAGTTTCTAATGCCTGGTCGCTGTTTTCAATGCTAAGAGATAAATTTACAGATAAGTCATTAACTTCTAAATTAAGCTCACTGCTGCCATAAGTTTTGCTGTTTAATTTAATTGAAAGACTAGATACTTCCTCCTCACTAACAAGGCTCACATTCATAATTCCTAGGCCTTCTTCAGTCATATAGGGGATTTTGTAGTCTCTTTCTTTAGCTCTATTAGCAATATAATTAAACTGTCTTGTGGACTTTCTATACATATCAAACAACTGGTAATCAAGATCATCAATAGTTGAATCTGCTGCCAAATTACGCATAGAATCAGAAGCATCAATTGGATTGTTTATATCTGTTAATCTTCCTTCTATTAAAGCTTCAAGTTCTTCCTTACTAGTATCTACAAGTTCAGAAATATAATTTGATAAGTCTGGTTCATGTCCGATTTTTTCAATAACATTTTCAAGATTATCAATTTTATTATTCTTATCAAACTTGTAGTTCTCATAAGTTGCCAAACTAATATTAGAAGACTGCATAAACTCACTGACAGCTTTTATGTTACCAATATTTACTGCCATGTCGTTTTCTTTCAATTCTTCATAAAGCCTATCTTCTGCGCTTCCATCCTCTAAATTAGTGGCATCTGTTAACTCCCTTACATATCGGTAATCTAGCTGTCTTTCTAGTTCTGGGTCATACTCACTATTTAAGTCATTAACAAAATCCTCCACCCCTTCACTTAAGATTCCATACTTATCATCTACCTTCTTAAGAGTATTAGGAGTAATTAGTTTCTCGCTATTCATAAATAGAGAAGTGTAATAATTAACCTCACCAGAAACCTCTGCCAAGCCAGTATCCTCAACTACAAGTTCGTCAATACCTGCATGCTTCCTGCTTTCATAAGCTGTCATTAAATTAGACATGGTTACAGAGCTACCCTGCTTAATTAACCTGCCCACAGATTCACCTGCATCACGAGTAAAGATGTTCATCATCTGATAAATACCTATAAACATCTTTCTCTCGGACTTTGTAATATTATCTGTCTGGTCTAATTTATACAAAAACTTAGAAAACTTCTCTTCATTTAATAGACTTGCCCCGTCATTCTCTAAAATTAAGAACTTATTAAGGTCATTAATATCCGCATCCATTGGATTAATGCCCTCTCTAATCATCTTTAGGACAGTCTCTGGCTTCATATTATTAATAAGATTTTTAAGGGTCTCGTTGACCTCCTTAATCTTGTCTACATTTTCCTTAGTCTCCTCCATGCCATTAAGGGCAAGTATTCTAATGGCGTCTTTGTTAGCCTGATTATAATCTAGGCCAAGGCTATCCATAAGACTCTCGGCACTATTATTAACCGCCTTAACTATAGAGTCTCCAAGATCAGCTCTAATCTGTGTTCCCACAGTTTCCACAGTATTATTGTATCTGTCAAAGCTCTTCTTTAGCTGGCCCGCAAGACTTGCAGTGTAAGAAAGAGTCATGGTCTGAATCTGACTATTAGTATTAAGCATCTTATTGAAAATGTATATCGGAGATTCCTTTATCTCTTCTAAGGCCATTTCTGTTTCCACTAAGCTAGTCAAACTCTCCCTATCAAGGTCTGTAGCAAGTATGTTATTGCTTGCTGTTGTGACATTTTTATAGAGCTCTTCATTTAATTTAGAAATAGGTGTAGTCATGATCTTATCTGCGTTATTTATAAGGAAAGACCTTGCACTAACACTCATAAGAATTCTAGTTTCAAGTAAAGTTACATACGCCTTATTTGTCTCATTTGTTCTAAAATCTATTTCATCTTCTAGCTGGAAATCAGCTAGAACTTCTAAATCTTTCTCATAGTTATCTTCTGGCTCAGCATCTATATAAGAATTCTTACTAATCTCCTGCTTAAGGTTTTCAATAGTTAATTCTCTATTTCTAGATATCAAGCTTTCAACTTCACTATAGCTAGCGTCATTTACAACTTCAAAGCTTTCAGCTACAGTTTCTAATTTTGAAAATTTGCTAGTTAAATCTATCTCAGCTAAACCCCTTGAAATCAGCTTATTTTCTAGCATTTTATCAATTACTGAGGCCTTTCCGAGCATAGATTTCATGTCCGAAATATTCAAAGAATCTAGAGCCTCTAGCTTTTCAAGATTTTCTGAAGTTACGGCAATGTCACTGCGTAAAAGTGTCTTTGCATTTTCAAAAGCCGCTGATAAATCATCACAGCCAGACTCCTGTACTAGGCGCACTAACTGTGGTTTCATGCTATCTAAATCCGCTTCACTTATCTGACTTTGTCTATTAGCGCTTGTGCTTGTGGCAAACTCTGCTGTATATAAATCCTTAATAGATGCAGATAGATTATTCTCTACAATATAGAGTTTTGCAGAACTTGAGAGTTCTTCTAATTTGTCCAATTTATTCAAATTTTCCTGGATTGTGTTTAGATCCTCTTCCTCTAATTGCACACCAAGACCTTGTAATTTATCTTCGATTTTATTGGCTAAGACCTTCGAGCCTGTAGCATTTTCAATAGCCTCCTGACTAACTCCAGTGCCATATGCCCTATAGTTTTTACAATGCATAGAAAGCTCAACTCTAATCTTATCAATTATGCTTAGCATCTCTTCTTTAGAGCTATCTGTAAGGTTATAACCATCCTCTCCAAGCTCTACTGCTTCACTTCCTGATAGCTTCTTCATAAGGGCATTTAGACCAATCTTAGCATCTGTAGCACTTTGCATAATCTGAGACTTTACATCATCAGCTTCCTTTAATAAGTCATCATAGGAGCTTGAAATCTTCTTCTCCCCCTTAGACACGACAACAGCGGCAAATGTGTCTTTCACACCTGCCGTGTTATCTAGGGTTTTATTTAATATATTTATAGAAGGACTGTTTTCCTTAATTTCGTTTTTTACAAAATTGCTTCCATCAATAACTAATGCCATATAAAAAACTCCTTACTTGCCAACATAATCATCTCTATGATTATTATCGGAAGTAAGGAGTTAAAATATAAGTTAATGTTTTTTATTTATTATCTATCTTAGTTGGTAGAACCTTGCTAACATCGCCGTCAAATTCATAGACGTTAATGCCGTATTTATCAAGGTCTACAAGGAGTGAGTTATCATATCCATCGCAATTTCCCTCAACTGAAGAAATTGTTTTTTTCATATTTTCCTCATCATTTCCAAGTACTAATTTATACTTGCCAGCAATTGGTGTACCCACTCTAAAGGATGGACGCTCAATTGGTGTAAAGTTAAGTACGAAGAGTAAATTTTTCTTCTTATTAGGACTAACTCTAATGAAAGATAAAACGCTGTTGTCCTTGTCGTTAGCATTAATCCATCTAAAGCCCTTATCATCATAGTCAGTCTCGTAAAGGGCTGGATATTTCTTATATAGGTTCATACATTTTGCTGTAAATTCCTGCATATCCTTGTGAGACTCATCATCAAGCAAGTACCAGTCAAGAGACTTCTTCTCGCTCCACTCATTCCACTGGCCAAATTCCTGACCCATGAAAAGTAGCTTCTTTCCTGGATGTCCAGCCATATAAGCATAGGCAAGCTTAAGATTTGCAAACTTGTCTTCCCTGTCTCCTGGCATCTTTCCAAGCATTGAGCACTTAAGGTGAACTACCTCGTCGTGAGACAATACTAATATGAAGTTCTCGCTATATGCATACATTAATGAAAATGTAATTCTGCCGTGATTAAACTTTCTAAAGTAAGGATCAAGCTTCATATACTCTGTGAAATCATGCATCCAACCCATGTTCCACTTAAAGGTAAAGCCTAGACACTCACCATTATCTGGATCACCTGAAACCATTGGCCAAGCTGTAGACTCCTCAGCAATAGAAATTGCCTGTGGGAATCTCTTTCTAAGCATGCTATTAAAGTGCTTTAAGAAGCTCATAGCTTCAAGGTTTCCATTATCACCATATTTATTAGGAATCCAATTTCCATCTGTTCTACCATAATCAAGGTATAACATAGAAGCAACGGCATCAACTCTAAGTCCATCCACGTGGAACTTATCAACCCAGTAAAGGCCATTTGCTATAAGGAAGTTAGAGACTTCATTTTTCTCATAATCAAAAACTAATGTACCCCAGTCAGGATGCTCTCCCTTTCTTGGGTCAGCATACTCGTAAACGCAGCTGCCATCAAACTTTGCAAGGCCATGGGCATCTTTTGGAAAATGTGCTGGAACCCAGTCAAGGATTACACCAATCTTCTTTTTATGCATGTAATCTACAAAATACATAAAGTCTTCAGGATTGCCGTATCTTGCTGTTGGTGCATAGTAACCAGTTACCTGATAACCCCATGAACCATCAAAAGGATACTCAGCAATACCCATAAGCTCAATGTGAGTATAGCCCATGCTTGATACATATTCTGCAAGTTCAGGTGCAATCTCTCTATAATTAAAGAAACCATCATCTGAATCTTCTACCTTCTTCTTCCATGAACCAATATGACACTCATAGATTGACATCGGAACCTTTAAATGGTCTTCCTTCTTCTTCTCTTCAATCCACTTGCTATCTTTCCATGTGAAATTGTTTAAATTGGTAATCTTAGATGCTGTTGCAGGTCTTAATTCTGCTGCATTAGCGTATGGATCAGCCTTATAAAGAGCCTTTCCTTCTTGAGTTATAATTAAGAACTTATATAATTGATTTTCCTTAGCGCCTTCAATAAATAAATCGTAAACGCCTCCGTCAGATATCTTCTTCATATCATAACCGTAAGCATTCCATTCATTGAAATCGCCTACAACATAGACTTCTCTAGCTCTTGGAGCCCAAACAACAAAATAAACGCCCTCTTTTCCATCTTTAGTACAAAGATGAGCGCCCATCTTATTATAAATTTCATAATGTGTTCCATTTCCAAAAAGATAAGCATCTACCTCAGTAAATTCTAAGTCCTTGAAATCTGGAATTGTACTCGTTTTAATAACAGTCTTGCTATTATTCTTGCTATTATTCTTGCTATTAGTATTTCTAGCCTTACTCATTTTCCTAAACACCTCTTAATTTCTATCCGTAATTAACCTTTTTCCTCTATAGTTAATTACATATTTCCCCTGTGTAAATAACTAAACGTTTTTTACTTTTTTTAGTTTACCATATTTTAATTATAATTACTAATTATTTTTGACTTTAGGTCATTATTTTTTTGCCCTTTTTCTAGCTTTGTGATATACTTACGCGTGAAAAAATTTTAACCAGTTAGAAAACTTATGGGAGGCCATTATGTTTATATATTTACTTGGCGATGACTACTTTAAGTGGATTACACTTTTAGGCGTTATTTTCGCATTTGCATTAACATTTGTTTCAATTTCACTTGCAAAGAGAGTCCTACCTCGAGATGCTGGTAGAGCCTTTGCTATAAATGGTTCAAAGTCTGTTGGTAAGCCACGAGGCGCAGGTCTTGTATTTATCCTTACCTTCACAATTTCGACTTTGTTTTTCGTTAAGGTAAATACTGAGCTTTGCATTTACTTAGTATTAATTATTTTAGAGATGCTTTCAGGTTATTTTGATGATGCTTCATCAAAGCCTTGGGGTGAATTAAAGAAGGGCCTTATTGATTTAGCTATTTCAATTGTAGCTGCAGTAACTTTCCTACACTTTAACCCTAACACTTTTAACCTTGCATTATTTGATAAGACAATTACACTTAATCCAATTGTCTATGGCATCTTAATTATTGTTTTAATCTGGGCAAGTATTAATGTTACTAACTGCTCTGATGGTGTAGATGGTTTATGTGCTTCACTTTCAATCATTACACTTACAACAACTTATGTCTTATTCCACGAAATAGCTAGTTCTGAAGTGCAGTACAGACATATCGTTATGCTTATGGTAGTTTGCTTACTTGCTTACCTTTGGTTTAATGCATCTCCAAGTCAGTTACTTATGGGGGATGCCGGTTCAAGAGCCATTGGTATCTTTATTGCCATTACATTCTTAAAGCTACACAGTCCATTCTTATTTATCTTAATGGCACTTATGCTTATTATTGATGGCGGCCTTGGTCTTGTTAAACTTACAATCATGAGAGTATTTAAGACTAAGAACTTTATGAAGAATATTAGAACACCAATCCATGACCATATGAGAAAGAACAAGGAATGGTCAGATACACAGGTGGTTATTAGATTTGTAATTATTCAGTTAATCATTGGACTTGCAGTAATCTATGCCCTTGTTTAAGATTTGTTTTTGTAAAAATGTGACATTTAATCTAAATAAAAGAAAGCTGAGAATTAATATTAATTCTCAGCTTTTTTTCTAGCATTTCTTCTTTCTGCTTGTCTTTTAAGACGCTTGTGTTCACGCTCTCTTGTCTGTTTATCTTTAATTTTTTGCGCCCCAGCCATGTCCGTTTTTTTCATAATTCTTATGACAAAATACTGGCCGTTGTCTGCTTGCTTTGTTCTAAATCTTCCCTTAATAAGGCCGTGATCTGGGCATTCAAAAAGTCCATAATAAACCTTTGAATTAGTAGCAAACCACTTAATCTTACGACGCATCTGCTTACCGCAATAAATGCAGTTACAAGCTCTTACGATTCTATCATCAGCCGCGCGTTCCCTAGTGTCAAAACCTCTAGAGATATATTTTTCATATTCACCATAATTCTGATAAATCTCTTCACGACGTGTGTTAGGAATGAAGTAAGTATCAATACTTGTGTAGTGACCTACTTTATTTAAATCGATTCTTTGCAAGACCTTCGCTGTATAATGGGCATCTGATAATGCAGAATGATATTCTTCTGTCTCTCTAATCTTTAATTCTTGAATGGCACTCTTTAAATTTACCTTGTCTTTTCCGTTCAAAAACATGTAGCTATAAAGCTTTTGAACATCTAGGTAAATAAAGGGCCTTGGAAAATTAATCGGAACTTCGTAGTGTTTCATGTTTCTTTGAAGCTCTGTTAAATCCATACTTCCCCAAATAGCAAAACTATAATCATCACCGCACCAATCTAAAAATTCTGTGATAGCATTTTCAAATAAATCACCTTTAGCTAAATCGCCTTCAGTCAAGTGAATTACCTTTCTTACTGCGGATTGAAGCTTAGTATATACTCTTGGTTTTATAACTCTATGCCATTCACCCTTGTATCTAAGCTTGGAATCTAGCTTTACAGCGCCAATCTCTATGATTTCAAAGGGCATATGAGCTAAAGAATTAACCTTTCCGGAAGCGCTTTGGTTCCATTCAAGGTCCAATACTATATAATTCATAAAATATTAATGCTCCTCTTGGTCTATTCTAACCTAATGGTATTATATCTAATATTTAGAATATAATAAAGCGTTTTTCTAATTGACTTGCTAGAACTATATCTGTAAACTTAGATTGCGCGCAAGGAATACGGTAAGAATCCGTAACAGCTCACTCTACTGTATTTTGCTACATTTGATTATAGATATTACTACTTGAATTACTTGCTTTGATCTAAATCCACTGAGTACTTTTTTAAAATTTATCCTCAAAATTATACTAGAAATTTTACTTGGGAAGGTTAATCAAATGGTTACGCATTAAGTCAGGATATTTGCCAGCAAATCAAAAAGTCGCCTGGTGAGAGGTTTAGACTAAGATGATTAATCATCGGGAGGAAATTTATGAAAAAAATGAAACGTAGCCTTTCATTTATTGCTGGACTTTTACTAGTTTTTGGCCTTGTTTTTAATCAGGCTAGCACTACATTTGCAGCAATCAATGAAAGCCAACCAAGTCTATCAGAAGTAACTAGTTTAGCTAAAGAAACCGCTAGCTACGTACTTTCAGAAGATAGCGCACTTTTAACTAATGTTTCAAGTTCTTCTGAATTTAGAATAATTTCTAGAGACTTAATTCTTGCAAACCAGGTTGGTTTAGATGTAACAAGTCAGATTGAAACATTTCTTGAAACAGCTAAGACTTTATTTGCTGAGGGTGGCTTACTTAACGAAGCCTCTAACACAAGTGGTTACTATGCTGCTAATTACGCAGAATTAATTGAACTTGTAAATATTGTAGGTCAGAATGCAAGTAACTTTAATGGAGTTAATCTCTACACTGTATTTAATGATTCTTTAAAGGATACTACAGTTGCTAATCTTTCAGACAGCAATTATTTAAACCCATACTTAATTAGTGAATTACATGCTTGTCTTAAAAGCTATAGCGCTAATTTTGCTGATTATGAAACTATTAATGCAAATTTAAATGCAGCCCTTATGGCTATTACAGACGCTAATGGTGTTGTTTACTGGGGTTATTCTGCTGATAATGATGGTAATGTTTTATCCGGATTTACAGATTTTTATAACTCAAACTCTGAATTTGCTGCAATTATTGATTCACTTGTAGCAAAACACACATCTACAACAGCAACAAGCGATGGAACAATTTATACAGATCCAGAAACTGGTGCCGTTTATTCATGGGGTGCCCTAAATCCTGATTCAACAGCTCTTTCTTTAGCATTCCTTTCAGAATATGGTGATGCAACTGCAGCAGCTATTAAGTATAACGCTCTTGTAGAAAACTTTAAGTCATCTACAACAACTGGAGCTTTTACATATTCTGGATATGATAGCATTTACTCTTCAAGAGATGCCTTAACTGGTCTTGCTGCATATCTTCAGTATGGAAATTTAGTTGATGCAACACTAGATACTAACACAGAAACTGAAACTGCTACAGCTAATTCAGTAGAAGCTAGCCAAGTTGCAGCTGATCAAGATACTGTTTCTACATCAGAAACTAGTGCTTCAGATGTAAAAGCAGCTGATAATTCTATGGCAAATGTTTTCGTAATTCTTATGGCAGCTTCAGCAGTACTTTTAGTTGTTACAACTAAGAAAAACGCAAAAGTTATGTAGAATTACTATGATTTAAACTTGAATAGATAAAATAAAAGAGATAGATGAAATTTACTAATCCTAGTAGTTATAATTAATTTCATCTATCTCTTATTTTTTGTAAAAATACGACATCAATACATACCGTACTTTATCTTTATTCTTTCTAGTTTCTGAGTTATCCCATCACACATTAAAAAGGAGCAAATACTTGCTGCAAAGGCATGGCTTAAATCATAGGGGACGCCAGTAATATACATAAGTTTCAGGCTCTCAAGGGAGATATAAGATTTGCCCCCGCCTATAAAGGTTGAGCTTGTAATTAAAGCTGCAAAATTCATGATTCCGCCATAGATTACAAAAACCACCACAAAGGTAAATAAACTGACAGTCACCACATTTGTAGGAATCTTTCTTTTATGAATTATGATATAGATTAGAATCCCAATTAGTCCAAAGATATAAAGTCTAAAGCCAAAGAAACTCTCCCCTTCATCTCTTGTAAATAAATAGATTATAAAGCCTATTAATTCAGAAAAGATTATTATTACAAGAGGTTCTAGGCTTGCTCTTAAACCCGTATTAATATTGCTTTTTAGCAGTTCCTTTTTATCTGTAAAATGTCCGATTAATTCAACTTTTGAGAAGGCAATTCCTGATATGGCGCCAATAAGGCCCCATGCCAACATTTGCCAAGGTGTCCACATACCCTGCCCCATAAAGAAATTACATACAAATCTTGCAAGGGCTCCAACTAGGAAACCTGCCTCTGCTCCAAGTCCTATTCCAGATAGAATTACTAGGGAGGTTCCTGCGTGCAGTGGGATTGTATAAGCTGATATTAAATTTGCCACAACGCTTAGTGCTGACATCATAGCGATTAAAACCACTTCTCTTGCCTTTAGCTTTTTTCTTTTATAGTGAATTGCCAAAGGAATCATAGATAAAATCAGCACAAAACTCGATATTAACCAATAACTCATATTACCAGTCCTTTGAAAGATTATTTATTTTATCAACGTCTGATAGCTTAATGCAATTTTTGAATAAATCAGACATAATTCTATTAACGCTTGTTGTAAAAAACATATTACCAGAGAAGAATTTTCTTACTTTATCTCTGCTTGCAATGTTCTTATCAAAGAGTAAAGCGCAGCTATTAGCGTGATTAGCCGCCCATTCAAGGTCATGTGTCACTAGTAAAATAGTCATCTTTTCACTTTTAACTAGTCCCTCTAATCTCTTTGCTAATTCTTCCTTAAAAAATACATCTAGGCCTTTAGTTGGCTCATCTAATAATAAAATGTCTGGCTTCATAAGAAGCACCTTTGCTAGGGCAAGTTTTTGAGCCTCGCCTCCACTTAAATCGTAGGGATGCATTTTCCTTGCAAATAAAAGTCCCATACTTTTAAGACTGTCCTCTACAATTTGCTTCTTCTCCTCAAGACTTAAGCCCTTATAAAGAGCCGGATTAGACATTATTACCTCTGCTAACTCCTCTTCTAGACTAACTTCTGTAAAGATGGTTAGAGGGTTTTGAGGTAGGGCAATAAGGCGCTTATCCTTCATGTATTTAATCTTACCAGACTTTGCTTTATAAACCTTTGTAATAAGCTTTAAAAGTGTGGATTTACCCGCTGCATTACCTCCAAGTATAGCTGTAATCTCCCCTTCATTAATATCTAAATTAAGATTTGAAATTACATCCTTATTGGAATCTTTGTAAGAAAAGGACAAATTCTTAATTGAAATAATCGGACATTTCTTATCTGCTTTCTTATCTGCTTTATTTTCTGTATTTTTGAGAGTATTATCTGCCTCTGCTTCAGAATCTTCTAGGAACTTTTCCACATTTTTTCTAATATTATCTGGCATATCCACAAATTCATTGTTTATCCACCTTCTAACTTGTGGAATAGTGATTTTATCTGTCTTGCCTGAGAGTTTTTCATAAACTAAAACAGGCTTTGGAAGAGACATTTTTAGCTCACTATTTAATTCATTAAGTCTTGTTATTAATCCATCTTTATTGCCTGCATAAATAAGCTTTGAAGCGTCTAAGGCAAACACAGTATCTGCCCATTCGAATACATTTTCCAAATTATGCTCAATCATAATAATGCTTGTGCCAAGGTCCCTATTTAGTGACACAATCTGGTCTAGGAATCGCTTTGATGCCACTGGATCAAGCTGAGCTGTAGGTTCATCAAGAAGTAAAACTTTAGGTCTTGTAACCATAACTGAGGCTAGATTTACTAGCTGCTTTTGGCCTCCTGATAGTGTATTAGTCTTTTTCTCATACCAACTAGAAATGCCAAAATACTCAGCCATCTCAGCCACTCTACTTCTAATGCTACTGTTATCTAGACCAAGGTTTTCAAGGCCAAAGGCAAGTTCATGCCAAACTGTGTCTGTAACAATCTGATTATCTGGATTCTGGCTTACAAAGCCGATATTTTCCGTCTGACTTCTTTGGTCCATCTGACTTATTTCCTGGCCTTTAAAGCTTACGGTTCCGCTATATTTACCTGCTGGCATAAGGCTTGTTTTTAGCATCTTAAGTAAGCTAGTTTTTCCAGAACCTGACTTTCCAATCACAAGGTTTATTGTGCCCTCAAACACCTTTAAATTAATGTCTTCAAGGGCTAGTCTATCGCTGCCGCTATATGAGAAGCTAAAGTTTTTAAATTCGATAATATTATTCTCGTTATTATTTCTATTAATTTCTGTATTAAAATTATCAGTCATTATTCATCGCCTCCCATATCTTATAGATAATTTCCTGAATAATTGGCAATAGGGCAAGAACTACAAAAACTATAAGCCCTAATATATTGAAAATGTCCCATTTATTCAAAATTATCACAGGTAAATAATATACTCTAAAGCCCTTAGTTACTAACACTGCAATCATGTAGACTAGAGCTACGCTTTCTAAAATCATAAGTCCTATATCTAGGCCTTTAAAATTGAATCTATTGTAACTTGTTCTGCCCTTTAGGCCATAGCCTCTACTCTCCATAGAATTAGCCGTCTCTATGGAGCTCTCAAGGGACCATCCCACAAGAATTGAGACTTCCTTAAGCCTATTTCTAATAGTGGCTATATGGCCCGCATTTGGCCCTATACGGCCCATTGCAATCTCACCCTCATGTATTTGCTCTAATCGCTCTCTCATAAGGGGAATGAAGCGTAAAATCATTGTAAAAAAGAGACCTAGTGTTGGAGATAACTTCCCGAACAGGTAGTATATTTTCTCAGAATCTAGTAGCTCTCTTAAAACCATGCACCAAACCACTCCTGCGATTAACATAAGGCTTACAATGCCACCATAGATGTAGTTTTCCTTATAGACTGCGGATTCATTTACATAAAAAAGGACGGTCTGGCCTGTGTGATAGAAAAGGGGCTGAATTAAAATCATAAATATAAGAATTGGTATGCTAAAAAATATGATAAATGATAACTTAGCCTTTTTTCCTTTTAAGAATATTAAAACCACAATCCCTGAAATAAGTGAAAGAGAAAGTAATAAAGGATTAAGGCTACTCATAGTTACAATTAGCATGCCAAGAATGTATATTAATAGCACCAAAGGATGCATCTTTGTAAAAAATGGACATCTACTATTCATCTTGCCTCTCCTTTAATATCCTTTATAGTCTCCCCAATTAGTGGTATACCACCAACAAATGTAATCACCGTCTGTTAGTTTTTTTGCGCCTGCTCCTACGTTTATTAAATTAGTGTTGTGATTTAAGTAGTAGGTCCAACCACTGTAATCTGCCGAGCCTCCAAAAATCTTCTCGCCAAAACCTGCAATTTGTGAAACATAGCCTCCACTATTAGTAATTGAAATTCCGTTTTTATTAGCTACTGCCACAAGGGCATCTAGTACTGTTGAACCCTCTTCAAGATAAAGAGTTTCATAGGCAATATCACCATTAGATGGGATGCTTGCCTTAACTGTATCTGATAATCTGCTGTAATTGCCCTCTTCAAGAAGCACAGCTACTGTAATTCTAATAGTTACTTTAATGTAGCTCTTGCCTGAATTAGTTGAACTAGAACTAGTTGTGTTAGAATTGCCAGCAGATGAACTTTCTGAGGCGTTTCCTGAACTGCCTGCTTCACTGCCTGTCAAACTTTCCGAAGCACTAGCTGCATTATCAGTTGTAGTTATACTAGAACTTTCATTAGCACTATTTCCACTTTCAGTTCCTTCACCAGTTTCTTGGCCCTCTATGTCCGTTTTATTCAAATCTGAAGAGCTTGTGGATTCCCCTTGTTCATCTGTCACTGCTCCAATATCACTAGCTATATCTTCTAAATTACTATCCGACTCATCATCTAGATTCTCTTCATATTCCTTTGC
Organism: Lachnospira pectinoschiza; assembly: GCF_900103815.1. GTDB lineage: Bacteria > Bacillota > Clostridia > Lachnospirales > Lachnospiraceae > Lachnospira > Lachnospira pectinoschiza_B. The sequence goes on along the minus strand of NZ_FNHZ01000006.1, from coordinate 44,292 downwards.
CAAAGATTCCTGCTCGCTAGCAATCCTACTAGCGTCCTCATTGTACTGCTTCACGCTCCTAAATCTAAGGTTTGCCGCAACTGTAATTACAAGGGCTAGGACAATTATAACGCTTCCTATGAGCTTAATATTTCTATACTTATTAAACATATTTTTTCTTTCTTAACTTAAAGGATAAATTTGCCTCTTACATTAAATTATAGTAAAAAAGGGCATGAGATTTAGCTTATAAATCTTATGTCCCTTCTACATTTCTATTGCTTTCTTAATTAAAATGTTCCCACCCAGAGTCGAACTGGGGATTGAGACTTAGGAGGTCCCCGTTATATCCACTTAACTATGAGAACATAAAGCTTTAAGCCTTGTTTAAAGGCTAATTGGCTTACGCATGCTATTTTATCACACAGTAAATTCGTGGTCAACTTCTACAAAATACTTAATTATACTTGTGACTTAGATTTACATTTTCAAAGATAAAAGCACAAAAAAACTAGCTACAAAAAAGTAGCTAGTTACTATTCTTATTAGCTTTCTCCTAGAATTTTACATTACCCTGTAACCAAATCTGGCCCTTAAATCTTCTGCCAATTTCTGGCTCGCCTAATAAGTGCTTTGCGTTAATGGCTGTAGTAATTACAAGACCGTTGCAGTCTAGAAGCATTATGTACATTTTCTCACCAGTATAAATATTCTCCTCGACTTTAAGTTCAAGGATTTCGCCAACAACTGAGTATTGGTCGCACTCCACGCCACATGGCATAAAGGTTGAGTCAATAATTGTGAAAATGTCCTCCTTAGTGATTCTTTGTGAGAGCTCATTGTACTTGTCCATATCCTCTATGGTTAAGCTCTCAATGGCGTTCTCATCGCCTTTTTTAGCGGCCTGAATAAGGTTCTTTCTTGACTCTTCTTCCTTAGCTGATCTCTTAATCTTCTTTTTCTTTGCTGTTGGAAGAAGGATTAAACCACCAAGAGAGAGGGCTGTTAGGGCCACTTTTTTATTTCTAATTGCCTGCTTTGAAATGGCATTTCTCACGTCTGGATTGAACTTTTCAAGCTTAAATTCCTTGCCACTAAAGAGATAGTCGAAATAATCCATTACATTTTGCAAATAAAAAATCAGGGTAACGCCCGTCTTTAGCTCATCGCAAATCACAGCGTAGGATTCCTTATCCAAATGTCTCTCCACCATAAGTTCTTCATTATCCGTTACTCTAGTGCCCACAACAAAAGGATAATAATATTCGTACTTAAAATTATCACCATCGTATCTACCAAAAATGTAGAGGCCTGTGGACTCACTTAGGCGCAAAATTATCACGCCTCTATCTAGCTTTTCATGTCTTACGACAAATCCTTCTTTTAAACTTTCCTCAATACCTAATTTAATGAATTCTTCTTCCTTTTCGGAGGTCAAATCACTAAATCCCACGGCTCTAGTATATATGTTCATAAAATCACTCGTTTCTATAATTTATTCTGTATCAACAATGAACATTGTGAGCTCTGTCATAAGATTCTTCTCAATATTTTCTTCGTATGGTGTACCATCTGCGTGGAAGGTCATTTTTATAACAGGTCTATCTGTATATTCACGATTCTGCCTTATTACCACGCCCTTTTCACCCTTATCAGTAATTACTGTAATGCCAACAGGGAAGGCTGCCACGGAGTCTAATAATTTTTCTGTAATAGCCGCGTCAAATGTAGTTCCTGCGTGCACCTTCAGATACTCAATGGCCTCATAAATCTTTAATTTTCTGTTTCCGATTCCACTTATGAGACTATCAAATTCATCACATATTGATACGAGTTTTACCTCTGACCTTAGTTTATCACCTGTTTGCTGAAAAGGATAGCCTGAACCATCAATTCTTTCATGATGAAGTAAAATAATCTCCTTTGCCACATCTGTTAGCCAAGTTTCATCCTGAATAGAACTATAGCCAAATATAGTGTGTTTCTTGTATTCAATGGCATCTTTGTCGGACATATCGGACTCTGTCACATTTATATAAGGTACCTTAATATAGCGCAAACCTATATCGTGAAGGATTGCACCAAGAGATACATTTCTAACCTGCTTCTCGCTCATTCTTAGACGTAGAGCCATAATTGTAGAGAGGGAGCACACATTTATACAATGAGTATACATATCTGTACTGACATTACGAATTTCTGTAATGTTAGTAATAACCTCTGGTTCTTCAAGTACTGAGTCGATGATTCTCTCCGCTTCTCTTCCGATCTGCTTAAGTTCCTCATTGTGTTTGTAAATGTGCTTCTCTAACACAGATTTGATTACTTCTCTAGAATTTTCAATTGTTTCCTCAACCTTATAAACATGTACAGGTTCCTCTTGTTTAGGAAGTTCTACATGATTTTCTTCCTTAGTTTCATTAACAAGATCGTCCTTAATATAGACTTCATACAAACCTATATTGTGGATACGGTTTATTAAATCACTTGTGAGCACCACATCTGCGTGAATTAATACGATGTCGTTGTCAGAAACTACAGGTAATGCCAATATTTCATTGCCTTTTAAGCTATCTACACTCACCTTTTTCATAGCCTACCCCACTTAATGCTGCATTTGATCTGGTTTATAAAATTATCACGTTCAAGTACTTTATATTTATGTATACCTTTTGTTAATTTTTTAGCATAAAAATATAGCTAGCACTTGCAATTAATTATAAAATAACATATATTTAATAATATATCAATTAGTTGTGGAATAAAAAAAATATTACTAGTAAATGTACAAATTTTTAGGTGAAATTGCTTGTTATTTTTTTAACAGTTTCTATTGACACGGTTTATTTCTCATGGTATATTGACCTTGTTAATTAATTATCAAACTTTGTTAGAAAAGTAACTTTATCCTTTGAAGCTACTTTTTACCTAAATTAGGAGCGTAAAGCGCTGCTTACGTTTCTAAAGAATTTATTTACGATATGAAATATAGACCTCCCTTAATTAGCAACAACGTTTTATCTATATTTCTTTATCCGGGTCGTAAGTCAAATTTATAGGCAGCGCAGAAATGAGGAGATTATGTCAGAGAAACAGAAAACATTAGTCGTTGACACAGTCGAAGCTCTTGAAGAAAAGCTTAATTCAGTAAGAAAAGCTCAGCGTGAATTCGCTACATTTTCTCAGGAACAGGTAGACAAGATTTTTAGAGCAGCAGCTCTTGCAGCTAACAAGGAAAGAATTCGTCTTGCTAAGTTAGCAGTTGAAGAAACAGGAATGGGTATCGTTGAAGATAAGGTTATCAAGAACCATTTCGCTTCTGAGTATATCTACAATAAGTATAAGGACACAAAGACTTGTGGTGTTCTTGAAAGAGATACAGCTGCTGGTATTACTAAGATTGCAGAGCCTATCGGTGTTGTTGCTGCTGTTATTCCAACAACAAACCCTACATCAACTGCTATTTTTAAGACATTAGTAAGTTTAAAGACTCGTAACGGTATTATTATCAGTCCTCACCCAAGAGCTAAGGGTTCAACAATTGAAGCTGCTAGAGTAGTTCTTGAGGCTGCAGTTAAGGCTGGTGCTCCAGAAGGTATCATTGGTTGGATTGATGTTCCATCTCTTGACTTAACAAATATGCTTATGAAGGAAGCTGATATCATCCTTGCAACTGGTGGTCCTGGTATGGTTAAGTCAGCTTACTCATCAGGAACTCCTGCACTCGGTGTTGGTGCTGGTAACACTCCTGCAATCATTGATGAAACAGCAGATATTACATTAGCTGTTAACTCAATCATTCATTCTAAGACATTTGATAATGGTATGATTTGTGCTTCAGAACAGTCAGTAATCGTTGATAAGAAGATTTACGATGCTGTTAAGAAGGAATTTGAAGACAGAGGATGCTATTTCTTAAATAAGACAGAAACAGAAAAGGTTAGAAAGACTATCCTTATTAACGGTGCCTTAAATGCTAAGATCGTTGGTCAGAAGGCTGCTACTATTGCTGGTCTTGCTGGTGTTAAGGTTCCAGAAGATACAAAGATTATTATCGGTGAAGTTACTTCAGTTGATATTTCTGAAGAATTTGCTCATGAGAAGCTTTCACCAGTTCTTGCTATGTACAAGGCTGATGACTTCGAAGATGCTATGGATAAGGCTTCACACTTAATCGCTGATGGTGGTTTTGGTCATACTTCTTCACTTTATATCAACATTCCTACACAGCAGGAAAAGATTGCTAAGTGGTCAGAAGCTATGAAGACTTGCCGTTGCTTAATTAACACACCTTCTTCACAGGGTGGTATCGGTGATATTTACAACTTCACTCTTACACCTTCACTTACTCTTGGTTGTGGTTCTTGGGGTGGTAACTCAGTTTCAGAAAACGTTGGAGTTAAGCACCTTATTAATATCAAGAATGTCGCTGAGAGGAGAGAAAATATGCTTTGGTTTAGAGCACCTGAAAAGGTTTACTTCAAGAAGGGTTGTCTTCCAGTAGCTCTTGATGAATTAAAGAACGTTATGGGTAAGAAGAAGGCCTTCATCGTAACTGATCAGTTCCTTTACAAGAACGGTCATATTAAGAACATTACAGATAAGCTCGATGAAATGGGTATCCAGTATACTTGCTTCTATGATGTAGCTCCAGATCCAACACTTGCTTGTGCTAAGGCTGGTGCAGAAGCTATGAGATTATTTGAACCAGATACAATCATTGCTATCGGTGGTGGTTCTGCTATGGATGCTGGTAAGATCATGTGGGTTATGTATGAGCATCCAGAAGCTGACTTCGAAGATATGGCAATGCGTTTCATGGATATTAGAAAGAGAATTTACACATTCCCTAAGATGGGTGAAAAGGCTTACTTCGTAGCTATTTCTACTTCATCTGGTACAGGTTCTGAAGTAACTCCATTCGCAGTTATTACAGACGAGCAGACAGGTTTAAAGTATCCTTTAGCTGATTACGAATTACTTCCTAATATGGCTATTGTAGATGCTGATATGCATATGACACAGCCTAAGGGCTTAACAGCTGCTTCAGGTTTTGATGCATTAGTTCACGCTTTAGAGGCTTATGCTTCTATTATGGCTACAGAGTTTACAGATGGTATTTCTCTTAAGGCTATTAAGACTATATTTGATTATTTACCATCAGCTTATGAAAATGGTGCTAACGACGCTAAGGCTAGAGAAAAGATGGCAGTAGCTAGCTGTATGGCTGGTATGGCCTTCGCTAACGCATTCCTTGGTGTTTGCCACTCTATGGCTCATAAGCTTGGTGCTTACCATCACTTACCACACGGTGTTGCAAATGCAATTCTTCTTACAGATATTATGAAGTTTAATGCCGTTGACGTACCTACTAAGATGGGAACATTCCCTCAGTATCAGTATCCACATTGTAAGGAACGTTACGTAGAGGTTGCTGAATTCTTAGGTATCCAGGGTAAGAACGATGATGAAAAGTTCAACAAGCTCATCGATAAGATTGAAGAACTTAAGCATACAATCGGTATTAAAGATACAATTAAAGATTACGGCATTGAAGAAAAGGATTTCCTTGCTACTCTTGATGAAATGTCAGAGATGGCCTTCGATGATCAGTGTACAGGTGCTAATCCAAGATATCCACTTATCAGTGAAATCAAGGAAATGTACATCAAGGCTTACTATGGTAAGGTTGTTGATATCACAAAGAAGACAAAGTAATTATATTTTAGATTAGAACAAAGCTTTTTATGGGGACTATTTAGTAGTAGAAAGGATGAGCACATGAAAAAATTAATAGCTGAAAATAAGTTAAAATCCGTTTATTTAGACGGTAACAAGGTAACTAAGGTTTTTGACAAGAAGTATAATAAGTCAGACGTTTTATATGAAGCTCTTAATACAGCTCGTGTAGAAGATGCTGGGGCAAAGATACCTAAGCTTTTATCAGTTGATGTAGCTGATGGACAGTGGAGTATCACAAGTGAGTATGTAGAAGGACCAACTCTTACTGAGTTAATCAAGAAGTATCCTGCTAAGGTTGATGAGTACATCAACAAGATGGTTGAATACCAGGTTGATTTCCAGAAGAAGTCTAACCCATTACTCTTAGTATTAAAGGACAAGCTTCATAGACAGATTGATTCTTTAACAAATATCGATAGCTCAACAAAGTATGAGCTTGAGACAAGACTTGATTCTATGCATAATCATACAAAGCTTTGTCACGGTGATTTTTGTCCAGATAACATTATCGCCGACGTAGATAAAGATGGTAACATCAAGTCTCTTACAGCAGTTGACTGGGTTCATGCAACACAGGGTAATGCTTCTGCTGATATTGCAAATACTTATCTTTTACTTAAGCTTCAGTATGGTGAGGCAAGTGATATTGCTGATAAGTATATGGATGCTTTCTGTAAGGCAACTAACACACAGAAGACATATGTTACTACATGGCTTCCAATTGTAGCTGCAGCTAGATTAGCTAAAGACAAGAAGGAAGAAAAAGACTTGCTTGAGAAGTGGATTAATGTCGTTGATTTCCAGTAATATTAATCTCCTTTAAATATAATAATGTGTAATAGATTTGATATTAATTTCTTCTCATTTCAACACAAGAAAACGCTCCTAGCCAAGCTAGGGGCGTTTTTGATTTTATATTTTTCATCTGAAAATGTATCTATTATTGATTCTGTAAATTGGTAAAATTTACTGTGTAATTTTCAGACATTTTTTAATGATTTCTTTTGTAAATTTTAGACATTATATCAATTTGTTCTTTTGTAAAATTTAGACCTTTTTAAAACTAAAGTCCTTAAATTCAAATTCACCCTCACCCTCATATTTAAAGAATATAGCGAATATTTCTCCTTCTATTAATGGGAATTTATCTGTATTAAAACTTGTCCATGTCTCATTTTTACAATTTAACTCAAAGCAAATATTTACATTTTCATAAGTACTATTCTTATAAATAAGCTTTATATTAAATTTACCTTTAGCCTCTCCACGAATTGTTAGATTAAGGGTCATATTAGTGGACTTAGAAAAGTTTGTAAGTGTAGTAGTAGCTGTAGAAGCCGGCAATTCAAAGTACTTATAGCCAATCACACATGTATTATGAATATGTGAAACATACTGGTCTTCTCCTACTTCTCTGTCAGGTCCATCTTGGCTTATTCTAAGGCTATTTAGAGCCTTTTCTTCCTTTTCCTTATAATTTATCCCATCAATCAAATTACAGGCTATATAGCTTGAAATTGTGCCTTTAACTTTTAGTGGACCATCATTTAAGCCACAACTTGTTGCTTCCACTTGTTTAAAGCTGCCATCATCTGCCATATATATTTTCTCTGCAACGGCCTGTCGGCTATATGAGCTAGCATTACTATATCTGTGATCAAAGATGTAGTATTGATTCTTAATCTTAATTAAACTGCCATGAGTATTCCCATTAGGATAAGCTGGCTTATCGGCCGTATAACCATTTATTCCTACATCTGATGTGGAATGTAGCCTTCCTTTATATACAAAATCCCTATCAGGATATTTGCTCATCATATAGTGAAGGCCACCTAGTCGCACTGAATAGATTAGATAGTAATTATCCCCAAATTTACGCATAGAAGGAGCTTCAAAATACCTAGTTTCATCATAGAAATCGTCCTTTCTATTAATGACAACTACAGGCTCTGACTTCATAGTTAGATAGTCATCTTCTATTTTTGATACATGACATCCCACATATTTCCTGCCTAATTCGTCCTCTTCTTGTCGTGGACAAAAGCCAGAATAAAGATAAATCTCCCCATCATCATCCATAAATACAGCCGGGTCAAACTGATAATAATCCCCTGCCTTAGTGCCATAGACGCGTCCATCAGCTAGTGAAACATCCCCTAGGTAACTATATTTTCCTGCAGGCTCATTACAAACTGCGACAGATATTATTGAGGAATGAGCAAGGGAATAATATAGATAAAATCTGCCATCTTTTCCCTTTATCACATCAGGTGCAAATAAAATTTTTCTATCTACCTGCTTTGGATCATCTTCTTTTCTATAAATCACACCTTCATAGCGCCAATTTGCTAGATTATCAATTGATGCAGACCAACAGACATAATCATTTTCACAATAATCCTTTCCTCCGAACTTGTCGTGACTTCCGTACAGATAAACTCTATCTCCAAAGATATGTGGCTCCCCGTCTGGCACATATTCATAACTTGGTAAAAATGGATTCACTGCCTCTTTCATAAAATCCCCCCTATATATATTCATTTTCTTATAAAAAAATCTGCCTATACCCATTGGATATAAGCAGATTAGTTTTTAAATCTATCGATTATCTATTTAATTACTTTGTAGGTACAAGCTCTGTTTTTCCGCCCATATAAGGTCTTAATGCCTCAGGGATAAGAACTCTACCATCTGCCTGTAAATTGTTCTCTAAGAAAGCGATAAGCATTCTAGGAGGTGCAACACAAGTGTTATTTAATGTATGAGCAAAGTACTTATTCTTATCAGAACCCTGAACTCTGATCTTAAGTCTTCTAGCCTGAGCATCGCCTAAGTTAGAGCATGAACCAACTTCGAAGTACTTCTTCTGTCTTGGAGACCAAGCTTCAACGTCAATTGACTTAACCTTAAGGTCAGCTAAATCGCCTGAACAGCACTCAAGTGTTCTTACAGGTACATCGAGTGTTCTAAAGAAATCTACAGTGTTCTGCCATAACTTATCGAACCACATCTTGCTATCTTCTGGCTTACAAACAACGATCATTTCCTGCTTTTCAAACTGGTGAATTCTGTAAACACCACGCTCTTCAATACCGTGAGCACCTTTTTCCTTACGGAAACATGGAGAGAAACTTGTAAGTGTCTTTGGAAGTTCTTCCTCTGGTGTGATTGTATCGATGAACTTACCAATCATTGAATGCTCTGAAGTTCCGATTAAGTAAAGATCTTCACCTTCGATTTTATACATCATTGCGTCCATTTCATCAAATGACATAACGCCAGTAACTACGCTACTTCTAATCATGTAAGGAGGGATGCAATATGTGAAACCTCTATCGATCATGAAATCTCTAGCATAAGCTGTTACTGCTGAATGTAATCTAGCGATATCGCCCATAAGGTAGTAGAAACCATTACCTGCAACCTTACCTGCTGAATCCATATCAATTCCGTCAAATCTTTCCATAATATCTGTATGGTATGGGATTTCGAAATCAGGTACAACAGGATCGCCGTACTTCTGGATTTCAACATTTTCACTATCATCCTTACCAATAGGTACTGAAGGATCGATAATGTTAGGGATTGTCATCATAATCTTAGTAACTTTTTCATTAAGCTCTGATTCCTTAGCCTCAAGTTCCTTTAACTTTTCAGCCTGAGCGTTTACCTGAGCCTTAACTTCTTCAGCTTCTTCTTTCTTTCCCTGACCCATTAAAGCACCAATCTGCTTAGAAAGCTTGTTACGGTTAGCTCTTAATTCATCAGCTTCTGTCTTAGTTGCTCTAGCCTGAGCGTCTAATTCAATAACTTCATCTACTAAAGGAAGTTTTCTATCCTGGAACTTGTTTTTGATATTCTGTTTAACAATATCAGGATTTTCTCTTACAAATTTTAAATCTAACATATTTCCTCATTTCTGCAATTTATGCTTATATATTTTAATTTTAGTGTATATGTTTTCATCTATGTCAATTTAGCACTGATATAGCATTTTTTCAACACTAATTTAGTCTTTATTTATGTGAAAATTTACATCTTATTCTGCTGAACTAAATCATTAACTTCTTTACTTAAGTTTGCATCACCAAGACGTCCTGCAAGTGCCTCGTTTAAGGCCTTTGCCTCTTCATCACCAAGCTCTAAGTAAGACTCACCGCGAACGATTTCCTTAATGTAGGCAAAGCAACCTGTGTTACTGTGCATTACATTTACAACATAACCATTATTGGCCTTATCTAACATACATAGAGCAAAGCTTAACTTTCCGCCCATTTCGTGGAAGGCGTCGTATTTAACTATTCCAACCTTTGTAAATGTGTACTCTAACTTTTCGTAAATATCTTTGATAGATTCAGTATTGGCATCTGCAGTTTCCTTTAAGCCCTTAATATCGCCTGTATACTCTCTGATTAGCTTTTCTATGCTCTTTCCTTCCGAGCCTTCCATCATTAATGTGTACTTCTTCTTCATCTTAGAAGCTTTGACAATAGCTACTATTGCAAGTATAAATGCTATAAGTGTAAATCCTATCATGCCAACTAGCACGTATAGTGTATTTACTTCAAATAAACCAAATACGTCTAACATAATTCTACCTTCCTAATATTTAATTTTGCTAATTTTATTTAGCAATTTATTATTTAACCTTATTAAATAGGTCAATAATACGCTCTAATTCAGCCTGAGAATAATATTCAATCTCAATCTTACCCTTGTTGTTATTCTTATTCTTAATAACAACCTGAGTGCCCATAATCTTCTTAAATTTCTCTTCTAAGTCACGGTAAACAAAGTCATTCTCTGGCTTTGGCTTCTCTACCTTTTCTGGCTTATCAAGTTCACGCATAAGCTTTTCTACATCTCTTACGCTTAACTTCTCATCAAAAATCTTCTGAGCAATAAAATACTGCTTATCCTTATCTTCGATTGTAATAATAGCTCTTGCATGACCACTAGATAATTTACCTTCAACTACCATATCTTGTACTCTTGAATCAAGCTTAAGTAATCTAAGAGAATTTGTAATAGCTGTTCTAGATTTAGATACCTTTTCAGCTACTTCATCTTGTTTTAATCTGTAGTCCTTAATCAACCTCTGATATGCAAGTGCCTCTTCAATAGGATTTAAATCTTCTCTCTGGATGTTCTCAATCAAAGCGATTTCCATAACTTCCTGAGTTGTGTAATCCTTAATAATTACAGGTACTTCCTTGACTCCGGCCATCTTAGCAGCTCTCCATCTACGTTCACCTGCAATAATTTCATAGTAGTTATCCTTCTTCTGAACAAGAAGCGGCTGTAAAATGCCATACTGCTTAATAGATTCTGATAGCTCAATTAATGCATCTTCATCGAACATCTTTCTTGGCTGATCTCTATTAGGCTCTACTAATGAAATCTTTACTTTATTCTCAACAGGAACTTCTTTTACTACTTCCTTAACTACTTCAACTTCTTTAATAATCGGTTCTTTACTACTAGTTTCAACTTCAGGAATTAAAGCACCAATGCCTTTTCCTAAGCCTTTACCTAAACCTTTTGTTGCAGTCTTCTTTGTTGCCATAAAATCCCTCACCTTTCACTATTTGTTTCCCATAACTTCTGCAGCTAACATTCTGTAGCTTTCAGCTCCAGATGATTTACTATCATAAATATTAATTGGTAAACCGTGGCTAGGTGCTTCTGCTAGTCTAATATTTCTAGGGATAATTGTCTTATAAATGTTCTCCTGTAAATTATCTTTTACATTCTCTACGACCTGTAATGATAAATTAGTTCTAGAGTCATACATTGTAAATACAACACCCTCTAATTCAAGTTCTGGATTAAGTTTCTTCTTAACCAAATTAATTGTATGTATTAACTGTGTCAAACCTTCTAGAGCATAATACTCACATTGAATTGGTACTAAAACTGTATCAGCTGCTGTCATAGCATTAACTGTTAGCATACTTAATGAAGGTGGGCAATCAAGAATTATATAATCATACTGATCTCTTACTTCTGTAATTGCACTCTTAAGTGAATACTCTCTATTATCAATATCAATCAAATCAATTTCTGCACCAGCAAGATTTACATTAGATGTGATAATGTCGAGATTATCGACTACATTTTCAATAATTGCATCTCTTATATTACATTCCTGAAGAATTACTTCATACACCGTATTATTGGAACCATCTTTTGATAAACCAAATCCACTAGTTGTGTTACCCTGTGGATCAATGTCGATAACAAGAACTTTCTGACCTGCCTCTGCTAGACAAGCTGATAAATTAATTGCTGTTGTTGTTTTTCCAACGCCGCCCTTCTGGTTAGCAATTGCTATAGTTCGACCCATCTTATACCTCCCATTTTATTTCCTTTTAATAGTTATCTTTAGTGTAAAATATATAAATCAATGACATTAACTATGTAATGTTCCACGTGAAACTTCACGCAAATAACTATTAAATATTATATCACTTCGTCAAAAAACTATCCATAGTTTTTTCCATTTTGTTTCACGTGGAACATATGATTTTTAAAAAATTACGTTTTTTAAGAGGTGTTATTATACCTCTGAAAAATTGTGTTTTTTTGATAATGTAATATTGAGGATGGAGAAAAAGAAATTGTAGTGGATTTATAGATATTATAGTTAGGGGTATTTATGTTGTTATTTAAAATATTTCTTATGAAATGTTTCATGTGAAACATTATATGGACAATTCAAAAAGGACTTATTATTGAAGTAAAGCGGACATTCGGAATCCGCTTCGCTACTTCCTCATGAACGCAGTGGCACTTTGTGCCACCTGTCAGAAGGGGCTTTAACCCCTTTGACACTAGTAAGCTTTATACCCCCGCTTAAAGCTTACGCTTTTGAAGCGGGGGATTGCTTACACTGCGTTCAAATTCATGCCATTATTATCTAAACAGTATATAATAGTTATTAATTCTTATTTTATTATCTGGCTTGTGGATTATTATTCTATAATCGACTATAATTGTTATTAGTGAGTACTGTTATTTGTATTCTTATACCGCATATATTAATCATCCAGTCTATCTTCAGCTAGGTTACATGCCTAATTTTAAATGTTTCACATGAAACATTAGCTTCTGAAAGCCTGTATTTATAAGTATTTCCAGCTTATAAGCGGATCAAATATATAGTTTCAAGAATTATTTTATCTATTATCTAATTAAATATCATTTAACCATACTTGAATGTTTCATGTGAAACATCATATATTAATAACTAACTTCATCCTAAGATAATTATAACTACTGTTTCATGAGAAACATAGAAAAACAATTCACACTCTACTTGAAGTAATACTCTATATGTTTCATGTGAAACATGAAATAACAATTCACACTCTACTTGAGATAATTCTCTATATGTTTCACATGAAACATAATAATAAAAAAGAGGATTTGATTAATCAAATCCTCTTACTTTTCAATATTGATAGCTATTAGCTAATTACTTAATTGAAATAATATTGTTTTTAATAGCAAAAACAGCAGCTTGAGTTCTATCAGAAACACCGATCTTCTTAAATATATTAGATACGTGATTCTTTACTGTTCTTTCACTTATATTTAATGTAGAAGCAATTTCTTTATTAAATGATCCTGCAGCGATCATTTTAAGTACTTCGATTTCTCTCTTAGTTAAGTCGCTTAACTTTTCATTCATTACATCTCTTTCTGCAAGACTTGCATTAAGTAATGGCATTAAGCTTGGCTCAACATAAGTATCTCCAGCATATACTGCAAAGATTGCTTTCTTTAATGTATCAAAATCTGAATCCTTTAATACGTATCCGTCACAACCTTCATCTAAAGCCTTAACTAAATACTCTACTTCTTTATGAATTGTCAAAATAACTACTTTACAAAGCATTTTCTGTTGCTTCATAATACTTAAAACTTGTAAGCCATCCAAGTTAGGCATATTAATATCTAATAGAACTACATTGGGCTTCGTCTTATTTGCTAAGTTTAAGCATTCATAACCGTCTCCTGCTTCACCAACGACCTGAATTTCATGGTCCATCTCAAGCAATTGAATAAGCCCCTCTCTGACCATTCTATGATCATCTGCTAGTAAAACGTTAACTGCCATAAAAACCCTCCCGTTTTTTACTTTATTGGTATTGTTATAGTAAATGAAGACCCCTTGTGATTAGAAAAACTTATCACCCCTTTAAGTAATTCAACACGTTCCCTTAACATCACCATACCAAAACCTGTTTTATTATATTTTACATGTCTTTGATTATCGAAATCAAATCCGATACCGTTATCTTTATGTTTAAGTACTATCTCATTGTTGGTTTTCTTAATACTGATATCGACCTTACTGCATTTAGAATGTTTAATTGAGTTACTAGTAAGTTCGTTTATGATTCGTAAAATACTTATTGCAATAATGTCGTCCACATTATCATCACCAATAAAGCTATAATTAAAAATAATATCGCTGGAATCTTTTAATTTAGAAATGCATTGATTACATGCAGCTTCAAATCCTAAATCCTTGACTTGTCCCATACGTAAATTTGAAATAATCTCTCTTAATTCGTTTATACAATCTTTAAGTGCTGTTCTTCTTGATTGTAATTCTAGCTTTGCTCTCTTTGTATCTTGTTCAATTAATTTAATAATAAATTCATCCTTATATGACAAAGCCGTCAATGTTTGTATTACTGTGTCATGAATATCTCGAGAAATTCGTTCTCTTTCAAATTCTATACTTCTAAGTATATCTTTAGAGATTTCTGTAGTAGTATCATTATCCTGTAAATCATCGTCATTGATTATATGATCTAGATTTTCTATCTTTTGCTCTATTAACTTCAATCGATCCTTATATGCAATGTCCTCTGATAGGATTTCCTCTTTTGTTTTATTTAATGTTTCAAGTTTGATTGCTAGTTCATCGTCAAAATTGGTGGAATGAAAAGCATAATCATCTTTTCCCATTTTTTCCTTAAGCTCAGATATCTCATTATCAATAGAGGCAAGTTTAGAGTTACCAAGTTGAATATCATTTTCTAATTCTAGTTTCTCAAGCTGCCAATATCTGAATTCTTCTTCAATAAACTCCCGTGCCTTTTCTCTATTATACATATTTGCTCCAATACTTAATAAACAAAAGATTTAATATATGGTACCTACACGTTCTATAGTACCATAAAAATAGTAAAAATGTAGTTGTTTTTGCACTTTTTACTACTACCATAAAAATTTTAACCTATTTTGGACTAGAAATAAAGTACTTTTTTACTATTTATATAAGACTTGAGTAATTTATATTTTAAATTTGTATTTTGAAATTATTGTTTGATAGTTAGTCTTTATTAGACTATAATATTATATAAGAAAATACTAATTATTTAGTAATTCGGAGGTAATATATGAATAAATGGCAAAAGCTCGGTCTTTTTGCAGGTGTCTGTACAGCCGTTCTTACAACAGCACACCTTATAAATAAACTTATCTTTAGTACAGCAACATCGAAGGGCATCACAGATAAACGTATTAACTCATGTTATCCTTGGAAATTTGGCAATATCAGCTATAGTGTACAGGGATCTGGGAAACCAGTTTTATTAATTCATGATTTAAGTTCCTTTAGTTCATCATATGAATGGGATAATGTTATAGATATTCTCGCAGAAAAGCATACCGTTTATGCAATCGATTTACTTGGATGTGGAAACTCTGACAAGCCAAATCTTACATATACAACTTATA
Organism: Lachnospira pectinoschiza; assembly: GCF_900103815.1. Lineage (GTDB taxonomy): Bacteria > Bacillota > Clostridia > Lachnospirales > Lachnospiraceae > Lachnospira > Lachnospira pectinoschiza_B. The sequence goes on along the minus strand of NZ_FNHZ01000006.1, from coordinate 28,815 downwards.
TGTACACACAGCTTGTAGCAGACTTTATTAACAATGTTATTACCAAAAAGACTGATGTTATCGCAACTTCAGCATCTGCTCCAATTGCAGTTGCTAGTGCCTTTAACAACAAGGACATCATTAATAACATCATTTTAGTAAGTCCAGAATCAATTAAGACAGCGATGTTAACACCAACTAAGCAGTCTAAGATAACAAGAATTATTCTTGAGACACCTATTATTGGTACATTAGTTTACAATATTTGTGCTAGTAAAGGTTCTATTAACAATACAATGGCTAATCACATTTTCGCAAAGGGTGAAGTTCCAAGCGACTTCCTTGACGCTTATTATGAGTCATCACATTTACAGGGCGCAGCTAGCAAGCACCTCTACACAAGTAAGGAGTGCCACTACACAACTGTTGCCATTGCTAGACTTTTAGCTTCTGTAGATAATAGTATCTACATTATCGGTGGTGAACTTGATAATAATGCAAATGTTATCGAAGAATATACTGATTTAAATCCGGCTATTGAAACTTACTTTATTCCTAATGCAAAAAAACTTCCTCAGGTTGAAGAACCAGAAGAATTTGCAAAGCAGGTTGAGATTTTCTTAGCTTAATAAAAGCTAATAGAACTAAATATTTTATAAAAAAAATAACCCTGAAACCATACAATCACAGTTGGTTTCAGGGTTTTGTTTATTTATGAAAGTGGCTCCTTTGTTGGAAGTCCAGCCTTTCTTGGGTACTTTTTTGATGTTTCTTTAACCTTCTTTATAAGGACTAAAGATCTGTCTATATCTGTATTTGGTAATCTAAATTTAGTGATTTTTTCAAGCTGTCCACCTAGTAGCTTAATGGCTTTCTTTGCATTTTCAGCTTCTTCATCAATCTCTCCGGACTTCATAGCTACAAAATAACCGCCTAGTTTAACATAAGGTAAATTGTACTCTGCAAGGGATGATAAATTAGCAACGGCACGAGAAATCGCAATATCAAACTGCTCTCTTAATTCCTTGTTTCGTCCGCCATCTTCGGCTCTACTGTGGATAGTCTTAATATTTTCAAGACCTAATTTATTAATGACCTCGTCTAAGAACTTAATTCTTTTATTAAGAGAATCAAGTAGGACAACGTCTACATTAGGAAATGCTATCTTTATTGGAAGGCCAGGGAAACCCGCACCAGTTCCAACATCAATAAGCTTTATCTTATCTGACTTAATAAGTTTGTTTGGATCAAGCACTAAGCTATCTACAAAATGCTTTAATAAAACCTCATCATATTCTGTTATACCTGTTAGGTTCATGAATTCGTTCCATTCAACAAGTGTCTCATAATACTGATTGAACTGTTCTAACTGCTTTGAATCGATTTCAACACCTAATTCTTTAAGATTATCTATAAAAAGCATTTCTTCTTTTTTCATTATGCTTAATCCTTTCTACTTTGCAAGATTGCGTCTGTATGACTCTAAATAAACCAATAATACAGAGATATCTGCAGGTGATACACCTGAGATTCTTGAAGCCTGGCCAATTGAACGAGGCTTGAATTTATCTAGCTTCTGCATAGCTTCTTTTCTAAGACCTGAAATAGCAAAATAATCTAATTCTTCAGGAATCATCTTGCCTTCAAGCTTCTTAAAATGTTCAACCTGTCTTAACTGACGGCTAATATAACCTTCATACTTAAGATTGATATTTACCTGTTCCTGAACATCCCAAGGAAGTTCTGGTCTATGCTTATCAATTGGAGCTAATACTTCGTAATTTAGCTCTGGACGTCTAATTAATTCTGCAAGGGTTACACCTGTAGTAAGTTCTGTTGATCCGTTTTCCACAAGAACCTTCTGAACTTCTTCACTTGTCCCCACATTTACAGTTTTTACACGTTCAATTTCTTCATCTATGAGTCTAATCTTCTCATTTAACTTATTCATACGCTCATCACTAATTAAACCAATCTTGTGACCATACTTTGTTAAACGGATGTCTGCATTATCCTGTCTTAAAACAAGTCTATATTCTGCTCTACTTGTCATCATTCTGTATGGTTCAGATGTTTCCTTAGTTACTAAGTCATCTATTAATACACCAATGTAACTCTCTGATCTATCAAGAATTAATGGCTCTTCTTTCTTTACATAAAGCGCTGCATTTATACCAGCAATAATACCCTGTGCTGCAGCTTCTTCATAACCTGAACTACCATTAAACTGACCACCAGCAAATAAACCGCTAATCTTCTTAAATTCAAGAGAAGACTTTAACTGAATTGCGCTGATACAGTCATATTCGATAGCATAGGCATTACGTACGATTTTTACATTTTCAAGGCCAGGAACAGTTCTATACATAGCATACTGAACGTCTTCTGGAAGGGAACTACTCATACCACCAAGGTACATCTCGTTAGTGTAGAGACCCTCTGGCTCAACGAATACCTGATGTCTGTCCTTGTCTGCAAATCTAACTACCTTATCCTCGATTGATGGGCAATATCTAGGTCCTACACCGTGGATATTTCCTGAATAAAGTGGTGATCTATCAAGGTTATCTCTAATAATTTTGTGAGTCTCCTCGTTAGTATATGTCAACCAGCATGAAACCTGTTCTTTCTGGATTGATTCAGGGTCTGTTGTGAATGAAAATGGAACAACTCTTTCATCACCAAACTGTTCCGCCATCTTAGAAAAGTCGATAGAACGCTTATCTACTCTAGCTGGAGTACCTGTCTTAAATCTTCTAACTTCAATTCCGTTATCAATTAAGCTCTGTGTCAAATGATTTGCTGCCTGAAGGCCGTTAGGGCCTGTATATTGGCTTACATCGCCATAAATACATCTAGCCTTTAAATATACGCCAGTACATAAAACTACTGCCTTAGCGAAATATTCAGCGCCAGAAACTGTCTTAACACCAGCGATAACACCGTCATTTACCATGATTTCAGAAACCTCGCCCTGTCTTACTGTTAAATTATCAGTATTCTCAAGCACCTGTCTCATATGTCTTGTGTAGTCCTGCTTATCAGCCTGTGCACGTAATGAGTGAACAGCGGGGCCCTTTGAAGCGTTAAGCATCTTTGATTGTATAAATGTAGCATCGATGTTCTTACCCATTTCGCCGCCTAATGCATCAATTTCTCTAACAAGATGTCCCTTAGAACTACCACCGATATTAGGGTTACATGGCATCATAGCGATACTGTCTACACTTACTGTAAACACGATTGTATTTAAACCCATTCTGGCACTTGCAAGGGCTGCCTCACAGCCTGCATGACCTGCACCAACAACTACTACGTCATATTCTTCTTTAATATTATGCATGATAACTTCCTCGATTCTTACATTTACTTACCCATACAGAATCTTTCAAATATTCTGTTCGCCAAATCATCTTCTACTTCTTCACCAACAATTAAACCAAGCTTTTCATAAGCAGTCATAAGGTCAATTGTAAGAAAATCCTCACTTACCTCTGCTTCAATTCCCTGCTTTACAAGCTCTAAGCTTGCCACTGCTTCAGTTAATAATTGTTTGTGTCTTGCACTAGTTATGTAGACTTCATCATTTACTTGAATGTTGCCACTAAAGAACATTTCCTTAATCTCATCCTCAAGATTATCAATACCAATCTCCTCTTTTGCTGAGATCGAAACTACCCTAGCATTAGGCAAATGTTTCATAATATCTTCTTTAGAAACAACCATCTCAAGATCAATCTTATTTAGAAGAACTAAAACCTTCTTATCCTTTATTAAGGACATAATTTCAAAATCATTATCATCTAAATCACGTGTTGAATCCACAACATAAATAACCAAATCTGCATCCACTGCGTACTTCTTAGCTTTCTGCACACCAATGTTTTCCACAATGTCATCTGTCTTTCTAATTCCTGCTGTATCCACAAGATTTAGAGTGATTCCAGATAGGTTAATTGACTCCTCAAGCACATCTCTTGTAGTGCCCTCAATGTCAGTAACTATGGCCCTTTCAGCCCTAGCAAGGACGTTGAGAAGTGATGACTTACCAGCATTAGTTTTACCCAATATTACAGTGCTAATACCATCATGTATAATGCGCCCATTTTCAAAGGTTTTCAACAGTTTATTCACATTATCCACAAGGTTATCCACATCTTTTGTCATCTTATCTACATTATCATTAATATCAATATGTTCCGGGTCATCTAGTGCAGCCTCAATAAATGCCACATTATTTAAGATAATCTCTCTATATCCTTTAATCTTTTCAGATAATTTTCCATTTAATTGCTTTACAGAGGACTTTAATGCTAAGTCATTCTTGGCATTAATAATATCAATTACGGCCTCAGCTTGAGATAAATCAATACGTCCATTTAAGAAGGCACGCTTTGTAAACTCGCCTGGTTCTGCTAGTCTTGCACCACTCTTTAGGACTATCTCTAAAATCCTTTTTGTTACAAGTATTCCACCGTGACAATCAATTTCAACAATGTCCTCACGTGTATATGTATTAGGAGCTTTCATTACAATAACTAGCACTTCATCTATTAGTTTATCCTCATAGACGATATTGCCATAATGAACTGTATGAGAAGCTACATTTTTCAATTTAATATTCTTTTTTGACAAAAATAAGCTATCAACTATATCGATTGCTTCACTTCCGCTTACTCTTATTATACTAATTCCTCCACTAGACATGGTGCTAGTAGAGATAGCAGCTATTGTATCAACCATAACTTTCCTCTTAATCTTAACTCATTATTGATTAAATCCTTCTTCCAAAAATAATCAACAAAACCTAATTTAACCTATATCCTTACAAAATACAAGACAAGATGAGTGAATGTTGCCTCACCCATCTTGTCTGTAATAAACATGTTTTATACAAATTAATATCTGTTGTTATATCTATTATTGTTGTCTCTTCTATTGTTATATCTGTTATAGCTATTAGCATTAGCTGGCTTTTCCTTATCAAGGAATACAACAACATGTCTAAATGGCTCTTCGCCTTCAGACTTTGTAGAAACAAACTTATCATTCTGAAGAGTTGAATGAATAATTCTTCTCTCATATGGATTCATTGGCTCTAATGAAACAGCACGTCTGCTTCTCTTAACCTTATATGCAATATTCTTTGCAAGAGATTCAAGAGTTTCCTTACGTCTATTTCTATAGTTTTCTGTATCGATTTTAATACGAACGTACTTTTCCTTACCCTTATTAACAACAAGGCTTGTAAGGTACTGGATAGAATCAAGTGTTTGACCTCTCTTACCGATTAAAACACCCATTCCTTCGCCAAGAAGTTCAACATTAACGCTTTCTTCAACTTCGTCAAATGTAATCTTAACATCAACATCCATATTCATTGCCTTAAACATATTGTTAAGGAATGTAGAAATTCTTCTTTCAATTTCTTCATTAGAAAGTGTAGCCTTAGTCTCTGTCTTAACTTCAGCTGTTGCTTCTGCCTTAGCTTCTACAACTTCTTCAGCCTTAGGAGCTTCTGAAACTACTGTTTCTTCCTTTACAGGAGCTGCTTCTTCAAGAATTGCTGGCTTATGACCCTTTTTCCAAGCCTTAATTCTAGCATCCTTAGAACCAATTCCTAAGAAACCGTTGCTACCCTTTTCAACAACATCATATTCAATATCATCACTAGTTGTGCCAAGCTCTAAACAAGCATTAGTAATAGCCTCTTCTAGTGACTTTCCTGTAACTTCAACAAAATCCATTACGTTTCCCTCTCTTCTATATTTATTTTATTTGTGATTATAACTACTTCTTATTGCTTTCGTTATACTCTGAAACCATATTAGCTTTTGATGCTAAAGAACCAGCCTTAGAATGGTTAACATTCTTTGCTGCAGCCTTTAAATCAGCAATCTTCTTATCGTTAGCATCTTTCTTTGCCTGTAAATTACGTACTCTATCTTCAGTAGTTACCTTCTTAGCACTAACCTTAGCATTCTTAGTTATTGTTTCAGCAGGTAAGCCCTGTTTAGCTCTCTTCTTATTACGCTTTTCAATGTTCTTTTGAACAATAGCATCTGTACCAATCTTATCATAATATCTGTTGATGCAAATGTACATAATAGTCTGAATTACAGCTGTAGCAATCCAATATAAACCAAGACCTGCAGGTACTGAGATTGCAATGAAAGCAGACATAATTGGCATAAATAATGTCATCATCTTCATTGATGCTGCTGCTGGGTTATCATCATCAGTAGCCTGAGACATACCAGCCTGTGAAACCTTAACACTAATAAACTGTGTAACACCTGCTAAAATAGGTATTAAAATTGGTAAACTTAGTGAAAAGCCAGGTGCCTGAGACATATTAACACCTAAAAATGTGTTAACCTGCTTAATTTTATCGTAATTTTCTGTAATTAAAGAAGCCATTGAAGGAAAAGCATCCTTTAACTGATTCCACTGATCTGCTGAAAAACTGTTTAATCCAACAATTGCAGCCTTTGTTGAAGACCAATCCACATTGCTAGCAATACTTGATAATGTATCCTGATAACCATCAATACTTGAAAGTCCAGTTGAACCATTACCTAAGATATTAGTAAATAATACCTTAATTGATGAAATATAAAGAGGTATCTTCTGGAATACCTGATATAATGCAAATAAAATAGGCATCTGAATTAATAACTGAACACATGAGCCCCACTGTGAAACACCGTATTTCTCATATACAGCCTTTGTTTCAGCCTGCATCTTTAACATTGCATCTTGGTCGCCACGCTTATCCTTATATTTATTCTGAATCTCTTTGATTTCAGGATTCATAATAGAAGTAAGCTTTGACATCTTCTGCTGCTTTACTGTTAATGGTAACATTAAAAGCTTAACCAATAATGTGAAAACAACAATTGCTATAGCAACATTTCCAATACCAATAACATCTAGACCCTTATATAAAATGTCAAGAATGGCACCTAAAAATGAAGCTATAGGTTGAATTATGTTACTCATTCTTTACTTTTTCCTCCCTGTTTACGATGAAATCTCTTACGCCACTGGTATTTACCAACTGGGACTGGATCAAATCCAGCTCTAACAAAAGGATTGCATCTAAGTATTCTTTTGAAAGCCAACCACCCACCTAAGATAACTCCATACATCTCAACCGCCTCCATAGCGTATTGAGAACATGTGGGAATATAAGCACACATCTTTCCACCCTTATAAGGCGAAATTGCAAGCTGATAGAAACGAATCAGCTTTAAAACTATCTTTTTACCTATATTCTTCACTAGTAACTTCCTTACCAACTACTTATATATTCTATGTAGTCTTAATAAATGTATCATTGACTCCGCTGTTTCTTTATAACCCTTATCTTTAAGATTAGCTCTAGCTACAACTACATAGTCATAACCATCGGGTATGTGATCAGTATTAAGACGAAAAGCCTCCCTAATCAATCTAGCTAATCTGTGTCGGACAATACTATTCCCGACTTTTTTGCTCACAGATACACCAAGTTTTTTCGTATCCGTTCCGTTCTTTCTTATATACATAATCAAATTTCTATTAGCCATAGAAACTCTATTATCGTATACATTCTTAAATTCAATATTACTTCTTAATGTTTCGAAATCCTTGTACTTCATAAACACCCTACCAAACTATTCTTTTATTCTTCATTATTATAAATCTAATTGCCTAAGATTTAAAATCAATCTTAGAAAATATAAATAAAAAAGGACCTTCTAATAAGAAGGTCCAATAAAGCTATTAAGCTGAAAGATTCTTTCTGCCCTTTGCTCTTCTTGCTGCTAAAACTTTTCTTCCGCCTGCGCTGCTCATTCTTGCTCTGAAACCATGAACCTTAGCTCTCTGTCTTGTTTTTGGCTGAAATGTCATCTTCATACTATATACACCTCCTTTATTACCACTTTATGTATATGGTAGGAATAATTTATCTTGTAAAAATTCAAAACATCCCTCTAATTATATTTATTCGATAGATGAAAGTCAAGTAATTCAAAATCGAAAAAGCCATAATTTTGACAAATCCCCACTAATCCACAATTTATACAAAGTTATGCACATTTTGTTGATAACTTGTGGATAAGTGTGGATTTGTATCTGAATAACTGTGTGTAAATCTAAAAAATCCCCTATTCATGCGCCTTTGGACTGTGTGTAATTTATCCACAGCTGCGTTAATAGTTGCATTTTATCAACTATTAGCTAAAGTTTTCCACAATCTAAATTGTGGAATTTGTGGAGAAATCCACAAAGCCCCTAACCGTGCGGGTTTCATATCTATAATATAGATTACTAAGAATAGTTAGAGCCATTTTTATTAAAAATGTTACTCCTTTTTAAAGGCTACTCAAATCCTTATTTCTTGAAAAATCCACTTAAATGATGTATTATGTTATGGAATGTGTTTTTAGTGGAAATCTACCTAAATTATAGCTATTTGGGGCTAATTACATTTTCAAAATCCGCAATATAGATAAAGAGTGCTTTATATGATTGGCTAAAGACTGACTTTTACACAAGCTGTTTTTACTTATTATATAAGGTAGACATTTTTTATTTACTTAGAATTTTCTTCTTTATCTATAACTAACTATTTGGAGTAATAAATATGGAAGAATTAATGAGTAAGTGGGAGGAAATACTTACCACGTTTAAAGAACAACATGATATTCCTGACGTTTCTTTCAAGACATGGATTGTACCAATTCAGCCATATTCTGTTGATGGTGATAATATAACTTTAGTTTATTGCAATAAGAAGGATCAATCATCATCATCTGCTGATTTAGGTATATCTTACATTGAAAAGAAATATCTAAGTTTATTAGAGGCAACTACAAGCGAAGTGCTTAATAGAATTTGCCATCTAAGATTAATCTCTGATGCAGAAAAGAAGAAGGAAGAAACAAGAAAGACTTCTAATTCTTCTAATAATATTGCTATTCAGAATCTTAATCCAGCTTATGTTTTTGATACTTTTGTCATTGGTAATAACAACAACCTAGCTCATGCTGCATCTCTTGCAGTAGCTGAGACACCAGGCCAAGTGTATAACCCACTATTTATCTATGGTGGTGTTGGACTTGGAAAGACTCACCTTATGCAGGCGATTGCTCATTACATTATTGATAATGATCCAAGCAAGAAGGTATTGTATGTTACATCAGAAACATTCACTAACGAATTGATCGAATCAGTAAAAACTAATAAGAATTCAGAATTTAGAAATAAATATAGAAACATCGATGTTCTTCTTATCGATGATATTCAGTTTATTATAGGTAAGGAATCAACTCAGGAAGAGTTCTTCCATACTTTTAATGCGTTATATCAGGATGGAAAGCAGATTGTTATTTCTTCAGATAGACCTCCTAAGGAAATGGAGACATTATCTGACAGATTAAGAACTAGATTTGAGAGTGGTTTACCAGTAGATATTCAGATTCCTACTTATGAAACTAAGATGGCTATTATTAATAAGAAGGCCGAGACACTCAAAATCGATTTACCAAACGATGTTAAGGACTATGTTGCTACTAATATTAAGTCAAGTATTAGAGAGCTAGAGGGTGCACTTACTAAATTATCTGCATTTTCAAGACTTTCTCATACACCAATGACTGTTGAATTTGCAGAAACAACATTAAAAGACCTTATTTCACCAGATTCTAAGAAGGAAATTACACCTGAATACATCATTCAGATTGTTTCAGAGCATACACATGTATCTGCAGACGATATTATTTCCAAGAAAAGAAGCGCTGGTATTGCTTATGCAAGACAGATCGTTATGTATTTATGTAGAGAGATGACTTCAGCACCTCTTCAGGCCATCGGTAGTGCCTTAGGTGGACGTGACCATACAACGGTTATCCACGGTATTTCAAAGATGCAAGAAGAAGTTGCTAACAATCCTCAAACTAAGGAAACTGTTGATATTCTCATAAAAAAGATCAATCCAGATTGATTTTATTAACAAATACTCACAGGTTATCCACAGTTATCCACCGACTTATTAACAATTTTGGCTGATTTTAGACAAATTTTTGATAACTATGTGGATAACTTGTTTATCAGATGTTACTTATATGTTGATTGAACTTTATAACTCATTTTAATGATTTTAATTAAATTTTTGACTGGGACTTATCCATAATTCATTCACATCAAAAATCGATCGTTTTAACACAGTTATCAAATTCAAGCAACCCAGTAGCAGTAAGGCTTCAACATATTTTTAAACTTTTCCACACTGCCTACTACTACGACTACGAAAATATATATATTTATATATGGCGACAAAGTCGCATTAATAACTGAAAGGAGTTTTACACATCATGAAATTAGTTTTTACAAAATCTAATTTAACTAAAGCAGTTAATATCGTAATGAAAGCTGTTCCAACTAGAACAACAATGACTATCCTTGAATGTATCTTAATTGATGCAACTACTAATGTTATTAAATTTACAGCTAACGATATGGAACTTGGTATCGAGACTATCGTTGAGGGTGACATTATTGAAAAAGGTAAAATAGCTCTAGATGCAAAGTTTTTCTCTGAATATATTAGAAAACTTCCAGATAATGAAATAACATTAGAAACAGACAATAATTTCCTTGCTACTATTAATTGTGAGAACACAAAGATTAATATTTCAGGTAAGTCTGGTGAAGATTTTTCATATCTTCCAGCTATTGTTAAAGAAAAGAAGATTACATTATCTCAGTTTAGCTTAAGAGAAGTAATCAATCAGACTCTTTTCTCTATATCTATGTTAGATAATAATAAATTAATGACAGGTGAATTATTTGAAGTATCAGATAATAAGCTTAAGGTTGTTGGTCTTGATGGACATAGAATTGCTATTCGTAATGTAACTTTAGAGGAACACTACAATACAATTAAGGCTATTGTTCCAGGTAAGACATTATCAGAAATTAGTAAGATTTTATCTACTGATGCAGAAGCTATGGTAAATGTTTACTTTACTAATAATCATATTCTTTTCGAATTTGATAATACATTAGTAGTTTCAAGATTAATTGAAGGTGATTACTTCAAGATTGATCAGATGTTATCTAATGATTACGAAACTAAGATCACTATTAACAAAAAGGAATTCTTAGAATCAATAGATAGAGCTAACTTATTCATCAAGGAAAGTGATAAGAAGCCAATCATTATCAGCATCCAGGATGGTTCCCTTAAGGTAAATGTTAAGTCAGCTATCGGTAACTTTGATGAGAACATCGAAATCAATAAAGATGGTAAGGACATTATGATTGGTTTCAATCCTAAATTCCTTATTGATGCATTAAGAGTAATCGATGATGAAACAGTAGATATTTACTTAGTTAATCCAAAGTCTCCTTGCTTTATTAGAGATAAGGAGCAGAATTATGTTTATTTAATTCTTCCAGTTAATTTTGTAGCTTAATACCGGTTAAATTTAGATTTAACCCAGTATTTTTGTTAGATATTTTTAAAATATATTTCTCTTGAGACTGTGTCGCTAAAACGATACATTTTCAAGAGAATATAGATAAATCAAAGGTTAGAAGGTAAAGTATGGAAGTAGTTCAATTAAGAGATGAGTTTATTAAACTTGGTCAGGCATTAAAACTTGCAGGTTTAGTAGAGTCAGGAGTAGAAGCTAAGATTGTTATTCAAGATGGCCAGGTAAAGTTAAATGGTAACGTTGAAACTCAGCGTGGCAAGAAGCTTTACGATGGAGATGTAGTTGAATACAACAATCAGCAGTTTACTATTAAAGCTAATAATTAATAATAAGATTTAAGCAGGTGCAAAGTGGTTGTAGAATCAATTGATTTAAAGAATTTCAGAAATTATGAAATTTTAAATATGAATTTCGATAGCAATGTTAATATTATTTATGGCGATAATGCTCAGGGTAAGACTAACATTTTAGAATCCCTTTATCTTTGTTCAACCTCAAAGTCACATAGAGGAAGTAAGGATAAAGAAATCATTAAGCTTGGTACAAGCGAAGCTCATATTAAAGTGAATGTTAAGAAAAACGGCATAAACTATCGTATCGATATGCACCTTAAGCATGGAAAATCTAAAGGAATTGCAATAAATGGAATTCCAATAAGGAAAGCTGTAGAATTATTTGGTATAATTAACATAGTGCTTTTCTCTCCGGAGGATTTAAATATTATTAAAAATGGTCCTAGCGAGAGAAGAAGGTTCATGGATATGGAACTTAGCCAGTTGGATAAAATCTATCTAAGTAACCTTGTTAATTACAACAAAGTAGTTAATCAGCGAAACAAACTTTTAAAAGATATATCCTTTAATCCATCAAAAGAATCCCTAGAGACACTGGATATTTGGGATATACAATTAGTAAAGTTTGGTAAAGAGATAATAAAGGGAAGAGTAAGATTTATTAATCAGCTAAACGAGATTGTTGCTGATATTCACAGTAAGCTTACTGGTGGTAAGGAAAAGCTTGAAATTAAGTATATTCCTAATGTTTCAGAAGATAATTTTTATGAAAATGTATCTGAGAGTCGAGACAGAGACCTAAGATATAAAGTTACTAATGTTGGACCTCATAAAGACGACTTAGTTTTTTATATCAATGGACAGGATGTTAGAAAGTTTGGCTCACAAGGACAGCAAAGAACAGCAGCCCTTTCCCTAAAATTATCAGAAATTGAACTAGTTAAGATAATCATCAAGGATACACCAATACTTTTACTAGATGATGTTTTATCTGAATTAGATAGCAATCGACAAAATTTTCTTATTAACAGCATAGGTGATATTCAAACAATTATTACCTGTACAGGTCTAGACGAATTTATCAATTCAAGAATAGACGTTAATAAGATATTTAGAGTTGTTAACGGTCAGGTTTTCGACTACAAGGAAGAAGACTAAGACCTATAAATTGATAAATTAAAGTAGTACATAGAAGGAGGAATCATAGTGGCAGAGCAGAATTATGGTGGAGATCAAATCCAAGTTTTGGAAGGTCTCGAGGCTGTAAGAAAAAGACCAGGTATGTATATTGGAACTACATCTGGAAGAGGACTTCATCATCTAGTATATGAGATAGTAGATAATGCAGTTGATGAGGCACTAGCAGGATACTGTGATACAATTAATGTTTTCATAAATCCAGATAATTCAATAACAGTAGTAGATAATGGTCGAGGAGTTCCTGTAGATATTAATCATAAGACAGGAAGACCAGCGATTGAGGTAGTTTATACAGTTCTTCATGCTGGCGGAAAATTCGGCGGTGGCGGATACAAAGTATCCGGCGGTCTACACGGTGTAGGTGCATCTGTAGTTAATGCTTTGTCATGTTGGCTCGAAGTTCAGGTTAAGAGAAATGGACATATCTATCAGCAAAGATACGAAAGAGGTCACATTTGCTATGATCTTAAGATTGTTGGTGATTGCCCAGTTGAAGAAACAGGAACTAAGGTTACATTCCTTCCTGATCCTGAAATTTTCCAGGAAACAACAGAATATGATTTTGATATTTTAAAGCAAAGACTTAGAGAAATGGCCTTCTTAACAAAGGGTATCAAGATTGTTTTATCTGATTTACGTGAAGGTAAAGAACGTGAAATGACTTTCCACTACGAAGGTGGTATTAAGGAATTTGTTGCTTACTTAAACAAGAGTAAGGACACACTTTACGAACAGATTATTTATTGCGAAGGCGTTAAAGACAAGGTTCAGGTGGAAGTTGCCTTCCAGCACAACGATGGATTTAACGAAGTTTGCGATTCATTTGTAAATAATATTAAGACTCCTGAAGGTGGTACTCACCTTACAGGTTTTAGAAATGCCTTAACTAAGACATTTAATGACTATGCAAGAACAGCTAAAATCCTTAAGGATTCTGATCCTCAGTTATCAGGTGATGATATCCGTGAAGGTTTAACTGCAATTGTTTCAGTTAAGATTGAAGATCCTCAGTTTGAAGGTCAGACTAAACAAAAGCTTGGTAACTCAGTAGCTAGAGGTGCAGTTGATAGTATTGTAAGTGAGCAGCTTACTTACTTCCTTGAGCAGAATCCTCAGATTGCTAAGTCAATTTGTGAGAAATCTTTACTTGCACAACGTGCAAGAGAAGCTGCAAGAAAGGCTAGAGATTTAACAAGAAGAAAGACAGCACTTGAGAGTACTTCACTTCCAGGTAAATTAGCTGATTGTTCAGATAAGGATCCTAAGAATTGTGAAATTTACATCGTTGAGGGTGATTCAGCCGGTGGTTCAGCTAAAACTGCAAGAAGTAGAGCAACACAGGCTATCCTACCACTAAGAGGTAAGATCCTTAACGTTGAGAAAGCAAGACTTGATAGAATTTTAGGAAATGCAGAAATTAAGGCAATGATTACTGCATTTGGTACAGGTATTCATGAAGACTTTGATATTTCTAAACTTAGATATCATAAGATTATTATCATGACTGATGCCGATGTTGATGGTGCTCATATTGCAACATTACTTTTAACATTCCTTTACAGATTTATGCCAGAACTTATTAGACAGGGCCATGTTTACCTTGCTCAGCCACCTCTTTACAAGGTTGAGAAAAATAAAAAGATTTGGTACGCATACAGTGATGACGAATTAAACAAGATTATGACAGAAATTGGCCGTGACCAGTCTAACAAGGTTCAAAGATATAAGGGTCTAGGTGAAATGGATGCTGAACAGTTATGGGAAACAACTATGGATCCAGAAAAGAGAATCCTTTTAAGAGTTGGAATGGAAGATGATGATGAATCAGAACTTGATGTAACATTCTCAACACTTATGGGTGACAAGGTAGAACCAAGACGTGAATTTATCGAGGCTAACGCTAAGTACGTAAAGAACTTAGATATCTAGTAACTTAAAATACATAAATGAATTACTATAAATTCTAGAAAGGACATAAAATAATGGATGAGCATATCTTTGATAAAGTTCAAGAAGTAGATATGAATAAAACGATGCAGAATTACTACATCGATTATGCCATGAGTGTTATCGCATCTAGAGCTTTACCCGATGTAAGAGATGGGTTAAAACCAGTACAAAGACGAATTTTGTATTCAATGATAGAGTTAAATAATGGACCTGACAAGCCACACAGAAAATGTGCGCGTATTGTCGGTGATACAATGGGTAAATATCACCCACACGGTGATTCTTCAATTTACGAAGCCTTAGTTAAGTTAGCTCAGGAATTCAATACAAGATATCCTTTAGTTGATGGACACGGTAACTTTGGTTCGGTGGATGGCGATGGCGCCGCAGCTATGCGATACACTGAAGCTAGACTTAGCAAAATCTCTATGGAAATGACTAGAGATTTAAACAAGGATACTGTAGATTTTATCCCTAACTTTGATGAGACAGAAAAAGAGCCAACAGTATTACCATCAAGATACCCAAACCTTTTAGTTAACGGTACTTCAGGTATTGCTGTAGGTATGGCAACTAATATTCCTCCTCACAATTTAAGAGAAGTAGTAGCTGCTGTAGTAAAGATGATAGATAATAAGATTTTAGAAGATAGAGATACCTCTATGGAAGAAATCTTAGAAATAGTAAAGGGTCCTGATTTCCCAACTGGTGGTACAATCATTGGTAAGTTAGGAATCGAAGAGGCTTATAGAACAGGACGTGCAAAGCTTAAAGTACGTGCCGTTACTAATATTGAGCCAATGCAAAATGGTAAGAATAGAATTGTTGTATCAGAATTACCATACATGGTAAACAAGGCTAAGCTTATTGAGAAAATTGCAGAATTAGTAAGAGATAAGAGAATTGACGGTATTACAGATTTACGTGATGAGTCAGATAGAGAAGGTATGAGAATTGCCATCGAACTTAGACGTGATGTAAATCCTAATATCATCTTAAATCAGTTATATAAGCATACTCAGTTACAGGATACATTCGGTGTAATCATGCTTGCTCTTGTAAATAACGAACCTAAGGTTTTAAATTTACATGACATGTTATTCTATTACTTACTTCACCAGGAAGAAGTAATAACAAGAAGAACACAGTATGATTTAAACAAGGCTGAGGAAAGAGCACACATTTTAGAAGGTTTAATGGTTGCCCTCGACAATATCGATAGAGTCATTGCAATTATTAGAGGCTCTGCAAATGTAACAATTGCCAAGGAAGGCTTAATTAAAGAATTTGCTTTAACAGAAGCTCAGGCTCAGGCAATTGTAGATATGAGACTTCGTGCTCTTACAGGCTTAGAGCGTGATAAGATCGAAGCTGAGTTAAAAGAACTTCATGAAAAGATTGCAGAATACAAGGCAATTCTTGGAGATAAGAAGTTATTACTTGGCGTTATTAAGACAGAAATTCAGGAAATTGCTAATAAGTACGGTGATGATAGAAGAACATCTATTGGATTTGATGAATTCGATTTATCAATGGAAGACCTTATTCCAGATGAGCCATGCATTATTACAAGAACTAACTTAGGTTATGTAAAGCGTATGACTCCAGATAATTTTAAGTCTCAGAACAGAGGCGGTAAGGGAATTAAGGGAATGCAGACAATTGATGAAGATTACATTGAAGATTTATTCATGACAACATCTCATCATACACTTACATTCTTTACTAATAAGGGTCGTGCTTATAAGTTAAAGGCATATGAGATTCCAGAATCTTCAAGAACTTCAAGAGGTACAGCAGTAATTAACCTTTTACAGTTACAGCCAGGTGAGACAATCACTGCAGTTGTACCAGTTAAGGTTGAGAAGTTACAGGATAAGGATTACCTCTTTATGGCAACTAAGAATGGTATTGTTAAGAAGACACCAGTTAGAGAATTTGCCAATATTAGAAAGACAGGAATTCAGGCTATTAATTTACGAGATGACGATGAGTTAATCGAAGTTAAATTAACAGATGATAATACAGAAGCCCTCATGGTTACTAAGTTTGGTCAGTGTATCAGATTTAAGATTACAGACGTAAGACCAACAGGACGTTCAGCAATGGGTGTCATTGGTATGAACCTTAATGACCAGGATGAAGTTATTGGCGTTCAGCTCAATAGCCAGGGTAGTGAAATGCTTATCGTATCTGAAAATGGTATGGGTAAGAGAACTGATATCGAAGAATATGCTGTACAGCATAGAGGCGGTAAAGGTGTTAAGTGCTACAAGATTACTGAGAAGACAGGTAATGTTGTAGGTGCAAAGGCTGTAGATGAGAACAGAGAAATCATGTTAATCACTACAGAAGGTATTATTATTAGACTTAAGTGTTCAGATATTTCTAAGCTTAAGAGAATTACATCAGGTGTTAAGTTAATTAACTTAGATGATGGTGTAAATGTAGCTTCACTAGCTAAGGTAAGACAGAAGCCAGCTAATGAATCAGGTGATGATGTTGAAGGATTTGAATCAGAAGAAGCTGATGATGAAGAAATTTCAAAGCCAGTAGAATCTGCATCTGATACAACAGAGACTGAAGAAGCTAGCGAATTAGATAATTCTCTTGATGAATTATTAGATAGAGCTAAGGAAGATCAAGAAGACGAAGAATAATTCGAGTTAAATTGTGATTTAACTCATAATTTCTAAATAAAAGCCCCACTAGTTTAAACTAGTGGGGTTTTTAAATTATTATATTAAATTCTATACTTTTTCAACATATTAAGATCCTATAAGCCATATTTGTTGATAACATAGGCGCAGATCTTAGCCATAAGACGATAATTGTGGATATTATTAGTATCCCAGGTAATTCTTATCTTAGTTGCCTCAATTGATAAAATGTATCTATGATTATACTTATCCTTAAACTTGATATGTATAAAAGCCTGAACTCCTTGCTTTTTAAGTGGTTCATAAACAGCCGGCGCATGATTGTTAAGAATTGAAATGTTATTAATCAACAATACATTGTCATATTGATAAATACTGTTTAAGTCCTCATCAAGAATATAACTTGAACAGGCCTCAATGACCTCTCTATCGTAATTATTTCGACTAGCAATATGAACAGGTCTAGCATTTTCATCATAAATTATAACTCTCTGGAAATTTTGAATATAACTAAAGGCATCAAGAACCTCCTGGATTCCGACTTCCTCATCATCAGTTAACTTAGCAAAAAGCTTACATATAACCTCGCTAAGATTTAAATTGTTACGACCATCAATATTTAAATCATGATTTGTAGCAGAATCCTGCTTAATTTCCTCCAAAGACTTAAGTCTTGCAGGTGTATAAATAATATATCTGTTTCGACCAAGGTCCTTAGCAACATACAAACAATAATCCGCGATGGTAAATAAATCTGTATAGTTATCAGCATCCTTAGGATAACAGGCACAACCAATAGATAGTGAAACCACTGGCTTTCCCTCATCATTAGGAGCATAAGTTGCATTTACAATATTCTTTAAACTACGTAAAATTTCTCTAGTTTTCTCCTCGTTATAACCATTATGAAGAACAACGAAAAATTCATCACCACCGAAACGTCCTACAATTCCGGCATTTCCAACCTGTTGCTTTATGATATCTGAAATGGAACGCAAAACCTCATCACCTTTTAAGTGACCAAGGCTATCGTTAACATTTTTAAAATAATCAATATCAATAATAGCAATTGTAGTACCTTCGCGGTGTTCAATATCTATCTGTTTTACAGCATAATTAGTAATTTCGTTTTTAGTTAATGTACCAGTTAATGAGTCAATCATTGGCTTATTAGTAGTTGTAGTAATCGCCCTAGTATTCTTATGAATAAAACCAGTAGCTCTTAAAAACTCGCCATTGTTATAAATTGACATACCTCTAACTTGTACAAGATCTTCCGAATTATCGTCATCGAAAATGTATTCAAAAGACGATTCTCCATTTTTAAGGGAAGATATCAATCTATTAGAATCTCCAGGAATTCTTTTTGAAAAATCCTTAAGAGATAAAACCTCATAATCCCTGCCATCAATAGTTGGCTCATAAATTACAACATCCATCTTATCAGGATAGTAAACTAAAATCTTGTCATTATAAAGATTTAAAACATTGTAATCAACTGATTGATGTTTAATAAGCTGCATATGCTCATCAATCAGTTTGTTCATTTCAACACACCTAATAGCAATCTGGCTCTTGTTTGGACCAGGTGAAATTTTCATAATATAATCAAGTAAAGTTCCAATCTGTGAATACATTTTTATAATAAAATAAGATGAATCCTTACTTAAAACCTTGTATTTAAAAAGCTCAAGGTCACTTTCTCCAATAAATTTTTCAAAAGTAAAATAAAGTCGTTCACCCATAAAATTATAAAATTCAGAATCAGCAGAAAGAATATCAAATGTGTCTGAATTAACTATTAAGTTGTGAATATAACTATCATTCATACTATAACCCACGTTGTAAATAAATTTACAATCCCCATTTTATTTCTACGCGTCAAAAGTATATCATATACTGATAAAAATTACTATTAAAGTATAGCTATTTTTATATTAAACAGATATAATTATTTACGTTGTATTAGTCTGATAAGTTGGACTATTCTCATTTAGGAAGGAAAAAATTATGAGAGAAGTTAATGTATCGTTAATTACACAGAATCTTAAGGAAATGTGTATCGAGGCGAATCATTTTTTAACACCAGATATGGCAAAGGTGTTTAATGAGGCTGTCGTTGAAGAAAAATCCCCACTCGGAAAGCAGGTTTTGAACCAGTTAAAAGAGAATTTACAAATCGCAGGAGACGAGATGATACCAATCTGCCAGGATACTGGAATGGCAGTAGTTTTCATAAACGTTGGACAAGACGTTCATCTAGTTGGCGGCGATATCACAGATGCAATCAATGAAGGTGTGCGCCAGGGTTACGTTGAAGGCTACCTTAGAAAATCCGTGGTAAAAGATCCAATTTACCGAGAGAACACTAAGGACAATACCCCAGCAATCATCCATTTTAATATAGTTCCAGGCGACAAGGTTGATATTACCGTCGCTCCAAAGGGCTTTGGTAGTGAGAACATGAGCCGCGTATTTATGCTAAAGCCAGCAGATGGAATCGAAGGTGTAAAGAATGCAATTCTAACAGCTGTTAAAGATGCCGGTCCTAACGCCTGTCCACCAATGGTTGTTGGCGTAGGTATTGGAGGAACTTTTGAAAAATGTGCACTCCTAGCAAAGAAGGCTCTAACCCGTGACCTAGACGAAGAGTCACCAGTTGAATATGTTAGAGACCTAGAAAAAGAAATGCTAACAAAAATCAATAAACTAGGAATTGGCCCAGGAGGACTAGGCGGAACAAAGACTGCACTAGCAGTTAATATCGAAACCTATCCAACACATATCGCTGGCCTACCAGTAGGAATTAATATATGTTGCCACGTTAACAGACATTCTCACAGAGTATTATAATTATCAACCAAGCAAGATGTTGATAAGAATTAAAAATGTGGATTAGAACGTAACATTTTCAAAATAATGTTGATAAAAAGGAAGGATAAACATGGATAAATATATTAATGCCCCAATAAGCGACGAAGACGCAAAGAGTTTAAGAAGTGGTGATTATGTCTACATCACTGGAACAATTTATACAGCTAGAGACGCAGCCCATAAAAGAATGGCAGAATGTTTAGAAGCCAAAAAAGACTTGCCAATAAACCTTACTAATAATATTATATATTACATGGGTCCATCTCCAGCAAGAGAAGGAAGACCAATAGGTTCTGCTGGCCCAACAACAGCAAGTAGAATGGATAAGTATGCACCAGACCTATTAAACCTAGGATTAAAGGGAATGATAGGAAAGGGCAAAAGATCCCAGGCTGTTATTGATGCAATTGTAGCTAATAAAGCAGTATACTTTGCAGCAGTAGGCGGTGCAGGAGCAATTTTATCAAAATGTATCAAGTCATCAACAGTAATCGCCTATGATGATTTAGGTACAGAAGCTATCAGAAAACTAGAAGTTGAGAACTTCCCAGTAATTGTCGTAATCGACAGTGAAGGAAACAACCTCTATGAAACAGCAATTAAAGAATATGCTAATTTAGAAGATTAGTTTATATTAAAGAATATAGACAGCTATAGTATTTACATTTGAGAGAATCTTTAATGTAAATATTGTAGCTGTTTTTTTGTGCAATTTTACTAATGAGGAATTTTAGTGATCTTGAATCAAGCCAGAAAACAAGGCAAGGTCACAAGTATATAGTAATAAAGTACTAGCTAGTTAAACATGGAAACGTCTAAACCGGTGGGGGTTTCCGGTGGTAAATGGGTGTAATACAGTCCAGGCTAGATGGGGAGTACAAGGGTGTGCTCTTTTAAAAAAAGTATAAAAACCGCGTATTTTTTTGTAAAAATAGGACATAGGTACCAACTGCTAAAATTATTGTTTCTATATTTATACAATTTCTTTCAAAAAATCTTTTTATCCCCCCTTTTATGGTGTGTTTGTGAAAAAATAATGATGATATTATGTATTTACGATTTCGATGACTAAAGTACTATACACATGTGAAGTGAGAAATCTTTAGAAAAGGATTTATATTTGGAGGAAAAAAGAATGAACAAGAAATTAAAAACTCTTGTTGCAACAACTCTTGGTGTTACAGTGGCTGCATTAGTAGCTGGTGTATCTCAAAAGTATTTAGATTTAAGCAGTAATTCAGTGGGGACATCTAAGGCATACTTGAAATCGTTAACTGCTAATACTTGTGAAGCAACATATGGGGAAACAAACTATTTAACTAATTCAAAGACATTATATATTGGTGGACTATTTGGAAATTTAGGAAAGATATATTTTGATTATTGTTATGATAATTATTATTGCAATTACGATGATAACTATAATAATAATTATTATAATTACACATACGATTATACAAACGAAGTTGGTTACTACTTAGTAATGCCTTGGGCAATTAAGACAAATAACACAGTACCAGGAACATATAAGTTCCCTGAAACAACTAGTGCATCATATAGAAACTACGGATATACATACAGCTTTTCAAGAGATATTGCTCAGGGAGAAGGAAAGCTTTCATTAGCTTTTAATAATCCTTATCAGTTTAATTTAAATGAAAGAGTAACATATGCTGAAGATCAGTATGTAGAGTATTTCCTTTATACTAATAATTTCTCTAATCTTACTCTTGGAGATACAATTATTACAGATAGAGCTGACTCTCCTATGACAGTAGTAGAAAGAAATGGAGAATTAGCATTACAGGTTATTTATAATAATCACAGCTATGTAACTTATGTTAAGGATATTAACTGGTACGTAATTAAGAAAGAATCGGGAAATCAGAAGTGGCACGTAGATGGTGAACCAAATTGGATCGACGAAGGTGTAATTGGAGCAACATATACAGTAAAGTATGTTGATGCTACAACTGGTGAAGAAATCGAGGCAACAACAGAAGTTGAAGAGGCAACAGATGGTTCATACCTAATTTACGGTAATGACGTAACAGCAACTGCTAAAGAAATTTCAGGTTATGATTTAGTATCTGACCCAGAGCAGACAATTACTTTAACAGAAGGTCAGGATAACGTAATCGTATTTGAATATCAGAGACAGGTTGCAACAGCAACTAACACAGGTTTCTATCTTGTAATGCCTTGGGCAGACAAGATAGGGGCCATAACTGATGAAGATGGTTACTTAAAGTATGAAGAAAAAACAGGTTTATCTTATAGAGATTTAGGATATACTAAAGCATTTTCATCAGACCTTTCTAATGGAGATGGAACAATAAAACTTGATTTTGAGTATTCTGAAAATGGTAAGACAACTTACGCAGAAGAATCAAATATCCCAAATCTTATTGATGTAGACTTCTCAAATCTTACAGAAGGCACTCAGATAACAACACAAGAAAGAGATTATAATCTTACAGTTGTTATTGAAAATGGAGTAAAGACCCTCCAGGTAACATATAACGGAGATACATATACAACAAATCTTGATGATATTAAGTGGTATGTAATCAAGAAGAATGCTTATGGTGACTGGCATATCGATGGTGCAGCAAAGTGGACTAAGTTAGAAAATGAAGAAGAAACAGTATCAGAACCAGAAACAGAGACTGAGTCTTCAACAGAAGTAACAGAACCAGAAAGCTCAACTGAAGAGACAGTAGTAGAGCCAGAAACAGAAACACAGGCACCAGAAACACAGGCTCCTACAGAAGCTGAAACAGAAGTAACAGTTCCAGAGACTGAGTCTTCGACAGAGGAAACAGTGGCAGAGCCAGAAAGCTCAACTGAAGAGACAGTAGTAGAACCAGAAACAGAAACACAGGCACCAGAAACACAGGCTCCTACAGAAGCTGAAACAGAAGTAACAGTTCCAGAGACTGAATCTTCAACAGAAGTAACAGAGCCAGAAACAGAAACACAAGCTCCAACAGAGGCTGAAACACAGGTTGAAGTTGCGGGAGATGAAGATGAGTTAGCATCAACAGAGGAGGAGACAATTGTTGAGGTATCAAGCGATGAAGATATTGCAGAAGAACCAACAATCGTTGAAGTAGCTGGTGATGAAGACTATGTAGAAATTAAGACAATCACAATTACAGCTGATAACACATACTTAGGTGAGATCGCTGCTGATGAAGATGAAGTGGTTGTAGGAAGCGCAATGATTTCTACTTCAACAACAAAGACATCTGATAATAGCAACATTTTCACATATGTTATTGCAATGATTATTGCAGCTGCAACAGCAGTAGTTGTAACATTAAGAAAGAAAGTTTCTAACAGATAATATAGAATAAACTAAACCGATACTAGAAAACCAGGAGTTATAAGCTCCTGGTTTTTTAGTTCTTATTAACTATAGACAAATGTAAAAGCCTTAGATATACTGAATTTAATAATACAAAATATCTAAATAAAGGGAGGACAAATGAAAAACTATTTATCACACATAATATCAGCAATTATTACATTGGTGTTAACCATTATTATGTACTACATTTTCATACCACCAATCAACCTAACATCAGGTGATTTCTGGTTCTTTATAATAATGGTATTCATAATAGCAACAGTTGTCTCAGGATTTGGACAGTTCGTTCAGATATTTGCAAGAGCAACTTATTCTTCAAGAGGCTTTAAATCAAAGAAAAAGAAACCGGCAACAGTTAAATATAAGGATTTAGGCACATTTACAAAGGTGTCTAGCCTTATAGCACTTGGAATAGTTGCCATCTTTATTATCTTCTCATTCTTCTCATCAAAGCTAATTAATGCAAAAGCATATAGCAAGATTTTACAAGTAGAAGAAGGAGAAATCTCAGATTTGCCATCAGTTTCAAACACATCTGCAATTGCCCTTATGGACACAGATTCAGCAAAGAAGCTAGGTGACAGAGAAATCGGAACACTTTCAAGCGTAGTATCACAGTACGACATCGAAGATGATTCCTACACTCAGTTAAATGTTCACACAAGCCCAGTTAAGGTAGCACCTCTATCTTACGCAAGCTTCTTTAAATGGATTAACAATAAAAGTAATGGTATCCCAGGTTATGTCGTTGTAGATCCGGTAACAATGGATGCCAATTATACAGAGCTTTCAGAAGGCATGATTTACGTGCCATCCGCTTTCTTCTCAGAAGATCTTGAAAGACACATTAGAATGAAGTATCTAACAACAATCTTTGACACACCACATTTTGAGGTGGACGAAGAAGGCAACCCATGGTATGTGGCACCAGTTATTAAAAAGACAATCGGCTTATTTGGTGGTAAGAAGGTAACAGGCGCAATCCTTGTAAATCCTATTACCGGCGAAATGACAAAATACAAACTCGCAGACGTCCCAAGCTGGGTAGACGTAGTTTACGGCGGAAACTATATCACTGAGCAGTACAACAATTACGCCCAGTTACAGAAAGGTTTCCTAAACTCAGTCATTGGACAAAATGGATGCCGTAAAGTCACAGAGGATTCAGAAGAATCAACCTCAGATTACGGCTATATCGCAATTGGCGATGACATCTACATTTACACAGGTGTCACATCCGTAAATGGCGACAGCTCCAACATCGGTTTCATCATTGCCAATGAAAGAACAGGCCAGACAAAGTTTATCGAAGCTTCAGGCGCCGACGAGTTCTCGGCAATGAGCGCAGCCGAAGGCGAGGTACAGGAGAAGGGCTACGAAGCATCCTTCCCATCCCTCATTACCATCGACGACATCCCAACATACATCATGGTATTAAAGGATAAGTCTGGTTTGGTGAAAATGTATGCCTGCGTAAATGTATCGCAGTACAACATCGTTGCTACAGCCACAACTCAGGAAAAATGCATCGAAAACTATAAGAATCTCTTAAGCGGT
Organism: Lachnospira pectinoschiza; assembly: GCF_900103815.1. Taxonomy (GTDB): domain Bacteria; phylum Bacillota; class Clostridia; order Lachnospirales; family Lachnospiraceae; genus Lachnospira; species Lachnospira pectinoschiza_B. The sequence continues at coordinate 3,443 of NZ_FNHZ01000006.1, read as the reverse complement.
AACATTAGTTTAGATGAAGCAAACAATGATAGTTCAGAGGCAACAACTAGTGAAACTATAGATGAGAGCTTATATACAGAAACAGAAATAACTATTACAAAGATGCAGACAATAGATAATAACGGAAATACTTATCTCTACATCGTAGATCAGAACAACAATATCTATAATGCCAAGTACACAGACGTCTTAGATATGCTTTTGGTAAATGTAGGAGATACAGTAAAATTAAGAATTTATGAGGACAAATTCTTAATGGCAGAATAAGAAAAAATACGAAAAAATGAGCAAAAATATATAAATAATTCTAGAAAATTGTGTTGACAATAAGATGTAGTCAAGCTATAATAAATCTTGCGTTTAGCGCAAATTTCATAATTAAGTTCAAGAATTGTTTATTATATATAACACAATTGGCGAGCGCAGTTACGGAATCTGGAGTAGTACTCAAGAGGCTGAAGAGGCGCCCCTGCTAAGGGTGTAGGTCGGGAAACCGGCGCGAGGGTTCAAATCCCTCCTGCTCCGTTAAGTAATTTGACCAGGAAGTTAGTAATTAACTTCCTGGTTTTTTTTGAAAAAAGGCGGACATGTTAAATGTCCGCCTTAAGTATTATTTATTATCATCCTCAAGCCCACAAATTATCAGTTCTGCCAATCATCTATCTTTTAATTGGCAAGCTCTTTAATTAGCAGCCTTTGCAAGCTCTCTGTGCATAGAACTAAGCATTCTTCTATCACTTTCAATTGTATAGCCAGAAGTAGTAAGCATGTTTCCAGTGATAGATGCGCTAGCTCCGCTATTAAAAGCCCTCTTGCCAGCTTTATCTACAAGAATTCTACCACCAGCAAGTCTAACGTTGGCAGCAGGATTAATATATTTAAACATAGCAATAGATCTTAAAATCTCATCCTCCTCTAAATGAGGCATTCCCTCAAGCGGAGTTCCCTTAATAGCAATAAGCACGTTAATCGGAATAGAGACAACATCAATCTTAGAAAGAGTAAGGGCCATTTCAATACGCTGCTTAAAACTCTCTCCTAGGCCAAAGATTCCACCGGAACATACATCAAGTCCGGCAAGTCTCGCATTTTCAATAGTATTAAGCTTATCCTTAATTGTGTGACTAGTGCAAATGCTAGGAAAGAAACTAGGGCTAGTTTCGATGTTGTTATGAATACGGCTAACGCCAGCATTTTTCAAAGCCTCAAACTGTTCCCTAGACAATAAGCCAAGGGAAGCACAAAGACAAAGCCCTGGACATTCCTTTCTAATTAACTTAAAACTTCTAAGACACTTCTCAAATTCCTCTCCAGACAAAGCCCTGCCTGAAGTAACTATTGCAAATCTATCAACGCCGGCCTTGTAGTTTTCTCTAGCGTTATTAAGAATTTCTTCTTCATCTAAAAAGTCGTAAACCTCGCAGTTTGTCTTATAATGCACAGACTGGGCGCAGTATTTACAGTTTTCACCACATTTTCCACTTCTAGCATTGATAATTGTGCATAAGTCCACCTTATCTCCGTTAAAATGTGCACGAATCATGTCCGCGCCCCTTAATAAATCATCTAAATCGCAATCTTCAAAAAAGGACAAATCCTCTGCTTCACTTAGGCGTCTACTATCAATAATTTCCTTAGCAAGTTTAATCATATCCATATTTAAATCCTCGTCTTATAACTTCTTGTATGACATTAAGTGGGCAGCGGCCAAAGCTCTTCTAATTGCAATACCAGCCACCATACTTAAGGCAATCTTAATTGCATCAAAAGCAAGGAATGGATAAACGCAAACTGTTAAAGTAGCCTGAAGAGACATGTTTGTCTGAAGCATAAAATAAACAGTTCCAAAAACGTAACATACAGCCAAGCCAAGTACCATGCCCACCAAATGCATATACCAATGCTTAGATGAGAAATGGTCAATAAAGAAACCAGCAATCAAAGCCATAAAAATAAATCCGATAATATAACCGCCAGTCACCCCAAACAACTTAGCTGGACCACCCTGATATTCCGAAAATACAGGAAGTCCCACAAGTCCTAAAAGCATGTAAACAAGGTAAGCCAAACTACCCTTAATACAACCAAGGCTGTAAACGCATAAGTAAACTGAAATAACAGTTAATGAAATTGGCACAGCCCCAATAGGAATTGATAAAGGTCCAAGAATACAGCAAAGTGCAGTCATAATGGCGCACATTGCAATTGTCTTAATAGAAAGCAATTCCTTCTTTTCCCCTTCTTGCTTTGAAGCCTTAAGCTCCTTAGCCTCATCTTTTAAAATTCCCTCGTTAGTAACAAGATTCTTCATACATCTTCCTCCCAGTAATTATAATGAGCCCAATCTTTAAGGGAAGATTTACGCTCTTAATTATCAAATTAGCATTAAAAAAATGCATTGTCAACTACAAACTAATCTAAGGTTAACAATTCATAAAATCCCATCATTTAATAACGAAAGCCACTAATCCTTTCAAACTGGTAAAGAGTTATTGCATCCACCCTGCCAAATGCCTACAATAAAATTAAGCATTAATAATAAGCATTAACAATAAACGTTAAACCAATGCAATTAAGCGCAATCACTAAAAGCAAAAATGCAATCAGGGAGGTATGAAATGAACTTAAAAGACATGGTGCTCAAAAACAGATCCTATAGACGTTTCTATAATGAGAAGAAAATTTCCAAAGAAGAACTAACAGAACTAGTAGACATTGCAAGAAACACCCCATCTGCAGCCAACCGCCAGCCTGTACGATATAAGCTTGTGTATGAAGAGGCCGAGGCCGCAAAGGTATATAAGACCCTTGGCTGGGCTGGTTACCTAAAGGATTGGGATGGTCCTATTGAAAATGAAAGACCAGCCGCATACATTATCCTTGCCACCGACAAAGATACAAAGGCAGACATTGATGAGGGCATAATTAGTCAGACTATAATGTTGGCAGCAGTAGAGCGTGGCCTTGGTGGCTGCATTCTTGGTAACGTTAAAAGAGAAGAGCTAGTAAAGGCAATCAATCTCCCCGCCGATTATAAGATCGACCTCGTATTGGCACTTGGTTATCCTAAGGAAAATGTATCTCTAGTTGAAATGCAAAATAACGACGTAAAGTACTATAGAGATGAAGATATGAACCACTATGTACCTAAAAGAAAATTAGAAGATGTTCTATTATAGTAGAGTTATAACTAGAGTTATAAACGTTGTTATATATTAAAGAATGTATATTAAAGAATGTATATCCTTTCAAAATAACCATCCCTTATGGGATGGTTATTTTGGCTTTCCTTGTAGAGTATAGTTTATATTCCACCATATATAGTGGAAATTAAAACACGATTTAAAAAAATCGAAAAATTGCGAAAAAATATGAAAAAAGGTGTTGACATTAAGTTATCTAGATGATAATATATACAAGTCGCTGCGATACAGCAACGACAA
>NZ_FNHZ01000001.1:695714-948718 GCF_900103815.1 Lachnospira pectinoschiza | reverse complement strand
ATTGGCAAGAGCTAGACTGTCTACTTCCCTAAGATAATGGTAATCGTTTTTATATTTGGCAGGTGTCACAGTGGGGAATTTGCCCGTAGCTTTGTAGCCGTCAATCTTATCAGAAAGCATAAGATTCCAGACCTTACGACAACAGCCGAAGGTCTTAGCAAACATAACTTCTTGTTCAGTTGTAGGATATACTCTGTACTTAATTGCCTTATTTGCCATCTTTCTTTCCTTGTGCTTGAATGTATTGTTTAATAATATCTACAGTAACACCGTCTGAGTAATACGATAGATTTATACTTATATTATACAATCAAATTACAAAGTAGTCAAACAAATGTTCTTATGGTAATTATATGTAACAAAAAATGCCGTGTTATTCGCAATTCATCCCATCACCTACACTTCGTTTAGAGATTGGGGATTTCTTGCTCACGGCATGTTAAAAATTTCTTTATTCAATTTTCTCTGAAAAAATAAGAATAAACCCGATTTTTCAGAGATTTGCTGATCCTTATTTTTTGAAAGTCACTAAAATCTCTGAAAAATCGCCTAAAATATCGTATATTCAGAGCCATGTACTTCCCTTTATACAATTTCACCTAGTTCATAGCTGGATTGAGAAATAAAATCTCCCTCACATCCTCATGAGGGTTGACCTTTGCAAGTCCGATTTTCACAATTCTTGCATTTAGGCTTTTAAAGTCCTGCATGACTTCAACTGCCTTTAACATCTGCTCTTTTGTTAAGGTCTTTCCAATTGTAATATGTGGAAGCCATGAATATGGCTTATAATAATTACTTATCTTAACATCTGCTAAACACATGAAAGCCTCATAAATACTTTTTTGTAAATTAAAAAGATACTCATTAATAAAAGGGGCTAGATAAATCACGCGAGGCATAAGCTGCCCCACTGTAACAATGGAAATCAGAGCTCCTAAAACCAAGAGAACAATTCTTTTAGAATTATCTTTTATAGGACTATTTACATAAATCTTATTTCTATTAATTATATTATATATAACATTGCTAACGATAACACAACAAGCAGCTATCATAATGCTATAGAAAATGCTTTCATAAAGGGCAAATGCTTTATAAGCCCCAATTGGAATGTAATCATCTATAAATGCATATAGATATAATAATCCTGACAAGGCATAAATTAAAATTGCAATCCTAGCAATTGGATGAGGCGACTTATAGCGACGCAACTCCGCCTCAGAAATCTCGCAAGAATCAGATGAAAGCCAATTTTTTAACTTATATAAAATCTCCGGCTGATAATTAGCACTCATAAGCTCAAGGGCCTGTCTTGTAATCTCCCTATTTTTAAGCAAGGCACCATTAACAGCAAGGGCCATCAAAACATTATTTTTGACCAAACCTGGCTTTTTTACATTTTTATATAAATTATAATAATTGAGGTTAAACTTCTCTTCTTCCGGCAATTTTTCTAGTTCTTTTTGTAATTTTGTTGCGTAAATAAATAAACATGAGCTTGCTAAAATAAAAGCCGCAAAAGCGATTATAACTAGCATTAAATTACCAGTCTTCACAAGTAAATATGAAAGAATTATAAAAACTATTAAAAAAATCATTAATATCGAATTATATTTTTTTAGCTTTGTTATCCTTTTAGCCATAATGACTCCAGGGCTGTCAGGCCTGTATTCATCAATATTTACGTTGCTGTCATTAAAAATATTCTCCATATTTTTCTTCCTCTTTCCTTTGTGCATGTCTCTTTTTTTCAATATGTAATGCTTATAAGCACGCCTTCATTATACTCTCAATAATTAGAATAATCACGCTAAAAATTAACAAATTCAAACTAAATCTACTCTTCGAATAACAAAACCTAAAGCTAAAGCCCCTTTTCTTCGGGTACATAAGCATTACTGGCCTGTAATTTAGCAAGTCTAGACCTATGTGGGAAAGATATCCAAGCAGGAAGAAGCCTGCTGCCAGCGGATTTATTAGTGCTATTGAAAATGTAAACAAAGCCGTTCCCATAAACGAATGACTGAAAGTCCTGTGATCTGTTTTATTTGAAAATGCGCAAAGACCGATAAACAATGTAAACCCTAGAATTGTGCGAATTAGAAACGCTATAAAGTCCAAACTTATGGTACCCTTAGCTGCTGCGCTAGTTGTCAGACTCATAAGAGATGTTCGTTTTAAAAGCTCAAAAATTCCCGGCATGCAAACAAGCCCGGCAAGCACTGGCACAAGGGCCAGTGCAGCCGAGATTCCCATAATTATATATTTTGTTTCCTTCTTACCTGTTCCATCAATATCGATATCCGGAATTATGGCGCCAATACTAGTGGCACAAAGCCCAAGAACCGTGATTTCTCTCGGTGCCGCTAAAGTTAATGTAAGCCCTAGGCAAGCACCAACTGCAAGGTGAGTGTTAGTTTGCATATGGATTCTCCTGTTCTGAAAATTTCTAGTAAATATTATAATACTCCAACAATATGTAAAACTATGTCTTTAGAAAGGTCAGGGCACTAGCCCTGACCTTTCCACACATTAATTACAAATTATTTGTTGTAAGCTTCATTAATCTTTTTATAATCCTCTTCTGAAACTGCCTCTAACCACTCATTGCTTGTATCCTCGCCTTCAACTTCAATTGCTAAGTGTGAGAACCAAGAATTATCTACGGCACCATGCCAATGCTTCACTTCGGCAGGAATATTTACCACAGTTCCAGGTGTCATTAACACTGGCTCTTTGCCCCATTCCTGGTAAAAGCCCTTACCACCAACGCAAACTAACATCTGACCTCCTGCGCTTTTGGCATGATGAATGTGCCAATGATTTCTGCAGCCAGGCTCAAATGTAACATTAAATAAAGGAACCTGCTTATCTGAAACTTGAGCTAAGAAGCTCTGTCCATCAAAGAATTTTCCATAAGGATTAGGCTCTCCAACTGGGAAGAATATAGTTTTTTCATAAGACTCTTTAGTTTGCACCAAATTCTCTTCTGTCACGCCTTTAACTTCCTTTGCCAAACTCTCTACAGCCTCACCATAAACTTCCTTAGCCAAATTAAACACTGCCCAAGCCTTTGGCCAGCCGGCATAAAAAGCTACGTGAGTTACTATAGCTGCCATTTCCTTTCGTGTAACGCCATGATTCTTTGCATTTTCAAGATGGTACTTTAAGCTGCTATCTGTAATTCCTTGAGCCATTAGGGCAACCACTGTAATTACTGTCCTAGTCTTTAAATCGATGTCATGATTGTTCCAGTTCTCGCCAAATAATACATCATCATTAAAATGTGCAAATTCCGGAGCAATTTCTCCTAATTGTTGTCTACCCGCTGTCTGAACTATTTTCTCTTCCATATTTTACCTACTTTCTTATAAATGCTTTATCTTTTTCTGAAATTTCTTCATCTGAAACAAAACGCTCCACGCTCATATGAAGATCGTATTTTTCACGAAGGGAGGCGATAGTTGCCATCATTGGTGAAGCATGATGAATATCAATAGCCTCCTGGCTCTCCCAACTATCTATTAAAAGCACAGTTTCCGGATCATCAAAAGATGTGTAATATTCATATCTTAAGTTGCCCGCCTCGTTTCTAATAGCCTCAACTGTACCAGAACTGATCATTTCCTTTGCAAATGCAGTGGCTGCTCCATTTTCTCCCTTGTACCTTAAATTTACTGTAAAACTCATACTCTACCTCCTTATTCTAAAAGTAACGAAATATTGACATACTTGTGTGCTAACTATCTTAAGCTATCTATAATCTGACTAGTTGTCATCTCTAATTCTTTTAGAAGTTCCTCTGGATTATAACGATCATAGAATTCCTTTTTTAATCCGTAATTCTTAACCTTCATATCACTAGTTCCATAATATGATGCTATCTTTTGGCCAAAGCCGCCTTCTACAATACCATCTTCTATTGTAATAACAAGTGAATGGTTCTTTTTAAGTTCTTCTAACATCGCCTCATCAAGTCCGGAAGCAAAGCGAGGATTTATAAGTGTTGGTGTGTAACCAAACTTTGCATTAATTTCCTTTGCTAATTCTTCACCACGTTGATAGAAATCTCCAAGGGCAATAATTGCAGTCTTTTCGCCCTTTTGTTCCATTTTAAACTTATTAATATCTGAAAAATCTACATCTGCACTTCGATGACTAACTTCATTACCTGGAATAAGAATCATTACAGGATGTTGTCTCTGGTTTGTTGACCATTCTAGCATATTTACATATTCCTCTGCCGATGTTGGTGCAAGTACCACAAGATTTGGAATATTAGTAAATACAGAAAGTCCAAAAATTCCTAAATGAGTCACATCTGTTAGTCCGTCAAATGAAGAAAAATTCATTACCATTGTTACAGGGTTATTATTAATACATAAATCCTGTGAAATCTGATCATATGATCTTTGAATGAATGTCATATTTGTAAATAATAATGGCTTTGCTCCATTTTTTGCAGCGCCAGATGCAATTGCAACAGCTGCTTCTTCAGCAATTCCAACATCTAGGTATTGATCTTTAAGTTCTAATCTTTGCTCTCTAGATAAACCAATTGCTCCAGGCATGGCAGGTGTTATAACAAAGAAATCCTTGTCTTTCTTAGCTTTATCCATAATAAAATCAACTGTCATTTCTGTATAAGATTTAACATCTCCAAAGTCAAATGTAGGCTTTCCCGTCTCTCTATCAAAAGGCATAGTCCAATGCCAGTTTTCCTTATTTCTTTCAGCAAGTTCATATCCCTTACCTTTTTGAGTATGAATATGTACTACAATAGGATGCTTGCAATCCTTAACCTTTTTAAAGACCTCAATCATCTTTGAGATGTCATTTCCATCTTCTTCATAAATGTAATCAAGTCCATAAGCTTTAAAAATGTTATTGCTAGACTTTCCATTTGAAATACGAAGTTCTTTAAGATTTTCGTAAATTCCACCATGAGTTTCTGCGATAGCCATCTCATTATCGTTAACGACAATAATAAAATTAGAATCAATTTCTCCAGCAACATTAAGAGCTTCCATAGCTTCTCCACCTGAAAGAGAACCATCACCAATAATTGCGATTACATTTTCATTATCATGCTTTAAATCACGAGCTTTTGCTAAACCTAGGGCAAGAGCTATTGAAGTTGATGTATGACCTACATTAAAAAAGTCATGTTCACTTTCATCTGGATTAGTATATCCTGAATCTTCAAAAAAATGTTCATCATCAATATATCCATTTCTACGTCCTGTTAGCATCTTATGAGGATAACTCTGATGGGAAACATCAAATACAAACTTATCCTTTGGAGAATTAAAAACATAATGCATTGCAATTGTTGCTTCTACCATACCAAAGTTTGGGCCAAAGTGACCTCCTATCTTAGTAAGTCTATTAAAAAGTGCTTCACGCATTTCATTGGCTAATAATTTTAATTCATCCTGTGAAAGTTTCTTAACGTCACAAGGACCATCTATTTTCTTTAATAATTCGTACATTTAATTCCTTTCTTAAAGCAAATATAAATATCTACTTTACAAAATTTTAGTGTTTTGTAACTTCTAACTCATCATCCAACTTAGGAATTTTATCCGGTTCCATTGAAGCATAATGTATCTTACTTTTAACAACCTCTTCGGAGCCGTATTTTATTGCGGTTTGATAATACCAGTCCTTATAATCTAATTCCTGCATATAATAATTTAATTGATCAATTTGCTTTTGCACATTTTCTCTTTGCTCCTTAATCAATTCGTAGCGTTCTTCTAAAGACTCATCACCTAATTGAGCTAGTTGAACATATTTCTTGATTTTACTAATTGGCATACCCGTATTCTTAAGGCAACTAAGCACCCTAAGCCAACCAAAATCTTTGTCTTCAAAGATACGTATACCATTAACTCGCTTAACATCTGGCAATAAGTCTTCTTTGTCATAATATCTAAGGGCTGAAGGCTTAATTCCCATCATCTTGGCTACTTCTGAGATTGTATAAGACATATTTCGCTCCTCCTTATATTTATCAGCTGATAAAAGTATCATAACACTTAAAGTTAACTTTAAGTCAAACATAATTTATATTTTTCTTAAAAAAAAGACGACACAAAGTAAATTTTTGTGTCGTCCTTCTTTAATATTCATTCAAAAAAGGCATACCATCATATAGTAAATTCTTCATAATACTCTTAGCATTTTTCAAAATGTAACATAAGCCAATACTGCCTTTTATTACACAGATATGCTAGAGTTTTTTTTAATTCTTACTATCTTATTTTTCAAAATCCGGTTTCCATCCTGCAAATTGTACAAGCTGTGCGTCAGTTCTATAATAATATCTCTCATTCTTATCAAGCTTTGCAATTTCTGCCATTTCTTCATCTGTAAGTGTAAAATCGAGAATGTCTAGATTATCCTTGATGTGATCCACATTTTTACTTCCTGGAATAACAACAAATCCCATCTGTGTATGCCAACGAAGAATAATCTGTGCTGATGACTTACCATATTTCTTGCCAAGCTCAGTAAATAAAGGCTCATTAATAAGAGACTTATCACCATGTCCAAGTGGATACCAGCTCATAAGCTTAATGTCGTATTTATCCAAAGTCTTACGAAGCTCTGCCTGAGTAAAATATGGATGTGCTTCTACCTGAATAAACTGAGGAACGATTTCCCACTTAGTTTCAAGCTCTTCAATATACTTTCCTTCAAAATTGGAGATTCCAATAGCCTTAGCCTTTCCTTCTTTATAAGCTTTTTCAAGTTGTCTATATCCTGCGAGCCAATTACCAGCAGGCTGATGAATGTAAAGAAGGTCCACGTAATCCACGCCAAGACGCTCTAATGTCTCATCAACTGCATTTTCATTCTCATATTCTGATGGCCAAAGCTTTGTAGATAAAAATACATCCTTTCTATCCACACCACTTTCCTTGATTCCTCGACCTACAGCACGCTCGTTAACATAAGCATTCGCTGTATCTACAAGTCTATAGCCCATTTTAAGCGCTTCTCGTACACTGTTTTCTGCGTCTGCAGGCGATAACATAAATGTTCCAATTCCCACTACTGGGCACTCTAATTTGTTGTTTAATACGATATTTTCCATTATAAAATCCTCCTTAATATGTTGATGCTCTGGAACTTGTAAACTTCCAGTTTCCATTTTCTTTTCTAAGAGTAAAGTCGCCCTGCAATCTCCAACTTCCCTTGCCTCCGCCATAAACTGCTGCAACAACTCTACTTTTACCTGTCAAGCTTGCCTCATCACCATGTACACTTACTACAATGTCATCATGCTCGGCTGAATAATAATTGAAAGTACCATTATATAATCCCTTAAGAAAATCATCAGCTGACTGCCTTACTCCTGTCATATGATAAAGACTGTAGTCTGCGGACATAAGACTTCTGAGACCTTCTATGTTTTTCTCTATCATGTAATCCCAGTAGTCTTTATATAGCTCTGAAATTTTTGCTTCTTCACCCATAACATTATTCCTTCTGCTCTGCTGGATCTAACATCTTAATAACCTTAGCCGGTACACCACCTACAACTGCATAAGCCGGAACATCTTTAGTTACAACAGCACCTGCTCCAACGACTGCATATTCTCCAATTGTTACTCCCGGACATATAGTCACATTCATACCTATCCAGGCATTTTTCTTTATAGTAACTTTTCCATATGTATACTTTGTATGACGTTCATTCATGTCATGATTAATTGTTGCAATTTTTAGACCTGGTGCAGCCATTACACCATCCTCAAATTCTATTCCACCGGATGCTGAAAGAATAGCTGAATGGTTAATAAATACACCCTTTCCAAATTTAACCGTATTTCCAAAGTCACAGGTAAATGGTGTAAGAATTCTTACATCATCTAGCTTTCTTCCAAACAATTCTTCCAAATCATTTACATAAGTTGGATCATCTGGCATCTTAGCATTTGCCTTGGCACAAAGAGTTCTGGCTCTCAACATTTCATCAACTGCATCCTTGAAATAAGGTTCTCTATTATCCGTTGGACCACCCTGAGCCATCAATTCAAAAACATATCCTTTTTTATAATCCACAATTTTTCTCCTTTTAACTTTAGTTTTTTCTTTAAATTAATCCATTAGCTGCGAACCATTTTTTAACTGCTGCCCCTGCACTTCCTGACTGGCTTCCAGTAATTGCAAGGCCTTTTACTACATCAGCACCCTTAGCATGTTTTTTAACATCACGCTCACTAGAACCCATGCCGCTTCCTTCGTTAGTACAAAGAGGTAGAATTGTCTTTCCATCAAAATCATATCTCTCTAAAAATGTTGCTACTGCCATTGGGAATGTTCCCCAGTAATTTGGATAAGCAAGCACTATGGTGTCATACTCATCAATGCTGTCTAGATAATTTGTAAGCTCTGGCCTAGCATCATCTCTTAAATCCTTTTTAGCTTCATCAATGCAAGTCATATACACAGGCGAATAAGGATTTGCCATTTCAATCTTAAAAGTATCAGCATCAATTAATTCCTTCATCTGATTAACAACAATTTCTGTATTGCCAACCTTTACATATCTCATTGCGCCGCCAAAATAATTCTCATCAGCTCTTGAAAAGAATGCTATTAATGTTTTTGCCATCTGTATTTCCTCCATTTACATTTTCTATAAATATCTACCTATTTTAATAAGTCTTGTCTTTTGTTGTTTACATTATCTCACGCTTAACTTATAATATCCAATAGAAACATTAGATAGTTGATTTAATTTTTAAATATCAGAGGTGAATTATGACTACAAAACAGATAGATTATTGTATAGAATTAGCTCATACAGAAAGCTTTTCAAGAGGGGCTGAGAATATGTTTGTAAGCCAGCCTACATTTTCATATCAAATAAAATTACTCGAAGAGGAAGTTGGTTTTGAAATATTTGTAAGAAATGGGAAAGGTGCGACTCTTACTCCTGCCGGAGAACAATTTGTATCTTTCCTTACAAATATGCGTGAAGAGCTGAAGCGTGCCATTGAACAAGGGCAAAACTTCAGTACAAAATATAAAGAAAATATTACAATTAATATGATGGTTAGACAAGCTCTTTATTTTCTTCCTGAAGCAATCAAGGAATTTGAAAAACAATCACCTGGCACTCAAATCACTCCAAGATTCCAATACACTAATAGCATGGATAGCTTTCTAAAAAATGAATCAGATATTGTATTTGCCTTGGAAGAACAGACAAAACAGCTTGCAGGAAGCAACACCCACAAGCTGTTTGAAAGTCATATTTATTTAATTTGTGATAAAAATGATCCTCTTGCATCTAAAAATCTTATTAGAGATGAAGACATTTATGGTCGTACACTTATGGTAGGTGGCGGCTCTCCGGCGCTACTTCGCTCCGTTCAGCAAAAGCTTATTTCATCAGGAAAAATTAACTATTTTAACAGTCCAGATCATGACACAACGCTTACTAACATCGCCTCAGGTAAAGGTATATGCCTTGCTCCCGGCTTTCTTAACGACCACAGTGGACAGTTTGAATGGATTCCTTATGACTGTAGGGAAACTTTTTCATGTGTACTCTGCACACATAAAGCAGACAAACGTGAAAGTCTAAGTTCTTTTATTAGAATTTTACAGAAACTCTACAACGATGCCATCGCTTTTCCTCTGTAAAAATACCCTCCCAAACTATTCTAGATGCAGTCCAAGAACGTCCACCACAATTCGGATTAAATACATTCTACTTTTCTTTGTGATTTGCAAATATATATATCATTTTCCTTTCGTCAGATAATTTATATCATCTATCTGACGAAAACAAAATTACACACCTTTTTCCATCACGCAAACACCAGATTCCTTCTCGCCCCAAGTCAATCTATCGTGTCTTATTTTTACAAATCCCATTTTTTCCCAAAAAGGCAGAACATTTCCTTCATAATCATCCACAACATCTATTCTAATAGTTTTGCCACCAGCTTTAGCTACTAGATTTTCAAAAAAGGAGTAAATTCTTCGCCCCAATCCACTAGACTGTTTGCTCGCCTCAAGCATCAACATTGATAGATAAACGTAGCCATCTTTTCTTTGCATATAATCAATAATCGCAACCGGTTCCTCGTCTAGCATCACAAAATTACTAGTAAAACCATGCTCCGTCATTTCTTTTAATTCCTTTCTAAGAAATTCCTCTGTAACCATACTATTTCCAAGATGATTCTTTAGAAAATGTGCATTAGAATTATAAATTTCTAATGCCTTTTTTATGTCTATTTCCCTAATTTGCTGTAATTCCACTCTAATTTTTAGTTCACCAACTTTCTAAAAAAATTAATATCTGACTTTTTATATCAGAATTTCTTTTATTTTCGTAGATACCCAATCATCTAAATTATCGACTTCATTTAAAATCTGCCATTTAATAACATCTAATTTTCCGTAATTAAATGTATAGCTAATTCTATTCTGAACTTTCTCGTCTATATTTTCCTCTCCAATAAATTTAAGAGCCTCATACAAACTTATAGTTTCAAAACTTTTGCCTTCAAAAACCTTATTAGATCGATGTTTGAATTGTAGCACATAATGTGCAACTTCGTATTTACGATTGGGGCCATCACTTATAAATGTCCAATGGTTTGTATATTTTACACCAACGCCAACATACCTTGCTGCCTTCGAATCGGAAAGGCCAATTCTCCAACTAAATTTCCTAGCTAAGGCTTTAGCCACTTCAACCGGATCAGGTGGTGCAATGTCGTCAATGTCCACGTATGGATCAGCTTTTTCATAAACACCTTTAATGAGTCTTCTAATTGTTCCAAGTTCATTTAGTCTAGATAATGCCTTATTCGCAGCATCAACACTTGCAAAATCCAAAAAATCAGCAGCTGTAAATACATGACCATCATTAAATTTACGAATTCTATCTTCAATTTTAGGCTGACAAATATCTCTCATAATAACCTCCTTTCGTCAGATAAATTATATCATCTATCTGACGAAACTAAAACTAAATAGTTTTTTATAGAACAAGTAAAGCTCTAAAGTATTAAGAAAAATTTCCATAATGTCCTACCCTCTATTCCAAAAATTTATGATAAAATAAAATAATCAATGGAGGAAATTTTATGAATACAACTTACCTTAAAGAATTCGTCACTCTTGCCGAAACCAAGAACTTCTGGGAGGCATCGGAGCGTTTATTTATGAACCAGTCAACTCTATCTAAACATATAAAGACTCTTGAAGGGGAGCTTGGCGTGGAGCTTTTTTCCCGCTCTACCCGTCATGTGGAGCTTACTAGCTACGGCGAAACATTTTTACCCTACGCCGCTGCCATGGTGCGCACAGAACTAGAGGGCATCACAGCCCTTAAGCACCTAGAGAATATTGAAAATGGACTGCTAACCATAGGCACCATTCCCTCAATTCCACAGTACAATATCACCCAGCTTCTAAGCGAATTTCAGAAGCTCTACCCAGAGACTACCATCAAAATTATTGAGGATGATCCTATAAATTTATTACATTATCTTGAAAACGAGAAATGCGAACTGATTTTTAATAGAGAGGACAAGACTAGCCTTAAAAATAGCTATCTAAGCCAAAGATTTCTTACCCACATTCCTTACATGAAGGATAAACTTGTGGCTGTAGTTAAAAAAACTCACCCCCTAGCTAAGGAAAAGTCAATAACTCTTCAACAGCTAAAGGATGAGCATTTTTGCTTTATTAAGGAGGAAACTTTTATGTATAACCTCTCAACTAGCGCTTGTCAAAACGCTGGATTTATACCGGATGTAATTTTCACCAGCCACAGAATCGACTCCATTCTTGACATGGTAAAGAATCAGTCTTGCGTTGCCCTGCTAATGGATAAGCACCTAGACATACCTATTTTTAAGGAAAATGCATCTAGACCGCTAACTCAAATTCCTATCACACCAACTATCAGTTCTCAGATAAATCTGTGTTATAGAAACGATAAGCCACTATCAGATTCTGCAAAGCTCTTCTTAGAATTCATGCAGGAAAAGCAAAGCTTAAGATAAGCTTAAGATAAGCTTAAGTTGATTTTGTTTTTAATTTACTTAAGCTAGCTATGTCAGTAGATTTTTATGAGATTATATCTAGCTCTCCTAAAAATTTACTAAGTAGAGAATTGCAGGCAGCAAGCACCTTTTCTATACCCTTAGGGCTTATATTATCGTAATGAATTCCGGCGCTAACAACTACAGGATAGCGTGTATTTTCAAAAATCTTTTTAGCAAAGCTTTCTGCAAGCACCCCTTCCTTATGTCCTGGAAAGGCATGTAAAGACACCAAACCTGCAGGATCACAAACAGCCACCGCCCCAATGTGGGCCTTATGCCCACCGGCGAGACTAACTGTAATGCCTTCACTTGTAAGCACCGCTTTTAAATATATTTTATCACCTAAACAAGAGGCTTCCTTCTCAATTATCCTAACCATAATTCACCTCGAAATTCATCAAATGCCAATCAACTCCATCTTGTAAGGCCGCCATTAATTCCAAATCGGTCTAACATTTTCCCAACAATCTGCCTCTCCATATCCTCTAAACTCTTGGGATAATGATAGTAGCTAATCACCGGCGGCTGTATAAAGACCCCCGGCAAGCTAGCTAGATAGGCCATGTTGTCTAGGTGTATTTTTGAAAATGGGCTTTCTCGCACCACCATTACTAGCTTTCTCTGCTCCTTCACGCACACATCGGCGGCGCGAAGTAGGAGATTTTCTGAAAATCCGTTGGCAACCCCTGCCACAGTTTTCATGCTGCAGGGACAAATTATCATGCCTAGGGTTTCAAAGGTACCGCTAGCTATGGCAGCGCCTATATTTTTGTTATCATAGACTACGTCAGCCAAGGCCTTAAAATCCTCCACTGACATAGCGCATTCTTCTTTTATAGTTTCTTCCCCACCATAGCTTATAACTAGGTGAGTTTCGATTGTGTCTACATTTTTCAATTCTTCTAAAAGTCTTTTAGCAAGAGGAGCCCCTGAAGCCCCACTCACACCTATAATCAATCTTTTCTTCATATTAGGATACCAAAGGTAGTATTACACTTACCCAAAAAGCTGAAAGTGGCATAACAATTATCATTGATGGAATCATGTCGGCCACTGGGAACATTTTTACCTTAATCATTCTAAAGCCTGTTGCTAGCATGATGAAGCCGCCGCAAGCCTTGAAATCTGCGATCATTGTTGCATTTGTCATAGGATAAATTACTCCTGCAAGTAGGAATAAACACATGAAAATCACGAACTGTGGAATGGCAACAATACTTACAACTGGGCCTAGGGAACAAGCAAAGATTAGAGCTGTAAATAAATCAAGGATGGACTTTGCAATAAGAATACTGTGGTCTCCTGTCATACCTGAAACGATAGAGCCATAAATTCCTGTTCCTGAGGCACAGAAAAGCACGATACAAGTAACTAGTGTTGCAATTAATTCGTCCTGGGAAATGCTTGTGTTCTTCACCTTAATGAACTTACTGATAAACTTCTGCATCTGCTTTGCCACAACATTTATCTTGTCGCCAAAATGTATTGCAAGGCCGAAGGCTGTTCCTAGGATTACTGAAAATATTACTGCGGGCATGTTTTTCATCAATACGATTGTGCTAATTCCCATACCCATAGAACAAGCACCAAAAATCATGTTTATCTTTTCTTTAAAATCTGTTGTTAGTTTGTGACCAGCAACTGCTCCGATAGCGCCACCAATTACTACTGATAGTGCATTTATAATAACACCGATTGGCATTTTAATTTCTCCTTTATGTATATGTGTGTATTTTTATGAGACGGCATGGCTTGCGTTCATTGAAATTATTATGAGCGGCTAAAATTCCATGTCTGGCACCCACTTCTTTGGGTCTACTTCCATGAACTTGCATCTCTCAAACTTATCCTTCAAGCCGTATGGCACTGTGCAATCAAAAATCGCCTTACAAGCAATTCCATGAACTCTAATAGATGGGTCGAAAGCTGGGTCGTTACTTGGGTCAAGGACATGTGTGTGAACTCCTGGGATTGGGATAAAGTCCACGTCGCCCTGGAATCTAGTGGTCATGGCCCACATAACATCTGACATGTCAAAGATGTCCACATCCTCGTCTACAAGGAATACGTGCTTCATTTCTGAGAATGCTGAAAATGCTAACAATGCCGCCTGTCTCTGACGTCCTTCGTCGTTTATATTATTCTTTCTAAACTGGATGATTGAGACAAATTTTCCACCACCGCAAGGTGCAGCATGGACATTAACTAATCTTCCTGGCATAGCGCGCTCAACTAAGTCAATTACTGAAGCTTCTGTAGGAATACCTGCCATAGAAACGTGCTCGTGGCTTGGTCCAATACAGCTCTCCATAATAGGATTCTTTCTTGTTGTTACGGCCTTTACCTTAATTACTGGAAGGTAGTTTGGAAGGTCATCTCCCTTAGCATCTCCTGTGTAACCTGGGAATTCTGGCATTGCCTTTCCTGTATTAGAATTGATATCTTCACGCATTGTAATGCCTGGTGTTAACTCACCTTCAATGACATACTCTGCTCTAGCGATACATTTTTCATTAATAGAGACACATTTTGCAAGTTCAACGCCTTCACCACGAAGGGCACCAGCAATCTGTAACTCATTAAATCCGTAAGGTGTTGTTGGTGGTTCGAAACCTGCTGACATGTAAATGGCAGGATCTAAGCCGATGGATACTGAAATTGGAAGGGGCTTATTCATTTTCAAAGCCTTATCCCACATAGCTCCGATGTGACGGCTACCTGGTGTGATCCACATTGTCATCTCATCCTTTGACTGGATGCAAAGTCTATGGATTGTAACGTCGGAAATGCTGGAATCTTCTGGGTCTGTAGCCATGCAAAGTCCCATTGTGATGTATGGGCCTGCATCTTCAGGTGTATTTGTTGGGGCAGGTACTAGCTTTCTTAAATCAAAATCTGGGTCTGTTACTCTGTGTACCACTTCCTGACAAGGGGCGTCGCCCTTTATATCAACTGGTGGGATTACATTTTTAACAGCGTCTATTAACTTCCAACCAAGAGTCTTATAATCTGTGTCAAGAAGTAAACCTACTCTCTTTCTGCTTGATAAAATTCCTATTGCAACCCTTGAATCAGGGAAACCTTTTACATTATTAAATAGCATTGCAGGGCCGTCTTCTTTTGTTGGACGCATTACTGTTCCGCCGGAACCTACATATCTATAGATGCCTGAAATTTCTGCGTTTGGGTCGGCTTCAACATTTGTTTCTACTAACTGACCAGACTGGCTTTTAAGAAAATCTAGTGCTGATCGTAAATCATTAATCTTTGCCATAGCAAAACCTCCTAATTTGTAATTGACTTTATTGTAGTCCCCTTGAGAGGGAAGAAAAATTCCAATAAATGGGGTTTTTAAGTCGGGAATGGAATTAATGGCGAGGCTGAAACGTTGGGGTCGAAACTTCGGGGGACGAGCTGCTATGGCTGTGCCTTTCCAACTTGCTTAGTTGGGATTTAGGCACAGTTTCGGCTTCGGATAGTTCCTGTTTGAGATTTCTTCCGAGCTGTCTTGGGGCTTTTGTGCTTTTTCTACACTTCTATCTCATTTATAGCCACACACCCCAACTTAATTTCTTTGTAAAAATCGGACATGCTGTGCCTGCAATACTCTCTTTCTCTCATTTTAGTCAAACGCCCTCCAAGATAACCCTCACTATTTATTTCAACTTTTTTAAGTCCTGTGACTTTTTTCACTTCAACCTACGAAAAAAGCACAAAGATTATTTTTCAACTTGCTTTAAATCGGGATTTGTGTGCCTGTAGGAAGGGATAAAAGCAAGTGGAGGCACAAACCACCATATAACACCCCCACTTGCTTTAAGTTAGTCCCGGGAAGTGAGTGCCTGAAAACCCTCAATAAAGCTGATTAAGGCACAATCCCCCAGAAATTCCGCTAACACAAGATGCGCCAGATCCATATAATACAACTCACAGTGCTATATAGCTTAACTCTAAGCGCTGTATAGGCCTTATAAATTAAAAAAAGAGATTTCTTCTGCACTTCTTAGGGGCTTTTGTGCCTTTTCTACTCTTCTATCCCATTTATAGCCACTCACCCCAACTTAATTTCTTTGTAAAAATCGGACACGCTGTGCCTGCAATACTATCTTTCTCTCATTTTAGTCATACGCCCTCCAAGATAACCCCCACTATTTATTTCCACTTTTTTAAGTCCTGTGACTTTTTTCTCTTCAAGCCGCAAAAAAAGCACAAAGATTATTTTTCAACTTGCTTTAAATCGGGATTTGTGTGCCTGTAGGAAGGGATAAAAGCAAGTGGAGGCACAAACCGCCATATAACACCCCCACTTGCTTTAAGTTAGTCCCGGGAAGTGTGTGCCTGAAAACCCTCAATAAAGCTGATTAAGGCACAAAACCCCAATACCGACATATTCCACAACTAACTCCCCATCAAGCACCCCATAACTATTCTACATGTAAAAATATTGCGCATTTTAAAATACAAAACTTTTGTATTAATTTCATTTTCTCCCCCTAAAAGAGGGATGACCTAGGGGGTATTGAGGGGGTAATATGGAAACTGTTGTTGACTTGAGCTAATTAAATAATATTGTTCATATATATTGAGGAAGAACTCTATTACTGGGGGAGGAACTCTATTACTGGGGGTAAGATAAGTTCAGGTCTTATATATGAGGTTAAGGAGGAAAAGAAATGTTTAACTTGATTAAGAGAATCAAGCCAAAAAGGGGAATGAGCTTGATTTTCGCAGCGATTTTTGCCCTTACTAGTATTATAGGGGCGGTTGGAACTTATGGAGCAGAGGAGCCTAGGGCAGATATTAGCGTTGGATCCTCATTTGAAGCAGTTGAAGGAGAGGAAAACTGCTACGAGGTTAGTGTTGATGTTGATGTGGAAGAAACATTTTCAAACAAAAATTCAAATGACCGTGCTTGGATTTATTTAGTGGAGCCTAACCCATCATCTGCTAATATAGCGTATGATAAGGAACTACTTAAGGTACTTGTTAAAAAGCTCTTCGAAAATGGTGTAACACGTTTTGGAATTGACTGTAATTTTGACTCTAGAGACTCTAGAAAAATTAAAGATGTTGCCGACATTGATTATATAATAGATAAATTACATTTTAATTTAGCAGGTCCTATGAGTTTTAATAACCAATTACAACATGCTAAATATGCTATAGAAGACGAAGACCCAAATAGAAATTACACTAACATTCTTCTATTTAGAAATACAGAATTATTATCAACAGATAATATAAACCAAGACTTTGTTGATTATGTTAGTTCTAAAGAAATCTATGGCACATTTTTTTCAGCTGAAACTGACTTAACAAAGCAGCTTTTTGCCAACGGAAGTTACGTAAGCGCTAGCGCTTCTGATTCCGCAGAAAATGTTGCTAATGCAGTGGCTAACTCAGCTCTACTACAGCAGGATGTGTATAAAGATGCTACGGTCACAGAAAATATCGGAGAGAATTTCATTTTCAAAGAAGGAAGTTTGACTATAGATGGTGAAAATGTAGACTCTTCCGCTTACACTTACGACGAGAACACTAATCAGCTTGTTATCAAACTTGGTGACATTAAGGAAGCTCACAAGATTAGTTATCAGGTGACTGCTAATCCAGACAAGTTAACTAGTGTGACAAATGGCAAGAACTACTTAGTTGTGGGGAATTCTACATTTTCAGCAAGTAAGAATGCTAGTAAGGATGTTAATTTAGATATCAAAGCTCTTGGCAAAGCGCCAATCTACAACGCTCGCACAGTTACTATCAAATACTACAAGGATCAGATAAGCGACGCCACAAACGCAGATGGAAGCTACACTTACTACCTTGGTTCAGATACAGAGCATTTTATAAATAAGTCAATAGGTTCAACAATTTCAAAATCTGAGGTGCCACACAAGACAACAGGTTTAAACCCTACAGGTTATGTTGCAGACGGTACCGTTTATGGGGATTTTGACGAGGATGAAAACTTCACCGTTTCACTTGATCCTTCTGAAAATGTAATCTATGTCGTTTATGAAACACTTAGAAAATATCCTTATGAAGTGCTTTATTACAAAGATGGCATATCAGAAGAGAATAAATTACCGATCTCTATTAGCGGCGAAGCAGTTATGGGAACTGAAATTCCATTTGATCCAGATAACTTCAAGGATATAATTGAACAAAATGCACCGGAGGGTTACTCAAATTCAATCGATGATACATCTATAACACGTGACGAAAAATACAATGGCTACGTTCAGCCATTTGAAGATGATCCAACAACAGAGGCTGATGAGAGTATACTCTATAACAGCGTTAAGGTGGTTTATACAAAGAAAAAATATCCATATAAGATTATTTACTATCACGATTTTGTTGATGAAAAAAATAAGGTAAATGTTACAGCATACGATAAAGATAAGCAGCTTTTACAGGAATACTACAATACTGAAGTTCCATTTAGCTCAGTTAACAAGGATGCTTATCTAGATGAACTTGAGGGCTACAATTCAGGCGTGATTGTTGGCGAGAACGAGAATAATAAAGGCCTTACAATCACTACTAATCCTGAGGAAAATGTAATCAGAGTCCTCTACACTAGAGCAAACTATCCATACACAGTAAACTACTATCTTGAGGGCGAGGAAACTCCTTTTAAGACAGTTAATGATGAAAGCGAGTA
Source organism: Lachnospira pectinoschiza (assembly GCF_900103815.1). Lineage (GTDB taxonomy): Bacteria > Bacillota > Clostridia > Lachnospirales > Lachnospiraceae > Lachnospira > Lachnospira pectinoschiza_B. The sequence goes on along the minus strand of NZ_FNHZ01000001.1, from coordinate 929,962 downwards.
TGGTTCAGAAATTCCTTACTCTGACAAAACTTCTGAGCTTGGCGAGGACTACGAGGATATCCTTAAGGGCTATGAGGAAGATGGCGACGTTACAAAATATAGCGAAGACGGTCTCATTACAATTAACCCTGAAAAGAACGTTATTGATGTCGTATTTAAACTAAAAGAAGTTGAATATCAGGTCATCTACTACAAGGAAGTTCTTGACCCAGAAACTAAGGAAATCAAGATTGAGAAAATTAGCGACTACGGCGATAAAGCTAAGTATGGCGATACTTTTTCTTATGATGAAAATGCATCAACAATCGATTCTAAGATTATCGTTGATAAATACTTAGAGCATCCAGGGGATGGCTACATCGAAGAAGTCACAATGCTTAAGGCCCCTGAAACAGTAGGCCCTACACTTGCTGAAAACACAGTTGAGATTCTTTATAAGTTAGTTGTTAAGAATCCAGAAGAGGAAATCACTCCAGATGATGGAGAGCTAGTTCCAACTGATACAGTGCCTGAGGAAGTCGCAGCTGATGAAGGCGAGGTTACAGAAGATGTTCCTGGCGAAGTCGCAGCCGATGAAGGAGTTGTTACTCCAGAAGTTGCAGCTGACACTACTGTTGTCACAAGCGATGTGTCAACAGAAAGACCAAACTCTGGCGATACAGCAAATATAAAGGTTTACTTAATCCTTGCAATCCTTATGCTTGTGATTTTATGCGCAGGCATTGGCATGGCAGTAATTAAGAAGAAGCAGGAAAAGTAAGAATAGAAATATAGAGGATATGAGGGCCCCCGGCTAAGCGAAGCTTAGCGGGGGCTTTTGTTGTGGGGCTATATTCTAGGCCTTGTAAACTTTGCTGAAGTTGTTACTATCCTAGGCCGGCCGGGCTGTGCCTTTCCCACTTGCTTTGGGTGTTCTGCACTCTATCGATTATGTTGTCCGACCGGGCTGTGCCTTTCCAACTTGCTAAGTTGGGAAAAAGGCACAGTTTCGGCTTCTTGAGGGTTTCGTTTGAGATTTCTTCTGCACTTCTTAGGGGCTTTTGTGCCTTTTCTACTCTTCTGCCCCATTTACAGCCACACACCCCAACTTAATTTCTTTGTAAAAATCGGACACGTTGTGCCTGCAATTTTATCTTTCTCTCATTTTAGTCAAACGCCCTCCTAGATAACCCCCACTATTTAGTTCCACTTTTTTAAGTCCTGTGACTTTTTTCTCTTCAACCCGCGAATAAAGCACAAGGATTATTTTTCAACTTGCTTTAAATCGGGATTTGTTTGCCTATAGGAAGTGATAAAAGCAAGTGGAGGCACAAACCACCATACCACACCCCAACTTGCTTTAGGTGTGTCCCGGAAAGTGAGTGCCTGAAAATCCTCAATAAAGCTGATTAAGGCACAATCCCCCAGAAATTCCCGAAAAGCACCCCCCTTCCGGAGCGTAATTTCACAAGCTTCAAAAGCACAAAACCCCAATAAATCCCATTAAAAAAGACCCCCGGAGCTGCTAATCAATCTCAGCCCCGTAAGGTCTTAACTATTTCAACCACTAGAATAGAGGCGCCAACAATCTAAGTATCGCCTGCCACAAGCCCTTTATAAAGCCTGCCTTCACATCCCTGTCCTCTAACTTCTCACAATTCTTAAAAGTTTCCTTAAAATCTGCTGCCAGCTCTTGGATTTCAGAGTTGCCTTCCATATAGATTCCATTTTCAAAATGCAGGTAAAGGCTTCGATAATCCATATTGATGGTACCAACCACTGCCCTCACATCGTCAGATAAAAATACCTTAGAGTGCACAAAGCCCGGGCTAAACTTGTAAATCTTGACCCCGCTCTCATGAAGCACCCTAAAAAAGGAAGTAGTCAAAGTATATACAATCTTCTTATCAGGAATCCCCGGCACCACAATACGCACATCCACCCCGCGCTTTGCCGCGCGCGCTAGAGAATTCACCATGTCCGTATCGATAATTAGATAAGGCGTCATGATATAAAGATAATCCTTGGCGCTATTTATCATATTTATATAGACGTCCTCTCCAAGCAAATCCGCATGAAATGGGCCAAGTCCATAAGGGATCACATAGCCCTTCGACCAAGAAGCATTTTCAGAAGTCTCATTCATCCCTGCAAAATCATGCCTAAAGACCCTAATATCCGCATCTGTCTCTAAGTTGGCATTCCACATAGTAAGAAACATCACCGTCAAATTCCAGATGCCATCCCCAACAATCTTAATGCCGTTATCCTTCCAAATCCCGTATTTACTGCCTACGTTAATATACTCATCACTTAAGTTTACCCCGCCGGAAAAGGCCACCTCACCGTCAATGATGGTCATTTTCCTGTGGTCCCTGTTGTTCATAAAAATTCCCCTAAAAGGCGACAACTTGTTAAAAGGAATGCACTTAATACCGAATTTTGCCAGCTCCTTTGGGTAATTTGTTGAAAGCATGGCAACGCTGCCCATGTCGTCGTAAATCAGCCTGACATCAAGCCCTGCCGCAGCCTTCTCCTTTAGGATATCAAGAATCCCGCCCCACATCTGGCCCTCGTTTACAATAAAGTATTCCATGAAAATGTATCTCTTCGCCTTCTTTAGCTCTGCAAGCAGCTCAGGATAAAACTTCTCGCCAAAATTGTAGTAGCTAAGCTCGTTATTTTTACTAACCGTAAAGGCCGAGCGATTCAATAAATAACTGATGTTATCAAGCTTCTTCTCTTCAATTTCCTTCTTAACTTCCTGGTCTTGAACTAAAAACTTTGCGTACTCTTCTTCCTTTTTTAAAATGTTACGCAATAGCTTATTTCTCGAATAATTCTTGCCTAAAGTCAGGAATAGCAGCGTACCAAAAATAGGGAATATCAAAATCAAAATTATCCAAGGCAAATCATTTGATAAATGAGTGCTGTCTTTTAAAAGTGCTAGCACAATAAGTATGCTTACAACGTTGTAAAAAAGCGTAATCAAACTAAAGTGTTCGTAGAAAAACAGACGAATTATTATAGAAAATCCAAACTGCAAAACAATCCCTAAAAACACAATCAAGAATCTTTTTATGGCATTTAACATAAGCTAAACTCCTCTCTAATTGTCACGTATAGATATATTTATTATAGTATAGGGATATTCTTCTCGCAAGAAAATAGAGATGCATTTGTTACATATAGAGATGAATCGTAACAAACTTGTACTTTTTGAAAGAGCGTACAGATCAGCTATCACTTTCCTATAAGTTTTAAGAATTTCTTATCGTTCATTTGCTCGTTTGTAACATACTCCCCATCATGGAATAACGCATAATTCGTGATCGGTGTCGGTGCATTCTGTGCTTCTTCTTTACTTTCAAGATGTATTGCCTTGAATGCAATACCATTTTCTTTTGCCGTCTGCTCCAAAACCGGGACATATTTTGCATTGAACGGGCACTGATTCGTATAGTACAGAACATATCCCTGTTCTTCTATATGCGGATGTTTTGCACATTCCTTAAACAGCGGAGCTTTTGCAGTTTTATCGAATGGCATATACCAAAGCTGAATACCATTATCAGCTTCATCGCTCACGACAAATCCTTTATACTTCAGAAACTTCGGATCAGCTAGAAAGGGTTTCTTCTTTGAAGCGCAAAGAATACAAAGCCCTTTTTTCCCCTTTTCCTTACTATCCTCGATGCAGGCAGTAAGTAAATCAGTAGAATATCCATGTCCTTTGAAAGCCCCAGACACCCAGAGACAGTCAATGTACATATATCCATCTGCCTCTATCGGAATCCATGCGTTTTCCGCCGGGATATATTCGATAAAGCACTTTCCGCGCTCTACGCTCTTTAGGAAAACAAGTCCTTCATCAAACCTCTCCGAAAGCCATGCCTTCTTAGAAGAAACCTGAACATCCTTATTATTTGATATCGCGCAGCAAATATGCTCCTCTTCGAGGTTATCTTTTGTTACATAAACATATTCCATAACCGCTCCTTTTAAGTAATATGACTCACCCTAATGTGAGAGTCAATATACTTTTTAGATTTTCATAAAATGTAAAACTGTAATATAGTTTACCAATCAATCAAAAATTTCCTATATAAACAAATTTACACTTCTAACATCTTCATGAGGATTGACCTTTGCAAGTCCAATTTTTACAATTTTTCCATTTAGACTTCTAAAATCCTGCATAACCTCAACGCCCCTTAACATCTGCTTAGCCGTTAAAGTTTTTCCAATAGTAATATGCGGCAACCAAGAATAAGGCTTATAATAGCTGCTTATCTTAACTCCTGGCAAATCCTTAAAAGCCTCATAGACACGTGCCTGCAAGTCAAATAAATACTCATTAATATAAGGCGCAAGATAAAGTACACGTGGCATAAGCTGCCCCACCGTAACAATTGAAATCTCACCAGACTTGAGTTTAGTGTTATCTTGCAAGGTAAGCTTCTCAAAATTTGGAATCAACTCTTCCACCCTCCTTACTTCAAGAGCTAAAAGAGTTAGATGTGCTGGCACTTTGTTAGCTATGTAAAAATCATTACCCGAAGCTAAGGCCACTTTTTTTATGTAATCCTCTAAGATTTTATTACTCGTTTCATCAAAATAAGCAGAAACTAAATACATTATAACAACCTCTCATTATAATTCTTTATAAATTATCGTCTTCCCAGCCTTTGCAAATATCTACCCAGCCTTCCGCGCCAGATGCCTTTTCTAACTCAGCAGGCGTTAGCTTTACAGATGTAAATTCATTACCGCCTGCCGGATGAACATATTCAAATCGCTTCATAGAAACATCCAACCAAATTGGAATATTTTCCGGAACCGCAAATGGGCAAACGCCACCAGGCTGAAAGCCTGTAATTTCCTTAACTTTATCGCGTGGAATCATATGTGGCTTTGTGTGAAAATATGATTTAAACTTAGAACTGTTAACCTTTCCATCTCCAGCCATAACAACCACTACTGGCTTTTCATCCACCACAAAAGACAATGTCTTTGCAATCTCTGGCTCACTACATCCAATCTGTTGTGCCGCATGTTCCACAGTATCAATAGTTTCTGTATGTTCTGTTAGTCTGTCACCTAGTGCCTTCTCATCAAGAAATGCCTTAACCTTCTCATTAATCATCGCCAACCTCCATTCTACTCTTAATTCTTCCATCATTCTTCATCAATCTCACTATCCTCGACAAGGCGTATAATGTGCTTTGCCTTATCTACCGGAAATGGTACATTTTCAGCTGTATAATAATTCTTATCTACAATCCTGACTACAGCCTCATCTTTATCAATCAAAAACTCTGTTTCTTCAATGATTTCATCACTAAAGGATTGTCTTGTAAGCTCTACTTTTCCATCTGATGTTATGGTCAGATGCTGCTCAGTTTCTGTAGAGTTATACAATATATTATATAACATATTATATAAATTAATAATATTTTTAAGCTATTATTCAGTATTTATTATTATTATTATTATTACAAACTAACAAAAAGCGAGCAATTAATGCTCGCTTACATAAATGCATATACATAATTCTTTCCCTTATCCGCCGCTCCTGTTACCAGATACATCTTATTTGTTTGGCTCATTTATCTTTTTATCTTACACTTGTCTCTATGCAACCTTCTAATTGCAACTATAGGTTCAATCATAAATACTATCAATAAAACAATAAATACAAGCCAAACGATAACAAGGTTATACGCTAAACTAAAAGATTCAAATGTCTTTAAGTTAACGAATAAATAAAATCCCAAAACTCCAGCCATTGAAGTAACTCCTACAAGTGCAGTGTTAACTTTAGCGTCCATATGATATCCGTATGTACCTTTTTTAATTTTCCTTTCAAGTGACCAGATTTTAATTACTCTTAAAATAACGCACAACACTATAATAGCCACACACGCAACAATACTATTAAGAGCATAATATACGCTTATAACAGTAGGAAATATGAAAGAAAATAATAATTCTTCCTTAAAAACAAATAACATTTTAATGTGTCGATATTCAGCATCCTTCTCAAGAGAGGCAATGAGCAAAAGAATAAAACTCATTATGGTGACTATCAAAAAAGACCATAGTACAAATTTCCAATATACTATATTATTTTGATTTTCCATAAGCATTACAGGACATAAACCACATGCAAATATTATTGGCGAACAAAATGCGTGTTTTATCTTTATTTCCGGCATTTTTCTAAGTACTTCAAAAATATCTGTAGCTTTTTTCCCCTTATTTAGAATCCACTTCATTCCAATCTCCTATTTTGTCTCATAATAATAAACCCCGGAACGGAGTTATCCAACCAGTTTAACAAATCTGAATTTTGATACCTACAATTCTTTAACACCTAACTGGTATTATAAAGTGTTACGATAAAATCCGCAATGCCTTGATTTTACTACAGTTTTGGTAAGCGAGCTTTCCCTTAAACTTTCCCTTATGTTATATCCTTTTCCCTTGTGTTACGACACCTCATAAGGGCAAAAACAAGGGAAACAAAATCTGGTAACAGCTAATAACATTATATAAATCACATAAGTCGGCTGGAACTGGTGGAAATGTTTTTTACTATAACAGATTATCAAAGCCACAACGGATAAAGGAAAGGATAACACAGATATGAATATCGTACACGCTGAATACAATCAATTTCACAACTCCATAGACATCAATTATTACAATGGTTTTATACTTCGGATTGACTGTGGCAGGGCAGAGGAAAATCTGGTAACTACACCAAACTCGCAGAGGATGTTGGATGCCCTTGCGATTGATGACCCACTAGAATATGCAAGACTTTACCTTAATTCTGAAATGAGTGAGCCTTCTGTTTACATAGATACAGAGTATCCGCAAGGATTACTCCAGTAGTGTGGAAAGGAGGGCTGCCAATGGATATTTTAGGACTTATTGCAGTGCTTAGCTTTGGTTTAACCTGCTTTGGAATAGGATACTCTATCGGTAAAGATAGTAATCACACACGAAAATAACCGCCCTATGCCTCGTAAACATGTGAGCGGTTAATTCGTAAACTTTTTATATGGCTAACCGTCTATCGTTAGCTTCTGTGAGACACTTGTTAGCGCAAGTGTCTCTCTTTATTTATAATATACCACCTTACATTATTCTATGCAAGAAATTTTTCCTAAAGTTTGAGCCACTAATGAGAATAACATTCATAGGGATATTTATAGGAACTATTAAATTTGACGAAAGACTGGTTCATTTGATTGAAAATAAAAACAGACCAAGTATACATAATAAGCTAGATTACTTAAAATTTACTTGATCTGTTTTTACATTTCCATATTCAATTATTCAAAAATACTCTCTCAAAAAATTCCTATTTTATCATATCGTTTAACATCTGGAAGGTTTTATCATAAAACTCATACTGCTCGCAAATAGGCATAATGCAATATCAATAATCCAAATTGTATTATAATTCCCTGTTGCGCTTACAAATATGCCTCCAAGATATGCACTAAAGAATGCACCTATCTGATGAACCAAGAATAATAATCCTATAAGGGTTGCAACATGTTTTAAATCAAATTTTTCATTTACCAATCCTGATGTTGGAGACACCGTAGCATCACCTGTAAGTCCAAGTCCTGCCGAAAATAGAACTGCTGTTGTAAAATTCTTTGGAAGTAAAAAAAGATATACACAAACCCAAACTGCTCTAAATCCATAGTAAAATGCCAGCAATTTTCCTTTGTCAATTTTCGTGCTTAAAAGTCCGGACAGCAATGCCCCAACAATCGTCATGATTCCATAAAATGAAAATGCCCAGCTCGCATGGTTGCTGTCAATATTATATGAAATATATTGAGAAAATAGATGTGACTCAATAATTACCATATGAAATCCACATGTGGAAAACCCTGCTAACAATAATAAATATGTCCTGCTCTTAAAGGCTTCTTTAAATGGTAGATTTGTCCTTTCCTGTACCTCTTTCTTTGAAACGACAGAATCTTTTGATGTAAGGACTATGGATAAAGGAATCAGAACGATAAATACTCCTATCATAAAGATAGAATTTAATCGAATTCCGCCTCTGTTAATAAGAGCATTTATTAAAGGTGCGAAAATAAACCCTACCATTCCAGCAGATGCATTCAGCATTCCGGACATAGTCATTGCATGCTCTTTCCCAACAAAACAAATTGCAGATGTCAAAACTATACCAAATGCTATGGCTCCAGTACCTAAGCCAAATAGTATCGACAAAGACAGGAACAGCATTGCAAATGATGTTGCCGTCATGATTCCTACCATAGAAAGTGCAAGTAAAACTACACCTGTGAACAATACAAATCGATTTGATTTCCTCGATGCCAAAATACCAAACAGGGGTTGTGATGTACCAAACACAAGCTGCATAACTGCCACACAAAGACTGGCATCCTTATATGCAATTCCACACTGCTCTGCCATCGGTGATAATAAGATGCCTATGTTACTTCTTATTCCTGCACCAACTCCATAGACTGCACAGGCAATCAAACCAAAGGCTATTACATAGAACAATTTATTTTGTCTTAACTTATACATATAATTCACCAGAAGAATAAAGTGCAACCTTACCCGCTAGTTGTGTACGATTTCCAGTGACTCTGCAATATAATACACCGCTCCTTTTAGAAGCCTGATAAGCAACCAATTCTTCCCTTCCAAGTTTTTTAGCCCAATATGGTGCAATGTGACAGTGTCCACTGCCACAAACCGGATCTTCATCTACACTTAGCTTAGGAGCAAAGCTTCTGCTTACACAATCATAATCCGAACCGCTTGCTGTCACATGAACGAGTAATCCATCTAAATCTTTCATCTTATCTAAATCAGGCTTTAAATTCTTTACCTTATCTTCATCAGGAAGAATGCAGAGTAAATCACGTCCCATATATGCCTCTAAAGGTCTTATTCCAAGAGCTTTCTCCATTTCATCTGTAACACTTACCTGCCCCAGTTTATAGGAAGGAAAATCCATTACGAGTAAATCTTTCTCTTTACGGACAATCAACTCACCACTCATTGTTTGAAAAGAAACTACTGTTGCATCTGTATCATAAAACCGAAATATCACATAGGCTGTCCCTAGTGTAGCATGACCACATAAATCAATTTCTCCACCAGGTGTAAACCATCTAAGTCTATAACTATCTCCTTCTTTAACAGCAAAAGCGGTCTCTGAAAAATTATTTTCCAATGTGATATTCGTCATAAGTTCTTCTGAAATCCACTCATCCATAATACATACGGCTGCTTGATTTCCCTTAAAAACTTCATCGGAAAAGGCATCGACTATATATTGTTTCATCTTTCCAATCAACTCCAATCATTTATATTTGACACCATTATACTCCACGTTTTATAATTAGTAAAACAAATATATCTAATTCTAATATTAGGAAAGGCGATTTGAATAATGCAACGACTACAGGCTCTTCAAAAAATAATCGAATTAGGAAGTTTTACAAAAGCAGCAGATGCACTTGGCTTTACCCAATCTTCTATAAGTCAAATGATAGCATCTCTGGAAAATGAGCTTGATATCAAACTTTTAGTTCGCTCCAGATATGGTGTTCGGCTTACATTAGAAGGTCAAGAACTTTTCCCCTTTATTGAACAAACGATTAACAGCCACCGTGCTATGATTGAAAAATGTTCCGAAATCAAAGGTCTTGAGACAGGAGTAATACGAGTAGGAACGATTTCAAGTATTACCTGTCATTGGATGCCCGGATTAATCAAAGGATTCCAAGAAATGTATCCCAATGTGCAGTTTGTTTTTCATCAAGGAGACTATAAGCTAATCCCTGAGTGGATTCATTCGGGTACCATCGATTTTGGTTTTATATCACAAGATGCAGTAACAGACTTAGAAACCATCCCAGTGAAAGATGGCGAAATGCTTGTTGTGCTTCCAACTGATCATCCGCTCTCTAATAAAAAAGCCATCTCTTTCAAAGAGATAGCCAACGAACCATTTATTCTATTAGAGGAAGGTAATTACAGTGAACCTCTTGCTGCCTTTGCAGAGCAAGAGTTAATTCCAAATATCAAATATCGTATACATGATGATTACGCAATTATGACAATGGTTGAAGCTGGTCTTGGTATTAGTATCCTAGCAAAACTTATAACTCAAAGGACATCCTATCATATAAAGTGTTTACCTCTGAATCCACCAATTTATCGTCACCTATCGATTTGCTATAAAGCAAAAGAAAATCTGCCAATTGCCAGTAAACTTTTCATTCAATACTTGATCGAGCATTTAGATATACTCCCATAACAAGAATATCGTGATAATTTAGATAAGCAATCTATCGCCAATCAATTTGTAAAAGCATGTAAATCAATTTACAATCACCCATTTTGATGGATGTAAGATAGGAATGTATGAAACGATAAAAGAGGTCGCAATGACCTCTTTTATCTTGCCCCTCTGTTCGTTGGTGGACGATAGATATAATCTCGTTCTTCCTGTCTTTTCTTGACCTCTGCTTGTTTTTCTGCCAGCTTACGATGGATTGAGTTTTCTCCATATCTGGATTCCCATTCCTTGTTGGCTTTGACATAGGCTTCATACTCGGACTGGCCTTGTTTATAGACTTTGGTGGAGTGCTGCAATACAGTCAACACCATATCGGCTTTTGAATTTATCCGTCATATACTTTAATAGTCCGTCTGGCGGATAATCCACAAAGGATTCCGGCAGAGCAATGATAAATTCTCTTGCTTCGATACATTTTCCATCTGTACCGCTTTTCTTAAATTCTGCCTGATTGCACTTGGCAAGTTCTGTCCAAAATTTTCGGTCTGTGGTTTCATATACCGCATAGAGATTTTCCTGTTTTTTGTCACTGGAGATATAATAGATTCTTCCACGAACATTATGGAGCTTTGACATCTGCACAAATGAATTTCTTGACATAGCGATTTCCTCCTTTCCCAGTTTTGATTTTGGAAAAGAGGACGGATAAGATAGGTGAGTTGTGATTGATGGACTTCTCCCTGTGAGCGAGTGCATAGGCACTCATCTTGCGAACACATCCGCCTGTCGGCGGCTAAGCCTCGCAGAGCGAAATACACAGAGTACAAAACGAAGTTTTGTGCGATGGGTGTATTTCGCTCTCAAACGTCGAGGGCTTGCTTATGAAGTCCACTTTTAGCTGTAACTGTTCCCTCAGCACCTAATTTTGTGCCTTTAATGGCACACTTTTTATGTGCCGTATCCGGCACTCCTTTTTCTTGACAGGAATGCTAGAAGATTGCTATGAAAATCAGCGAAACAATAGCACAAACAATAGCATTTTTTGTGAAAACAATAGCACATTTACTATTGTTGATTTTTGACCATTTTTGAAACAATAGCACTTATGCTATTAAAATCGGCAAAACAATAGCACGATTCGTTAGCATTTTCACCCTGACAATAGCACTGTGCTACTTTGCTTGCTCTTAAACTGTATCTGGCAAGAAAGTGGTAGTTAAAATTCCTATTAAATTTCTTTTTTAATAGTGTATTGCTCTATTACATTTCCTTTTTCATAGTGGATTTTACTATTAACCTGTATCTGCGATTTTTTCTTTGAGTTCGTCAGTATCAGATGATGTTAATAAAAGAATTTACTATTAAAATCCGTTTTTAATAGTGCATTATTCTATTACATTTTGATTTTAATAGAGATTTTTACTATTAACTCACAGCACCTTTTGTAAGTTGGGTGGACTTGTCCTACCACTTGGGTGGATGATTGCACCTATCTTATTTTTTTATTTTCTGAAATGGGTGGACATTTCATAACACCTTTTGTATCTTGGGTGGACTTGTCCTACCATCTGGGTGGACGATTGCACCCATTCACATCCATCTTGTCCTCATTTTCCAAAAGTTCTGGTTGTATCTGAGGACTTGTCCGTGATATAATCTATTTGCGTGTAGGTATATCATGGCTTTTAGTCAGATACATACCAGAGGGATGGTCTTAGGACTGTCCCTTATTCATTTTTCATTGTTCCCTTGACCGCTTTTACTGCGTGTCTGTCTCGTAAATCTTTCCCCTCATTGAGAATCAGAAACTCGTCTAATCGTTCCCTGCGGATTAAGATTTTTCTTCCAACTCTAAGGATTGGCAGCTTTTCCCATTCAACAAGATTTCTAAGAGTGTTTCTTCCGATGCCTGTATAGTCGGCAGCTTCTTCAATGGAGAGAGCAAACTTTAATTCTGTCATTCAATCACCTCATTCCTGCGTAGGATTACAAGTCCTGTGCATTTTATTTCCTTTCTAAAACTTGCGTTACGCAATTTCTTTGTACGGTAACTATACTGCATTTATTTCGTCTTGTCAAGCGTTACGATGTTTTAATGATTGATGTTAAATTGCGTATTGCATATTTTGGTGCTTTAAAAACAAAAAAACCTCCTTTGCCAGTTTCTTCTGACAAAAGAGGATTACATCATTATTGATTAATTAACTATATATTAACTAGGCTTTTATGTTGTCCTACAAATATTCTTTTTCGTTTAGAATTACTTCATTTGAAGAAATCTCTCCAAGCGTGGCGATTCCTCTATCCAAATTAACATCTAATACGGTTTCATATGTTTTCCACTCAAAATCATTCCAAGATACTCCTGTAATTGTATCTTGTCCTGCTTCTACTTTTCTTTGCATTTTATCGTCTATGCCAAGTAATATTTTGAGTGAATCTGGAGTTTCAAATGCCTTCTTCCAAGTTTCTGCCTGCTGTTTTGCTACAGCAGCCTCATGTTTATTAACATATTCCATATAATTTTTCATTCGATTATTTTCAGCTTGTTTATCTACTTCTCTCAATTTATTCTTAATCTGATCTGATAACTCAATATCAACACCATTTACTGTAATTCTCCCCCTTGATATTGCACGACTTACCATTGCCGAATCCGAAAAATGTACTTTATAGTCATTATTCCCTTGACCTTTCGATATACCTAATATATCTTTGCCAGAGTTTGCTGACATTTTTGAATCAGACTCCTGTAATTTTTTTGCTTCCTGAGATATTTCTAAAATATCTGTTCTTTTTTGTGTAGTAGAGCCAGTTTTAGATTTACTGCCTCGAAAGTTACTATATTGTAGTGTCTTATCATATAAACTCCTGTTATTTGGTATTTCATAATTACTAATATTAAATGACATACTGCACCTCCTAATCTATTCTTGATATTTTATATATCGTCTATTTGAGCCAAATATATAAGTTATATCGAATCACCAATTTGCAATTCGTTACGGTATTTTAATAATCGTCTTATAATTGCATATTGCAATATATCGTGTTATGTGGTATAGTAATGACATACCGAAAAAGGAGGTTCGCAAGTATGTTAAAAGATAAAGAATTGCGAAAGACAATCGGTAGCAGAGCAAAGAGCCGCAGACAGGAGTTAGGATTGAACCAGCCTTATGTCGCTGAAAAGATGGGCGTGACCGCATCCACGATTCAGAGATACGAAGCAGGAACGATTGATAACACCAAGAAAATGACCTTAGAAGGTCTGGCAGATGCACTTCATGTATCTGTGGAGTGGCTGAAAGGTGAGACTGACGAATACGAAACAGACATTACGGATAAAAGAGAATTACAGATTCGTGATGTAATGACTTCCATTCTGAATAAACTCCCTTATGATATGGAACAGTCCGAAAGTGATTTTTCCAAAGACCTGCTACTACTGATGTTACAGGAATACGAGCTGTTCGTGGATTCATTCCAGTTCGCTTGTAAGAATTTCAAAGGAAATGCAGATAACAAGGCACTCGCCCAGACAATGGGGTTTGAATCCAATAAGGAATACAATGAGATTATGTTCCTTAGAGAAATCACCCACACCGTCAACGCATTTAACGATATGGGCGATATTGTAAGATTGTATTCAAAAAATCCTGAGACAGCGAAAAATCGACTAGCCAATCTTTTATCAGAAAAAGATCCCGATTCGGTATAGATAGGCAGACGGAGCTATGATATACTCACACGCAAGAAGCATTTCACCAGTTCCGATTGCCGATATCGAAAGGAGAAACGATTATGGCAAAAGGTTCTGTAAGAAAGAAAGGCAAGAAATGGTACTACCGCTTTTATGTGGAGGACGCAAGTGGTAACTTGGTTCAGAAAGAATTTGCAGGTACGGAGAGCAAATCAGAGACGGAGAAAATGTTACGCAAGGCTATGGAGGATTATGACGCAAAGAAGTTTCTAGCCAAAGCGGACAACCTCACACTCGGACAGATGCTTGATGTATGGGCAGAGGAAGATTTGAAAACAGGTTCACTTAGCAATGGTACAGTCGGTAACTATTTACAGGCAGTAAACAGGATTAAACAGCACCCAATCGGAAACAGAAAACTAAAGACAGTCACTTCGGAGCATTTGCAGAAGTTTATGGATTTGCTTGCATTTGGCGGTGAGGAAGGAAATTTTAAGTCAAAGGGTTACACCATCGACTATATCCGTTCTTTCCACGCAGTCCTGCAACAGTCCTTCCGATTTGCAGTCTTTTCAAAGCAGTACATCACATTTAATCCAATGCAGTATGTGGTAATGCGTAGGAAAGCCGAGGAAGATGTGGATTTGTTTTCTGATAATGATGAGGATGCAGAGGTTATCAACCCGATTACACCAGAGCAGTATCAGACGCTTATGGAGTATCTGGAAGAAAGAAACAAGCCTGCTGTCCTGCCGGTACAGATAGCATACTACACAGGTCTTAGACTTGGAGAGGTATGCGGACTGACTTGGAGTGACATTAACTTTGAGGAACAGTATCTGACAGTACGAAGAAGTGTCCGTTACAACGGAGCAAGGCACAAGACCGAGATCTGTCCGACAAAGCGAAAGAAAATCCGTATCGTGGATTTCTGTGATACACTCGCTGACATCTTAAAGAAAGCAAAAAAGGAACAGAGAAAGCAGGTGTTCAGTTACGGAGAACTCTATCAGAGGAACTACTACAGGGAAGTCAAGGAAAAGAATCGTATCTACTATGAGCTTTACCATTTGGATGGCACAGAGGACATTCCCCTTGATTACAACGAGATTGACCTTGTATGTATCAGACCGGAGGGAGCATACGAAGCCCCTGCAACGGTTGAGACAGCTTTAAGGACAGCAAGGAAACGATTGTCGGAGCTTGATGATAATTTCCACTTCCACACCCTGCGACACACCTATACCACAAACCTGCTCTCAAACGGAGCAGCACCAAATGATGTGCAGGAATTACTCGGACACTCGGATGTAAGTACCACTATGAATGTCTACGCACACGCTAACCGAGAAGGTAAGCGAAACTCAGCCCGACTACTTGATAAGGTGGTTGGAGAATAAAATCGAATAAGAAAAACTTTCCCTTGTAGATACCTCATAAGGGCAAAAACAAGGGAAAAGGATACATATAGAGTGGCAAAGCATACCGCCAAGCCGCATAAAATAAGGAAAGTTAGGATTTTAGTTATACAAATCCGAATTTGTATAATACTTATTCCTACTCTCCAAGAGCCACAAGATCTATTCTTTCATAGCGATTATGTCCCTGAATTTGTTTTTTATATTTCCAGCATTTAATCGCATCCTCCAGAGTCTTTCCTTTATTATCTTCAAAGAAATCACGAATATATGTATTATACTCAAATTGGCAATCAATCTTTGTTTTTCCTTGCTTCTTTTCTTCAAGAATTTGATAATAAGCCGCAATTGCTTCCTTATATGTCTTACCAGCGTTACTTTTTAACCATTTTTGAAATGCCACATTAAAAGAAAATGCCGCTCCAATGTGTTCCTTGAAAAACGCTCTATGCTTTTCAGAACACACAATATTAGGTTCTATTATTGTATTTTCATCGATTAATTGCACATTAGCTGGTGCTTTTCTTTTGACAGAAGCTTCTAATACCTTTCCCGTATCAAGGAAGCAAGCAATTCTGTCAGCTAGTTCTATTTTCCCACCTGAAATAGGCAAGTTGTTCTTTCTACAAAAATCAACCAATTCTTCCTTTAAATAATAATAACTTCGAAAGGTTTTTCCATCTAATTTTCTATCCAATTCAGGTCTTTCACTCATTTATATTTGCTCCTCCAAATCCCGGTTTTACTTCATCTATAACCACTGTATAAATACCGTCTTATCATTACAGTTGTATCCAGCATTTTTCATTTTAAATAAAAATGCTTGTACTACATTTATTTTACATATACTTTATATTTTACTGCCCACCATAAAAAATCCGCATACTCAATCAACTCTGTCCCAATGCTGAAAACCTTTTTATTGTCCTTATAGGCCACAATTGCCGAGTTATTTTTCTGTTTAACCAATATTTCCTTAAAATTATATTCTTTTGTCACGCCAAACAAATTTCTGTATAGTATTTGCTCTTTATTTACAGATATTTTCCAGTTTTTTGTTCTCAACAAGCAATACAAATTAAAAAATTCGAAACAGAGAAAACCTAACACTGTAATAATGTTGCCAAGCGTAAAACCATTCCATATGCAAGAGAAAAAACTTCCAATCAAACATATTGAAGCCACACCCCATCCTACACAAAATAGATTTTTAACAAATCGCGGCTCTTTTATACAAAAAACACCTGTATCTACAGCTTCTGTATTACGCGGTTTATTTTTGTCCTTACTATTAAATACTATAAGTATAATTGTTATTACTACAACACAAATAAATAAAGTTATTTCTATATAATCATAATTCATTTTTTCACCCCGTCTAAATCGAATTTAGGTATAGTATTCTATGTTTCTTTTAAGCTTGTTATAAATGCCATCCTCTGTTCAAGCGCATCCATCCTGTGCTTACTCATTTATATTACTTTTTCAATGCTGCGCTCAGACTATTAGGTATCCCCCTCGGTCCACGCACAGCATATATTCCATACTCAGATTTCAACCTGTCAAAAGTAAACTTGTCAGGCTGGTACTATCCATTCCTTTGGCTGACGGAACTTATCCTTTTTCTTCTTAGATGCCGTATCTAAAAAGCTGCCATCAATCATATTGAAGATTTCATCAAAGCTCACTGTACCATCAAGCAGTATTGTCATCCAACTGCCCTTGTTCATATGATATCCAGGATAAAAACCCGGCTGTTGAAGCAGGATATCTCTAAGCATCAAATCGTCAATCTTAACATTTAAAACATCAACTTCATCAGTGGAATCAATCCCCAGCTTATCTCTGCCTATAGTGGCTATCAGAGCAAACCACTTACGATTATCTTCATGCCTGTATACTGCAAAGCTTGGATATCTCTTCCAAAGGTATTCCGGAGATGCCTTATATTTTTTCTTTATATACTTGGATACTTCATCTCTTACAGATGCCATCAAAACACCTCCTGCTAAATCTATACCACATTGCTCCTTATTATTCTGCATAACCTCGCTCCACGATATCATTCCAGGCTTCATCATCTATCATTTCATCTTTAAAAAGCCTTTTCCTGTCGTCCTCAGTAATCGTTCTCTTAATCCTGCATGGATTACCTACCGCAATACTCCAGTCCGGGATATCTCTTGTAACAACACTGCCTGCTCCTATTACAACATTGTCTCCGATATTAACTCCCGGGCAGATTACTGTGTTGCCACCAATCCATACATTATCACCTATAGATATTGCTTTTCCGTATTCATAAGCAGAATTGCGGGTGCTTGGATATATGGGATGACCTGCCGTATATATAGCTACATTAGGTGCCATCTGGCAGTTATCTCCAATAGTTACATTTGCAACATCTATAATTGTACAATTATAGTTGGCAAAAAAATTCTTTCCCACTTTAATATTATTTCCATAATCACAATAAAATGGCGGATTTATAAAAGCTCCTTCGGATCCCGGCAAAAGTTCTGCTATAACCTCACGGATTCCATCAAAATCACTTCTATCCATGAAGTTGAGTTTTTGCAATATCTTTCTGCATTTTTTCTGTTCTGCCATTAAAACATCATCGCAAATATAAGCAATTTCTTTATCTCTACGTTCTATATTATTCATTTAAAAAACCTCTTCAAAATACCTTTCTACCTGCTCTGGTGTTTTCTTACATCCGTCTTTAAACCACCACTTGACTGTTTCTATAAATATGCCTGTGTACAATCCAGTAAACTGTACTTTTTTCCATTTTGCTACAATTTTATTTTTATAAAATAGCCGAATATAAAGGGCATAATAATAAACCTAGTATAAGCATCTATTTTTTATATTCGAAAATATCCATATCTACTACTAGTGCTATTCCTTTTTCAATTGCATCATTATATGACACATCCTCATATAATAGTTTCTTAGTAATATTGTTATAATCCGATTCATAGAATTGACTTGAAATAATTTCCTTAAGCATATCTGGAATATTATATTCCAGCTGCGCTGACGGATTATTCTTTGACTTCATACGATCGTCGCGTACCCTATCAATCAAAGCATCTAATTCAGGTGTTATCTTAACCTCAGGAAGTAGCTTCGCAATATCATATAAATGTCTCGAGTCTCGATCCATCATATTTTGAATACGGTAATCACAAACAGCAAATACCTTGTCAATAAATGTTCGTTCCAAGGACTGAACCTGCATACTTATCTTTGCTTCATCAAATGGAATTGGAAGAGTAATTCCATTCTTTTCACAGAATCTACCCACAAAGCTATAAACATCATGAGTCTCTGCCGGATAAACATCCTGATAAAAACTTGTTTCAATAATCAGTTCCAAAGGTATTTCACTAAAGAATGATTCGTACTTAAACACATATTTGTTATAGCTATAGCGAGATTGTATATCCTCTGGATTCGTTAAAATCAGGCCTAAATCCTCTGCTAAGCTTAGAATCAAATTCTTTGTCTGCTTTTTTTCACCTTCAGTCGGCTTGCGATTCATAGACAAATCGATATCTTCTGAAAACCTATCAATGAGCCCATAAGCTTTAGATAAAGAAGTTCCTCCCTTAAAGACAAAAGGAAGATCACTTTGAGAAATACCAGACAATATCATCGACTGAATAGTATCTTTCTCAACCATCTGTGTTGTACGATGCTCTTCGGCAGCTACCGTCTCAATAATCTCTTTCCATTGTTCTTTATAACCTCTATACCAGCTCACCCATCAAGCCTCCTTCATAAATATTTCTATAAACTTTATCCGGATATAATGACAAATATTGTTTTACAACCGAAAAATCCACACCTACTGAGCTGACAAAATCTTTTAGCTTTGAAGCAAATTCCTGTCCGGAAATCTCACTATACTTGTCAATCGTAGACATTAAATCCAAAAACTGTAATGCAGATTTATTCTTAGATGTAACCTCAGCAACCGGTTTATATACAACAATGGTATTTCCATCAATCTCCTGCTTACGCTGTTTAGTCGATGTTTCATTACTACAAACTTCATAGCAAGAAGGATTCTGCGTTGTAAATCCATATTTGTTTGCAAGCTGTAATCCCGTTATATAGCCTTCCACTTTTTCTTCTGAGCCAAGATACTTCTTCTCGATATACTTATCCACTGAAACCTTCCCTTTAGTACCAAGAATTGTAACATAAGAAAGAAAATATACGCCATTATATAAGCGCTCTAACTTACCTTCGTCCACAAGTTTCTTCATTTCCTGTCGAAGATAATCTTTTGAATTGCTCGGAAGCTCAGTCAAAAAAATTGGCTCACCATTTTTATAGTTTTCAATTATATAATCATATATCATTTGGCTCACCTCACAAATCTGAAACATTTTATTTCATCTTTATGATACAGCCATTTATCCTTATTTGCAAGTTTTTATTTTTACAGAACGGATAACTCTTCTGTCCAATTCTTTATAATTTACGAAACTTCGCACAACCGGAATTCCTATAAATACTGCATTCTGTATAAAAATCCCGACATAAAAATAACTTCTGATCCATTGGACCAGAAGTTAAACCATCTTCCTATCTTATGATAAACTTGAATTTTATGGTCTATTAGACTTTTTATTTACAGTTGTACTTTCGTTTCATTTCTCGTCTTGCCTTAATCTTTCCTAAAAGTCCAGAAAGATTCATTGCAAGGAATATTAATATACCACAATTTATTAACCCAAGGCCTGCACCTGCTACTCTTTCATAGAAACTTCCATGTGTATCTAGTCCTGTTAATTCAATAATCACGACCGCAATCATTCCTATTAATGGAATAACCGTAAGTACAAGTAACCTTCCTTTAATTTTCTGATTAATTGTCTCTGTATAATCAGATAATTTCAATACTGTTTCTTTTACTTCTTCATTCATATTCTCGCTTTTCCTTTCTCCATCAATGATTTCAGGTATACTAACATCATAAAAATCAGCCAATTCAGCCAACAAACTAATATCAGGCATATTAGAACCTGTTTCCCATCTAGAAACCGTTCGTCCTGAAACTTTTATCTTTTCGGCAAGCTGTTCCTGTGTAATATCCTTTTCTTTCCTAAGTTCTTTTAAAAAAAGTCCAATCTTTTTCTGATCCATACTGTTTCCTCCTTTCATTGACAGAGTAATATTATTCTACTAAACATAACACGACACAAAGCGAGAAAATGCCGTATTTACGCTATTGGACAAATCTGTCTAGTATTATTTATATTGGCTTTAGCCCCAAAAACTGGAATTTATCGCTTTCTCATTTAAATCTAATGATCTGATTATTCGCATCAACAACAGCCTCAACACCAAAAGGAATGATACATCTAGGTGTAGCATGTCCAATGTTGACATTAAAAATAATAGGAAGCTTCGGATTGCTTATCACTTCCACCAATAATTTTTTATACTCATCAGCATAGATCTCATTTTGAGGCTTTCCCACAAGCACTCCTGAAACAGCTTCAAATACCCCTGTAGACTTTAAGTACTCCAAAGCCTTTTTGAACTTCTCTGGTGATGGTTTTTCTTCACTGGTTTCCAGCAATATAATACGTCCTTCCCAGTCCTTTGTATCAGGGAAAAGATGATATTTCCTGCACAAAACCGGCATATCCTCATAGCGTTCACCATCAAAAAAGTCATACATCGAATCAATACAACCTCCGAGAATCTTTCCCGAGAAGGTTGCCGGTCCCTGCAGAAGTTCGAAGCCCTTATTGGGATGTGACGGTGTCGAAGTCCCTACTTTTTCAGGTGAGAACTCAGTTCTTTCCTCATACCACACGTCACTTGGTGTTATCTCATGAATGGTACCTGTTGCAATAAGCTCCTGAAAGTAATTTTTGGTATATGGAAGCATATCCGTAGCCAGTTCACAAACATCCGGCAAAAAGGCTTGTCCATAGAAAGTAGTCATCCCTACTTTATGAAGCATAAAGTGATTTATTGTCGTATCAGAAAAACCGAGAAATATTTTATCCGTAGCAGCCTCTTTCAGTTCATCATTTTCAAATAAATATGGAAGCAATCGATACGTGTCATCTCCGCCAATAGCACACAGTATCATATCTATGTCTGGATCTCTTAGTGCATCCAAAAGATCTAAAGCTCTTTTCTCCGGATGATCTTTTATATATTCAAGTCCTAACAGTGCGTGCGGCATAAATCTCACGTTAAGCCCAAAGTCTTCAAGTCTCTTAATCCCAATATTCTTCTCAAATTCAACAAAAGATTCCCCCATTATTCCGCTTGAAAGACTTACTATCGCCACATTCTTAACCATATATTTCCTCCTATACAAATCTCGATTTTTCATCGTCTATAAAACTGTAAGTTATTTCTTTTTCGGAGTCGGTAGTTCTTCATACATAGCCTGTACCAGCTCCCTTAAGAACTCTTTATTCTCCACATCATCCACAAGAATCATTTCCTTCGCGCCATCATATGGCAATTCCAAATCTGCTTCCGGCATCATGGCTTTAGCCGTTTTCGTAGGTTTGACAAGGAAACGTTCATCCCGACAAACAGGAAGTTGCTTATCTAAAAAAACTGTGGAACTATAAAAAACAAAATAAGCAACGAAAGTGCAAAAACAAAAATGCATTCAATAAAAGGCTTAAACCACCTATTATGCATGCATAATACATTCATTTTAGCCACACCTTGCGGATAATTAAAAGTCCATGGATATTCATCAATATAAGTAATATCAATTTCTTGCCCTAAATAATTATCACGAACAGCATTCCACTTCTTTTCACGCATATTCTTGATAGAATTAAGCGTCATAGTCTTTATAACTTTGCCCTTTTCATTACGAAATTTTACAATTGGGTATGCCAATACTTTTCTAGGGCGTATAAAAATTGCTTTCTGATTACTATATACAGCCTCATGAAAATCAACGATTGTTGCTGTACATGTAGCACCACGTAATTTCAGTTTTATAATCCTATATAATTGACGACATGAGGCAAACGCACAAGCACAACCTGTTATTAAGAATAAAAGCCCATATAATAATTTCATTTTCTACAAACTCCGATTTGTTATTTTTTCATAGCAATTTTCTTTTCATGGACACGCGCCTTGCCACTATTACTTATAACATTCTTACCATAATGATTTCATCACGGTAGGTTCCATCTTTTAGTTTAAACGCTCTTGGAGTACGACCATACTCCTTGAAACCATACTTGCGGTAGAGTCCCTGTGCTCGCTTATTATCGCTAAAAACGCCTAGTTCCACTTGCTCGAAACCATTCTTTTTTGCCTGCTCCAGAGCAATCTCCATCATGAAGCTTCCAAGGCCCATCCCGGTGTACTTCTGTCGAATCGACATACCAAGATAAGCACGATGCAAATATTTCATATGTGGACGGACTAGCATCACTCCAAGGTCTCCGACAATCTCATCTCCAAGAAATGCCGTCACCAGATAATCCCGCTGGCTATCCCGCATACTCTCAATGCCGTTTCTCATTTTGCCAAAATCAATGTCTCCATCTTCCGGATACCTCGCCATAAAATGTGTCTCTGCTGCAGTTGCTTCACGATGCTCTTTCAGTTTCTTCGCATCCTCTGGAAGAGCACTTCGAATCTCAATTGTCTTTTCGTTCCACCGGAACACTCTAGGTTCTATTAACATTCCACCCTCCTATATTGCCTCAAAATAATAAACCCCTGGGACGGAGTTATCCAACTAGGTCGACAAATCTGAATTTACAAAGCTTTCCCACCGGAAACTCTTATAACCTGTCCTGTTAGCATCCGTGCCTGCTCGCTTGCCAAGAACAGTATTGTTTCTGCAATATCCTGCGGCCGGATCAATTTCCCCATAGGAATCAACGGAGTAACCACTTTTTCAAAATCCTCATCTATCCATCCTGTTTGAGTAGGTCCCGGGGCTACACAATTAACGGTTATTCCATATTTAGCCACCTCAAGTGCAATACTACGTGTTAATGCTTCTAACGTTGCTTTACTTGCTCCATAAGTGATCTGGCCTGCAAATACCTGCGCTGCATCTGTGGAAATATTTACAATTCTCCCGTAATCCCCACAATGTTTCACAAACTCACTTGTCATCATAATACTTCCGCGAACATTTACTGCAAACGTATCATCGATAACCTTTTGAGTAACAGCTTCTATAGTGTCGCACCCTGTTTCATCATCCGTGGCGGCATTATTGACTAATATATCAACTCTACCGAATCTTCCATAAGCCGATTCATATATCGCTTTTACGTTATCTTCATCAGAAATATCGCTTTCAAGGATCAGATACTCCGTCTTCATTTCACGCAATCTGTTCTCCAGATACTCTGCGTCACCGGCATTTGCGGCATAGTATCTGTCCGCTCCGTTTTTGTCGGTCCTATCCTTATCAAAAGGTCGGTTTACCTTTTTATAAACCAAAACCAGCTTTGTCCCTTCACGGGCAAATGCCAAAGCAGTCGTTGCGCCAATTCCCTGCGGGTTATTTACCCCTGTGATCAAAGCCACCCTGCCCTTTAATCCATAATCAACCATTTGTATTACCTCCACAAACTGCGATTTATAGTTTTCTTCCCATTTCTATTCTCATATCATGATTTTCTGGATCATGATTAGAAGAGGTTCTTTTACCTTTATCCATTTAATGTCAAAGCTGTCGCCTTCAGGCTCTATGGTCAAATACTCATTAGATAGTATCTTGGCTTTGTACTTCTTGCCCTTACAATCATTGTATTCTAGCTGCTTTATTATCATCGATTCACCCCTAAATTCGAATTTGCTTATTTACGTCGAAGTTCTTTAATAAAACATACACTAACCACTACCATCATTATCGCCAATGCATCCGAAGCAACCAACTGTCCAATCGCAGCCGCCGGAATTGGTTGTAAAGGCCATGGCTCAATAAAACTGGCAAGGCACGCTCTGAACATCCAAACTACTGTTAGGAAAAAATAGAAATAGATTACTTCCCGATTCATGTCCAATGCTCTTTTACCTAACAAAATCAACATGACACTTAGCCCAAGCAACAACAATGAGAAACAATAATTCGTATAATCTATCCCAACTATAAGATTCTCATATTGCATTGGAAGATAGTCATACCATTGAAACATCCATGGGACAAAGAAATGCCATAGTCCCACTAAAGCACTTATTATTACAGTAACAAAATATAAAATACGTATCCCTTTTTTCAAAATTTTTCACCTCTACATTTTATTCTATTTTTAAATCTACATATTCGCCTTCCTGTTTGTTATAAACATGCTTGCCAATAATAGAAAGTAGTTTTTTGATATCATCGATTTCTTCACTTGCAAATTCAACATATGAATGATTCTTATCAGATTCATTTTCTTTTTCATACATGTCATTACAATACACAAAAAACTCATCCAGTATATCTTCTAAAGGATACTGCGAAACGTAAGGATCACTAGGTTCATTTTCTTCTAGCTCAGGTTCTGGCTCAAAAACAATGGATGTTACATAAATAATACTTTGTTCCTCAGGATCATGATGGAGCATGTATATCATATCTTCTACTTTTTCATAATCATCTGAATTATACTTTTCTGCCTTATAAAATCTAATATTTTTCACGTTACAAGATCTCCTTTTTAATTTTGCTTTTTCTTTACTTTATCAAAAAAGCCCCATATATATCTCCATAGTTTTTAAGGTTAAAAAACTACAATAATTCTATATTAAATTTATAGACATTGCAACCAATCATTACAGTGTTCTCTTTCTGCTTCGAATAGCAGCCATTCTGTCCAAATCGCCGTTTTCGATTTCATTTTCCAATGATGCAATAATTGTATCCTTTCTCTTTAAGAAATCTGGTCCTGTCAAGTTTTTACCTGAAACAGTATGATGCGTAACAAAATAGCAATCACAAGTGAGATTCTCTACAAATGTCTTTAGCTCTATAAGCATCTCCTTTTCTGAAAGTGGTGTGAACTCGCCTCTCTTAGCCTCCTCAAGAAGTGGTGTTCCAGGGAAAAGAGTCAGTCCACCGGTTCCTACAAGCATAGGCTTACACTGAGAAAAAATCTTAGCAGAATTGATGGCATGCTC
Source organism: Lachnospira pectinoschiza (assembly GCF_900103815.1). Taxonomy (GTDB): domain Bacteria; phylum Bacillota; class Clostridia; order Lachnospirales; family Lachnospiraceae; genus Lachnospira; species Lachnospira pectinoschiza_B. Next base: position 904,404 of record NZ_FNHZ01000001.1, on the reverse strand, counting down.
CAAGCTATGCTCTTTGCCGGCTGTACCATTCAGGAAAGTCATCCAGTAATCAATGCCCGCCTCTTCAAGCCTTTTGCACTGCTCTAATATGTTTGATGCGTGATATCCTTTATTAATTCTATCAAGCGTCCAGTCATCTCCGCTTTCAACTCCAAGAGATATTTCTCTAAGCCCTAACTCTTTCAACTCTCAGCTATCTCCTGTAGATCTTCCTCTATCCATTCCATTGGCTGCATTCGAAATGGAACCTCTTTATACATTGTACAAAACTTGCAGTTGTTGTGAGTGCACCCCTGTGTAATCTGTAAAAGTGGAAATGTTGGCCAATATGGATTTCTATAAACTGTCTCTGTAAAATGCATTTTTAATGCCTCCTTTATCTAAAATCTTTAATGTTACATAAGCTTCTCTTTTAGAATAAAGGCAAATCTTGTGCTAATCCACTTACAGAAGTATAATAATGATAGAATTTCTTACATAAATACATTTTTGTAAAAATTAGTGAGGTGAAAACAATGGCAGATAGAACCAAATTATGGATTGCAGAAAAAATGAAAAAGATTATGGCGACAAAGTCCTTAGATAAGATTCGTGTGACTGAAATCTGCCGTGAAGCAGAGATTGAAAGACCGACCTTCTACTATCACTTCAAGGACAAATACGATTTAGTTGCCTGGATTTTCTTTCATGATGCTTTCAAGACCGATATCCTCTCTGTAGAATCAGCAGCCAAAGCCATGAATGAGATGCGAGCAGATTACCTCTTCTATAAAAGGGCTTACGAAGATAATTCCCAGAATTCCCTCTGGCAATACATGCATAAATACTTTGTTGACCGTTACTCTGTCGAAGCAATGAAAATTCTTGATACAGATAGATTAGATACCCAGATTTTATACAGTATCCGTCTATACTGCTACGGATGTGTGGGAATGACTAGAGAATGGCTGATGAATGACAACATCACCCCTGCTGAAACTGTAGTAGAAATGATGTTTCATTCTATGCCTGAGAATATAAGAAAAATCTATTTTTAATGTTTTTGTACCATTCCTAGCAGCTCGCTCCGCTCGCAGGTCTGCCCGAACTCCACAGACCACGGGCTACGCCCGCAAGGAAGGATTGTAATCGGCTTCGCCGATGGGATTAAATAAATTTACGAACATTCGCACATTATTTTAGTAATAATTATTGTGTGAATGTCTGTAGAAGTGATACACTTCGCCTCCATAAGTATCCAAATGCAGTTTACATTTGTGACATACCCCAATCCACCTCTTTGCGGAAGCCCTCGTTATAAACACAGTAACTGGCTTTATCGCAGGATTTTATAGCATCAATCCTTTCCTAAAATCTTTAGTCCTGCAATTCCTATCACAATCAGAATAACACAAATGACCTGTGGAACCGACAGTTTTTCGTGAAAAAGAAAAACGCCAAGCAGTGTGGTTCCAAGTATTCCCATTCCAGTCCACATGGCATAGGCAGTGCCCAAAGGTAACTGTCTAAGTGCAATTGCTAAAAATACTGCACTGGCTACGTAACCCACTCCTGTAACAATCGATGGAATCAGTAGCGTAAATCCGTTTGACATTTTCATTGCCACTGCCCAGATTATTTCCAACGCTCCAGCAATCAATAGATAAATCCACTTCATATAAAAACCTCCAAATAATAAAATACGCCATTCCTCCACCTGCTAAGACCTAACGGTGAAGGAATGACGTGAATCCCACTACTCGGTAGCAATGGGCGTCTGTTTGTTTAATTGATATGATGATAACGCATGCTAATAAAAAGAGTCAATAACCATGCGTTCGCAAATCCTTATTTACAATAAATCATCGTCATCATCGAACATTCTCTGGCGTTCTTCCTCTTCTTCTTGACTATACTCACTGTCATCCCAGTTATAAGTGTACTCACCACGGGTCCAGCTAAAACCATCACGATTGATGTCTTCGTACTCACCAGATTCATAATTAAAAGCCCACTTTGACATAATTAATCCTCCTTATAATTCTCTAATATATAATTAAGCATTTCAAACGCAACTTGCTTCTTCGCTTTCTTCTTTGAAGATGAATTAATCGACGCGATAAAATCAAAACCTTCTACTTTACAAGTAACATACCAGATAGGATTCCCATCAGCATCATGCTCTTCACGATATTCAAATTCAGGCATAGCTATATAATCACGTCGCACAAGAATCTCTAGCTGATTAATTGCCATCTCAACTGTTGGCTCATCAATCTCGTCTCTGATAGTAAAAAGCATATTATGTGATTCTAAGTACTCATATGCTAATTTGCACGCATTTCTTCGCGCTTCATTTTTAGAATAGCCAAATCCAGCAAAAGCCGGGATATCGGTGGCTATCTTAACAAAACATGTGCGAGTTGTATTTGAAAGATAACGTTGTTCCTCGCTACCAAGCACATTACAGCTCTGATAAATAGTATTCTCAAGACGATTCCACCATGTGCTGCTTTCTCCATGCTCTTTATACTGAAACCAAGGTTCATTTCCATAAGACTCGTCCCACTCATATATTAGGCGAACATAATCAGTTTCATCTGTTGCAAGGATAGAATCCGGATTTAGCATAACCTCTACAACTTCCTGAATCTTTTCAAAATCCCAATTACTATCAATTGCTACTGCACCAATAATTGCCTCAAAGAGATCTTCCTTAACAGATTTATCCTGTTCTCTATTATTCAGCACATCTCCTTTTCCCATTATGAGACAGTCTGCTATGCTTAATTCATCGATTCGTCTTGCCAAGGTGTCTTTCTGAACCAATCTTTGCTTAATAATAGTTAATTCACCTTCATCTAAGCTAGATGAAAACTCGTAATCATACTTTTCACCAGTCCTTTGCATTTTATTAAGATCATCTTTTGTTGGAGCATTACCGTATTTACGAACGAGATATCTTACAACGGCAATATCTAACGCTTTATCACCAATGAACTCCAATACCTCATTGTTCTCACCGCCATTCTCTTCCGTGTAAGAACGACGAGTGAAAGCTTGCTTTAGAAGTGCTTCATTCTTAAATTTGTAATTTCCAATCTGCTGCGGTACCAAGGTACCAAATAAATCTTTCTTTTCCATAAAATAAAAAATCCTTTCTGCAATTATCTTGCTGAAAGGGGCATAATAGCCTAACACAAAATAGACTACTCGTGAGATAGTAATCGTCTGCATTAGACATGGATCTTAAATTTTCTTCTCTATTTTCATGTATTTACTCAGGCACACTTGCATATGCAGGAATAAATCTCGTACAAATAGAACACAAAATTTAAAAAGCATCACGCCCCAATATTTAGTTACAAAATTATTGTAATTCATCTTTCACATTTTTACAACAATAAAACTTTGGACTATTCAGTACGGCTGAAAGCATTGCAATTCCTTGCACCGTGAAAACATATGGTAAATATCTACGTCCACCATACTCTTCACTTGAGGTCGCAATTTGCGACCTCAAGTGGCTGCGTCCTCAAGATTATAAAAAATAACACATCAGAAAAGCTTTTACAATAACGAACATTTCTTTCATTGGTCTTATTAAATATCATTACCTCTGCATAAGCTAAATCATGAATCTCTGCGCTCATCTTATTCTCAATCGGAAATTGCTCTCCAAGGATATTATATATTTCCTTTTGCCATGTCTTTCTCTTCTGGTCCAGGTTCTGCTTTCTTCCTAAACGGTTTCATCATCCATCTCTTAATCTTCCTAAACACCTTCTTACACCAGAATCTGATCTTCCTAAATACCTTCATCATCGTACCTTCATTCGGAAGTAGCGCTCCCGAATTTTCCTTTCTTAAAATAGATTAATAGTTTCGGCTCATGTCCATTCCTTGCGCTAAAAATGGGCATAATAATAGACCAGTACTAGTCTGGGCGTCCCCAGAGGTACTGGTCTATGTAAAATACAACAATTATCGACTTTTCTTTAACTCTTTCTTAAAGAGCTCAGCCATTTTTTCTTTACCTTTTTGGGATTCTAAATCATTTATAGACATCTCTCCATTAAATACCAACGACATAATACCAATATACGCTTCTCCCAAAGCAGCTGTTAAAGCGCCTGCTGTAGCTGCAGAAATAAGTCCACCAACAAGAGAACCCGCGCCAGGAATAAGCTTGATTAAATTAGTAACTATAGTCTTTCCTAATACTGTTGCTCCTCCAGTCCCTATTGTTGATAAAATAAAACCTCTAAGAATGCTCTTATTGACATCAAATCCAAATATAACTGTAATCGAAGCAATCATATTTAACTGCGTTGGAATAAGTAATACACAATCTGAAAAAGGAATTGGCACTGCCCCCTCTCCTGCAGCCGCTGTTACTGCCGCAGCAACAGCCACCTGTGCTCTTTTCTTTTTATCAGCCAGACTTGCTATTTGAACATTTTGTAGCGTATCAATAAGCTCGTCTGGCAATACTTCCCCCATTATCTGTATCAGTTTATCTAGACCATGTGCTTTTTTAGTATACTCATCGTCTATCTCATAATCTGTTGCCAACACAGGAATAACTTGTCTGACATCAAGATTCTCATCCAAAAGCATCTTTCTCATTGCATCAGCATTTTTGTCTGAAAACGACTGCGTAAGCACAACGATAATTGGTATCTGAGTATCTTTAGACAACTCTTTTAGCCACTCGATTTCTTCTGGCTCTACACGATTAGAAGCAGTATTTATACAATACCAAATGCAATGAATTTTCTTATTAATATCTTGAGTTTCTAAGCCCTTATTAATAATATCCATCACTTCATCTTTAACTTGCTTTTGTACCTCTTTCCCAAGTTCGAATCCACGCGTGTCATAAATCGAAAGAGGTAATCCCTTTTTGGTAATTTTACACATATGCTTTGTAACAGGTTTCCCTATTCCAGTTTTAGCAAGCTCATCTTTAAATACCGCATTAATTAACGTGCTCTTTCCAACTCCGGTTTTTCCAACCACAATTATATTGAGTGTTTTTAAATTTTTGACTTTTTTAATAATTGCATTAATGGCATCTTGTGCCACCTTCTCTACATCTACAGGCATTCTTACTATTCCTCCTCGATCAAATTCATAAGGACTACTGACAATATCTCCAATAATTCCACCAATCATTATTTTGCCCTCCTTTCGTTCTTCTTACCACGCTTCTCGTAATCACAATCAATGTCTGCTTTCCATGCTCCACCTGCAAATGTCATAGCCATATCTGCAGCTTTGCATTTTCTTACTCGTGTTACGGCGGCTTCAAGAACCTGATAATTAAGGGCTGTTCCTAGTTCATCACAATTATAATTTGCTGCTCTGTCTTTACTAATGCCCATATTTCCTGCAACTTCTATAGCATCAATATTGGCTCCAAGGAAAATGAATTCCCAGTTATACTTTTCTTGCTGACGTTTAATTAGTCGCTTAACATCCTTGAATGAATAATGTCTACTTGCATTTTCCAAACCATCTGTTGTAATAACAAACAAGGTCTTAGCCGGTCTATCCTCTTCTCTTGCATACTTATGAACATTACCGATATGATGAATTGCTCCACCTACCGCATCCAAAAGTGCTGTGCAGCCACGAACATAATAATCTTCTTCTGTAAGCTTCTTTACTTCACCAATAGCTACTCTGTCATGAATTACATCTGTTTCATCATCGAAAAGAACTGTGGAAACAATAGCCTCTCCTTCCTCTTTTTGCTGCTTAGCTATCATGGAATTAAATCCACCAATAGTATCAGATTCAAGTCCGCTCATAGAGCCACTTCTGTCAAGAATAAATACGATTTCTGTTAAGTTTTCTCTCATAATAATTACCTCCATAATTAGCTTATTTGCTTGTTTCTGAGGTAATTATATCTTTATATTCATTTATGCCGGTCACTTGCCAGGCGACATTTACTAGACTTGTGTCCCAAGCAGTTGTTCTCCATGTTCAAAAAGAGCTAGATTGATTTCATATATGTCAAAAGCTTTCCTCTCGATAAAGTACTGCACTATAACATCCTGCTTACTGCAAGGTGATAATGCCAGTCCAGCTCTTGAAAGAAGATCCTTCGTATCATCCAAATTCAATTCTAGGGCTACTGCTAAAGCAAGAGCTGTGGATTTACTAGGGTTCTTTGTAGTTCCACATTTTAGCTTAGAAAATGCCTTTCTATCAAGATTCGCCTTCTTTTGAACCTCTACATCAGTAAGTCCTTTTGCATCAGCAAAGGAAAAAACAAGTTCCATAAAGGTTTTGTCCAGATTATTTACAACATCATCTAGGCTTCTTTCTTCCTCTAATATCGGTGCTGATAAGCACGCATCAGAATAAAGCACTTCCTCTTCATCTTCAAGTGCAGCCTTATTTGCTTTTGAAAATGTTGGAACAGTGCCATTAGAAGCTCTTCCATAAGAATCTGGGTACTCTTCTTGATTCTTTTCATCTACATAATTGTCATTGATATACTCATCAATATCTCCAAAAAGTTCCGATGACAGCGATACTGAATTTTCATCAAAAACCACAAGGTAAACCTCCATGTCACTCTCCGACATGAATGCTTCAATCTCTGACAGTGCTATCCTTAGAGCAATGCCTTTAGGAAATCCGTAGCTACCTGAAGCTAAAAGCGGTATTGCAAGGCTTGAGATATTATTATTAACCGCGACATCAAACAGGCTTCGATAACATTTTCTAATAATATCTTCCTCACCAGCTTTACCACCTTGCCAACGGGTTCCCACTGTATGAATGATGAATTTTGCCGGTAAATTATAGCCATCAGTAATAACAGATGTACCTCTATCAATAGCACCTATCTCATGACGTTTTGCTAAAAGTTTATCTTTACCAGCCGCTTCATAGACAGCACTATCAATCCCTGCACCATATCCTGGCATAGGGTTTGCTGTGTTTACTATGGCATCAACTTGCATTTTTGTAATGTCGTTTCTAACTATTTGAAATGGCATATGTAATACCCCCTAATTATTAATAAGCCTTGCTTAAACCTTTATTGAAATCCTTATCAAAATCTATCTGTCAAAAAACCATATCTAACACTTTCATTTGCGGATATGGTAACCCACACACTTTTGTTACTTCCTAATTGAAAGTATAGCATCTCGAACTAATGTTGCAATAATAATCTACAAAAAGTTTGAAATAGCCGACAAGCCGCGAAAATCGTGCACTCCCCCTTTTATGATTCTAATGGTAGCAAAAAAGCCTGTCCCATTATAGGGACAGGCAACCAATAATTTCATTATATAATATATCAGAATGCAATCTTATCTTTAATTTTATTCCTTTGTTCTTCAGTAAGAATAGAATTTTCAACATATGAATAATTATCATGCAACCATTCTACTGTTTCTCTCCTATAGTAATCACCCGGATTAACATTTTGAGCTGTTGAAAAATCTAGTTTCCCCTTAGAGAACCTACAACTCATAAATCTATTTGAACTATTTCCTGTTAAAAGAAGCTGATCTATCAAAATTATTTCTTCTTTTCTATCTATTGCTAACGCATTCTCTATTTTATTAATATATGATAATAAGCTTTCAAATGAGAGACAGATCACAAGTCTGTCATATTCTTCAACATTTGTCTTTAAAATAATATATTCATTCATGACAGACGCTCCTTTCTTACAAATTACTGTTCACTACTTATTAAATCCAAACACTTTTGAATTATTTCATCAGCTTCTTCTTTGGTATCCATCAATCTCGTATTATCAGTCGGGCCAATTATATCTCCAAAGTGAAAAACTGTATCTCTCTGAGATTTATAATAATTATAACAATTCTCTATACTATTATTCTTACTTATATCAGAGAAATGCTCTGTAACTACATATCTATTCGGAGTCACCGATTTATCTAACCCAAAACAACTAAAAATTCGTCCAGGAGTTCCTCCTGCTTCGGTAATTAAATACATAATATGTCCCTCTAATGCCCTTAATGCGGGAAACGCATACATAGAATAATCTTCGCTTTCAATGTAATGTGTCAAATTAATTATCGACTGCTTTATCAAACGTTTTAAGCCTTTCGGATAATTTACAGGCAAACCATTTACCATTTGTGTATATGCATCTGAAACAAGTTCCTTTTTTATGCTAATTCTATACGCATTGCCTAAGATTTGCTCAACGTAAGTATCGTCATACAATTCAACTATCGTTGCAGTAAGTATCTGAAACAAATAATTATTTTTCCCCTGAAGTAATAACTTTTTTTGTCCCGACTTAAACAGTGTAACTGTTACAGAATCTCTATTAAGTCTGAATTTATAAATATCCTTTATAGCGGTAGATGAAATTGTATAAGTTATCCCCTCGTTGGATTCATTAATCAATTCAATAAACGCATTAAAATCATCTTGCTTAAAATACGGAATTGAAAACCAGTTAGCCCCCTGAACAGCAACCTTTTTCCTATCAACAAGTGCCGATTTTGCCAACTGATCTGCTTTCTCATTATAAATAACATTACTATGTCCAGGAACCTTCTCAAATACTACTTCAAGAAAATCCTTGAATTTCGAATTGTAAAGGCTTATATACATCTTAGCAACTTCAGAATTTGCGTTCCATTCACCACTAACCCATTTTGATAGGCCTTCGTAATCATGATAAATTTTTATTTTTTCATATTCATTAGATATTGCCCAATCAAGCGCATTAATCACACCGAATATTTCACCAATAATATTATTGCTGTCTATATATTTCTGATTACTACCATAACCACAGATATCGTCTTCAGCTCCATCAGGCTTTATAAATTGAACTCCATATGAATATCTTTTTAAATCCTTATCAAAACTTCCATCCGTAAATGCCACAAGATATCCGTCTTTGTTATCATCAGCTACTTTCTCAACCCAAACATCACGGTCTTCAAGATATGCCTCTGCCTCTTCCCTTGTTGTAAAACTCTTGAATTCTGCCCCAGAAAAACCTTTCGTTACTGCCTGACACTCATCCCAATTATCAAAAATTCCTGTCTGATGTCCTTTTTTTACCGCATATACTTTCATTTAAGTCTTCTCCTCCCTGCTAGTAGAATACTTAATAATATCCTCTCTGTAAGCGTTTGTCAACATAAAAACTATATTAGATTAAATCTATTGTTAATGAACTAGTAAATAAATAACTTTTATAATCGTCAAACCATAATCTATCATAAAATTCTTCTGATCTTCAGAATATGCCTCACGTTCGCTTATAGCATCATCCGAGGAATGTCTAAAGCAGTGCAGTTTCTTTCTAAAACTTTTCACTCCATCATCTGAAATCTACTTTTATGTTTTGAAAGTAAAACTCCTTTAAATCCATTCTATCACTCATCATAGCTAAGATTAAACAACATAGCTCTTATTTTGACCAACTACATCTGTTAATGCCTTAGCTTCTTTCCTTAATTTTACACACAACAATGGCTACCCCAATTCCATATTTTATGCAAAGTTCACTTCAATATTTCTAAGAAGGATACTTCGCTCATGCCTATTTGTTGCTCAAAATCCTTATAATCACTCACATCCTGAGGTATTCTAAGTCCATGTTTAATGAGACATACATCATCTCTGGCAGAAACATTATCTTCAAAAGATAAACCTTTATTAAGCCATAATACTTTATCATTCTGACCAGATGCCTCTGGGTAAAAATAGAATGCCCTCTTAGCATCAAATCTAAACATATACGCCAATACCTGCAGATAATCCTGATTACCAATATTTTCTATTGGCTTATACTTTGCATCTGCAATAACACGGTTTTCATCGTCTTTTCCAATGAAGTCTGGATAAATAGCACCTATGTTACCACCAAAGAGCCACTGCTTTCCTTTGCGAGCCTTATTCATTGGATGATAGAAATAATCCTTCACAAGAGAATTCACATATTCTTCCCACAACCAAGCACCATCAAACAAAATTCCGTAGACTTTTCGCTTGCCGTATCCCATCTGTTGCTTTTTATTCTGTAAAATCAAAATACACAGTCGCTGTAAATCACGGTATTCATGATAATATGCATGTCTTATAGTGTTCTTTTTATTATCTTCAATAATATCTCTTCGGTCAGCCGGTCTATATGCCGGTGTTGAATCAATAACAAGCTTTACTTCATCCTTAGCACTCTTTAAAATTCTACTACCATATGGTTTGGCTTTAATATATTCAACAGTATGTCTTACAAGCTCCATCAAATAATTGTCGTAAGAATACTCACGCTGACTATATGCGATATTTCCAATAAAAGGTGTATTCTTACGTATATGCCGAGCCACATCTATAGTGCCTTTAACGTTTCCATCATTGTATTCTCTTCGAATATATGTCTTAAACGCACCCTTTCGAGCAGCCTTCTTTAAGTAATATGGAAACAGGAACACCAACAAATTAAACATTCCATTATCCTGTTTAGCCTCAGTTTCAAGATCTACAATATTAGGAAAATCCATAACCCTATTTAGCAGATATTGAAACAGATAATCTTCATCTCCAGAGCTAAACCTCGATTCGATGACAAGACGCTGATCACCCACTCCAAGAAAACCCATAACATTCCCGGAAACATACATGTCATTATAGCTTTGGAGAATCATCTGTTCCCCGGAAATATCATCAGCATCCTTTATTACCTCTGGAAACACAAAGATTCCCTCCCGTTCCAGCTGCTTAAATGTTTTATCAGCAACTTCATTGGTAATTGCATTTACATCAGCAAACTCAGTTTTTAAGTTGTATTGGTTATCTTTAATCTTGAGTTGCTTCATTTTCATCACCCTCACTTGGCTCCTCGTAACCATAAGCTTTGGCAAATCTCTTCATAATTCCAGGCTCGTCAAATAATCCACGAACGTAATCCTGTAAAAGTGGTTTCAAATAATCTGTCCAAAGTTCGTTAAATCCAAGAGTCTTAAGCTTCAAAAAATATGATGCACCAATCTGGTAGTTCTCATTTAAGTCTTCAACTTTAATAATCTCAGTATTTAAACTATCCATACGCTGAACCGCTTCGTTCTTAAGCTCCTCGTTTTCCAAGGATTCAAGCATATCCTGAGTATCCTCTGCTTTAATTTCAACAAATCTGAATCTTCTGCGCATAGCAAAATCAAATGAATCAACAGATCTATCAATATCATTCATTGTTCCAATGATATAAACGTTCTCTGGTATATAAAATTTCTCATCAGGGTTTGTATGCATATTTGAATACTGCGTTGCAACCATTCCCTCTTTACCTCTATAGCCAGGATCAATTGAGAAGAATAACTCACCCAATATCTTTGAAATCTCTCCACGGTTAATTTCATCTATGATAAAGATATACTTCTTCAATTCTTCCGGTTCTACGGATGTTTGCGTAAAGCTATTCTCTGTTTCCTTAATAGCCTTATAAAGAGCAAAGTCGTAAGAATAACCTTGTGTTGCAAACTGCTTTCCAAAGAAGTTTGTAATATCACTTACCTTCTCAAATGAAGCCCCTGATTCTAGCATCTTCTGAACCTCATCAATATTAAGGCTCAGCTTGTCTACAGAATCATTACCCGGAATAGAAATATAAATATGCTTCTCATCAACGTTAGTGATGGTAAATTCACTACCTTTAATGGTTTTAAACTTATCTACACCGAACTCAATGTTAGTAAAGAAGTTCGCCATAACCGCTTTGGCAGATACTTCCTGTTCCCTTAATTTCTTTGATTTCTGTGAATCTTCAAAGTTCTTTCTTGCTCTGTCAACAAACTTCTTAAAGATACCATCTTGCAATTCAAAGCCCATGCTGCCATCGTCATTCATCTTAGGACGTAATCCTTCAACAAAATCCGAGTAGTCATAACTTGGATGAAACTGTACAAATTCCACCTGCTGTCTCTGCTCATCTGTAAGATCTGAGTATCTGTCAGTGTAACCATTACTGATAATATCTGCTGCAATAGACTTAGCTAGATACGACTTACCAGTTCCAGGTGCACCTCTAAAGATGATATTCTTTGACTCTAAAAGAAGCTTAGAATAAGGATTATTACTTTCCGCTGTGGTTTTATCAACATCATCTGTTATTACTTTTTCTGTGTTATTCTGATTCAATTCTTGATCGGTTTTATCGCGGTAAACAAAAATGAATCTATCTCCATCACTTCCAAATCGTTTCAAGCACTCTTTAACAAATACTATTGTAGAAAAAACGTTCCAACAATAAACAACAAACTGAGGACCATTTTCTCTTTTATAAACAGAAAACTCCATCGAATTCTTGTATTTTCTAAATTCAGCTTCGGAAGGAAAAATCCCCCGTATAATCTCTCTATCTGGAGCGTATTGACAAACTGGAAATTGTTTCTTTTCATCATCCGATAATGATGAAATCTCTTTCTCAAAAATTTGAAAAGCTAGTCTTGGCAAAGTTTGATTGGAAATCTTTGCCTCACTTTTATTTCTATTTCTATGAATTATCTCACCGTCAGCTTTCTGAAAATAAGCATCAATCGGCTTATAATTATCTCCTAAGCCAAGATTATCCATGGTAAATCTTTCATCCATAGATACCACAGAATCGGCCGTTATTGTAAGCTCATATTTTTCCTGCTTCATTTCAATCGTATACCCCCGACTTTCAAGATAAGATTTTGCTTCTACAGCATTATACCCTTGTGTTGATATTTCTTCGCCATTTGCTATGTGATTAGCAATAGCAATTACGTACTTTGGCGGATACTTCTTTCCATCCACAACTAAAACGTATACAGTGCTCTCGTTATGCAAAGGCACCCCGTGCTCATCTATGTATTTGAGTGCTTCATTAATACTCTCCTTTGAAATTCTTGGAATTGCCATAAATATTCTCCCACTATTATTTCAATCTACTCGTATATACACATCTATGCCGAAAAACATTTTTTATTAATTTCATTGCAAATATCATCACATAAAGATTGTAAAGTCTCACAGACTCTAGCCCCTTTTTTTACAATACGAGTATCCAAATCGTTATCAATCAGATTTACAATAACAATTTCAATTTCTTCGCTTACTTTTTCAAACACCATCTTATAAAATTTAGCAGAATCTAATTCCATATTTTTTTCATCTATTAGAAGTGTTCCTTCGCTATTTTCTGGCATTGAATATTCAATAATATAATTTCCATCTTCATATCGTAAGTTATAAGTTTTTTTCATATCTTTTCACCCTTTGTTGAATTGTATATATACCACCATCAATATTATCCGCTACAATTTGTAAAATACTATATTTATTATCCTCATATTCCAGTGCTCCAGATTGGACAGAAAACTCTTCATTCTTGCTTAGAAAAACAACATTATCAACGTCAAGGTTAACTATAAACTGTGGATTATGTGTAACCATAATAACCTGTCTTCTTTTTGCCATATTTCTGAATTGATCTAATACATCCTCTTTAATCGCTTTTTGGGATATATGATCTTCTGGCTGGTCAATAATATAGATGCCCTTATTCTTTTCTTCACCACTAAGAAGCTTAAAATATATACGCGAATTAAAGCCTGCAGATAAATCCGTATATACATCCTTTCCATTTTCAGTTATAGCCTTAATAGGTTTGAAATCATTATCCAACCTTGATGTAATCTTTGCTTTGAAAGCTTCCAACGGATCTTCAATATCATTTGGATACCTTGTTATGCTATCTTTTAATTCTTTTCGAGTTAAAGTATTTAATTCAAGCTTATGATTTCTCTTTAGTACACTAGAAATAACTTCTTTGATGTATTTTTCATCAACCTTTTCTACCGATATTTTAGAGACAAAAAGAAATGTATCAACTGGATTTACCTCTGGCTTAACGGCAATTTCATCAATCTGACATTTATAATCCTCAAATGACAATCTTGTCTTTACAAGATTACTGATATTTTCAGCCAATATTTTTCTATCTTCGGCAAATGCATTATGCCGGTTCTGCGCATCAGTTTGTCTTTCGCTATATTTTCTTTTAAAACGTTTCAACGCTGTATTAAAAGCATTTCTTTTTGTTCTTTCAAGCTTAGCCTTTTCGTACTTATCACTGTACTTCTTGTGAATCAATTCAAAATACTCAACTTCACTTTGTAGTCTTTCTTTGTCACCATCTTCCAAGGCTTTATTAGGAATTATTTCCTTGGTTAATTCATCAATTATTGCCTCGAGTTTTTCGACCAATTTTTGAAGTTCTGATATATCGACTGTTTCTAATTCGATACCCAGCACCAATTCCTTTTCAAGCTCGTCCTCATCTAAAATAGTCAATGGCAATAGCTGATTTATGCTATCTTCATATTCAAATCTTTTTTCAATTAAACGGTAAAGGCGATTAAACTCTCTTTCAACAGGCTTTCTGTATGAACTAGCATTGATTTCATTGGGAAAGAATTCCGCCAAGTACTTATCAGCTTTAAGATTTACATCCTCAAAGATTTCCCTAATTTGTCCCTGATAATTAAATTTGAAAATATCCTTTTCATCTATCTTTGTTAATATTTCAATACCATTGTCGCTAATATACTTCTCATATCCTCTTTTTAGCTTAGTGTTTGAAGATATCTCTCGTTCTGAAGTTAATTCGTGTAATAAAAGAGATTTTCCTATAGAGTTATCTCCAATTATTACATTTATTCCTCTGGACATAGGGATAACATTGGTTTTACCGTTTATTTTGATTTTTAATTCATCTAAATATTTACCTTGTCCCCAGAAACTTCCAGTATAATTTATTCTATGATTATCTGTAATTGCCATTACTAAACCTTTAACGGTAGGCAATGCTTTAAGGTATGTAAATCCTATATCGTCGTTCTTATCCTCAGAATTAGGATACCAGTTCCAATCATGGCAATCAGAACCTGTAACAAATCGCATTTTATCTTTTACATCCTGATCAATCGAATATTTTTTATTAAAAACCTCATTGTCCCTTTGACGAAACTCATATGCATCAAAATATTCTAGAAACAATAATTCATTGAACTTATCTCGTCCCAATGTTAAAACATCAGCTTTATGTGGCTTCTGTGTTGACATTGGTGATTTTTTCTGATGAGCAATCATTACAAAATCCAAGCCAATTTCTTTTAATATTAGAAAGTAATCTTCCCTAGAAAATGCACCATTCTTGTACTTTTCCTTGCCCAGTCCATCATTCAAGATGTTTTCAATATTCTTTACTTTCTCCTCATTGCTATCATCAAATATTGTTACAATATGAATGACTTTCTTACCATCAAAATTTACCGAAAATTCAACACCTGGTAATACTTTTAACAACTCTTTACCTTCATGCGATTTAAGTGCCTGATACATAGAATAGCCAAATCTATCATGATCAGTAATTGCGCACATATCAATACCGTTCTCTTTAAGTTTAGACACTAACAATGGAATATTCTCTACCGTATTATTTGATACTTTTTTTCCATCCTTGTGTGATGACACTACTGAATGAATATGCAAATCTATTTTTATAGGCTTATCAACAATTTTCTGCATCATTTTCCCCCACCATCTTTTTAAAACTAATCTATCGGTCTAGCATACACATCCTCAACATATGTCTCTGGAGTAGCCTCTTCCAGAACTCCTGACTTCGGATCATAAATCTTTTTTCTCCTAAGTCTCTCATAAAGAACAGAGCCAATCGTATCCATAACTTCCTTCATCATATCTGGATCAGAAAACAGTTTCTTAAAGAACTGATCATTCTGTTCATATCGTTCAGCTGCCATATTGGGGAAGTCCTTCTCAAACAAAATCTTAAATGTTACACGGTCATTGTTTACAGCACAATTCTGCCATTTTTCCTGAGCCGCATAATCGTTTTCCATCTGAATAAGAACCTTATCCATTTCGGTAAATGCAGTTCCGTATTTTTCATTAATCTTATTAATGATTACTGTTAATGGATCTTTTGTTACTTCTCTATGACCTGCTTCACCAGAAATAGGTACATATCCACCTTCAGTACTCTCCAGCTCGATTGCGCCATCATAGTCCTTAACAAGCTTGTAATACTCAAGTAGAACCTTGTCATCAATGTCTATTCTTTCAGTTCCAGGTCCCTTTGGAAGCATCACATATAAAAACTTTCCATAGATACTAAATCTGTGAATGTCCTTATCAAACATTCTGCATATCTGAGTCACATAAGAATAAACTCTTAAAAAACTTGCTAATGTAGATTTAAATAAGTCTCTCCTATCTATATCAATTGTCATATAACGACTCACTGCTGGTCTAAGGCAACCTTGTAACTTACCTAAATCACCTACAGCCTGCTCATCCTTGGAATAAAAAATATCTGCGAATGTTTTAATTTCACTAGACTGATATACTCTGAACTCATCAAGTGTATTCTTCATATCATAGATTACATTAGGGTCTGTCTCTTCAAGTAACACAGTCTCTTCATAGAATGGCTCAAAGGACTTCTTAATATCATCAGCTGTATTTACAAAATCAAGCACAAATGTGTCTTCCTTGCAAGGTGCAATTCTATTTAGACGAGATAATGTCTGCACCGCCTTCACCCCTGAAAGCTTCTTATCTACGAACATTGTATGTAATAATGGCTCGTCAAATCCTGTTTGATACTTCTCAGCTACAACTAATATTCCATACTCGCCTTGATGGAAAGTTTTTGGCAATGCCTTTTCTTTAATAGTCTCTCCATCATTGGTTTTATTCATTGATTCCTCTGTGAACTGTGTACCGTTATCTGTAATTTCACCAGAAAATGCAACTAATACTTCAAGGTCGTTATATCCTTTCTCTGCAATCTGTCTTCTAAACTCCTGCACGTAGCGAACTGCATGAAGTCGAGAAGAAGTAACAACCATTGCCTTTGCTCTACCGCCCATCTTATGTCTGGTTATACTCATAAAATGCTCAAGCATAATAGATGTCTTCTGTGAAATATTATGAGGATGCAATGTCTCATAATTTAGAATTGCCTTCGCACCTGCTGTCGTATCAAGTTCCGGATCATCATCAATAGTCTTGATGATTTTGTAGTACATCTTATAAGTCATATAGTTCTTAAGTACATCAAGAATAAAGTGCTCTTCTATAGCCTGTCGCATAGAATATATATGAAACGGATGAAATGCACCTTCTGCATCTTTTGTTCCAAACATCTGAAGGGTTTTTCCCTTAGGAGTAGCTGTAAAAGCAAAGAATGAAAGATTCTTCTGAATGCCTTGTGCTGCAAGTTCATCTAAAAGGCGATCTTCATCATCTTTGCGATTCTTCTCCTCTTCCTCTTCCATTTCAGCATATTCTTTCAAAATATCCTCTGTATCAGCCAGTGCGCGTTTGAGCTTCTTGGCTGAATCACCTGTCTGTGAAGAGTGTGCCTCATCAACAATAATTGCAAAGTTTTTATTACCAGAATTAACCTCTTTATATATCACTGGAAATTTCTGCAAGGTTGTAATGATAATTCCAGCTCCAGCTTCAATTGCATTCTTAAGCTGCTCGGAGTTCTTATCAATCTTCTGAACAACACCTTCTACATGATCAAACTGATAAACAGTATCCTGTAACTGGCTATCCAAAACTCGTCTATCTGTAACTATAATTACTGACTGGAATATTTTTTCATTTAAATCATTGTGAAGCCCTGATAATCTATGCGCCAGCCAAGCAATAGAATTAGATTTACCAGATCCTGCGCTATGCTGAATTAAATAATTTCGCCCTGCTCCATTTTCCTTTACATCTGAAAGAAGCTTTGTTACTACATCCAGCTGATGGTAACGAGGGAATATCATACGCTCCGACACAAGATTTCCTTTCTCGTCAAATTCCTGCTCAAGATGCATATACTTTTGAAGTATCTCAAGAAGCCTATCTTTACAAAGAACGTTCTCCCAAAGATAAGCAGTATCATATCCATTTTCATTGTTCGGATTTCCAGCACCGCCAACGTTACCTGCTCCATTACTACCCTGATTAAATGGCAAGAAATATGTAGCCGCTCCTTGCAGACGAGTAGTCATATAAACGTTAGTAAGATCAACCGCAAAATGAACGAGCACACGCTCTTTGAATACAAAAATCGCATCTTTACTTGCTCTATCAAACTTATACTGATTAATTGCATTCATAGTATTTTGCCCTGTAAACTGGCACTTAAGTTCCATTGATACAACAGGAATACCGTTAATAAACAGTACAATGTCAATACTATTTTCATTTTTTACAGAATAATGAAGCTGCCTTGTGCAATGGAAGATATTTGCTTCATACTGCAATCTACTTGTCTCGTTAAGTGTGGTCTCAGGCTTCCAAAAAATAGGTCTAAACTTAATACCTCGATCAGTAAAACCATGACGTAGTACATTCAAAAGACTTGTCTGCCTAACCTCACGGCTGAATCTATCAATTATCTGTTGCTCAGAAGAATCTCCATATATTGCCTCGAAGCGTTTCCATTGTTTAGGTTGACTAGTCTTTATAAACTCAACAAAAGTAGCCTCATCCAATCCTGAATAACGGTTGAATGAAGCTGGATTTCCTTTTGTATATCCCCCGTAATTAATCAGATAGCTTTCAATATCCTCTTCAAAACGTCTTTCTTTTACATCAAAATCTGACATTATTTTTCCTCCACAAAATTTCCTATTCTCCCATAATTTTCCATCGAATTTTTTAAATCTTTATAAAATCTATCGCTTAAAACAAACTGTGTTTTTATATAGCCGTCTGTGTCTGTAATATCTCTACGTTTCACTAAATCTGTATTATCTCTAATACCATAATAATATGAAGCATAATTCTTATACTCCACAATTGGAGCATTATTATTTTTAAGAAATGTTTTAATAAATTCTCTATCCTCTAGAGATAACGAATCTATAAAATCCCACATTTCCTGCAGATCTTCTCTTTCACGCTTCTTATCCATTTCTCTGTTATATCTTTTGTTTGAAACAGAAACCATTTTTTCAGATATTTTCGAGTAAAGATAATGAATTAATGTTATGCCCAGAAAGCCAACGGCTGCAAAAAATAATATATACCAATTCCGACCAAGTTTCTCTAATAAGATAGTTTGATCTGGTGTTAAAACATAAACGGTTACACCAATTACTAACCCCGCCATTGTTGGAATTAATCTTTTTTCAAATAAAACTTCTAATACCTTCCCAAAAGCCTCCAACGGTTATACCTCCATTTTCCCTGTAACCACCTCATAAATCAGCGATTTTTTATATTCATTGAGCTTTCCAATCATTGATGTAGCTAACTCAATCTTTACATCTACTTTATCCACCTTTTCATCTAAATACTTAATAATCAACTGTTGTTCATCAGAAGGGGGTAATACAATTGTAATTTCTCTCAAATCAGATTGAAACAAATGTGGCACACCCATTCCATCTTTTATTCGATCAATATATCTTTGAAAAACTGAGCTCAAAAAATAATAGTATAAAAATTTGGATTCAATTTTCATATCTGTTGTAATTACAGCCAGTGAACCGTTTGTCGTTGAAGGAACTGGCAAATTTTCTACAATACCGCATTTCCCAATTCCAGCACCATCTTTAACCAGAAGAATATCTCCTTCACTCAACTTTATTTCAGGAGATTCATCATATCGCTCTTGATTAATGAAATTTATATTATTTTCAAAATCAATTTTACTGTTGACTATATTAAATGCAGACAACAATGGATATCCTTCCTCTACATATTCGTCGGCCTTAAGTCCCTTCCATCCAAGTCGAGCTCTTATATATGAACAATTTTTAAGTTTGATTTCATCCCAGTCGATGGGAATATCACTTATCCATTCAACTCCACTATCCTTCATCTCAACATTCGAATTTACCCCTTTTGTAACAGTTTCAGTTATAACAGATAGCTTATATTCTTTAAGCTTTTCTATAATAGCTTCCTGCTTCGATATTATTGAATCTATTTGAGAACATTTTAAATCAAGATAATCCGCTATACGTAGCTGCTCATTTAATGACGGAATACATATTTTATAATTTAAAATATTCTTTTGCGTTATTGTGGATATAACACCTCCTATGTTATTCAATCCAATTTGCCCCTGCACTATATCTGAAATCAAACAATAAAATAAGAATCGATTATTACATTTTAAATCTTTAAAAACTACAAATTGCGGATTAATTGTTGCTAGCTCCTTCGAATCATAAATAGCACATTTTCCAACTGAAGCGGTTTTTACAAATATTATATCTTGCGGGTATACCATTATTTCAGGCGATTCATAATACTTTTCCCATGACAAATATGAGCATTTATTTAAATTAATTTTAGAATCAACTATATTTGTTGGGCTCAAAGTAATTGGGCCATCACCCTCGTCAACCAAATCTTCTGTTGTATATCCTCTAAATCCTATTCGTCCGAAACATGTTGCAACCGTTTTAATAGGTACTATATTCCAATTAACGGGTATAGCACCAATCCAATCCAATCCACTATCCTTCATTTCTTTCATTAGACAAATACCTCCTCAAGACTTCCAGATAGTTCTTTCTCAAGCCCTCTAATCTCAGCCATTATCTCATTAGATGGTCTTGGTGCCTCATATTTGTAGAAATATCTTGTAAATGGAATCTCATATCCAACTTTAGACTTCTTCTCATCAATCCATGCGTCTGGAGCAAATGGAAGTACTTCACGCTCAAAATAAGCCTTAATATCTTCCTTCAAAGGTACATTTTCTGTATCACGTAATGATGTATCAGGTTGTGGCTTCCCCTTCTTTAATACAGGATTTCCTTCCTCATCGTACAATGGTCTTTCTACAGTTATCTTTGTATAGCCAAAATCAGCATTATCATAAATCTTACTAATCTCTGACTCTTTGAAATCACCATAAATCTGTGTGATTTTGTCAATATCCTCTTCGGAAATATCGTTACGCTTATTACCAAGAGCTTTTCTTCTCTTAACATATAATTCATTAGCATTAATAAGCTGCACCTTTCCTTCACGAATAGTTCCAGCTTTCTTGTTTGAAAGAACCCAAATATATGTTGCAATACCTGTGTTGTAAAATATGTTATTTGGAAGAGCAATAATGGCTTCCAATAAATCATTCTCTAAAATATATTTTCTGATATTTGATGGTCCAGAACCTGCATCACCAGTAAATAAAGGAGAACCATTATGGATAATAGCTATACGGCTACCACCTTGGTTGATGTCCTTCATTTTTGACATTGCTGTCATTAAGAAAAGCATTTGTCCATCACTAGAGGTTGGAAGCCCTGCTCCAAAACGACCACCAAATCCAAGTTTTGCTTCCTCTTCAACTTTTGCTTTTTCATTTTTCCATTCACGTCCAAAAGGTGGATTAGAAAGAATATAATCAAATGTCTGTCCTTTGAATTGGTCATCTGAAAGAGTATTACCATCCTTAATAAAATCTGAGTTATTGCCCTTGATAAGCATATCGGCTTTACAGATTGCAAAAGTCTGGTCATTAATTTCCTGACCAAATGGAATTAATTCTGCAGACGCATTCAATGCATGAAGATACTCTTCAGCTACTGATAACATACCACCTGTTCCACAAGCAGGGTCATAGATAGTCTTCGCCACATTGTTTCCCGAAAGGACATCGTTATCATCATAGAAAAGTATATTAACCATAAGCTGAATAACTTCTCTTGGTGTATAATGCTGTCCAGCATCCTCGTTATGTGCTTCAGAAAATCTTCGGATAATCTCTTCAAAGATGTATCCCATTTCGAGATTTGATATCTCGTCCGGATGCAGATTGCCCTTATCAGTTGTAAACTCCTTCAGCACAATATAAAGGATTCCTTTATTGGCCATAGTTGTAATATGACCATCAAACTTAAACTTCTCTAGAATATCCTGAACATTATCCGAGAATCCATTCAAATAATCTCTAAAGTTCTCCTCAATATGGTCAGGATCATCCATAAGTCTTTCAAATGTATACTTACTTGTATTATAGAATTCATATCCAGATGCCTTACGTAAAAGTACATCTTTCATAGGCAAATCTTTTACTTCTTCATACTTAGAAAGAACTGCATCTTTCGTATCTGAAAGTATGCAGTCAAATCTTCTCATTACGGTAATAGGTAAAATAACCTCACCATATTCGTGTGGTTTATAAACACCTGTTAATTTATCTGCTATCGCCCAAATAAGGTCTGCTTTCTGATCAATTTTTCCACTTCTTGTTGCCATCTAAAACAACCTCCACTTTATTTTTTACATTTGTATTCCTAAATAAATACTAATCTATATGCTGTCCATAAAAACGAACTTCACTCAAAAAAAAATATTCTATTTACTCTTATCGATACTAATTATGTCTCCGAAATCGCAATCCAATTCCATACATATCTTCTCTAAGACACTCATGGACACAGTCTTTCCCTTGCTCATCTTGGCAAGTGTACTGCTGCTAATTCCGATGTTTTCGTTCTCAACAAGATCCATCTTTTTCATGTTCTTGTCAATCAATAATTTCCATAATCCATTATAAGATATAGCCATATAATTCCTTTCTTGTGATTAATTTCACAACGGTAACGTGCCTTAAGTCCTATAAATTCTGTCATTTTTAATTATACAGCCATATCTTATTTAAAACAAATATAATTTTCGATAAGTCGAAACTTTTTTATATTTTAAATATCATACCTAATTCATCTTTAACTATTTTCAGATTCTTCTTTAGCCCCTTTAGCTGCTTTAATTTAGCCTTATAAGCCTCAGCGATTTGATTCTGTTCAGCAAGCGAAGGCAATGGAATACACATCTTCTTAAGCTCATCTACTGCGATATTATTAATTCTTCCACTTGTACTAGTTGATTGTAAAACTTCACTTCCTATCTTGCTACTTAGAAAAGCCTCTATATAATATGGATTTGCTAAATTTTCATCTATTTCAATTATATAGAAATTATCACTTACTAGTATTTTTTTACTTTCCAATACTTCTGCAATAGTATGTTTTATGGAAGTTCCATTTTTTGATATAACAATATTTCTGTCTTTTACACAGTATCTTTCATATCTACCTTCTATTTCTTTTAAATATTGCATATCATCAGATATAATTCCATCTTCAATATCAGAAATCGTTAAATACTGAATATCAGTTGGTTCATCTGAAAATAAAGAATATAATTCATCTGCTCTTATGTGCGCTCCTCGTGTAATATTCTTGATAATTTTATTAAACTCATCTCCATTATCAAACTCTATTTTTTTCCTTAAGTAATTCAGTGGATTAAGATTATAATTATTACCTTCTAATTCATCAAAAACTACGCTGGTTGAATTATCACCGTATTCTTCTAGCAATGAAATTATCTCATTTATATTTTCTTTTGATAAATTATTTTGTCTTCTTCCTGACTCATAAATATTAGTAGCATCAATCATTTTTACTTGCTTGTTACCTCTACTTAATACAACCATTGCATATGATGTATTAGTAAATGTATGTAATCGTTCTGGTAAAGCTATAACAGCTTCAATAAAACCATTTTTAACAAAATATTCTCTTATTTCCTTATCTCTAAGCATTTCTATACTTCCAATGTTCATCATAACCACTGCTTTTCCATGTTCAGATAAATGTTCTATAATCAAGTTATTAAACAACCAATTAGGTGACATTGAACTTCTAACACTTGGGACTTTATTCTTAAAAGATTCGTATTCACTTGCTAAATAATCAGATTCTCCATTTATATTACCTAAAGAAACCTCCGAAAAAATCTTATCAAATTTCTTTTCTTTAGGAATATTCATTAATTCAAATTCAGCCTTTACATTATTCAGCTCTGCTCTTATTTTTAACATTTCTAAATAATCCTTATCAATTTCATAACCTTTTAAAATACTAGGTTTCTTCATATTGGCTACAGAAATTATAAAGTCACCTACACCACTTCCAAAATCTGCTACTATGTCTTTTTCATTAATATTTAATACTGAAATTGCTAAATCAATACATGATTTTGAAGAATTATGCATATAACCTATTTTATCAAATGTTTTAGTATAGGATTCACATAAATAATACAAAATTGCTTCTTTAGAATATGTATGAGAAATATCAAGAATACCATCTATATTATTTGCTACTATAGTTTTTATATTAGATTCACTACATGCAAATCTATCCACCATTTTAGATATAATAGATTCATCATCATTAGCTTTATACTCATTAGAGATGTACGCCGCACTTGCAACAATATACTTTACTGCAGAACCTATATCACGCATTCTTTCTAAATATCTATATACGCCTTCTGTCTTATCTGCCATATAATTACTATCAATAACTTTAAAATTGTTCTTTTTAATCATAATCTTAACTCCTTTAAAATCCTATTTGTTTTTTGTAACCAGATTTCATTTTATTATGTTAATCATTTACTATACCACTAAAGTAAGTCTTCAATGCTTCTACATTAAAATCTCTTTTCATTTCATTCACAAAAATAATTTCATCTTTTAAAAACTCTTTTGCCAACTTCAAGTCAGAATCAAAATCCTCATCATCAATCGTATTATCACTTTCACTCTCATTATGCTTCATCAAGTAAGCTGCCAATGTTGCCATTCGTTTTTTCTGATTATCAAGAATACCTTTTTTATCGCAATAGTTGTCAATCTCAATAATCTCATTCTGTAAATAATAATCATTATTCACTTTTAACTCATTTCTTTTCTTCATAATAAATTCTCCTTTATTTATATATTTGGTTTTCTGCAACCATTGTTCTCTCCGTAATTAAAATATATCATTAGTATTATTGGTTGTCAATAACCAATTTTGGTTATTATAAACCAATTATAGTTTATCTTAATAAAGTCATGCTTTTAATGGTTAATACTTTTAAAAGACGTAAATAAGCCACTAGCTTAGCTAGTGGCTTAACTTACTTATATTATATTTGATATTTATCTTACCTAATTATTTAAAGTAAATATCTAATATTTTTCTCTCAGCATTTACTACTATCCCCTATGATACTTCCAAAACTCCACTGTCTCCTGCAAATCGTCCTCGTCTTTAAATAACTCCATCTTCTTTCCGATAGCGATTGCCATGTCTACGTATGCATTAGCTCTGGCTGTGATTACATTTTCATAAACAACAAGGTCTTCCTTAAGGGAATGAGTTGAGTCAATGCCCTCAAGAACGCCTGCGTGGTCTAGTTCATCCGCCCCATTGCATATGCCAGCTACTAACTGTTTATTATCTACCACGGCTCGAATAAATGAATATACTTCCTCATTGTCGATAGTTTCAATATTTCCACCAGGTATTAAAAGCAGCTCCACCTCTTTTGGATCAATATCCTTTAGGGCGCAACTAGCATTCAAAGAATATTTTTCAGTAGCTGTAACACCTTTACCATCAATAGTTGCAAATACAATTTCATGGCCACAGCATTGTAAGAAATAATTTGTAACCACAATCTCATATATACAACAAGTCTCATATAGCAATACAACAGTCTTCATTTTACACTCCCCCATATATTCTAAACTCATAATTAAGCATTTTTCAAATTTAAATAATTATAACATGTCACTTCATATATAAGAACAACATCCCCCATTTTATTTTAAAATATAAGCAAGCACGGCAAAACATTTTTACCCTACGCCGCTGCCATGGTGCGCACAGAACTAGACGGCATCACAGCCCTTAAGCACCTAGAGAATATTGAAAATGGACTGCTAACCATAGGCACCATTCCTTCAATTCCACAGTACAATATCACCCTGCCACTTAGCGATTTTCAAAAGCTCTACCAAAAGACCACCATCAAATTCCTAGAGGACGACCCGATGAATTTGTTCCATTATCTAGAGAACGAAAAAGCGCCACTCACGACCTTGAGGGTTGGTCATCCTGTGACGCTTGTATCTGCTTCCTATTCTTCTGCAAAAGAAAAAACAAGTGGGAGGCTTTTGTTTACCTCTCACTTGTCTATGATAATAATAGTACCGTTAAATCTATAAGAAAAATGCTAATGTAGGCGAAGCGAGTCAAAACGAGACAAAATTGATCACGACAAATTTAAATATACTTATGTAGCCAATCTGGCATATTAGGATCATCAATTTCCCAAGATTCTTCAAGTGTTTCATCAGTCTCCCAGTCATTCTCGTTTCCATCAAAGAATTTCTGCCTATGACATTTGTACTTTTCCACTATATCACCTTCTAATCTGTATTCATTCCAATAGTAATTCTGCTTGCCATAACCCTTCCATTCATTGGTTGTATATATAGTCATTATAACACCCCCTCTCTTTAAACTTTATATGTTCTTGTTTCGTGAACTGTGCCGTTAGAATAAACAGTTTTACTAGCCTTAAATAAACCATCTCCTGAAGAAAACTTCGCAACTTTATTACCAGACTTTGTAACTCTTGCTTCAAATATATCACCAGGGTTATTAAGCATACCGCCTAAAGCTTTCATAATTTCATTTTTCATTTTCTCACCTCCGTTTACGCTATGTTTTCAATAGACTCTGTAAGTTTTCTCTTTAAATCTTTTGAAACAGGGTACTTTTCAATTTTCTTTAAAATTGATTCCTTAGTTTCACCTCTAGAATACAGTTCTTTTACTACTGCCGTAAAAATAGCATCAAAACCATACTTTGCAATACCTTCAGAAATCAAACCAATTACACCCAATGTAGCAATACCACCAATCATCCCTCCTGGACCTAACGCTGCTAAAGCAGCTGTAATTGCTGCGCCACCAGCTAATCCTGTTGCGCTTATTGCAACAATTAAAACCAATCCTGGCACTCCTAATGCCGCCACTTTCTGAACTATTTTATCCATTTTTATATTTTCTCCCTACCGTAACTATATTTTTCTAAAGCCTTAAGTACGAAATCTGTTGTACCTATACCAAACATGGAATCAATTAAGCTTTCAAGACTAAAATTTGATGTTAATCTAATTCCATACAATACGTCCTTAGCATCAATTGCTTCTATCCCAGACATTTTAACAATGTAGTCAAAGACATCTGAAACCACCTTTTGTACTTCGCTAGATTCAGGATCCATTTTTTTGCAGTAAGAAATCTTAGCCAGCATCTCCATAACATCAGTTCCAACTTTATTAATTTCCGCAATTTCCATTCCTCCAGAAATATCTTGGTTGATAGTCGACAATCCCTCTTTAGAATTATCTGATGAAGAAAAAACACTTAACGCAAAATTGTCTAAATCATTTCCAAATGCCGATATATCGACTATCTCACCATCGTACAACCCGCTTTCGTAGGAATATCTCATTGTCTCAGCAGTTAGAATAAGATTTTCGTAATGTTTTTTCTTTTCCTTAAGTTCATTGATCTGTTTACCTAAGGCTTTTTTCCAATCAAATTCTGGTTGAGATATAAAATCCTTAATTTCATCTGCAGAATATCCTAATTCCTTATATAGTCTAATCTGATTGATTCGATTAATCGCAGATTCATCAAAATACCAGTATTTCTTTTTACCTGATACTCCAACTTTTGTAGGTTCAATTATTCCACTCTCGACATAATACTTAAGGACACGTTCTTTAATTCCTAGCTTTTTACAAACATCTCCAGTCGTATACAAGTCCATAGCCATCCTCCTCAATAAATAATTTATCAATGGCCGCCAGCGGCCGTCAATACTTATATTTATTTTTTACAACATGAAAAAGGCCACTGTCCTACACAAATGCAGAACAGTGACTATATTCTTCTTTTAATTTATATTCTCGCTAAGACTTCCTTTAAACAGCAAATCCCTTCTGCTCCCCATAGAGTTAATGCTTGAGGAATCACTGCAACAACAATACTCACAAGAAGCCTCTGCCATCCAAGTGATACAGATCCATTAATAAACAAACAAATGCCTCCAATCACAAAGAAAGTCAATAACAACCAACATATAATATTGCCAGTCCACCAATAAAACCAATTTCAAGCCAATCAAATAAGCCTTTTCAATTCATACCAGCTTGTTCTCTACTAGCCTTAAACTGATATACCACAAGTCTTCACTCACAATTTACTGTCCAACCACTTTTTCATCTTCTCTTCACAAAGTTTTCTAAAATTGTATCAATAAGAAATCAAGTGGCTATTCACTCTAATTTTCCTCCATGGCACCTCGCACTTCTCCCGCATATCTGAATACGGGAACTAAAGTTTTTAACCGCCACTTTGCCACCTCTCTTTCATCGGCTCCCATAACTGACAGGACCGACAGACAGACTTTTCGCCTGGTGAAGCTCTGCTCTTTAGAACTTTGCCAAGCGCAAAGTACACATAGGGGTAGGTGCGAATGCACCGGAGGGGAAACATAATGTCCCCTCTTGGCTGCCCTCGGCAGACAACAGCTATCCGCAGTACGCCTCCGGCAGGACGCTCAGTACAACCTCTGGTGGTATATCTGTGCGCACCGAGAAAATCTCGGTGAAAGACCTTAGGTTTCTCCACCCTCGTCATCGTCACTTTCTTCGGGATCATTTTCATCGGTTTCATCAATATTAAAATCATCGGTTTCATCCTTCTCTTCATCGTTACTTACCGCAGGATCAGTCGCTCTTTCAGAACCGTTGCGATCATGTTCTTCACATCTTTAAGCGAAAAAGCGCACGCTATGATCCGGTTCATTTCCTGCTCGCTGAAATCGTAGGCATCGGAGAAGTATTTTACTACACAACCGCCCATCATGTACTTTTGACGATCCTGATCCTTTCTGAGTTGCTCCTTCTCTTCACGCGCTACCTTGGCAAGCTCCGCATTGGCTCGCTTTACCTTCTCCATTGCCTTCAGTTTTTTTGCTGAAATCTACTGCTGTTCCATTTTGAAAATCTCCTTTCTTTGTTGTGCCGTTTCCGTGATTTTGGAATAAAAAAAGACGGGGACGAATAATCTTTTAAGATCGTTCGCCACCGTCTGTGGATACTACACTATTACACCGATATTATCTCAGTGAGTTTTATATAAATTATCCTCTATCACCTTCTGGATTAACACTTGTTGATCAGCAATATCTTCCGCGATTTTCTTTTGTTGATCATTCATCTTTCTAATTTCAGCTACAATTTCTTTTTGTTTCTTTAAGTCAATGTCGGGTATGGGAAATTCTTTTATAGCCACCGGAAAGATATTTGTATTATTCCCAAGTCCCTTTTTATAAGTTTCAATAAGATATTGAAAATAACTCGTTCTGAAATAGTAGTAGGCAAATTCGGGATTATAGTTTTTTAATCTTATGCGCATAGTAAAATCAGCAAATACCCCTTTTACATCTTCATCTATTAACGCAACCTTTCCGATTGTCCCTTCACCGGATCTTGCCAAGATAATATCATTAATTGAAACTGTCTTATCCTTTTTCCCATTTAGGTAATTGTCTGAAACCGTAGATGCGGACCCATTATCTAATCTCCACCCCTTTATAGTAGCCATGGAAATATAAATGTAATCACCATCATCATAATCACTTGGTGAAATGCTAGCTCCCAAAACAATCGGCTCAGCCAAATAATCCTTTATTTTAGCCTTCATCTTAGTTTGGAGTTCTTTTTCTACATATACTCGTGCTGGTCTATGGAACCTTACACCACATCTTAAATCTCCATTAACAGAGACATCCGAACAGGCAATTCTATATGCTTTAATTCCTTTTAACGAATCAAATCCATCATATGAGAATCCGAATGCTTTACTAAAACTCTTATCTATAATCTCTTGTATATTTACTTTCTTTGCATTGAGTTTATTTATTTTCTCTTCGTAAGGAATAAGCTTCTTAAGTATTTCATCCTGTGATTTTAATGATAGCTCCGGTATTTTTAAAGCTTTTATATGATCTAATGTTAATCCTGGCTGTGCTTTTTTTCTGTATGCCAAATCGATTACCTGACTATTGAAAAAATCAGTCCTCATCAGATAAAACAGCATCTTTTGTCTAATTCTTGAATTTGCACGAACTATAAAAACATGTTCATTGATCATAACTTTATCTGTTGGAAGCTTAGCAAAATCAACAATGCAGCACTTTCCAGTTAATGCACCATCTTTACAAATAAGGATATCTCCATCACAAACTAATCCTTTTTTTGCATTATCATAAAAGTCAAATGGAACATATGGCATTTTCTCAGTATTTACGATTCCATCTTTATCGATTTGTTCGCCTCCCAAACTAAGTGCTTGTCCATAGTCTTCATCCTTAATACCTCCTTTAGGACGACTACCAGACTCTATAAAATCCAAAAATGAGCTAAAATCATCGTATGGAAAAGCCAGCTTAGGAAGTTCATAATTGGATGTAAGTCTTAGGCTACTGTATTTGGAGAATTTAGCGAATTCGGTTCTTTCTACTCTCATACATTCCACCTCAATCCCACGATAATTCTCGCATAAAATCAAGTACCGTAGTCTTTTCTTTTTCACGTAACAATACAGCATAGCTACAATACTGTTTAAGCCTGCCACTCTTAAACTCTTTCACCAATTCAATATCGGTTCTATCAGTGTATGATTCTTTCAACTCTCCTGCTTTATAATACTTTTTAATAAACTTCTTTATTTCATCATACTCTGACTCTAAAGAGTCTTTTTCAGCTTTTAGCTCATCAATTTTACTATCTATTGCCTTGATTTTATTCTGCTTCTTCTCTTTTGCTTTTTTATCTTCTTCATTTTTGATTCTATCGGAAACATCATCTATAAGTTCTTTGTAATGATCTTCTATCAAAGTAGAATCAATCAAAGAGGGCGCATACTCCAATGAGAAAAGCTCATTTGGTGCGTCCTTTTCCCCGCGCTTAGTTCTTTTATAGCCAACATTATCAACTTCAGCCATAAAAATATCGTAGTTCAATTTCTTTGAGACCGTTTCAAATACCCACCAAGGGTTTACATATCCAAAAGTATCCACCAAATCTTTATCATACGATAGAGCTTCTTCCAGACTTTCTCTGTACTTTTCAATGAGTTCGCCCGTATTTAATTCATCATCTCGCTCCGTTAAATAGCTTTTCAATATCGCTCTTACGAATCCCTCTTCTTCTTCTTCTGTAAGATCTTTTATAGAAGGAAGTTTTGCTTTATCTTTTAGTCCATCAAAAACCGCTATGATGTTCTCAACACGAGTCTTTATTTTTTCATATTCTTTTGACACCTCATCCCACAGCTCATTCCATTCTTCAATTTCTGTCGCCGTCTTTTTTTGTGCAAACAAAATGCTTGTTTTAGTTGGTGTGTACGGGGCAAATGCAAGCTGAGGAAGCGAAACAACCGCTTTTATCTTGAAATATTTGTAAATAAACAATCTGATATATCTATTCTCATTAGTGTCAAATACACTATCCGGAAGAACAGCTGCCAACCTGCCATTTTCTCTTAAAAGCTGATACCACCTTTCTATAAACAGATTTTCCGACTTTTTCTTATCACCATATACAAAGCTCTTCTTTATTGTCCTTTTGGTATCATTATCCAAATCAACGCTAAAGGGCGGATTAGTTAAAATCAAATCAAACTGAGAATTGACCTTCTGGGGGTAATTAGGATCATCAAATTCCTTGTTCAATGCATTAGGAGCTGATGCCTTTATATATTTTCCAAAAGGCAATAAACCATCGCCCTTCTGGGCGCCGACAAAAATGTTAGTTGCACCATCACCATGCAAGATCATGTTTACTTTAGTTGCCGTTCCTAAATTGAAATTAAGTTCCGATCCGTATATGTATTCTCTTGCCCATTTGTTTTCTCTATGGTTAGGTAAAAACCATTCTGCACATTTATCCTCCACTGCACGGCTTGATAAAAGTTGATCCTTGAATCTGTACTTAATATTTGCAGTGATAAATTTCATATATTCAATCAGAAATGTTCCCGATCCAGCTGATGGATCGATCATATATGGGATTTCGCGATCCGCATTAATCCTATCAATAGCTAAACGATCCGCTTGAATTGCCCATAACATAAATCTGACAATGTTTATATGTGTAAAAAACTGTCCTTTAGTCTGTTTAAATCCATCTCGAATAATCCCTTCAAAGAAATCACCTAGGATATCTTTACCAGATATGCTATTCTTTCCATCCACTAAAGAATAACCTTCCAAAGTCTGAACAGTGAATTTTACTTTTTCAAGAGAAAACTTTTTGGTGTCAACAACAAAAGACTTCTCAATTTCCTCGCTATCAGTAACATTTAATTTCTCTTTTAACGCTCTTTTATAAAGATTATTAATTCTTTCAAAAAGAGTTTCCAACGATTCATAATTCTCGGTATCATCAACAAAAACTAAAGATTGGAAATCATAAGTATCACCATTAACTTTCTCATCTTCATCTTGTATTTTTGCCAAAATAAGATTTGTTAATGATGAGAAAACATCATTATCGTCGGTCCCTCCGCCACCCCACAGTACATTGTGCAACTCAATTTGAAGGCTATTCAATAATTCATGCGTGAAGTTAGTTTGTAAATCATGCGAGCTTCCTTTAACATATGGAATCTTTTGTGCCTTACCATATTTCTTCGGAATTACATTTCCATATTCTTTAACAGGCTCCCAATCCTTAAATGTCGGATATTTTTCATGATCAATAATTATGCACTCGTCATCAACATTCTTTCCATGCATAGCGATTGTATAAAGCATTAGATACTTTACCCTTCGTCCTTCAGCTTGCTCCATAGCTGCCACTTTAAATAGCTGCTCTTCTATAATGTTTTCTCTATCCCCATTTGCATAATCCTTAGGAGACTTTAATTCTATAAATAAAAAAGCATCTCCATTGTTGTCACGAACAACCAAATCAATAATACTTGTATTGGTACGCGGTCTTCCGGCGGTATACACATGTTCAATCTCAATCTTGTCGAGATTATATCCATATTCATTTCCCAGTTTTGTAAGAAGACAAGCTCTTGTGATTTCTTCATCTCCTTTTATCTTATTAATCTTTTTTCCTGATATAGATGCAGAATACTTCACAACACGACTTGCGAACTCGAACTTCTCAACAGCCTTGACCTTCTGGCTTTCGATATATTTTTCTATATCTTTTTTTTGAGAAATAGTTAATGTATAATCCATAGTTACCTCCAACTTTACTTTTAATTCTTTTCGCTTTTCTTTATCACTTTTTCAGCTTCTATCAATGCCGTTCTTCGTATGAACTTACTATAGGATGCATATGATTCTAATCTAGCAGCCTGTTTAAGTTTCTCAAGTTCATCTTCACTAACTCGAATGCTCATTGAGTACGCCTTAAGTTCTTTATCCATAATTGCAATCCTCTAAATTTAAGTATATCTTTTGGGGGGAACATTTGCAATATATTTATCCACCTAAATTAATTTTATTCATAGCACCTCTTGCCTGCTGTCTCTTAACCTCAGATATCCTTCTGGGCTTGCTGTAACTAATGCGTGATTTAGACATTGAATAGGTCTTGTCGATATCTGTTTCGCCTATGTATTTAAAGATATCGGGATACTCGGTAACTAGCGTATCAAGTTGTCTCATAACAGCCTTATCACGGGTGTAAACTATCGCATCTGGTTCTTCGGCATTAAAGTTCACTATGGTCTCCTGCTCATATCGTGTTAGCTTCATTCTCTGTTTGGCTCCTCTCGCGCTCACGCGCGCGTATTTCCCGTCTCCCTCTTAGGGGAACGTGCGCAGCCGTTCCCCGATGGGAGACGGACGGATGGGATAGGATAGGATGGATGATGATAATAGGGGTATATCTTTCTTTTATCTTTTCTTTGCTTCTTTCTTTTCGTTTTTCTTTCTAAGGAGGAAGCGGAAGAAGGAAGGCAGAGAACGCTCCCTTTCGGGTATGTCCGGCATACTACTTATCCACATTTCGACATAACAAAAAGCACCCTTGGGGATCTGCATCTATGTACCGACCCCCCCAAAAAATCAGGCCTAAAAATCTAACGATGGGAGGTCGGTACATAGATTGATGTCCTTTTGCTTTCATGAATAAAATCTAGTCAAAATCATATGGATTGCTGTAACACATCCAATCAAGCGGATACATGACACCATGTTCCGCCTCGAATTCAGCTTGGCGTTTTGCACGCTTCTTAGCTTAATTTGCCAATGCTTTCTTGGACTGTTTCCTAGTCGCCTATTCATTAGCAACTCTTGCCTTGTAGGCCTTGTTGTTTGGATTATGCTGATTAGCTTAATTATCCAATTCTTTTTGACTGTGTGTCTTAGATGATACACCTTTTGCCATGACTATTATCTCCTTTCTACCTGAATTCCGTAACAGCAACCACGCACCAGATAGCTGACAATTCTGTCACCTTCTTAGCTGAATCTAAAAATCAGATTATCCATGCACTTATTGCCTCTCAGGTTTGGAGACTAATTTTTATCGAAATAAAAATTATCAATAATATTTTAATCAAGGCATCAGTTCTTATCAACCTCAAATACTTCATATTCATCATCTGGATAAAAGACAAGCTTTCTTTATAAGATACTTTTCAATATCAAACCATTGTAAAAAAACTCGTTTTACCTGAACCTGAACCACCCGATTCTGAATAGAAACACCGGCGCACTTTCCGGTTTCGGACAACAAAAAAGCGCCAAACACGACCGAGAGGGTTGGTCATCCTGTGACGCTTAAATTTGCTTCCTATTCCTCTGCAAAAGAAAAACAAGTGAGTGGCTTTTGTTTACCTCTCACTTGCCTATGATAATAATAGCACCGTTAAATCTCCATCAATCCAATATTTTTCCATTACGTGATATAGTTACAACCTGCCACGGAATAAACTTTCCACTGTTTCTTAGAGCATTCTCTGCTGCCCTCTGGAGTCCTCCACAACACGGAACCTCCATTCGTACAATAGTGACACTCCTTTGGATAATAGGTCTGTCCATCATACTGACAGTACATCTGCTCACGGCTGATATATGACGATTGCTCGACATGATTAAAAATTCATATAATCTAACTTCTACTGCATTTTAACCACATCCTGATTTTCAACGATTAAAGAAATAATATCTACAACAGGCGACGTATTAAACAGCGGATATATCGCCCTGAGCTTTCACAAAATGTTTTGTCTATATGAGACTAAAGTTTTCAACACGTTTATATAGAATTTCAAGCTCATTATCATCTTCGAAATAGCCTATAATTTTATCCTGATATTGCAATGCTTGAAGAATCAATTCTTGTTCACACGATGCAATAGCAATACCTTCTAAATATGATAAACAAGAAAAAATTTGCGTATGTCCTGTATCCACAAACGTTTTATATGCCGCACCACTGCATGAGTCAGCATAGTTAATCAGAGACTCGTTCTACAATCAGCCAGCTTACTTCTATGCCATTTTTTGATTTAATTCATCACGTAGTTCCAAGTTCTTCTTGTAATCTGATAATAAATTGTAGAAAGTAGCCTTCTTTAAATTAGCTTTTTCCATAAACTCCTTAGACGTAATATTCTTATTTTCCCATTGCTCATACAACTCTTCCCAATTTTCAGGATACTTCATACTAGGTCTACCAGCATTGTGCTTATTAGGCTTAAGAACTATATTATTCACTTCCACTAATGACTGCCTAATTGTAGAAAGAACCGCCCTATTTACAGAATTTGCCAACCCATATTCATAGGTTGATGGAGTATCGCATATTATAAGAGGAATGTTACGCTCTATAAACCAATCCAACTGCGCAACAATATCTTTTTCATTCAATCCGAGAGCTTTTACAGAGGTAACTGCAATAACATCACCATATTCACAGTTACTTTTTAAGAGTTCAAAACTTCTAAAACTCCGTCTATTCTCCACAGTATTCACTACCATAATTGGTAAATGGTATCCAAGGATATCTAATTCCATTGTATTCTGAAATGAGTTCATATGCTTCATTTGCTCTTGCATATTAAGTATGCTCACTGGAGTCAAAAACTGCTGTAAATCCTCTGTTGAATCTGCATATTGATATATTTTCATCTGTTATCTCCTAAAGAATGGGAAAGAACCAAGCTTATACCCTAAACGTTTTTCTAATTCTTTTCTATCAAGAGTAATTTTACTACAATCACGAAGTTTTTGGTACACTGGCCTAAGCTCATTTGGCAATGTATTTTTCCAGTTTTCACATCGCTTTTGGCTGCCTTTGTCTGACCCGAGTTCTATCGTTACAAATTCTTTTTCTACAGTAAATGCTCTTCTATTATGTTGATATAACTGATTAATATCCTCAATCGAATCCTCGGAAATACAGTTGGCATTAGGTGAATAATCATCTCTCCAAGTAAGTACTTTAAAGTATTCTGGAATGTCATATCCATAATCACTTAGTATATTAAGAAGCGTTTTAGAAGATATCTCCATAAGGTCAGGATAATATGAATCAGGAATATTCTTTTCATGTATCATATATTCCAAGATTTCGGTGACTGAGTCTAACATTCTGCGGAGATACTCACGATATAGACCTGTTCCTAATCTCCGAATAATGCCTTCCCCTTTTCCTTTTGTCGCACTCAAATCAATGTCACTAGGCAGTCCACCATCAAAACGCAAAAATACCATTCTCTTTCTTAAAATAGTATCCGGCTCAATAACGTCATTACTTGCAAAAATAATCATTGGCTGATTTTCAAGCTGATTTTCTTCACACGTAGATGGAAATTTAATAATATCTTTTATCGTTGAAAGAAATCTATTATCTAACTCATCAATAAAGAATGGAATTCCTTTGCATGCTAGTTGGGCCGCTTTTATATCTTCTTTTTTACACGATGCTTTGTTCATGATATTCAAGTCTTCACCTGTCATCATTTTAAGCGCAGCTCTTACCGCAAAAGTCTTTCCACTATCAGCCTCACTTGATGCTGCTAGTAGGAATAATGGCAAGCTATCAGTAGCCGCCTTGATACCTCTAAGCATAGCTGTACAACGTAGCTTGGCGTTGAATGGTGAACAAAAAATAGCATTCATCATCTTAAAATGTGTTTCTTTCAGCTTCTTGCTGTTTCCAACAAATTCATTATAGTTTTCATACATTCCAAGCAGCTCATCAATATCTTTTTTTACTTCTTCCTCTGAAGGATTAAGGTTCAAAAGATTACCATCTATAGTCGCTTGCTTATCCGCATAATTAAATTCAAGAGAAGGATATGGTTTTGAAACATTATTAACCTTCATTGTTTTACATAGAAACTTTTTATAATTATGCTCTATTTTTTCAAGTGTCTTTGGAATGATTTCTATAAAGCCATTCTTCGCTTTTGGATTTACTCCATCAATAATAGCTTTATATTCACTGTTAATCTTTTTATGATCTATAAAATATTTGACATTATCAATTTCACAAACATCTTCTTGTTGCTGAAGTACAATAGTACGTCCCTTCTCTTTTACTTCCTTTAAAACAGGATTTCCATCAATAAGATCATTTTCTTTTTTTGCAGATATAACATCATATGGAATGTCCTGAGAATCTTGCCACATTACTTCAAAGTCATGTAAATATTCTTCATAACAATATAGAGAATCATCATAGTTATAGAACTCCATGTGTTCATTATTCCATGCGCTTCTAGACATGTTAGCTGAAGCCGTGATTACACGAGTTCTCCCGTCATCGGCTTTTAAAAGATATATTTTACGATGATCCAAAATGTATAGAGGCGTATGAAATTCGACATCACCATCTCTTAGCATTTCTGCTAATCTTTTATGCGACTTAATCACTTTTCCTGCTTCATATGCATTGGTATATACTTCTGCCATAAAATTATTCAGTTTATCATCTTTCTCAACAATAAAGTTTGCCCCTAATATAATTTCGCCATAATCAAACTGCTGCATAATAGAATCTATGAATCCTATATCATAGGAAAATGTAATTGCCTTAATTGTATTAAATCCTGCAAATAAATCCTCTACCGTTCTATACTCAACATCCTTTAGTTCTGTGCGATAACATTTAATCTGATTATTAGGCTCATCGTTATTATCTTTCTCGCCATTGATAACACTAAATCCTTCTACTACATCAAATAATGAAAGTTGCTCGTCCATGCTTCTCCTCCTGATAATATGTCATGTCTATTTATTGCCTCTTATTTATAGACATATTATTCCTAGTCTATAAATTTGTCAATATTTTTAGACATGTTTATTTATAAAGCACGTCCAGCCCCACCCCTGTGAGACCAGTCCAATAACTACACACACATCCTTATTTCGATGCCTATACGCTTTGCTATCCCAGATTTCCACTCTGTGATTCGTCTTACCTTAAAACAGCTATATTCTACGCTACTTCTCTGCTATCTAGATTATGCTTTTCCTTTCTCGATTATTGTTCCAACAAATCGGGTATAACATGCTTCATTACCTGTGACTTAATAGATTAATAGTTTCGGCTCATGTCCACTCCTTGCTCTAAAAATGGGCATAATAATAGACCAGTACGAATCTGGGCGTCCCCAGAGGTACTGGTCTATGTAATATTAGATTATTCTTCTACTTCTTCGTCTTCATCAGCTGCATAATAGGATAAATACAGCATTGGATTATCTTTTTCTTCAATTACTTCAAAGCAATTATCTGATAATGACACCTCTAATTCGAGTTTCTTCGGATTGTTCTGTTCAATGTATTCTTCAATATCTACAATTAGCTGCCATAATAAGAACATATTTACGTCATCCTCATTATTGTATCGTTTGTTTCCACACTTGATTTCATTGCCTTCCTTAACAATTCTCTCATAAGGTGTACAAACAGCTCCATAATTATCAGATTCAACAATCACAACTCCGTCTGTTGTAAGCCATAAATCTTTATAATTGAACACTTCCCATAATCCATGTTCTTCAATGACTGCTAATACGTCGGTCTTATTATATGGCTTTCCTTTTATTTTCTTGAAATACTCATTTAGGCGAGCATCATCCTGCTCTCGGATAAATAACCTTGATTTGTTACTTCTAATGATGATTTTATACTCATTGCAATAATCAGTAATCAACTCAAGAATTCCACTTCTTAACTCTGTTCTCTTTTTCAATCTTTCATATTCATCATTTCCAAGTAATTGTTCAACTAAGAAATCTGTTCCGGCATCAATCATATTACTTGTCGTATCATGAATATACTGCTCAGTTGGAGTTGGAATACTGTTTTTCTGACAAAACTGCATTAGTCTTGCCTCATCTGCTGCAATATCATTCATTCCCTCCATTCTTGTCACTTTATCAGTAATAATGGATGTAAGGGAACTAAGCATATCTCCAACAAAAAACATAAACGTATATTTATTAAATACATGTTCTAAACTCTCGAGTATGTCTTCATCTGACTCAAGAAGCGATGCTCTAAACTCGGTTATTTCGTCCGTATTTTCTGATATAGGAGATAGAATATCTTCTTTCAATTGCTGATAGTATTCTCTATAATACGCACTGTTCTCTTCTTCTACCAAAGTAACAACTTCATAGAAATAATCTTGAAGAACCTTCATATATTCCATCAGTAAATCTGTTTGTGCTAATTCCTCTTTATAAGAACCATCATAACTCATTAATCTGCCAGAAATTCGATTCCAAAGAGCCAATCGGCTTTCATACGAATCGTTAAATAACTCATCATCCAAGTTTAATCCTTCTGGTAATGGCAGACATCTATTAAATCTATTAGCATATGTTCTTGTCAGATTGTTTAAAACATACTCATACTTTTTAAGCAGCGCTGTTTTTTGAACATATATAAACTGTTTTTCCAATAATGATTTTCTTGCAGTTGGTTTCTTCGGCATCGGAAACAGATACTGTTTTGGAACACGCTTACAGAGAACATTATAATTTGCAAGCGATTCCCCATATCCTTCATTGCTAAAGAAGTCATATACATATAAGCTACTTAAAATCTGCGCATTCATTATTTGATTGTAATGTTCGTTAACTAACATTTTAAGGTACTTCTCAGCTTTAGCTGCTTCACCTAATTTCATATAAGCAAACACGCATAACTGGACTATTTCAAGTACGCTTCCAGCCTTATCGATTGCTTGTTGAATAAGATTTAAGATATGTTCCTTATTATAATTTTCATCTTGCAATAGCAAATCGACGTATTCCAAATTACACATAGAAACCATCTTGTCTTCTCTAAGCAATCCATATCTATTCAGCTTTTGGAAATACTCAAAATGTTCCTTTGCCTTTGCCCTATACTTTTTCTCAGCCTCTTCTAATGATGCAAGTTCTATTTTTGCGGTTTCAAGCGTTTCATTAAAGTTTTTATCCGATTTCTGATTTTTCTTCAGATCCTCAATAGCTAATCGATTATCTAAAATACGGTGCTGAAGACCTAATGCAATCAAAGTAGCTGTGTGACCATACTGATACCAAAATGGAGGATACGCTCTAAAGTTATCCGCAATAACTTCTAAACGATCATATCTGCGCTCATCATCTGTATCCATTAATATTTGATTATATTGATGAATTTGTCTTTCAGATAGACGTAATTTATCTTCGAAACCATAGTGTTTAGATAATCTCCAGGCTGTAT
Organism: Lachnospira pectinoschiza; assembly: GCF_900103815.1. Lineage (GTDB taxonomy): Bacteria > Bacillota > Clostridia > Lachnospirales > Lachnospiraceae > Lachnospira > Lachnospira pectinoschiza_B. The sequence continues at coordinate 863,722 of NZ_FNHZ01000001.1, read as the reverse complement.
CAAAAAGTTCTCTCTTTAAGCCATCCAACTGCTCTATTGCAGATCTTTCTAACTGCCACATTTCTCTATCAAATGCTAAAGAATTATCAGCCTTCTGCTTTCTATAATTCATATATGCCGTACCAACCGTTGCCGCCAAACTCACCGCCATCATTGCTGGGCCTTGACTTAATCCGGTTGCAATTAATGCCCCCACATTTGGCACCGCAGACCATACAGCATTTTTCATCTTCTGCTGATAATCACGTTCAACAAATTCTCTTTCTTTCTGATCTATTCTAAAGAAAGTTACCGTATTGAGTATCTGCTTTAAAATGTCTAGAAGAGCATCATCATTAGGCATGTTCTGCAGATTAAGATTATTCAATATCATGTCATACTCTTGTTCCATGATATTCAAATCTTGATAATCAATAATCTGTGTTACAGAAACGGTACATAAATTCAAGGCATAAGCGGCCATGATTGCACGAGTATCAGGATCTAGCTCCATCACTGCATCTGTTGATTCAGTATTGTCGGTTACTGCAACTGTAGTTCCATTTGAAGATACTAATGCATTTTGTATTTGAGCCAAATTTGCTTGTGTTTGTTCTAAGTTATACTGAGTTTTTTCCAATATATCTAATTTCTGCTTTTTATCGAAAAATCCCATCTTTATAAGTCCTCCCTCTCTATCCTTTCGATATAGCTACTGTCATCATAATAGGTAAATGATCTGATACGAGCATCCTATATGCTTCAAACTCATTCTTTACTGGATTACCATCATTATCCACCACCTGTTGAAACTTATCACGATAGGTTCCTTCAGCATCAATTCTATGTCCCTCGATATCAATGCTGTCCTCTAACTTCTCCTCGTAAGAAAAATGGTCATAATTATTCGCAAGATTTTCCTCGCCTATGTACGCACCATTTGGATTACTTTTTGACCTACTTCTAATGGTTGTCTTCTGATTTTGAATAGTCTTTATTACATGCTTTCCATATTCTAACCGCTGAATATCTTTTGGCATAATTGCTTTCAAATCAGATGAATTAGAACCTTCCAGGCACATGTTATAATCACCAAGAATAAACGTCAGCACTTGTCTTGTTCCAATACTACCTGCGTAAACACGCTGATATATTTCATTTGCCAAGACCTTGTATTCCTTAATTCGCTCCTCGTAATCACTTGCAGCAGAACGATTATCTTCCAATTCATCATCCTCCACCGGAGTCTTACGAAAAACAATATGTGTATTAATCAAACGTATTTCAGCATTACAACTCTTAATTAAGAATCTTCCATAAAACGGAGGACGGATTACCTTTCCACCATTCAAATAGATGTCCGGATAACTTACATCACCCCTCTTATTTACCGGTAATTCAAGTCGTCGTTTGTTCCAAATAAAAGCATATCCCTCTTCTGCACTTTTCCCTCCAATTTGAGAAATTGGTTTTGCCCAACAGCTCGCCCAATTTCTAGTCTCATAACAATAAGAGTCTCGCGCATTATTGGAAGAACTTACCCCTTCAGAAATGATTGCTCCATCCAATGCCTTCATTATTTCTTTTAATGGTTCTTTACCAGATATCTCCTGCAAAGCCACTACATCCATCTTATTTCCTGTGATTATTTCGGCTATGTTTTTGATATCTTTTTTCAACATAGAATTTCTTCCAAGCTTTTGAATATTAAATGAACCAATTTTATAATCCGATGCCATAAAAACCTCCATATTTTATTTATAAACTATTTTAGTTGTACTAATACTAACATATTAGCTGTACCAAAATATGTACTCCAAAAAATGAAATTTCCTCTTCTCTTTTTTCATCATACCTATCATTATACCAAATATTCAAGGAGAAGAGGGGATTTTTTCTATAGTTTTACAACATCAAAAGCCTCTCCAGCTCTGACTTTTAGTGTCTGATGCGCAAACTGTTGGATATCAAACTTATTTCTCTCATCATACTCGCCAGTCTCTTTATAAAGTGGATGCTGGGTGACATCATATTTGTCCGACAAAAATGGACGTACACCTCGAAGCTGCATGATACCTTATCACCATCCATTACTGCGATTTCATCCACGGTCATGAGATTCTTATCACTCTTCTGATAATTCATGGAGTAGGAAGGATTATTACCCCTGTTTTCGACGATGTTGTACATGTCGATGGTTTCTTTTCCAAGAAACTGAAATAAATCCTTTAGCGTGAATGGCTTTAAGCTATGACTTCGCCTGCAGAAACAAGCATACACTAATTTCACGGCTTCGGATGATTGCCACCAACTTCTTCTGCAAAAAAAACAAATGAGTGGCTTTTGTTTACCTCTCACTTGTCTATGATAATAATAGCACCGTTAAATCACCCTCAATCCAATATTTCTCCATTACGTGATATAGTTACGACCTGCCACAAAATAAACTTTCCACTGTTTCTTAGAGCATTCTCTGCTGCCCTCTGGAGTCCACTGCAACACGGAACCTCCATTCATACAATAGTGACACTCTTTATATCATTTTCTTCAATTATCTCTGTAAGCTTATCTGTATAGTCTATATCATCCAGCTTCGGGCATCCGATCAGGGTTACGTAGAAAGACGTTTTATCTGGCAAGGCCATTGCATAAGCCTTGATACAGGCTTACTATAAGCAAATGCTGGCTCTGGCACTTCATTTTCAACACCTGCTCCTCCCAAAGACATTGCTCATAAACCAAAACATCCACCTTCATAATGTTCATGCATTGCTTCTCTTATGCCATTCATCTTTTCCATCTACAATATCAATTGCACCATTCCTTTCAGTTTTGATGCAAGTATAGTATTGTTATCTAATTAAACTTGGAACTGCAAAAAATAAAATAAGCAACGAAAGTATTAAAACAAAAATCCATCCAATAAAAGGCTTAAACCACCTATTATGCATGCATAATACATTCATTTTAGCCACACCTTGCGGATAATTAAAAGTCCATGGATATTCATCAATATAACTAATATCAATTTCTTGCCCTAAATAATTATCACGAACAGCATTCCACTTTTTTTCGCGCATATCTTTGATTGAATTCAACGTCATTGTTTTTATAGTTTTCCCCTTTTCCGTACGAAATTGAACGATAGGATATGCTGTAACTCTATTAAATCGCTTAGAGTGTAATTTATAATTTCTGTAGTGTCCCTCATAAAAATCAACGATTTTCGCTGTACAGTTGTTTCCAAACAGCTTCAACCTTATAATCCTATATAATTGACGACATGATACAAATGCACAAGCACAACCTGTTATTAAGAATAAAAGCCCATATAATAATTTCATTTTCTTCAAACTCCAATTGTTAATTTAAAATACCTTATAAGGTTATCACATCTTATATTCTAAAAAAGATAATATTTTTTAGTACATCCTGCTCCATGTCCTGTTTGAATTTTTATCACATGAATACTCTTCACCATATAAGCCGATTTAAGATAGTCTACAAAGGACATTGGTATAGTCGTGTCTTCTTGTTTCTCATAGTTCCCAGTAATGCTTTTTGCCATCTGTTTAAAATAGAATCTGGAGAATCCTTTAAATCTAAGAGAAAGTATTGTAATAAACTTCCACTGTCCTTACATCGTATACGTTCTGCAGAAAACTCTCCATTGAATAATATGAAACTACATCCGAATCACCTACACCAGGTCGGTCAAACGAGACAATGTCGGTCATGACTCTTGTAATATGCTTGCAATATCACCATCAATACATATACTTCTATCTGCAATTTCCTCCGGGCAGTAGCTTTCACCGAAATTCACGCAGGCATATACTGACTTTTCATTTGCAAATGTCATCTGCCAGAAGGGATACTTTATTATTACAGGTGTATTAGCTCCTACGCCCAATTCAAGATAAAGAACATGGAGATTCTCATGTCTGCGAATAAAATCAGAATATGCCGCAGATGCCCTATGCCATCCTTCATCTTCCACAAATGAATCATCCGCTCTCAAATTCATAGTCATATCAGAGCCGTCATCAGGGCACTTTGGAATCAACTCAGAAGGAATTTCCATCAATAACTTACCATCAACCGGTAGCTGAAAAACTCCCTGATCATCTCTTACAAAACCTTGTGCTTCCATCGCTTTCATTACCCACTCTTCATTATCAAAGGTTTTCTGGATAGCAGGATTCACGCTCTGAAATAAACCATAATCACCCTGAGTATAGAATAGTCTTTTCTTGTCAAAACCTGCTCTTTGAAACTGGTGATCTACATTTGTTGTGATGACAAAATAATCTTTGTCAGAAACCATCTTAAGAAGATCCCTATACACCGGCTTTGGAGCATCAATATATCTATTAAAATAAATATGTCTTGCCCACCAAGCCCAGCGGATTTCTTCGCTTGGAAACGGATAGAATCCACCTGAATACAAATCTCTTATTCCAAATCTTTTGGCAAAGTCATAGAAATATTTTTCAAAACGCTCTCCACTATAAGTAAACCCTGCTGATGTTGATAATCCTGCACCCGCACCTATAATAATTGCATCTGCTTCATTAATCTCTTTTTTCAGTCGGCTTATCTGCTCTTCTTTGCTTCCCTTACATAAGTTTTTCATAAATGGCCTTATCTTCATCTTTGAAAACATTAAATATCACCCTTTCTACCTTACCAGGATTTTCACTAAGCCACTCTGTTACAGTCTTAACCGTAATCTCGGCAGCTTTCTTGTTAGGAAAATGAAATACCCCCGTTGAAATACAGCAAAAAGCAACGCTCTTCAGTCCATTTTTGGCACACATATCCAAAGTGTTTCTATAGCAGTTCTCCAAATCCTTTTCCAATTCAGGAGTAAGACGGTACTGTACGATTGGACCTACTATATGAATAACTTTCTTTGCCGGAAGATTATACGCTTCAGTAAGCATTGGAACGGCGGTGGGCTGCTCATAATCACTTCCGAATCTGATTCGTAGTTCATTCATCTGCCTGTTGCACTCGGCTCTCAGCTGCACTCCTGCAAAAGTATGGATACAGTTATCTATGCAAGTATGCATCGGGACAAAACAACCAAGCATCTGCGAATTAGCGGCATTAACAATAGCATCCACTGATAGTCTTGTGATATCTCCTTGCCAGATTGAAAGTCCATCCCTGATAACCGGGATGTCTGATAAATTCACCACACCCTTTTCAGTCGCTCTTTCTAATAAATATTCATCCTGTACTTTCATTACTTCAGCGGACAATTCTTTTGGCATACGGATATTCATAAGCGACCTTAAGATTCGTCTTTTATCTTCCGTATTATTTGGAGTCTGTAAATCCTTATATTCATCTGAATCTGCCTTGAACTCTTCTACAAGATAGTCAAGACGTTCGTCCTGTGTTCTATTCTTATGCATAGCATTCATCTCCTAACTACTGCCCCGGCAGGACAGGTATTCAAACAATTACCACAGTGCAGACAATGTTCCTATATCATAAAAAAGACCCTGAAGTAAACACCTCAGAGTCTCACATTTAAGCTTCTTTTGCCAGCAGTTCCTGCATTCCGGATCTTAAATCATTAAGAGTGTATTTTTTCATCTCTGATTCCATCGCTTCCTGGATGCTTTTCAACTTATCATCCAAAAGTGTATGGATATTCCTACCAACAGGGCACTCTGGATTTGGCGATTCATGAAATCTGAATAGATTTCCATCCTCCAAAGGCTCTATTGCCTGATACACATCATAAAAAGTTATATCTTTAAGATCTCTTGTAAGCTCTATTCCGCCTGTTCCTCTGATAACATTTATTAACCCTGCGTTTTTTAGCTGAGTAAGTATCTTTCTAATGATGACAGGATTCGTATTTATACTGGCTGCAAGAAAATCGCTCGTTACCTTGTGTTCATCTTTAAATGTATCCACACATGTAAAAATATGAAGTGCAACCGTAAATCTACTTGATATCTGCATTTTTAATCTCTCCATTCCATTTCGTTCGGCGCTAAACAATCGTCCACTGGGCGATTTGCGCCCTCCTGTCATCATTTTACTTCGTAGCAAATGTAATTGCAATGGTTACATTAGAACTTTCCGTTATCATTAGCCCATGTAGACTTATCAGCTAATGTCTCCATTACATCCCAGTGCTCTGCGATAAATCCGTTCTCAACACGGAACAAATCATAATAAGTTGTAGCTACACCACCAAATGTTCCTTCTGAGCAAGCAAGTGCATAATCTCCATCTGCAAGAACCATATGAGTCTTGTTATAAACCATTGAGATTCCCTGCTTAGCCATAGCTTCAAGTGCAGCTCCAAGGCCTGAAAGACCATCTGCAATTGAAGTATTATGCTGAAAATATTTATCTCCATCGAAGTAAGAAGTGAGCTTGTCAGGATTCTCCCCACGAAGTACATCGCCTACAAATCCAGCAACAAGCTTACGTGTCTCTTCCTTATCTACATTTTTCTTCTCAAGAGTTCCATCAATCTGAGTATGTCCTGAAGGATTAGGAGCTGCCTTGTCTGCTAAATTATCCCAGTGCTCTGCAATCTTACCGTCTTCATCGAATCTGAAAACATCGAATCCGACCTGCTCTCCTGCTCCTGCAAAATTATATACTGTCTGAAGGAAAACCTTATCTCCATCCTCAAATGCGCGAATGTTATTAACTGTTGTTTTTACAGGTGCCTGTGCAAGTCCTTCAACTGCTGCCACAAATGCATCTGCTCCTGTACCAAATGCAAGGTTATGCTGAATATAACCTGTTGCAAGAAGTTCCTTTGCCTTTGCTGTATCTCCTGATACGAATGTTCCGATGAGTGCTAATGCTTTTTCCTTATTTGTCATAATTATTTTCCTTTCTGGGCCCTGCCCTGCGAGGTAATTATCCTCGAATGTTAAAAAGTCCATTGATGTAACCGTGGTGGTTTCATCTGACATTGTTAATATAACATCGTTTTGATGTAATGTCAATGGTTACATCTAAAAATTTTCAAAAAAAGTAGCTTATCAAGGATATTTTCTTCATCCATGCAATCAACCTCTTTCGCTACAATTTTAGATTTTTGTAGCGAAAAAGCAAAAGTCTTGTGATATCTCCTTGCCAGATAGAAAGCCCATCCCTGATAACCGAGATGTCCGATAGATTCACCACGCCCTTTTGGACAGCTCTCTAATAAATATTCATCCTCTGCTGAATTCAGTCCTTTGATAGCTTCCATAAATCATAAGAATAACTTATTCAATCTCTAATCGACAAAAATGCGGATTCCGCATTTTTGTTCAATATAGATTCTTCTGCAAAAGAAAAACGCCAGCATCAGGATTAATCTAATCCTGAGCTGACGCTAAGTTTTAATATTCATTTAGATTTCCATGCTATCTGGATTTAGAAGAAAATCATAAACACTCATTACCAATATGCCTTCATCATTATAAAGCGGTGCCACAGCATCCTTTGTAATAATAATTTTTTTAAATCCATCGCCTATATTCACTAATGAACGCTGTTCCTGTTCCATCTTTTCCTTATCAGGCAGCGCATAGGCTGATTGAATATAAAATCTCTTTGAACCTTTGTTGCAGACAAAATCCACTTCCAACTGTTTTCGAATCTTCTTACCATTTTTGTCAACTTCATTCATCACAACAACACCAACGTCCACATTATATCCACGAACTTTTAATTCATTGAATATAATGTTTTCCATTGCATGAGTCTCCTCAACCTGTCTAAAATTAAGTCTCGCATTTCTAAGTCCCAAATCGGTAAAATAATACTTCGATGGAGTTTTAATGTATTTTTTACCCTTGATATCATATCGCATTGCACTATCAATAAGAAATGAATCTTTAAGGTAATCTATATATTTGATTATGGTATCTTTGCTTATAGTCTTGTTTTTTACACTTTTAAATGTCGCAGATAACTTATTTGGATTCGTAAGCGATCCAATTGCTGAGGATAAAATGTTCAGAAGTTCTTCTAACTCTGCCTTATTTCGTATATTATTCCTTCCTGTAATATCAGAAATGTAGGTTTCCTCAAATAGAGATTTTAAAAAATCAGATTTTTGATCAGCCGTTTCAAAGCCTAGCACAAGCGGTATTCCACCGAACAGCACATAATCTCTCCAGCCTTCCTGTTTGTCTCCGTCATATACACTCATAAATTCACTATATGTTAACGGATACATATGAACTTCATCACCACGTCCACGAAATTCAGTAATAATATCTTTTGACAGAAACTTGGCATTACTTCCCGTTACATATACATCCACATTTTTCTTTCTTCCGAGACTATTAAGAACTGATTCAAAATCATCGAGCATCTGAACTTCATCTAATAAAACATAATACATTTCATTATCAGCGATTTTTTCCATTAGATATGGAAATAAAACTTCAGGATCTCGATACTTTCTATTCTCAAAAGAGTCAAATGCAATCTCAATAATATGGTTTTCATTAACTCCTTCATTTACCAGATACTCTTTAAAAAGATTAAATAAAAGGTATGATTTTCCACATCTTCGCATACCTGTTACAACCTTAATTAGTCCGTTATGCTTTTTTGAAATAAGCTTATTCAAATATATATCTCTGCGTATTTCCATATTGTTCCACCTCATTGCTTATTGAACAAAAATGCGGAATCCGCATTTTTGTTCAATAGAATTATACATCATAGGAATAGCTTATTCAATATTCTAATCGACATTTTTGCGGATTCCGCATTTTTGTTCAATACAGATTCTTCTGCAAAAGAAAAACAAAATGCAGCAGGCATTTACTTAAAAGTTATTTTTATGATCTGCATCTTAACAAATCCATCGCAGAATTTGATCATCAACCTATGAAACAAGCTGACATCTTTATATATATCCCTATATCCACGCATATAGCTCTTTGCTGACACATCTGCAAAATCACCGGACCAATTTCTAATCTCATCCTTATCCTCTAATGAGAAAAAAGCGCCAACATCAGATATCCCGGCTTCCTTAAGCCAGGTTTTTGTCATCATTTTTGCTCCACGCCTGTTACAACTGTCAAAAACAAGAACGGCTCCCGGAAATCTCTTTGCCATCTTTTGAAATAACGCCTTCACATCCTCTGTCTTAAAATAATAAAACACACCGGATGCAAATAAGACCGCACCATTGCTGCAATCAATCTCATCCATCCAGGTCTCGTCGTTAAGGTCAAAAGCAAGATTTCTTTCTCTGTCATTTTCCGGAAGAAGCTCATTTCTAACAGCAATTACATCCGACATATCGATGTTATATCCTCTACACTTTCCGTTGTCGCACCTACGAAAGGTATCATCAAGTCCGCATCCGAGATTGACCACTGCGGCATCTGGATTTTTCTTTAAATAATCCTTTACTTCCCATGCAAGGTCATACTGCCTTTGTGCAACCTCCAGCGCTCCAAAGAGACCTGCTGCGCTTTCCATCTTTTTTCCCTTTTCCGCAAAGTCATAATCCAACATGCCACATATACGCTCTGCTTCCGGATCCTTGAACAGATCTGGGAAGTGTTCCGAGCAAACCTTTCTTCCATACAAAGGTATGATAAGCGTCTCCTGTACTGTGTTTTTCTCTATATGATACATACTTATTCAGCCTGCCTTTCCTTATCTGTAAGAGTTAGTGCACAAACCAAATACAACATAAGCCAACCCATCCTATAATCACAAACAAATCGCAGACCACAAAACCTGCTAACAATGGAATAAGTTCACTTTTCAAAACCCTGATCGTCATACCAACAGATGCTACAATATCGCCCGTTGCTTCCATTCCTGCATTAAAAACAACCGGCAGGATGCATATGCCTATATGAATAAAGGCAAAATACAAAATTCCTCCGCTTCTATCCATATATATTGACATTATAACTCTTTTTGTTAGTTGTAGCTAACTATAATTTCAAAATAATAAAGATTTTCTGAACCTCTAAGTTACTGGCCAAATTGCTCTAATCAAGCACCAAAAAAGCCCCCATGCGTCTATCTTCAGATTTTTATCTGTACGACGCACCGGGGCTTTCTTATATTTTAATTTCACTTAGATTTTTTTGTTGTCGGCAATAGCTGCCTGTGCTGCCGCAAGTCTTGCAATTGGCACTCTAAATGGTGAGCAGCTTACATAATCAAGTCCAATCTCATTACAGAACTCTACTGATGATGGGTCGCCACCATGCTCGCCACAAATACCTACGTGAAGCTTTGGATTAACTGGTCTGCCAAGCTTAAGTGTCATGTCCATAAGCTTACCAACACCCTCTCTATCTAGGCGGGCAAATGGGTCATTTTCAAAAATCTTCTGATCGTAGTAGGCATTTAAGAACTTACCAGCATCATCTCTTGAGAAGCCATAAGTCATCTGAGTTAAGTCATTAGTACCAAAGCAGAAGAAATCAGCTTCCTTAGCTATCTCATCTGCTGTAAGGGCTGCACGAGGAATCTCAATCATAGTACCAACCTCGTAATTAAGGTCAATGCCTGCTGCCTTAATCTCCTCATCTGCCACCTTTACAACAATTCTTTTTACGAACTTAAATTCCTTGATATCACTAATAAGTGGAATCATGATTTCAGGAACCACTTTCCAATCCGCATGTTTTTTCTGTACATTAATAGCTGCACGTATTACAGCCTTTGTCTGCATCTTAGCGATTTCAGGATATGTAACTGAAAGTCTACAACCTCTATGACCCATCATTGGGTTAAACTCATGTAGAGAATCAATCATAGCCTTAATCTCAGCCACAGACTTACCCTTAGCCTTAGCAAGCCTTTCTATATCAGCCTCTTCTGTTGGAACAAATTCATGAAGAGGTGGGTCAAGGAATCTAATAGTTACTGGATTTCCCTCAAGTGCTTCAAATAAGCCTTCAAAATCCTGCTGCTGATAAGGTAAAATCTTATCAAGTGCCTCTTCTCTTTCCTCTACTGAATCTGAAACAATCATCTCTCTAAAGGCAGCAATTCTGTCCTCTTCAAAGAACATATGCTCAGTTCTACAAAGTCCAATACCCTCAGCACCAAGCTCACGGGCCTTCTTTGCATCAGCTGGAGTATCTGCATTAGTACGAACCTTAAGTCTTCTAAATTTATCAGCCCATGCCATAATTCTTCCAAACTCGCCGGCAATTGTGGCATCCACTGTCTTAATCACGCCATCATAGATCTTACCTGTGCTACCATCAATACTAATAAAGTCGCCTTCGTGGAATTCCTTGCCAGAAAGTGTGAAGCGCTTGTTAGCTTCATCCATAGTAATGTCACCACAGCCTGAAACGCAGCACTCGCCCATACCACGAGCTACTACCGCAGCGTGACTTGTCATACCACCACGTACTGTTAAAATTCCTTCTGCTGCCTTCATACCTGTAATATCCTCAGGACTTGTCTCAAGTCTTACAAGTACAACCTTTTCACCCTTAGCTGCCCACTCAATGGCAGTTTCAGCATTAAATACAATCTTACCGCAAGCAGCACCAGGAGAGGCTCCAAGACCCTTGCCAATTGGTGTAGCATTTTTAAGAGCACTTTTATCAAATTGTGGATGAAGAAGTGTGTCAAGGTTTCTTGGATCAATCATAGCCACAGCCTCTTCCTCAGTTCTCATACCCTCATCTACTAAATCACAAGCTATCTTTAAGGCAGCCTGTGCAGTTCTCTTACCATTTCTTGTCTGTAACATGTAGAGCTTTCCAGCCTCTACTGTAAATTCCATATCCTGCATGTCCTTGTAGTGATTTTCAAGGATTTCGCACACTTCCTTAAACTGCTTAAAGGCCTCTGGGAACTTATCCTCCATCTCACTAATATGCATTGGTGTACGAACACCGGCAACTACATCCTCACCCTGGGCATTAGTTAAGAACTCACCAAACAAACCCTTAGCTCCTGTTGCTGGGTCTCTTGTAAATGCAACGCCAGTACCACAGTCATCACCCATATTACCAAAGGCCATGGACTGTACATTTACAGCAGTTCCCCATGAATAAGGGATGTCATTGTCCCTTCTATATACATTTGCTCTAGGATTATCCCAAGATCTAAATACCGCCTTAATTGCGCCAAATAGCTGCTCCTTTGGATCATCTGGGAAATCTGAACCTATCTTATCCTTGTATTCTTTCTTAAAGCTCTCGGCAAGTTCCTTTAGGTCCTCGGCAGTTAAATCAACGTCTAGCTTAACCCCTCTCTTTTCCTTCATCTTGTCAATAAGCTCTTCAAAATACTTCTTACCAACTTCCATTACAACATCTGAATACATTTGAATAAATCTTCTATAACAGTCCCAAGCCCATCTTGGATTGTTTGACTTACGAGCAATTACCTCGACTACCTCCTCGTTAAGTCCAAGATTAAGTATTGTATCCATCATACCTGGCATTGAAGCTCTAGCACCAGAGCGAACTGAAACTAGAAGTGGATTTTCCTTATCTCCAAACTTCTTTCCAGTAATCTCTTCCATCTTAAGGATGTACTCTTCAATCTGACCTCTAATTTCCTCATTGATTTCTCTGCCATCCTCGTAGTACTGAGTACAAGCCTCAGTGGTGATTGTAAAGCCCTGTGGAACTGGAAGACCAATGTTTGTCATTTCAGCTAGGTTTGCACCCTTACCACCAAGAAGATTTTTCATGTCTGCTTTACCTTCTGTGAATAAATAAACCCATTTCTTCATTTTTTACCTCCATCGTAAAAATTCATTAAAGAAATCCCCTAAAGTAGACTAACCCCTATCTTTCTAGTCTTCTCTGGGTTCATTTCATATCTAGCTATTAAATTGTTAATTAATTATCTTTCATTAGTTTAACAAATAATATGCTTAAATTCAATATCTTTCAGCAACAATATATATTATTTTTTGTAAAATAAAGACAAGTGTATTTAGTTTTTGTAAATTATCAAAGAAACATTTGCCAAAGCATTACATTTTTGATATAAAGAAATAAGAATTATAAAGGGTGGTGAATATGTTAGATATGCCAAAGGATCCAGTAATGTTACTTAGCTATGTTAATACACAGCTTAGAGATAATTATCAAAGCCTTGATGATTTCTGCAAGGCATTTGACATTAAAGAATCAGATTTAAAATATAAGCTAATGCTTATTGATTACGAATACGATATTAAGTCAAATCAGTTCGTATAATAAAAAAACAAAAAGCTGAGGTTAACCATTTTGTACAGGTAATAACTTACCAAACTCATGGTCTGCCTCAGCTTTTCTAGGCTTCGCCCTAGAATATTTCGATACACCCTCTAAAAATCCACCAGGTTTAAGTACAAGTATTCAAGAGGTTTCATACGCAAAACATTCCCTTGTAACTATATTATCGGTTTTTATATCTTTATTGTAGAGTGCTATTTATCTAGGAAATAAGCACTAAATTTTTCTTCTTGCTACAAGGCCAGTTCCATCACATTCAATAACAATAGTATCTCCTGTGTTTAAGTCTCCTGCAAGAATTAACTTAGCAACTAAAGTCTCTACTGTCTTTTGAACATATCTCTTTAATGGTCTTGCACCAAACGCAGGATCATATCCGTTATCTACAATAAAGTCCTTAGCATCATCTCTTAATTCTATCTTTAGCTCCTTATCTGCAAGTCGCTTATTAAGGTCATTAATTAAGAGATTAACAATACCTGAAATATTATCCTTAGTTAAAGGCTTAAACATAATTATCTCATCAAGTCTATTAATAAACTCAGGTCTAAAATGTGCATGAAGATCATTTGTTGCAAGCTGTCTTGCCTCATCCTTTATCTGTCCATTTTCATCAATTCCCTCAAGTAGATATTCTGAACCTATATTACTTGTCATAATAATAATTGTGTTCTTAAAATCTACTGTTCTACCAAGAGAATCTGTTACACGGCCATCATCAAGTACCTGTAAGAGTACGTTAAATACGTCAGGATGAGCCTTTTCCACCTCATCAAATAAAACTACTGAATAAGGCTTTCTTCTTACTGCCTCCGTTAACTGGCCGCCTTCCTCGTATCCAACATATCCAGGAGGCGCTCCAATAAGTCTAGACACTGAGTATTTCTCCATGTACTCGGACATATCAAGTCTTACAATATTTGACTCGTCATCAAATAGGCTCTCTGCTAAAGCCTTTGCAAGTTCTGTCTTACCAACACCAGTAGGTCCAAGGAATAGGAAGGAACCAATAGGCTTTGATGGATCCTTGATTCCTGCCTTAGATCTAATAATAGCCTCTGTTACCAAGGAAACACCTTCATCCTGACCTATAACTCTCTTATGAAGTTCTCTATCAAGATTAAGGGTTTTATTTCTCTCTGTTTCTGATAGCTTAGCTACTGGAATTCCTGTCCAACGAGAAATTATCTTAGCAATCTCTTCCTCAGTTACTGCTTCATGTACAAGGCTTAAATCTCTTTCAGATAACTTCTTTTCGGCTTCTTCTAGTCTTGCCTTAACCTCTGGTAACTTACCATACTGTAACTTAGCAGCCTTCTCTAGGTCGTAATCACGCTGTGCTGCCTGTAATTCCTTATTAACCTCTTCTAACTCTTCCTTTATCTTACTTACAGAATCTACAGATACTTTTTCTGCATCCCATTTAGCCTTCTTTGCATTAAATTCATCTCGTAGGCTAGCAAGCTCTCCCTGAAGACTAGCTAATCTATCCATACTAAGTCTATCTGTTTCCTTCTTTAGAGCTGCCTCTTCAATTTCAAGCTGCATAACCTTACGCTTAAGCTCATCAAGCTCTGCTGGCATAGAATCAAGCTCAGTCTTTATCATAGCGCAAGCCTCATCCACAAGGTCAATGGCCTTATCTGGAAGGAATCTCTCACTAATATATCTATTAGAAAGCATAGCTGCTGAAACTAGGGCACCATCTGTAATCTTAACTCCGTGGAATACCTCATATCTGTCCTTAAGTCCTCTAAGAATTGATATTGTATCCTCTACTGTTGGCTCATCTACCATAACCGGCTGGAATCTACGCTCTAGGGCAGGATCCTTTTCAATGTATTCTCTGTGCTCATCAAGAGTTGTGGCACCAATACAGTGAAGTTCGCCTCTAGCAAGCATAGGCTTTAGCATATTTCCTGCATCCATTGAGCCTTCTGTCTTACCAGCACCAACGATTGTATGAATCTCATCGATGAAAAGCACTATCTCACCATCTGAGTTTTTAACCTCATCAAGTACTGCCTTTAATCTTTCTTCAAATTCACCTCTATACTTAGCACCTGCCACAAGAGCTCCCATATCAAGGGCGAAAATCTTTTTATTCTTAAGTGCCTCTGGCACATCTCCTGCAACGATTCGCTGTGCAAGTCCTTCTACTACCGCAGTTTTACCTACACCTGGCTCTCCAATAAGCACTGGATTATTCTTAGTTTTACGGCTAAGGATTCGAATTACATTTCTAATCTCATTGTCCCTACCTATAACTGGGTCAAGCTTGCCATCGGCTGCTGCCTCCACTAAGTCTCTTGCGTACTTAGATAAGGTGTCATAAGTTGCCTCAGGATTATCAGTGTTAACGCTTTGATTACCCCTAACGCTTGCAAGCACTGAAAGGAAGGCATCTCTTGTAATTCCATAAGTCTTAAAGAGGCCCTTAATGCCCTTATTAGCGTACTTGATTACGGATAAAAATAAATGCTCAACGGATACGTAAGCATCTCCCATCTTCTTAGCCTCATCCTCTGCGCTAACTAAAACTTTATTAAGGTCACCGCTGACATATAACTGTACATTTCCAGAGACCTTAGTCTTTGCCTTAAGCAATTCCTCAACGGCTGCTAAAAAGCCTGCCTTATCTATTCCCATCTTCTCAATTAGGTTACTAATCAAGCTATCTTCAACTGTTAATAAGCAATAAAGCAAATGTTCCTGATCAATTTCCTGATTGGAATAATCGTAAGCTAGCTTCTCACAATTATTAATACTTTCCATTGACTTTTGCGTAAACTTATTAATATTCATATACACTCCTCCTTCTCATATTTCTAAAGGAAATTTCTTTCTTTAATGTTGTTATAACATTCGTTGTTAGCACTGTCAAGGCTCGAGTGCTAATTTATTCTTTTTTTATAATTAATAAGAAAATGCAGTCTAGGCCGCCACTTTACGCGACCCAAACTGCATTTAAAAGTCAATATTTAGTTACAAGCTAGATTAATCCAATCTAGATTAATCCAAGCTCCTTAAAGCCCTTATATAAGCCATCCTTATCGATATCATCTGTTACCATGTCTGCAATTTCCTTTAGCTGTAACACGCCATTTCCCATGCAAACTCCGCAGTTAACATACTCAATCATCTCTAAGTCATTATAGCCATCACCAAAGGCAATAGAATTCTGTCTTGTTACACCGGCTGCTTTTAAGTAGGCCTCAATACCGCTAGCCTTTGTAATGCCACCGATTCCAATTTCTCCGGCAACGCCTACATTTACACCATCTGGAGTAAAGGATAGACCAACTAAAGTAAATTCGTCTCCAAGGTAAGCTCCGATTTCCTTAAGGGACTTACTAGATCTATGGAAAACTAGCTTCTCCACCTTAGGATTAGCCACGATATCCTCTTCAATCTTTAATTTACCTGCTACATTTTTAAGAGGAATAC
Organism: Lachnospira pectinoschiza; assembly: GCF_900103815.1. Taxonomy (GTDB): domain Bacteria; phylum Bacillota; class Clostridia; order Lachnospirales; family Lachnospiraceae; genus Lachnospira; species Lachnospira pectinoschiza_B. Next base: position 847,082 of record NZ_FNHZ01000001.1, on the reverse strand, counting down.
CAATGCTTTCAAGCTCCTTATAGTAGTTTATCATATCCTCTTCAATAGCCGCTGGCACAACGGATTCCTTATCTGTCTGTACTGTGTAAATGATGTCGTTATCATCTAAATAGCCAAAGAGCTTTTCCTTTTGCTCTTTAGTCATGTAGTGATGATAAAGCTCCTCGCCCTTATGAATCACAAAAGCTCCTGCTCCACCAATTATGCCATCAAAGCCAAGGTCAAGTATTGACTTATCTATCTGATAAAGGCTTCTACCAGAACACACTACTGTCTCATGACCATTGGCTCTAGCAAGCCTAATTGCCTCTTTTGTAGATTCAGGGATAACACCATCAAAGCCTCTAAGTGTTCCGTCTATGTCTAAAAATATTACCTTCTTCTCCATTGTATTTCCTTTCCTATTAGTTACTGCTTCTTAGGAAATCTTCCGCAAGACTTTGCCTCCTCACAATAACCAGATACTTCGCACTTTGCCTTAAAGTAGTTATCTGTAACTTCCTTCCACTCCTCAGAGTAGTCTGCAAGTGCCTTCTTTATATCATTCATAAGCCCTCTATATTCCCAAAATGCTCTTGTACATAATCTCTGGTGAGACATATCAATAAGCATTCTAAGGTTAGTTCTAAATACCACCTTAGTTGTCATACCAAGTGGTAAAAGCATAGAACTATCTTCCTTTGCAATATCTAGAGAATTAAGCTTAGCAACTGAATCATTAATATTCTTCATTGCTTCCATATAAATCTTTTTTGCTTCTTCATTAGCCGCAATCTTAGGTGGCATAACATATTCAAAATCGCTAGCACCTGTGTAATCAATATATCTTGTTGAAGCCTGAAGTCTTGTTGGGCTTCCTCCAATATGTGTATAAAACTCTCTTATAACCTTAGCTGAATAGCCATCGATTATCATATATACTTGAGGATATTCTAAAACTCTACCATGTCCTGAATTAATACAAGATAAACCTCTCTTGTAGTTCTTCGTAGCATCACTTGTATCGCCACCCCAACATACACCAGCTTCCATGCCCATAAGCTGAATAGGGTTCTTAGCTGTCATTTCTTGAATAATTATTTTACCCATATCTATTTCTCTCCTATTTCTTTTTTCTGCTTGCTTATATTAACATAAAAATCTAATTTATAAAACTCTCTTAATTATATAGTATATAGTATATAGATAGATTTTTGTTAAATAAAAAGAAAAATATTTTTAGATTGCGATACATTTTCCAAATTCTAAAAAATTGGGCCAGTTGCCTGACCCAATAAAATATAAGAAAAAAGTATAAGTAATAATTAGTCTAAATCTTCGCCATTAGTTGCGATTACCTTCTTGTACCAATCGAAGGAATCCTTCTTAGATCTAGATAAATCGCCTGTTCCATCGTCGTACTTCTTTACGTAAATGAAACCGTATCTCTTAGCCATCTCACCAGTTGAAGCTGAAACTAAATCGATACAACCCCAAGGTGTGTAACCCATTAAGTCAACGCCATCAGCAACGGCTTCTCTCATCTGCTCGATGTGCTGTCTTAAGTAGTCAATTCTATAGCTGTCGTGTACTGAACCGTCTTCCTCAAGTACATCCTTTGCACCAAGGCCATTTTCAACAACCATAAGAGGAATCTGATAACGGCTATAGATTTCGTTAAGAGAGTATCTAAGACCCTTAGGGTCAATCTGCCAGCCCCAATCTGAAGCCTTAAGATATGGATTTGGAATACCCATAATAATATTACCCTTGCCAGCCTGCTTATCTGGATCAGCAGAATAGCAGTTTGACATGTAATAGCTAAATGTGTAGAAGTCCACAGTACCATTCTTTAAGATTTCATCATCTCCTGCTTCCTTCTTAATTGTGATACCCTTCTCTTCAAAGAATCTATCTGCATAGTAAGGATATTCACCACGTACCTGAACATCAGAGCAGAACCAGTTCATCATCTGCATAGCTCTCTGTGTTCCAACCACATCATCAGGATTACATGTTAGTGGATACATTGTTGCGAAAATGTTCATATCACCCATCTTGACTTTTGGATAATTATCATGAGCATATTTAACAGCAAGTGCACTAGCAACAAACTGATGATGAAGACCCTGGTAACGAATCTGTGGTTCGTCAGGGATTTCATTCATAGCTGCGTTAACACCTTTAACACAACCAAGAGAAAGTACAGCACCCATTGGCATTGTACCTGAGTTAATCTCATTAAATGTTAAGAAATACTTAACTCTATCAGCGTATCTATCAAGAAGTGTCTTAGCATATCTTACATAGCAATCAATAACTTCTCTAGAATACCAACCATTATATTTTTCAACTAAAGCATATGGAATTTCATAATGAGAAATTGTAATAAGCGGTTCGATACCATACTTAACACATTCGTTAATTACGTTATCGTAGAACTCTAAGCCCTTCTCATTAGGTGTTTCTTCCATACCTGTAGGGTAAATTCTTGTCCAGTTAATTGAGAATCTAAATGTCTTAAATCCCATTTCTGCAAAGAGGGCAATATCCTCTTTGTAATGATGATAAAAATCTATCGCCTCATGACTAGGATATAAAGTATTTGCTTCTATTGTAGTTGTAAGTCTCTTTGGATTAGTATGAGAACCATTAGTACACATATCTGAAATAGAAGGTCCTTTACCATCTAAATCCCAAGCTCCTTCAAACTGGTTAGCAGCTGTAGCGCCACCCCATAAAAAATCGTCTCTAAACTTCTTCATATAAGAAAATAATCTCCTTTCTATTTCATCCATCTTATTTTTGATATATTCCACTTTTGTGAAATTTTTATCTATCATTTTTTAAATAAACCGGCGGGGCATAAACCTCGCCGGTTTAAACTCATTTTAATTATAATTATTATTCTTTATCTTAGAGTAATGTAATTAAATCAGCACCAACTTCTGAATTCTTAGCATCTGTTGGGATGATATCTGCATATTCATCTGAGTTAGAAATGATAACTGGTGTATCGATCTTATAACCTGCTTCCTGAATTGTAGCAATGTCGAATTCAAGTAATAAGTCGCCCTTCTTAACCTTGTCACCCTGCTTAGCCTTTGTTGTAAAGCCCTTGCCGTCTAACTTAACTGTATCCATACCTACATGGATGAGGATTTCTGCACCATTAGCTGTCTTCATACCGATAGCATGTCCTGATGGGAAGAATACTGTGATTTCGCCATCAGCTGGAGCATATAACTTGCCTTCTGTTGGAACAATTACAAGTCCCTTACCTAAAGCGCCTGAAGCAAATGCTTCATCTGGAGCTTCTGAAAGATCCTTGATTTCGCCCTTAATAGGAGCTGCAACTACTTCGCCCTTAGCAGAGCCTGTTTCAACCTTCTTAGCAGGAGCCTTAGGAGCTGAATCCTTGTAGAAGATTAATTCTGAAATAGCACCTAAAACGATTGCTGCAACTGAAACAATGATTGCAATTATCATACCATTTGTTGCATTTGAATGTGTAATAAATGCTGTGTAACCAAATACACCCATACCTGCCATTGTGTATGCTCTAACGCCTGAAGCGATTAATACTGCACCACCGATACCAGCGATTGCACAAGTTCTAAAGAAAGGAGCTTTCTTAGGTAATGTTAAACCATAGATAGCTGGCTCTGTAACACCACAAACACCTGAGATGATTGCAGCTGGAGCAAGTCCCTTAATCTTCTTATCCTTTGTCTTAATCCAGATACCGATACAAGCACCTGTCTGAGCAAATGTTGTAGCAAACATAGCTGCAAGAATTGTATCAGGCTGACCTGCATTAATAGCAACCATAGCAACTGGAACTAAAGCCCAGTGTAAACCGAACATAACGAGTATCTGCCAGAAGAAACCAACAAATAAACCGTAAATAATATTGTTAAATCCTGCAATAGCATTAAATGCTGCACCGATCCAATCAGCAAGAAGTGCTGATACAGGTCCGATAACATAGATTGTCATAACGAATGCGATAAAGAGTGTAATTAATGGAACAAAGAATGTCTTAATTACATCTGGAATAATCTTAGCGATATACTTTCTAATCCAAGCAGCAAAAGCAACACCACAAATAATAGGAATAATTGAACTTGTGTAGTTACCTGAGCTTGGCATTGTTACTGGAATACCAAATAAGCTGTCAATTGCATATCCTGATGTTGTTGAAAGATAAGGATAAATAATTGCACAACCAAGTAATAAACCTTCGATTTCAGGCATCTTAAATTTCTTAGCTGCTGTATAACCAATGATTGGTGGTAAGAAATAGAATGCTGAATCACCAAGTGAATAAAGAATATTATAAGTTGCATCTGTTCCATCTGATGCTAACACACCAATAGCTGCAAGGAGTGCTAATACGCCCTTAATAATACCCATGGCACATAAAACGCCAAGGAAAGGTGTGAAACAACCTGTGATAATACCGATAAATGCATTGAAAGGATTAACCTTTTGCTTTGGTGCATCTGGATCATCTTCTGCCTCTGCTGTTGCAAGGCTTTCTAGGTGTCCTACTTCAACAACTGTCTTGTAAACATCAGGTACATGATTACCAATTACTACCTGATACTGGCCACCACTATTAAGTACTGTAACAATACCATCTGTGTCCTTTAAAATGTCTGTGTTTGCCTTAGATACATCCTTTAATGTAAATCTAAGTCTTGTTACGCAATGTGTAACATTTGCAATGTTACTTTTGCCGCCTACGTTCTGAATAATAATTCGAGCGAGGCCATCATACTTACTTGCCATACGGTCCTCCATTCTAGGTAATGTAAAAACCCCTTTAAACATTCCCTAAATAAATAATAATATTTTTTCGACTTATATATAAATGGGTTACCCCATTAAAAAAACCCGAAAGGGCGCAATAGTACAAGCGAAAAACATTCCGCTATATTACTGGTCCTTCCGGGTTTTGCCGACATAACTCGTAACAATCCCTAAAGATTAATTACATATAACTATAATATTACAAAATAGATATTAAGTTTTTGACTCCTTCACAATTCTTGCAATGTGTACAGTTAAGTACACCTTCTCTTCTTCAGAAGCTGTGAAGTTTAACTTCTTACTTAAGTATTCAATTATCTTTCCAGCACATCCATATTCCTTTTTATAGTGCTTTTGTATTCCCTCTAAGAATAACTCATCATCTTCACTATAAACCTTTCCCGCGATAGCTCTTTGTGTTAAGAACTTGAGGTGGGTAATGAAACGTTCATAACTAATTGAATCATCATCAATATTTATACCTAAAGTATACGTAACGATATTAACCACGTCTTTGATAATGGCGGGTAAATCTGATGTGGTACGCATATCTCCATCTGTTTCTGCGTTAACAATATGAAGTGCTATAAAGCCTGCCTCATCTTCCGGCAGTGCAACCCCAGTTGCCTCCTTTACTAACTTAACCGCTTGCTTTCCTATATCAAACTCTGCTTTATAAAATTTACTAATTTCCCACAAGAGTTCATTCTGAAAAACAATACCTTTCTTCCCTCTCTCAATTGCAAAATTGAGATGATCCGTAAGTGTTATATACACATTACGATTTAGATGTCTGTTCAATTGCAACTTCGCATTATGAATAATCTGGTTAGCTAATCTAACGTGCTCATAAGGCATCTTACTTACTAATTTTTCATATTGGCTTGCGTTCTCAGCCGGCAGGTGGAAAATCTTTTCAATCTTTTCCTTATCAATAACTTCGCCGTGTTTCTTGCCAAAACCAACGCCCTTGCCCGTTACAATTACTTCGCTACCATTATCAAAGGAGCTTACTACATTGTTGTTAATAACCTTCTCTATAACCATAATACCAAAAAAAGACTAGTATTATACACGAAAAACTACTTCGTTACTTTTATAAGCAACATTCTTAAATAGCCTCGACGTACAATCCAGTCTTGCCTTCCTAAAAGTAACAATCTGTTCATCACATCTTGGTTATATTGTATATTATTTTTCCTTTTTAGTCAAGTAGTTCGTTGATTTTTCACAAATGAAAGTTGAGTTATCAAATACATATATCAATCATAATGTAACATATGTAAAAAGCATGTCTTTTTCTTACAAAAATAGCTTATATACTAGCTTTCCTCAAGTAAAGGACTAAAAGTCTAGATAAAAAAATAATCACCGATTTTGATTGTTTTTAATTTCAATCAAAATCGATGATATTTTTAAAAAATTATTTTTTATTTAATCTTAGATTTTACTGATTAAACACCCTTTGTAAATGCAATTGAGCTACCTGTTGAATCAGTCCATGTCATTGTTGTATCTGTAAATGTAACAGCATATGAAATGTAATCTGTTGAATCAGATGCATTAGCAACAACGATTGTGCCATCAGAAATTGTAACAGTTACATCAATTGATGATCCATCTGATGTTAATACACCAGTACCATCAGCATTGATCTGAAGTGAAATACCATAATCAGCTGCTGTATATGTACCTGTATAGCTTGTTCCAGTTGATGTTGAAATTGCTGAACCAAATAATTCATCAATAAGGTCTTCTGAAATAACCTTCTTTAATACATCAATATTGCTTAATACTTCAAGAGCAAGTGTCTGTTCTTCACTTGATGTTAAGTATTCAATATTAGAAGCGCCTGAGAAGTCAGACTTCTTATACTTAAGACCTGAGTACTCCTTGATTTCTGACTGGCCTGATAATTCAATATCAAGGCTCTGATCATCAGCTGTACCAACGATGCTGAAGTTATCAAGTGTTACCTTCTTATCTCCGTCCTTAGTAAACTTAGAAGCGACTGTTAAATCAAGTTCGTCTGCCTGGAACTTAAGGTTGATATCGTGTGAGTCACCATCTTCCTTAACTACTAAATCAATTACTTCTGATTCATAGTTAAAGCCTACATGGATGTAATCTGTTGTATCCTTCTTACCAATGAATTCAGCAAAGATTTCGCCGTCCTTACCTTCACCTGTAATTGAAAGTCTTACAATTTCCTTCTTGCTGTTTACATACATGTTAAAGGATACTGGGCTAAAGCTTGAAAGTTCTGATTCAAAGCTTGACTTAATAGAATCCTTTGAGCTACCTGAGAATGATGTTAAAAGTGACATGTAAGAAGAAATTTCCTTATCACTATATAAAGCATCTACTGCAGCATTGAAGCCCTTAACTAAAGCATCCTTAGTTACTGTAACTTCGTATTCTGTAACCTTAATGTCACCATTTTCAGACTTAAATGTCTTATTATCTACCTTCTTGTATTCAAGGTTTTCAACAAATACGTTATAACCCTTTAATACATCTCCAACTACTGCCTTAATTTCATCTGAGTACTGTTCAACCTGCTCTAAATCAAGTGAACCTGATGAAGAAAGTGAACCAAGCATTGCTGAGTATGATGAATATGAAGAGTAAACTGAATCAACGTCTACCTTAAATGACTCTTCAAATAATTCTGGACAGCTAAAGTATACATAGCTTCCATCTGAGTACATTTCAATAGTAACTACTGCATCGCCATCTTCATTAACAATTGCGATATCACCTGACATTTCGCCATTCTCAACATCTGACTGAATATCCCACTTAACTGTCTTAGCGTTAAGGTATTCTAAATAGTCTTCGTCGTTAAACTTTAATGCATTAAGTGTAACTGATGTTTCATTAGCTACCTGTGTATCTGTTGATGTAAGACCATTCTCAAGTACATCATCAACATAAGAATCAACGTTCTTACCTAAGTTCTTAAGAGCTGCCTCAGCCTTTGCCTTAGGTGAAACTAAGCTATAAATAAATGGATATGCAAAATAACCAATTACTGCTAATGCTGCAACTACTGCAACTACAATAGCAACTACCTTAGGCCACTTCTTCTTAGCCTTAGGTGCCTGGTTTACAGTACCATACTGAGCCTGATCAAAACCGCCGTTTGGCTGCTGACCAAATGCCTGTGGCTGACCGAAAGCCTGTGGCTGTGTAAAGCCGTTATTAGCCTCTGTAGTGTTTGTATTAGCATTCTGATTAAAACCGTCGTTAAATGTGTTTGCCTCTACGTTAGTTGCATTCTCCGAAACTGGAGTGTTTGTTACTTCTTCTGTAACAGGTGTGTTTTCTGTTGTTGCGGACTTGTTCTGACCTAGTGGAGCTCCACATTTAGGACAAAACTTTGTGTCGCCTGCGTTAAAACCGCATTTTGTACAAAACATAAAATCTCTCCCTTTTAAACATATTTTTTCTTTCAGGAAACTTGTATATTATTAATCAGTTTCCTTTCTTTAGTGATATGACTTTGTCTAATCTTTATCACGTTGTTTATATTATCAAATTATTGATATCATTTCAACCATACTTTATATATAAAAGAGGCAGTAAACGTATACGATTTCGCACGTTTATTGCCTCTTATAGTGTTTATCTATACTCTTTGATATTGTATAAATTCATAACAAATGTCAAAAAATGTATGTTCTTCGCTATTAGCTGTGATTTTCCATTCAGGATCCTTGTCTAAATTAGGAAAATGTGTATCTGCCTCATATTCATAGTCGATTTTTGTAATATGTGCAGTATCACAGTAAGCTAACATCTCCTTATAAAGCATGCCACCCCCAATAATATAGACATCCTTACTATCGTATTTCTTAAGCTCTTCAAGAAGTTCTTCAAGGCTATGCACCACGATGCAATCCTTATTCTTAAAGTTCTTATCCCTTGTAATAACGATGTTTGTTCTATTAATAAGGGCTGAGTTATTAGGTAGACTATCAAAAGTTTTACGCCCCATAACCACAACCTTACCTGTAGTCTCTTCTCTAAATAGTTTCATATCCTCTGGAATACTTACAAGCAATCTTCCATTCTTGCCAATAGCCCAGTTATTATCTACTGCTGCAATTAAGTTCATATCTATAATCTCCCTTCAATTTCTCTTGGGACATATGCCTTAACCTTTATACCGTCTTGAACATATTCTTCTTCAAGGAGCTGTCCAAACTCTCTAATTTGCTGTATCTTGCCAGCTTCTGAATATGCAAATGTTCTCTCGATATAAACTCTAGATTCCATAATTATCTCTTCTAAGGCCTTTAGGAATTCTTCTTCACCGATTCCAGCCTTATTAGAATAATTTATGCAATAATTAGCCTTAACATCCTTAATAACAGGGGCCTCTTCAAATTTATCCACCTTATTAATAAGAGTGATAATCTTCTTATCTTTAACCTCTAATTCCTCTAGAGTCTCATAAACAGTTTGCATATGTCTTTCATAATCTTCATTAGAAGCGTCCACTACATGCACGATTATGTCTGCATATTTTGCTTCTTCAAGTGTACTTCTAAAAGCTTCTATTAAATGATGTGGAAGCTTTCTAATAAATCCAACTGTATCTGTAAGAAGGACCTTCTCTTTATTTAGAAGTTCTAGTTCTCTTGTTGTTGGATCAAGGGTTGCAAAAAGCTTATCCTCCGACAATACATTTGCCTTAGTAAGCTTATTAAGAAGTGTTGATTTACCTGCGTTTGTGTAGCCAACAATAGCAGCCACAGGAGTTGAGGTATTATCTCTCTTACTTCTTTGCACCTCTCTATGGGACTTAATCTCATCTAAATCCCTTGATAACTTAGTAATTCTATCTCTAATAAGTCGTCTATCTGTCTCAATCTTCTTCTCACCAGGGCCTCTTGTACCGATACCGCCACCAAGTCTTGATAGGGATGTACCTAGGCCTGAAAGACGAGTTGAACGATACTTAAGCTGTGCCATCTCCACCTGAATCTTACCTTCACTAGTTGTGGCGCGGCTTGCAAATATATCTAGGATAACCATAGTTCTATCCATAACCTTAGTGTTTAACTCATCTTCTAGATTACGAAGCTGGGCTGGACTTAGCTCATCATCACAAATAATGCCCGTTGCATCTGTCTCTGCAATGTAAGCTCTAAGCTCATCAAGCTTTCCCTTACCTATATAAGTAGCTGGATGGAAATAATCTCTTGGCTGAATCATCTTTCCCACTGTCACAGCCCCTGCAGTCTTTGCAAGTTCTGATAACTCATTTAAGGACATCTCTACATCATCCTTAGGATTTAGCTCAACCCCCACTAATATAACTCTTTCAATTTCTTCGTCTGTATCATATAAAGCCATACAAAACCTCAATTCTATTATTATTAAAGTCTCTTACAAGACTTTTTTATGAAAATGTATCAAATCTTAATTTTGCTAAGAATTAAATACATACTTTATCATACTTAAAATGGTATCCGAGGTATCTCTTGAATATACCGCTTCCTTAGCCATTACAGGATCATCTGTAATAATGCAGTCAACGCCCTTGTTAGTTAAGTTAACTACAGAAGAGCTTGAATTAACTGTCCAAGCATAAACCATCTTACCTGAATTATGAATAGCATCCACTGTTCTCTTTGAAAGGAAAGATGCATTTACACTAAAGAAATCCACATCATCCATATTGTAGAAATCCCCATAGGCCATAGAAAGAATATAACCTACCTGCACATCTTCATTAAAGGACTTAACTGCCTGAAGAGAAGCATAATCAAAGGAAGTTACAACACTTCGATTGACCATGTTATATTTTTCAAGTAATTCTACTAACTGCTGTGCTATCTCATATCTTGTATTATTAGTCTTAATTTCAATATTAAGATCAATCTTTCCTTGAACTAACTGCAATACCTCTTCTAGAGTTGGTACCTTCTCTCCTGCAAATTCCTCAGAAAACCAGGAGCCAGCATCTAGCTGTTGGATTTCTTCGTAGGTTACCTCGCTAACATTTTTATTAAGACCAGTTGTCCTATAAAGAGAGCTATCATGCATTACCACAAGGACTCCGTCACTTGTCATCTGAATATCTAGCTCGATACAATCCGCCATGTCATCAATAGCTGCCGAAAAGGCGGATAGCGTATTCTCCGGTGCCTTATTAGAGTCCCCTCTGTGGGCAGTAACCTGTGTTTCATGGAAAATAGCCACCCTCTCAAATGGATTATCATTAAAGGACAATGCCACATAGAGAATGCAAAGTATTGTTGAACTAGCAAGAATAATTCGATAGATAAGTTCATTCTTTCTATCAGAACCTTCTTCAATATCCACGTAGTCAAAATTAATATAATCAGAATCCACAAAACTATAATACATGTTAGAAATCATAGTAAAGGAAGCTGGAATGGAAATTAGCATCCATAAAACATTAAATATAACCTTGATGGTTCTTAATACTGATAAATACATGGTACTACCAAGATAAGCCATATCTAATATCTTAACGCCTAATACTAGAACAAATGTAATTACAATATAAATTAATAACAAAGCAAGAGCTACTAAAAGGTTATAGACTAATACATTTGCCAAAACCTTGAAAATATGCTTTCTTACTATCTTGCAACTTAATTTGTAACTAGTTGAAAACTTCTTTTCTTCTAATATATGGATATTAGCTGTGAAGATACCTGATATTATTAATGCATAAATTGCTAGTAAAACCAAGACAATAATTAGCTTTACCCACCACTTATTATTAATGACATAAATCTTAAATAATGTAGAATTAGTCTCAGTAAAAATCATATTGATAAAGACTACTACATTGACAAAACTAATAGCTAACAAATAAACAAAGAAAAGAGGAAAGTGCTTTAGCTTAAAGTTGTTCTTTAATCTCTTATAAGAATTGTATAAGCAATCCTTAACTGAAGCCTCATATCCTCTTCTACTTGTTTCAAATGCTACTACTAAATACGACATTTCAAAGATACAATATGTAACTATTAAGCATATTGCAAGAATAATAAGCATAATAACAAAAGGGTTAGTCAGCGCCTTAATTATATAGCCATTAGTTAAATATCTAATGTTGGCAATCTTCATCCCTAGATTTAAGATTAAAACCAACAAAGGTACTGTAATGGCTATTGCAGCTAATTTGTATGCTAGCTCAAATTTTATTATGTTTCTACCGCTTCTTTTAAATAATCCCCAATTTTCTTTTATGCCTTCAATCATATTTCAATACTAACCTATTCTAAAAAATTCTTTCACTGTGTTTCGTGCTTTTGAATTGAATTCTTTCATTGATTCATTTTGAATTATTCTCATTGAAAAATGGTATGTAAAATCTACAAGGTAAACTACAATTAAAAGAATTGATATTGCCACTGCCACCTTATGGTTGATGGAGAAAACAATATTCTGAACAAGTCTATTAACTGCACCAAACACAAATACAGCTACAAAGCCCCATCCAATAGTTGATTGTAGACAAATAATACCTTTATAGTTAAATCTTAAATGATCATAATTCCACCAAACTTCGCCAAATAACTTTAACATAACCTGTGCTGTTAAGAACTCAAAGGCAGTTGCACAAATTGCTCCTGCAATATAAAGTGCAAAGAAATTATGCTCAATTGGTCTAAATAAAATAAATGCAAAGAATAAACCGAAACCATAGATAATACAGAATGGAGACTTTGCAAAGCCTCTATTCTCCCAATATCCTAATTGGTGTCTAATAACTACGCATTCCATGCACCAGCCAAGGAAACTGTAAATAAAAAACCAAATCACTAACTGATTAATGTCCATGCCTCTAAATGTAAAGTTTAAAATTGAATGAATCATACTCTCTCCTTAATTTCCCTCGATTTTATCTAATGTATAATATGAATTTTATCATGAAAACTTCGTAATTTATACCAAAAGTAAATTATATTACTTCTATATAAATATTACAATACTTGCCCTAGAATCGCAATAAAACAGGGTATAGCAATTCATTTTCCTATACCCTGCAAAATAATCTTAAGCTAAAAGACCTTCAAGTGTCTCTCTTACAGCAGAAATGAAGTCCTGTGTATTAAGTGTTGTTGGATTAGGATTAGTTGTAATTAAAGCTAAATCCTTTGTCATCTTTCCATCTTCAACTGTCTTAATACAAGCCTTCTCAAGCTTATCAGCGAAATCACAAAGATCAGCTAAGTTATCTAACTCGCCTCTCTTTCTTAGAGCGCCGCTCCAAGCAAAGATTGTTGCAATAGGATTTGTGGATGTTTCCTCACCCTTAAGGTGCTTATAATAATGTCTCTGAACTGTTCCGTGTGCTGCTTCATATTCATAGTAACCATGAGGTGAAGCAAGTACGCTTGTCATCATTGATAATGAACCAAATGCAGTTGCAACCATATCTGACATAACATCACCATCGTAGTTTTTACATGCCCAGATATAACCGCCTTCAGAACGAATAACTCTTGCTACAGCATCATCAATAAGTGTGTAGAAATATTCGATTCCTGCTGCCTTAAACTTATCAGCATATTCCTTATCATAAATATCCTGGAAAATATCCTTAAATGTATGGTCATACTTCTTAGAAATTGTATCCTTTGTTGCAAACCATAAATCCTGCTTTGTATCAAGTGCGTAGTTAAAGCAACTTCTAGCAAAACTTTCAATTGAGTCTTCAATATTGTGCATACCCTGAAGGATTCCTGCGCTCTTAAAGTTATGAATTAATTCTCTCTGCTCATTACCCTGCTCATCAGTAAATACAAGCTCTGCCTTACCAGGGCCAGCCACCTTCATCTCTGAAGCTCTGTAAACATCACCATAAGCATGTCTAGCAATTGTAATAGGCTTCTTCCAGTTCTTAACGTATGGCTCAATGCCCTTTACAATAATAGGAGCTCTAAAAACAGTACCATCAAGCATAGCTCTAATTGTACCATTAGGACTCTTATACATCTCCTTAAGGTCGTATTCCTTAACTCTGGCTGCGTTAGGAGTGATTGTAGCACATTTAACAGCAACACCTAATCTCTTAGTTGCCTCTGCTGAATCTACTGTAACCTGATCGTTAGTTTCATTACGATGAACTAATCCTAAATCATAGTACTCTGTATTTAGCTCTACGAAAGGGTTAAGTAACTCATCCTTAATCAACTTCCATAAAACTCTTGTCATCTCATCTCCATCCATTTCAACTAATGGAGTTGTCATTTTAATCTTGCTCATTTACTCTTCCTCCTAGCTTTTATTGTCAGACCCAAATTCTTAATCAATAAAAATTCTTGTTTATTATAAATTATGTAGCTTTTTTTGTAAATAAAAGATAGGAGTTGATAGCTTTAATTTTTGTAGTTTTTCATCTCTTCTAGAATTTCTGCCTCAGTTGGATATGAAGCTATTGCGCCCTTTCTTGTAACACTAAGGCCGCAGCATACATTTGCAAAATCAAGATAAGCCTGAAGGCGGCTAGAATCTAGACTTTCTAAGTCCTCTCTTTTGACATTATCCATAGCAAGTCTATTAAGGAAGGCGCCAATAAAACCATCTCCTGCCCCAGTTGTATCAGCTGCCTTGTGGCTTGTTGCCTTACTAAAGGCCTTGTGTTCCTTTGAAAATGCGTAAGCTCCCTTTGAACCTGTTGTGTAAATCACAAGTTTTACATTCCCCTGCATAAGCTTTGGAAGAGCCTCTTCAATACTGTCTGTACCTGCAATAAAGTCAATCTCTTCATCAGAAATTTTTAAAATATCCGCCTCAGGAATAAACTCCCAAACCGCCTTATATAGTTCTTCCTTACTATCCCAAAGGTTAAATCTCAAATTAGGATCAAAGCTAATAAGGCCCCCATTGTCTCTTGCAAGCTTTATAGCCTTTTTGTGAGCTTCCTTCATTGGGAAATTTCCAAGGTCTACGGAACAAAAATGTAGGCCAAAATTATCCTTAAAAACTTCCTCTTCTAAATAGTCTGCCTCATAGAGCATATCTGCTCCCGGCTTTCTAAAGAAGGCAAACTCTCTATTGCCATCTTCCTTTAGGGCAACGAAAGCTAGAGAAGTTGTAGCTTTGTTAGTTCTCTTAATTGTGCTTGTATCAATACCAAAGCTAGCAAGCTCATTTACAATCTTATCTCCAAAGGCATCATCGCCTACCTGAGTAATCATTGCTGATTCTCCACCAAGCTTTTTAAAGCAGCCACACACATTAGCAGGTGCGCCACCTACCTTAGGGTTAAAAGAGCTAACTTCACTAATAGCCTTTCCCACATCTCCCGGAATAAAATCTATAAGGGCTTCACCAATTGCAAGTAATTTCTTCATTTTTAATCTCACTTTCACATTTTCTTTTAATTAATCCTTGCCAGATTCTTATAATAATTAATTCTCTTTATAAGCTCTAGCACATACATTTTTTTCATTAATAATTTTAATATCAATTTCCTTCTTTAAAGGATAATATCTTGTAGTCATAACCACTTCCCCTGAATTTGCATATACTTCAAGGATACAGCCATCCATAAAGATTGATAGATTCTCAAGGCTATCTAGTTTCGCCTTTCTTTTATCTCTACCATCTCCCGTATCATTAAAATATTCCATAAGAAGTTCCTTAGCCTCACTATTATAAGAGATTTTAAGGTCTTTGTTAAATTCCACAGATAAATCCTTATCCGCTTCTATCTCAATATTTGCATAAAGATTAGTCTTTACTAAGCTTTCATTATTTTCTAATTTAGTTACCTTTATTTCTTCAAACTTATCCTGTATATCACCAATTACAGGCTCCTGATAAATCTTATTATTCTTAAAACTTAAACGTCTAACTAAAGTCATAGAATGCTGCCAACCTTCCGCTATTGAAGGTGCATTTCCATAAGGGGCATCTGGTACTCCTGCCCAGCCAATTAAGTAAATGTTTCCATCCTCTCCCTTAAAGGTCTGAGGAGCATAAAAATCAAAGCCTAAATCCCATTCCACAAAGTCTTCCAACTTTATTTCTGATTTAAGTTCGTCGCAATTTCTATTTACGATGTCTAATTTATTCAAATCTTTCATTATATATCCTGACTGATATACATTTGCAAATCTATCCAAACTAGACTCCAAACCTTGTGGACAAAAGGATAGTACTTTATGTCCATTTAATTCAAAAAAGTCAGGACATTCCCACATATATCCAAAGTCATTATCTAAGATTAAAGACTTATTCAATGTCCATTTTTTTCTATCCGCAGATTCATATAAAAGAAAGGCAGCCTTACTATCTCTCGTTCTTGCACCCAGTAACATATAGTAGAGTCCATTTTCATAAAAAATCTTAGGGTCCCTAACATGACAACTCATATTATCCGGATAGTCAGCATTAGTTAAAAGACAGGTCTTATTATTAAAATGCATTCCATCCTCTGATTGTAAAAATAAGACATTGTGGCCTCTGCCCTCGTTTATGTAATCGTAGTTACCCGGATGCTTTACATTTCCAGTATAAAAAAGCTCTAAAGTGCCAGCATCTATAAAGGCAGTGCCTGAATAAGCCCCGTCCTTATCCCATTCTGAATCAGGGAAAACTGCCTCTCCCTTAAATTCAAAATCCACCAGGTTCTTTGAAGTGTAGTGGCCCCAAGTTTTAAGTCCGCCATTAACATCATCTTTACTATACTGAAAGAAAATGTGATATAAGCCCTTATAATAGCAGCTGCCATTAGGGTCGTTTAACCAGCCTTTTGGCGGCATTATATGATATTTGTGTTTATACATATTTTCTTATCCTCCGTTTAAACTAAAATTTAAGGGGCTAACTTTTCTTAAATTAGCCCCTTTTGTAAGTATGATATATATTAGTTTTCCTCTACTGGATCCTTATATAAAATCCATGAGCAGATGAAAGAAACTACAAAGGAAACAAGCATTACTAAGGCATAGCCTACTACAAACTTAGTTGTAATAAGGAAACCAAATAGACCTGTGATTCCGTATGCACTAGCATAAATTCCTGATATAGCTGCTACAAATCCACCTGCAGCACCACCAATACAACCTGCAACAAATGGCTTCATAAATCTAACATTAACACCAAAGATGGCTGGTTCAGTAATACCAAGGAAAGCTGAGAAGGAAGCTGGCATAGCCATTGACTTAATCTTCTTATTCTTTGACTTAATACCTACAGCAAGTGCTGCTGCACCCTGACCTACGTTAGCAGCTGTAGCAATTGGCATCCAAGTATTCATTGGAGTTGCTAGAGAACACATCTCAGCTTCAATCATGTTGTACATATGATGAAGACCTGCAACTACTGTGATTGCATAAAGACCGCCAATTAAGATTCCGCCTATACCAAATGGAAGGCCGATAAGTGTCTGAGCACCTGTTAATACCCAACCTTCTACTGTTGAGAAGATAGGTCCAATAATTGTAAGTGTTAAATAACCTGTTACTAAAACTGTTACAAGTGGAGTTACAAATAAATCAAGCATTGCTGGTACAATCTTATGTAACTTCTTCTCAATAACAGACATAATTAAAATTGCAATGATTACTGGAATTACGTGTCCCTGATAACCTACCTGATTTACATCAAAAAGACCAAACCAAACAGACCATTTATCAATTGTTCCACCAGCTGACTCAATACTAGCTACTGACCAAGCATTAGTTAAGTTTGGATGAATCATGATAAATCCAATAACGGCTGCAAGGAATTCGTTACATCCAAACTTCTTAGCTGCACTAACTGCAATAAGAATAGGTAACATACTAAGAGCAGCCCCTGCAAAAAGGTTAATAATTGCATAGAAATCTGAGTTAGCGATTTCTGGGAAAGCACTTGATAGACCTCCAAGTAAACCGTTTAATAAACCACTTGCTACGATTGCTGGAATAATAGGAACGAAGATGTCACCTAAAGTCTTAATAGCTCTTAGGAAAATGTTCTGTTTCTTAGCTGCGGCCTCTTTTACCTCTTCCTTAGAACTAGCCTTAGTTCCTGACAACTTAATGAACTCATCGTAAACATCATTTACAATACCTGTTCCAAAAATAACCTGAAGCTGACCCTGGGCCTCAAAACAACCCTTAACTCCTTCAGCATCCTCAATCTTTTTCTTGTCTAGCTTGCTGTTATCAGCAATTACTAGACGAAGTCTTGTTGCACAATGTGCAGCAGATACGACGTTATTTGCTCCACCAACGCCGTCAAGCACCTGTTTAGCTGCCTTTGAATAATCCATAGCTTACCTCCATAACACTAAAAATCATTATGAGAACAATCTCACGTTTTTACATTTTTTAAAACATAAAAACGTTATATTTACTACATCCCATTGTGTGAGAACGTTCTCATGTCTTATAATGCAATTATAGTTACTGATGCTTTTGTTGTAAATGCATAGTTCTCACAATTAATTCGTGGTTTCTTTGTGCATTTTTAACAAAATCATTAACTTCTAAATAAAACGAACTAACTAATACTTTTATTTTAACAGATTATGGTATACTTTATCTATTGTTTCTATAAACTTATACATTTATAGAACTCAATTAATAGCCAATTTTTGGGGAGGGTATTATGACAATAAATGAAATTGCAAAGCTAGCTGGCGTATCTCGCGCCACTATTTCTAGATATCTTAATGATGGTTATGTTAGTCAAGATAAGAGAGACAAGATTAAGCAGATTATTGAAGAGACTGGTTACACTCCCTCAAGCTATGCCCAAACTCTTAGAAGCAAGAAGACTAACTACATCGGTGTAATTATTCCTAAGATTGACTCTGATTCAATAGGTCGCATGGTTTCAGGTATTACTAGTGTTCTTTCAAAGAAGAACTATCAGATTTTACTTGCTTCAACTAACAACAATGCCAGTGAGGAGTTAAAGTATCTTCGCCTTTTTAAGGAGAATCACGTAGATGGAATCATTTTACTAGGTACAATTTTTACAAAAGAGCACATAAAGACTTTGGCTTCTTATCAGGTGCCAATTGTTATTTTAGGACAAAATGTTAAGGGCTATTCTTGCATATATTCTGATGATTATCATGCTGCCCTAAGCCTTGGCCGCAAGCTTTCAAAGACTTCAACTAATCCCGCAATGATTACCGTAACTTCTGAAGATGTGGCAGTAGGCCTTAATAGACGCAAAGGTTTTATAGATGCTTTTAAGGAAAATGGAAAAACTATCCATAAAAAGAACATTAAAGAGGTAGCTTTTAGTTTTGATGCAGCTTATGAGGCTTGTAAGGAACTTATTAGTAATGATAAGACTATTGATGCAATTATGTGTGCCACAGATACAATTGCAGCAGGCGCCATTAAGTATTTAAGGGAAACTAAGCTTAAAGTTCCAGAGGATATTGAAGTGACAGGTTTTGGTGATAGCAAGCTATCCCTTGTATCCTACCCTTCCATTACCACAGTACATTTTTTCTATGAAGATGCAGGAATCAAGGCAGCTAGCCTAGTTTTAGACAAGATAAACAAGAAGGAAAAGACTAGCCCTAATCTTGGCATTCAGCTTGAATACAACTTAGTAGAAAGAGAATCTACAAAAAAACTCGACTAAACATTGATAACTTTTTTACATAATGCTATAGTTAGAAAGTTCACAAAATAAACAATTTTCAAAAGAAAAAAGTATAAACTATATTCTAATAACGGGAGGTACATTTTATGTGCGGAATTGCTGGTTTTACTGGAAAATGCAAAAATGAAAAAGCAGTTTTAAAAGAAATGATGGATACTATAATTCACAGAGGTCCTGATAGTTCAGGAGAGTACAATGAAGATGGCACAATTCATCTAGGTTTTAGACGTCTTTCAATCCAGGATTTAAATAACGGTGATCAGCCAATGTTTAATGAAGATAAAACAATGGTTATCACTTTCAATGGCGAAATCTATAATTTTAAAGAATTAAGAGAAGAATTAATTGCTAAGGGACATACATTTGCAAATAAGGCAGATACTGAAGTTTTAATTCACGGTTACGAAGAATACGGTAAGGACTTACTTAACAAGTTAAGAGGTATGTTTGCCTTTGTTATTTGGGATAGCAAGAATAAGACTTTATTTGGCGCTAGAGATTACTTTGGTATTAAGCCTTTTTACTATACAGTTGCGAACAACAATTTAGTTTACGGCTCAGAGATTAAGAGTATCTTAAAGCATCCTGAAGTTAAGAGAGAAGTTAATCCTGTAGCCCTTGAAAACTACTTAACATTCCAGTACTCAGTACTTGAAGAGACATTCTTTAAGGGCATCTTTAAGTTAATGCCAGGTCATTGCTTCACATTTAAGGATGGAGAAATGAATATTGAAAAGTACTGGGAGCCTGAGTTTACTCCAGATTCTTCAAAGACTATGGATGAGGCTATTAAGGAAATTGATGATGTAGTTGCAAATTCTATCGAATACCACAAGATTTCAGATGTTGAAGTTGGTTCATTCCTTTCAAGTGGTGTTGATTCAAGCTATGTTGCTGCTACATTTAACGGAGACAAGACATTTACAGTAGGTTTTGATTATAACAAGTATAACGAAATCGATTATGCAAAGTCTCTTTCAGAAAAGGTACAGATTGACAACTATTCTAAGCTTGTTTCAAGTGAAGAATATTGGTCAGCTATTCCAAAGATTCAGTATCACATGGACGAGCCTTTAGCTGATCCTGCTGCTATTGCTCTTTACTTTGTAAGTAAGACAGCTGCAGAACATGTTAAGGTTGCTATGTCAGGTGAAGGTGCTGATGAATTCTTTGGTGGTTATAACATTTACAAAGAGCCAATGGATTTAGCAGCTTTCCAGAAGCTTCCTCTTCCAGTTAGAAAGGCTCTTGCTAAGGTGGCTAAGGCTATTCCATTTAAGTTTAAGGGAAAGAGTTTCTTACAGCGTGCAAGCAAGACTGTTGAAGAAAGATTCATTGGTAATGCTTTCATGTTTAATGAAGAAGAACGTAATAAGCTTTTAAAGGCTCCAACAGGCCAGTATGCTCATACACATTTAACTAAGCCTTACTATGAAAAGGTTGAGAACTTAGATGACGTAACTAAGATGCAGTACATCGATGTTAACTTCTGGTTAATTGGTGATATCTTACTTAAGGCAGATAAGATGAGTATGGCTAACTCTCTTGAAGTTAGAGTTCCATTCCTTGATAAGGAAGTTTGGAATGTGGCTAAGAACCTTCCTACTAACCTTAAGGTTACTAAGGAGAATACTAAGGTTGCCTTTAGACATGCAGCTAACAAGCACTTACCAGATATGGTTGCTGAAAAGAAGAAGCTTGGCTTCCCAGTACCAATTAGAATCTGGTTAAGAGATGAGAAGTATTACAACATCGTTAAGAAAGCCTTCACAAGCGATGCAGCTAAGGAATTCTTTAACACAGACTACCTTGTTAAGTATCTTGATGATCACAAGGAAGGTAAGGCTGATAACTCAAGAAAGATTTGGACAATTTACATTTTCCTTGTATGGTACAACGATTTCTTTGTATCAGATATGGCAGCTTAATATCTAATTGAATTTTGTATAAAAAAGACCTAAGACTTATATAAATAATAAGTCTTAGGTCAATTTTTTTCTAAATTATCCTGATTAAACTTTATGCCATCGTAGCATTTTTTATAATCAGCATCAAATCATTTATTGCTTTCTTCAATGAACTGGTTTAACTTCTCAAGAGCCTTACCACTATCAAGCATATCTGCTGCAATAGCTATAGCCTCTTCCATTGTAATATCATCCTTTGCAAGATAAATTGCTGCACCTGCATTAAGTAATACAACATCTCTTTTAGGTCCCTTAGCACCTTTTAAGATTTCAAGGGCGAACTGTGCATTCTCTTCTGGGGTACCACCTACTAATTCTTCCTTCTTGCAACGCTTCATACCAAACTGCTCTGGTGTGATTTCATAGCTCTTAAACTCATCACCCTTAAATTCGCAAACCTTTGTAGGAGCTGAAAGAGAAATCTCATCGATGGAATCCATACCATAAACTACTAAAGCTCTCTTAACGCCTAAGTTGTGTAATACGTGAGCAAGAGGTTCAACAAGCTCTTCGCTATATACACCAAATAACTGCATTGTAGCACCTGCTGGATTAGCAAGAGGGCCTAGTAAGTTAAATAGAGTTCTGATTCCCATTTCCTTTCTAACGCCACCAACAAAACGCATTGCTGGATGATACTTCTGTGCAAATAAGAAGCATAGGTTAATATCATGTAAAATCTGCGCTGAACGTGCTGGAGCACAATCAATCTTAACTCCAAGTGCCTCAAGTACATCAGCTGTACCGCACTTACTTGAAGCTGCTCTATTACCATGCTTTGCAACTGCAATTCCTGCTGCTGCAGAAACAATTGATGAAAGTGTAGAAATATTAATTGTATTAGAACCATCTCCGCCAGTACCAACAATTTCTAGTACTTCCATGTCATTTAAGAACTTCTCACAATGAGCTCTTAAAACTCTCGCCGCTGCTGTGATCTCATTAATAGTCTCGCCCTTAATTGAAAGTGCTGTTAAAAATGAGGCTTTCTGCGCATCAGTAGCTTCACCTGTCATGATTTCTTCCATAACTTCTGTCATAAGCTCTTCAGGGATATCCTCGCCCTTAACAAGCTTTGCAATAGCTTCCTTTATCATATCTTCCTCCTATAAAAAAAATCCCATATAGTGAGCCTACAACACACAAATGTTGTATGACAACTATATGGAACTATTTTATATTTATATAGATACACTGTCAATCCAAAGTAAGCCCATTAGGTTATCTTTTTCAAAGATTTCATCAAATATAAAGGCCTCATATAAGACCTCCATATTCTCCTCTGAATACTCAACCTGTCTTGAGAAAACATGAATTACATCTAACTGATCTTCATGAGTGAAATTCCAACCCTTATCAATCCATTTAGCCATATCCATCTCTTTAATCACAAAGAAATTAGTAATTAACATCTTTGCCTTACTTAAAACGTCATGGTCATAAATTGCCTTAGCAAAATATCTAAAGACAAAATACTGTAAAAGGTTCTTATATTCATCCATACGCTCCTGAATAAGGGCAAAAAATCTCGAATTATAGGTATAATACTCTTCGATAGTTAAAGCCTCGTGGAACTTAAATACCACGTCTTTAATGTCCCTTTCCCATTCATCATTTAAAACTTCCATATCCTCGTAAGCATAAATGATACTTCTTATACCTTCAGTCTCAGATAAACTATCAAAACGTCCATCCTCGTATTCGCGATTAATAGACATGAGAGTAGTCTCAACATCTGACTGGTCATAGTTCGAAATTAAGTCATTTAGGCCCTCATAATCGTCTTCGTTAATTAAGTCCTGCATCTTATCAGAAAGCTCTAATATGCACGCTAAACGCTCGTGTATAAGCAATTCCTTTTTCTCAAGGATCTTGAAAATGATATCTCGTGCCGCAAAAATAATGTCGGCATATTCTTTATCAAATTCACTATCTTCTACAACTTCTTCATCTAGCTCGCTTTCAACTAAGCTAAATTTCTCATTAGCTGATAAAACAATTCTTGCCGCCTCTTCGCAAGCCAAACCAATACCTGATTCTTTATACTCCCCAAAATACTCGCTGTATCTTGGAAATTGCGAACAGACAACACCTAAGTGTTCTTCACCTAATTCTGCATGGACCTTACAAAGCCCTGAGTCAAGCAATAATGGGCAATGTCCATTATTAAGCTTAAACATATGCTCTCCATCTTCGCTTGTTACTATGCTATTACGAATAGTCTCACCTAATTCCCCTGAAAGACTCTGATAATAGTCATAAGTTTCCTCGTCAATATCTATCTCCCATCCACCTACACAACAGTTATCATTACATCTATCTGTAATGCAATGAAAATCATTATAATAAAATGGAACCCTTAATTTCATAATTTATTTACCCTTATCTAATCTATAACTTAAGATTTCTCTCTAATCTCTGGTGAAGAGCCTTGATATGTTCTAGTTCTTCTCCATCTTCAATCTTACGGTCTGAATAATAGTATTCCACGCTGCCTCTTCCAACTAGTTCTTCTTCCTTTACAAGACCTGTGTTAATAATTGTTTCCCTTAGATGATTTGAAACACCTAAATTTCCATCTAACATTTCAATATCATTTGGGAATACCTTTGCAAATGTGTCTTTGAAATAATTAAAATGTGTGCATCCAAGCACTAATTGTGAGTAGTCAGCTAAATTATAATCTGCTAATGCTTTGTGAATATAATTAAGGAGTCTATCTCCTGAAAATTCATCGTTTTGTGCTAGTCTAACAAGACCTGGCATTGGAACGACATCAACCTTATTCTCCAAATCATATTTCATAATAAGATTCTTTAATTTCGGTTCTTTAGCTGTAACTGGTGTTGCCATAACCATAACTCTCTTATCCTTACAGTGGGCAACTGCCGGTTTAACAGCAGGTTCGATTCCAATTACTGGAATCTTATACTTATTACGAAGAGGTGTTATAGCTGCTGTTGTAGCTGTATTACAAGCAAGGACAATAACTTCACAACCCTTATCAACTAGAAATCCAACTGCATGATCAACTAATTTTCTTATCTCTTCAATGGACTTTTCTCCGTAAGGCACATGATCTGTGTCCGCGTAGAAATAGTAGTCCACCTCTGGTAAAACCTTCATACTTTGATGTAGAGTGGATAATCCGCCTATACCAGAATCAAAAAAACCAACTTTCATACTTATGCCTCGTAATTCTTATTCGTACAAAAAGTGCGGGCAAAAAGCGCCGCACTTTAAATAGTCATATTTATTTATGATGATTTACTCATCTTTTCTATAATATACTAGTATCTTGTCTTTTACAACTTTAACTTTTTTAAGTCTTATCTTTCCTCTTAAAATCTCTTCCTGTAAGTTACTTACAAAATACTTATTAAGAAGATTAGCCACCTGCTTATTAGCTGAACGCTGCATAGCTGCTATAAATAAAAGAACTAAAAAAGCTACTAGCTTAAATGCTGTAGGAACTACAAACCACACATAAAGTGCTGTCTGTCTAGCTAAGGCATAAAAAGCCACTCCTAATATTACAACATAAATAACTGAGACAATATAAGCCTTTAACCAGTCTACAAGATTAAGTGCCTTTAATCGTCCAAATAGATTATGATAACTTCTTGATTCTTCAGAAGTAATAGATATTTTTAAAACTTCCATCAAAATACCTCTCTATCTTTCTTAAATATATTACCCCTCCCATAAAAATATTAAAATAAGTTTTAACCGTCACTCAAAACATCTTCCACATATCTAATTGATAAATCAAGGAAATTAGATATTTCATAGTCTGGAACCCCATTATCATGAAGGATAAATACTAGTTCTTCAATGGTTGTTCCCTTTCTTCTCTCAGTAATAATAAAATGTTTTACCTGAGTTTCATCCATTTTCATACTCATATACTTAAAACCTCCGACTTGTTACTTTGCTATATAAAAGCAAACTAAGTAAGAAACAAAGATTGTTTCTCTTATCTTATATAGACACTTCTAACCGGGTATTAAAACTGTCTTTTAAAATTCTTTTGGGAGAAAGAATTCTAAATCGTAATGTAGATATCAATCCGATTCACATTTGCCTAATTATAACATATATACTATTAATAGTCAATTGCACAAAGGGCGCAAAGCCCCGTAAATACTGGCTTTGTTACATTTTCTTAAATATAAATAAAGTCCCGAAAATGTGTCAATTACGTCGCTTTTTATCAAAAGTCAAAGCTTATCACTAACAATTCTATCCAAAAGATAAACTCTATTAAAAGGAAATGAAAAATAATAGCCGTCAATAAAGTCCTTAGTCTGACTTATAACAGACTTTGCCACCTTAATACCAACCTCTTCTCCCTCTTCCTTTGTCATGTCCTCTCGATACATGGAAAGAATTTCATCAGTAACGTTAATTCCTGCCATTTCATTTTTCATAAAGCTAGCATTCTTAAGGCTTACTAAAGGCATAATCCCCGCTAATATCTTTGCCCTATCTCCCACAGCCTCTTTTATAGTCCTTAGCCTATCAATATCCTCTTTACTAAATATTGGTTGTGTAAAGAAAAATGTAGCGCCGGCCTCAAGCTTTTTAAGGACGCGATTTAGCTCTACCTTAAAATTACTTCTGCCCTGATTAATAGCACCGCCAAAGACCATCTGACTTTGATTAAACTGGTCGTAATTCATATCCTTAATGATATTCATAAGACCCACAGAATCAAAGTTAAATACTGACTTTACGCTTGAACGAACAATTGATGGAATGGGATCTCCTGTAATTACAAGGAAATTCTTAATGTCATTAACATAAGCTCCAAGTAACTGAGATCTAATAGCAATTGCATTCTTATCTCTACAGCAAATGTGTGGCATAACGCACATTCCTGTCTCGATATTTACTTTATTAGCCACAAGAATGGAATCTGCTCTTGTTCTACCTGAAGGTGAATCAGGAAATGTAAGCACATCCACACCCTTATTCTTTAAATAAAGAGCCGAAGAAATAAGCTTCTCATCATCTCCATTTAGAGGAGGTGCAAGCTCCACAGCAATTAGCTTACCACTAGCCTGATTAGGCTTATTATAAAAGGCTGCATCAGTAATTGCTTCTTTTCTTGTCTCCTTTACTTCATTGTCAATATTACGAACTTTTCCCTTAAAATCGAAGTTCTTAGCTATAGCCTTGATATGCTTTGGATTAGTACCACAACAGCCTCCAATAATATCAACGCCACAGTCAAGTAAGTTATCAATTCTTTCTTTAAAATAATCCACGTTCTGATTAAGGAAAACCATTCTACCGCTGACATTAGAAGGATAACCCACATTAGGAACTGCCATAAGTGGCTTAGTTATCATATAGCTAAGCTTCTTTATAATTGCCTCCATGTGACTAGGTCCAACCCCGCAATTAAAGCCTGTTGCAAAGATCTCGTCGCAGTTGTTGGCATCCTCTAATAAATGTCTTGCAGAAAGGCCAGCATTACTATATCCATACTGATTAACGGAAAAACTTACTAAAACCTCACCCTGTTTACTAGCAAGCTTAATAGCCTCCATTATGTAATCTAGGCTATCAAAGGTCTCAAAATCAAAGATTTCAACCCCTTCTTCAATAAAGGCAGAAACTATCTCAAGATACTCCTTTGTAAGCATCTCTCTATCCATTAAGTCACTAAATGGGATAGGCCCTATGGATGCTGCTAAAAATGTATCGCTATCGCTAAGCTCATCTTCCTTATTGGCTTCTTGCATCGCTAATTTAATAGCTGTTCTAGCATTAGAAATAGCAGCTCTTATATAGTCCTTAACCCTATCTATACTTGTATCAAGGCTTATGCTATTACATGCAAAGGTGTTAGTTCTAATAAGCTTAGCACCAGCCTCTATATATTCCTTATGGATATTAATTACCCTATCTTTATTAGTTATATTGGCAAATTCTGGTAATTCATTAGTATCAAAAAGATTGTTATAATATGTACCAAAAGCGCCATCTATCATTAATCGATTATCTTTTAAAAAAGCTTTTAAATTCATAAATTCCTTATCTAATAACCCCCGATTTTAAAGGATAAACACTGTGGTTGAGTATAACATATTACTTTCAATTTTTGTTAATAAAAATTTAATGTATAGGAATAAGTACAAAAGTGATTCATTTTGATAGAAATACCCCCCTTTTGGAGTGAATAAGAATTTTTAATACTATGTTAATATTTTCTTGTAAGAAAGAAACAAGACTGTGTATAAATTAAGATCGTGACACAGTATTATATAGGTTTACGTTGATGAAAAGTTGGGAGGCCTTTTATTAACAAAAAGTAAAATAAAAAAGAAGCTAGTGATGATAGGAGGGAGACCTATTGATGCCTGGCTTCTTTTTTATTTTGCTAGTAAATCAAAAAAGGGATAGGTAAGTTTGATATGTTACCTATCCCTTTTATCTACTAATATTTTCCTAAGCTTACCTTACTATCCTACTTTAATTCAGATGTACAATGTGGGCAACGTGTTGCCTTTACAGAAATCTTACTAAAGCAGTATGGACACTCCTTCTCTGTTGGGTCCTTAACTTCTTCCTTCTTACCAAGGCTAGAGAGCTTATTAACAGCCTTAACCATAAGGAAGATGCAGAATGCCATAATGATAAAGTTAACAACCTGAGTTAAGAAATCACCCCATAAAAGATACTGAGCATTCTCACCTGTTCCAGACCATGGTAAAAGAATCTTACCACCAAAGCTAGCACCACCAATTGAGTTGATTAATGGATTGATGAAATCAGTTGTAAGGGCTGTTACAATGCTACCAAATGCAGCACCAATGATAACGCCGACTGCCATATCCATTACATTTCCCTTAAGTGCGAATTCCTTGAATTCTTTAAAGAATTTTTTCATATGATAATCCTCCCAAATTCATAGATTTATTCTTGATATTATTCTAGAAAGCTTTCTAAAATACTTCTAGAATTTATTTTAGTTTATTTCATTAAAATAGGCAATAGAAAATTCAATCTTATGACAATTCTCCTTTGCTAATGTCCTGCACTAACACCCTTTGCCAATCCACTAGATTAGCGATATTGCTCAATGTAATAATCAGAAGCTTCCTTAATGGCATCAATATCATCTAAATTAGACTTATCAAATACGCCAATAGTTTTAAAACCTGCAGATTTTGCTGCATTTATAGCAACATATAAATCTTCAAATACAAGGCAATCACTAATATCTGCTCCAATACGCTTTGCCGCCTCTATGTAGACATCAGGAAATTTCTTTCCTCTATTAACTTCCTTAGTCTGTACAAAGACATCAAAGAAGTCATAAATGCCGTTTCTAATTAAGCAATCCTTATAAAGGATCTCATCTGAAGAGGTAGCCACTGCAAGCTTAATATTTAAGTCCTTCATCTTCTTAAGTAAATCAAAGGCCCCAGGCTTTAACATAATGTCTTCTCTATAGGCCTTAATTGCCATGCCATACCATTCATTTACTATGTCTTTTGGATCTTCCTCTAAATTGTATCTCTCAACTGTATAAACTGCGCCAGATTCAAAATTATGCTTTTTAATTTCAATGGCATATTCTTCTGTCATAGGAATATTTCTTTTCTTTAAAAATTCCTCATCTACCTTTGTCCAAACATCAGAGGAATCAAGTAAAGTGCCATCTAAATCAAAAATGGCATATTTGTATTTATATAAATCTTCGTAATTCATTAATTAA
The DNA here is from genome assembly GCF_900103815.1 of Lachnospira pectinoschiza. Taxonomy (GTDB): domain Bacteria; phylum Bacillota; class Clostridia; order Lachnospirales; family Lachnospiraceae; genus Lachnospira; species Lachnospira pectinoschiza_B. Next base: position 817,979 of record NZ_FNHZ01000001.1, on the reverse strand, counting down.
TTTCCTTTCAAGCCTAGTCTATTGTCAAGACTCGCGAGCAAGTCTTGCGCGCCGGATTCGGGTCTGCTACTGCAGACAAATTCCTGTCCGAATCCGTGCGCATCCTCGCGGAGCGTTTAACTCAGTCGGAGCTTGTACTCCGACTGAGTTAAAAAAAGGCGCCAAAAATGGCGCCTAACTAAACTATCTTTTAATTATTCAGCCTGACTGGTTGACTCTTGTGCTTCTTCTGTTGATTCCTCGCTTGTGTCAGAATCCTCTGAATCTGAGCTTGTAGAGCTTGTAGATGAGCTATACATCTTAATTCTGTTATGAATATTAGTAAAGCTCATAGCCTCCATAACAGGGCTAATAACCTCGTTATACTTCTGGCTTAGAATTGTTGATCTAATCTCATCTTCATCGTAATCAGTAGAACTATCCTCTGTTGACTCTGTAGAATCTGTTGAATCAGTTGATTCTGTAGAATCGCTTGAGTAGTTTTCAGCAATATAAGCAGCTACTTCTTCATCAGTTGCAGCAAGTTCTTCCTGTAACTGCTCAAGGTAGCTCTGAGCCTCTAAAACTTCAAGAATATATGACTTAATATTTGAAAGGCTAGCATTGTCGCCGTAAAGTGACTTAACATATTCCTTAACGGACATGCTGTTAGACTCTGCTGTTGATGTAATATTTTCAACAAATTCATTGTAGTCATCATCAGCTGTTGTATACTCGTAACCAGCTTCACTAGCTAACTGTAATAATGCCTTATATTCCTTAATTGTATCAACTGTCTGTGATGCGAAATAATCATACCATGTGTAATCATCAGAATATGTCTGAGCCTTATCCTTCTTTGAAGAACTATAGCCTAAGTAATTCTCATAATAATCAAGATATGTCATGTCGCTATAAAGTGTAGTATTAAATAATGTGGACTTAGTCATTCCGTAATAGAAATCAAATTCGATTTCGCTTACATTTTCATTATTAACCTTAATAAACTGTGTATGAATTCTATAGTATCTTAAAGAAAATGCAGCAACACCACTAATTACAATAATTGCCACAAGGCATAAGGCAACGGTTTTTGCAATAAATTTATTACGCTTAGCCTTACGTTCCTCTTCCTTTCTTTTAGCTACCTTCTTGTCATACTTAGTAACGACTTTTCCAGTATTGTCATTACTTTCCTGTTTCTTTCCCATTTTTTAGAAACCTCCATAAATTATTCTATACCTAGCTCTTCTTTAAGTTCGTCAAGTTCAAGCATCCAAATATGTGAGCTTGCATCACTTGGCATTCTTAAATCTCCCCTTGGTGATACTGCAACAGAACCAACCTTAGGTCCATCTGGTAAACAAGAACGCTTAAACTGCTGAGCAAAGAATCTCCAAGTAAAGGTACGAAGCCATTTGTAGATTATAGCATCCGAATATGTATTTTCTTTGATTTCCTCTGCAAAAGCTAGCTTTGCAATTCTAAATAATTTCTTTGGTGTCATGCCAAATCTTAACATGTGATAAAGGAAGAAATCATGTAGCTCGTAAGGTCCCACTAAATCCTCAGTTTTTTGAGCAATCTTGCCATCCTTATCTGGTGGTAAAAGCTCTGGAGATACTGGTGTATCAAGTACATCAAGTAAGACTCTAGATAATTCCTCTTCCTTACATGTATCAGCATAAAATCTAACCAAATGTCTTACCAAAGTCTTAGGTATAGATACATTTACAGCATACATAGACATGTGATCGCCGTTGTATGTAGCCCAACCAAGAGCTAACTCTGATAAATCCCCTGTACCTATTACAAGACCTGCTGTTTGATTAGCAATATCCATTAAAAGCTGTGTACGCTCTCTTGCCTGACTGTTCTCATAAGTGACATCATGCACTGACTCATCGTGATTAATATCATGAAAATGTTGTCTAACAGCATCTACAATACTAATCTCCCTTAAAGAACAACCTAGCTTCTTTGTAAGTAAAACTGCATTAGAATAAGTTCTATCAGTTGTACCAAATCCAGGCATTGTTACACAAGTAATGCCCTTTCTATCTAAACCTAATAAATCAAAGGCTCTTGCAGTAACAAGTAATGCAAGTGTAGAATCAAGGCCACCTGAAATACCTATAACTGCTGACTTAGAATGAGTATGTTCTAATCTCTTCTTTAAGCCATAAGACTGGATATTTAAGATTTCCTCACATCTTGCATCTCTCTCCTCCTTATCAGAAGGTACGAAAGGTGCCTTATCATAAAATCTATTAAGCTCTAAATCTAATTTTCTAATTTCATCAAGTTCAATAATTGCTGCAAAATCTGCCGACTTATCCTCTAGTGCTCTAAAGGTAGACATTCTGCGTCTTTCAGCAACTAACTTCTCTATATCAATATCAGCATAGATGTTCTCGCCGCTAAAACGCTTTGACTCTGCGAGCACACTGCCATTTTCAGCAATAATATTATGACCTGAGAAGACAATATCCTGAGTGGATTCGCCCTCACCTGCACTTGTGTAAACATAAGCGCAAAGAAGTCTAGCTGAAGTGCTTGAAACAAGGCTCTTTCTATAGTTTGCCTTGCCAATAAGCTCGTTACTTGCAGAAGCATTAACAATTAAAGAAGCCCCCTGCACTGTAACCATAGATGTACTTGGTGGATTAACTGTCCATAAATCCTCGCAAATTTCAACGCCTACGATTAAGTCCTCGAAATTTGAAAATTTATAGCAAAGTTCATTTGAAAATGGAACGAAATCCCCACAAAATTCTATAAACTCACCCTTTTTAGGACCCGGATTAAACCATCTTGCCTCATAGAATTCCCCATAGTTTGGAATATGCTTTTTTGTTGTAAAACCGTGAATTTCTCCATCCTTTACTGCTGCCACAACATTATAAAGCTTAGACTTTACCTGTAATGGAAGTCCAATAAAGAAAAGAGTTCCAGGAAATTCACTAGAATATTCCTTTAACTCTACTAAAGCCTTTTTAGCCTCATCTAATAACTTTTTTTGTAAAAATAAATCATTACAAGTATAGCCAGTTAAAACTAGCTCTGGAAAAGAAACAATAGCTGCACCCTTGTCATAAGCTTCCTTCATTAAGACCTTAACCGCCTCAAGATTTGCACTAACGTCCGCTACTGTTACCTTAGGAGTCATACTTGCAACTCTTACAAAACCATCTTTCATTAAAGAAACTCCTTATTCACTAAGATTTTCAGGCATTGCACAAGAAACTCTTAAAACTCTATGTCCGTCAAGTAATTTGTTCTCAAGTCTGTAGAAAGATACAACCTTTGTTATATGATTGTCCTTTGAAACTAACTCATGCTGATAACAAACATATCTCTTTTCAATAAACTGTTCTCTAAATTCCTGAATTAAAGACTCATATTCTACATCAGGTACTAAGTTCTTAAAACTAATCTTTCCGTCCTTAATATCTTCCTCTGTGTAACCTAAAACTTCTGTAAATCTCTCATCGATATCAAGAATTCTACCGCTTCTCATAAGAATTGAGAAACATACGTAAGGTACTGCTATCATTGAATCTGCCATAAAAATCCTACCTTTCTATATAGCCACCCCGAAAATTCGAGGTGGCCAATCACTATACTTAACTAAATAATAAGCTAAATCAGGCATATTATCTAGTCTAATATTATATTTTACAAATATTTTTAGAAAAAATTTACTTCTGAAGTGAAGCTAATCTCTCCTTAACCTGCTCAAGCATAGCACTATACTTAGCAAGCTTTTCCTTCTCTTCGTTGATCTTGCTTTCTGGAGCCTTAGATACGAACTTCTCGTTATTTAACATGCCGTTACAACGAGCGATTTCGCCGTTAAGCTTCTTCTCTTCCTTAGATAATCTCTCGATTTCCTTATCAATATCTACTAATTCAGCAAATGGAATGTAGATTACTGCATCTGGAATAACTGTTGAAACAGCATCCTCAGAGATTCCTGTCTTATCTTCCTGGATATGAACTTCTGAAGCGTAAGCAAGAGTTGCAAAGAAAGCGTTAGCATTTGCAAATGTATCTCTAACCCAAGCATCCTCAGATACAACATAAACTGCTGCCTTTCTACTTGGAGCTACATTCATCTCAGCTCTTAAGTTACGGATATTTCTAACTGCAACCTTAATAGCCTCAATAGCCTTCTCTTCATCAGCGAAGTTAAACTTCTCATCATATACAGGCCAGCTACTAATCATAATAGACTCTTCTTCATCCTGAATATTGCAGAAGATTTCCTCTGTAATAAATGGCATATATGGATGAAGTAACTTTAAGGCATCAATTAATACCTTCTTTAAAGTCCAAATAGCTGCAACCTTTGTTGTATCTTCGTCGTTATAAAGTCTTGGCTTAACCATTTCAATATACCAGTCACAGAACTCTTCCCATAAGAAGTTGTTAATCTTATCTACAGCGATACCCATTTCATACTTCTCTAAGTTGTCTGTAACTTCTGTTACTAAGTTGTTAAGCTTAGATAAAATCCACTTATCAGCTGATGTTAAGTTAGCTGGAATTTCATCTGTTGCCTTAACCTTATTATCTGGATCATTCATCATAATAAATCTTGATGCGTTCCAAACCTTATTAGCGAAGTTTCTAGAAGCTTCAACTCTCTCATCATAGTAACGCATATCATTACCAGGAGCATTACCTGTAATAAGTGTGTAACGAAGAGCATCAGCACCGTACTTTTCAATAACTTCAAGTGGATCTACACCATTTCCAAGTGACTTACTCATCTTACGACCCTGTGAATCACGAACAAGACCATGGAATAATACCTTGTCAAATGGCTTCTTACCCATCTGCTCATAACCTGAGAAAATCATTCTGATTACCCAGAAGAAGATAATATCGTAACCTGTAACTAATACGTTAGTAGGGTAGAAATAATCAAGTTCTTCTGTCTTTTCTGGCCAACCAAGTGTTGAGAATGGCCAAAGAGCTGATGAGAACCAAGTATCAAGTGTATCAGGATCCTGAGTCATGTGGCCGCCACACTTAGGACAAGTACAAACTTCATCCTTTGAAACTACCATTTCACCGCACTCATCACAGTAATATGCTGGAATTCTATGACCCCACCATAACTGTCTTGAAATACACCAGTCCTTAATATTATCTGTCCAGTTGTAGAATGTCTTATCCATAGAAGCTGGAATTAACTGAATGTCACCATTCTTAACGCCTTCTACTGCTGGCTTAATAAGATCTTCCATCTTAACAAACCACTGCTGCTTAATCATAGGCTCAACAGTTGTCTTACATCTATCATGAGTACCAACGTTATGAACGTGATCTTCAACTCTAACTAAAAGACCTTCTGCCTCTAAATCAGCAACCATAGCCTTTCTAGCTTCGTATCTATCCATACCCTTATACTTACAATCAATCTTAATTGTAGCATCATCATTAAGGATGTTGATTTCTGGTAAATTGTGTCTCTTACCAACTTCAAAATCGTTAGGGTCATGGGCTGGAGTAATCTTAACAACACCAGTACCAAATTCCATATCAACGTATTCATCAGCAATAATAGGAATTGTTCTATCTGTAAGTGGAAGCTTAACTTCCTTACCAACAAGGTCTGTATATCTCTCATCCTTAGGATTTACTGCAAGTGCGCTATCACCAAGTAATGTTTCAGGTCTTGTTGTTGCGATTTCAACGCATCTATCTTCACCAACTACTGGGTAGTTAATGTGCCAGAAATGTCCTGCCTGCTCCTCATGCTCAACTTCAGCATCAGAAATAGATGTATTACATACTGGACACCAGTTAATGATTCTTGAACCCTTGTAAATAAGGCCTTTCTCATATAACTTAATGAAAACTTCCTGAACGGCATTAGAACAGCCCTCATCCATTGTGAATCTTTCTCTGTCCCAATCACATGAAGAACCAATCTTCTTTAACTGGCTAGTGATTGTTCCGCCGTATTCCTTCTTCCATTCCCAAGTTCTTTTAAGGAAACCTTCTCTACCAAGCTCGTGCTTATCAATACCCTCATCCTTTAAGGCATTAGTAACCTTAACTTCTGTTGAGATTGAAGCATGATCAGTACCAGGAACCCATAAAGCTTCAAAGCCCTGCATTCTCTTAAATCTAATTAAAATGTCCTGCATTGTGTTATCAAGGGCATGACCCATATGTAACTTACCTGTAATATTTGGAGGTGGCATTACAATTGTAAATGGTTTCTTACTCCTATCAACTTCTGCATGGAAATACTTCTTATCTAACCACTTCTGATATGTTCTATCTTCAATATCAGCTGGGTTATAAGTCTTTGCTAATTCTTTACTCATACTTTACTCCTTCAAAATAATAAATAATAAGAAAACGCCCTCTGCGGGCATTTGCTCGCAAAGGGCGTATTAAACGCGGTACCACCTTTGATTATACTCATTAAATTCTGTAACGGGAATTCCCGGTAAGACTTAAGTCATCTAGTCTGCTTTTGAAAATGTATCTCTTAATCAGTATCTCTTAATCAAAAGAGCCTAAAAGGTTCTCGGTCTTACTGCAAGAAAGCTACCTTCCACTAATCTTTACCCAAAATATCTTCCAGCCAATGTAAACAAAGGATACTTCTCTCTGTTGGCTACTAGTTAGCTTACTCCTCTTTCTTATAGCATAAATATTAAATTAACATATTCAGAAATTTAGTAAAGCGGACATTCGGAATCCGCTTCGCTACTTCCTCATGAACGCAGTGGCACTGCGTTCACAATATGTACTTTCTAATAATAATATGCCATAAGTAAAAAATCAAGCCTAAATATTAGCTAGTAAGCTAGTCACTAACCTTAATCCCAATATCCTAGTTCCACGCCCTTCTTATAAATAGCAAGGGCCTGACTATAATAGCCATAGGCATTAAAATGTGTCCAGTCATATCTTAGCTGACTTGAGATTTTTCCATACTCATAGCCTTCGCAATCCTCTTCCGTCTCTTCCAAACCGCAATCGCTAAGGCCATTTTCAATTAAATAAAGTCTTGTATTAAGGAAGTGATCCCCATAGGCTTGTGATAATGCATTCTCCCATTCTGTAGTCATAAGTCCTCTTGGATTACCCTGGGCATCCACATCTGTTTCCCACCATTCAGCAATACTATCCCCTGGGTCATCAGTGTCCCCTACAATAATGTAGTAATCACAGTTATTTGCAACAATCATAGAATCTATCTGGGCTATTAAATCATCATAATCTTCCCAGCCGCCGTTACTTCCGACCTCTATAACTAAAATATCTCCAGCTGTTTCTACGGCTGCAGCAGTTTTTACAACGCTACCCTTCTCAAGGCTCACAGGTGTTGAATCTCTTAAAGCGCTAGCACTTATCTCATCTCCATCTGCATAAAGATAAGCAAAACTATCATCTAGACTATAAAACTTCTCTAGATAAATGTTCCCCTCATCGTCTAATAAAACCTTAAATCTTAGACCTTCAATATAGACGATATCACTTTCATGCATATAACTTGAACAGCCATAGCCATTGTAGTCATTCATGTAAACTAGGTTGCCATCTTCTGTAACGATATTTACTCTAACAGGTTCATCTCCTACAATAACGTCTCTATCAAGATACATGGAAATTCCGCCCTCTCTTAGAGCAATTTCATAGGAAGTCTCACCAATTCTACCTAGGTTATTGACCTTAAGACCAGTTAAATAACCCACGGTATCAGAGGATGCAAGACCAGTAACGTCATAGTAATTACCATCAAGTTCTACAACTCCACCAATCTCATCACCAATACCTTCTGTCATTGAGTCTCCCCAAAAAGTTATTGCACGTAGCAAACCGTCATAGACCGTTAAATCAGGATTAACAGCTCTCTCGGTCTCAGATTCATTTTCAATAATTGAAGACCAATCAATACCTGTAGTTTCCTCTTCGTCGGCGCCGTATACATTCTCTATGTCATTGTCATTATTCTTTGCTCGTTTAATAAGGCCATAAGCTGCAATAGATAAAATCGCTACCACAACCATGACTATGCTAAAAACCACTTTTAATTTCTTTAACATAAGCTACCTCTTTTCTACCTTCATTATAAACAATCTTGGCAAAATAACAAGTTTATTATCTAAATTACAGATTTTGTGCTATACTTAAAGTAACTTAAATTCACAATTAAAAATTAAATTTTAAGATATCTAGAGGAGGATTTTTATATGGAGACAAGACCTTATGTTCCTTGGGATTTAATTGGCGACTTCATGAGAGATGCCTTTGTGGCAGTTGGGGTACCAAAGGATGATGCTAAAATTTGCGCAGACGTCCTTATGGAAAGTGACCGCAGAGGTATTGAAAGTCATGGTTGCAACCGCTTTAAGCCAATTTACATTGACAGAATCAATGCAGGCATTCAAAATCCCGTAACTAATTACGAAGTTATTAAAGATACGGCAACCACAGTAGTTGCTGATGCCCACGATGGTATGGGAATGGTGGCTTCTTATAAAATGATGAAAAGCCTGATAGAAAAGGCTAAAACCTACGGTATGGCCGCCGGTGCTATTAGAAACTCAACCCACTACGGTATCGCTGGTTACTGGGCTATGATGGCTTCTAAAGAAAATATGATTGGCATTACCGGTACTAATGCAAGACCTTCCATTGCACCAACCTTTGGTGTTGAAAATATGCTTGGTACTAATCCCCTTACCTTTGCTATGCCAACAAATGAGGAATTCCCATTTGTTCTAGACTGTGCAACTTCTATTACTCAAAGAGGTAAGATTGAGTTTTATGCTAGATCTGGTAAGGACACACCAGCTGGTATGGTTATAGGTAAAGATGGTGAGGCTAAGACAAATAGTAGCGAAATCCTAGTGGACTTAACTAAGGGAGAGGCAGCCCTTGCCCCACTTGGTGGAATCGGAGAAGAACTAGCAGGTTACAAGGGTTATGGCTACGCTACAATTGTAGAAATTTTATCTGCTGCCCTAGCTTCTGGTAACTTTTTAAAGGCTCTTTCAGGTATTGATGCAAATGGCAATAAAGGCCCATATCATCTTGGCCATTTCTTTATTGTTATTAACCCTGATTTCTTCTGCGGTGCTGAAGACTTTAAAAAGATTACAACTGAGATTCTAAAGGAACTTAGAGCTTCTAAGAAAGCCCCAGGCCAGGATAGAATCTATACTGCCGGTGAAAAAGAATGGCTTGTATGGCAAGAAAGAAAAGATAAGGGTGTTCCTGTAGGCGAAGCTGTTTAAAAAGAATTTATTGAAATTAGAGATAAGTATAACTTGCCTTACACATTCCCTTTTGAATAAAATTTACCAAAAGCAGGTGCTAGAAAATTCTAACACCTGCTTTTTTTACTTTCTCAGTCTTCTCTCTAATCTAGTCTATATCTATCCAAGTTCTTTACTTCCTCATAAATCTTATCAAGAAGGTCTTGTACTCTTGTGGCTGATTCTAGATTTTCTTCACTAAGTTGTGCAGCTTGACTTGCACCTGCGGAAGTTTCCTCACTAAAGGCTGATAGCTGACTAATATTTTCTACAAATACTTTATTAATATCATTAAGCTCTGTCATCATCTGGCTAATCTTTGAAATTCCACCTGTTAAGTCTTTAAAGCTTGAATCAATAACAGTGAAATTATCCTTTGTAGCATCAATAAGTTCATTTTGCTTTGCAATAATATCAACAGTTGTTACAACTGAATTAACTGCTGCATTAGCATCCTTTGATAAGTCATTGATGATTTGCTGAATGTTATCAGTAGAATTCTTTGTCTCTTCTGCTAACTTTCTAATTTCTTCAGCTACAACTGCAAAACCTCGACCTGCCTCTCCTGCTCTTGCAGCCTCAATACTTGCATTAAGGGCAAGGAGATTTGTCTGACTTGAAATTGACTGAATTGTTGCTACAATTGCATCCATTTCACTTGTTCTGTTTTGAAGATTCTGCATTGTATCCTTAACTAGCTTATTAGCTTCATTAATATTCTGAGAGCCGGATTTAAGCTCATTTACCTGCTTTGTTGCATTTTCAACATTAGACTTGGACTCTGTAGCAATAGCAACCACATTGTCGGTTTCAGCAGAAGACTCCTCGATAGCTGTCTGAATCTTTTGAGAGATGTCAGTCTGATCTTGAATGTTCTCTGCGGTTTGTCTACTGCCATTTGAAATATCATTAACAGAGCTATTCGTTGCCTCTGTCTGTCTATGTAAATCCCTAATTAGCTCGTCTGCCTCGCTAGTTCCTGCCTTAATCTCCTCTGCCGCAGATAAAACTTCCTTTAACATCTTAGTCTGCACTTCCTTGGCATCGTTTAATTCCTCGTGGCTCTCTAGCATAAACTTTGTGGCATATTTGTAAGCATAGTAACAAATTACAGACATAACAATTGACATTAATGCAGAAGTTACAATTTCAGTAGCATATTCTGTAAAAAGTCTACCTGTTACGCCTTCTAAAATCAGCTTGATAACATTTCCAACTATAGCCAAGCTCATTTGATACAGACAAAATCTCTTATCAAAGAAGAGAATTCCTATAACCATAATTGGGAAAATGTAAGTACTTGTGTAAATCATCTCTCCTGGCAAAAGGATAATTAAATATGCAAGATAAACTCCTGCATATAAAATGTATCTCAAGCTTTCACTTGATGCATTAGTCTTAAGAGTATAGAAGCCATATCCCCATGTAATAACACAGACCACAATATAGGCAATTCTAAGTGCAGCGGTGGATGAATTTGAAACATAGAGACCCACCATAAGAATGAAGGTCAAACTAGTGATTACCCAATATAAAATCTTATTGATTTGAGCAACCTGTCCGCCTCTTTTTTTGCTATTTTTAAGCGCATTTTCCTGGTCCATTAATAAAACCTCCTGATATTAAATTGTTACGATTAATATATACACTATATGAATTATAACATAAATAAAATCAGGAGGTGTGAATTTTTTGATATTCTATATCTATATCTATTTTTCTATAAAGCTAGCCGCAATTAAGGCTTATAAAGTCATATAGGCAGACATCATGCAAACTCCTGCTGCCCCAGCCTCTATACAAAGCTTTTCATTAGAAGTCTTTATTCCACCAATGGCATAAACTGGCATCTTAGCCTCAGTCACAATTTCTCTTAAAAAGTCTAGTCCTCTTCCCTTTAGTCCCTTTTTACAATCAGTTTCAAAGATGTGACCTGCAAAGACGTAGTCAAAGCCCGCCTCATTACAAAGCCTAATATCTTCTAGAGAATGCACGCTAGTACCAATACTATCAAAAAAGGGACGAATAATTTCTAGGTCCTTTATTTTCATAAATTCCCCGAAAGATAAATGAATATTTCTAATGCCAAGGACTTTAGCTGCTTCTATATTATTATGAAGATAAAGACAAGTTTTATTATGAGATTCTTTCCCGTTTGGGGGATTTCCCATTTCAAAAACTAATTCCTTCACCTTTCTTGCAAGTTCTAAATAGTCCTCTTTAGTTAGGTCCTTTTCTCTTAAAATAAGCATATCAGGAGAATCTTTCATATTTATTACATGTCCTATTTGTTCAAAAAAATCTCCTGTGACTAAATGTCTATTAGTTACACAAATTCTTTTATACATAAATGTAATCGTTTAGTACCGGCTGCAAGCCTTCACCTGCCATATCGTCATACATTTGGTCAAAGCTTCTTCTATCTGAAATATCAAACTGCTCATCACCACATTCTTCATTCTCTGATACGGCCTCTTGCTGCAACGCTTTAATACTCTCCTTCTTATCAAAATCGCTAGCCTTGCTTTCTTTTTCTTCCTCTTCCTTGTAAGCCTCGTACTTCTCCTCATGATCTCCAATACCAGTAGACACACCAGCAGAAATCTTTGTAGCACAAATCTTTGCAATACCATCACGGAAGTGTTTCTCTTCTCTTGAAGAAACAGTAATTCCAACGTATGGTAAGAAAATTCTATAGGCACATAGAATCTGGCAAAGCTCAGTTTCATGCACATCAAGAGGGTTAATCTTATCGTTATTAACAATAGGACGAAGTCTTGGACAGGATAGTGAATACTCTACGTGAGGGTATTTTCTAGCTAGGAAATATAGGTGAAGAGCTGAGGCAAGGGCATCTTCTCTAAAGTTTGTTAGACCTAGGAGGGCTGAGAAAGCCACGCCTCTCATGCCACCAAGAATTGCTCTTTCCTGTGCCTGAAATCTATATGGAAAGATTCTTTTATTTCCAAGCAAATGTAGTGTCTCATACTTATCTGGATTATAGGTTTCCTGAAAAACTGTTACGTAATCTGCGCCACACTCATGTAGGTACTTATAATCGTTGACATTTACAGGGTAGATTTCAAGACCCACGTTTTTGAAATATTTTCTTGCAAGCTTACAAGCCTCACCGATATATTTAACATCACTATAAATAGGTGATTCTCCAGTTAAAATAAGGATTTCTTCTATACCTGACTTAGAGATAACTTCCATTTCATGTCGTATTTCTTCAAAAGACATCTTCTTACGCTTAATATCGTTATAACAGTTAAAGCCACAGTAAACGCAGTAGTTATCGCAGTAATTTGCAATATAGAGCGGAGTGAAGAGATAAACAGTGTTGCCAAAATGTTTCGCTGTCTCTATCTTTGCTCTAGCCGCCATCTTTTCAATATGCTTTTTAGCTGCAGGAGAAAGCAATGCCTTAAAGTCTTCTATGCTTGGTGTCTTAGCTGCAAGGGCGCGGTAAACATCTGCATCTGTATAAGAATCCCAATCTATATCCTTTAAGTTTTCTAAGACCTTATCCTGAATATCTGATTCAAGCTGGTCCATGTTTGGTAAGAATTTCATATGATCAATTCTTACTGACTTATTATTTTCTATTTCATGCTTTCTTTTTAGGGCAGCTTCAGATAACTTGTCTGAATCCACTAAAAATTCATTTTCCATTTTTATCCTTCTTTCTTAATTTTAGCTAGTTTGTAATCTAGTCTCTTAAAAATCCTGTTAATGGGTCCATGCTCTCAGACCCTCTTGTTAAGACTCTTCCAAGTCCTGCAAGATAGGCACTTCTTCCGGCCTCGATTGCCATTTTAAAAGCTGTTGCCATCATTGGAATATCCTTAGCTGTTGCAATAGCTGTGTTACACATAATTGCAGAAGCTCCCATTTCCATGGCTGCACAGGCTTCAGATGGCTTACCAATACCCGCATCAACAATGATTGGTAAATCAATTTCGTCAATTAAAATCTGGATAAAATCCTTTGTTGCAAGACCTCTGTTAGAACCAATTGGTGAAGCAAGTGGCATAACTGCGGCTGCGCCTACATTTTCTAATTCTCTTGCAGCATAAAGGTCTGGATACATATATGGAAGTACTACAAAGCCTTCCTTAGCTAGAATCTCAGTAGCCTTGATAGTTTCGTTGTTATCAGGTAGTAGGTATTTAGAATCCTTCATAATCTCTACCTTTACAAAATCTCCACCACCAAGTTCTCTTGATAGATGGGCAATTCTAACGGCTTCACTTGCATCTCTTGCCCCTGATGTATTTGGAAGTAATGTGACATTTTCAGGCACATAATCCATGATATTCTCTGAATCTTTAGTGTTTGCACGTCTAACTGCAAGAGTGATAATCTCAGCTCCTGCATTCTCAACTGCTGCCTTAATTAGCTCAAGGTTATACTTTCCTGAACCTAAGATAAATCGAGAGTTAAACTCTCTTCCGCCTAATACTAATTTGTCCTCTTTATTCAAAATCCTTTCCTCCCTTAAATACCGGTATAAACCCGGTTAAAATCTTCATTTAAAGTGGGACTAATCAGCCCCCACCCATAAATGAAACTACTTCCACAACATCGCCATCTTTTAAAGTTGTCTTATCATAGAATTCTTTTTTAAGAATCTCTAGATTGTATTCAATAACATAGCTGTTATCCTTAAACTCTAGTTCTCTAACAACTTCTAAAAGATTGCGACCAGCCACCTCAAGGCTTTGTCCGTTAATCTTTACCATCTTTTCCTCCCTTTCTTATAGCAACAAAAAAGCATCGCTAAACTAAGAGATAATCTCCTAGTCTAGCGACGCCTGTAATTTCCTCATTCTAGTCAAGGTGGTGTCCCCAATGACTAGTTATTTAATTAGTGTTTGCATCAACTGCAATAATTTGTCAAGACTCGCTCGCGTGTCTTGAGCGCCGGATTCGGGTCTGCTTCAGCAGACAAATTCCTGTCCGAATCCGTGCGCATCCTCGCGGAGCGTTTAACTCAGTCGGAGCTTGTACTCCGACTAAGTTAAAGGGTAACACTTTAAATTAGTGCTGTCAATTCTTTAATTAACATAAACCGCTGAATTTCTCTACATTTTTTGGATGTATCTCATGCTCTCCAATGATTTTTTCCATCCAAACCATGTCATACCATTCATCAAATTTATAACCACTCTGCTTAAACTGGGCATTTATTCTATAGCCCAAGGCCTTGTGAAAATCAATAGAGGCATTAGTTAGATGCTTTGATGGGTGCTTTGTTGCGGCAATGCAGGAATAGAGGTTTTTAATATTCATTTTCTTAAGGCATTCCTCCATCTTTAAGTAAAGCTTAGAGCCTATGCCCTTTCCTCTAATATCTTCCTTTAGATAGATTGTCATCTCTACGCACCAGTCATAAGCTTCCCTTACATTATAGGCGCGGGCATAGCTGTAGCCTACAATCTTTCCATCCATTTCTGCCACAAGGTATGGGTACTTTGCTGTAATAGCAAGAATTCTTTCTTTAAACTCCTCCACACTAGGTATCTGCGTTTCAAAGGTTATCGCAGTATTCTCTACATAATATCCATAAATTTCCAAAAGGTCTTTAGCATCATCAAGCTGGACTTCTCTAATAATAATGTCTTCCATAAATCTCCCTATCTGTAAATTTACATATTTTCATATTTCCTGCACAATCTCACAGCCTGCACAATTAGTGGAATTACCATCAATACCCAAACAATAGGCTCTGTTAAAATAACGCCCCAGTAGCCGCAGATCTTAATAAGCGTAAAGGTAAGAATTACTTTACCCACTAGCTCAATACTACTAGAGATTACAGGAGTAAGCTTATCTCCCAAGCCTTGTAGAGCATTTCTTGTAATTGTAATCATGGCTGTAACCCAGTAAAGTAGGGTATCCACTCTTAAATAAAGACTAGCTGTGTTAATTACTTCCTTATTATCTGAGCTAATTAATATCTTTACAAGAGTTGGAACAATTGTATAGGCAATAATCACAATAAATATACACCATATCCAGCCTAGAAGTATAGCACTTTTTAGGCCTTTTACGATTCTTTTATACTGCTTTGCTCCAAGATTTTGTCCGCAGAAAGTAGCCATAGTTTGACCAAGTACTGTAAACATCATCATGAAAAGCTCTGTAAGTCTTCTTGCTGTTGTATGGGCAAGAATAATATTCTGTCCAAAAGAATTAATAGCGCTTTGCATAGTCACGCTACCTATATTAATAAGAGAGTTCATAAAGCCCATTGAAAGACCTGTGGAAAGTAGCTTATTATCTAGGCTTGACTCCCTTTTAAAATCAATCCTACTAACCCTTAAAATCTCATATTTCTTCACCATATAGAGGGCACAAAGCACCATTGCTATTCCCTGGGAAAGTACAGTTGCTATGGCCGCACCACGTACACCTAGGGGAATTATTTTCATAAAGAAAATGTCAGCACCTATATTAAGCGTTACTGAAAATAGCAAGAAATAAAGTGGTGTTATAGAATCACCAATAGCTCTTAAAAGGGCCGCGCAGACGTTATATAACATAAGTAGTGTCATTCCTAAGAATACTATGAAAATGTAATTATAGGCCTCTGTTAAAAGGTCTGCCGGTGTATTTAATACTATAAGTAAGGGTTTTAAAAATACTAACACTAAAACTGTAAGTACAATAGAAATTGTAATTCCAAGTCTAATGGAACTTGCCACAGTTTTCTTTAAATAGTTAATATCCTTAGCGCCAAAATATTGAGCTGCAATAACAGCAAAGCCATTAGTTAGACCATTTAAAAATCCTACTATCATAGTGTTAATAGAATTAGTTGATCCAACGGCTGCAAGGGGCGATTCTCCTAGCACGTAGCCTATAATCTTAGTATCTACCAAGTTATAAGTCATCTGTAGTAACATACTAAAAAATACAGGTACGGCAAAAGCAATAATAAGCTTAATAATATTGCCCTTTGTTAAGTCTTTCATAAATGTCTCCTAGTTTCTCTTTAATTTTCCTTCATAACAATGAAGTGCTCGCATTAGTTGCGGCTTTGCCGCAGCTCGCACACGAGTAGTGATTTGCTACGCAAATAACTACAAGAAAAAAATGAATGCAAGAAGTAAAAACTTCTTGCATCATAATTAATAATTATTCAATTGAAAGGTATGCATCTAATATCTCTGACACATCATCGAAATCAGAATCTGTAACTACTGCAATCTCTCCATATAGAAGCTTTCTTGCTGCAAGTAACATTCTACTATCTGCTGATTTCATCTTTCTTAAGTCCTTAGCTCTTTCGTTCTTTATATTATATAGAGCTCTTATAAGATGCATTAACTGTAATGTATCTTGTGACTTAACCATTTCGTCATACTGCATTGGTGTAACCTTTTCATTAAGAAGCGGGTCTTTCTTACAATTCTTAGCACGTTCAATTAACTTCTTACATTCAGCCTTTGATATAACGTTTCTCATTGCCACTTTTGTATTCTTAACTGGACAATAGATAATTCCCTTAGCATCATATACAGGCTGAAGGAAATAATAATCACCTTTTACATCTTTAATTGGAGGTGTAGCAATCTGCTCAATCTGGCAAACTCCTACTACGCCATAACATACCTTATCTTCAACTTCAAACATAAAACTTCCTCCAAATCCGGGATATACATAAATCCATAAGTCAACATTATTAAGTATACAACATTTCATAATTTTTTTCAAAAGAAAATTATGTTTGCCCTATCTTCTATTTAACATATTAAGTAAGAGCCAAGAAAAAAGCGTAAAGAAAAGCATCTAGCCTAACAATAATAAAAAGGCACCTCTCATAACGAGAGATGCCTTACTTCCGAACTATTTAATTTAGCATTTCTTAAATCTACTAATTATTGTTAAATTAGAATAAATTAACGCTGCCAGCGATATTGCCATTAGCTACATAGTAGCAAGCATTATCTTCAGGCTTAAGATATAACTTAAGGTCGCTTGCAGAAATGTTCTGCTCCTTAAGGTCATCTAAAACTCTCTTCTCAAGAGTATCGAAATCTACCTGCTGATTTAAGTACTGAACAAATAATTCCTTCTTAACAGTTTTCTTTGCAGCTGAAGTAGACTTTGTAGCTGTCTTAGCTGTTGTTGTCTTTGTGCTAGATGCTGTCTTCTTAGCTGTAGTCTTCTTTGTAGTAGATGCCTTAGTAGCTGTCTTCTTTGTTGCGGCTGCCTTAATCTCCTTTGGCTCTACCTTAACGTCTGCTGTCTTTGTTCCAAAAACACTACTAACCTGTACTGTGCTTGTTGTTGCCATGTTTTCTACCTCCTCAATAAATTAACATGCTAAAAATTTCTTTATAGATTCAACTGCCTGTGATTCATCATCACCCTCAGCCGAAATAACAACTTCAATTCCTGGCTTTAATCCAAAAGCCATAATACCCATAAGACTCTTAGCGTTAATACTCTTACCCTCACTAATGATTTCAATGTGACTGTTAAATGCACATGCTGCCTGAACTAATTCTGCAATTGGATTCTTGTGCATCTTATCAATGTCGCCGACTAAAACGTTTTCTTTCATGTCAAACTCCACCTAACTTTCAAAAATTTAAAAAATTCCAAATACGACTATACTCTAAACTCCTAATTTAGTCAACTATCGTTTCGATAATATTATAATCTTTGTAACATACGTCAAATGATAGATAGAATTCTTTGTCTTTATTGGTATTTTTTATTAAGATAATTTATTTTATCAAAATATAAAAATATAATAATACTAATTATTTGATAAATCAAGTATCAAATATATATTATGTCTCTTTTTTACAAAAGATTTTTGCGAAATATTTTTCAAATATTTATTTAATCATTTAATTTTGACTTAAATTCGCGTATATAATCAGCGGAAACTTTACAATCATAAGCAGACTCATCTAAAAGCTTAATAAAATGAGAACCTACAATTGCACCATCAATAGTATCAACTAAGCTTTCAACATCTTCATAAGTTCTAATTCCAAAGCCCATCATTACTGGAATCTTGCTGACTGCTTTTACATTTTCCAAATACTCTCTAATCTCCTTATGGAAATTAGCTCCATTACCAGTAACTCCCATCTGGGAAACGCAATAAACAAATCCTCTTGCATTTTCCAAAATCATTGGAATTCTTTGTTTTGAAACTGGTGCTACAAGTTGAATTAAAATTGGGGCATTGTCGTATTTTGACAATTCATTTTTTAGCTCATCCTGCTCTTCAAAAGGTAAATCTGGAATAATAAGTCCATCAACTCCTGACTCAATGCAAGCCTTAACAAAATTCTCTACACCAAGATGATATACGTGATTGTAATACATCATAAAAAGAATAGCCTGCTCAACACCTTCTGCTCTAATTTCCTTCATCATCTCAAAAGTCTTTGCAAGAGTTGCGCCGTTATTAATTGCTCTAAAGGAAGCATCCTGAATTACAGGACCGTCAGCTACTGGATCTGAAAATGGAATGCCAAGTTCAATTACATCACAGCCCGCTTCCATACTAGTCTTTATGATTTCCTTTGTCTTCTCGTAATTTGGAAGTCCAGCTGTAATATATGTTATAAAAGCCTTTTCATTTCTTTCCTCTAAAGTCTTCATTCTAGTTTCAATTCTATTCATAATACACTCTCCTTTTACTACACAAACTAATTACTTATTAGTCTCTTCACCTCTAATATATTTCTGAATTGTATTAATATCCTTATCACCACGACCTGAAAGGCACATAACAATAATCTGATCTTCCTTCATTTCCTTAGCCATCTTAATTACGTGAGCAAGGGCATGAGCACTTTCAATAGCAGGTAAAATACCCTCTAACTCATTTAATTCCATTAAGGCTTCCATACATTCCTTATCTGTAATAGAAACGTATTCAACTCTGCCGCTATCTCTTAAATAGGCATGTTCTGGACCAACACCTGGATAATCAAGACCTGCGGATATAGAATGTGCTAAGTCAATGTTTCCATTTTCATCCTGAAGTAAATAAGTTCTCATACCATGGAGAGTTCCCATCTTTCCAAGGGCCATAGCAGAAGCATGCTTACCTGTTTCAATACCAAGGCCACCTGCCTCAACGCCTACTAACTTAACGTCCTTTTCTTCAATGAAATCAGCAAACATACCAATAGAGTTAGAACC
Source organism: Lachnospira pectinoschiza (assembly GCF_900103815.1). Taxonomy (GTDB): domain Bacteria; phylum Bacillota; class Clostridia; order Lachnospirales; family Lachnospiraceae; genus Lachnospira; species Lachnospira pectinoschiza_B. Next base: position 798,531 of record NZ_FNHZ01000001.1, on the reverse strand, counting down.
ACCACCAACGCAGGCAACTACTGCATCTGGAAGTCTACCTTCCTGCTCTAGGATCTGTTTTTTAGCTTCTACTGAAATTACCTTCTGGAATTCCTTAACCATCTTAGGATATGGGTATGGACCTACAGCTGAGCCAATAATGTAAAATGTATCTTCAGCATTTTTAGCCCAAGATCTAATAGCCTCGTTTGTAGCATCCTTTAAGGTTCTGCTGCCAGTCTTAACCGCCTCAACCTTAGCTCCTAAAAGCTCCATTCTAAACACATTAAGGGACTGACGCTTAATGTCCTCTTCGCCCATGTAAACTGTACATTCCATGTTAAAAAGTGCTGCACCTGTAGCTGTTGCAACACCATGCTGACCTGCACCAGTCTCAGCAATAATCTTTGTCTTACCCATTCTCTTTGCAAGTAAAATCTGACCGATTACATTGTTAATCTTATGAGCCCCTGTGTGGTTTAAATCTTCTCTTTTAAGATAAATCTTTGCGCCATATTTCTTAGATAATCTCTCTGCCTTATAAAGAGGTGTTTCTCTACCCACATACTGCTTTAAATAGTAATTATATTCCTCTATAAACTTTGGGTCAGCAATTGCTTCCTCAAAAGCCTTAGATAACTCATCAAGAGTATTCATAAGGGACTCTGAAACATATTGACCGCCAAATTTTCCATAATACTTTTCTTCCTTCATTTTCCTACCTTACCTTTCTTGCATTTTCAATAAAAGCTACTAGCTTCTCCTCACATTTACCTACTATACTTGCGTCATCAAACTCAACGCCTGAACTTACATCTACTACATCCGGATTTAGAGTCTTTATAGCTAGTGCCACATTATCCTTATTTAGTCCACCAGCTAAAAAAACCTTCTTTCTTTTGATGTCCATTTTTTTCAAACTGTTCCAATCAAAAGTCTTCCCACTACCAGGAATGCCTGCGTCAAAAAGAATTGCAAAAATCTTATCCTCATTTTCTAACTCTTGCACTTCTTTTACTATCTTTTCATCTGCCACTTTTAGGTTAAGAGCCCTAATTATTGGAAGTCTTATATTTTCTAAAAGCTCTTTATCTAAATCCCCATGAATCTGAATATAATCAAAGCCAACTTCCTCAATAATCTCTACTTGCTCTTGGCTAGGACTAACTACCACCGCAACAGTATTTATACCCGCCTCCTTTAGTGGCTTAATTAAGGTCCTTGCCTTGTCTTTGAAAATGTTTCTCTTACTCTTCTCAAAAAACATAACCATACCAGCATAATCGGCCTTTTCTCTTATAACTAAAGAGACATCCTTAATAGATGTTAGGCCACAGATTTTAACTTTAGTCTTAGCATCCTTATTAATCTCTATAAGACTCATAAACCTCCTTAAAATCCTTGATTAAGGCCTTTGGAGACTCAGCCTCCATAAGCACTGTTCCAATTAAGAGAGCATTAGCCTTTGACTTAGAAAGGGTTACAACATCTTCTGACTTTAAAACGCCACTTTCTGATACAAGCAAAACTCCCTCTTCTCTTAAACTTGCTGGAATCATATCTGAAAGCTTCTTAGTTGTATTAAGATCAATTGTAAAATCCCATAGGTTGCGGTTATTAATACCAATGATCTTAACACCAAGACCTAGCATTCTCTCCATCTCTTTCTCATCGTGAACCTCGCAAAGACAATCAAGTTCAAGGCTTGTAGCAAGCTCATATAGGCTCTTTAACTCCTCATCCTTTAGAATTGCTGCAATAAGTAATATGGCATCAGCACCAATTACCTTAGCCTCGTAAACCTGATAAGGATCAATAATAAAATCCTTTCTAATAATTGGAAGCTTAGTCATTTCTCTAATCTGCATTAGATAATCAACACTTCCATTAAAATGATCTTCCTCCGTTAAACAAGAAATAGCATCAGCACTTTCGCTATAGTCCTTAATTCTTGACTCTAGGCTAATCTTGTTATCCATCTTTCCGTGGCTTGGAGAGGCCTTTTTAAACTCTCCAATAATAGATAGACCCGGCTTTGCAAGGGCCTCATAAAAGCTAATAGACTGTCTTGTAGACTTAAGGGCCTTTTCTTTCATTTCCTCTAAAGATACATTTTCCTTAGCCTGAACTAATCTAATCTTTTTGTCCTTAACTATATCATCTAATATCATAGTGCCTTCGCCTCCTCTAAAAAGTTTTCAATCATCTTCTTTCCGTAATCTGTATAGATAGATTCTGGATGAAACTGCAAACCATAAATTGGATAATCTCTATGTTTAATGGCCATAATCTCGTTATCATTAGTTCTTGCAATTACCTCTAGCTCCTCTGGCATTGTCTCCTCTAGGATTGCAAGGGAGTGATATCTTGCCACATTAATTGGTGATTTAAGACCTGCGAATATATTTTCTGACTTAAAATCTATCTTAGACTGCTTGCCATGCATAATGCTTTTAGCAAAACTTACAGTGGCACCAAAGGCCTCACCAATGGACTGATGTCCAAGGCATATTCCAAGGATTGGCTTCTTGCCTGCAAAATACTTAATCGCCTCAATACAAATTCCCGCTTCCTTTGGGCTTTTAGGACCAGGGCTTACAATAATTGCGCTAGGGTCAAGCTCCTCGATTTCCTTTATAGTAATTTTGTCGTTTCTTACAACCTTAATGTCGCTATTAAAAATTCCAATAAACTGATAGAGGTTATAAGTAAATGAATCGTAGTTATCAATTAAAAGAATCATTGTAATTTCTCCTCCTCCACTAATGTTTTGGCAAGGGCCATAACCTTATTCTGGCACTCCTTATATTCAAGCTCTGGCACTGAATCCGCAACGATTCCAGCTCCTGCCTGAAGATAAACCTTGTCACCCTTTTTAATCATGGTTCTAATGGTTATGCAAAAATTCATATTGCCGCCAAAATCCATGTAACCAGTTGCGCCACCGTAGAGGCCTCGTCTTACATTTTCAAGCTCATCAATAATCTCCATGGCACGTATCTTTGGAGCACCTGAGAGAGTTCCTGCAGGAAGAAATGAAGAAATCAAATCAAGTGGATGATATTCTTTATTTTTCTTACCCTCAACCAAGGAAACGATGTGCATTACGTGAGAATATCTTTGAATATTCATAAACTGTGTCACCTTAACTGAACCAATCTGGCTAACTCTACCCATGTCGTTTCTTGCAAGGTCCACAAGCATAACGTGCTCTGCTCTTTCCTTTTCGTCAGCTAAGAGCTCTTTTTCTAGTCTTAAATCATCTTCCCTGGTCTTACCGCGCTTTCTAGTGCCTGCGATTGGACATGTGAAAATGTTATTATCTGTCTGCTTTACAATCATCTCCGGAGAACTACCAATGATTTCAAAGTCCCCGAAATTGTAGTAATAAAGGTATGGCGAAGGATTTACTTTTCTAAGTCTTTCATAGAGGTTAAAACCTGACTGACCAGTTTTAATAGTCCATCTTTGAGAAAGTACAGTTTGGAAAATGTGTCCCTTCTTTATGTAGTCCTTAATCTTAAGAACTTTATTAGTGTAGTCCTCAAGGCTATCACTTTTATTAATAATCTCTCCATCAAGTACAGTATCGATTTCCTCTTCACTGTAACTTGCTGCTCCTTCACGAGCTTTCTTAATCATGTCGTTGGCTTCTTTTAGGGCACGTTCCTTACCATCTGCGCTATCCTCATCTAGGCAAACTGCTGTAAGAGTTTCAGCTACGTGATCAATTGCAATGAACTTAGTTACTAACATAAGCTGGATAGTTTCAATGCCAATCTCATCTGGATTCTCATCCGGCAAATCCTCGCTATATCTAATATAGTCATAACCAAAGCTACCTACTAAACCCCCGATAAATTCGATTTCTCCTAAGTCTTTTTTTACTTCAAATTCATCTAGATATTCCTTTAGAAGCTCTCTTGGATTACCTGTTTTTTCTAATTTAGTTCCATTAGCTTTTGTAATAATTAGACCTGTCTTTGTGGAGCTAATAACTTCCTCAGGATCAGCTCCCATGAAAGTATAGCGACCATTTTCCTTATCGTTACTTTCAAGCAAAAAGCCCTTAGTTCCATCCTTAGTTAGTCCCTTAAAAAGACCAATGGCTGTTTCATCAACAATACTTACACTCTTTTTGTAGGCTCTTAAAACTCTCTTCATACTTCCTCCTTCTGAGTTAAAAAAGTCCCTGATAAATGCGCTAACATCTACCAGGGACGAATTATCGTGGTGCCACCCTTGTTCTAGATCTAATTTAAAACTTAAGTCTCTAGCATAGCTTTTTTGCTAACTTTTGTTTTAAAAAAAGGTGGTAATCCTAAACTAGGATTAGCCACCTGTTAAATCTACTCATTTCAGATACATATTATATCCTTCCCCTGTAACGTGAGGACACGTCTTTTGCTACTTGTCGCAACTACGTAGTAGTTGTGACCACGAAGTGCATCTAATGCGTGATGTTCCACCTTGTCGCAATTACGAAGTAATTGTGACAATTTTCGCAAAAGCATCTCCCAGACCCATTCACTATATGCTCACACACCAAAATCTCAGCAATCTTTGGCTCTCTGTAATGCAGCTTCTATAGCTACTCTTTCTGTTCATCGACTTTATTTAGTATTAAGTTGAAAATATAGTATCACTCATTATCACTTTAGTCAAGTAAAACTTGAACGCAGTGTAAGCAATCCCCCGCTTCAAAAGCGTAAGCTTTAAGCGGGGGTATAAAGCTTACTAGTGTCAGAAGGGGTTAAAACCCCTTCTGACAGGTGGCACAAAGTGCCACTGCGTTCATGAGGAAGTAGCGAAGCGGATTCCGAATGTCCGCTTTACACTTTTACGCTTTAATGAAAGAAAAAGCTTTACCATCTATCAAAGAATTTTTTATCTATACATAGCTCTTTCGCCACCAATATACTTTGGACGTGTTCTTGCACAAACTACATGAGCATTGCCAATTGTGTTAGTCTTTGTTCTAACTGGCACTGCTACTGACTTTAAGTGCATTCCAATTAAAGTATCACCGATATCCATACCAAGCTCTGCTTTTACAGTTTCTACCATGACTGCATTTTCCATATGCTTGTAAGCTGCTGTAGCCCAAGAACCACCGGCCTTTAGCTGAGGTACTACGGCTACGATTTCAAGATTATGAGCCTTAGCATATGCCTTCTCCACTACAAGAGCTCTGTTTAAATGTTCGCAACACTGTGCTGCAAGCTTTAACTTGTGAGCCTTACAGCACTCGCTAATTGTGCTATAAAGGGCTTCGCCAATTTCCTCACTTGAAAATGTACCTAGCTTATGAGCTGCAACTTCGCTTGAAGAACAACCAACAATGAGTAAATCTCCTTCTTCAGGCTGTGCCTGTGCTATTAAGTCTTCTAGGATTTCCTTTGCCTCTGTTTGAATCTTTGCGATTTCTGTGAATTTTTCGTTTGATATTCCTGCTGCCATTTTTATATTAAGAGCTATCGCCCATCCTCCTTTTACTAAATTAGTCATAGACTTATAACTTGTATATTATCACAATGTAGAAAAAATACAAAATACTACTTTCACTTTTATTTTATTAGTAGTACAATGAAATTAGCAAAAAAGTCGGAACTACTTAATGGATGGGAACGTTAACCTATTACTTGTCAGGGGCTAGAGGGGAGGACTCGTAGTCGGAAAACTAAAAGGGGGCATCTTTTATGAGAAGTCTGAAAGCTCTTCCATTTATCGGCTTAATAGCAATAATTGCTAAATTTGCTGTAAAAATATTAGCAGGAGTAATTATGCTTGGGATTGTTTACAGTTTTGCGACAAAAGATTTTACTGCTATTAACTATGTACTCTCACCTGAGAGCCCAGTTGTTAAGCTTTACAAAGAAATCTATGATAAAATTCCAGATATCATAGTCGCTATTAAAACGACTTTACAATTTTCTGTCATAACATTACCGTAGATATGACAGGCATCAGATAAGCCAATGGCTTTTATCTGCTGTTAAATTAGCATAATTAAAGGGAATCCACTAGGGATTCCCTTTTTCATTTATAGAATATCTGTTAAATCTTCAAATTTCTCGATTTTATAATTGTATTCATCTACATTTCCAAAACCGTAGCTTGCAAAGATAAAGTCAATTCCTGCATCTACTGCAGACTGCTTATCTCCTTGTGTATCGCCGATGTAGACAGGATTTTTAAGATTATTTCTCTTAATTAAAATCTTGTTTGTCTCACCCTTTGTAACAAAGGTTCTGCCCCAACATTCTGTATCTTTAAATAGATAAGCTAATTTATGAGCCTTTAAAAAAGCCTCAATATAGCCATCCTGGCAGTTACTAACGATATAAATGGGATATTCTTTACTAAGCTCCTTTAAGGTCTCTTCTAACTTAGGATAAAGTACGCCACCTACCTCTTCTAGATATTCATTTTCAAAAAGGCAAAGCTCATCCATAAGGGCGTTTCTAACAGCTTCCTCTTCCTTTGGGAAAAGCATGGCAGCGATTGTGTACATTGTCTTTCCCATGCAATCTGTTAAATCCTCCTCAACAATTGGCTCTCGCTTAATTTCAGGGTGCTTTCCTAAAATGATATTCCAAGCCTCCACAATTGGCTTAGTGGAATTCCACATTGTTCCATCTAGGTCAAAAATTAGACCGTCATATTTCTTATTCATTTCCATTACTATCTTCCTTTAATACTTCCTCTAATTGATCAAGGATTACTCCTAATTGCTGTTCCTGAGTGATATCATAGCAAATTGAGAAACAGTCTCTTGCAAGGGCTAATTCGTTGTCTTGCATCATAAGCTCTCCGACTCTGTAAATAATACCGATAGTCTTTGAGTCTGGGCCTGGTTCTACATTTTCCTCAGTAAAGACCTTCTGAATTCGTCTAATGTCGATGTCAGGTGTCTTCTTTTCAAGGGCCTCTTCAATATACTTAAGCTCAGAATCTGCGTTGTCTGTGTGATAGTAGACGTTGGAATACTGATAAGCATCCCTTGCAATTTCAGGCTTGTAGCTTGAAAGGTAGTAATAGGCAATATTTCTATAATATCTAGCCATAGTTGCTCTAGTGCAGCAATATCTATAGGCCTGCTTTGTTACCTCAAGGAATCTATTAAGCATGTTCTGATACTTGTAGCTCTCTGCTAAACCAAGATAAGAATCAAGGTCTACTGGGTTCCAGCTAAGGGCCTTTTTATAAGCATCTTCTGCTGCCTTATATTTACCCATGTTCTGGCAGAGCTCACCAAAGGTTCTGTAATACTCCCCTACTGGAAGGTCAAGAGTCTTAACCTCAGCGTCTGGCTCAAAGTAAACCTCATATAAATAATATTCCATAACATGATTAAGGCTCATGTAAATTTCTTCCTTGCTATCCTTAGTAAGTTCTACAACTGCATCAGAATTAACCTTTGCAGCTCTTCTCTCATCTAAGCTTTCTTCAATTGTCTTTAGTAATTTATCAAGCATTTCGTATGCTTTTTCATAATCTCCTGAATCAAGTATTTCCTTATAGCCCTTAAATTCAGTCTTTATGTTAGTTAATTTCTCTAGATTCATAATTTACCTTTCCAAATCCTAATTAGTTTTGTCTGATCTATTAATATCATCTATTTTATTATTGTTGCTTTTATCAAGCTTAGGAGTAATAATTATTCCCTTCTTAAAAGGCTTATACTCTCCCACTAAGATTGCAACGCTTCGAGGGGCAAGTAAAACTGTTCTCTTCTCCTCATTAATTGTAGCAGTCTCTTTCTTTGTGGCAGAACACATAACAATCTTCCAGCCCTCTTTAGAGTCAATCTTTGGAAGGGCAAGCTCGTGCTCCTCCCAGTGCATATTATAAGCTATATAAATAAGCTCATTAACGCCTTCTTCACCGTGAGCTGCTGAATACATCATGCCCACCTGTCTAATGAAATTATCTGTTGGTGTAAACCAAGCATTGTTGCCATGATATGACAAATCTGGGAATCCAATAGATAATCTGTCTGTTTGACTAAGTGGATTTTCCTGATGTAGGATTGCATATTTTTTTCTAAAATCTATTAAAGTTTTAGTCCAATCAAAAATCTTCTTAGCAGTTGAAGTTTCCTTCCAAGTAAGCCAAGAAACCTCACTATCTACGCAGTATGGGTTATTATTACCCTCCTGGCTATTGGCAAATTCATCTCCGGCCAAAATAAGTGGAGTGCCCGCAGATAAAATCACCATAGTGAGGGCATTTTTAATCTGCTTAAGTCTAAGATCAATTATTTTACGCTTCTTTGTAGGACCCTCTTCGCCGCAGTTCCAGCTATAGTTAAAGTTCTCACCATCTCTGTTGTTCTCGCCATTAAGTTCGTTGTGCTTTCTATCATAACTTACTAAATCTGTTAATGTAAAGCCGTTGTTATTAGTGATGTAATTAATAACCGCGCTATTTGTTGGATTGTTCTTTGTAACATTTATAAAACTCTGAAGCTGATTCTCATCACCTTTAAGTAACTGTCTAACCACATTCTGGAAATCATTATTATAATTTGCCATGTGCTTATAAGTGCCTTTATTGCCCTCCCAAAATACTGTTAGTACCTTAGTTTTTGAAAGCATTGGGTCTGAAGCAATAGCTTTTAAAATGGTTTCCTCTCCGTATACGTGAACGCCATCTATATGATACTCATTCACCCAATATCTTACGCAGTCAAGGCATAAGCTTACGCTTTCCTTTACAAAAAACATTTCCATAACCACTTCAATTCCTGCTTTGTGGGCCTCTTTTACAAGGTCCTTAAATTCAGAACTGTAGCCTTTTTTGTAGTCCTTTCCTGCAACGCGAGAGGAAAAACTTGCTTTAGGCGCAAAGTAAAAACCTCTAGTATAGCCCCAGAAGTTAACTGCGCTTGATTTCTCACCATTAATGAAACGAGTATCCACCCCGTATCTTGAAAGAATGGAATCTTCCTTTAACTGATAAAAACGTCCAATTTCATCAAATTCATAAGCTGGCATAAGCTCAATAGTTGTAATTCCTAAATCCTTAAGATAAGGGAGTTTCTCTATGATACCTCTAAAGGTTCCCTTTTCCTTAACCTTAGAAGTCTTAGACTTTGTATATCCTCTGACATTTAACTTATAAAAAATACTGTCCTTATAGTCTAAATCAAGAGGTCTATCCCCTTCCCAATCATATTCTGGAAGACAGATTGGTGAGATATAGACATCCTCTCTTGATTTCTTACCAAAGCAGCCACAATCTGTGATTTCCTTGGCATAAGGATCTATGAAAATGTGTTTATCTATTTCATAAGCATAGAAATAGCTAGATAGGTCTATTCCTGAAATTGCCATGGAATAGACGTCGCCAAATCGCATATCCTCTTCAAATTTAATCTTATACTTAGGGTGCTTTTTCTTCTCGCTAAATAATAATAAAGTCACATTAGATGATGCATTTGCAAAAGAAAAATTGTAAACGCCATCTATTAAATTCGCCCCCATGATTGTTGGATTTCCGCTTCTTACCTGCATTTCCTACTCCTATCCTAGCTTTCTATTTAGTCAAGACTCGCTCGCGAGTCTTGCGCCGGATTCGGGTCTGCTACTGCAGACAAATTCCTGTCCGAATCCGTGCGCATCCTCGCGGAGCATTTAACTCAGTCGGAGCTTCTACCCCGACTGAGTATAGTTTGTCATAACCCCACCTACACTAACGCTTAGAGGTGGGGGATTTATCCGACTGAGTTAAACTCTATCCCTATATAATCCCTGCATTGTCTTCTTATCAAGCTTGTAAAAACGCATGATAAACAAGGTTACACACCAGCCAATAATTGGAATCACGCAGTAAAAGAAAACTGTCATGTACTTTAATTGCGGTGTCAATGCATCCTCGACCTGTGGGAAAACTTTCCCAAAGCCTATAAACGACAAGCACAAACCCACAAATGCTGTGGCCAGTGCTGAAAAAGTCTTATCAACAAATGAAAAAAGTGCTCCCATAATTCCAGGCACAAAATAACCACTTATACAATACTCGTAATCAGTACAATCTGCAATCATTGGAACTACTATGTTGTTAGATATAGATTTTACACCATTAAGTAGCATGAATACAAGTAAAAACAAAATAGTGATTAGATTTATGTGACTTAGGGAAACCTTAGTTAAATCCGTAAATAGCATCATAAACATTAAAATTAATTGAAAAAATATAGCCAAATAGGTAGATAAAATAAGTGCCTTCTTCTGTCCATTTCTCTTGGCATAGTTAATTCCAAGATAGATAATTGCTAGGTTTGGAAAGCCTATAATAATACCAATGATACCTGCAAGGGCATAGTTTTGCATAAGTATTCCGTAAAACATAACTAGCACCGTAGCATTTCCATAAACCATCTGAGCAAATTTATTAGAAGCCGCAGCGATTACAAGCATTCTAATAGGTTTATTATGCTTTAAAATGTTAAAATAATCCTTAAAGCGTATCTTTGGCCTTTCTTCCTTATTCTCTAGCCTAAAATACTTTATATTATCCTTTTCCCAGATTCCAATAACTGCTAAAAGTGAGCAAACTCCTGCCACTAAAACTACTGTAATTACAAACTCTAGATAGAGATCTTTATTAGTAAAGCTCTCATACTTTCCAATTAAGTAAACAGATACGTAAAATGCTACTAGACCGTGGGCTAACATTATAAAGGTAGAGTCAAAAAAAGTTATAAAGGGGCGCTGTGCCGGGTCATTAGTAATTACCGACTGTCCTGACTTTACAACGGCGGTCTGAAAAGTGTAGCCAATGATATAAACTGAATAAACCAAGATAAAGTAAATTGGCTTTAATACATTTGCAACTAAATCCGTAGTGAAAAAAAGCACTAGAGAACTTAGGGCCATTAAGACATAGCCCAGTATTATATAAGGCCTGAATTTACCATACTTTCCATTGGTTTTATCAATAAAGTAGCCAATAAAGGGGTCTGTTACCCCATCAAAAACTCTCATACCTGTTAAAATAAAGGAAATAAGCACTACTCCAAGGCCTGCGATTCCATTTGCATAATAAGAAACATAGCCCATCATGGCTAGGAAGAGGTTTGTGGAGGTGTTATTTAGGCTAAAAAGGGCAATCTGCCACATCTTTGCTTTATTTGATTCTATTGTATTTAAATTTTTATTTGATTCTTTATCAAAATTCTCATCCATAATCTTTTCTCTCATTGTATTTTTTGCTCATATTCTATAAACATTTTTTTCTAATTATATTATAATATATTTGACATATTTTAACGAGTAAAAAAATATATGAATCGGCTTGAATAAAAAGCCCTGTTCATGTAATATAAACACCTAGGTTTACTTTATGCGATTTACTTTGTTTAATTAGGTTGCTAATTGTAAAACCTTTAAGCTGGGAAATGTTTACTTAAAGGGGATAAGGGAGCACTAAATTTTATAGGAGAATGATCATGACTAATCTAGACAAAATCATTTCTAAGGTAAACAACAGTAAAGTTTACATACAAACCCATAATTTTCCTGATCCAGATGCAATAGCAAGTGCATATGGTCTTTCTGTTTTGCTTAGAATCAGAGGGATTGATGCACAGATCACTTACAATGGTTCCATTGATAAGACAGTTACTGCGAAGATGGTTCGCAGACTTGGAATTAAGGTGGTGGAAAGTGAATCTGCAGACGAGTTAGAAAACGACGATGAGATTATTATTGTTGATGCTCAGAAAGGTAATGCCAATATTATTAACATGAATGGTACAGAGATTATTTGTATCGATCACCATCCTATCTATGTTAATGAAGATTACCAATTTTCTGATATTCGACCTGAGGTTGGGGCCTGCGCCTCAATTATTGCCTCTTACTATGTAGAGAATGACATTGATATTCCAAAAAATGTTGCTACTGCTCTTTTATACGGCATCAAGGTTGATACTGCTGATATGAAGCGCGGGGTTAGCGACTTGGATATGGAGATGTTTTATATATTACATGGACTTGCGGACAATGACGTGCTCTACGACCTTGATAGTTCTATCATAGAGATGAGCGATTTAAAGTCCTATAGCACAGCTATTTCAAGTGTGGACATTTACGAATCCGTTTGTTTTGCGGATGCTGGTAAAAATTGTCCCGATGCCCTTATTGCTAACATTGCCGATTTCCTAATCACGCTAAATGGCATTGAACTAACCGTTATTTATTCTGTAAAAGCAGATGGCATCAAGCTATCCATAAGAAGTAATTCTAATTACAGAGCCGGTTACATTACAAACATAGCCTTAGAGGGCATTGGTAGTGGCGGCGGCCACGATAACATGGCGGGAGGTTTCCTACCATTTAAGGGAAATCCAGAAGAAATCAATCTTAATGAGTTTATCATTCAGATGAAAGAACGCTTCTTACAGACATTGGATGTGTCTTACTAAATAATGATAATAGGGATGTTAAGAAAACTAAGGCTTAAACGCTAGAAGTTGTCTTGACATCCTAATTTTATTGAATTATATTTAAAAATGGTTTAACAAATGTCGGGGGAATTGTCGACAAAACTTAAATACATTAGTTTGAACGCAGTGTAAGCAATCCCCCGCTTCAAAAGCGTAAGCTTTAAGCGGGGGTATAAAGCTTACTGGTGTCAGAAGGGGTTAAAGCCCCTTCTGACAGGTGGCACAAAGTGCCACTGCGTTCATGAGGAAGTAGCAAAGCGGATTCCGAATGTCCGCTTTACCACAATTTCTAACGTGCCACAAACTATTCGCTACCATGGCTCAGTTGGTAGAGCAACTGATTCGTAATCAGTAGGTCGTGGGTTCAAGTCCCATTGGTAGCTCTTGTAGTTATTTGCGTAGCAAATCACTACTTGTGTGCGAGCCGCGACTTTAGTCGCATCTAATGCGAGCACTTCCCCACTATGTAGTGGAACGCGTAGAGCCCGCGACTTTAGTCGCATCTCATGGCGGGGGTTCCCCCCTGAAAGGATCACTATGAACTGTAACATCTGCCCTCGTGGCTGTAATATAAATCGAAAAACTAACACAGGATTTTGTAAATCCTCAGACCAAATAAGAGCAGCCCGTGCTGCTCTTCATTTTTGGGAAGAACCCTGTATTTCCGGAAGTAATGGCAGTGGCGCAATCTTTTTCTCAGGCTGTAATATGCGATGCATTTTCTGCCAAAACTATAACATTGCCGCAAATACAGATGGAATTGAAATAAGTGTTGAGAGACTCTCAGAGATTATGCTAACCCTTCAAGCACAAGGGGCCAACAATATAAATCTTGTAACTCCAACGCACTTTACTTATGAAATCATAAAGGCCCTTGAGCTTGCAAAGAACAAAGGCCTTGTTATTCCTATTGTCTATAACACTAGCTCTTATGAAAAAGTGGAGACTTTAAAGGATTTAGACGGTCTTGTGGATGTCTATCTTCCTGACTTTAAGTATGTAAGCCATGAGTTATCAAAGGAATACTCTAACGCTCCAGACTATTTTGAAGTGGCTAGCGCTGCCCTTGCTGAAATGTATAGACAAAGAAAGGCTCCAGTATTCTTTACAGATGAAGAAAGAGAAAGCCTTAAAAAATCTCACAATGTAAATATAGAAGATGGTATTTTAAAATCCGGCATTGTTGTTAGACATCTTTGCTTGCCGGGAAGCACAAAGGATTCAAAGGCTGTCATAAAATATTTATACGAAAAATATGGCGACAACATTTTCATAAGCATAATGAACCAATATACTCCTTTAAAACAGGTGGAAAATCATCCAAAGCTTCACAGAAAGGTGACAAAAAGGGAATATGATAGTGTCATTGACTACGCCCTTGATTTAGGCCTTACTAAGGGCTTTACCCAAGATGGCAGCGTGGCTAGTGAAAGCTTCATTCCTGAGTTTGACTATAGGGGAATTTTATAATTCTAATTGACAGTGTTTTGATTTGCAATTATCATTTTACTGTTATTTCGTTTTTTACTTATGTCAGAATAAATTTTGAGAGGAAATTATATGATATCACTTACAGTTACTAATACCAGCGACTTTATGAACAAGCTCTTAGTAAAGGAAACTTTTGATATGTTACTTTTATCTGAGGCAGACATTCAGACTGGTTCATTTTATAAAATTGATGGTAGAATAAACACAAGTTTCTACTCAGCTGAGGAATTAGAAGCTCTTCCTGATAGCCAGTATTCTAACTGGAAGATGCAAAGACCACACGTCTTTAATCTTATAAAGGGCAAGAAAGTGCCTAGCGGCCTTAAAATCATTTTCGCCCTATCAAAAAAAGCAATTGCAAAACTCATTGAGAAAAATGATATTGACCTTGATATTGATAGCGTTGATGGACTTTTTATAAATGTGAATTACAAGGATGATGCTGTAACAATTATTACAGGTACTTCTCTTAAGACTTTCACTCTTGATAAGAGTTTAGAGAAAGCTTTTGATGCTTATATTAAGAACACTTTTGAAATGGCTGAAATTGCCTATACAGAAAATTAAAGAAAGATGCAAACATAAGGAATGAATAGACTATAGACTTTGTCTACTCATTCCTTATTTACTAATATCATATAGAAATTCTCATTTACTACAGACAACGACAATAACTTAGGGTGTAATACAATATTAGTTGTCAGGAACGACTGACGTCGTTTGCATGATGTTTTCATGATCTTTCGTGAAGCTCTTCATATCACGCTTATAATTTTACTCTTTTTAAAACTCCCCTTTCAACACAGTTCAGTACCAAAAAGCTACATCTAAGTACATTGAGCACAATTTAAACCAATTAGAGTAAAAAAATAAAGCCTAGAAATCTAGACTTTATTTTTCCGTTTAATGTTTGTGAATTCGAGGGTACGATCTGTCTAAAGACAATCTATATTATGTCCATATGAGAAAATGCATTTATTTATATACGGGACAATAGGGAGAACGCATTTCCTTATATGGGCATAACCTCCATGTTTGTTCTTTTATCCTTAATTAGATTTCGCCGAGTAACCAACGTCTAATTAAATCAAAAAATGCTGAACCGCTTACCATATTTAAAAACCTCCCACGATCTTTATGTTTACGATGATAATTTATCATCTAAGAATATTTTAATTTGTTAAGTTTTATTTTTCAACACAGTTGAGTACCAAAAAGCTACATTTGGATACACTTTTTTGAAAAAAGTTTTAACTATTATGATTAGGTATAATAATCTCAGTTGTGTAAATGTAACCGTCATCCGAAGTTATAAGAGAACCATCTAGCTTATCTAGTACATTCATTGCGTTCTTTAGGCCGTAACCATGGCCTTCCCCCTGTTTTGAAGTAATATATCTATTTCTAATTTTAACCGGTGGACTTATGCGTTTGTTCTTAATTGTAAGAATCTTGTTTACATTTGTCATAGACATTTCAATATAGACATCGCAGTCAAGCTTTGCCCTATCCTCTTGTCTCTCTTCACTAGTCATAGTCTCAAGCTTCTTGTTTGCTGCCTCGAAGGCATTAAGAACAAGATTATAGAAAATGGTACAAAGGTCGATATTTGATATACCCATGTCAGATGGCAAATGGCCCTCCCACCTTGCGTTTACCTTTGGACACTGTCTTATACACTCCGATAAAATAGAGGACATAAGGCTGTTTCCGGTATTAATCTCAGGACTTAGCTCTGTAACATTTTCACACATAGCATCAATGTACTTAGCCAGCTCCTCATATTCCTTATTCTCGCTTAAATGTCGCATGCAAAAAAGATGCTTTCTAATGTCATGTCTAAAGGCCTTAGTCTGGCTATCCTTCTCCTCCATGACCTTGAAATACTCGATCTGATTAGCAATTACCTTATTGGATAATTCGATTTCATACTCTAATCTGTCGTTTTTAACTAGGTTAAAGACAAGCAAAACTAAGGTAAGTACTGCTAAACTTGTGGAAATTAAAAGCACCACTACTATTCTATCTAGGCTCATATTTAGATTGAGAAAATATAGCGAAAAGACGCTAATATTTGCAATAATACTAAGGCCTGCAAAGGAATAGACTAAAATGTACTTATCTAATTTATACTTACTAAAATCAAACTTCTTCTTATAAACGATGAGGCTTATAACTAGAATCAAGAGAAATACTGGAATCTCTAAGATAAATTTAGTTGCATCATAATTGTAGATTGAAATTTTACTCTCTGGTATAAATAAATAATTAAGTATTGAAACTAGGCTATCAAGCATGGTTACTAGAACCGTTGCAAAAATAAGCTTAGTTAGGTCTTTCTTATTGTAGAGATTAAAGCCTATAACTAGCACCGGCAGTACTATCTCAATAAGGTCCTGTAAGCTATCGTTTAAGAAAAACTCACTTAAGATACCCACCACTAAAACTAATATGATTGAAGGGTATAATTTGTATTTCATTTTCAATTTAAAAATACAAGTAACTAATAAATAAACGTCTAAATATATTACTAACAAAATTAAAGCTCCTAAAAAATGATTATTCATGTCTTCTCCCTATAAATTGTCATCCTCACAAACATTAGATAGTCACTTTATTGCTTAAGCTATAGACATTCATACTGTCTATAAAATGACCCCAATAACTAGAACTTACCTCAACCTCTTTGTAGTGCACGTTATCAAGCTTTACGCTTCCGCCTCTATAGCCCTTGCTATAGCCTACTACATGTTCTAGATTAATTACGTAACTTTTTGTAATTCTTACAAAGCAGTTAAGCTTTTCTTCTTCTACAAATCTTTCCCAATCGGAAATGTTTCTTGTGCTCTCCAGCTCAGAATCTCTAGTTACTACAATGCTCTTTCTGTGTCCCGCTTCAAAAAGAACAATGTCGTTTATTTTCAAAACTAGCTTCTCTAATTTTGAGACAGGTACTTCTATCAATCTATTCTTGGTTATTTTCTTATGCGCAGCAGATATCATTTCATTGAATCTGTCTTTATTAATTGGCTTTCTAAGAAATCTAAAAGGTAACACTTTAAAAGTGTCATCAATAATTCCATCTTCACCTGTTAAGAAAACAATTAGTCCCGTAAAATTATTCTTTCTTAAAATCTCTGCAAGCTGCAGGCCATTAATCTCTGGCATTAAATGATCTAGAATTATTAAATCGTAAAAATTATAACCTTTGTTTTTCAGAGTCACCAACAGATCAATACTTGAACTATATCCGTCATACTCTATGCTGTCGTCAATATCTTGAATGCGCCATCTTACGTCGTCTATCACTATGCTGTCATCATCACATATGGCTATTCTCATAATTTACCTCCATTATTTAGTTAAGAAAAATAAAAACTAGAAGTTAAAATTTTGGTATATTATAGCATGGACGGAAACTAATATCTAGTAAATACAACTTATACATCTATTTTATAAGTTTATAAAAATTTTATTAGCACTCGGCTAATTTGAGTGCTAATTTTTATTGACTTTCAGTCATTTTAAGTTTAAAGTATATTTTGTTGGGCGAAAGCCTAGATTCTAATACTATTACAATCAAAGGAGTGGATAAAATGGCTAAAGAACACGGTAGTTTATCAATTAACAGTCAAAATATTTTTCCTATTATAAAAAAGTGGATGTACTCAGACCACGATATTTTCTATAGAGAATTAATCTCTAATGCATGTGACGCAATTACTAAATTAAAGAAGTTATCACTTATTGGCGAATACGAAGAACCAGATGACATTGAATATAAGGTTAAAGTAGAAATTAGCTCTAAAGATAAGACTATCAAGATTATTGATAATGGTCTTGGTATGACAAGTGAGGAAGTTAACGAATATATCAACCAGATTGCTTTCTCAGGTGCTGAAGCCTTCCTTGAACAGTACAAGGATAAGACTAATGACGATCAGATTATTGGTCACTTCGGTCTTGGTTTCTACTCAGCTTTCATGGTAGCAAACAAAGTAACAATCGATACTTTATCATATAAGAAGGATGCAACAGCCGTTCACTGGGAATGTGATGGCGGTACAGACTATGATATGTCTGATTCAGATAAGACAAGCGTTGGTACAGAGATTACTCTTTACTTAAACGATGATTCTTACGAATTCTGCAACGAATACAAGGCTAGAGAAGTTCTTGAGAAGTACTGCTCATTCATGCCTGTTGAAATCTTTATGGAAAATGTTGACGAAGAGCCAAAGACTGTCGACATCCCTGAAGAAGAATTACAGGAAAAGGACGTTGTAGTTAAGCGTTTTACAAAGGATGCAGTAACTGAAGAGGTTGAGGAAGATGGCGAAAAGAAGACTGTTGAAAAGGAACCAGCAAAGAAGATGGTTACAATCAACAAGCGTCCAGAAGCTCTAAACGACATTCATCCATTATGGACAAAGCATCCAAATGAATGTAAGAAGGAAGACTATATCGAGTTCTATCACAGAGTATTTAAGGATTACAAAGAACCACTCTTCTGGATTCACTTAAATATGGACTATCCATTTAACTTAAAGGGTATCTTATATTTCCCTAAGATTAACATGGAATATGAATCTGCTGAAGGAACAATTAAGTTATATAACAATCAGGTATTCGTAGCTGATAACATCAAAGAAGTTATTCCTGAATTCTTACTCCTATTAAAGGGTGTAATTGATTGTCCAGACCTTCCACTTAACGTATCTCGTTCTGCCCTTCAGAATGACGGTTTCGTTAAGAAGATTAGCGACTATATTACAAAGAAGGTTGCTGATAAGTTATCAGGTATGTGCAAGACTGATAGAGAAAACTACGAGAAATACTGGGATGACATTAATCCATTCATTAAATACGGTTGCTTAAAGGATGAGAAGTTTGCAGAGAAGATGAACGACTACATTATCTTTAAGAACTTAGATAACAAGTACTTAACACTTAAGGAAGCCCTTGAAGAGAATAAAGAAAATCATGAGAATACAATCTTCTATGTAACTGATATGCAGGAACAGAGCCAGTATATCAACATGTTTAAGGCAGATAATATTGATGCATTAATTCTTGATAACAGAATTGATCAGCCATTTATCCAGAGCTTAGAGGGCAAAAACGAAGGCTTAAAGTTTAGCCGTGTTGATGCTGCTATTGATGATAGCTTTAAGGAAGAAGTTAACGAAGATGAATTAAAGGATATCTCTGAAAAGCTTACAGATACATTTAAGAAGGCTCTAAACAATGACAAGCTTAATGTAAATGTAACAAAGCTCAAGGATGATAACATTTCCTCAATGATTACTCTATCTGAGCAGGATAGACGTATGCAGGATATGATGAAGATGTATGGCATGGCAGGCATGGACCCATCTATGTTTGGTGCTAACGGTCAGACCCTTGTACTTAACGCTAACAACAAGTTAGTTGATTACGTTGCAAAGAATCCTGAAGGAGAGAACACAAAGCTCTTCTGTGAACAGATTTATGACCTTGCTTTACTTGCTCATGCTCCACTCTCAGCAGAGGCTATGACAGCATTTATTTCAAGAAGTAATAAAATTATGGAATTACTTGCCAAATAAAAATATTTAACGTAAAATAAAGCTAGTAAATTCGTGAAAAATAAGGGTTTTCCTACTTTTATGCGAATGTACTAGCTTTTCTTTTTGGCTAGACATTTAACGAACTTATAATATTTACAATTAGGGGTATAAAGATGGCTGACAATCGCAAATACAGATATAATGAGGAGTTCAACGACGATTTTCTAACTGATATCGATGACAGCGTAGATGACGGTATCTATTTTGAAAATCCTGACGACTATGACGACGATTTAGATTACTCTACTTCAGCTAGTAAATCTAGTTCTAAGAAATCATCTAGTGATGATTCTTCTAAATCAAATGCTTCTTGTAAGAAAAACACTAAGAAGCTTATTGTAAAGGAAATCCTAAGCTATATTAAGATTTTAGTTATTGCTGCTGTTATAGCACTTATTATTACTAAATTCGTTATTATTAACGCTCAGGTTCCAACTGGTTCCATGGAGAACACAATTAATGTTAATGATAGATTAATAGGCTTTAGACTTGCTTATATCTTCTCAGAGCCTAAGCGTGGCGACATTATCATTTTCAAATTCCCAGATGATGAAGAGCAAAACTTCGTTAAGCGTGTAATTGGTACACCAGGAGACGTGGTTACAATCTCTGAGGGCAAGGTTTATGTTAATGGTGAAGAATTAGTTGAGGACTATATAAAAGAGGCCATGATTGACGATGGCACAAGCCAGACTTATATTGTTCCTGAAGACAGCTACTTCGTATTAGGGGATAATAGAAATAGCTCAAAGGATTCTAGATTCTGGGAGACAACTTCTTATGTAACTAAGGACGAGATTTTAGCTAAAGTAATCTTTAAGTATTATGATGGTGAAAATGCTAAACCAACATTTAGTCTATTTAGCAGAAGCTAGTCAAACACTGCTCTAGTTTAAAATAGTTTAAGATAGTTTAATTTAATCAGTAAGTAAAAACCCGCTTAGTTAATAACTAAGCGGGTTTCTTATTATTATAATCTTTAATAAATTCTAAAATTATGCTCTTGAAAGATATTCGCCAGTACGTGTATCAATCTTAATTGTATCACCCTGGTTAACGAATAATGGAACATTGATCTTAGCGCCTGTTTCAAGGATAGCTGGCTTTGTAGCACCTGTAGCTGTATCACCCTTAACACCTGGCTCAGATTCTGTAATTACAAGTTCAACTGTAATTGGTGGCTCGATAGAGAATACGTTACCTTCGTGTGAACATAGCTTAACTAATTCATTCTCCTTAACGAACTTAAGTGAATCACCAACGTTCTCAGCTGATAATGCGATCTGATCGTATGTCTCTGTATTCATGAAGTAGAATAAATCTCCATCAGCGTAAAGATACTGATATTCCTTCTTTTCGATGTGAGCTAAATCAAACTTTTCTGTTGGTCTGAAAGACTTTTCAACAACACCACCAGAAACGATGTTCTTTAACTTTGTTCTAACAAAAGCTGCGCCCTTACCTGGCTTTACATGCTGGAATTCAATAATCTGCCAAATGTTTCCATCCATCTGAATTGTAATACCATTTTTAAAATCACCTGCTGTAACCATGCTTGGTAAACCTCCTAAATAAATCAATTATGTTATCTGTTCTTAAATAATATATAAACTTATGATAACTCAAATCTTAAGAAAGATTATCCCCTCCTAAGATACGCAATAACCTTATTAATTTTATACTAATATAGGCCATTTGGCAACTATTTTTTATTAACCATATCCATTAATGCCTCAAGTCCGTATAAATATCCCTTAAGTCCAAGGCCTACAATCTGTCCATCACAAACAGGAACTGTAACGGATGTATGTCTAAAGTCTTCCCTATTATGAACATTTGAAATGTGAAGCTCAATCTTCTTAATATCAGCTACTGAAGCTAGGGCATCTCTAATGGCATAAGAATAGTGAGTAAAGGCACCTGGATTAATTAAAATTCCATCCACCTTCTCATAATAAGCTTCCTGAATCTTATCAATGATTGCTCCCTCATGATTAGACTGGAAAACCTCTACTTCTATTCCTAACTCCTTAGCCTTAGCCTCAATCATGGAAACTAAAGTCTCATAGTTGTCATTACCATAAATTCCTTTCTCTCTAATTCCAAGAAAATTAATATTTGGTCCATTAAGAACTAATAATTTCATCTTAACTACCACCTTTCATTTACTACACTTAATTTTAATTCTTATCTCTTTAAGATAATTTATGAATTAATTATATCCTTATACATATCTTCAAAATCTCTATTGGCTGTATCCACCTTTACAGTAGCCGCCTTTTTATAGATTTCTTCTCTCTTCTCCATAAGCTCATCGATTCTATCAGACAAGTTAACATCCTTTAAAAGCGGTCTGTTATTGCTTGATGAAAGTCTCTTAATAAGCTCACATTTAGGTGTCTCTAAATAAACGACCTTTCCCATATTAGCAAGTAACTTCTGATTCTCAGGCTTTACAACAAGGCCTCCACCAACTGAAATTACACAGTTAGTAAGCTTTGCCTGAAGTTCCTTAACCACGCTTGTTTCAAGCTCTCTAAAGTACTCCTCACCCTTAGTTTCAAAAATTTCGTTTATAGACATATTTTCCTTAGACTCAATATAGTCGTCGGTATCGATAAATTCCATGTCCTTATGCTTTGCAATCCACTTGCCAAAAGTAGACTTACCGCTACCCATAAAGCCTATTAAAATGATGTTTCCTGCCATATGAGCGCGCATCTTAGTATAAATCTTTTGGCACTCTGAAGCTGAAATCTTAGTGTCTGTCCATAATTCGTAAGCACAAACGCCCTGGTAGAGTAACATTTTCAAACCATTATAGGCCTTCTTGCCGGCCTTGTTACATAGCTTCATAAAGCGGGTTCTGTAAGGATTATAGATTATATCCACCCCTGCTGATAGCTTTTTGTAAAATGCATCATCGCTTATAATTACATCCTCTACGTTAGGATATAAGCCTACGCTAGTACACTGAATGCAAAGGCAGTCATTATCCTCAATTCGCTCATATTCATCAAGGCCTAAAACCTCAACAATATCTGAATTAAAATGTGCATTAACCGCTTCTTTAATAGAATTAGCCTTATCAAGACTTCTATTAATTACAAAAACTTTTTTAGCTTCCCTGCTGGCACATAAAAATGTAATTGCTCTTGCAGCTCCTCCTGCTCCAAGAATAATACATGTCTTATTCTTAATGGATAATCCCTCATCCATTAATTCACGCTCTAGTCCAAGGATATCAGTATTGTAACCCTTAAAGCCCTTCTCATCCCTTACTAGAGTGTTAACTGCCCCAATGGCCTTAGCTAATGGGTCAATTGCTACTAAACTCTCCATTACTCTTTGCTTGTGAGGAACTGTTACATTTAAGCCAACAATTCCAAGTGAGTAAGCCCCTTTAATAGCACTATCCACGTCTTCATCCTCAACTCTAAAGGTTGTATAAACCATATCGATATCCTTTAGCTTTGATAAATTGTTGTGGATTAGTGGGGAAATAGAGTGTTCAACCGGATTTCCAACAAGTCCGCAAAGCTTTGTTGTTCCCTTAATTTCTTTCATTTTCCTTCTTCCTTAAAAACCTTTTGTAAGACTTTAAAACAATCCACTCAAGTCTTCTTTTTAATACTATCTGAATCTCCTCATGCTTTGCAATAGGTTTTACTAATATTGAGAAAATTCCTGCTCTATTAGCGCCCCAAACATCAGTAAAAATCTGGTCTCCAACAAAAAATGTTTCGTTAGATCTTGTCTTCATAATGTTCATGGCCTTGTGATAGTTTCTAGGATTTGGCTTGCCTGCCTTACTAACGTACTTAGAATTAGCTGCATTAGCTAGAGGTCTTACTCTTTCCTCACCGTTATTAGAGATAATGCAGGTTTCAAAACCTATCTCGTGTAATCTCTCAAATAAATTCTTGCATCTTTCATCTACCGGTGCATTATGTTCTACTAGGGTATTATCTATATCAAAGATAATGCCTCTATAACCACCGTTATAGAGGCCCTCATAATCAATATTATACGCAGAATCAATATACAAATCCGGATAAAATCTCTTCAACATAAAAACTCCTTATAACAATAGATTTCTCTATTTTAAAATTTTCTTGATTTCATCCATAAATGTGTTTACATCCTTAAATTCACGATATACGGAAGCAAATCTTACATAAGCGACCTCGTCTGCATCCTTTAATTTATCCATAACGATTTCGCCAATTGTATTAGTAGAAATTTCTTTCTCTCCCATATTAAATATCGTATTCTCAATTTCGTCAACCATAGAATTAATCTTTGAGATAGAAACTGGCCTCTTATGACATGATCTAACTATGCCTGCCACTATCTTCTCTCTATCATATGGTTCTCTGTTATTATCCTTTTTTATAACAATAAGCGGTAGGGTCTCTACTTTCTCATATGTTGTAAATCTCTTACCACAAACTTCACACTGACGACGTCGTCTAATTGAGCTATCGTCTGTTGGTCTAGAATCAATAACCTTAGTATTATCATTACCACAGAATGGACACTTCATATTAAGCACCTCCGCATCTTTTTATTTAAATCAATTATATGTAATTTTTTAAGCAACGTCAAGTTTATATTTACTTGGCAAATATACATAATTACTAGATTTCGTAACATTTTCTAAAACACTTTATTATATTAGTTTTGTTAAAAAATTAACCGAGTCCTATTGAAAAAAAGCCCTCCTTGAATTAAAATTGTACTAGATTGTTTTAACGTGACAAAAAACTAAAGGGGTTTTTATATTCATGGAGACAATACTTTTTATTGGAGGAAAACTATGAGTAAAAAATACGTAGCATATGTGGGAACATACACACAGGAAAAAAGTAAGGGCATTCATATTTATGATTTAGATGTGCCAAAGGGACGTATTACTGAAAGAGATGAGATTGAAATCGACAATCCTTCTTATGTAACTACATCATATGATAAGCAGTTCCTTTACTCTATTTGTGATCAGGGTGTTACTTCCTTTAAAATATTAGAAGATGGTTCTTTAAAGAAGCTTAATACTGCTTCTATTAACGGTATGAGAGGCTGTAATATTGTTACAACTAAGGATAATAAGTTCCTAGTTGTTGCAGGTTATCATGATGGTAAGATTACAGTTTTAAAGATTAAGGTAGATGGTTCAATTGGCGGCATTGCTGATGAAGTATTCCATAAGGGTATGGGAAGTATTGCTGAACGTAATTCAAGACCACATGTTAGTGGAGTTTGCTTCACACCTGATGAAGATTTACTTTGCGCTTGTGATTTAGGTATTGATCAGATTAAGCTTTACGAATTTGACCACAAGACTGGTAGAATTAAGCTCTATGATATTATTAGATCACAGCAGGAATCAGCTCCTCGTCAGCTTTTATTTAGTGCAGATGGTAAATTTGCTTATGTTGTTTGCGAGCTTAAGAACTACATCAACGTATACGAATATGACAAGAATTCAGATAAGAATAGATTTGAACTTATTCAGAACATTTTCACTGTAAGAAAGGACCACAAGTCTAATAGTGCAGCAGCTTATATTAGCTTTACAAACTCAGGCAAGAACTTACTTTGCTCTAACGCTGGTGATAACACTCTTACAGTTTATAAAGTAGATAAGAAGACTGGTAAGTTATCAGCTCTTAATTCCTTACCTGTAAGTGGTGAATATCCTAAGTTCTTAGGTATATTCCCTGATGACAAGCATGTAATGTGTATGAATAACGAGAATAACACAATTACAATTTTCACAGTTGATTATGAGAAGGGCTTAATTGTTATGAATGGTAAGCCACTTAGCATTTCTCATCCTAACAACATGGAGATTGTTGAATTAGAAGACTAATTAGAATATATTGTGATTCTAATATAAACCCTAAGAAAATTAAGTTTATTTTTCTTGGGGTTTATTTTTTGTATTTTTTTTGAAATAAACATTGATATTTTATGATTTTAATAGTAGAATACATAAGATTAAAAATTAATTGAGATTTACGGAGGCATTATGAAACATTTACTTAGTCCGCTAGATTTAAGTGTTGAAGAATTAAATAACCTACTTGATTTAGCCAGAGATATTTCTCACAACCCAGATAAGTATTCTAAACGTTGTGAAGGAAAGAAATTAGCTACTTTATTCTATGAACCTAGTACAAGAACCCGATTAAGTTTTGAAGCTGCTATGCTTAACTTAGGAGGGTCTGTATTAGGTTTTTCTTCTGCTAACTCATCTTCCGCTTCAAAGGGTGAAAGCGTTGCAGATACAATTCGTGTTATTTCATGTTATGCAGATATCGCTGCTATGAGACATCCAAAGGAAGGTGCACCAATGGTTGCTGCTTCTGTTTCAAGAATTCCTGTTATTAACGCAGGTGATGGTGGTCATCAGCATCCAACTCAAACTCTTACAGATCTTATGACAATTAGAGAGCTTGGTGGTTCCCTTGATAATTTCACTATTGGTCTTTGTGGCGATCTTAAATTTGGACGTACTGTTCATTCTCTTATTAGTTCCCTTGTTAGATATTCTAACATCAAGTTTGTTCTTATTTCTCCTAAAGAACTTAGAATTCCTGATTACATCAGAGAAGATGTTTTAAAAGAAAATAATTGTGATTTCATTGAAGTTGAAAGCTTAGACGATGTTATTGGCGAGCTTGATTTCCTTTACATGACAAGAGTACAAAGAGAACGATTCTTCTCTGAAGATGAATACTTAAGAATGAAGGGCTTCTACGTTCTTGATAAGGCAAAGATGGCTAAGGCAAAGGAAAATATGTATGTATTACATCCACTTCCAAGAGTTAATGAAATCTCTGTTGAAGTTGATGACGATCCAAGAGCAGCTTACTTTAAGCAGGCTCAATTTGGTGTATATGTAAGAATGGCTCTTATCCTTACACTTCTTGGACTTGATAAATAATAAATCTTAATAGATAGAAACTGGCGCTAATAAAGACGGGTTTTAGCATCATTTTTAAAATTAAGAAATACAAATATAAATGAGGAGATTGCTATGTTAAACGTTGGACAGTTAAATGAAGGTTTCGTACTTGACCATATTGAAGCTGGCAAGGCTATGGAAATCTATAATAAACTTGGACTTGGCTTACTTGATTGTCAGGTAGCTATTATAAAGAATGCTCGTTCTAATAAAATGGGCAAAAAAGATATCATTAAAATTGAGGGTGGTCTTGATTTAGTAGATTTAGACGCACTTGGTTTTATTGATCATAACATCACTGTTAATGTAATTAAGAACGGTGAAATCGTTGAGAAAAAGACACTTTCTCTTCCAAAGGAAATTACTAATATTATCTTCTGTAACAACCCAAGATGCATTACTTCAATTGAACAGGGGTTAAAGCACGTATTCTTCCTTGCAGATGAGGAAAAGCAGGTTTACAGATGTAAATACTGTGAAGAAAAATATAATAGATAATGCATCCAAAATTTAATAATATAAATGGCCTAGGCAATTGCCTAGGCCTGTAAAAAATAACAGCAGCCATCACTGGCTGCTGTTATTTTATTATAAATGAGCAAAACTATAAGCCGGGTTATGTCGAATTGCTTCGTGATGATCATCTATCTAGTTCTACTGTTGCCAATAGACTCAAGCGACCTACCTAAAACACGCCGGGCAGACGTAATGTTTTTACTCGGTCTTGCTTCGAATGGGGTTTACATAGCCAATCTTGTTACCAAGACTGCGGTGGTCTCTTACTCCACCTTTCCACCCTTACCATAAAATGGCGGTATATCTCTGTTGCACTAGCCTTGGAGTCGCCTCCACCGGACGTTATCCGGCATCCTGCCCTATGAAGCCCGGACTTTCCTCACCTACTTCCTTTCGGAAATGTAGCCGCGATCATCTGTCTTACTCATATATAAATCTGAAATTGTAATTACAACTTTTAAGCCCCTTCAGTTGCTAGTCTTGATTCGTAAACGATCTGATATACATCAATCTTAAACTGATCATCACTAGTAATACCAATGAAACGGCATCCATAAGTTGTTTCTGGTTCGCCTCTATTCTCCATGCGAACTACTTCGATAATTGCTTCAAAGGATTCCTTGTTATCAAGCTTGATAATAGTATCATGATATGAGTTTAACTTAAACTTTCTATCTGACTTAAATGCAATACCATCCTTTGAAATGTTAAGAGTATTAACAGAAACTGCTTTGCCTGAAATACCCGTAACAAAATTATCCCCTAATTGCTTTAATGCAATGACTGCGTCGATGTCAGTCCTTTTAGACTTTCTTCGTTCAACCATCTTATTACCTCCAGTTTTAATCCTCTCTACTAGTATTATTTTAGCACAACAGTGCATTAATTAACAACCGATATGACAGGATTTTTCATTAAACGCTCATTAAATTTACTGTATCTCATTGTCTGTAATAAACATTGCATCACCAAAGCTAAAGAATCTATACTTCTCCTCTACTGCTATCTTGTATGCATTAAGTACATTTTCTCTGCCAGCAAGGGCTGAAACAAGCATAACTAGAGTAGATTCTGGTAAGTGGAAATTAGTTATAAGGCAATCAATTGTCTTAAACTTATAACCTGGATAGATGAAAATGTCTGTCCAGCCTGTCTTAGCAGGCACTGTACCGTCTTCGTTAGCTACAGACTCAATAGTTCTTGTAGAAGTTGTTCCTACAGAAATTACTCTGCCACCATTCTTCTTAGTCTCATTTATTATATCGGCAGCTTCCTGGCTAACCATATAGAATTCTGAGTGCATGTGGTGATCTAAGATATTCTCAACCTTAACAGGTCTAAATGTACCAAGACCTACGTGAAGGGTTACTCTTGCGATTTTAACGCCCTTTTCCTCGATAGCCTTAAGTAATTCATTAGTAAAATGTAAACCTGCTGTAGGGGCTGCAGCTGAGCCCTTATGAGTTGCATAAACTGTCTGGTATCTATCCTTATCTTCAAGCTTATGTGTTATATATGGTGGAAGTGGCATCTGTCCTAAGTCATCAAGAATTTCTTCAAAAATACCCTCGTATTCAAACTGAATAATTCTATTACCATCATCAACAATGTCCTTAACTTCAGCAACAAGCTTACCATCACCAAAGCTAATTCTAGCTCCAACCTTAGCTTTTTTACCTGGTTTAACTAAAACTTCCCATGTATCCTTTAAATCCTCTTTACGCTTAAGTAAAAGCACTTCAATGCCTGCGCCTGTACCTTCCTTCTCACCGTAAAGTCTTGCAGGAATAACCTTAGTATCATTAAGAACTAAGCAATCCCCTGGATTAAGATAGTCAATAATATCTCTAAAAATCTTATGTTCTAGTTTTCCTGTGTTCTTATTAAGAACCATAAGTCTAGATGAAGATCTATCAGATAGTGGATCCTGAGCAATTAACTCCTCTGGTAAATCATAGTCAAAATCATGTAAATCCATCATTAAACACCTATAAATATGACCAACGCGATCATACCCTTTCTTTTATCAAAAACTAACTTCGGGAAGCGATCTTACAAAACTCCCCGAAGTTAGTATTTTATCATTTATTTGTTATTATAAAAAGTGAAAAGTTTAAAATTAAGCTCTTAATTCAACGCCTGCTGCTGATAAATCCTTTAAGATGTTATCCATTACTGGTGTAATGTCCTTATCTTCAAGAGTTCTATCATTAGCTCTAAATGCGATTGAGTAAGCTACTGACTTAAAGCCTTCCTTAATCTGGCTACCTTCGTAAATATCGAATAAGTTATAGCTTTCAACTAACTTGCCACCACGCTTAGCAATAATAGCTTCAACGTCACCAACTGGCATAGTCTTTGGCATTACCATACTTAAATCTCTTGTTACAGCAGGGAACTTAGCAATTCCTGTGTACTTAATATCGAAGTTAGCAAGCTCTGTTACTACTGGCATATCAAGAACTGCAACATAAGCTCTATCACCAATACCGTAAGTATCAGCTACCTTAGGATGAACCTCACCTAAGTAACCAAGTACTTTACCTTCATAAGAGATTTCAGCCTGTCTACCTGGATGTAAGAAGTTCTTCTTAGCATCTGCATTATATGTTAACTTGTTGCTAATTCCAATTTCATCAAGGAATTCTTCAACAACACCCTTCATTGTAAAGAAGTCGCCATCACCAAAGAAACCAAGTGTGAACTGAACTCTCTCATCTGGAAGTTCTTCACCTGTTGGAATATAAACCTTAGCAAGCTCGAATAACTTAACGTTCTTGTTACGTCTGTTATAGTTTGTTGAAAGGCTGTTTAACATACCATTAAGTGGAAGTGTTCTCATGATTGAGAAATCTTCACCAAGTGGGTTAGAAATAACAATAGTCTTTCTTAACTTATCATCTGCATCAAGCAATAACTTATCAAATACCTTAGGGCTTTCAAATGAATATGTCATAGCTTCTGAGAAACCAGCAAACTTAGCAATTCTAGCAGCCTCTAATTCAACTTCCTGCTTAAATGAAATCTTACCCATTGTAGTTGCACCATGAGGAAGAGTTGTAGGAATGTTGTCATAACCAAAGAATCTAGCAACTTCTTCAGCGATATCAGCATTTCTAAGTAAATCCTGTCTAAATGTAGGAATAATTAATTCATTGCTATCCTTATCATATTCAATTTCAAGTCTCTTAAAATATGTCATCATATCATCAACTGATACATTTGTACCAAGTAATGCATTAATTCTTTCTGGCTCGAAAGTAATTCTCTTTCTTTCATTCTTAACTGGGTAAATGTCAATAGCACCACCAACAACTACACCAGCACCAAGTTCTTCAATAAGCTGACAAGCTCTATCCATAGCTGCCATAGCATTCTCTGGATCAAGGCCCTTTTCAAACTTACCTGAAGCATCTGTACGAAGACCAACTCTCTTAGCTGACTTTCTAATGTTAGTACCATCAAATGTAGCAGCCTCGAAAAGCATTGTCTTAACATTGTCAGTAATCATAGAGTTTTCGCCACCCATGATACCTGCAATACCAATAGCCTTCTTACCATCATTAATCATAAGCACTTCTGAATCAAGATTTCTTTCCTGACCATCAAGTGTTACAAACTTTTCTCCGTCCTTTGCTCTTGCAACAACGATCTTTCTATCTTCAATAGTTTCAAGGTCGTAAGCATGCATTGGCTGACCATATTCTTCCATAACATAGTTTGTAATATCAACGATGTTATTAATAGGTCTAATACCAGCTGTCATAAGTCTTCTTCTCATCCACTCTGGAGATGGAGCAAGCTTAATATCCTTTACAACTCTAGCTGTGTAGCGCTTGCAAAGGTCGCTATCCTTAACTTCAACCTTAATATAATCATTAACGTCCTCATCGTTACCTGTCTTAGTAACAACTGGAGCCTTAAATTCCTTCTTAAATGTAGCTGCTGCCTCTCTTGCAATACCAATTACACTATAGCAGTCTACTCTGTTGTTAGTAATTTCATATTCGTAAACAACATCATCAAGACCAAGATACTCAATTGCTGATGAACCAACTTCTGCATCATCACCAAGGAAGTAGATACCGTCTGGATCTGCACCTGGGAAGAATTCAGAAGAAACACCAAGCTCTTCCATAGAGCACATCATACCAAATGATTCAACTCCACGAAGCTTACCCTTCTTAATCTTAATTCCATTCTCTGGAAGTGCGCCACCATCGTGACCACCAGCTACCTTACCACCATCAAGTACTACGATAACCTTCTGTCCTGAACTTCCAACCTTAACATTTGGAGCACCTGTTACGATCTGTAAAACTTCTGTTCCAACGTTAACCTTACAAACTACTAACTTGCTAGCAT
Source organism: Lachnospira pectinoschiza (assembly GCF_900103815.1). Lineage (GTDB taxonomy): Bacteria > Bacillota > Clostridia > Lachnospirales > Lachnospiraceae > Lachnospira > Lachnospira pectinoschiza_B. Next base: position 767,147 of record NZ_FNHZ01000001.1, on the reverse strand, counting down.
CTGGATGAGCCTCAACAGACTCAATCTGGCCAACAACGATTTTCTCTAAGTTCTTATTATATCTTTCAAATCCCTCAACCTTTGTACCTGAAAGTGTCATAGCATCACGGAATTCCTGATCAGTACACTCAAGGCCTGGGACCATAGCTTTAATCCAATTTAAAGATGTATTCATGATTTAATCTCCCTTTTAGTTGCTTTTCTTATTTAAATTCCTAAAGTTAGAACTGCTTTAAGAATCTTTCATCATTCTCGTATAGAAGTCTCATATCATCGATTTCATACTTAAGAAGTGCAATTCTCTCTAAGCCGATACCAAATGCAAATCCTGTGTACTTATCCTTATCGATGCCGCTCATTTCAAATACGTGAGGATGAATCATACCACAACCAAGGATTTCAATCCAACCTTCACCCTTACACATACGACAACCCTTACCGCCGCACTTAAAGCAGCTTACATCCATTTCTGCACTAGGTTCTGTAAATGGGAAGTGATGAGGTCTAAACTTAACCTTTGTCTCTGGTCCAAAGAGCTGCTTAGCAAATTCAGCAAGTGTACCCTTTAAATCAGCAAATGTAATATTCTCATCAATTACCATACCTTCAACCTGATGGAAGCAAGGTGAATGTGTAGCATCAACTTCATCTGCTCTATAAACTCTACCAGGACTAATCATCTTGATTGGGAGCTTTCCTCTTTCCATCTCATGAACCTGAACTGATGAAGTCTGAGTTCTAAGTAATGTCTTCTCATCAATATAGAATGTATCCTGTTCATCCTTAGCTGGATGGTTTGCAGGAATGTTAAGTGCCTCGAAGTTGTAGTAATCATATTCAACTTCTGGACCTTCAACAACTTCATAACCCATACCAACGAAAATCTTCTTAACCTCTTCAAGAGCTAATGTATTAGGATGACTATGTCCTACATTAGTCTTCTTAGCTGGAAGTGTTACATCAATTACTTCAGACTTTAACTTAGCTTCAAGAGCCTTACTAGCTAAGCTCTTCTTTGCATCTTCTAAAACTTCCTCGATTGCTGCTCTTGTTTCATTAACAATCTGACCAACCTTAGGTCTTTCTTCTGGTGCAACATCCTTCATTCCCTTTAGTATTTCTGTAAGTTCACCCTTCTTACCTAAAAAGGCTACTCTGATATCATTTAATTTATCAAGAGAATCAGCTTCATTAATCTTAGCAAGCGCATTCTCTTTAAGCTTTACTAGTCTCTCGTTCATAATAACTCCTCAATATAACGTAGTAGTGTTTACTGACCCTCTCCAAGGTCCAAAAAACCATTTCTTATTGTAACACAACCCCTAATTTTTGCAATAATTTATAATTTATTATCTATTAAAATGCATGCTTTCTCTCATACATCTCAACAACCCTTAATGCATCCGCAGCATATTGTGGATTTTTGTTAGTTACATTTTTAATATTATTCTTAGCTTCCTTAATACGGTTCTCATTGTACTCAATCTGACCACGAAGCTTCTGTCTTCTAGAGGTTAACTTATGTCTAATCTCCACCATTTCCTTATCAGAAAGAATGGCTCTAGCTTGAGACAGCCAGATATGAGGATCGTAAAGGTCAAGCATGCGTAAAATGTCTTCAAGCTCTTTTTCTGCAGAACTAAGAGCAGAAGTCATCTCCACAAGATGTTTTTGATCAGCTCGCATAATATTAAAGAGTTTAAATTTTTCTGCAAGCTCATAAGAACTTGTAATATCATACTTAGCATACTCGTAATCTAATGTGTTAGCAGCGTTTATGTACTTAATCTTCACCTTATTAAGAAGAGTTGTGGCCTTGTTTATCTTATTTTCCACCACATAGACTTCTCTTTCAGTACGACGAAGAAGGGCAAACATAAAGAGTGCAAGGGCTGCTGCCAAAGCAGTCACAATAACAAATAGTAAAGTGTTAGCATCATCTTGAAGCTTAAACATTGCTATAACAAATACCACAAATACCACCATAAGGCAAATAATTGTAGTAATAGCAAGGCTTCTAATGTTTAACTGACGTCTAACTAAAGACCTAGCCTCTGACTTAAGATTGATTCTCTCGCCCTCAAGCATTCTCATGTCTCGCTTTACATTTTCATAATAATTCTCTTGGCTCTGGATATCATCAATAGCTCCTGGAATCTGGTCTTCTAGGCTCTCTAGCTTTCTAAAGACCTCCATAGGAAGCTGATTTCCCATACCCCTGCTAATGCGTCTATCCGTTGTAAGATTTTCCACACGCTCCGCGGCATTCTCTACCTTAAGCTTCATATTGGTTGGTGCATCGCAAATCTTATTGGTATCCTCGTAATACTCAGCCACTGTCTCATATTCAAGCTTAGCTCTCTCCACATAAGAAGAGGCCTCCTCCATAATGTCGCACTGGCTCTTAACATAAATCTCCATATCCTGAGGCATGAAAGTACTTGTATTTACCTTATCAAGAGCCTTTGGCTTTTTAGAAACATCTGGCAAATCTATCTCTAGCTTGTCGATTTCTCTATCCACCTTGCTAGTCTCAAGTTTTCTATAAAGCTCCTTCTCATTATCAACCCCCATTTGCTGATAAATATCCTCATCCGTTTGGATGTCTAGTCGCTTTTTTCCATTCTTAATATATAAAGAGTCCTTGCCCTCTTCTAGGCCTTCCTCAATTTTTTCCTTCTGTTTTTCCTTGTTAGCCTCAACATTTATCTTCTCAACGGTCTTTATAAGATTTTGAGCCTGAACAGAATTTAGAAGTTCGTCGTATTTCTCCTCTTCCCTTCTTAAATCCTTTTGATTCTTTACATTCTTTTTGCGGCCTGCCACATCACTTTCTTCTGGCAGCCTATTTCCAGAACCATCAAAACCAAGACCTGCAAAAAGCTCGCCCATATCATAGCTTTTAAGGTCCTTTTTAAAATCCTCGTCTGTTAAATTCTCGTCTGTATCTAAGGGCTCGTCCTCATAGACTAGGTCCTCTAGATTATCTAGATCATACTCATCATCAATGCTCTTTTTTATAAATTTGAAAATCCCCATAGCCACTCCTTTTAATTAGATACTAGCTGTATATTTTAAATATTCCTCTTTCCACTTAGCTAAAATGTCCTTTATTTTCAAATTAAATTCTGAAATTTTACCTTCATCCTTTAACTTAAATACTTCCTCTAATTCCTTGAATTTTTCGCTAAATCTGGCGTTATCCATAAGTGTCTCCATTTCACTTCGAATAACATATTCGTCTTCGCTTATGTCCAAATTTTCCAAATTGCTATATAAATGTATCAAGGCATCACAAGTCTTTAGCATACGCTTAGTCTCTTCATGCTGGCTGATTTTATAGCTCTCTTCAAAATATTTTCTAGCCATTTCATATAAGAACATCCTTGCATAAGCCACTCCTAGGTTGTGAAGAATTTTTGCATAAAAAGGACTTCCCAAATCTTCTAGAGAGTAGTTATTAATTATCTCAAGATAGCAGTCAATGGCGCTATAATAGCACTTATTGCTTAAATAACTATCCGCTCTTTTTTCAAATCTTTCAAAAGGTGTCTGACTTGAAAGAGTATTTAGAATCTCTCTTATTTTCTCAATTTCAGCAATAGTATAATAATCAATAGACTTTAATATGGTTACAAGCATTTCTGCAAGACCTGCATTATTCTCTCTTAGATAATCTAGTCTATTAGCAAGGTTTACTTCCCCTAGCTCATTTTTTAGAAAATCTATCAACCTATCGTCTATAAAATCATTAGCTATTAAATAAATATTGTTGTAAATGTAGTAACAAAGCTCTTGGCTTGTATAAATTCTAATCCCCGTACTATAAACCCTGTAGGGATTAGTTGCCATTTTTGTTCTACAAAGTATCATTCCACTCATAAGCACTCCTTAAATAGCAAAATCCAAATCCTTATAAACTAGCTTGCCAGAAGATTTAAAGAAATCTCCAAAGCCTAAATCCTTAACTACAATTTGGCATCTATCTGACGAAAAGAATTTCACAGATATAGAAATCCTAGTAGTCTTTCCCTCTCTATAAGGAAAATCTGATATATCAATAGATTCATCATCAAATCTATTATCTGCTGTAAGAATATGCAATTTAATCTCCCTCATATCCTCAATTATAAAATCAATACTTCTATCTGCCATAAACCAGTTAGTGCCTGGCTTAATAAGTCTAAAGCGCTTTGGCACGCCTTTGTCTAGAATATCAAGCTCAATGCCCACCATAATTCTTTGCTCAGATAAAAGCACTGTATTATCAAAAACCTTAGGTCTAATATATTCAAGAGCTGAATAGCAAGCCCCCTTAGAATAAAGATTATTACCTATAAAGGCCTTCTTTCTACTTGTAATTAACTTAGTGTAATTCTTGGGTAACTTATCTGTATTAAAGCCTGCTCCCGTTAGATAGATTGAGGAAATCATTTTCCTATCTAAAAATTCATTAAGGCTTGAAATAAGTAAATCCTCCACATCCTCTAAGCTCTTTTCCTTATTTAGAACCTCTTTAAATTCAATGGAATTATAGATTTTCTTATCCTCAATAATATAGTCCACGTTGTTGCTTCGTTTTGAGTTTAGCCTTATATATTTAAGTCCATTTTCTTCAAAATCCACAAGACAAACTCCCCCAATGTATAACTCGCGTTTCTGAGAATATGCATAATAGGCAAAGCTCTCTCCTTTACTAATGACCTGGCTGTTTGCCTGATTTAGCCCTAGATTTTGAAAGACTCTTTTAATAGCATTTAAATAGTCGATGCTATAATTATGAAGCACCACAGTTAGACAAGAAATTACGCTAATCCCTGTTTTATTAGCCGCAGCATCTAAAAGGCTAGATAAGAGATTAGTAAGCTCTCTATATTCTCCTTCTCTTACCCCTTCCACGTCTTTAACCAATTCCTTTAAAGGCTTATTAAGAAAATATTCCTGCCTATTATCAAATTCTAGCTGATTTACTATATTGTTGTTGTAATCGTAGTAGCTAAGCATGGCCACGTCTTCATTTAAATCCATACCAATTATTAAGCCTGACACATTTTCTAAACTCTCCATTGATTAATCCTTTCGCATCTTAAACGTCTCATCAACTACAAAATCCTCAACCAAATAACTTTCCATAACCCTTCTTAAAGTCATGTAATCTCTAAGTTCGTTGCTAGCAAAGCAGTCGTTAATATTATCAAAACGGCCCCTGCTTGTCTCCCCAAATAGATTAGTAAACTCTATTGTATTCTCGGCGGTCTTAGTACATTTTCCCTCGCCTTCAATAGTGAAGTAATACCTTAAGCTATCTCCGTAGAAGAGATTAAATTTATATGTAAATAGACCGAAATCCGTAGAGTTCATAAGCTCACTAGTAAACTTAGTAGAAGACTCATTTAAAATGTAATGAATCATTACTTTATGATTTGGGCTTGCTATGCATTCAAGAATCGTTGCTCCCACTAGGTTATAAGGAAGTCTAAGGTAATTGCTTAGGTTAGAATAAAAGCTAAGCATAATATTTTTCTTGCAAAGGTAATCTATAACCTTTTGAGCAAGTCCCCTTCTTTCCTCTTCCTTTAGTAGCTCTGGCTTTCTTGAAATTTCTTTTAAATAAGCCACGTAACATATATCTGCAAGACCTACATTTTCAGCAATACTTCTTTCAATTACCTTATAGATAACCTCGTTTGCCTTCTTACCCTTAACAATAAAGAGGTAGGAATTATAGGCTAGGTAAGCCTTTGTAATAAGCTTAATGCCGTGGTGGCTGTAGTAATCTGTAAAGACTTCTGTTAGTCTGCCATTATGAACCCCACTAAACATCATCTGAATAATGACTCTTTCAGAAAGTTCTGTGACATCAAGGCCGAAGTTTTGGCAGGTCTTCCACAACTTGTAAAAGTCCTCATTAGAACAAGAAGCATATCTTAGCATGTATATAAGCAAGTCCTCATTATAAACTCTGTTTGCAAAGAGGTAACTTGCAATAAAGTCTAGTTCCTTAGATTCCTCAAAATTATTATTTGTAATTAAATGATCTGTAAGTCTAAGTAGCTTAGCAGGATAAACTCCTCTAAAGCCATATTCCTGCCCCAATTCATAGGCCTCATCATAGAGCTTATTATTTAGAGCTATCTCAATAAGTCTAATGCCATCTTCTCTTTTTAGCTTTGACTTAATAAGTAGGGCTAATACACTTTCTGCATTTTCAAATTCATTTAATTCATAATAATATTTAATAAGCCATGAATTAACCTTTAGCTTAAAGTTATAGTCCATAAGTGGATTAACTAAAATGTATTTATATCCACCAAGGGTTTCCTCAGATTTATCCCCCTTTTTGTGACTATCATAAGCCCAGTTAATCAAAAAGCCTTCGTTTGAAATATCAAATTGTCTAAGGGTATTCATAGAAACCATATCTGTCATTAAAGGTTTGATTTCATGCTCTATGCCCTCTTTTCTAATAACTCCATCCTCGCATAAAAAGCAGATGGCAGAGTTATTAGTATAAATTGGAATATAGCAAACTCCCTGCTTAAGCTCGTAAAAATCAAGGCTAGCTTTTTCTGTTAGCTTAACCACTACCGCCTTAACTTTCTTATCCTTAACAGTGATTTTATTGATGTAATTAAGAATGGATATAAAGTTTGCGTTGTCCTCGTTTACAAGTTCCCCTCTCAATACATTTTTGTAAATAATGGACATATCCTCGTTTATAAAGCCAAGCTTTAGTTGTTCAATTGCAAAGTTTTCTATAATTCTTTCATAAGCCTCATACTCTTCCTTATAAACTCCCTTATTATCTAGAATATTGGCATAAAGGAAAGCCTTATCCTCTCTAGATAAAGAGTTATCATACATAAAATACATAAGCACAGGCTTAGGAAATACCACATTCATAGACCTAGGACAGCTAGAAATATAATACTCATAAATTCTTGTTATCTTAAAGCCCTTTACAATGGCAAGCTCGATATAGTGGTTGTTATCCTCACTATCAAGGCCTGCTCTAACTAGGTGCTTTACTAGTGGCTCTAAAATGCTATCAAGCTTATACATGTTATAAAGAATCTTTAAAATTGCTAGCTGCTCGTTACTTGCATACTTAAGCTCATCCACCACATCAGCAATCTGTCTTGCAAGATTTTCATGAATCGCACTGTGGCGAATACCAAAGGTTACAACCTTTAACTCAAAGTCGTCGAGAACTCTAAATAATTCTGGATGGCTATTAAAGATTCTAAGGGCCTCATAATACATAACAGGACTTGTGCAGCCCTTTGATATAATCTCCTTTAGGCGAACTAGTCTTATACTTCTATTCTTCTCATTTTCTGTATTAAGATAGAATAAAACCCAGAGAATCTGCCAGCTCTTATTGCCGCTTTCATAGATTCCCCTAACCTGATTTATTACCTTTCTTGTGTAATCTCCTGACTTTAAAAGTAGACTATTTACATAGAGAAAATAAGCGTAATTTACAGGGTTTGAGTGCATACTAGCTAGAGCTTCTACCTTTACCTCTTCAATAATCTCTGAGGCTAGATCATCCTCCCCAGTAATTACAAAGCTCTGGGCAAGGGCTAGTTTTAAAAATATATCTCCCTTTGTAGAAGAATAATATTTATTTACAATTTCTCTTACGTGACTTATAAAATCATCACGTCGAATAATATTCATTCTGTAATCAAGATACTCCATAACTAGATGCTTATAGGCAAGCTTACTTTCTTTATGTCTAGTTTTTTCTTCAGATTTTAGAATCTGTGTATCCTCTTTAATTTCAATGATATAATCTAGATTTACGTTAAAAGAACGAAGTCGTATTTTTGCAAAATTATTACCCTTATGTAATTTTTCTACATCAATAAAATATTCAACTTCGCAGATATCTCCTGTGAAATCATCCTGATTTAAGCTAGTATTCTCTAGCTTAATAAATTCCTCATCACAAGATAAATCGAGTTTAAAATTTCCCCAGCCCGATTTTTTTATTACAAAAAAGTCTTTAAGATTACTGTTTGGGCATTCATAGATTTTCTTAGTTTCAGCTAGCTTAAAGCTAGTTGCCACCTTCTTATTTAGGGCAATTAAAAACTCTTCAATAGATTCTAGTCCGTGCTCACGATTCTTTAGGGCATCGTAAATATTAGATAGCTTTTCATCATTTTCCAAAAAGATATCCTTAAAATCTGGACTAAAAAAGATTTCCATAGCCTCGCTTGGGGCTGTTTGGTAGAGGTTTGTAAAATGAAAGAGATTAGATGCATTACCAAGACTAGTCTCCACAAACTTTTCAATGCACTTAAAAGAGTAAGGGATTTCAAGTTCGCCAGCTTCACTAATAACCACAAACTTTCCCTCTAAACTCTCCTTTTTCTTTAAATCCCTGCCATCCACTCTATATCTAATAACTATATTAGTTCCGGCAAAATTCTTATCAATAATTTCCACTCTTAAATCAGAGGCAAAAACCATTCCTCTCAATGGATTTGATGCCTCTAATTCAAAGCTAGACTCAGTTATAAGGTCTTTTGCAATATCAAGTCTTACTATCTCTCCCTTACACTTAAGTCGATTTTCTTCAAAATTAAATTTTCCTCTTGATAGACGATTTACATAATCTCTCATTTGGAACCCCTCCCATTTTTAACTAGTTTAAAAATCTAGCATCTACTCTTCAATATAAAACTTCTCCTCTTTGTATTCGTCTGGCAAATACTGCTGCTCCACGAAATGTCCTGGATAGGCATGTGGATACTTATAACCAACTCCATGTCCAAGCTTTGCGGCCCCCTTATAATGGGCGTCTTGCAAATGTGTTGGCACCGGCACCTGCTTATGAGTCTTTACAAATTCTAGAGCTCTATCAATTGCCATATAACTTGCATTACTCTTTGGCGCCTTGGCTATATAAATAGCTGCCTCTGCTAAGATTATTCTAGCCTCTGGCATACCCACTCTTTCAACTGCAAGGCAGGCAGAAACTGCAACATTTAGTGCATTAGGATCTGCCATTCCTACATCTTCACTAGCACAAATCATAATTCTTCTAGCAATAAACTTTATATCTTCCCCAGCATAAAGCATCTTAGCTAGATAATAAGCAACTGCATCTGGGTCTGAACCTCTCATACTCTTTATAAAAGCTGAAATTGTATCATAGTGATTATCCCCGTCACTATCATATCTTACTGCCCTTTTTTGAATACAGTTTTGTGCTACTTCTATATCGATATGTATCTTTCCATCTTCGCTTTTATCTGTTGTTAAAATGCCAAGCTCAATGGCATTTAGAGCGCTTCTAGCATCTCCATTAGAAATATCTGCTAGAAAATCAAGTGCCTCTTCATCAATTTCAGCATTATAGGAACCCATACCATTAACTTCATCATAAACGGCTCTCTTTAAAATTACCTTTATGTCTTCTTTTTTCAAAGGCATAAGTTCAAAAATAATTGATCTAGATATAAGAGCGGCATTTACTTCAAAGTAAGGATTCTCAGTAGTTGCACCTACTAATACTAAAGTTCCATCCTCCACATAAGGAAGGAGGAAGTCCTGCTGCCCCTTATTAAATCTGTGAATCTCATCTATAAAAAGTATTGTCTTTTTCCCATACATAGCCAGGTTATCCTTAGCAGCCTTAACCACTTCTTCCATATCCTTTTTACCGGCTATTGTGGCATTTATCTGTCTAAAGTCTGCGCTTGTTGTATTGGCAATAACTTTTGCAAGGGTTGTCTTTCCTGTTCCTGGAGGTCCATAAAAGATAACTGAGCTTAACTTATCTGCCTTAATTGCTCTATAAAGTAAGCTATCCTTACCAATTATGTGCTCCTGACCTACTATATCATCTAATGTCTTAGGTCTTAGTCGCATAGCAAGAGGGGATTCCTTCTTGCTATTATTTTCTCTCATATAATCAAACAAATCCATATTAATACCTAACTTGTCCTATTTACTTTAACTTAGTTCCTAACCAGAATCTTGCTATCTTTCCTACCTCACTAAGAGATCCTCCCTTAGTTGAGCAAGTGCATAAAAGCTCGCTTGATGCGTAGAAATATAGCTTATTCTTATATTTTACCATACCAATGTTAGTAGTAAGATTATCTCCTGTGTAAATCTTTACAGCTGCGGCTGTGGAAGATTTTCTATAATAAATACTATTATCAACTATATAGCAAATAGCCTTACTATCATTACTTACAAGGCTAAGGGAACCATCATAAACATTGCTTTCAAGTTCCTTTTCCTCGCCCTTCTTAACCCTAACTAAATTAGAATCTCCATCAATAAAGTAAAGTTCCTTTGTAGAATAATTATACACCACATTTCTTGCAGTCTTAATATTATCTAGTTCCTCAAGACTTGATACTGTGTCCCCATCAAGCTTTGCAGAATAAACTGTATTAGTATTAAGAGCATATATATAATTATTAGCCTCATCATAGATAAACTCCATGCTTGAGTCTGAGGACTTAGTAAGAACTGTAGATTTAGCATCCTTAATATCATATAGATAATAAACATAACCAATGGCATAGACAAAGCTATTAGCCTTATCCCACTCATTTACTAAATCAGCACTATAGCTGTAGTAATTGTAATTATCTGAACTCATGCCTAAAAGATTAGTTACATTTCCCTCAAGACTAGTCTTTTTCTTAGTCTTATAGTTATATTCAAATAAATTACCATCATTATCTACTGCCACCACAAGGTTTTGGGCTGTATAAACATAATATTTACTGATATCCTCGCTTAAATTAATGGTTTGATATTCAAGGCCATCAAAAAATACAACGTTTAAGCTCTTGCTACCTGTACCACCCTCGTCATTTAGCTCTTCAGTTTCAGTATAAATCAAAACTCCGCTATCTCTTAGGGCTACTAATTCCTTTGAATTTTTGTTAGTGGCAAGCTTAACTGTTCCCTTACTTGTATTAACAATGATTTCGTAGTTGCCATCCTCAAGATAGGAAACGAAAGCTAAATAATCGCCGTCATTACTTGCCATCTCCTGCTTTATGCTGCCCTCTATATCAAGGTTTTCTGCCTGGTAAAATGTTTTCCCATCCACAGCAAATACAGCATCCGACTCGTCACAAACATAGCTAGACTCTAGATCTGTTACATTGTAAATCTTGTCGTTATAGCTAAAGAAAAGCTCGTAATTCTTTCTTGTTACCAACTTATAAATTCCAACAATTATAAGGACTAAGCACACTAGAGCTGCCACTAAAAAGGCTATTCTTCTAATGTTATATTTGAATTTCTTAGCCTTTCTAATTGAAACAGACTTAAGCGGTCCTTCTTCATTGTTCTCATTATTCTTATTTGAAGACTTGGTGTCTTTAGTTGACTTTCTCTTAGACTTTCTAAGCTTCTTTACTAAGCCCCTGGCCTTTCTTTTAAGCTTAGACATTTTATTCTCCTCAGAAAATAGACCATCTACAACTTCCATCAAATCAAATTCTTTTTTCTCTTCTTTTTTATCTTCTTCTAATTCTTCCTTACCCCTGTTTTTAAGTCTCTCTTCGTAGGCCTTCTTTCTTTTAAGGTAATCCGAATTATTTACAAGAACCACAGGTCCATCACAACGTGGACACTGAGGGCCTTCATATTCCTGACCACACTTTGGACAAAGCATAATCTCACCTCAACTCTTTAATCTATATTTATTAATATTATTTTACATTATTATACTAACTATTTAAAGTATTTCTTCTAATAACATATCTTTAGATTTGAATTTCTTGTCAAAGCAAATGTCCTCAAGCCTGTTAATTACACTAGCAATAATTCTAAAAGTCTCATCGTTTAGTGTAAAAGTATAAAGCTTATTAAGAGGGCTTGTAACGATATACTGTAGTGTATAGAGGGCATCTTTACTAAGTCTTACTGATGCAAAGCTCTCTGTTATACAATCGCCACAAACTACCCCATTAAGATCCTTTGCGTAAAATAATAAATTATCTTCCTTGCCACATTTTCTACAAGAGAAGAAATCCGGGCACTCTCCATTAATGGCAATCATTCTTAACTCGTAAATGTATCTAATTAAGGCGTTTGGAATCTGCTCCTTTAAAAGGGCCTTAAGGCTTACATATAAAAGGTTTATAAGCTCCTTCGCCTCAAGGTTTTCTCTTGAGTAATAATCTGCAATTTCTGCAAAATAATAGCCATAGCAAACCGCATCCAAGTCAGTTACTAACTTTTCAAAATACTCTTTTGCCACGGCCTTATATATGGTGTAGGAATTCCTTCCTCTATAAACTTCAAAATCAGCAAAGATAAAGGGTCTTGTAAGCCCTATCAAGCTGCTATTAGGTCGTCTAGCACCTTTAGCAAAAGCACTTATCTTACCTAATTCTTTTGTTAAAATAACAATTCTTCTATCTGACTCACCTACTGGCATGCTAGATAAAATAATTCCCGTAACATTAATTACTTCTGCCATAAGATATCCTTTCAGTTAGCTAATAATCCCCTTAATTATACTCCAAATAGGCAATAAAAAAAAGGCTGCTACATTAGTAACAGCCTTTGAAATCCGACTACATATCAATTTGAGAACCGTCGCCATTAGAGGCAGCTTCGCTGCGAGGCTCCGGCTACATAGCAATTGTAAAACAATTGCTACAGTGCTTAAAATCTAAATTTGTCTTCGAAGTATGCCTTAAGATCTGCAATTGCAACTCTTTCCTGTTCCATAGTATCTCTATCACGAACAGTTACGCAACCATCTTCTTCAGAATCAAAGTCATATGTAATACAGTAAGGAGTTCCGATTTCATCTAATCTTCTATATCTCTTACCGATGTTTCCTCTATCATCGAATTCGCAGTTGTAGTACTTAGAAAGTTCTGCATATACTTTCTCTGCGCCTTCGTTTAACTTCTTAGAAAGTGGTAAAATACCAATCTTTACAGGAGCAAGTGCTGGATGGAAGTGAAGAACAGTTCTTACGTCGCCGCCTTCTAATTCTTCTTCATCATAAGCTGCACAAAGGAATGCAAGTGTAACTCTATCTGCACCAAGTGATGGCTCAATAACGTATGGTACATACTTTTCCTTAGCTTCATCATCAAAGTAAGACATATCCTCACCTGATGTTGTCTGATGCTGAGTAAGATCGTAATCAGTTCTATCAGCGATACCCCATAATTCACCCCAACCAAATGGGAATAAGAATTCGATATCTGTTGTACCCTTAGAGTAGAATGCTAATTCTTCTGGATCATGATCTCTAAGTCTCATTTCATCTTCCTTGATACCAAGAGAAAGTAACCAATCACGGCAGAAGCCTCTCCAATACTGGAACCATTCAAGGTCAGTACCTGGCTTGCAGAAGAACTCTAATTCCATCTGCTCGAATTCTCTTGTTCTAAATGTAAAGTTACCAGGAGTAATTTCATTACGGAATGACTTACCTACCTGTCCAATACCAAATGGTACCTTCTTTCTTGAAGTTCTCTGAACGTTCTTAAAGTTAACGAAAATACCCTGAGCTGTTTCTGGACGAAGATAAACTGTATTCTTAGCATCTTCTGTAACACCCTGGAAAGTCTTGAACATAAGGTTAAACTGTCTAATTTCTGTGAAGTTATGCTTTCCACAAGAAGGACAATTAATTTCATGCTCATCGATGAAGTTCTTCATATATTCCTGAGTCCAACCATCTACTGATGACTCAAGTTCGTAGTTATTGTCTGCTGCCCAATCTTCAATGATCTTGTCAGCTCTAAATCTTTCATGACATTCCTTACAGTCCATTAAAGGATCTGAGAAACCACCTAAGTGACCTGATGCTACCCATGTCTGTGGATTCATAAGAATAGCACAGTCAACACCAACGTTGTAAGGATTCTCCTGAATAAATTTCTGCCACCAAGCTCTCTTAACATTGTTCTTAAGCTCAACACCAAGATTACCGTAATCCCATGTATTAGCAAGACCACCATAGATTTCAGAACCTGGATATACAAAGCCTCTTGCCTTAGCTAAGGCAACAATCTTCTCCATTGTCTTTTCCATATTGAAACTCCTTTTTATTATAGTCTATTAGACTTAATTACTTATAAAGCTAGTTATCTGGAAGATAACTAGCTTTTTTAGTTTATAACATAATATTAAATTTGGCAATTGTTAATTTAAGCCTTTTAGTTGTCTGCAAGGTCTTTTTTATCATAGCCGAAGTTTTTCATTAAGATATCGCTATCTCTCCACTCCTTCTTAACCTTAACCCAGAGCTTTAAATTAACCTTCATCTCTAACTGCTTCTCGATTTCGAAGCGAGCATCAGTTCCAATTCTTTTAAGCATATTGCCGCCCTTACCAATAATAATTCCCTTATGAGAATCTCTTTCACATATAATTGTGGCATCAATATCAGTAATAGGCTTTTTATTAGTTGTCTGTCTTTCCTTAAGCATATTGATTTCGACAGCAATACCGTGAGGAATTTCATCTTCTAGACAATAAAGAGCCTTCTCTCTAATAAGTTCAGCAATAATCTGACGCATTGGCTGATCTGTAACAGTATCTGCATCATAATACATTGGACCATATGGAAGATAGTCAAAGATAGCTTCCTTTAAATCCTCTACATTGTTACCATTTCTTGCAGATACAGGAACTATCTCATCAAATTCAAGTTCCTTTCTATACATATCAATTACAGGAAGAACCTCTTCCTTCTTAACCATATCTATCTTATTAATAACAAGGATTATAGGCTTCTTTACATTTTTAAGACGCTCTAAAATCTTTGATTCTGCTTCACCTATGAAAGCCTTAGGTTCAACTAAATAACATATAACATCCACATCCTTGATTGTACGCTCTGCTGCGTTAACCATGTACTCTCCAAGCTTATTCTTAGCTTTATGAATACCTGGTGTATCAACAAAGACAATCTGTCCTCTCTCATCAGTATAAACTGTCTGGATTCTATTTCTTGTTGTCTGTGGCTTATTAGAAGTAATGGCAATCTTCTGACCTATGATATTGTTCATAAGTGTTGATTTACCTACGTTTGGTCTTCCAATAAATGTTACAAAACCTGACTTAAGGTTTTCATTATTAGCTGTGGCACCATTTCCTGTAATACCACTAGCTGCAAGCATTTCGTCTAAATTCATTAATTAATTCCTTTCTTACTATCTCATCATAACCATTTTTCTAGTTTCCACTAGATAGGATAAGAGGCTTAACCTCATCAAAGATTTCCTTATTATCCTGGATTACCTGCTGGTTACCTACTACGCTTAAGTAATCCTGTTCCATTGCTAATTTAACAATTGGTGCAAGGGCCTTAATAGCCTTAACATCACACTCTAGAATTTCCTTTCTTTCCTTTGCAAATGTGTCGTAATCCGCATTGCTTAAGTAAGCGCTAAAGGATCTAATACCCTTAGCTGAAGGATTTAGAGGTGTGTCTAAATCACTAATTGTTCCAATGATATATTTTAACATATCTCTATCTGAAACATCAAAGTTTTCTACATACTCATAAGCCTTTTTAAAGATATCAATAGTTTCCTTTAAGTTTGGATCTCTATAACTTGAAAGATACATATCACCATTTCTTAGGAAACTACTGTTACAGCCATAAGCTCCACCCTTAACTCTTACATTTATCCATAAATAATCATAAGAGAAGATAACCTTTAATACCTTTAGGGCGCCAGTATATTCATAGCCTTCCTTAATATAATTTCCACACATAGCCACATACTGCACCTGTGAAGAAGATGTAAAGCCAGTCTTAACCTTCTTTGGCACATATTCACGCTTAGCGACTTCATACTTATTATCAGGAACATCCTCTAAGAACTTCTTAAGAGACTTCTCAAATAATTCGTAGCCCTCGTCATCAGCTGTAATATGAACTACAAGATTATCCTTATTGAAAATGTATGAAACAAGCTCATTTAACTTTGAAACGATAGTTTCCTTAAGCTCGTCAAAGTTAGCATTTAAGCGCTCAATAAAGCTGTAATACTGATAGCCCTTCATAAGGTTAGAATAGTGAGCCTTCTTTGAGAACTGTGAAAGTGTATTCATAACAGCCACTGTGTTACCTGCACTAACCATTGAGCCCTCAAGTCTTGACTTACTTCTAGCAAGGATTTCCTTTAATCTCTTATAGTCATCAAACTTTGTTGTATAAATGATTTCCTTATACATATCAAAGATGAAGTCTAGCTTATTATAAAGGGACTTACCCTTTAACTCATATCTAATTGTAAACTTATCTAAGTCGTCCTTATCTGAGTAAATTGCAGCTCCATCAGTTCTAATTCCACCACTGTTAATATTGATTTCATTAGTTAATTCCTGATAGCTGTAATTTTTTGTATCCATAGCTGTCATTACAGTTGAAAGTAAGCCAACGTATGGAATAAGCTCTTCTGGTACATCCTTACAATCAAAAGAAAGTAATGAGTAGGCAATCTTATTAGTAAATAAATCACTAAATACTACGTCCACTCCGTTAACTTCTCTCTTATCGATGTAGAGCTTTTCAGGCTTCTTCTCAATATCAGAGAGCTTAAGCATAGGAATTGTCTCTAAGTCCTTCTGACTAGATGGAGTATCCTGATATTCCTTTAATTCCTTAGTAGACTTAATGATTTCCTCAAGCTGCTCATCTGTTAAAGTAGCCTTGTAATCTGCAAGTCTCTTAGCTTCCTTTTGTCTTCTTGCCTCATCTAAGCCCTTCTTAGGATTTAGAGTAAGAATTAACTTGTGGTTATTGTTAAGTAAATACTTATCGATTAAATTTTCAAAATAACCCTTATCAATCTCTTCTCTTAATTCTGCGTAAATCTTGCCTTCCTTAACATGAACAAAAGGCTTTGTCTCATCATAAAACCAGCTATCATTCATATTTAGGTAGTACATAAGTCCCTTAGGGAATGGGCCGTAATCTGCCTCTCTATACTTAAATTCATAATAGTTAAGAGCAGCAAGTAATAATCTAGGATTAATACCCTCATCTCTTAGCTTAGTTAAAGTCTCATTAACTACCTTAACGAACTCGTCCTTCTTAGCTGCATTAGCATTCTTAGCTACAATTGAGTAAATTGGCTGATAAACTGAAGATTCAAAATCAGAATAAATATCAGTACCAATACCTGCATCAATTAAAGCCTGCTTTAGTGGTGCGCCTGGCGCAAGAACTAAGGCATAATCTAGAATATCCATAGCAAGATATAACTTATCATCAGTACTTGTACCAACTACTGTGTTATATGAAAAATATGTATTATTCTCCTCTGACTCATCATCGGCAATAGCATATTCTCTTACTAAATCAAGAGGCTTATCAAAGCCCTTCTGATAGGCAATATCAGTGTTAATATTAACATCTGCCTTATCAAAGTTATCAAGATATTCCTTAGCTAAGTAATCAAGTCTTTCATTAATATCAAAGTCACCATAAATATAGATGTAGCTATTCACAGGATGATAATATTCACCATGATACTTTAAGAATTCCTCATAAGTTAAATCAGGAATAACCTCTGGGTCTCCGCCAGATTCATACTTATAGTTGTTATCTGGGAAAAGACTTGAAAATGTATATCTAGCAAGGACGTCATCAGCTGATGAAAATGCACCCTTCATTTCGTTAAATACAACGCCGTTGAACTTAAGTGGTGCATCCTTACTCTCTAATTCGTAATGCCATCCCTCCTGCATAAAGATCTTCTTCTCCTTATACATGTTAGGATAGAAAACTGCATCCATATAAACGTCAGTTAAGTTCTTAAAATCCACGTCATTACAACTTGCCACAGGATAAATTGTCTTATCTGGGTAAGTCATGGCATTAAGGAATGTATTAAGTGAACCCTTAACTAATTCAACAAAAGGATCCTTTACAGGGTACTTTCTTGAACCGCAAAGAGTTGAATGTTCAATAATATGCTGAGTTCCAGTGTCGTTAGTTGGAGGTGTCTTAAAGCCAATTGAAAACACCTTATTATTATCATCATTAGATACTAAGCAAATCTTAGCACCACTCTTTTTATGTTTAAGTAATAAACCTACTGAATTAAGGTCTTCTAACTGTTCAACACTAATAGTCTCATAATCACCTCGACTAAAGTTTTTTAACTTGTCAAAATGTGCTTTTAAATCCATAGTCTGTCCTCTTTTCTTTTAAAATTTTATCTATAAGCAAATGCGTTAAAAATAGCTAATTTACTAGCTTACAAAACAATAAAACAGGTCTTGCAAATGCTAATTTTAACATACTACAAGACCTGTTGTAAACTTACCGTATAGCCATAAATAGTGAAAGTTTTATAAAACTAACTCATAATAAACTAGTAAATTTATATCACGTACTTTTTATATATAAATTATATCATTAATAAACAGAATTGCAAGTGTAAAGCGGGGGATTGCTTACACTGCGTTCATATAATCTCACATAAAACAACACCCCAAGCTTAGGCTAATTCTTTACGCTTTCTCTCAATCATTTCATCGATACGGTTAATGTATTCGTCTACATTTTTCACATTCTCAACTCTAGTAATAAGGCTAGAATTGTCTACTGGGTTAGTGCTTACAATCTTAGTGCTAGCGCCTGCACCACAAGCAATGATTGTCTGTACCTCTTCCATAATGAGAATATTGTAAATGCATTCTTTACCTGGACGGGCATAGCCTACATTTTCAAAATTACCAGCCATATTCTTCTGGCGATACATATAATAAGGCTCTACCCCTAAGTCCTTAGCACATTCTTCTGTCATATTCACAATGCTTTCAGTGTTCTTAAAATCTAAGTTCTTATATCTATCTCTATAGATATTAAGTCTACTAGAACGCTTAAGGGCAAGGGAGTGTACAGTGAGTGAACTTGGATTCATGGCCTTAATTGTATCAAGGGTATTCTTAACCTCTTCTGGTCCTTCCCCTGGAAGTCCAAGAATCATATCCATGTTGATATTATCAAAGCCTAGCTCTGTTGCTAGCTTATAAGCATTCTTAATGTCCTCAACACTGTGCTTTCTTCCGATTAAATCAAGAGTTTCCTGATTCATAGTCTGAGGATTAATAGAGATTCGCTCTACCTTATGGTCTCTTAAAACCTCTAACTTCTCCCTTGTGATGCTGTCCGGTCTACCAGCTTCCACTGTAAGCTCCAATACATTTTCTAAATCAAAGCACTCCTCTAACTTAGTAAGTACCCTATCTAGCTGGGCAGGGCTTAGAGTTGTAGGTGTTCCCCCGCCAAAATAAACTGTATCAAGGCGCTTGCCCTTCATCATCTTAGAAACCTCTGTAATCTCATGAATCAAGGCATCCACGTAAGCCTCTACCCTATCCTTAAAGGCATTGTAGGCATAGGCTGAGAAAGAACAGTAAAGGCAAATACTAGGACAGAAGGGAATTCCAATATAAAGACTATATCCATTTTTTACATCAAGCTTTGAAACTAGGGAAATCTCCTTTTTAGCCACCTCAATAGCAAGCTTTGCCTTTGCTAGACTTGTAAAATGTTCCTTTGTAAAAAAGTCAATAATCTCTTCTTCTGACTTACCCTCAACTATCATCTGATAGGCGATTTTACTAGGGCGAACCCCTGTCATGTTACCCCATGGAAGACCATGACCTTCCTTTTCTTCAAGCTGTTTATAGAGCTTAACCTTAAACTTCTCGTGGGCATCGGCTTTCGAGAGTCCTGTTACATCAGGGGCTTCAATCTCAATTAACTTATCCCCTTCCTCTAACTTTACTGTCACTTCCTTAATAGGATTAAAAGTGGCAGGATTATTCACATCTGAAGTTCCAGATATTGGTCTTGCAGGCTTTACATCCACTCTTGGATAAAAGCTTCTTACAATTGTAACCGCATCGTCGTAAAATGCGTCATCATCTATATTTATATAAATCATATTGATCCTTTCTAAACTTGGGATTTCTCTCCCAAATAAAAGCAGTCTAAAACAAAAATCTGCTTGTCCCAAAAGACAAGCAGACTTAATTCTACTATATATCACAAAAATTATCTAGTTAGTATTTTTAGTAAACAAATGGATTATATGCCTTTTCATGCATAATGCTTGTTTCCTGGCCATGTCCTGGATAACAGATGGTCTCATCCGGTAAAACAAATAGCTTATTCTTAATTTCACGAACTAAGCTAGACATGCTACCTGTTGGAAAATCTGATCTACCCACAGATTCATAAAAGAGAGTATCTCCTGTAAACATAATAGACTCCTCTGGAAAATAAAAGCACATACCACCTTCTGTGTGTCCCGGCGTATGTATAGCCTTTATCTTAAAGCCCGCAAGCTCAAATTCCTCTCCATCTTTTAAGTAAACATCTGCCTTAATTGTAAAATTAAGACCATAATCACTTGAAAGATTCTTATAAGGAGATTCAAGCAAGTCTTTTTCAGCATCTGCTGCATAGACCTTAATATTATATTTCTTTCTTAATTCATCCACTGCTCCAATGTGATCAAAATGCCCGTGAGTTAGTAAAATCGCCACAGGCTTAGCCTTACTAGATTCTACCATTTGAGCAATTACATCTGCTCTATCTGCTGGGTCAACAATAATACATTCATCCAACGCATCATTAGTAAACAAATAACAATTTGTACTAATCATGCCTAAAACTCTACAATCTAGTTTGCTCATTTTTTCCTCCCATTTGACCTAAAGGTCTAGCATTAACAATATGTAAAATAAATCTTAGCCCGTTGTTCTTTCAATATCAGTTACTGATTCAACCTTCTGTAGCTTATCAATAAGTCTATTAAGCTCATCCTTTGTATGAATAGTAAATCCAATATTGATTGTGGCAATGTTCTTCTTATTAATTCTACAATTCAAGCTTGTCATAGAAATGTTAGCTTCTGTAAATATCTTAGAAATATCAACAATAAGGCCATTTCTATTATTAGCGTAAATATTAATTTCAGTACTGTACTTCTCTGTGCTATCTCCTGAGCTTTCCCATTCTGCTTCAATAAGTCTTGCTCTCTCACTTGCTGGGAAGTTTAGGATATTAATACAGTCTGTTCTATGGATAGAGATACCTCTACCTCTTGTAACGAAACCAACAATTTCATCGTTTGGCACTGGATTACAACACTTAGAAAATCTAACTGCCACATCATGTGTACCCTTAACTATGATGCCAGACTTGCCGGAATTCTTCTTAATTTTTGCCTTAGGGTCATTTGCAAGAACCTCTTCAAGTACTGAATCGTCTGTGATTTCATTTTTCTTATTCTTAAGATACTCATCATAGAGCTTATTAACTACCTGGCCTTCTTTTAAGCCACCATGACCTACTGTTGCAAGCATGGAATCCCAGTTTTTAAAGCCATACTTCTTTAGAGCCTTCTCAATAAATTCTGGCTTAATAAGTTCTTCCTGCTTATAGCCCTTAGCCTTAATGTAGTTAGAAATAAGTTCCTTACCACGAACGATATTCTCTTCCTTTAATTCCTGATTGAACCACTGATTGATCTTATTCTTAGCCTGTGTTGACTTAACAATAGATAGCCAATCTCTACTTGGTCCCTTAGAATTCTGGGATGTGATAATTTCAATTCTATCGCCGCTTTGTATCTTATAATCAATATTAACTAACTTACCGTTAACTCTAGCGCCTACCATTCTATTACCTACAGCAGAGTGAATGCTATAAGCAAAATCAATAGGACAAGAGCCTGCTGGTAAATTCTTTACATCTCCCGATGGAGTGAAGGCATATACGGAATCTGAGAAAAGGTCTAAGTCGCTCTTAATAGATGATAAGAACTCCTTATTATCAGACATGTCGCGCTGCCACTCTAGAATCTGTCTTAACCAGCTAAGCTTAGCCTCCTCAGACTGAGTGTCCTTACCGCCTGTCTTACCTTCCTTATATTTCCAATGTGCTGCAATACCGTATTCAGCAATTCTATGCATCTCGTAAGTTCTAATCTGAACTTCAAAAGGCTGACCATTTGAAGCAATTAGAGTTGTATGAAGAGACTGATAGTTATTAGGCTTTGGCATGGCAATATAGTCTTTAAATCGACCAGGGATTGGCTTATACATCTCATGAATAACACCAAGGGCCGCATAACAATCCTTTACGGAATCCACCTTAATTCTTACAGCAAAAATATCATAAATCTGGTCTAGTGTCTTATTCTGACTTACCATCTTACGATAGATTGAGAAGAAGTGCTTAACTCGACCATCAATTTCAGCATCAATATCCGCATTCTTAATATGCATTCCTACTTCCTTAATTATGCTTTTTATAAATGCTTCTCTGCCGGGTCTATTAGCACTGACCTCTTCAACTAATTTGTTGTATTCTTCTGGCATTAAGTAACGCATGGCTAAATCATCTAATTCAACCTTAATCTTACTAATACCAAGTCTATGAGCAATTGGAGAATAAATCTCCATTGTTTCTCTTGATTTCTCTACCTGCTTATTAGGCTTTTGATACTGCATTGTACGCATGTTATGAAGTCTATCGGCAAGCTTAATTAAGATAACTCTAATATCCTTTGCCATGGCAAGGAACATCTTTCTTAGGTTTTCAGCCTGAACCTCTATCTTATCATGCTCATAATTTAACTGAGTTAACTTAGTAACACCATCTACAAGTAAGGCTACTTCACTGCCAAACTCTCTTGTAACATCCTCACTTGTAAGGGCTGTATCTTCTACAACATCGTGTAATAAACCCGCTATAATTGTCTCTTTATCAAGCTCTAATTCTGCAAGTATGATTGCAACACAAAGAGGGTGGATAATGTATGGCTCTCCAGATTTTCTCTTCTGATCCTTGTGAGCCTCATAAGCCACCTTATATGCCCTTTCAATATCAGACAAATCTGTGGATGGGTGATAGGCCTTTATCTTTCTTACTAACTCCTTATATAACTCTTCTGGCGCAGTAAAATCAGCCGGTGTCTGTGTTGTTCCCTCCACCTGATTAGTCTTAACATTATTTGATTCTGCAAGTATAATCTTCTCAGGCATAAACTTCTCCTCGTCTTTTAAAATTCTTTATTATCTATCATTATATACATAACTATAAAAAAAGTCACTCTTTTTATGAACGCAGTGTAAGCAATCCCCCGCTTCAAAAGCGTAAGCTTTAAGCGGGGGTATAAAGCTTACTAGTGTCAGAAGGGGTTAAAGCCCCTTCTGACAGGTGGCACAAAGTGCCACTGCGTTCATGAGGAAGTAGCGAAGCGGATTCCGAATGTCCGCTTTACACTAAGTGCACCAGAAAGCTTTCTGGTGCACTTTTATTTCTATTAGTATTCTTTAATTATAGCGATGCGTAAAGATTTTCCATAAATTCGCGGGTCTCTACTGCATTTTCAGGAACTGTATTCTCAAGAGTGCAGTGTACATAAGGCTTGTGCTCCTTAATTAGCTTAAGAAGTAATGGGTAGTTTAAGCCACCCTTACCATCTGGGCCGCCCTTACCTGCTGCCACGCTCTTTAAGTCTACTTCCTTGCCTTCATCAATGAAATCCTTACAGTGAACTACTGCAATATCCTTGCCTAGTAATTCAAAGCCCTTCTTAATAATTTCATCCTGATCCTTAATATTACCTGGATAAAGTAAGTTTACAGGGTCAAAAATAATCTGTAGGTTTGGTGAATTAATTTCATCAAGTACTCTTCTAGCTCTTTCTACTGTATTAACAATATGCTTCCAAACTGGCTCAATGGCAAATATTACGCCAAACTGTTCTGCATACTTGACGATTGGTCTTAAATTCTCAATAAAGCATTCTAGAGCCTCTTCTGAATGATTAGCCTCTTCATACTTGTATTCTTCATTAACAGCACCTGTCTCAGTTCCCACAACAGCACAACCAAGTATGCTAGCAAAACGGATATGAGCCTTGTACTTTTCTACTATCTCAGCATGTTTTACTGGATTAGGATTACAAAGGTTTAAGTAGCATCCAAGTACTGCTACGTCTACCTTGTTGTCGTTACAAATTTCCTTAAGATGCATTGCAAGTCCTGGTGTCATAGCCTCAACCCCTGTGCTATACTCCTTTATTGACTTCTTAAGGGCTAAATGCATGCAATGAAATCCTTGTTCATGAACTCTTGGAATTAAGTCCTCGATTGGTGCATAAGCCATATCATGTGCTCTAATACCTATTCTCATTTAATTGTTCTCCTCCTTCTTTTAAAGCCTAAATAACTAGTCTTATCTTATATCCTCGTAGTTGATTCCGGCTTCTGTTAAAGCCTTGTAGTATGTAATAAGAGGAATGAAGCTTTGTGCAAAGCCCTTTGTTGAATCCCCTGCTACATGTACTGCATCATCAACTATAGTTTTATTTGAAACTCCCGCTCTGACATTCTCACCAATAGTTTTCTTAAATGTCTTAAAGCCCGGATATAAATATTTTATATCAGCTGTCAACTCAAATGCAATAGCCAAAGACTCTAAAAGTAAAGTATTATTGCCATTTCTAGCTAAACTTGGAAGCTCCTTATAATAGAACAAGCCATTATCAAGTAAGCAGTTATCTACTAAATCATCTACAGCACGAATAAGCATTTCCTTTAAATCCTGTCTTGGGAATACTCTGTAATAGCGCATTACACTACCAATAGCTACAGAAATCATAAAACCAACACGAATTAAAGTATTATCTGTATATGGTGCTAGCCAGTGTCCGTACTGCTTTTCCCAAGTAATAAAGCTATCTAATATCCAATCGCACTTACTTAGCCACTTCTTATCATTAGTCTCAACGTATAAAGCAATCAAGGCTCTAAGAGCCCAACCAGTTTCTCTAGCGTTAGCTTCTCCTGGTACGGCATACATAGGTGTATCAAGGAGTCGAAGTACATTTTCACCAATACCAAGGGCAGTCTCAAGGCCTCTCTCATCTCCTGTAAAATGATAATAGTCCATAAGGCCCTCAACCCACTCGTGAGAGCAAACCATAATACCGTTAACAATATGGCCCCCTGTGTGTTCCCACATACCACCGATTCTAAGTGGGTCCTTGCTATAGTGGCAAACGTCCACGTCCATCCAGTGGCTAGCGTGATTAGCCATGTAATCGTAAAATCTTCTAGTTCCAGTTCTTGCAAACTGAAGAGCACAAGCGTGTGGATAGTCGTATTCGTTGTTACTATAAACTGGCTTTCCATTAGCTCTACCCTGCTTTGTATAGCCCTGATCTACTGAGTCGCCCCAGTTTAACATACCGTAATTTCTATCATGGGCATCGCATCTATTAATAAGGGCAATTTCCACATCGTCATCAAGCTTAGTTGGGAATACATCCATTAAAGCCCCCGACTCTCTAAAGACGTCAGGACTAATAACTCCAAGGTCTGGCATCTGATAAATCAAGCTACGGTTGTCAATCTCAACCATACTTTCTTCTGGTCCATGAAAATGTAACAAGAATCTCTGCTCTCTTGCCATACCTGACTGCATCACAACCTTGTTGATATTCTCTGGCACAAGCATAACCCCAATGCCGTTCTTATCAGCCTTAATAGCCTTTGGGTAATTTTGCATTGCCTGATAAATTGTTGCACAAACTCCAGACTTCTCATCAGTTCTATCTGCAAAGAAAGTACCATATAAAACTTCTGCAAAGTGCTCGTTACCTTCCTTTAAGAGGCCTTTGTCGTCTGCGATAACATTTGCATTAAAGCCATCTCTTCCAATATAGAAATCAGTCTTATAGTTTGATCTAGCTGCCACCGTTCTAACAGTATCCACAGGTGTTCTTGATAAAATATCATCTAAATCGTTAATTCCTCTAGTATGAAAGACTGGTCCGCTAGTCTTTGAATTATCAATTGCACCATCACCACAACCTGTAGAATCGCCACCTGCTGATTCATGAAGAGCTTTTGCCATATCAACTAACTCATTATCACAAGCCTTGTTTACATCTGCCTTAACAAAGAATTCAAGGCTATTAATCTCTAAAGGATTATCACTTGTATTAATGATTCTATAAGCCACATCTAAGTAAGGCTTTCCAGAAACTGCAGTAATTCTAAGTTCAAAGTCAATACGCTTTGCGCCATTCTCACTCTCTTCAATTAAATCATGATGTCCTTTTCCTTCAAAAATCGCACTAACAGCTCCTGCCTCAACCACTCTCCAGCTATCAATGTTAAAGCTGTAATTATCAAGCTTAAAACTATCCTCACTAGTTCTATTCTTAACTGATAAATTAGGTCCTACAAAGTTATCCTCTGTGTAATCTCTATAACCATCTTCTAACTTAGAGAAAATATTACTAGAATTATTAGCTAACGAAAACTTTAGGACACCTGTATCTACAGAAATTGTGCCAGCTTCCTTATTTACATTACAACTAAGCTTAGATACATTTTCTAAAGATAAGGCATCTAGATTAGTGATGCCTGTAGCTTCCTTTAATTCTTCCTCTGTCTCCTTGCCTGTAAGGACTGTTGCAAAACAAGTCTTATTAGCTGCAAGGTCAGCAAGAAATCTAACATAAGCAAACTTTATACTTCCATCGTCATACTTTGCTGTAACCTTTGCCTGATGAACTAACTTCTTATCCTTTTGAACAACTGATAATTTATCCAAGTCAAAGTATTCGCCCTTCTTAAAAGGTATAGCAACGCCTACGTATTCCTGCTTTCTCTCGTATCTATATAGCTTCTCAAAATACACATTAACCATAACATACCACCCTTAATACATAAATTTTTAAAAACAATATATCTTTATTATAATATAGTTTGTTATTATAATCTATCAAATTTACATATTTTTTACCCTTGAATAATTATCTATAAAACAAGCTTTTACAGTTATATTGTACAGATGTTTTTGTCCTCTATTAAGAACTTTAATTTATTAGCCAAATTTGATAAAATATTAAATATAAAAAACGGGAGGATTAGAATCTATGAATTATGCAACAATCAAATATAATGATATAGCTAATGGTCCTGGTGTTCGTACCTCTCTTTTTGTAAGTGGTTGTACACACCACTGTAAAGGCTGTTTTAACGAGGTGGCATGGGATTTTAATTATGGTTTAGAATTTACTAAGGAAGTAATGGATGAGATAGTGAAATCCTTAGAACCTGACTATATTACAGGTATTACTCTTTTAGGCGGAGAACCTTTTGAACATGTTAATCAAATTGGTTTACTTCCCCTCTTAAGAGAGATCAAGGAAAAGTATCCAGATAAGTCTATTTGGTGCTTCTCAGGTTATTTATTTGATAAGCAGATCTTACAAGAAATGGTTCCAAAGTGGCCAGAAACCAAGGAAATGATATCTTATATTGATGTTTTAGTAGATGGTAAATTTGTTCTTGAATTAAAGGATTTAATGCTTAAATATCGCGGTTCATCTAATCAAAGATTAATTGACGTTAAAAAGAGCCTCAAAGCTAACGAAGTAATTTTATGGGAGGGCTAATCTAATATGGAATTTACACCATCTATAACTAATACAAAGGTTAATGTAAAAAAGCTTAGTGACAAGGCTGTCATTCCAAGCTACGGTTCAGAATTTGCAGCAGGTGCTGATTTTTACTCAGCAGAGGAAACAAGCATTGTTATTCCTGCAGGCGAAACAAGATTTATTCACACAGGTATTGCAATGGAGATTCCTACAGGTCTTGTAGGTCTTATTTATGCTCGTTCTGGTATGGCTTGCAAGAGAGGTCTTGCACCAGCAAACAAGGTTGGAGTTATTGATTCAGACTATCGTGGAGAAATTATTGTTGCTCTTCACAATCATACTAACGAAGATAAGACTGTAGAAACTGGCGAGCGTGTAGCTCAGATGGTTCTTGCTCCTTACATCGTTGCTAACTACAATGAAGTTGAGGATTTATCTGATACTGATCGTGGTGAGGGCGGTTTTGGTTCTACAGGTAGAAAGTAGTAATTACTCAGTTAAAGCCAATTTAACACTATAATAACAAGGTCTGGTTTTTTATTTTCAATAAGACTAGGCCTTTTTTATTTATCTAAATTTTAAGCTAAAAAATAAAAAAAATTTTTATATGTATGATATAATTAATAAAAGTATATGTTTGGGGGAATTGAATATGTTAGAAGATATCAAGATTTTATCGGATTTAAATTTATATTCCATAACTTTTCGTATAATTTTGGCTATGATTCTTTCTGGTTTACTGGGTATGGAACGTGAAAAAAAGCAAAGACCTGCAGGCTTTAGAACCTATGTAGTAGTTTGTCTTGGTGCTACCCTAACCTGCATCACCAATCTCTATATGTTTGGTCTTTATGAAAATGTTGACCCAGCTAGAATCCCTGCCCAAGTTGTAAGTGGTATAGGTTTCTTAGGTGCTGGTACTATTATTGTGACTAGAAATAGTAGAATAAAAGGCCTGACCACAGCAGCGGGCCTCTGGTGTTGTGCCACCATCGGTATCGCTATTGGGTCAGGCTTTTATTCCGGAGCAATAATCTGCTCAATTGCCGTATTAGTTATTATGCGTGTTCTCACCTTCGTTGATAGAAGCTTTATAAAATATAACAAGTATATCTATCTCTATGTGGAATGTGACCATAGCTTATTCATGCCTGCTCTCATTCGTTTCACCCACGAAAGGGATTACAGCATCTATGATTTAGAACAATATCCTGCCATTAACAATCTACCAGGATACATGTTATTCTCTCTTAAAATTAAGGATCCTCAAAACAGATACAGAGTAATTAACGATATTAAAAACCTAGAAGGCTGTATCTTAATTGAAGAAATGGGACATTAAATATGTCTTAGATATAGTTTGCTGTAGCGCTATCAAGTACAAACTGCTGTGCTCTTGCTACTAACATACCAATGCAAACCTTATCCTTACCATACTTCTCTACCATTAAAGAACCTGTTGAGAAACCATTGTCTTCTGCAAATGTATCAAGTTCTCCCTTGTACTGATATTCAGTAAGTGTCATATCCTCAGCTTCAATAATTGCTTCAAGGATAAGTCTCTGTTCGCATGACTTACGAACATATTCGTCAAATGTCATATTAAAATAATATTCACAATACTCATCATTAGACTTACTCATAAGTGTTGCATAGAAATTGATACTAGTATTAAGCTGATCATACTTTTCATCATATAATGACTGTGGAATATCTGATACTTCGCAAATATTAGTAAGTTCTGTTAATACAGCTTCTTCATAAGCTGACTGAACCTTCTCATCCACATCACTTGCAACTTCTGTCTTAATAGACTCTCTATATTCTTCTACAGTTGAGTAACCATAGTACTGACTAACATAAGCATCTGTAATCATAGGTACATTTGCCTGGTCAACCTCTTCAACTGTAATCTCAAATACTACCTTAGCACCAGCATATTCTGTATTAGAATAATCTTCTGGTAAAGTAACTATCTGAACCTTAGTTTCACCAGCTGTCATGCCATAAAGCATGTCTTCTAGGCCATCAATATCAATAGGGAAATCATCTACACCTAAGATAATTGTCTCCCCTGATGCACTTAATTCAGAAATTGTAACGCCAGAGTAAGCACAAGTTACATTATACATAACCTGATCTGTTGCAATAGCTCCTCTGCTAACTTCTGAATATGTTGTATTCTCTTCCTGATCTTCAAGAATAGCCTCTTCTACTAATTCGTTCTCGATAGATGTTCTATCAACCTCTACGTTAATATTCTTGTAATCTCCCAATGTTACATAGTCACTAGCCTTATAGCCCAAATCAACATCAATCTTTGTATTACATGCTGTAAATGTTGTTAAGATTGTAGTTGCAATTAAAGTGCTAGCTAGAGCCTTTTTTAATATATTCTTTCTCATATAACCCTAAATCCTTTTCCTCTTTTTTTAGGATGCAAACAAGCATATATCTAGCTTTCAGCTTTCGTTTGCATCGGTTATAAATATACCACAATTTACAATTTATTCATAGATTTAAGGCCTAAATTTTATATTTTTCACAAAATTATCATAGACTTATAAATACAAGATTACTTATTATTTTCCTTAATGTACTTACAAGCCTTACGTTGCGAAGTAAAATAGTGCAGCAAAATGATCGCCAAGATCATAAAAAAACACCTTATAGATAAATCTATAAGGTGTTAAAATTCGTTATTAACTTTATCTTAATACTAATTAAGCTAACTTAGACTTTGCAACTTCAACAAGCTTTGCAAAACCTTCAGCATCGTTAACAGCCATTTCAGCTAAAACCTTTCTATTAAGGTCGATGTTAGCTGACTTTAAGCCGAACATGAACTTGCTGTATGAAAGACCGTTAAGTCTTGCAGCAGCGTTAATTCTTGCGATCCATAACTGTCTGAACTGTCTCTTCTTCTGCTTTCTACCCTTGTAGCTTTCTGTGAGGGCTCTCATTACAGACTGCTTTGCAACTCTGTACTGCTTAGATCTAGCACCTCTATAACCCTTAGCGAGCTTTAATACTTTATTATGCTTCTTCTTTGCGTTTAATCCGCCTTTAATTCTTGCCATTTTAATAATTCCTCCTATAAAAAACTTGAAATGTTAAGACTCAAATTTAATCATCAGATTAAAGATAAGGCATAATCTTCTTCATTGTCTTAACGTTAGTTGCGTCAGTCATAGCTGCGTGTCTAAGATTTCTCTTTCTCTTAGTAGTCTTCTTAGTAAGGATATGGCTCTTGTAAGCCTTCATTCTCTTTAACTTACCTGTTCCAGTTACTTTAAAACGCTTAGCAGCTGCTCTTTTTGTCTTTACCTTTGGCATAATAGTTCCTCCTAAATCCTTCTTAATTTTTTAACGTTTTTCCGTTAAAAACATAGTCATACTCCTACCTTCCATCTTAGGAGCTTTATCGATTACGGCGATGTCTGAGAGTCTCTCAGCAAATTCTTCAAGAATATGCTTACTTGAATCAATATGTGCCATCTCTCTACCTCTAAATCTTAAAGAGACCTTAACCTTGTTGCCTTTCTCGATAAACTTTCTAGCTGAGTTACACTTAGTATTAAGATCGTTAGTATCGATGTTAGGTGATAATCTAACTTCCTTAACTTCAACAGTTTTCTGTTTCTTCTTAGCTTCTTTCTCTTTTCTGATTAACTCGTACTTGTACTTGCCGTAATCTACAAGTCTGCAGACTGGTGGCTTAGCTGACGGAGCTACCTTAACAAGATCAACTCCTGCTTCTCTTGCAAGTCCCTGAGCTTCCTTTGATGACATAACTCCTAATTGTTGTCCTTCTTGTCCGATGACTCTTACTTCCTTGTCACGGATCTGTTCATTAATCATTAATTCGCTAATGGTCGTGTACCTCCATATTCGTCTATATGTTATGCAAAATCTCGTTTCCACAAAAAAAGTGGATAATCAATATTGATTATCCACACTTAATTCAAACAAAACCTTACGGTAAATGATTTAAATATTAACCCGAGTCACTTAATCGTGCTGAGGTGAGAGTGGATACTCTTCTTTGTTTTGCAACTACTAAATAATAACATCATCAATATCTATTGTCAACATATTTCTTGATGAAATTAATAATCATATTTCTTGTTTTCTAGCCTGCCCACAAAGTCTTCTTTTTCAAGAGGTCTGTCAAAATAATAGCCCTGTGCATACTTACAACCAACCTTCTTTAAGAAGTCTGCCTGCTTCTTTGTTTCTACACCTTCGGCTACAACACATTTTCCTAACTTGTTAAGCATATCAATAAGGCTAGTAACAATTATATCATCTTTCTGACTTCCATTATCTACATTATCAATAAATACCTTATCAAACTTAATGTAGTTAAAGGATAAATCTCTAAGATAAGTAAGAGATGAAATACCATCTCCAAAATCATCAATTGCAGTCTTTATATTTCTATCCTGCATAGCCTTCATAAATTCCTTTAAAGTAAGGAAATCATCTGTGCAAGATTTTTCTGTAATTTCGATTTCAATATACTTCGGATCAACACCATACTCAGTAATTATCTTATTAATTTTCTCTGCAAGATTGTCATTATAAATGTGTATCTTAGAGAAATTAATAGATACAGGAACTGGCTCAATTCCCTTATCAATCCAAGTTCTAATATCTTTACAAACATGCTTAAGCATGTAGAAATCTAAGTCTTTAATAGAGCCCTCTTTTTCAAGTACAGGAATAAACTCATTTGGCTGAATAATTCTTTCCTTTGCTGCCCATCTAACTAAGGCCTCAGCACCACCTAGAGTGCCATCTTCAAGATTTACCTTAGGCTGATAGTAAACAGCGAACTTCTCCTCAGATACAGCGTCATGGAACTTATAGCTAATTTCCTTCTCTCTTAAATTATCATCAATCATGTAATCTCTAAACCATACGCAGTCGTAGGTCTTTGAGTTTCTTGCATACTTGCAAGCAATAGCTGAATAATTAATTAGATTAGAAATATTATCCTTATGTACTGCAAAATATAAACCAGCATTACACTCTACCGTAAAATCCTTAGGACCACGATTGGTATTAGCTCTTATATTCATGCTAGTAATAAAGTCTACGAAATTATCAACTCTTTCCTTTTTAACAAAGGCTACAAAGCTATCTCCGCCTAGTCTTGCAAAGATTTCTTCATTCTGAATGTAGGCATTAACTGCAATACTAAACTTTTTTAGTATCTCATCACCTAGCTTTGTTCTATCCACATGATTGAAATATGAGAAATTCTTAATGTTAAAATATACCGATGCATAATCTGCAATGTCATGCTTAATAAATAATAAGCCACCATTTCTAGATAAGCCATTAGAATTTAGACATCCTGTTAAGCTATCTGTAAATGCAGTCATAGCATCATGTTCAGCAATTCTTACATAGCGACTTACGTAAGCTATAATGCCGATTACAAAATCAAGTATCTTATCATCTTCCACATCATATTCGTAATCTGGGATTGAATAAACCTGATAAGTTAATCTACCGCCATCTGCAGTTAGATACTGGAATTCCTTGTATTCCTCGCTATGTGCACCTGAATCATATAAAATGTATCTCTCATTCTTACCATTTGGAACCCTTACAGATACAGGAATATTAACATCTGCTGTTAACATACCTATCTTTAGATCCTCTGCAATGCCTTGTACTGCTAGAGATACTACATTCTGAATATCTGAAGTATCAGCAAAGTTAGCAGTTAAGCTCTCATAAAATTTTTCAAATTTCTTGCTATAAAGTTCATTATCCATATTGTCATCTTCCTTTTAGAAAATTATAGTCACGCTCTAACTTCTAATATTATACCATATGAATAGTTTTATTTACAATAAAAAGCTACTTTTCCTCTAGCAAATAACTTTCCATACTTTTTAAACTGAAAGCAATTGTTGAAATGTTATGCAATAAAGCCGATGTAGTTGGTTGTAAAACACCAGCAACCCCAAGGGCTATTAAGCTAGCATTAAAGCCAACGATATTGTTGTAGTTTTTAGAAATTCTTCTCATCATTTCATTACTTAAATTTTTAAGTATCACAAGGCTTTCTAGGTCATTAGCGCTTATAGTAATATCTGCGATTTCTCTAGCAATCTCAGCGCCCTCTGATATAGCAACACCTACATCTGCAGCTGAAAGTGCTGGAGAATCATTTATTCCATCGCCAACCATAATAACCTTGTTATGTTTAGCCTTTTCTTCTTCCACAAATCTAGCCTTATCCTCTGGTAGAACCTCTGCATAAAATTCAGTAACTCCCACCTTGTTTGCGATAGCTTTAGCTGTTCTATAAGAATCTCCTGTCATCATTACAATCTTTTCAAAGCCTGCATGTTTTAATCTATTAATAACATTTGCAGCCTCTTCTCTTACAGGATCTTCAATGCATATAACTGCCGCTAATTTTCCATTTACAGCCATATAAAGATGAGAATACTCCAAAGGTAAGTTATTAAATAGCTCTTCTTTACCCTCTGGAATGACGCATTTTTCATCTTCAAAAACAAAGTGATAACTACCTATTACGACTTTATTATCACCAATGTATGATGAAATACCGTGAGCTACGATATATTCTACTTTTGAATGCATCTCCTCATGTTCAAGGTTCTTTAACTTAGCTGCAAGCACCACTGCATTTGCCATAGAATGTGGAAAATGTTCCTCTAAACAGGCTGCAATTCTTAAAAGTTCATCTTCACTAGCCCCACTAAAAGAAACTACTGATTTCACTGTTGGTGTGGCCTTTGTTAAAGTACCTGTCTTATCAAATACTATTGTATTAGCCTCAGCTACAGCTTCTAGGAATTTACCGCCCTTTATATTTATTTGATTTTGTCTACCTTGCTTAATTGCAGTTAAAACAGAAATCGGCATAGCCAATTTAATAGCACAAGAAAAATCTACCATAAGGATAGATAAGGCCTTTGTAGCATTTCTTGTTAAAAGATATGTTAAAAATGTAGCGCCAAGGGAATATGGCACTAAACTATCAGCTAAATGCTCTGCCTTACTTTCTACGCCTGACTTAAGCTTTTCAGACTCCTCAATCATCTTAACGATTTGATCAAATTTTCCTAAGCCACTAGTTTTAGTTACACGAAGAGTAATTTCTCCCTCTTCAAGTACAGTACCGGCATAAACTAAGGAATCCTCAGCTTTTCTAACAGCCTCTGCCTCTCCTGTTAAAGAAGCCTGATTAACCACTGCTTCACCTGATACAACCACTCCATCAAAAGGAATTACTGTTCCCATGTGTACTACAACTAAGTCACCTTCCTTAATCTCATTTACAGGAAGGCAAACTTCTTGTCCATCTCTTAAAAGCCAAGCTTTGCTTATATTAAGGCTCATAGTCTTAGCTAAATCATCCACAGATTTCTTATGAGTCCATTCTTCCATGATTTCACCGATTCCCAGCAAGAACATAACAGAGCCTGCTGTTTCAAAATCACTTCTTAAAATTGAAACGCCAATAGCGGTAGCATCAAGCACCGGCACTTCAATCTTTGCCTTAGAAAGGCAGCCAAGTCCATTCTTAATATACTTAAGAGATTTTGCCAAAATGATTGCACGTCTTATAGGCATTGGCACAAAGATTTTGGCTGTATATCTTACCAATACCTTAGTTACAAGTTTTTCCTGATATAAAGAGTTTATTTCTCTTCCTGAATTTTCTAAAATTTCCTCAGGTACATTTACATTTTCAAAATTAAACTCTCTTAAAGCATTAATAATCTTATTCTTATCACAATCATATAAAATCACTGCATCCGCAGTTCTTTCATATACCTTAGAACTAGAAATTTCTTTAATGCCATCAAGATAAAACTGCAAAATATCCGCTTCTCTAAAGGTCATCTGATTCATATCAAAATGAATTCTAAGTCTTTTATAAGCATCATGTTTTATAAAAAATCTCATTTATTAACCTCTAAATTATTCTTCGCAAGCCTTTGTTTCGATAGCCTTTTCCTTAGCTTCTCTTTCTTCGTTAATAGCCTTTGCATCAGCTAAAATGTCTTCGCAATTCTCCTGAATTGTTGTTGTAGTCTTCATAACACTCTTCTTAGCTCTTAAAACTGCTGCTGTAGCCTGTGTATAACAATTCTTAGCATCCTTACTTGATAAAACCTTTACTCCAGCTGTGCCAAATAATACACCTGCAACAAAAAGTCCCGTTTTCTTTAAATCAAAATTAATCATATTTACCTCCTTATGTGGTATGTTTTTTACCTTCTCTCGATATATTAGTACTAACTATAAAAGTTCGTCAATTCTAATTATACTAATTTTAGCTATAATTTCTGTGCTTTTTGTGAATGGCAATAGAAGTTATATAGATGTTTAAGATAACTTGTATATCTGTATAAAAAAGAAAAGCCTAAGAGGATTAACCTCTTAGGCTTTTAATGTTTAATTTTCAAATACTAGCTGTGTAGCTTGTACATTACTGATTTTTTGTTCAGTAATATAGCCGCATGCTTTAAGACCTGTTTCTATTATATCGTTCCACTTTTTAGCGGATAAACTTATAACTGTAGCGTCATTCAGTTCAATTGTGCATGCATTCTCATAGCTGCATGATCCGCATGATACCTTATACATGTTACCTCTATTAATGGCACCTATCTCTTCAAGGACATTTACCATTCTATAAACAGTAGCACTTCCTATCTTTGGATCACGTTTTGATGCTTTATAGTAAATCTCTTTACAACAAGTGCAATTCTCTTCAAGAATTACATCTAAAAGCATTTTTCGCTGCTTGGTGATCCTGCATCCACGTTCTTTAAGTAAACTTAAAACCATGTCTTTTTGCATCTGAGTTCTTGTAAAACCCATTTCTAATTCTTTCTTTTTTGCAAGATTGTCAAGCATAATTTCACCTCTTTACCGCCTAATGAACAAGCGTCTCTATTAGTGGCAACCGCCATTGCAGTGCTTACAATCAACACCACACTGAACAGACTTGCCGGCCTTTTTATCTTTTACAAGGCTTCTAACAGCCAAGAAAACTATTAACAATACAACTAAACCTGTAATAATACTTCCTAACATTTTTCTTCCTCCTTGTTAAGATAAATATACTATAAGTTACATTTTCTATTAATTAGATATTAGCAACCTTCTTATCAACCTTAAGAGTTGTTGCCTCCTTATATGGTCTAAAGATAAGATATAAAACAAATGCTAATACAACAATAGCGATGATTAAACCTAATACGTTAACTGAACCTGAGATAAGTAAACCGAACTGGTAAATAAGGTAAGCAACGATATAAGCTGTTGCACACTGATAACCAATTGCAATCCATGTCCACTTTCCATTGTTCATTTCTCTCTTAATTGCACCGATTGCAGCGAAGCAAGGAGCGCAAAGTAAGTTAAATGCAAGGAATGAGTAACCTGCAAGTGGTGCAAGACCTTCAAAGTCAAGGACACCAAATACACCAACAACTTCTTCCTTAGCTACAAGACCCATAACTGTTGCAACTGTTGCTGTAGCATTAGCAAATCCAAGAGGAGCAAAGATCCACTTAAGACCGTTACCAATTGCACCAAGAACTGAATCTTCAAGTTCAAGATCTGCATTCCATCCGAATGCACCGTCTGTCCAACCAAATGTTGAACCTAACCAAATAAGAATTGATGAAAGTAAGATAATTGTTCCAGCCTTCTTAATGAATGACCAGCCTCTTTCCCACATACTTCTTAAAATAGAACCTACTGTTGGCCAGTGGTATGAAGGAAGTTCCATTACGAATGGAGCTGGATCGCCAGCAAAAATCTTTGTCTTCTTAAGGATAATACCTGAAAGAATAATTACAGCAATTCCTAAGAAGTATGCTGATGGACCAACCCACCAAGCGTTATTAAATAATGCTGCTGAAATAAGAGCAATAATAGGAAGCTTAGCGCCACAAGGAATGAATGTTGTTGTCATAATTGTCATACGACGATCTCTTTCATTCTCAATTGTTCTTGAAGCCATAACACCAGGAACACCACAACCTGTACCAATAAGGATAGGAATAAATGACTTACCTGATAAACCAAACTTTCTAAAGATTCTATCCATGATGAAAGCAATTCTTGCCATATAACCACATCCCTCAAGGAATGCAAGGAAGATAAATAATACTAACATCTGTGGAACGAAACCAAGTACTGCACCTACACCAGCTACAATACCATCAAGGATTAAACCTGTTAAAAATTCATTACAGTTAATAGCTTCAAGTAAGTTTCCAACTAATACTGGAACACCTGGAACCCAAGTACCATAATCTGCATTATCTGGAAGTTCTGCATCTTCACCAGTTGCTTCATCAACAACTTCTGAAATTGAATATGTACCGTCTTCCTTTTCATCTAACTCAGCACCGTATGAACCATAAGCTTCATCAAATGCACCGTAATCCTCATCATTAATAGCTGCAAGGATTTCATCAGCACCTGTTACGCCAGCTTCAACAGCACCTTCTACATTAGCTACAACTTCATCAGTCCATACGTTATCTTTATAGTAGTCTGTCATAGCTTCGTCATAAGCAGCTCTACCATTACCAAAAAGGTAGAAACCATCACCAAATAAACCATCGTTTGTCCAATCAGTTACATATGTACCAACTGTAGTTACTGAAATGTAGTAAACAATAAACATAATAACTGCAAAGATTGGAAGAGCAAGAATTCTGTTTGTAACGATTCTATCAATCTTATCTGAAGTTGTTAACTTCTTAGCAGAATTCTTTGTTACACAACCATCAATAATAGATGAGATATAAGTATATCTTTCATTAGTAATGATTGATTCTGTATCATCGTCAAACTCTTTTTCAAGAGTTGCAATTTCATCTGAAGCATCAACAGCTGTTGCTGTTAACTGAGCAATCTTATCATCTCTTTCAATGAACTTGATTGCAAAGAATCTCTTCTGAGCTTCTTCAACATCTGAACCTAACTTAGCCTTAACGCTTTCAATAGCAGCCTCAACTGTAGGATTGAACTTGTGAGCAAGTTCGTTAGCCTTCTTTGAGTTAGCTGCCTTAATAGCTGCATCTACAACTTCCTTAATACCTGTTCCCTTAAGAGCTGAGATTTCAACTACTGGAGCACCAATAGCTTCGCTAAGCTTCTTTATATTAATCTTATCACCAACCTTATTGACGATATCCATCATGTTAACTGCAACAACTACTGGAATACCAAGTTCAATAATCTGTGTTGAAAGATAAAGATTTCTTTCAATATTAGTACCATCAACAATATTAATTACTGCATCTGGTCTTTCATTTACTAAATAATTTCTTGCTACCACTTCTTCAATTGTATATGGAGAAAGTGAATAAACACCTGGAAGATCGATAATACCGACGCTCTTATCGCCCTTATACTTACCTTCCTTTTTTTCTACTGTAACGCCAGGCCAGTTACCTACGTACTGATTTGAACCTGTTAATGCGTTAAAGAGAGTTGTCTTACCGCAGTTTGGATTACCTGCAAGTGCAATCTTAATTGACATTTCCTACCTCTTTCTGATTAGGCAAATGTTACTCTACCTAGTCTTCATCATTAAACTTTTTTCTTGAACTTCTTTTTAAACTCTAATAAAAACTCTAATTACTCTACATCTATTAAAGCAGCATCTGCCTTACGTAATGAAAGCTCATAACCACGAACTGTAACTTCAATTGGATCACCTAAAGGTGCAACCTTTCTTACGAAAACTTCGATACCCTTTGTGATACCCATGTCCATGATTCTTCTCTTAACTGGGCCTTCACCGTTAAGCTTTGTAACTTTAACTGTCTGACCTGTCTTTACTTCTTTTAAAGTCATTTCCCTGTCTCCTTTAAAATTTAGCTCTAAAACATCAAATAACACATGATTTAGTGCATATTCTGTTAAACCTTCTAGAAAGTATATATATAAATTATCTTAAATGATAAATTATATCATGATTTTATTGGCCATATCCTTGCCAATAGCAACTCTTGACCCTTTTACGTTAACAATAACATTACCTGACATCTTAGATACCACTTCCACATCAGCTCCTACAACAAAACCTAACTTCTCAAGAAACTGTCTTGTTTCTTCAAGGCCTCCTACTCTAACGATTGTTCCATTGTTTCCTTCTTCTAACATTGATAATGGCATACTCATATTACCTCCATGTCATTCTTATTGATAATTATTTTCATAACCGTAGTTAGTATAATCGAACAAAAATTAGTTGTCAACGATAATTATTAGTTTTTTCTAAATTTTGTAAATAAAATCAAACTCGAAATTTAATTTTTAAACAAACATTTAATTTATTCTTTACAAATGTACACTATTGAATAAATTTGCTAAAAAACCCGTGCCTATATTGAAAATACAAAGGAAATTATTTTCATGTCTTAAAAAAGGCACGGGTAAAACATTTCTATTTAGTTTGATTTGAGTTTAGTTATAAGTATTAACAGATTCTTATGCTGCTAATGTTTCACCTAACTTCTTAGCATTTGCTAAAGCATCATCATCCGGTGCCTCATTACAAATAACAGAAGCACATGCAAGATTAGCACCTGCTGTCTTTGCTCTATTTTCCCATTCTTCCATCCATTCGCCTGAACCCCAGCCGTATGAACCAAAGAGGGCAATCTTCTTTCCTGAAAGTGAAGATTCAAGTTCTGTAAATACAGGATCTACCTCTGTTTCTTCAAGCTGCTCAGCACCCATTGCTGGACAGCCAAATGCAATTGCATCATATGAAGCGACATTAGATGAATTAATATCACCAAATCCTAATACTGATACTTCTGCACCTGCAGACTTAGCTCCGTCTGCTACTGCGTTTGCTAAAGCTTCTGTGTTACCTGTCTGGCTCCAGAATACTACTGCTACTTTACTCATTATTTTCCTCCATTCTCCCGCAATGCGGTTATTAAGTAGTGTTACCCATGTTAACCCGTACATAGGTTATATAAAAAACAATTACTTGTTTTTTAACGATTTTGAAAATGTAAAACTTACGCGCTTACTGTAAGCTGACATAAGCTTCTTCCCTGTAGGAAGACTTTTTTATAGACCTCGATACATTTTCTATACTGCTCAAACTTCATCTTAGAGCTTTCCTCATCACCATATACCTTCCAAAAGCCA
The DNA here is from genome assembly GCF_900103815.1 of Lachnospira pectinoschiza. GTDB lineage: Bacteria > Bacillota > Clostridia > Lachnospirales > Lachnospiraceae > Lachnospira > Lachnospira pectinoschiza_B. Next base: position 726,501 of record NZ_FNHZ01000001.1, on the reverse strand, counting down.
CAGCACTTGCAATTCTGTCCCTTTTGTTCAATAAATCCTTTTACATCCACTGCAGGATATCCAAGGAATAATCCAATCTCATGAGGAAAACACTCAGATTCATTGACTCTTCTAGTAAGAAATTTTATTGCCTTCTCACAAATTTCAATCATGCTGCATTCTCTAGGGCTTGTCTTTTTAATGTAATCCCCGTAGCCTTCCTTTTTTAAAAGGCTTACTGCAAGCGGATTGGTTAAGTCTTTGGCAAGTCTTACCGGTCTATAGACATATAAAAGAGCTCTAGTCATGGATTTTCTAAGGATTCTTACATATACGCCCTTAACGTTTAATAATTCGTTAATTCTGGCAAGTTCTTTATGCATATTTGTAAGATCATCGAACTTATAGTTGAAAAGATTTGCGGTTTTCAAACCTGCTAGGGTTGGGGCACATTCTCTAATTAAATCCATCTCGATTTTGTTATCCACCCATCTCCTAAGTTCTAAGATATCTTCCATGACTGTTACTCCCTTAAATACATACGTAGTAGTTTTTAAAGACCCTCTCCAAGGTCATGTCATTTATGCTTCAATAGCTGCAAAATATTCGTCAAGCACGTTATTTAATGAAGAAGCGCTGCTAGAATGTGTTCTAATAACTTCAATATCATTTTTCTTTGCTTCACTAACAGCCGATAGCACCATCTTATGAGAAACTGTATTTGTAAAAAGAATCATGAGATCAGGACTACCAAGACGGTCCCTAAATCCGCTCTTTTCCTTTACGAATACCTTGGCCTTACAACCATGCTTCTTACAAATCTTCTCGTACTGACACACCATACACTCATTGCCACCAATAATTACAACGCTCATGATTACCTCCTCAATCTAGCGCCCATTAATCTAACTTAAGTCAAGTTAAATAGTGTTCTATTATCATATCCCCTTATAGCTATAAGTTTAACACATCTCACTTATGTTAGACTAATCTAACCAATGTGTTTAAAATAACGGGTTAATTAATAACCCGAATAAAAAATCCTTTTTAGTTAGCTATCGCTAACTTAATTATAAGTTAGCATAGTCTAACCCACTTGTCAAGGGCTTTTCCCAATACTATTGTTTATAATAGTATTGGGAAAATAAGCCTTTTAAGACAACTTTTCATCTTTAATTGAGAGTAATTTAAAATCTAGTCTTTCAACAGCTATCTTTAATGCTGCATCATCTAGTTCTCTGTCGTAATCTACAAGGGCAATATTCTTCTTTAAATCAACTACTGCCGATGCACCTTCTAATCTATTAATAGAACGTTCAACACTATTCTTACAATGATCACAGTGCATACCTTCTATCGATAAAATCTTTCTTCCAATTACTGGATTGTCTAATTTCTTTCTTTCCTCAGCCGCAAGCTCTTCCTGGCCTCCGCCACAGCATCCGCCTTCACCCTTCATATGCTTTCTTGATTGAACTAGGGCAAATGCTACAACTGCTAAAAGAATAACAACAACTATTGCTGATCCCATTAAATCACCTTCTATATTTATAGTTTGTGGTAACTAACTCACGTTAGTGATGATACCCTTAATGATTATAAATGTCAATAAAAAAGCCCACCATTTACTAATAAGATACAAATATCTATTAGAAAATGGTGGGAAGCACTCGTATTAAATGCAGCTTCGCTGCAAACTCGCGCCTACATAGCGACTTCTGCGAAGTCGCTACATTGTGGGAAGTGCTCGCATTATATACGCTTCGAGTAGCGAGCACCTACATAGCAACTTCTGCGAAGTTGCTACATAAAATACTTAACACCTGATTCGAAGATCTTAAGATCCTGTTCGCCATAGATGTTAATAGCAACTGAATCGCCACGTCTTTCTGAGTGAGCCATCTTACCCAAACAACGACCATCTGGAGATGTAATACCTTCAATAGCCATGTAAGAACCGTTGATGTTCCACTCTTCATCCATTGATACATTTCCATCTAAGTCACAGTACTGTGTTGCAACCTGTCCGTTAGCAATAAGCTTATCAAGCCATTCCTTAGGAGCTACAAATCTACCTTCACCGTGTGAAGCTGGGTTTGTATAAACGCCACCAAGCTTAGCGCCTGCAAGCCATGGGCTCTTATTAGATGCAACTCTGATGTATGCCATCTTAGAGATATGACGGTTAATTGTGTTATATGTAAGAGTTGGTGAGTTAGAATCCTGACCTGTAATTTCACCATTTGGTACTAAACCAAGCTTAATAAGAGCCTGGAAACCATTACAGATACCAAGAGCTAAACCATCTCTTTCATTAAGAAGCTTTGTAACTTCTTCCTTCATCTTTTCATTTCTAAATGCTGTAGCAAAGAACTTAGCAGAACCATCTGGTTCATCACCAGCTGAGAAACCACCTGGGAACATGATAATCTGTGACTGTGAAATAGCCTTGCTAAATTCATCAACAGATTCTCTGATGCTTGCAGCATCTAAGTTCTTAAATACCTTAACGATTGTGTTTGCGCCAGCATTTTCAAAAGCTCTAGCTGAGTCATATTCACAGTTTGTACCTGGGAATACAGGGATGAATACTGTTGGCTTAGCAACCTTATTCTTGCAAATGTGAATTTCCTTAGCGTCGTAGCTAATAGCCTCAATCTTATCTGTTTCCTTAGAAGCCTTTGTTGGGAATACTGACTCAAGTGTGTCAGACCAAACGCTAAGAGCTTCTTCAACATTGATTGAAACGTTCTTATATGTAAACTTAGCTTCAGCAGTTACCTCACCAACCTTAGTGTAAGCAACCTTAATATCAGCTAATCTATCTGCAGGAACTTCTGCAACGATGCAACCATAGCTTGGAGAGAATAAATCCTTCTTAGCTAAGCTTTCATCTAATGCTACACCTAACTTGTTACCAAATGCCATCTTAGATACTGCTGGTACAAGACCCTTAGCATCAAGAACATAAGCTGAAACAATAGCCTTTGATAATGTAAGCTCATGGATAGCTGAATACATCTCCTTAAGCTGTGTAAAGTTAGGAAGATCATACTGATCCTTAGCGATATCAAATCTAACTAAGACATTACCTGCTGCCTTTAATTCAGGAGTGACAATGTCTGATTCCTTAGCAATATCAATAGCGAAAGAACAAAGTGTTGGTGGAACATCGATGTCTTCAAATGTACCTGACATACTATCCTTACCACCAATTGATGGAAGACCGAATTCCATCTGAGCCTCGTAAGCACCAAGAAGGGCTGCAAAAGGCTGACTCCATCTCTTAGGATCTTCGCTCATTCTTCTAAAGTATTCCTGGAATGTAAATCTAATCTTCTTATAATCACCACCAGTTGCAACAATCTTAGCAACTGAATCAACTACAGCATACATTGCACCATGGTATGGGCTCCACTTTGAAAGGAATGGATCAAAACCATAAGACATCATTGTTACTGTATCGCACTTACCCTTAAGAACTGGTAACTTAGCAACCATAGCCTGAGTTTCTGTAAGCTGATACTTACCACCGTAAGGCATTGTTACTGTAGCTGCACCGATTGAAGAGTCAAATCTTTCTACAAGACCCTTCTGAGAGCATTCATTTAAGTCGCCTAAAACCTTAAGCCAGCTAGCTCTAACATCTTCAACCTCTACTGGAGTTAATACATTATCTTCTTCAACAGGCATCTCAACTTCTACGCAAGTTTCCTGATGAGCACCGTTAGTATCAAGGAAAGCTCTTGAAATATTAACGATATCCTTACCTCTCCATGTAAGTACAAGTCTTGGCTCCTCAGTTACAACAGCAACTTCAATAGCCTCTAAGTTCTCTTCTGCTGAGTAGTTTAAGAATTCCTTAACATCCTTAGGATCTACAACAACAGCCATTCTTTCCTGAGATTCAGAAATTGAAAGTTCTGTACCATCAAGACCTTCATACTTCTTTGGAACCTTATCAAGATCTACTCTTAAACCATCTGCTAATTCACCGATAGCAACTGAAACACCGCCGGCACCAAAGTCGTTACACTTCTTAATAAGCTTTGTAACTTCTGGTCTTCTAAAGAGTCTCTGCATCTTTCTTTCAGTAGGTGCATTACCCTTCTGAACTTCTGCGCCACACTCTTCAATAGACTTCTCTGTATGAACCTTAGATGAACCTGTAGCACCACCACAGCCATCACGTCCTGTTCTACCACCAAGTAAGATAATGATATCTCCTGGATCTGAACTTTCTCTCTTAACTGCAGCTCTTGGAGCAGCAGCCATAACAGCACCGATTTCCATTCTCTTAGCTACGTAATCAGGATGATATAATTCCTTAACATAACCTGTTGCAAGACCAATCTGGTTACCGTATGAAGAATAACCATGAGCAGCACCTGTAACTAACTTTCTTTGTGGAAGCTTACCATGCATTGTCTCAGATACTGGAACTGTAGGATTTGCAGCACCTGTAATTCTCATAGCCTGGTAAACGTAAGTACGTCCTGAAAGTGGATCACGAATTGCTCCACCAAGACAAGTTGCAGCGCCACCAAATGGCTCAATTTCAGTAGGATGGTTATGAGTTTCGTTCTTGAAGTTTACTAACCATTCCTCTGTCTTTCCATCTATTTCAACTGGAACAACGATAGAACATGCATTGATTTCCTCTGATTCTTCCTGATCATCAAGTAAGCCCATCTTCTTAAGCTTCTTAGCAGCAAGTGTACCAAGATCCATAAGGCAGATAAACTTGTCCTTGCGACCTGCATAAACAGATTCTCTATCAGCTAAGTACTTCTTAAATGTAGCTTCGATTGGAGCCTTGTACTTACCCTCGTCAAACTTAATATCCTTTAATTCTGTAGCAAATGTTGTGTGACGGCAGTGATCTGACCAGTATGTATCAAGTACTCTGATTTCAGTCATTGATGGGTCACGCTTCTCTTCTGCAGCGAAATGTTCCTGAATGAACTTAAAGTCATTAAATGTCATAGCAAGACCAAGGGAATCGTAAAGATCCTTTAAATCAGCCTCGTTCATAGCTGTAAAGCCATCAAAAATCTTAACGTCAGCTGGAGTCTTAAACTCAGTAACTAAAGTCTCTGGAACTGTTTCAAGAGCTTCTCTAGAATCTACTGGATTTATGCAGTTTTCCTTAATCTTTTCCTTTTCTTCTTCTGTTAACTTACCTGAAATAACATAGGTAGTTGCTGTTTTAATAACTGGAGTTTCATTTTCGTTAAAGAACTTAACGCACTGTTCGGCAGAATCAGCTCTCTGATCAAACTGACCTGGTAAATATTCTACAGAAAATACAAAATCATCATCGTTTTTAGTAAATGTGCCTTCATAAACATTGTCTACAGGAGGCTCAGAAAATACTGTTGTTAACGCCTTCTTATAAGTTTCCTCGGATAGGTTTTCCACATCATATCGTATTAAAACCCTGACATTGCTAACAGTTTTAATACCTAGATAGCCAATAATCTCATTCTCAAGCGACTTCGCGTTCATCGCAAAATCCTTCTTCTTTTCAACAAAAACACGTTTAACGTTGCTCATGTCGTCCTCCTAAATATTTAATAAATCATTCCTCGCCTCTAAAGGTAAACGCTACCAAAAAAGACCCGTTGAGAATACACTCAACAGGTCTCAATTTTAACACAGCAAAATAAGTAAATCAATTCATTAACTAGGCAAAAAAGATTATTTTTTTAAGTTTCACACACACAATCAAAGTCGATAAAAGTAAAGCATCTATTCATGCATTCTTCTAAGAATTTTATAAACTACCTCATCCCCTAAAACCATAGGAGCTGTGTGGGCAAAGAATACGATGCCCTCCGTAGGAGACTTAATTTCTGCCTTTATTTCCCCTTCATGTGGGTCAAGAATTTGTGCTATGACCTCCTCATGAGAGCAGAAATCTCCTGGATTTTTAAGTCTTTTATAAAAGCCTGCAGTCTCAGACTTTACAGCCATTAAATCCTCTTCATTAGTGATACTAGCAATAAAACCGGAATGGTTGTTATATTTTAAGATGCCCATTCTAGTTAAGAATCTAAGCACAGAGGAAACGGCCTGTCTTGCCGAAGCTTCATCAATTAAGTCAGTGCTATTAGTGTATATTGAAAATGCGTTCGTGCCCTGCATTTGCCAATTATAATTTAGAGTTACTGTATCCATAGGCTTTGGCTTTCGAATAATTACATAAGGAAGGCCAAAAAGGTTGGCAAGAGATGCATTTTGATGACCAGTATCCATAAGTCTTACATGGGGAATAAAATCTCCCGGCATGTAAAAGGATGCAAACTGAATGCCATAACTATAACCCTTTACTCTATTAAAAATAGCAGCTGCAATCTGCTTTGTAGTATCCCCAGTTTCATCTCCTGGGAACTGTCTATTTATATCCTGATTATCAATAGCCCAAAATCTCTTCTCGATATTCATGGAAAAGCTGTTAGCACTTGGAATCACAACTATTTCATGATTGTGAGTAATTGCCCCGTGAGCCTCTAAGTACTTTAAAGTCTTAATAAGCTGTGAGCAAATGTAGAGCTGCTGCATTTCATTTCCACGAAGAGCTCCTACAATGGCCGCAGATTTCTCTCCCTGTCCGAAACGATAAGCCTCGATTTTAAAATCTTCACGATATAAGCCTTTTAAGCTAAAAACTGTTTCTTTAACCATTAATTTTCCCTAATCCTTATGATAAATTCTGCAAAGTAGTGCACCCTTATAAACTACCGGATGCTCTCTAATAGTAAATATAATTCCATCCACTGGCGACTCTAAATGCTGTAAAATGCGCCCTTCAATAGGTTCAATAATATCTCCTATATGACTGCCAATAGAAATCTCTCCAAGATTTTCCATATTAGGCACAAAAAGTCCAGATTCTAGAGCACTAATAAAGGTAACCTCACCCTCTTTAGAAACAATAGGCTCCTTAACCGGCTTAGTATCCCCATCCCAGACACCTACTTGCTTAAGTAAGTTTAGTACACCTTCAAAAAGCTGCTTACAGTAGCTCTTACTAATTCTATTACCAACGCCCATCTCAACTACCATAGTTGGAACACCAAGATGATTTAAAGAATAAGAAAGGGTTGCCTCTCTTACTGGAAGGGAAGAATAAACCCAGACAAAGTCAGCATTTAGTGACTTTGCGAAAGGAAGTAGCTTCTCCTCATTATCATCATTTAAACGGACCTGTAACATTTCCTTTACGAATTTATTACTTGAGTGAATATCAAGGCACATGTCAGACCCTATAATGTCATTAACTAGATTTGCAGCTGCATATTCTGCAAAAGCGCCATTGCTCATACCAGGAAACACCCTATTCATGTCTAGGTCAAACATAGGAATTCCGCGGTATCCACTGTCAAGTCCTAAAGGATTAACACATGGGTAAATGTCAATGATACCCTTTAGTTTGTCCTCATGCATTTTAATATGTCTTATTAATTCAAAAATAATATACTGTCCATCAAGCTCATCCCCATGAATTCCAGTAACCAAAGAGAATCTAGGAAGCTTTGATAGCTCCTTTTTGCTAAGCCCTTCAGGCTGTAGACGTCTCTTCTTAATTACAAGCTTTTCATGCACTGGAAGCTCGATAGATACTATGTTCTCAATCATCATTACTCCTTCAGATTTCATTTTTTACATCTATAATAATACTACTTTTAGGCCTTAAAAAAAACCACTAGCATTCTCAACTAGTGGTTTTCTAATTTTCTAAAGTTATTCTTGTAAAATGTTACAAAACACACCTTACTATCAATCATCATCATAATCTATTAACTTAATAGCATTTTGTGATTTCTTTACTAAAATGTGTTCAAAAACGGTAGTTGGAATATAGCTCTTATCATCCATAATAATTCGACAGCCTGGATAACAGTTCTTCTTTATCTTAACCACTGATCTTTCCGACTCTCTAATCATTGCAAAGAGCTCTTTACTTCTCTCCTCTGCCTTTGACTTCTCCGCTTTCTTTACAATCTTAGATTGGAAAATTCTAGTCTCCATATCCTTGTTATATTTATCTGATTCAGCTTCCTTTAAAAGAGCAATCTTTTCAAGAGCCTGATCAAAGGTATCTATAGCTGAATCTATCTCTTTTATTTTCATAATGCATTCCGCATATTCATGCCTAATTTCCTTAGTGGCGCCAACTCTAACAACAGTCTTAGCATTAGTCTCGTGTCCGCATTCCTCCATCTCAACGCCTAAAACTCCTGTGACATCACCACCAATAATTGAGCCTCTGTTACCTGAAACATAGACCTTTCCATAAGCTACGGCTGTGGAATTAAGAATGTAATCTGCCTTTATATCACCCTTACAAAATACCGATGTGTTTTCAAAGAATCTAGCCTGAACGCAGCCATCTGCCACAATCTTACCAATTCCCTTAGTATTACAGCCATCCTTAATTATAATGTCCTTCTTAGACTTAATATTAGCACCCTCAACAAAGCCGCTAATATAAATATTTCCCATAGCATTAATAGTAACACCAGATCTTACCCCACCGGAAATATTAATATCCCCGTCAAAGTCAATATTACCAATACTTAAGTCCACATCTCCGCTAATATCAAAGACGTCACTAATATTTAAATCATAGTTTCTAAATTCAACCTTACCTGTCTTTGCTGCATAGTAATCAAGGCCATCCTCAGAAACTATAAAGCCCTTGCCTCTAATTCTTGGTGCTGGTTTTCCAGGCTTTGGAACCAGTAACTTACCTAAAACATCAAAGCCAAAGTTACCCTTTGTTGGCTCGTGATATTTACATAGCAAATCTCCTTCCTTAACCTTAACAAAAAGAGTGTTGCTAAAGAAATCTATTGATCCATCCTCTCTAATAGTAGGCTTGCTACCGCCATTTCCAGCCATATCTACATCAAAGAAATAGTCATAAAAACCATCTTCACCGGCTTCCACAGGTCTACCAGTTGCAATTATGAAAAATTGTCCAAATTGTTTTTGGCTTACAATTTCAAGTATCTTTTCCTCGTCAATTCCAGTTTTTATACCAACTTCCGCAAGCTTATTTAAAACCTCATCGCGGGTATAATCGCTTTCTTTTGAGTCAGGCTTAGATAATTGAATTGCAGCCTCCATTCTATCGTCTGATAACTGTATTTGAATATCTTTACCATTCTCTACATTTTCAATTGTATCGTCCACCTGCTCACCCCCTTTACATACATACTAAAGGTTATAAGAAAACTAATTTGCATAAATCAAAAGATCCGAGGCATCCTCGCCTCTTTCTAAACGCAATCTAATGGCTTCCATCTGTTTAAAGCTATATCTTGCATCCGCATATAAACTAACGTCCACACCACTAGTAAGTCCAAGTAGTATTTCCTGACTTTGCAAATCATTAAGAGTAGGTTCTTCTTTAGAATCTCCTCGCTCTAATTGTTCTCTTTTTTCCCTCATGGTAACTGCATCATAAAAAGGATCAGCATAAGATGTAACATCTATTCCCGCTTCAAGACCCAGCCTAATTTCCTTCATTTGGCCGGATGAGAACCCTAACTGATTATAAACTTCGATATCGATACCATTTTCAAGGCCTATTCTTAACTGCTCCATTTGCTCGCCAGTGTATTCATGCAACATATATTTCGTCACATCTACGCAAGACTTTATACCTAGTCGCAGTTCATTAAGCTGAAAGGCATCGTAATTGTCCTTTACAAAAAAATCAATATCCAAATCGTCTTTCTTTGCCATTCTAATCTGCCTTAAAACCTCGCCGGAATAGCCAGATTTTGCAAATCTAGAAATGTCATAGCCAATCCTTCTAGCTAAACGAATTTCCCTAATAACTGAATTCGAGTAATGTGGATTACACACATCATCAATATCGATTCCTGCTCTAATCGCCTCTTTTATCTCCTCCATTTGCATGTAGTCAAATTCAGGCGCAGCAAAAGGGCGAACATCCATCCCTTCTTCAAGACCTAGTCTAAGAGATTTCATGCTAGCCGCGTTAAATTCCGGATTGCAATAAATCGATACATCTACTCCATTTTCCAAACCCCTATTAATTTCCATACATTGGAATTCATCAAAACCAAGTGCCATCCACTCATCTCTGTCGGCCTTACGCTTGATGTATTGCCCAATAAGCTTTTCAAATTCTGTATCTTCCATGTGAACTCCTCGCATAAGAATCATTTTCTTGTCTCTATAGATTTTTTCACGCTATAATCTACACTAATAATAACATATTTTATATTTTATCACAATAGAAGATAGTCTAGTTTTTTAACTATTTGATGCCCCAGAAGTCCTTTACAACATTTTCCAAATAATCCTTGTTTATAGGATAAACCTTGTCCCACTCCCTTGGGAAAAGGGCCTCGTACTCAGGGGTTAGGAATCTATCATCAAGAAGTAAGATAACTCCCTCATCATCGGCGGTTCTAATAACCCTGCCTGCTGCCTGCAAGACCTTATTCATGCCAGGATATACATAAGCATAGGAATATCCGTCCTTCTTGTTGTCATTAAAATAGTCCTTAATAATGTCTCTAGACCTGCAAATCATAGGAATTCCCGTACCTACAATGGCGGTTCCAATAAGGCTGTCCTCTTTTAAGTCAATTCCTTCTGAAAATATACCTCCAAGGACGCAAAAGCCTACTAAAGACTTAATGTCACGCTTTAAATTAGCCCTATCAAATTTATCATCCACTTTAAGGCCATCACTTAGTTTCCCGTCTTCTAAGGAGAAAGCAAATGTAACGTTTAAAAGGGAGTCTTCCTTAGAGGTGAAATTTTTTAAAAATTCTTCTCTCTCAATTTCAGACATCTTGCTAGACTGCATAATTACATTAACCTCAGGGTCAAAGGGATTAAGATAGTAATTAGTGTAGAGGTCATAAACCTTTTCCATAAAGGCAAAGGATGGGAAGAAAACCATGTATTTGCCGGGCTTTGCCTTAACCATGCCATCAATATAGCTGCAAATCTTTCGATACTCTGTCTCATTTCTTCTAGAATATCTGCTACTTACATCCCTTGCTACAATTACTCTCTTCTTATCCTTATCAAATGGAGAATTAGCATAAATCGCCTTATCAGACACTTTTCCTGTAATCATTTCCTTGTAATAATTAATTGGAAGTAGGGTTGCAGAAAAGAAAATGGCGCTTTTTACCTGACCTAGTCTAATGCTTATGTTTCCTGAAGGGTCGATGCAAGATAAATTTATTACAAAATTTCCCCTTTCATCCTCCTCCACGTAACGCACATATTTTTCATCTGCAATATCCTCCATAGCTAGGAAATGTCTAATATCAAAGTAAAAATCCAGTAGCTCTGGATAAACCGGCTTGCCCTTTTGGCGCTCTAAATATTTCATAAGAACACCTCCAAGACGCTCTAGGGCCAAACTAAACTTTCCAAAGGAAATTAGCTTTTTAAAGGACTTGGCCTCTTTCTTTAACTCAATAAGTTCCTTGTTACATTTATTAATAGCAGACACAATTTTTTTCTCAGAAGGATCCTTTAGTAGCTTTTTAACCTCTAAGAAGTCCTCTTTAATTAGCCTTGCACTATACATATCTCTAGCCCTATCCACTAAGTTGTGGGCCTCATCCACAAGGATGCAATAATCCCCCTTATTGCCCTCTGCAAAGTATCTCTTAAGGCAAGCATCTGGATCAAAAACGTAGTTATAATCACAAATTATGCCATCACACCAGTAGCTGGCATCTAGTTCCATTTCAAAAGGACAAACTGTCTGCTCTTTAGCATATTGTAAAACCACGTCTCTAGTTATGGTTTTCTCATGAGTAATCATGTCATAAACCGCTTCATTAACTCTGTCATAATGCCCCTTAGCATAAGGACAAACCTGAGGATTACATTCACACTCATCAAGTGGACAAATCTTTTCCTTAGCAGTTAAGGTAATCGCCCTAAAGGAAAGGCCCTTATCTCTTAATATCTCAAAGGTATCCTCTGCTACCGTTCTAGTTATAGTCTTAGAAGTGAGATAAAAAATCTTATCGATATAGTCTCGCCCCATAGCCTGAACGGAAGGATAAACTGTAGAAATAGTCTTACCAACACCTGTCGGTGCCTGAATATACATATGCTCTTTACTTGTTATAGTTCTATAGACACTAGAAATTATGGCCTTTTGACCCTGGCGGTATTCAAAAGGGAAAGACAAATTTCTAATAGATTCATTTCGTCTTGCTCTTTCATCTAAAAGGAAGTCGGTCCATTTTTTAAAATCTAATAAAAGCTTATTAAACCAGCTAGAAAGGTCCTCGTAGGTATATTCCTCCACGAATTTTTTTGTAAATTCTGTCTCTGGATTGCAGTAAGTCATCTGAACTGTTATAGAATCTAGTTCATTTTTTGTAGCATAAATATAGGCATAGACCATGGCCTGTGCCTTATGAACATAAACGGGTTCCTTTAGTTTTGTAATGCCTGACTGCATAGTCTTAATTTCATCCACAGTAACAGGACCAAGGGGAGTTTTATTGCCCTCCTCATCCTCTACAATATCAGCAATAATGCCGTCTGCTCTTCCCTCAATCTGAATGACATAAGGATTCCCAAAATTTGTCACCTGATTAAACTCCATCTTAAGAGGGACTTCTGCGTGATATGCAGAACCTGCGGCATGCTGAATTTTCCTGTGAATTCTAGCCCCTTCCTGCATGGCATGAACGTCTGATATTCCTGTACTTCGCTTGTCTATATCTCCACTGGTGCACAAAAATTCCACCAGATTTCTTACTGAAATTCTAAGAACATTTTTTACAATAACATACATAGTAATTTCCAATCTTCTAAGTCAAATTTACATATACTAACATACTAGTTTTAGACCATTATAGCACATAATCATATTGTTAAATTTCTATATTTGTTATAAAATTAGTATAGAAAATGTAAACAAAGCTGAATATTCTTCGGAGGTCTTTTATGACAACATTTAGTCTATGTTTAATCGTGAAAAATGAAGAAAAATGCCTTAGAGAATGTCTTGATTCCTACAAGCCTGCCTTTGATGAAATTGTTGTGGTAGACACAGGTTCCACAGACGCTACAAAGGAAATCGCTCTAGAATATACCGATAAGATCTATGATTTTAAGTGGGTCAACGACTTTAGCGCCGCTAGAAATTTTGCCTTTTCAAAATGTAGTTGCGACTACATCTTTAGCGCAGATGCGGATGAGGTCCTAACCCCTGAAAATCTTGAGATGCTTCTAAAGCTTAAGGAAGTTATGATGCCAGAAATCGAGATGGTCACCTTCCTTTATGTCAACGACTCAAAATACAACACCAGCTATAACTTTAAAACTGAGCGCAGGGCAAAGCTTTATAAGCGCATTCGACAGTTTACTTGGATTTCACCAATCCATGAGACGGTGCGCCTTGATCCTGTAATTTTTGATAGTGACATAAGCATTAGTCATAGGCCTATATCTAATCATTCCAAAAGGGATTTTGACATTTACTATAAATCCCTAGATTCCGGGGTTACCTTCCTTGACTATGCCCTTTGCATGTTTATTAAGGAGCTATTTATTTCCGGGGACCGTCAGGATTTTCTAAAGGCTCATCCTTATTTGGAGAAAATGTCACGCTCTAACTACTATAAAGAGGATACTCTAAAGTACATCCGCGTGGCACTAATACATGCCTATAGGCTAGAAAATGATTTTGATAATTTCTTCAAGCTAGTATCCTTAGAGCTTTGCGACAACCCAAGTGCAGAGACCTGTCTTGAGCTTGGCTACTACTATGAGGATAATCTAGATTACGAGCAGGCTATTCTTTGGTTTATAAATGCTGCCAATGAAACTGCAAGCATTATTGATATCCATGCCTGCACCGATACCCCACGCTACTCTCTTTCAAGATGCTATAAAAAGTTAGCCCTTGAAGCAGAAGAAGATGGGGATGATGAAATGGCTAGCAAATATAATGACATTGCTAAGGAATACGAGGAACAGGCCGATAATGTGAAATTACCTGAGGTGGATGACTAATATTGGTAAATTTTTTACAAAAAAATAAGCTACTCTTATTTGATATGTACCCAGAATCCTGGACACATATCACAATAAGAGTAGCTTTTTTATATTTAATTGCTTTTGTAATTTTGTTTTGTTTATTTTTTAGGAAATGCTAAATTCTACTGTCTTAGAATCCTTATCCCAGCCATATGGCATATTTATTGTAACTTCTGTCTTTCCCTTAATTCCTGTGGTCTTTAGGTAAGTTCCACCCATACCACCAAGAATCTTTACGCTTTCAGGTCCAATTATTTCAAGACCTTCTCCCTTAATAGTTATTGGAAGATTGTCGTTAAAGAACACTGTCTGATTGCCATGCTCATCCTTAACAATCACTCTAATTTCAGCCACATCATAAGTTTCGTCATCCACTAATTCTGTGCTTGAAACATCTAGTTCAAGGTGAAGCTTTGTAGCTGTAGATTTTGTCCTTGATATTACAAGCTCACCATTCTTATAACCATCAAATCTAAACTTAGTAGACTCTCCACCCCAGTTGCCAACGTACTTCTGATAGAGTTCGTAAAGCTTAGCATAATTTAGATGATAAATTGTAATTAGCTTTATTCCCTCAAGATAAATCTCCTTTGGCATGTGATTCATACCAAATCTTGCCACATAATTAAAGCATTTCTTTAAGCTGTCACTTTGCTTTTTAGATAAATTTTCTCCAGTAATGAAAGCATCACCAATGTAGTCATCTACAAGGATTGGGCCATTTTTCAAATTCTTATATTCTGAATCCTTGTGAGTGTATTCCTTAATAAAAATGTCGTTTTTATACATTTTTACACTGTCACAGTTTGTGAAAATGTAGGTGTTACCTCTCATGCCTGCTGGATGTTCACCAATATCAAAAGAGGAACTTATCTCAAGCACAGGATTTACACCCTGCACTGAAGCATAGACGTAAGCTGCCATCTTTGGATTTCTAAACATATCTAAAACTCCGTGATAGCAGATTCTATCGCCACTTCCAAAGTCCTTATGAGTATTATAATCAAACATACACCAGCCAATTGCTCCGGCAATATCTTCATTTTTATAAAAATCATTCAAAACCTTAGCGTGTCTAAGGGCATGGTCTAATCTATGCTCCTCGCAGTCATAAGACTTTGTTGGAAACATGTGGCCGTTAAACTCACTAATCAAGTAGGCCTTTGACATGTCAGAAGTCACCTTCTTCTTGGCATCCACACCATCGTTTGTGCCATCGTGGAGGAAGTCGTTATAAGTGTAAACATCCTCAAGGAAAGAACTCTTCTTTAAATATCTAACACCTGCAGTAGCTCTTGTAGAATCCAGCTCCCTTGCTAGCTTGTTAGTCTTTGTATAAAGCTCGTCATCATCCACGGATTCATTAATTCGTACACCCCAAAGAATGATGGAAGTATAATTTCGATACTGAAGCACCATGTTTCTTACATTTTCCACAGCCTGAGCCTTCCAGTCTTCATCTCCAATGTGCTGCCAGCCTGGAATCTCAGTAAATACAAGAAGTCCTAGCTCGTCACATTGCTCAATAAAGGCCTTTGACTGAGGATAGTGAGAGGTACGAACTGTGTTAACTCCTAGCTCTTTTCTTAAAATCTTGGCATCAAGTCTTTGCATGCTATCTGGCATGGCATAACCCACGTATGGGTAGCTTTGATGTCTGTTAAGGCCTCTAATTCTTAACTTTCTGCCATTAAGATAAAAACCTGTATCTCTAAATTCTGCCTTCTTAAAGCCAATCTTATACTCTTTAAAATCGCGCACATAGTCCTTATCAAGAAGACTAACTCTAACCTTATAAAGCTTAGGATTTGTCACATCCCAGACATTGATATTGTCTAGTTCAAGAGATTCCTTTAGGCATGCACCTTCATTTTTGGCATCCATAAGGAAAGAGCTATCAAGTGTTTCTAAAAGGCTCATGTCCTTTTTATTCAAAAGTATCTCCCCATCAAAAATCTCATATCTAAGAATTGTGCTATGTAAAAAAGAGACATCATTTGTCTTACTTGTATTCTTAATAACTGTCTCAAAACCTAGTCTTGCCTTGGCTTTGCTTGCCTTAAACTTTTCTTGTTGTTTAAGAGCTTCCGTTAAAAATTCAATCTCACCTACAATCTCTGGCTTTAAATAAACATCCTCAATAAAGAGCTTGTCTGTCACTTCAAGATAGACCTCTCTATAAATTCCGCCGTAAGTCATGTAGTCAATAACATAGCCAAAAGGCGGGATGTTTAAGTTCTCCCTTGAATCTAGTTTTACAACTAAGATATTGTCCTTCTCGTAATCAAGATAATCTGTTATGTCATAGGAAAATGCAGTGTAGCCGCAATTGTTCTCACCGATTAATTTACCATTTAAATAGACGCTTGCTCTATGTCCTGCCCCAGCAAAATTAAGGCTAACTCTTCTATCCTTCCATTCCTTCTTAGCACTAAAAACCTTACGATAGCCACTAAGCATCTGATATACATTCTCATCAAAATAATTAAATGGAGTCTCACACACAGTATGAGGAATTCTTACTGTTTCAAGTTCTAGACTACAGTCTCTATCTAAAAGCTCATCCTTGTAATTTGTGGTGAATTGCCAGTCATTATTTAATGGAATTTTCTTCTTTAAATTCTCAAAATTCATATAACCCTCCATACGACCTATAAGATCCTTTTTCTACAAAGTAAATATTTGCTAACCCTGTCCCTAAGCTGATTATAGTTGATTTTCAACAAAAAAGAAACTGCTTTTATAAAAACAGTTTCCTTTTATTTTTTTATAAAATTAATTCAGTATTTATGCGGCTTTGATGGAAACTTTTTTTATTTTTCATCTTTGTCGATTTCTGTTAATTCGATTTCTTCAGTAGGTTCTGTAGGCTCGGCCACTTCAGTATGTTCGTCTACATCGATAAGCTCTACTGTTTCATAGTCATTCTTAGCTTCTTCTTCAGGACTCATCTCTGCATCAGTGTCTGAGTCTGCATTTTCTAAATCAACATCACCGTAATCCTCATCTTCCTCAGATTCGTCTTTATTAGCACCAAGCTTTGATAATCTCACGCTTTGAATACTAATGATAATGATTGCTGCAAGTAGCACCACTGCTAGGCAAAAGAGTGATAGATAAAAATACCACTTATAAGCCTTTGAAACCATGCCCTTAGCCTCTGCCTTTGAAACATCCGCTGCATCGCTTGCCACAAAGGAGTTTACATCATAGAGTTGAATTGTGCCGTCGGAAATTAAGTATTTATAAAAGCCCTCAACTCCATTAGAATCTATTCCGTAAAATACAAAGAATGTTCTATCTGCGTCTGTGTAGCACTCCACCTCGTTTCCTTCAATCTGACCTGTTGTTAGCTCAAGGCCTGTTAAACTAATACCTGCCTTTGATAAAGGTAAGATGCAGTAGTTGAAGTTTGGCTGACTTACTGTGTTATAGGGATAAAAATCCCCGCTATCTTTATCGTATATGAAGAAACCGCTTGTGGCGGTTCCGTCAACATTTTCCAAATACATAATTACAAGGCCAGTGCTCTCCTGCTTTCCTGCAAGTAAGTTAAGCCCTTCATAATCTGTACAGACAAACTCTGTGAAACCCTCTGGTAATGGGTGCTCCTCAAAGCTATTTAGCACCTTATATCTTATGCCATCAATTGACACTTCCGTTTCAACAATTTCCTCGGTCTCTGATTCTGACTGGCTTTCCGCCTCAGTTGTGCTTTCATTTTCCGTTGTATCCCCTCTTGTAGTTGCAATTGTGTAAGTCTTTGTGTCACCGTTTTGCGCTGTAACTACTACATAAGTCTTATTAGCGCCCATGTCTAGGTTTGCGTATTTTACTGAAACTGTGGCATTAGAATCATTTGCAACAGCATTAACAACTAAATTCTCCACATCTGCATCAACGCTTGTGGTGTAATAAGTTGTTGAGGATGAAAATGCAGGCGAAAGCACGCCAGGGCTTATCTTTAAAGATTTTAGTGTGTTATCTGATGAATAATTAGCTGCGGCCTTTCCTGTAACACTGCCCTTTGAGCTTGAAACTGTCATATCCTCTTCGTTGCCATCAATAAGTCTTGTATTTCCAGTAACTGACACGCTTGAAGTTCCAACTCCCACAATCTTAAAGGTGAAGTTAAAGCTCTTGCTTGTGAAAGTGTCTGTATTAACTAAGCCTAGAGTTCCAGCGCCGCTAGTATCTGCGGAGCCTGAAACATATTGCAAAATGTTTGTGTCGTAGGAAAGATAGAGCTGTGTGGCATAAACCTCAGAACTTGCGCTGATGGTCAATGTCACAGTTACGCTCTCCCCTACTGTGGCTGAGGCTGAACTAATGGATATATTGGCAGTTTGCGCCGCCTTAATATCCTTTAAATTCTGCCCAGCAAATATACTTACAAAGACAAGTAAAAAAGCAATTATTGTGCTTAATAATCTAGTATATCCTTCTCTCTTTCTCATTTTATTCTCCCCTCTTTTTTAAGCCCTCTAGTTTTGCATTATGCAGAAGCTACTCTACGATATACTTGCTACCAGTAATGTGTTTCTTAATAGCAACAATATCTAATATATCTGAGCTTCCATTTCTATTAGCATCTGCAGCCTCTAAATACTCGCTATCTAAACTAATGCTGCCTACTATGTACTTCTTAAGCCTTACTATATCAAGCAAATCAACAACTCCATCACCGTTAATATCTCCATAAATTACAACGCTAAGTGAAGTCTTGATATTTCCGTTGTTATCGTAAATGTTTAATTTGTCCCCAGTGGCAACTCTACCCGTCTTCTCGTTGCCATTTTTATCACAAATTTTTCCATAACCGCCGGTTATAGATACATTTTCTAACACACTTCCAACATCAGAGCCAATGCCTATTCCCGATACTCGACTATTATTTATGGATAGGCTCGTATTATAACTTGTGTCCCCGATGCTTCCTGAGCTTTGACTAGATTCTCTTACAATCTTTATGTAATAAGACCTTACACTTCCGTTTTGAGCCCTTACATTTATTGTAAAATTGTTTTCTCCTTCAGATAGACTAACTGTGCCTGTTCCACTTACTGCTGCTCCTGAATCTATGGCCTGTGCACTAATATCAACGCTTGCTACGTTGTTTGGCACGATTACAGAATAGCTTGTAGTGTCCTTATTAAAGCTTGGTGTTAGGCTCTGACCTGAAACTGAAAGGGAGCTTAACTTGTTATTTACGCTACCGCTACCAACTGGACAATCACAGATTGACTCAGGCATATTTTCATAAACAGGAATCTCAAAAACTAGGCTAGTATTCTGCTTCATAGTCTCTGTATATGCCTTGCTAGCAGTTACTGCTTCAGACCTAGCTCCAAGAATATTAGTCATATACTGATGATAGAAATTAACGACATCAAATTTTTCATAGTAAATAGTATCCTGTCCCTTATTGATATAATTTTTACCAAGTAAAATGGCCCCACCAACAATTGACTTCATTCTTGAATTCCAAGGTCTAAGACTTGCCGATTCTGATCTGTTTGCGTAAATAAGTCCGTTTACTACAGCACTTGCGCTACTTGTCTTATAAGCGCCTTGATTATAGTAATTGTATAGTCCACCATATCCACTAACTGTTCCTGAAATACTTGAACCAGTTCCTTGTGTTCCCTGTTCCTGAAGTATTCTAGAAGCTAGATGATATGGGCTTACACCTGATCTTCTTGCCGCTAAAAATAGGGCGTCATTATAATTATAGGAAACTCCTTCAAAGGATAAATCATGACTTGAATTTTCCATGAAGGTTCCTGATATAATGCTTGATAAACCTGACGAGGTTTGTAAAACTGAATTGTATGATAATTTCTCAAACATGAAAATGTAACTACTTGTTAAGAAATTTCTAGGATCTAGGGCATATGCCACAAGGTCAGGTGAGGCCTGAACCCATCCGCCACTATCAAGTTCCACATATGTACCAGTATTCCAGTCATAACAACCTTCTGCCGTTGACTTCCAAGAACTTGCTGCTGAAGAATAAATCAAACTTCTTCCCTTTACATTTTCATTGGCAAGAAGTGTATTCCAATCAACACCTGTCTTGTCTGCAATAAATACCCAATTAGGATATTTTGCATGTAATTGTCTTAATGCGGATTTGTAACTTTCTGGAAATCCTTGACGTGTTAGATAATCTTCGAAACTTTCATCAGTAGTTTGAGTAGAATTCTCTACATAGGAATCGATTGTTACATACTCTGCAGCAATATATCCATATGTGTATGAATTATTGATATTCATAGCAACATATAACCATTCATAGTTGCTTGAATCTGACTCTGTTCCATAAATATCCATAGTTTTACCACCATTGACTTTAGTAATAACATTGCTTGTATTACTAGTATCCATAGATGATCTAAACCTTAGATTTGTTACTCCATCGGTAACATGGCCATAGGCAATAACAGAATTTGCACCATAGGCTCTTGTTCTTGCGTTTGCTACATCAAAAAAAGTAAGACAAGATAATAGCACACATGACAAATAAATAGTAGCCATCACCAATCCTACTAACGATTTAGCTTGAAAACTCTTCTTCTCCATATTCTCCACCTACGTATCTTTCTAATGTCCCCTAACTATACGTGTTAAGCTTGTTTTCGCTTAATATTAAATTATTCGCATATATTCTAAATTCATAATAACATAAGATTTTTGAAATGAAAAGGGGGAGTTCGAGAAATTGGGGGATTTAGGTTGCGAACGGGCGGGTATGGTGTGCCTTTTTCTTGAGATTTCCGGGATTATAGGCACTGCCGCTTGGGGAGAAATTGTGGGATGTGCCTTTTTCTCGAGATTTCTGGGATTATGGGCACTGCCGGTTGGGGAGAAATTGGGGGATGTGCCTACTTGCTTAAGATTTCCGGGATTATGGGCACTGCCGCTTGTGTAAAAATGGGGGGATGTGCCTACTTGCTTATTATTAACGTAAATAAGGCACAGGCCTTGCGGGGTATAGCTAGCTTGTTTTAAGCGTTTTGTGGCTGTAGAACCGAGATTTCAACGATTAAGGCACAAGCTATTGTTAGATAAGTTGGGAATAATAGTAAAGCGGACATTCGGAATCCGCTTCGCTACTTCCTCATGAACGCAGTGGCACTTTGTGCCACCTGTCAGAAGGGGCTTTAACCCCTTCTGACACTAGTAAGCTTTATACCCCCGCTTAAAGCTTACGCTTTTGAAGCGGGGGATTGCTTACACTGCGTTCAAGATATTTACGCACTGTGACTTTTTCTCAACCGGCTAGGAATTTAGGCACAAGAAAATTTCTTGTGATAAAACTATCCGGAAGATTTTGTGGCCGTAATGGGTAAAATTAGCAAGTTAGGTCAATTTCCACTAATTTTAACCCGATTTGAAGGTGTGAATTTCCCGAGGATTTTAAAGCTTCAGTGACTTTATTTAGGGGATTGTAAGATTTCAGGCACAAATCACCTTACTCTAAACAACAAAAAGAGTGCGGCTTCGCCGCACTCTTTCACGTTTATTTAACTCATATATAATTAGCAAGCTTCTCTTCTATTCTAAATTCTTAATACTTACTTGCATACTCTTTCATAAACTTTTCAATATCCCCTAAACGACCTTCAATTCTTTTAGGAGCTAAGACTTGTTTGCTAGGCTTTTCAAGTTTGAAAGCTGCTAGTTCTTTGCATTCCTTAACTAGTTCTCTTGCAATTTCTTTAGCAAAGATGAAGGAACCTAATCTATTACTATGAGTCTTATCTACCTTTAAGAAGTTTCCTTCTTCTCGGTATTTATCGTATTCTTCTGGCCAGTGGGCCGCTCTTCCATAGATACTTTCGCCAATTGTCTGATTATCGTTACCCACAATACTAGAAAGATAACTTGCATCTTCTTCTCCAAGCATTTCAAAAAGCTCGCGGGAGAAGTTGAAAAGTTCAACTATAGGCACATTTTCCTCAGAAGCAATCTGTCTAGTGGCTCTAATGAAAGTGAAATCGCCGAATTTATCGCTGCCACCGTGATGGCCAGGCTTTGACTCAATCTTTCCATCCTTAAAATACTGTCTTGCGGGAGCTGTGACAATCACAGGAATCGCGCCCTTTTCGCGAATCTTGTCGATGTAGAACTTGTAGTAACCCTTATATGTCGCACCGCAAGCGTATGGATAATATTTGTCATTGTAGTTTGATAAGATTTCCTTGTATTTTGCGAGGTTTGCCTCAATGTCAGCTTCTGACATTCCCGAGTTTTTAAGAAGACCCTCATACTCCGCAGGCAAATTCTCTGTGGAAACCATCATGTCATCTGTTGGCACAAGCGTTGGATAAATGCCCTTTTCATCAGGGATTCCAAGAGCTGTCATACGATCCACATAAGTGTTTACGTCCTTGCTGTTATCGTCGTTGTGGCAAAACTCCAAGAGACAATAATCCCCTTTTTGTATTTTGTCATATGCAGGTCCCATTCCATATGGGAAAATGTTTTCATTAAACAAACCGTTATCAATAAAACGACCTTCGTTTAGAAAACTTCGTGTACTTCTGCCACCCTCTGCATAATCTAAAACTCTGACTTCCTTTGAATCAAAGAAGCTCTCAAGATGGTCACCCCAACCACCAATAAAATTATCTGTGTCATTGCCGTAGGCCTTAACTAAAGAATCCCCTAAAAGATGTATTGTAATCAATTTTTCTTTCTCCTTTTGCTAGTTAAATTTCTTAAATGCAAACTAGCTTAATTATATTACTAAGGCAACATCAGTTAAATAGAGAAATTCAAATTTCCTTCCTAATTGTGGCTTGTGCCTACTTGCTTAAGATTTCTGGGATTATGGGCACTGCCGGTTGTGGAGAGATTGGGGGATGTGCCTACTTGCTTAAGATTTTCGGGATTATAGGCACTTCCGGTTGTGGAGAAATTGGGGGATGTGCCTACTTGCTTATTATTAACGCATATAAGGCACAAGCCTTGCGGGGTATATCTAGCTTGTTTTAAGCGTTTTGTGGCTGTAGAACCGAGATTTCAACGATTAAGGCACAGGTTATTGTTAGATAAGTTAGGAATAATATTCAATACATTTACGCACTGTGGCTTTTTCTCAACCGGCTAGGAATTTAGGCACAAGAAAATTTCTTGTGATAAAACTATCCGGAAGATTTTGTGGCCGTAATGGGAGAAATTAGCAAGTTAGGTCAATTTCCACTAATTTTAAACCAATTTGGAGGTGTGAATTTCCCGAGGATTTTAAAGCTTCAGTGACTTTATTTAGGGGATTGTATGATTACAGGCACAAAACCCCCTGAAAAGCCCCCGAAAGATTGGTGGGAAACCAAACAACTTACTTTAATTTGTAGCGACAGCAAAAAGTACTGTGAATACCCCGCCCCAGCTAGCGTCCCAGTTAGCGATCTAGCTAGCACCCCAGCTAGCGCCCCATCTAGCGCCCCGCCACTTTGCGCCCCAAAAGCAAGAAAAAAGAAGGCTTTCGCCTTCTTTTCCTATTTATTCGTAACCTTATACATCAGCTTTAAAAGCCCTTTCATGTGGTGGTTACTGAAGGTCTTTAAAAAGACCTTTCTTTTATTTAGATTTTCAACGGAATTGATTATTGCAATGAAATAATCATCATCGATTATTTCTTCCATGAGTTTGTCTCTGCTTGCATTATCAATGTCCTTTTTATTCACAAGCTGTTTTAAAAACGAAGCGGTTTGGTCGATAAACATGTTGTCATAGTGGGCAATGACCTCTGCATTGTCCTTGTAGTGCTTGGCATAGTTTATGCCAGCCATGTGAATCTTCTTTACCGATTCGTAGTTGTTCTCATGAAATCTAGTTAGGGCTGTTCCTGAAGCCTGAATCATATAATGATAGTATGGCTTTGGATTTACCATAAGGTAATTCGCTCTATCGAGAGCCTTTATGTTAAAGAGGATGTCCTCATATATAGATAAATTTTCATCAAAATTAATCTTATTCCAGATGAGGAAATTCCTGTTATAAAGCTTATTCCATGGTGAGTTTAAGACCTCGTTTTGCATTAAATCGGTAAAGGCATTATTAAAGAATTCATGTCCATTTCCTTCAAAAGCCGATTTAATATTGGTCTCTTTTATTCTATTCTCAGATAGGATGTGATACCAGAAACCAAAGTAGAGAATGTCCACGTCCTTGTCGCCAATGAGGGCCATGTTGTCTGCAATGGTTGTTGCTTCAATATCATCATCCACATCATAAAAATAAATATAGTCACCCTTGGCCATCTTTATGCCAAGATTTCTTGTAGAACTCACTCCCGAATTGTCTTTAGTGATCACATTGATGTTTGGATATTTCGCACAATATCCCTTTAAAAGCTCTAAACTATTGTCACTACTTCCATCATTAATCATTATAATTTCTAGATTCTTATAAGTTTGATTAAGAAGGTTAGTTACGCATTTATCTATGTAGCTAGCGCCATTGTAAATTGGTACAACTACGCTTACTAGTCTATTATTCTCGCTCATTATTCTCTCCTAGCCACACATTAAATCAAAGTCTAACTCACAAGACTTGGCACCAAGCTAATTATTCTTACCAAATTCTGATAATTTAAGTCCTTCATTACGCTCAAGCACCATGTTAACAGACCAGCTGTTAGCAAATACAAGTAATGGGTTGCCCTTTAAATCCTTAATCTTCTTCATATCTGATGTTCCAACTAAGCGGTCAACATTAACCTCTTCTGGATTCTCGATCCATCTAATATATTCGTAAGGTAGAGTCTCAAGCTTGATATCTACGTTATATTCATTCTTAAGTCTGTATTCAAGAACTTCAAACTGAAGTACACCAACTACACCAACGATGATTTCTTCCATACCAGTGTTGTATTCCTGGAAAATCTGGATAGCACCTTCCTGGGCAATCTGGTTGATACCCTTAATGAACTGCTTTCTCTTCATTGTATCCATCTGTCTTACTCTAGCAAAATGTTCTGGAGCAAATGTAGGAATACCGTCATATTCAAACTTCTTGCTTGACTTACAAATTGTATCACCAATTGAGAAAATACCTGGATCAAATACACCAATAATATCACCAGCATAAGCCTCTTCAACAATATGACGCTCTGAAGCCATCATCTGAGTTGACTGAGAAAGACGAATCTTCTTGCCACCCTGCACGTGGTTAGCTTCCATACCAGCCTCGTACTTACCAGAACAAATTCTCATAAAGGCAATTCTATCTCTGTGGGCCTTGTTCATATTTGCCTGAATCTTAAAGACAAATGCTGAGAAGTCCTCTTCTACAGGGTCGATGTCGCCTTCTGAAGAATGTCTTGCAAGTGGAGTTGTTGTCATATCAAGGAAGTGCTCAAGGAATGTCTGAACACCAAAGTTTGTAAGGGCTGAACCAAAGAATACTGGAGTTAAGTTACCAGCCTGAACTTCCTTTAAGTTAAATTCAGCACTTGCGCCATCAAGTAATTCAACGTCTTCCTGTAATTTCTCCATGAAGTTATCACCGATTTCACCAAGAAGTGCTGGATCATCAATTGATAAAACTTCAGTTTCAACTTCCTTCTGACCATTCATGGCAGCCTTGAATAGAGATACATTTTTCTCATTACGATCATAAACGCCTCTAAATTCCTTACCGCAACCGATTGGCCAGTTGATTGGACAAGTAGAAATGCCAAGTACATTCTCAATGTCATCTAATAATTCATATGGATCCTTAGCTTCTCTATCCATCTTGTTAATAAATGTAAAGATTGGGATGTGTCTCATTACACAAACCTTAAAAAGCTTGATTGTCTGCTTTTCAACACCCTTTGAGGCATCAATAACCATGACTGCAGAATCTGCTGCCATAAGTGTACGATATGTATCCTCAGAGAAATCCTCATGTCCAGGAGTATCAAGGATATTAACGCAGAAACCATCATAGTTAAACTGTAAAACAGATGATGTAACTGAAATACCTCTCTCCTTCTCGATTTCCATCCAGTCAGAAACCGCATGCTTAGCAGTCTTCTTACCCTTTACTGAACCTGCAAGATTAATAGCTCCTCCGTAAAGCAAGAACTTCTCTGTAAGAGTTGTCTTACCAGCATCGGGATGGGAGATAATCGCAAAGGTTCTTCTTTTATTGATTTCTTCAATTAACTTCTTATCAGCCATTGTAATTTCCTTTCATAAATAAAGCCTGCAACTTTGATTGCAGGCTTATAAAATCTATCAAGTAAGATTGATTCTATTAGTTATTGTTTAATCCAAACTTGTATGAAACTTCAGACTTATCATCAATCTTTCTAAAAACATTAACTACAGCGTTAAGTGCAGGAACGAAATCCTCAATCTTCTCAACTTCAACTGTAGCGATCTTACCTTCGTCAGATAATTCAACAGACTTGCATTCGCTAGCTGTTTCCTTAATTCTATCTTCTACTTCTTTAATCTGCTCTTCTGTCTTAAGGAGCTTAGAACTCTTAATTTTAATTGCATATGTTCTCTTCATATTCACTAATCCTCCAAACTAATTAAAGTTTACTTGATTCTATGATTATTAGCTATCTCGCATAGCTCTTTCTACATAAACTTCTAATAATCGCGTATATTATTATATATCAGCAACAGTGAATATTCAAGAAAATATTTTCCTACAATCAATCCTAGTTTACTAGTTTTTAAGCTCTTTTCTAACAAAGATAGCAAGCATTAAAGCTATGGCAATTCCCATTATTATCATTATGAAAATGTGTCCGAAATCGCTAGTTTGCGGAGTGTTATAAGTCACCTCATTAGTAGTTGTGCTTGGTGTAAGGTCCTCATTTGCTGCAATCTCTTGTCTTTGCTCATAGACAAAAGCCATGGTACAGAATTTACTAGTAGAGATTGTGTATGTATTTTCATTATCATCCATGTCCTTAAGCTCGAAGGTCTCTATGGTCCCGTCCTCTAAAGTATGACTTGCAACCAAACTGAAGCTCTTCGCCTTCTTCATTAGACTTTCTGGTATTGAAAATGTAAAGCTAACGGGAGAATCAAGCTCTGTCACCAAAATCTTATTCTCATAATCATCATCAAAAATCTTATATAGACTTACCTTAAAATAATGGGCTTTATTGCTAGTTGAAAGCAAGGCCTCAATGGCCTGTCCACCCTTAGTTAAGCGATTAGTCTCAGTATCTGAAATGTCAATTTCAAGAGCAATAGTTAGCTTTGTGCCCTCCAAAACACTGGTAAGCTCTGAATCTGTAAGAGCGTATTTTATAAGGCTGGCACTGTCGGTATTAAGAGTTAGGTTGTAGCTTTCAAGGTTAGATGTACTTGTAGAGCTAGATGTGCTTGTAGAGCTAGAACTTGCAGAACTTGCGCTCGCATCTGAACTTGCGCTCTCATTTGAGTTTGTGCTCGCATCTGCTGTTTGGCTGCTCACATTTAAGGATAGGGAGATATCTCCCGTCTCTAATTTGGAGTTGATATACTGACTTACATTTTCATCATTAGTAATATCAAGCGCTGCAACCACCACTTTAGTTACATTACCAAGCTTTACTGTGATGGTGAAATCTCCCTTTAAAGGCGCCACGATGTCATCCTCAAGGGTGAAGTCTGTGGTCTCAGTTGTCACGTTATTTATCGTATAGGAAACCGTCAAATCCTTTGGAAGAATAGCCCTAACCTCAAGACTTGTTGAGATTCCATTTTTAAATTCCACATTTATCTGGCTGCTGTTTGTAATGCCGCTGTAATCATTGGTCTTTGCAAATGTATCACTAAGACAAAACTGCACAGCAAAAGAAAGCATTAATACTAGTCCTATCAATGCTTTGAAAACGCTAATTTGATTTTTATAAGTACGCTTATTCATAAGAAAGCCCCCTAAAAAATTCTCACATCAGCTCTTAATCTCTTTAATTTTTCACATCCTTTATCTAATTTAATTTTATGTTATTTTTAGTATATTGTCAATTTTATTCTATTATTTAATGTATATATAAACTTAACACTAATTGGCTAAATAAAAGAGGCGCCAATGAGATTACTCTCAAAAGCTCCTCTACTTATCTTTTTCTTCTTATCTTTTTTTCTTATCTTTTTCTTCTAGTCTTTGATTTAGAATCTCTAGCTTTATCGTTCTTTTTTCTAGCTGAGTTTTCTTTAAAGCCATCATGCTTTGATACATTTTTATGAGAATTCTTATCGTGGCTATTATGCTTTGTGCCGCCACTCTTAGAGTTTGATGATTTAGATGAAGCCAAAGCTGCTTTCTTTCCTGCATCAGTCTTCTTATCTCCACGCTTACCCATCTTATAAGTGTAAGTCATCTTTCTTGGTGGAATTAAGCATTCTTCGCCAAAGCCAATAAGGTCTTCTCTACCAGCTTCTTTTAATGCTTCCTTTACTAAGTCGTAATTCTCAGGTTTCCAGTACTGAATAAGTGCTCTTTGCATAGCCTTCTTATGAGGGTTGTGCTCAACAAATACAGGTAATAATGTAAATGGATCTAGTCCTGTGTAATACATTGTTGTTGAAACTGTACCTGGTGTTGGATAGAAATCCTGTACCTGCTCTGGAGAAATGTGATTCTTCTTTAGATACTGAGCAAGCATTATGGCATCTTCTAACTTTGAGCCTGGGTGTGAGGACATAAGGTAAGGCACAATAAACTGATTAAGGTGTAAATCCTCATTAACCTTCTCAAATTCCTTTACAAATTCATTATAAATCTCAACTCCCGGCTTACCCATCTTGGATAAGACATTATTAGAGATATGCTCTGGAGCTACTCTTAACTGTCCACTAACGTGATACTGGCAAAGTTCCTTTAAGAAATCCTTATTCTTATCAGCAACTACATAGTCAAATCTAAAGCCTGAACGCACAAAAACCTTCTTAACTCCCTGTAATTTACGAAGCTTACGAAGAAGCTTTAAGTAATCAGAATGATCCACATTTAAATTAATACATGGCTTTGGATAAAGACAACGCTTACCCACACAAGCACCCTTAGTCATCTGCTTTGAACAAGCTGGTGCTCTAAACTCTGCTGTTGGACCACCTACATCATGAATGTATCCCTTAAAATCAGGGTCTTCTATCATCTGCTTAGCTTCAGTAATAATAGATTCATGACTTCTTGCCTGAACAATTCTACCTTCATGCATTGTTAAAGCACAGAAATTACATTCACCATAACAACCTCTATTAGAAGTTAGAGAGAACTTAATTTCCTGAAGGGCAGGAATTCCGCCTGCTGCCTCATAACTTGGATGATAGGCTCTCATATATGGCAATTTGTAAACGTCATCCATTTCAAGTTCAGTAAGGGGAAGTGCTGGTGGATTTTGTACTACAAAGGTCTTTCCGCCGTAACACTCATACATAGTTTTTGCTTGGAAGGGATCTGTATTCTTATATTGAATAGCAAAGCTCTTAGCATATGCTAATTTATCAGCTTCGATAGTCTCAAAATCCGGAAGTCTAATAGCATCATAAATACTATCTTCATCTCTTGTCTTATAAACTGTACCCTTTATAAAAGTGACATCCTTTACATCAAGCCCTGAATTTAGGGCATCTGCAATTTCAACAATGGAATGCTCCCCCATTCCGTAACTGATAATATCAGCGCCTGACTCTAGTAAAATGGAACGTCTTACGGAATCTGACCAATAATCATAATGACCCATTCTTCTAAGAGAAGCTTCTAGACCACCGATAATGATTGCATTTTTCTTATAAGTCTGACGAATCAGATTACAATACACAGTTACGGCTCTATCTGGTCTCTTACCCATAACGCCGCCTGGTGTGAAGGCATCTGTTCCTCTGTGCTTCTTAGCTACTGTGTAATGGTTAACCAAAGAATCCATATTTCCTGATGAAACAAGGAAACCTAGTCTTGGTTCGCCAAATACATCTATAGATTTAGGATCCTTCCAATCCGGCTGAGCAATAAAGCCAATCTTATAACCGTTAGCTTCAAGTACTCTTGTAATAATAGATGCACCAAAAGAAGGATGGTCAACGTAGGCATCGCCACAAACGTAAACGAAATCCACCTGATCCCAGCCTCTATCTAGCATCTCCTGTTTTGTAATTGGTAAAAATCCTGTATTCATAAAATTCCTCTTTAATCTTCTTAATTTGCAGATGTTTATCTTAATCTAATTATAGGGTATTTGCAAGCTAGTGTGAAAACTATACTAATCAAATTCATTAATTTGCATATTTTCCCCATTCACCACAAACAATTTATCGCCCCATGATATTTCATATTCATCAACTTTAATAGAATTACAATCTAAATCAATATGTTTATTATTCATAACTAATATGTCAAATACGCTTATAAATCTCATGTCTTCATACTGTGCTTCACTATTATAAAAGAACTTATGCAACATTCTCCAATGGAATTTTCTAAACATAGTTTTCCCTTTATAAACTCTAATTTCAGGTATGACTACAGGTTCTTTCGCTCTTGGTGCCAATTTATCCATATCATAAAAAGCATTAATTAATTCGTCACAAATATAAGAAGCCTCAAACGGATCACTATATACCTTTTCTATATAAGATTCTCCATTATTTTTTTCCAACTCCCATTTATTTATATCTATATTATATTTCAGTTCATATAAATAAATTTTATATTTCATATTTTCCATACTATCACCTCTTATAAACATACAAATTAACAAGGTTCTCAAACAGCTCATGTATCGTTTTTGATTCAG
>NZ_FNHZ01000001.1:0-693503 GCF_900103815.1 Lachnospira pectinoschiza | reverse complement strand
TGTTTAAGTCATATACAAATTAACAAGGTTCTCAAACCTCAAATCATGAGGTCGTCCACAAACTTAACATACTGGTATATGCTGTTAATTTGCATTTTCATTACACATCTATTATACAATTATCATCATCTATAATAAATGTTTTTTCATATTCAAGTATTCCATATTGCTTATTTTCTATATCTAGTAAATAAACATCTTCATACTTAAGATTTTCATATAAACTTACAATATCATCATCTGAAAGATATAATTTTAAACCAACAAAAATAAAAAGTTTTGTTGATAAAACCTGATGATACAATTTAACATAACTAATAATCCTCTCTAACAAAGAATCGCAATTATCGTCTATTTTCGTAGATAATAATTTCAACAAAACTGTTATATCAAAATCCAAATTATACATCAAAGGATATGATACTGAGTTTATTAGATTTTCCATATAAGAAATTATCTGCTCTTTTATTTTTAATGTTTCATTAACATTATCATTTATAGCTATATCATTTATTTCTTGATATATCCTATTTAATATTTTCTTATCATTGGCATCTAGCAAATATGGATTTAATATTACACTTCCAATTTTAGAAAACTTTAATTCATCTTCATTCTCAGAAATTCTTATATCATTAACATCTCCAATATCCATTAGCCATAATTGATTAAGTAAGTCAGAATAACACTTTCTATTTTCTACAACTAAACATACTGGTTTATTCTCAGCTAGATCTACATTAATATTTAAATCAGACTCTATTATTCTCATAAAATAATCAACCTTTCATCTGAATCTATAATGTCTTTTCTTTTTTCACCAACAACATATTCCATTTTAGAAAATTGTTTTTCCGTCACTTTTAGCACTTGAACTAAGCCTTCTGGTGGTTTATTTTTTCTTATATTATCAACTATAGAATCAGCTGCTACAGAATTAGGAGCAAGTTTACAATATACAGATTCTTGCATCATCAAAAAGCCTGATTTAATCAAGTACTTTCTAAACTGTCTATAATCTTTCATATTCTTGCTTGTTAAAACAGGCAAGTCAAACATCACTAAAACTCTCATATACCTATAATTCATAATTATAAAATTTAATTAATGATACATCATTATCATTTAAAGCATCAAAAACACTACGACAATATATTTTAATTGCATTATCTACGTATTCAGCTTTTCCTGCAATTTTAACTTCTGTTTGAAGGACCTTTAGCACTTCCATTTTTTCATCATGTTCAAATTTTTCTGGATTCATCCTAAAAACAATTCTATCAATCAAAATTCGAAATGGTTCCATTAAATCTGATGCCAAATTAAATGAGTTAAACATATTGTCATGAAATATTCCTAATTGTGTTAAATAACCATTTGCTACAACTTCTCTGTTAAACGCTGACAAAATTATTGTATAACCATAATTTAGAGCTGCATTAGTACTATTATCATCTGACCTAGAAAACTCTTTACCAAATAATGAATTGAAATAAACCTTAGCAGCATGTCCCTCTCTATTATTTGCGTCACCGAATTGCATCTCTTTAATATAGTTGAATAGCATTTCAGATTCTTTGTGTAAGCATTTTTCTTCTAAATGTTCAGCCTGCTTTCTAATCTTATCTGAAACAACCTCTGTCCATACTGCTCTTTTTATATCAGTACTCCAGTTCACTTGTTTTCTAACTTTTGCGCTTGTATCATGTGCACCGTAATAAGCCAATAATTCTGATGACGGGTTATGTTTTTCATCACAAAAAATAACTTTTACTTTTCTTTTCACCAGCTCATTAAGTAAGGCTGCTGTTAAAGAGACAGCCGTTGATTCAATCATTAATGTCTCTATTTCATCAACATTAACTTTAACAACGTCGCCTCTTCTAACAACCATATAACCCATTTGATAATCTAGTTTAGCACTATTGCTTATTACTACTGTTCTCCAACTCATACAGTTTTTAAATCAACAACCTGATCTTTATAGATTCCTGCTGGTGATTGGTTGATAAGTTTAAACACAGTATATTTTGTTAATTCTTTTGATATTAACATTTTTCCTGCATTTTTTGATTCTTTCAATAATGTCAAATCACAATCAGAACCTTTTATACTTAAAGATTGTATTATTTGATATAAAACCTCTACTTGATCATTTATTTCTAATTCTTCAAAGTATTCCTTTTTCTCTAATAATTTTTTATAAATACTATTTATTCTATTTTTAAATAGTGTTTTTTCCAACTTACTTAAGATTATCTCATATAAGCTAACATTCTTATCGTAGTCTAATTCTTCTTTCTTTTTTCCTTCATTTATGTATTTTTCAATATACGAAATATACTCATAACAATCAACTGAAGCTTTAAAGTTCACTGCGTTCTGAATAATAAACTGTTTATTAGTCTTTCCTGTTATATACACATAATAACCATCAATCTTCAATAATGACTGAACTTTAATCTTTCTATATCTTATTGAAAAATTCTTTAAGCCCAATTCCTTTTCACAAAACATTTCAAGTTCATTAGGATTATCTTCTACCCTCTTCTGCATATATCCTGGTAAACATTCTATAGTTCTTATCTTTTTACCTTTCACTTCATGTTCAACTAGGAAATAATAGCAAATATTAACACTAGTAAAACCACCATACTTTGTAACATCAGCCATTTTAGGATCACTTGTCTTTAAAGGTATATAACTCTCAGGATTTGCTTTATTCTTGCCATAAAGTGTTACCTTATTAATTACTCCTTGCTTTTCAAAACTACGTCTTGTAAGAATAGGAGTATTTTTAGCCATCATCTCTCTTACTGTATTAATTGTTGGCTCATAGTCAGCTCCTTCTCTTTCAGGTAACCAAGCAACATAACCATTACGTTCAACTTTATATTGGAACATCTTTTTTACAGCTAAATGATAGTTATTCTTTTCCTTATCCTTTTCATATTCATTCTTAATAAAGTTTCTAGGACTATCTGTAAATTTTGTAAAATAAACATTACCAACTACAATATTAAGATAGGCATCGTGAGCATGATGGAATTCATTAACTATTCTTGACTTTCTAAACTCATATATTTTTCTAAATTCAGAAACATTACCTGCCTTAGAATAAACTATCTTAGAATTTGGTAATGTCATCTTTAATATATCTGCTATACCCTTAGTTGCTTGTCCTGTTTCTACTAACTGTCTTGCAATAAATCCTGCTAACTGATCCTCTGTAAATGGCTGATTATTCTTAAGTCTTGCATACTTAACATCATTAATCAAACCTGCCTCATGTAATCTTTCCCATAAAGCTCTTACCTTAGGATTAGTTCTTATAGTGTCTGGTATAGGATAATAATCCTTCTTAATATTTTGGTTAGCATTCTTACTTACAAGAACTAAATTGTTCTCTAAATTATCATCTTTAACAAAGTGACGTGGGTGAATATGATCTATATCATATCTACTATCATCAAATAGATAATCTAAATCAATTTCTTCACCAGAATACATATCCATTCCCATCTGTTTAATGTATAGATACATTTTCTTGGATTTAAGACGTCCTGATTTAGCTTCCTCATTGACAAGATTTGTCCAATAATCCTTATTATCAAACTCTTCTTTTATCTTGTTTAATAGATCATTTTTTCTCGAATCTTTTCTACCTTTGTCACCTTTTTCATCATCAGATCTTGTCATTTCAATAAAAATCTTAGTTGGTTCAGATTTCATGACACTACAAACTTCGTTAATAACTTTACTTGTTTGTAAAATCATTCTTTTTACTGGTGCACTAAAATAAAACTCATCTAAAAATTGAGGTGTTATTTCAGATAAAGTCTTAATAGCATTATCCTCTATAGCTTCTAACTGTTCTTTATAATCAAATTTATCACTGTGTAACAATTCCATAAAATTATTATTAGTGTCCCACATAGCATCTAAAATAGAATACACTTCGCCTGTCTCTCTATTGCATCCATTTAAGTCTAGAACATTTGCAGATAATCTACCCCAATCTTTAAATTTACAACTTACAATCTTTCTAATATTCTTTTCATTTAAAGCTGGATACTGAGTCTCAGGATATGTCTTACCGATATAATCCTTAAGCATTTCCGTAGAATCACCAAATATAGTACATCTAAAAATGATATCTTCAATTACTGTCTTGATTGAATCTTTCTCAATATCCTCTCCAAATATTTCCTTAAACTTACCATAGCTAGTAAGTCCATTATTAATTTCTTTATCTATACCTGTAATAGTTGCGTTTTTAGAAACTCCATTATTAAATAAGTATTTTTCAACAGCTTTTCTTGTTGGTTTCTTTCCCTTTTTATAAACCTCATTATAAAGTTTCTGCTTTAATTCATTATCAATTCTTACATCATCAATTCTGATATTGTTAATTTCATTTAATACAGCAAATCTCTGATATTTCATTGATGATTTAGCTAATACCTGCTCTTCTCTATAGTATGTACATTTTCTTACCATTTTCTGAATAAACTCTGCTCTAGTTTTTTCAACATCAATAACATCTTTATAATTCCATGGATATATTGTTTTAGTATTCATTCCAGCTCTTCTAATAGCCCATCCTTTAGAATCCTTACTAGATGAAATTGGTCCAACATAATAAGGCAATGTAAATGTAAACAACTCTAAAATTCTTTCTTTAACTGTTAAACCACTTTCATCCTTATCATTTAAGAAATCAAGATAAGCTGATGCATTATCAAGTATAACTTTTAATTCTGCGGCATGAAGCTGATTAGGAATAACACCATTTGCTGCCGTTAACTGCTTTGGCATAAAGTTCTCAGTTTCAATAGAATCTAAAATATACTGCTTATCCTCACAATCTTCTACATTCTTTAACACCTTTTGCACATACTTACGGAATGTATCATAATCGGATCTAATACCTCTTCTGATTTTAGATTCACCCTCATTCTTATCACTATTATTAGAATTTACATATGCACTATAGGAACCTGCCTTTTCTGATCTAAACATTTCATCATAGGCTTCTGGACCAAGTGTTTTAACTAACTTCTTAAGAATTGCTAAATCCTTCTTATGCTTTTCATAATCCTCTACTCTAGCAAATGATAAATATTTCTTGCCTCTAAGTGTTTCTACAAGTGTTCCAATATCATAGATTTTCTTAATAGCTAATAAAACTTGAGCATATTCATCACCTAGTTTTTCTAATATTTCTGGTTCTGACTCTGAATATGAAAAATCTGAAAACTTTGCCTTAATCTCATTATCAGTCTTATCTATATCAAAAAGCTTATTACAGTCTACCTGCAAACCAACAAAACCATTAATGACCTCTATCTCTCTCTTACTCTTTTTATCAACTTTTAAAAGTTCTCTTACTTTTTCACTTTTTGCTTTTCTAGATAATTTTGATGATGCTAATGTATCTCTTAAATTTAAAAGCAACTCATTAGTTATTTCATTATCATGTGGAAATACTAAAGATAGGTCTCCAACCATAGTTTCATCAATTGTGCTAATAAATTCGTTATAAGCATCATTAATTTCTATGTTTGAACTTGCATTCTCTATAGTTAAACTAGAATTAAGGAAGTGCCCTCTTCTTTTAAATAAGTTCATTACTGCTAAATATATTAATCTTACATCATAAGGTGCATGATTATTTTCAATTAATTCTTTTCTTAAATGAAAAATTGTAGGATATTCCTTATAATAATCTTTATCTGTATAGTTTTTATCATCAAAGATAGCATTAGGACTATTTAGTTTTTCATTCTTATCCTCTTCATAATACTTACTATTATCTAATCTGATTAAGAAGTTAGAATCTACCTTCTCTAATTCATTTGTAAAATAAGACTTTACTAAAGCCCTTCTTGTTACTTCTCTCTGTCTGTTTCTTCTAGAAATTCTATGTGTTCTTCTTTCAGCTGCAGTACTCGCTTCTTCAAATTCTCTAATCCCCCATAAATCTTTACCTTTTCTTCTTAAAATTCGATATTTATTATCTGTTACAGCCCATCCTACTGAACTTGTTCCCATATCTAGTCCTAAATAATATTCTTTTTCCATAATTCCTCCCTTAAATTTATTGACATTAATAATTTAACTTGTTATAATTCATCTGTACAAATTAACAGGTGAGTGCAAATAAGGATTTTATCCGAAAACACCATTTGGAGCGCATTGTGCGCATATAAAAAAAGACTTGGTAACAAGTCTTTTTTTATTGTTCTATATATTATATTATCACATTAATTTAATATTTCAATTAAAATGCAACGACTCCTTTAACTATTATTCTTCAGTTTCCTACATTTTAAGCAATAGCCAATCCCTTAACAAGACAGCATTATTATGTTCTTCATCTTTTGCTCCATAAACTAGAGTCAAATTACCCTCTTTAAGCCATTTCTTGCACTTTTCTATAAAGGCCTTTGCCTCTTCATTCTCCTCTAGTTCCTTCTCATACGCTAATTTAAATGCATCATATTTTTCTAGCTCATGATTAAAAGCTTTTCTAATCTCATTAGATGGAGCTATAGACTTTTCCCAAGAAGTTAGTTGAAGAATATCTTTACTCTTACCCCTTGGCCAAAGTCTATCTACTAGTATTCTAGTTCCATCGGTTTCTGATACATTTTCATAAGCTCTCTTAATTAAAATCTTATTATTCACTATATCATCTTCTTTACTTTAAACTCTGCCATTCCTCTTCTTTAAAGCCTAGCAATACGGCATCTTCTGTAATAACTAATGGTCTTTTTACTAACATGCCATCTGTAGCTAAGAGCTTTAGCTGTTCTTCTTCTGACATATCCTTTAGCTTTTTAGAAAGTTCCATGCTTCTATAGAGCTGGCCGCTTGTATTAAAGAATTTCTTTAACTCCTTGCCACTTTTAGCATAGGCTTCTTTTAGGGTCTTAATATCTGGATTGTTCTCCTTAATGTCAATTAAGTCATAACTAATCTTGTTGTCATCTAGCCACTTTAGGGCCTTCTTGCATGTTGAACATCTGCTATAACAATAAACCTTCATATCTCTACCTCCTAGACTAAAGCTCAATTTCCTTGCCAAGGCCTACTGAATAAATCACCTTTCTTAATACCTTAAGTCCAGTAATCTGCTCTATAGCCATAGCATAGTAATCTAACTGAATCTTATAACGTTTCTTTAATTCTTCAATTCCTGCTTTTCCGAAACGTACTCTATCTGTCTTATAGTCTACTATGATTATGCCATCATCTTCAACCATATACATATCGATTATACCCTGTACTAGCTGTCCATCCACATCAAACACAAATGGCTGTTCTCTTTTTAACTTGCCCTTTGCACTAGCAGCTGCTGCCATCTTACCAATATCTGTCTTAGTAAATTTATAGATGTCTTCTGCCTTAACGCTTTTATATTCTGCCATGCTTATCTTCTCATCTGTAAGCATCTTCTTGATATTCTCTTTAACTTCCTCTAGGCTTCCTACCATACTATAATCAAGACACTCAAATACTCTATGGTATGCGCTACCTCTTTCAGTAGCCACAAGCTCTTCCTGCTTATTCTTAATGAAGTTAGGAACGTATTTATTCTCGTATTCTTCTGGCTGCTCTAAGGAATTAGAAGATTCTTTTGAATCTAAACTTTCTTCAATAGATAACTCAGACTCATCACTTGGCGCACCAACTTCTAACTCATCTTCGTAATCTTCCTTAACCACAGACATTGCCTCACTATCAAAGTCTTCATCTGCCTGCATCTTCTTTAAGGCGGAAACAGTTACCTTTACAGGACGTTCTGCCTTTGGATCTATTACATAGTCTGGAAGTGGTGGAAGGCTACCAGCTTTAAGGTCTTCCTTTGTGATTGTTGTTTCGATTTCCTCTGCGTCTGATTTAGCATTTTCAACAACCTCAGCAACTGGAATAACATCAATCTTAAAGTCCCCTGTTAGATTCTCCTTAGGTAAAAGGGCAACTGGTAAAACCATGTCTAGATAGCTACTCTGTTTATTAAGCTGCATGTAGCTAAAACCCTTTGCATTATTAACTAGTTCTGCCTGCTTTGTGGCCTCTTCTATTGTCTTAGTTGCATCCTTAAGGGCTGCAACCATATATAACTTTTCTCTAGCACGAGTCATGGCAACATATAATACACGCTGCTCTTCTGCTCTTGCTTCTCTATCGATTCTATTCTTAATAGCACTTTTAACGATAGTCTTTGTCTTAGTTCTAGTCTCTAATTCTACGTAATCCATACCCATACCAAGATTAGAATCTAGGATTAAAGTTCCTTTTGAATCCGTTAAATTATAGCCCTTATCCATAGCAGCCATAATTACAATAGGGAATTCTAGGCCCTTACTCTTATGGATAGTCATAATACGAACTAGGTCTTCATTTTCTGAAAGTGTTGAGCCTTCTTCAAAGTCGATGTCGAATTTTTTCAAACGCTCAATATATCTTAAGAAGTTAAATAGACCTGTATAACTTGTCTTACCATAAGCTGCTGCCTTATCAAGGAAAATTTCTAGATTAAGCTGGCGGCGCTTACCTGCTGGCATTGTACCTACATAGTCATAGTAGCCTGAATTATAAATAATATCCCAGAGTAAATCGTATACATTTTCAATATTAGACTTCTTACGATAAGTGTTTAATTCCCTAAGGAAAGTCTCAATCTTGGCGTTAAGCTTTAGGATTTCATCATGGCTAATGCCTTCTAAATCTTCATCAAGCACACCATCAATCTCTGCATTAATTGCAAGCATCTCATGATAAAGGTTAGGATGCTCAAGGCAATTTTCCTTCTTTAGGTAGCGACCAAGAATTCTAATGTTAACAAGGTCTGAAGAATTAAAGCCACCAAAGTAAGAAAGAAGGGATGCTGACAATGGAATCTCCTGAACCGGATTATCTACAATAGTTAAGTAGCTAAGTAGCACACTAATCTCTCTTACATTAAAGTAACCCTCGCTATAATCACTATAAGCTGGGATATTATTATTCATAAGGACATTAACCAAGCTATCTGACCAGTTCTTATTAGATCTAACTAAAACTACAATATCTCTGTAGCTTGCCTTTCTATACTGTCCTAAATCTGTATCAAAAACTAATTGATTGCTATTAACAATATTTCTAACAAGAGACACGATGTGAAGAGCCTCTAATTCCTTGTTGTTATAAGTTCCCTCTTCTAGCTCCTTCGCTCCATCAATGTTAGGATTATCCTCTTCTGAATCATCTACTAAGTCAACGCCCTTACCATCTATTAAATGAATCTCTACGGGACTATTCTCATAAATATCCTCTGGGGCATTAGAATTTTCAGGGTATGGAAAACCTGGATTAAGTGCCACCTCTGGTGTATAGGAAATGCCACAAAAAGCCTTATTAAACACATTTAAAAAGACATCGTTAGTTGCAAAAAGTACTTCCTTTCTTGAACGGAAATTCTTCTTAAGCTCTATCTTTTTAAAGTTCACATCTGTAGGGCTATAACTGTCATACTTTTCAATGAACAGGTCTGGGCAGGCAAGTCTAAATCTATAGATACTCTGCTTTACATCACCTACCATATAGACATTGTTTGGTTCTTCTTCAAATCTTACGGTAGAAACAGCATTTAGAATTACTTCCTGTAACATGTTAGAATCCTGATATTCATCAATCATTATGTATCTGAAATTCTTTGCAAGTTCATTGGCAGTATCTGTATAGACAATCTCTCCCTCTTCCTTCTTTATAAGGATTGAAAGAGCCATATGTTCCATATCATTAAAGTCAATAATACCTCTATCCTTCTTTACCTTAGATAGGGCCTCATTATACTCTCTTGCAAGCTTGATTATTGTATTCACATAAGAATAGCAGTGCTTAACATCATCAATTAAACCCTCATAGTCTCTTGAAAAAATTTCCTTAAGCTTATCGATATACTTCTTAAAATCTGATCTTGATTCCGTAACCTGATTCTTTAAAGATTCATCTATATCGCCATTTACACGAATTGATGGCATTCTATCAAATTTAAATAGTCGTAATTTTTCAATAAATTCTTTAAGGTTATGAGTTTCAAGTAAGGCATTAATTCCCGCTAATTCTCCCTGAATTGTTGAGGTATACTTTTCAGGTCCCATAGGTCTTTGGCAAATGTCAATTAAGCCTTCATATAAATCCTTATAACCTTCTAGAGAAAGTACAATACTTGATAGACAATCGCTTATGGCAGCATTCTCACCATCAGATTCTATAGACTTATAGACATCTAAAACCTGCTCATACCATTCATCTGGCCATGGATTAGATCTAGCAAGTTCGTAAACCTTCTCAATTAAATCATTAATCTTAGTGTCATCTCTACCTGTTGCATAAGCCTCTACTAAATCAAGGAATTCCTTGTCCTGACTTTCATAGTGAGCCTCAATTAACTCATCTAAAACATCAGCCCCAAGAAGCTTAATTTCTCCCTGATCAGCAGTTCTAAAGCCTGGATCTAGATTAATTTCAGAAAAATGATTCTTAATAATCCAAAGACAAAAACTATCAATAGTTGTAATCTGAGCATTATTAAGTAAAGTCTGCTGTTTTAAAAGGTTAGTATTAAGAGGGTCTGCCTCAAGCAAATCCTCTAAAGCCTTTCTAATTCTATCCTTCATCTCACTTGCTGCTGCCTTTGTAAAGGTTACTACTACAAACTTATCAATATCTGTGATAGGATCCTTTGTAATCAAAGATACAATACGCTCAACAAGTACAGCTGTCTTACCTGAGCCAGCTGCTGCGGATACTAATATATTCTTATTGCGTTCTGTTATTGCTAATAACTGATCACTAGTCCAACTCTTTGCCACTTTGATTCATTCCTTCCTCTTCTTCTGATTCTCCAAGTTCCTCTTTTATATTCTGCCAAATAAGCTTCTCCTCTAAGTTAGCTAATCGTCTAAAGCCCTTCTTAGATAAGTCACTACTAAAACCACAAATAGACTTATAAGGACAATAATCACATCCTGTCTTAGTGCCTCTAATATAAGGGTTAATCTCAATATTACCCTCTATGATTTCATTGGCCTTCTTTATGTTCTCCTTAGTTGTGTAGTCTGATAATAATTCTAACTGCTTTGTTGACATTACCTTACTTGTCTTAGCAAGGCTGCCATCCTTCTTAAGCTTTAAAGGAATACTAATAGCGCTAGTCTTATCTGTCATGTCCTCCATAAGGTTATAGACATGCTCGTTGTCATTAACTACGCCCTTCATCTTAAGCTCTTCAAGCATTGCATCATCTATATTATCCTGATCCTTAGCATTAGCCTCTACTATTGGATTATCCACGTTATAGTAAAGAATTCCTGCAGGAACATAATTTTTCTTCTTGTAATGTCTCTTCTCTAACTCAATTGCCTCTTTTAGGTAGGTAATAAGCTGAATCTTTAAGCCATAGTAAATAGATAACAGATCAAGGTCTTGTTTACCTGACTTATAATCTACAACTCTTACATATAGATTATCTTCATCTTCGCAAACATCTACTCTATCGATCTTACCATTCATAAGAAAACGCACGCCATCTGGCATCTTATCTACATCTGATAAGAAACCAGCTTCAAACATATCTGGCTTAAATAGGCCTGTAGCTAAATGTTTACCAATAGTCCAAATAGACCTATCCACTATATCTGTCATTCTCTTAATTAGGTACTCACTTCTCTTGCTATCTGTAAGAAGTGACTTAGCATTCTCATCGATTGCTGCCTCCATTCCCTTCTTAACAAGTTCTTGTCTTTGCTCTTCAGTAAGATTAGTAAAAGATAGTTTTCTCTTAACAATCTCAGTAGAGATGTGCTCTAGAGCTCCATGAATGATGGTACCAAAATCCTTAACTTCAAAAGAATACTCTTCTCTTTCCTGTAACTTAAGACCGTAACGAAGGAAATAGGCATAATGACATCTTTCATAATCCTCAAAGGAA
This sequence comes from Lachnospira pectinoschiza, assembly GCF_900103815.1. Taxonomy (GTDB): domain Bacteria; phylum Bacillota; class Clostridia; order Lachnospirales; family Lachnospiraceae; genus Lachnospira; species Lachnospira pectinoschiza_B. Next base: position 681,520 of record NZ_FNHZ01000001.1, on the reverse strand, counting down.
GTTACACTACCCTTTAATTCCTTGCCATATAGGCTAAGAGCCTGGGCTGCTGCCAAGGCATCAATAACACTCTCATCATCAAAGCTAAGGTCTGACTTTGGAAATGTAAGATAGAAATTATTGTAATCAATATCCGCACCATACTTAACCTCAAGCCTTGGATACATCTTTCTAAGAGTTCTAATCATATAGGAAGGAAGAATTGACTTACCTTCTGTATTCTTATTGGCATAAGTAATATATAGCTTAGAAGATGCCTTAGTTAAAAATAGATAGAGATAGAAACGCTGAACAAAAGCCTTCTCTCTACTTGTTGGAGAAAGAGTAATATCCATTGCCTCAAGGCTTGCTCTATCTGTCTCTGATAAGATACTTCTAGTATCAGATCTAGCAGGCACTAAGCCATCATTAACACCAAGGAAGAATAAAATCTTAACGTTATCAAGTCTTGTTCTGTTAATATCACCAATTACTACGCAATCATTACTTGGTGGAATAAGACCAATCTTGATTTCCTCAAAGCCTGAATCAAGAATCTTAACGTATTCTGCAATTGATACCTTCTCTGTTCCAAGAAGTTCTACAAGCTTATCTAAAAGGTCAATTACAAGAGCATAAACCTTCTCAAACTCCTCGCTGTAATCCGTATCCTTACCAAGTTCTATAATCTTTCTCTCGCTGTCTGAATCCACTAAGAAATTATAAAGGGCTAGAGTTAAAGCATGGACATTGCCATTAGCTTCTTTAAAGCTCTCCTTTAGACTAACTAAAGGACTTATAATCTCTTCTCTTAGGGCATTTAACTTTTCAAGGTCAGTTTCATTAACACGACCTCTAAACTTTCTAGTCCAAGGATTGACCCATCTTTTATTACCCTTAATTCCAAGAGCTCTAATATAGTTATCAATTAAATCAATGTCATCTACTGCTAGTCCTGTCATGCCAGTTCTTAAATAACGCATAACCGCATCATAACTAAAGTTCTTAGTTACAATTTCAAGGGCAGCACGAATAAACTCAACTAAAGGGTTAGAGCTAACATGTCTCTTATAGTCAAGGAAATAAGGTATATTATTCTGTTCTAGGATATTAGCTGTAAGCTTTCCATAGCTCTCCATATCTGAAGTAACAATGGCAATATCCGCATAACGAAGACCTGAAAGTCTTGTTAACTTTAGGATCTCATTAGTTGCAAAATGTATCTCATCCTTAGGATAATTAGCCGAATAGATAGAAATATTCTCTACCTCATCCTTATAATAAGCCCTCTTCTTTCTAAATAAATTAGCCTCAAGGAAGGCCAATTCTTTATTATCCTTAAAGCGATAATTATTAGTAAGCTTAATGTCCTCAAGCATCTCCACATGCTCTTCATCACAGATTTCATGAAGTTTAAAGATACAATCCTTAGTCATAAAGAAAATGTTCTCCATACCCTTAGAAACACTCATCTTCTCAGATACATCTGCAGTTAATGTCACATAAAGCATGTCTGTTATATTCAAAAGAATTCTAATAAGTCTGTACTGAACTGGTGTAAAACCTGTAAAGCCATCAAGAACAATACTGGTATTCTTTAGCTTCTTAGACTTCTCAGCCACACGACATAAAACATCTAGAATCTCTTCACTTGTTATATAGCTCTTATCAATAAATTCCTTAAAGCCATTATAGATAAGTTCAATATCCTCTAGCTTATAGCTAAGGACAGTATCTCCCTTAACATCCTCTCTAATCTTAGATAACTTATCCTTATCAATGTCATACTGTAAAAGCTCAGAAATAACAGACTTCATCTGTTCTGTAAAGCCTGTATTGCTTGTATTACTAGCAAAATAGCACATCTTAGACTTATTCTGCTCTAAAACTCTTCTTATAATTAAATTCTTACCTGTATCATCAAGGATTGGAAAATTAACTCCTCCAACCTCTTCAAAGACCTTAAAAGCAAGTCTTTGGAATGACACAACATCAATATTTAAAATACCCTTATTAGGGTGTAATTCTACCACTCTCTTCTGAATTGCCATTGTATACTGTTCTGGCACAACAATAATGTAATTCTTCTCTGGATTCTTGATAGATTCATCTATGATCTTCTGATAGATAAATGTTGACTTACCGGCACCTGAGCCGCCAAAAATGAGCTGTAAAGCCATAAACCCTCCCGTTAATCTCTAGTTAGTATCGCTAAGAAAAATTATAGCATAGTCATCTAAAAATAGAAAGTATGTTCGACATATTTTTTAATTTGTCCGATTAACACAAAAATTTCTTCTTAAATTCTAGGCTAAATTTTCCGATATACTTTCTAGATATTCGAGAAGGAAAATATATAGGGACTTATAACGGGGGATAACTATGAAGATAAACACATCTAGCAAGATTCATATCGTTCGAGAAAACATTTTCTATGCCATCGAACCAACAGTTACAGATAACACCTCTAAGCTTAATCTATACGATTGGATTATGCTTATATCCATAATTACTGGTATTGTGCCACTTGCCTTTAAGTACTCAACACCAGGTCTTAGCATTTTAGATAAGGTGGTTGCTGGCATTTTCATCTTTGATTATGTCTTAAGATTTTGCACCGCCGACTTTAAATTTAACGATTTTAGACCAATTTCTTTTGCCAAATATCCCTTCACCATAGGGGCAATAATTGACCTAGTTTCCATACTTCCAGCCTTTACAATTCTTAGTAATACCTCAACTCTTATTCGAATTTTTAGATTTGCCAGATTACTAAGAATCTTTAGAATTTTCAGATATTCAAGAACAATTCGACTAGTTAAAAATGTGTTAAAGAGCCAGAAAGGAGCCCTTGCTTCCGTATTTACATTGGCGGTAGCCTACATTCTTATTTCTGCTACCCTGATGTTTAACATGGAGCCTGATAGTTTCGGGGATTTCTTTGATGCTGCTTACTGGTCCTGTCTTACTCTTACAACCGTTGGTTACGGCGATATTTATCCCGTCACAGACCTTGGTCGCTTCATTGCCATGATTAGTTCTTTCTTTGGAATCGCCATGGTTGCCATGCCAAGTGGTATCATTACTGCAGGTATTATGACCGAATTAAATAAGGACAAGGGTAATGAGGAAGAGGATGAATTTGAGAAGTTAAAAGAGTCTCTTCTTAATGGTACTTATCACGCTGAAGAATATCAGGAAGTGCATGAGAAATATAAAATTAAGAAAAACGGCTGGGGATACATTTTCCATAAGCTCTTTAGTAGGTATTGAAAAAATAAGACATGCCATATGTTCTATGGCATGTCCTTTTTTATGTCTATTTTATTCATTTTTTATGTCGCTTTTATTCAAAAGTTATTTTATCACCAACTTCTTTCTTAGCATAAATGCTACATAAATTGCTACTATTAACTCAGCTATAGGAATTGCAATCCACACACCATTTATTCCAAAGATAAGTGGAAGTAACATAACTAAAAGTCCATTTACAAAGAAGCCTCTAGCTAGGGAAACTACTAGGGATACGCTTAATCTATTAACTGCCTGGAAATAGTAAGTTGAAGCGATGTTAAACATAAGAAATATTAAATCTAGGCAATAAAGTCTTATAGCTCCTGCACCAATTGCGTAAACTTCAGCAGTTGGCTTCATATATAATCTAAGTATTGCGTTTGGGAAAAGCATTGCAATTATGCAAAAGAAAATTCCACCAACTAAGGCAGTTGTTAACATTACACGTCTTGCCCCAATAACTCTTTTAGCATTTCCAGCACCATAATTAGTTGAGATAATTGCCTGTCCTGACTCGCCTACTGCATAACTTACTGACTGTACAGCAGTAACATAAGAACTAATTACGCCATAAACTGCTAGGGCTGTCTCTCCTGAATAGCGCATAATCTGGTTATTTACAAGGATTGTTACAACGCCAATGGCAATATCTACAATAAAGGTAGCGCTACCTGTGGATATAACCTGTCCGATTCTTTTTAGTAAATGTAAGTTTTTAAAGTTAAGTTTGAGATTACATTTTCCCAATAAAATATGAGCAAGTAAAATCAACACGCAAATAAGCTGGCCAATGGCAGTTGCAAGGCTGGCGCCAAGAATACCCATATCAAGGCCAAAGGCGAAGTAAATGTCACCAAAGACGTTAAAAATACCGCCTGCCATTACGGCTACTGTGGTAATAAAGGGCTTTCCATCCACTCTTACAAGGGGGATTAACATTTGCCCAATGATGAAAAGTGGTGAAGCAAATGCTATATAAAAACAATACTTAGTCGATAAATCAAGAACTGCGCCTCTACCACCTGATAAATATAGTAATTGTCTATCCCAAATATTATATACAATAAAAATAATTATTGATGCAATTACTGAAAGAACTACTGATGTTGTAAAGTACTTATTAGATTCCTCAAATTTACCTGCACCTCTTTTATGGGCTAAAAGCACAGAGCCACCTATACCAAAACATATTCCTAGGGCATACATTATTGACCACATGGGCATGAAATTAGCTACCGCCGCAGTACCGTTTGGTCCTTCGTATCGCCCGATTACGATTGTATCTACCAAGGCATAAATTGAAACTATAAGAGCGCTGCCAAATGCCGCTGCTAAGTACTTAAAATAAATCTTGCTTATTTTTCCTGTTAATAAATCCATACATTACCTCTCTTTGTTTTAATTTAGTCTCTTATCTAATGTGAAAATAAAAAAGCACCGGAAAAGACACACAGAAATAAATCTGTCATCTTATCCGGCGCGTAATCTTCGTTTACACATCCTCCGATGAACATAAACCATTATACATAATTAAATTTTAAAAGCAATACATTTTCATAAGGGAAATATTACTTATCTTCGCCAAAGTAGCTAATATCCTCGCCATTTTGTACGTTAACGAAGCCCTTATATCCTCTTTCTTCAAGCTTTCCAAGGAACTTACCCATCTTCTTAGGCTTAAGATAAAGTGAGCAGCTCTTGCCTTCGGCTCTATACTTTTCAGCAATCTTATAAGCCTTAACAACTTCGCCCTCATCATACATAATAGCAATTCTTTCTGGACGAGACTTAGCATCTACGCCGTTTTCCATAAGGATTGAGAAAATTCTTTCAAAACCGATAGAGAAACCAACAGCGCTAACCTGCTGACCTAGGAACTTACCAATAAGGTTATCGTAACGGCCACCACCTGCAATAGCGCCCTTAAAGTCGATGCTTTCTACTTCAAATACAGTACCTGTGTAATAACCCTGACCTCTAACTAAAGATAAATCAAATACTACATCAAAGCTATTATCATCTCCTGCAGTCATCTCCTTAACTGTGTTAATGATGTACTTTAAGCTATCTGCTGGAGTTTTATCCTCTAAAATTGCCTCAACTGATTCAAGGCTAATCTCTGATGGTGATGAAACACCTGTTAAGAAGTCTGTAAACTTAGCAATTGCAGCCTCTTCAAAAGCCTTCTCAACTAATTCAGCCTTAACGCCCTCAAGTCCGATCTTGTCCATCTTATCAAATGTAATACAAACACTATCTAAATCTTCATCCTTAAAACCGCAGTTTGAAAGGAAGGCTCTAAGTAATCTTCTATCGTTAATCTTAACCTTAAAATTCTTCATACCGATTCTCTTTAAAGCCTTAGTTGTTGTAAGGATAAGCTCGATCTCTGAATCTCTTGAGTCTGAACCAATAATATCAATATCGCACTGAACAAATTCTCTTAAACGACCTTTCTGTGGTCTTTCAGCTCTATAAACTCTATCCATCTGAATACACTTCATTGGAAGAGATAACTTTTCCTTATTATTAGCAAAATATCTACTAAGAGGAAGAGTTAAGTCATATCTAAGACCCATATCTGCAAGGACGTTCTCATTCTTTGAGCTAACGCCTGAAGCAATAGCCTTATCAAGCTTGTCGCCTCTCTTCATAATCTTAAAAATAAGATTTAAGTTATCGCCACCCTCTGACTTATCAAGGTTTTCAATATCTTCAATAGCTGGTGTTGTAATATGTTCAAATCCGTTAGCAACGTATGTCTGTAAAATTTCGTTCTGTAAATAATCTCTAATTTCCACTTCATTAGGTAGGTAATCGTTAGTACCCTTAACTGATGTAATCTTCATATTTCGGATCCTTTCTTATTTCATCTATACTTTGCACTATCGCCTAGTCCTATATATTCTACAACAAAGCTCTTAAGATTTCTAGACTTAATTTATCGTGTTAGCAAACTAAATTGTACTATCCTTCTTTATAAAATAACCGTAACGCTTATTAAAGCCTATTAGCAAGCTCCAAGCCACTACTGTTGCTGCAAGTTCTGCCACTGCCACAGCGCCCCAAATACCATTAAGTCCAAAGATTAATGGAAGAATTATTACGGAACTAAGCTCAAAAACCAAGCTTCTAAGAGTAGAAACAAGGGCTGAAACCGGGCCGTTATTTAAGGCTGTAAAGAATGAAGATATGAAAATGTTACCTCCTGCCAACAAGAATGCGAATAAGAAAATCCTAAAAGCATGTATTGTTAATGCCCATAATTCTGCATCGTAACCTACAAAGACAAAAGAAATTGGCTTTGCAAGTAACTGCGCAATTATAAATAGCACAACTCCACCTATGTACTCTAATTTAAGGCTTCGTTTAAGCAAGTTATTAAGTTCCTTCTTATTGCCAGCACCATAATGATAGCCAACAATAGGTGTAGTTCCCAAAGTATAACCAAAAAGAATTCCTATGAAAATGAACTGCACATACATTAAAACTCCATAACTTGCCACTCCATTTTCACCAGCATATTTCATAAGCTGTAAATTATAAACCATACTTACAATAGATGAGGCGATACTTGTCATAAGTTCTGAAAGGCCGTTAAAAGCAGACTTTATAACAGCATCCATCTTAATCATTGTAGCTTTTATTCTTAAATTACTTGTATTCTTTCTTATAAAATAAATCAAAGGTATAACGCCACCTACAGTCTGACCTATGCCTGTAGCAAGGGCTGCGCCAATAACGCCCCATCTAAATATATAGATAAACACAGCATCAAGAACTGCATTAGTTAGTCCTGCTGCAACTGTAACATACAAACCAAGCTTTGGCTTTCCAGCCGCTGTCATAAAACTTTGGAAAGCATATTGAAGGATAAGTGCCACTAAGAAAATAATAGCAGTTCTTCCATAATTAATGGCATTTTCCATTATTAAATCTGAAGCTCCAAGTAGGGCTACAATTCTTGGCATTAGTATAAAGCCAATGACTGATAAAGTCACACCCACCAAGGCTGCAACTTCAATAACCATTGAAAAATATTTATTTGCAAGTTCTTCCTTTTTCTGACCTAGTGTCATTGAAACAAGAGCTGTACCACCAGTACCAAACATAGTACCAAAACCACCTAGAATCATTAAAACTGGCATTACAAGATTAATTGCTGCAAATGCATTTTTACCCACTACGTTAGATACAAACAAGCCATCTACCACACCATAAATCGAGGTTAAAACCATCATACACATAGATGGAAGACTGTATCTAAGCAGTCTCTTATAATCAAAATGATCTGATAATCTAATAATATTCTTTGTCATAATTTCCTCCTAAATTTCTTCCTATGTCCTTTTTATTCAAAATTAATCAAGTCATTTTTATTCAAAACTTAGTTTATAATTTTTCCACTTTCTTCTTAAACTGCACTAAGAAATCTTCATTTAATCTTTCCATTAATTCTCGTTCTTCTTTAGTCCAGCTATCATAGATTTCATTTTCAATCTGAATAATCTTTACTACAGTATCTTTTTGTAATATCTTTCCACTAGGACTTAAATATAATCCAAACTTCTTACCATCAATAGCTTGTAATTTAAGCAAGCCATCAACTTCCATCTTCTTTATCGCCGTGTTAACCGTTGACTTAGTAAGACCTGTAATATCACAAATTTCCTTCTGGCTTAAACCATCTCCCATCTCGTAAAGCACATATAATATATTAAAATAACTATCTGATAGTCCTAATTTCTTAGACGCTTCATGATAAGCTATATCAGTCTTACCAAAAAGTTCATTGAGTTTTTTAAATTTAACTTCCATATTCTTATAAATCCTCCTTTAAAGATTCTTCCTAGCCGATTTCTTTAACTAAAACAAAAAGTCCGAAACCGTACCATTTATATTAGTACGGTTTCGGACTTAAGTCAAGTCTTTTAATTTGCAAATTTTATAATAAGATTGTCTACTAACTCCATAACAAGAAGCAATACATTTACAAAAAGAAACATTAATAGCCTCATAGGATAAATAGTAACTGCACCAGTAAGGAAATAGAATCCTAATAGTAAAAAGAAAACTAAAGATGTCCATAATATAACTTTCACTGTATTATAAAGGCATAATTTTATATAGTTCTTAATGCTAAAAGGCGATAATAAAATCAACTGATGTATTGTGTTTACTTTATATAATCTTAGTTGCTGAACCGAAGAGTTCCTATCACGCATAATAACTCTTTTATAGTTAGTAAAAAACATTTTCCCCAAATAATAAAACATATAAGTTACAATAAACATAACACCTAGCTCTTCTGTAGAGCACACAAATATAAGAGAAATTATAATAAAAAAACTAGTGAATACATAAGCTAGAATTCTTTGAATGAGCTTATAACTAGCCTTCTCATTAACTTTTTCTATAAAATCTTCAATCTCACACATTTCTTTATTTTTAAAGATATTCATCTGCCGCCTCCTCTATATTTTCTTTAAATTCACCTAAAACTCCATCTTTAATTACTGCGAAGAAATCAGTATTTCTCTTAATTTCTTCATAATCATGACTAGTTAATAAAACTGTTAAGCTATCAACTAAGCCCTCTCTAATTAAGTCATACATTTCCTTTTTGAAAACTGCATCAAGACCTGCACTTGCTTCATCCATAATTAATAATTCTGCCTTGTGGGCAAATGCAAAAGCTAACTGGGCTTTTATCTTTTCACCTCTAGAATAATCCATATAATTAGTGTTTAAATTAATTCCTAATTTCTTTGTCATTTCTTCCCATATTTCCTTATCAAAATCACTATAGGCCATAGAAAAAAGTCTAGCATTTTCAGCCATACTTCTATCATCTATAAAGCTAAAATCTTCTGAAATATAGCCTATCTTATCCATTGCGGATCTTCTATTCTTCTTTATATCAAATCCGGAAAATAAAACATCTCCCTTGTATGGCCAGTTTTCAAAATAAATGGATTTAAGAAGAGTAGATTTACCTGCACCATTTTCACCAACTAGGCCGTAAACATAACCTTTTTCAAGGGCAAAATTTATATTTTCTAATTTGAATTTCTTATTTTTAACAGTTACATTTTTAAGTTCAAGTATCTTATTCATAATATCCTATCCTTTTATACTGATTTATTCAAAGTCCTTAGTCATAAAGTGCCTTTATCATTTCAAGAAAGTCCTCTAGGCTTAGTCCTGCAGCCTTAGCTTCTGCTATAACTTCTTGTGTCATTTTCTCAATTGTCATAAGCTGTTTCTCCTTTAAATAATCTGTATTATATTCACATACATAAAAGCCTTTTCCTGCTACTGACCTTACAAGCCCTTCCTTTTCAAGTTCTTCATAAGCTCTTTTTGTTGTAATAACGCTTACGCCTAAATCTGCGGCAAGGCGTCTAATTGAAGGTAGTGCTTCATTTGCCTTTAAATTCCCTGAAACTATGGCATTCTTTAACTGCATCACTATCTGCTCGTAAATTGCAAGAGTGCCTTGGGGATATATCTTTATTGTCAAATCCATATAATCACCTCTACTTAGCCTTTTTTATTTCTTTATAAGTCATGGCATAATCAAATTCTTCTATTATTTTTTTCTTACAGCTATAAGCCATTGGTATAATGAAAATACACATTATAAGCCACATAAACACATGCACTGATATTCTTGTTTCATAAAACATATCCACCTCAATTAGTTGAGTTATAAAACATGCTACAACCACCATTACAAATCTTACGGAAACATATTCATTAAAGCCCTTTGGTATAATCATAAAACTTAAAATTATCACGTTTAATAGCATAAAAGTTGCTGTAAAAATGTTTACTCTAGCCATTATTAAAACAAAGCATAAAGGAATAATTCCTATAATTAAATGTATCAATACAGTAAATAAATAATTAGATACTATGGTTTTTCTTCTCTCTTCTAATGTCATTGGCAAAAGATAAAATACCTTGTCATAGTTTATTTTGTGAAAAAACATAGAAGCTACAATTAAAAACATGGGTAATAGTGCCCCAAATAAACCTAAAAGCACTGAGTTTGAAAAAAATTCATCACCATATTCATTCATTCTATCTATAACTATTATTAGCCATATAAAGCAAATTCCAAGGCCACGATCATAAAGTATTTTTCTTAATTTAAATCCTGATAAATATACTCTTAATTTTTCTTTCATTAATTAGCCTCCTTGGTATAAAAATACATAAAGTCTTCAATTGTTGCTGGGCTAAATTCTAAATGATTCATGTATCTTTCATCTAAATCTATATTAATTAAGTCCATATCAAACATAGCTCTTGTAGAATAGTTATTTACTTCCTTTGATAAAAGTGCTTCCTTCGTTAATCTATCTATATAGAATTCTTCTCCTACTGCTAACTTATACTTATCTCTAAAGCTTTCCAAATCTCCCATAAAGACTTTCTTTCCTTCATGTATGAATAATAAATAATCTCCTAATCTATCTATTTCAGAAGTTATATGAGTTGCAAATATAACTGTATGTTTTCCATCTGACATTAACTTATTTATTTCTTCATGAAATGCCTTCTTAAATTCTGGATCAAAGTTAGCTGATGGCTCATCGAGAATTAAATATTTAGGCCTTGTACTAATTGCAAAGGCAAACTGTACTTTTAACTTCTCACCTCTTGATAACTTATCAATAGCAATATTAGGATTAACTCTATACTTATTAAGTAAACATAGAAAACTAGTCATGTTAAATCCTGTATAATATCTCCCATAAAGAAGGCCATTCTCCCTAGCTGAACATAACTCATCTAATAAACCATCTTCAGATACTAATGCGATTCTACTATAAATTCCCTTGTTATCTTTATCATATTCTAATCCATCTATTACTACTTTGCCCTCATCCGGACTCATTAAACCTGTTATTAAATTAAGCAAGCTTGTCTTACCAGAACCATTCCTACCAATAAGACCACATATATAGCCTTCTGGAATTGTAAGAGACATATTAAGCTCCATAGAACCAAGCTTCTTCTTTAAATCCCTAATTTCTATCATATAAACTCCTTCTTGTTTGTGTAGTAGATATTGCAGCAAATGCTGCAATTTCTAACAGCTGTATTCGCTGTGTACATCTACTGTATATATTAATATATACACTCTATAAACAGATATGTCAAGGGGATTGGGGAAATTGATTTTGAGATGGTGTGGTGGGTTTTTTTCGGGGGTGTCCTTTTTTCCATATGTCGTCAATGACCGTTCTTTGATTTTTTAATTCAAAAGGTTTCTTAAGTATTACAGGTAAAGCATTATTTTTCTTTAGTTGACTGTATGAGAGAAAGTTTAAGATTTTTAAGTCCTACAGGTAATTCACCAAGAATTCTTATTTGAATGTATTGGCCTATAGGGCTTTTCGGTTCACTATACAGTCAATCCTTTAAAACCCACAAATTAACTGTATTCTTTCAGTACTAATTAGCAAGTTGGATTAGTTCCTCTACAATCAACTTATCAATTTTTTAGGATTACCCGTAGCTTATTAAATTCTTTTCATTACCCCACTACAGTTATATTTACTTTTTTCTTCCTTTACCCGTAACTGTTAAAAAATTAAAGCAAGTTTGATACCCCCAATTCTATAAATATAGCCAATTGACTGTATCACCCCAAAACAACAACTTCCCCAATACAGGTAAAAAGGGAAACTCGCTAAATTGCCTGCAAGAATTTCCAGTCACACTTCAGTTCAAACACACAGCAACCCCTATCCCCCCTTCACGCCCAAGGACACAGCAACTCCCAGTCCCCACTTCACTCCCAAACAAACCCCAACTCACACTACTCCTCAGCCCAATAAAAAAAGAGTGGCTGCCTTGCAGCCACTCTCACAAAAAGCCTTTATTACATATTCTCTACAGCCTTAGCTATATCAGTTCTCATGTACTTGTTCTCAAACTCAACCCACTCAGTTGCCTCATAAGCCTTACGTCTTGCTTCCTTAAGGCTACTGCCAAGAGCTGTTACACCAAGAACTCTACCACCGTTTGTAACGATCTTGCCTTCTTCATTAAACTTAGTTCCAGCATGGAAAAGGATGTAGTCATCCTTTCCTTCAAACTTCTCCATACCCTTGATTTCAAAGCCCTTCTTGTATGAAACTGGATAGCCATCTGATGCTAAAACTACACAAACACAAGCATCATCAACAAACTCTAAGTCAATCTTATCAAGTGTTCCATCGATACAAGCTTCAAATACATCCACAATATCATTCTTCATTCTTGGAAGAACAACCTGAGCTTCTGGATCACCAAATCTTGCATTATACTCTAATACTCTTGGTCCCTTTGGTGTAAGCATAAGACCAAAGAAGATAACTCCCTTGAATTCTCTGCCTTCCTTAGCCATAGCATCTACAGTTGCCTGATATACATACTTCTTGCAGAAGTCATCAACTTCATCTGTATAGAAAGGTGATGGACAGAAGTTACCCATACCGCCTGTATTTAAGCCTTCGTCGTTATCCTTAGCTCTCTTGTGGTCCTGAGCTGAAGCCATAATCTTAATAGTCTTACCATCAACGAAAGAAAGAACTGAAACTTCACGACCAGTCATAAATTCTTCAATGACAATTCTATCACCAGCTGAACCAAACTTCTTATCAAGCATAAGTTCATCAACACCAGCTAGAGCCTCTTCCTTAGTTTCACAGATTAAAACACCCTTACCTAAAGCCAAGCCATCAGCCTTTAGTACAATTGGGAATTCTGCCTCTTCTTCTAAGTATTTCTTAGCTGCATCTGCTGAATTAAATGTTTCATAAGCCGCTGTTGGAATGTTATATTTCTTCATTAAGTCCTTTGAAAATGCCTTGCTACCCTCAAGGATTGCTGCATTCTTTCTAGGTCCGAATACTCTAAGACCTTCCTTTTCAAATTCATCAACGATACCGCCAACTAAAGGATCATCCATTCCGATTACTGTAAGGTCAATTTCCTTTTCCTTAGCAAATGCTACTAGCTTTTCAAATTCCATTGCCTTAATATCAACGCATTCAGCAAGGCCTGCAATACCTGCATTACCAGGTGCACAATAAATCTTATCAACCTTAGCACTCTTAGATAATTTCCAACAAATTGCATGCTCTCTTCCGCCGCTACCTACAACTAAAACCTTCATAATTTTTCCTTCCCAAATTCCGATTTTGATTTAAACAAAAGATTTTACTTAAAAATAGGGGTCAAAGGCCAAAGCCTTTGGCCCCGTAAATTAACCTAAACACAGGTTAACTATTCAAAGCTATCTTATTAATTGCTGCTGGAAGTAACTTCCATTCAGCCTCTTCCATTATTCTTCTTTGTAAAGTTTCTGGAGTGTCATCTTCCTTAACCTCAACAGCCTTTTGGAAAATGATTTCTCCTGTATCCATGCCTTCATCTACAAAGTGAACTGTAGCACCTGAAACCTTAACACCCTTAGCAAGTGCTGCTTCATGAACCTTAAGTCCGTAGTAACCTACTCCACAAAATGATGGAATAAGTGATGGATGGATGTTGATGATTCTATGAGAATATTCATGAACCATCTTTTCTGGAATTCTAACTAAGAAACCAGCAAGTACTACTAAATCTGTATCAAGTTCCTTAACCTTAGCTAAAAGAGCATCATTAAAGATTTCTCTTGATTCGTAGTCCTTAGGAGAGATTACAAAAGCTGGAATATCCGCCTTCTTAGCTCTCTCAAGTGCATAAGCCCCTGCGTTATTAGAAATAACACCTACAAGCTTTGTGTTCTTAATTGTTCCATTGTTAACTGAATCTATAATAGCCTGAAGATTAGTTCCGCCACCTGAAACTAAGACTGTAACTCTTAGCATACAGTAACTCCCTTCTCTCCTGCTTCAATCTGACCGATTACATAAGCTTCTTCGCCTGCTGCCTTTAAAGCCTCTAATGTCTTACCTGCATCAGCTGGATCTACTGCAAGAACCATACCAATACCCATGTTGAATGTGTTATACATCATCTTTTCTTCGATGTCGCCATCATTCTGAAGCATCTTAAAGATTGCTGGTACTTCATAAGAATCCTTCTTAACTACAGCTCTTACACCATCGTGAAGCATTCTTGGGATATTTTCATAGAAACCGCCACCAGTAATATGAGAACAGCCCTTAATCTTAACGCCAGCATTCTTAACGCTCTTCAAAGCCTTAACATAAATCTTAGTTGGAGCAATTAATGCTTCTCCTAATGTCTTACCAAGTGAGTCATAGTATGTGTTAAGAGATTCCTCTGTAATTGTAAATACTGAACGTACAAGTGAGAAACCGTTTGAGTGAACACCGCTTGATGTAATACCAATAAGTGTGTCACCAGCCTTAATGTCCTTACCTGTAATTAAATCCTTCTCATCAACGATACCAACTGCAAAACCAGCTAAATCGTATTCATCAACTGGATAGAAACCTGGCATTTCAGCTGTTTCACCACCAATAAGTGCACATTCAGACTGAAGACATCCTTCAGCTACACCCTTAACGATTGTTGCAATCTTTTCAGGTTCATTCTTACCGCAAGCAACATAGTCAAGGAAGAATAAAGGCTCTCCACCTGCACAAGCAATATCGTTAACACACATAGCAACACAGTCAATACCTACTGTATCATGCTTATCAAGTGTGAAAGCAATCTTAAGCTTTGTACCAACACCATCTGTACCTGAAACTAATGTAGGCTTTTCCATTCCCTTGAACTTCTCTAAAGAAAATGCTCCTGAGAAACCACCAAGACCACCAAGTACCTCAGGTCTCATTGTCTTAGCAACGTGCTCCTTCATAAGCTCTACTGCCTTGTAACCTGCCTCAATATCAACACCAGACTTTTTGTAATCCATTTTCATACCTCATTCTTTATAAATAATTTTTTATTTGCCTAAGCTTTAAGCAAATGTGTCTATCATTCACACAAATCTCTTTGTGTAAATTACCTTTTAAATTGCCAACTGTAATCTACCCTAAATTACTTATTATAAATCACTTATCGTAAATTACTTTGTGTAATTCTTATATCCTACTTCCTGTAGTTTAGCGTCTTTAGCCTGAACGCCTTCCTTCATCTCTTTAGTATAATCTTTTAACTTTGATAATAATTGTGAATCAGATGTAGCTAAGATCTTAGCAGCGAGAATACCTGCATTAGCACCACCATTAATTGCAACAGTTGCAACTGGAATGCCTGAAGGCATCTGTACGATTGAATATAGCGAATCTCTTCCGCCGAGGGAAGTTGTATGCATTGGGATACCAATAACTGGCATAGGGAAAATAGCCGCGCACATACCCGGTAAATGAGCTGCCATACCTGCTCCTGCAATAATTACTTTAAATCCTTTCTCCTCTGCAGTCTTTGCGTAATCAAAAAATACGTCAGGTTCTCTGTGGGCTGAGATAATTGTCATCTCATATGAAATGCCGAACTTCTCAAGGATGTCTGCTGCCTTAGCCATAACAGGCATATCAGAATCACTACCCATGACAATTCCAACTAATGCCATAGTCTTCGTTCCTCCTAATTTTTATAAAATTTATCGTCTAAATGACAAAATATGGTGTTTTGTGATTTTGTTAATAATTCTTGCGGATTATCAAAACCTCAAAACACCATAATATTTTACTTGCTTTTACAATGACCGTCAAGGTAAAACCCGGGGCATTATCTGATTATTTGCAATCAATTTCAATCAAAGTCAAGATAACTAAGGAAAGCTTATCATAAACCTAGTTCCAAACTCTTCTCTTGAAAGGACATCAATCCTGCCCTCATGGGCATCCACTATCCACTTTGCTATAGAAAGACCAAGTCCTGTGCCGCCAGTTTCCGAATTTCTAACCCCATCGGTTCTATAAAATCTCTCAAAGATATGTCCTACTTCACTAGCCTTCATGCCGATTCCCTCATCCTGGATTAAGAAACCCTTAAAGGCCGTTTCTGCATTTTCATAATAGGAAAGCCTAATAGTTGAGCCTTCCCCTGAGTACTTAGCCGCATTAGATAAGAAGATTCTAGCCGCCTGCTTTAGCATGCCATAATCTCCATTATATTTATGAAAATGTATCTCATAAAGCCTATCTCTTGCTTCATCACTAAGGCCATCAGCCCTTGCTATCACTTCCTCTATAGCCTCACAGTTATCTAATTTGTACTGATGCTTTTCATCAATCATAAGAGACTCTTCCCAAAGCTCATGTAACATTTCCTCAAAAAAGAAATCCCGCCTGTTTAGGCTATTTCTGCCACTATCACCTCTTGCAAGGAAGAGAAGCTGCTCAATAAGTTCCTTCATGTGGTCTGACTCATTTTTTAGAGCCTCCACCGCTTCATTTAATATCTCTGGGTCGTCTTTGCCCCATCTATCAAGCATATTTACATAGCCCTGAATTACTGCGATTGGGGTTCTAAGCTCATGAGAGGCATCCGATACAAATCGCACCTGACTTTTCTTTGCTTCCTGAATCTTAGTAATCAAACTATTTAAGGCTATCTCTAGGCTCTCAAGATCTTTGTCGCCTGTTTTTATAGATGTAACCGACTCATCTGCCTGCATTAGCACCTTTTCTAGATGTTCAAGACTATCGGCATTCGTTCCATTTGCCAAAGCCTCTGCCTTAATAGCCAACTCGTTAAAGGGCCTAAGGGACTTTCTAATTCTTCTTGTATTAAGAGTCATCTGTAAAATGTAAATAAGCTCCGCTACTAGACAAACACATGCCATCAAACGAAATGGATTATAAAAATCCCTAATGTAATATCTGTATTCTTTAGTTCCTCTATCATCGTTAAAAGTTACATTTACATATAAATAAGCGCTGTTATAGAAGTTTCCGCTATCATCCCTATTAATCCTAATGGCATTAACTTCCTGCTCATAGTTTGTCACCTTGTTAACCACATCGTAGACATTTAGCCCTGAGGCCTCTAGGCCGGTGTAGATAAATACAAAAAAACTAACTACAAGTATAGCGATATCCATGATAATTAGATGTTTTACTGATTGTAGCCATATTTTCCAATTTATCTTTCTTGCAATAGATGTGGTCTTTTTATTCTTCTTGTTTTCCATATTCTATTCCTTTATTGCGTAACCCACACCACGAATGGTCTGGATTAGCTTTATCTGGTATTTGTCATCAATTTTAGTTCTTAAGTAACGGATATAGACATCAATTATGTTAGTTTCCCCCATATAGTCGTATCCGCAGACTTTGTTTAGAAGCTGCTCGCGGTTTAGGACGATATTTTTATTCTCCATTAGAGTCTTTAATAGTTCAAACTCCCTATTAGTAAGCTCCACTACATCCCCTTTTACCCTAACCTCGTGTCTTGGCACGCTTAAATCTACTCCTTTTATTGAAAATGTAACATCTAGCTTTTCTTTTGTATGTCCCGTATTTGTCACATTTTCTGAAAAGCTATTGTGCTTAAGGCTTACACGAATTCTTGCTAGCAGCTCTTCAATAGCAAAGGGCTTTGTTATGTAGTCATCGGCTCCTGCATCAAGGCCTGAAACCTTGTCCATTACTGCATCTCTAGCAGTTAACATAATCACAGGAGTTTTAATATTGTTAGCTCTTATGCGGCGCAAAACCTCAAGGCCATTAAGGCCTGGCAACATAATGTCTAGCAAAATTAAATCGAAATTGCCTGTAAGTGCCTTCTCAAGCCCTTCTCTGCCATCCGTTGAGGAATCCACCTCATAGCCTTCATGTTTTAATTCTAGCTCCACAAATCGAGCGATCTTTACTTCATCTTCTATAATTAGCAACTTACTCATAATCAAAACCCTTTTCTAATCTGTTTATTACTTATTTATCAATTATCAATTACTTATTAATTACTTGTTGATATTCTTCTTAAAATCATCCACGCCATCAGCCATTTTGTCGCATACATCATTTATGTCTACTTTTTCAGAATTTAACCCAACAAAACTATATCTACACTCAAAGAATAAGCCAATAATTAGAACTGGAACGAAAAACCAGAAGCCTAAAATTATTAATACCAAGAAGAAAAATAGTGGAATCTTTGCAAGCTCTGCCCCGCGTCTTTTAACTAAGAGGCAAATCTTAAAGCTCTTATCTACCATTTTCTTAGTCCATTTAAAGAAGCTTGATAATATGTCACTAAATTTTTCTTCCTTGACTGACTTCTCGTAATCTGCTTGTGCCTTAGCAAATTTCTCATCTGTTTCATTACCACCTGGAAAGCTTGTATAACTTGCTGTGTAACTATTCTTAATCTTGCCCTCCTTTTCAAGCAAGCAAATGGCATCTAGAATGTCGTCGTTGCACTGATCAAGGGCATTTTTAGCATCCTCATAACTAACCCCTGTCTTTTCAATTATCTTTTCAACTTTCTCTAACTTATCCATAATGATATCTCCTTTATTCTATAATTAATTTTAATATTCCCTAGAAGTTATGTCTATAATTTTCTTTAATTAGTTAAAGAGTGTGCACTACTCTTTAGCTTGTGGAATTTCATATCCTTAACTTGATTATAGAATACAAGAATTAAATTAAAGTCAAATGTAACTAAGATTAAAATAAGATTAAGAAATGCAGTAAGCATTTCCTAATCTTATCTTTAATCTAAATATTCTTTTTTGCATTAGTTACTTCTATAACACTTTAATAGCTCTTACACCACATCTAAAAATGTTTTGTGATTTGGTGCTGGGAACTGGCTTGAAACAAGCTTATAATCCTCGTCAGATAGTACAATATCCCTCATTTTAGCATTTGCCAAAACATGACTTGCATTTCCTGAACGTGGAATTGCAGATACATTATCAATATGCATTACAAATGCAAGAAGGAGCTGCATTACGCTAATATCATATTTTTTAGCCACTTCCTGTAGTGTAGCATTTGACATTAACTGTCTTCTTAGGCTACCACCCTGGGCTAGTGGACAATATGCCATTACTCCAATGCCCTCTTCTTTCATATAAGGCAATAGGTCATATTCTATACCTCTAGAACCTAGATGATATAAAACCTGATTTACAACACAGTTACGGCCATTAGGAACCTCAAGTAACTCTTCCATATCAGCTGTATCAAAATTAGATACACCCCAACGAAGGATTTTACCCTTTTCTACCATTTCCTCCATTCTATCTACTGTTTCATCAAGAGGAAATGATCCGCGCCAATGGTATAAATAACAATCAAGATGATCTGTTCCTAAACGCTTAAGGGTTGCATCAAGGCTTTTTTCAAGCTTTCTTCCACCTGCATTAGATGGTAGGACTTTAGAAACTAAATATAAATCATCTCTATTAAAATCCTTAATTGCATCACCTACTAATTGTTCTGATAAACCATTACCATACATTTCTGCTGTATCAATAAGTTTAATACCTTCTTTAATACCTGTAATTATGGCATTTTTCTCCTCTTCATAAGTTGATGGTGTCTCCCCTAAATACCAAGTACCAAGACCTAGTTTAGGAAATGTTGAGCCATCCTTTAATTTTAAATCTTCATATTTCATTGTCCATACCTCCTATTTATATTGTATCATTATTTTATGTAATAGGTGCTGGGTTAAAGATGCATAGGTCATTGTGGAAGCCCCAAACATCGCTATAAGGCTTCTTAATTCCACTTGCTACATCAATAATCATATTAAAGATTTCGCAACCAACTTCTGCAATTGTCTTTTCACCTGTTGCCACATCACCGGCTGAAATGTCAATTAAGTCAATCCACTTTTTCTTCATTTCATTACGGGAACATACCTTAATTACAGGAGAAATCTCAAGTCCATAAGGTGTGCCTCGTCCTGTCATAAATACCTGTAAGCCAATTCCTGATGCAAGCTGTGATGGTCCACAAACGATATCACTTGCTGGTGTACATGCACAGATTAAACCCTTCTTAGTTGGCTTTTGAGCAGGTCCAATAACCTCAACGATTGGTGATGTACCTGATTTAGCAATACTTCCCATAGCCTTTTCTACAATATTAGATAGGCCACCAGCCTTATTACCTGGTGTTGGGTTAGCATCTCTATCTACCTTTCCTGTTTCAAGGTAATTATCATACCAAGAAACTTCCTTAGCTAATTTATCTCTAGCTTCCTTGTCTACACATCTTGCAGCTAGCATATGTACGCCATCTCTAAACTCTGTAATTTCAGAAAACATTACAGTTGCGCCACCCTTAACTAGCATATCTGCAGCATATCCTGCACTTGGATTAGCTGTTACACCAGAAAATGCATCAGAACCGCCACACTGCATACCAACAAGTAGGTCTGATAGTGGTAATTCTTCACGCTTTCTTTTATTTAAGCGTTCAAGTTTAGTTTTAGCCATATCAAAAATTGCCTTCATCATAGGCTCGTAACCATCGTAGTCTTGAAGCACTAATACATTTTCAGGAGTATTCTCCTCAGGAGTTAATACTTTATCAAATGTTAATTTCTCACAGCCAAGTCCAACAACCATTATTTCACCACCAAAATTAGGATGATGAATTAAGTTTCTTACAGCTCTAATAGGTAAAAATGCATCTTTAGCATTAATTGCCACACCGCAGCCGTATGGATGTGTAACTGCTACAATATCATCTACATTTGGATAATTAGGAAGTAATTCCTGCTTTAGTTTCTGAACTGCAACCTTTAAAACACCTGCTGTACACTGTACTGTTGTGTTAATACCAAGTATATTTTTAGTTCCTGCAGGGCCTGTCTTATTTTTATATCCAAGCCATGTCTTTCTTATAGGATCTGGCAAATCCTCTTTTTTCTTTAAATTAGTTCCCCATTCCATGTCCTCTACACTAGGTCTTTCAGGTAATTCAAGGGAATACTCATTTATCCACGAACCAGCTTTAGTATCTTCTTTTACTCTACCTAGTTCTACTCCATAGCGATAAACACTTTCACCCTTTTTTAAATCAACTAAGGCAATTTTATGGGCCTGTGGAATATCACATTGTGTCACAACGCCATCCATAATTTCAGTGCCGGCAGTTAAATCCTTAAGGGCAATAGCTACGTTATCTTTATGGTTAATTTTAACGTATAGCTTTTGTTTTTCCATGTAGTTCCTCCAATCCTTTATTTTTTGCTCATTTATAATTTTAGTTTTCTAAAATCTTAAAAACCATAGGCATATAAAACAAATATCCTCTCTTCTTTTGAAAAAAATCTACAATTTTGCAAATTATGAAATCCCAAGTGAAATGTTTTGCAAAGAAAAAAGACCCACCAATTTTCTTGATGAGCCTTAAATTTACTATCTATTTACTTCCTCTAATATCTCTTTCTTAATTTTCTTTATGATAATTAGCATTTACTTTCTCATATACTAAAACTGCTACAGCAGCCATAGTTGCTAAAATGCTAATTATGAATAAAAGATTCATTCTTGTAGCATTTGAATCACCTACCTGAGATGTATCTGCTGCCACTTCATAAGTTGCCTTTGTTTTGGCACTAGCAACTTGATTCTCTTCCACATAGACATCTACTTCCTCAGCTGCAACCTCCATAGCCACTTCACCTTCAGCCTCAACACCTGCAGTTTCATCTTTTAAAATGTCATCCTCATTTGCAGCAACTTCCCCCTCAGGATTGGTTTGCTCTGACTGTGTGGTATCTTGATTTGTCGCTGCTTCTGGCTCTGACTGTGTCTGTGCTTCTGACTTCTTAAAAGTAACCTTCACTTTATTGCTTTCTTCATTCTTGCTAACTTTACCTGTGCCTAATAATTCTACAGTTCCCTCTTCGTCTACATTTTCAAAAGCTTTAGAATACTTTACGAGCTCGCTTGCCTTATCCATGTATGGAATGTCCGCATCTAGATAGCTTGAAGCCTTTACTATATAGCTTGCCTCACTCTCCCCTTCAAGGAAATAATCCACCTCGTAGGGATACTTGTATCTATACAAAACCGTTACGATATTATTATCAATGTTTGGGCCTGTAACACCGTAAGTTAAATAATTGGGATAAACATCAGTGTTGCCGATAATTATAACATCCACGTCCTCCCCGATAGTCTTAGACAAATCGCGGTGCTTATCGCAATTGATTGTGTCTGCATTAAAGACCTTGCCCACCTTTACATTAGGAATATTTTCTGTTCCCTTGTAATAGATGTAATCAAAGTGAATATCTTTTTCATTGCTAATCTTATCCCTGTAGTAAGCCACTTTCATACTATTAACGGGATTTATGGAAAATGTTTTATCACTCTTTTGTGTCTTACTTTTCCCGCTTTCTTTATAGTTATATTTATATGAGACCTTAAGCGTCTTGTAAAGGTTGGTCTCCCCGGCCTTCATCTTTTCCTTATCAATAGGTGTTATAGTAAATGTGATCTTTAGATTATCAAACGCATCAATGTCTCTAATGCTTATTTTCTCATCCTTCTTTGAATAGCCATAAGTGTTTAAA
The DNA here is from genome assembly GCF_900103815.1 of Lachnospira pectinoschiza. Lineage (GTDB taxonomy): Bacteria > Bacillota > Clostridia > Lachnospirales > Lachnospiraceae > Lachnospira > Lachnospira pectinoschiza_B. The sequence goes on along the minus strand of NZ_FNHZ01000001.1, from coordinate 658,777 downwards.
AGCTTTAGCTCTTCATTAGAGTATTCTGTTCCATTAATAGTCATCTTTATAGAATCCCCATCTATATTAGAATAAGTAAACATATCTGCATCAATGTAAGCTTGAAAATCATTAATGGATATTTTCTGACTTGCCTTATTGCTTTTCTTATTTAGATTAATCTGGATTTGATAAATCATCTCTTCTTCATTTATCAATTCAATGTCGTAGCTTGAATCAATGTATTTCTCTGCCTTCTTTGCTGCTAATACATCTTCTTTTGATAGCTGTAAATCAATAGCTAATACAGTTGTAAGCATCAAAATAAAAGAGCAGATAGTTAATGCCACTCTTTTTAATCTGCTTCCCCTAAATAATAATTTCATATAAAATTCTCCCCTCATTAATAATATTGTTATATTACTTTCACTCATATTAATTTATATATTATTACTAATTTAATTGATATTCAACTAGTATTAAAAAATATTAGCAAATCAAGACTCGCTCGCGAGTCTTGCGCGCCGGATTCGGGTCTGCTTCAAATGTAGCAAACACTCCGTGTTTGCTACTTAGCGTCAGCCTAATTTTGCGAAGCAAAATTCTAATGGCTGATGTTCCTACTGCAGACAAATTCCTGTCCGAATCCGTGCGCATCCTCGCGGAGCGTTTAACGCAGTCGGAGCTTGTACTCCGACTGCGTTAAAAAAGCCCTTGCCACATAAAGTGGCAAGGGCCTAATTTATAATTTAGTTCTCTAGAAAGTTCTAATTAGTTTTCTTCCTTTGAAGACTTCTTGAAACTTACTACTGCTACACAACCTGCTAAAAGCATAAGTGCGATTGAGTAAATTACATTTGCATTAGAATCTGATGTTCCTGTGATTTCGCCTGAAACACTATCTTCATCAGCTGCTACTTCTGCAATTGGTGCTACTACAGTATCTGCAACTGGCGCTACTACTGTATCTTCGTCTGCTGCAACCTCAGGTACTACAAGCTTCTTATAGTTAACCTTGATTGTTACATCTCCTGATAATGTATCTGACCCAGGATATTCAACAGTAGCTAACTCATAGCCTTCTACTGCAGCTGGTGTTAATTCATTAATTGTTGTAGCAAAGTACTGTTCTGTTGTTGTTGTCATGCTATCATCGATTTCATCATCGAAGTAGTATTCAGTAGTGATTGTATACTTTTCAAGCTGATATACAATCTTAATTGTATTATCTTCTAATCCAAGCTTATCACCCTCTGGACCTGTAACAAGAACTTCTGACTTATAACCTGCTTCTAAATAAGCACCAAGGTCAATAGTAAGCTTATCTGTTTCTCCTGTTGTGGCAAATCTTGTTGCACCATCTGACTGAATGTACTCAATTGGTGTTTCAAATTTTGCTGTTGACTTTACTGGCTCTCCAATCATTTCTTCTGTGATTGTATCAGTATCTTCGTTATATACCTGCTTGTAGTATTCAATAGTATAATCTACATCTGACTTAGTCTTGTAAACTACATTGATTACATTGTTAGCTTCATTTGCTGTAATTGTAAAGTTACCTGTTTCAATTACACCTGCTTCGTAACCATCTGGCTTAAACATTGTTAAATCAACATCTTCAGATTTAATTACTGTGTCATATAAAGCTTCATGTGAAGCTGGATCAGTATCTAATTTATTATCTTCTGAAACTGAATCCTTGTAGTAATTAACTGTGTAGCCGAATGTATCTCTATCGTATACTACCTTAATTACATTCTCTCCTGCTTTGACTGTTGTATTTCCTTCTACAATAACGCCTTCCTTATAACCTTCTGTTGGCTTTTTAGCATTAACGTCTACGTCAATTGTTGACTCAAATACTGCGCTTCCTGTTACTGTTCCAAGTTCTACTTCTTCATCAGAAGCTGACTTTTTGTAGTAGTTAATTGTGTATGGGAATGAATCCTTTTCGTATACTACATATACAATATTATTGTCTCTATCTGATGTAACTGTTGTTGCACTATTAGACTGAATTACGCCTGATTTATAACCTTCACCCTTATGAAGATCTACATCAAAATCAATTGTTGTTTCAAATACTGCTTCTTCATTTACATATTTATCAATATAATTCGAATCATCTACTGAATCATGATAATATCTTACTTCGTATCCAATCTTTGCCTTTGTTGAGTAAAGGACATTGATAACATTCTTATCAGCATCAGATGTGATTTTTAAATCAGTTGACTGTACTGCACCATCTTCGTAACCATCTGGCTTATATAATGTAACATCAACATCTTCTGCCTTAATTACTGTTTCAAATTCTACTGCATCCTTAGGATCTGATCCTAAATAGTGATCTTTATCATCTAATAAGTCATCCTTATAATATTTAATTGTATATGGGAATGAATCCTTTGTATATACCACATTTACAACTGTCTCGTAATCTTCTAATGTAACAACTGTTGAACTTGAGCTATCAACAGCAGCTGGTGTCACATAACCATCTGGCTTATGCATTGACATCTGCTCAGCTGTTAATGTTACATTTGAACCTACTGGTAAATCAATAGTTTCAGTGTTAATTGGTGTAGCATCCTTACTATATGAATTCTCATAGTAATTAACTGTTACTTTTGACATTTCTTTCTTATAATAATTAAATGTTACTTCCTGTTCTGAATTATCAGCAGTTAAAACTACTGAGACCTTATCTGTATCTGTATAATTATGACCATTGTAATCAATGCTCTTTAATACATAATTATCAGATGTAAAATCATCTGCCTTAACAACATATGTTTTAGCATATGTTAATAAGCTATATTCGCTTGATCTTGAATTATCACCTGATACATACTCAGAAGCTTTTTTTGTAGTAATTACATTGCCATTTTCATCAACTACATTGAAGTTAAGCTTAATAGATCTCTTAGAAACATTTACTGTTGCTTCTGGGAAACCATCATTAATTGTTGCACCATTCTTATTAGTATAACTAATTGATGATGTCTTACTAATAGAATAATCTGTGTTCTTATCTAAAGTAGCTAACTTATCATTCTTAACTTCTACTCTATAAGTTAAAGTAGCAGGCTTTGAAGATACTGTATCTACTGACCAAGTAAGTGTGTTTGTTGCTTCGTCATAAATTACAGGATTTCCATTAGAATCTGTTAAGTTACTTGCATTTACTAAGTTGAAGTTATCAGAAACAACTTCTGTTACTGTAGCGTTAGTTATTTCTTTCTTGCTACCTGCAAGAGCTACAAATGTATTTGTAATTTCAGATGTATCATTTGCTTTAATTTCTTTTGTAACATTATCTCCTAAAGCCTTAACTGCTTCATTATTAGAGTCTGTACTGCCAATACTGTATAATAAATATCCAGATTTTGTAATCTGTGAAGATTCATATTCCATTGCTTTTATTAAAACATTTTTAATGAATATATCTTTATTATACATTACTCCACTAGATGTTTTATTATAGTTACTATCGAGTGGTCTATATGCTTCTAATTCTGATGTATCACCTTTACCTACTCTTTTCTCATAATTCATTGCTGTTATCTCATAATCTTGGTCAGCTTCTATAAATCGAGAAAAACCTCGAGAAAAATATGAATGCTTTTTCTCTATAAATTTCTTATTCTTATAATATTTATCTAAATTGATTTTAATACTAGCAATTTCATAACCATAAGTTGGCTTTCTATCAGAAAAAAGAACAATTGCTTTGTTATCTGCAGCTGATTGATCTAATATCTCTTTAGCTTCATGAACTCCTGCCTGCATAAATTTGCCTTTGATATTTTTAAATTGAATATTATCAATTGCAGCATTCAACTCATTTAAATTCTCACACTTCACAGTAGGTTCTAATTCTTTACTATCACTATAAGTAACTACATCAACTACTGTATATTCATTTGTCAAAAGACTTTCTGCTGCTGTTTTTGCAGCCTGTTTAATAGATTTTATATATTCTTTAGCGTTCTTTGTAACATCAATAACAAAAACCACTTCAGTTTCTGTGATGTCTGGTTCTTCCCCCGTAAGTGACAATGTCACATCCCAAGTATTCTCCTTACCATCGACTAACTTTGCTGTCTTATTAAGAGTTACGTCTTTCTCATTAGTTGTTGCTTCATCTGCTAATACGACTGTTCCTGCTGCGCCGAGGGCAGTTGAAAGAACTAAAATCATTGATAGAATGAAGCTTAAAATTCTCTTACTCTTATGTTTCTTAGTAATACCTATCATATATCCTCCTAAATATGATTTGTTGCTTTTATCAATAAAGTATATTAAATTCTTGTCTCCCTATGACCTATATCGTGAAAATATAAACCATATCCCTCATCTAGCTTCACCTTACCGACTAGACAATATAATACGTTTTATTTACATTTTCCTATACCCTCTTATGGTGGGTATATCTAGTAAAATGTTGCTAACATTGTATTATTATGGATACAATTTGTAAAAAATAGACATCTTTAGAACTATGTGTATAGGATTATGGTACTAGTTGGTAAATTTTATTCAAAAATAGTTTTATTCTGTTTAAATATGAACTTTTTTGTATTCTTTTTTGCACAAAAACGACATAAAAAAGACCCCACCAACGTCTTGTTGGCAGGGCCCCTTTTTTGAGGATATATATAAGTGTGGGTACACTATATCCAATTAGTAACATAATTAATTTCTTAATTATGTTTTGTCAAATGTATTTCTACATCTAACTCTTATCTTAAAAAGGCTGATTATTAATCTTCCTTCTTAAAATACTTGTTACCTGTTATTGCTAGGCAACCAGCTGATAACATAATTGCTATGAAGTAAATAATCATGTTGTTTGTGTCACCTGTCTGAGTTATGTCAGCTGCAACTTCTTCAACGATTTCTTCATCTGCTGCAATTTCTGGTTCTAATTCTGGTGTTGGAGGTAATACTTCATCTTCATCTGCTGCAATTTCTGGTTCTACAATCTTCTTGTAGTATACCTTGATTGTTACATCATCTGTTAATGTGTCTGAATCTGGATATTCGATTCTATCTACCTCGTAGCCTGCAATTTCTTCTGGTGTTACTTCATCAATTGTTGTGTCATAATACTGATCTGTTGTTGTTGTCTTGCTATCATCGATTTCATCATCGAAGTAGTACTCAGTAGTGATTGTGTACTTTTCAATCTGATATACAATCTTAATTGTATTGTCTTCTAATCCAAGCTTATCACCCTCTGGACCTGTAACAAGAACTTCTGTCTTATAACCTGTTTCTAAGTAAACACCGATATCTACTGTTAACTTATCTGTTTCTCCTGTTGTAGCAAATCTTGTTGTACCATTTGATTGAATGTACTCAATTGGTGTTTCAAATTTTGCTGTGCCTGTAATTGGATCTACAATCATTTCTTCTTTGATTGTATCAGTACCTTCTACATAAACCTGCTTGTAGTATTCGATAGTGTAATCTACATCTGACTTTGTACTATAAACTACATTGATTACATTTTCTTCTACATTAGCTGTAATTGTTAAGTCTCCTGATACAACTATACCATCCTCATAACCGTCTGGTTTAAATGATGTTACATTAACACCTGCTGCATTAATTACTGTTCCAAATTCTTCAGGGTCATGTTCTTCAGTTCCTAATAGGTTATTACCCTCTTCATCAATTTCATCCTTATAGTATTTTACTGTGTAAGGATATGAACCTTTCTTATAAAGAATAATTACCTTGTTATTATCTCTTACTTCAGTAACTTCTGTTGCACTACCAGGCTGAACCTCACCATCTAGATATCCTGCTTCTGGCTTATATGCATTTAAAGCATCTGATACATCAATAGCATCTCCAAAGCTAGCATCTACTGAAACAGTTTGTATAGGATCACCTGATACTTCATCTACATAGTAGAGAATATCGTATCCGATTACTTCTCTTAAATATAATACCTTAATTACATTAGCTGTAGCATCTGTTGTAATTACGAGTGGTAAATTATTAGTTGTACCATCTTGATAACCCGCAACAGGTTCTGGCTTCTTATCATTTAAATCCTCACTTGTTAATTCACTTATTGTTGAGCCAAATTCTGCGCTTCTTGTTGTACTTTCACCTAAATAATGATCTTCATCATCTTTTATTTCATCCACATAATACTTAATTACATAATCAAATGAATCTTTTGTATATAATACCTTAATTACATTATTAGCTTCATTAGATGTAATTGTTAATGTAGCTGTTTTTATTACACCATCTTTATATCCTTCTGGCTTCTTAGCATTTAAATCCTCACTTGTTAATCCACTTATTGTAGAGCCAAATTCTGCGCTTCTTGTATCACTTACACCTAAATAGTTAGGGCTTTCTTCATCCTCAACTATTTCATCCACATAATACTTAATTACATAATCAAATGAATCTTTTGTATATAATACCTTGAATACATTTTCATCCTTATTAGCTGAAATTGTAATTGTATCATCTCCAACTACTGTACCAGCCTTATAACCATCAGGTTGTTTTGCATTAATTTCATCAGCTGTTATTGTTACTGTTGTTTCAAATGTAGCTGAATTGTCTTCATCTTTTTCAAATGGCTCACCATCTGTACTATCTTTATAGTACTCAATGATATATCCTACATCAGCTTTTGTGCTGTAAACAACATACACAATATTTTCTTCTGATTTAGATGAAACTTCTGTTGCTCCTGAAACTGAACCTGGCTCTGCGTATCCTTCTGGTAAATAATTATTTATTTGTTTGTCCGTAAGTTCAATATCTGTTCCTACAGTCTGATTTTCTAATACTAGATCAGCTCCAATCTTATTATTTTCATTAATAGAGTCTTTATAATACTTAATTGTAACATCTGCCTGTGTCTTCTTCTTATACTTAATTACTACTTTATTAGTAGCTTTTTTAATTGTAGGTGTAACACTTACAGTTTTATCTGTTGTTGTTACTCCATTTACATCAATTCCTACTAAATCATATCTATCATTTTCATCCTCATATATTTCTTCTGCTGTTATTGTTCTTTCAACATTAACAGCTGCTTCTGTCTTTTCATCTACATAATTTCCATATACATCAATATACTTATCACTAAATGTCTGTACAACTGCGCCGTTATCATCTACCTCTACCATTCTTACATTAAGAGATGGCTTTGTGATTTGTACTTTAGGGATATCAAAATCCTGTGTTGCTGCTTCGCCTTGATTATTAATGTATGTTATGTATGTTCTCTTATTTGTATCATATTCTTCATCTTCAGACATTGTATTAAATAATTCAGGATCAACAGTTACCTTATAAGTAAGTGTTGCAGTTACTCCTTCTACAATTGTTCCAGCATTCCAAGAAATTGTGTCAGTTGCTTCATCATAACTAATAGTACCCTGTGATGGAGTTACATCACTAGTATTAGTTGCATCCCCCACAATATTAAATTCAGTCCCCATAGGATCCGTTACTACTGCATTCTCAGCTGCATTTCTAATTAAACCTACAACATCAACAAATACATTTTTAATGCTTTCAGGATCATCCTGAGCATTATATGCATATCCAGCACCTGAAGAAATGTTTTCTAATACCTCTGGCATATTATCAAATCCTACCCCAATACCATAAATAGGTATACCAGAATTTTTAATTAGATTTGCCTCATAATACGCTGCTTTTGTACAGCAATCATGAATTTCTGCATAATTAATTGTGTATCCATTATATGTATTCTGGCCTTCTGGAATTGCTCTATATAATGTATAATTACTAGATTCATTTGACATATTATATGGATCAAAACCGATTGAATAATTATAGTCTAAAGAAGTAACTTCATAATCATAAACATTAGTTAAATATGTTATTTCAACCTTTTCACTTGAACCTGGCTCAATTACTCTTTTCTTTGTTTTTAAATAAAATCCATTATGATAATACTTGCTTAAATCAACACTAATAGTATTAATAGAATAACTGCGTGTTGGGTCACCATCTGTCATTAACATAATATACTTATTATCAGCGTCTGATTTTTCTAGTCTTTTTCTTGCCTCATATAAGCCCGCATTAATATTAGTTCCAGCACTAGTTGATAAATTGCTAATAACGTTCTTTAAAGCTTCTTTATCATTTTCTTCACCATTTTCTTCATATACTCCAAGATATTCTGCGCTGTAATTATAAGTAACAAGAGAAACTTTAGTTGAAGAATTAGTAAGTAATACATCTGCTGCAGCTTTAGCTGCTTCCTTTACATTAGCAAGTCGATCACCATCCATACTATTTGATGTATCAATTACCATAACTACTTCTGTTGTAGATTCAGCATTCTTACCTAAAGCTGTTAAGGTAATTTGCCAAGTATTCTCTTCACCTTCAACAGGCTCTGCTTTCTTTGACAATTTTAATTCTGAACTTGTTGTTTCGTTTGTCCCTCCGGAAACATCATCGGCCAGTGCTACAGTTCCTACAGCCCCAAAAACTGTAGTAAGAACTAAAATAGCCGTTAGTATAAAACTCAATATTCTCTTGCCCTTTGATTTCTTTACTAATTTAATCATACATGTACCCTCCTTAATATGATTTTCTAGTCGACTTAAAACCTTCCTTTTCTTGTACTACAAAGTCACTGGATTATCACTCCCCAAATAGTATTTAATCTGTATTACTTTGTAGGTCACTGTTTTTTTGATATATATTATAATAATAGAGTTTATTCTTTTAACATACCTCTTTTAAGGGGGTAAAACTTTTCATTTTAAATTAAATTGTATTTATTCGAATACAAAGAGAACTAGTACTAGTATATTTTTCTAGCCTTATAGCACATCATTTTAGTACTTCTCTCCTATTTTTTTATCATTTTCCTCTTTAATAATTAGAGGCAGAGGGCCTTAAAATCATTTTCATAGGTTTAAAAAAGTGCTATCATATTCATTTGTCTAGTACATATTTACTATTTTTTAGGAGGAAAGGTCATAGACCTACATTTATGGAATCTCAAAACACACAAAAAGAAATAACAAAACAAACCATGGATATGACAAGTGGAAGCATTTTTAAATCAATTCTTATCTTCTCTATTCCACTTATCCTTGGAAATCTTTTACAACAGCTCTACAACACCGCCGATTCATTAATCGTTGGTAATTATGTAGGCAAACAGGCCCTTGCCGCAGTTGGATCAAGCGGTATGCTTATTTATCTTTTGTCTTGCTTCTTTTTAGGAGCTGCAAGTGGCGCAGGTATTTTACTTGCCCAATATTACGGTGCTAAGGATTACAAGAAGCTTGATAAAGCCCTTAAATCCACACTTTTTATAGGTGTAGTTATAGGTCTTATTACAACAATTCTTGGTGTATTTACTGCAAAGCCTCTTCTTATATTAATTAACACTTCAGAAGATGTTTTAAATGACGCTAGTATTTACCTAAGACTTTACTTCATTGGAATTATCTTTAATGTTATTTACAATATGGCATCTGGTATTCTTAATGCCTTTGGTGATTCTAAAAGATCTCTTCTATATTTAGCAATCGCCTCAATCGTAAATATCATTTTGGATTTTGTCTTTGTAAAATTCTTAAATCTAGGTATTGCAGGTGCTGCTATCGCTACTGATATTAGTCAGTTTATTTCTAGCACCCTTGCTTTAATCTACCTAGCAAAGACAAGACTTCCCTATAAGGTTAACATTTTCAAAGCAAAACCAGACTTTGATATGTGTATAAGAATCCTAAAGATTGGTCTTCCAACTGCCATTCAAAACGCAGTTATTGCCTTCTCAAATGTACTTATTCAGGCTGGTGTTAACTCTTACGGAACTAATGCCACAGCAGGTTTTGCCGCATATATGAAGGTGGATGGCTTTAATATCTTACCTATTCTTAGCTTTAGTTTGGCAGCTACTACCTTTGTTGGTCAGAATATCGGCGCTAAGAGGAAAGATAGAGTTTATAAGGGTATGTGGGCAGTTCTTTTTATGGGAATTATATATACCTGCATGATTACAGTTATTATGCTGTCCCTTAATAGACAGATTATTGGACTATTCTCTAGTGATGAAAATGTAATCTATTACGGAATTCTTTCAATAAAGGCATTGGCACCATTTTACATGTGTCTTAGCATTTGCCACTCCTTGGCAGGAACTATTAGAGGTACAGGAAATACCTTCGCCCCTATGGTTATAATGCTTTTATCCCTTTGCCTATTTAGAATTCTTTGGATTTTAACTATTGCAAAGCGCTTTAATTCTATGTGGGGTGTTTTACTTACATATCCAACATCCTTTGTTGTTTGTGCTGTATTAATGATAGCCCTTACTGTTTATATATTTAAGATCAAAGGGAATAAGAATTCTTCTATTGCCTAACAGCTTTGAATATTTATTCACAAATTATGCATAAATATTCACAAAAACCTTTACTTTTTAAAATGCATGCAGTAATATTAATACCTGCATGCATTTTTTAACATTTACTTATAGGAGGAGCCATTATGAGGGCTAAAAATAAAAAATATTTTGCCTTAGCAGCTTTAATTCTTGTGGCAATTGTTGTGGCAGTTACTGCATTTGTAAAGCTAAAAGGCAATAATAAGGAAGAAAAAACTATCAGCTCTGTGGAGGATTTAGCTGGTTCATCTATTGGTGTTCAGTTAGGTACAACAGCTGATATATATGTAGCTGATGAATACGAGGGAGACGATGCAGGTACTAAAGTTGTTAGATACAATAAAGGTACAGATGCAATTCAGGCCCTTCTTCAAAGCAAAATCGACTGCGTTATGATTGATGAGCAGCCAGCAAAGGCTTACACAGCCAAGAATTCATCACTATCAATTTTAGATAAGGCATTCACTGAAGAAGAATATGCCTTTGCAATTTCAAAGGACAATTCTAATTTAACTGCTTCTATTAATCTTGCACTTGAAGAGTTAAAGGCAGATGGAACAATTACTTCTATAATTAATAACTATATTGGTTCAGAAGATGAAATTGGCCAGACACCTTATGTTAAGCAGGATGTATCTCGTGAGAATGGAAAGCTTGTAGTGGCTACTAATGCTACATTCCCACCTTATGAATATTATGAGAATAACAGCATTGTAGGTATCGATATCGATATTATGCAGGCTGTTTGCGATAAATTAGGTTACGAGCTTGTAATTGAAGATATGGAATTTGATTCTATTATCACATCTATTCGTACAGGCAAAGCAGACGTTGGTGCTGCCGGTTTAACAGTAACAGAGGATAGACAAAAGAACGTAGATTTCACTAGTTCTTATACAACTGCTAAGCAGGTGGTTATTGTAAAATCTAGTGATAGCGCAAGTTCACTATCTCTTTCAGAAAAGTTCTATCAGAACTTCATTGAAGATGGCAGATATAACTATTTATTAACAGGTTTAAGAAACACTTTAGTTATCACTTTCTTTGCCTTAATCATTGGTATTGTGCTTGGTTCTTTACTAGCTATTGTAAGAACTACACACGATAGAAACGGGGGCCTTAGCATTCTTAACTTCTTTGCTAAGCTCTACCTTACAATCATTCGAGGCACACCAACTATGGTGCAGTTACTTATTATATACTACGTTGTATTTTCATCTGTAAATGTAAGCAAGATCGTTGTTGCAATCATTGCCTTTGGTCTTAACTCAGCCGCTTACGTAGCAGAGGTAGTTCGTTCAGGTATCATGTCTGTTGACCAGGGTCAGTTTGAGGCAGGACGTTCTCTTGGACTTCCTTATAACAAGACCATGAGATTAATCATTTTACCTCAGGCCTTTAAGAACATTTTACCAGCCCTTGGAAATGAAATGATTACCTTACTTAAGGAAACATCTATTAGTGGTTACATCGGTCTTATGGACTTAACAAAGGGTAGTGATATTATCCGAAGCGTAACTTATGAGGCTTTATTACCTCTTACAGTTGTAGCTATTATCTACCTTTTACTTGTAACAATACTTTCAGCACTTGTTTCTAAACTCGAAAGGAGTCTAAGAAAAAATGAACGATAATGAAATTTTAATTGAAGTTAAGGATTTACATAAGTCCTTTGATAAACACGAGGTTTTAAAAGGAATCTCAACAACTATTAGTAAGGGCGAGGTTATTGCAATCATTGGTCCATCTGGATGTGGTAAGTCAACATTTCTTCGTTCCCTTAACCTATTAGAGGTACCAACAAGCGGAACTATTACATTTGAAGGAAATGACATCACAGATCCTAAGATTAACATCGATAAGATGCGCGAAAGAATTGGTATGGTTTTCCAGCAGTTCAACCTCTTCCCTAATATGACTATTAAGGAAAATATAATGCTTGCTCCAGTTCAACTAGAAAAGATGACAAAGGAAGAAGCCTCTAAAAAGGCAGATGAGCTTTTATTAAGAGTTGGTCTTCCTGATAAGGCTAATAGCTATCCAGATATGTTATCTGGTGGACAAAAGCAGCGTATTGCCATTGCTCGTTCCCTTGCTATGAATCCTGATGTAATGCTTTTTGATGAACCAACTTCAGCACTTGATCCTGAAATGGTAGGAGAGGTTTTAAGCCTCATGAAAGAGCTTGCAGCAGATGGCATGACAATGGTGGTTGTTACTCACGAAATGGGCTTTGCTAGAGAAGTGGCTAACAGAGTTTTATTTATACATGAAGGTGTAATCGCAGAAGATTCTACACCTGAAGAAATCTTTACTAATCCTAAGTCAGAAAGACTTAAGGACTTCTTAAGTAAGGTTTTATAGTAAAGCTTTTATCGTAAATCAAATTTTAAGCATTATTAAAGGCAGTTACCAGATTTGGTAACTGCCTTATTTTTATAGTTAATTGAAGTTTTTAATCAAACCCGAATCCGGCGCGCAAGACTCGCGAGCGAGTCTTGACTCTAACTAGTTCTCAAAGGCATCATTAAGTCCTAGAGTTCCCTCAAGAACAAATCTACCATCTCTAATAATATCCACTCTCTTACCATCATACTCAACAACTGTGATATTACCAATTTCATCATAAGGAATTGTAATATCTGTATGGCAGTTAAAGTAAGCCTTATCAAGCTCTGTCTTTCTTAAGATAGATACTTCGTTATCTCTTGAGATGATTTCCTTGCCGTTTGGATTATAAACCTTAACGTCCTCAGACTTTGAATAGCATGTATCACCAATGGCAAAGTGTGGTCCCATTTTCTCAACAATAAGAATTGGAAGCTTATAAACAATGTCATACTTGTTAGCCATTACATAAGCTGTTGTATTAGTTCCGATGGCGAATTCTCCAAGTGGTAGTGTGTCGTGGTTATAAAGTACATTTGCCTTAAACATCTCTCTACCCTTTTCCATGCCGCCTTCTTCGTCTTTGAAGTTATCGCAGCTATAATCTGTAACGAAACCGTCCTCAAACTTAACTGTAAGGTTTGTGAAATTAAGGTCGTTTAAGAATACAGACGAAACGTTTAAGACGCCTGTTGTACCCTTTAATACTGGTGATGTAAATGTTTCGCCAAGTGGAATGTTAACGTCTGCGAGACAATTTTCAAAAACAGTTTCCTTTTCGGGGTCCTTGACCTTCATAATAGAAACCTTCATGTCTGTAGTGTTGCCGTTAGTTCCCTTAACTTCTACATATTCTGCCTTATCAAGGGCGTCAATAATGTGTTCCTGAATCACCTTATACTTCTCATAATCAAGAGTATTAATCTTTACTGTTTCAGCAAAAATCTCTTCAAACTTATCGCCGATTTCTGCAGTTGGATAAGCAATAATTGTAAAGCTTCTCTCCTCGCCCTTGATGTAGTTATTGACTATCTGTGAGGCTTCGTTAGAGTACTTAACCACAAGCTTTTGCTGCTTATCTGATAACTTGTAGGCATCTGCATTATTAGCTGGCTCAAATGGAATCTCACCAAAGACTTCCATAACTGCTGGGCCGCCGTGTACTGCTGCCAAATCCTTATAATGCTCATAAGCTAAACGTGTAGCCCCAAGCTTTCTTTCAACAAAATCCCCATTAAAGTAAAGGGCATAATCCTGTCTATGATCAAATTCATACTGCTTATTAGGGCTTGCTCCATAGAAACCTACCTTAGCGCCGCTAATAGTCTTATTAATTGAATTTGTTGCTGCTCTATAAATTGTTGGTTTAAGACCAATCTTTGCAAATTCCTTTATCTCTTCTCTTACAAGTCTTTCAAAACCAAGGCAGAATCTAATGTTAACTGTCTTCTTCTTTGTAATATCCTTACCTGTAAGCTCAAAGCCCTTTCTATAGCCCTCTGTAAAGGTTCTTGCCATAGCATTAACTTCAGCCTCTGATAATGAGTTAATGAAACTAGCTGTCTTAATTTCATTATCAGTAATGTATTCACCAAACTTATAAAGATATCTAAGGTCTGTTAAGTCAGACTCCATAATAATCTTAGTTGCAAAATCGTAGTCTGGATCAAGTAATTCCTTGATTCTCTCCTCGATTAAGTCATCTGAATAATCGCTTACATACCAGTAAATAGACTCCTTAACCTGGCTTGCATCCTCGCCAAGGCAGTAACACTCAATGAATAATTCCATTAAAGCTACCATCTCATCGATTCTGTCCTCATATACTAAGACAATCATTCCTCTAATTTCTACATAAAGGAAAGATAGTAAATTACCTAACTTCTCTCCTAATTCCTTTTTTGAAAATGTAGGATTAGCGTAAGACTTATCATAATTCTCTACTAAAACGTCCTCGTAAAGGGACTTGTTAAGCTTTGATAATTCCTCAAGGCTTAAATTCTCAAGCTTTCCAGCCTTTAAGTCTCTATATAGACCTTCAAGCTTTACAATAAAAACTGCTACAGATTTATAGTAGCTAGCTAAATTCTTGTTCTCTAATTCTGGATTTAGACTTATCTCCTTAATTCTTTCAAAGGAAAGGTCAAATCTTTCATCTAAATTATCTTTAAACATATTACACTCCCATCAATAACACAGCTAGCATAAATACAGTTAATACGCCGCAAAGCATTGAGCCAATCTTTGATAAACCATAGAATTTATCTGATTCTCTAAAGCTAAGTAGGCCAATTACTGTACCGCTTACTGCTAAAACTAAACTTAAAAGTGCCAAAGTTCCAACCTTTAAACCTGCATGTCCGTTAGCCACTACGGAAATATGAATTCCGTAAGATAAACTTGCAAGGGATAAAACTCCAAGGGCTGTGGAAATTGTGCCGCCTAGAGTCTGATTTTTATTGGAAAATTTATACTTATTAAAAACCTTCATGTTATACTCCTTACTTAATTCTTAATGGGCCTTATAATCAAGAAAAGTATAAAGCCAAGTAAAGCTCCAAAAGTATTAAGAATAATATCATCAATGTCAAAGGTGCCAAGTTTTGTAAAAAGCTGAGTAAGCTCAATAAGCAAGCTAAGTACCACTGCAGACATCATTGTTCCTAAGAATCCAATCCTTCTAAGAATTGTTGGTAATAAAAAGCCTAGTGGAAGGAATAATAAAATGTTACCCCCTAGGTTAAGTATTGCCATCTCTCTATATTCTGGTACAGATAGACTATCAATAAATCTTTTAATTTCATTTAAAGGGATATAATTATAGCTATATCCATTATCAGTTGTTGTTGCCCAAGAACCACTTCTACCTAGGCTCTCAGCAAAAAATACCAAGTAAACAACAACTGCAATATAACAAATAAATGCAAACCAATAAGCTAGCAATTTAGTTTTTTCGTTCTTCATATTGTCTCCATAACTAAAGATAATGCCCTATTGCTAGGACATTATCTTCTAGTAATCTTATTAAAATAATGTATCAGACTTATGAGCTAATAATCTAGCACCATTCACAAGCATTACAATTCCAATGCCAATGCCTGCTGCAATTGTAATTATTCCAAACACAAGATTTGAAACACCTACTGATTTTACTTTTTTATAAAGCTTTTCATCCATTATCTCTACCTCCTAGTGTTTATTAGTTATTACATGTTAGTTATATCAATTATTACTGGCAATCACTAGCGCCGTACTGCTTATAATATTCATCAATAGCAGCCTTAATCTTATCATCGATTACAACCTTGCCATTAACTTCCTTGTTATATAAATGCTCAACAACATCAGCCATTGAAACGATAGCGTTAGCTGGGAAACCATACTTTTCCTGAATTTCAACTAATGCTGACTTCTCGCCCTTTCCTCTTTCCATTCTGTTAAGAGAAACCATAAGACCCTTGATTTCAACATCGCCCTGAGCCTGAATGATAGGGAATGTCTCTTCAATTGACTTACCACTTGTTGTAACATCTTCAATAATAACTACCTTGTCGCCATCCTTAATTGGGCTACCAAGTAAAATGCCTGCATCACCGTGGTCTTTAGCTTCCTTACGGTTAGAGCAATATCTGATTTCCTTGCCATATAACTTGTGGAATGCCATTACAGTTGCAACTGAAAGTGGAATACCCTTATAAGCTGGTCCAAATAATACATCAAAGTCATCACCGTAGTTATCATGAATAGCCTTAGCGTAGTATTCGCCAAGCTTTGTTAACTGCTGTCCTGTTACATATAATCCAGCGTTCATAAAGAATGGAGACTTTCTACCACTCTTAAGAGTGAATTCTCCAAATCTTAACACGTCGCTATCTACCATAAATTCAATAAATTCCTGCTTATACTGTTCCATTATCTTGCTTCCTCACTATATATTCTATGGACTCCTAGTAAGCCCATCATTATCTTCTCTATTCTACTATAATTCCTTAATAGTTTCAATGTGAAATTAGGCCTAGTGCAAATAGCAAAATAAAAGCGGACCTGCAAAACAAGCCCGCTTTCGTTACATTTTCATAAGTTGATCTTTAATTTAGTTTATCCGCCAATCTTGAAGTCTTTTGTAGCCTCTGTGAGGGAATCTTTCATATCCTTCATCTTATTCATATTCTTAGCGATATCTTCGATACTGCTTACAATATTTGCTACGTTAGAATTAACTTCCTGGTTTCTAGCTGCATTTTGCTGAGAAATTGCACTAAGCTCATTAACATCATTAATGATTTCGTCCTTAATATCATTAAGGGCTGCAGTCTTAGAATCGATTTCCTTAATCTTAACAACTGAGTCATTAATGGCATCATTAAGTTTTGCAAATCTATCTTGAGCATCAGCAATACTCTGTTTTTCATCAGACATTGTATTAATAATATCCTCTGCTAACTTAACGGATTCAGAAGAATTTTCAAGCATCTCCTTAGCAATCTCTCTAATTGTTGCAGCGGATTCGTTACTTTGTTCACTTAACTGGCTAATATTTTGAGCAACTACTGCAAAGCCCTTACCAGCTTCACCTGCTCTTGCAGCCTCAATAGATGCATTAAGTGAAAGTAACTTAGTTCTACTAGCAACACCAATGATTAAGGTAATTGCTTCGTTAATCTTATTTATAGATTCATTAGTTAAGAGGATCTGCCTATTAATTGATTCAACAGCATCTGAGCTTACCTGATTAGAAGATAATACCTTTTCCATGCAATCAGCTGCCTCAGCACTTGCTGTACTCATTTCATCAGAATTACTTGCTAATACTTCAATATTAGAACCGATGTCAGAAACTGTAACATCCATGTTGGCTACACTAGTATTTACATTTTGCACATTACCAGCCATGCCCTGAGCCATTGATGAAAGTTCGTCCATAGCAGTACCAATCTGATTTGCTGCATTAGCACTAGAATTAGCTGAATCCTCGACGCTATCAATTCCATTAGATAAGTTCTTTGTAACTCTTGTTACCTTACCAATTGAATTATGCAGCATCTCTTGTACTGATGTAAGAGCTGTAACCATCTGCTTATTTTCTTTAATCATAGATGGAATTGTAATTTCTGAATCTAAATCTCCAGTTGCTAATACACGGAGATTATCAGCAATTAACTCAAGTGTTTTCTTAATTATCTTAGACATGAAGTAAATTGCTATTGTAAATATAACTAATACCACAATTGTTGCAGCTATTAATTTAACAATCGCATTATTAATATCACTTTGAAGTACTGATGCCTTTTTACCAGCAAATGTCATACCAATAATCTGTCCACTACTGTCCTTAATTGGAGAATAATGTACAAAATATTTCTCACCATTAATTGTAGTATTATCATTAGCGTAAGTCTTGCCATTAGTTAAAACAGTATTGATAATTTCTGTACTCGCCTTAGTTCCTTCAATTCTATTACCAGAACTATCCTTTAAAGAAGTAAGTGTTCTTGTATCGCCGATAAATACTGTAAGTGCAATATTCTGACTTGAAAAGCTATCTACATAAGAATAGTCTCTATCTTCTTTAGTAAAGAAGGTAGTTCCCACATTAGCACAAAGTTCAGTTACATAAGTGTTGAACTGTCCGTCAATTACCTCTACTTGCTCCTCATACTGCTTGCTTAACTTTGAACTAAAAATTGAGCAACTTAAAACATTAAGTATCAAGGCGCAACAAACTATTGGTATAATAACCAACATCATTAAGAGCATAAGCATATTCATGCCGCCCTTAGATTCCCCTTTAGCATTACTACTAGGCATAATTAGACCTCCTACTATTAAATTTCACGATTCATGTAATTATATTATACTATTAGAAGTGTTTGATTTCAATGGATATAGTGAAGAAATTGGTGGGGTCGGGAGTTTAGCGTAAGTCGGGGGGTGGTGTGGGTCGGGGATTCGGCGTTTCTTGTAATTAGCTTGGTTTGTGAAACAACTTGCTTAATTGGGAGTTCGGTTTCCTACCTTTCTTGGCTGAACTAGTGGAGAGTGCCTAGGAAGTAAAGCGGACATTCGGAATCCGCTTCGCTACTTCCTCATGAACGCAGTGGCACTTTGTGCCACCTGTCAGAAGGGGCTTTAACCCCTTCTGACACTAGTAAGCTTTATACCCCCGCTTAAAGCTTACGCTTTTGAAGCGGGGGATTGCTTACACTGCGTTCAAATTGTGCGTGAAAAAGTCAACGGGCTTTTTGAATAAAAAAGACATGATGTGGCCATACTGCGAATTTCTCCTAAATACAGGCACAGCCTTTCCCTTAGTTTCTAAGCTCTCCACCACTTCCAAGAAGCTTTTTGTGCTTTTTCTTGCAATATGCTAGAAAAAAAGCACAAGCAATTTTTTCGGCTCTGGAAAAATAGTGACTTTATTAGAAAGAAAAGCTTGCAGTAGCCACAAAAGGCTATATAACAAGCCGATTGATTAGGGCTGCCGGAGGGCTTAGAAGAATTCTTCTGTGCCTTAGATAGGGTGTTTCGCTCCCCTTAGGCACAAGAGCCCGAAACTACAGGGTTCTCCAAACTAGAAAAGTGATGAAACATCATCTAATGCATCTCACCCCATAACAAATTGAGCCCGAAACTACAGCTCTCTCCAATAAAAAAGTCCCGGAAGCTACGCTTCCGAGACTTTAACCTCACTATATATCTTAAGACACAAACTAATCAAACACGACTACTTCACGCAACCGATTAATTCCTTAATGTCCTTAACGCCATTCTTGTCGCAGAATTCTTCTAAGCCCTCAACTACCTTGATAGTTGTAAGTGGGTCGTTGAAGTTTGCAGTACCAACAGAAACCATAGTAGCGCCGGCCATAATAAATTCAAGGGCATCTTCTGCATTTCTAATACCACCCATACCAATGATAGGAAGATTAACTGCATTAGCTACCTCATAAACCATACGCACAGCCACTGGCTTAACAGCAGGACCTGACATACCGCCAGTCTTATTAGCAACGGCAAATGTTCTTCTATTAATATCAATCTTCATACCTGTAAGAGTGTTAATAAGAGAAACTGCATCAGCGCCACCAGCCTCGCAAGCTCTAGCCATATCAGCGATGCTAGTTACATTTGGTGAAAGCTTCATAATAATAGGCTGCTTAGCAACGGCCTTTACTGCCTTAGTGATCTTCTCAGCAGAAGCTGGCACTGTGCCAAAAGCAATACCGCCCTCCTTAACGTTAGGGCAAGAAATATTGATTTCAAGCATATCAACAGGAGCATCCGCAAGACGCTTAACAGCCTCCACGTACTCTTCCTCAGAGTGGCCACATACATTTACAATAATCTTAGTATCGTAGTTTTTAAGAAATGGAATGTCTCTTTTTAAAAATGTATCAAGACCTGGATTTTGAAGTCCGATAGCATTAATCATTCCGCCGTAAGTTTCAGCGATTCTTGGAGTTGGGTTACCAGCCCAAGGTGTGATAGCAACGCCCTTAGTTGTAACTGCGCCAAGTCTATTTAAATCAACAAATTCTGAATATTCCATACCTGAACCAAATGTACCAGAAGCAACTGTTACAGGGTTCTTAAAATCAACGCCACAAAGGCTAACTCCTAAATTTACATTACTCATTAGATTTCCACCTCCGCTGCGTCAAATACTGGACCTTCTTTACAAACTCTTGCGTTGTTTACCTGTGAATGCTCGTCCTTTTTATGTGTCTTACAGACACAAGCAAGACAGGCGCCAATGCCGCAAGCCATCTTCTCTTCAAGGGAAATGTAGGCAGGAACGCCAAGTTCTTTAGCATAAGCCTTTACTCCCTTAAGCATTGGAAGTGGTCCGCATGCAAATATAACATCAGCCTTAAGCTCTTCTGCCTTAGCCGCATCGATTACATTTCCATGGAAACCAACTGAACCGTCATCTGTTGCGATGTGAACAGTTGATACATTTTCAAATTCATCCTTTAAGAAATTCTCCTGATCTCTATATCCAAGTACTACGTCAGTCTGGATATCAAGCTTTGCAGCAAGCTCAAGCATTGGAGGCACGCCAATTCCACCACCAAATAAAAGAGCCTTTTTGAAGTTTCCACCCTTGCTCTCAAGAGCAGCCTTAATCTTATCAAGCTCGTAACCGTTTCCTAAAGGTCCCTGAATTGTAAGCTTTTCGCCGGCCTTCATCTGTGAGAATTCGTCAGTTCCAGCGCCCACAACTCTATATACGATTCTTAGCAAATCCCCATCAATTCGACAAATACTAATTGGACGAGGAAGTAATCTCTCCCCGTGATTAGAATAAACCGAAATGAATTGACCTGGGATGGCATTCTTTGCAATATCCTTAGTCTCAAACCAAATTTCAAATACACCGTTGGCAAGCTTAGATGCCTTAGCAATAGTTGCATTTTCTCTAAAAGTCATAAAATCTCCTTCTTCAATCACCTGTAACAGCTACTCGCTTCTCTACTTACCAAGAGCCCCGTTAATATCCGCCTTCATATCCATCACAGCCTGTCTTGCTGCATCGCCAAAGTTCTTGTCACCAAACTTAGCATAAGCATCCTTTGTATATGCTGCAATAATTCCTCTTGAGCTGTTAACGATTGCACCTAAACCGTCTGGGTTAAAGAAATCTACTAAGTCCTTACCCTGTCCACCCTGAGCACCGTAACCAGGTACTAAGATGAAATTCTTAGGCATAATCTTACGAAGTGCTCTACCCATTTCTGGATATGTAGCACCGACTACAGCACCAATGTTAGAGTAATCTCCATCCATTGAAGCCTCGCCCCATTCTCTTACCTTCTGACCAACTACTTCGTAAAGTGGCTTGCCATCAATTAATCTATCCTGAAATTCTCCTGAAGAAGGATTAGATGTCTTAACAAGAATGAATAAACCTCTGTCATTCTCATTACAAACCTTAACAAATGGATCGATACCATCTGAACCAAGATATGGATTTACTGTTGCAAAATCCTCATCGAAAGGTGTGAATTCCTTAGAACCAACCTTAATCTTACCAATATGAGCGATTGCATAGCTCTCTGAAGTTGAGCCAATATCGCCTCTCTTAACATCACCTATAACTACTAAGCCCTTTTCGTGGCAATAGTCAACAGTTCTTTTAAATGCTACCAAACCAGGAATACCAAATTGTTCATACATGGCAATCTGTGGTTTAACAGCTGGAACAACATCATAAATCTTATCGATGATTTCCTTGTTAAATCTCCATATAGCCTCACTTGCGCCTTCTAAACTTTCGCCATACTCCTCAAAAGCAGCCTCCTTAATGTGCTGTGGAATGAACTTCATCTGAGGGTCAAGACCTACAACGATTGGTGCATCTGTCTCAACAATTTTCTTAATTAATTTACTAATCATAATTTTTCCTTTCTCTCTTAAACATAAATAGTATATGCTCTTAGGTCATATCTTCCTGTTTGGATAAAAAAAATTACGTACAACTTTCTTATCTGAAAAATTATACAGTAATAAAGCCCAAAATACAACATCAAATTTTGGGGGAATTCCTTAGAAGTCACCTTTTATGCCAGCTAATTAATCTTGTTTTTAATTAACTAAAAATGTATAATAAGTACAGTGAAAAACTGAATAAAGAGTAGAGGAAATGAAAGGACAACGACAAAATATGGGAGAACGAAACTTTATATCATGTGACCAAAAATCAAATGTACACGTGATGATTTGGAAGCCTGATAAGGCTCTTTATCCAAAACCAATTGCAATTTTACAGATTGCGCATGGCATGGTGGAGTATATCGAAAGATATGCGGACTTTGCACATTTTCTTACACAAGCAGGAATCTTAGTGGTAGGCAATGACCATCTGGGACACGGTCATACTGCAAGCTGCGAGGAGGACTTAGGCTACTTTAGACACGAGAATCCAGAGAATGCGCTGGTTCACGACATGCATCACTTAACTAACATAATCAAGGTGAAATACCCTAATGTGCCATATTTTCTATTAGGCCACAGCATGGGCTCTTTTATGACAAGAAAGTACATTAGCATTTACGGAGACGAACTTGATGGCGTGATTCTTTCCGGCACAGGAAACCAGGCAAAGCCATTGATTTCATTTGCATTAACATTAACTAACATTATCGGCTTATTTAAGGGGGAGCGTCACCGCTCACAGCTTCTTGCAAATGCCATGATGTCAAGTTACAACAATAAAATCAAGAATCCAAAGACTCCTAGCGACTGGATTAGCCGCGACGAGGAGATTGTGGACCGCTACGTGCACGATAAATACTGCACTTTCCTATTCACAATCAATGCCTACAAGGGTATGTTTAGAACTATCAAGTATATCTCAAAGCAGCACAACATCGACAAGATTCCAGCAGATTTGCCTATGCTTATGGCTTCCGGCACTATGGATCCGGTAGGTGGCTATGCTAAGGATGTGAAGAAGCTCTATCAAAGATATTCTAAGCGCATTAACAACATTACTCTTAAGCTCTACGAGGGCGACCGCCACGAGATTTTAAACGAGCTTGATAGAGAGACAGTTTATCAGGATATTTTAAATTGGATTTTAGTCCAGCTTGGAAAGTAGAAACTGCGCCGGTTCGAGACTTAAGACTTAAGCTATAGAAGAAAAGCGTTCAATCATAACAATAATAAAAGCCAACTAATTGAAAGCATTTGCAATCCGTTAGTTGGCTTATTTTTGACTTAAATTATGAAAATGTATCTAGCCCCACTATTCTGTCACAGCCGTTGCATTAGCTGCGCCCCAAGGGGCTCCTGTGACAAAGTCGCTATAATACTCTACATTTTCAATATTTAGGCAAGCGTTAATTCCTATGCTTACCATGTTTTTCGGGAAGCGAATTGTAGTTACACCACAATTTGCAAAGCACTCAGAGCCTACGGAAATTAGGCTATCCGGCAGCGTGATTTCAGTTAGCTTACTGCAATTATAAAAAGCTCTGTTGCCTATCTTTTCAAGGCCATTTGGAAGGCTGATGCTGGTTATATTGTTGTTGTCGCTAAAGGCATTGTCTGCAATTGACTCAACTCGCTTTCCATCAATAGTCTCTGGAATAACCACAAGGGCGGCATCCTTTCCCCAGTCCGATAAGCCAAGAATGGTAACTTCATCATTTTCATCAATCTCATAGCTAAAGGTCTTTGGCTTTATTTTGCTTTTGTTCTTGTTCATTAGCTGTATTACTCCGATTATGGATATAATCAGCACAATGCCAATCACTAGGCCAATTCCTATGGATATGAGATTTTGCTCTGTTTTAGATTTGAAATTATGTCTTCCCGTCTTTTTCATAGTGCTCCCCCACTCTTTATTTTGTAAAGCGGACATTCGGAATCCGCTTCGCTACTTACCTATGAACGCAGTGGCACTGCGTTCAATCGCCGATTCATAAGCCAATGTCGCCCACAAAAGCAAACCTTACCGAATCGGATATAAATTAACAAGTCACAAAAATCCTATCTTATAACCTTAGTTACAAAAACCTCCACTAGCTTTGGATCAAACTGGCTTCCGCTAAATTCTCTAAGTTCTTTTACAGCCTCTTCCTTTGTAAGAGTCTTTCTATATGGTCTGTCGTGGGTCATGGCATCGTAAGCATCTACAATAGAAAAGATTCTTGCAAGGAGGGGAATGTCCTCTCCTTTAAGGCC
Organism: Lachnospira pectinoschiza; assembly: GCF_900103815.1. Taxonomy (GTDB): domain Bacteria; phylum Bacillota; class Clostridia; order Lachnospirales; family Lachnospiraceae; genus Lachnospira; species Lachnospira pectinoschiza_B. The sequence goes on along the minus strand of NZ_FNHZ01000001.1, from coordinate 634,296 downwards.
ATCAGGATAGCCGCTACCATCATATCTTTCATGATGTGAACGAATGGCATCGGCGATGCCTTCAAGCTCCTTGGCTGCCTTTGCAATTCTATAACCCTTTTCTGGATGAGTTCTCATAAGCGCCTTCTCATCCTCGTTGAGTGCTCCATTTTTCATAAGCACAGAGTTTGGAATTGAAACCTTACCAATATCATGAAGAGTAGCAAGCATAGCTAGCTGTCCTATCTCTAATTCTGTTAAATCAAGAGCCAATGCAAATTTATTACAAAGAATTCTCTCTCTTTCAATCTGCTTATCAGCATCTGTGTCATACTCGTTAAGTCCCTGCTTTAGAGAGCCCACAAGGGAACTTCTAGCTGAATCCTTCGACAACATTTTCTTATTACGCATAGAAGTTATGGCGATGTTTACATTGGTGTCAACTGGTTCATTTTTATTAAGAGCCACAAGACCAAATTCCGCAGTAACTCTCATCTTCTTTGTAGAAAGTCGCTTCTGAATTGTCTCCATAATCTCTTCCATCTCAAGGTATAATGCCTTATCCCTCTTTCTTGAAAGGATTACGATGTTACCGCCATCAAGACGTGCTATGAAGTCCTTCTTAGAAGTTTTTTCTGTTAAAATGTTGGCGAAACCCATAAGTACTCTATCTCCCACGTCCTGACCGTAATTGTCATTAATACGGCTTAAATTATCTATATCTGTGACGCAGATTGTAAGGTAGTTGTTTAGATTTTTTGCACACTCTCTATAAAAGCTGCGCTTGTTATAAAGTCCTGTTAGGGCATCAAAGGTAACTGATCTTTCCAAGTCATCATAGGCCTTTGTTAAATCCGTTACATCCTGCATTACAAGGATTACCCCTAGTAATCTCTTCGCACCACTATAAAGCTTGTGAACCTTACACTCATAAATTCTTTCATTAACAGTCCAAGTAAATTCAATCTTTGTGGCAAGGTCTTTACATTTTTTATTAAAGATAAACCATTCAATAGTCTGATCCCTGTTATCAAGCTCAATATCTGGGAAAATCTCTGCTAGGGCTGTATTAAAATCCGCAACTACGCCCTCATAATCAAAAAGAATTACCGGCACTCTCATGTGATCTATAATCATGGTATGAGTTATACTAAGCATATTCTTTTTTGAATACCAAAAGGTGTTCCAGTAAAGTAATATACCAAGTAGTGCATAAAAAAGTATAGAAATATCAAATCGAATATCCACATAATCTGAAATAAAAAGATACTTTACTAATAAAACTAATATGCCACCAATTATTAAAGAACTGTATCTTCCCCAGTAAACATAAGGGATTCGAAGACATTTTATAAATAATACAGATATAATAAATGCCAAAATGAAAATGTCATAGATAGCATGAATTGCAAAGCCTGTACTTGCCTCATAGCCTAAAACGTAGCAGTTACCCACCATGTTATAGCTAAATTTTAGTGCTCTTTCATTGAAAATGTTCATAATAAACACGAAGGCATCTGCAAGCCCTACAATAATAAAAATCCACTCAACTACTGTTAAATAACGATTTCTAAGTCTTGTAAAATCCACACAGTAGTGAAGCAAACTAATAAGTAAATAATCTTGGAAAATTAAATTGATACTAACGCCTATGGACATTGCTGTGTAATCGTTAGTCAGAAAATTTACAGAATAACTAAGAATTGATCCAATAGCACAAAATGAAGCCATAAGTAAACTTTTACCTATAGCTTCATGTTCTTTGTATACTTTAATCATGAGTCCGATTAACATTACAGCTGCTGCCCAATATAACACTAGTAAACCAACGTTCATAGACTCCTCCCCTTTACAACAAATGATTTAACTATATTATAACTATTGCAGCTGTTTTAATCAAGTAATTATGCTACTTTACAAGCAAATAAATAAAGTAAGCAAGGTAGGAAATTAGTAACACAAAACCGCCTAGTCTATTAAGTTCCTTCTTTCTTACAACACAAAGGAATAAAAGAACCATAACTACTGCTGCTATGATTGTATCTATAATAAAGGCAGTCTGGAAAGTAACAGGAATAATAAGTGCTGATGTACCTACTACAAAGAGGATATTGAAAATGTTACTACCAACGATATTACCAACAGCAAGGTCTGCGTTACCACGTCTTGCTGCTGTAACAGATGTTACAAGTTCAGGAAGTGAAGTTCCTAGTGCAACGATTGTAAGACCAATAAGTCTATCTGACATACCGCAAATCTTAGCAATTCCCTTAGCACCATCTACTGCTACATTTGAACCAAAGACGATTAATACAACACCAATAACGATTAAGCAAAGTAGCTTCCAGATTGGTAATTTCTTACCTGCTTCAATTTCATCTGATTCCTCTGCTTCGCCATTATCCTTATTCTTCTTAGTCCAGATAAATAAGTAAGCAAGATAGCCTATAAATAATACCCATAAAATAATACCATCTACTCTGCTAACCTGACCATCAAGACCAAGTACTAAAAGTACAAGTGTTACTACAAGTGTAAATGGAATATCAATAAAGATTGTTGTCTTTAAAACGGCAACAGTTGTTATAACCGCTGTTAAACCAAGAATAATAGCAACATTTATAATGTTACTACCAACTACATTACCAATTGTAATATCGGCACTGCCCTTAAAAGCTGATGTAATACTTACAGCGGCTTCTGGAGCTGAAGTACCCATGGCAACAATTGTTAAACCTACAATAATTTCTGGAATACCAAGCTTTACTGCTACACCTGCAGCACCCTCAACAAACCAGTCAGCGCCCTTAACTAAGAGAGCAAATCCCACAACAAGAAATAGGATAAACTTTAAAAGACTTAAAAAATCCATATTCTAACCTCCGACTTAATTTCTTTAATTTCCTTTTTTAGTTACATAATTTTGCAACAATAATATAATACTATAGAAATTCAATAATTCGGTCAATTTTTTATATTGAACTTTAAAAATCGGAATCGTGCATATTTTGCACGATTCCGATTTCATAAGGAATGTATTTATATTTATGGTATAATTCTCTAATTATTCTCATGTCCCTTAATCTTAAAGTGTTTAACCTCATCTGCAAGTAAATCTGCTTCCTTATCGATTTCCTTTGATACCTCGTATACATTTCCAACACTAGATTTAATCATATCTGTAGTTGCTGCAATCTCTTCACTGCTTGCTGCATTTTCCTCAGCCGCAGCTGAAAGAGAAGTTACAAGGTCATTAACCTGCGAGAAGTTTGTATTAATAACGTCATTGACATCTGTGATTCTTCTAATGGCTTCATTAACCTTATTAATAGAATCTACAATATCCACAAACTTGCCTCTTGTTGCCTCAACAGAAGCACTCTGTGTATTAACATTATCCTTAACAACCTTACTTTGTCTATCCGCTAAATCACTAGCCTTCTTTAAGGCATCTAACATTTCATTGATTGTGCTTGCTGACTCTGCTGACTGCTCAGCTAACTGTCTAATCTGTTCAGCTACAACTGCGAATCCACGTCCTGCCTCGCCTGCACGAGCTGCCTCAATAGAAGCATTTAAAGAAAGAAGATTTGTCTGGGAAGCAATATCTGTAATAAGGGAGCTTGCCTCGCCAATCTTTGTAGCACTATCTGTAATTCCAGTAAGTAGTGAGAAAATCTGATTGAAGGACTCTAGAGATTCCTTTGTAACCTCCATAAGTCTCTCAACTTCCTTCATACCTTCTGAAGTTACGTTATCAATTTCACCAGAGGCATCTGCCAAGTTCTGGGATGCCTGTCCATTTTCATCAATAAGACCCTGGATATCATTCATGTTATTAGATAACTGAGTAATATCTCCTGCCTGTGTTGTAGCTGTTTGAGCCATATCATTAACAGCGGAAGCAACAGATTCAATCTGCTCATTACAAAGTGATGCAAGCTGTGAAATATTTCTACTTGAATTAGAAACGCTATCTGATGAGTCATAAATCTGACCAACAATATCTGATAGGCCTTCCTGCAGCTTATCTGCTGACTTTGAAAGAGAACCAATCTCATCATTATTATCAAGGATAAATGGATCAAAGGCCAAATCGTTGTTAGCCAAAGTATTAATATCATCATCTACCTTAATAAGGTTGATTCTAATGTATCTAATAATCATTGTATCAAGAATGATTATGATTATGTAAAGAATTGTTGCAATAATGCTTACAGTAATAACTGAACTAGAGATTCCTGATTCATGCTCTGTCTTTGATTCTGTAGCAAAATCTGTAATGATATCCTGAATAATCTCAAGTTCGTCTCTAGCAGAAATCATGCTATTCATCTGCACCGAAATATCTCCGGTATTAGTATTAAAATCGTATGCCGAAGAACCTTTATTATAGTAGCTCCAGAAGGATTCAATCGCGCTATTAATTGTTGTATTTTCATAGCTGTGACTTCCAATTTCTGGATACTTCTCAATTAAGCTCTCCACATTTCCAATATGTTCTTCGCAAAGCGCTAAATAGCTATTGAAGTTCTCAATTAGCTGTGCACCCTTATCTGAACTTGAGGATGCATAAATCACATAATATAGCTCTGCTGTAGCAGCTCTACAAATGTCCCTATCTGCCGATAGGATCTCTGAACTAACGGTATAAAGCTGCTCATAATAAATCTTTTCACTCTCTTTAGTAGAACTTTTTACTAAACTGCCTAAATAGACAGTCAAAAAAATGCCAAGTATGCCTAATGGGAAAACCATTACCATGAGCTTGGTTCTGATGTTAAGATGCTTAAACATAGCTTTTTCCTCCTAGATATAAACAAAGATTGGCTTTGTTATTTGTTAATAAAATGTATCTCTACATTTAATAGTTCACGAATTTACTAGGACTATTATAACACTTTTAATGTATTTTATCAATCAAAAGAATACATATCTAAAGCTTTCTATAAAGCATGAAAAAAGGATGTGGACAGTACATTTTCATATACTCCACATCCTTTATGCTTGTAATCTACACCTGTGTTAGGATTAGCCAATAATGTCTGTTACTGTGTAATCCTTAGCTTCTACTGCTGCCTTTAATGTGTCATTAGCAACATCAGCTGATAACTCAACTACTGCTTCTCCTGCCTCATGGCTAGCTGTTGCAGAGCTTACACCATCAAGAGCCTCAAGAGCCTTAACAACCGAAGCCTCGCAATGTCCACACATCATACCTGTAATCTTAATTGTCTTTTTCATAGTTTGTTCTCCTTTAATTAATTCTTTATTTTGCAAATCTTCAAGATCAACTTCTATACTCTCTAGATTAACTTGAAGATTATTAGCACTATTTTCATTAACTGCCAGCCTCTCTTCTTTCCTTTGCATCTTAAAGAAGTTAAGTCTAAGGGCGTTAGTTACTACACAAAAGCTTGATAAACTCATGGCTGCTGCGCCAAACATAGGATTTAGGCTCCAACCAAAGAGATGTATATAAACTCCTGCTGCAAGAGGAATTCCAATAATGTTATAAATGAAAGCCCAGAATAAGTTCTCATGAATATTCTTTAGAGCCTTCTTTGAAAGCTTAATAGCTCCAACAACGTCTGATAAGTTGCTCTTCATAAGTACCACATCTGCTGACTCAATAGCCACGTCAGTACCTGCACCAATGGCAAAGCCCATATCTGCTGACACAAGGGCTGGGGCATCGTTAATACCATCTCCTACCATAAGGACCTTGCCCTTAGCCTTTAGCTCATTAATTGCCTTGGCCTTACCCTCTGGAAGGACACCAGCAATAACCTCATCAACCCCCGCTTCCTTACCAATTGCCTTGGCTGTAAGCTCGTTATCGCCTGTTATCATTACTACTCTAAGGCCTGCTTCACGCATCTCCTTAATAGCTCTTGCAGAATCTTCCTTAATTGTATCTGCCACCCCAAGGATTGCTAAAAGATTATTATCCTTAGCTAAGAAAATGGCTGTCTTTCCACTAATTGATAGCTTCTTAGCCATATCGCTAAATTCCTTAAAGATTGGAGCCTTGCCCTTTATAAAGCTTTCATTACCCGCATAAATTAAACTGCCATCAGCTAATTTACCCTTAAGACCGTTACCTGAAACCGCCTCAAAATCAGTGATTTCAACTTCTACAACACCCTTATCCTTCGCGTAATCTACAATAGCTTTAGCAAGGGGATGTTCTGATTTAATTTCAAGGGAATAGATATATTTTAATACATCTTCAATTCTTTCCTTGCTATCAATAATCACATCTGTAAGGCTTGGCTCGCCCTTAGTGATTGTTCCTGTCTTATCAAGGGCTACAATCTGCATCTTTCCTGTCTCTTCAATAGAAACTGCTGTCTTAAACATAACACCGTTTCTAGCCCCAACACCACTGGCAACCATAATGGCTACTGGAGTTGCAAGGCCAAGAGCACAAGGACAGCTAATTACTAGCACCGAAATTGCTCTTGCTAATGAAAATGCTAAATCTTCTCCAAGTATCATCCAAACAATAAAGGTAATCACTGCAATAGCAATTACTGTTGGAACAAATATAGCAGAAACCTTATCTGCCACCTTAGCTATAGGGGCTTTAGTGGCTGCTGCATCAGATACCATCTGAATAATCTTAGATAGAGAAGTGTCTCTACCTACTCTTGTGGCCTTAACCTTAATAAAGCCTGATCTATTAGTTGTAGCTGCAAATACTGTGTCATTCACTTCCTTATCCACAGGAATACTCTCACCTGTAAGGGCTGACTCATCGATACTTGTGCTACCCTCTAGTACAAATCCGTCAATTGGTACATTTTCACCAGGTCTAACAGCTACTATATCGCCTACCATAACCTCTTCGATTGGGACTTCTACTTCCACCCCATCACGAATTACGTTGGCCTTCTTAGCTGCAAGCTTTAAAAGTGCCTTAAGAGCGTCTGTTGTTCTGCCCTTTGAAATAGACTCAAGTAGCTTACCTACTGTAATAAGTGTGACAATCATAGCTGCTGACTCAAAATAGAGATTGTGAGCATATGAGTGTAATCTCTCCATATCTCCTGCAGTTAGAGCATCTGTCATGGCAAAGACAAGTACTAACGACCATGCAAAGGAAACGCCAGAACCTAGGGCTACAAGGGTATCCATATTAGGAGCCCCGTGAATTACTGACTTAAAGCCGCTAACAAAGAACTTCTTGTTAATATACATAACAATAATTGCAAGAAGCATCTGAACTAGGGCTATTGCCATTAGATTGCCTTCAAAAAAGCTAGGCAATGGCCAGTTAAACATCATATGGCCCATGCTAAAGTACATAAGCACTAGTAAAAATACGATAGAGCTTACTAATCTCTTAATAAGTACTGGAGTTTCTCTATCTACTAAACTTTCTTCAATTCCTCTAGTCTGACTTGATGTGCGATGAGTGCTAGCTCCTGCCTTGTCGCTTCCATTAGCTTCTGAATCTGCGCTTCCATCATCTCTTTTACTAGCTCCATAACCTGCATTAGTTATAGCCTTAATTATATCCTCTTCCTTGGCATTACCTGTAACGCCCATGGAATTAGTAAGTAAGCTAACTGCACAAGACTCAACGCCTTCTACCTTGCTAACAGCCTTCTCGACTCTAGCCTGGCATGCAGCACAGCTCATACCTGTAACATTATACTGTTCCATAATCTTCCTTCCTGATCTTTTCTAATTTAGTCCTTAAACTAACTTCTTTTATCTAGTCCGTTTAATCACTAAGTAAAGATCTACTTAATAAACTTCTGAATGGTCTTTACAAGTTCATCAACAGAAGCATCATCGCCTTCTCTTATGTCATTTACAACACAAGACTTAATGTGATTTGCAAGTAATAACTTACTAAAGCTATTAAGGGCTGAACTTGCGGCACTTACCTGATTAAGTACATCGATACAATAAGCATCTGACTCTATCATCTTCTTAACGCCTCTAATCTGACCCTCAATTCTACTTAGTCTGTTGATTAAATCCTTGTATTCCTTATCAGTCCTTTCCTTCTTTCTGTCACCACAATGGCAACAGACCTCATCGGCTGCAATCTCTACAAGCTCATCAGCCTCTTTATTTATCTTATCTGCATTATCTGGCATATAATCACTCCTTTACATACCCCATAGGGGTATCTTTATTACTCTCTCATCATATACCCCCACAGGGTATAAGTCAACGACTTTATTTTTTCTTAATAAAGATTATCAATAAGGATTTTACGCACTAAAAAAGCTAGGCTTCGCAATGCAAAACCTAGCCTATTTCTTTTATTTCTTATCTTCTCTCACTATAGCCCCTATCTGCAAACCACTTATGCATGTAATTTGTTATGTATAGGGTATCTAGTGTATAAATGTGAGGACCAAAGCCCGTCTCATCATATCCAAAATTCATGTTAAACTTTCTGCCCCTAAAACGACCACATTTAAAACTCTTAGATAGGTTAACGCCTCTTCTATTTAAATCTCCATTAATACTAGTATATAAATCAAGTTCATTATAAGTATGGTCATTATTAATTCGATACATTTTAGTAAAAACATCATTACAACTAGAAGCACCAAGACCTCTAAAATACTTAGTATTCATCCAGTTAAAACTAACATCCATCCAGTTACCATAAACCCTAACAATAAATCTATCATCAATAAATCTAGCGTCATTATATAAGTCATTAATAGAATATATAACATTATTTACAGGATATTGATACTCGCCTTTATGAACACCTTTCTCAACAACAGGGAAGAAGACAAGACCAACCATTAAATATAAAAGACCAAAGGGCAATAAAAAACAACTAATATAAAAGGAACCATTAACACTAGTAGCAACTCCATTAATGTATGCGTTAGTGTAAAAAGGATCATTAAAAGACATAGTCAATAAAACAATTCCAGCAATAATACAAATAAAACCAACAGCACTAAAAGCAATCCTTGGAATCTTTAAATTACTGCCCCATTTAACATAAAAATTTCTTTTTTTCTCATTTGGAAACATATAACACCTCAACTAGTAAAAAAATTTAAGCCACTTTCCTTAGCTTTTACAACCTCCAACCCGCTATATCTGTTTTCTCAAATTCATACTCCAACTTCTTCCCATAAGCTGCCTCATAGGCCGCCTTCTTTTGCTCATAATCCTTTTGCATCATAATGACACTATTCTCCCTTTCAGGAAGATTAGGATCTGGATAAATTGGTGGTAAGATATGAAGTCTATATCTTACATTATCAAATTCTGCCCCTGGCTTTCCTGAGCCTGGCTCATCAATCATCTCTGTAAAGAAGGAAAGAATTGGCACATTAAACTTAGCTGCATAAAAGTATGCTCCACGCTTTGGTGGACGTGGCTTTCTATAATTGTACCACATCTCCTGTTCAGGATAGATTAAAACAATTTCCTTCTTCTTTGTAAGTAGATGATTAAGGGTTCTATGAAAATGTCTATTCATATAGTCTTTATCTGGACTTATAGGAATAGTATCTGCATAGTTAGTTAGGAATCTAAGAATACCCTTCATTAAAAGGTTTGTATCCTGACTAACAATAAACATCTTATGTCTACCAGCCTTTTTAAGGCCGTATCTTACAATTGTTGTATCTACTGGGTTAAAGTGGTTACTTGTTGCAATAGCACCACCCTTGTAGTTCTTAATATTTTCAATGCCAACTAACTCAGTTTTTGCATTTACTAGATCAGTAGCTATATCTACAACTCTTCTTGCAATAAAGTTTCTGTAAATATATGAAATGCTACATCTATGTTTAACAAACTTGCCTAAGATGTACTTTCTCTCTTCTCTTGAAAGAATTGCATCATCAATTTCCACTTTATCGTTAAAACGGCCTTCGCTAGCCGCCTTTGCAATATTCTCAATTACAATCTTCTTGCTATCTCCAACTGCCATAAAGCTCCCTCTCTTTTAAGCTAATAATCTTACTTTATCTCCTGAATCGTAAACCTTCTTAAAGGTTGCCTTATCAGAATTTGCAATCTTTATAGATGCCTCAAGCATTTCATTAGTCTCCCTAGCATCTATATCCTTCTTTGCCTGATCATAGGCAGCTTTATAGTTAAGAATATCCTGATAGTATTCGCTCTTCTTAGCATATTCCCAAAAATAGCTTTCATACTGAACTTCATCGTACTGCCATGGCTTATCTGTTAAGTTGTAGTGGATGAGCTTAGGATTTTCTAAAACTGCCTTGTCTTCAGTTGGCATAGCATCCCAAACATCGCTTAAATACTTAATCTTACCGTGGCACATAGCATTTATGTAATCCTGGTCTGGTGCAATTGTATCAAAGTGGTACTTATTGTAGAGTCTTAGGAAATTAGAACCCATCTCTACTTCTCTTAACTGCTTAAAGTCCATTAAAAGAACGCCAGAGTTAATATACTTTTCTGCTGGCTTAATACCAATTGCCTCTTCCATATATGTTCTAAAAGGAGGAATATTGCATGTGGATGTATCTGCAATAGCTCCAATTAAATTACCTTCAAGGTCGATATTGAAAAGTTCTGAAATGTCGCCAGGCACAATAATATCGCTATCAATATAAATACCCTTGTCATATTCTGGGAACATGTCAGGTAAGAATAATCTAAAGTAAATAGTAATTGTCTGATAGATTTCTCTAAGGCCCATATTTACCTGTAAATCTTCGATTGTATCCTTCATCTTACAAAATTCGATTTCAAAGTTTTCTCTTGCAAGAGATGCAATCTTTCTTCTATTCACTTCGCTTAAATCCTGATGAATTACATGAATCTTGTAGCTGTTCTCCTTTGATGCATTTTCAATTAAAGAATAAAGCGCAACGCTTAAAAATGGCGCATAATTATCGTCTATAGCAAAAAATATAGGTACTGTCTGTCTCATCTTATAAACCCTTTCCTTTTATACAGTTATCATTAATCTTTCTTGATTGATATTCACTAAGCAAACTATTGTAATTTTCAAAAAGCTCATCATAATCGTGTAGCTTTAAGACCTCATGTACCTTATCGATATCCCAAGGCTTAACCGTTACCTGTCTAAACTTAGGGAAGAATCTAAAGGTTGTTGTAAAATGTCTAAAGACCGTATCGCTGTGATCTCTTCTCTGGTCATTATACTTTCTTTCACACTTCTTCTTTGCAATAGCTAGCTTATTTAGCGAACTTTGGTCTGGCATTAGCATCTGCTTAGAAATGCAACGCATACGGCTCTTCTTAAATAGACCAGTCTCTCTAATCTTGGTCATATTAAGAAGTAGAACTCCCGAATTAAAGTAGTCAAACTTTAAAATCTTTGGTTTTCTTCTAAAAAAATGTTTGCCGTAATAATCTAGTACGCCAGCAAATTCATAATTATCTATATTCTGATGATAGAATTCGCTAAAGTCCTTCTTTGCTAGTACGTCTGTGTCTAAATAGAGTATTCTATCTGGTATCTCCTCAATCTCATCTGCATAAAGTCTTAGCATGCAGCATGGTGTAAATCTTGTACCTAAATTGGCTTCGGGTTTCTCTTTCTCAAAGAACTTAGATACATCAATCTTCTTTATTGTTGAGCCTTCTCGTCTTTGGTGGATGTATTCAGACAAGAAGTCAATAAATGCATTAGAGACCGCCTTGTATTGCTTTCCCGCCATGGTTAGTTCAAGTGTTAGCACGTAGATGTTAAGCGGCTCTGTACTATTATCTAATAGTGAGATGGTGGACATTAAAAGTCCTCGCTCCATCTTGCGGTCACCACAGTATAATATGTTCATAAGTCTCTCCCTTATATTATTCTTTTTCCCCTTTATCCTTTTGTACATAATTGTAGTAATCGTAATTACTATTCTCTGCCCTAGAAAGCATTGTATTGTAAATCTCATCGTGTAGTTTCTTTTGAGCTTCTTTACTTGATAGTGTCATGTCAGGATAAAACGGACCATCATAATAAATTGTTATCTTCGCCTTATCAGAAAATCTTCTCTTCTGATATGTAACTGTCTGGCAAAATGCAGCTGTATTAAGTTCTACTGGGAATCTAAAGGAAGTGTCCTTAAATGGTCTAATCTTAGAATAATAAGGCCATAAATGGGCTTCCGGATAGATTGTCACAGGGTGTCCCGTTCTAATTCGTCTTGTATAGGCAGCTCTAAACTTCTTAAACCCCTTAATGGAATCTGGTGTTGGAAGGGCGCCTATCATTGTTAGGATGTGGCCAATAACTGGCAGTGCGAAATTCGCAGGACTTACCACTGTATAGATTCTTTTTGGCAATGCTGCAATTGCAGGCATGACTACATCTCCAAAGGCTTGTGTATGATTGCTATACAAAAAATATCCCTTAAGCTTGGACTTTCTTAAAACCTTGCGATTCTTATAACTAACTCTAAGAATCAACTTAGTATATATAAGTCCAACTGGGATTGTTAAGAAAATGTATAAAAGCCAGGCAAAAAATACATAAAAAGGATTCTTATGTACCCATTTATAATTATCCTTAAGCTTATAATCTTGGTTAGTACTGTCTACTAAGTCGTCTTCAAAGCTTGTATAATACATGGTTTTTCTCATTTTCCTTCTTATCCTCCCTCTTTCCTTTATTTTTATCGTCAAAGATAATTGTAATCTAGATATATGCAAATGTCAACGAAAACAGCATTAATGTTACGACTTCTAGTTTGATAAATCTTATCATCTAGTTTTAAAAACTACGTATATATAAACAATAAGGGCATCATAGATAATCGGACCTGACTTATCTATGACGCCCTTACCTTTTGTAAGCTGGCTTACATTTATTAGAAGTCTAAAAGACAACTAACCTTTATTCAAGTGTAAATCCACTAACAACCTGACTAAGGTCATTTGCGATTACCTCTTCCTTAGTAGACATCTCAACTACTTCAGCAACTACATCAGCAACATCACCTACTGCCTTAACACTATCTACTGAACTAGCGGCTGTAACCTGTGTAGACTCAGCAATGTTATTAATTGCAAAGCTAACCTCACCCATAGTTCTTTCAATAGTTGAAGACATTTCAGAAATACTTGCTGAAATATCATCGATGTTATGAGCATCTTCACCATACTGCTTACCAACCTTAACGAACTGGTCGTAATCTGGTGTTACTGTTTCATTTACAAAGGCAAGAATCTTTTGAGCATCTGATGTTAATTCTTCAAAAGCTCTTTGAACATCTTCTACTGTGTTTTGAATCTTACCTACTGCTTCTGTTGTATCTCCTGCTAACTTACCAATTTCTGTTGCAACTACTGCAAAGCCCTTACCTTGCTCACCTGCTCTAGCAGCCTCAATTGAAGCATTAAGAGAAAGTAGGTTAATCTGTTCTGCAATATCTGAAATAGTGCCTGCAAGAGTACCAATTGATTCTACTATACCTGCATTATCTATACTCTTCTTAAGTGATACGTCGTATTCTTTTGATAGGCTAATAGCGTTATCGTAAGCATTTTTACTTCTAGTCTCAACATCGCTTGCACGTAACATAATCTCCTTAGCCATATCCTTTGACTTAGCTGCCTGTTCAGAAAGGATTGATACTGATGAATTAACTTCTTCAGTAGATGCATTTACTTCCTGAGTTGCTGCTGATGAAGACATAACTGCTTCATTTATTTCAGACATATTATTTTTAATCATGTCAAACTTTCTTGTAAGTTCTGTTGTAGCATCATGTAACATTTGCGAAGAGTTATCAAGGGAATCTGAATGCTCTGTAATAGAACCTATAATATCTTTATAAGCATCATACATAGCATTAAGAGAATTTCCCAAATCTCCTACTTCATCTTTAGATGTTACCTCAAGTGGAGGAATTGTATAATCACCATCAGATAAGCCTACTGCAAATTTCTTTACCTTTGCAATTGAATTAGTAATCTGCTTTACAACTAAGTAAATAACTACTGCTACTACAATTACTGCAACAACGCAAATAAGCATAATCTTTACAAGTAAGGCTTTAATTGGCTGCTCTAATTCTGACTGATTAATCATTACTGCCAATTTCCAATTCGTCTTATCAATTGTCTTCCAATAAAGATCAACTGCTTCACCATCATCATCGGTGAATTCCGACTTACCTGTAGCAGAAGCAAGAATTTCTTCACCGGCTTTTGCCATAGAGGAATTTGTTACATTAGTGATATTTGTAGCTTTTGAAATATAATCATCATTTTTATAGCCAACGAATATACCTGATGATGTAAGAAGCATTGCATATCCAGACTCTCCTATCTGAATGCTTGTTGCTATTTCCTTAATCTCAGAGATTTCAACATCGACTGTAACACAACCAATAAAGTTGTTGTTAGTATCAAACATAGGTGCCACACAAGTCATCATAATCATGCCACTTGTAGCATCGTAATATGGATCTGTAAAGACTGCCGATGTGTTAGCCTTTGCAAGAGTATAATACTCCTGACTAAAATAGTCATACTCTGTTGTAGAGTAGTCATAGGTAATTACTATACTTTTACCTTCTCTATAAGCGTAAGGTCCCCAAATTGCATTGCCATTATAAACATTAGGCTCGAACCAATAACCAGATCCCAAAATGCCATCATAGGTACTTACAATAGATACTAAGGACTGCTCTAATTCTTCTACTGTAGCTGTTGAATATAATTGCTGTCCCATAGCTGCTTCAGCATTAGCCGTTGAAGAGATTTCCATAAGGATAGTATTAATATTATCAGCTTCTCCATTTAAGGACGTTTCCATTAATTCCTCATTACTTTCAATCAATTCCGCTCTTGCTAAATTAGCACTTACCATTGTAAGAATAATCATAGCTAGGATAATTGTTGGTAGGAGAAAACACAACAATTTGGTACTAATGTGTTTAAACTTCATAGAAAAAACCCCCTATTTCGCTTATATATTTTATTGTCATCACGTTTAATACAGTAAAAGTATTATACCATTAATAGACAAAATATACAACGAAATAGGGGTGTCTAATTAAACTTATACAAGTATATCTTTAACCACTTCAGAGGCAATTATAAGCCCTGCAACAGATGGTACAAATGCGATACTTCCTGCCACTGGTCTCTTCTTTGTCTCTTCATATTCCTTTTGTAAAAGAGCCTCATCTACTTCAGGCTTTATTGCCTCCTCTTTAGAATAAACCACCTTTAAATTCTTTATGCCTCGCTTCTTTAATTCACGTCTCATGACTTTAGCTAGAGGACATACGGATGTTTTAAAAATATCTGCAACCTCAAACTTAGTAGGATCTAATTTATTACCAGCGCCCATGGCACTAATTACAGGTACATCTACTCTCTTAGCTTCCTCAATAATTGATAGCTTAGCAGTTACAGTATCCACTGCATCCACCACGTAATCATACTTGCTAAAATCAAATTCATCTTTATTATCAGGTAGGTAAAAACACTGTCTTGCAACCACTGTGCAATCAGGATTAATATCCTTAATTCTTTCCTTAAAGGCTTCTACCTTGCTTTGACCCACTGTCTTAGTTGTGGCAATAATCTGTCTGTTAATATTAGATTCACTAACCACGTCTTTATCAACGATTTCAATATAGCCTACTCCTGAACGAGCTAGGGCTTCTACAACATAGCCACCAACACCGCCAACGCCAAAGATAATTACCTTAGCCTTAGTTAACTTTTCAAAGCCTGTGGCTCCAACTAAATTCTTAGTTCTTTCAAATCTTCCCATTACTGCGCTCTCCCTACAAGCATCGCTAATAGGTAAACCACTAAATCAGTAGCAACGATTGTTGCACCTACTGGAGTTGATAGAAGGATTGATGCAAATATACCTACTAAGGCACAGATTACCGAAATAATAGCTGATGCAATTACAACTCCCTTAAACTGGTTAATTACTCTCATAGCTGAAAGCGCTGGGAAAATAATTAATGCTGAAATAAGAAGTGAACCTACTAAATTCATACCTATTACAATAACTACTGCAATTAAAACTGCAATTAAGAGATTGTAGAGGTCTGTTTTAGTGCCTGTTGCCTTTGCAAAATTTTCATCAAAAGTAACAGCAAAAATCTTATTATAAAAAACAATAAAGGTAAGTATTACAACGATTGAAAGCACAATACACATTACAACTTCTGACAACTCTAATGTAAGAATTGATGTTGAACCAAAAAGTGTTGTACAAACATCCCCTGAAATATTAGCAGAAGTTGAAAATACGTTCATTAGTAAGTAACCAATAGCAAGTGCTGATACTGAAAGCATAGCAATTGCTGCATCACCCTTTAACTTAGCATTCTGACCAGTTCTAAGTAAGAGAATAGCTGCAATAACAGTTACTGGTAAAATGAGTATATTGTTGTTAGATAGCTTCATAACTGACGCCACTGCCATAGCTCCGAAAGCTACATGAGAAAGGCCATCACCAATGAAGGAATATCTCTTTAATACAAGTGTTACACCAAGAAGTGATGAACAAAGGGCAATTAAAACTCCTACGATAATTGCATATCTAACAAAGGAGAAATTTAGATAATAAATGAGTGTATTAATTAATTCCATTATCTTTCTCCTTTCCTTCATTCTCTATTCCGAAAGCGCAAAGTTCGCCATCGAATTCTTTTCTTGCTGTACTAGCCATATAATCTTTTGTCTTACCAAAGAACTTCTGTGTCTGGTTTACTAGTAGAATCTTGCTAGAATAACGAATAGCCGATGGCATATCATGGCTTACCATAATAATTGTAAGACCTTCGTCATTAAGTTGCTTAATAAGCTTATAGAAATCTTCTGTAACCTTAGGATCTAGACCTGTTACAGGTTCATCAAGTACAAGTAATTTTGAAGTTGCACATAAAGCTCTAGCAAGTAAAACTCTCTGCTTTTGTCCGCCTGAGAGGTTACGATAACATTTTTTCTTTAAATCTAAAATGTCCATTTTTTCCATAGCTCTTTGGGCAATCTTCTTTTCTGTTTTTGTATAAAATGGACGTAGTCCACTCTTTGATAAAAGTCCAGAAAGGACTATCTCCTCTACTGAAGCAGGAAAGTCCTTCTGAACGATAGTATGCTGTGGTAAATAGCCTATTTCATAAGGCATGAGGCCATCCATATAAGATAGTTCACCTGAAACTGGCTTTATAAGATGAAGCAAAGTCTTCATAAGAGTACTTTTACCTGCTCCATTCTCCCCAATAATACATAGATAATCTCCCTCATCCACAGTAAAATTAAGGTCTGTCGCTACTGCTTTACCTTCATATCCTACTGCTAAATTTTCAACCTTAATAATAGACATATTTAACTTCCTTTCATGTCATATTATACAAGTTATTAATTTAAAGCGTTCTTCAATACTTCTAAATTGTCTTGCATAATAGAATAGTATGTAACACCACTCTTAACATCATCTGCTGTTACAGACTGCATTGAATTAAGAACTGCTGTTGTTGCAGATGTTCCTGACTGCTCAATTACAGTATTAGCAATCTTTCCATCAGAGTTCTCAATTGTAAGAACTGTACTAAGTCCTAATTCCTTAACTTTTTCTGCTAAGAATGCTATTGTTTCAAAGCTTGCTTCTGTTTCTGCTGAGCAACCAACAAAAGCAGCGTAATAATCTAAGTTATAGTCATCCACCATATATCTAAATGGGAATCTATCACCAAATAATAGTGTCTTCTGACTAGCGCTGTCAACTACTGCCTGATATGCTGCATCTAGGCTTGCTAATTTAGCCTGATATTCTGCACCATTTTCAGCATAAGTTGCTATATTATCTTCATCCATTTCAGAAATCTTAGTAGTTAATTCAGATACGATTGTGATGGCATTCTTTAAAGATAACCAAACGTGCTCATCGTATTCAACTTCTTCCTCTTCTCCGCTTTCTGCTTCTTCCTCTTCTTCAGCCTGCATACCTTCCTTAACTTCCTCTTCAACGATTACATCATCTAAGACTTCCATTAAGTTTACTGATATCTGGCTCTTATTCTTTGCTTCAGATGCTGCATCTTCTGCCCATTCATCTGACTCACCACCAACATAGATAAACATATCAGCACTTGAAATTAAAGCGATATCTGCTGTAGTTGGCTGGAAACTATGAAGATCAGTTCCCTGGTCTAAAAGAAGTGTTACATTTACATTATCATTATCACCTACGATATTCTTAACCCAGTCATAAATTGGGAAAATTGTACAAACAATTTCGTACTTAGCATCATCATTTGAAGATGACTGTAAATGTGAATTCTTCGCACTGCCGCAAGCTACTAACGAACTAACTGCAAGTGTTAAGACTAAAGCTAATGTTACTATATTCTTTAAAATGGATTTCATGTCCTAACTCCTTTTCTATGAGTGACTAGCATGAACATGATGGTCACAGGTACAAATACCTGCTTTATGTTCTTGTTCATTATGGCAAGCATAGACGCCTTCTTTCTCAGCCTCTAACCTGCAATTTGAACAAATTCCCATTAAAACCGATTCTTTACAATCAAGGCTAAATCCCATCTTATCGCTAACATAGCTATATAAGACATTCATTAAATCTTCCTCTAAATGTATAACATGACCACAAATCTTACATTGTAAGTGGAGATGTTTACAACAAGAATCCCCCTTCTCAGTGTATGAATAAAAGGCACATCCATCTGAGACATTCTTAGATTTTAATAGTTCTCCCTTTTCACTCATCTTGTCTAAGTTTCTATAAATTGTTGCTAGATTAACGTTATTGCCGTTATCCTTTAAAAATTGGTAAACTTCTGCAGCTGTTACCCTTTCATCACAATGATTCTTAAAATAATCCAAGATACAATCTCTTGCTTTTGTTTTATATTCTTTCATATTCTATTCCTCATTAAAACCAAGCCTAAGCTTGTGATCTTTTATGTTCTAAATTTATTCTACGATTAACTCGCTACAAAATAATATTATAGTACATAAAAAATAATTTGCAAACCTTTTGCATTTTAACACCAGCTATTTTTATTGTCAATAAGTTTTGCGAATTATTTGCATATTGTTGCAATTTTATATTGCAACCCAACGCCCGCCCATTGGCAAAGCCAATTTTAATGCGGGCTTTCCACACTTGTAGCGATTTTACATTGCAACAAATAAAAAGATACTACTTTACTTCAACCTCGTATACAGTCTCTTCTCTATACTCTTCCCCGGCCCTTAAAACCACTGATGGGAAGTTCTCATGATTAATAGCATCTGGATAGCCCTGACATTCTAGGGCCACGCCTGCTCTATCTATATAGTTAACATTTTCCTTAGCAGGACGACTACCAGAGAGATAGTTTCCTGTGTAGACCTGAAGTCCCGGCTGTGTTGTTGAAATAGTTAGCTTTATTCCGCTTTCCTTGCTTTCTAACACACAAGCTTTATTAAGTTCATGCAAATTGCCATTTATGCACCAGTTTCTATCTAAACCTTTAGCCCACTTAATCTGATCGTAATCTGAGTTGACATTCTTTCCTATTTCAGTAGCTTCTCTGAAATCCATAGGAGTGTTAGCTACTGGAAGGATTCTTCCATCTGGGATTGTCTTTTCATTTGCCCAAACAAAATTATCGGCATTGATTGTTAGTAAATGTTTCTCAATAGTGCCTGCGGCATGACCATTTAAATTAAAATAGGCATGATTAGTTAAATTCACAATTGTGTCCTTAGATGTATGTCCTAAATATTCAAGCTTAAGGCCTGTGCTTGTAAGAGAATATTTCACATCTAAGCTTAATTCACCGGGATAGTTTTCCTCCATGTCAGGACTTGTAATATGAAATGTTACGCTATCCTCAGTGTGTTCCTTAATATCCCAAGCCTTCTTTCCAAAGCCCACCTTTCCACCGTGGCTAGAATTTCCAGCATTGTTCTTATATAAATGATAAGTTTCACCGTTAAGCTTAAAGCTGGCGTTAGAAATTCTGTTAGTACATCTACCAACGATACAGCCAAAGCACTTATCCTGTAAAATGTAGTCTTCTAATGTATCAAAACCTAAGACAATATCTAATAAATTCCCCTTATTATCTACTGTCTCGAAACTATTTAATATTGCGCCGTAGCTTATAAGCTTGGCCTTAAAATGTTCATTCTTAATCTCTACTAAAAATACTTCTTTGCCATCTGGCATAAATCCAAAATTAGAAATCATAACAAAACCTCCAAAATAAAAAACCAATCGCAAGTGTAATTATACACTAGCGACTGGTTTAATTTATACATATTTAATGTTCTATTACGACAAAAATACTAATTAACGTACGCTTGCAGCGATTGACTTAGCTTCAGCTGTCATTTCCTTAATCTTATCGAATTCGCCAGCCTTGATTAAGTCGCCCTTAACCATCCAAGAACCACCACAGCAGAAGATCTTATCGCATTCAAGATATTCTGTAATGTTCTTAGCGTTGATACCACCTGTAGGCATGATTCTTACGTTAGTGTAAGCTGCTGTCATAGCCTTGATCATCTTAAGTCCACCTGCTGCTTCAGCTGGGAAGAACTTAACTCTTGTAAGACCTCTCTTAACTGCCTGAGCAAGCTCAGAAGGAGTAACGATACCTGGGCAAACAGGGATCTTCTTCTCTAAACAGTAATCAACGATTTCTGGATCAAAACCTGGAGCAACGATCATTTCTGCACCTGCTGCTACAGCTCTATCTACCTGCTCTGTTGTAAGAACAGTACCAGCGATAAGTAACATCTCTGGGTAAGCCTTCTTGATTTCTCTGATTGATTCTTCAGCTGCTGCTGTACGGAATGTAACTTCAGCACATGGGATACCACCTTCAACTAATGCCTTAGCAAGAGGTACTGCATCCTTTACATCATTTAATACTACGACTGGAATAACACCAAGTTCTTCCATCTTTTCACAAATATCTGCCATTATTATATTATCCTCCTTTAATTATAATTATAGGCTTTAGGTATTATAGCATACTTTCATCCAAGGTAAAACGTATTTTTTTCAATACTTTAGTTAAATACTATATTAATTTATTGACTTTGACTTGTTAGCACGTTACTATGACATAGTGAAACTTTACTCATTTGGCATAATTTATCTTTTGTGATAACATAATTACTCTGTAGATTATGCACTTGCTTTTGATATAAATTTTAATATCAATAAGTAAAGTTACATTATATATACATTATTTAAATTTAAGAAGGGAGACTTATACTTATGACAGCACAAGTATGTTTGATAATTACAATTGCCCTCTATCTTGTAATGATGATTGTAGTTGGAATTATTTTCTCAAAAGGTAACGAAGACACTGGCGATTTCTACTTAGGTGGTAGAAAGTTAGGCCCCTTTGTAACTGCCATGAGCGCCGAGGCCTCTGATATGAGTAGCTGGTTACTAATGGGTATCCCAGGACTTGCATATATTTCAGGTCTTGCAGATCCATTTTGGACAATCCTTGGTTTAGCCCTAGGTACTTATCTTAACTGGCTCTTTGTAGCAAAGAAGGTACGAAAGCAAACTGAAATTCTTGGAGCAATTACAGTTCCCGAGTATTTCTCAAAGCGTTTTGGAGATAAGAAAAATATCTTAACTTGTATTTCAGCTTTAATTATTGTTGTTTTCTTTATTCCATATACAGCATCAGGTTTTGCCGCATGCGGTAAGCTTTTTAACACATTATTTGGCGTAAATTATTTACTCGCCATGGTTGTTAGTGCAATTATTATTGCGCTTTATTGTACAATGGGCGGCTTTAAGGCCGTTTGTACTACAGACCTTATTCAGAGTATCTGTATGACAATTGCCCTATTTATTGTTATTTTATTTGGTATTAATCAGGCCGGTGGTCTTGATGCAGTTATTGATAATGCTAAGGACTTACCAGGTTTCTTTAGTATTACATCTGTTCATGATGCTACTACTAACAGCGCCTCACCTTATTCAGCAATCACTGCAATTTCAATGCTTGCTTGGGGACTTGGTTATTTTGGTATGCCACATATCCTTATTAGATTTATGGCTATTGGAGATGTTAATAAGATTAAAACTTCAAGAAGAGTTGCTAGCGTTTGGGTAGTTATTTCCATGGCAGTAGCACTTCTTATTGGTATTGTAGGTCTTGGAATGAGTGCAACTGGCGTTATTCCTACATTTACTAACACAGCTGATTCAGAAAGAGTTATTATTCACATTGCTAATTTAATGAGTAGCTACGGATTATTCCCAGCAATTATTGCAGGACTTATTCTTGCTGGTATCCTTGCTGCTACAATGTCCACTGCAGATTCACAGCTACTTGCCTCTGCTTCTGCTATTTCTTCAGATTTAATCCAGACTTTCTTTGGAAAGAAGTTATCTGACGAAGTCTCAGTAAAGGTTGCTAAGATTACTGTTGTTTTAATTTCTGTAGTTGCTATCTTTATTGCAAGAGACCCTAACAGCTCAGTATTCTCAATCGTTTCCTTTGCATGGGCAGGTTTTGGTGCCGCTTTTGGACCAGTAGTTTTACTTGCACTTTTCTGGAAGCGTTCAACAATGGCCGGTGCCCTTTCAGGTATGATTACAGGCGCAGTTGTGGTATTCCTTTGGAAGTACGTTATTAGCGGCCTTGGCGGTGCATTTGCAATATATGAATTATTACCAGCATTCTTACTTGCTTTAATTGTAAATGTAATCGTAAGCCTTTGCACTAAGGCTCCAACTGAAGTTGTTGAAAAACTTTCAGAGTAGTTTTGAATAAATACGACATTTTTCTTTAAAAGAAATAAAAAGGACTTAGAAAATGTATCTAGCTTTGAGAGTTATCTCAAGCCCACATCTTCTAAGTCCTTTAATTTAACTCAGTCGGGGTACAAGCTCCGACTGAGTTAAACGCTCCGCGAGGATGCGCACGGATTCGGACAGGAATTTGTCTGCTGAAGCAGACCCGAATCCGGCGCGCAAGACTCGCGAGCGAGTCTTGACTAATTAATCCTCTACATCATCATCTAAATGACTAAAAGGATTATAGCTCTTATCGTTTCTATCCTCATCTGGAGCATCATCTAATTTAGCATACTTAAAGAGTTTCTCGATTTCATCAAGATCCTCATCCTTCTTATTCTTAAAAATCTCATCCATTGGATTCATAAATTTTACCGCCTTTCTTATAATAAAATTGCATAAAAATTGCGTACAGTTAATATAACAGATTTTAAAAGTTATGTAAATTATTCCTTCTTTGTCTTCTAACCCTGTTAATGTGTCTTTCATAATCTCCTGATTCAAGTAATCTAGCAATTACATACTGATCAAAAGTAGGTACGGTACATGAATAAAAGCCTAGTTTCTCATTAAATTCTTCTACTAGATTTAAAGGCAATATCATATAGCCTAATCGAAGGGAAGGAGCAATGGTTCTTGAAAATGTATTGATATAGATTACATTTACATCTGCTGCCATAGAAAAAAGCGGCTCCTCTAGTTTTCTTGAGACTGTGAGTTCAGAATCAAAATTATCTTCTATAATTATTCCATCTCTTTTTCTTGCCCAATTTAGATATTCATTTTTCTTAGAAATATCCGCAGTGATACCAGTTGGAAAACTATTAAAAGGAGTTACATGAAGTACCTTAGCCTTAGTTTTTTCTAATTGCTTACTATCAATTCCAGAATCCGTCATATCTAGAGGGTCACAAGCATGTCCCATAGCTTCATAAACCTGCCTGATTTTATTATAGGAAGGATTCTCAATTGCTATTGTGCTTTTATTATCTAGTAGCTGGGCAATAAGGCCATATAAATACTCGGCACCTGAACCGATTATTACTTGCTTTGCACTAATATTAATTCCTCTACTTCTTGCAAGATAAAAGCATATCTCATTACGAAGCTTAATAGCCCCATGATTAGGGGATTTAACAAGTAATTTATCCCCGTAATCAAGTATTACCCTTCGCATGGTTTTTGTAAGAATTGAAAGAGAGAATTCACCTTTTTTCTCCTCCTCTTCTTCTGTGTAATCTTCCCTTGATTTTTCCTCAAAGCTTTCTTTTTGTCCAGGGTCAAGGTCTTTATTTAATTGCTTTTGATTAAAGTCCTCACCTTTATATATAACAAATACTCCACTTCTTTCCTTTGACCTTGTATAACCCTCTTCATTAAGAAGAGTAATGGCATGTTCCACAGTAATTACGCTAGTTTCTGTATCTGCAGCAATAACTCTTTTAGAGGGTAATTTACTACCATAGGGGTAGATTCCTGAGACTATATCAGAAACTAAAGCCTCGTAAATTTGTATATATGCGGCCTTGCCTACATTTTCATCTATATTAATATTCATCTGGTTATATTAACCACTCCTTTTTTGGTTATTTTTATATGTTCAGTTTAATGGTAATCTTTCAGAAACAAAAAGTAAAGGAGTTAAAGGAAAATGACTACAAATACTAGAAATACAACTAAGATAACAACTATTAGAATTACAATGACCGCACTTTTTATGGCTCTAAATATTATTATGTCTTCCTTTGGTCTACCAGTACCTGGAGGACATGTTTATCTATGTGATGCTGTAATTTGCCTTGCTGCTTTAATACTAAATCCTGTTGAGGCTTTTATTGTTGGTGGTGTAGGTTCCTTCTTTGGAGATATGATTTTCTATCCCCTAACAATGTTTGTTTCTTTAGTAACTCACGGTTTACAGGCATTCGTTATTTCATTAATTGCACACCACACAGTTAAAAATAAGCCTAAGCTTGCTTCAGCTATTGCTGTTATTGTTGGTGGCCTTATTATGGTTCTTGGCTACACTCTTGGTAAAGCCTTTGTTTATAGCACTAAGGAATATGCAATTATTACTATGCCTTATGAAATTACACAGACATATCTTGGTGCAATTCTTTCAATGCTACTTGCTTACAAATATAAGATTAAGGGCCTTTGCCTAAAGCTTATGAATGGAAACACTAAAAATCATGTGGAAATTACAAATTAAGAAAAAGCTTGTTAGAGCAGGAAAAACCTATTCCTAATCTAGCAAGCTTTTTAATTTATAATCATGTAAAGCGGTAAAAAGACTATTATTTACTTTATCATATCAGCTGAGAGCTTTCTTAACTCCTCACATTCAGCCTTTATATCATCAGCTGCAAATATTGCACTTACTAAAGCTACGCCATCAACTCCTGTACCCTTTAGCTTAGATATATTATCCTTTTTTATACCACCAATTGCTACAACAGGCACATCCACAGCCTTACAGATATCAGCAACTACCTTTAAGTCTAGTACACTAGCATCTTTTTTAGTTGATGTTGAAAATATAGCGCCTACCCCTAAACAATCTGCGCCATTTTTAACAGCTTCAACCGCTTCTTTAACAGAATGAGCAGAAACTCCTATCATCATCTTATCTCCAACAAGTTCTCTTACCCTTCCTGCTGCCATGTCATCCTGTCCAACATGAATGCCATCTGCTCCAGATTTAATTGCAACTTCCACATTATCATTTATAAAGAAAGGAACCTTGTATTTATTACATAAAGCTTTAATCTGAATAGCTTCCTTTAAAAATTCCTCATCTGATAAATTCTTTTCTCTTAACTGAAGACAAGTAATTCCTCCTTTAAGAGCTTCCTCCACCTGTTCATAAAGGCTTTGTTTGCCTGTCCAGGCTCTGTCTGTAACTGCATAGAGCAGCATATTTTCCTTATCGCACTTCATATCTAGCACCTTCTTCTAAAATTTCCGGAGTCATGTTATAGACTGCATCTATAATGTAGTTTCTAAAGCTAGCATTGCCATCCATATTAGAAAGTCTTTTAAATGCTATTTCTCCTGCAAGTCCCATAGTCATTACAGAAACAGCCACAGCCTCTAATTGGTTATCTTTATTAGCCGCAAGAAAGGCAGTAGTCATAGCAGATAACTGACAACCTGTTCCAGTTATTCTAGACATTTCCTTAACTCCATTATATATACAATAAGCCTTTTTATCACTTGCTACAATATCTATCTGGCCTGTAATTGCAATTATTGCCTTAGTTTTTCTAGCGCATTCTTTAGCAAATGCAACTCTTTCCTCTAGGTTATCATAATTAATTACATCCTCTATATCTGCATCTACACCTCTTGTATTAGACTCAGATTCCATTATTGCTCTAATTTCAGATAAGTTACCCCTTATAACGCTAATTTTTCTTTTACTAATTAAGTCTTTGGCTGTATTAGTTCTTAGCTTTGAAGCCCCTGCACCTACTGGATCTAAAAGCACTGGCTTATCTAATTCGTTAGCCTTTTTAGCGGCCAAAAACATAGACTCTATAGTGTTTTTATTTAAGGTACCAATATTGATATTTAGGCCACTAGCAATTGATGTTATTTCACAAACTTCTTCCTTTTCATCTGCCATAACAGGGGATGCGCCTATTGCTAGTATTATGTTGGCACAATCATTAACTGTAACATAATTTGTAATGTTATGTACAAGAATTCCCTTTGTTTTTACATTTTCAAAAATCTCTTTAAACATAGTTTCCTTCCTCTTTTTCTAGTTCCTTTACTTTCTATGTTTAGGTATTCCACAAGCCTCATTTCCCGCCATGTCTAAAGCCTTCTTTTCTTCAGCCTCTGGATCTATTAAACAATCACTAAATTCTTTATGCTTATTAAACCACTTTACTGCATATGAACAAGTAAGCTCTGCCTTAGCATTTCTTTTCTTTAATTCCTTTGCTAGTAGTTCCATTAAAATACCAGCCACTCCTTGTCCTCTTAAAGAAGGATCAACAACTGTATGTGTAACTTCAACCTTTCCTTCTTCAAACTCAGGAAAATCTACATATGCGATTATATTATCATCCTCGCCCTTTAAGTATATTTTCTCCTTATGAATTGTAAAATCATTAACATTAACTGACATAAAAACCTCCTTTATATTATTTTACATTTATTGTTCTTTCTTCATCATATACTTTTTTAGAATATATCATAGTTGCTATAACTGCCACTAATATATAAGCAAGCATTAGAAAAATTCCAACAATTGATTGCTTTATAAAGGCCAAAAGCTTCCATGAAAATAAAAAAGATTGTTTGACATAATCCCACAATATCTAGCACCTTAGCATTAGCCTCTAGGGATTTAATTTCCTTATCTTCTGTGCTTCTAGTTGCTTTCCTCTCAAAATACATTGAAAATGCTATCCAAAAAATCGCCATTACAATAATTATAATTGGGAAAATGAAATTCTCATATTTACTTCCCCATCTATCCACAACTCCATTTAAATCATAATGCATAGGCATCTTTTCAGGTAAAAAGCTCATTAACACAGCCATAACAACTAAATTAACAACTGCTAATACACACATGATTTTTCTAATTACATTATTCTTCATAATATTATTCTCCTTTAAACTGACTAATCCACATAACTAACTCTTGAAAAACTGTTGTATTAATTTCGTAATAAATAAAATTCTTTTCTTTATATTCCATCACTAAATCTGCTTCCTTTAGAAGTTTCAAATGATACGAAAGAGCTGCAGGGCTAATGCCCAACTTTTCTGCAATCTCTCCTGCATTAAGTCTTTCATCCTTAAGCATAACTAATATGTCTCTTCTTTGCTTATCAGATAATACTTTAAAAATATTTGCCTTAGCCGTATAATCACCTTCCTTCATAATTGCTTAAACTTTATAAATAGCTATTTAAAATTTATTTTAATTACATCTTAAGATTAACACTTTAATAATTTAATGTCAAAGCTATTTAAAAAATATTTTAAATTGGAAATATAAAAAAGCCCTAAAGACTAGAATTTTCTAATCTTTAGGGCTAATAGTTTTATTCGAATCTAGGGAATAGGACTCCATTTTCCTTAGACTCATGCTCTGAAATATCCGCAAATAACTCCTGCATCTTTCTATAAATAAAGGATAGGTTACTATCTTCTTTTTTATAAGTAAAATTATCTGATAGCTTAGTCATTTCAACAATTCTCTCTTCTGCTTTTCCGTGTTCATCTTCTAAATTACTAATCTTTAATAAAAGCTCATTCTTATCAGTATTTGTCATAATCATCATTGGGAAAACTTCCAATTCTTCCTTTTCAAAATGTCCTTTTAATTCAAAAGACATTCTTTTAAATTCTCCAAAAATCTCCCATAATTTATCATCTAGATCTGTATTTATTTTCTCATAATTCTTTATATCTGAACTTATAAAGTCCATTAACTCTAACTCTTTTTTATGATGCTTAGTTCTAATATCATATATTAATTCTGACACTGACATATTAGCTGCTAAGGCCTCTTTATCTACTCTTTGTTTTAAATCTTCTATCATTTCCTTGCTAATCATAAGTTACTCCTTTAATCTTATTCTTAGTAGAATATTTTATAACTTTGCTTCATACTTTTCTGTGGCTAGAACCACTAAATTAAAAAAACAGAGGCAAATTCTTGCCTCTGCTTTCTAATAAACTAATTATTCTTCTTTCTATCAAACACTATTGAAATTATGACAAATAAACATAATACAAAAGGATAAATCAAGTATGGTATAAAGTTAAAACTTGGAATACCTGCAATGCTTGATGCCACAAGTAACTGTGCACCATAAGGAATAATTCCCTGCATAATACATGAACTTACATCAAGTAATGAAGCCACCTTCTTTGGCTCAACCCCATACTCATCGCCAATTTCCTTTGCAATAGGAGCTGCAACTACAATAGCTACGGTATTGTTAGCTGTTGCAATATCCATAAATGCTGTAAGGGAGAATATACCAAACATTCCACCCACCTTACTTTTAGCTCTCTTTCTAATAAAGGATAAAATAGCCTCAAAGCCACCATTATTACGAATAAGAGATGTGATTGAAGCCACTAGGATTGTAACAATCATAGTCTCAAACATTCCTGAAATACCAGTTCCAATTGAAGAAAGGGCTGTTGCATAAACTAGGCTTCCTGTTACCACACCTGCAAGCACAAAGCTTAAAATACCAATAGTTAACACAATAAATACATTTATACCAACAATTGATAATACTAATACAAGGAAATAAGGAAGTGCCTGCCAAATATTAAAATCAAAGTTTCCAATTGTCTCGCCCTTATTCATAAAGGAATAGATAACTAAAATCACAAATGTAATAACTGCTGCCGGAAGGGATACCTTAATATTAGTTCTAAACTTATCCTTCATAGCAACACCCTGAGTCTTTGTTGCAGCAATAGTTGTATCTGAAATAAAAGATAAATTATCACCAAACATTGAACCGCCAACAACAGCTCCCACACAAAGAGCAAGAGATAATGCACCGTTTGCTGAGATTTCCACTGCAATAGGCACAAGTACTGTAATTGAACCTACGCTAGTTCCCATGGCCATTGAAATCAAACAAGCAATAAGAAATAGTCCCGGAACCTCAAAGCCCTTTGGAATTATGTTAAGTAACATATTAGCTGTACTTGTTGCACCACCCGCTGCAGATGCGATTCCGCTAAAGGCGCCTGCTAATATGAAAATGAATAACATAGTCACTATGTTATCATCACCAATTCCAGTAGCACATAGATGTATCTTTTCTTCAAAAGTTACTTTTCTATTTTGTAGAAAGGCAAAAATTAAAGAGATACTAAATGCTAAAACCACTGATACCACATAAAAACCCATTTGACCCTCAACTGGGCTAATATATTCAAAAAAGATACCATTGCCTAAATATAAAACTAAAAATATAGCTATGGGAATTAAAGCCCATCCATTAGCCTTTACTTTACCATCATTTTCCATTTTACTTTCTCCTTAAATGTGTTTTGTCCTAAAAAAATGCCTTTCTATTTTACAAAAAATGTAACATTTTCTCAAGGGTAAAAAAACCTGACCGACAAAGATAGACTAATGCGGTCAGGTTATATAATAGCTATTATTTTGTAAAAAAGTTACCTAATTATTTTGCCCCCTATAACTGTTCTAGTAATATTCTTTATCTAATTTGTCATTTCTTATTAAGTCAAGAACCACATCTGCAATCTTTGGATCAAATTGCTTGCCCTTGTTGTTCTCAATCTGTCTAATTATCTCTTCTTTGTCTAATCGCTTTCTATAAACTCTGTTG
The DNA here is from genome assembly GCF_900103815.1 of Lachnospira pectinoschiza. GTDB lineage: Bacteria > Bacillota > Clostridia > Lachnospirales > Lachnospiraceae > Lachnospira > Lachnospira pectinoschiza_B. Next base: position 604,215 of record NZ_FNHZ01000001.1, on the reverse strand, counting down.
GAATTCATGGCGTCATAAGCATCAGCAAGACATATAATTCTTGCGATGTATGGAATTTCCTCACCTACTAAACCTACTGGATAGCCCCCACCATCGTAGCGTTCGTGATGAAATAGTGCGCCTAATTCAACATTTTCCAAACTCTTAAACTCTCTTAGTATCTCCCCACCCATAATTGTATGAGCCTTTATTATTTCAAACTCCTCATCTGTTAACTTACTTGGCTTATCTAAAATGTTATCTGGAACACCGATTTTACCACAGTCATGTAGCAGACCTATATAGTAAATGTGTTCTAGCTCTTCACCTTCAAAGCCTAGCTCTTTAGCTATAGTCTTGGTATAGCTTGCCACTCGCTTTGAATGACCGTTGGTATACGGATCCTTAGCATCAATAAATCTTGTAAAGGTCTCAATCGATTCCACGATAATCTTGTTATCGCGCTCGTGCTGAGCCTGATATTTCCTAATCTGTAAATAGGTAATTATATATATAGCCAAAATGATTATCCACATTAAAAAGCCTATAAAGGATACCCAAAACATTGTATCTGCAATTATTATTCTATGAAATTTATATTGTATTTCAAAACTAGAATCAATAATCTTATCATCCATAGGAACATACATTATAATTCCCGGAGTTGTTGCTTCATGACTTCCTATTGGCATCTCCATAGCATTAAGAGATGTACTTGGATAGTAGATTAAATAATCTCCTGCCTCTAATCTTATTAAATCCTCACCATCTACCGTAACTGTATCAAATTCATATTCCTCTTTATTAAATTCACGCATATCTGGAACCGTGGCTTGGTATTCGTTAGAATTCACGTATTGATGTACTTCAAGAGAGCCATTCCAAGCCGAAGATAAAAATACCTCCTGATCAAAGGTCAACACAAAGTAAAACTCTGAGACCTTATCCTTGGTATTATTCATAATTGTAAAGTCATAGGTATAAGCCTTATAGTTATTCTCTGTGATGCCCTCATTGTTAAAATCAAAAATCTTACCCCAAGTACTTGCTCTTGGTAAAGACTGAATCACCAAATAATCTCCTACAACCTTTGTATTTAAATATTCACTTGAATCATATATTTCGCAATGCTGCTTTTTATTATAAAGCTTGGTCCTAATAATACTTGCAAATAGCATAGCCACTAATAATGCAAGTGCCAAGGCAAAAAACACAATTGCTCTTTTCTTATAAATCTTTTTCACTGCTTTACCCCAATAAAAAATTTTACCTGTTACAGCTTAAATATAACAGAAATCTTTTACATTTCCCATAGTCATTAATAACATTATATAAATACACAAATTAATTTTACTAAGCTCTTCCCCAAAATACAAGCGTTAATATTCCCATGCAAATTGGCTGATGAATAAGGTAAATAAACAAACTATGCTTTCCTAAAAAATCCAAAATCGGAATCTTAATAGAAGCTATCTTCATAAATTTTTCTCTACTAAAGACTCCCCCATCCTTTAGAACTCTATTAAAGGCATAGCCTGCAATAAAGAGGAAAAACCATGGCATAATTGGGAAATAATCCGCTGAAACAAAGCCTTCCTTTAAAAAGCCAAAGGGCACTAAGGCCTGATGCTGGTATAGATAGTCTGGCAAACTAATAAGCTTTAATTTATGTATTCCAAGATGTCTTGCTGGTATTGAAAATGTAAACAAATACAGAAAGAAAGACAACAAAAATACTGCTATTGAAGGCAGCTTATCTAGCCATTTAGACAGTGGTATTAATATAAGCATAGAAGCACCAATTAAAAATAGCACCCCATAATAAATAGCAATATCCGGGCCAAGTCCCGCTGTAACAAGAGTTAATAAAACGCCAAACAAACTTACAATAAGGCCCCTCTTTAGCTTACTTCTTGTATTAAAGTTCCAGACAAAGCCAGAGAGAAAGATAAAGGATATGCAAATGTACTGCTCCCATATATATACATTTTTATTAAAAATCCAATTACCCTCTCCACTAAATAACACAAAATAGTCGTAGCAAAAATGATAGGCTATCATATTAAGAACTACAAAGCCTCTATAGGCATCTAGTAGATGTAATCTTTTATTAGTCTTTTCCATAAAATCCTCTTTTTTCTAATATTATGTTTATAATTAATCTACTTGATTATAAATACTAAGAGTTATGACCGTCAATTGGTTAGCAAATAAGTTATGTAAAAAAGCGACACAAATTACTGTGTCGCTTTCTTTGCATATTTATTTATCCTCTTTAGATTCGTAAATTTCCTTTTCGTGTTTAAAGCCCCAGTTCATAATAGAATAAAAGACCGGTAACAAGTCCTTTCCCATATCTGAAAGGGAATATTCCACATGCGGTGGCACCTCATTAAACTGAACTCTATTAACTAGGCCATCCTCTTCAAGCTCTCTTAAGCTCTTTGTTAGCATAGTATTTGTAATCCCTTCAAGGTCCTTTTTTAGCTGACCAAATCTCACGCTGTCATATATGCAAAGCTCATACATTAACTGAGACTTCCATCTTCCTGAAAGCATCTCAAGTAGTGGAGTAACAGGACAATGACCATCCTTTGTTAAAATGCCTTTCTTAACCTCCACCAAATATTCCTCGTAGGGCATATAATCTTCGTTCTTTACTGACATATAAACCTCCAATTATAGTATTTTACATCTATTTTAGTATTTAATTTACCGAATTTGTTAATTACATTTTAGCATATTTAGCTTAAAGTAACCATTCATTTCCTCAAAGCCTAAGGACTTATATAAATTAACAGCCATCTCTGAGCTTTCAAGATAAATCTTTTTTATTCCTTCTCTTTTAGCTTTGTCTATAAGCTTATTGCAAATTTTTGCTGCAATTCCACGCCTTCTATATTCTTTTCTAACATAAATGTTCATAAGATAGGCGCATTTTCCACTCATATTATCAGGGGAGGGTAACTCCTTATAAAGGCACAATCCCCCTGATCCTACAAAGTTTTCTCCGTCATAGATAGCTATAGCAAAATGTCCATTTTTTTCTAATTCTTCTCTATAATAGATTTCATTTTCTCTTCTAATTGCTTCCCAATCTTCCTTTGACATGTCCTTTTTTTCCAAAGCAAATACATTAGATAAAACTTCCATCCTAATCTTTAAAAGCTCTTCTAAGTCATTAATTCCAAGGCTTTTTATAAATAAATTTTCCACTAAGCTGCCACCTTTCTATACACCTTAGGAAGGGCCTTTTTATCTACCTTACCATTAGGGTTAAGGGGCAGACTCTTTAACTCCACAAAATACTCAGGAATCATAAAATCAGTCAAATAATCCTTCAAATAGTTAGTAATTTCTGAAAGGTCTACATTTTCATCTTCAACAACAATATAAGCAACCATATAATACAAATTGCTCTTATCTATATTAGGCGATACATAAACCTGCTTAATAAGACTAGATTTAGCCATTACATTTTCCACTTCACTAACTTCAACCCTCTTACCCTTAATCATAATCTGGCTGTCTTTTCTGTGTAAAAATGCAATGTTGCCGTCAGCTAACACATAACCCAAATCGCCACTTCTATACATTCTGCCCTGGCTTGTTTCTACAAAGCTTTCGTTTTCCTTGGCTCTATCACCAATATAGCCATTAGAAACTCCATCCCCAAAGATACAAAGTTCACCAATTTCGCCTTGTGCTAATTCATTGCCCTTCTCATCCATTATCTTAATGTCTGTGTTTAGTACAGGCTTACCCACTGGAAATGTTCCGTCTGGCAATACATTTTCCTTACTACATCTAAGATAAGAGGCACAAACTGTGGTCTCAGAAGGACCATAAGTATTATAAACTTCCACCTTGCCTAAAAGATTAGTTACATAAGATTCTCTAATTACATCGCCACCGCTAATTAGGAGTCGAATGCTAGCTGGAATTTCATCAAGTTCATTAATCTCTTGTAAAAGATAAGGGAATCCACTAAGCATTGTCACCTTATTACGTCTTATAAATTCTATTAATTTTTTAACGTCTTTTCTTTCCTCATCTGATGGAATTGCAAGACAAGCCCCTGATAAAAGTGTTGTAAATACCTCTTCCACAAAAATATCAAAAGAGCATACCGAATGCTGAAGCATTATATCACCCTTGCCAGGATTAAATTCATTAGAAAAAGCTCTCACATAATGACATACATTGGCATTCGTAACTGCCACACCCTTTGGCTTACCTGTGGTTCCTGATGTGTATAAAATGTATGCCAAATCCTCAGGATTATAATCTATATTATTAAGACTTTCTCTTCTTTTACTAACTTCATTTACCTTAGCTGCTTCTCTAAAATCATATCCTTTATTTACAATAATCTTTTTAATATCAGCTAAAATGTGTGCGTGCTTCTCATTTGTAATAACAACATCTACCTCAGCTTCTTCCATCATAAATTTAATTCTCTCTTTTGGAAAAAATGGTTCAACTGGAATATAGGCTGCTCCCACTCTTAAAGCTGCAAAAATTGCCGCAATCATTTCAACTGAATGATCCATTATAATTCCTACTCTCTTTGACCCTTTTGGAATCTGTGTAGCAATAGAATCAACCATCTCCATTAATTCTCCCCTTGATAGACTTCTATTATTATCAAATACCACACATGCATCCTTATCCTTCTTTAGGACTTCCATAAACTTCTCAATAATTGTGTTCTTCTTATTCATCTTAAAACTCCTATGTCAATACCGTTTCCCTGTTACGCATTTATAATAAGGGATAAACTTTAGTCTTAACAAGTACGCAGTTTCTTGATACATAGTATCATCCATGATACTTTTGCATGGATAGGGACTTAGGAGAGTATAAAATTTTGGATTAATTGCTAATTTAGAGGAAATTATTATGAAAAAGAGGGTAAAAAAAGAGCGGCAAGCATAAACTTGCCACTCCACATTTATTAAAGCTTAGATACTAAACAAACAGTCTCCACATGCACAGTTCCAGGGAACATATCCACAAGACAGACCTTCTTTATCTCGTAGCCTCTCTCCTGTAACATCACTAAATCTCTTTGAAGTGATGTTGGCTTACATGAAATATAAACCATGGAATCTACACCATAATCAATAATCTTTTCTAGAGCCTTAGGATTAATGCCATCTCTTGGTGGATCAAGAACGATAAAGTCTGGTTTATCCTCGATCTTATCAAGAGCTGTTAAGACATCTTCAGCCATAAATTCGCAGTTATGAAGTTCATTTAGCTTAGCATTTTCCTTAGCAGACTTAACTGCATCTTCAACGATTTCAACGCCAATGACCTTTTTTGCAACTGGAGCTAAAATCTGGGCAATTGTACCTGTTCCTGAATATAGGTCAAAAATAACCTTATCCTTAGTTTCTCCCACATATTCTCTTGCCTTAGAATAAAGTACTTCGGCACCTAAAGAATTAGTCTGAAAGAAAGCAAAGGCTGCAATCTTAAAGTTAAGACCTAGAAGTTCCTCTGTAATAAAGTCCTGACCATAGATAATATCTGTGCCCTCGTTAATTACAACATCGGCAATAGAATCATTAAGTGTATGTAATACACCAACAATCTTTCCTTCTAAATCAAGCTTTAATAAGGCATCAGATAATTCACTAATCTTAGAATCATGATTTTCCTGACTTGTTGTTATTAAATCTATAAGAATTTCACCTGTTTTAACAGCCTTACGTACAAGTAAATGTCTTAAATAACCTTCATGGCTGTTCTTGCCTAAAAACTTAAGTTCATGTTTGCTAGCCCAGTCCTTAACGCAGTCAAGAATCTTACTGTAATCCTTATCTACAATCTTACAGCCTGAAACATTAACAATGTCATACATGCTGTTTCTTTTGTGAAGGCCAAGGGCTAATGGACCATCTTTATATTCATCTCCAAAGGAGAATTCCATCTTATTTCTATATTCTTCAAACTTAGGACTGCCTAGGATTCCTTCAAATTCATAATCAGTTTTAGCTACTGCATCAATAAGCTTTTTAACCTGTTCTTTCTTCATTTCAAGCTGTGTCTTATAATCCACTGTCTGATACACACAGCCACCACAATTACCAAAATGTGGACAGGCCTCATTAATTTCACTAGGAGCTTTCTTTATAACCTCTAATAATCTACCTTCGCACTTACCATGCTTCTTTTTATTAACCATAAAGCTTACTTCCTGACCTGGAATAGAGTTCTTAACAATAACTCTAGCTGGCTCTTCTTCACCCATAGGAAGGAAACTTGCATTGGCAATAACAACTTCCATCGCAGATAAATCACCCTTATCAACCTTAGCTATAGGCTCTACTACTGCCTTGTTTGGAAAATCTGCATATATAACTTTACCTGTATAAACTTCACCTTTTTTCAAATTCTTACTCCAATCTTTATCCAATAAATAGCTTAACCATATTAACATATAAAAACTATTTCTATCAACAAAAAGAAGGCCTTTAAAAACACAAAAAAGCTCTTCCTATCCGCAGATAGAAAGAGCTTAAATTCTTTATCTAATAGACCAGCAAATAAGTCAATGTATGACTTTAGTCAGCATTCTGACTAGTTCTCAAGTTCAAAATCATCATCATCAAAATCATCATCGAAGTCATCGTCATCGAAATCATCATCAAAATCATCTAAATAATCTGGTGTGAAATATCTATAAATTGCATATGCTACAGCTGCAATTGCTGCAACTGCTGCTAATACAGCAAGTACGATAACAACAACATTAACTTTCTTAGTCTTCTTAACTTCTACATCCTTCTTATGTAGAATATCATTAAGCTTAGTAGCAGCAATGATTTCATCAATTTTGTCCTTACTCATATGCCCTCTCCTTTCAATCACGGTCAATCTTTAATATGAATTATATCATAGTAAATTTAATGTTGCAATAAACTTTACTTTTTCTTAAGATTTGCAAATTGACTAAGCATTCGCTTAATTCCAAACTCATCAAAATCTACTGTAACCATGAAATCTCTTGGTGATTCCTCAATCTTCTTTACAATTCCTTCACCAAACTTTGCATGTAAAACAGTATCACCTTCTCTATATCCAAGACTTTCAATTCCGCCAAGACCTGTGCTTGGGCCTTCCTTACTTGTCTTAAAGGCACTTACATTACTGCTTCTTTTATAAGCTGAATCCTTCTTTGTATCTTTCTTTAAATCAAAAAGATCCATTGGGAATTCCTTACCAAAGCCCACCTTAGTATTATTAGTCTTAAAGCCTGAATTACTCTGGCTAGGCTTAGTTGTATATGCACTTGCAGAAGATGAATAACTTGATTTATAAGCATTGCCACCGTAACTTGAAGAATAGCTCTTACCTATTGGAACTCTCTTGCTTTCATATTCCTTAGTTTTACCTGAACCATAAGCTGATAAAATACTCTTTCCAACTGCTCTAAAATTAGTCTTATGACCTGAAGAATAATCCTCATCCCCACCGTAACTAATATTCTTGTTATTACTATAACCTGTGCAGTTATTCTCTATATTAAGATACTCATCAGGTATCTCCTTAATAAATCTAGAAACCTTACAACTCTGAGTCTCTCCTCTAATCATTCTCATCTTAGCTGCAGATAAATAAAGTTCCTTCTTAGCTCTTGTAATACCTACATAGCAAAGACGTCTCTCTTCTTCAATCTCAGTTGGGTCATCACTTGTAATAGTCATATAACTTGGGAAAAGGCCATCCTCCATACCAGTCATAAATACTATAGGGAATTCAAGACCCTTAGCTGAATGAAGTGTCATAAGCATTACCTGCTTTTCTGACTCATCTAAATTATCAATATCTGCAATTAAGGCAACTTCTTCAAGGAAGCCTGAAAGAGTAGGCTCAATTTCCTCTTCCTTACAAGTCTGCTCATAACTTACTATCTTAGAAATTAATTCGTTAATATTGTCCTTACGAGCATCAACTTCTTCTCTTTCTTCCTTTTCAAGTAAGCTATCAATATATCTTGTTTCCTCTAAGATTTCTTCAATTAATTCATGAAGAGATATATCATCAAGTCTTTCTCTAAACTTCTCAATTAAATCTACGAAAGGCTTAACCTTACCTGCACCACGCTTGATAGAATCTATGCTATCAATTTCAGTTAAGGCATCCCAGAAAGTAATCTCATTATTATCAGCGTATTCCTGAATGTTGTTAATTGTAGTATCTCCAATTCCTCGCTTAGGAATATTAATGATTCTTTTAACTGCCTGACCGTCATTAGCATTATCAATAGTCTTTAAATAAGCAAGTAAATCCTTAATTTCCTTTCTCTGATAGAAACTTACACCACCATAGATTCTGTAAGGAATATTACGCATAAGTAGCTTTTCTTCTAGGGCACGGGACTGGGCATTAGTTCTATAAAGAATGGCAATGTCATTATAATCCCATCCATCTCTAACCTTCTCGGCAATCATAGAAACAACGCCTTCAGCCTCTGTAAAGCCTGAATCATACTGAGCAAAATTTACCAAATCCCCTTCTCCATTCTCTGTCCAAAGGGCCTTATCCTTTCTGCCTCTATTGTTCTTAATTACTGCATTAGCCACATTAAGAATTGTCTGAGTTGAACGGTAATTCTGCTCTAACTTAATAACCTTGGCACCGTCAAATGTAGTCTCAAAACTTAAGATATTAGTGATATTAGCACCTCTAAACTTATAAATTGACTGATCATCATCACCAACTACGCAAAGGTTTCTATACTTATCAGCAAGTAAACTAATAAGCTTAAACTGAGATGTATTAGTATCCTGATACTCATCTACCATTATGTACTGGAACTTCTCCTGATAGTAATTAAGAACTTCATCATCTTTTTCAAAAAGTTCTACAGTCTTAAAAATAATATCATCAAAATCAAGGGCATTATTAAGACGAAGTTGCTTTTGGTATTCTCTATAAACTTGAGCAATTCTTCTTCCGTTATAGTCTCCACCTACTGAAAGTTCATAATCTGCAGGAGCCTGTAACTCATCCTTAGCCTTAGAAATTGCGCTCATAATTGAACGTTCCTTAAGCATCTTAGTATCTATATTAAATCTCTTACAAATCTCTTTAATGACACTTTTCTGATCTTCTGTATCATAGATTGTAAAGTTGTTATCATATCCAATTCTATCTATATATCTTCTCAAAATACGCACGCAAGTTGAGTGGAAAGTTGAAACCCAAACCTTACCTGCATTCTCTCCAACAGCTAAATCCACTCTTTCCTTCATTTCCTTAGCTGCCTTATTAGTAAAGGTAATGGCTAAAATATTGTAAGGGGCTACCTTACAGTCATCTATTAAATATGCAATTCTGCTTGTTAAAACCTTAGTTTTACCAGAACCCGCTCCGGCAATAATAAGCAATGGGCCCTCAGTTGTCTCAACAGCCTTCTTCTGCATTCTATTAAGTCCACTTAAATTCATATTTACCTCTCAATAATCTTCTTAAATCTCAAACAAAAAATATTATAGCATAAATGAATTTTAAAAAGAACATTTTTTCGAAAAAAGAAATCCTAGCATTATGCCAATAGGCTCTAACACTAGGATTTCTTTAAAACAAATATTTTTATATTGGTTTTATTATCACATTTAACTAAATTAACTTTGTTCCGCAATTTCCACAAAACTTAGTTCCTGTTGTTGGTGTGCCACAATTAGGACAAAACTTTGGAATCTGACCATTTAATGTAGGATTTGTAAGACCTGCATTCGCTCCCTGATTAGCATTATTCATTGAATTTACCATCTGTGAGCCAAGAGCCATTCCCATACTTGCACCAACCATATCACCAGCAAGGCTTGAACCGCCCTTTGACATTCCATCAGCCATAGAAATATTAGTGTACTTATTCATATCTCCAACCATGGCCTGAGCTGCTGCCTTGTTCTGCATTCTAGTAACTTCTTCTGGATATGAAACGCTAGCAATGTTAAAATCTGTAACATTAAAACCTAACTTGCATAATTCCATATCAAGATCTGACTTAATACCTGCTGAAATCTGTAAGCTGTAAGCTTGAAGATTGAAAATGTCTTTACCTTCCGTAGCAATCCATTTCATAAGTAATTGATCAACCACGGCAGACACTCTAAGCTTAACATCCTCTACTCTATACTCTGTTCTAACGCCAGCTAACTTATCAATAAGAGTGATGTAATCATCTACCTTAAAAGAATAATTACCAAAGGCTCTTATTGGAAGACCTCCTGGTAAATTAAGCTGTGGTGCGGCAAGAACTACTGGGTTTTTAGTGCCCCACTTTTCAGTAAACTCTTTAGTGTTAACAAATAAAACCTCAGCTCTTAAACCACTGTTAAAACCGAACTTAAAACCCTTTAGAGTAGAAAGGAAAGGAATAATATCAGTTTCAATATTGTATTCACCTTCATCCTTAAAGATACCCTCTATCTTTCCGTTATACATAAAGATAGCGTCCTGTCCTGCTCTAAGAATAAGTTTAGAACCTTTTTTTATTTCATTGTTTGACCACTTGTGGAAAATGACATCATCTTTAAACTCATTCCATTCCACAACATTGGCAAATTGACCACCAAAAATACCCATTTTGTCTCCTTAGAATTTCTTTAAAATTTATTTCCTACGCCTTTGTAGTAATAAAAGACTAATAGCTCTTTATTATAGACCCATCTGAGCCTTAAGAGCAGCTAATTCATCATCTACTGCCTGATTTGTAGGATTTGCATCATACTTAGCTGTTAAACTATCGATGTTATTGTCTTCTTCAAGCTTGTTAAGCTCAGACATTGCATTAGCTTCATCAAGCATCTTGTCAGCCTTAGCTTCCATCTTCTCAAATGCAGCCATATTAGAGCTTGCGCCCATGCCCTTGCTTGCTACCTTATTAATCTTTTCCTGAGCCTTTGCAGCCTTAACCTTAGCCTTAATTGTATCTCTCTTAGCTTCAAGTTCAGCAGCATCCTTAACTAACTTATCATGCATCTGACGCATCTTTGTAGCATTTGCCTCAGCTGTCTGTGCAAGCTGTGTAAGTGAAGCCTGATTTGAAACTAATACCTGCTTCTTTTCAAGGAATGTTCTAGCATCAGCTTCGTTACCTGCAAGTAATGCCTTCTCAGCATATGACTGCATCTTAGCGATCTGCTCGTTACATTCGTTTAATTCTCTCTTAGTTCTAGCCTCTTCTGCCATAACTGAAGCAGTTTCAGCCTTAACCTCTGCTAAATCCTTCTCAAGATTTCTTAAATACTGATCAATCATCTTCTCTGGATCTTCAGCCTTATCAAGTAATGCATTAATATTAGCACTCATAATATCCTTAAATCTTGTTAAAATTCCCATGTTTTCCTCCAAATCTCCCTTACAAGGGTAAAACAAATTTAATTTGTTTCATTATAATATAAATTTAATTTCTTGTCACCTATCTCTATTTCCTTAGGCAATTTAAATTTATCACAAGACTGATATTTTACAAAGGTAAAAGACTGCACTTTAAGACTTATTTTATGCATTTTCAAACACTTTTTATGACTTCTAAAAAATATTATTAATAATGTCATCTAGTTTTCAATACTACTTGCTATATAAAATTTTTTTCTATATAATAAACTTTGAACGCATTTTAAGCTATTCAATACTAAATACTGAAAAGAGGTTCATAAATATAACTATGAATGATGATAATAAAGCGTTTATTAACGCACTTTTAAAGAAATTAGTAAAACTTAATTATATAAAGCCAAATGATGTTCCTAACATCAATCTATATATGGATCAGGTGACAACTTTCATGGACGAACATTTAAGCGATGTGAAGCGCCATGAGGATGATAAGATTCTTACAAAGACTATGATTAACAACTACACTAAGAATAACTTATTACCTGCCCCTGTTAAGAAGAAGTATTCAAAGGAGCACATTTACATCCTTACTTTCATTTATTATTTCAAGAACATCTTGTTTATAAGTGATATTCAAAAGATACTTAATCCTTTGACAGATAAGTTCTTTGATACTGATTCAAAGCCAGATCTTGAGACTATTTACAATGAGATTTACTTACTTGAGAAGACTCAGATTGACTACTTATCAAAGGATGTTATTAAGAAGTCAGAAATTGCCAATGATTCTTTTAAGGATGTTGAGGACGAGGATGAAAGAGAATTCTTACAGCTCTTCTCTTTAGTATGCCTTTTAAGCTTTGATGTTTATATGAAGAAGAACATCATTGAGAACTTAATCGATGATTTTAATGCTAAGCAGGAATCAAAGAAGAAGAAGGCTGTTAAAGCTGAGAAAAAGGAAGCTAAAAAAGAAGCCAAGAAGGAATCTAAGAAAGAAAGTAAATAATTAATAAATTAAAAAAGTCCCTATAATAGATTATCTATTATAGGGCTTTATTATTAACTATTATTCTTCGTCATTTAATAGGTGTAATCTATCAAAGACCATATCATAGCCATCGTTACCGTAATTAAGGGAACGATTCACACGGCTAATTGTTGCTGTTGATGCACCAGTCTTCTCGGCGATATCTAAATATGTCTTATGTTCTCTTAACATCTTAGCTACCTCGAATCTCTGCGATAATGAAAGTAATTCATTAATTGTGCAGATATCTTCAAAGAATTCGTAACATTCTGACATATCCTTAAGGCTTAATATTGCGTTAAATAATTGCTCAACCTCTGGTGTTTTTAACTTATTGTTCATCAGATAGTCTCCTTTATAGTTAATTCATACAAGTCAATTACTACAATAAAACAGACATTTCATTATTATAAATTCCTCTAAACTAAATGTCTTTTACTTTACAATTTTACCACTCTAAAGTTTTACAGTAAAGAGTTTTTCCTAAAATTAATACTTCTTTATAGAAAATTCCCGACATGAATTCTAAACCATCTAATTAAAATTTTCAAGCGTTAAAGTATACTATTCTAACTTTAGGCTAGTCTTGCATTCTGGCAATTTAACAGATAAGTCTCTTCGTGAATGATCAAGGCCAATGGCTGTGTCTGAAATATTAAAGTAAGTGTATGAATAAGCCCCTGTTGCCTCTCCTAGGGCATCATCCCAAGAAAGGTCCACATTATAATATTCTCCATTTATATAGACAATATTCCAAGCGTGATTTCCAGTGCCAACGTAACCTGAGCAAAAGTAGCAAGGTATATTTAGCTGCATTAAAATGTATTGAAAAGCCCTAGCATAACCTGCGCAAACACTTTCTTTATTTACCAGTGCAGAATAAGCACTTTGATTCATCTCAGAATCATTTACATAACTACAATTCTTTTGAAGCTGCTCGTAAACATACTGTTCCTTTTCAAGGTCTGTCTTTAAGGCAGAGGCTTCATTTATAATTTCTGCAGCCGCCTTTAAAAACTTAGTCCTACTAGTTTGTAGCGAGCTTGCTGTGGTGTTATATTCTAGCTCCACAGATAAAACCTTACCGGAGCTTGTATAACAATAGGTGTAATTAGTGTTAATGTAGAATAACTCCGGATGGTCTGAAAATATAGCAATCATTATATTTTTAATGCTAGAAATGGTAACGCTATTAACTAATGTAACACTAGTTTCAAGCTTAGTTATGGCCTCATAAATTTGGTCATAATCAAGGGCCTCATCCTCTGATAGCATGGCCCTATACGGATAAGTTGCTGCACTAAATTCATAACTACTTTCATAATCGTTATCGCTATCACTATCTGCTGCAACCTCACTTACCTGCTTACCAGTACCATTGGCTATATCTAAATCTGCCCTTTGATTATCACTAGAAATAAGCTTACTTGGATCATAAGTCTCTTCTTCTTTAACCTTTGCTAAAATGTTGTCGAGATTTTCTATGTTTTCTCCTGTAAGCTTATCTGGATTATCTAGTTTTGATGCAACAGTTTCAGCGGGCTGTGTTTCATTTTCATAAGAATTAGTCTCCCCTAGTTTTGTAAAGACATAAATCACCAAAACTGCTGCAAATAAAAGAATCGAGGCCTGTATTATTTTCAAATACCTATTATTCATAAATCCCCCACTCCCAAATTGTTCACCTTCTAAAAAAGCTTTAGGCCCATAATGAACCTAAAGCTTATCATTACTATATTTATTATACTACTCTGTTCTTAAAGCTACAACTGGATCTTTCTTAGCTGCGATTCTAGCTGGAACTAAACCTGCAATTAATGTAAGAATCATACTGATTATGATAAGTACGATTGCGCCAGTAACTGGGAGCTGAGCAACATTTTTTATAGATGTTAAATTGTAAATAATGGCGTTGGCCGGTATGCAAAGGATAAGTGTAATAATTATACCTAGTGCGCCGGATACGAAGCCTTCAATAAGTGTCTCTGCATTAAAGATATGTGAGACATCCTTCTTTGAGGCACCAATTGATCTAAGTACACCGATTTCCTTAGTTCTTTCAAGAACTGAAATGTATGTAATAATTCCAATCATGATTGAAGATACCACAAGGGAAATGGCAACAAAGGCAATTAATACGTAAGAAATGGCATTAATAATAGTTGTTACGCTACTCATAATGATTCCTACATAGTCTGTGTAGCTAATTGTGTTGTCTTCATTTCCAGCATCTGTCTGCATCTGATTATAATCTGCAATTATATCTTCGATTTTTTCCTTAGCATCAAAACCTGTTGCGTAAATATCAATTCCCGATGGGCTTGATAGGTCGCATATACCAAGGATTGACTTGTTTCCTTCAAATGTAGCATCTGTTGTCTGGCTTAAAACTGACTTAAAGCTTTCTAATACCTGCTCTTCTGTCATCTGCGAAATCATGGCATTTGTTGCTGCTGCCTCTGATTCTGAAAGAGTTGCAATATAGGCATAAACGTCTTCCATTGTAATCTCTTCGTCTTCACCTGCATTAAATTCAATTCCTGTAAATACATCTACATCCTGATTTGCAAGCTGCTGCTTAACGATTTCGCTATCATTTACCTGATTAATAACGTATTCCACTAATTCCTTAGTGTAACCAATATTGTTAGTCATAGATGTGCTTACTGCATCTTCTGATGGACGAACCACACCAACTACCTTAATATCCGCTGCGTTATTGACTACATTTGTCATATAAACATCATCTTCAGACATATCTTTCCATGTGCCTGTTTCAGAATCGTAATTATAATAATCTGTTGGAAGTACTAACTTATATGAAAGACCAAGTAAGTCATCATAGCTATAACTTGTATTCTCAGTTGTGTACTCCTCGCCTGACATTACTGCCTTATAGAGTTCATCAAACTCATCCATATCCTTTAAACCAAGGGCATATAATGTATAATCATCGATTTCGTTGTTCTCATTAACTGCTAAAACAACCTCGTTATAGGCTGTTGGCCAGTTACCTGCAAGCATTTCATACTGGGAATCAAGTACATCCTGGTCTTCAAGTAACTGCACCCAAGTCTCTGAAGATACGCTAAACATACTTGTGCTTGAGTTCAAGCTTGACTGACTTGTAGTTGTGCTTGCTCCACCATAGAAGCTAGATAACATTGTGTTAGGGTTTAACTGTGTAACCCCCTTTGAAGTATCTGATGAGTAAATGTTTAAAGGCACGCTGTACTTATACTGAATATCCTGTACATAGTCATTAATATTTGACTCGCCACTTTCAACATATTCCTTAAATTCCTTAAGGTTATTCTTTGTAACCTCAGAAACCATAGTATTAAGAAGGTCTGACATGATATTGTAGCTATATACTCTGTTCTCATCTTTTTCTTCTCCTGATGAATCTCCATCAGATGAATTTGAGGATTCACCCATAAAGGAACTAATAAGACTACTTACATCCACTGTTTCTGCCTGTAGCTGAATTGGGTAACTTGCAAGAGTCTCTCTTTGCACTCTATCTATGTATAACTGAATACCATTTGAAATAGATAAGATTAGGGCAATACCAATAATACCAATACTTCCTGCAAAAGCTGTTAAAAGAGTTCTAGTCTTCTTTGTCATAAGGTTATTAAAACTTAGAGAAAGAGCTGTCATTAAAGACATGTGAGTCTTTGTAGCCTTCTTTCTTTGTTTTTCAGCCTTCTTCTCAGCTTTATTGGCTTTCTTAGCCTTTTCCTTAGCTTCCTTTATAGCCTGTCTCTTCTTTTCAGCATCGGCATGGGCCTCTTCATAAGTATATGGATTAGAGTCGTCTGTAATATCACCATCAAGAAGCTTTACAATTCTTGTGGAATACTTCATGGCAAGCTCAGGATTGTGAGTAACCATAATGATTAATCTATCCTTTGAGATTTCCTTTAAAAGCTCCATAATCTGTACACTAGTTTCTGTATCAAGGGCACCTGTTGGCTCATCTGCAAGTAAAATATCTGGGTTGTTTACCAAAGCTCTTGCAATGGCAACCCTCTGCATCTGACCACCCGATAGCTGATTTGGTTTTTTATGCAAATGTTTCTTTAAACCTACTTTTTCAAGAGCCTCGCTAGCTCTAAGTCTTCGCTCAGACTTTGAAACGCCTGATAAAGTTAAGGCCAACTCTACATTTGCCAAAATAGTCTGATGAGGAATAAGATTGTAACTCTGGAATACGAAACCAATGGAATTGTTTCTGTATGCATCCCAGTCTCTATCCTTATAGTCCTTTGTTGAAATACCATTGATTTTTAAGTCACCTTCTGTGTACTTATCAAGACCGCCAATGATATTAAGCATTGTTGTCTTACCACAACCCGACTGACCAAGAATAGAGACAAACTCTGAATCTCTAAATCTTAGGTTAATGTCCTTTAGGGCTGTAACAGTCATGTCTCCGCTGACATAATCCTTACGAATATGATTGAGCTCTAACATAATCATCCTCCTAATTAATTTCACGCTATTAATTTGTGTGCAATGTGTGTTTATAATATAAAAGTTTTATATTCCTTTAATATATTTTCCTCATTTTCTCACTGCTATATGTGATTGTAGCACTAATAAAGCCTACTTGCAATTTAGCTTTAAACAATTTATACTTATTTTGTTTTTTCATATATTTTTTAGATTTATGATAATGGGAGGTTCCATGAAGAGGTTTAATATCTTTTTAACATTAGATAAAACGTCTTCTCTTAAAGTATTATCAAAAGCTAGCGCAATAATCTGTTTAATTGCTGTAATTGCTACAAGTGGACTTATTGTGACATTTTTGCCATATAGTACTTATGCAGATACGCAATCTGATTTAGATGAAGCTAATGAAGAACTAGAAGAATTAAAGAACGCTCAGTCAAGTCTATCTTCACAGTACAGTGACCTTAATGATAGTTTGACAGCAACAGCAGAAAAGATCACTGCTGTTGACGAGCAGATTAAAACTAAACAAGATGAAATCGATAGCTTAAACTCAGAAATCGATGCTCTCAATTCATCCATTGATGAACAATATGAGGCTATGAAATTACGTATAAGATATATGTATGAAAACGGTACAGAGAATCTTTTACTTCAATCTATGATGGAGTCAGGCTCAATGGCAGATTTCCTTGTGAAATCTGAATACATTGTTGAGCTTTCAAACTATGATAGAGAACAGTTGGATTTGCTTAATGAAGAGATAACAAACCGTAATGATGCTATGGCTAATCTTCAAACAGATTTAACAGAACTTGAGACTTTAAAGACTAGTCTTAATTCAGAGACCGCTAATCTTAAGCAGTCCATTTATGATATTCAATCTGAACTTGATACAACCTCAGATTCCATTGCACAAACTGAGGCCCTTTGTTTAGAGTATGAGAAGAAGATTCAGGAAGAGAACATCCAAAGGCAGCTTGCTGCTATTGCAGCTATGCAGGCAGGGGATGAGGTAAGTTACTCAGGCACTAAGCTTGATTATACAGCTACAGACCTTGCAATGCTTGCAGCTATTATTGAATGTGAGGCGGGTAATCAGTCTTACGAAGGTAAATTAGCTGTAGGAAGTGTTATTGTTAATAGAGTTTTAAATCCTAGATTTGGAGATTCTATTACATCAGTTATTTATGCATCAGGCCAGTTTAGTCCTGTTGCTAGTGGTCGATTTGCCATTGTTTTAGCAAGAGGCGCATCCCAGGAGTGTGTTTCTGCAGCCTATGAGGTTTTAAATGGCAACCTTACAACTACTGCCCTATATTTCCATGTTTACAGACCTTCTGTAGATACTGGTGGAACAGTAATTGGTGATCATGTATTTTACTAATCCTTGGAGGAAATTAAATGAAGAAGGCAACTAAAGCATCAGACAACAAATATTATATCGCTAGATATAATGCAGCAAAGACAAACTCAGACTTTGAAAGTAGAGAGACTACTTCTGAAGTTCTTGGAATTGATAGAACAAGACTTGCAAGAATCGAGCTTGGAAATGTTGAGCCATATCCAGAGGAAGTATTACTTATGGCTAAGCACTATAATGCTCCAGAGCTTACTTATAATTTCTGTTCAAATGATTGTCCAATCGGAAGACTTACAATGAAATCCGTAGAGATTAGCTCTTTTGACAGACTTTCATTAAAGATTCTTGGTTCTCTTAATGATATAGAACAATTACGTGGATCTATTATTAACATTTCCGCAGATGGAAAGGTTGATATTGAAGAGCTTGAAGAATTTCAGGCAATTCTTAATTCTTTAGAGGATATTTCTAATAATGCTAAGGCTCTACAGCTTTGGGCAATGAAGAATATCCAACAGCAAAATTAATTTGACTTACAATGATAATACTTAAAAGAGATAAAGGGAAGGAGTTAATTTAAAACTCCTTCCCTTTTCGTATATAAACAATTTATTCTTATATGCTAGTTATATCTAATATAATCTACTAAAATGCTACCTCTCTTCTCATTCTTAATTAAACTATTATGAGAAACAAAGACACCATTCTTAACACCTACCCAGCGTCCTGCCTTAGCTTCACAAGCTAGTGCATAAGAGTAGTTTTTAGAATCAAAGCTAATCTCAAGGCACTGTAATTCACGAGGTGCATTATTTACCTTAAGGCCACCTTCAATGTGGTCCTGATAGCCAATTCTCTTAACGCTATATTTAATATAAACTTCCTTCTCCTCTGACTTAAAGGAATGGAAATCCTTAACATCTTTACTAAGTGCTGTATCTGTTACATTTTCACTAGCATAAGAAACATCACAATCAAAGTTTTGATTACCTGTAACCTTTCTAATGTAGTAACCGTCTGAATCCTTGTAAATTCCAAGAGCGATATAGTTCTGGCCTAGTGCTACACAGCCGGCAAAGTCTCCATTTTCAAGATCCTTAAGACTCATCTTAGTAACACAGCTAAATTCAGGCTCTGCCCACTTACAAAGAAGAAGATTTCTGTAATCACAAACTGGTCTTTGATTAGCACTATCAACGGCATTAAGCTTAATCACTGACTTCTCTGGCATAAACTCTGCCCAGTCTGTTTCAGGATTAGCATTCCACTGCCACTGCATACCAAGACTGTCCTTATCAAACTCATCATCAAGGTCTGGGGCACAAACTGGGAACTTATTACTATCAGCTAAGTCCTTATCTGAGACACCCATATCTGGCTTCTTATATTCAAGAACTGGTGTGCCATATTCCTTTAATGGCCTGCCATTCTCATCCTTTTCATACTCACCGATAATTGGCCAATCCTCATACCAAGTCATTGGCTGCAAATGTGTAATTCTACCTGCAGCATAAACATCCTGGAAGTGAATAAACCAATCCTGGCCTGTTGGAGTATCTATCCAAGCCCCTTGATGAGGTCCATTTACAACTGTGTCCCCTTGTCTTAAAACCATCTTGTACTCATAAGGGCCATAGACATTCTTAGATCTAAGCACTGTCTGCCAACCAGTCTTTACGCCACCTGCTGGTGCAAAAATGTAGTAATAACCGTTTCTTTTATACATCTTTGGGCCTTCAATTGTAACTTGGTCGTTTAAATTACCATCAAAGACGACTTTTTCCTCTCCAATGAGGCTAAGTCCGTCTGCTGCCATCTCAACCATATGTAAAACGCTCTTATAGCCAATTCTACTCTTAGCAACCCCTGCTACTAAATAAGCCTTGCCATCTTCATCCCAGAATGGGCATGGGTCAATCCAGCCTGCTCCTGGTCTAATATTAACGGGCTCAGTCCATTTTCCAAATGGATCCTTAGCAGTTGTCATATAGATTCCCTCATCTGGCATTGGGAAGCATACATAGTAAGTTCCCTCATGATATCTAATTGCTGGCGCCCACACACCGCAACCATGAATAGGGTTTCTGTATCTAAACTCAGGAATCTTAGGAAGAATGTAATTTACCACCTTCCAGTTAACTAAATCCTTAGAATGAAGTAGAGGGAGTCCTGGAGCGTTAGAAAAACTTGACGCTATCATAAAGAAATCCTCTCCTACTCTTATTGCATCAGGATCTGAATAATCTGCATATAGAATGGGATTCTTATAGTTCCCATTGCCTAAATCAGCCATCCACATAAAACACTACCTCCAATTTTTACCATTATTACCTACTTATATTACAATACCTTGGGAGTTTTTACCACATCTTTTATAAATATATTTTCTTAAAGTACAGATTTTTTTAAGTAAATATTAGGTCAAAATAGCCGATATATATTAGGTAAGACGAGTTTGTGTTCATTGCAATTCTCTTACGAAAGGTGGATACAAATGATAATTTCCCAGAGCAACATTTCTATGGCATCCAACAGGAATTATCTAGACCAGAAGGGCTATTCAAAGACTCACAAGACAACTGTTGAAATGGCTACAAAGACAACTTGTTTTAGCGAAAGCTATGATTACTTTTTAAGAAATGAAGCTGAGTCGGCTTACTGTGGTAACGGTCTAGATCAATATGCTAGTTACACAAAGAATGAGCTAAATAACCTACACAATTACTCTGAAGAAACTGTGGAAGAAAATGTAGAATCAGACACAAAAGTTAAAAACACTAACAGGCTAAATGCCCAAACAAAGTTAAATGAGAGTTACTTAATTTCAGAGCAGAAAATCTATCAAAGCCTACTAGCCTACCTTCACGAATTTATGCTAAGAAGTCTTTTTTACAGGGACTTTGATTCAATTACTAGCGAGGGCTTTACAGAAGATAGCTTTTCCTCAAACCAAACTACAGGAAATGACAGTAATTTAAACAGCAAGAGTACAAGCCAACTAGATACGAATTACCTAAATCTTTCATTTAATCAGGGCTATCAGGTTTGGACCCTTGAAACTAACCAAAGCTACAGCTACTACGAAAAAGAGGCTGTAAGCTTTTCAACAACGGGAAGTGCAGTTACAAAGGACGGGCGTAACATTTCCTTTAATCTAGATGTTAGTTTCAGCAGAGAATTTCAGCAAATTAGCCAGTTTAGTAGCTTACAAACCTTTGACAAAATACTTACAGACCCCCTTGTAATAAGTCTAGATGACAATCCTGACATGATTAGCGACAAACATTTTTACTTTGATCTAGATGGGGACGGAGTAGCAGAAGAACACAACAGATTAAATTCAAATCAGGGCTTTTTAGCACTTGATTTAAATGAAGATGGAGAAGTTACAGACGCTAGTGAGCTTTTTGGCACTAGCAGCGGCGACGGCTTTGCAGACCTTGCAAAATATGACTCAGACGGAAATGCATGGATTGACGAGGCCGACGAAATTTACCAGAAATTAAGAGTCTGGGTTATGGATGAGGATGGACAATCACGTTTGCTTAGTTTAAAGGAGGCAGACGTTGGTGCTATATATTTGGGAAGAACAAACAACGATTTTAGATTTACTAACGAAGCTAATGAAAGCCAGGCAAGACTTCGACAGAGCGGCTTTTATCTTCATGAAAATGGAGGCGCTTCCCTAGTTTCACAAATCGACCTTTAATCATTGCTGGATACTTTAAGATAAAAGAAAAACCTTTCAAGGCCCTTAGGGGCTTTGAAAGGTCATTTTTATTCTGTGCAATTTACTAATTTAATATGCTTGCCAAGGCCTCTTTTAGCTGAATACATGGCTGTATCTGCCTTTGAAGAGTAATCCCAAACCTTGGATTTCTTCTCTGGGATTCCACTGCATATGCCTTGAGAAATATAGACATAAGGCAAATCTCTTAATTCTGACATCTCTAGGATCGAATCTCTTAAATTATTGGCCATCTCAAGAATCTTCTCATCGGAATATCCTAAATAGAATATTAAAAATTCATCTCCCCCGTATCTAAAGCAATAAATATCATTTGATTCGATTGCTTTTAGGGCTGTTGCAACAATTATAAGACATAGGTCTCCAACGTGATGTCCATTTTCATCATTAATCTGCTTAAAATGGTCGATATCTAACATCTCAACAGCGTAATTCTTCTTCTCCGTTACTGCTCTAGTAAGCAATGCCTCCACCTTTGAGCTTAGTCTCCATCTATTAGAAAGACCTGTTAACTCATCAATTCCTACTTGCTCCTTTAAAAGCTCATTAGCCCTCTTTGAATCCTCAAGAGAGTTCTGAATGCTAATGTACTTTCTAATAGAATTAGTAGTAAGCATCTTGTAGCTGTTATTATATCTTCTATATCTAATTAATTCCTTATAGAGCTTATCCTTGTCCTTCTCCTCATCGTAAAGGGAAATCTTAAAATCCAAGATTCTAGTCTGAATATATGGGAAATCCATGCCCTTAACAGACTCATCAAAATCCTCCACTAAAGCTAGTAGGATGTCCTTTCTATCCGTCCTTTTTAGAAAATGTAAAAAGTCGAAAATGTACAAAAAGTAATCTACCTTATACTCTGTATCATAGTAGGCCTTAACCGCCTCTTTAAGACAGACCTCCTTCTCCTCTTTAGAAGAAGATACCTTATTAGTATAAATTAACTTTGTAATATAAAAATCCACGCAAAGCTTCTCATCAGGATGTTTCCTTACAATATCCTCAATCTGGTCAATCTTCTTTTTGGTATCATCAAAGAGACCAAATCTATAATAAAGCTTAGCTAGTGTGGTTAGAATAATTATCTCAATAGTCTTTTGTCGTGGGTTTTGATTACATTTTAAAATATGCTTATAAGCCTTCATAGCATATTCCATTGATATGTTAGAATCCTTGATATTATCACTAATTTCGGCATAATTCTCATAGGCAAGGGCTGCAACGAAATCATCCTTTGATTTCTCTGCAAGACTTGCTGCTTCTTTAAAGTTATCTAGAGAATAAACAATCTCGCCTCTTGTGGCATAGAGAATCCCTAGGCTATTAAGACAGCCACCTCTCTTATAGATATTATCTACTGCATCAAACTCTCTTGCCGCCTTATTAAAATAGTTAATGGCATTATCAAACTCACCAAGAGTTAAATAGGCATCGGCTATATAAAAGTCAGCATAACCCATAAGATTAATATCAGAATTCTTCTCTGCTATCTTCTTAAATTCGCACGCTAATTCAATTGTCTTTAAGGGATTCTCAAATCTAATCTTATCCATAAGCTCGATCTGATCTATAATCCCCTGCTCATAGTTATAATCTTGTAATTCTTTCATATCAAACCTTCATAATTTATTGCTAAACCCAATATATATAATAAACGAAATATATAGGTGAAACAAGGCAATTTTGCAAAACTATTGTAAAAATAGTCCCTGTAAAATATTAAAAGCTCCTAGCCTTTTATATGCTTATCAAATATATGATTACATATCTTCTGACTAGGAGCTTTTTAGTTTATTGCGTTATCTATTGATTTAGGATTCTAGTCTGGTTTGCAGACTCTTCCAACACTAATCTTATAAGTGTAAAACTCTTTCCTTAATTTCCTGAGTTCTACCCTGATTCCAGAACTGTGTACCGATGTAACCGCAAGTTCTTCTTGCTACATTCATCTTGTCCTGGTCTCTATTCTTACAGTTAGGGCATTCCCAAACAAGCTTACCATCATCATCAGTGATAATCTGAATCTGACCTGTGTAACCACAAACCTGACAGTAGTCAGACTTAGTATTAAGCTCTGCGTACATAATGTTATCGTAAATGTACTGCATAACTGAAAGAACAGCTGGAATATTATTATTCATATCAGGAACTTCTACGTATGAAATAGCTCCACCTGGAGATAACTTCTGGAATTCTGATTCGAACTTTAACTTATCGAATGCGTTGATTTCCTCAGTTACATGTACATGATATGAGTTAGTAATATAATTTCTATCTGTTACACCTGGAATCTTACCAAATCTCTTCTGTAAGCACTTAGCAAACTTATAAGTTGTTGATTCAAGTGGTGTTCCATATAATGAGAAGTCGATGTTAGTTTCCTTAGCCCACTTCTTACATGTATCATTAAGATAGTTCATAAGCTTAAGGGCAAATTCCTTACCGCCTTCCTGTGTATGGCTAGTACCCTTCATGTAGTATGTACACTCATAAAGACCTGCATATCCAAGAGAAATTGTTGAATAGCCACCGTAAAGAAGCTTATCAATTGTTTCACCCTTCTTAAGTCTTGCAAGTGCACCATTCTGCCAAAGAATTGGAGCTACATCTGATGGTGTACCCTTTAATCTATAATGTCTGCACATAAGTGCTCTTCTACATAAATCAAGTCTTTCGTCTAAGATCTTCCAGAACTTCTCTTCATCCTTGTTAGATGAGCAAGCAACATCAACTAAGTTAACTGTTACAACACCCTGGTTAAATCTACCGTAGTACTTAGGCTTGTTATCTTCATCTAAGTATGTTGTAAGGAATGATCTACAACCCATACATGGATAGCACTGACCATCGCCATTAGCATCAACCTTTAACTGCTTCATGATCTTCTCTGAAATATAATCAGGAACCATTCTCTTAGCTGTACATTCAGCTGCAAGCTTTGTTAAATCCCAATACTTAGAACCTTCATGGATATTATCTTCCTCTAATACATAAATAAGCTTAGGGAAAGCTGGTGTAATCCATACACCCTGTTCGTTCTTAACGCCCTGAATTCTCTGGCGAAGAACTTCCTTAGTTACAAGAGCTAAATCATCTCTTGTCTGGCCTTCTGGAACTTCATCAAGGTACATAAATACTGTTACGAAAGGAGCCTGACCGTTAGTAGTCATAAGAGTGATTACCTGATACTGAATCATCTGAACACCCTTCTTAACTTCTTCATGAACTCTGATTTCAGCTATCTCACGAATCTTCTCTTCTGAAGCTTCAACCCCTGTATCTGCGAGTTCCTTTCTTACCTGCTTAATAAACTTTTCACGGCTAACCTGTACAAATGGTGCAAGGTGAGCAAGTGAAATACTCTGTCCACCATACTGTGAACTAGCAATCTGAGCAATTGCCTGAGTTGCAATATTACATGCTGTTGAGAAACTATGTGGCTTCTCAATCATAGTCTCAGAAATTACAGTTCCATTCTGAAGCATATCCTCAAGGTTAACTAAGCAACAGTTATGCATATGCTGAGCAAAGTAATCAGCATCATGGAAATGTATTAAGCCCTGCTCATGAGCTTCTACTATATCTTGTGGGAGAAGTAATCTCTTAGTAATATCCTTACTTACCTCACCTGCCATGTAGTCTCTCTGGACACTGTTAACAGTTGGGTTCTTATTAGAGTTCTCCTGCTTAACTTCTTCGTTGTTACATTCAAGCAAACTTAAAATCTGTTCATCTGTTGAATTAGACTTTCTTACCAATGCTCTCTTATATCTGTATGTGATATACTTTCTTGCAACGGCGAAAGCTCTTAAATTCATAATCTGGTTCTCAACTAAATCCTGAATTTCTTCTACATTAAGAGATCTACCCATTTCATCACATATCTGTTCTACATTCTCTGAAATAGTACGAATCTGTTCTGATGATAATCGTTCGCTATGTACGACTTCATTATTGGCCTTAGTTACAGCATTAACTATCTTCTCAATATCAAATGTAACTTCTGAACCACTACGTTTAATAATCTTCATAATTGCTCTCCCCTTATAATTTTATGTCTCGAAAATTGTCTTTACGACATCTTTTCTATAATATCACATCGTTTATTTTTTAGGTACCATCTTACAAGAATATCTAAATTAAAAACATTCTTGACAAATCTTCGTATTGCTTAAGCTATTATTATAGTACAACATATTGTGCTTTTAGTCAATAATAAAATACAATATGTTGTGTATGCATAAAAATAGCTGCTATAAATGCTAAAGTAATCTAACATTCTTAGCAGCTACTTTTGCTATGAAACATAATCAAAATGAAACTTTCTTACTTATAAATTTCTGACCAACGAGAAACCATCTCTTCTGCCTCTACCTGAGAAGATACCTTAGTTACAATTACTCCATCTAAGTAGATTTCATATACTGGGAAAAGCTTTGGGCTATCACCATGTCTTACTTCTACTTTGTTGTACTTTACTCGTTCCATAATTTACCCCCGATTTTTTATTCTTAGTTTTTTGTCATAAAAGGCGCATAAAACTACATCTTGTGTCTGCAAAATCAAGTAATAGTCTTATTTTATTCACATGCCTTCCCTATATGTTGTATTATATCATGGTTCATGCCAAAGATAAACACTATATTTAGTATTGGTACCAAAGGACTAATACCAGACTATATACCCCCAAGATATTTACCACTTTTTAATATAATTGTCGAACAATTAATGTATTATTGTCTTAATTGCTGCAATATTATATAATTATATTAGGAAAATGTGATTATAGAAATGTGAACAAAATATAATAAAGCTCTATAAAGGAGAAAATCAATGAGTGATAATACTATTTACGTTGATGATTTTGAAAGATCCAACAGATTGAATCGACGTATCGCTACTATTGATGCCTATTATCTGGCTATTGTAGCTAATAAGCCTTTCACAGAATACTTTGGTGATACTAGATTTTCTAACCTGACAGAATTTGTTGCCGAGGAAGAAAAAATTAATCTCATGGATTTTATAGACAGCTATGAAGGAAAAGAATTAAAGGGAATTTTCCACTTTAGAAATCACAAGGGGGAAATGCGCCTAAATCTCATTACTTTATTTGCCCAAAAGACCTCATCTGCTAGAAGCGAGATAAACATTGAAATGGTCGATGTTGAAAGCCTTGCAAATATTAATGAGCTTTTACTTGATGACATTAAGAAGGGGCGAGCTCTCTTTGGCCTAACAAAGGAATATACCTTTACCTATGATATGTCTAATGACATTTTTAAAATGTGCCGCTATGACATATTTTCAAAAGACACCATCTATAAGATGAGCCTGATTCAGTGGCGCGAATTCATGATAAATGAAGGCTTTATAGCAGAATCTGACATTGGCCTATTTAAAAACCTCGTAGGGCAGATTCTATCCTACGAACAGAGTTTTAGCGCAAAGATTACAACTAGTATGCGTACCCAAAAGCAGATCATGGAGAAGCTCATTTTTACAGGCATGGTCTATAACAAGTATAACGGCGACAAGATTGTTATCGGCAGGATTCTTACTGATGAAAATGCTCACACAAACAGCAATCTTATCGAAATGATTAGCGACCTTTCCTACGATGCTCTAACTGGTGTCTATAACAAAAAGACTATTACAGAGTATGCAAAGAGCCTGATTTCCGCTAATAATGACCACAAACACGACAATTACATGGACGCCTATCCTACAAATCTAGCCATTATCATTCTTGACGTGGACAATTTTAAGAAGGTAAACGACCTTTATGGTCACATGTATGGCGACAAGATTTTGGCAAGGATTGGTAGGAAACTTAAGGAAATCATTGGTGATGGCGGAGTTATTGGACGTATCGGCGGTGATGAATTTTTAATAATCCTCTTTGATATTACTGATGAAAATCTTTTGCGAGGTTATCTAAGAGCGGTTAGAACCCAGATAAAATGGGAGTTTATAAATGATTTTGCGGACTTTAACATAACCTGTTCTATTGGTTCTTCCATCTATCCAAAGGATGCAAGTAACTACGACGAACTCTTTAGAATTGCGGATTTCTGCCTCTATATTGCCAAGGAAAAGGGCCGCGATAGATACGTTTTCTATAGAAAAGAGATTCACGAAGAGGCATATATTAAGAGCATTACAAGTTCGGATAAAAAAAATGTTTCCGGCCGTGAGGTTAACGAATTACGCTATATTTCTAAGGTTATCGAGCATTTTGCAAGGAATAAACGACAAGCTGTATCTGACCTCTTAACTCACATTCAAGAGACCTTTAATGTGGATAGCGTAAACATTTACAGAGGAGAGAATCTCGAGCTTCACAAGACTTTCGGTCAGGTTCTTGATAACTCTTCTAACGCCCTCTACGCAAAGAGTCCAGGCTTTAAGAGCATGCTTTGTGAGAAAATGTTTCTTGAATCTAGCTTTGTTGGCAGAGTTGCAGATGTAGCACCAGAATTTAGTGAGGCTATGCATCAGCGAAATGTTATATGTACAATTCAAATTGTCCTTGGAAATGATATGAATAATATTACCGGCCTTCTAACCATTGATAAGGCAGGAAATGCTCCACAAAAGTGGGCAGAATATGAGATTCAAACTAGCCTGATTGCAGCTTATCTAATAAATGTGCTGATTGCTGATGAGGACAGGCCTTATTTAAAGTAATAGGCAATACATTTTCATAAAAATATAAAGACCTTAAGTCTTCGTGATGTTTCTATACTCACTAAACTTAAGGTCTTTTTTTATTATCTATGCTAAAGCATCTTCTTTTTCTTCATATACCAAATTACAAAAATACAAACCACCACGATGCCTATACAGATTATGGCAAAGCCGTAAGGAACTGTGGCAAATGGCATATATTTCTCTGCAGTGTTCATTCCCCATATTCCTGAAATAATGGTTGGAATGGCCATTAAAACAGTAAGGGATGTAAGTCGCTTCATTACATTATTTAGTCTATTGTCAATTACTGATGAGAGAAGTTGTCTTGTACCATCAATGACATCTCGATAAATAGAGGTCATCTCGATAGCCTGCTGATACTCGACGGTTACATCTTCAAGTAATTCCATATCTTCTGGGTACTGTTCAATTCTTTTGTATCTTCTAAGTCTTTCTAACACGATGCTATTTGACCTAAGCGATGTGGCGAAATAAACCAATGTAGATTCTAATTCATGAAGCTCGATTAAATCCATATCAGTTGTGTTTCCCATAACTCTTTCTTCTATCTCGATTCGCTTCTTATCAATTAAACGAAGGTTTATCTGATAACTTGCTGCGGAACGATAAAGAAGCTGATAGATAAAACGCATCTTCTTTTTAGTGCTAAATTCTTTTATCTTGTTTCGAATAAAATAAGTAAGAATAGGTGTTTCTTCCTTACAAATCGTAATTATCGTATCTGATTTCAAAATAATACCTAAAGGAATTGTGGTATACATCTTCTTCTCATGTCTAACCTCTGGAGTTGGGATATCCACTAAGATAAGAGTATATCCGTCTTCAAGGCTGATACGAGAGCTTTCTTCCTCATCAAGAGCTGTAGCTAAATCGGTTAAATCGATTTCGTACATTTCAGCAATTTCATTTAGCTCTCTGCTTGTGGGGCCAACCATGTTGATCCAGCAACCTTCCTTAGGCTGTTCTAATTGTGATAAAACTCCATGATCAGTTCTAAAAACTTCATACATGATTGAATTACCTCCTAGCACCAATTTTATTCTTCTTTTTTGTCGCACTCCTTATTATGCTGTCCGGCCATGGCGCAAGACGCACAGTTACCGCTACAGACATCTCTAAGTCCATCTTTTTTATGAAAATATGACACTGCCAAAAACATTCCTACTAAAACAACTAGTAAAACGACAGCCACTAAAATATTAACTAAATCCATATTAAGCACCTTATTTCTATAAATTCAAGTCTCTCCTAGGAGATATTACCGCACTTAATTTTAGCATATTGAGAAAAGTTTTTACAGTAAAATTATTTTCTAACCTTATCGCAATCTTCCCAATTTCTTCTTCTAGGATTAATCCTAGATGTGAAAGCACTCTTCCAAATTGTTGGATTAAAGAGCATTAACATTGGGAATAACTCTAATCTTCCTGCTAACATATCAAAGATAAAAACGAATTTACTAAGTACGCTAAAGGATGCAAAATTGCAGGTTGGTCCTACATTTGCAAGACCAGGACCAATATTATTAATTGTTGCAGCTACGGATGTGAAGGTAGTTACTAGGTCTTGATTCTCTAGGGCAATCAAAAGGCAAGACACAGTGAAAACGCAAATAAAAGTCATGAAATAAACATTAACTGATCTAAGGGTCTCATGTTCTACTGTCTTTCCCTCAATTCTAATAGCCTTAACAGACTTTGGATGAATATAAGAATGGAATTCCTTAATAATAGTCTTAAAGCTAATTATAAATCTTGAAACCTTGATACCACCACCTGTGGAACCTGCACAGGCACCTACAAACATAAGTATTACCAATATAAATTTTGAGAAAGCCGGCCAGGTATCAAAATCCACTGTTGAATAACCAGTTGTTGTAATAACTGTGGCAACCGCAAAGCTTGATGCTCTTAGGGCCTGCTCTAAATTTGAAAACATATGGGCAATATTTATGCAAATAGCAAGTGTACTTGCAACAATAATTCCAATGTAAACCTTAACTTCTTCTACGTTTAAGGCCTGTCTAAAATGCTTAAATAAAAGATAGTAATAAGCATTAAAGTTTACACCAAATAAAATCATAAAGATTGTTACAATCCACTGAATAAGCGGGCTGTAACCACCAATACTTGTATTCTTAATACCGAAACCACCAGTACCTGCTGTACCCATTGATGTACAGATTGAGTCAAAGAAACTCATACCTGCAAAAAGTAAAATAATAATTTCAATTACTGTAAGTCCGATATAGATTCCATAAAGGATTCTTGCTGTTCTTCCAATTCTAGGAACCAGCTTTCCTACCTGAGGTCCCGGGCTTTCTGCCTTCATAAGATTGATATTAGATCCACCAGTCATAGGTAAAATGGCAAGAAGGAATACTAAAACTCCCATTCCGCCAATCCAATGAGTGAAACTTCTCCAAAATAGAATACTTTTTGAAAGACTCTCAACTTCTAGTAAAATTGAGGCACCAGTTGTGGTAAAACCAGAAACTGTCTCAAAAAGCGCATTTACATAATTAGGAATTTCACCACTTATTGTAAAGGGTAAGGCACCAAAAATACTCATAAAAATCCAGCTAAGAGCAGTGGAAACACAACCCTCTTTTAAATAAAAGACGGTATCCTTGGGCTTTTTTATTACCATTAATTGTCCTATTACAATAGCTAGGGCAGCTGATATTAGAAAGGCAGGAACTGTACTTTCTCCATAAATCAAAGCCACCACTACTGGGATAAGCATTAAAACTCCCTCGATTTTTAATACATTTCCCAACACAATTCGTATCATGGAACTATTCATAATTAAACTCCGATTTCATTCATTTTCTTAATTTATGCCAAAATGTCTTCGATTCTGTCAAAACCTGTATGAGTTGTAATGATAACTACTGAATCTCCCACCATAATTTCGTCATTACCAGTTGGAATAATTATCTTACCCTTTCGACTAATCAAGGCAATAAGTAAGCCTTTCTTAAGCTTAATGTCCTTTAAAGGCTTGTTAGTAAGCTTCGAATTCTCACGTACATAAAATTCAATACCTTCAGCTCTTGAATCAAAGAGGTGATAAAGGGTTTCAATCTCGCTTCCCATAGATTCCTTTAAGGCTCTAACATAGGCAATAATAGCCTCACTAGTTATGTATCTTGGGTAAATTACGCTACCAAGGTCTAGGCTATTGATTACATTTTTAAAGGCTGTTCTGTTAACCTTAGTGATAACTTTGGCGTTACTAACCTGTCTTGCATGAAGGGTTAGCATAACATTTTCCTCATCAATACCAGTTAAAGGTACGAAGGATTCTACATATTCGAGCCCCTCTTCCTTTAAAACCTCCATATCAGTTCCGTCGGCGTTAATGATTGTAGCCTCTGGTAAAAGGTCAGTAAGTTCCTTGGCTCTATTGACATTGTTCTCGATAATCTTAGTCTCAATGCCTGCAGAAATTAGCTGTTTTGTTAGATAAAATGAGGCACGACCGCCACCAACAATCATTGTGTTCTTTACAGATCGTGTCTCGAAACCAAACTTCTTTAGGAAATGCTTAGACTCTTCTCTTGAACTAATAAAGGAAACTACGTCTCCTGCTAAAACCACATCCGCACCTGATGGAATAATAACTTCGCCGTTTCGCTCAATTCCACAAATCAAGCCCACAGTCTTTGAATCGCCGCAAATATTGGCAATCTGGTTATTAACCATTGGACTTTCCTTAGGTACCTTGAATCTAATCATATCAGCTCTGCCTCTTGCAAATGTATTCACTTCCAAGGCAGTTGGCAAATAGAGCAATCTTGCTATTTCCCTTGCTGCTTCAAGCTCTGGATTAATCACCATAGCAAGGTCTAGCTTACTTCTTAAGTATTCTGTTTCTTCGCTGTAATCTGGAGTTCTAACTCTTGCAATAGCTGAGCAACCTGAAACATGCTTAGCCACTGTACAGCATAACAAATTAAGCTCATCAGAACCTGTTACAGCAATTAGTAAATCTGCATCGGCAACATTAGCACTCTTTTGTACTGTAAGGCTTGCACCATTACCAATGATTCCTAAAACATCATACATTCCTGACAAAGCTTCAACTCTTGTCTTGTTCTTATCTATAATTGTAATATCATGTCCTTCTTTTGAAAGCTGCTCCACTAGTGTAGAGCCTACCTTACCTGCGCCCACAACAATGATATTTAAACCTTTATGGTCTTCTTTGTGGTTCTTAAATATGTTCATGACAATGCCTCTCTTTTCAAACTAATTATCTACTTAATTCTTTAAGCTCATTTAAGAGTTCTAAATCTGATTGAGTAACTCTGATATTAGTTGTAACCGCTTTCTGACCAGGCTTTGTTACTGTTAATTCAATAATTGAATCAGCAGGAATGCCACTTGAGAAAGTGTCTGACATAAACGCTACAAATTTAGGATGGTTGCCGCTAAATTTAGACAAAGCATCCTTGATTTTCAACATATTCATTGGGTTAAAAGCCATATTTTACACTCCGTTCTATTATAATCACATATAAGATTGTAGATTATAAAATAATAAAGTCAAGACAATTTTAGCACACTTGAGAGCAGTTTCCATGCAAGTTAATAATATTTATACTAATGTATTGAAACTTGCTATATAAGTGTTTTATTTATGATTTTTCTGTAAGTCAAGACTCGCTCGTAAGTCTAGCGCCGGATTCGGGTCTGCTAAAGGTGTAGCAAACAAATTCCTGTCCGAATCCGTGCGCATCCTCGCAAAGCGTACAACTCAGTCGGAGCTTGTACTCCGACTGAGTTAAAATGGGAGTGAATGCCCTATTATTATAACCCCTAAGTTAATCCCCTATACTAATATGTCGTCATATTGTTTGTATATTATTAGTATTTTTGAATTTTTTTGAAAAAATTGGTTGACAAAAAATCTAATATTGTGTAATATATAACTCGTGCTTGAGAGCACAACAATCTAAGACATGCGCGAGTGGCTCAGTGGTGGAGCACCTCCTTGCCAAGGAGGGGGTCGCGGGTTCGATCCCCGTCTCGCGCTCTATAGTTAAGAAGAAGCAATTTTGCTTCTTCTTTTTTTGTCGCGTAGGGGCGGGAACGAACCTCGCGACCCCGGTCGCGTCTTCGATCTCTCGCCTGTCGGCTCGGTCGTTTCTTCTGCCTTTCAGGCAGAGGTGTCCACTGGATGATGTTGAACCTTCGCCATTAGATGTTGCTTCGCAACTCGGCTCAGGCTACATAACAACTGCAAGCAGTTGTTACATATACCCGCAACGTCTCGCACTCTTCCCTCCCCAATTATGAGAAATAAGTTGTGAAAGTCCCACCAGCACTGCATTCGAGGGGTGCATTCGAGTTCCGGCAATTCAGAGAATTATTAAGCAAGTCCTGTATATCACACTAATTCCGTTCTTCAATTTCACTTTTTGGACTTTTATGAGAGATTTCTTTATTTACAGGCACTGCTTTACGGGGATTCCTACTTGCTTTCCTATTCCTAAAAGGCTTGTTTGTGCCTATATCATCTTTTATTTCGCTCCACAAGCACAAATTTTTCTTCTATATTTATAGCTCCAAAAATTTCTTGTGACTTTTTCCAGCTACTATTAAAAAAGAAGCACAGGATAACTCTTCTTACTAATGAGAGCTTGAAATTCCTGTGCTTTTATTGTGAATATAAGCTCATTACAGGCACACCATGTCTTTTTTATTCAAAAATCAAGAAAAGGGTCTGTGCCTTTTAGGAGACAAAACAAGATTTCCAAGCACAATCCCTAGGTTTGCAGCCTACCTCACAGCTTCCGAGGCCCAGAAGCCCCACCATTTCTAAGCAAGTTGTGAAAGCCCCACCAGCACTGCATTCCAAGGACACTTTCGAGTTCCGGCAATTCAGAGAATTATTAAGCAAGTTCTGTATATCACACTAATTCCGTTCTTCAATTTCACTTTTTGGACTTTTATGAGAGATTTCTTTATTTACAGGCACTGCTTTACGGAGATTCCTACTTGCTTTCCTATCCCTAAAAGGCTTGTTTGTGCCTATATCTTCTTTTATTTCGCTCTACAAGCACAAATTTTTCTTCTATATTTATAACCCCAAAAATTTCTTGTGACTTTTTCCCGCTATTATTAAAAAAGAAGCACAAGATCACTCTTCTTACTAATGAAAGCTTTAAATTCCTGTGCTTTTATTGAGGATATAAGCTTATCACAGGCACACCATGTCTTTTTTATTCAAAAATCAAGAAAAGGGCCTGTGCCTTTTAGGAGACAAATCAAGGTTTTTAAGCACAATCCCTGGGTTCACAGCATGCCAAACCGGCTAAACAGCAGAAATCCCCGGGTTCACAGCGCACCAAACCGGCTAAACAGCACAAATCCCCAACCGCAAAAAAGCTGGCGCTTTCGCGCCAGCTTTCCCACTAATCTATAGTCTATTTATTTTTGTTTCTTAAAGCCTGTAAAACCTTTAATTACAACTCTTCCCACTGATCTAACAAATCTTTGAATACCTTAAGGGCGTCGCTAACCACTTCTGGCTTTGTCATGTCTACCTTGGCGAGCTTTAGAAGCTCGATTGGGTGCATGCTGCTGCCGCTCTTTAAGAATTTCTTGTAGCCCTCTAGGACTTCCTCGTCACCTTCTAAGATTTTTAAAGAAATGGCGATTGCAGCAGAATAGCCTGTTGCATACTGGTAAACATAGAAAGGTGTGTAGAAATGAGGGATTCTCGCCCACTCATAGGCAATGTTATCATCAATTATCATGTCCTTGCCAAAGTACTTCTCATTAAGGCCCTTGTAGAGTCCGCAAAGGTTGCTAGCTGAGAGAACCTCGCCATTTTCCACCATTTCGTGAGCCTTCATTTCAAACTCAGCAAACATAGTCTGTCTATAAAGTGTACCCTTAAACTGCTCAAAATAGTGATTTAGCAAATACTTCTTCTGCTCCTTATCAGTACAATTCTTTAGAAGATACTGCATAAGAAGTGACTCATTTACAGTTGATGCAACCTCAGCTACGAAGATTCTGTAACCCGCATAAACATAAGGCTGTGTGTTATTTGAGTAGTAAGTGTGCATTGCATGACCTGTCTCGTGAATTAAAGTAAAGACATCATTTAAAGTGTCTGTGTAATTTAAGAAAATATATGGATGTGTTCCATAGCAGCCCCAAGAGAAAGCCCCTGAACGCTTGCCTTTATTTTCATAAACATCAACCCAGCCATTCTCATAGCCAGACTTAACGATTTCAACATAGTCCTCCCCCATTGGTGCAAGAGCCTTTAGAGCCATCTCCTTGGCCTCTTCATAGGAAACTTCCCAGTTAAAGTCCTTCACCATTGGAGCATAGATGTCGTAAAAATGTAACTCTGATAGTTTAAGCTCCTTCTTACGAAGAGAAACATATCTATGCATCAAGTCAAGGTTCTCATTTACTGTGTTTATGAGACTTTTGTAAACATCAGTAGGGATGAAAGAACCGGATAGATATCTTTCTAGGCTTGAGTTATATTTTCTTACATCTGCATAAAATACGGCCTGCTTTACATTTCCATAAAACATGGCTGCAATGGTGTTAATGTTATCCTTATATGAAGCGTAGAGGTTCTCAAAAGCTGACTTTCTAAGCTCTCTGTCTTGACTCTCCATTAAAGCGCCGTAGCGGCCATTTGTAAGGTCGTGCTCCTCGCCCTTTGAATCGGTAACCTTCTTAAACTTCACATCTGCGTTATTAAACTTTGAGAAAATGTCACCACTGACGCCAGTTACGTTAGCAACCTTTGCAAGAATCGCCTCCTCTTTATCTGAAAGAGAGTGCTCCTTTGTGGCAAGCATATCCTCGATTAAATGAGCATACTCACACATTGGCTCTGTCTTTATGTAGCCACGAAGAGTTTCTTCATCAATGGCCAAGATTTCAGGCTCTAAAAATGAGTACTTCTCTGCCATCTTTACAGCTATAGCCTGGGCTTTTCCTGACATCTCCTGATACTGGGCATTTGATGTGTCCTCGTAATATTTCATAAATGCGTAGACATAAACTCTCTCGACTTTATAATCCACCTCATCTGATTCCTTAATTGCAGCGTATAGATTTTCAACGCCTTTGGCAATCTCGCCCTTATATTGGCAAGGGATAGCCGCTAACTTTTCAAGTTCCCCTAAATCCTCTTTCCAGGCAGCATCACTAGCATATATGTCATTAACTGCCCACTTAAATTTATCATTAATTTCCTTACGTTCCTTAAGTGCCATAGTTTTCTCCTTTCCCATTCCTTTGACTTTAACTATTTTAACAAATGTATTCTCATGAGTAAATTCTTTTATTCATCATAATTTCCCATTAGCTAAACAAAAGCTTAAAATAAAAAAAATCCAAGCAAGTATTACCTGCTTGGAAATGTTCTTAATTATAGGCTGCGACTACATTTTTAGCAAAATCCTTAATGTTCATTAGGTCACAACTATTCGGTCTGTCCTTATGCATCAGGCCAAATTCACCCTTGCAAAAGAACTCTTTATCTGAAAGCTTTAGGCCTGTCTCGCCCTTTCTCTTTCTCTCTTCTATACATTTTTTTATCTGACTGTGAGTGGACTTTCTTATAGCAGAAGAGGAAAAATTATAAATCGTCCCCTTCTCTAATTCAAGATTATCTATAAAAGACTTCACATTAGGATCTGCATCCTCGTAATAAACCGAGTTTCCAAGAAACAAGATGTCTGTGTCCTTGTCCACCGGATGGCTTATATCAAGGGCTTCCACTCCAAGGGCCTCTGACATTGCCTTCGCAAGCTTTCTGGTATTCCCATTCTTACTTCTGCTAAAATATCTTACTGCAATTTTCATCTACACAACTCCTTATAAACTATACACAAATCCTAAAATGTATAATCTATAAGTCCTGATTCACGTACAATTTAGTCAATTATATATGCTATGTATATTGATTGCAAGTTAATAATTTGACAATTCTGTAAATAATTTGTAAGCATTTCTAAAAAATTTTATGCCTCAAGCTCAGGTAAATAAGCTGACACAGCTACTGCAAGTGCGCCCTTACCGATATGACATGAGATACTAAGGGATAATGGATCCATGTGGATGTCGTATCCTGGGAATTCCTTAGATAATAATTCCTTCCACTCTGCTGCCTCTTCTGGATTTCCTGAATATGCAGCCTCAAGGTGAAGCTTACCTTCCTTTGCGAAGTTAGCAAAACGGTTCTCGAAGTCATTTTTCATAGCTTCAATCATCTTCTTTTTAGCAGCTTCCTTACCTCTTGTCTTAGTGTAGGCATCAAGCTTCTCGCCTTGAATCTGTAAAACTGGCTTTAAGTTTAAAACTGTACCAATTGCTGCAGCTGCAGGTGTGATTCTTCCACCCTTCTTAAGATACTTTAAAGTCTCAAGTGTGATATAGATACTTGAATCAAACTTATGCTTCTCTAGGATCTCCTTGATTTCCTTAGCTGAATAACCCTTCTTTGCAAGCTCAAGTGCATCTAGGGCTGACTGTCTCATAGTAACAGAAATTCTCTGGTTGTTAACAACACAAACCTTTCCGTCATAATCATCAGCAAGCATTGTAGCTGTCTGGCATGTGCCTGAAAGGCCGCTAGACATTGGGATAAATACAAGTTCATCGTAGTCCTTTAAGACCTCATCAAATGTATCCTGTAATTCACCAACTGATGGCTGAGATGTAGAAATATCAGCATCTCCTTCAAGCTTTACGTAAAATTCTTCCTGTGTTAATGTAATATCTTCAAGATATTCCTTACCATCAATGAAAAATGGCATAGGAATTACTCTTATTCCTAATTCTTTGCTTTGTTTTTGTGTAATACCACTATTGCTGTCTGTAACAATCGCAACTTTGCTCATAAGTCCTCCTTAAATCTAAATAAGCTACCAAATAAGTAGCTTAACTTTTTTCCAAGAAATCAAACTTGCTTATAACTTGTAACCTTTTGTTAGGCAATGATATAATCATAATGCATTTAAAACATTTTGTAAATAAAAGTTTTAAAAGGTCTAGGCCTCAATACCTAGTATTTAAAACCACTTGTCGTGATTTTACCCGTAAAAATTTCCGCTAAATTCTAAAAAAACGCGACAAATATTCGTATAAAAGACATTTTGGAGGAACAATAATGGAAATCAAAAAATTAGATTATATAGATGAAACAATCT
Source organism: Lachnospira pectinoschiza (assembly GCF_900103815.1). Taxonomy (GTDB): domain Bacteria; phylum Bacillota; class Clostridia; order Lachnospirales; family Lachnospiraceae; genus Lachnospira; species Lachnospira pectinoschiza_B. Next base: position 565,364 of record NZ_FNHZ01000001.1, on the reverse strand, counting down.
CAGCCGCTTTTAATGACTTCTTAGGAAAATGTAGTGACTACGAGCCTTACTACTCAAACCAGTACAACCCTAAGTTTCTAGGCTACGCTCTCTTTGAAGGTGACACTATCATTAGCTACCTTGGAGCCCTTTTAATTAACTTTGAAAAGCCAGTAACCTCTGATATAGAATTAGATGAGGCTAGCAAAAACATTTTCGAAATCTCAGCTCTTACCCTTCCAGAATATAGAAACAAGGGCTGTTTTACTAAGTTGCTTGGAAAATGTATCTCTGACTGGCAGAATAGCTCAAATTTTATTATGCCACTAGAGGAGGAGTTTAAGGAGGCTAGCTTTGTTTCTGACTATCTTTATTCAGAGTATCTCTATGTTTTAAAGAAAGAGGATTTTGTAGCTAATCAGGAGACGCTTTCAAAGGACAGCTTAAAAATCGACCACTACTGCGCCTTTACAGAAGATCACCAACATTATTATTTATATTTATCAGCAGAAGATGCTTCTAATTCTGGTGAAGCTCTTGAAGCAGATGAAAGCTTAGAATCTAGTGAGGTTTACGGCCTCGAAGATGAAGATGTTCAGATTCTTAATGCCTGCTTTAACGAGGAAGAACCTGCTGCCGTGATTAATATTAGTTTTGAAAAATCTTACGCTACAATTTACGGAGTTTTTGTTGATGAAGATAAGAGAAATTTAGGACTAGGCTATGCTTTGCTTTATGACTGTTTAGAGGAACATTTTTCTAATTATGACTTGCCTCTAATTCTAAATGTAACTAGCACTAACATTCCAGCTTGTAAGCTATATAAAAAGGCTGGCTTTAAAGCAGCCAGCCAAGTTAATTTCTATGCAATTACATCGCCCATGTCATAAAGGCCAGCGCCCTTGCCCTTAAGGAACTTAGCAGCGCTAACTGCTCCCTTTGCAAAGACTGCCTTTGAATAAGCAGTATGTTTAATTTCGATTACTTCGTCTTCGCCAGCAAAGAATACTTCATGCTCGCCAACGATTGTACCGCCTCTAACAGCACTAATACCGATTTCCTTAGGATTTCTCTTCTCTCTAAGCTGACTTCTATCATATCTATAGAAGTAATCATCATCTAAAACTTCCTTCATAGAATCAGCTAGAGCAAGTGCTGTACCAGATGGTGCATCAATCTTCTTATTATGATGCTTCTCAACGATTTCAATATCAAAGCCCTCTGGTGCGAATACCTTTGCAGCTTCCTTTAAAAGCTTGAAAATTGTATTAATACCAAGGGACATGTTAGCTGACTTTAAAACAGCTACACGTGTTGAAACATCCTTAATTCTTGCTATCTGTTCATCAGATAAACCAGTTGTACAAACTACTACTGGAACCTTCTTTTCCTCTACATAATCAAGTAAGGCATCAATAGCCTTAGCTGCTGCAAAATCAATAATTACATCAGCTTCAATATTACAATCCTTTATTGAGCTAAATACAGGATATGTGTTATGTCCATCGTCAAATGGATCAACACCTGCAACTATCTCAATGTCCTTATCGTTATCACAAATTCCTGTAATAACTCTACCCATATGGCCATTACAGCCATGCATAATTGCTCTTGTCATTTACTACCTCTTTTATATCATTTTACTTTAGTTATTAAAGTACGCCGTATTCCTTAAGGGCACTTTCAAGTCTCTTAAGATTAGCATCTTCCATTTCGCATAAAGGAGCGCGAAGTGGACCAACATTCCAACCCATTAAATTAAGGGCATGCTTAACTGGAATAGGATTAACCTCACAGAATAATGCATCTACTAAATTAAGAGCCTTAAACTGTAATTCCTTAGCCTTCTCAACGTTACCTGCCATAAACTCAGCGCAAATATCATGTGTCTGCTTTGGTGCTACATTTGATAATACTGAAATAACACCCTTAGCTCCAATAGACATAAGTGGGACAATAAGTCCATCTTCACCTGAATACATATCAAGTCTACCTTCAGCTAATGCCATCATCTTACTTTCCTGTGTAAGATTACCTGTAGCTGCCTTAATAGCAACGATATTCTCAACATCCTTAGCTAACTTAACAGCTGTCTCTGGCTGAATATTGCAGCCTGTTCTACTTGGAACATTGTACATAATAATTGGTAAGTCTACTGACTTAGCAATGGCACTGTAGTGCTTATAAAGACCTTTTTGTGTAGTCTTATTGTAGTAAGGTGTTACAACTAATAAACCATCTACACCTACCTTTTGAGCTTCCTTAGATAAATAAATTGCTGACTCTGTGCAATTAGAACCTGTACCTGCAATAACAGGAACTCTCTTGTTAACATATTCAGCTGTAAATCTAATAGCTTCAATATGTTCTTCGTTAGTTAATGTTGAAGCCTCACCAGTTGTACCACAGATAATAATAGCATCTGTAGAATTGTTAATCTGGAAATCGAGAAATTCTCCAAGCTTCTCATAATTAACTTCACCATTGTCCTTCATAGGTGTAATAATTGCTACACCTGCTCCAGTAAATACTGACATAACTTTCCTCTTTCTGCCATTTGCGGCTACTTAATATTTAAAAAGTTCTAGTTAATTACCTAGGTAAAGGTTAAGGCAAAACAAATGCCAGTCAAATAGACTGGCACCTAAAGAATCTTCCTAAATATTAATTAATCCTTAAGTAGCCCTCCATCTTATGATGACAGTCGTATGGTTATTGACCATACTCCCAGCATAAATACTCCGGCATATCTACACTTCGGCGCAATTCCCTTTCACACTTATTCTTAGGACTCCGGGTCCTCCTAATAGCTACTAATCAATCACGCAACCTCTACCTTATATAGAAATAAAATTCCTATCACTTATTAAATTATATTGTAAATAACTTCTTATTTACAAGTGTCAATATAGCACTTGAAAATATCGATGTCAACCAATTACAACTAGTTAAATGTATATATTTTATTCTGAAATTTTCTTAATCTGACTTACTGAAACTTCGTATGCTACTCTAATCTCAGTTTTGTCCTCAGAAATCTTCTTTGAATACTCTCTAGACTGTACTCTACCAACAACCTGAATGTTAGCACCAATCTTAATATCTGAAGCATATTTTGCATTACGGCCCCAAGCAATACATGGAATGTAATCTGACTTACCGTACTGTCTGTTAACAGCTACTAATAAATCTGCGATTTCTCTACCAAGTGGAGTCTTTCTATAAACAGGTGGCTTACAAACGAAACCATCAAGGAAAATCTGATTAGAAGGAATCTTATGTGGATGCTCTTCTGTTTCCTCTTCCTCTGCCTTTACAACTTCCTGCTTCTCAGCTGCATATAAATCATAGTATTCATTAAATTCATCATGATTTTCTAATTCTTCTGCAAAAATAATTTCCTTAACGAAAACAGATAATAATAACTTTCTACCTGTCTCTTCATGTCTGTTATATGATCTAAACTGACCTAAAATAACAACATCCTTACCCTTACAATCTGAATGCACATCAAATAATCTGTCTGAAACAATAATAGGAATAATATCTTCCATATCACTAAGTCTTGAAACTGCTACATTACAAATGTAGAAACCTTCACCAAAGCTTTCGTGACTGAACTGGAAATCTGAAACAACCTTTCCTACTATTCTGACTTTGTTATTCTCTGCGATTTTCTCTAACATTTCTCGTTTTCTCCTTCCTTTATCCCAAAAAAGTATCAACAACAGCTAGTCTTTTGTTTTCTCTGTTGCTTGACTAAAAAATAGTGTAAAATAAAACTTTGTAGATTTTGTGTTCAAAATACATTTTTTTACTAATAACTATCTTATATTAAGAATTTTCTTATGTAAAATTTACTTAAATATAGCATACATTTAAAATATTGTATACACAATTTTTCTTAAAAATTTTAGTTTAACTATTGTACTAATTAAGATACAATATTTTCTATTTTTAGACTATTGTAATTTGAAAATATTATGATAGAATTAAAAAGTTGCTATTACAACAGGCTTAATTTTTAAGCCCTACTTGCTAATTAATAAATTAGATTTCGTATTTATAAAGAAGAAAGGACTAAACAATGAGGACAAAACGTGAAGATATTCGTAATATCGCTATTATCGCCCACGTAGATCATGGTAAGACAACTCTTGTTGATGAGCTTTTAAAGCAGAGTGGTACTTTTAGAGCTAATCAGGAAGTTGCAGAACGTGTCATGGATTCTAACGATATTGAACGTGAAAGAGGAATTACAATTCTTTCTAAAAACACTGCTATCACTTATAAGGATACAAAGATTAACATTATAGATACTCCAGGCCATGCTGACTTCGGTGGTGAGGTTGAGCGAGTTTTAAAGATGGTTAATGGTGTTATTCTCGTTGTCGATGCTTTTGAAGGTGTTATGCCACAGACAAAGTTCGTTTTACAGAAGGCACTCGAACTTGAATTATCAATTATTGTTTGTATCAATAAGATTGATAGACCAGAAGCTAGACCAAACGAAGTTATCGATGAGATCTTAGAATTATTCATCGACTTAGACGCTAATGAAGACCAGCTTGATTGCCCATTTATTTTCGCTTCAGCTAAGTCAGGTTATGCTATGGCTGATTTAAATGATGAGAAGAAGGATATGGAACCATTATTCCAGTGTATCGTTGATAACATCCCAGCTCCAGAAGGAGATCCAGATGCTGATACACAGATGCTTGTTTCAACAATCGATTACAACGAATTCGTTGGTAGAATCGGTGTTGGTAAGATTGATAACGGTTCAATCAAGGTAAATCAGGAGGTTATGATTGTTAACCATCATGATTCTTCTGTTCATAAGAGAGTTAGAGTTACAAAGCTCTATACTTTCCAGGGTCTTAACAAGGTAGAAGTTAACGAAGCTACAATCGGTGAAATCGTTGCTGTTTCAGGTATTGCAGATATTCACATCGGTGATACATTATGTTCAGTAGATAACCCTGTAGCTATTCCATTCCAGAAGATTTCAGAGCCAACACTTTCTATGGATTTCATGGTTAATGACTCTCCACTTGCTGGTAAGGAAGGTAAATTCGTTACATCTAGACATTTAAGAGATAGATTATTTAGAGAGCTTAACACTGACGTTTCTTTAAGAGTTGAAGAAAACCCAGGTTCAGAAAACTCATTCAAGGTTTCTGGTAGAGGTGAATTACATCTTTCAGTTCTTATTGAGAACATGCGTCGTGAAGGCTATGAATTTGCTGTAAGTAAGGCAGAAGTTTTATTTAAGACTGATGAGCGTGGTAAGAAGCTCGAGCCTATGGAATTATGTTATATCGATGTTCCAGATGAATTCTCTGGTTCAGTAATCCAGAAGTTAAGCCAGAGAAAGGGTGAGCTTCTTGGTATGACACCTATTAATGGTGGTTACACAAGATTACAGTTTAACATTCCTGCTAGAGGTCTTATCGGTTACAGAGGCGAGTTCATGACAGATACAAAGGGTAACGGTATTATTAACTCATCCTTTGAAGGTTATGAAGAATATAAGGGAGATATCTCTTATAGAAAGACTGGTTCATTAATCGCTTATGAAGATGGTGAAACAGTTACATACGGTTTATTTAATGCTCAGGATCGTGGTACATTATTCGTTGGACCTGGTGAGAAGGTTTATGCTGGTATGATTATCGGTGAGAACCCTCGTACAGAAGATATCGAAGTTAATGTCTGCAAGACAAAGCATCTTACTAATACTCGTTCATCAAGTGCTGATGAAGCATTAAGACTTGTACCACCTAAGGTATTAAGCTTAGAGCAGGCTCTTGATTATATCGATACAGACGAGTTACTTGAGGTAACTCCTACTCACCTAAGAATCCGTAAGAAGATTCTTGATTCAACAGCAAGATATAGAGCTAACAAGAAGTAATTTCTCATCTACTTGCTTTTCAAACACATTTATTTATGCTAGATTATAGAAAGTTAAATCTAGTTTTAGCAAATTTTAATATCTAAATCAGAGGGCATTATTGCCCTTCTGATTTGATAATATAATCGCGATTATTCCCCAATTTTCGCGCCTTTAGCTTAAGAGATCCCCAATTTGTTCTTAGCTAAAGATTGGATTTAGTTTAAAATTTTTCACTTTTAAACTCAGAAGATTTGTAGTATATTCTTTAGGTACTACACTAAATGGTAATGTTTTAAAATTATTAGAAACATTGCATCACGTTTTATTTTATTTTTTTGGAGGTTGCAAACATGGAAAACGATTTAGGTGCAAAGGTTAAGAAGTTAAGAATTTCCCACGGTCTTACACAGGAAGATGTTGCTAAGGCATTAGACGTAACACCTGGTTATATCAGTAACGTAGAGAATGGACGTAATCTTATGACATTAAGAATGCTTTCATACTATGCTGAACTTACAGGAGTTTCACTTGATTACTTAGCAGGTTCTGTAGATAAGGAATATCAGAAGACAGCTCTTGACAACGAAATTATTCAGTTAGTTCAGAAGCTTGATACTGACAAGAAGGAAAAGCTTATTTCTACATTAAGAATTTGGGCTTAATCACATATTCTTGTAAATAGTGAATATAAATAAAAGAGGTTAAATTATCATCCCCCTATGTAGATAATTTAACCTCTTATTTTTTTATTTATGAAAATGTCACAAAAAGGCTTAACTGTAAAGCTTCCCTACGCTTTTCCCTGCGATAAGGCTCTTAGACTAACTTTGTAATGACTTCATCTTATAGAAATGTCCCTTAAGTGCCATAAGCTCATCAAAGCTTCCGTACTCAATACATTTTCCATCAGCTATAACTGCGATCTTGTCAGCATCTCTAATAGTTGAAAGTCTATGGGCTACAATAAATGTAGTTCTATCCTTTGTTAGGTTATTAATAGCGGACTGAATAAGCTTTTCAGAAATACTATCAAGAGCTGATGTAGCCTCATCAAATACAATAACCTCTGGATTTCTAATAAGGGCTCTAGCAATGGATATTCTCTGTCTTTGACCACCAGATAATTTTCCACCGTGCTCTCCCACCATTGTTTCAAGGCCTTCCGGTAATCTATCAATAAGCTCGCGAAGGTTTGCTGCATCTACTACCTTTGATAGAGTCTCCTCATCTGCATCCTCCATACCATAAGTGATATTGTCTCTTATAGTTCCTGAGAAAATAATAGAGGTCTGCGGAACCACCGCTATATGCTTTCTATAGGTCCTTAAATCGATTTCTTCTAGATTATGTCCATCAACACTAACAATACCCTCAGAAGCGAAATTAAAGCCAATAACAAGGTTTAAAACCGTAGATTTACCAGCACCCGATTCACCCACTAAAGCTATAGTCTCTCCCTTATTAACATGGAGGTTAAGGCCCTTTAATACATGACTTTCGGAGTTGTTATATCCAAATTTAACATCTTTAAAGTCGAATTCTCCGTATACATTTTCAAGGGCATACTTGCCTTCATTATCCTCAATGTCTTCCTCAAGTAATACCTCGCCAATAGAGTTAACGGATTCAATACCCTTAGCAATTGTAGGAACTAAGGCCATAAGTGAAGATACCTGATTAACAATAGTTGCAAAGTAACTTTGATAAAGGGTGATATCACCAGGAAGGACTGTGCCCTTAATTGCAAGAAAGCCTGTGAAAGCTAGACAAACCACCTGGAATATCTGGAAAATAGCCCAACCAACGGAGCCAAACAAAGACTGGATAATATCTAGCTTATAGCCTTTTTCTGCTACAGTAAATAGCTGGCCGCTGATTTTTTCAACCTCTTCCTCTTCTAGGGCATGGGCTCTAGTAACAGGAATAAGCTCCACCATTTCCATAACTCTTGCAGAAGTCTCTTCCATCTCTCTTCTAAACTCGTTGTTACGCTTCTTCATAATATTTCTAAAGAAAACCATAGTTGCTGCAGCAATAGGTGTTGTTATAAGAAAGAAGCTAAAAACCAACATACTCTTAGAAATTGTTACACAAAGAGCGATGGTAATATTAAGTGCGATATTTAGAATACTTAGAAACATCTGAGTTGAAAGAGTTTCTACTGCTTCTACATCTCGCATGATCTTTGATTGTAATCTACCAGCCATGGTTTCCTTATGATAGGAAATGGATAGCTGCTGTAGTTTTCTAACTAAAGCCTTACGTAAACCTGTTTCACAATATCTTGTGGCAAGGGATTTATACCTTGTGTAGAGATAATTCATAGGTACATTAAGTATAATAAGACCTATCATAATAACAGCCTGAATAATAATTCTTGTATGAAGATTTGGGCTGTTTCCTGTAACATCGTTAATAATATTGGCTGTTACGATTGGTAAAACCCACACTGGTGCATGCTTTATAAAGAAGAAAATTACTGCAAGTAGGAACTTGTTGTAATTGCCCTTATAAAGTCTAAAAAGGATAAAGAGCGGATGACCTTTATGCCTTCTATAGCACTCAATGAACCAACTTTCCACATCAATTCCTTTTGGTGCTTTTAAATTCATTTTTTGCCCCCTTAAATAAGCAGATTCTTTAGATAAACTAAGATAAGCTTCTAAAATAAATTTCTTAAGCCATCCTTACAATCTGCCTCTTTTAAAAAACTAGGCCTCGATGCTTTTACACCAAGGCCTAAAAAATCACTTATTAGTTTCTCTCAATTTCATCAACATTTGTTGCAACAATTGCTTCGCCTTCATTACCTGTAATGTTTACATTTTTAAGAATAAGCTTCTTGATATTGCTTACTACTAAGCCCTGCTTGCTAGCCTCATCACAACCAAGCATCATAGCAGCTACGCCAGACTTTGCATTCTCAGCATAGTTAAAGTCAATATTTTCAAATCTTAATTCTTCAATCTTCATCTCTGGAAGACCGCAGATATATGCGCCTGCAACGTGACAATTTGTTGCCTTAATGTCCTTAAACTTTAATCTCTTAATTGATGGAGTTCTATCATCCACTGGAAGAGGATTCTTTGAACCAACGTATTCTGTCTTACCATCTGGATCGCAGAAATAGAAGCTGTTTACAACAAATGGAGTCATTACGTTGTCCATGTCAATATTTTCAAAGCTAATATCATCAAGAACTGATAACTTACCTCTACCACGTCTTGTCTTAACTCTTAAACCTCTATCAGTGTTCATAAAGAGACAATCCTTAATGTGAACATCCTTAACACCTGCAGCAATCTCAGAACCTACAGTTACAGCACCATGGCCATCTCTCATACAGCACTGTCTTACTGTCATGTTGCTTGTAGGAGTCTTTAAGCTCTCAGCCATGTAAATCTTACCTGACTTAATAGCGATACAGTCATCACCTACTGAAATGTATGTACCAAGTACTAATACATCCTCGCAGCTCTCTGGATCAAGACCATCTGTATTATGTGAATTTGCAGGGTTCTTAATCTTAACGTCAATAAACTTTAAGTGCTTACTAAAGTATGGATGAATTGTCCAAGAAGGTGAGTTCTGAACAGTAATACCATGCATTGTCACATTGCTACAGTGGTTAATAAAGAATAATCTTGGTCTCCAAGCGATGTTACGAATCTTGCAGTTATTCCACCAGTTTTCAAAGCTTGTGTTACCCTCGATTGTACCTTCACCAGTAATTACAACATTTGATACATTTATACCACAAACAATTGCTGAAAATGTATCAAGTGGGTTACCTTCCCAAGAGCCTAAATTGTACATAGTCTCTTCATCGTAGCTCTCAATCATACCAGGTAGGATTGGGAACTTCTCTCTATCTGTGTAAGCTGAAAGAACGGCACCCTTAGCAAGCTCAAGAGTTAAGTTATCCTTAAGGAAAATGCTTGAAATCTTATAAACACCTTCTGGAACCAATACTCTTGAATCCTTTGGACAAGCCATAATTGCGCACTGGATAGCATTTGTATCATCATGCTCTCCATCACCATAAGCGCCAAATTCTCTAACATTTAATGTAACGAATTCGTAATCTGTATGAACTGTGAGCTTTTCAACCTTCTCGCCCTCGTAGTTAACTGCGATTTCATAATCCTTATCAGGCTTTAAACCATAGATTGATGTAATAACCTGCTTAGATTCCTGATATTCTTCACCGTTTACTAAAACTGTAAACTTCTTCTTTGTGTAATATTTCCCACCATCGTCTAATTCAATAACGATGCTTCTTGCTGTCTTATTAACTAATTTTAACTCCATAATACGCCTCCCTTTAAACGGCCATAATCCTGATATTCTCTATTCTTGATGCTTTCTGTTGCTGCTAAAATGTATGCAGATTTTACATTTGCACTAGCATCCATTAAAGATTCAAGATCTTCGTTTACTAAATCAAAGAGTGAAGCTGCCTCGCACTCATACTTTTCTGTATGAATAAGGTTCATTCTACAACCCTTAAAGATTGCATAAGCAAAGATTAAGTCATATTCCTTGTTCTTTCCAAGTGTAAATCTAGCAGAATTAAGGATTGCCTTAATAGTCTCCTTGTAGAATTCTCTAAGCTTAGCCCAAATCTCATAAAGAGCCTGGTCCATAAGTTCTAGTGTATCTACTAAAGCTGCTGCGAAGTAAACTAAAGGCTTTAATTTCTTCTCTGTGCCGTTTTTAAGATCAAGTACAGTATCTCCTAACATATTTGAAAAAATGGCCTTATACTGAGCGATAATGTCGTTGTAGCGCTCCTTACCACCATTCTTAGTTTCATAATTCATATAGAAAGAAAATGCCTTAAATGTTACACATAAGCATTCCTTGCCGTGGCTATTAAGGAAATAACCCTTGTCTGACTTCTTAACCTCATCAAGTGTCTTTGCAATAGCGCAAGCAAGGTCTGTGTACTTTTCTTCACCTGTAAGGCTTGCTGCCATATAAACTGCGTTACCTGCAAGGAAGTTTTCAACATCGCCTGTCTTTGCACAGTTAAGGCCTGTTTCTGACACTGCAGCAGATAAGCCATTTTCTAAAAGCTCCTTAAAATCTTTGCCAAAATCCTTTGCGCCATAAGCAACTGCATTAAGATACTTTGCTGCCTCATCAGCCTCAAGACCCTTTAAGTCCACTGACTTTGCTAACTTAATCGCTGCTTCATACATGCTATTTACATCATAATTAGCCATATCTTCTCTTCTCCTTTTATTTACATTTCTGGATTGTAATTAAAGTAATCAAATTCGCCATATAATGGCTTCTCAAATCTAGTATCTAGATTCTTTTGATGCTCCCCGCCATAGACGTAAAGTCCAAGCATAGCACCTGTAAATCGCTTTCCCTTCTTAATACCCTCATCGCATAGATAATAAACATTATCCAAATGCAGATATTTTGTATAATGACGTCCATCATAGCTGTAAGAAAAGCTTCTTTTAAGAAAATGTGTATCCACTCGCAAATACAAGAAGGATTTAGTCTCGTCAAGCTCGATATCTGGGTAAGAAATATAATCATCCCCGATACGCTCCTCTACCTTTAAGACAAATCTCTCGCTCTTATCTTCAAGTCTATAAACTCCAAACTTAAGATAGGTATTCTCATCATAATAGCAAGTCATACCCATATTCTGTCCTGCCTTTAATTTCGGCATTCTAAGGCAAGTATCAGCACTAAATTTAAAGGAAGTCTGTCTTCTTAGTAAAATGTTTTTCGCCTTGATAGAATCAAGATCATAGACACTTCCCTTAATTTTTACATAAGAGTTTTCAAGTACTATTCCATCCATTTCAGGTACTCTTGGGAAAAGCCACTCTGTACTTAAATAAGACTCCTTAAAGTCGTCTTTATATTCATTTTCCCAGACAGTTTCTGGTAAATCCGGCTTTTTCTGTAGGTTTGAAGGGCCTTTAAGATTATTAACAAGTGGCCAACCATCCTTAGTCCAAGTTATAGGATCAAGGGCTGTCTCTCTACCAAGAAGTGAATAACCCTCACCAATCTTTCGACCACAAAGATAAACCATATACCAGTCGCCATTTTGTGTCTGAACTGGCTTACCATGGCCACAACGCTGAATAATTGCAGACTCATTAGTCTGTCTCATAATAGGATTGTAAGGACATGGTGTGTAAGTTCCCATAAGTTCCTTACTTCTTGAAACAGTAATTCTATGTCCTGGTCCTGTTCCACCCTCTGCTTCAAAGAGATAGTAATAACCATCTTTCTTAAGCAAATGTGGTCCCTCCGGTGCTCTCTTATTATCCCCATAGAATAACAACTTAGCCTTTGAAATCTGTGTTGTTGCATCTTCACTTAATTCAAAGATTCTAGCACCTCTATTAAGAAGCATATATCTTCTTCCATCATCATCATTAAAGATTGATGGATCAATTCCGTCTTCATCAATAATTGCCGGCTTACTATATGGGCCTTCTGGATTAGTAGAACTAACCACAATCTGCTTTCTATATACATTTCCATCATCATTAAGTCTATATGTGGCGGTTATGTAAAATTTACCATTATAGTAAGAAATATCAGGAGCCCAATAACCTCTTCCACCTTCAAGCTCATCTAAATTAGCCCAAGCTGGATTAGTTATGGCATAACCTATTATTCTCCAATGCACCAAATCTGTAGAATGGGATACTGGAATACATGGATAATAGATAAAAGATGAATTAACCATGTAGTAGTCATTGCCAACCCTACATATTGATGGATCTGGGAAAAAACCAGTTCTTATGGGGTTTTTATACATTTGCTCCAAACCAACTCCAAGAACAGATTCATAATACTCTTCCAAATCAAAATACTTATTGTCATGGGCAATATCAAGAGGTGTAACTAAGTCGTTATCCCCCTCAACAATTGACATTCCAACTCTTTCTACCAAATACTGACAAGTTGGCACATTTCCCGACATACTTGCATAATGTAACATGCTCCTGTGATTATCATCGTAAATGTTCATACTTGCCCTAGAATACTCAACTATATATTTAACAATATCTAGATTACCTGTCTTAGCTGCAAGAAATGGCATCATTACGCCATCCTTATCAAGGCCATCAATTAAGCTAGGTTCTTCTTCAAGAATCTCTTTAATTGCTGGTAAATTCTCTAGATAAATTGCATCTTCTAATGTATACCTGACCATACTGCCTACCCCTTTTGCATCAAAATCTTTTAACATTGTATCATACAAAAGATTTCTATTCTACTTATTAAAGTCAATTAAAGACATGTTTTACATATAATTTTGCTTTGGTAAAAAAAGGGTCGCTACCCCAAGGATAGCGACCCCTATAAAATTCCTTAAAGGAAATTATTCCTTAACGGCACCTACATTAACACCCTGAACAAAGTACTTCTGACAGAATGGATAAATGATAGCGAATGGTAATACCGCAACGATAGTAGCTGCACTTGAGATTGTCTCAGGTGAAACTGATGAATCATTAGGAATATCACTATCAGAAACCATTGAACGAAGTCTGATCTGGAAGTTATATAAGCTGTTCTTAGAAATATATAACTTGAAGTTTGTATAATCATTCCAGAATGAAACTGAGAACATCAAACCGATTGAAGCAAGAGCAGCCTTTGATAATGGAAGGACGATCTTGAAGAAGATACCCATTGGAGAGCATCCATCGATCTGAGCAGCTTCAAATAAGGATTCTGGAATACCTTCGAAGAAGTTTCTCATAAGAACTAAGTTATAAACGTTGATTGACATAGGTAAGATAACAGCCCAAAGTGTGTTCATTAAGCCTAATTCCTTAATAACGAGGTACTTTGGAATCATACCACCATCGAAAATCATTGTGAATAACAACATATATGCAAAGAAGTTTCTTCCTGGCATTTCCCACTGAATAAGTACATAACCACCAAGAGTAACAAGTAATAAACCACAGAATGTACCAACAATAGTTGTTACTACTGAAATTAAGAATGGCATATATAAACTTGTTCTGTTGATAATAGCCTGGTAACCACCAAGTGTAAATTCTACTGGATGTAAATTGAGACCATAAGCTGAACGAGCATCTAATGAATCACAAAGTACCTTCCAAATAGGAATAATAATTATTAATGAAATTAAAATAAAGATAAGTCCATTAACAAGTGGGAAGACCTTGAATTTCTTCTTTTTCTTTCTAACTACAATCTTATCATCACTCATTATATTGCCTCCTTATACAATTCCACGTCCGCGGACCTTCTTAGATGCATAGTTACAGCCAAGTACGAGAATCATACCAACAAATGACTTAAACAAACCAACTGCTGTTGTATAACCATAATCTGAGTTACCACCAGCGAATGTCTTATCATAAACATATGTCTGTAAAACAGATGCAACTGAGTCTACAGCCGAACTCTTAGTTACGAATACTGATTCGAAAAGGTTCATAACCTTAGCAAGGTTAAGAATGAATACAGTAATAATTGTATTAGCAAGTGCTGGAAGAGTGATGTAAATCAATCTCTTAAATCTGTTAGCACCATCAATCTGAGCAGCCTCATATAAATCAGGACTGATACCAGATAATGTAGCAAGGAAGAGGACTGTTCCCCAACCTGTATCCTTCCAAAGGTTCATTACGTAGAAAGTTCCTCTCCAGTAATGTGTATCTGCAAGGAATGAAATAGGTGAATCAATAAGGCCTACATTAATTAAGAAACCATTAATAACACCTGAACTATTAACTGATAAAATCATTCTAAATACAGAGAAGATAACAACCCATGACATGAAGTGAGGGAGGTATACAATAGTCTGTACTGTCTTCTTAAATGGCATATTAACAATTTCATTAAGAAGTAAAGAAATAATAACTGCAAATCCTGTATTAAGAATTAACTTAACAATAGAAAGGATAAGAGTATTTCTAAATGCTCTCCAGAAGAATGTATCGTTTGTTAACATTGTCTGGAAATGATATAAACCAATGTAATATGGATTACCAATTACATATCTTGTGAATGCATAACGACATCCAAGCATTGGCCAGTAGTTAAAGATGAGAATCATAATTAATACTGGTAAATACATGAGGTAGAAACCTCTATAATAGTAAAGCTTTAAACCTAAACTCTGGTTAAGTGAGTTAGATAAATACTTTGAATCTACTCCAAGATCCTTCTTGAAGTGCTTTAAAACATCGATGAATACACCAGCGATAGCAACGATTAAACCAATAACCATTACATATACACCAACGCCAATATGATATGTATTTCCATCATATCCGTTGTTAAGAATATCCATTAATGTTGTATATTCTTTTCTAAGTCCACCGCCTGTTGTCTTACCAACAACGATTTCATAAGTAAAGCCAAAGTAAGAAATTACCCAAACAATCATAGCTGCAACTGATGCGCAGATTGAGAAGATTTCTTTCTTAGCTACAACGAGAAGCACACCTACTACTAAAAGTAAGATAAATAAGTACCACATAACTGGCACTGAAATGTTCATAAAACTGAATGCAAAAGCCTTTGGTACATAACCATCAAGAACTTCTTCACCAGACTGTACGAATGGTAGCATAGAAGCAATAAGCATAATTATAAAACCAAAAATAGAAATAACCTTAAGGTTACCTGCTGGCTTGCTTACCTGTGCGCCACACTTTGGACAAATCTTAGCGTTCTTAGGTAATTCTGAGTTGCAAGATTTACACTGCATCTTTATACCTTCTTTCCTATATTTTTTCATAGCTATCATCAGTACTTGATAACTAAAATATAGAATCCACATCGGGGGGAAACCCCCGACATGAATTCTTATGATGTGGCGTCGCCACAAATCTAGCTTAAGCTAGCTGAATTATTTCTAATTCGGATTATTCACCTAAAGAGTTAAGTGACTTAAGTACAGCTTCAACCTTAGAACCAACTGTATCTGTATAGTACTTCATACCATCTTCAACTGTCATCTGACCAAGAGCAACCTTAGAGATAACTTCGTTTCTAGCTGTGTTGATATCTGTAATGTTGTTACCAAGAGTCTCTGTCATTGGAAGTGGAGTAGCCACATCTGAATGAGAAGAGAACATCTCGAAGTTTTCAGTAACATTTTCTGTTAATGACTTAGCACCAGGATCTGTACCATTGAATGATGCAATAGCAAGAACTGGATCAATGTGATTCTTCTTCATAAGAGTTGTTGGATCTTCTGGAGAAGGTAAGAAGTGGAATTCACCTTCGCTGTATGTGTAAGACTTAACAGCATCGCCTTCCTTAGCTGTAGCAAGTGTTACAGTTTCTGCCTTATCATCCCAGTGAGTTCCCTTAGCACCGTATTCCCAAGCCATCTGTACATCGCCACCATCGAGCATTGTATCGATGAAGTACTTGTAAATACCTTCTGCCTTACCTGCATCAGCAGCAGCAGATGTAATACACCAAGCTGTTGAAAGTCTTTCTGTGTAAGTACCAAGTTCTTCGATTGGGTAAATAGCAACTAATTCTGAGTCAAGACCCTTATTAGCAAGGTTAGTTACTAATGTATCAGCCCATGTACCAGCCCAGTATGTGAATACACCAGATTCTGTTGAAGGATCTGTTGAGTAGAACTTGTTACGAGCCTGTGAAGTTGTCTGACCTTCTGTTTCAGAATCAATGATGCCATCCTTAACAGCGTCCTGAATTCTCTGAAGAGCGTCCTGCATAGCTTCTTCTGAGAAACCATCAACATATTCACCATCAGCATTCTTATAGAATGTATATTCAGCATCCTGATAGAATTCTGGTAAATAGTTAGTATATGGAGCTTCTGTTCCGATCCAGCCTGGAGCTGAAATTACGTAATCTGAAGAAGAAGCATCCTTCATCTTCTTTAAGATGTCATAGTACTCTGAATATGTAAGAGTCTTATCCTTAACATCATCTACTGATAAACCAGCAGCCTTTAACCAAGAAGCCTTGATGTATGTACAGCAACCATTACCACGGAATGGTGAGAAACCATACATAGCTGATTCGCCATCAGCACCTAAAACTACGTTAGCTGCTTCGATCTTCTCTGCAGCTGAGATAAGTCTGCCTGAATTCTTTGTTTCAGAATTTTCCCAAGCATCTGTCATATCCCAAAGGTAACCGTTGTTAGCGTAAAGTGCTAAGTAATCAGATGAAAGAAGAACTACATCAGGAATATCACCTGATGCGAATGTACTTGCTACCTGATCATAATAAGCACTGTGTTCTGGACGGATCCACTCGATGTCAAGGCCTGTTAACTCAGCAAGATAATCATAGAATGCCTGACCACCGTTAGTATCCTTTACAACTGTACCATCGACCATTACTGAAAATGTTCCTGGCTTTTCAACTGAACTCCAGTCCACTGACTTAGACTTAGAGTCGTCGCTTGATGAATTTGAAGCACCACAAGCAACAAGACCCATTACTGATGTAAGTGTTAAACCTACAGCAGTAAGCTTTTTAATTGTCTTTTTCATAAACCTTAAAACCCTCCTTAATTGGTTTTGGGGAACAACCCCCTTTTGTTGGTATTCCCAACATGGCTATATTATCATTTTTGTAATATTTTAACAAGGCTATTTTTAACATTTCTTGTATTTTTTTTGGATTTTTTATGAATGTCAGTGTTTATGCGGGTTTTAAATGTTTACAATTTCTTCATTTTTGTTAAATCTTTATCAAAACTTTAAATTAACAACTTAAATTATAGTTTTCAGAAGCTTAATTTTATGTAAAATGTGCACAAATCATTTTGACATGTTTGATTATTTTTCACTACTTTTACAAATAAAAAGGGAGTTTATTTGTAATTTGACCTTTGTATTGTAACTTTTTACTACTCTTCATTTTTTATTCATAATTTACTACTGTTAATATTGGTCTGCTATATCCTTTTACAGATTTTTTGTTGCACTTTGTTAACAATTTGAATTTCACCCGAGAATTCGTTTTGGAGTTTTTGCACAAAATCATCAATTTTTTCGTTTTCGATAACTAACTTCATGTGCACTTTTTCAGTATATTCTGTTTCTTGAATATCTATTCCAAAGTTATCGCAAATGTATTGTACCTTAGAGAGATTGCCATATTCAAAGTCAATTTCCCCCGTAATTCCATCTATAAGATTAGCAAGTACACTATTATTAAGTCCTTCAATAGTTGCACCCTGATAAGCTCTTACAAGTCCACCAGTTCCAAGTAAGATTCCACCAAAGTATCTTGTTACTACTACAAGGCAATTTGTAAGCTCTCTTGTTGTAATTAAATCAAGTATAGGCTTACCTGCAGTACCTGAAGGTTCTCCATCATCTGAAAATCTCTGGATTTCTCCTTTATCTCCTAACACATAAGCATAACAGTTATGTCTTGCATCCCAGTATTTTTTCTTTAATTTATTAATATACTCCTGGGCCTGCTCTTCATTTTCAATATATAAAACATGGGCTATAAAACGAGACTTTTTCTCGATAATTTCACCAATTCCCTTTTCTAATACTAGTTTCATTTTAATTGCTCCTATATCTCTTTTATGATATAATTTAGACGCATATCAGTCAGACATCTAAAGTTTACACATCTACATCTATACGTAAACTATGTGGTCGCTGGGAGATCAGCTAAGTTTATTTCAATCGAAGTATATTTAGCTTAAGTAAGCAATTCACATTGTTTACTTTCTATTTCATATCTATTCCAGCACACACCTGATATAATATCATGCCATGTACAATCGGTACAAGAAAAATGAGGTGAATATATGAATTACGGTGGACGAGGCATTAATGACAAGAAGAAGCTTCTAAACTCATCTGCCACTAAGCTTGAAACTAAGCTTGGGGTATTTTGTGTAAAGATTCTTCTTATATTTGCTATCGCTATTGTTGTTGGTGGTTCATGTCTAGTCTTTGGTGCATTTCAGGGTATTATCGAGAGTGCCCCTGATATATCTACTATTGATGTATCCCCTAATGGGTATGCTACTAAAGTCTATGATAGTAACGGTGAAGAGATTCAAACTTTAGCCTCTTCAGGCGCCAACAGAACTTATGTAACCCTTGATCAGATACCAGTTGAACTTCAAGAAGCCTTTGTTGCTATTGAAGATGAACGTTTTTATGAACACAACGGTATTGATGTAAAAGGTATTATACGAGCTGCTGCTATTGCTGTAACTCACGGAGGTCTATCGCAGGGTGCCTCAACAATTACACAGCAGTTGCTAAAGAACAATGTATTTAATGCATACAACGAAACTACAATCGAGAAGATAAAGCGTAAAATACAGGAACAATATCTAGCAGTTAAACTAGAAACGGTAATGTCAAAGGACGACATTTTAGAGAATTATCTAAATACTATTAACTTAGGTAATGGATATTATGGAGTTCAAGCAGCCGCAGAAGGCTATTTTAATAAAGATGTTTCCGAATTAACGCTAAGTGAATGTGCAGTAATTGCATCAATCACTAAGAATCCACAGGGATTAAACCCAATCAACTATCCGGATAAGAACAAATCTCGTCAGTTACAGGTTCTATCTAATATGTTAGAACAGGGCTATATAACACAGGCTCAATATGACGATGCTGTTGCAGACGATGTTTATGCAAGACTTGAGGGTCTTACAGTTACTGCATCAAGTTCTACTTATTCTTATTTTGTTGATGAGGTTATTGAACAGCTCACAGATGATTTAATGGAGCAGTATGGTTACACAGAAACTCAGGCTTCTAACCTAATTTATGGTGGCGGCCTACAGATTTATACAACCCAAGACACTGGTATGCAAGAGATTGCAGATGATATCATTAACGATACATCGAACTGGCCAAGTTCAACGCAATTCTCAATTAACTTATCCTTCACAGTTAAGGAGACGGATGGCACATACCACTACTACTCACATAGTACGATGTATACTTGGTTTACTCAGACTAAGGGCGATTCTTCATTTTCATTAACACAGACAAGTGAGGATAAAGCCAATTCCTTAATTAAGGAATACGAAGAGGCTATGTTAGCAGATGGCGGTACACTTTCTTACGAATCAATTGATTTCGTAATTCAGCCACAGGTATCCTTCTCAATGATTGAACAGTCTACAGGATATGTTAAAGTCTTGGTTGGTGGTCGAGGTGATAAAACTGGTAACAGAACTCTTAACAGAGCAACAGATGATGTTACTAGACAGCCTGGTTCTTCAATTAAGCCATTAGTAGCTTACGGACCAGCCCTTGATACTGGTGCTATCACACTTGCAACAGCAATTGATGATGCTCCATACTACTACAGTGGTTCAGATTCAAAACTTGTAACTAACTACGATAAGTCTTACAGAGGTTTAATGACAGTTAGAGAAGCTATTACTATTTCAGAAAACGTACCTGCAGTTAAGGTACTCACACTTATAACTCCACAGGTTGGTTATAACTACCTCGAAGAGTTTGGTATTTCAACACTTGTTTCACCATCTAATGCTATTAATGGTAATCACGATGTGGTTCAGTCATTAGCTCTTGGTGGTATGACACGAGGTGTTTGTAATGTCGATATGACAGCAGCCTATGCAACTATTGCTAATGGCGGTGTTTATACAGAACCTATTTACTATACACAGGTTCTTGATAGTGAAGGCAATGTATTAATTGATAATACAACAGCTAACACTCACAGAGTTTTAAAAGAGACAACAGCATGGCTATTAACTTCAGCCCTTCGTTCAGTTGTTACAAATGGTACTGCTAAAGCTGCTAACTTCTCAGGTCAGCCAGTTTGTGGTAAGACAGGTACAACACAGAACGATACAGATAAGTGGTTCTGTGGTTACACACCATACTATACAGCTTCAATTTGGGTTGGTTACGATGATAACTCAACAAAGGTTAACAACGTAAGCCACACTAAGATTTGGGGCCAGATTATGTCAGCAATTAATAGCTACACCGGTGATGCGGAAGGAAGCTATGAACAGCCAGAAGGCATTGTTCAGACGGAAGTTTGTAGCAAATCAGGTGATTTACCATCAGACCTTTGCTCACAGGATGAAAGAGGTAGCACAATTATTAGTGAATACTTCTCAGAGGACAATATCCCAACTGAGACATGTAGCACTCACGTTAAGGTTACAATTTGTAATGAATCAGGTGCAATTGCAGTAGCTGGTTGTACATCTACAACAACTAGAATCCTTACATTAAAGGAATCTGTAACAACACCACTTGGTGCATCAGATGACGCATCAAATTACACAACGGCAGATGCAGCATACTCTATAACAGCTGATCAATTGACGAATTTCTGTACAATTCATTCAAATACAGCCACGACGACGGACTCAAGTGGAACATCGACGGGTACTAGTAGCTCAAGCACAAGTTCGTCAAGCACTAACACTCAACAAGAAACAGAAAGTTCTGAAGAAGAATCTTCTACAGAAGAAACAACTACTAAGAAATCTTCAAGTTCAAGTAGTTCGAACAGTTCAAACAAGAGCAACAACAGTGCTAACAGTAGCAATAATTAATTAGAATTAAATCTCTAATATAAAAAAAGACTGGTAAGTAAATTATTACTTACCAGCCTTTTTAATTTCTTTATTTTCTTAAAATATCAAGGGTATGACCACCTGCTCCAATCAAATCCTGTCTTTCACAGGTTGATAGATGGTATTTAATGAATTCCTCATACTCCTCTTCTGATAAGGCATTAAGGAATTGTCTAATATAATTTGCAGGGCCATCAGGAGAAATAATCTTCTCTCTTTTAAGTCCTAGTTCTTCATTTAATTCATTAATGTTCTCAATTCGCATATAGTCGTATAAATCCTTAGTAGAAGAAATTGTCTTATAATCCTTATCAAATCTTCCCTCTTCTAGACATTCCATTATATGCTTTTCCTTAAAGGCATAAGTTATAACGCTATATTCATTCATAATATAGGCAACCAAGATATATCCTCCTGGTTTTACAATTCTCTTAGCTTCGCTAAGAGCCTTTAACTTATCTTCCTTTGAAAATAGATGATACATTGGTCCAAATAGAAGTGCCATATCAAAGCTATTATCCTCAAAACGCTTTAACTTAAGAGCGTTACCTTGATATGCCTTTACATTTGCACCCTTAGCCTTTAAAAGGCCTAGGTTATGCTTAACAAGTTCTACTGCTGTTAAGTCATAACCTTCATTGGCTAGGGGAACGCTATAAGCACCTGTCCCTGCTCCAATGTCTATAATCTTGATGTCACTTTTTGAAGTGACACCTTTTAAAATCTCGTCTAAATAAATATGCACATATTTCATAGTTGTAACAAATTCAACATGACCATGTCTAGATAAGAGCCTCTTATCTTCGTTGAACTTATTATAGTGCATCTCTATTTCTGTCATTGCCATTTATAAAACTCCAATTAATGTGATGACACATATTCGCTGGCTTCCTTCGCATATGTACTATTGCTTGTTGAGAAGTCATCAATAATAATCTGATAATAAGTCTTAGCATTCTCTGTATCATTTAATGCTGCATAGCTTAATGCTGCATAATATACATAATTAACGTTAGTACTGTCGCACTTGTAAGCCTTTACAAAATACTGTGCTGCTGTTTCGTATTCTTTACTCTGATAAGCTGACCTACCACTCTGATAGAAGCTTGAAGCTGCATTAGATAAGGTAGCACTTGCTATTGTATTATAAAGTGCCTTAGCTTCATCTGATGGAAGTGAACTTACATCAATATCCATAATATATTCAGCGGCTGCTGTTGTATCGCCGTCAATGTATGCATTTGCACTACTAATTAATGAAACTAATAATGCATTAGAACCGTCTGTTCCTGAAACACCACTAAGCTGTGACTCAAGAGCTTCCTTTTGAGCTGTTAAGTCATCCACCTGTGTCTGAAGGGATGTAACCTCAATATTAGCTGATGAGAGCTGTTCAGAATAATCCGATAATGTCTTGTTGTAATCACTTGTTAAGCCCTTATTTCTTGCTGGCATAACAAGGAACCAAATAAGAGCTGCACCAATTACTACACCTGCTAAAATGTTAATAATTGTAATACCGCCATTGCTTGGCTCTTTATATGTTGATTTTGGAATAATAACATCATTACCGTTAAGAGGCTTATTCTCTTCATTATTCTTCTTACGCTTTGGTAAGAAAGACTTAGAAACATCCTCTTTCTTTAATGCCTGCTTGCGCTTAATTTCAGTATCATATCTTAAGGCAACTGTGTTATTCTTATCCACCTTTAATACATAGTTAATACACTTTTGTGCTCTCTGATCATCATCATTCTTAAGATAGAGAAGAGCAAGAAGCAACTGTGCCTTAAGTAATGAAGGATTAGAAAGTGTAATCTTCTTTAACTGAATAATAGCTAAATCAGTATTATCCTCTTTAGCATACTTTAAAGCCTGATTAAACTTCTTAATAGTACCTGTCACCATCTCAAATCTATTCTGATTAGACTGAATTCTTTTGATGTAGTCACTAGCCACATTGTCATCGATTGCAAAATTCTTAGAAATTACCCACTGTGTAAGGGCTTCAACAACTTCGCCCATCTCGCAGTAAACTAAACCTAAGAGGTTTCTTGCATTAACATTATACTTGTTAATCATTAAAGCAATCTTTAATGTCTCAATTGCACCAGTTAAATCACGAACTTTAGCCTTCTCAAGTGCAAGATTATAATATTTATCTGAAGCCTGGCATGTCTTTTTGTAGATTCTTACATCTTCATTACACTTAGGACATGTATTATTAGCTGTGAGAAGACTTCCACATTTAAAACATCTCATAATAACTACTTGTCCTTTCTATCGCCTGAAATAATATTCTTCATTAAATCTGTAATATCTGGTATATCGTTATTATAAATTGCATCTTCAGCATCCTCTACCTCTAAACTAGGCTGAAACTTCTGAATTTCTTCATCAAAATCTATCATCTATTTATCCTCCAATTCTTAATTAACACATTCTTTTATCTCTCCCACTAAATAAAGAGAACCCACTGCAAAAAGGAGTTCCTCTTCATCATAGGAATTTATAAACTCACCGGCATTATCTACTGACCTAATTTCCTTATTGGTATATTTTGAAAATGTATCAATAATATTTTCCTTAGAAACCTTCCTTAGGCCTCCCACTACTGTTATGTAATATTCATCAAAACAAGCTGATTCCACAAGCTCGCGAATCATCTGGCTATAGTCCTTATCACTAACAACTGAAAAAAGTAACTTAGTCTTCTTATCACTTATCTTGATAATCTCCTTAACAGACTCAATAAATCTAGCAATACCCTCTGGATTATGTCCTCCATCAATGAAGACATTCTTCTTTACTAGTTCCATTCTGCCTGGCCATCTTGTATTCTTAATGCCTATTTTAAATGCTTCTCGATCAAAATTTATCACTTTCTCACGTGCTAAAACTGCAAGCGCTGTTAAACACAGTGAAGAATTCAAAACTTGATATATTCCATTAGACCCTATCGAAAAACAATCATTCTTATAATAATCATTATCAAGGAAAAAATCAATATTTGCCAAAGATATTTCCTTAATATGATACATCTCTTTATTCACACTGTAGATTTTAAAGAAATTATTGTTCGAATTTACTTCATTAAATCTGTTTCGAATTACTTTTGTAACCACCGGATCATTTGAATTAAAGACTAGAGGCACATTTTCCTTAATAATTCCTGCTTTTTCTGTGGCAATCTTCTCAATTGTGTCTCCAAGAATGGCTGTATGCTCAAGACTTACTCCCGTAATTATTGAACAAATCGGACTTTTAACCGCATTAGTTGCATCAAGTTTTCCACCAAGACCTGTTTCTAATACTACAAAATCCACATTATTCCTTTTGTAATACACCATAGCCACCGCCATAAGTAAATCAAAGTAGGCATACTCCTCATCCTTTGCGGCAAGCATTACAGTGTTTAAGCAGGCCAAAAAGTCCTCATCAGAAATATCTATATTATTTATCTTAATACGCTCATTAATCTTAACTAAGTGTGGGGAAGTAAAAAGTCCCACCTTATAATTTAGCTCCTTTAAACAGCTAGCTAGAAAGGCACAACAAGAACCCTTTCCATTAGTTCCTGCTACATGAATTACATTTAAATAATTTTCCGGATTTTTAAGACTCTTAAGAAGTCTAGTCTCTCTTTCAACTCCAGTTTTACTAGCAAACTGTCCTAGCTCGTCTAAATATTTACACGCACTCTCATAATCCTTAAATTGCATTACAAGTCCTCTTTCTAAATCTTACAAGTTTTGTCCTTTAGCTTATGTCGCATTTCTTCAATCCGCGAAAGCTTAGGCTAGATAATATCCTTGCAAAGAAAATTTTCTATCTTTATAGTGGCATATTCCCTTATGGAAATATAAACCTTAATCTCCCTTTCTTCAAGAGATAAATCATAGTAATTATCCTCTTGCTCAATTTCAAGAAGCATCCTCTCAATTTCAAGTCTCTCCTCAAAGCTAAAGCGGATAATTAGATTTTGGAAAATGCTTGGGTCAAATTTAAGCTTATTAAAACGCTTACTCCACTTCCCCATAAGCTCATCTGCCCTAAGACTAAGCTCTGAAAAGCTCTTCTTTTTAAGCTCTGACAAAGTTTCTTTTTCAAGCTCGATACTTTTTTTATTTTCCTCAAGTTGCTCTTTTGTTTGAAGCAATTTATTAGACTTCTTCTCAGCAATATCCGAGCTTCTATCCATTTTACGCTTTGTTTCATTCACCTTATTATAATAGACCTTTGTTTCTGGCTGAGGTCGCTTTTTTTCAAGATAGTCAGCCTTCTTTGCATCAAGCAGATCAAACTCTTTCTTGGCCTCATAAAAGCCCTCCATAACCTCTTTAATCTCCTCATCTAGCTTAAGAGCTGTGGCCTCAAGACTATCTCTTTTCTTTTCTAACTCATCTATCTTTTTTTGAACCGCAATCTCTCCCTTTAGGCTCTCCCTAAAAAGTCTGTCCTTCTCTTTTTCTTCCTCTAAGATTGTGTCACTAGCCCCTGATGGCAGCTTCTCATTACCATAAGAAAACTTCCTGCCTGAGCTCCTACTTAATTTGAAAATGAGTCTCGCTATCAAGATTCTAGAAACCCTTCCAAGACCTCTAATAGTCTGGAATACCACACTTAAATCCACATCTAGAAACTTAAAGGCATCCTCCCCAAGTAATTCTAAGCTAAGCTTTAGCTTCTCCACATCCTTTCTCTTTCTTAGAGCCAAGATAATTCCCTTAGCATTAAAGGCTGTGGGCATAATAGCCTCCTGAAGCTTTCGCTTATTTTCAAGACTAAGTCTAGCAAGGGCCCTGTCTAGTAACTTAATAGTTTCTTTTAAATCATCCTCAGATAGATTTTGCAAATGCGAATAGAAGGCGTTAATTAAAAGCTTCTCGTAATTTGCAGCAATCTCATCAATCTTTGAACCCACCGGCTTATAAAGATTTATATTAAAGCCGTAAGCTGCAATATCCACCAAGGCTTTTGTAAAAATCGGACTTTCAACATCCCCTTCATATTCCTTGCCATTAATCTCCTTGTAAGCCTGCAAAAGCTTTTTATACATGTCCTCCATAAGCTCTTTTCTAGATAGCTTTGAAAGCTCCACATACCTATCCATGACCTCGTCAGAACTTGTCTTATATTTGTAATTTATCACCTGTTTACTTGTAAAGGTTTCTGAAAATGCATTTGCCACATCCGCAAGGCCAGACAAGATGCGGTTTCCCGCCTCCTTTGCCACGCTAGACATATTTACTCCATCAAATAGTGCTATCTGCATTCTTATTTCATTATCAACAAGTAAATTCATAAGCTTTACAATATTAGCCATAATTCTATCCTCTCAAAAGCTTTAAGCCAATCCCCTTTAGGCTCTAGTCAAACTGAAATGTATTAATAATCTCGTTTCCTGCTTCCTTATAAGTTTCAAACTCCTCTTCTGCACAAGCAAAGGTAACAATATAGACCTTCTTGTCCCCTTCATTATAGAAGTAAGTCTGCTGACCCTTCACCACGTATCCATTAGTTGTATAGCTATATATAAGAGAAGTTGTGTAAACTCCGTTAATATCCTTACTCTCTCCATCCTCAACTGCATAGCCAGACTGCACAAGCTTAGTCTTTGCAGCATCTAAATACTTATCTGCATCCATTGAAGAATATGCTGATAAATCTTCAATGATAATATTAAGGTTTCTTGCAAAATCCCCAGTTATATTAGTGTCATAAATCATTAAATCTAGACTTTCATTACTTGTCTTTGCATCTGCCCAGTTACTTGGAGCAGAAATTGTGTAACCTGTTCCCTCGTAAAGGTTACCTAGATTCACCACATTTCCTTCAGAATCCACTTCTGTCACTTCTGTACTCTTATTTGTTGTTCCCTTAGACTTTTTCTTACCTCCGCAGGCAGCCAATGAAAATACACTAATTGAAACTAAACCTAATAGCGCCATTTTCTTTAATCTAGTCTGTAAAGTCTTGCTTATCATATAAGCCCCTCCTTATTTATTATGTGGAAAATGTATCTCCACTTTGTATCCAAAAAATGCAGGAATTCATTCTATCCTGTAAAATTGCTATCTTAAATAATTTTAATACAAAAAAGAACAAAAGAAAAGCGTATAAAAGCTATATCTGTAAAAAACAAACATCTCTTTTATACGCTTAACAATCGTATGAACTAATATTTATAAAAAACTAAAATCTATAATTTAAGACTTTCTAATCTATGATTAGCAAACGCCCTGAGCAAGCATTGCTTCAACTACCTTCTTGAAACCAGCAATGTTAGCACCAGCTACGTAGTTGCCTTCCATGCCGTATTCCTTAGCAGCTTCATCGATATTGTGGTAGATACCAACCATGATGTTCTTAAGCTTAGAATCAACTTCTTCGAATGTCCAGCTAAGTCTTTCAGAGTTCTGGCTCATTTCAAGAGCTGAAGTAGCAACACCACCAGCATTAGCAGCCTTACCACCTACGAAGCAAACGCCGTTAGCCTGGAAGTATTCTGTAGCATCAATTGTTGTAGGCATGTTAGCACCTTCACAAACATACTTAACACCGTTAGCTACTAAAGCCTTAGCATCTTCAAGGTCAAGTTCGTTCTGTGTAGCACATGGAAGTGCAACATCTACCTTATACTGCCATACACCGTGCTCACCATTCTTCTTTGCGAAGTACTGAGCAGATGGCTTAGCTGCAGCATATTCTGTAAGACGAGCTCTCTTAACTTCCTTAACTTCCTTAAGAAGTTCAACATCGATACCTGACTCATCATAGATCCAACCTGTTGAATCTGAGCAAGTAACAACCTTAGCACCTAACTGCTGAGCCTTCTCAATAGCGTAGATTGCAACGTTACCTGAACCAGAAACAGCAACTGTCTTACCAGCGATGTTATCGCTATGGCACTTAATTAACTCTTCTGTTAAGTATAATAAGCCGTAACCTGTAGCCTGAGTTCTTGCAAGAGAACCACCGTATGTAAGACCCTTACCTGTAAGAACACCTTCGTAAAGGTTCTTGATTCTCTTATACTGACCAAACATGAAGCCGATTTCTCTAGCACCTGTTCCGATATCACCAGCAGGAACATCGATGTCAGCACCGATATACTTAGCAAGCTCTGTCATGAAGCTCTGGCAGAATGCCATAATTTCTCTATCTGATTTACCCTTAGGATCGAAATCAGAACCACCTTTACCACCGCCGATAGGAAGTGTTGTAAGTGAGTTCTTGAAAATCTGCTCGAAACCTAAGAACTTAATAATACCTAAGTTTACTGATGGGTGAAGTCTAAGACCTCCCTTGTATGGTCCAATAGCGTTATTGAACTGTACTCTAAAACCTCTGTTAACCTGAACCTGACCATTGTCATCAACCCAAGGTACTCTAAACATGATCTGACGATCTGGTTCTGTGATTCTTTCAAGGATAGCGTTCTTTCTGTAAAGCTCCTCATTCTTCTCTACAACTGGTCTTAATGAATTAAGAACCTCTGTTACTGCCTGAATAAATTCTGGCTGGCTAGCATCTCTCTTTGATACTAAGTCTAAAACTTCATCTACATATCCCATAATTTCAAACTCCTTTAGATATTTTTATAGATGTAGGCTACGTCACATTCTTTAAGCTTCCTTCATTTCTTAAAAAATGTGTCTAACACGTAGCGCTAGCATAGCTTTTATAGGTTTTAAAAGCTGTGTATAAAAGAATTAAAACTCTTTTATATCTCTACCTTGCATATTATAATTTACCAACTTAATTTTGACAAGTTGATTTAGGGTGCCACCTAAATAATTTTAGAAAATCCGAAAAATATTAATTTTAATTTGGTTAAACTATGCTTTTAGCTGGTGTTTAGCTTAATTATATAAAGCGTTGTATGACAAATATTTAACGTTGTCTAACAAATGTAATACATTTTCATAAAAACCCCTTTAGAATCTTAAATATGACACTAGCAAAAACTAATTAAAAAAGCTCCTAGGAGGGAGTTAGTATTCTCTTCCTAAGGAGCTTTTAGTAAAAGCTTTATGACAAAGCTTAATATATTAAGTTGTCTGCTCTCAGACTAAAGATTATTAATCTTACTCTGCTGTTGTTGATAAGCTCTCAACATACTCATCAACGTCAAATGTCTCACCGTTCATAATCTTACTCATAAGCTGAATAGCTGTGTTAACGCTATCATCATCAAGGAATACAACTGACATTCCTGAAAGTCCGTAAACCTGTCCGTTAGCGGAACCTGTTGAACCAGTTAAGCTGTAGCTCTGGATATTCCAAGCTGTTGTATCTGATAGCTGTTCCTTAACCAACTGAGTAATAAAGGATGTTGGCATATCTGTAAGAATCATATCACTTACTGCATCAAGTACTGTTGCGTAATTAGATAGGATTGATGCTGAAGTTGCCTTATTAATAATACCCTTAATAGCAGCAATCTGGTTACGTGCTCTCTGGAAATCTCCATTAGCAAATGCCATTCTCTCTCTTACGAAAGCAAGTGTCTGCTCACCATTAAGTTCATTCTCACCCTCATTGAATGTGAAGTTCTCATACCAAGCATTATCACCATTAGTAAATGCAACCTCTGAATCAACTGTAATTCCTCCAAGTGCATCTACAACGCCGATACAGCCTGAGAAATTAAGTCTTACATAGTAATTAACATCAATGCCGTAAAGGTTCTCTAATGCTTTAATTGTATTATCAACACCTGCATTACCTGCATGTGTTAACTTATCAAGTCCCGACTTACCACTATCTGTCCCAATAGTAATGTAAGAATCTCTTGGTGTAGATACAAGTAAAATCTGTCTTGTATCTGGATTAACTACAGCTAAGATATTAACATCACTATGTCCGTTATACTTAACTGTTCCATAATCATCATTTCCTGAAACAAAGATAACAAATGGCTCGCTTGCGCTTACCTTATCTGCCTCTTCAACTGTAATAGTTGTAACAACTTCAACTGTACCAATAACCTTGATATTAGATGCTAAGGTATCATCTGCTTCTTCAAGGGAAGTAAGCATCTCCTCAGAAACTAAAACTGCCTGTACATCTGAGTTATCTAAAAGTTCATCGATTGTTGTGTCCCAATTATCATAAGTCTTAAGAGATGGATGAATATTATTCTCCTTCTCTAGCTGATTAACAGCACTTGCATAAATTTCATCATCTGTAATATCAGAATAAGCATATGTGTACTTAGCTGTGTCTGCAATTGACTCTGCCTCATCATCAGATAAAACAATTACATCCATAATATCAGTTCTTGATGTAACACCCGTAATCTTTGTAAGAGTACTTACAACCTTTGCTGAGAAAATGTAACAATATAACATTACAAAAGAAAGTAATACTGCTAGTATCTTTCCCATAAATTTCGAATTAGTAAACTGCGATGTAAAATCGTAAAGTAGCACACATACAAGGAAAACTGTAAGCGCTATCATATATTTCGTTGGTAATATATCTAATATAAAAACATTCTTAAGCATTAACACTGTTAAAACCAACTGTATTAAAACTAGGATAATTCCTATAACAGTAGCCCAACCACGCCTTTTCCTTCTACGTTCTTTCTTTGACAATTCATCTTTATTAGCAAAAAGATATTTCATGTCATTTTTTGATCTGGTAAAGAATCCTGCCATAAATGGCCTCCTTAATTTCTTTTTTATCCATAATTTTGCCATTTCGCGGTTAAACAGCACTTATAAATCTAGCACAAAATCGTGAAAAAATAAAGTCTATCTACTTATAATCATTAATATGCTCTTCTGCATACTCATCTACATTAAACACATCACCATTCATTGTCTTAGACATTAAATCATTAGCCATGGCAATACTTGCGTCATCTAGATATACAACAGACATATTCTTATAGTGATATACCTCACCTGTAGGACCCTTACCTGGCTCTGATGGTGTACCTGTTACTGCATAGCTTTGGATGTTCCAGCTCTTACCATCAGATAACTGCTCTTTAACAAGATCAGTAATAAAGGATGTAGGCATATTTGTAAGAATCATATCACTAGCTGCATCTAATACCTCATCGTATTTTGTAAGGATTGCCTTTGATGTAGCCTTATTAATAATACCTGTAATGGCTGCTTCCTGATTCTCACCTCTCTGGAAATCTCCACGAGCAAAGGCATGTCTTTCTCTAACAAAGGCAAGTGTCTGCTCACCGTTTAAGTGATTAATACCTTCGTTAAAGTGGAAATTTTCATACCAAGCATCATCACCATTAGTAAATTCCACGCTTGAATTTACATCAATACCGCCAAGGGCATCCACCACATCTATACAACCTGTAAAATTAATTCTTAAATAATAATCAATATGTAAGCCCTCATAGATATTCTCTAAGGCTATAATTGAATTATCAAGACCCGAATTACTTGCATGTGTCAATTTATCAAGACCTGATCTTCCATCATCTGTTGTAATAGTTACATAGGAATCTCTTGGTGTTGTTACAAGTAAAACCTGCTTTGTATCAGGATTTATAACCGCTATGATATTAACATCACTACGTCCTGTATATTTTGCTCTACCAAATGCATCATCTCCCGAGAGATAAACTACAAATGGATCATCGGCATCTACCTTCTTAGACTTCTCTAATTCGATTTCTGATACCACTTCCACACGACCTAAGATTTTTATTTCTGAAGAAAAATTCACATAATTTTCTTGTAAGGAAATCAAACTATCCTCTGAGATTAAAGCTACCTGAATGTCTTTATTTTTCTCTAATGCACTAACTACAGCATCCCAATCACTGTAAAGATTAGTCTCAGGAGTAATCTTATCTTCCTTTTCTAATTTTCCCATCGCTGATTCATAAATATCAGCATCTATCATATTGCAATATCCGTAAGTATAATTTGCTGTATCTGCAATAGACTCCGCTTTGTCATCTGCAAGTACAACCACATCAAAGACGTCTGTACGAGTTGTAACTCCGGATATCTTCGATAAAGTATCTACAACTTTTGCTGAGAAAATGTAACTATATAGCATCAAGCCTGAAAGGGCAATCGCTAATATTTTTCCCATTAACTTTCTTTTACTAAACTGTGTAATAAAGTCAAACAAAAGCACAAACACCAAGAATAGCGTTATAGCAAGCATATACCTTAAAGGTAAAATGTCTAGCGTTATAGCATTCTTTAGTACAAGCACTGTTAGTACGAACTGAATCAAAACTAAAATCAAGCCTATAACAGTTCCCCATGCTCTCCTTTTTCTTCTTCGTTCCTTTTTTGATAAGCCATCTTTTTTTGCAAAAAGATATCGCATATCATTCTTCGTATTTGTAAATATTCCTGCCATGATGGTCTCCTTATTAGTTTATTTCCATAACGTTGCCATTTAGCAGTTAAATAGCATTTCTATAATTTACCACAAAATGCAATAAAAATTAAGATTCTAACGTCATTTTTTATATTTTTGTTATTTCTCGTAACAGCTTATTATGTTTATATTTCCTGCTAGTTTTTGCTGTTTACTCTTCTCCGGCATCTGAGTATCTACCGTAGTATTTTCCATAATATTTTCCATAGTACTTATTATCGTTTACATCTACCTTATTAAGCACAGCCCCTAGAATAGTTGTATTAGTCTTTTTAAGCTGCTCTATGGCTTTTTGCGCGTATTTATAGCCCACCATATTAGAACCTACAACAACCACAGTTCCATCGCATTCCTGAGCTACAATAGCACTATCAATTACGCTACCAATAGGTGGCGTATCAATAATTATATAATCATAAAGATCTCTTAAAACCTTAAGCAGTGTCTTAAAGACCTTATTGCCTAAAAGCTCTGTAGGATTTGGTGGAACCGGGCCCGAAAAGACCACATTTAAATTGTCCACATTAGTTCCATACATCACATCCTCAAACTTATTAATTCCTGATAGAAAATGTGTCAAGCCCTTTACAGACTTATTAATCTTATATCTACCTACAAGGACAGATTTTCTTAAATCCGCATCAATAAAAATTACCTTTTTACCAGCCTCTGCTAAGGAAACTGCTAAGTTAAAGGAAACAGTAGATTTTCCCTCGCCTGGTGTAGTGCTAGTAAACATAATCGTCTTAATATCAGAACCACACAACTGAATGTTAGTACGTAGATTTTTATAAGATTCATTTGCCCTGTAGTCTAACTTAATCAAACGCTCAATATTTATAGTCTGCATATCTACTTCCCTCTTTTCTTTGACTTTTTCTTAGATAGCTTACTTCTTCCATCATCCATTTCCTTACAAAGAGGAATCATCGAAAGTGTGCTAATTCCAAGGTATTTCTCCACATCTTCGCTAGTCTTAATTGTGTCATCAAAAAGCGACTTAACAATAATTACTCCCGAAGAAAAGATTATTCCTAGTAAAACACCAATGATTGTATTTCTCTTAATGCCTGTAGACTCAGGAATTGTAGCTATATTGCCCTCTTCAATAATCTCTACATCTTCAATATGCATAATCTCGCAGATTTGTGTTGCTGAAAATTGAGCAATAGAGTCGGCAATTTCCTTAGCCCTATAAGGATCTGGATTCTTTACAGAAATTTGCAAAACTCTTGAATCTGAAATTGTAGTAACAGAAATCATATCTGAGAGCTCAGAAGTAGTCATATCAAGGCTTAAATCCTCAATAACATACTCAAGAACCGGTCTTGACTGTACAAGGATAATATAATCCTTTGTAAGCTGTGTTGAAGTTTGCAAATCTGTTAAAGTGGTCGTGGAATCATCAGCTCTATTAAGAACATAGAGTTGAGTAGTTGAATCGTAAACAGGAGTTATAAAAAACTTCGATGCTAGGAAAGTCGCCGCACCAAATAAGGCTCCTGTAAAGATAATTAAAATTATTTTGTCCCAAAGAATAGAGAAAAGACGACCAAGGTCTATTTCTCTTTCACCTGCTTTATTATTATCCATTTAAAACCCCTCTAATCAATAAATTCATCCCTAATAATTCTATCAGGATTATCTTTCGAAATCTTTTTAGCATAGTCATAGCCATACTTATTAGACACCCATTGCACCACATCACCCATAATTGGGCATCTCCTACCTGCGGTATGGGCATCGGTAGCTATAACATCTACTAATTTTCTCTTAAGCAAATGTTTCGCAAGCCTTTTTGCATCAGCGCCCTCTTCTCCAACTAGGGCATCTGCGTTAATCTGTAGGATTGCACCTTTTCTCTTTAGCTCTTCTGCTAAATCCTCATTAAGCATAATACTTGGATATCTCTCGATATGAGCAAGTATCGGAATTAGTCCTTCGTTTAAAATGTTTACCACTCCGTTTCTAATTGTCTGTCTGCTATCCCTATAGTCAAACTCAACTAAAACATACCTAGAGTGATTTATTGTCATGCCCCTAGCCTTAATAGACTTAGGAATATCCTGGCTATATAGAACTTCTCTACCAGCATATAGCTTAAAGTCATCATAAAGCTGTGTGGCAATTTTTTCAATTTCTCCAACTCTTCTTTCTATCTCTGCCTGTGGCAATCTACATTTTATCGGATGATAATGAGGCGTACAAACCAGTGTCTTTATGCCATCTTCATGGGCAAGCTCTAGCATTTGCACAGTAGTCTTAATATCTGCTGCCCCATCATCTGTCTCCGGTAAAACGTGGATATGTAAATCCGTCATCGAATAATCAATTCTCTTTTTTAATAATAACATCCCTCTTATCCCCTCTTTAACTGTCTTTACTCTTAGTAATCTAAGGGTTTAATTAAAGCAAATACTCCTCAATAATTGCTGCAACACCGCAATCCTCGTTGGATGGTGCAATTACATCGGCATATTTCTTTACTTCGTCATAGCCATTCTCCATAACCACTGATAAAGCTGCTACTTTTAGCATTGGAATATCATTCATGCCATCTCCACAAGCAATTAGCTCATCAGTTGTAAGGCCAATCTTTTCAAGTAATATTTTAAGAGATTCGTCCTTTGCAACATTTGCAGGAACCACTTCTAGGAAGTAATCCTCTGAGAAGAAGGCATCTACCTTACCTTCGTACTTAGCAAGAATTGCATCTCTAACTGGTAAAAGTTTTTTATGTTCACCTACTACTAAAAACTTAGAAACCTCGTAATCCACGTAATCAATAAGGCTATCTACCTTCTTAACTGTTGTGTAATTACATTTCGCCTCACGAACTACATAAGGGTCGTCATCACTTTCGCAAACCACAGTTGTATCCTCATAAGTAAGCGCCCAAACTCCATTGTCTCTGGCAAATCTGCATACATCCTCCATACAATCTCTTGGAAGTATGCGCTTATGAAGGCATTCTCCTGTTTTGCAGTCAATGATCTGACCACCATTATAGGCAAGTATATAACCGCCTCTCTCCTTTAGCTCTAAGGCGTCGGCTATTGGCGTAATACCAAATAAGGGTCTTCCTGATGCTAGGATAACACTTACTCCTTTCTCAATAGCCTTAAAAATTGCCTCCTTATTTCTCTCTGGCAATTCCTTATTATTATCTGTTAATGTCCCATCTAAATCTAGGGCAAGTGCTTTATATTTCATAACTAAATCCTAACTGGAGAAAAACTCCTATTTTCTTAAATTTATCATATAATTTCATTATTTACAATATGCTTTACATTTTTGCTTCTAGTAAATCCTGACCTCGCATTGTAATAAGAGGTGCTCCTTTATTCTCGATATAGTCCTTTGTAATAGTTACAGTTCCAATATTACTGTCCTTAGGAATCTCAAACATAATATCAAGCATGAACTCTTCTATGATAGAACGAAGAGCTCTAGCACCGGTTTCTTTCTTAATGGCCTTCTTAGCAATAGCTTCTAGGGCATCATCAGAAAATTTAAGCTCTACCTCATCAAGGGCAAGGAGCTTTTGATACTGAGCAAGAATGGCATTCTTTGGCTCTTTTAAAATCTTAATATAAGCTTCTTCATTAAGCTTTTGTAAGCTATACACAATTGGCAATCTACCAAGGAATTCTGGAATCATACCGTATTCTCTTAAGTCCTCTGTAGTTACCTTAGATAAAATGTTAGTATCCTCGTCATACTTATCCTTTAAATCAGCGTTAAAGCCGATTGAAGCTGACTTTGTAAGACGATTCTTAATAATCTCTTCAAGATCTGGGAAGGCTCCGCCACAGATGAATAAAATGTTACTTGTATCCATAGTTACAAGTGGCACCATAGCGTTCTTGCTAGTTGCACCTACTGGTACCTCTACCTCGCTACCTTCAAGAAGCTTTAGTAAGCCCTGCTGAACTGACTCACCAGATACATCTCTACTTCTTACTTCCTTCTTCTTTGCAATCTTATCTATCTCATCAATAAAGACAATACCCTTCTCTGCCTTCTCTACATCATTATCCGCTGCCATTAAAAGCTTTGATAATACAGATTCAATATCATCACCAATATAACCTGCCTCTGTAAGAGATGTGGCATCTGTAATAGCTAGTGGCACCTGAAGGATTCTTGCAAGAGTCTTTACTAAATATGTTTTACCTGAACCAGTTGGTCCAATCATAAGCATGTTAGACTTCTCAATTTCAATCTCTTTTTGAGTATCTGTTGCAACTCTCTTATAGTGATTATAAACAGCTACAGACATAACCTTCTTTGCATAATCCTGACCAATAACATAGTCATCAAGCTTAGCCTTGATTTCATGAGGAGCAGGCAAATGTGCTAAATCAATTTCAGGGAAGTCCTTCTTCTTTTCTTCCTTCTTCTTAACCTTACCCTTCTTTGTCTGATTCTCATTATTAGGCGTAAACATATTCATACCAAATCCATTTAAATAGTCATTAGGTAATGGATAGTTATTTAACTGGTCGAAAGTTCTTTGCATGCAGTCATCACAAACTGTAATGTTATTAGGTAAATCAATCATTCTACCCTTAACCTGAGACTCTGATCTTCTACAGATAACGCAGAACTTCTCATAGCCTCTTTTATTAGTATCATTAGAATTATTATCATCCTTAGTTTCAGAATTATCACTAGTAGATGTATCTACTTCTTTATAATCATCATTACTCATGAGTTAACCTCCAATATCACGTAAATCTAAACTTATTCCTTTGATATTATATCATAGCGTTAATTTTAAACCCATAAAATAAGCATAAAAAAATCTTTGGAGATTATTATCTCCAAAGATTTTTTATAAATATATCAATTGTACGTTAATTAATTCTTAGAACCTAAAGTTACATCTACTGTCTTTAATACGTATGATGAACCTTCTAGGTGATAATATTCAATGGTTACTGTCTCACCTGCACTATAATATTGCAACAAGCTTTGTAGTCCGGACATACTTGATATTGTATTATCATCAAAGCCTACAATAATATCATAGCTTTCAAGACCAGCCTTTTCAGCTGCTGAATCTGACTGAACTGTTCTAATGAGAACACCTGTAGGATAGCCATATACTGATGCATAGTAGTCTGTAATATCTACACCTGCAATACCAAGATATGCTGCTTCATCTTCTGATACCTTAGTACGTGTTTCCTTATTCATAAGTGAATTGATTAAGTCAACTACATTTGAAATAGGAATTGCATAGGCCATACCCTCTACACCATCGCTACTTGTCTTAGCAAAGTTAATAGCAATAACCTTACCGTCTGAATTAATTAAAGCACCACCTGAGTTACCTGAATTAATTGTTGCATTTGTCATAATAAGACCAGTAAATTCTGTGTTATCTACTGTGATTGATCTATCAAGGGCTGAAATAATACCTGTTGTAACAGACTGTCCTTCACCAAGGGCATTACCAATAGCTACTACCTGCTGTCCAACCTTAATTTCTGATGTGTAATCTAACTCAGCAATTGCAATGGCACTAATTGTGTCACTTGAAAGATCTGAGATGTTAATTGCAACTACTGCAATATCCTGGTCTGATTTTGAACCCTTAACTGTTGCAGAAGCTGATGAACCATCAACAAATACTGCTGTTAAATCATCGATATCATCAACTACGTGGGCATTAGTTACAATAAGGATTTCACTATCATTTTGACCAATAATAATACCTGTACCTGCACTTGTTGCCTCATAAGACTGTGTTCCAATTCCATAGCTAGAACTACTTGTTACTGTTGTAGTACCGTTAAGCTCAACCATTGCTGGTAAAAGGGCTTCTGCAATTGACTCTGTATCAATTGTTGTAGATCCAGATGAAAGGTCCGTATCTGAATCTGAGGAAACTGATGATACAGTTGAAACTGTTGCTATTGAAGCTGTCTCTGTGGAAGATGAGCTTGTATCTGAAATGTACTTATTAGCGTAGTAGTTAACGCTATACATAACAGATCCTGCAATACCGCCAAAAAGAATAGCTATCATTACAAAGCAGGCAGCCTTCTTTAAAAACTTTCCTGTAAACTTAATAGGCTTTCTTGGCTTCTTTGGCTTCTCAACCTTTATATTTGACTGGTTGTATGTGTTAAAACCCTGAGTACTTTGTCCTGTAGCTGAGTTAAAACCATAGGCTGTGTTATTATTATAAGTTCCTGTTCCATAGTTTTGATTATATGTGTTAGTTGTATCAGCTCCAAAATTATTTGTTGTGTTTGTGTAACCTGTGTTAGCACTTGTCTCCGATGTATTAGCAGTTGTGTTCTGTCCTGCATTGTCAGATTGATTAATGTCGCTAGCACTCATACGATACTGTGAATCGTCATTATTGTACATTTTTATCAGCTCCTTATCTTCTTTGTTCTTAGAATGAATTGGGTCTTCCTCTATCCAATCTCTTTAGCAACATTTCCACTTTTTAATCTAAAAAAGACACATCGTTGCTATGCTTTAAATATAGCAACGAAATGTGTCTTAATTGTGTTTCTATTATTAAGATTATGTGTTCAATCTTATTCCTAATTAAGCAGTAAATGCCTAAATCACAATCACGATTGAATTAAGCCTCAACAATGTCCATAACAGCCTTTGTAAGCTCCTCTAACTTAGCGTTAGCATCATCAAGCGATGTACCCTTAACGCCCATGTAGAACTTAATCTTTGGCTCTGTACCAGAAGGTCTTGCACAGCACCAAGCATCATCTGTTAAGTCGAAGTAAAGAACGTTAGAGCTTGGAAGACCTGTCTTAGACTTAGCACCTGTTGCAATATCTGTCTTCTCATCGATCTTATAATCTCTAAATTCCTTAACATCCCAAGCACCAAACTTCTTAGGAGGATTGCTTCTTAAGCTGTTCATTAATTCCTGAATCTTCTCAGCTCCTGTAGCACCCTTCATAGTAATAGCCTTCTGGCCTTCCTTGAAGTAACCGTACTTGTTAAAGATGTTCATCATCTGATCCCAAAGAGTGATACCCTTTGACTTATAGTAAGCTGCTGCTTCAGCAAGTGACATAACAGCAACGATAGCGTCCTTATCTCTAGCATGTGTACCAACAAGGCAACCATATGACTCTTCGAAACCAAATTCATAGAAGTGGCTGTTGTTGTTCTGCTCAAAGAACTTAATCTGTTCACCAATGAACTTAAATCCTGTTAATACTTCAATAAGCTCTAAGTTATATTCCTTAGCAACTGGAGCTGCCATATTAGTTGAAACGATTGTTGTAACTAATGCGCCATTATCATGAAGCATTCCCTTTTCCTTACGAACTGAAAGTAAGTATTCAGCAATAATCATAGCTGACATATTACCTGTAAATGCCATATATTCGCCAGTCTTTGTATCCTTAGCATAAATACCAAGTCTATCAGCATCTGGATCTGTTGCAAGGATGATATCAGCATCAACTTCCTTAGCAAGCTTTAATGCATATGTGAAAGCCTTAGGATCTTCTGGGTTTGGATATTCAAGTGTTGTGAAGTTAGGATCTGGATCCTTCTGCTCTTCTACAACATAAACATGCTTAAATCCTAAGTCCTTTAAAATTCTTCTTACTGGAATAGAACCTGTACCATTAAATGGTGAGTAAACAATCTTAATATCATCAGCTACGCTCTTAATGATGTCACCGTTGATGCACTGTGTCTTAAGTGCTGCATAGTACTTCTCATCAATATCGTAACCAATTGTATTGTAAAGACCAAGTGCTTCAGCTTCATCCTTAGGCATTGTCTTTACTGTTGACCAATCATTGATAGCGTTAACTTCTTCAATGATCTGCTTATCCTTAGGTGCTGTAATCTGAGCACCGTCTTCCCAGTATACCTTATAACCATTGTATTCTGGTGGGTTATGAGAAGCTGTTACCATTACACCTGCTGTACAACCAAGTTCTCTTACTGCAAATGAAAGCATTGGTGTAGGACGAAGTGATGGATAAATATATGCCTTAATGCCATTAGCTGCAAGGCAAAGAGCTGTAGCTTCTGCAAATTCTCTAGACATTCTTCTGTTATCATGAGAAATTGCAACGCCCTTGTCCTGTGTTCCTTCCTTTAAAATGAAATTAGCAAGTCCTTGGGTAGCCTTACTAACAACGTAAATGTTCATTCTGTTAGTACCAATACCAATTACTCCTCGAAGACCACCTGTACCAAACTCTAAGTCTCTATAGAATCTGTCTTCGATTTCTTTCTCGTCTCCTTCAATAGCCTTTAATTCGGCCTTTGCTTCGTCACTAAAATAGTCATTAGTGAGCCATTCCTTATAAGTCTCTAAATAACTCATTAACTTATACCTCTTTCTTTTTTTATATTTATTTCCCTCTTACCCTGCCTAGCAGGGAACAATATAATAAGACACCCAAGTCGTCTTTTATATCGTTAACCTCAACTAAAAAAGGGTATAACCATTTTCAGCCAAGGCTCTGACTCAAAAACGATTATACCCCATTATTAAATTTTTATCAATTCTCATTCATTGATTTCACGAAAGCATTTGTAACATTTTCCAATGCTTCCTCTTCATCCTCACCTTCAGCTCTAAGTTTTATAACGTCACCGCTATTAACTCCTGATGCAAGAACAGATATGATGCTTTTAGCATTCGCTCTTCTTTTATACTCTCCATATTCAAATGTGATATGTGATTCATACTTCATTGCTTCATCGCTCATTGCTCCTGCTGGGCGCAGATGAATTCCTAACTTACTCGTTATCACAATATCCTTCTCAACCATCATTCCCTCCAAAAACATCTAGCCGCTTGCTGTGGTTGCCTCTGTATCTGATTTCAAACTAATGGATACGGTATAAGAGCCCTGCAGGCTACAACCTGTCGGCAAAGTTATAGTCACTGCCACACTATATGTACCCTCTTGATATCCTGAAAGGTCAATCGACATAGCAATATTGGAAGCTGACACGCTATTTAGCACCTCACCTGCCCCAGTTATAGTTATGTCAAATGTGTCTGAATCACTATAAGTTAAACTAAGGTCATCAGATAAACCTTTCACCACGATAGCTGACTTATCCATTGTAATTACTTTTGACTCCTGTGGCTCAATATCCACAGTAACTATAAGTGTTCCATCTGATATTATTGTAACATCATTGCTTACATAATTCGATAGGTTAAACTTATATTCTCTATTATTTGAGAAACCTTCTATATTAAGATTAGCAGAAGGAATCACAATTGCATCCACGCCTTCAATATCTTCGCTAGAACCAGCAATAGTTGCCTCCGACTGATTTTGAGTTACACCTGCTAAAATGTATCCCGTTGCCGGAGTTCCCGTGGTCTCCACTATAATTGGCACAACCTTTGTCTTACCAATATCTGCCGAATAACTTGCACTAGCCTGTGATAATTCTATAGTATCATCTGTTACTACATTGTAGTCCTCATCATAAAGTGTTATGGCAGAATCTCCTGTCAAATTAGAGCTTGCATCTGTTAAATCAATTGATACCACTGCGTGAGCAATGGACTCAATTACTGAAGAAGCCCCTGTAACATCTACTGAAGTAGGGCTAAGTGTTACATTTGACAAAGCGTAACCAGAAGCCACATCGCCTGTAGTCTGGGATTCCAATGTAAATGTAGTAGTAGTTCTATTCTCAATACTTAATTTAATAGCTGTAGTCTTTGGAGTAGCCTCAACGCCCTCCACTACACTACCATTTTTCACAACAGACACCTTAATATCCACATAATCAGAGTATGCAGTTACATTACTAAGATCTGCTGTAGCAACGATATCACTAGCTGTAATATCAGTAATAATGCTCTTTGGGCCACTAACGCTAACGGAAATCTTACTGCCCTCAACCACTTCATAAGAATAGTTCTTATCCGTTAAATTCTCAGTGTTTAATAGCGTAACCGTTACATTACTGAAAGTGTAACTAGTACTTGGATCATAAATATTTACTATAACCGTCCAGAGAATCATGGCAACGATTATAGAAAGGATTTTTAATGTGAAATTCTTAAATATCTTTTCCTTCATTCCTTAGCCTTCCTCTCCATAGTCTGAATGATTTTACGTCCATATTTCTATTTCTTGTATACTCTAACTTATTTCTTAAAGAGTCTTCATCAATATCATGAATAAGCTCACCACCTACAGCCACTGATACCTTACCTGTCTCCTCAGAAACAATTAAGGTAATACTGTCTGTAACCTCGCTTATACCAAGACCAGCTCTATGTCTAGTTCCCAAAGCTTTATTAATATTAGTACTATCAGAAAGTGGCAAATAGCAAGTAGCTGCCACTACTCTGTCCCCTCTCACAATTACTGCACCATCATGAAGAGGAGTATTATGTTCGAAAATGTTAATAAGTAACTGGCTTGTAACAATACCGTCAACTTCAATACCAGTTCTTTCATATTCATCAAGTATCATATCCTGCTCAATTACAATTAAGGCACCTGTGTAAACTGCGCCCATCTCGTAACAAGCTCTAACAATAGCATTCACTGTATCTGAGCTAAATCTTTCATTCTTAGACTTCTCTCCAAAATTAATAAAACCTGTAACAATTCTTTTTCTACCAAGCTGTTCAAGTGCTCTTCTTAATTCTGGCTGGAAAATAATTACCAGGGCGATAATGCCAACGCTAATAGTCTTACTTGCAATCCATAAAATGGTTTTAAGATTAAGTACGTAAGCAAATAGAGCAAATACGACTACTATGATGATGCCTTTAAGTAATGCCCAGGCCTTTGTATTCTTAATCCAAACTAATACGTTATAAATTACGAAAGCAATAATTATAATCTCAATTATGTC
Source organism: Lachnospira pectinoschiza (assembly GCF_900103815.1). Lineage (GTDB taxonomy): Bacteria > Bacillota > Clostridia > Lachnospirales > Lachnospiraceae > Lachnospira > Lachnospira pectinoschiza_B. The sequence continues at coordinate 521,667 of NZ_FNHZ01000001.1, read as the reverse complement.
TGACCAAGATATTCTTGGTATGTAGAGACTCGACAAATATTTTTCTAAAGACATCTTTTTCACCCCAATCTTTTTTATCTAAAGACACGAATAACAAAGCATGTTACCACGCTTTGTTATTCATGAATTAATTACAATTTATCTTTCATTATCATCATAGATAGAGATATCATCTTCATCCTGATTTAGTTTCTGACTAGATTTCATCTGAGATCTTATATCCTCTAAATTAGTTGTTTCCTTAGTTCTTTTAGCATCGATTGTCTTAATCTTAAAATCTGTTGCTGAAACATTAATCTTTGGCACTGCCTTAACATAGTAGTAATACTCATCATCTTCATACTGAACATACTCTGTTCTCTTATAGTCAAGAGCAAAGAATACGATCTTGCAAATGTAGGCAACAACCACACCAAGTAAAACACCAATAACAATTAAGACGATATTAAGCTTAGCATTTAAAGCAATCTGGCCAACAACAAGAATAATAAATTCTACTGCACTAGCAAATGCAATTGCATAAACCCATGAATTATCAATCTTAAGTCTTCTAATTACATAAACCACAATGATTGTAGCAGTAAAGGCTACAAGTAATGTTACCATACCCTTATCACCAAATAAGCTCTGGCTAAGATATGAAATCTGTTCTACAGAATCAGTTAATGAAGCATCTGAAATAGCTGATTCATACTGACTTGCTGTTCTAATGATATAATAAATAATTACACCAAAAGAAACTGGAATGCATGCTAACCAGCTTGATAATAAGCCAATTGAAACAATAGCTAAATATGGAAGCTTTAACATACAAAGAACTGCTGTAATGATTACAATGTATCCTGACTTTGGAGTAAATCTAAAGTATAAAAGATACATAATGATAATTACGCAAAGAGCAATTAATGCAAACTCTGCTGATATCGAATATAAATGAACTAACATAAATACTGATAAAAGAAGAATTGTTCCTCCATTTGGAATGAAGGCACAAATAACTGCTGCCACAAAAGCAAATACTGGATTACCAAGCTTTGAGCTATCGCCAATACTTACATTTAAAATTATAAATGCCACAAGGGCAACTAAAAACTTAACTGCTGGTACAAAATAAGTATCATACTTATTATAGAACTTTTTAAATCTATCCTTTAATTCTAATAAAAAAGCCATATATTCCTCCTAGTTTACTTTTTCTTTTTCTGTCCATTGTAAAATCTGTCTAGCTTGTTAAGTCTTGAAAAATACTTCTTAAGACCCTTTCTAGACTTTTCATACTTGTAGCTATAAACAAAGCCGGAAATAATTGAAAAAGCAACTATAAGTCCTATATAATAAGCCGCTACCTTTTTTCCAAGTGCTACATAATCTAAATCATTGATGTTGGCTACTATGCCTTCTGCATTACAAAATGCATATAAAATCATTATAATAATAAAAGCTAAAGTAGTAGTAATTAAACTCTTTAATACTCCAAGAGCTATATAATCACTCTTATAGTATTTCGCAGTTTTTACCATGTCCTTACCTTCATTTTTCTCGTAAATAGCCATCTTAGTCATCATTTTAACTTTATTTTCGTTAAGCAAAACCATTCACCTCAAAAAAATTTATATTCGCTAATACTATAACACATTTTAAATTAATTGTATATTACAATTTGGTAATGGCCATCAACATTAGGCACTACTATGCGCACTAAACGGTTATCTTCTCCGATGTAAAAAGACTGGGAAACTCTAGCTGTAATAAACTTTTGCCATACAGTATCTGCATAACTCCCCACTAGATTTGACAATACATTTTTCACACTTGCATCAAAACTAGATGTTCTTGAAATCAAATAAATGATTGTGTAGTTACTATAAGTAACAATCTGTCCACAGTAGACTGAATTCTCTTCGTAATAATAGACATTAGTAACTGGTGAGCCATTGCTATAGAGCTGCTGAAAGCCTGCGTTAATGGCATATCCTGCAGCAGAACTCGAACCGGCTATACTAGCAGAACTTCCATCATTATAGGAAGGCACTGCATTACTTGTGGCTGCTCCAGTATCTGAATAGTTTGTAGTTGATGTGCCTGATGAACCGCTACTAGCTGCGCTGCTGCCTCCTGTGCTTCCAGAGCCACTTGAGCCACTGCCACCAGAGCTAGATCCTCCCAAGCTAGAACTTCCGCTACTTCCTGTACCAACAGAACTACCGCTATTAGCTGTGTTTCCTGTATCCCCAGAACTTGACGCAGAACTAGAGTCCGAATTAGTTAAATCCGAACTTCCTGTATTTGAATCTGAATTTGTAACCACTTCACTTGCTGCCTGAGAGCTTGCACTATCTGCATCCCCTGCTACATCTCCCCAAGTCTTATTGTGATAACTACTGTTAGCGTCCTTAAGATAGGTGTCCTCTAGGCTAACGTCGCTGCCTGCATCTTTTGACGCATTTTTACTAACTCCTACAATTATTAATATGGCTGCAAATGTAACGGCTCCTGTAATTAGTGCAATTAACACAGGGAGGCTTCTACATTTTTCCTTAATCACTTCAAAATTAATCCTCATAAAAGCACCTCTTATTTAGTTTGCCAATTTGACATGCCTCAAGCTCTGTCAAAACGACGCACGTATCCTTCTACTTATACTATACATTATTTATCGGCGGCAGACCAACAAAAGTTAATCCTTTTATCACGGATTAAACAAATTTTTTTCACAAATAAAAGTTATAGTAACATCACACCAAGGAATTGCTAAAACACTAGAGGATAATTATTAAAGAAAAGAGGTTATATGAAGAAAAATGCGATAATACGTTTTTTAACAAAACCTTACGTTTATGCAATTATATTTTCAATAGTACTTATTGCATGCACAACTTATTCATTACTTGATATATTTGTAATACCTCATTACATTTCGGCAGCTACTGATACGAGCGACAATTCAGATACCAGCTCGACTACTAGTTCAGGTGCTTCTACTGAAACGTCAAATACAGGTAACGTTACAACTACAAGCACAAGTTATGAGGACGACAACATCAAGGTAACTATTACTACTATTGAGAAGTACGATACCACAATTTATGTTGCAGACGTAGAGGTTTCCTCACCAGAATACCTACAGACAGCCCTTGCAAATAACGCCTACGGCACCAATGTCACAGCCACAACTTCTGACACTGCCGAGTCCGTTAATGCAATTTTGGCCATCAATGGTGATTACTATGGTGCCAACAAAACTGGTTATGTAATTAAGAACGGTACAGTTTATCGAAGCAGCGTAAGAGATGACTATGAAAACGGCGATTTGGTCATTTATGAAGACGGTAGCTTTGGAATTATTTATGAAAATGAAATTAGCGCCCAGGAATTAGTTGACTCCGGTGTAGTACAGCTTTTCGCCTTTGGCCCTAGTTTAGTAGAGGATAGTGAAATACAGGTCAGCACGGCAACGGAAGTGGATCAGTCCATGACTTCAAATCCACGAACTGCTATAGGTATAATCGATGAATGTCATTATATTTTAGTAGTTTCTGATGGAAGAACTTCTGAAAGCGAAGGACTAAGTTTATATGAGCTTGCAACTATTATGCAAGACTACGGTTGTACAACGGCTTACAATTTAGATGGTGGCGGATCATCTACAATGTATTTTCTTGGTGAAGTTGTAAACAAGCCTACAACCAATGGAAAAACTATAAAAGAAAGGGCGGTGAGTGACATTGTTTACATCGGATATTGATAGAAAAAACAATATAAAGCACATTAGAAATTCCCTTATTGGATATGTCTTAATAAGCCTATTTTTAATTGCCTTTTATAAAATATACATATCCTTTAGCTATGGACAGGATTCTTACTACATGCGCTACATGTTCTTAGTGTCCTTAATTGGCGGACTGATAGAAGTAACAATTTTACTTGTTTGCCACAAAAACAACTACAGACCCCGCAGTTCCTTTAACATGTGGAACTCTGGTCTAGCCCTGATTGTATCAGGCTGTTTAATAGAAGGTATTGTAAGCATTTCCGGTAGATACACAGATGCAGAGGAAGCTTACTTTATGGCAGGAGTTGCATTCCTAATACTTGCACTAGTTGTGGCAGTTATTAGACTAATATCAGCGGTGCGTATAAATAATGCAAGATTAAGTCAAGAGGCTTAAAAACATTTTCCAATATCTAAAACTTAACGTTAGAATCTAACAACCAGGCAATCCCTTTAGCTAACCTTAATTGTGGGTTATTAAAGTGGTTGCCTTCTTCTATTTCATACTTAAAATCTAGTAGAGTTCCCTCTTTTGCGGCATGGTTAAAAAGCACTGATAACTGTCTTGTAATATCGCCAACACTTGCCATAAGCCTATTCTTTGACTTTTCTTCTTTATTACCTAGACTTAGATAAATCTTAGTATCATCAATTAGCTCATGTTTACTAGCATACTCAATAAAGCCTGGATACCAAAGAGAACCAGAAGCTGAGGCAACCCCGCTAAATACGCAGGATTCAAAATAAGTCCAAAGGCTAAAAAGACCCGCAAGGGAATAGCCAGCAATATAGTAATCCCTATACCACTCTTCTTGTTCCTTAGGATTATCCTCGGTCATACTCCAAGCCTCGCTTAAGATATAGGCCACATTTAACTTCTTCTCTAATTCTGGAATGCAGCTATTTACCAACCATTCAAGAACAGACTCTCCCCCGCCTTCAAACTTTCTTCCTTTGAAAACCTCGGCAGGCCAAGGGCTCATTTCATAGTCCCAAGCATTTACTTTAAAGCCAATAAGGGTGAAGTCCTTATCCGGTGTCATTTCATGTACGAGATTTGCTACATTTTCCCAAGACTCATCCTCTACAGGGTCTAGGGGCCAGAACACGAAGGGGCCGCTATTTAACTCATTATTACAATCTGCAATATAAAGTTCTCTACCTTCTATTTCTAATTCGTAAGTTACCATTATACTATCCCTTTCAAATATAAATTTCACGAAACATCACTCTTTTATTATAATATATTAAATATCCAATTTCGTAAAGTCAAAGGGCAATTGTTTAGGGCAATTGTTTAGAGAAGGATTTTTTGATAAGATAGGCTTGTTAGGGGTGAATTTTTAAGATTCATCTGATAAATTGAGTAAATCAAGAAGGAGCGCTATGAACTTAAACGAGGCCTATAAATTACTAGGTGTTAGTGAAAATGATACTAACAAGGTTATAAAAACTAAATACCGCGAGCTGATTTTTAAGCATCATCCAGACTCCTCTGATAATGATGAGGCCTCCATTAAGAAGGCTCAGTTAATAAATGAGGCTTTTGATCTTATAAAGAAGGATAAGAAAAAGCGACCAAGGGGAACTAGGGGCTACGGTGCTAATTCTGGGGCTAGAAAGACTTATTCTACTGATAAGGACTTTTCTAACTTCTATGAATATGACTACTACAGTGAAACGGATGAGAAAAAGGATGAAAGCCACCACTTTAGAGGTAAGACTATTAATAATGCCTACACTAGTCGTGACATTTTCGAATCTCCAAAGGATAGCGTCATTAGAACTGATGGCTTTATTAAGCTTGCTAGAGGAAAATTTTTATGGGAACCTGATAAAGAGGACTTTGAGTGCTTTATTCACTCTATTATTCTTGAATCTGACAGTTTACTAAAGGATGTAGAGCTTGCTGTTGGGGACAGGCTTAATGAGGATATTAATCTTGAATCCACAAGGAATTTCTTTAGAATGAGACTTTTCCACCTCTTAGCTAAGGACTATGTGAATCCCATCTTTTCTTTAAGAAAGATTTTAAAGGCCAATCAAAAGGATGAGAACGGGGCTAGGGTCTATGAGATTAAGGCAAATCTAGCTACTGTTGGAGTGGATGATTATTATAAGCGGCTCTACTCCCTTAGACTAGGAGATAATCTATATCCATCTAAGCTAAAGAATAACCGCCTTCAAGTAGAGACAAATACTGGCGTTACTCTTGGTAATCTAACTATTGAGGATGATAGAATGCTCTATATTGTAATACCAATCCTTGAAAGGAAGCTTGCGAGAGTTAAGATTGTGGTTAGAGATATTAATAATAACAGAGCAAAGAGGCCCTATAGAATCAATGTGGGCATTAGCTTATTTTTGAAAATAGAAAAAGAAGTCCTTGAAGAGGAAATTAAACTTAGTAAGTTTGAAGAGCTAAGTAAGGAAATAAGCGAGGAAATTGGCACTGTATTAAAGGAATACGAGGAAGCTATTAAAGAGTAGTTTTAGCGGTCTTGATACATTGTAAAGCGGACATTCGGAATCCGCTTCGCTACTTCCTCATGAACGCAGTGGCACTTTGTGCCACCTGTCAGAAGGGGCTTTAACCCCTTCTGACACTAGTAAGCTTTATACCCCCGCTTAAAGCTTACGCTTTTGAAGCGGGGGATTGCTTACACTGCGTTCATAAAAAAAAGCCTTGATAAGCAGCCACTTATCAAGGCTTAAATATTACCTAATCTGAAATATCTCTATCTAATATTACCTGTAATTTATAGTCTGGATAATGTTCCTGTACTGCACTTATTACCTCGTGGTAAACCTCCTTCATACTTGGTGCAGCAAAATCAACAATTACATCGAATTGCATATATAAATCATCCATTTTGATGTAAAATCCATGCATCTGAATTACGTATTCAAAGGCTGTTACGATGCGGTTTACATCAGCTCTTATCTTAGCTGCCTCATCGTCGCCTGTGTTTACGGCGTAAATACCGACCCCAACGATATTTACATTAAACTCTTTGTATACCTTTCTTTCAATTTTTCTTGTTATCTCATCAATTTCACTTGCTGTTAGCTTGTCGTCTACTTCTATATGAATAGAGCCAACGGTTCTATCAGGTCCGTAATTATGAAGCACTAAATCGTAGGCGCCTTGCACCCCGTCGACAGTGGCTACGCATCTTTTAATCTCTTTTGAAATTTCAGATTCTATCCTTTCACCTAGAATCTTACTAATTGTATCACTAAGCATTTCTACACCAGACTTAATAATTACAATAGAGATAACTCCTGCAAGGTAACTCTCGATACCTATATTTGTTGTTAAATACAAAATTCCAGCAATAAGTGTTGCTGTAGATATAACCCCGTCAAATAAGGCATCTTGTCCTGATGCTATTAAGGCATCAGATTTCTCTTTGCTACCGACCCCCTTAAAATAAAGACCTAACAATATCTTAACTACTACAGCAATTGCCACTATGACTAAGGAAACTACTGAGTAGTCGGCTGCCTGTGGTTCAATGATCTTTTTAACAGCTTCTACTAAAGATGTCACGCCTGCATATAAAACAATTACGCTAATTACGGTAGTGCTTAAATACTCTACTCTTCCGTAACCCATAGGATGTTTCTTGTCTTCAGCTTTCTGTGATAACTTAGTGCCAATAATTGTTATAACCGAAGATAGGGCATCTGATAGGTTATTCACTGCATCTAGTGTGATGGCAATTGAATTAACCATTGTTCCAATAACTGCCTTGATTGCTGCTAAAACGACATTAACTATTATTCCAATTATACTTGTTTGTACTATCTTTGTTGCACGATTCATGCGCTAAAATTCTTCTCCTTAATTCTTGCTTGTATAAGCTTTCTATGTTTAAGAACCGTGTTATATGCCTTATCAATATTGCTTTCTGTAGCTGGAATTCTAAGTTCATATAACATCTTCTTAATGTCTTCTACTCTCCAATTTACCTGTGCCTGTTCATCTCTACCCATATCGTTAACCTCCCTAAAACTACAACGATACCATTGTTTCTAAACTCTTTTCTTCAATTTCAGATGGATTCCCACTCCATCTTTTATTCACGCCTATCCTGTTTCGATTATGAGTATATATTATCCCTATATTTATAAATATTCATCACCCTAATAAAGGATAGGCTTTTAAAAAATAGTTCGCAAGTCCTATTTTTTTAGTTTTTATTTCACAAAAACTAATGCGAAAGTATTAATTTACTAGACTATTTCTACTATTGGAAATTTCTTTTCTCTTTATATTTTTCACAGAATGTTACGATTTAATACAAAAAGTCGTCACATTAGGACATTATTATATAAGCATAAGTTAAGCAAGCGCTTGACTTAGTGGTTAATTAGGAGAGGTTAGAAGACACACTCCCCCCTCATTTTCGTCTTCTAACAACGTGAACTTTCCTATATAAATCTTTTTCATAAAAAAATTTATTTTTTAGGTAAGATGGTTTACCTCCCCCTCACATTTTTAAACCATCTTACAACGATTAGCTTATTAGATAAGCTAATCCTCCCCCTCATTTAAACATTAAATAAAAAAGCAAGTTACTTATAGTGCGGACGTAAGCAGCTTGTTTTTTTATTGCCCTAATGCGGCTTCTATTTTATTCTTAATTTTTATTATATTGTTTTTATAAAAAACACAAGTCAAAATCCCCACACATATAGCCTAAAAGAGGCAGAAATATTATACACAATCTATATTTACTATTTGACGTAAAATTTTTTTCATTGTAAAATTGCATACAGTTGATGAAACAATTAAAGAGGTTTAGTTTATGGATAAGTTCGAAGTTCTAGCAAGGATGTCAGCAAACTCACTGTTCATCTACGATTTAGCGAATGATACCTTAGAATTTACTGGTAATTACAATAATAGACTTCACGCAAAGAGACACTACGAGCATTTTGTAGAGACCATAAGTACTAATCCATTGGTAGAGGGAGATTCAAAAGAGGGTTTTGAAAAACTTTTAAAGGACACTTGTAGCCAGGGGCATATAGTATCACAAAATTTATCGCTACTTACTCATGAGGACAAATACGAGACATTTTGCGTAAAGACATTTTATTTACAAGAGAATAATGAAATTTTAGGCTTTTGCCGCAACATTGAATTCATAATGAGAGCAGATGCTGACTCACTTACAGGCCTTTATAACAGGTCAGGAATTGAGAAGCAATTAGATGACATTTTAGCTAATACATCTAAGGATTCAATCACAGCCTTAATTATGATTGATCTAGACAATTTCAAATTAGTCAATGATACGCACGGGCACTTAGTGGGGGATGAGGTCTTACGTGACATTTCCCAGATTTTAACAGATAGTTTTAATAAGAATAGCCTTATTTCTCGAATTGGCGGAGACGAGTTTTTAGTCTGTTGTCATTCTATGACTAACATTATAGAATTGATTGCTAGTGTTAATAGCTTTATTAAAAATGTATTGCTATATGGTGGCAACCGTTTTGGAATATCAGCTAGTGCCGGTATTGCTATTACAACAGAGCCAATGCCATTTCAAAAGCTATATAACCATGCGGATGTGGCAGCTTATGCCGCTAAGAATTCCGGCAAGAATACCTATAAGATTTATGACACAAGCATGGAAGCCAATAAGTATATGGACATAACAAGCATTAATTATCTCTACGATAACAGAGATAATAGAGAGGCTTTTACTAATACTGAGACAAGAACTAGTTCAACAACTAACTACTTGCCTCTTATTACAGCAATTACAGAAATCAACAATAAAAATATTGATCCTAAATATAAGATTGAGGAGACTTCAAGACTTATTGTTAATTTCTTTAAAACCGACTGTGCTTATGCTAACTGCTTTTATCCAGATGGCAAGGGATTACTTACTTCCTACTGCTATTCAAGAGATACTAGTCGTGGCATGACAGTTGAGACAGATTTTTCTTTAAGTAAGAAAGACTTTGTTAAGAATTTCGATGAAAAATCTATCTTCTTTTGCTCAGATGTCAAAAAGATTAATGAGCCCCTTAGATCAGAGTTTTTAAAGAAGCATACATCCTCATTTTTACAGGTTCTTATCTTTGATGATAAAGATAGGGTTATAGGATTTCTAGGGGCTAATTCAAAGGAAAAACGCCTTTGGAACCAAGATGAAATCGATGTAATGATTACAATTTCTAAGATTATTACAAGAACCGTTAGAGAATTACATGAAGATTCAATGCACATTTTAAAAAAAGGACTTAAAAAGATCCCATGTTAGCAATGGCTAGCATGGGATTTTTCCTTTATCTAATTAGCTAAAATTTATTACCTCTACATTAGTTACATCTACTTTTCCTTATGGATTCTTTTATATCTTAATCTCTTAAAGAAAAGCTTATCTTGAGTAATTCTTTTGATTATCAGTCCTATTCCTGCTGCAAGACATATTAAAAGACCTATAAGGGCAGATACTGCTGCCTGCTTGTTATAGCTAGCACTTTCTTCCTTGGCATACTTTCCCTTAGCTGTAGTTGCAGTACCACTTTTATACTTAAGGTCTACCAAGCTATCATTTAGCTCTAATTCAAGCCTTTCTTCCTGTGCTAATAACTTTTCATCACTTGCATCATTAGTTACTACAAGCTCTGCCTCAGTAGCTACTGCTTCTTGGTCTGCTGCCACATTTTCAGTTGTGGTGTCTGAAATGGTGCTAGCATTTGTATCACTACCAAGTACAATGGTTGCCATGGAACTAGTTGTAGTCACACCTCCTGAATGTTCTGAATAATACTTGTTCTCTGCTGCTTCTACATCTGCTGCAGTTCCTGCATGAGCTGAGTCGTAACTATTTGAAGAAATGCCAATTCCGTAAATATCTGATAACATGTTAGTTCCAAATAGCAACCAACTATCACTCTTATAACCGGCACCATAGGTACAATCCACATAATACCAGCTATTATTTACATAAACTGCATTCCAAGCATGACCAACTCCTGTATTTGTAAGACCTGTTACAATGTAGCAAGGAATACCCGCTTTTTCCATAATATACTGGAAAGCTGATGCATAGCCTGCACAGACGCAGTTATTTGTAATCAAGGCATCATAGGCATTTCCCCTAGTGTAAGAATAATCATAGCTAACATTATTCTTAAACCAGTTAAATACATTTTTAACGGTCTCAACATTAGAACCCGCTCTACAGCTTGATAGAATCGCATTAGCCTTCCCGTCAACGGCGCTTCTTTCGCTATCTGTTAGATACATTTGAGTTGTGGTGTCAGTCTCAAAGCACATAACCTGATAGCCGCCAATCGTTGCATTTCCGGCTGTTGTTCTAATTGTGTACTTATATGCAATACTAGCAAAAGAGCTGTAAAGGCCAGACCTGTTAACTAAATATGAAACTAAATTTTCCCCCGCGCTATCCACATAAAAATAGCTTTCATTAACCGTTCCGCCATTTGCATATTGATTCTTTAGTACATTAATTAAATCGCTTTTCTCAATATAAGTGTATCCACTAGCTTCATAAAACTCAGCAAATGAGTTGTACCAAACGCCATTAATATTGATTTTGCCATTATTTTTACTTCTTGTTTCCTCTGTAGTTGAGCTTGATTCTTGAATGCTTGTTGTCTCTGCCGCACTAGATTCTGCATAGGTCGACTCCCCAGTCGTCTCAGAGGTGCTTGACTCCATATCAATGATTACAGTCTCACCCTCTGTTGCATAAACTCTAGTAGCTCCATAAATACTAACAAGAAGAAAAATAGCTATCCCTAATAGCGCATGTGTTCTTTTTACTCTCTCCATAATTATCACACTTTCACGCTTCTAATTTTCCCTACTCATCCGCCAATACATTTTTACTTATACTTAATCCCCATATCTTAAGCCTGCAGACTCAGCCGCACGCTCTAAAATGTCGCAAACTGAAATGGAATGGGATAAAGACTTATTAACCTTATCGTAGTCATCCTCTTCAATTGCCTTAATAAAGTCTTTAAATTCCTGAACCATTCTGTGATGAACTGGCTTAGGTCTAAACTCTTCCTTCGCGATATTTTCCCCATGTCCTATGAAAATGTCTAGACCACCTAAAGTGTTTGCTTTATCCGGAACCTTGAAATATCCCTCCTCGCCTTGAACCATAAGAAATGATTCGCTGTCTGAATCCTTACATGCCACAAGTTCAGCCACAAAATCTTTATAAACTAGTAAAAGTGTACCGGACACATCAATGCCGTTAAAGCCCTTATTTGCTACATATAAGACATCTTCTGGCTGACCAAATAAGCCAACAACAAAATTAATGTTATAAACATTAATGTCCATTAGTGCGCCACCGTAAGCCTCAAGTGTAAAGGATGGTGCTGGATAGCCTTCCTTATATTTTTGATATCTTGAAGAATACTGCGAAAAGTTACACTGAACCATTCTAATTCTTCCAAGCCAAGGAAGTGTCTCCACGGCCTTGGCATAAGTCTCATTGTGGAATACTGTCATTGCCTCAAAGATAAATAAATGATGATCTAGAGCAATGGATGCTAAATCCTTTGCCTGCTCTGCGGTAGCTGTAAATGGCTTTTCCATAATTACATTTTTACCAGCAATTAAGGCAAGCTTAGCGTAGTCATAATGCATGCTATTAATGATACCAATATAGACTGTGTCTGCATTTGTCTCAGTAAGCATCTTCTCATAGTCTGTGTAGACCTCCATAATGCCATAGTCATCTGCTAAAGACTTAGTTCTATCAAGGCTAGTTGGTCGTCCCCAGATGGAAACCACCTCTACCTCTGGTACATCCTGTAATGCAAATAAGCACTCCGTTACAATTTTTCCGTTACCTACAATGGCTAATTTCATAAATCAGTCTCCTTTACATTCTTAAAAGTTTAGATAATCTCTTTGTTCATAAACCTCCGTCGGTATCTCAAGCCCCTTAGAATCTAGTTTTCTAATAAGGTTATCTACCTGACTTACTTTATCTTTATGTGCAATTACAAACCTCTTCATGCTCTCTGCATATTGAGGGTTCGACATTAGGCCCGTTCTTATTTCCTTTGAAAATGTGCAATAGTTGGCAATTATGCCTCTTGCCACCTTATTTAATCTAAGAGAGCCATTTCTTTCATACTTCATATAAGAAAGATAGTCTGCTATAAAAACCTCTCGGTAATTATTATTATGTTTTTTAAGGGCAGTTCTAACCTTCTCCTTATGGTCAGAGGAAAGGCTAGAATTCTTTTTATAAAACTGAAGATAGTCACAATACTCTGAAGTAAGCGATGGGTCCTGAACGTTATTCCAATAAACGCCCTGAACGGTTTTACATAGTTCCCATCTAAATTCTCCACAAAGTTTTAAAACTGTATCCTCTAAATCCACCATATGAAAGATGGATATTAACATTCTGCCAGGAGTATCCCTTTTCCTGCCTTCAATGTCCTGCCACAAAAAGCCTCTGCTGCCTAGGTTTGGCATAAGTATTACATAAGGAATAATCTCTTGGTCCACAAAGAATTTAGTTATGCCAAGGTCTGCATTGGCATATACTCTTTCCCTATAAAAGACGCTATAATCCGTCTCTCTTACCTTATTTATTACCTTAGTAATTGTAGCCACGTCCACATAGGCTAAATCTAGGGGCTTTATTATATTTGCCTTATCAAAAATAGGAATATAAGTTGTAACTCTTCCGTAAGTTACTCTATTACCAGAAGCAAACATATTTCTAATCTCAAAGTCTAACTTAGCTTCATTACTAGTTAAAAGCCTGTTATACTCCTTCTCATCAATATCTCCGCTTCTCTTTTTCTCTTTTAAGTCCCCTTCAAAGTCCAAATCAAAGTCGTTTCTTGAAGGTGGCACTTCACCGTTATATACCTTTATAAGCCAGTCATAAGCGGTTAAATACTTGCCCTTCTCATCTGCTTCCCAAAGCTTAGCAAATTTATAAAGAGTCTTTGTATTATCCTCTCCTGCTAAGTCTTCGTCCACAAAGCCAAAGTATAAAAACATTCTTGCTTCCACTGGCATATCGGTAATTAAGCTGTTTAGAAGTACAGCCTTATATAAATCAAGATAATCTCTTCCAATATCTTTTCTTAATTTTCTTATGTGATCTGTAGATTCGAATTTATTTTCAATTTCTTTATAGTTATTTACATTTACCTTAAAACGTCCTGCAATCTCGGCATCTAGGCCAGAATAGTGAAGGATTGTATCTAGGGCATTTTTAATTGCTGGTGCATTTTCAATATCCTGGGCCTCGTTTCGCTTATTCTCTTCAAATCGAGAACGAAGTAGGACAAATTCCTGTCTAAAACTTAGAGCATGTCTAACAAGCGCCTCATTATAGAGGTTTAAATCCTCCATCTCATGAGAAAACTTAATTAAAAGTTCATCCGCCATTAAGATAACACCCTTTGCTAACTTAGAATCAAGGGCAAAAAAGCTATCGTTTAGCTCCTCTTTATGCCTTGCTAGAGCGTATATAAAATCATATTGCCAACTATTAGCATTAACTTCCTTTGCTAGTGCAGCAATCTTTCCCAAATCCGTAAAATCTCTTGGCTCCTGCCCTAGCTGCTTACAGATTTTAGGGTATTCTTTTAAATTGTCCATAAGCTGTGTGTATTCCGTGCTAACTCTCTCATACTGCTTAGTTACTACATTTGCAGAAAGTAAAACCGCATCAATAGCAGTTCTTGCTAAGATAGGCAATATCTTTTCGTTAGCATCTAAAACCCTTTCCACATCTGCTAGACTGCTGTAATTGTAAGAATAGTAACTACCCTCAGTTTGGGCTACGTAGCGGAATTTGTAGCATTTTGCAATCTCTTCACCAATGCCAATAATACTGCCGGCCTTAATGACGAAATTACCTTCATTACAATCCGTAACCTTAATACTACCCTTAGTTACAATCTCCATTGTGGAAATGCTATCGCCTACATCATGAATCACATCACCTGCTTTAAACTTCACGATTCCCATATTAATGCTCCTAATCGCCTCTATTTAATCCTATTAAATTCTCTCAAAAGTCTAAGTTTATTATATATCTATAATTGTTTTTATGCAAATAGATTGGTAAATACAAGTGTATAGTATAAGGCTAAAAAAAATAATGGCACAAAACTGCGCCATTATTCATTACTATTCGTTATTGAATTGTTTGTCTGAGAACTGCTATCCTCATCATCAAATTTAAGCTGACTAAAATCAATTAAATCTGCCATTGTAAATACTGTAGGTGTAAAGGCTTCAGTAAAGGCCTTTCGCATCTTCGCATAATCCTCTGAATTTCTCGAAGCTCTAAATAAAAGCGCGGTATTTCTAGCATCAATTAAACCATCATGGGCTTTACCTTGGAAGGCAAGGCCACTTAAATCCACAGCCTTTGATAAGGACATGATATGGCTTAAATGGAGCTCCTTCTTAAATTCATTCTGATAATCTATCCAGTTGTCATACATATAGTTAAGTCCTGGATCTGTGTCAAACTCAACTAATCCCTTGGCTTTTATTTCATGGAGTAATTGAGCCTTGTCACAATCGCTCCACGAATAAATCTTATAGTCGGAACCACACCACTTTATAAATCTTCTTAGTACATTAGCAAATGTATCTGCGCCCGAAACGTCAGCAGTAGTAATGCCAGTTAAATGCACAAATTTCGGCTCTATAATGGTATTATACTGAGGCTTTACGTATTCTTTGAATTCGTCCTCAAGCTCATATTTATCATCTAATTTAACAGCACCAATTTCAATGGTTTCCTGTCTACTAATTTTAATAAAGTCTTTATGTTCCTTAGCCACATTATTCATTTCAAGATCAATAAAAATATGTTTCATACGGCCTCCGAAGCATTTTTTAAATATATAAATAATTGTATCACAACTTAAAGGCCGCCTCAATTATTCTTTCCAATGAAGTCTATGAAGTTCACCCTCTAAACTCAAATCAGTAAAGCCCTGCTGTCTCATGGCCTCATAGGCAACAATAGCAACTGAATTAGAAAGGTTTAAAGATCTAATATCCCCAAACATTGGAATTCTTACGCAAGTGTCCTCGTTATCAACAAGGATTTCCTCTGGAATACCAGCGCTTTCCTTACCAAACATAATATAGGCATCTTCCTCATACTTTACCTGTGTATATGTCTTATGCGCCTTTGTAGTTGCCATATAGATCTTAGCATTAGGATTCTTATCTAGAAAATCCTGATAATCTCTATAAACTGTGACATCAAGCTTGTCCCAATAATCAAGACCGGCTCTTTTTAAAGTTTTATCATTGATAATAAAGCCAAGAGGCTCTATTAAATGTAAGCGGGCACCAATAGCCACGCAAGTTCTTCCGATATTTCCTGTATTTGCAGGCATTTCTGGTTCATGTAGTACTATATTTAACATTAAAAACTCCTTAAAATTTATTCCCACATGAAATTATACTCGCAAATAACAAAAAAGCCAAAGCTATTTTACTAACTTTGGCTTTAAAATAAACTAATTGAAATCTAAGTTATTCTGTCTTTACAGCAATATCAAGTTCCATGGCTGTATCGTTTTCATAGCTGAGTGGAATACATATATTCTTTGTATAATTCTGAGTAAGTTTCATTGCACCTCTGCATAGAGTTGGTGGTGTAATATCAATACCAATACCCTTAGTAGAAAGAATTGTTGCTGCATTACCCATAATCATATTACCAAGCTCTGAAATCGCACTTGTAGACATATCATCAAGTTCAGCTACTGGCATGCCCATCATCATCTTTGAAGCTACTGTTAAAGCCTTCTGATATGTAAGAGCAATAAGCACCTGACCTCTCATTTCCCCTGTGACACCAATCATAATAATAACTGAATCACCCTCAAACTCGGTTGTCTTTACATATGGTTTTCCTACCTTAAGCTCCATCTGACAGGCATCCTTAAAAATGCTTACTGCTGCCATAAGAAAAGGGTTGATGTAATCTACGTTAATATCAGCCATATATATATCCTCCTTCGGATTAATTTGATTCTCTTGTTACTTTATTTCAAAACAAATCCAAGTAAACCATTCATCCAAGCTCAGACCCTAACTTACTTAGACTCTAATTCTGAAATAAATTCTTTAATTCTTCCTAAGCCTTCTTTTAAGTTGTCTATTGAGTATGCATAAGATATTCTAAGGAAACCTTCACCACAGTCTCCAAAGGCTGTACCTGGCACTACTGCTAATTTCTTCTTCATAAGAAGCTTAGTTGCAAATTCATCTGATGTCATACCGAACTTTTTGATTGAAGGAAATATATAGAACGCCCCAAATGGTTCAAAACATTCCAATCCCATCTCCTTAAATGCATTCACAAGATACCTACGTCTCTGATCGTAAGCCTCCACCATCTTGTCTACATCCTCATCACAATTCTTCAAAGCTTCCACAGCTGCGAACTGACTATTAGTAGGAGCACACATAATAGCAAACTGATGTAATTTAATCATCTGCTTAATAATAGGTGTTGGTCCACATGCATAGCCAAGTCTCCAACCAGTCATGGCAAAAGCCTTTGAAAATCCATTAATAACTATTGTTCTTTCCTTCATTCCAGGGAATTCTGCAATAGAAACATGTCTTTCTTTTCCATATGTAAGCTCAGAATAAATCTCATCTGAAATTACAAATAAATCATGTTTAATTATTAATGGGACAAGTTTCGCTAATTCATCTCTATTCATTATAGCACCTGTTGGGTTATTAGGGAATGGTAAAACTAAAATTTTTGTTTTATTAGTAATATTTTCCTCTAACTCTTCAGGAGTTAATTTGAAGTCATTCTCTGCCTTAAGATTGATAATTACTGGCTTTGCATCTGCCATAACAGCACAAGGTAAGTATGATACATAACTTGGCTGTGGAATTAAAACTTCATCTCCTGGATCCACCATACATCTAAGTGCCACATCAATAGCTTCACTACCACCAACTGTGACCATAGTCTCATTAATTGGATCGTATAATAAGTTATATTTTCTCTTAAGGTAGCTACAAATCTCGATTCTTAGTTCCTTAAGACCTGCATTAGATGTGTAAAAGGTTCTACCCTTCTCTAATGCATAGATACCCTCTTCTCTTACATTCCAAGGAGTATCAAAATCAGGCTCGCCTACGCCTAATGAAATTGCATCCGGCATCTCACTAACAATATCAAAGAACTTTCTAATTCCTGATGGCTGGATGCCCATTATCTTGTTTGAAAGTGGGTTTCTCATGGTGTCACTAACATCCTTTCGTCCTTATTCTCTGCCTCAAATACTGTTCCATAATCCTTGTACTTCTTTAATACAAAATGTGTTGAAGTACTAAGAATTGATTCCATAGGGGCGAGCTTCGCATGAACAAACTGTGCCACCGATTTCATAGACTTACCTTCTATAATTACAGTGAAATCAAAACCACCTGACATTAAGTAAACGCTTGTTACTTCTTCGTAGTTATAGATTCTTTCTGCAATACTATCAAAGCCTAAGCCTCTTTGAGGTGTAACCTTAACCTCAATAAGAGCTGTAACCTTCTCATCATCTGTCTTATCCCAGTTGATCAAAGTATTGTAACCACAAATAACATGTTCTTTTTCCATGTCTGCGATTTCATTTGCAACCTCTGCATCTGATAAACCTAACATAATTGCCATGTCATGAATGTCGATACGACCATTCTTTTCTAGCATATTTAAAATCTTGTCTCTCATAATTTACATCCTTCTCTTATAACTTTAAAAACTAGATAATCTAGTTATTAATCACTTTATAAATTTCATCCTGTCCTGGCATTTCAACAAATCTTTCATCTGAAAGGCTTCTTAATATTTTTTTGTTATCACTTTTAAAGCAACCAACTTCAAAAGCTTTCACATTCTTTTCGTTTAATATATTTACTATACCATAATTTCCTGAATATGTCACTAACAAACTTCCGATGGATTCCATCTCATAAGGGTTAATAGAAAACATTTCACAAATCTCGATTATCTCTTGCCTTACAGGAATTTTTCTGATATCAACTTCAAATCCAATGTGATTCTTCTCAGCAATATTCCAAAGGCAGTCAATTACGCCACCCTCAGATAAAGAGTATACATTTCCCTTAATACCTTCTTTTCTAAACTCTTCATATACTAAATCAGAAATACTAGTTGTATCTAATTCCTCTAATTTAGCTAGAGCCTTATCAAGAACATCTCTTGTATATCTTTTAAGGATTTCCTCTTCCTTCTCCTTAATCACACGTCTGATACCACTTAGTCCTATAACACCAATAGCCACAATTACATCCTCTGGTTTTGGTTTATAGCTTTCAGTAAGTTTAAAACTTTCATCAGTTTCTACTTGTGCATGACCTAAACCAAAGACTGTCAC
Source organism: Lachnospira pectinoschiza (assembly GCF_900103815.1). Taxonomy (GTDB): domain Bacteria; phylum Bacillota; class Clostridia; order Lachnospirales; family Lachnospiraceae; genus Lachnospira; species Lachnospira pectinoschiza_B. The sequence continues at coordinate 502,463 of NZ_FNHZ01000001.1, read as the reverse complement.
TATTGGTTTAATCGCTCGTGCACTCACCCTGACATCTGTCTGGGCAATAGTTATATTAAAATGTCTGCACTGCTCCTCAAGATCATTAATGATTTCCTTTAATCTAATCTCTCTAGATGCAGCATCCATTACTATATTCACAGTTACATAATCAAGCTTAGCGCCACTAGCCGCCAACTTATTGGCCACGTCATAAACCGCCATTGGCTTAGAGCTAAGGCTTGTTACTACATTTGCATTATCAAGTTTTTTAGTTGCAGCTTGCTGACCTAAGTAAGCTCTTTTAATTTCCTTACTCTGACGGTCTTTTATAAGCTTAAAAACAGATCTATCAAAAATAGAACTCTTAATTCTTCCTAAATCCATGTTTCCTCCACTTATCGTTGATTGTTAATGTATTTGTATGCTATACTTAAAAAAAATGATGTGATGACCTTTTAAGGAATCAACGAATAAAGCATAGGAATAATCATTGCAAGAACGAGTATTACTACGACAATTACTAGAATTTTTTTATTTTTCTTATTATTAAAATTTATCATACTACCTCCGAGGTGACATTTATGAGATTATTACTACCATACATCTTCGTAATGATTGTAATCTTTAATTTTTTACTTAGACGCGGTTCTAATAAACAAGAACAGCGTACCAAAGCCTTTTGGGATAAGGAATCGAAAGCGAATCTTACCCGAAAACAAGACATAAGCAAGTTAAATTATATAACAATTCCTAATAATCTTCCACAATTAAATGAGGGGGATGCCCAATTTGACCTAGCGGTGTCAGAAAATAAAACTTTAATGCGAAGATTTGAGGAACTTGAAAGTTTAAGAGAGAAAAAGATACTTAATCTCTCCTCTATTTCCAATACAGATTTGAAAATGGAGTACGGAGCCGCTAATTTAACAGAATTATCAAGTTATGATGACAATTACACCACACTTATTAAAAATCTATCCACTATTGGACATGAATTAATTAATCTAGGTTTTAAGGATAAAGCGGCTATTTATTTAGAAACAGGAATTGAACTAGGAACAGATATTAAGTCAAATTACTATGACCTAGCAAGTTTATATATAGAAACAAACAATGATGAAAAGTTAGCTTACCTCATAAAGAAAGCGGAAGAGCTAGAATCTATTAATAAAGAGGTAATCATTGAACAGCTACAGGAAATGTCTGATAAGAGAAAGGTGATTTTATCAGATGACTACTAACTTAAAAATAATAATCAAAATAAAAAAAGAGGCGGTAAACTCATTTGTTTACCGCCTCAAAATTTTATGAACTTTAGTTGCTTAACTAACGCTTAATATGTTAACCGCTAGTATTACCCTCTGTGCTTGTGCCCTCTGTACTGCCGGCTTCTGTGCTATTTGCTTCAGTGCTTCCACTTTCTGTACTGCCGTCCTCGCTACTAGTGGTCTCTACATCCGTAGAACCAGATTCACTACCTGTTTCAGACTGACCTTCACTATTGGTCTCAGATGGGCTCTCTGTCGTTGTTTCAGGCTCCGTAGGTTTAGTCGTGACGACTAAAGTTGCCGCTTTTGTTATATATCCATTCCTAGGATCCACAAAGCTATAAGTAACTGTGTAGCGTCCAGGAGAATGAATCGCTGTCCAGTAATCTACCTCATTTCCAGAAGAATTCGTTATTACCATAGATAGATTAGCATCATATCCGATACAGTTTTTACCTGTTGCATTCTCTCTTAAATAAGCTGCGTAATCGCCACCGTCATTATTTGCCGGCAAGCTATTACCATTAAGGTCACAGCCTTCAATTAAACTAAAACTATCTCTCTTTAAACTAATATACGGGTCTTGCATACCCTGAACCTGATAATTTCCATAGCTAAAGAAAGCAATATCCATATCACACCAACCATCAATACCTGGAACAGTATCAGTAACACCATACTGCCAAATATCATAAGGAATATCTGGATATTCTGGAACTGAATTACCATAATCCCATGCTGTAGATGTGTAATAATAGGCATTGTAATATGTTGCAAGCCAAGTCTTATACTTGCTTGTAAGTTCTGATGTATTAACTGCATTTCTCCAATCATTACGGTTAAAGTAAATCATTGGAGTATATCCATAACTTGAAATTACCCCAGCAAAGGTATTACAAATATCAGTTAGCTGCTGTCTTCCTAGCTTTCCTGACACTCTATATCCACTTGCTGATTCCCAGTCAAAGGCTACTGGATAAGTAATCTGATATTTTCTAATAAGCTGAACTGTCATAGATGCTTCTTCATAAGCTTCTTCAACTGTTAAAGCCTGTGAGAAGAAATAAACACCTACTTGAATTCCGTTTGCTATAGCACCTTGAATGTTTTTTTCAAACTTTGGATCTTCATATAAGGTACCTGCCTCGCCTGTAGATCTACCTGCACATTTAATAATGGCAAATTTAACACCTGAAGCAGCTACCTGTGACCAGTTAATGTCACCCTGCCATTTTGAAACATCGATACCCTTTACGATACCACTAGTTTCATAAATGTTTGTTGAATTGGAAGCAGTTTCTTCTACAACCTCACCGGTTGGTGCATCATTTGTAGAATCATCTGCTCCAATATCCAAATCTTCATAGTTAATAATTTTAACGGGTTGAGAAGTATTTGAAATCATATCTAGAATAGCCTCGTCGTTAACTTCTTCCCTTGATGCGTAAACCTCTTCATTAGAAATAGTGTCGGCATCGTCTGTTGAATACGGAAGGACTGCATTAAGCAAATCCCCATTGGACACGTCTGCTGCCACTTCAGTTGCTGCTTTGGCTGCATTTTTAGACTCATTATGAATAGTAATTGCCGCTACAGTACCACCTACTGCCACCGCAGATGTTGCAATTACAACACTAGAAGCTATTGCCACTTTTGTTCCCACAATACTAGTAATACTGTGACTTAGCGCATTAACCCCCAACTTAGTCTTTAGGCCCTTAAGAAATGTAAGAATAGTTCCCTTCATAAACCCAATCGCTCCTAATATTATTTTATTGTATACGAAATGTATAAAAATATTATATACTATGTCCCACTCATTTGCAAAAACTTTAAAAAATATTTTAAGGGTAGTCTAGCATACTATAAGTTCACTTGTAAAGCATAAATAGTACTACACTCCTACCTGTATAGTATTTTGGTATTGATATAGTCTTATTTAACAAAAATTATCAGCAATATGTATTTTTTTATAGTATAATAATATACATATTTATGGTTTAATTTTAATACAGGAGGCATAGGAATTATTATGAAGACAAATTATTTCGACCTCACAGGTCAGGTTGCCATTGTAACAGGATGCTCAACAGGTTTAGGCGTTCAGCTCGCAAAGGCTCTTGCTAATCAGGGAGCAAATATCGTTGCATTGGCTCGTCGTAAGGAATTAATCGATCAGGTAGCTAAGGAAATTGCTGAAGAATACGGTGTTAAGACACTTGCAATTCCTTGCGATATCACAGACACAAGTAAAGTAGAAGCAGCCGTTGACCAGGTTTGCAAGGAATTTGGTCGTATCGACATCCTTATAAATAATGCAGGTACAGGCGCAGTTGCACCTGCTGAAGAAATTACAGATGAGCAGTTTGAAGGCGAATTTAACATCGATTTATTCGGTTCCTTCAAGATGGCTCGTGCCGTAGCTAAGAAGGCAATGTTACCTGCTAAGTACGGTAGAATCATTAACATTGCTTCAATGTATGGCTTAGTTGGTAACAAGATTGCTCCAGCTTCTCCATATCATGCTGCAAAGGGTGGCGTAGTTAACTTAACTCGTGCACTTGCTGCTGAATGGGGTGAGAAGGGAATCAATGTAAATGCCATCTGCCCTGGCTACTTTGAGACACCACTTACAAAGGAAACACTCGATTCTGAGTACTTCCAGGAATATGCTAAGACAATGATTCCACTTTCAAGATATGGTAAGGAAGGCGAGCTTGATACAGCAGCAATCTTCCTTTCATCTAAGATGAGTTCATATGTAAATGGTCTTATCTTACCAGTTGATGGTGGTTACACAGCTCTTTAACACAGTCGGAGTACAAGCTCCGACTGAGTTAAACGCTCCGCGAGGATGCGCACGGATTCGGACAGGAATTTGTCTGCTGAACCAGACCCGAATCCGGCGCGCAAGACTCGCAAGCGAGTCTTGACAATTTAGTTTTCATTTTAACTTTTTTCTTTTCACGGCCCCGGCTAGATATTTCTAGTCGGGGTTTTTTGCAGCAGGCTAATAGTCAGGCAGATTATATTTTGAACGCAGTGTAAGCAATCCCCCGCTTCAAAAGCGTAAGCTTTAAGCGGGGGTATAAAGTTTACTAGTGTCAGAAGGGATTAAAATCTTATTATTTTCAATAAACTATGATATAATTTAAATAGTATTGAAATATACCCTTACATCCTATGCAAAGGGCTATTTTACATGTTTAAAACCAAAGGAAGGAAGTGATTGTATGAATTACGACGTAATCATTATTGGAGCTGGTCCTGGTGGTATTTACTCAGCCTACGAATTAACTAAACTATCTCCTAACTTAAAAGTGGCGGTTTTTGAGGAAGGCCACGAACTTGCAAAGAGGCACTGCCCTATTGATGGGGACAAAATTAAGTCCTGCATCCACTGCAATAGCTGCTCTATCATGAGTGGATTTGGAGGGGCTGGCGCATTTTCAGATGGAAAATATAACATCACTAACGACTTTGGTGGCACTCTTTACAAATACATCGGTAAAAACAAGGCCCTAGAGCTTATGGAATACGTGGACAAGATTAACCTTGAATATGGTGGGGAGGGCACAAAGCTCTACTCTACTGCAGGCACAGGTTTTAAGAAGCTCTGTATCCAGAACGGACTTCACCTACTAGATGCCTCTGTAAGACATCTAGGCACTGATATAAACTACATCGTCCTTGGGCATCTTTATGACTATCTAAAAGACAAGGTGGATTTTTACTTTGATACAGCCGTTGAGACTGTGAAGGCCCTTGAATCTGGCTACGAGATTGTCTGTCCTAAGGAGAGCTTTACTTGTGGAAAATGTATCATAAGCGTAGGTCGAAGCGGCAGTAAGTGGATGGAAAAGGTATGTAAGGAGCTACACATTAGCACACTATCTAATCGTGTGGATTTAGGTGTTAGAGTTGAGCTTCCAGCTGAGGTTTTTAGCCACATTACTGATGAGCTTTATGAAAGCAAGATTGTCTATCGTACTCAGAAATACGAAGATTTAGTTCGTACATTTTGCATGAATCCAAGGGGCGCTGTGGTAAATGAAAACACAAACGGTATTGTTACAGTTAACGGCCACAGCTACGAAGACCCTGAAAAGCAGACAAATAATACAAATTTTGCCCTATTGGTAGCAAAACATTTTACTGATCCTTTTAAGGATTCCAATGGATACGGTGAAAGTATTGCTAAACTAAGCAACATGCTTGGGGGCGGCGTTATTGTTCAGAGATTCGGTGATTTAATTAGGGGACACAGAAGTTCTCAGTCAGATATTGACGAGTCCTTTACAACTCCTACACTGAATGCTAGCCCTGGCGACTTAAGTCTTGTACTTCCAAAGCGAATTCTAGATGGCATTATTGAGATGATTTACGCCCTTGATAAGGTGGCACCTGGTACTGCCAATGATGACACACTCCTCTATGGCGTGGAGGTTAAGTTCTATAACATGGAAGTGTTAGTAGATGAGCACCTTGAAACAAATTACAAGGGGCTATATGTAATTGGTGATGGTAGCGGAATTACTCACTCATTATCACATGCATCCGCTAGTGGCGTTTTCGTTGCAAGAGAAATTGCAGGTTAGGAGGTCTTATGGGATTTTTAGATGATATCTTAGATGGTTACGAAGATAAAATGAGGCATGAAGGTTATGATTTTAATCGTGACGGACATATTGATAGGAAAGAGCGTGCTTTCTACGAAGAAGATTTCGAGAAGGATTTTAGACGTACTTATAATCTAGATAATGATGATGACGACGATGATGACTGAATGTTTTCTTTACCGGATGAGGCAGATGATAACAACTACAATAAGGCTTACCTTAATGCTTACAACAAAGAAAAGGCTGAAATCAAACAAAAAGATGATTATCGTACTGCCTATGAACTTCGACGCTTTAACTATCTTAAAGAAGACGCTAAAAGGCTTAACTCCTACAATTATTATCTAAAAGATATGACTAATGCAGAGATTGATAATAGCCCAAAAAGAAAAAAGCTTCTAAGAAAAATTCTTAGTATTAAGGGTTACAGCTATTTTAAATATTTATTTATGTTTAAAGTAGATAAGGCACGATTCATTCGAGAAATCGGCTTAGATCCTGAATGTTTTGGAATTTATCAAAGATTGGATCAAGCCCTAAAAAAATATTATTACACCTGGGAAGATTGCGATAAATTAAGCACTATGGAGCGATATTACCTTGTAATAGATAAGCCAGAACTTGTGTCACTTCGTTCATAGGTAAGTAGCGAAGGGGATTTAGAATGTCCGCTTTACGCTATAAATAAGAATAAATAAAAAGCACTCAAGGATTTGATATGTGTCCAGTAAAGATGGTATATATCAAAATTTCTTGAGTGCTTTTTTATTATATGAAATTAAATCTAAATCTTAATCTTAATTAGTCTTCCTTAACGCTAACTAATTCGATATCGAAATTAAGTTCCTTACCAGCTAATTCGTGGTTAGCATCAAATACGATATCTTCTTCAGTCTTCTCTGTTACTCTAACAGCTACAGCTCCGCCGTAAGCGTTCTGTAAATAAGCCTGATGACCAACTTCTAAGTCTTCAGAACCTGGAAGGTCCTTAATCTTTAACTTAATGATGTTGCTTTCGCTTGGCATACCGTAAGCTTCTTCAGGTGAAAGGTGGATTGAAACCTTATCTCCAACTTCCATATCAACTACTGCCTTATCAAAGCCCTTAATCATCATACCAACACCAGCTAAGAACTCAAGTGGCTGTCCTCTATCATAAGATGAGTCAAACTGTGTACCATCATTTAAAGTACCCTTGTAGTGAACTCTTACTGTCTTACCAGCGTTCTTACCTTCATAGATAACTTCTGGCTCACCAGAACATCCTGAACAGCTCTCGCATGAACCGCTACATTCTTCTTCAGAATCGTCGCAGTTACATTCCTTCTTTTCTTCTTCCTTAGCCTCTTCATGGTGATCATGATGTCCGCAACCATGGTCTCCACATGTATGCTCTTCGCCACCGTGCTCATGATCGTGATGATCACAGTTAGCACCTGTTGAAACTAATTCACCCTTTAAGTAGCTCTCTACTGCTGCATCTGTGTTACCTTCTGCACCAGCAATAACCTCGATACCAGCTTCTCCTAAAGCGTTAAGAGCGCCGCCACCAAGACCGCCACAAATAAGAATATCAACGTTCTGATCCTTTAGTACACCAGCAAGTGCGCCATGACCTGCGCCATTAGAGCTGATTACTTCGCTTGAAAGAACCTTTTTATCTTCAACTTCGTAAACCTTGAATTCTTCTGTCTTACCAAAATGTGGGAAAACATTGCCATTTGAATATGTTACAGCTATTCTCATTACAAATCTCCTTAAAACAAAAATATTATCTTTCCTATTCTACAAGATTTGCGAAGAATTCTCAATAGTTGTTATCTTTAATGCATAATTATTTGTGAAAATATATCTCTGAAGCTTACTCCTACACCCCTACTGTACTTTATTTACTGCAGTTGAGCTTGAATCAGTAGCAGTTATGCTAAGGCTTGAAGATGCAGAGCCTACAAAGACAGATTTTCCTGATAAATCCTGATTAGTAATGCTCATAACAACCTTACCGCCGTTAGAACCTGATTTGCCCCACTGGTTTGTACCCTCAGCAATCAAGAAATAATCATCTGTTGAGGCACTATTAAAGGTGTTGCCATTAAGGGTGATTTCAGCGCTAATATTTGTAATATAAAACATTGGAACGCCCTCAGTTGTTACAGTAAAGGTTGAATTTGTAGCTGTGAAGTAATCTGTACCATCACTTGCATCCCCTGAGAAACTTTGATAGATGAAGATTCCACCTGCATCTATCACGTGAGATGAGCTATTTGACTCGGAAGTACCGGTTCTATTACCACTACCTGTACAACTAAATACGCAGCTGTCCACATTTGCCGAACTTCCGCCCTCAACAACTACCATCTGAGCATTGTTTGCCACACCTGTTGAATTAGAAACATTGATTGTTCCTGTTGAGTAGACAAGTGGTGAACCTGAGCTATTGGTTTCAAGGGTCATATTTGTGGCATTTACAGTTCCGCCACCTCTATCTGTTGCAAGGCTAGCGCATGACGAGCCTTGAGTTGTAATCTTTACTGTGTCTGCATTAATTGTGCCCTCGTAAGTTGCGTGAAGACCTCTTGAGCCTGCACTTCCTGTAGTTTCAATTTCACTATTTAAAATGTTAACTGTTGCCCCGGCTGTACTAACTACCGCATTTGAGCCATTTGCCGCAGTGGAAATGTATGCATACTGAATTGTTGCCTCAGAGCCTGAACCTGCAACAACTATTCCACTGTTAATGCCATAGAAATTATAGTCATCTCCCACCTGTCCTGATGAGGCAGCAGAGCCTGTCTTGGTAATTCCTACGTACTTGCTTGCTGTACCTGTAATTGTAAGCTTACCGCCATTTACAACTAAAAATACTACCTGATCTGAAGAGCTTGATGCTGACTCATAAGCACCAGCACTAATCTCAACTTCTACTCCATCAATAAGGTAAGCTGCACTAATAGTCTTTTTTGTACCACTAAAGGATACGCTTGCCGAACCTGAACTAATAGTGTTTCCGTTAACATCCTTAACTTCTAACTTTTCGGTATCTACTTCGTAGCTAGTCGCTGTTGCTGCTACGGACTCTGTTGCATTTTCACTAGTCTCCTCAGAAACCGCTGTTGTTGTCTCACTATCGCTAGTTGTTGTCTCTTCGCTCTTACATGCTGTAAAGCTGAAAACTAATAAAAGTGATAATGTTACCGCTAAAATTTTTTTCATAGAGTTCCTCCTTAACGCTATACATTTGATATTAAATTGTATAATCTTAAATCTAATTGGATTATATTCTAAAACTATGGATATTTTATGAACGAAAGAGAATTTTGAGAAATAATATCATATTTTATTATTAAGATTGATTTTTTTCTTATACTATTGTATTGTAGACTTAACTTAAAACGAAAGTGGTGAACAATATGGTACTTAGCAACACGGACATACTAATCATAGGCATCTTGATTCCTTTTCTTGGAACAACTATAGGTGCTGCGATGGTTTTTCTGTTTAAGAATGATACCATGAATCCTTTGATTCAAAAGATCATGTCAGGTTTTGCGGCAGGCGTTATGATGGCTGCCTCTGTCTGGTCTTTACTGATTCCTGCAATGGAACAATGTGAACCAATGGGCAAACTTGCTTTTGCACCTGCATTAGTGGGTTTCATGCTTGGTATTTTATTCTTACTTTTAATCGATTTTATACTCCCTCATCTTCACGCAAATAGTGATAAACCTGAGGGTTTACATGCAAACTTACCAAAAAGTACAATGCTTGTATTTGCAGTAACTTTGCATAATTTCCCAGAAGGCATGGCCGTTGGTGTAGCTCTTGCAGCCTACATCTCAGGGGAAAGCGCAATTACTCTTTCAGGAGCACTTGCTCTTGCAATCGGTATTGCAATTCAGAACTTCCCAGAAGGCGCAATTATTTCCCTTCCTTTAAGACATGAATTAAAGAGCAAGTGGAAAGCCTTTATATACGGCTTTGGTTCAGGTGTTGTGGAACCTATCGGAACAATCGTTACGGTTTTACTTACAAAGTTAATGGTTCCAATCCTACCTTACCTTCTTTCTTTTGCAGCTGGCGCAATGGTTTACGTAGTTGTAGAAGAATTGTTACCTGAAGCTTCCGAGGGCGAGCACTCAAACTGGTCAACACTAGCTTTTGCCATTGGTTTTGGCCTTATGATGGTGTTGGATGTGGCTTTGGGATAGATTCGGATTGTGTAAATTTCGAAATTGTGAAATATGGCAAATAGGGAAAAGATGGCGAAGCGCGGAGCGCTTTGGCCATCTTTTTTTAGTGGGAGAAACGACTTTTAGGGCGGTTTTGCTGTATATGGGACTGGACTTGCTAGATCGGGGTTTGGTGTCGGGGCGGGGGCTGTGCCTTTTGGGGGCGTTTTTACTTTCCGTAGCCACTACTTGCTAAATTGGAAGTTGGCACTGATTCGGGGCTTTTGACTTTTTGGAGAGAAATTGCTATTTGTGGCCACTACTTGCTAAATTGGGGTTTGGCGCTGATTCGGGGTTTTTGACTTTTTGGAGCGAATCGCAGTATAACAGGCACCCAAGAATTCTTCTGTTAGTCCCGGGAGCACTTCATTTTCGGTTTTTAAATCTCGTAAATTGACTTTTTCACCAAGAAACTAAGGTTTACGGGCACAAGATTTTAAAAGCTAAAAAATTTCCTTGTGACTTTTTTCCAGTATTCTTTAGAAAGAAGCACAAATCCGTCCTTTTAGGCTTTCAAGAAGCTAGTTACTGGCTTTAAAGCCGTGACTATTTTTCTTATATTCCCGGGTTATAGCCAAACCATGTCTTTTTTATTCAATTTTGCCTATGGCCAAAATCTCCATATTTGAAGTTTCTAGCCACAAAACCCATTTTAGCGAGAGAATAAAGGGCTTCGAAGCCCGGAAAGCAGCGATTAACTGAGCAAGTTGGGAAGTGACACACTAAGTAGCGAGAGAATAAAGGGCTTCGAAGCCCAGAAATCAAAAAACTCCAGAAAGCATACGCTTTCCGGAGTTCGTTATCTTATATATTTATGTAAAGCGGACATTCGGAATCCGCTTCGCTACTTCCTCATGAACGCAGTGGCACTTTGTGCCACCTGTCAGAAGGGGCTTTAACCCCTTCTGACACTAGTAAGCTTTATACCCCCGCTTAAAGCTTACGCTTTTGAAGCGGGGGATTGCTTACACTGCGTTCAACTTGCTTAATCCTGCTTTGGTAGGTATTGTCTACCGGTTGGTGTCATGGCAAGACCGCCAGTACTTGTCTCTCTTAAAGAGATATCCATCTTTCTGCCGATTTCTCCCATGGCATCTATAACTTCATCAAAAGGAATTCTACTTTCAATTCCAGCAAGAGCAAGCTCTGCGGAAGTTACTGCATTTGCAGCACCAGTAACATTTCTCTTGATACAAGGAACTTCAACGTAGCCGCCCACTGGGTCACAAGCAAGACCGAGTAAGGCCTTTAGAGCAAGAGCGCCGGCGTGCATGATCTGCTCTATGTTTCCGCCGTTAAGATAAGCAAAGGCACAAGCTGCCATTGAACTTGCTGCGCCAATCTCTGCCTGACATCCACCTTCAGCACCAGCAATTGATGCTCTAAAAGCGATAACTTCGCCTACTGCTGCCGATAGATAAAGGCTTCGTACGATTTTATCATCAAGAGTGAAATTGTTATCGTCCTTTGATACATTTTCATTCTTAATAAGAGTTGGCTGGAAGCTAGCTAAATTGGCCTTTCTGTGATTATAAAGAGTAATCAAAACCGCTGGAATTACGCCACAAGAACCTGCTGTTGGTGCGGCAACAATTCGCTTCATACAAGCGTTAGACTCTGAAACCTTGAGGGCATTTTTAATAAGGTTTGCAAGCAAATCTCCAACGACACCGCCTCCGGCATTACGAAAATCCTCATACTTCTTGGCATCCCCGCCTGACAAGCCGCTATTAGACTTAAGGCTGCCATCGTAATTATTAACTGAGGCAAGCATAGCCTCCCAAAGAGTCTTCATTTGTTTAAAAGAATCAATGCAATTAATTCCGCGCTCGTTAGCGTCGGCAGCGATGATTCTATCTATAAGTTCTTCCGGATCTTTGCAATTATCAACTAATTCAACAATACTTGTATAAGCCATTTTAATCCTCTTTCTATTTCTCGATATTAATATAAGTTACTTTAATAATTCCTTCTAAATGTTCAATCCATTTGATGGCTGTTTCTGGAATATCTTGGTCTGTTTCCACAATCATAACTGCGTAGCCGCCGCGCTTATCTCTGTAAAGATTAAGGGTTGCGATATTTACACTTTTATGAGCAAGTGTTGATGTAACCTCGGCTACATGCCCTGGTTGATCGAGATTGTGGACGATAAGTGTTGGATAATCTCCTGAAAAATGTGTATCAATCCCATCAATCTGTTCAATAGAAATTCTTCCACCTCCCAAAGATGCAGCAACAATGCTTAAACTTCTACCCTTTACCGATTCAAGATTTAATAGGCAAGCATTGGCATATTCTGTCTTTAATAAAACTTCTCCAACGCTTATCTCAATTCCCTTTTCCTTTGCAATTTCAAAAGCATCTGGAATTCTTTCATCATCTGGCATCATGCCCATAAGTCCTGCAACTATGGCCTTATCTGTACCATGTCCTTTTCCTGTTGCAGCAAAGGAGCCATGAAGTAAAATCTCTGCCTTCTTCAAATCTTCTCCAAGTAGCTGTCTTGAAACATAACCGATTCTTGCAGCTCCTGCTGTATGTGAACTTGAAGGTCCAACCATGATTGGCCCCATAATGTCAAAAATATTCATAAAATCTCCTAAGCGTTACTTCTCTTCTGCCTGTAAAGCGGACATTCGGAATCCGCTTCGCTACTTCCTCATGAACGCAGTGGCACTTTGTGCCACCTGTCAGAAGGGGCTTTAACCCCTTCTGACACTAGTAAGCTTTATACCCCCGCTTAAAGCTTACGCTTTTGAAGCGGGGGATTGCTTACACTGCGTTCAAAAAAGTTTCTTTGAAGCAGCCTCTAAGCAACATCATCCCTTCAAATAAAAAAGAGTCGCAAGCTATTCGCTAACGACTCCCTTGTCTACGTAGGGTATTCTATCATACTTAAAATAAAAATCAAGTTATTGATGTAGCTTGCTAAAGTGTGGGGGGAATGTAGGGATTCTGCGGAAATTCTTGGAATTTCCGCTGACTCTTGATTTGTGGGGATTCTCATTGGATTCTCACTAATTGGTGGCTTTTGCTCCCTTCCGGAGCTTTATTTGTGGCCTTTCCTTTGAAGCTCACTATTTCCGGGATTAACGCCCTTCCGGGGCCTTATTTATTGGGGGAATGTGGCTAAGAATTCAAATTGGGTCTCTTATAGCCACAGCCAAATTTAGAGTAAAAAGACGCGTTGTGCCTATAAAGCAATAAGAAATCTAATTTAAGCCACAAGAATTCAAAAGAAGAGACAGCCTTTCCCCATTTGTAGACAGGGTTTTGTGCCTTTCTATACATCTCATGTAAAGCGGACATTCGGAATCCGCTTCGCTACTTCCTCATGAACGCAGTGGCACTTTGTGCCACCTGTCAGAAGGGGCTTTAACCCCTTCTGACACTAGTAAGCTTTATACCCCCCGCTTAAAGCTTACGCTTTTGAAGCGGGGGATTGCTTACACTGCGTTCAAAAAAGTCACAAGCAATTTTTTCAAGGCTTCAAAAACAGTGGCTATAACTTGCTTTATTAAGCAATAAAGTCAAAAAGTGAAACTCAGGAGCCGGAAATTCTACGCTACCGGGCCATACAGAAGAATTCTTCTGTGCCTATTGGCAGTGATTTCTCTCCTAAAAGTCAAAAGCCCCGAATCAATGCCAAATCCCGATTGTTATTTCTTAATTTCTTTAACACTTAATTCGTATTATATGGTGTTACTGAAAAATCCGCAATCCCTTGATTTTCCTAAAGTTTTGGCAGGTGAGCTTTCCCTTATGGTTTCCCTTGTATTATATCCTTTTCCCTCGTGTTATGAACCCTCATAAGGGAAAAAAAAAGGGAAAGAAAATATGGTAACAGCTAATAACATTATATAAATCGGCTGGAACTGATGATTACGCTTCTTAATGTAAATTATAACAGATAAGATTAAGGAAAGGACTAAAATTATGAATATCGTTCATGCTGAATACAATAAATATCGCAACACCATAGACATCAATTATTATAACGGCTACATTCTTCGGATTGACTGCGGCAAGGCAGAAGATGAATTAATTACGACACCCAACTCTCAGAGAATGTTGGATGCACTTGCAATTGATGATCCGATAGAATATGCTCGTCTGTATCTTAATTCTGAGATGCAAGATTGGGTAAATGCGGCTGATATGGAATAAATAGACTTTCTAGTCACATTATATGGACACAAAAGCGATACACCAATACCTTAACTTAAGATTATGGGTATCGCTTTATGGATAATAGGAGCTATATTCTTATTTGTATTTATACTATACAATGCTTAATACCAATCGTGCTTCTCATCACGATTCAAAGCACGAATCTGATTCATTTCATCCTCTGTCAGTTCAAATCCAAATACATCCAGATTCTCTTTTATATGATCCGGATTACTTGAACCCGGCATTACGATAACCCCATTTTGTAAATCCCATCGAAGAATTATCTGTGCTGCTGATACATTGTGAGTCTCTGCTATAGCAACAATTGTTTCGTTCGTAAGCAGCTCCTTTGTACAACCTCGTCCTCCAAGCGGATACCAGCTTTCAACCACGATTCCTTTTTTCTGAATATAAGGAATTACCTTCTGCTCTTGATAATATGGATGAATCTCATTCTGTACTACTGCTGGTGTAATCGATATCTGTGGTAAAAATTCTTCCAATTCCTCAATATACCAGTTTGATAAACCTATAGATTTAATCTTTCCATCTGCAACATACTGTTCCATTGTCTTATACGCTTTTACATCTCCACTCCCCGGATGATGAAGTAGCATAAGGTCAATATATTCTATGTCAAGAGTCTTCAAGGCTAAATCAATCGCTGCCTTCGGATCACCAAACTGAGAAGGATATATTTTTGTTGTCACAAAAATCTCTTCCCTTGGAATGCCCGAATCACGAACAGCTCTTCCAACCGCAGCTTCGTTGTGATACATATAAGCGGTATCAATTAGTCTTCCACCATTCTCAAGAAGTGCAAGAATAGAGTTGCAACATTCCTCATCGGACAATGCGTAGGTTCCAAGTCCTACGATTGGCATATCATATCCACTATTTAATCTTACTATTTTCTTATCCATATCAAATGCACCTACCTTTTCCTCTGTTTCAGTATTTTTCTCTATATTATCCTCATCCTTAACTGATTGTGTTGTTGTTTCTTCCGTCTGAACATTTGAGTTTTCCTGCTCAGTAGCTTCTTGTTGTATATTATTTTTTCCACATGCCGATATTGCTAAAAGTGACACCAGCATGACAATACAGAATTAAATCTTTTTCATCATTATTCTCCTTTTCTACCAAAACAGGGATATCTAACTACGCAGATATCCCCAATCCTTTGCTGCATCTCTTATAAAGATGCTCCTAAATTTTTAGCTTCCTCCAATTTGCTCCTTGTCACACTTCCTGCAAGCGTAAGGACTCCCATATCTTCCAGATTTAAGAAATCAAGAAAATCTCCTTGATAAGAGAATTTTGCACCCTCATACATATCTGGATCTCCAGAGCATAAAATCATCGCAATCTTTTTCAGTTTTGGAAATTTATAAGGATACACAGGCGCATAAAAACGGTCGATTGTGCATTTTAACTGTCCTGTCACATTGTGATAATAAATCGGTGAAGCAAGCACCAGCATATCAGAATCCCTTAGTACCTCTGCCACCTCAGCAAAATCATCCTTCTGAATACAAGTTCCATTTCCTTTGGTATGGCAATACTCACAGGCAAGACAACCATGAATATTTTTCTTACATACATCAATGGTCGTTACCTGATGTCCACTTCCTGTTGCTCCTTCTGTAAATGCTTTCACGAGCTGACTTGTATTTCCATTTGGTCGTGGACTTCCGTTTAATACTAAAATATTCATAGATCCACCTTTCTTTTTCTGACGAATACTCTTAAATAATCGCATATCCACCTTCGCCTATTATTTTAAGTTTGTTGTGAAGAACTCTGTAATCTTATCAAATGGGATCTTATCCATCTGATCATAAAGGTCTGGATGATTAGCTCCCGGTACAATTACAAGTTCTTTTGGTTCATTGGCTGCCTTATAAGCATCCTCAGAATAATAGCGTGAATGTGCATTTTCTCCTGCTACAAACATAACTGGTCTTGGTGAAATTTCTTTGATATTGGTCATCAGTGGATACTCGAAAAATCCAACCGGTGTTGTTGCTGTCCATGATGATACAAAATTGACTGCTCTTTCGTGACGAGCACGTACAACATAATAATCAAAGAAACTTCCTGTTGTCTCGTCCATCTGATGAAGCATCTTGCTAAGTTCATCCAATGGAAGATCTGGCAGAGATGGTGCTGCTGTATTTACTTCTCCATCCTCTGTGAAGGAAAGTTCATGAGAGCCGAGAGAATGTGTACCATTTACTGCATCTTCCCATCTCTTCTGTCCGAGATAATCCTTGATCTTAGTTCTCTGTTCCTCTGTGTAGTAGTCCATATGACCACGAGAGATATCTCTTGACATGTCATACATGGAAACCGTTGCAACTGCTTTAATTCTTGTGTCTGCACCTGTTGCAGTAACTGCCATTCCTGAAAGTCCGCAGATACCGATGGCTCCGATACGATTGCGGTCTACATAATCTAGTGTGCCAAGGAAATCAACTGCCGCTGAATAATCTTCTGTGAAAATCTCAGGGGATGCCACATTTCTCACTTCTCCACCACTTTCTCCACAGAAGGAATTATCGAATGCAACTGTTACAAATCCTTTTGTTGCCATTTCCTGTGCATAAAGACCGGATGACTGTTCTTTCACTGCTCCGAATGGTCCGGAAACTACGATTGCCGGATTTTTCTTATCTGTATAGTTTTCCGGAAGATATAAATGTCCTGCAAGTTCGATACCATAACGATTCTTAAATCTTACTTCCTTCATTTCGATGTTCTCATAAACCTTAAATGTTCTTGTATCCATATTTAACCTCTTTCTGTGCCTTTGCACTTTTTATATTTGTCCTAGTCTTTGTTTCTGCAGCTGATACATCAAATAATCTAAACTCTCAAGCTTATCCTGTTCCCTGTGCACGCGGTCCAGTTGACAAGTTCGATATTCCTGTAAGAGAGGCAGTATTTTTGCATCAGCATTCTGGTCTGCGATGTTCATACAGGTATCGATCATTTTTTGATCACATCCGGCGTCCCGAAGATTCTGTAAAAGCATTGCTTTCTTATTGGTTATGTCTGCCATTGGTTTGTCTCCTCTCTGGTTATTATTATATGAGCAGGCGGGCTGAATAGCAAATTGACATTTTCTATATCGTGTTATGCTTGTTTGGAATACCTAGTTGTGATATGATAATACAGGATATAAACCTAACAACTTACGGATAAAATAGTAATTCTTTTAAAATGGAGAAATCATATGGAAATCAGAGTATTAAGATATTTCTTGGAAGCTGCCAGAGAAGGCAGCATGACAAGAGCTGCGGAACGACTGCATGTTACCCAGCCCACATTATCAAAACAGATAAAAGAGTTAGAAAATGAATTGGGAAAACAGCTCTTTCACAGAGGTTCTACAAGTATTTCTCTTACTGAAGAGGGTATGATCCTTAGAAAACGAGCAGAGGATCTTCTTGCAATTGCAGATAAGATTGAAAATGAATTTAGGTCTTTGGATGAAATCACAGGTGGAATTGTATCGATTGGCTGTGCAGAATCAAAACTGATTAAATACCTTGCAAGAGCAGTTAAAAACTTAAATGTAACCTACCCACAGATTCAGTTTCGTATTACCAGCGGAGATACCTCACAGGTGGCTGAAAAACTGGAAAACGGTGTCCTTGATCTGGCATTTATCGTAGAGCCACCAGATTTGTCCAGATATAACTATATCGAGATTCCCGAAGAAGATATATGGGGTGTGTATATGCCGCAGGACTGTCCTTTGGCAGAAAAATCATCTGTTACCATCGAAGACCTTTTGCCCTATCCGGTTATGTGTTCTGAGCAGGCACTTCGAGCAGATATTCCTAGATGGGGCGGTGAATTAACCGAGAAATTGAATGTGGTTGCCAATTTTAACCTTGCCAATAATGGACTCGTATTTGTTCGTGAAGGTGTGGGAATAGCCCTCGGTTTTGAGGGACTTGTAGAAACAACCGACAATACCACACTTACATTTCGCCCGTTAGAACCTCAGCTTACCACTAAGATGTATGGTATCTGGAAGAAATATCAGGTATTTACACCGGTTGCCTGCTTGCTTGCTAAAGAAGTAAGAAAAGTGATGGGTTATCCTGTAGACTAAAAAGAAGTAGAAAATCCGCCAATTTAGACGGATTTCTGCTTCTTTAATAATTTTATGAGATAATATCCCAGAATTGCGAACATCATCATAATCACAACAAAGTCAAAGAAAAAGAGTATTCGTGGCTCTGAATAATCGATATATACAAAGTATCTTTGCAAAAACAGATACGCTATAAAGTCATGCTTTATAAATGCAGCACATCCAT
Source organism: Lachnospira pectinoschiza (assembly GCF_900103815.1). GTDB lineage: Bacteria > Bacillota > Clostridia > Lachnospirales > Lachnospiraceae > Lachnospira > Lachnospira pectinoschiza_B. Next base: position 483,855 of record NZ_FNHZ01000001.1, on the reverse strand, counting down.
ATATAACGATGATAATCTGACACAGAATACTTATTATCCTGTATTTTCCCATTTGAGCTATTTTCTTATTCAATCCTGTCATAGCGAATACTGTCTCCATGTGCATTCCTATATGCAGACTCATAAGTACAAAACCAAGATACGACAGTAGCATATGAGTTCTTCTTATAAGAATCATCGGTATTCCCAGATCAAGCCATGGAAATAAATGTCTCGACATAAGCATACCACTGACTGGCAATAATATCATAATTACTGCCAGCAGTCCGTTGACCAACTCATTGAAAAAAATGGACCAGCGAAATGCTACTTTCCTTTTTCTATGTTTCCAGTTTAATATATGATGTGTAATGAATAATAGAAAAATAGCCATTCCCATCCATTCATGTAACGCTTCTCCAATTAACGAATATCCCATGAGTAATGGTAGCAGGATAGTCATTGCCACATCAATACCAATTTTTATACCTTTTCTATGTTTTTTGATTATCATAAAATTTCACCACCGTTTACTTCATTCCTATTTCTTTAAGCCACTTCTCTACCTGATCTTCTGATAGATTATCAATATCAAAATGTGTAACTGATAAAACATTGTCAACGACAGACGCATTAGGTTCTAATTGTGATACCTTATTTACACAATCAACCGCTCCATTTCCACCACTGGTGTTGAACATCACAATTGTTTTTCCAGACAAATCATAATCATCAAAAAACGAATATAATGGCATTGGCATATCATAATACCATGTCGGGAATCCAATAAAAACAGTATCATAATCATCCAAATTTGAGATTGGATTGATTAGTTTTGGTCGTGCACCTTGTCTCTGTTCCTTAGCTCCTCTCTTATCCGTCTCGTCATAATTAGAAGAATACACATCCTCGACCTGAACCAGATACAGATCTCCGCCCACCTGCTTTTGAATCAACTGAGCCATATATTCCGTATTTCCTACCAAATGATCATCTTTTCGCAAGATGCTTGCAGATGATACAGCATCAACATTATCATTGTCATTCATATTTCCGTAACGAGAAAAATAAACAATCAAAGTGTTACCACCGTCCTTGTTTGAATCCACCTTTTGTACTACTGACCCAGAGGAACAGCCACATGCAGTCATGCATACAGTCAATATTATTGTGAGCAATGTTAAATATAATCTCTTCGCCATAATATAAAATATCCTTTCTGCTAGATGTATTTTCATTCTTGTAAATTTAATTTATAATGACTGCTGATAAATTACAAATTGACATTTTCTATATCGTGTTATTCCATTTAGTAATGAGTTCAGTCTGATTTTCTATTTTATTATTTTCTTTTTCCCTATAGTTATCTATATACAATTAAAAGAGGTCACAATGACCTCTTTTAACGGATTCTTTATAATGACAGAAATATTGTTTTACGCGTCTTTTTTTATAATAACTCCTTCACAATCATTCCACCGGAAGATAGGTAGCAAGGTATTCTTCCACCTTTTCCATGTATTCTATGTATTTCTTGCTATCATTTTGTAACCCATGACCAGAATGCTCAAAAACAATATATTCATGCTTGACTCCGCAGTCTGTCAATCTTTGATCAAGACGAATAGAGCTTTCATAAGGTTGTCCTTTATCATGTTTTCCATATGCTAATATAGATGGAACTGTATTTTTATCAACCCACAACAAGGCTGAAATATCCTTCATTACTTCATCATATTCCACTGTCCCAAACATATCTGCGGTTATGTTCTTTCCCGACATTACACTAAATAATCCTGCTGCGTTTTCTTTGTGATCTGGCAGATCAAGTCCATAGCATTTCCAATCTTCTGGATAAAAACTGGATGGTCCGACAGCTTCAAAAAGCATTTTTACTGGTACAGGTGATTCACTTGCATCTCTATATGCGTAAAGCATAGCAAGACATCCACCTGCAGATCCACCTGACATTGCCATTGCATCAATATTATATCCCTTTTCTTTTGCCGCATTTACAACATATGGCATAGCTTCCTTTATTTCCATTGATTGTGTATAAATGTTTGCATCTGGATGCTCATCATCACGAAGTGTATAGTTAATTCCAGCAGCTACATATCCCTTTGAACACAGCCACTGTAACATCTCCTTATCATCGGATTTATCACCTGTAGTAAAACCACCAGCATGAATATACACGACCAAATTATAAGTATCCTTTGATACATCTGCGGGAACATACAGATCAAATTTATTGGCTTCTTTTGTTCCATACTCTATATCTGTATATACTGTTCCAACCTCATCGTTCCAATCTGCCATATATTTTCTCGTTGCAGCTGATTTGTGAGTAAATTTAAATAGTGCTGATCCCGCGAAACTGACAACAAATACAACAATACATAATAATACATACATTCCTGTTTTCTTTCCCTTCTGTTTCATCATAGAAAATCACCTCCAAACATAGTACCCCCAAGCATAAGGTTGAGAACAGCTCTCACAGCCAATCGACCCAAAACAATACCAATTATGATGATAACGATAAGAATAATAATTCTCTTTGGTGTAAAAAAATCTTTCATCGGTTTTCCTCCTGTAAATTAACTATTGACTTATCAATAAAATTGCTATAACATTTGATGTAACAAATGTGATGTCATAATTGTAACGTCACAAAGTTGTTAAGTCAATAGAAAATAAAAAATGGTACAAAGCAGGAGGTTTTGTGACGTCGTGAACAATGAAGAAAAAAATACATATGCTAAAACACAGCTAAAAAATGCAACAATCAAATTATTAAAGGATTACGATTTATGTGACATTTCCATAGGTTTGATTTCCGAGACTGCTCAAGTCAGTCGTAATGCTTTTTATCGTAATTACAACACAAAAGAAGAAATTATAACAGAATATATCTCAGATTTAATTCATGGATGGCAAACCGATTATCAAAAAGAAAATCACGATTCCAATTCAGAGTTATATGGAAGTTTATTTAAGCATCTATATGACCAGAAAGGCTTTTATCTATTATTAAAAAAGAGAAATCTTTTCCACTTATTTCTTAGTGTTATGATTTCTCTCTTTGGTCCTAAACCTGAATATGATAATATGGCAGCTTATACGACTGCATTTGTTTCTTATGGTACTTACGGATGGATTGAAGAATGGATTGCCCGCGGGATGCAGGAATCCGCTGATGTAATGACAGCTTTGCTAACTGCTAATGGTATGAAATAACGATTTAACAAAAACTATTTTAAGCATTTATAAAAAGAGGTCGTTATCAATGCGACCTCTTTTTATCTTGCCCCTCTGTTCGTTGGTGGTCGATAGATATAATCCTGTTCTTCCTGCCTTTTCTTTACCTCGGCTTGTTTCTCTGCCAATTTTCTTTGGAGAGACTTTTCACCATACTTAGCTTCCCAGTTCTTCACTTCTTCCTTGTAATCGTAGTAATCAGATGAAGCATTATTGAATAATCTGTAGAACTCATCCACTGTTTGATAACCATATTCCTGCACGATTTTTTCAAGTCGGGCTTTCATGTTGTCAATCTTTTCTATCGGTTCATCAAGATAATTTCGCTCTGCAAAGATAAGATGGATATGATAATTCGTCTTTCTCTTGTTGTGGTGGAGTGCTGCAATACAATCAACCCCATACTGACTTTTGAATTTATCCGTCATATACTTTAGCAGTCCATCAGGCGAATAATCTACAAAGGATTCTGGCAAAGCAATAATCAGTTCTCTTGCTTCGATACATTTTCCCTCTGTACCGCTTTTCTTAAATTCTGCCTGATTGCACTTTGCAAGGTCTGTCCAAAATTTACGATCTGTTGTTTCATATACCGCATAGAGATTTTCCTGCTTTTTGTCACTGGAGATATAATAGATTCTTCCACGAACATTGGAGAGCTTTGACATCTGCACAAATGAATTTCTTTGCATTGTGTATCTCCTTTCCCAGATTCATTTTTAGGAAAAGAGGACGGATAAGAAAGATGAGATGTGAGTAGTAAACTTTCCCTGTGAGCGAGTGCATAGGCACTCATCTTGCGAACACATCCGCCTTGTGGCGGCTAAGCCTCGCAGTGCGAAATACACAGAGTGCAAATCGAAGATTTGTGCGATGGGTGTATTTCGCTCTCAAACGCCGAGGGCTTGTCTAGGAAGTCCACTTATAGCTGTAATTGTTCCCTCTGCACATATTTTTGTGCCTTAAATGGCACACCTTTTTATGTGCCGTATCCGGCACCCTTTTTTAACAGGAATGCTTGAAGAACTGCTATGAAATTCAGCGAAACAATAGCACAAACAATAGCACTTTTACTATTGTTGATTTTCGCCCATTTTTGAGACAATAGCAATTTTGCTATTATATTTAGCAAAACAATAGAATGATCTACTATTATCCTAGGGCTGACAATAGCACTGTGCTATTGGTAGGACTTCTCACAGCACTTTTCGTAAATTGGGTGGACTTGTCTTACCACTTGGGTGGATGATTGCACCCACTTCAATTTCTGACTTGGGTGTACTATTCATAACACCTTTTGCATCTTGGGTGGACTTGTCCTACCACCTGGGTGGACTATTGCACTCACTGGCACCCTTGTGTAGCAATTTTCATACACTTCCAGCGATTTTAATTTAGAAGTTCATACACATTTGGAAATATTACTTTGAAAGTTAATACCATTTCCAAAATTAACATTGGTATGAATCTTCATATGAAAATTTCGCCATTAGTATGAAAGACCATACATTTTTTTCTACATTGGTATGAAAGTTCATACCAAGCACATTCTTCTTGTCCTCATTTTCCAAAAGTTCTGGTTGTATCTGAGGAGTAGCACATGCTATAATCTATTTGCGTGTAGGTATATCATGGCTTCGGTCAGATACATACCAGAGGGATGGTCTTAGGACTGTCCCTTATTCATTTTTCAAGGTTCTTTGGACAGCTTTTACTGCGTGTCTGTCTCGTAAATCTTTTCCTTCATTGAGTATTAGAAACTCATCCAATCGCTCTGTGCGAATTAGGATTTTTCTTCCAACTCTAAGGATTGGTAACTTTTCCCATTCCACCAGCTTTCTAAGAGTGTTTCTTCCAATACCTGTATAGTCGGCTGCTTCTTCAATAGAGAGTGCAAACTTTAGTGGCTGAAAGGTGAGACGGACGAATACGAAACAGACATTACGGATAAAAGAGAATTACAGATTCGTGATGTGATGACTTCCATTCTGAATAAACTCCCTTATGATATGGAACAGTCCGAAAGTGATTTTTCCAAAGACCTGCTACTACTGATGTTACAGGAATACGAGCTGTTCGTGGATTCATTCCAGTTCGCTTGTAAGAATTTCAAAGGAAATGCAGACAACAAGGCACTCGCCCAGACTATGGGGTTTGAATCAAATAAGGAATACAATGAGATTATGTTCCTTAGAGAAATCACCCACACCGTCAACGCATTGAATGATATGGGCGATATTGTAAGATTGTATTCAAAAAATCCTGAGACAGCGAAAAATCGACTAGCCAATCTTTTATCAGAAAAAGATCTCGATTCGGTATAGAACGGCAGACGGAGCTATGATACAATGAGTGCAAGCGAGTCATCAGATTTATCTGTTTGACGAGCGACGAATTGGCTTGCAGGCTATGCCTGCAAGATGCCTACACGCAAGAAGCATTTCATCAGTTCCGATTGCCGACAACGAAAGGAGTCACAATTATGGCAAAAGGATCTGTAAGAAAGAAAGGCAAGAAATGGTACTATCGCTTCTATGTAGAGGACGCGAGCGGTAACTTAGTACAAAAGGAATACGCTGGCACAGAAAGTAAAGCTGAGACAGAAAAGATGCTTAGACAGGCTATGGAGGATTACGATTCCAAAAGATTTGTCGCAAAGTCTGAAAATGTCACATTAGGCGAATTGCTTGATATGTGGGCTGAGGAAGAGTTAAAGACAGGTACACTTAGTAATGGAACTGTTGAAAATTATTTACAGGCTCTTGGAAGAATCAAGCAACATCCTATCAGCAAGAGAAAGCTAAAGACTGTAACCGCTGAACACTTACAAGCATTTTTTGATCTTCTGGTATTCGGTGGCAAGGTTGAAGATTTTGAATCAAAGGGATATACAAAAGATTATGTCCACTCTTTCTCGGCAGTATTGCAACAGTCATTCCGCTTTGCAGTATTTCCAAAGCAGCTTATTACTTTCAATCCAATGCAGTATATTGTTCTAAAGAAAAAGACGGATGATGTAAACTTATTCGCTGATGAAGACGAAGAACCCCTTGACACTACTCCAATCACTTATGAACAGTATTTACAGCTTATGGAGTATCTGGAAAAGAAAAACAAGCCAGCTATCCTACCGATTCAGATCGCGTATTTTACAGGTTTACGACTTGGCGAAGTATGTGGACTGACATGGCAGGACATTAACCTTGAGGAACAGTATCTAACTGTAAGACGAAGCATCCGCTACAATGGAGCAAGACACAAAACTGAGATTGGACCGACAAAGAGAAAGAAAGTCCGTATCGTAGATTTTGGTGATACTCTAACTGAAATCCTGCGAAAAGCCAAAAAGGAGCAACGCAAGCAACCCTTAAAGTACGGAGAACTCTATCAGAGAAATTATTACAAAGAGGTCAAAGAGAAAAACAGAGTGCATTATGAATTGTATCACTTAGATGGTACAGCCGATATTCCTCTGGACTATCAGGAAATCAATCTTGTATGTATCAGACCTGACGGAGCTTATGAATCTCCAAGCACAGTCGGAATTGTTTGCAGGACTATCAAAGCAAAGCTCCCCGGATTTGAGAATTTTCACTTCCACGCTTTAAGACACACCTACACAACCAATCTGCTCTCTAATGGAGCACAGCCAAAGGATGTGCAGGAATTACTCGGTCACTCAGATGTGAGAACTACCATGAATGTCTACGCACACGCTACCAGAGAAGCTAAGAGGGCATCTGCAAAACTCTTAGACAAGGTAGTCGGACAATAATGAAAACAACAAAATAAAACGAACTTTCCCTTGTAGATACCTCATAAGGGCAAAAACAAGGGAAAAGGATACATAAATAAGGGTCTGACATACCGCCAGACCGCATAAATCAAGAAAAGTTGGAATTACTTATAGACAAACCCCGATTTAGCAAGTAGTGGCTGTAGGTGTGGAATTCGCTTCAAAAAGTCAAAAGCCCCAAAACAACATCACTTCCCCATTTAGCAAGTTGTGGCCACTAATAGCTATTTCCCTCCTAAAAGTCAAACCTCCAAACCTGCATCGCACACAAAAAGCAGCTACGCCTATTGAAGCGGACATTCGGAATCCGCTTCGCTACTTCCTCATGAACGCAGTGGCACTTTGTGCCACCTGTCAGAAGGGGCTTTAACCCCTTCTGACACTAGTAAGCTTTATACCCCCGCTTAAAGCTTACGCTTTTGAAGCGGGGGATTGCTTACACTGCGTTCATGCGCAGCTGCCATCAATATCTTTATTAAATTTAGGGCAATCTCTCTATCAAGCTAGCACCGTTATCTGCCAACCACTTCTTTGCTTCCTTATATTTAGGCATAACGCCCTCAACCTCTTCCCAGAATTCCTTGGAATGATTCATATGCAATCTATGGCAAAGTTCATGCACCACCACATAATCCTGCACCCACTTTGGGGTAAGCATAAGTAAGCAGTTAAAGTTTAAGTTGCCCTTTGTTGTGCAACTTCCCCATCTTGTGCGTTGCGCTCTGATAGTGATCTTATAATACGAAACCTTCATAAGCTTTGCAAAGTAAGCAACTCTTAAAGGCAACTCTTCCTTTGCCACCTTGTAAAGGTCTCTTAACTCTCTATCCGATAATTTAGCTACGTCTCCAAATTCAGATTTGTTTTCTTTAATTTTTTCTTCTGTCTTTTTTATCCAAGAATCACTTCTTGTTATAAAGTCGTTAATTGCCTTAGAACTAGCTCCAATTGGCACTCTAGCAACTAGACTTAAATCATTTTTCATTTCTAGTGAAAATGTTTTTCTCTTCGACTTTATGATTTTAATGTCTGATTTATTCAAAACTAAACTCCTAAAAAAACTAATTAATTCTATTTTTTAGAATCTTTATTTTTTAAATACTCCTTAACCTTAAATGCGCAAAAATATGGGAATGTATATATATCATTAGCATGTCCCACATTAAAATCACCAAGTTTTATTCCATAAGATATATCACTGTAGTTTTTATTTTTAATTAATGAAGATAAAGATCTTGATTTGGCATCACCAGCCTTTACCTCGACAGGAACAAGGTTCTTTTGTGTTCTTACAAAGAAATCTTCTTCCAATGAAGAGTTCTCCTTTTTGTAATAAAAAAGTCCAAGTCCTTGTTTTACAAATGCTTCAGCTACAAAGTTTTCATAAAGTGCTCCTTTATAAACACCTAAATTTTTATTAACTCTAAGATCTTCTTGAGCTTCTTCATCTAATGACGATACTAAAAGTCCTGTATCTGGGTAATACAACTTGTACTTATTCTCTTCAATATTTCCCTTTAAAGGTAATTCTGGAAATTGTAAACAATTGCATTCCATTATAACTCCTGCATCAACTAACCATTCGATACATCCCGTATATTCTCTCGATCTTGCATTTTTCTCAATCTTGTTAAATTGAAACTTCTTATTCTCCTTTGCAAGCTGAGCTGGAACACTTCTATATACGCTTATTATTTTAGTTTGGTCGAGGCCTTCGGCATATTTTCGAACATCTTCTTCATAATCAAGTCTAATTTGATTTTGTATATCTAATGTTCCTGAAAATGTTCCTGTTTCAATATACTGTTTTACAACATCAGGCATTCCACCAAGCACACAATACTCTAAAAATAAGTCCTTAAAAATTTTCATTTCATTGTCATTAAAAGGCTTATTATCAATCATATGATTCAAAATAGAATCAATCTGCTCCTTATTATAAGCTTTTGCCCATAAAAATTCTTCAAAATCCATGGAATACATCTCGTAATCCGTCTTAGCACCAACGCTATTACTATGTATCTTCTTATAATTAATTCCCAAAATATAACCGCTACATATTACATCATAATTACCATCTATCTTAAAAGACTTAAGTGTTGTTGCAACATCTGGGTTTTCTTGAATTTCATCAAAAATAATAATAGTTTTACCAGGCACAAATTTAATAGATGGGTCGACCAATGTAATATTCTTAATTACACTTGCTACATCATAACCATCTACTATAATATTTGAAAACTTTATATCTAGAACAAAATTTATATATACAACATTCTCGTAATTTTCTTTAGCAAAATGCATAATAGACTCTGTTTTGCCTATCTGTCTTGCCCCTTTTACTATGAGAGGCTTATGAGCTGGATCTGCCTTCCAGTTTTCAAGGAAATTATCAATTTTTCTTTTATAATACATAAAAGTACCTCCAAGGCTATTTTAGCGTAAAGATTCAGGTACTTCAAATTCTCTCTCATTTTATGAAAAATACAGTATTAATTGTATTCTTTACGGATTGCACTTCTTGCATGGTTCATAGCCCTGATTTATCAAGTCTTGTCTTGAGCCTGTGTAATCACTACGATTTGAATCTTTTATAGTGCTTACTGAACCACAACTTGGACGGTGAAACTTCTTAGTATTTGTATTTAGTACATACGAGCTTGAGGAACTTGAACCTGCTGCCACAGCCCCGGAGGAGCTAGACGATGATGAAGAGCCAGAGCCCGAACTGTAAGCTGAACCCGATGACGATCCGCCAGATCCCGAACTGTAAGCTGAGCCCGATGACGATCCGCCAGAACTACTAGAGCTGCTGCCTGAGTTACTAGAACTACTACCTGTAAACTCAGGTCCGCTTGAATCTCCTGTTGCATAATCTATTGTCACTCCTGGCTGGACGTTATAGCAGTAAACGCAAAAACTAAGGCCTGTGCCGTTATCCTCCACGGATTTTGCTTCCATAAGAACCCCTGAGGCAAGAAGGTTGTCACCCTCAAATACAGGTGTTACACGATACATTACATGATTGCCTGTGGACTCAATGTAGTCTGCAGTTTTATTTTCAAAAGGAAGCATACCCTCTACGTTTAAGTAACGAGTGCCAGTAATTAAATTCTTTGTGTTTGCATTTTCACCAGTAAGCTGATAGCCGATGAGGTGACACCTGTTATATAAGTAGTTACCGTCGATTCCGGCATACTTAACCAAATGCCAGCCCGTTGGATGCACATTTCCAATGTTGCCACGCTTCTCAGTGGGCATCAAATCCTTGCCGATGGAAGCAATACAAGTCTGGCATCTGCCGAGACTATCAAGCTCAGCGTAGCTCTCAAAGCTATTTGCGGTGATTTCTTCATTTGTAAAAAATGGACAATTGCCGTTAATCTCACAATAAGGGCTGCCTGAATAAGCCGGAACTTCTGCCAAGTTAAAGGCATCAAGGCCGGTTGCGTAAGCAGCATTATCGTTAATGCTCTCCCCAGAGCTTAAGATTTCTTCACTTGCGGTATCGGATACATTTTCATTCACAAGCTGATTAGGCTCTGTTGCTTGACTATCGGTGCTTGCAGCCTGACAGGCAGGTAGGCAAATTAGCAAAAGCGATAGCCACAATAAAACTAGTAAATTTTTCTTTCTCATAAAACTCTCCCTAAGTCCTAACTAGCATCAATGCTAGCTTATCACCTATATTCTAAACTAATATCGGCAAATTTAAAATATAAAATAAATCTAAACTTTTTAATTATTTTGCGCCAAAATAAATTTACTGGGTGTATAATGTGGGTCAGTAAGACGTTTTACTAAAAATTTAATAACAAATATATCACTTAACAATACCTAATTCTATTGAATTTGAAGGCTGCTAAGCGAGGAGTTTTTGGAGGTAAAAGACAAATGGATACTTTAAAAACACAGCGCAGAGATATCGCCGCCAAAGCTAAAAAGCTTAGACGAGAAGGTTTTGTAGTAGGAAGCCTTTTCGGAAAAGAGATTAAGGACTCACTTTTATTTAAGGTGGACAAGTTAGAGTTAGCAAAATTTTTAAGAAACAATGGCAAGGGTTCAAAGGTAACTCTTGATATTGACGGAGAAAAGCACCTTGCTCTAATCAAGTCAATCGACTACGATCCTTTCAAGGGTGTAATCAACGAAATGTCATTACAGGAACTTTTAAAGGACGAAGTTGTTAAGTCAGTTGCAGAAATAGTTATTGAAAATAGAGATAAAGTACAGTCAGGTGTACTTCAAGAAGACTTAACTGAAGTCTCATATAGCGCACTTCCTGCCGATTTGGTAGACAAGATCGTTATCGATGCTTCAAAGCTTAAGTTCGGTGAAGTAGTTAAAGTAAAGGATCTTGAGATTTCAAAGAATCCTAAACTTACAATACATACAAATCCAGAGGCTATCATTCTTAGCGTCAGCGCTTCAAGTATCAACGAAGAGGATACTGACGAAGATACAACTGAGAGCACAACTGGAGTTGCATAGATTAAGAGAAACTAGAGGGTTTTAACCCAAAGTCTAAGGAAAGAGTTTCCCTAGGCTTATGATTAACTTAATAATAACCAAAAATCAAGGACTCGACTAAGAGACTCCCGAAAGGGATTTCTTTTAATCGAGTCCTTTTATATGTCTTATTTTTTCAATTATTTTGAAAATGTATTCGCTAGCCTTGCATCTTCCACTGCCCAATCTAGGCTATAGCTTGCCTTACCTGAAAGGAAATCTGCGATGCCAATTTCGTCATTAGTAAAGCCACAAGATAAATAATCATTAGTCCAAAGCTCTCTACCCATAAAGCTAATGGATTTTAAATCTCTCTTAGAATCGTAGTTATACTCTAGCTTTCCTGACTTATATTCATAGCTTTCCTTGCCAGCCTCGCTATAATCCTCAAGATCTGAATAGCCAATAGCAGCAGAAGAAACTGAAGAACTAAGACTAAACTTCATATCAGGATTAGCCTTTAATACCCCGCTTTCATCTTCCATATTAGTTAGGAAGCCTGAAAGGCCCGCAGCCACACCGTAAGCAAGCTTTCCAGCTCCAAACTTTTCACTAGCGACCGCAGCCACCACATTTTTATCCTTAGCCTTCACTGCATAGGAGAATCTATCATCCATCATCTCACCTAAGCTTCCCTGAATGTTCACCCTAGAAGATTTGATTTCTGTGTGGTACTGAACGCCACTAAAGTCGTAGGTTACATGTCGATTTTTTTCAATTTCAAGAACTGTGATGCTTCTTTTATATTCCTTTAACTGGCCAGTGTTGGTAACTCCTGCTCTAGCGCCAGTTTCAAGCATAGTAAGTGGATAGCTAACTGAAGATAAAACCTTAGCCTTTGACAAATCCCCCATGAAAAATCGAATCAAGCTTACCCCGTGATAATCATGGCAAAAAGACAAATTCATGTCGATTAAATCCCCAAGAATGTTCTCATCTAGGAGCTTTTTCATAGCCTGGAAACGAGGATATCTGTGGTACTGCTCTGCCACCTGAATTCTGTCCTTATTTTGAAAATGTGTCAACTTCTCAAAGTCCTGCTCATTAACTCCAGCGGGTGTCTCCATAAGGACCTGAAAACCTAAGTCTGCCCACTCCATAGCTGTATCTACTATATTTGTTTTGGAAGTCGCAACTACCACTAATTCTGGCTTAGCCTCAATGCAGGCTTCCTTGTTTGTTGTTACATTAATTCCGTATTCCTTTGAAAGGCGTTCTGCCTTTTCCTTGGTTCTAGTAAGCATGGCCACTAGATTGAATTTTTCTGGCAACGCCTTGATTACTCTATAGTAAAAGAATGCGCGCCAACCTGAACCCACAATTAAAATATTTTTTGCCATAATTCCTCCTTAAGGTCGATGAGCTAGCCGCGCCGGCTACAGCGGTGGTGCGGCGGCATCCCGGCTACAACGTCCCCGCGGCGTATCCTAGCTCTTATATCCGTTTCTAATGTTATCAATATCCTCCATTGAACCTTCCCCATCATCATTTGGATCCATGAACTCGCCTTTTTCTACCAGGGATAAAAAGGCCTCCACTACTTCGCTAGAGAGCTGCTTTCCGCTGACTTCCTTCATGATTTCCACCACGCGATTAAAGTTCATTCTCTTTCTATAAGGTCTGTTGGAATACATGGTATCAAAGGTATCTGCCACGGCAATAATCTGGGCAACCTTTGGAATCTCATCTCCTGCAAGGCCTCTTGGATATCCCTTTCCATCAATACGCTCGTGATGTGAATAGGCACCAATGGCAAGTTCCGGCATGATGCTAATATTTTTAAGAACATCGTAACCAAGCTCACAGTGAGACTTTATAATGTTATATTCCTCTTCTGTTAGCTTGCCAGGCTTATTTAGCACCTCTGCAGGAATGCCGATTTTACCTATGTCGTGAAGCAAGGCGATGTTGTAATAATTCTTAACCGTATCCTCATCATAGCCAAGTTCTGTGGCAAGCATCGCTGTATAATGGGCAACCCTTGAAGAATGGCCGTTTGTGTACTTATCCTTCATATCGATTACCTTGGCGAAAGCCTCCACAATCTCACGAACCAACTGCTTTTGCTTAGCTTCTTCTTTTTTATAACGTTTAGTTCTAATGATAAGATATATTTGTATTATTATTAAAATGCATACAAATATCAAGATTATCTTTAAAATTTTTATTCCTGTGTACTCGTAATAAGCCATGCGCTTCACGATGCTTATGCTAATGGTTTTTGACGTATCCCCGTAAGTGTCCTTAATACTTAAGACGAATTTGTACTGACCACCGGCTAAATTACTGTAACTAATAGGCGTCAGCTCGCTTCTTCTAAGAGAAGTCTGGCTGTCCTCAAAACCCTCAAGCTTATAAGTAACCACAGGGTTCATTAAGGAATAGTTGAAAATGTAACTATAAATTGTAAGCTTCTTAGTTGAGGAAGGGATTACAAAGTTTCCATTTTCATCTGGTAATATCCTCTCTCCATCGGCATCCACATATGGAATAGCCATTTTAAAATTCGCCACATTTTCTACACTAGATTCTATATTAACCTTAGCAACCCCCGTAGTTCCTGCAATGTAGAGGTCTCCATCTAGAGTTAATTCACTGTAGGAATTAGAAGTTGCGATACAAGGAAGGCCATTATCTAAATCATAAAAGAGGTACTCAATCTCCCCATTAGCAAGCATAGTCTCTGTTTCCACAACATAGATTCCATTACTGCTAAGTATCCACATTTCATCCTTTGAATTCTGGAAAAAGTCAAAGTTATTAGAATATGGGAACTGCTCCACCTTAAAGATTTCGTGATCTGCGGTCATGTAGCTAATGGAGTTACTAGTTACAATCCAAAGAATATCTCTCGTTTTGTCCTTTTTAACCTTCATTACCACTTCAGAACTAAGGCCCTCATCGATACCTATATGGCTAGTTCCATTTTCATCTAAAATGTAAATACCCCCGCCATCGGTAGCCACAACCATCTCTCCGTTCATAAACTGGCAAACCGATAAAATCTCAAGGTTATTAATGTCATCGTCATTGTCATAAACCCTTGTAACCGCGTCCCCTTCAAGGATTGCAAGGCCGTCTGTGCAGGCAGCCATTATAGCGCCATCTTCTCTTTCATATATGGCACGAACCCTGTTTGAAGGCATGCCATCCTCTGTTGTAAAGAGGGTTAGCTCCCCATCCTTATATCTCATAAGGCAGAAATCGCTAAAGGTTGAAATCCAAAGATAGCCCTTGGAATCCTTAATTATGGAACGAATCTTAGTCTCATCAAGCATGCTAATTAGATCTGTGTAGTTATAATTCACTCCAGAAGCGGATTTGCAGCTAGTTAGAGGGATTGAGTCCACTTTATTTTCACCATCCACAACCTTAATGCCATCAGATTTTGTGCCTATAAAGAGCTTGTCCTCATACATGCAAGTAGAATTTATAACCTCTTCATCAAAACCGTATTTTTCATAAATATCTAAAAATTGGTTTACTACAACCTTCATAACTCCCTGCTTTGAAGAAACAAACCAGAGATTTCCTAGATAGTCTGCCATTACATCCATAACGGAAGAGTCCATTGGAAGATTGTCTACCTCAACCACTTTCCCCTCCTCTAAATAGCCAATGCCATTATCGCAGCAAAACCAAAGCTTATCTCCAATCTTTTCAATGGAATTGACATAGCGAAGCTCTTCTAGGTCATAGCTTTCTACAATCTTAAAGCCATCGTTAAAATCGCAATAGTAAGCGATTGAATCACTAGTTCCAATGTAGGCAAAACCTGGATTTTCATTATCTGGTGCCACCACGTGGGAATTATTAAAGCCTAGAGTATCTGTGTCATAAAAATCCACTACCTCACCGTCTTTAATCTTAAAGATCTCGCTGGCCTTTGTAACTACATAGACATTATTATCTAAGTCTGTGTAGAGGTTTCTGATATATTCATTTTCAATACGATCATCATCAATTGTGTGCACCTGTAAATCTGTGTCCACATAGGCCACCCCTTGGGTTGTGCCAAGATATATTATTCCATTACTGTCTTGGGAAATTGAACGAATAGATAGGGAATTTAGACCGTCATCCCTATTTAATTTTGTTACATTCTCATGATCTAAGATAAACACGCCACTGTCGTTAGTGCCGACCCAAAGGCGCTCTAAAGGATCTACATAAAGACTTACAACATTGGCAATTCCTGTGGAAGAATCCAGACGATAAAAGCTATTGCCATCATATCTTGTAAGTCCGCTATAACTTCCAATCCAAAGAAAACCATCCTCAGTTTGGACGATGGCATTGGCCTCAGAAGTTGAAAGTCCGCTGGTATTGTCGTAAAGTACGGCAGAATATCCCGTGTCCGTTTTATCCATATCAATAGATACAACGTCATTGTTTAACTCATAAAGATTTTTTTGATTTACTGCCAGTACATTTTTATATTCTAAGAAAAATGAAAATACGCACAGCAAAACCACAGCTAGAATAAAAAATCCTAACCCCTTTAAGTGTTTTTTTAGTGCTATAGCCGCTTTCATTTAAAAGTCTCCTTGTCCCCATTTTTTTAATCCTTCCTCATTCTAGCATATCTAGGGAACAATAACTATATATTATTAATAGTTATTAACTATAATTTATCAATACTGTCCTTGGCAATTTCAATAATTTCATTCCTAGACTTTACAAATGCGTCAACTACCAATGGGTCAAAGAGCTTAGCGGACTGACTATTTATATAAAAGAAAGCTCTGTGAAGGTCTAGTTCTTCCCCTTCATGGCCAATTATTAACTTATCGTATTCAATGGCAACTGCCATAACTCTTCCTGCAAGAGGGATTTCCTCTCCCTTAAGGCCTTTTGGATAACCGCTGCCATCCCAGTTTTCATGGTGATATAAAGCAAGGTTTTTGGCTTCGGCAAGGAAGGCGGCATCTGGCATATTTTCCATAATCTCAGACATAAGCTTGTAACCTATAACTGTGTGATTATTTAAAATCTCCTGCTCCTCCTCATTTAGGCTTCCTTCTCTTGATAGAATGTCCTCTGAAATTCCGATTTTACCTATATCATAGAAAGGCGCACAAATTACAATATCGGTTATTAGACTCTTTGTTAAAATGTCCTTATAGTAGCCTAGTTCAAGCATCTTATTAAGAGTAACTTCAACGTAGCGCTTTCTTGTCTCAACCCTTTCAATACCGTCATAATTTCTATATTCTAGAATCTTTGAAACAAGAATTGCCATATTTTCTTTGGCCAGTTCGATGTTTTCCATCTTCTGTCTATTCTCCATGGAATATTTAGCATTTTCCTCTGTAAGAGATAAAATATTTTCATAAAGACCCTGAATTTCATCTCCTGTTCTAATATTTATCTTTTTGAAAATGTCTACATTTTGCTGTCTATCATACTCATCCTTATACTGAAACTTATCTAGTGTTACAGTCATAGAATCTAGTGGGTAGACAAGGCCATACTTTGAAATCCAAATTCCAAAGCTTATAAATAAAACTAAGGCACCAAAGAAGATGCTTAGATATTTTCCAAAAAATACAAGTAAATGATTAACCATCTCATCGACTTTTATGTCTACTGCCACGTAGCAGACACATTTTCCATTAGAATCATAAACTGGACTATAAGAGGTAATAAGATAGCCGTACTGAGTCTTTGCAAGCACTGGCACAGTCTCATCCCCATTAAGGAAGTCATCGATGTAGGGCAGGAAGACTGTATCAAAGGTAACAACAGAGCCTAGGGCTTGTGTGGTTTTAGTATTTTCATCTAAGTCAAATATAACATGGCAGCCGTCGGACTTAAATTTATAGGCATAGATGAATCTGCAGGAGCTTGTATTTTCTAAAAGGGTTAGAAGGCGCTGCTCTGTCTCATAATATTCCTCATCCTTTGTCATGCTCTCTAAATAGTTCTCTACTGTGTCTCCATCTATCATCTCCGCCGCCACACGACTAGCATTAACTGCCATATCTGTCCTTGTATCAATCATGTAATTTCTAAATAAAGTCATGTAAATCATGATAGAAATAAAGGCTATAAAACTAGAGAAAATAATAATTACCGTCACAATTTTATGTCTTATATTAAACTTAAAACGCTTCTGCCTTTCATAGGCAATAATCTCCTCTAAAGACATAGGCTCCTGAAACCATAAGGATAGATCAAATTTATAGTAAAGTTCCCTTGGAACCAGGTTAAAGAGCACTAGGGCAAAGCAGAAAGCAAGAGTCTTATCTATAAGCTCAAAGAATAAATTTGCAATATACCAACCTGTACTAAAAGGCATTCCCTTATCAAGGAAATAATTAACAATAAAAGCATTGTAATTACTATAGCCGGTATTTCCAAGGGCAATGCTAATAAGACCCCCAAGAATTCCTCCAAAGAAGGTATAGATTAAAACTAGAAGTGTATGACTTTTAATACTTCTTTTCATACCAGACCTAGTAATAGCCACAGTGCTTAAGGCAATCATTATGTTAATAGGGTCATAAAACATAGAATTTGAGCTAATTAGCATGCCGAATATGTTTGTTAGCATGGCCACTACAATACTTGGGAGATAACCGCATAAAAGGGCGCTAAGAATAGTTCCTGATGTATCTAAATACACAGGAAGTCCAAGTTTTAGTGCCACAAGCTTTCCACCGATATTCATGAAAAGTCCCACAACCACTACTACAATTGGTATCTTTACTTGTTCCCAATATTTTGATTTCTTATGCCTTTTTAACATAGTTTTCTCCTAATCTTTTCTAGCCCATTTGTTTGATTTCTTAGCCTAAATTTTAGCCGATTACTTGCTTTATAGTTGCCACTAGCTTTGCCTGACTTACAGGCTTTAGTAAATATCCGCTTGGTAAGAGCTTAAGTACTGCCTCAATGTGTTCCCTATCATTAACCCCTGTTAAAAACACTACAGGAATATCCTTCATGTCGTTATCTGCCTTAATCATTTCAAGAGTTTGTCTGCCATCACAAACCGGCATTTCATAATCTAGTAAAATTAAATCTGGCTTGTTTTGACCAATGGCTGCCATGGCTTTCATACCTGAATTGGCTAGAGAAACATTATAGTATTCGTCTAGCATTTTCTTAATGGAGCGAAGGGTCATGGCATCGTCATCTACAATTAGAATGTCCTTTTTTTCCACTTCTCCTTCTGCCTGTAGACTTTCTGGTTTGATTTTTAAAATGCTACAAACACTTTTAAAGATCAGCTCTGCATTTATACTTCTTTCAAATCTGTAGTTTGACATGCTTTTATTGATATTCTCATAGCTTTTAATTTCCTCTGAAGACCCTACTGTCATTAGCGGTAAACCCGGATAATTCTTTGGAATAATCCCTAGCTTTGATATGTCATCTTTTGTCATGTCTAGTAACATGCATAGTACGAAATCTGGCTCAAAGAGCTTTAGCATGGACTCCACGCTGGAAAAATTATCTAGGCAAAGCTGAATTCTAAAGTATTTTTGTAGGTAGTCGTTTATTTCTTTAGATTCATTATTTGATTTTGAGATTAGTATAATTTTCTTCATAAATGTCCTTTCTACAAGAATTCTCTCATTTTTTCGGCGATTTCTTGTACTTTAGTCTCGTCTAGATCTTTAACGGCCGTATTTAATTCTGGCATTAAAGCATCAATTTCCTCTCCAAAACTATAGTCTTTAACTTTTAGCATAATTTCATCTGCAGTATCTATATCAAGGCTTTCCATGGCCTGATTTAGCATGTTTAACATGGTTTCAAGCATCTGCTTATCTCCGGCTTCCTTCTCTCCTGCCTCCACAGGTTTTGCAAAGGCCGATAGCTTGTCGCTGTAAGACAGCCATTCATTTATGAAAATGTTATGCATTCCCTCTATGATGGCAATCTTTCCGTCTTTTGCCGCAAACTCTAAGATCTTGGCCATACCTGCAAGAGGCACAATGCCGATGATGGCAGCAGCACTCTTCATGGCATGGACTTGGATGCGGTAGTTCTTGGTGGCTTCAGCGCTGGCCGTGTTGTCGGCGCTCATGAGCTCGTCGTAGAATTCATTAAGCTTTTGGGCCTGCACATTTATTAATTCTGCAAAGGATTCAAGGGATTCCTCTAGCATCTCCTTTTCTGGAAGGTGCATATAGGCATAATCCCAGTCAAGTCCCTCTACAGCTGGAAGCTCTTCTAGGAAGTCTGGGGCTTGGGCGGCTGCAGGACCGGTTGCTGCGGCTCCGGAAGGGTCGGTTGCTGCGGTGCCTGCGGCTCCAGAGTATATCTTTTCCGCCTCTTCGTCAGATAAATAGTATAATTTTGATTCAGGTATTTTATCTATCAGAGCTTTCATAAGCTTGTCTATATTTATTGGCTTTGATAGGAAGCCATCAAAACCTTTTTGCATATATTCTTCTTTTGCTCCTGCCATGGCATTGGCAGTAAGGGCAAAGATTGGTGTTTCCTTACCGTTTGGAAGCTTTCGTATTTCAAGCATTGCCTCAAGGCCATCCATTCCTGGCATCATGTGATCCATAAAGATAATGTCAAAAGTTTCTGACTTTGCCATGGTTATGGATTCTTCGCCACTAGCGGCCTCGCTAATTTGAATCTGGCTACGCTTAAGAAGACTTTTAAATACCTTTCTATTCATGGCGTTATCATCCACCACTAAAAGCTTGGCATTAGGTGCCACAAAAAGCTTTTCTTTATTTGCCTTCTTGTCCACATTTGTAGTAGTCCTAATATCCCCCATTGGGTCGTGATTGATGATTGGCTGCGCTAAGTCAAAGGAGAACTTTGAACCCTTACCATAAATACTTGAAACCTCAAGCTTTGAGCCCATAAGGTCTAGTAACTTAATAGTGATATTCATGCCAAGGCCAGTGCCCTCTACGCTTCGGTTTCTGCCAATATCAAAACGCTCAAACTCATCAAAAAGCTTAGATATATTTTCTTCTTTAATACCAATACCCGTGTCCTCAACTTCTACGTGGAGCATGACCTTGTCTCCAAGGCTGGTGCCATCCACTCGAAGCCAGATGCTGCCTGCGTCCGTGTATTTTACGGCATTGGATAAAATGTTTGTTATAACCTGACGGATTCGCACATCGTCTCCAAGTAAAACCTTTGGAAGATCTGGATTTGCCTGAACTATGAAGTTTAAGTCCTTAGCTTGGGCCTTCCAAGAAATCATATTTACTAATTCGTGAAGGAGTCCCGCAAGCTCGTACTCTATTGGGGCGATTTCCATTTTTCCAGAATCTAGTTTTGAAGAATCTAAGATGTCATTAATTAGGGATAGGAGGGTGTTACTAGCTGAGTAAATGTCGTTTGCATAGCCTCTAATATCCGCCTCGTTACTTTCTCTTAAAATCATCTCATCCATGCCAAGAATGGCATTAATAGGGGTTCTGATTTCGTGAGACATCTGGGCAAGGAAACGGGACTTGGTTTTGTTAGCATTTTCTGCCTCCTCCTTAGCCTCTCGAATTTCGTTATACTGCCTATTAATAACCGCCATGTTGCCCATCTTTGCAATAATCCAAACTAGAATTGCCACTAGTAAAATAACGACTGCGGCAAGGTAAATTCTGAAGTAAAGGTGTTCATACATTTTCGCATTTTTATATAAAAGGAAAACTGACTCCTTGTAGCTAGTGGAAAGGGAGTCGCTTAAAACCCTGATGCGAAGCTTGTGAAGACCGTAAGGAAGCCTGTCATAATTTAGAGTTTCAAGGCCGGACTGCCTGTAATAAACGCCTTCCTCATCAATTCCCTCAAGCTCAATATAAACTAAGGGGTCTGACACGGTGTAATTTAGGATACAAGGGGTGATAGAAATCTGTCCCCTGCCAGCAGGGATGTTGTAAAGGCCGTTGGTAAGCTTAATAGCCTCATTTCCTTGAGTAAACTCGCTAATAGTTATGGAAAAATGTGTATCCATATCGCCATAACTGTCTAAATCAAGGATTCGCACCCCGTCACTGCAACAAATATAGAGCTTGCTATTTTTATGATAGTTAAAGGAATTTGCCACCAAGCTTGTGTCTAGGCCGCGCTTGTAATCTAGTAAGGTGAAGCCATAGCTTTCTTCATTGGCAAGCAAATCCTTCTCCTCTAAAACATACATGCCCGTACTAGCGCTAACATAGGCCATATGGTTACTATCAATATAAACGTCATAATTGTTGGTATATGGAAAATTGTCTAGTCGAGTAATCTCCCCGGCATCGCTGTGATAGTAAATATCATTACTTGCAACATATAGGCGACCTTCAGAACAGTTGACTATTTTAAGGACGATCTGGGATTCTAGCCCTTCCTCCTTTGAAAAATGGTTCACAATATGGTCGTTACGAATCTCGTAAACTCCTGCGCCATCAGTACCAATGTAAATCCTAGACTCC
This sequence comes from Lachnospira pectinoschiza, assembly GCF_900103815.1. GTDB lineage: Bacteria > Bacillota > Clostridia > Lachnospirales > Lachnospiraceae > Lachnospira > Lachnospira pectinoschiza_B. The sequence goes on along the minus strand of NZ_FNHZ01000001.1, from coordinate 461,907 downwards.
GGCTCCCCTGTCACCTCATCCCCAATGGTCTCCTCTAGGGCAGACAAAATCTTGGTTACCTCAATGCCATCCTTTTTTCCAAGAGTAGTGGTAACCTCATAATTTTCAATAAAATTCACACCTAAATCAGAAGCCGCTAAAATCCTGCCATCTGTTAACTCCATACAGAATCTAAAGTGCTCCCCAAGAATCTCTGAATTACTTGAATTGTAAGTTCTCACGCTGCCATCCGCCTTAATTAAAACTAGGCCATCGGAGCCGTTATTACTAATCCAGAGATTTTTATTACTGTCTTTGAAAATGTTACGCACTCGTATACCCTCAAAGATTTTAAAGGCTTCGTTTTCCACAATTTCGCCCTTACTATCCACCGTAAGTATTCCAGAATCTGTGGCAAGGTAGAGATATTCCCCATCTGCAATCACTGAGTTTACTGAGCCTACGTCGGTGTTTTTCGTAGAGATTGCATTTACAAAAGGATTAAGGGAAAGCTTTAAAACTCCATGCATTGAGGAAGTAAACCAAACATTTCCCTGCACGTCTACAAGCATGTTTCTAATGGAGGCGTTAAAATCCGACCTTGTAAGATTTTCTAGCTCATTAGAAGTTGAAAGGTAGGCGAGTCCATTTTCCGCACTAATAAAGCAACCCTCAAAGTTGCTACTGTAATTTATGTAATTAATATTTGAAATATCTCCAATATCAATGCTTTCATAGCAAATGAAATTTCCATTCTCAAGCTTTGCCTTCTCGATTAGGTTAGAGCTTGTTCCAATGTAGAAGCAATCCTCATCAGTAGAGTACTCGATTGAGGTATAGCTGTAGTCCTTGCCTGTTGGAGAATAGATGGTCACTATATTTCCATGATCTAGGGCAAAAACCTGACCGTCCTTATTAACGCCACAAATCTGCTCTTCTCCATAGGCGCAGATGCTATCGGTGTAGCTAATCTCTGACAAAGCGTCGTAATTTGTAATCTCAAACTGGTCTACCACATAATTTGCAAGATTGGATTTATAAGCCATGAGACTGATTTTACTGATATAAGAAGCAGTGCTTATGAAAATGTTACCATTCCCGTCATCGCATATATCCCTTATGGAGTCTGAGCAAAGTCCCTCTTCTGTAGAAAAATAGTACTTATCCCCGGTCTCGTAGTTATAGCAAATCACGCCGCTATCGTTAGTGGCAATCCAAAGTCTATCAAGCCTATCTACCATAAGCTTCTTAACGTTTGAAATTTTTGTATCTATGTCCATAAATTCAAATTCCACACCGTCATATCTATAAAGTCCAGCATAGGTTCCCACATAAATGTAGCCATCACTAGTCTGGACGATATCGTTAATCTGTGAAGTATTTAAGCCATTCTCAAGACCATAGATAACACCTGTGTAGCTAATGTTAAAGTCTGTATTTAAGTTACTAGTGCTAGATGAATCAAGGGCGCTATCAATTGTAAGAGTATTTATGGCGCTGTCGGAATTTGCCAAGGCGCCAGACACACTTGAATCGGCGCTTGCAAGACTAGAGAGAGCTGCGCTGCCGGCAAGGATAAAAATTAGAATTGCTGACAATCTCTTCTTTTTCTTTCTTTGTGCTCTTTCATATCTCTTTAACTCATATTTTCTGCGATAAGCTTCCTTTCGCTTTGCATTTTCCAAAAGGAATTCCTCATCCTGACCTAAATTAAGAAAGATGCCTTCTTTTCTAAAGGCCTCAACTGCTGTAACCATAAGCATTAGAGTTAGGAATTTGTCCGGTACGTTTACCATTGCCTCTCCACAAATGCAGCAGATAACTTTTACATTGATACTAAAGGAGAGCATCTCAACAAGGGCGTCACCCCAGATATTACCTGTCATGCCGTCCTTTAATATTACATTTATTGGAGTTGAAAAGAGGATTGTTACGAAGCTTGCAGCTAGGCCGGTTACGATAACCGCAAAGAAATAGTTGGTTTTCTCCCTGCCATATAACATTTTCCCCACGCAAAAAGCACTTCCGATGCTGACGATTGAATAAAGGGCGTCAGTTGGAATGCTTAGGGCAAATACTAAATTCATCGCCACGCCTGAAATCGCGCCAGCTATCGGTCCTAGAGTTAAGCTTACAAGATAAGTTCCGTAGGCATCCATATAGAAGGGCAAATTCATATTGCTAGCGATAATTCTACCCATGCAATTAAGCACAAAACCTATGAAAATCATAGAGGCGCTGTACTTGTTGAAATGAAATTTGTAGTTATTCATTTATTCCTCACTTTGGTCACGTTACAGTTACAAATATTATAACATAATTTGTATATTATTTCATCTTTTAGTATATAGCAAAAAAGGAACCGATTAACTCGGTTCCTTTTCTCGTAATAGTTTTTCTATTTTAATTTTATGGTTGAAAATCTACTGCTGGGAAGGAATTTATATTAGTATCTGAAAAATCCCACCATTCCCCAAAATAGCCTGTAAAGCCGCAGGATTCCATTACATCTTCCATAAGTTGCGCATTGGCTGCAGCTTCAGCAGAAACATCAGAATAATCTCTATCTGCTTTAGCGGAGAAATCATCAAAGGCCGTTGGCATGGTTAATTCTGTGCCATCAAAGGTGACGAGAGTAATATCAATACTGCCCCCAAGGTTATGGGCTTTCATACCATTGGCTGGATTTGCTACATATCTAGAATCTGGTACCACTTCCCATAATTTTTCTTGAGCATAGAAAGGTCTATAGGCATCCCAAATCTTTATCTTATAGCCCATGGCCTTAAACTTTTCCTGGGCCACTGCTAATTTCTTTACGGTGCCATATCTTAAGTAAGCATCAGTAAAATCGTAAATTACCTGACCTGTGAAGTTGTCTGTAGTTGCGTATTTTAATTCCACTAGGATATCTGGAATGTAGTCTGTAACTAGCACGTAATCTGTGTTTGAAGGGCCTGAGCTTGTGTTGTCTGTTTGCTCTGTAGAGCTGGCTGTTTGATTTGAGGAAGCTTTTCTTTCTTCCTCTGCTTCTTTGGCAGCTTTCTCTTCTTCTGCTTTTTTAGCCTCTTCTGCTAATCGCAGGGCTTCTGCTTTCTTTGCTGCTAGTTCTTCCTTTGCTAAACGTATGGTCTCATCTTTTTTAACTTCCTTTACTTCCTTTGAAAGTTCTTCTAACTCAAGCATTTGAGTCTCTTCTTTGTAGACGAGTTCGGATTTTAACTGGGACTGTTTATCTTGAGATTTAGTGACTATATTTTCCTTATATAAAAATATTCCTATGCCGGAAACTATAACTAAAAGAACTATAACTGTGCTGATAATTAGATTTCTCTTACTTTTTAAGATATTCATAATTAAGTTGTCCCCTCTTTCTGAAATTTACTTTTGTATTTATTCTATTAGTATAGCATACATTTAGAGAATTCTACATATTGCTTAAAATTCTAAACAATAATTGACTCTCCCCAACTCTCGTGCTATAGTCAGCTATTGGATGGTATTCGAAAGAAGCTGTACCGATAACTTTTAATATGATTTTAAGTAAATATCACTTTATTTTGATCCTATGCATGACAGGATGTTTTGCTTATTAGGCAAGGGTACGAAAGGCGGTGATTATATGAATATAGGTTTTATTGGTGCTGGTAAAGTTGGTTTTTCTCTCGGAAAATATTTCAAACTTAACCAGCATTTTTTATCCGGCTACTATAGCCAAAACTTAGCTTCATCATTAAAAGCAGCGGAGTTTACTGACTCTAAGCAATTTAGTAACATTAAAGATCTTGTAAGTGAAAGCGATATTATTTTCCTTACAGTGCCAGATAGTGCGCTAGCCGCCCTTTCAAAAGAAATTTCCCAGTACGAGGTTTTAGGGAAAATCTTTTGTCACTGTAGTGGAGCTTTTAATCACACAATCTTATCGGAACTAAAGGACAAGGGTGCCTTTACTTTTTCGGTTCATCCATTCCTGGCAATATCAGATAAATACACGTCTTACCAGGATTTATCCAAAGCGTTTTTTACAATTGAAACTAGTCTCACAGATACTGAGATTCTTGAAAAAAAGAGACAAATCGAGGAGCTTATTAAGTCTTGCAATAACAACTACGAGTTCATCGATTCTAAGGACAAGGTTAAATACCACACTAGTGCAGTGTTTGCCTCTAATTTAATGATAGGCCTTGTGAACATGGCAACTAATCTTTTACTTGATTGTGGCTTTTCAAGTAAGAGTGCTAACTTAGCCTTATCAAACATTTTAGAGAGTAATCTTTCTAACATAATTAATAAGGGCTGTGAAAATGCATTAACTGGCCCGATAGAAAGAAACGATAGCAAAACTATTGCCTCCCACCTTGATTGTCTTAAGGGTAAAGACAATTACTTAGAGGCCTACAAGGCCCTGTCTCGCCAGTTGGTCTTAATTGCCAACAAGAAGTATCCAGACAGAGACTATTCAGAAATAAATACGCTTTTGGAGGACTAACTAGATAAAGGAGCTAAACATGAAAAGAACAGTTACAAGCCTAGCAAAGGCTAAGCAAGAGGGAAGAAAGATTAGCATGCTTACATGCTACGACTACACAACAGCTTGTCTTATGGAAAAGGCCGGCATTGATTGCATTTTAATAGGTGATTCCCTCGGCATGACAATACTTGGTTACAAGGACACACTTTCAGTAACTATGGAGGACATGATTCATCATACAAGAGCAGTATCTCGCGGATTAGAGAACACATTTTTAATAGCAGACATGCCTTTCCTATCTTACCAGACTTCCATTTATGACGCAGTTTACAATGCTGGTCGCTTGGTTAAGGAAGGTCACGCACAGGCCGTTAAGCTTGAAGGCGGTGCTAAGGTTTGTGAGCAAATCGAGGCTATTACAAAGGCCGACATCCCAGTTTGTGCCCACATCGGTTTAACACCTCAGTCTATTAACAGCTTTGGCGGTTTTAAGGTTCAGGGAAAAAATCTTAATCAGGCTAAACAGTTAATCGAGGATGCTCTTGCAGTAGAAAAGGCTGGTGCTTTCATGGTTGTACTTGAGTGCGTACCTGCAAAGCTAGCAAGCATCGTATCTAAGAAGCTTCACATTCCTACAATAGGAATCGGTGCTGGTGCTGGCTGCGACGGACAGGTTTTAGTTTACCAGGATATGTTAAACATGTTTGATGGCCTTAAGCCTAAGTTTGTAAAACACTTCGCAAATATCGGAGAGGAAATGAAGGATGCCTTTGTAAAATATGACGAGGAAGTAAAGGCTGGGGTATATCCTAGCGAGGAGCATACATTTGCAATAGACGAAGAAATTTTAAAGGAAATCGAGGAAAATTAGGGAAATGAAGATTACAAAGACAGTTGAAGAAGTAAAGAGATTTGTTAAGCCTTGGAAGAAGGAGGGCTTAAGCATTGGCTTAGTTCCAACAATGGGCTTCCTACACGAAGGACATGCTAGCCTTATTAAGAGAGCTAGAGAAGAAAACGACATCGTTATCGTTAGTGATTTTGTTAATCCTATTCAGTTTGGTGTAGGGGAAGATTTAGAGAGCTATCCTAGAGATTTTGAGGCTGATTGCCAGTTATGTAGAGATTTAGGCGTTGACTTAATCTTTAATCCAAGTCCTGAAGAAATGTATCTTGATGGCTTCCATACTCATGTTGGAGTAGACGTTTTATCTAAGGGACTTTGCGGTAAGACTCGTCCAATTCACTTTAATGGTGTTTGTACAGTAGTTTCTAAGCTTTTCAACATTGCAGAAGCTGATAGAGCTTACTTTGGTCAGAAGGATGCACAGCAGTTATGCATCGTAAAGCGCATGGTTCGTGACTTAAACTTTAACATTGAAATCGTTGGTTGCCCTATTATTCGTGAAAATGACGGCCTTGCAAAGAGCTCAAGAAATACATACTTAAGCTTTGATGAGAGAAAGGCTGCTCTTATTATTAATAAGGCTCTTACAACTGGTAAGTCTCTTCTTTTATCTGGTGTTCATGATGCAGATAAGATTAAAGAAGAAGTTACAAAGATTATTGAAACTGAACCTCTTGCAAAGATTGACTACGTTGAAATCGTTGAAACAAACGAACTTCAGCCTGTAAAGCAAATCACAGGAGAAATCCTTTGTGCAGTTGCAGTTTATATTGGTAAGACAAGATTAATTGATAATTTCTTTGCATAGAAAAAAGTGGCTTGCCGCCATGAACGTGAACGACTTTTATGGCTTAGTCGATTGGCGGCAAGCTGTTATTTAATTTAATCGGATATATTAAGGAGTAATTTATGAATTTAACAATGCTTAAGGGAAAGATTCACCGCGCTGTGGTAACACAGGCAGAATTAAACTACGTTGGAAGTATCACTATTGATAGCGAACTTCTTGAAGCTGCTGGAATCTTAGAATATGAAATGGTACAAATCGTAGACGTACAAAACGGAAACAGATTTGAAACTTACACTATTGCTGGCGAGCCAGGTTCAGGTATGATCTGCCTTAACGGTGCAGCTGCAAGACAGGTACAGGTTGGCGATAACGTAATAATTATGTGTTATGCAAGCTATAGCGACAAGGAAGCTAAGGAACATAAGCCAAAGGTAGTATTTGTGGATGAGAAGAATAAGGCTACTCGTGTGACTAATTATGAGAAGCATGGGGAGTTGGGATAGAAGGGGTTGCCGGGTTGCCGGGGGTGTGGTTTTCCGGGGGGTGGTTTCCCGGGGCTTTGGCGCCTTTTGGGGCATGGTTTTTATATAGCCCGGAACTTTGGCGCCCTTTGAGCCTTGGTTTCATGCTGGAATTCTGGGATTTTGCGGGTAAGTTGAGATTTCCCGGGACTTTGGTGCCCTTTGGGCCTTGGTTTCGTACTGGAATTCTGGGTTTTTGCGGGTAAGTTGAGATTTCTCATGTTTTGATGGTATGTGAAATTACAGGATTTGGGAAAAAATCCGGATATTCAACAGTTGATACGGGCACACAGAAGAATTCTTATTATTACCCGTATGAAGCTAGTTAAATGTTTGCAACAAGTTGCAGGTAATATTTGATTTCTTTGCTTTTGCCGGTAATCTCCTAATTGCCTTAAAACTTACAATACCGGTAGATGATAAATTTCTGGGAATTACTTGTAACTTGCTTAATCAGGGGCGAGGTTACAAAATCGGTGCTTACAAGCAAAAAGGGGTTTTTAACACTTTACCTGTACGATATTAAATTAATTTAGTTAGCCTCTTACCATCAAAATAAGATTTCTTGGCTATTACCTGTAGGTTACAAAAAACGGGATTTTTTTATTACCGGTAATTAGCAAAAAGAAAGAATTTAACTGCAGTGATTAGGAAATATAACCCTATTATAGACCCGTAACAGTCCTATAATAGGCCCGTTAACCCAAAAAGGAGTTGCCAGATGGCAACTCCTTTTACTTATCAACAACTAGATTTATTACATCATGTTGTTAGGATCATATGTATTATTTACATTGTTGTTTGTATTTGCTGAATTAGCTTGGTATGACTGATTGTTCATTCCATTATTAGCATTATACTGATATGCCTGATTGTTCATTTCATTAGGGTTAAATTGATATGGCTGATTATTCATTCCCTGACCATTTGCATTGCTAACTGGCTGTCTAAAAGTAACAGTATTAGTTGCCATATCTTTTGCGGAATTTACTGGTATGTCATTAAGCTTACATGCGATTGCATATGTGTTATCAATAATATCTGCAAATCCATCTAACATAGTTTTTTGTACAAATGCTACAATCACAAGTACAATAATTACTGGGATTGCAAAAATTTCAAGTAAATCATTATCAGAATTTAAAAATAAAATTCCTAAAATAACTGCCACTGCAATTGAAACAAACATTACTATGTTTCCCAAAAGTCTAATAGTTGTTGCACTTCTCATAATAATTATGCCTCCTAATTTTTATTTTTTAATCATATAAAAAGCAACTTATTATACCACTTTAATTACATATTGCAAAATATACTGCTAATTACACTTTTTAACTCCTTTTACTTATCAACATCTATATTCTACATCTTCATTTCCATACCAAGCTTTAAGCTCTCAAATCCACTCTTCTCGTAGAACTTCATAGCGCTTTCATTGCAAGCCCAAACATTTAAAGTTACGTTGTAGTATCCATTTTCCTTGGCAAAACTCTTAACATAATCAAGAAGTTTTGTTCCTAGGTGCTTTCCTCTAGCCTTCTCATCTACGCATAAATCGTCGATGTAAAGAGACTTTATATCTGTTAAAATGTTATCTCCTATGTGTTGCTGTGTCTGACAGAAAGCATAGCCTAAAACCTGTCCATCTTCCTCTGCAACAAAAATAGGATTTAAATCTTCCTTTATTAATTCCTCTAACTGCTCTTTAGTATACTTAGTGCCTACGTTAAAAATATCCGGTCTTCCTTCGTGATGAACTAAATTTACCTGTAAAAGTAAATCTAGAATTGTTGGAATATCCTCTTTTAAAGCTCTTCTTATCATAATACTTCCTCCTTTTGTAGATACTAATCTAGGGTAACAAAATACAGAAGAAAGAACAAGGGCTGGAATTACTAATGATAGTAACTATCACAATAGTAATAGCGATTATTCTATTCTAATTCTTAAAGTTATATTTCCTAGCTTCCGCAGTCCCAAATTCTGGTAAATACTCTTCTAGCTTGCTTGCCAAATGATTTGGAAGTGGTTTAGATAAAGCTTCATCAAACTGAATAGCGCCTATTCTTAAGGAATTAGTAAGATGTACCCACTCATTTGGATTGTCGTTTTTTTGCAACTGCATAGGATAAATCTCTATTATATTTCTTGTCGCAAACCTATTAAATGGATTAGATATCTTTGATTGTGTATAGGTTTTCTTATAATCACTATTATTAGGTCTAGCTGCAATTGCCCAATAGACATCCTGATATTTAAATAAACCACTTATTGATGAAAATTTATTATTCTCCGGATCTGCTAAAGTATTATTGTAATAATCTGGAACTTCCGCATTATCCCTAATTCTAAGAATTCTTATATTGGTATCATTTAAATCCACCTTGTAAGAATTGTCCTTATCCCCAACATCGAATTCTTTAGGGCAATATGCCTTTTCATAGTCATACTTGCAAATATTTCCGTCTGTAATTCCACTCCATAAAGATCTTGTGTTTCCGTCAGCTTCTAGAAGTAAAAGCAGTGATTTATCCTCTTTATAGATTCGCTTCCAGCCAAGAATTTTATGCTTAAAAAAGGACTTTGCAGCATCGTTACATTTTTTCTCAAAATCCTTATCCATACTTAACTTAGCCAGCTCATAATAAGCCTCTCTATAAAGAACTCTTGGTTTTGAAAATGCATCACATTCCACATAAATCTGACCATCCTTATAATCCATCTCCACACACAGCGGTAAATAGCGAGCCTTGCCATAGGCCACATTAACTTGAGTAAATAGATGCATAGCCATAATTGTAGAATTATTTATTAAGGCATCATCATTTAAAATTAGCTTTTCATCAAAGCCACGCAAATAACCGAGCTGGCGAAGCATATCCTCAAAAGCACTTGTAATAGTACTATTAATTCTATTTTCTAACTGACTATTTTCCAACTGACTATCTTTTTCTTCAACTTCCCTTTCCCACGGAACAATAAACTGTGTAGGTCGATGTTTTAAGGCAAAGCCTATTCTAATAGCATTCTTTGGATCTCCGCCATCCTTTTTAAAGACATCAGCTCCTTCTAAACAAATAAAGGCTACAGTTAGCTCGTCAGCATAAGGAAGCAACTTATCTATCTCATTTATTCGTTTAAGACTTCCAGAAACCTTATCCGAATCTAATCGATCTCCCATTATGCCTAATGGACAATAATTAATATTAAACTTGATTTGCTCACTATCTTTTAAAATGCTTTGTAGCTTTTCTATAATTTTTTCTGCACAGGCTTTATTATGGTCTTGTGCATATACTTCTATATTTAGCTTAGGTTCTTTTAGGCATTCAAAAAGCCTATCAGCAAAATACTCTTTATCCTCGTCTTCTAACACCTTATTAAAATTAATATTATCTAATTTAAGTTTTGCTCTAGCATTTTTATTTGATTTAATACTATCTATATCATCAAGTTCTGTAACCAAATCTTTTATATGGGCTAAAACTCCATCATAAATATCCTTTTTATCAGATACTGAAAGTCCTGATCCAATCTTATTTTCCTTAAAACCGTTACTACTCATTCCAACTTTATATGAAAGTAACATTGGATTATCAGCTTTCGCATAAGTTTCTAAATCTGCTATAAATTCATGCGCCTTTGGAATGCTTTCGCCACAATAAATATTATAGTAATTTAATTCTGTATCTAACCAATAATATTCATTTCCTTTTTTATAGGTTTGATAAAGTGGAAGCTTATAAAGCCTGCAATTTTTTTGAAAAATATGGACATTATGTTTTTCCTTATTAAGCCATGGATTTCTTCTCGTGCCTTCATTATTAACACTTCTTTCAGAAATCCATCTATGTATAGAACAATCACATAAAAGAATTGCTTCCCTTTTAGGTGGAATTGTTTGTAGAGAAAAAGTAACGCCATAGGAGAATAAATGTCCTTTTTCTTCAATCACTTCTGTTATGAAATGATTTCTACCAGCATAATACAACTTTAATTTATTATTATTTATTACAATGCTTTTTCCCATCAATGCATTATTAATAAGTATTGAAAAAGCTTGAAAAGTGTAGTTTTCAAGAGGAATTCCTTTATCATCAAAGAGTCTTACTTCTTCAACGGATTTAAGAGTTTTTAATGTTTCATATCCATTTTTTTCAATTTCGTCTATAAGCTCTTCTATTAATTTTTTTACCTGAGGATTCTTATACTTTCCATTAGGGTCTAAGTAATTAATCGTAAGCCATATACATAAATGTTCCGATAATTGTTCTAAATCCATCTCCCTTTCGCAAGAAAGTAACCATTTACTATCATCAGAACTTATTTTTAAAGGAGAAAGAGAAACAGCCCCCTCAAGCCACGTCTCTAAAGAATTCTTTAAGGCATAAGTTGGCAAAGAATATGTCGGATTCCAATAAGGTTTTTCTAATTTTTCTGCTTTTATTAAAATATCCTTCCAAGCCTTAGGAAAACCTATTGCATAAAGCTTACAAGTTGTATCTTTTTTTGGAAGATATCCCATTATCTTTAAATCTTTACTCACTTCTTTTTATTCCTTTCTTATAACTTTCAAAAAATGGTCCATATAAAGTTTTAGCAACAGCACCATTTTCTGGATCATTTATCATATCTTCTAGATAATCATAAATCTCATTAAGAAGATCAAAACCTTCTTTTCTATCTTCTCTTTTTCTAAAAGCACCATCTACAAAATAAACTCTTGGTGCAGGTTTAGAAGTATCTGTAATTCTACACATACGGCCAAAAATCTGTACAATTAAAATAAATATAGTTGCTACAATATCTTTTTTAATTCTTATATCTGTAATATTATCTAGTCTCATTTTTTCAGAATCGTTAAGTATTGCCCAGAACTTAGTTGCCTCGTATCTTATAGCAGTATTTTTTTCAAAAATGTTTGAATATACATTTTCATAAGCAAGTTCTGAAATATAACCGTTAACTTTTGCCGCCTTATCTTCTATGCTGCCAGGAACCGGCATTGGTCTAATCATGAAAAACACTGAAGATATGGCTGCATGTCCATTTTCATCCACAATATTATGGCCTCTCTCTATAGCAAGTGTTGGTGCTATCAAAATCTTTTCTTCTGCACTACTAAAGCTAGAAACCTCATCACGTTTAATAGAATTAAATTCTATATTATCGCTTGTGTCACTATTTGAAACTAAGGCCGCAACGCCAATATCCTGCTTGTCCTTATCTAATAGTTCTTGCAAATATATTGCTAATTTTTTTGCTTGCTCATAACTATTAACAACTAGCAAAACTTTTCCTTCTTTTTTAGCTTCATCTAAGATAACATCATATATTTTTTTGGTTAGCTCCTGTAACTTTGTAATTCTTTCATCTAGGGCGCTACCAGAAATTCTATCTGAAATTCCTAGTTCAGTAAACTCTGCTTTAGAAATGTATTCACGAATTTCATGGCTAGCCTCAATAATATAAGAAACATCTACATTTACATGGTATGAATAAGAACCCTTTGCATAGCTTGAACCAGAAAGTAAAACTACATGAGGTCCTGTATATTCCCCCTCTTCATTTACACGAAGATATGGCAATTCTGTCATCAATGCCCTACCATATGCATACTGACGATAAAGAATTATATCTCCATTATCCTTTTGAGTTATACCAAATAAATTTCCTAAAGGTGAGGATGGTAAATAACCTTGTTGACGTAACATTCTATTTTTAAAGAATGCTACTAACTCAGAATCCATCTGAGATTTATCTTCCATATCATAATACATATAGCTTATTTCACGCATATAATTATCGAAAGCAATTAATACTATTATTAAGGCAATAGTCTTTTTAGTCAGATTACTGGCCATTGGTTCATTTATACTTATCCAAGCTTCTAATCTTTCATAAAATACCCTTCTGTTGTTATAAGAATTAACTAAATTCATTATAGAAAATAATTCACTTGTTACAGATTGATTGTAATATATTAATTTACGCATTTCCTTATAACTTTTATCAGTTATTTTTTCGTTACCTTTTTCGTGTAATTCTTCTAGTAAAATAAAAGCTGACACGCTTCTTTGTAAACTTTTTAGATGTGCGCTATTACAATAATTTCTAACTACATCTGTAATATAGGCTCTAAAATTAGTTGTTAGTGAATTTAGATTAGTTTCTATATTTAAATATTCGTTATATGTCAATTCTGATAAATTAGACCAAGCCCAATACATTTTATCCTTTACACTTGTAATATAAGCATCAAAAGAAGTCTCAGGAATAAATATATTATCTAAGCTTTTTTGAGTTCTGTCACTTTCATCAAAGAATACTAGGTCAACATTTTCAACTACATATTTTAAATACAGGTCGTTATATTCCATTATCCTAGTCATTGATAAACCTGCCTCTGTAGTTATAACGATATTTCTTGTTAAGACTTCTCTTTCCATAAGAGTTGTTGGACATATATCATAATGCGGGCATAAATTATTTTCACCTCTTTTTTTAAATAGGCGGTTACAAGGCTCATTTCCATAAGACACAGCATTTTCACTAGAAGAATCATTTGCATCAATAATACAGTCTCCAGTTAAATAAGCTGCTAAATCATCGTTCAAAAATTGCGCACGTTTTCCTACTAACTTATCCAAATGCCCCAAACGATTACTTTTGCCAATCAAAGGACTTACATCACACCCTAGATTCTTAAACTCTTCGTAAAGCTTAATGACACTAGGCACTGTATCTGTAACAATCACAATTTTCTTATCCATCTTATTAAGTGTATAAACAATAATTTTTAAAAGCGTAGACTTACCAGCACCAACCATACCAACAATATTAACTAGTTCATTTATATTGATATAATTTACCTCATGAGATTTATTATCTAATATTTTATTATCCCTTAAAACCTTTATAAAATAGTCATCCCAAATTTTTTCACCCATTTCCTCAGCGTTTTTTTCAAGCTCCTTTAGGGATAATTTAATAGCTTCTCTTTTTTTACTTTTAGCAGTAGCAACAAAACTAGTTTTTTTATAAGTTAAAATGTAATCAAGATAATCCTTTTCTCTATCAGCATATATAATGCCGGTCAAATCTTTTTTAATTATCTTATCATCTTTAATGTCAAAAAGACGTATTTTAGAATACTTTTCTTTTTCATACTCTGATAATTTTTCTTGCCAATATTTTTTCGATTTACTTGCGGAAAGACAAAGTCTTGCTTGCTGAAGTAAATATTTATCGTAATTAACTAATTTATTTCCTATAACTTCATAAGCGGTAAATAATTTATAAGCTTCTGATGCTTCAACCTCAGGATATATCTTTTTTGCTATCATTAAGGACATCTCAAATCTTAAGAAATCATTCGCCTCTTTCTTTGTAGTTTTTTCATCTCCAAAACTTGGAAAGGCAGCTATTAACTTTTTTGTGTTTAATATACTTTTCATTTTATATTTCCTTTCTTATAAGACTCTTTAAATCCTTTAATCTGATACATTCAACTCTTTCAGAATAATTTTCTCCATAAAGAATATTTAGAGTTCTATTAATAACAGTCAAATAGTCCTTTCTCTCATCATAATAACTATCCGGAATAACATAAAAAGACTTATCATGATTCTTTACAACTTCTGGGAAAATGTAGTCATTTGCTATACTTTCTCTTAAAGCTTCTGGTTGTTTTACGGCCTTTGCATCCACTGCCCACTTTTTTCCATTTTTAAATTCTAATAAAATGTCAAAACTATCCATATCAGGCCACAAAAAGCAGTCTACTTTTTTCTCTTTACAATAATTAAAAATCTCAAGTTCTAACTTTCCAGGATCTGCAATATATTTCATGACTCCTCTTTTAAGGCGTAATTTATCATTATATTCCTCAATTAGTTCTAGCTTTTCAAAAGAAAAATTCGATTTAGTACAATCTTGGTTTTGACATTTATAAATGCCATTAATTTCTTTAATTGTCCAACCACACCTAGGACATACGTAATGTCCATAATCAAATCCTTCATAAGCAGAATTTATTATTTCCACAACTAAATCACTTTTGCCCATTTTAAATTTCCTAAGATCTTTTAAATCTGCAATAGGATTTTCAATTATAAATTTTCTTACTTTTACATAATCCTCTTGGTCTAGTTTAATTAGTTTCTCGTATATAATTTTTTGATCTAATCCTGCTATTAAATCACTCTCCAAAAGATTTAAATAATCTTCTGTAGCTTCGGATATATGATAGGTATTAGAACCTGTATCCTCCACTAAGGCATCTAAATAATAATAGCTGTTCTCTTTTATTTTGCTGAGGATTATTGCATTCCAATTTTCGAACCACTCACTAACTGGCTTCATAGCATAATTTCTTATAAAGGCTGTTTCATATGCAGTTCTTAGGTCAAAAGAATTGTCGTATTTTAGGGCTAGCCTAAAAAACATATCCATACCATGTTTAAGACGAGGACTATAGGGATATTTATTCTCTTTTTTAATTCTCTCTTTTTCATAAACTCCATAGATAATTAAAGCCATTGCTTTTCGAAGGTCAATAAGATCTTTCTCAATAATTTCTTTCGTCATCATTCTGTCCTTTCTGATATTGTCCCTAAAATAAAAAAATTCTTTGAAAACAATACCTATAAATATAAATTTATATGATTTCAAAGAACAATAGATACGATACGAAAAGCTAGCAAAATACAATACAAATTATAGGGTGGACTTGTAAAATCCACTTCTGCTAGTCTCTTATAAATGCAGTAGTACTGCATTCAAATTCGCGGTATTCTGTTGTTCATGTACGGTTTCATAATAATAAATATTTTTAGTGTTTACAAGAGGAAATTTAGAAATAATTAAAAAAGAACATGCAGTCAAACTACATGTCCTTAAAATTCTATGTTGAAATCTCTTCTCTTATCTTCTCAATCAATGTCACATCTGCTGGCAACCATGCCACCTCATCTAGATGTTCCTTAGTTAACCACTTTGCGGCTTCATGTTCCTTAAGAACTAAGTCGCCTTCTTCAATCTCTGACCAAAAGCAATCCATTGAAAGATGGAATGTTGGGTAGTCGTATTCTATGGTATCGATCAAGTCTCCTACCTTTATCTTAGTATCAAGCTCTTCCATGATTTCACGACGAAGGGCTTCCTTAGCTGTTTCACCTTCTTCAATCTTTCCGCCTGGGAATTCCCAGCCGCCCTTTAAATCACCATATCCTCTTTGAGTTGCAAAGATGATTGGATCACCGTTGGCGTTTTTATCTTTTATGACTGCTGCCACTACTCTAATAGTTTTCATATATCCTCCCATGTCTATTTTATTCAAAAGTTACCAAATAATCTTTACGTCCTTTTTGTTCAAAAATAACTAGTTATTTCTTATGTCTTTTTTATTCAAAACTAGCTTATCAAATATTCGTAGATGTCCTCTCGAACTTCTCTATCAAGACTAAACAAGAAATTTACTATTGGCAAATCTTGGCCTTTGTCATTCTTGATGGTCTTTTGCTGCCATTCGATAGGCTTTACATTTCCCATATAATAAAAGTCCGAACCCTCGCCATCGCTCTTCTTAATAAAAAGGCAGATTTTAAGGTCATTATCCTTATAGTTAATAATACTCTGTGCCTCATCTTTTTCAAGAGTTACTCTAGATCTTGTCATCCAGCTAAATACTCGCTGATTTATGAACTGGTCCTCGTATTTTGTACTTTCCGAAATATCGTCCTTCTTCTCATAGGTTATAAAAATTGGGCAAGTATTATGCTTAATTCTATAACCATACATAGTTGAACTCTCGTCCTTATCCCAGTTCATGAGACGGCAGACATCCTTTCTAGAATATTTTTCATAGAGAACAAGGTTGTTGTCATCGTGATTTTTATAGATGTCCTCGTATCTTCTAAAGCCATATTCTATGAGGTTTTCCAGCTCATTTTTAAAATAAATATCATGTAAAATATTAAAAAATGCTGTCTCTCGTTTTAAAAAATTTACATTGAAATTCCGCATATCAACAAGCTCAACATCTTTGTAATTATTCTTATCTGCACCTGATAGGAATTCGCCTGTAATAAGTCTTAGGGCCGATTCATAATCCGCCTCTTTAAAGACCTCATTTTGCGACTCCAATTTTTTGATAAAATCGGACCTATCAATACTTCCATTATCTATTATAGACTTAAGCATCAAAAGCTCGTGAATTCGCTTTCCATCTACAATTAAGTTAGATACAAACTTGATTGTATCAATCTGCTCCTTATTAAAAACAATTCCGTAATCCTTATCCACGCTCTTAACAAATTCGTAGTAAGAACCAGAATATTTTATAAAAAGCATTGGGTCAACTTCGCCATGATTATAGAAATCAAGCACGCTTGGAACCCTGCCAAGTCTATATTTCATCTGATAATATTTTTCTGAAAGCATCTTCTTTTTCGTTGTCATCTTATCGATAGACTCATAAATCTGCTTTCTTGTTATCTCGTCAAAATGTATTGTTGAACAACCAGGAATCACCCTTGAGCCTTCTCTTACATACTTTCTAATAGTATCCTTGTTGTAGCTTCTATCACCTGAAAGGGCAATAGGAATTAGGAAGTTGTTATTGTAATTACCGATAAAATCAAGCACAACCACATACTCTTTATTGTCCGCTTTTCTAAGTCCACGACCAAGCTGCTGAACAAAGATAATAGCTGACTGGGTTGGTCTAAGCATGATAACTTGATTAACTTCCGGAATATCCACACCTTCGTTAAAGATATCTACTGTGAAAATGTAATCTAGCGCCTTATGTCCATTTTCTTCAAAACCATCCATCTCAAGTCTGGCAACTGCTGCCTCTCGGTCCTCTTCTGAAGTCTCGCCAGAAAGAGCAAGTGTGTTTAGCCCACGCTTATTAAATTCCTCTGAAAGCTGCTTCGCCTCTTCGTTTCTTGAGCAGAAAATAAGGCCCTTAACCCTGTTTCCAGAATGACCGTAATAATTTGCCTGCTCCAAAATGTGATCCACTCTAGCTTTTGAAGTTAGATGATTAAAAGCAGTGTTGTCATCAATCAAATGACCATCAACAGATAAATCAGAAATTCCAAAATAGTGGAATGGGCAGAGCAAATCCTCCTCTAAGGCTTGATTCAAGCGAATTTCATAAGCAATGTTATGGTCGAAAAGCTTGTAAATATCAAAGCCATCAGTTCTCTCAGGGGATGCTGTCATTCCTAGGAATAATCTAGGTTTGAAGTAGTCCATGATTTTCTGATAAGTTGGCGCACCCGCTTTGTGAGTCTCATCAATAATCACACAATCAAAGCTATCTATATCAAACTTTTCTAAAATATCATCCCTACTCATAGTCTGAACCGTTGAAAACAAATAGTCGGCGTCGTAATCCTTATGATTTCCCGATAAAATTCCGGTGCTAACAGATTTTTCCAAAACCTTTTTATAAGACTTTCTAGCCTGCTTTAAAATCTGCTCACGATGCACAAGGAATAAAACTCTCTTAAAACCCAGCTCACGCATGGCAAAAGCTGAAGCATAAGTCTTTCCAGTACCTGTGGCAGAAATTAGCAACGCCCTAGTTTCCTTATCTCCGTTAGATTCAGACCTATCTAAAATCTTTCTGAGGTTAGTAATAAAGCCAGTTTGCATGCTGTTAGGTTCGAGTTTATATTTTTCCAAAGATACCAACTCATCCGCCTTAGCAATCTGACGTTGCTTGCTAATGATTTGATACTTCTCTTTATAATTCTCAATAAAATCATCGTAGCCCATAGCCTCCTTAGAGTTCCAAAGGCTATTAAACTCGCCAATTATCTGCCTTGTCATCTCACCATCTTCAGTGGAAACTAACTTAGTATTCCACTCGATATTCTTAGTGAGAGCGGATGCTGTAAGGTTTGCGCTACCGATAATTATTCGATAGATTTCTTCTTTTTTGAAAATGTATCCCTTAGTGTGAAATCCTTCTCTACCCTCTTCTACGTGATACATTTTCAATTCTATATTCTTTAACTTATGGATTGTTTCAAGAGCCTGCGGTTCGCTAAAATTAAGATAATCCGTTGTTAAAATCTGTCCCGGAATGTTCTTATCTTCTAGCTCCTTTAGGATTGATAATAGGGGAGTTATGCCACTTCTAGTAATGAAGGCAACGCTGATTTGAAAGCTATCGCACACTCGAAGCTCGTTCTCGATAGATGAAATAACTTTCTTTCCCTCTTTGTAATTATTAGACACGAATTGTGGTCTGAAACTTTCGTTGGAAACAACGGAACCGTTAATGTATGCAGTTTCAAAGCCTCTTCTAATTTCCTCTATCATAAATTCCCTCTCTTTTAATGTCTTTCTAGATGTTTGCTGTATTTTATTATACTACATATTTAGTGCAAATAAATTATGTTTTTTCTTCTTTTTATTAACAAGTAAACTTGGCAGTTCTATAATTATCCTTGCAAAGAAAACTTGGCATCATGGAGGAGATATTTATGAACAAAGAAGAAATTTTAAAAAAGGCCCAGATGGAAAATGTTGATGAAAGGGAAGAAATTGTTAAAGACCATTCTTTTCGCTATGCATATGGTGTAATGGCAGTGTTAACTGCATTATTCACATTCCTAAGAAGCCAGAGTGGACAACCTACCACTGACTTAATCATTGTAACTTGTGGATCAGTATGTGCATCTATGGCATACCGTTATTATAAAACTAGAAAGGGAGACGATTTATTTTTTGCTATCCTAATGTTTGTACTTTGTGTTTTGGCAATAATTCGTTTCATTATGGAACGTTAATATGGATGATAAATTAGAATTAAAGAATCACGTTAAAGAGGCAAGAGCTGAGCTTGGACTTTCTCAGGCCGCACTTGCTAAGATGGTGGGTGTTTCAAGAAACACCATTAGCTCTATTGAAACAGGACAATTTAACCCAACTGCAAAACTTGCTTTACTTTTATGTATAGCAATGGATAAAAAATTCGAGGACCTATTCTATTTCTAGAATTAGGTCCTCATGTGCTGTTTATCTTTACGGAGCTTGTACTCCGACTGAGTTAAACTTTCCCCTTCTTAGCCGACTTCTTCACCTCTTCGTGATAAAAATAATTCACCACAACGGGTGGCTTGCCAAAGTCTGCCCTATGGCCGTCGTCGTCTCTAAGGTAGAGCATATTTTCCTTGGCTGTATAAGCCCTTATTCTATCATCTAGGTCAATCCAGTACTGGCGGCTCTTCGTAGAGTAAATTTCCTTATAAAGGCTATCAAGCTCTGGATGATTTTCATGTATCCAATCAAGGATTCGCACTCTATAATCTCCGCGTAGATTAAGATTTTCAAGCCAAACCAAGTTGCATCTATCCTTGGCCGCCTCAATGATTTCAATAGGATCTGTGATGCCAGGAAATATAGGAGATATAAAGCAAGTAGTCTCAATTCCCGCATCATAAATCTCCTTCATGGCAGCAAGGCGACGCTTTATACTAACTGCCGCATCCATTTCATCCTTAAATTCCTCATCTAAGGTGTTTATGGAAAATGAAACTCTAGCCTTAGGGAAAGTGCGAATCAAGTCAAGATCTCGCAAAACCAAGTCCGACTTAGTTGCAATACTAAGCCTAATTCCGCTTCCCTTTAGCTCTTCAAGTAGCTTTCTTGTTCTTTTATATTCTTTTTCACAAGGCTGATAACAATCAGTGGCAGAACCAAAGAAAGCCTCTTTCCCTGCGTATTTGCTTGCATTTTTTATATCTGGCCAATGCTTAATATCAACAAATTCGCCCCAAGGTTCTGGATGATTAGTAAAACGCTTCATAAAAGAAGCATAGCAATACTTACAAGCGTGCTCGCAGCCAATATAGGTATTTACTGAAAAATCCGATACTGGTAGATTCGATCTTGTCATTACACTCTTAACATCAATGTCCTTAATTTTCATAATTTTTCTCCTTATATCTATAGGAAAATTATAGTATTACAATTCATTTTCAACAAGTACGCAGTATAAAGATACATAGTATCAAAATTGGAGAATTGCGTAATATAGTACCGTGTTTTTTTTAATTCATGTTATATTGAAATAATTTAGATTTTGTTAAGATGTAAATTGGGCAAAAAAAATCAGAGCAAACATCATATCGCTACAATGCCGCTCCGCAAAAGACAATTTCTTTTTCTATGTGGTCTTATTATAATTCCTTATGATCCATATGTCAATAACTTGTGACATACAAAAATCCCACTTTACTCCTCTATAAATAACACCCCAAGTGTTCCTGGCCCACAGTGGCTTGAAATTACGCTTCCAGCTCTTGTTACCAAAATCTCATCAAATCTATTTAGGGCTTCTAGTTTTTCTCTTACCTTTCCAATTAGCTCTTCATCACAACCGGAATGTGTGATAAATACTCTATCTTTTTTTGCCTTAGCTAGTTCTGGTTCTAGGTCAGCAACATATTTTAAAATTGCAGAATCGATGCTACCTCTATACTTTTTACTAGCGATCATCTTTCCATTTTCCACAACAATCTTTGGGTGGAGCTTTAGTAAGCCGCCGGCGATAGCTGCAACACTTGAACATCTGCCACCCCTTTGAAGATAAACTAAAGTGTCGATTACGAAACTTGCTCTTACACGATGTCGCATTTTTTCAATTTCATTTACGATAGTTTCGGCAGATTCGCCATTTTTAGCCATAATAGCAGCCTCCACTACAAGATGCCCCACACCTGTTGAAAGATTCATAGAGTCTATGACATGAATCTTATCTTCCTTTTCTAACTCTTCTGCTGCAATACGCATAACATTGGCAGTTGTGGACATATCCTCAGAAATTGCAAAGGCAATGATTTCGTCTCCGGCATCAGTATATTTTCTAAAAAGATTAATAGCTTCCTCAATTCCCACTGCGGAAGTTTTAGGTGTTTCCTTGTGCTCATCGGACCAAAGATAGATTTCATCAGGGCTTATATTGGTGCCGTCGATGTACTCCTCCTCGCCCATAACCACGTGAAGTGGCAAAATGTCAATGTCGTATTTATTCAAAAGTTCCTGTGATAAGTCGCAAGTAATATCAGAAATAATTTTTATCATATTTCCCCTCCGTTTCATTAGACCTATATATAATTTTAGAACGCAAATCATGCAATGTAAAGTAAAAGAAAAAGGCGCAACCACTAGGGCCACGCCATA
Organism: Lachnospira pectinoschiza; assembly: GCF_900103815.1. Taxonomy (GTDB): domain Bacteria; phylum Bacillota; class Clostridia; order Lachnospirales; family Lachnospiraceae; genus Lachnospira; species Lachnospira pectinoschiza_B. The sequence continues at coordinate 440,035 of NZ_FNHZ01000001.1, read as the reverse complement.
TAGTAAAAAAGACACTTTATATTTTTTAATCTGTATTCGTTACTTTATCCCTATTAAGATTGTGGAACCAGTGAGTCCATAAAGTCTTGCCTCTGCCTTTGTCATAAACAAGCCATCGTCGGTTCGAATAAGCCTTACATCCTGATAACCAATAGCTTTTAGCTTCTTAGCAAAGCCCTCCATGTTGCCAAAACGTCTCTTAGACATAACATCGTGAATTACGAAAGTTCCGCCTTTCTTCAGGGTTCGAAGGCTCTCTAGAATTAGCTCCTGCTTGTTTACTCCGGTGATGTTGTGGTAGACGTAATTGCTAACGATGGCATCAAAACGTTCATCCTCGTAAAGCAACCTCACGGCATTGCCTTCAATAAAGCAAGTGTTTGCAACTCCCTCTATTCTCGCATTTTCCTCACATAATGCCTTTGAAAATGCAGCATATTCTCTACCCCATCTATCGACCCCGAAAATATTGGCATCGGGATTATTCTTAGCCACCGCAATAGCCAGCGCCCCGCTGCCGCAGCCTACATCCAAAATATCGCCCTTGATGTCCTTTAGGTAACTTGCAGTTCCCTCGATAATTTGCCTTGATAGCTGCCTTTTTCCGTCATAAGAAAATGCCCTGTAAAGTAGAATTCCCCAGCAAGTCAGCGCCAAAAGTAGCAAAGTAACAATGGCAAAAAGAATGGTCAGCGCCTTCATCTCCTTGACGTAGCCCTCGTAGGCCAGATATGCCGAAATCAAGCACGCTGCAAAGCTAGAAAAAATAAGATTTTTAGGCATCCAATTCTCGTAATTAGCCTTCATAAGCCTATCCCCCTAAGTAAAGTCTTGTTATTTGGCGGATTATCCTGTCCGCGTTTTCCTCTAAAAATTTATCTATTAAGCTTATTATAGCATTAAATGGACAAAATGTAAGCCCTATCTTCTACTGCGCTTCTTAAAAAGTTCTTATCTCCTTATCTTTTTTGTTCTTGTATTCATTTTGCATCTTCTTGATTGTCGGATTAGATTGAAGTCTTTCGTCTGGTTTTACATTTTTATCAAGCTCCATCAACTGTTTTACTCTATCCTTTATGGAATTTACTTTTTCTGATAAGTATGTAGTTTTATCTTTTATGTTTTTACCCCTCTAATTTATCGAAATCTACTATTTACTATAAAGTACTGGCGATGCCATTCCTTTTTTCCTATATTTAGCTGGAATTTTCTTGTTTATAAAAATATTCTTTATATCCTTTGTGGCTTCATGTCCATAAAATTCAAATCTACCAGAACGTAATTGAAGTGTATCATCTTGCCATCCCTCTATTTCATAAACTCCTCTAACTACACCATTAATAACAGCTAAACAATACTTATACTTTTTAACTCGTTCTAGTTTTACTTTCCATGCACTTCTAACTGTTTCGTAAATATCATAGTTTCGTTCTTCTAAAACTCTGTTATTAATCTTTATCATAATGTATTTAAAATCTGGCTCTTCATATTCTTCGCATGATAAATCGCGCTGTAATACAATTGCATTATTAACTCCTCTATCTGAATTATGCCCATTTTGAAGATTTGTTAATTCGCCGTAAACATCGATTAATGCAGCTTCAACTTCAAAGGCTTCCTTCTCTGTTAAACCATATCTTTGAATTATATGTATGACCTCTAATCCAGCATTTTTGATTTCTCTTATCTGTTGAATTTTTGCTGAAACTTCATCTTCATCTTTATCCTCAAATTTCTGACCTTTGTAATTTTTTAATGCGCCCTCAACATGAGCAAACACACGATTGCCTTTTCCTTTACCAACATAAAAAGTCTGCCCATTTCTTGGATCTATTAAACGATATACATAGTATTGTAACTGTTCAATTACTTCTGGTGTAAACATTTTTACTCTCCTTTTATATGTTCTTAAGTTGTCGCGTATCACTTATAAATATAATCTCATAAATATAGTTTGTATTCAACAAGGATATACAAGAGCAATTCATTAACTTAATCAAATTACTCATAAATAATAAAATTAAAACAAGAGACTTTATTACTAAAAATATAATAACAAAGCCTCTTAATATATTTTTCTTTATTTTTTTATACATTTATATATGTTCAATTATATCATTTTTTCCAAAATGATATAATTGAATTCCATGATGATATAATTAAAATCTCTATTTTTAGCAAATTTTAAAGCTGGTCGTACTTTAAAGCCTTACCCTTAGCTTTCTCAACCGGGTACTTTGCTTCATTCTGTGACATCTTCATATTTACGATTTCATCTGCATCAAGACCTAGCTTATCTAATAGCTGTTGACTACAAATTAGCACATCTGCAAGCTCTTCTTTAACGCTTTGTAAATCGTAATTATCGTTATCCCACTGAAAGCACTCTAAAAGCTCTGCTGCCTCAATGACAACTGACTTTGCTAGATTTGCTGGTGCGTGGAACTGGTTCCAATCGCGATCATCTGAAAATTTTCTAATACGATTAATTGTTTCTTGTTTCATTTTAATATCCTTACTTAAAAATAGTCTTCATAATTCCTTTCTCAATATCATCAATACTATAAAGATGTTCCATAACATCAAATGTTTCTCTTAGATTACCCTTTGTAGATTTCCAACCTAAGCCATCAGTAAACCAAACAAAAGTAAAACCATCAATTGTATCAGACTCTAGAGAAAGTAATTTATAACTTCTAGCTGTTTCCCCTAATTTAGAACCTGTACCTCCATAAAAATTAGTTTCAATTGCATAAATCATATTTTCTGTCTTTACAACAAAATCAAATCTTTTTTCAGCTTTACTATTATTAGAAATCGCACCTAAATCAATACCCCACTTTTCCTCTATTGCTGAAAGATTCATTTCTTTATAATAATTTTTACCCTTTTCAAATCCAGCAGATTTAATATATTTCTCAATCAAATTTTCCATTTGATGACCACCCCTATTTTTTCTGCCATTAGAATCCAAACCAGTTTCAACACCTAATGCATAATCCACTAAATTATTTACAAGATGATTAGCAATCATATCAAACAAACCAGTTTTACGCATAAATACCTTGTATTGTTCAATTGAATAATTCATTTTTTTAAAATTATACAAAAAACTACCATCTTCATCCTGTGCATATATTTCATTTTTTCTCACTGCAAGTAATAACGGAATACATTTTAATGTTTCAGGATATCTTGCAATAATTGTTTCAAAATCACTTTCGATATTATTAGAACCTATAAGTGTATTCAGAATATTTAACTCCACTTTTATCATTTCTACATTATCAACTACTTTATTAAAATCAATATAGTAGTCATAACCTGATATACTCGCTCTAAATTTATCAATCCATTCGTCAAAATCTCTATTGTTCATTTAATTCCACCTCAATTCTTGATTTTGTAATATTCAAATATTCTTCCTCTATGTCAATGCCTATAAAATTTCTTCCATATCTATTAGCTACAACACCAGTTGTTCCTGAACCGCAAAAAGGGTCAAGTACAATATCTCCCGGCTTAGTTGAAGCATGAATTATTCTTTCTAGTAAATATTCTGGTTTTTGTGTAGGATGTTTTCCAGCTTTCTTTTCAGATGGTTTTGTTAAACTTCCTGTCCAAACATCTTTCATCTGCTTACCACCATTTTGCTCTTTCATTAGCTCATAATTAAAAAAGTGATGAGCCTTCTTCTCATCCTTCTGTGCCCATAAGATTGTTTCCGTTGAATGAGTAAAACATCTACATGCTAAATTAGGTGGTGGGTTAGTTTTTTGCCATGTTATATTATTAATAATTTTAAATCCTTCTTGTTCCAATGCCATTCCGATTGAATAAATATTGTGATATGTTCCTGAAATCCATATACTTCCATTGGGCTTAAGAATTCTCTTACAAAGCTTTATCCACTTCCTATTAAATTTATGTTTATCTAATACATTTGTTGAACCATTACCGATTTTATCCCATTCACCTTTATTCACAGAAACCATATGCCCACCACTGCATGTAATTCCATCATTGCTCAAAAAATATGGCGGATCTGCAAAAATCATATCAATACTTTCTGGCTTTATTTTTCTTAGAATCTGAAGTGAATCTCCATGTATTATTTGTGTCGACGAATTTTCATAGAAATATTTTTGTTTTACACCTAGTAATCTTTCCATCAAATCACGCCTCCTAGTAATTACATATAATAACTTCTTCTCCAGTACGTTTTGAGGCATCTGAATTAATCATTCTTTTTACACTTACAACATCTATTCTATAACCTTTGTTCCCATATAATTCATTTATAAATTCTGTATTATGATTTGTAAGCATACAATAACAGCCTCTATCTGTTAATTCATCAAATAACCTTGCAAGTCTTTCATGACTTTCTACATCAAATCCTTCTTTTGTATACGCTTCAAATGATGTCGGATTTAATGGTGCATATGGACTATCAAAAAATATAAAATCTCCTTTTTGAGCATTTCTACATGCATCTTCAAAATCACCTTGTAAAATAGTTACATCTTTTAAATATTCAGACACAGCTAATATTGATTCTTCATTAATTGAGGCCTTTTTACTATTGTTATATGGCACATTAAATAATCCTTTACCATTTACTCTATATAATCCATTAAAACAATGCTTATTAATAAAAACAAATAAAGCTGCTAATTCAACATCAAATTCTTCCTTCATTAGTTTATCATTATAATGCTGTCTCAATGAATAATAATATTCTTTAGCATTATCACCTAATTCAGAGTCCAATTTGTTTACATATGCAATAAACTCCATAGGTTTATTTGCAATTGTTCTATATGTATTTATCAATGAAAAATTAATATCGTTGATTACAGCTTTCTCTGGTTGTAATTCAAATAATACAGCTCCTCCTCCAATAAAAGGCTCATAATAATTGTTATATGCTTTAGGCATTCTTTCTATTATCTTATCAAGTAATTGTCTTTTTCCACCAGCCCATTTAACGAATGGTGCTATTTTATTTTCTAACATTTTTTCTCCTCTTTCTATTTACACTTCTGTTTTTTATTATACGAAAAAGGTCGAATATTATCAATGCAAGCTTTCACTTTATGTGAAACTTTATCATTTATAAAAGATAAAAATATATTCATGAGCCAACATTAAAAAATTCCTTTTAACTCCAATCCATTTAGTTGTAGATTTACAATTATGCTGTTCTTTAATAATAATTTCCTTTAGTTTAAATCCTACATCTAAATATTTCTGCATCAATGTAAAACCTAAAGGTACTATATTTCCTCGATATCTCTTATCTCCTATCATAACAGCGCAATATTTTCCTTTTTTTAAAACTCTATAAGCCTCCTTTGCAACTTTGTTAATTGCTTTAAAGAAAGCATCTTCATCTAATAAAGAAAGATCTCCATTGATGTCAGTACTATATTTTATAATGTTTGAATATGGCGGATGCGTACAAATAAAATCAATTTTATCATCCTTAATAAAAGATAGATCTGTAGCGTCTCCTTTTCTTACAAAAATCTTCGATTGTGTTTCACACTTAAAATTTAGATTTGTTTCTGATAAAGAAATTGATTGCGGATTAATATCTATTCCTACCGCATTTCGATTAAGTAATTTTGCTTCAACTAATGTTGTTCCACTACCTAAAAATTGATCAAGAATCCAGTCTCCTGGTTTAGAATAACGAAGTATAAGATTTCTTGGTACATATGGTGACCAATTTCCCCTATATCTTCCTGAATGTGTTGCCCATTTCCCTCGGTCTGGAAAAGACCAAATCGTTGTCTGCTCTGGGCTAAAGCTGTTCGGTTGTAATTCTATAATTATTTCCTCCTTTGTTTAAACTGAGATTTTAATAGTACACCTATTATTTCTATTTGTCTATATAATATTTAGCTTTCACTATAAGTGAATTTATGATAAATGATATTAACTGTATAATATTCACATATAGTGAAAGGAGTTTTATATGAAGTTTTCAAACGATGCAGATTTATATAAAACCATCGGTTCAAACATAAAATACTACAGAGAAAAAGCCGGTTTAACTCAAGTACAACTAGCAGAATTAGTACAAATAAGCATAAGTTATATTTCCAAAATAGAAGCATCTGGTTGTAACAAAAGTTTGTCTATATCTGTTTTGAATCATATCGCAAACACTCTAACGGTTGATATTTGTGATTTTTTTGTAAGGAGGTAGTTTATGCCAAGAAATATAAACACACACGGAGGTGGATCTCAAACTAATGTAAATGGACTTTCTTTTGAACAAGGTACTCTATTAAATGATGCACTAATAGCACTTGGTTATACCATTTCAAATCACCAAGTTCTTGATTCTAATAATTCTCTTTGTGGTTTATCAGTAGAAAAATATAAGTTTTATAATAACTTTTTAATTCCTAACAATGTTAATTATAAAACCTATAATTCAAAAAAATGGCTTCCTGACGATTGTTTCATAAATTATAAAACTAAAACTGTATATATAATTGAAAAAAAATTTCAAAATTCACCTGGTTCAGTAGATGAAAAACTTGCATCATGCGAATTCAAAAAGAAAGAATATGAAAAACTTTGTAATCCAATCAACTATTCAGTTGAATATTTATATGTATTCAATGACTGGTTTAAAAAAGAACAATATAAAGATATTCTTGAATATATTATGGAAAAAGGATGTAATTACTTCTATAACCAAATTCCTCTTTCCTTTTTAGGATTATAATAAATAAATGTTAAAGAACCGCTTTTATAAAATTTTCTGTATTATCGAAGCTAATTTTTAATGCTATATACATCATTAAGGAATAATAGAGCATAATAATTGTGATAGTAATTAATCCCAATCTGTTTATTTTCCCCTTTACAATTTTATTCATTATATAAGAAAGAACCATCTATTATATATCAAATGGTTCTTTCTTACTCTACTTTATTTTTTTTAGCAATTAAGAGATTATTACAACTCTTAAATTTTTAACCAACTAATTTAATCAGTCATTATAAAAAAATGGGTCAATTTCTTTCAAAAACCAATCTGAAATAATTCTTTCGTCACATTTTTGAGAAATATCACTTTTGATTTTATTAATATTAGTATCTCCTTTACAATGGCATTTGATAAAGCTTTCTGTTTGATTAATAACTGAATCTTTATCGTCAGTATTCTTTATTGCATCTGCAAATATGTCTTTTTTTTCTTTTATACTAGATGATACATTCACAACAAAATTTATATATGTTTCTTTATCAAAAACCATATCTTCTATTTCTTTATTATTGGGAATACACATTATTTTAATATCAAGGTTTTGATATTTGTCATTATTTATTTGATCTTTTGTTTTTTTCCCCTCAGCATCACCATCTAAAAGAACAAATACTTTTCTTTTCACCTTACTAACATTATCTAAATAAGCCAAAATTGGAAGACTTGCACTAGCACCTCTACCAATATTTTTATAATTTAAATCTTTACTCTTAGGGCCTACACCATCTGAATATTTTCCATATCTAATTTGAGGAATAAATTCTTTATCTTTCAACATATATTTTATATAATTACAATCCGTTTCACCTTCGCATACAATAACATATTCATAATCATTAATATCATCTAGCAAACCATAATTTCTTAATAATTCGTTTTTATTATGACGATCCATTTTCTCAATTAACGTATATTTATTAATATCCGTCTTATTTTGGCTTCTTTTATAACTCTTTTCCTCTCTTTTTTGACTTAAATAAAAAAAAGAATAATTTAAATTAAACATTTCTTGTAAAAAAACTCTTGAATGTGATGTCATAAAAATCTGCATATTACCAGATTTATCTGATTTAACTGATTCCTCCAAGCGCTCTTTAACTTTCCTTTCAAGAAGTGGATATAAGAAAGCTTCAGGTTCATCTAATAAAATTATTTTATTTTTATTGCCATATATATAGTTCAGTAAATATATGTATAATAATATTAAAGATGCCCTTTGTATACCTGCACCTTTTGTCCCAATATCTTGAACATATGAATCATCTAATTGAAGATTAATATTTTCTAATAAAAAATTAGTCAAATCTTTGTTCTTTTGAATACAAAGTTTTGGTACAATTTTAACATCATACAAGTCATCAAACTGCTCTGATAGATCATTTTCTATCATTTCTATATTATCTTCAAACGTATTCATTAAATCTTTATATGCTTGTTCAAAACTCGAAATTGTTTTCTTTATTTTATTACTTTGTTTTCGGAAATATTTAAAAATCAGATCATTTAATAATTCCTCTGATTGTTTATCAATATCTTCATCTGTTGTACTAAGATAAACACACTTAAATTTGTTTTTCAAGTACTTCTTAATCTCTTTATGAGAACCTAACTTATTTCCAATCTCATCATTTTTTGTTTTAAGCGAATAACACTCATTTTTTTCATCATACATTTTATTGATATCGCATTCAATTTTATATTTAGATTGCTTACCACTTATAATCTCATCATCTACAAACGTTATAGTAATTTTAGGCTCTTTTGAACCCCCAAATGTTATTTGTTTAACCATGTTACGATCTACTGTATAATCATATGATTCTGGATTGAAAAACAAATATATTGCCCTCAATACATTTGTTTTACCAACATTATTTTTTCCTACCATAACATTTAATTTATTAAGGTTAGTTACCTTATTATTACTATCTTTAAATGATCTAAAATTTGCTATTATAATCTCATCTAGTCGTATCATTTAATTTACTCCTCATAATTATATATCTAATATTATTTCATATGTCTTTTTTTTGCACAACTATTTTTATATGAAAATCAACTAAAATATCACTCCTAACTACAATTTTTAAATAAAATAGTATTATCCTCTCCTCCTACATCCAAACCTGATACCCCTGCCTCTTGGCAGAATCATAAACCGGTTGCATATTTTTCTCCAAGATTCCATAGAACACTTCTTTCGAGTTGCCCTTGCGGTAAAGCTCGTTAGCCGCCCAGATTGAATGAAGATTATCTCTATAACAGCCTTCAAAAAGCCTTCTAATCTCAGGTTTGCTCTCGTCATTAATCAGCTCGTACATCTTATACTGGTTGCTGGCAAATTTTGTAAAAAATGGATCCCACTTCGGCAATTTATTGCTCTTAGCAGAATTTAGCGCGCTATCCATTGGCATCAAATTCCAAAGCTCATCATTCATCACAAAAGACCAAGGAATAAAATGGTCCACATCATAAGCGCTTTCATCAATCACGCTACCCTTGAAAACGTCAATCACAGGACTTACGTCCATGATGGCATCCCAGAGTTTATGCACCTTAGAGAGTTTTCTCACATTTTCATCCATAGGCTCAAGCTTGTAAACGAGGCTAGGCACCTCCGGATTGTTGTTCTGCAGCCACTTCACCTTCTCATACTGAATCCAGCTAAGGATGGCCACGGTGTTGTCCTGAATCATTTTAATCCAAAAAGAATTGAAAACAACTTCCTTCGCCAAACCTTTAGCAGTCCCTAAAACATAAGGAAGTGCGCTAATCTGGTTGATTTCATCAATGTAAATTGTTATCTTGCTTATACTCTCCCAATTTGGATTTTTCTCGTATCTATTAAAAAATCCAGCCAAAGCCCTGTAAGGAACCATCTTTGTTAGCTGAATTTTCACATTTTTCATCTCGCCTTCATGGGCCTTAATCGCATTCTTAATCTCCACTTTTGAGGCATTGCTAGGCAAACCACTTAGCTCCTTTAAAAGTAGCACAGCCCTCTCAAGTCCGTCTCTAACCTCGCCAAGCACCACTCCGCTTAGGTGAATGTGATACTCTAAAACCGTGTACCAAGCGTTGGCTATCATCTCGTCAATTATTTCTGAAAATGTAGTTCTTTCCACATTTTCAGAAATTAACTTTACGCATGCTTCTAACCAGTAAAACTTATAACAATAGGACGGATTCTTTAACATCTGGTAAAATGCTTCCACATCCAGCCGGTTAAAATAGTCATCATCGATATTTAATTTTAGTCCATTTTTTTCAAAATCAAATTCAGCCATTTTTCATTCCCTCTAGATTCTCTAACATCACAAGTTACCCAGTTTTCTTTTAATTCTAGCTTATATCTATCATCTATTCTATTAATTTTAGGTAAAATTTGTTCAAAGGCTTCTAAGGTCATATCTGTAAAATATCTTTCTTTTCTTTCACCCTCAAAATCTCCATACTTAAAAGAAGCATATATAACACCATTTGTCTTTAATGCTCTCTTTGCTATTCTAAAAATCTCCGGCAGCTCTTCCCTACTTGCATGAAGTAAGGAAGCGCATGCCCAGATTCCATCATACTTTTCAACAGCCTCTAGCTCTAAGAAGTCCCTATTATCCACAACAATGCCTAAATTTAGTCTTGCTAATTCACAAAGTTCTTTGGATTTATCCACTGCATCCACCTTTAGCCCACGCTCCAGAAAAGCTAGACTATCTCTAGCACTGCCACAACCCCAATCTAGAATATGACCAGCTTTAGGTATGTAGTTTAAGAACCTTTCTCGAAGGTCACTAACGTCTGCTGCCATGGTGCCGTCTATGAAGGCCTTTGCATTTGAGTTGTAGTAGTTTGTGGTGATGTCTTGCATGGAATCCTCCCTTTTGATTCATTTATTGCTGTATTAATTATAGCATTTGATTAAGTTTAATGAAATAGACATGCAACTTGCTTTATTACCGCCCCGGCCGCATCTCACCCCGTCAAACCCAGTATTCATGCCTATTTCGGAATCCATTGACCCTAGCGGCTTTTTTCACTCCCGTTAGGTCAACGCTTCCCCGATTTAGCAAGTTGCTTTTTAATCCCTTTCGGCATCTTTTTTGTCGCTAGTCCTACGCCCCGGAAATAAAGCCCTTTAAAGCAAGTTTTTATTGACCTAATCAGAACTTTTCTCTTTATAAGTCCTAGTTTTGAAAAAGTGACCTTTTTAGCAATGCAAAAAATAATCCTTTTAGCAAGTTTTTGTCGTATTAGGTCAATCAGAAGCTTACGGGAAGCCAAACCCCGAAAAGTGAGAGAATTTCAGGGACGAAAGCCAGAAGCTTACGGGAGGTCAAAACCCCGAAAAGTGAGAGAATTTCCGGGACAATACCCAGAAACCAATCAAAAAGAGACCAATTTACTGATTCTAGTAAATTGGTCTCTATAAAATTTAATTATTCTATTATGCTTTTTTATAGTTACAACAGTCATCACCATCTGCCAAAGAGGACGAACAAACCAAGATACATTACAGCGCCTGCAATATTTCCCCCACCTGGAATATGAAACGGAGCGAGAACAAGATAGATTGGCAGAAGATTGAATACACACGCCCATGCGGGTAGCGGTGTCATTCCTGCCACCACCGGGATGAAGAAGGTGACCGAAAAAAGAAGTATTCCGGTAAAGCAACCGATCATCGTCACCGAGTTTTTTCCAAAAAACTCCTCAGTCAACTTTCGTCCTTGCTCTGTATGACCGCTTTTGATATAGATCCATTCAGCGGAACCACCTACCACGTGATAAGCCAAACCAAAGGTATAGATTATTGCTGCGCCAACAATCATGAGATTAGCCCATAAAGAAGAATACTGTTCCATCCATATTCCTAACGAAAGATATCCGAATAACTGCAGACACATGGAGAGTGTTCCAAGACCAATTGAGCGAATCGGAGCGTTCTCAGGCATGGTTTTGAAAACTGCCGCCATTTTCTCATTGTCCTTCAAATCTGAAATCTTAAATGTTCCACTCGACGTACAGAACAGCAATCTGTCACAGTACCAATTCAAAATATGACCTACCATTGCAACAATCAATAACCATGTATGTTCCATATACCTTCCTCCTTCTTCCCAACTTCTCAATTGTTTCCGGAAGTCCCTTATAACTTTTTAATACTTTGATTTCTTCTTTATGACTGCAACTGCGCAAGGCACTCGCCCATCAATCATCTTATAGCTGACGTTTTTATATCCTAGTTCTCGGAAAAACTCTTGATATGTATCAAATGTAAACTGTCTTTTAAAGTCTGCTCCTGTCTTACCGACGGTTTTGACAAAGCCGCTGGTTTTACCAGCACTGTCTTTGTTCATATATGTTGGAATAATAATGCTTCCTTCGATTTTACAAACACGGTCAAGTTCCTTCATAGCCTTTATTGGTTCATCAAGAAGGTGAATTACATTTGCAGCCACCACTTTATCAAATGATGCATCAGGATATTCCAAAGACATGATATTAGCCTGCTTAAAAGATACATTTTCAAAACCATCACAATTCTTCCTTGCCCTTTTCAGCATATTGACCGAGAAATCAGTAGCAATAAGTCTTTTACATCGAGGTGCAATTACAGCACTTAACATACCTGTACCACAGGCACATTCCAATATCTCGTCAGATGCACTAATCTGATTAGCAACAAATAATTTCAACTCCTTATGAGTTTTACCATTTATTATGTTTGCAAAAATATCATAAACACCGGCAACTCTATCCCAAAACATCAAAACTCTCCTTCATCTGTTATTGTCAAATCCTTATATTCTTTGACTGTTATCATTTACTTTTTTAAACTTCTTTATTTTTACAGTTATATGATACCACCAAGTGTTAGTAATTACTAACTAATTTTTAAAATTATAAAGTTACTCCCCGGAAAGAAAGAAACTCCCCCGCTTTCGCGAGGGAGTCCCTTTTTCATTAGTAAAGCCTAAGGAGGGTTTACTATAAAAATTCCTAAGTTTCACCTATATCTCATTAATTATTAAATAGGCTTGATAGTGTATCTTCATTATCTTCAAATACCTTTAATACGTATTTATCCCAATGTCTTACGTCTTTACTAGATGAACCAAATACATAATCTTCCTGGCCATAATCCATTACATCGAAACCTGGAATAGCCTTGCTTGCACCTGCTGTACGATAAGCTGCTGCAGCTGCTAATGAGAAGGATACCCCTGAGCTTTCATCATAAGTTACCCAGCTAGAAAGGTCTGTACCTGTTGCTGAAGTTGATGTTCCATTTGTTGTCTGGCCGCTGCCAGCTGCCTTTGTTACTGAAACTGCGCCAGAGACATATTTTCCATACATCATATCTACGTAGAGAGGAAGTGAATCCCCGAGGATTTCAGATGGAACATGTCCGCCATCCCACTGCCACTCGATTTCGGCATCAGTGCCGGCGTTGAGCCAAGCAACCTGAATGTTAAGAGAGTTAAACATTGAAATATCGCCTTCTGAAGCACCCATTAAAATACGTGACCATGTAGGGTTATTTGTGCCTTCTGCGCCGATATAGTTAAGTGGATTGTAGAGTTCTACAATGTTGTTGCCATATTCATCAAGAGCTTCAATCTCTGCAATATCTGACTTGTATTCTTCAAGCATTTCAGAATATGAAGAATAGTTGCTTGAATCTACAGTACTAGAAGCTGACTGTGTTGTACCTGCATCAGGAGTTCCAACTATATCTGTGCTTGAGCCGGATGAGCTAGAACTTGAGGAACTAGAGCTATCCCCGCTTGGTGCTCCTGAAGAGCTTGAACTTCCCATACTTGGTGCTCCTGAAGAGCTTGAACTTCCCATACTTGGTGGTCCGCCTGCACTTGAACTGCTTGAATTTGAGCTAGGACCGCCGGATGGTAAGCTTGAGCTATCTCCTGAAGGGGCACCACTACTGTCTCCTGATGGGGCACCACTACTGTCTCCTGATGGTGCTCCTGAACCCATATCTGAAGACGAGCTAGTGCTTGTGCTTCCCTTTGTATATCTACCTTCCACGAAGGCTAGAGCTCTATCTTCACTTGTCATGGCAGCTACTTCGCTATCTGAAAGGGCTGTGCCACTTGAATTAAACCAAGTCCAATCCTCTGTATAATCAAGTCTATCAAGATAATCCTCTAAACTTTGCTCAAACTCTGCAAGGTATAAATCCAGATATGTTCCATAGTAACCATTAGTGTCTGTGTGTCCATTTTCATCATACTCAATAGTTAAATCAACGGTATCATTAGTATCTCCGTCGTCGTTAAGATCATAGCCTAAATCAGACTCCTTCACAGATAAATTCTGATCATTGATGTAATCCATGTATTCCTTAGCAAGTAATTTAGCTGTCTCCTTCTGGAAATCTGTGTTAAAGCTATAAGTTGTATCTAGATAATATTCAAAAGCCAAAGTCATATCTGCTTCTGCAAGTGAAGTAATAGCACTATAGGCCATGCAACCCCACATTCCGTCAGAAAGGGAAACTTCCTTGCCATCGATGGTTACAGAAGTGATATATTTTCCATCATCAGTTTTATACACCCCAACTGCGCCTGCCTCAATCTCATAGTCGTAAAAATCTTCGTTATCGGAAGTTGCTGCAAGCATAGTTGCATGAGCACCACCGCCTGAACCGCCAGTGGATACGAAGTAGTCCACGCTTCCTGGAAGATTACCTAGTAAAATGTTGTACTTGACGAAACGTACTGCATTTTTCTGATCTACAAGGCAACAAGGTGCATCACCTGTGTATGTGCCGTCATCAAGTGTGCTTTGCTTACCTCTGTTACCACAAGCTACATTAATGTAACCTTCGCTAGCATAAGTTGATCCTGCTGTCTGGTTGCTTTGTTCGCTATAACCTGCTGCGCCAGTATTTATAATAACTGGAGCTGTCTTAGCTGTGTAAACCTGGCCGTTAGTGCTGGTAACGCTTGCTGTTTCATTAATTACCAAATCACCTGTCACAGTACCGGATGTGGCATCTGCCTTTCCATCTCCATCTGTGTCTACGCCCTCAACGTAAGCACCTGGTACACAAACTGAAACGCCCTGCTCGTCTTCAATCTCTGGATTTGTAACTGCTGTTACGATAGAGAGTGTCCATGCATCGGAAGTGTCACTGTAAGTCCACTCAGCATCCATGTTAGAAAGATTTAGTGCATTTTCAATGGCCGTCATTGCCTCAGTTTTTTCTACGCTTGTTGTGGTGTCTGAGTCAGAGCCTGAATCGCTTGACTTGTTGGATTTACAAGCGCACAAACTAAAGCACATCACACCTACCATGGCAAGTGCAACTGGCTTTCTGAATTTTTGCATAAAAAATACCTCCTGTTTTTTAGTGTATAGTTTTATGCCACCCCAAAAAGAAATCACGAAAAGGCGCATAAATACTAATACAAACGACATTACCTCAATTATTAATTATACAAACGAATATAAATTGTATACTTTTAAGATAGCCTTATTATAACAAAAGATAGGTATATTACAAGTATGTTTTATAAAGGTGTACAAATATATTAAAGGAAAGTTTCTGGTGGGTGGGTTTCTTACGGTGGTGTTTTGTTTCCGGGGCGATTCTATCTTGCTTTTTAGGGTGATGCTGAATGGGGCGGGGTTTCCTACTATGATGTTTAGTTTCTGGGGCGATTCCATCTTGCTTTATTACCACCCGGGCCTCATCTCACTCCGGTCAAATCGAGTATTCATGCCTCTTCCGGGATTCATTGACCCTAGCGACTTCTTTCACTCCCGTTAGGTCATCGATTCCCGAATTTAGCAAGTTGCTTTTTAGGGTGATTGCTTCCCGGGGCGGGATTTCCTCCGGTAATAGTTGATTTCTGAGCTGCTCTTTTTACTTTGTTGACCCAGCGTGATTTTTTTCTTCCGTTAGGTCATCGATTTCCAAATTTAGCAAGTTACTTTTTAATCCTTTCCAGCATCTTTTTTGCCGTTAGTCCTATTGGCCCAGAAATATATAGCTTAATATCAGGTTTTGATTGACCTAATCGTGACTTTTTTCTTCAAACGTACTAGTTTTTAAAAATCGATGATTTTAAAAGACTGAAAACTAGTACTAATTGCAAATTTTTACGGAATTAGGTCAATTTAGTCCCGGGCGAGATAGAGATACTTGCTAATCAAGCCTCTCCCGACGAACCCAACAAATCTTAAATAAAAGCCCGGGCGAGATAAAGATTCTTGCTAATCAAGCCCCCTCGGGCGAGACCAAGAAATCTACTAATCAAACTCCCGGCGAAACAAAGAAATCTACTAACCAAACCCCGGTGAAGATCTGCAAGCCTGCTAATCTTGTCCCCAGACAACAAAAAAGGCTCATCACCTGAAATCTTCAAGTGATAAGCCTGATATTGCGTTTACATTTTCATAACTACTAAGCTTGCCTAGGGCTTATGCCTCAACTTCGCAATTCTCTTTGCACTCTTCTCTCTTCTTAGCTGTAACTTTCTTGATAACAAGAAGTGTTACGAGCAAGAGCACGATTGAGAATAGTAAGCTGATTACCCAGTTTTGCACGAAACCTGCAACGATGTAGGAAATAAGCGAAACTGTAGCTACTGTAATTACGTATGGCAACTGTGTTGTTACGTGTCTCATGTGGTCGCAGCCAGCACCAGCAGAAGCCATGATTGTTGTATCTGAAATTGGTGAGCAGTGGTCGCCACAAACTGCGCCGGCCATACAAGCTGAGATTGAGATAATCATAAGCTCGTTGTTTAAGTCGCCACCAAAGAGGTTAACTACGATTGGAATCAAGATACCGAAAGTTCCCCATGATGTACCTGTTGCAAATGCGAGGAAAATTCCCACAAGGAATACCATTGCTGGAAGTAAGCTCATGAAAGCTGCGTTCCCTGCTACATTCTCAACAACTCCACCAACATAAGCTGATGCGCCGAGGGAATCTGTCATTGCCTTAAGTGTCCATGCAAATGTTAAAACCAAAATCGCTGGAACCATGCTCTTAAAGCCTTCTGGGATTGCGTTCATGCAGTCGTTGAAGCTAAGAACTCTAGTTGCCACAAAGAAGATGATTGTTATAACAAGTGCCACAGCGGAACCGTAAACTAAGCCGACAGATGCGTCTGAATTTGAAAATGCAGTAACGAAATCTGCGCCTGAGAAGAAACCGCCTGTGTAAATCATACCGATTACACAACAAATAATTAAGGAAACGATTGGGAGAACAAGGTGAATAACTCGACCGTTCTGGGAAATTGGAGGATGTGGCTGATCTTCAGCACCTGTTAAACTAGCTGCATCCTTCTTCTTATTCTGCTTGTTCTGAACCATGTGATTAAGCTCCGCTAAACTCATTGAGCTATAATCAAACTTCATAAATGTAATTGAAAACATCATTACTAAAGTAAGTAATGCGTAGAAATTGTATGGGATTGCTCTGATGAAAAGAGTAAGTCCATTTGCACCATCAACGAAACCTGTAACTGCTGCTGCCCAAGATGAAATTGGGGAAATGATACAGATTGGCGCTGCTGTTGCATCAATAAGGTAAGCGAGCTTTTCTCTTGAAATGCCATGCTTATCTGTAACTGGTCTCATAACCGAACCGACTGTAAGACAGTTGAAATAATCATCGATGAAAATCATAACACCAAGAATAATTGTTGCAACCTGTGCTCCAGCCTTAGTCTTTACGTGCTTTACTGCCCATTTTCCAAAGGCTGCCGAGCCGCCGGCTCTATTCATAAGCATTACCATACTTCCTAGAATTACTAGGAATACGAGAATACCTACGTTCCAGCTATCTGATAGCTGTCCAATCATTCCGTCTACGAAAATGTGCTTCATAGCCACGGAAACATTAAAACCTGCAAATAATAATCCACCTGTAAGAATACCAACAAATAGTGACGAATATACTTCTTTTGTAATCAATGCCAAGATGATGGCAATAAGTGGTGGAAGTAATGACCAAATCGTATTAGTAAATTCCATATATTCTTCTTCCTTCATTAATAAAACTGTTTTTCACATCTAATTTTTAGACATGCATAATAGTATAACAAAGATTGGGAGAATTTTCAGTATTAAATTTTTTAACTAACTAAGGTGATTTTCGAGGAATCTAGTGTTTGTGGGATTTGTGAGAGACAAAAATTTGATAAAATTTAATGGGATATGATGGAAATTCGTGACTGTGGGGGTTGTTATCCGGAAGTTTTTTGTTTTCAGTCTGTTTGGTCAGAGAATTCTTGGGTGCGCCCTGGGCTGTGTTGACCTAACGGGAGGTTTTTTACCCATAGGGATTATGCTATCCGGAAGTTTTTCGTTATCGGTCTGTTTGGTCAGAGAATTCTTGCGTGCGGTCGGGGCTACGTTGACCTAACGGGAGGTTTTTAGCCCATAGGGATTACAAAACTTGCTTCTTAAAAATTCGAATTTTCAAAACTAGTACGTTTCAACAAAAAATATCCGAAAAGGTCAATCACAACTTGCTTATTAAAGCTATATTATAGAGGGAATTGACCCAATACAATAAAAATTAAGCAGAGGGATTAAATTACTGACTTCTAATATTAAAAAGCATTGACCCTAGGAAGATAAAACTTGCTGCTAGTCCTACTTTTTAAAAAAAGTAGGACTTATTCGGCAGAATTGCCGGAAAAGTCCTACGCCCCCGGATAAAGCCAAAAGCCGGGATAAATCTGAATAAGCAAGTCCACAAAGCCTGATAAGTCCTACACTCCCGGGTTAATTCCATACCCAGCGTCCTATCACGCACGGCCAAACACAACACAAACCACCCCCCTAAAATACAAAAAATAGCCTAGAATAAATCCAGGCTACTATCTAAATACATCTCTTCTCTTACTCTTAACTGATATTCTGGTTTTACCATATAGTATAGAAGAAACTCTAAAACTATGGCGCTGCCGAGGCTTCGTCCCTCAATCTTAAATTGAGAAAAGCCTGCAGGCATGTATATCTTTTGAATGTCATCAAGGCTGATAAATCCTGGATTCTTCATGGCATCGGAGAAGCGATAGCCCGTCTTAGAATTCGGAGCCTTGCAAATGTGATCTTCCTCCGTCTCACCAAGAGCCTTGAGGCTTACGTTTTCATAACAAGCTTTTCTGTCGGTACAGCCAAAATAGCAACATTCGTTACACAAGAATTCAAGCTTGTCCTTGTACTTCTGTTCTAGTTTGCCAAGCTTATCAAAGGACTTATTAAGCCTAAAGTCTGGCACCACAAATTTGAAATCTTCTCTTTTAACTTCCGCCTCTAAATCCTTAAAGTCAGTTAGGACCTTTGTTGTAGAAGATACGAAATAAAGGGAAGGATACTTTTCCTTTAGGTAATCAAGTAGCAGGTCGGAGTGTAGGATGACGCCGTTTTGAACGCCTACAGCCTCTCGGGAATTTTGTATATTTTGGACATTCTCAGTCTCTCGGGGATTTTGGACATTTTGGAAATTCTCAGCCTCTCGGGAATTTTGTACTTTTCGGACATTCGTAATTCCATGAGAGTCTTGTACTTTTTGGACATTTGGGTCTTTCGGCTGATGTCCATTTTCTTCAAAAATC
The DNA here is from genome assembly GCF_900103815.1 of Lachnospira pectinoschiza. Lineage (GTDB taxonomy): Bacteria > Bacillota > Clostridia > Lachnospirales > Lachnospiraceae > Lachnospira > Lachnospira pectinoschiza_B. Next base: position 420,643 of record NZ_FNHZ01000001.1, on the reverse strand, counting down.
TCGCATAACTTATTGCAAACATAATCGTCCAAGTGCTCCTTGCGAAGCTTGGAATTGCTGAAAGTTAGGCGGGCGCTGATTTGATGTTCCCTTAGGAGTGCTGCGACTTTTAATGCATTTTCATCACCAAAACCCACACGACCTCCGCCCCACAAAGCGTCTGCGGGGGCGCCATAGATTGAGCCTATCTCACACCAATCGTAGAAAAACTCCCTGTGATTCTGCCATAGGGATAAGAATTCCTTGTAAAAGTCGTAAAATTCAAACAAGCCCGGTAGGTGGTAATAAGCCTTCATCGTAACATTTTCTCCAATCATAAATCTTTCGTCTTGTAGCTGGTGTAACCCTCATAATAGTAACTGTTGTCGATTCCTTTCATGTAAACCTCGCGGTTATCAATGTCTCCTGTCAAAGCTCTGTTTAAAAGGTATTTTATCTCGATGTCCTTGATTGGACTGCGCTCCATGGCCTGCAGATAGTCTTCTTTATCCACCAAGCTCCAATCAATCACTTTTTTTATTTCCTTTTTTAAAATATCGTCAAGCCAGATGCGCGTTGCTCTTCCGTTGCCCTCTCTAAATGGGTGAGCAATATTCATCTCGACGTATTTTTCTATTATTTCGTCGAAATTGGACTGTGGCATTTTGTCAATATTTTCTAGGGCGGGCTGCAAATACATCACAGGGGCAAAGCGGAAATTACCTTTTGAAATGTTCACGTTTCTTAGTTTGCCAGCAAAATCGTAGATGTCTTCGAATAGATATTCATGAATGAACATAAGTGTTTTATAAGTTCCAGCTTCATAACTATCCAGTAAATTTTTTTCAAATAAAAGTTTTGCCTTTCTTTTACTTAATTGCTCTTCCGTTTTAAATAACTCGTATGAATCTTCTATTCCAAGTTTATTCTCTAATGCCATGCGCTCTCTCCTTTTTTATTTATTATAGCAAATGGACAAAGCCCGCTCAATTACTTACTTCCCTGCTTATCTAACAATTTTCTCAAAATCATCCTTTGGATGTTTGCAAATCGGGCAGATGAAATCATCGGGCATTTCCTCGCCCACATATTCATAGCCGCAAATTGTGCATTTCCAAATGGTCTCGCCCTTTGGAGTTTCGCCAACCTTTACAGGCTTTGGCTTTACATTTTCCTGATAATACTCGTAACTGCAGGACTTGGCCTCTGAAAGGACCGTCATGAAACTTGGCTGGCAGATGAAAAGGGTGTGGGAGCCAAGGTCGATCATCTGCTTAACTTCAAGGTAAAAGCAGGCATTGACGCCCTTTGTCACCACTGGAATTCCGTTCTCAGCTAGGTAATAATTTTCCTTATCATAGTCCTCGCCAAACTTATTAACGTCCCTTCCGGACTGGAAACCGAAGTGCTTAAAGGTCTCAAAATCCGCATCTTGACTTAAAACCGAAATGTTGCAAAACTTAGTCTTTTTTAAAATATCATGAGTAAGATTTGCTTTATTTAGGGAGATGGAAATGAGATTTGGGTCGGAAGCTAGCTGCACTGCAGTATTTGTGATGCAGCCATTTAGCTTGTCGCCGTCCTTAACCGTACATACAAAAAGCCCGTAGGTGAGCTTATACATTGCCTTTTTATTATTCTCCATAGAGCCTCCAATCTAGAAATATCCTAGACTAAGCAATATTTCTATTAAATTAATCACGAAATTACATCTATGTTTATTATATTAGAATATTAAGGAAATGTAAATATAGCTCGCCGGCCCGCGCAGATTGCCGGCCCGCGCTCTGTCTCTAAATCTCCGGATACTCTCCTACGCTCTTGCTCAAATATCCCATGATTCGTAACTCATCCTCGGAATCTGTGAGGGCATTATGCATTTCCCTATAATCCACTTCACCAAACATCTCTAGGATGCACTCTACTCTGTAGTTTCTCTTAAGTCTTCCTGTACCACAACAGTCTGCACACTCTGGGATTGCTGGATTATGCTGCTTATAGGCGGCTAGCTTTAAAATGTCGCGCCATGTGAAATCACGAAACTCTGGAAGGTGGCGCTTATCAAAATTGGCATTGTAGGCCAAAAGGTCAGTGACTTCATTTTCATATAAATAAGCTCTCATCTGGGAGAGGGCACCTTCGCGGTCCGTCTTGATAGATGGAATGCCAGGAATTTCAAGGGTTTTAGAGTACATGCCGCCTTTCTTTGCAGCATCTGTGATGATCCAATAGTTGCTGCTAAGGGGCTTAAAATCCTCTTCCGAAGCGATAACCACGCCGATGGACATGACCTCATCGCTCCAAGTTGTTTCTGTATCTATAACTGCAAATTTCTTTGACATTTTCATAATCTCCTTAGGGCTATTTTTCTTAATAATATTCGCTATTTATCATAACATAGATAGTGTAATATAAAATTGCACTCAATTTTATTAATTTTTTCCAAAATTTTTTAGGAAACTATTGACCGAACCCCGTTTAAAGTCTATAAATGAACTAAGCTTTGCAGGGAGGGGCTTAAGGGCAGCAAAAGCCTTATGACCTTAAAATTTGATATACGAAAGGAGTTTCTATGTATTTAGAAAATATAAATGGACCTGAAGATGTTAAGAAAATTGACATTGACAATCTACAGACACTTGCAGATGAAACAAGAGCGGCCGTCATTAATAGAATCAGCAATATTGGTGGTCACAAGGGCCCAAATCTTGGTGTTGTTGAATTAACAGTGGCACTACACTACGTATTTGACTCGCCAAAGGATAAATTCGTGTGGGATGTTTCTCACCAGAGCTATTCTCACAAGATTTTAACTGGCAGAAAAGAAGCCTATCTTGATGCAGAGCATTTTCGCGATGTGACTGGTTACACTAATCCCAATGAGAGCGACCACGACCAGTTTAAGATTGGTCACACATCCACTTCGGTTTCACTCGCCCTCGGACTTGCAAAAGGCCGTGACGTGAATAATGGAACTGAAAATGTTGTCGCAATTATCGGTGATGGATCACTTTCCGGTGGTGAGGCCCTTGAAGCCTTGGATTACGCTGGCGAGTACGATAAAAATCTTATCATCGTAGTTAACGATAACGATCAAAGTATTGCTGAAAATCATGGTGGAATTTATAAGACACTAAAAAAATTACGTGACACTAAGGGCGAGGCACCTAACAATTTCTTTAAGGGATTCGGGCTCGACTACATTTACATAGACGAAGGCCACAATATTCCTGCCCTCGTAGAGGTTTTCAAAAAAGTTAAGGACATCGACCATCCAATAGTCGTACACGTGCATACTATTAAAGGTAAAGGACTTTCTTATGCTGAAGAAAACAGAGAAAGTTGGCATGCTGGTGGCCCATTTAACATAGAAGATGGATCACCAAAGAATAAGCCTACTAAGCCAGCGGACACAACAGTTCACGACAGTTTGGTAGAGCTATTAGAAACTGATGAGAAAGCCGTTATTTTCAACGCTGCTACCCCAGCATCCCTTGGATTTATCGGTGAAGAAAGACAGGGTTATGCAAAACGCGGACGTTTCGTTGACGTTGGTATTGCTGAGGAAAATGCTATGGCTATGGCAAGTGGTGCTGCTAAAAATGGCGCTACTGCTGTATTTGGTACTATGGCTCCATTCCTTCAGAGAACTTATGATCAGCTATCACACGATTTGTGTTTAAATAATAACCCAGCTACTATCCTAGTTTTAAACCCAGGAGTGTACGGCATGAACTCTGATACTCACATCGCACTTAGTGATATCCAGTTCTTTGCCCACGTTCCAAATCTTCTTTATCTTGCCCCAACAAGTAAGGAAGAATACGTTCAAATGTTTAAATATGCCACAAGCCAGAAGGCACATCCAGTTGCAATTCGCGTCCCACGTAAATTTACGACTGATGGCATAGCTGATAACACAGATTATTCCTTAACAAATAAGGCTAAGGTGATTAACAAGGGTAGCGACATCGCTATCGTAGCTGTTGGTTGCTTAGTCCCAGTTGCCCTTGAAACAGCTAAGGCTTACAAGGAAAAGACTGGTAAGGATATCACAGTTATTAGCCCTAGATTTTTAACTGGACTTGATACTGATCTTCTTGACTCCCTAAAGGAAGACCACAAACTTGTTATTACTATTGAGGATTGCTATCTTGACGGTGGCTACGGCCAGCGCATCGCGTCCTTCTACGGTGATAGCGACATGAAGGTTAAGAACTTAGGTTTAACAAAGGAGTTCCATTCAGACTTTAAGCCAGATGAACTTCTTAAAGAAAACGGAATCAGCGCCACTGGCTTACTAGCCCTTATGGACTAACTAAACTCTTTCATAGCGAGAAAGTAAGCTAGAGCTGATGAGGCCCCGCAGGTGACTGCGGGGCTTTTTTTAGTGGTGGGGAGTAAGATGTTGTGGGACAGGAGTTGACGCGGTCGGACGCAAAGGCGCTTCGCTGTTTGCTGGGGCGTGGGCTTCCGGGGAGTGGCCGTTTTTTTGTTAAATTCTTGGCTGCGGTCGGGGGTGGATTGACCTAACGGAAGATTTTTTCGCTATTAGGATTATGGAAAATTTCTTGGAACACACAACTTGCTTTTATTTTGGCTCCGGAGGGCGAGTTTGGCCGGAGGGAGTTGACCTAACGACTTCATTTTCTTGCTTTAGTCCTACTTTCTCAATATTTAAAACACTCATTTTTTAAATAGTAATACTTACGAGCAAAAAAGTCTGGATTAGGTCACTACAAACTCACATTTCAACCTTTAAATTTAGGGGCAATTGACCCAACGCGAAATTTTCATTCCATAGGGATTAAAACTCAAAATCAAATTTTCTAAATCATTGACCTAACATACAAAAAAAGACCGCTAGGTCCTAGTTTTCAGAAAAGAAGCCTTTTTTAGCCCCAATTCTTAGCTAAACCTAACGGTCTTATATTAAATTCTTGGTTGCGACCACAACTTGCTTAAAACCTTGATAGGTCAAGCCTTTGCCGGTCATCGCATTCCTATTGATTTCTTGGTCGCCTCCCACTAGGCCACAAGCCTCGTGGTCTCATGCTTCCCACAACTTGCTCTCTAGCCCTTTAGCAAGTTCTCCAACTCTTCCTCAGAAATTTTCATTCCCTTTACTAGAGCTAGCTCATCTACTTTTTCATCTAAGATTTCCTTATACACGTAACCATGCTCGCCTTTGAAAGTAAGGCCGCACATTAATGGTGCATCTTCTGCTCTTTCTTCACAACCAAAATCGGCCTCACCGATATTTATAAGTTCTAACATAATCTTCCTCTATATATGCAAGTGCGGGAATCACAATCCTGCAAACTTGCTTAAATTCTTTCTAATTTAATTTTAGCCATACCATCTAACTTGGTTTCTTGCCAATAATCTTTATGATATCTTTCTCTTCTACCTTTGGGTTTAGCTTGAGTACCTGGTTATAAATCTTTTCCCAAGACTTTGTTGAATCTTCGCCATAGGCACTTGTTACTAAATCGTAACCCCAAATAACTTCTGGTGGCTGCATAATAGAAACTGCCATGCCGTACTCATTTCCTGTCTTTTTGTTGGTTCTTCTTCTAAAGTCGGAAATTACAAGGTAGAGATTCATTTGCAAAGAAGTAATAATTCCAGGATAATTCTTGGCTCCGTCCTTGCCAAAACCCGCGAGTTTCTTGAGTTCTGTGGAGAGAATCTCATCCTCTTTCCAGACAATGTCGCCTTCATCGTTTTCTTGCATGTAAAAATCCATGATCATCTTTTCTCTGCGGCTGGCCTTGCCATCAGCGTAACGTGAGTCAAAATCGTAACCGTCTCTTCGCGCATTTGCAAAAATCGGAAGCCATTCCTTACTGATAAAACCTGCCCTCTTGTCAAAGAACTTGCCATAGGCAACTTCCTTTGAGCGGGCGATGATTTCGCGCCATTCCCATGGATCCTCGCTAGCGATGCCGGTCCACCAGAAATCTGCTGCCACCATCTCTTCTAATGAAAAGCCTTCCACCTCATTTGCGAAAAATGGGAGAAAACCTATCTTATTCACTAACTCCACAACCTCTTGCCAAGACTTGATTCTTGACTTATCGTTGAAAGCCTTGCCCTTCATGTACCAAATTCCATCTATTTTTTCCATTGTGTTCCTTTCATTACGTGTTTCTAGTAAAGCGGACATTCGGAATCCGCTTCGCTACTTCCTCATGAACGCAGTGGCACTTTGTGACACCTGTCAGAAGGGGCTTTAACCCCTTCTGACACTAGTAAGCTTTATACCCCCGCTTAAAGCTTACGCTTTTGAAGCGGGAGATTGCTTACACTGCGTTCAAGTCTCGCCCCACAAGACTTGGCGCTGGATTTGCGTAAGCTTTAGCTTGCAAATTTCAGGTGCAAATCCCTGCGCATCCAAAGCGGAGCGAATATCTCAGAGCATCTGAGATATATTCTTATCTTTAATAGGCTTATTATAGCATTAATCCCATATTTTTGTAGTAGTTCCCATAACTTTAAGGGAAGTTGTTGTGATTTTTTGTGAGGGTTACAGTCACCGAGGGATTTTTGATAAATTGCCTGTATTTAGAAATTTCATTTCAGCAGCCTATACCATCAAAACGACAGTTTTTAAGAAATGATGGTAAGTCCCAAGTTTTTAAAACTTAACTTAATTTAAATTCATTGCAGTAGCTTACAGGTAATTCCAAGAAATTTTAAATTTGTATGTAGGAAACTAAAATCCGCTTTTTAGCAAGTTGATTTCTCATACCATCAACTCATGAAATTTTACTGATTGCATGTAAGGCTGAAAAATCAAGAAATCTAGTTTACAGGTAAATCTAGTATTTTTCCTAATTGACTGTAACCACAAGAAATCAAAATTTCAAAATTACATCAAAAAAGGAGCAACACCGCTCTAGCCACAAAAAAGGAGCAACACCGCTCTAGCCACAAAAAAGGAGCAACACCGCTCTAGCCACAAAAAAGGAGCAGCCCCGCTGCTCCTTTATCTCGTCTATCTATTTTCTCTCTTCTAGTAAGCCCCTAAAAGACTACCTTCATAGTCGTTCCAACCCCCGGCTCGCTTTCAAGCTCAATCTTAGCGTTATGGATTTCCACCACGTGCTTCACGATTGAAAGGCCAAGACCTGTGCCGCCGGTTTCTTTCGAGCGGCTCTTATCAACTCTATAAAATCTCTCGAAAATTCGCTGCTGGTCTTCCTTTGGAATTCCAATGCCGTTATCCTTTACAATCAAGCAAACTTCAGGGTCTGCAGAAACTGTAACTTCCACCTTTCCCCCTGGATTATTGTAACGAATAGCGTTTTGAATAAGGTTTTCTGCAAGTTCTCGTATCATGTGGTTGTTTCCTCTAAATCTACAAACTTCGCCCTCAAGACTAAGCTCCACGCCCCTTTGTTTTGCGCCAAACTCAAGATTTTCCACGCACTCGCTAACAATCTCGTAGAGATTGAGCTCCTCAAAGGAAGGTTCTCTATCACTTCTATCAAGCTCTGAAAGCCTGATAATATCTGTGATTAAAGCAAGTAAACGATTAGAGTTTTTTCTGATTTCATGGTAAAAATGTTTTCTCTTTTCATCATCCACAAAATCCCCCTCTAAAAGCTCTGCATAGCCTGAAATTGCAGTAAGTGGTGTCTTTAGCTCGTGAGAAATATTTGCTGTAAAATCCTGTCTTACCTTGGCGGCCGATAAAACCTCGTCGTGCTGCGCCCTGATAATCTCCGTTAGTGGCTCAAGTTCCTTATAAGGTGCCTCGTAATTGACATTGTTGAAATTCTTGGCCATGTTCTCAACCGGGCGTAATAACTGCTTTGTAAGCAAATGTGAAATCAATACACAAAGTAACAATAAGGCTATTATAATTAACACCACTACTGGAGTTGCTGACATAAATACTGAAAACATGCTATTTACATCTGTTGCCACTCTTAAAACAGTGCCATTATCAAGTAATAAAGCATAATAAATTGTATTATGATTCATGGTGTCTGAAACACGAGTTATTTCCCCGTATCCATTCTTAAAGGCTTCCTGAATTTCCGGTCTGTCGTAGTGATTAGAAAGGTCTGTTGCAGTCGCGTCATTATCGTAAAGCACAGTGCCATCTGTGTCCACCCAAGTTATTCTAAGCTCCTTAACGTCCGCTGACAAATCAATATTTGAAAGGTCCACATCTGTTGTCTCAAAATAGTTCGTATCTCTTAAAAGTTTCGCTGTAATCGCTAAATCATTTCTTACCTGACGCTGGAAAAGATTGTAGTAAACAAGCGTTGTTCCAAGGGTTGTAAAAGCAATAGCAATAATAGCTATAATCATAAGTCTAATATTAATTTTTATCTTCATATAAAAATGTCACACTTCTTTCTATGATAATATATTTTCAAATTATTAAATCCCCGCAGCAAATAATTCAATCCTTACTCCATAATGTAGCCCACGTTTCTCACCGTTCTAATACGGTTTCCGTAATTCTGCAACTTCTTTCGCAAGGTCTTTATATGCATATCAAGAGTTCTTGACTCACCCTCATAGTCAATGCCCCAAATACGCTCCATAATTGTATCCCTGCTAAGCACGATGCCCTTGTTTAACAAAAGTAGAGAGAGCAATTCATACTCCTTAAATGTGAGCTCTACATTTTCACCATTAATGCTCACTGCATGCTTCTCATTATTAAGATGCAAATCGTCCAAAACCAGCTCCTTGACTTCCTCCGGAGCAGATCTCCTAAGCAAGGCCTTAACCCTTGAAATAAGCTCCATAACTGAAAACGGCTTCTTGATATAATCATCCGCACCGTCCTCGATGCCCCTCACCAAATCCAGCTCCGTAGTCTTGGCTGTGACCATGATTATAGGCATCTTCTTGGTTTCCGGATTTCGACGCAGCTCCTTAACAATATCGTTGCCGTTCTTGTCAGGTAGCATGATATCCACAAGGCAAATGTCCGGCTGTCGCTCAGCCATCTTCTTATAAAAATCCTTCGCACAAGGAAAGCCCATCACCTTATACCCCGCAGTTTGCAAGGCATACTCTTCAATTTCTCTGATATTTTCATCATCTTCGATAATATATACTAATGCCATTTGTTCAACCCCTTTAATATTCGTTACCTTTATTATGACTTATATTTTGAAAATGTCTAGCTTAAGGGTAACATGGCTATGTAAAATCTAGGTAAAATGCGGCGGGAGATGGTGTAAAAGACGGAGGGTAGAAAAGGACGGGAGGTGTGGGTGCGTACCGGGAGGGCGTTTCGGGGCGGTAGCTTAATTTTTCAGGCACGAGACTTTTTTCCTCAATATTGAGACACATTTTCCCCAAAACCCACAAAACTAAATAATAGAAAAAGGACACTGCCTAAACAGTGTCCTTCTCCTATAGGAATTATGTAGTGTGTCTTAAATGCAGGCACCAAGAAAGGAAGTGCCTGCGTTGGAGTTTTCCTCTGTCTACATTGGAGTTTTTTTGATCTGCTTTGAAATGATATATGTAGACATGAAGTTTATATCTATATTAAATAATAGATAACAAATCTAGTCGGTTGCCAGGCGACAACCCTTTTCAATCGGGACTTTCCTATAATCCCTTTGTTACTCCAAAGGGGGTAACAACTAATTTTCTCGAACCCACTGGCATGTTGGTTCATAAACAAAGTAAAAATGTATTTTATGATTAACGAAAACTCGTTACTTTAAAGATTTCAGCCAAACAGCGTAGCGCTTTTGGCGTCCGTTAGTCTCATCACTTCCGGCAATTTTCAGCGCCCGTCCATTCTTCCTCAGCCGAACAGCGAAGCGCTTTCGGCGTCCGTTAGTCTCATCACTCCCGGCAAATCCACGTCCGTCCAAGGTACACTCCCGGTGGGGCATCCCTGCCCGAGGGGGGCTCTCCTCACGGTGGTGTAGAACAGCCGCTAGGGAGTGGGGATGTATTCGAACAGACTGTCCTGACTCCGTCGCCACTTAGCTTGGCGCGCCCACTACTGTGGGGGCGGGAAGCTTAGTAGCGCTACGAGAGACAGGAAGCGGGAGCGTGTCTGTGAGGATACACTCCCCAGACCGTAGCGGCGTCCGTCACCCCCGTGATGCAGCGGCGTCCGTTCTACTCTACATCAGCGAGAGCCTCAACGTCCTCCTCACCAGTTCTAATCTTAACGACCTTACTTACGTTATAAACGAAAATCTTACCATCTCCGATATGTCCTGTATAAAGGGCCTTCTTAGCTGTCTCAATAACTTCATCCACTGAAATCTTGCTTACAACAATTTCAAGCTTAACCTTTGGAAGGAGAGTTGCATCCATTTCAACGCCACGATACATTTCGCCAGCGCCTTTTTGGATACCACAACCCATAACCTGAGTTACTGTCATACCTGTTACACCTAAGTCGTTCATTGCCTTACGAAGCTTGTCGTAACGAGAAAGCTTTGCGATTACAACAACCTTGTGGATTGCTGTTTCATTTTCAAAATCAGGAGTACGAACTACAGGGATTGATGCGTCACGTAATGTCTGTGAAGCGTTCTCGTAGTCGATAACTCCGAGGTCTGTGTTTTCATTTTCAATCATCTCCATACCAGTTACGTCCATGAGAGAGAAGCCTGCATATGCAGAAGTTAAGCCATGTTCTGTAACATCGAGACCTGTAAGCTCTTCCTCTTCAGAAGCTCTAAGTCCAAGAGTTGCATCGATTGCCTTGAAGGCGATAAAGAGTGATACTGTTGCCCAAGCGATTGTAGCAAACATACCGATAAACTGAATTCCTAATAATTCAAATCCGCCGCCCATGAATAAACCTGAGATTGTGTCGCCTGCTGAGTTAGCAAGGGAATAACCTGGAACTGAGCTATCAGAGAATAAACCAACTGCGATTGTACCCCAGATACCGTTGCACATATGAACTGCTACAGCACCTACAGGATCATCAATTCTTAACTTATAATCAAGAAGCCATACTGCAAATACTACAAGTAAACCTGCTACTGCGCCGATGATGATTGCGCCTAATGCATTTACACTATCACAACCAGCTGTAATAGCTACAAGACCTGCAAGGGATGCATTTAAACACATTGAAACATCTGGCTTACCATACTTAATCCATGTGAAAATCATTGTTGTAACTGTTGCAACTGCAGGAGCAATTGTTGTTGTTACGAAAATGTGTCCGAGCTGGTCTACTGATGTAGCAGCCGCACCGTTGAAGCCATACCAGCCAAACCAAAGGATGAACACACCAAGTGCACCAAGTGGAATGTTGTGGCCTGGGAATGCATTTACCTTAGTGATCTTACCCTTTGAGTCCTTTGTGAACTTACCGATACGAGCACCAAGCATCCAAGCACCTATTAAAGCACCGATACCACCAACCATGTGAATACAGTTAGAACCTGCAAAATCGTGGAAGCCCATCTGAGCTAACCAACCGCCGCCCCATGTCCAGTGAGCTTCGATTGGATAAATGATACCTGAAATAACTGCTGAGTATGCACAGTAAGAAATAAATCTTGTTCTTTCAGCCATTGCACCAGAAACGATAGTAGCTGTTGTTGCACAGAATACTAAATTAAATACAAAACCCGACCAGTCAAATTCTGCATAATTTGTGAAAATATCAAAATTTGGAATTCCTACTAAACCAAATAATGCGTCTTCACCAAGGAATAGACCAAAACCAATTACGATAAACATTACTGTACCGATACAGAAATCCATCATGTTCTTCATGATGATGTTACCTGCGTTCTTAGCTCTTGTAAAACCTGCTTCAACCATAGCAAATCCGGCTTGCATCCAGAATACTAAGGCTGCACCTATTAAAAACCACACGCCAAAGACTTGTGAGTTTACTGCTTCTAAAACTTCATTCATAAATAACTTTCCTCCTTCGGATTTTCATCCATTTCCAAACACACACACTTTCCCTAATAATATAAAAAGGCACTGCTAAAGTGGACGTCACACTCTAACAGCGCCTTTGCTGTAAAAAACTCATTGTTTGTGTTTGCATTTTCATAAAAGCAAATTTCTTCACTTATCTAGCACCTGGATTAGCCAGATAAATAACGAAAGCGTCTTAATCGGAACTTCCCCGAATAAAACGAAAAAAGCGCTTAAAGATATCCTCTATCCTTAAGCGCCTTTGCTTTATGTCTATGATTGTATACACTTAACTTTTTAGTGTCAAGCTAATTTTTAACAATTTAATATTCTAAAGTATTTTTTAAAAATGTGACTAATAATCTAAAGTCCTTATGAAACTTTAAAAAATTAAGCCCTTAGGAAAGCACACCCACAAATCTACACATCGAATTTTTCCATTGCCTTAGCAAAATCCTCGTTATACTGCTCTTCCTCTTGCCTTAAAAGCTCTTTTTCCTTTGTCACATCAATAATCTTCATGGCATCAAGCCAGTGAAGCTGCTTAATTCCCTTAATCGTCTTAATAGCCACCTGCCTATATTCAGGGCCAATCATTAGCAGACTTAAGGCCTCTTCATTGCTTAGATAACCGCTAGTTATAATTCCTAGGCTATCGTATAGCGTATCATTTGCCACCGGACCAATCACCACGTCTGCCTCAATCGTGTCCTTGCGGCGTCTATTATTGAAAATGTATTCAAACCAATCTTGGTTTCTTTCAAACTCAACGACCTTTAAACCTTCAAGGTCTAACTTATATTCATTTATATAAAAATTCTCTCCGGCCCACTTATTTACAAAGTCCCTGTCTGGACTAAGATAAAAGCCTTGGCCAAAGTCTGCATTTTTCCTGCCGTGAAAGACGTCAGGTTGCTTAATTAGCTCGCTGCTTGCGTGAAATAATTTCATAATTCATCCCACCTTTTCCTCAAAAAATATATTGTTAATCTCGCAATATATTTTCACAGGTCCAATTATTCTTCGATTGGACAGACCTCTGAAAGGGCGAGTACTGCGTTTCTTACGCAATCGTTACATGGACAGACTACCTGACCTGTTGTGATTCCCTTGAGATCCTTACAAATTGTTGCGCCAGACTTCTCATTAAACTTAGCTAAAATTTCCTTAGAATATCTAGGTGTTCCCTTAGCGCCTGTTAGCTGGCCGGCTGTCATTACAGCTCCGATTAGGGCTCCGCATGTACTTTCCATGCAACCCATACCTGCAGCAAATCCTGCTCCAAGTGTCATTAACTGCTCATTTGAAAGATCGAATTTATCCTCGAATGCAGCTAAAACTGCCTGTGTACAGTTACATTTTCCTGTTGCTTTAAGACTTACCGCTAAGTCAGCACGTTCGTTTATTGTCATAATTATTCCTTTCCTTTTGCCTTTAATTTACAAATTCCTTGAGTCATAGTTCCCATTGGACAGAAACTACACCAAGTTCTCTCCTTAAAGAGTAACATTACAATAAGGCCTATTAGTGTTGATGTCAACATTAGGCTGTAAAAACCAAAACCAAATTTTGCTACCCAATCAGGAAAGATACTACCATTATAAGCCCAAGTCCAAGGTAATTTAAAGGTCCAGAATAACTTAATTGCTTTTCTTAGACTATCTACTCCTGAAAATACTAAATAAGTTTGAAATAGCATGTTGGCAAACATGGTTAAAAAGAAGGCCAAAAATCCGTATCTTAACCAATTAGAAGAGAGAAACTTTGGAGCCTTTTTCTTCCTTGATAGCTTTAATTTGTTACCTAAAAACCAGAATAATTGTCCTCTGCCACATAAATTGTTGCAAAAATATTTATTGCCCGCAAAAATTGCAACTATGAGGGGTAAAATAAAGTCAATTAATCCTAGCCAAGCAAACAAAATGTTAAAAAAGCCTAAGGCAAAATAAATAATTGACCAAATATAAAGATAATCCATCCATGATTTCTTTCTTTTGGGTTTCTTGATCTTTACATTGTTACTATTTGTCATTTGATACCTCCACTGTTTCTATACTTATTGTGTCCGCTGGACAGGCCTTGGCGCATATACCACAACCTACACATTTCGCCATATCAACCACTGAATAACATCCTCTAAAGATGCTAATTGCGCCTCTTGGACACTGCTTTTGACAGACACCACAAGCTACACAATGGCTTAAATCTACTTTTGCCTTTCTTTTAACCATCCTTACTTCCTTTCAAACCTTTTATTTCCGTCTTGCATTTCGTACAAGATAAGTTTATTATATGTGGTAAGAAAAATATATCAAGTACGCAATTTTTATTAACCTAGTAAGAAAAAACTTAGTAATGAAAATGTAATAAACTTTATAAAAGGAGTAAACTATGGCAAACAAAAAAGAACCTCTATGTGAAGATATCGCGGGAAATGGCTGCGGTTTAAAGAAAGTGTTAAACATCGTTGGTGGAAAATGGAAAATCATGATTTTATGTGTCATTGATAATAATGAGACTGTGCGCTACGGCGAGCTTAGACGTTCCGTTTACGGTATCACTAACACTATGCTTGCCCAGTCCCTAAAGGAACTTGAAGCTGACGGATTGGTAAACCGTCTTCAGTTTGATGAAATGCCAGTAAGAGTGGAGTATTCCCTAACTGAAAAGGCTAAGTCAATGATTCCTATATTATTGGAGTTAAAAAGATGGGGCGAGGCGAATTTGTAGTGGGATGGCGGTGATGGCGCTGGCTTCGCGCGCCGAATTTCCGTTACTATGTCAACTTTAGGGTTGTGCTATCTCATCCGGGACTAACAGAGAATTCTTTTGTGCCTATAGGGGGCTTTTCCCTCTCGTTTAGGCACTGGACTTATAGGGACTATGTCAGCTTTAGGTTACGTTGTCTCTTACGGGACTAACAGAGAATTCTTTTGTGCCTATAGGGGGCTTTTCCCTCTCGTTTAGGCACAAACTTCCTAGGTTATCTCATCCCGATTTAGCAAGTTTTGACTTTTCCCACTAATCTTCTGAAAAAAGTCACACACAAAATTGTAAAAAAAAGACACGATTTGGCTATAAGCCACTTATACATAAATAAAAGTCACAAGAATTTTTCAATTTTCTAGTTAAGTCATGAAAATTGAAGGCTTCTTGTGACTTTTTAGTTACTTAAGCAAGAAAAAGTCACAAGCAAAATTTTTAGCTCTTAAAAAACTGTGCCTTTTTTCCTTTGTTAAACTGCATTGCAGGCACAAACGCCCCGAAAATACTAAGCTGCCGGAACACACGGAAGAATTCTTTTGTGCCTATAGGAGGGCTTTTCCCTCTCGGATAGGCACAAACTTCCTAGGTTATCTCATCCCGATTTAGCAAGTTTTGACTTTTCCCACTAATCTTCTGAAAAAAGTCACATATAAACCCGCAAAAAACACAAAAAAACGCCTGTCGGTCTCCCGACAGGCGCTCTAATCATTCATTGTCTATTTTATACATAATCCGCTACTGTAAAAAGTGGCTTTACGACTACGACTTCGTCGTACTCTTTTTGTGTTACAGTAACGCTTGGATTTAAGGCTTTTAAATCCTTTTTAACCAGCTCCATGGCTCCGTCTATTGTAGATGTTCGGCCTTCTCTGATTACTCGAATCATACGCTCGCAAACAATTGGGTGGGCGTAGATTGCAGGTAGTGGGAAGTCGCTTATTTTCTCAAGCTTAGCTTCCATCTCAGAGAGTGTGTTGCGGTAACAATTGTCGCCATATCGCTTGTTGTTTGTACCCGTAGGTAGGACATGGGCTGATATTGTAAAGAAAATAAATGCAAAACCCAAAAGCACATAGACTCCTCCAGTTTTAATTCCAGCAGTCATTACAAGATGAAGTCCGAAGGCTGCACAGATTGCAGCTGCAAGGAATACTGCTATGGCTAAAATCCTGTAAGTAGGATTTATAGAATCAAGAGTTCTTTTTTGCTTAGCATCGTAAGCTAATCTTGTGCTTAATTCCCTATCCTTTTCTAGTTCAAGCTTAGCCTTATCTAAGGTGTCAATTGTAGTTATGGCTTCCTTAGATAAATTTTTTACATAACGCGCACGTTCCTTTTCCTCAGCTTTTCTTAGTCTCTTTTCTGCCTCAACGGAATGTGTTGGCATTTTCGGATAAGCCTTGCTTATGGCATCAAGCATTAAATCAACATGCTCTTCATATTTAAAATTGCATACCTTTTTAGTTCCATTTTTGAATTCTACAACAAGATACGGAATTGAGCCAAATAAGCCCTTTCCTGTGAATCCACCTTTGCTCATTGCAACTCTCTTATAAACTCTAGATACATTTGCCATATCTGCATAATAAACCCTATCTAGATAGAAGCTGTTAAGATATATAGCCTTCTTTCCTAGTCCACAAGGACCGTATTTGATTAGATTTTTCTTATCCTCTTTTAACTCCTCTGCTGATAAATTAGAAGAGCCTAGAGCTTTTGGTGTAAATATCATAAGCCCACTCCTTTACTAGTTCTGTTCTGCTTTTGTTCTTCTCTTTGTTGCTGCAATAAATAATCCTAAGAAGAGGATAGCAACAATGATACCTGCTGGATAAGCAACTAATGTGTTGTTCTTTAAGGCAGGGATTAAACCTAAGCATTCTGGAGCCATTACAAAATATGTAATAGATACTGCACTCATAAATGTTGCAGGAACTACTGTAATCCAGTAATTTTTCTTATTCATAAATAGATACATAGATGCTGACCAAAGGACGATCATAGCAAGTGTCTGGTTTGTCCAGCTGAAGTATCTCCAAATAATTGTGTAATCAATAAATCCAAATGTGTTACCAAATCCAAGGATTGCACCTACACCAAGAAGTGGAAGGCAAAGGAAGAAACGATTCTTAACCTTGTTCTGGTCGATATGGAACCAATCTGCAAGTGTAAGACGAGCAGAACGGAAAGCTGTATCACCAGATGTAATAGGGCAAGCTACAACACCAAGCATAGCTAAAATAATACCTACTGAACCCATTGTCTTTGCACAAATTTCATAAACTGTTGTTGAGTTTCCACCGCCTGCTGCTACAAGGCCTTCGCTGCCGTAAATTGCACAACCTGCTGCTGCCCAAACTAAGGCAATAACACCTTCAGCAACCATTGCGCCGTAGAATACGAATCTACCTTGCTTCTCACTCTTTAAGCAACGAGCCATAAGAGGAGACTGAGTTGAATGGAAACCTGAAATAGCACCACAAGCTACTGTAATGAACATAAATGCCCAGATTGGTGTACCTGATGGATGCATATTTCTAAAGTGTGACCAAATTTCTGGTACCTGATATCCACCTGCAAATGTACCGATGATAACACCGACTGCCATGATAATAAGGCAAATACCAAATACAGGATAAATACGACCAATAATCTTATCAATTGAAATAAATGTTGCAATGAAATAATAGATAAGAATAATTGCAAGCCAGAAAGGTGCACTTGTAAGAATTCCAGAAACTCCATTATTCTTGAATAGTACAACAATTAAACCTGCAGGACCAACTGCAAATACTGTACCAACCATGACTAGTAAGACAACTGAGAATACTCTCATTATATTTTTCATAGTCTTACCAAGGTAAATACCGGTAACTTCTGCAATAGAAGCACCTCTGTTACGTTCTGATAACATTCCTGAGAAGTAATCATGGACACCACCGGCAAAGATTGTACCGAATGTAATCCAAAGAAATACTACAGGACCCCATTCAGCACCAGTTAAGGCACCAAAGATAGGACCAAGTCCTGCTATATTTAGAAGCTGTACTAAGAACAGTTTCCAGAGAGGCATGACAACATAGTCAACGCCATCGTTTAAAGCGATTGCTGGAGTTTCACGATCATCTGGTCCAAATGTGCTTTCCACAAATTTACCGTAAGTGAAATAACCGGCAATTAAGATAAATAGACAAATAAAAAAGCTTATCATATAAAATACCCCCTTAGATGCTTTTTTTATGTAGTCAATCTCAAGATAAGTCTCATAAGTCTATAAAGGTGGATGTAAATTATGGCTTATGAAAAGCCACCTTCAAGGTTTTCTACTGCTTTTAATTATAGTCCTTTTAAAAAATAACTTCAATCTTTTTTGTATTTATAAGACATATAGCATTGATATATTTTTAACGAAGTAAACTTTTATCTGTTTTATATTCCTATTCTAGCAAAAATATATTATACTATTATTATAGTTTTTGAACGTAATAATTTAATAAAGGAGAAAACATATGGGTAATGAAAATGGTACAGAAAACAAGCAGACCATAAGTTATTTAATTAAAAGCACTATCCGTAACCTTTCGATTTTAGTTGCGGTGTTCCTTTTATTTATAGCTTGCGCACTATATCTTTTCACAAGATACACATCTGTTGTTAATAACGGTGGTATTGTTCGAGGGGGTAGCCAAAGAGTTGTTAAACTCGTTCTTGCAGGTTCCGATGAATCCGCAGGAGTTTCCGTAGTAGATACGAATCTTACTAATATTAAAAATGCAATGCATGTAGGAAATTTCGTTTCTAGCCGAAACGATGTTGACGACTATTGGAATGGCACAATTAAAACAGATATTGCTAGCTATAAGTCAACTGGGGATTCTAGTGCATTAATTGCAGATAGCGAAACATTTTTCAAAATGACTAATCAAATGGTTAGCGATGCACAATCGGTGGTTAATGTAATTGCCTACTTTATGTATTTTGTTTTAATCGCTTTCTTTATTGTGGCCTTCTTAATCTTTAGAAATATTAAGAAACTCTTTGATATAAGAGTGGTTGAGCCTCTTGCTAATCTTGAGACAAATCTTGATTCTCTTGCAACTGGCCACCTTTCAGAGGAAATCAGCTATGACAGAGAAGACGAGATTGGTAGATTATATGATCAGCTAAATAGCATGAGCGACAACATTTTAGCATATATAAAGGATATTGAAGAAAACTTAAATCTTATGGCGGATGGCGACTTAGTTACGGAAAGCGGTATGACCTACATGGGTGACTACATTCCTATTCAAAACAACATCAGCCACATTAGAGACTCGCTTTCTACTGAGTTTAAGAGCATGGATTCCTTAGCCGACCACGTGGCAGCTTCTGCTGTAGAGGTTTCAAAGATTTCTCAGGCCCTTGCAGAGGGCGCCGTTAGCCAGGCCGACAGCCTACAGGATTTAAGAAAGAAGATTCAGATTACCTTAAAGGAAAATAAGAAGGTTGACGATTATGTTGACGATGTTAGAAATTCTAGTGGTTTAACTTCAAATAGCGTTGAAAAAACTCGTGAGCAGATGGATAGAGCGGTTCGCGCCATGGCTGACATTAGCACAGCTTCTGAGGAAATTAGAAACATTATCAAGTCTCTTAACGAGATTACAGATGAAACTAGTCTTCTCTCCCTTAACGCCAGCATTGAAGCCGCTAGAGCCGGTGAGGCCGGTAAGGGCTTTGCCATTGTTGCTGAAAATGTAAGAAAGCTCGCAGATGAAACAAGTCAATCTACAGAATCAATTGCACAGCTTATTGAAACAGCACTTGCAAGTATTGCAAAGGGTACAAACATTGTTAATGATGCCGCTGATTCTCTTAATGACATCACATCAAACACTGAAAGCGTAGATAAAATCATTAATAAGCTTAATGAACAAAGCAAAGCTCAATATGAATTAATGGTAGAAATCGACAAGCTTTCAACTTCAATCTTTGATGTTGTAAATGGTAACTCAGCCGTATCTGAAGAATGTGCCGCATCTTCAAGCGAACTTTCTTCTTACTCAGATAACTTAAAGACTTCTGTTGGCAAGTTCCACACAAGCTAAACTTGCTAATTAGGAATATGCTTTACTTACAAAACACATTCCATATAAAAAAACTAGGCAAGATGATTGGATTTCCTTTCATACTTGCCTAGTTCTTTTTTACGAAGAATTATAACTTATTATATTTTTATTTATTGTCGGGACTTGTCAAAGTTCCTACTTATTGACTAGACTCTGCTATGCTGCCCTCACTTTGGCTAGTCTCGGATGTGCTGTTGCCTCCCTCAGGGCTACTGCTGCCGCTTTGGCTAGTCTCCTCGCTACTAGTGTCTGCTAGTTCTTCTTTAACCACTTCTCTAACTTCTTTCTTAATATCTGCATTATCAATAATGGACTCTTCTGCTAACTTCTTAAATAATTTCTTATCCTTAGCTGTATATTCCTGATCGTCGTCATATTTTTTAGCTTCAAGCTTAATCATCTTTCTTCTAAGTCTCTTTTCTTTCATGATATTCTGCTTTTCGCGAATCCATGCCACAAGTAAGACTAAAAGAAGAAGTAGGCCAATATATCCAAGAATTGGGTACATAATTGAGATCAATTTTTTAAAGCCCGCAAAACTGCAAATATAACCTGCAATAACTACTAGGATTAATATCTTTCTTAGTTTCTTTATGTCATCCCCTGCAAATCGCTTAGCAAGGGCATAACTTAAACTAAAAGCTGTATTGAAAATCAATGCAAAGATTATAAAGGTGTAAATCTGGGCAAGCACTGGATTAATCTGGGCTACGATAGTAAGCATTGGAATGTCTGAACTTTTAACAAGGTCTACATTTGCAAATAAAACGCCATAAGCACATAAAACGATAAGTCCAATCAAGGCTCCACCAATGGCTCCGCCTTTCTCTGCTACACCGATTCTAACTAAAGAACCGCCTAAAACAAAAGCCATGGAAACACCTGTAATAGCACAAAGGGCGTAATAATTAACGGCTGAAAAATACACGTTTGGCATTGGTGATGCTACGGTTTCTGCCACATTTGACAAACTATCAAAATCGTAGCTTTTGCCAATAAATGTGTAAGCGGTTATTGCAATAATTAATAATATAATAATCGGTGTGAAAATTCCCAACACCGCTGTAATCTTATCAAAATCCAAAAATGAAACCACAATTACGAGTAGCGCACAAATAAGGGCGCCGATTGCCGATGGCAAATTAAACTGCTGCTGCAAGTTAGCTCCCGCTCCTGCAATCATAACAAAGAAAATTATAAAACCCGACACAATTAGTGTAAGGTCGATTATTTTATTAATAATTGGATGAGCAACTTGCTCAAGAACATCTTGATGACTATTAGAATCGTAGTAACAGCCCAGGGCTATAATAATTCTACCGAAAATAATGTTTAAAGCCACAAGTATCAATATACCGATTAAACCTCGCTTGCCAAAGCAAACAAAGTATTGCATTAAATCCTGACCTGATGATAAACCAGCTCCAACGATTACGCCGACATAAGCCAACGCAATCTTCATACTTTTGCCTAATGTCTTCATACAAAATCTCCTATCTTTAGTTGTAAACAAACATGTCTATTTGTATATATTTTAGCATTGATTAGGAAAATGGTCAAATTGTAGGAATTTTAGGTGCAATTTAAAAAGCCCTCAAATGCTGCATTTGCTGCAATGAGGGCTAGTTAACTTATTAAATTTTGTATAGATTTTTTTGAAAATGTATCGACAATTTTTTATGAAAATCATAATTTAAATAAGTCCAAGTAAATTTTGTAATAATAAGCTCACGGCTGTAATACCTATCCAACAGCTTGCACCAATAATTAAAGGTTTGCCACCAGTTTTAACTAGCTTCACTACGTTACTATTTAAGCCGATTGCTGCCATGGCCATGATGATGCAGAACTTGCTTAAGTCCTTAAGGGGTGCGAATACATTTGCAGAAACCCCAAAATGAATGGCAAGAGTTGTAATAATTGAGGCTAACACAAAGTATAAAATAAACATTGGGAAGGCTCTTTTTAGGCTAAAACCATTAGTCTGCTCGCTGTTTTTCTTTGCCTTCTTGGCTCTAATTATTGATAACACGAGGGTGATTGGAATGATCATGAGGGTTCTTGTAAGCTTGACAGTTACTGCCTTATCTAGTGTTTGGCTGCCAAGATTCCACATGCTATCCCAAGTTGAGGCTGTGGCTGTAACGGAACTTGTATCATTTACAGCAGTTCCCGCAAAGATACCAAAAGCCTCGCCAGAACCTGTGTCAAAGCCGATTAGTTTACCTAGTGTTGGAAAAAATAGAGCTGCGAGGACGTTAAAGAAGAATATAACTGAAATTGCCTGTGCCACTTCCTCTTCCTTAGCATCTACAACTGGCGCTGTTGCTGCAATGGCAGAACCCCCACAAATTGATGAACCAACACCTACAAGAGTTGCTGTGTTTCCCTTAACCTTTAGGGCCTTGTGTAATATGAAGGCGATAAGTAGAGATGTGGAAATTGTGCAGATAATTATTGGAAAAGACTGCTTTCCTGTCTTAACTACCACTCCTAAATCCATGCCGAAACCTAGTAAAACAACGGCTAATTGAAGGATGTATTTAGATGTGAATTTAATACCTTCCTGTGCCTTTGTTCCCTTGTTGTCCCAGAATAAGGCAATTACCATGCCGATTAAAATTGCTATTACTGCTCCACCAATGATTGGAAATTCTTTTCCTAAAAACCACGATGGAATTGAAATTACTAGGCAAATTAAAAAGCCTAACAATTTATCTTTTATTTTCATAATTTCCTCCTTTTTAGCTTTACGCTTTACGCTTTATAACTTAAGAAAGCTTGTATCTGCCTTTCTTCTTAAAAGATTATATTAGAGTTAATGGCAAAAATAAAATTATATATTATAATATAACCATAAGAATTTCTTATGATTAATGGAGCATGCAATTAATTGTAGAACCTAATTAATAATAGATTTCACAAACATAGGAGGGCTTATGTTAGATTTTAGAGTTACAACTTTTTTGACCGTTTGCAAATATATGAATTACACCCATGCAGCAAAGGAGCTTAATATCACTCAACCTGCGGTGTCACAACATATCAAGTTTTTAGAGAGTTCCTACGGTGTTGGTTTATTTAGACAAGAAGGTAAGAAGCTTATCTTAACAGAAGCTGGTGAATTACTTTTTGAAAAAATGCGACAATTAAAAAACGATGAAGAAAAACTTATGAAAACTATTTCTTCTGATTTCAATTCAAAAGGTCCATTTTTTACAAGAGATATTTCCTTTGGCGTTACTATGACTATTGGTGAATATGCCATAGCTAGGCCTATTAGCGACTATCTAAAGGAAAATCCTGAAGCAAATTTTAAGATACATTTTGCAAATACTGAGGAGCTACTAAAAAATCTAGATGATGGAAAGATTGATTTTGCCTTGATTGAGGGCTACTTTCCAAAGGATAAATATGATTATAAGGTCTATAAAACTGTGGACTTTATTCCTGTGGCCTCAAAGAAACACAAGTTTTCAACTAAGGTAACAAAGATTTCTGACCTATTTAGGGAACGCCTAATTATTCGTGAACCTGGCTCTGGTACTAGAAATATCCTAGAGCGAAGCCTTAGCCTAGAAAACTTTAAAATCGCGGACTTTAAACATTTTCTTCAAGTTGAAAATATGCACTCTATAATACAGCTACTTAACCTTGATGCAGGAATTTCCTTTCTTTATAAGGCGGCAGTTGAAGGGGAGCTAAAGTCTGGCAAGCTAGAAGAAATCAAGCTTTCAGACTTTAAGATGAAACATGATTTTACTTTTATTTGGCAAAAGAAAAGCATATTTTCTGAGGAAATTGAGAAAATATGCGATTCTTTGATGTGATGACATGTGATAGAAAGAAAGGCAGTCCCAAATCAATTCGGGCCTGCCTTTCTTTCTAACTTTCTTTCTATTTTCTTTTTTAATACGCATCTTAAATTATTATCTTAAGACTAACCAGGTTGCAATTAAAACTACTAGGAAAAGTAGGTTGTAAACTGTGAAGGTTTTTATGTATTTTCCAGTGTTTTCCTTATATTCCTTGGTGTAGGCCTTATAGGAAATGAGGCTTGCCATGGAAGCAATTAAAGTTCCAAGCCCACCAACATTTACACCAATAATTAATTCCTTATAGTTTGCTGTAAAGCCAGACAACATCAGGGTTGCAGGCACATTACTTATAAACTGGCTTGTGATTAGGGAGATGATGAACTCGCTATTTGCCATTACATTTTCTAAGAAGTCCTTTATAAAGGGAATTCTGCCCATGTTACCAGTGAAAATGAAAAATCCTATGAAGGTTAAAAGTAAGATATAATCTGCCTTGGCAATTAACTTTCTATCAAGCACTAAACCCGCTACTAGCACGATTCCCACAAAGATGTAGTAGGGAATTAATCGGCCTACGGTAAGCAATGCGATAATAAAAAGAAGACTAAAGGCTAGAACTTCTCCTATTTTTAGAGCATTTGCTGTCTTGATTTCTTCTTTTTTTGCAGTCTCTTCTAAATTAGAATTTTTATCCACAGACTTTTCTAAATCAGGATTTTTATCCACAGACTTTTCTAACTTATACAGACTATAATGTCTCTTATTTACAAAAAATATAGCAATAACTAAAAGGATAAAAGACATAACGCTATAGGGCAGCATAATTTTACAAAAATCTATTAAACTAAGGCCTGTAAGCCCGTACATATAGAGATTCTGCGGGTTGCCAATAGGTGTTAACATGCTACCTAGATTGGCTGCTATGGTTTGGAGAACGATTATGGGTATCATTACATTTTCCAAATTCGCCCTTCTTAAAATCATGATTGCAATAGGTACGAAAGTAATTAGGGCCACATCATTAGTTATAAACATGCTTAAGAAAAAGCAGATAAATACTAGGATTGCCATTAACTGCCAAGCTTTACTAAACTTGCTAATTAGCTTATTTGCTAGCATGTCAAAGAGATTGTTTTTCTTAAAGCCTTGAATTATTATCATCAATCCCCACAAAATTCCTAGGGATCTAAAATCTATATAATCTATGTATTTTCCATCTGGACGCACAAGAAGCGCAGACACTATTGCTAGTATCCACGCTACTGTCATCACGATGTCCAATTTTTTCAATTTATCAAAAATCATCGTTTAACATTCCTCTATTTCTAGGAGATGTTTTATGCAGCTTTTTTCTTCTTAATAACTAAAAAAGCTGTTACACATGCAGCTGCGATTGCAGCGATTACCACCTGAATCTTCATAAAATCACCTCCATCTCTTTATATTATTCTAATCCTCACCTAACAGATGCACGATTCTTGCCTCATGCCCTACTGCTGGTAAATATTTTTCAAATACATCGGCAGTTTTAAGCTTCAAGCTGGAAGTATTAATGCAAGGATGACAACCGATATATTCATCCTTTAACACATCTTCATCAACTAGGAGCTGCACTGCATTTTCCTTATCATTCATAAGTCCCATGATGCTAACGGAGCCTGGTGTGATGTCTAAATATTTAAGCATATCTTCTTCATCAGCAAAGGATAATCTTGCTGAGTTTATCTGTTTTGAAAGTTCCTTGGTCTTAAACTTCTTATCTCCAGGCATCATGAGTAAGTAAAAATTCGTCTTCTGACGATTGCATAAAAATAAATTCTTACAAATGACAACTTCTAAAACCTTATCTATTTCATTGCAAAGTTCCATTGTATCTGTTGGCTCATGGTCTGTTCTTTCATAGCCAATTTCTAATTTATCTAGTAAATCATAGACTCTTATTTCTTTATCTAATCGATTCGATATACATTCGGGTCTACCTTTGTACAATTCCATTTTAACACTTCCACCTTTCTTTTAATAGCATTTCTATCGTAAAGATTTTATAAATATTTTATAGAAAATTTTATTTTTATTTATCAATTTCCTAACAAATTACAAACAAACTTGTGTTTATTCTACCAAGGCATACTCCATCTTCACATGCATTATGCCCTCTTCTAAGAATTCCTCAGATACCACCTTAAAGCCAAACTTCTCGTAAAACTTTATGGCATGGGTCTGGGCATCAAGCTTTAATTTATTAGTATGAAAATGTGTCTTTATTCGCTCAAGTCCTTCTTTTAGGAGCTTTCCTCCATCGCCTCTAGCATGAGTTGTTGTAAGAACTCGACCGATCTTAATAAAGTTATCCTCTACCTTAAAGGCTCTAAGATAAGCAATTACCTTATCTCCTTCCTTCATAAATACATGAAGTGCATCATAATCGATATCATCCATATCTTGATATACGATATTTTGCTCCACTACAAAGACTTCTGCTCTTGCCTTTAGTATTTCATAAACTTCTTTTGATGTTAATTCATCAAAAGTTTTTGCTTCTATATTTGTTTTCATATATTTCTTAATTTCCTTTTTATCTTTCATATTAGGCTAAGTATAGCATGATTATAGTGAATGTGGGAATTTTGTTTATATGTGGCTGCTATGCCCACACACTAAAAAGCCAGCCTAGCTTATCTCTAAGCTAGGCTGGCCACCATACTAACCCCGGTTATCTCCTATCTAATTGCAAGATAGAATCTTGTTCCTGCTGGGTAAACTTCTACCTTTTCAAAGCCATGCTGTGCAAGTAATCTTGCTGTGTTATAGCCTCTTACACCAATAGCGCAGAACACAATATATCTCTTTGACTTATCAAGTTCATTAATTCGACTTCTAAGTACACTAAGTGGGATATGTACTGCATCTTCAAACTTAAACATTTCAAGTTCTGGATTTTCTCTAATGTCAAGGATTACAGCATCCTTATCTTTTTCAAGGACGTCCCAATCACTAATCTTTACAAAGCCATTAAGAACATCCTCTGCTACATAACCTGCCATATTTACAGGATCCTTAGCTGATGAGAATGGTGGTGCATAAGATAATTCAAGACTAGTTAAGTCATCAATGCTTGCGCCAAGTCTAATAGCCACTGCAAGAGTATCTATTCTTTTATCAACACCTTCACTACCAACTACCTGTGCACCAAAAATCTTGCTGCCATCCATTGAGAAGAGAAGCTTTATAAAGATTGGCTTTGGATCTGGGTAATATCCTGCATGTGAATTCTGAGTAATAATAATACTTCTGTAATCCTTATCCTTTACAAGGCCACGCTTCTTTAAGGTCTTTTCATTAACACCTGTTGAAGCTGCTGCCATGTTAAAGATTTTAGCAATTGAAGAACCTTGTGTTCCCTTATAAACTGACTTAATACCTGCAATATTATCAGCTACGATTCTAGCCTGCTTATTAGCTGGTCCTGCAAGAGGTACCATAGTCTTCTCACCAAATACAAATTCCTTAACCTCGATAACATCGCCGGCTGCATAAATACTTGGGTCTGAAGTCTGAAGATTGTCATTTACTACAACTCCACCTCTATCATTAACCTCTAGGCCAGCCTCAATGGCTAACTTACTATTTGCTCTTGTACCAATGGCAAGGATTACGATTTCTGACTTAATCTCCTTACCTGATGCAAGCTTTGTTGTAATATCTGCTCCATTATCAACAAATTCTGAAACACCATCATTTAATACAAGTTCGACTCCATTAGCTCTGATTTCCTTATTAAGTAAAAGTGCCATCTCATAATCTAGTGGTGCCATTACTTGATCCTGTGCCTCAACGATTGTTACCTCAAGACCGATTTCTCTTAAGTTTTCTGCCATCTCAAGACCAATGAAACCACCACCTACAACTACTGCACGCTTTGTAGTGTCTGCATTAACTAATTCCTTAATCTTATCTGTATCTGGAACTGTCCAAATTGTCTTAATCTTATCTGAATCTATACCAGGAATTCTAGGTCTTACTGGGCTTGAACCTGTGGCAAGCACAAGATTGTCATAAGACTCTTCGTATTCCTTTCCTGATACCTCTCTTACAAGAAGCTTCTTTTCTTCTTTATTTATGGAAATTACTTCGCTGTTATTTCTAACATCTACCTTAAATCTACTCTTCATAACTGGGAGCTTTGTAACAAGCAAGCTCTCTCTATCCTTAATTACGTCGCCCACGTGATATGGTAAACCACAGTTAGCATAAGAAATGTATTCACCACGCTCTAAGATGACGATTTCCTCATCTTCTCTTAATCTTCTAAGTCTTGCCGCTGTACCAGCACCGGCAGCGACGCCACCAATAATTACTGTTTTGCTCATGTAAAACCTCCTATAATAAAATCAATATTAATATCTCTATAAAAAGAATTTCTCCTTATATATTCAATTGTAGACTTTGACATTTTTTTATCAAGTACGCAAAAATTAATTATCTAGTCAGTTTTTTCTTACCTTTGCGGTCAATTCTCAACACCCGGCAGCTCCCTGTAAAGCCCCAAGACGCATTTCACGGACAAATGTCTTATTTTTACTAAAGGCCAAAAAATAGGACTTAAGCCACATTACTTAAGTCCTTTAAATCCGTCTAATATTATATTGTAATTTACTAGTTTTCCTTAGCTGCCGCTATCTTATCTAGGCTATCCTTAAGCACCTCTGCTCTTAGTTCCTTTAGCCATTCTGAAAATGCAACAGCATCGTGAGCGTAAGTCTTTTGGAGCTCGTATTCATTTTCCGCCCAAGTACTAATAGGCGCTTCGTTGTGCTGAATCAAAGCCTCAAGCTTATCAAGTGCCTTATAAAGCTTGGCTTCCTTAGTTTCTAGGGCATCCATCTCTGCGTAAAGAGCGCTAAAACTTTTTTTAGTTTCCTCAGGGAGACTATTTACCCAATCGGATAATAGCTTATCTTCCACTTCTCTGTCCTTGTCGGTTTTATTAAAAACCGGAATGTCCCCTGTAAAGCACTCTCCTAAGTCATGGATAATGCACATGCAAATTACCTTGTCTATATCAAGCTCAGGAAACTCCTCTCTTAAAAGCATTGCCATAAGAGAGATTCTCCAACTGTGCTCCGCAACGCTTTCCACTCTACCCTTAGATGTGGTGCAATGTCTAGTTGTATCCTTTAGTCTTTCTGCCACATGTAAAATATCTAAGTATTCCCTTGCTTTCATCTTTATTCCTCTTTTCTAAAATTTTTAATTATCTTTCGTTTTTTCAGCCTTTAGCTGCCTTTTATACTCTGTCTTATATTCTTTCTCGTAACGCTTTATCTCTTTTTTAGTAAACTTCTCACCTAATTTAACAATCTTAGCTTCCCTTTTCAACTGCTTCTTCTCTTGCTTTAAACATCGCTTTTCTTCATCAATTCTTAGCTTTTCCTCGTATCTGGAAAGAAGCTTAACCAGATTCTCCTCATTGCTATATTTTCTGCCAACATAAATCATGCGAACTGCCATTATTCCAACTGTGACAAAGATTGCAGAACCTGAAAAGATTGTCATATATTTTCTTAGCTGAATATCCTCTTCCCCAAATCTTCCTAACATAGCAATTTCAAGTGATAACATTGAGATTAGAGCTGCAGTAAAACTCGCCACTCTCGCTGCCCCGTAAAGAGGTCTTGAAATAGTGTGAATCTGCACTAGATTTTTTATAACAAAACCCATGGAAACAAAGGCATAAAGCGCCATTCCATAAATAAGTGGGCCTGGATATATAACCACTGCTTTAAACTCTACCGCCATGTCTAGGATATAGATTAAGAAAATGTCTAGACCAACCAAAATATAGCCACAAACCGTATATCTTTTGTATTCGTTATTCATGTCAACATTTTCATCATGTCTTCTTTCATATCTAATTATGTAGGTTCTAAAGCTCGCCAAAATCAGATAATAGCCGCCCATAAAGGAGAGCCATAGAGAGCCGTAAAGCATTCCTGCTGCCACCTTAATAAAGCCGTATATTAAATTTATAAGAGCCCCAGCATAAAGAAATACTCTCTGTCTTAATTTGAAATCTGATAAAAATGTTGACAAATACTGCATTTTTAGTTATCTCCGTTAATTTTTACATTACCTAGTTTTGAACTAGCCTTTAAATCACCAACATTGCCACTAATTTTTATATTTCCTACTTGGCTAGTACAGCTACCTGTTTCTATATCACAATCTGTTATCTTTATGTTTCCTGTATTTACAGATATTGTGCAATCATCTGCTGAACCATCTGTGATTTTCACATTTCCAACTGAAGAATCAATATTAAGCTTCTCTGTAGTAATTCCATTAAGCTTAGTATTTCCCACATCACTCTTAATATCAATTTCTTCAGAATTAATATCTTCTATATTTAAATTTCCCGCTGCTAAATCTACATCTATTTTATCAAGATTTGTGTTATATGGCAAAGTAATTGTTATTACTCCTGATTCACTAGCTAAAAAAGAGATTCCTACCACTTTTGTTGAAGAATTTTCTTTAACATTTAGCTTTCCATCCTCAAGTTCAACTTTTACATCACTTCCTCTTGAAACGCTATATTTAACATTAAATTCATCTCCATAAACAATCTTTGTTGTTGCAGTATCTGTATCAAGCTCAATGCTATTAACTTCTTCCCCTGTAAAATCCTGACTTAAATTCTTGCCTAGTGCCCCACCAATGCTGTATCTGATTACATGTATATAAAGACCAATTAAAATCGCTACAAGAGTTATTGTATATAACACTAATTTGTATTTCTTCTTTGTTTTATTTGACATAAATTAATCCTCCTCCTCAATGAAATTAAGTCTTAAAATCTTATTAATAAGAAATGCTATTGGGAAAATAATCCATGTCACTTCCCATCTAAAAGTTAAGAAGCTAATAATCAAATAAATGCAAATTACTGTTGTCTTATAAGACTCTAAAATAACTTCAGCCTTCTTACTTGTATAAGTTACACTAGAAGCTCTTGCATGTTCCCCACTCATTGTCTTCTCATCATTAAGATTTAAGACTGTGGAATAACTAGCATTAATAATAGATGCATAAACAATTAAGAATACTCCAATTCCTACAATTAGAAATAAAAGGGCTGGAGAAATAATGTCATCATCTATAACAATTGCAGGAACCACTGATAAAATAAAGCACATAACTCCAACTGAAGTGCAAATAGTATTAGTTAATTCGAAATTTCTTTTTCTTTCTTTTACATAATCTGTTGTAAGCATATCAATCTTACAAGGTTCATCCTTTATATAAGACCACTTTGAGGACTTCATTGCAGAAATTATAAATAGCGCAACAGCTACGGCTACAAATACAAACATAAAGGCCACGTTAGCATTTGAACGAACGCCAAAATCTACATTTGAAAGTATAGGTGGAATTATACTTGTAATGCATAAAAATACGCCTAATGCCACAAATAAAGCTGACTTAGCTCTTGTACTTAAATATCCCTTTACTTCTTCCTTAGTAAGGAATCTTGCCTTTGAATTCTCTTCTCTTTCCTTAGTTTCCTCTACTTCCTTCTCAAGGCCAAGCTCGCTTGCAAGCTCATCTAAATTTCCAAATTCAGAAATTACAGTTCCAACAGCCTCATTATCTGTCTTACCTTCTGCCTTAAGCTCGTTATATTTATCTTCCATCATTTCTAAAAGCTCTGCTTTCGCCTTCTTAACCTCATTAGTGTTTGGTAGATTTCCAAACATAGCATCAAGATAGCTTTTTATTGTTTCCATATTGTCTCCCTTCCATGGCTTAATTAAGTCTCACCCTGAATCCACTTAATTAAACGCATTGCTAATTTTAATATAGTTTTATTAAGGAATTATTAATAATTTAGTATTTTAATAATTTTTTGTAAATTTATTCACCACTTCTTTAATTAAATCCCATTCAAGACATTTCTCCTTATAGTATTCAAGGCCTGCTTCTGTAATTCTATAATAGGTTCTCTTCTTAGCAGTTCCTTCAGAATCTTTATTAGCCACAAAGGATTCAATATAGCCATTCTTCTCTAATCGATTAAATGCTGAATATAGGGTTGTTTCTTTTATTGTATATTTCTCCTCTGAGATTTCCTTAATCTGCTTTGAAATCTCGTAACCGTAAGATGGCTCCTTTAAGAGGATATACAAAATCATAGTGTCGTTGTAACCGCGGATCACGTCACTACTTATCTCAACCATTAGATCACCTCCTAGTTTTGAAAATGTATCTTTAATTTGAACACAGTGTAAGCAATCCCCCGCTTCAAAAGCGTAAGCTTTAAGCGGGGGTATAAAGCTTACTAGTGTCAGAAGGGGTTAAAGCCCCTTCTGACATGTGGCACAAAGTGCCACTGCGTTCATGAGGGAGTAGCGAAGCGGATTCCGAATGTCCGCTATACATTATATCTCCTACGACTATCGTACTACGGCTGTCGTAGTACGTCTATCAAAGTAAATATACTACGACCGTCGTAGTATGTCAATATTAGTTTCCAAATTTAATTAACTTTTCTAAAAACTCTTAAATTTCCAGGCAATAAAAAACTCCTAAAGCCAGATAAATACTGACTCTAGGAGTTGAAAGTTATTCTTATTTAATTTTTCTAAAATTTGTTTCCTTTAGCTTCTTAGTCTAAAGTTTCCTTCTTAACTTTAGGCCGTGACACATTTTCACAAAAAATAATTAGTTCTTATGACACTGCACTTTCGTCATCAAGCTTATTGTTAATGCTTGTAACCTTATTAGCTAAATTAGCAACTTTCTCAGCCTTCTTCTTATCGAAGTACTTCTTAGTTTCAGCAGAAACCACACCTGAAAGAGCAATAAGGGCAATAAGGTTTGGAATTGCCATAAGACCGTTAACGATATCTGCAATTGTCCAAACTGCGCTAACTGTCATGTAAGGCCCGATGAATACGCAAGCGATGTAAATCCATCTATAAACATTTACAACCTTAGTATTCTCGTTAGTTAAGTACTCAAGGCAACGCTCTGAATAGTAGTCCCAACCAAGAATAGTTGTGAAGGCGAAGAATACTAGGCAAAGCATAAGCACGAAGGATGAAACCACTGCTGGGAATGGGAGTCCGTTCTGGAAAGCAAATGTAGTAACTGCCGCACCTTCTAAGCCTTCCACCTGCCAAGCGCCTGTAATAATAATTGCAAGACCTGTCATTGTACAAATCATAAGTGTATCAATTACTGTACCAAGCATAGATACAAGGCCCTGCTCAACTGGCTCGTCAACCTGAGCGGCTGCTGCTGCGATTGGAGCTGAACCAATACCTGCTTCGTTTGAGAAGATACCTCTTGCGATACCTTTCTGCATAGCCATAACCATGGCACCAAGTGCACCACCGGCTGCAGCTCTAAGACCAAAAGCACCCTGGAAAATCTGAAGGAAAGCATCTGGAATCTTAGTAAAGTTAAGTAAAAGGATAAGTACACCAAATGCGATGTATAAAATAGCCATAAATGGCACAACTACCTGTGCTACTGAAGAAATTCTCTTTAAACCACCAATAAGAACTAAGGCTACACAGACAGTAAGGATAACGCCTGAAACTACTGTAGCTACTGAATAATCCATACCAAGGATTGAAACTGTATTAACAGTGTTTGGATCAAAGAAGTTCTTAACTGCTGATGTAATACCATTGATCTGTGTAAATGTACCAATACCGAAAAGACCTACCATTACGCCAAATACTGCGAAAATCTTTGCAAGCCATTTCCACTTAGGGCCCATGCCCTTCTCAATATAGTAAAATGGTCCACCAATAATATGACCATCTTTTGCTTCGCTTCTATACTTAACAGCAAGCATACATTCTGCATACTTTGTGCCTGTTCCTACTAATGCTGCAAGCCACATCCAGAATAGGGCTCCTGGACCACCTGCACAAATTGCTGTTGCAACACCTACAATATTACCGGTTCCAATTGTTGCTGAAAGTGCTGTACATAGCGCTGCAAAGCTTGATACTTCACCTTGTTTACCAGACTTATCATTCTTAAACATGAGTCTAAAGCCCATGCCGATTTTAGAAAATTGCATTCCGTGAAGTCTGATTGTTAGTAGCAAGCCTGTAAATAAGATTAAAACTATGAGGGGCATACCCCAAACATAGCCATCTAGAGTTACAAGAAAGTCATTAATTGAGTGTAACATAAAATAATCTCCTAAATAAATTGTTTTGATAGCTTTACCTTGTTGTCGTTCACACATTTTCTAAAATTTAGGATGGTAAGCCTTCTCCTAATTAAACCGGGATATAAAAATGTGCCTAAGCTTTGGTTTACTTAACTGGGACGCAATGCTTATCGTTGATTTCACAGACCTTTCTTACTCTGTTACGGTATTTCTCTTCCATTAAAGGATCTGTGTTTAGCCAAGTTTTAACAACTTCCATGGCCATAAGTCCTCCAATGATCTTAGCGCCTAAACAAAGAATGTTAGAATCTGTGTGCTGTCTTGCAAGTGTTGCACATAGGAGATCTTGGCAAACCGCTGCATAACAACCATTAATCTTATTGGCGATTAAGGCACTTCCATATCCTACGCCATCGCAAAAAATTCCTCTTTCACATTCACCTTTGGCTACTGCAAGACTTGCAGGGTAAACGAAATCTGAAAGGTCGCAGGATTTTTCGTCGTAGGTTCCAAAGTCTTCTACTTCGTATCCATTTTCCAATAAATACTTTTTGATTTCTTCTTTCATTGCTGTACCAGCATGATCATTAGCCATTGCTATCTTCATAAAAACCTCCTAAAAAATAAAATTTTTCCCACATTATAAATTTTGCTTTTGCGAAAATGTATTTCTAGTAAAGACATTTGTCCGCGTACCTAGTATAGCATAAATTTTAGGATTTACCCATATAAATTTATATAACTTTTAAGAAATTCGCTATTTTACTGGATTTAGAGCTATTTTTTTATTTTAGTACAATCTAAATGTCCGCTTTATTTAGCTAAAAGCCTATGTTAGAATAAAATTAGCTTATTTAAAAAGGAGAAAATTTATGAAGTTTATTTCATGGAATATTGATTCTTTAAATGCTGCTCTTACAAGTGATAGCAACAGAGCTCTCCTTACAAGAGAAGTTTTAAAGACTATTGCAGACAAAGACGCCGACCTTATAGCAATTCAGGAAACAAAGCTTCCAGCCACAGGCATGAATACTAAGCAGGAAACTGCACTTAAGGCTTTCTTCCCAGATTATAACTATGAATTTGTAAGTTCTTGCCCACCAGCTAGAAAGGGCTATGCAGGAACTATGGTTTTGTATAAAAAAGACATGCAGGTTAAGGCTAGTTTCCCAAAGATTGGAGCTCCTGACACTATGGATGATGAGGGTAGAATGATTACTCTAGAGCTTGAGGACTATTTCTTCAACCTTGTTTATACCCCTAATGCCGGAGATGGACTTAAGCGTCTAGCTCTTCGTCAGGAATGGGACAAATGTTACGCTAACTATCTTGCCAAGCTTGATCAGACAAAGCCTGTTATTGCCTGTGGTGACTACAATGTAGCCCACACTGAAATCGACCTTGCCAATCCTGCTAGCAATCATATGTCAGCAGGCTTTACAGATGAGGAAAGAGAAGGCTTTACTAATCTATTAGCAAAGGGCTTTACAGATAGCTTCCGCTATACTCATCCAGAGGAAAAGGGCTGCTATTCATGGTGGTCACAAAGAATTAAGACAAGTAAGATTAACAACTCAGGCTGGAGAATTGACTACTTCCTTATTAGCGACAGATTAAAGGATAGCCTAGTTTCTTCAGAGATGGTGGATTCTGGTGAACGTCAGGATCACGCACCGATTTATTTAGAGTTAAAGTAGAATTGGATTATTGTAAAAATAAGACATCCTATCACAGCGATAGGATGTCCTTTTATTACAATTTTATTTTTGATTATAAGAATTGTTATAGTTGTTATTATTGTAATTTTGATTGTTAAATTGAGTATTAAGCTGCTGTGGTTGCTGATTTTGCTGTGGTGTCTGCCATTGCTGCCACTGTCTACTTTCTTCCTCTCTCATAGCCTTATCTTTAGCTTCTTTTCTTGCAAACACCTTTCTTTGTTTCTTCTTAAGTCCTATAACTAGAAGTAAAAAGAGAATGGATGTGACTAAATAAATCACTTTACTTGTGGTTAATTCAGATTTTGAGGTATACCACTGAGGATCTGAACTATTATACTGAGTATTGTTAGTATAAATTGTAATCACATCTCCTACTTCTGCATTCCAATCATTAATTTTATATATATTACCTGCACTGTCATAAGCAAGCATATAGTGACCTCTTACTCTTTCTCTATGTCCATATTGTATTTTTTTCTTGCACTTCTCTGATATAGTTACAGTTGCAGTATGTATCTCATTATCAATAACCAAGTCATAAAAACTGCTACAGAAAGAGAATATAAAAAAGACTATTAAAATTGCAATTCCTATATTGGTTAAGTGTTTCATCAGTTTCGTCATAATATGCCACCCCTTTAACTTTTTTCAGTACTATTTTACACAAAGTTTCTCAAAAATCAAACTATGTCCTTTTTTTACAATTATTATAAGCTAGCTTATGCTAGACTTTTTCTTGTTTTAAGGACTTTTAGGCCTATTTTGCCATAATCTTAAAACAATCACTTAAACAAGAGACACAATATGTGGGAGGAAAAAATGATTAGTATACTTATTCCTATTTATAACAGTGAAAAATATCTCGAGGAACTTTTTGAAAGTATCAAAGCCCAGACTTTTACTGACTTTGAGGTCATTATGATAGATGATGGTTCCATTGATAGCACAGCTAATATTTGTAAAAAATGGACATCAACCGATTCTAGATTTAAATATTTCTACAAAGAAAATTCTGGATATTCTAAGACAAGGAATTACGCATTAGATAAAGCAACTGGCGACTATGTCTTCTTTATTGACAGCGATGATTTTATGTCCCCTCAAACTCTTGAATTCCTATACGAGACCCTAACTAAGAATAAT
The DNA here is from genome assembly GCF_900103815.1 of Lachnospira pectinoschiza. Lineage (GTDB taxonomy): Bacteria > Bacillota > Clostridia > Lachnospirales > Lachnospiraceae > Lachnospira > Lachnospira pectinoschiza_B. The sequence continues at coordinate 384,021 of NZ_FNHZ01000001.1, read as the reverse complement.
TTAGACTTAGTGGCTTGTTATGAAAATGATTTTAAAGACGGCAGTAAGCCTGAAATAATCAGCTATGACGCTCCGACAATTAAACATTTTCTAAATAATAAGGACTATCTTACAACCTTAACTTATGAGGATCTTGTTATTGCTAGAATCTGGAACAAGCTCTATAAGCGCAGTATCTTAAAGGACATTGTCTTTAGGGAATGCGTCATGGAGGATAGAATCTTTAACATTGAGCTTTCCAAGCGAATCACTAAGGGGGCCATTCTTGATAATAAGCTTATTTACCACAGATTCCATGAAAATAGCGTCATGACCACAGTAAGTAAGGACATTTACGAGGGCATGTATCTTGCCTGCAAGGAGCACATTGTCTATGCTAAGAGGCTTATTAGTGATGAGAGGGAGTTTAAGGGCATAAATGAGGCTCTTATAAGCCTTCTTAATAGATTTGCTGCAGGCGCTCATGCTGAGGGCTTCCTTGAGGAAGAGAGAAAGCTTCGTAGTCTTTTAATGAGTTTTTATAAGGAAAATGGACTTAATAAGTTAACTTTAAAGCTATTCCTACAAATTTATCTTTATCCAATTTGGCGTGATAGAAGCCTTAGAAAGAATCACATATGGATTGGTGGAAGAAATATGAATAAGCACTAGAACTGATAAAATAAAGATCATCATAACGCAAAGAAAGACCTCTACAATAGAGGTCTTTCTTTGTTTTGGTTATTAATTTGATATAAAGTATAATTAGTTAGAAGCTAATTCTTTGGCTAGCTTTCTTTCCTTTTTACGTCTTTCAAGGGCTGAAACAATTACTGCACATGATGCATCACCTGTGATATTAACTGTTGTACGTCCCATATCGAAAATTCTATCCACACCAGCTACTAAGGCAATACCTTCAACTGGAAGGCCTACAGCCTGTAATACCATAGCAAGCATTACCATTCCGGCACCTGGAACACCAGCTGTACCGATTGAAGCAAGAGTTGCTGTAAGTACGATTGTAAGCATCTGTGGTAGAGTTAAATTCACACCATAACAAGCAGCGATAAAGATTGAACAAACACCCTGGTAAATCGCTGTACCATCCATGTTAATTGTTGCTCCTAGTGGAAGGATGAAAGATGAAACATCCTTGTCTGCACCAAGCTTTTCTGTACATTCCATGTTGATTGGAAGTGTACCAACTGAAGAAGCTGATGAGAAGGAGAACATGATAGCTGGTAACATCTCCTTAAAGAACTTAAGTGGTGAAATCTTAGCAAATGTTGACACTGTAGCCGAGTAAACAACTATCATATGGATTAAGTATGCAAGGTAAGCTACAAGTAATACCTTAGCAAGGGAACCAAGTACTGCTGGACCATTCTCAGCAACTACTGGACAAAGTAAGCAAAATACACCGATTGGTGAAAGGTTAATAATCATCTCCATAGCCTTTAAGAAGATGTCATTAATAGTATCTACTAAACTAAAATCTCTCTGCTTCTCACTGTTGTCGTTAATAAGTAATAATGCGAAACCAATAATTAATGAAGCTACGATAATCTGAAGCATGTTAGCCTCAACGAAAGGCTGAACAAAGTTAGATGGGAAAATACCTACTAAAGTATCCATGAAACTTACGCTTGAAGAAGCTTCATAAGTTAAATCTGTAGTCTCTACTACTGTGAAAATTCCCTTAAAGAGATTAGCAAATACAAGGCCTATTGTAATAGCTAAGGCTGTTGTACACATGTAGTAAAGCACTGTCTTAATACCGATTGAACCAACCTTCTTAATATCCTTCATTGAGAGCACGCCGCTCATGATTGAGAAGAATACTAATGGACCAACTACCCACTTAACTAAGTTAAGGAAAATTGTACCAAAAGGCTTAATATAAGTTGTTGCAATTTCTGGTTTTGCTGTAAATGCAATACCAGCTATAATTCCTAAAACCAAGGCAATAAAAATCTTGGCTGATAATGATAACTTTTTCTTTTTCATTTATACGATCCTCTTTCAAATGTGTTTTTCGTTCATTATCTTAACAAAAAAGGCGTCTTTAGGCAATATTTTTAATGCAATTCAAAAAATACTTTATAAAATTAACCATATGCTTGAAATTTGCCTTTTTATCTAAAGTGAATTTTTTCATTATCAGCCATTTTAGGGCATTGGCTTTATATAATTAATCTTTAATGTACACAACGGTAAAGCGGACATTCTAAATCCGCTTCGCTACTTCCTCATGAACGCAGTGGATTGCTTACATGCGTTCAAAATGCTTCTTTGCAAATCCCATTGGCTGCACACATTCAAGTGTTCCAACGTAGTTTTTATCCTTATCGCGAACTGCCATATACTTAATAAGTACAGGTTCTTCGTCTCTGCTTGTCCAAACATCTACACAGTCTCTTCTGCCTTCTTTAAAGTCCTCAAGAATCATTCTTACCATTGGATCAATTTTAGGTGGGTGGCATGAGAATACTTCTCTTCCTAGAGCTGAAAGTGGTCTCTTAAATAACTTTACGTCGTCTCCATCATTAAAATATCTATTTACATTTTCCGCATCAACAAAGGTAAGTTCCATAGGAATTGTGTTAAGCATAGCGTCTAGCTGCTCAATAGTTAAGCGGCCTGATGGGAGATTAGCGCTACCTGCTTCTTGCTTATAATCCTTAATATTGCCCTTAGGAGTTGCCTTTTCCCAAAGAGGACGACTTCCTATAAGGCAAGGCTTGTAATCTGCGAAATCTCTAGCTATATCGCACCAGTCTTCCTCTGTAAAATTCTTAGCGCATAGTGGGAAGAGGATATTTTCTTCTTTGTAAATCATCTCCTCAGCCCTTGTAACTACTGCATCTAATCTCTGGTTCCAAAGCTCATTAGTTAAAAAGCCCTCATCTTCTAAGGCGCTATTATAAAGGGATTTCATCTCGTCACGAATCTCGTCATCCACGCCCCACATTACATTGGCAGGGCCAGAAAAACCATACTTCACATTAAGGATTGGATATAATAAATCCCCTTTTTCTGCATAGTGAATTGAAGCTTCTCTAGCCTTCTTTAAGGCAGGCATTACATTTTCCTTAGTATCCATAGCATCTCTTAATTCCTTTAGTGCTTTTGATATTGCCTCGTTTTCTAGAGCAAAGGTATTAAGTGGGTGATTTTCAATCTTTCTTAATTCCATGTAAATACTATCGGCGCCATCCTGACGTTTAACAGGTGCTGCTTTAAACTTAGATCCAATACCCATACCAAAGGATTCGCTCATAGCTTCCTTAACATCTACCTTTCCAAGAGAACCAAAGGATACTGTAGCTCCATTTGGTGCAACTAGAGTCTGGGCGGTTTTTAGCTCTGCCCCTGCTTCTCTTTGGCGCTTAAGGGATTCTTCTACTGCTTTTTCAGCATTGGCGATTTTCTCTTCTCTTGTGGCACCATGGAATAGGGCTGAGTGCACATCACAGAGCTTTTGTACATCTGAAACCTTTGTGCCCCCTGCAATTAAGGCCTGCTCAGCCTTAGCAATTTCTGCTGCATCAACGTCTGTAAAATTTTCCACGAAGTCCTTTCTTACAGATTCAATGTCCTCACCCTTTGAAAGACGCTCAACATAAGACTTAATCTTAAGAGTTCTCTCATCAAGCTCTAGCTCTTTTACTTCATTGCCATTGGCATCTTTTCTTTTTGGAAGCTGGGCAGCTAACATCTTCTTGGCAGTCTCAGAATCCACCTTCTTTGTAGGCTTCACCTCTGTATCTGAATCAACACCTACATCAAATAATCCTTCTGCTGCCATCCTCTCTAACATCTTTTTATCTAACTTTCTTTGTACGAAAGCTGGCATCTTTCCTTCAAGTTCGAAGCCATTATTCTTTAGGGCAAGAATCACATCAATCATGTCGATTTTTTTCAAAATTGCTCCCTTAGGAATTGTCATTAACTGGCCCATTGTATTTAAAATCTTAGGCTTCGTTACCTCTGTAAAACCTAATTCATACATTATATCTATAAGTTCTGGATATTCATTACAAAGTTCATACACACTCTTCTTTAAATTGATTTTCTTACTCATAATTTTCCTTTCCTTAAAAACTTAGTCGAAAACTAAAAATCGACTGAAACTAAACTGCTAATAACTACACTATAAACTCTATAGAAAAAATAAGATGTGGCTAAAACCACATCTTATAACTTTCTTAATGATAAGATTTATCAGAAGTTCTTATAATTCTCACTTTTGGGTGGAAAATCATTACAGTCAAATCTAGGTAATAAAAGCTTATTATCTTTATTTAAATCAGCCACTCTAACCTCTGTTGTTAGACCCAGCTTAGCCCCTTTCTTTACTACAAAATCAAGAACATCCTGATTGTAGCTTCCGTATGGATAATTCATTACCCAGTTGTCCCTATCTATAAACTCATCCATAATTTCAAGGGCTGCCTCTAAGTCTTTTTCCATATGTTCCTTTTCTAGATTTCCAAGCCAATAGTGATCATAGCCATGAAGACCTATAAACATGCCGTTATTTTTAAGGACTCTAACTTGATTTTCTGTCATATATAATTCATAGGCTAGCTGCTCTTCTGTGACTCCAAGATAGTCGCTAAAAAGCTCACTAGATATGATGTTTCTTAAGTCTTCTGGAAGGACGGTTTGAAGTAATTTTTTTACAAAAACTACATCCTTTTTGTCATATTTTCCATCTACTGCATAGGTTTGCCAAAGCTCTTCATTAGTGGGGTAGTCATATTCCCTACCTCTATAAAAATCCAGCTTCTTTTTTAGGTCTGGGACTATTCTTTTAATATCTGTACTTGCAAGTATATAGTGGATTTTATTCACGTCTAGAAGTTCGTGCTTTGCGAAGGTTTTGCCGGTTATATAAAAGCTAGCGGTTAGCTTTAATTCCTGAAGAAGAGGAAAGGCAAAGGTATAGTTATCAATATAGCCATCATCAAAGGTGAGAGCTAATGCATTTTCAGGTAAATCTAAGTTTTCATTAGCAGCTGCTAATAATTCTTCCATGCTAATGACATTATAATTTTTTTTGAAAAATTCCAACTGTTCTTTAAATAAAGGAAAGTCCATGCCTTTAATGTTAGGATATCTTGAATGGACTAAATCTCTAGTATAGTGATACATTACGATTCGAACTTTTCTATTATTTTCCATAATCGTCTCCTTAGCAAAATCCCTTAGCTACTGGGCCTTTTTTAAAGGCTTAAATACATTATTATCATTTAAAAACAAGTTGTCAGCTTCCTCCGTCATTATATCTAACATAACCTTGCCAAATACTGGATCAAACTGACTTCCAAGGCCATTTATAATTTCTTCTCTTACTCTAGCCTCTGGCAAAGGATCTCTATAGCTTCGCTTTGAAGTCATAGTATCATAGGCATCTGCCACTGCAATAATCCTTGACATTACTGGTATTTCCTCACCCTTTAGTCCCTCTGGATAACCGCTTCCGTCATACCATTCATGATGATATTTTGCTCCAAGACTAAGGTATGGAGAGGAGTTTATACTTGATAAAATCTGGCTTCCGATGGTTGTATGAAGCTTAACCACTTCATACTCTTCTTTAGTAAGCTTGCCAGCTTTATTAATAATGTCATCAGGAATACCAATTTTTCCTACGTCGTGAAGTAGAGCTGCGTAGTAAATCTTTCTACACTCCGTAAGTTCAAGGCCTGCCATCTTTGCAATCATCCAAGAATATCTTGCCACACGTCTTGAATGACCATGGGTGTACTCATCCTTGGCATCTATAGCACTTGCTAGCGCTGAAGCAGTCTCTTCGAACATGCTAGCTAAAAGTTCCTGTTCTTCCTTTAAAATTCGAATTTCATTTTCATTAGCCTTACTAATCTTATCGTTAAGATCAATTAGAGAGAAAATGTATAGTAACATAGCAATTCCCACGATTGAAATGTTTGTAAGGGATAGGCCATAAAAGAAAATTTGAGCAATTGTGGCAAGAAGTGGCACAATAGTAAAAAGTGTAAGTGGCCAAATCATGATTTTACTGATTTTTTTGCGTTCTCTTTGAACGACTACCTGCTGTAGGATAAGGGAAAGAAGTGGAAAAATGTAACAAAGCATAAATAATTCCCCTCTTTGATACCTGTTGCTTTCATCAAAGGTGTAATACATTCCCGTAAACTGTGAAATTAATATAAATGCTTCACCTGTTATTAATAAAGAATCAACCATTCTAAGAACTGTAGAGTTGATTTTATCATTTTCATTAACTCTTACAACGAATTCCTTTAATACCATATTAAAGGTATAAATAACAAATAAACTTAAGGCATACACTAGATAATTACTAACTCTTACCATAACGTAGCCTGTTGTTGATGTATTTCCTCTATAAATATAAGCTAGTCTATCTGATAAAAGTAGGCATAGTGAACTAAACTCCATTAAAAATAGAGCTACCCTTCTTCTTTTAGTAAGTGCTTTTGAAATAAAAGCTAAAATTGTCAGGGCTGTACAAATACCGCAAATATACAGCATTATGTCCAATTGATTATCTTTTAGTATCCCCATATTCCCTCCATTATAATAGTATTTATTGATAATAATATAACTATTGTATTTATTATATCATTAAAATTATAAAGTGACTAGCATTTGGACTTAACTTAAAATGAAATAAGCTATCCCACATAACATAGGATAGCTTACTCGTTTAAATTCTTTTTTTCAATTATAAAGTCTAATATTTTTCTATTTTTCTTTAGCTGCGATATAGTAAGGAATAGCAATAAATAGAATTCCTCCCACCATATTTCCAAAGGTTACCCATAAGAGATTATGAAAATATCCTGCTGTAGTAACTGCTACACCACATGGATTTAAAAGTGCTTCTGTAAGGAGAGTCATATTGGCAATACTATGCTCAAAACCTGTTGTAATAAAGGCAAATAAGCACCAGAATACCATGATTAATTTTGCTGAATCAGACTTTGCTCTAAAACCTGACCAAACAGCTAGACAAACTAACATATTACAAAGAATAGCTCTTGTAAAAAGTTCAGGTGCTGTTGCTGACATTTTGCCTAATGCACCGTTTGCCATAAAGTTTCCTACTGCCCCTTTAGCAAGTCCTGTACAGTTATAGATCAATGCAAGTAAAACTGCACCTGCCCAGTTACCTAGATAGCAGACAATCCATACCTTAATAGCATCAAATATTGATGTCTTCTTCTTTAAAACACCTGCTGTCATTACAAGGTTATTACCTGTAAAAAGTTCTGCACCACAGATTACAACAAGTGAAAGTGCGATACCAAAGGAAGCACCCATAACTGTCTTAGTTGCTGGAGCACCTCCTAGCTGACCGCCAATAGTAAAAATAAGTAAAATACCAAAACCGATATAAGCACCGGCAAGCATTGATAAGAGGAAGTATCCAATAGGATTCTTTTTAAGCAAGTTTGCTTTTGCTGCAGCCCCATTTGCAGCCATTTCAAATTCATCTTTAAACATAAATTAACTCCTTTAACATTTACCCTATTAATGTTTATTATCAAAATGAATGCCTTCCCAATACACGTTATTATTCATAATAGTCTCTGGCATTAATTCTACATCTTTAAGTGCGAATTCTTTGAATTTTTCAAAGCCTACGCGATCAATAATATAACCAATATGCTCTTTTCTAGCTGGAGCATTTGGTGAAATATACTCTTCAACGAAAGCATATGTATTCTTGATAATCTTAACAATATTTTCTTCATCCGCCCATACAAGGAAGTCCTTACCAAGTCTAGGATTCTTCTTACCTGTACGACCCATTATTGTAAGCTTATAATACTTCTTTTCAGATCTTGTCCACGCTCTTGTAGGACACTTAGTAACACAGACACCACAACCAATACATTTTTCAGTATCTCTTACAATCTTATAGTTTTCCATACGAAGTGCTGAAACGGATAAGGCTGTACAACCCTTAACACAAGCATTACAGCTAATACATCTATCAGGATCGTATTGTGGCATTGTCATACCAATAATACCGAAATCGTGCATACGAACCTTAGCACAGTCGTTAGCACATCCTGTACATGCAATTTTAAAGTGAAGATCATTTGGGAAAATCTCCTTATCAATTCTTCTTGCAAGCTTAGATGTATTATAATTAGCAAATGGACATACATTATTACCGATACATGCTGATACATTACGTGTACCAGATGCAGAATAACCGTTATTATTGTCCTTATCTTCTGGATTTTGATTAATTCCAACCTTCTCAATAATTGGCTGAAGTAATTCGTTAACCTTGTCCATATCTTCAAGGTGAATTCCTTCAATTTCAAAACCCTGACGTGTTGTTAAATGAACATATCCATTACCATATTCTCTAGCAATTTTTTGTACCATGCCAAGTACTTCGGCATCTAGATAGCCGCCAGGAACTCTAATTCTAGAAGCTCCTATACCACGCTCTTTACTAATACGCCAAGCATGTTTTTTGGCTTTTTTTGTATTTATATCAAGACTCATAGAAACCTCCTTAATCAAATAATTCCTTAGCTTCAGTGTAATTAAATACAGGTCCATCTAAGCAGACGTACTTGTCATCCATCTTACAGTGACCACATTTTCCTATACCGCAACACATCTTTCTTTCATAAGATGTCCAAATCTGCTCATCTTCAATACCAAGCTTTTTAATTTCCTGGATTGTAAACTTAATCATAATTGGAGGTCCAACACAGATAAATACTGCATTCTTAGGATTTTCAAACTTAAGGTCTGGAATATATTTAGTAACCATACCCACAGGTCCTTCATAGCCTTCAGGCGCTGCATCTACAGTCTTAATTACATTAATAGTCTTAGCCCACTCTTCAAAATCTGCCTTAAATAAAACATCTTCAGGGCTCTTAAAACCTGCAATAAGTGTTGTTGAAACCGCATCTTTAGGATTAGCTGCAAAATGCTGAATAACACCTCTCATTGGAGATACACCAGTACCACCACCAATGATTACGACTTCCTTTCCCTTAAAATTTTCAATATCAAATCCGTTACCATAAGGTCCGCGAATAAGTAAAGTATCGCCAACATAATTTTCAAAAACCTCATCTGTAACCTTACCAACTCTTCGAATTGTAAAATCTACCAAGCCATCCCCAATACCACTTACTGAAATTGGAGCTTCACCATACTTTGGAATAGAAATTTCAAAGAACTGTCCTGGCTTAACCTCACCATTAAATTCCATACGGAAGGTGTACTCTAAATTTGTGTGCTTAATTACTTCTTTTATCTTAGAAGGAAATGGAACATATTCATTTTTCATATTAACCTTCCTCCTTTGCTAATCTATTAAGAATTGCTGCATGTGAAATGTACTCAGGACAGACATCATCGCATCTACCACAACCTACACACATGGAATAGCCAAATCTTTTCTCAAAATCATAATGCTTATGCATCACTTTAAATCTCATTCTATCTGCCTGCTTCTTTCTAAATTCAAAGCCACCAGCAATTTCTGAATAGCCATCTATCTGACAAGAAGCCCAAACTCTTCTTCTTTCACCAACCTTAGGATTATCCTTATAGAAAATGTCCTGCATTGTAAAACATGTACAAGTTGGACAGACAAAATTACATCTTCCACAGCCAATACATCTGCTGCCATATTCTTCCCAAATAGGATTGTCCTTAGTTGCCTTAGATAAATTCTTAGGGATTGTAACCTTTTCCTTATTCTCTGTTACATAATCTGGAGTTACATCCTGTTTTGTCTCTCCTTCAAAAACAGTTACAAAGTCTTCATTCTTTGCATCCACAAAGGCCTTATCCCCATCAAGCTTTAAGTATAAATCGTAATTATCTGCCTTATTAGTTCCCATGCTTACACAGTAACCTGATTCGCAAGACTTACTACAACCCATTAAGCAAAACTTAGCTCTTGCTCTAACTCTCTGGTAATAAAAATCCCCAAACTTATTATCAAGATAAATCTGGTCTAATCTTTTAAGAGCATGCATATCGCAGGCCCTAAGGAAAATTAGTAAATCCTTAGTTGGTCCCTTAGGGACAGTTGTTTCATCTTCTGTAAAGTAGAAAAGAGTTTCGTTAATCGATAATAAAGCCTCTTTAAAAGAATAATCTGATTTCTTATTCCATTCGATTTCATCAAGACTTGTTACTTTATCGTATCGAACAACGTCTACTTCTGAAAATGTACCGTCTCCTTTTTTTACTACAGGAGCATAAATATCATGTGTTTCCTGTAATTTCTTAAATATGGATTCCATCTTGTCTTTAGCTAATTGATAACCCATAACACATCTCCTTTCCTTTACAAAAAGATTTTTTATTAGCAGATTGTCTTTTATTTAACAATCTCAACTACAAAGTTGTCCCAGTCCTTTTCCTGTAAAAAAATAAATATCAAAAAAACCGGTCATACCTGATAATAATTATCAAGTATAACCGGTATAAAATCTGTGATTTAAATCACGCTCATGTCATTTTTGTTAAAAAATAATCAAATCTCCTCATATTTTTTGGTTGATTTATACTATAGTTTTTAAAGTGTCCATATCTGTTACAATTAAAACACCTTTATCATGTTTTATAAGTTTTTCTTTTTTCATTTTAGAAATTATTCTGGACACAGTTTCTCTTTTAGCTCCTACCATACTAGCTAGTAAAGTAACTGTTACCTCAAATTTAATCTTTCTTCCACTATCTATATCTTTACCATAATCCCTTGCAAGTTTCCAAATCCTAGCAGCTAATCTTTTTTCAATTGGAAAAGTTCCATTAGAATTTCCTGTTTGTCTATACAGCCTACGTAATTTGTGAGCTAAGGAATTATACACAATCTTAAAGGCTTCGTAATCATTTTCAAAAAAATTATCTAGGTCCTTAACATAAATCTTTAAAAGTCTTAGATCACTTAAGGCTCTTGCAGCAATAGACGTCTTATTGTCCTGTAAACAAACCTCATTTACAATTTCGCCATCAGTGCATATAAAAATAACTCTTTCATCTCCGTATTTTGAATTTCTATACAAAGAGACATAACCCTCTAGAATTATGTACATATGCTCTATCTTCTCTCTTTCAATAAAGAGAACATCGCCTTTTTTTCGTGTTTCAATTTTCCCAAGCTTTAAAAATTTTTCTCTGCTTTCACTAGAAAGCTTATCTAATACATTACGTGATTTTACTTTCTTTTCCATACTCGCAAATATATTATTATCCCTTCGTAATTTATAAATTTATTGTATCACCAACACTGTATCTGTGTTTCCATTGTAATCTGGAATTTGTTCATATTGGTAGATATCTGTTTTAACCTTATCAATGTAACTATAAATTCCTGTAGCCGGATTAAAATAATAAATATCTTTACCAATATAAGCACTAGTATCTAATTTATAGCTCTTTCCTAAATAATTATAGGCAAACAAGAAATCATCAGAAGCAAATACAGCAATTCTATCATGCTTTTCTCGCTGTCCTTCTATTAAATAATCATCTCTTGATTCACCATTAGTAAAATCTACTGACTCCATTAAGTCCTTAAGATGCTTCATCTGTCCTGAGCCTTCATGATGCATAGCCTTTTGCCAATAATCCTTAGCTCCATAAACCACTCCGTCTATACTACCATCATAAAACATTATAATTGAACAATCTCCATATGTATGTCCGGCAGCTCCAGCAAACACAGACCAATAAGCGTATCTTCTTACCTCCCTTGATTGCCAGTAAGGTTGAGTGTCATCATGCAGGCCTTGTAATATTTGCTCATAAGAAGGCTCTCCATCAAGAGTTGGTCTATTAGAGCTTGCATGATCAAATTCCACATAGCGCCAGTTATCCTCTCCAAATAAAGACAACTGATTACTTGTATCATCCCAGGCACCCATCTGGCACTGGTCATATCTTCTATGTCCAGACTGAAACATGTTAAAATCCAACCAATCTGCATCCTTAAACCACAAGCTAGACGAACATCTTCCAAAAGGATGAAAACCTATTAACTTATCAGGATTTTTCTCCTTAAAAAGCCTACCCATCTTATTATATAAATCTACATAAGGACCGGCTTTTATATCGCCTCCTATAAGCCATATAACATTTTCCTTCTTACCAAATCTATCAGCAAGAAAATTAATATATTCCTCTAGATTATCCATATTTAAAATATCTTTTTTAACCAAACTTCCCCAAGTTGGCACTAAAGCCATGTAGAGCCCTAAATCTTTTGCCATATCAATAATCTCTTCAACATGCTGCCAATAACTTTCTTTATGGCAATCATATCTTTTTGTAGGCATCTTATTAATATCTTTCATGCCCTCTGTAGCATAGATAAGCACCGCCTGAATTACATTGTAGCCCTTATCTGCCCTATTTTTTAAGAAAATGTATGCCTCCTCTTTAGTTAAATTGGCAAATATAAGCCAAGCCGTATCTGCAAGCCAGAAAAAAGGCTTATTATCTTTTATAAAATATGGCTTGTCCTCCATTATTTTAAGTGAATTAGTAAACATAAAAACCTCCCCAATTGCTTTTTATATCTTAAAAACATTTTAAACTTATTAAAATTTATTATCAATAAAAAAGAACCTTATAATCTTTACAAAAGTCCTAATTCCATGACTTTTATTTATTATAAGGTTCTAATTTCACATTTTATAATCATTATTAAAGTACCATAAATAATGTTCCTGCTGTTATAAGTCCACATCCAATAAGTGACTTAACTGTAAAGTCCTCATGTAAAAATACAAAAGCAAGAATTATAGTAATAACAACGCTTAACTTGTCCACTGGAACTACCTTTGAGGCACTTCCTATCTGTAGTGCTCTATAGTAACATAACCAAGAACCGCCTGTTGCAAGGCCTGATAGAATAAGGAAAATCCAATTCTTTCTTGAAAGCTCTGTAATACCTGAGTAAGTTCCAGTAATAAGTACCATTCCCCAAGCCATAAGCACAACCACTACTGTTCTAATGGCCGTTGCCAAATTAGAGTTAATTCCTTCAATACCTACCTTAGCTAAGATTGATGTTAAAGCTGCAAATACAGCTGATAACAAAGCAAATATAAACCACATATTTTTCCTCCTTTGTGATTGAATCATTTCCTGTTATGTCGCATTTTTACAAAGCAAATTAAATGTAATATACGTAATCAGCCTTACGTGGTGCTGGCTTAGGAGCTTCTGCTGCTGCATAACCTAAGGCACAGTGACCGATTCCTTCATATTCACCTTCAATGCCAAGTCTATCTAGAATCTTTTGTCCAAATTCTGACTCGAATTCCTGCTTAGCTCTGTTAATCCAAATGCTGCCAACGCCTAAGCTTTCAGCTGCATTCATAAGATTTCCCATAACAAGAGAACCATCATAAACATGATTTGGATTGTCCTTTTTTGCTATGACAATTAATATTACTGGTGCGCCGTAAAATGGATCAAAGCCTTCCTTCCAACCGCCAATCTTACAGTTTTCTTTTGCAATTTCATCACGTAACTCCTTATCAGTTACTGCAATAATTGTTGCACTCTGCATTCCCTTACCAGATGCTGCGTAAGTTCCTGCCTTAATAATTGCATCAAGTTCTTCCTTTGATACCATGTCAGGCTTAAATTTTCTACAACTTCTTCTAGTCTCTAGAACCTTTAATGTTTCATTAGTCATATTAAATTCTCCTCACTTTATTGACCTTATTAAATTTCACAATACATTTATCTAATTACAATTATGATACTCTTAGTTATTAATTTCAACCGCCTTTTTTGCAAATCTGCTACCAAAAATTGTGAAGTAATCCTTGTAGTTATCCATACCGTTAAAGGCTTCCTTATTGTTATTAACCCCTACAGGTCCTAGGTGAATAACAGGCATACCCTCTGAGTTTCCACCAGAATAGCAAAGCATTCCATTGACCATTTCAATGGTAAGGATTTCCTGAATTACTGCTGAACCACCACCATGAGTAAACTGCTGTGTAGCAAAGGCTCCGCCTAGCTTTCCTGCAAATGCTAACTTCTTACTGTTTGCAAGCATCCAACCGTGAATGTCTGGTGTCATTGTAGCTGCATAGCTTGGGGAACCTATAATAAGGCCCTTTGCTTCCTTAATAAATTCCTCGTCACATTCCTTAATATTAAAAGCCTTAGCTTCCACTGTATCTACACTGTTCATTCCTTCAACAATCCACTCAGCACCCTGCTTTGTGTTACCTGTCTTTGAATCGTAAACTACTGCTAATTTCATAATAAACCTCCTATTTTTCCATTTGTTTTATAATAGCAATAAATTGTATGCAATTAAAGTCTTATAGGAATAATTAATAATTTTTTTCATTTTACAATTCATATCAATTGTAGTAATATCTTTTTATGGACAAAGAAGTCGCTTTAGATTTCTTTGTCCTTTTTTTGTTGTTTTTCAACAGATAGCAAATAAATATTATTGGGGGATTAATAAATGAGAGCAATTCAACCTTATTTCGCACTTTCAGCAAGCAAGTACTACAAAAGAGAGCTAACAAAGCATGGAATTTCACACATTTACGAGTACAAATCAGACCTTTCTTCTGACCTTCACACCCTAGTGGTACCTGACGCTAGCATTGATATTCTCTTTGATTTAACGGATTATAGCTACAAGCCCTATGCTGCTGGCAGCGTTTTAAAAAGCTCATCCATTGATACTAAAAAAGATCACAAATACTTTGGAGTTCGCTTTGTACCCGGTGTTGTGCCTGACTTTCTAGATGGCCGATTTAAGGATTTTCTTGATAATTCCATTGAACTTGAGGCCTGTCTTAGAAAGAAGGACTTAATTGATAGACTAAACGATGCCAAGACTTTTCTTAATAAGGTTGAGGTCTTTTTGAACTTTTATAATGATAAAAACAAACCCGCTTGGAAGAACTCTACTTATGACATTTATAGTTATGCAAGAAAATGTATCAACAACAGCAAGGGTCTAATAAGGGTAAATGAACTTGAGTCGGAACTTAATTACAGTGTCCGATATATTAATAAACTTTTTAATGAATATTGTGGACTTTCTCCAAAGGCCTATTCAAATATTATTCGCTTTCAAACAACTCTTGATCAATTAAACCGCGAACCTAATAATTCCTTTACAAATATTTGCGAGACCCACGGCTACTACGACCAAGCCCAGTTTATTAGAGAGTTTAAAAAATTCACCACTAAAACCCCAGCGGTTTATAGAAAACTAGTAAATACTAGCAATTACAGCGATAAGTTTATTTTCCAATAATAACAAGAACGCTAAGCCACTATTATTAGGGCTTAGCGTCTTTTTATTTATGTCGCTTTTTAGGAAAGTAGTTTATGCGCTTTTTTTCTGTTCTTCTCTAACTAGATGATACAATTCATTTTCCATAGCCATAATATCCTTAACCTCATAGGCCTTAAATAGTGGGCGTTTCATAACCTTCTTAACCCAGATAAAGGCGTAAACTGCTAGGACTGCAAAGATTACAAGAACTGTTCTATAAATTATCATCTTTGTCTCAGTATCAGAGGCTATATTATAGATCATGAAAATGTTACCAACTATGCCAACTATTGGAATTACGGGACCAAATGGCACTTTAAAGGTCCTTGGTACATTTGCCATCTTCCTTCTAAATACTAGAACATTAAGGGATGAAATACAGTAGGCTGCCATCCAGAATACGCATCCAATAAGGATTAGTAGTGATAACTGTGAAGTTGTGGATAGGCCTGTTGCATTAATTAATACCATGGCGCCACCGATTAGTAGAATGCCTACAAATGGCGCATCATTTTTATTCTTCTTCATAAAAACCTTAGGCAATAAACCAATCTTTGCCATGCCTGCACAAATATAGGCAAGGGAAGAAATTATGGAATTTACTGTACTTACAACTGCAAAAACTGAAATGAGAGCCATCCAGTATTTTCCAAATTCACCAAAGAGGCTAATTCCGTAAAGTACGTGTGGAGCTGCATCTCCTGCAAGTGTTGCCCAGTCAGTGTAATTGTGCATTCCAAGGATTAAGATAATTTCCATGGCAGTAACAATTAAAAGACTTAGAATCATGCCAAGAGGTACATTTCTTCTTTGATTCTTAACGTTTGGAGCGATGGGAATAATAAATTCACATCCTAGGAATAAGAAGAAAGCTAAACCAACCATTGAAAATATATCTGACATATTAGATGTTAAAACTAATGGCTGCTCTACAACTTCCCCAGTTCCTAACTTTAAAGCTCCTATAATACCCATGATAAAAATTGAAAAAATAAGACCATAGGCTACTACATTTTGAATCTTAGCAAATAAATCTATACCGTGAAGATTAGCGGCGATTAGTATCAAAAGTAGGACTATACAAAATACGCTTCCAGGAATTTTTGTATTAAATACACCAGTTAATGTGTTACCAAACATGGCACATTCTGCGGAACCAGCAATTGTATTACATACAAGATAGCCACCTACCATTGTGATAATTGAAATAAATGGACCAAAGGAAGCTAGTGTGTACTGTGCAAGACCTCCTGTTAAGTTTGGCATTAGGGCATTTAACTCTGACAAACAAAGGGCTGTTGTAATGTTAATTGCACATGCCATAAGCATTGATATTATAAATGTTATTCCAAGGCTACCAGCACCTTGTCCCACTGACATTAAGCAGCTAGTAGCAACTATTAAACCTACTCCCGTTGCTATTACGCTTGGGAGACCTAATTTTCCATTGTTCATAAGCCTTCCTCCCTAGTTAAGTGCTGCTTTTCCTTCCTCGCCAGTTCTAACTCTAATGATGTTAGTAACATTTGAAACAAAGATTTTGCCATCTCCTATATGACCTGTATAGAGTTCTTTTTTAATCACGTCCACAACCTTTTCTACAAGGCCCTCCTCTACTACAAGCATCACCATTTGCTTTGGTAATAATTCAGGTGTCTTCTTCATTTCTAACTCATATTCCTGTGTTCCATTTTCAACACCACAACCAAGTGCCTGAATTACTGTCATTCCTGTAACTCCTAGCTTACCTAGTGCCTTTTGTAGATCTGATAACTTATAAAGTGATGTTACAACCTCTATTCTTTTAAATTCCATAGACAATTCCTCCCTATTTTGAAAATGTATTGCGAATTACGCCCTTAAGCTAGAGCTGGTTCCTGCCATAGATTAAGCTTTGTACCAATTCCCATTTCTAGAGCATTTCTATAAACCACAGTACCCCAAGCTACATCTTCAATTGGCATACCACCTACTGAATAAACTACGATTTCATCTTCTTTTCTATGAACTGGAATCTTGCCAAGTAAGACGTCGCCTAAATCGTCAATATCTGACATTTTCATCTTACCCTCTGCAATTAAATCCATAACCTTAACGGCTGGGATTGGAATCTGATTATAGGCATTAGGGCTATACTCTTCTTCCCAAGCCTCATAGAGCTTAATATTATCTGTTACAGTTCTTGCCCTATTCATAATGAAGTCTTCATCAAATCTTAGAGCTGCTGTTGTACAAATCATTGCCCCTTTCTTTACCCATTCCTCGTTAATGTATGGATAAAGCATTGGATCACCACTTGGACAAGAAGTTGCAGCATAAACTATATCTGAATCTCTTACGCAATCCTCAATGTTATCAACCACAATAACTTCCTTAACTGTTGGATATTTTTCATGTATGTGATCAATGAACTTATTAATAGATGCGATTCCTCTACCTTTTAACTTGATTGTCTCAATCATTGGTCTAACTGCCATCATTGCTGCAAGAGCTGTCTTACTCATAACCCCAGGTCCAATGATACCTACCACCTTAGTTTCCTTTGGTGCAAAATATTTAAAACCAACTCCAGGGATGGCGCCAGTTCTAACGGCTGACAATACATTTGCAGACATATAACAAAGAGGAGCGCCAGTTTCCTTATCATTTAGAGTTAACATAAGAATGGATCTTGGAAGGCCCTTCTTCTTATTCTCAACGTTAGAGCCGTACCACTTCATGCCTGCCATATCAAACTTGCCACCAAGGTAAGCTGGCATTGCCATAAAACGTCTATCTGGGGCATCTACTGGCATTTCTGGGAAGGGAGATTCTGTTGGGAAAGTTACCATGCAACCGTGAGAATTGCCATTGGCACCGCCCATTCTAAAGTCGCCCATCTTCATAAGTTTAAGCATTTCTTCCATTGTTTCGATACATTTTGGCATATCTGCCACACCTGCTTTGATTGCATCATTTTCATTAAGATATAAAAAATCTACCTGTGGATAACTCATAATAAATTCCTCCTTATTAACTTTTTGTAGTAGTTGATTATTGTGGGGCTCTCGCCCGAATTAGTTAATTTAGACTTATGCCTTAGCTGCGAAGCGGTTATAGGCAAGTCCTGAAATATCGCATGTTAGCCCCTCTCCTAAAACTAGATTTGCCATATTTAAACCTACTGCTGGTGCGATTCCAAAGCCATGTCCTGAAAATCCGCAAGCTAGGTAAAGGCCCTCCACCTCGTCTACCTTATCGATTACTGGCACGCCATCTACCATGCGGTCCATCCAGCCAGCCCAGGTTCTAACTATCTTTGCGTGGGATAACTTTGGAATGTACTTTATAATTCCCCTAGCAATACATGCTGCTGTAATGCTTGAATTAACTGGAGTTCCGTTATCTTTATTAACTGCCTCAAGTCCTGAGGAGCCGCCTATTACAAAGGAACCATGCTTTGATTGATGTCCGTAAAAATCTGCCTCTGCTGTACCAAGCATCTGTTCAAACATTCTAGGCTCTGCCTCGGTTACAAGACATTCAAGAAGTGCCCTAGACATTGGAATATCGATTCCTACGTAAGCTGCTAAATCTCTGGCTGCGATTCCATTTGCCAAAACCACATTGTCTGCCTCGTAAATATCATGGGCCGTAATAACCTGTCTTAATCTGCCTCTTAGTTTCTTAAGACTTAGAACCTCCTCTCCTGTAATAAATCTAACTCCAAGCCTTCTTGCTGCCTTATAGTAAGCAAGGGTTGCAAGTAGGGGATTTGCGTGTCCATCCGTTTCACACCAGCTAGCGCAGCTGACTTCTTCTGATAAAAATGGGTTAATCTGTCTAACCTCATAGGCATCTATCATTCTTACATCAAGGCCACAAGCCACTGCTCTATTAGTAAGACCTGTTAAAATTTCCTTGTGTTTTTCTGTCTTTCCTAGTCTTAAATTGCCTTTTTTATAATATTCAACCTCTGTTCCTAATTCTTCTGAAAGGTAAGGCCACAAATTCTTAATTCCATACATGGCTAGTGGCAACTCTCTTGGGTCACGTCCTGACTGTCTTACACCACCGCCGTTTCTTGAAGAACCACCGTCTCCAATGTTGTCGGATTTTTCCAAGACAATTACTTTCTGTCCTTTTTTAGCTAAATAGTAGGCTATGGCATTTCCAATAATTCCTGCCCCTACTACGATTGTGTCGGCTGTTGTCATTATTTACCCTCCTTTTTAATTTTCTTCGTTGGCAATGACATACATCTCTGTAGGTCTCATAGGAGATCTGCTTGTTGCTGGCTCTAGCTTATCTGGGCTAACGCCTAACTCCCTTGCCACAATGCCCTTAACTAGCTTGGCGCAAGTCTGGCCCTGACATAGTCCCATGGTGCAGCGAAGATATCTTCTAATCTCAGCCATGGTATACATACCGTCATGCACTGCTCTTCTAATCTCGCCTTTTGTGATTTCCTCACATCTGCATATGAGCATGTCATCATCTTCTCTTTCCTCAAATTCCTCGTCTTTAAGACTTCTATCTACAAGTTCGTGCATTCTAAAACCTCCTTTTGAAAATGTAATGCTTTTTCATAAATCTATTAAATCTAAACTGACTTAGCTAACTTTTCCTTCTTATAAAATCTTGCCTTCATAGCAAATTCCTTTGGAACCCTGATTGTAAGTACTGCTGTTTTATCAAAGGCAAGTCCTGTTCTTACCTTTACAACTTCAGCGATACACACAGGATGTCCTGCTCTTGAAAGGGCGATTCCCTTTTCTCCAACTTCTGGAAGTGGGTAGATCTCGTATGGAAGAGTGATTTCTGCCATGCCCTCGCCTACATTTTCATTGACCAAGAAAATGGCCTGTCCTGGACAAGATGCTACACACATTCCGCATCCTATACAGTCTACAGATTCATCAACTGCGGGCAATGATGTGATTTTTGAACCAATCTTTATACATTTCTTAGGACATGCATCCTGACATGGATTACATGGAATATTCTGTGTACACTCCATAACCGGGTGGATTCCTAACTTGTGAACTACTCCTGGGAATCTTTCTATCTCTTCATCAGCTACAAAGCCTTTTGCCAATAAATTGTTAGAAATGTCGATTCCTTCCTCTGTTTTTTCAATCTTCTTTCCTCTATTGGATGGTGCAAACATGCCTTGTCTTAGGCCGTCTAGCGCCTTATCTAACTCATCTTCTTTTTCCTTCATAAGCTTATCCTCGATGTAGCCTAGATAATTTGCGGCATAAATGCCTGCCTGTCTGCCTTCAATCATGGCTGAGCTTGCTTCTTCAATTCCTGAAACATCCCCTGCTGCAAAGATTCCCGGGATTGAAGTCTGGCCATGTTCATCAATAACTGGTACCTGACCGCCTTTTCGTGGGTTGTCATCCATCTTGCAACCTGCCATTTTAAGTAACTGACTCATTGGAGATAAACCAACGGCAACGCAGACAGTGTCTACATCAAAATGCATCTCAGTGCCTTCTATAAACTTAAAACTTGGATCTAGCTTTGCAATGGTTACGCCTGTCACGTGGTCTGTACCTTCCACCTTCTTGATGGTGTATGGCAAGTAAAATGGAATGCCCATTCTAGATATCTTTGCTGCATGTACGCCGTAACCGCCGATTCTTGGTGCGGCATCCACAAGTGCCACCACATCACAGCCGCACTGCTTTAGCTGATAACTAACAACTAGTCCTACATTTCCACTACCAAGCATTAATACTTTCTTTCCTGGTAGGATTCCGTGGAGATTAAGCATTGTTTGTGCAGCTCCGGCACCAATAACTCCCGGTAATGTCCAACCTTCAAATGGCACCATATTTTCAGCAGCACCAGTAGCTACGATTATGGAATCTGCCTTAAAGTGCTTGATTCCTTCCTTAATCTTTACCACCACTTCCTTATCCTGATAGATACCAAGGACTGTTGCAGAAAGTTCTACCTTAGCCCCTGCCTCATCTGCTTCTTTTAATAATTGGTATCCTATGTTAAAGCCTCTAACCTTGGCTCTGTGCTCCTTTGAACCGAAGAACTTGTGAATCTGCTTAAATAACTGTCCCCCTGGTTTTTCATTTTCATCAAAAATAATTACGCTAGCTCCGGCCTTGGCTGCCTCAATTCCTGCGGACAAGCCCGATGGACCAGCACCGATAACTATTAGGTCGTATCGTTCCATATGAATTCCTCCTGATTTATTTCTGGGATAAGTAAACCCCGAATGCTTAAGCTTTTGGCCTTTTAAGCTTACTTAACTCACCAGCTTACTTAGCTTCCTTTAATTCTTTTACAAATGGCTCATCACTTGTGCCATACTGTGTGTCTACTGTCATGCCCTCTTTTAGTGGAGTTACGCAGGTTCTGATGTTTGGCTCGCCGTTTACAATCATTACACAGTCTGTGCAACGGCCTATGGCACAAAAGACGCCTCGTGGACTGTGCTTCTTTTCTGTATATCTATGAACTAAAACTCCTGCTGCCTTTAGGGCCACTGCAATTGGCTCGCCTTCGTATCCTTCAAGGACTTGACCATCGTGAGTAAATTTAACTAGTCTTCCTTTCTTAACCTCTCCAAGTATTGGATGTTCCTTAATTCTTACTTCCATTTCAAACTCTCCTTTCTATAAAAAAAAGGGACCGAAGTCTTATGACCTCGGCCCCGTTGCCTTTGCTTTATGGCTATATGATAACTTTTCTCAAAACATGTGTATTGTAAAAATCGGAACTAATAACTTTGAACGCAGTGTAAGCAATCCCCCGCTTCAAAAGCGTAAGCTTTAAGCGGGGGTATAAAGCTTACTAGTGTCAGAAGGGGTTAAAGCCCCTTCTGACAGGTGGCACAAAGTGCCACTGCGTTCATAGGTAAGTAGCGAAGCGGATTCCGAATGTCCGCTTTACAATGTGTTCTCATTAATTTTGGCTATAGATATATTTTTATACAAATATATCTATATTGGATGTATAATATATGTGGCTTATGTGTATTTTAAAGAATTAATTGTATGCAATTAAATTTTGCGTTTGACAATTAACTAACAAAGTGTTATATTCATTGTACACAATTTAATCGCGTTTAAAATTAATACAATTCAATATAAAACTAATATTAGTCACTTTTAAAACATATACACATTTACATAACTACGAAAATTAAAACATTTACTAGAGTAACTACTTATTAATCTCATTTATGAAAGGAAGAAATTTATGGGAAATTTTGATTACGACGTACTTTACATTGGAACAGGACATGCGGCTTGGCATGGTGCCTTAATCTTAGCTGGAGCTGGCAAGAGAGTTGCATTTGCAGAAAGAGACCTTACAGGTGGTACTTGCACAAACTATGGTTGTGATGCTAAGGCCTTACTTGATGGTCCTGCAGAACTTGTATCTGCCCTTGATAGATACAAGAATCTCGGTCTTGAGACAGACATTAAGATGAACTGGCCAAAATTTATGGAATATAAGCATGCTAATATTGATCCTCTTGCAAATGCAATGACAGGCATGTTAACTGGTGCTGGATTTGAAATTATTAGAGGAGATGCTAAGTTTGTTGATGCTCATACAGTTCAGGTGGGCGACAAGTGCGTAACTGCTGAAAATATCGTCATTGCAACTGGTCAGTATGATTACAAGCTTGACATTCCAGGCAAGGAATTCATGCACACAAGCCGTGAAATTCTTGACTTAAAGGATTTACCTGAGCACATTACATTTGTTGGTGCTGGTATTATCTCAATGGAATTCGCTTCTTTACTTACACAGTTTGGCGTAAAGGCTACAGTTATTGAATTTACTGATAGAGCCCTTCGTCAGTACAGCGAAGAGTACACAAACAGAATTATTGCTAAATTAAAGGATGCTGGAGTTGAATTCTACTTTAATGAGGCAGTTTGCGGCGTTGAAAAGAGTGGAGAAAAGTACCTTGTTAAGACACAATCTGGCTTATGTGTTGAAACAGATTATGTTTTAGCAGCAACAGGTCGAAGAGCTAACACAGAGGGCTTAGATCTTGAAAAGGCTGGCGTTGAATATACAAACAGCGGTATTACAGTTGATGGATTTATGCGAACAAGCACAGCAAACATCTATGCTAGCGGTGATGTAGTTGATAAGAAGATTCCAAGACTTACACCTACTGCTACTTTTGAATCTAATTACATTGCTACTGCAATCCTTGGAAATCCTCAGGAAATTGCATATCCTGCAGTTCCAAACGTAGTATTTACACTACCTAGAATTGCTGCCGCTGGTGTTGGCGTTAATGAAGCCCTTGCAAATCCAGATAAATACACAGTTCAGAAGATTAGCTATGGTCAAATGCTAGCTTTTGAATATAGAAATGAAACAGATGCTGAAGCTACAGTAATCCTTGATAAGGATAACTATCTTGTTGGTGCTGAACTTTACGGCGACTTAGCAGCTGAAATGATCAATGTTGTTGCAATGATCATCAACGGCCGCATGACAAGAGAAATGATGATGGGTACAATCTGGGCTTTCCCAAGTCAGGTAGATGGCCTAACAGAGATGCTTGCACCAATGCTTCACTCTGATTTCGCACCAAATAATTAATCCAAAAAAGTGATATTAAACTTTCCAGAAAAGCCACAGGTTGTAGGACCTGTGGCTTTTTCTTTTAAAAAGCAAATCCTATATGCTCTTACTTCTTTCCCAACCATCTCCTGCGTCTGTTGTATAGCGAACAAATCTAAAGTCACAGCAATCGCCGCCCTGACATAGCGTTTTTGTTCTTATGAAATCAGTATATGGAAGGCTTCCGTAATTGATAATATCTGCGTGACAGCACATTGCTCCAAGCTTTAATAAGTCTCGCTTTCCAAGAATCTTTGCGTAGATACATTCGTTACATTCAAACTTAAATTCATTTTTTGAATCCTCATCTAAATGCCATGTGTATCTCCAGCCTGTGCCTGACTTATGCTTAAAGCCAAAAGGCACTACCTTTTTCATAAGTGGTAAGAAGAAACTTTTCCTTGCAAGCTTTTGCATGCTGCTTGGATCAAGGAATTCCCACATTTTCTCAGAAACTAATTTGTAGGCTTCTTCTTCGGATTTACCATGTTTTTGTAAAACTTCGTAAAGTGCAATAGAAGTTATTATTTGTGCCATGTGCTCATAGTTTCTCTTATCACAATATTCTTTCTCCTCCACAAGCAACTCTTCCATTCGCTTGTAAACATCTTCCTTAATTGACTCCTCTAATGTTGGAAAATAATTTTGATATCTACTAATTTTAACTAATGCTTTTGCTTTGTACTTTTTCATTCCTATCTCCTCTTAAATCGATTATTAAGTATTTAGGTTTAATATCTCTAACTTAAAATAATTATAATCTGAAAAAAAGTCCTAGAATAGCCCTATTTTTAAATACATTTGTTTTAGTTTCTTAATCTTGCACATAAAAAGACGATTACATAGAAATGTATTAAAAACATTTTCCATATAATCGCCTAAAGTTTTTATTATTATATTAATTACAAACTAAGCAATCTTCTCAAATGCGATTCTTGGCATATTATCACTTTCTACATAAACTGTTCCAGTGTGCTTAAAACCTAGCTTTGTAAGTAGGTTCTGCATTACCTTGTTGTCGCCGTGAGTATCGATTCTTACGTGACCTGATTTCTCGAAAGCCCAGTTTAAGCAAAATGTACCAATACCTCTTTCAGAACCATCCACTGCAAGTCTGTGAACTACTGCGTATGGACTATCTTCAATCCAACCACCTTCAGTGATATCGCCGTAAGTTGGATCAATGTCCTTACCGAAGTTATAGAAGAATACGCCGATTACTTCGTCTTTGTCGTTTAGACAAACAAAGCTTTTCTCTCTTTTGATATCTTCAACAATTAAATCTCTTGGTGGCCACTGTGTTGGTCCCCACTGAGTTGGATTTCCATGTTCTGTCATGAATTTTCTTGCGTAAGCATAAATATCCATGATGCGGTCTAGATCAGTTGTTACTGCATTTCTGATTTTCATAATTTAAAATTTCCCTTTCTAATAACTTCCTTTTAAATATAAATAAATGTATTATCAAGAGATATTTTAACAGAGCTAGATACATTTTCAAGTAAAAAGATTTAGCCTTTTACTTATTCTTCTTAGCTACTAGTCTGTAGATAAATGTAAAAAGGATACCTACAACTGAGAATACAATTGCGTAAATAAATGCATTCTGGTATGCTCCTGTCTTTGCAAATGTTTGTCCCATGATCTGTGGACCAAAGTAACCTGCGATAGCGAAACCGATAAACATAATTCCGTAGTTTACTGAGTTATTCTTAGGGCCGAACTGGTCAGCTGTAAAGCCTGGGTATACGCCCATGAAAGCGCCATAGCTGATACCAACGATTGAAAGGCCGATGTAGAATAGAGTAACTGTGCCCATTCCTGAGAAATAAAGGCATAAAAGGCCAATTACTGCAAGGATGCAAGCAAGGAATAAAGTATTAATTCTACCAATCTTATCTGAAACGAAACCAGCCACAATTCTACCTAAAGCATTAAATAAAGCTAATACTGAAACTGCTAAGCTCGCTGCTACTGCTGATAAACCTACCATGTGCTGGGCAACTGATGAAGCCTGTGATGTGATCATCATACCAGTAAAGGCGCCACATGTAAGAAGTAAAAGCATTACGTAGAATGTAGGTGTCTTTAACATTTCCTTCCAGTTCATGTTCTGCTTAACTGCTGCTGTTTTCTTTGGTGTGAAACCTGCTGGTGTGTAGTCATCCGGGCACTTCTCAAGGAAGATTACAGAAACTGCAATAAGCACCATGAAAACTATACCAACAATCTTAAAGGCTGTTGTTGCATTTGTCTTAGCAACAATTACAGTAACGATTGGTGGGAGAATTACTGAACTTAAGCCGTAAACAGCTGTTGTGATGCCACCAACTAAGCCTCTCTTATCTGGGAAGAACTTAACGCAAGTAGAAATTGTGCTACCGTAAGCCATTCCAAGACCGAGACCACCAATGAGACCGTAAGTTAGGATAAGTCCGTTAACGTTAGTTGCAAAGCCTGATAAAAACATACCTAAGCCCCACATGATACCGCCAATTAAAATGACTTTTCTTGGTCCAAACTTATCATTAAACCAACCACCTGAAATCATTGTGATTGGGCCAACTGAGTTAGCAATTGTATAAACGATTGCAAGGTCTGCGGAAGTCACTGTTTTTCCAAGGGTATTTGTAAAATAGTCTGCCATACCAGCAGAGAACACGCTCCACACATAAATAGAGCCTAAACAAAGATTAATAAAACATCCTGCAATTAGGACAATCCATCTTCTTTTATCTAAATTTTTAATTCCTAAATTCATATTTTTATTCCTCAATTTTTTTATATTATTTTGCTAGGTGCGGTCGCCTTGGGAGTGACGACCTATCTTTAGTGATTATATTTCCCGGGCTTTTTACATTTTCAAAACTACTTATCTTTATGAAAATGTAAAAGCACCGGTTAGTTACATCTTAGATATCAAGTGCTGCGTGGTAGCCCCAATATACTGCGTTTGTAATTGTTGAAACCTTAGCGGCATCACCGATTACTCTAACGAATGGAGCGCAGTCTCTTAATTCTTCAACTACGTTTGTTCTTGAACGCTGGCCAAGGGCGCAGATTACGCTTGAACCCTTAACAAATACTGCCTTGCCGTCTTTGTCTTCACATTCAACGCCATCAGCTGTTACCTTAACTGCCTTAAGGCCTGTGTGTACATCAACATATTTGTCAATCTGCTGTAAGAGTAATGGACGATGTCTTACGTTAGCATCCGGTGCGAGGCTATCTCTCATTTCTACGATAGAAACCTTCTTACCTTCCTGACCTAAATGAATTGCACACTCAGAACCTGCAAGGCCGCCACCAAGAATTACAACTTCGTCGCCTACCTTGTCCTTTTCCTTGTAATAGTTGTTGACGATGACTACATTTTCACCATCAAGACCTGGGATAGGAGGTACAAGTGGTGAGGAGCCAACAGCGATAATTATTGCGTCTGCATTTTCAGCAAGGGCATATTCCTTAGTAACTTCAGTATTTAAGCGGATTTCAACGCCAGCCTCACGAGCTAATTTCTCGTAAGTGCCTGTAAGCTGGTACATTTCGTATTTGAAAGAAATTGCCTGCTCACTCTTTAAAATACCGCCAAGTTCAGATTCCTTCTCGCAAAGGATAACCTCATGGCCACGTCTTGCTGCTGTGTAGGCTGCATAAAGTCCGCCAGGGCCGCCACCTGCAACTAAAACCTTCTTCTTAACTGGAGCTGGTGTGATTTCGTCTCCCTCGATTTCACGACCAATAATTGGATTTACTGTACAACGTCTTGTGGATGTAGCTGCACGTTCTGCCATACAAGTAAAGCAACGAAGGCAACGAACGATTTCGTCATCACGATTCTGCATAACCTTTTCTGGAAGGTATGGATCTGCAAGGAGGGCACGTCCCATGTAGACAATATCTGCCTTTCCAGAGGCAATAATCTCTTCCATCTGTGCTGGGTCATTAAGACCACCAAGAGTGGCAACAGGCACAGATACGTGCTTCTTAATTTCTGCTGCAAGATATACATTTCTACCATGCTCTTCAAACATAGATGGATGTGTAATTCCAAATGTTCTCTGGTAAGTACCTGCTGAAACATGAAGGATGTCTACATAAGACTCTAATTCCTTAGCAATTTCTACACCTTCTTCAAGGCCATAACCCTCATCAAAGAATTCAGAACCTGACATTCTAAATTCGATTGGGAAACGAGGACCTACTGCATTTCTTACTGAAATAAGGACTTCCTTTGCAAATCTGCATCTATTTTCAAGGCTTCCACCATACTCGTCAGTTCTTTTGTTAAAGTATGGTGAAAGGAACTGATTTATTAGCCAGCCGTGTCCGCCGTGAATCATAAGCATTTCAAAGCCTGCGCGCTTTGCCATGGCTGCTACATCACCATAAGACTTAACGATGTCATCAATCATGTCCTTAGTTAAGGCCTTAACTTCTACGCCGTCAGGACGAACTGTATCAGATGGTCCCCACTGATTCATGCTCTTTTGCTTTGACTTATCTGTCATGTAAGTTCCTGCATACATTCCTGAATGTGAAAGCTCTAAGGAAGCAATTGCACCATGTCTTCTAATTGCATCTGCTGTGTATGTAGCACAAGCAAGGGAATTTAAAATTGAAGGATCAAGGTGATATGCGTGGCTTCCATCAGTTTTTGGATGAACCATACATTCTGATACTGTTACAGCACCAGCGCCGCCCTTTCCTCTAAGCTCATAGAAGGCTGTAGACTTAGGTCCGATACAACCATCATTAGTAATGTCAGTTCCGCCCATTGGTGCAGAAAACATTCTGTTCTTAAAAGTTACGCCAGCCACTGTAATTGGGCTTGATAAATGTGGATACTTTCTTTCCATCTGTTTTTCTCCTTTTGAAAATGTATTTTTTTATTTACTATTTCTTTAACCGCAAATTATCTGCTAATTTAAGGGATTGATAATTATTTAACATTTGCTTGTTATAATTTTAACACTCCTTATTGATAATATTCTATCAACAAAAAAATAGAAGGTAGAAACTAATAGTTTCTACCTTCTTGCATTCTTTTTTAACTCTTTTTCAATCTTTAACAAGCATTCATCTTTTCTTTTTTCACTTTTATAAACTAGATAGACACTCCAAGGAATGGCGTCTTTAATAGGGATTAGCGCTACATTTTCAAAAAGTCCTTCTCTATTATGGATGTCCACATCGATTCCTATTCCAATGCCTTCTCTAACAAACTCATAAATCATGGCAGCTTCCATGGTTTTAATGCGTATGTGTGGGAAAAATCCTTCGCGCTCGCAGGAATTAATCAAGTTATCATAAGCCTGATATTTCTCGTTTAAACTAATTAACTGCTCATCCTTTAAGTCTGCTATCTTTAGGCTTTTCCTATTAAAGAGCTTATGCCCCTTTGGCACAACTGCACACATGGTCTTACTTTCAAGCTCCACTTCAATAACATTCTCTGCTGCCACACGGCCAATTACTAGGCCTAGGTCTATCTGATTTTTTGCAAGCTTTTGCTTAACATCAAGGTTTGAGGATTCCTCGATACTTAGCTCTACATTTTCAAAATCCTCTTGTATCTTATCGATGACACTTAAGGGCAACATCCTGATTAAACCGCAGGAATAGCCAAGTTTAAAGAGCTTCTTCTTGCTTTTAATCTCTTCTAGGCCTTCCTCAAGCTCTCTTGTGCTCTCCAAAATTCTGTGGCTTTTCTTATAAAAGAAAACTCCCGCTTCTGTTGGCACAAGGCCTTGCTTGGTTCTATCAAAGAGCTTAACCTGAAGCTCTGTTTCAATTCTATCCAGGGCTTTACCTAGTCCCTGAGGTGTGATAAATAAAGACTTCGCTGCCTTATTTATACTTCTTGCCTCATAGCATTCCATATAAAAACGTATATCTTTAATATCCATAGTGACTCCTTATGCTAATTTTACTTCATCGCCAGAATGCACGTATTCTAGCTGATCTCCCATGATGTCCTTCATCATATCAAAAGCTGGGAGGCCTGTGCAATGACAGGTATAAAATTTAGTATTGTAGGTCTTTAATACATTTGCAATCTCTTTAATTTCCTTAACCTCAGCCTCTGTGTAATCGGAGTTCTTCTTTAGGTGGAAACCGCTGATTACGTAGTCTGGAGTGGAATCGTATTTATAAATGTAATCATCCATAATACTTAAGATTCCATTGTGAGCACAGCCTGAAACTAGGATGCTTTTATTATCATCTCTAATAACTAAGAACTGCTCATGCTTGAAATCATCCTTCACAAATCCATCTGGCTTCTTTACTAGAAGACGGGCGTTTGTAAATGGAAGAGGATGAGTTCTTTCCTTAATGGTGAAAAGCTCAAGCTCCTCATCGATTTTAAAGTTGCCACCAATCTTTTTTAGATTATCAAGCTTGCTTATTTCTGGATCAATTCCAATATATCTATATCTTTTTCTTCCTGCCTCCACGCCATCATCAGCGTAGTATTCACGCTCCGCAAGGGCCTGCATATAGATAGTTGCCTGATTATTTATTTTTGTAAAGGGCATTATGCCCCCTGAGTGGTCATAGTGGCCATGACTTAGTATAACTGTGTCCACTTTTTTCAAATCTATATCAAGCTTTTTTGCATTCTCAAGTGTCACCTCTGATGGTCCTAAGTCCACTAATAGCTTGTGACTTGTGGTTTCAATGTAAAAAGAAAAACCATGGGCACAGTCACAACCGCTACATCCTTTTGTGTTTTCGATTAAGTTTTGAATTCGCATATAGGCCTCCTTCCAATTTCTTTTTATATAATAGCAAAAATGTTTCACTTTGCCTAATTATGCAAAAACCCTTCAGCCATAGAAGCCGAAGGGTAAATTACTGTAAAGTGGCTAATTACTCGCGCTTTTAAAGCGGGGGATTGCTTACACTGCGTTCAATTTTCTTATCTAACATATAGAGAAGTCTTCTATCGCTGCCAACGGCCTCAACCCTTGAAATCATCTTTCTTGAATTCTCCTCTTCCTCCTTTTGCTCCTCTATAAACCAATCGAGGAAGCTTTGAGTTGTGTAATCATTTTCAGCAATAGCCAAATCCATAATCTTGCAAATCTCTGCGGTAATGTACTGCTCGTGCTTATCCGCCTCAATTACTGCAGCCAAGGCACTTTCTATCTTAATATCCACCTTATCTATGGCCTCAAGGCACACATCCTGCTTAGAATCTAGAAGATAATCATAAATCTTCATGGCATGCTCCTGCTCTTCTGTGGCCTGAACTCTATACCAGTTGGCAAAGCCATATAATTTAGCCTTTGTAAAAAACTTAGAAATTCCCAAATACAGGTAAGCAGAGTAAAACTCCTTATTTACCTGTGCATTAAGCAAATCTGCTACATTCTGTTTCATAGTCCGTCTCCTTTGCTATTTATTTGTTTGACACATGTATATCTATTGCTAGTTTACCATATCTATAATTAGAATACAAAGTTTTTATTTTTATGAAAATGTAAAAAGACATGACATTTGTCACATGCAGGAAATGACTGCAATCACTAGTATCCAGAGCAGGAATTTAATATTATAATTTTAGATTTACGAAATTGCTTTTAAACTTGTGTAAGTTAATGCTAGGTAAATTGATAATAATAAGGGAGTTTATTAAGGAGATAAATTTATGAGTGATTCAATCGTTAAAGTTAACAATTTAGTTAAGCGATACAAGGAAAAAATCGCAGTGGACAACTTCTCACTTGAGCTAAAAAAGGGAGAAATTCTAGGACTTTTAGGACCTAACGGTTCTGGAAAAACTACAACTATTAACTGCATTTTATCTCTTCTAAGTTTTAACAAGGGAGAGATTATGATTTTCGATAAAGAAATGAGCCCAAAGGCCTACGACATTAAGTCAAAGATTGGCGTAGTTCCTCAAAATGTTGCAGTTATGAATACTTTGAATGTATATGAAAATGTAGATTTCTTCTGTGGGCTCTACATTAAAGATAAAAATAAACGCCGCCGTTATGTTGAGGAAGCTCTTGAATTTACAGGACTTAGCGACTACAAAAAATATAAGCCTAAAAAATTATCTGGTGGTTTAGTTCGTAGACTTAACATCGCTTGTGGCATCGCCCATAAGCCAAGCTTAATTATCTTTGATGAGCCTACTGTTGCTGTTGATCCTCAAAGTAGAAATGCAATCCTTGAGGGTATTAAAGAAATGAATAGAGCCGGAGCTTCTATTATTTATACTTCTCATTACATGGAGGAGGTTGAGGAAATCTGTAGCCGCATCATCATTATGGATCACGGCAAGAAGGTAGCCGAGGGCACAGCAAATGATTTAAAGAATTCCTTAAAGATTCGCGAAAGCATTTGCATAGGAATGCCTGCCATAAATGAGGATATAATTAAGGATATTAAGGGCATCAACCATGTCTATGACGCTAAGTATAGCGAGGGCGAGCTTGTTATTAGCCTAGATGGGGGCGAACATAATCTTGTACATGTACTTGAATATTTTAATGAAAAAAATCTACCATTCGGTCATGTACAAACTAAGCTACCTACACTTAATGATGTCTTCCTAGAAATTACTGGAAAGGAGTTGCGTGATTAATGTTTTTAAGAATATTTTCCTATAAGATAAAGCAATTAATTAGAATGCCATGGATTGTGGGCTGGAACTTTCTCTTTCCATTAGTCCTTGCAAGCGCCTTTTATCTTGGCTTTGGCAACATGATTAAGGATGACCCCAACCGTTTAGACACTATTGAGGTTGCCTATGTGGCTGGTGATGGTATAAATAGTAACTTTTTATCCGTTATAAAGGAGCTTTCAAAAGAGACAAAAGATCACGGTAAAATCCTTGAGGTCACTAGCTTTGATAGCTTAGAAGCTGCTAGTGATGCTTTGAATAAAAAAGACATTGAAGGAATTTATTATGAGCATGATGACAGCATTGAAGTCATTGTTACTGAAAATGGTCTTATCTCCACTAGTCTTTCTCAGATAGTAAAAAGTTATCAAAACTATCAAGCAAGTTTTGAAAAAATTTTATCAGAGAAGCCAGAAGCAATTGACGCTCTTATTGCTAGTATAAATTCCAATATGAGCTTTTTGAAAAAATACGACTTTAAATCCGGGGTATCACAGTATATGCAATTTTTCTATGCCCTACTTGCCATGTCCTCACTTTTCTCATCTTGGGTAAGTACAGCCATGATGACTAGCCTATGTGCCAACCTTTCTGAATGTGGCAAAAGATTTGAGATGGCACCAGGTCATAAGCTAAAGGCGATTTTTGCAGGAATCCTTGCAGGTACTCTACTTCAGTCCATATCAAACACAGTTGTTATCTGCTATGTAGAGTATTGCCTAGGCCTTCACTGGGGCGCACCAATTTACATGGTCATTGCCATTACTAGCCTTGCTAGTGCCCTTGGAATCTCAATTGGTACCTTGATTGGCTCTATCTTTAAAAATGAAATGGCCCTCTCCATGGTACCACTTGCCTTTACCATGACTTGCTCCTTCTTTTCAGGACTTATGATGGGTGGCATCCAGCAGATTATAAAAAATTTCTGCCCAATTTTAAATAAAATCAATCCTGCCACAGTTTTCACAGATAGCCTATATCAGCTAGCTTGTTATGGCAAAACTTCTGCCTACTATCAGGATTTAGGAATAATGGTGCTTATGATTGCCATTTGCCTAATTATTAGTGTTCTAATTTTAAGGAGGAGAAATTATGACAGTCTTTAAGGCTACGCTTCTATCATTAAGGAGCTTTCTATCAACAATAATTATATACTTTTTAATATTTGCTATATTCACAGTTGTAAGAGCCAATTTTTCAACTAACTATAATGCTGACATTTACAAGGATACAAGCCTTAATGTGGCAGTGGTAGATTTGGATAAAAGCGACATCAGTGAAGCTTTAATTAGCTATCTAGATTCTAGTCAAAATATTACAAAATTAAATTTAAGCAATAATGAACTAGATTACCAAGCAATCAATGATAACGTTCGTTTTGAAATTTACGACTACGCAATTGTTATTCCAGAAGGCTTTAAAAATAAACTTCTCTCTGGAGATTACAAAGATTCAATCCAATACCTTGCTTCCACAAATTCAGCTAGTGGTTATTTAATAAGTCAGAAAATAAATACATTTTTATCAGACATCAAAACTTACCTAGATTGTGGATATAGTGAGGAGGAGGCCATTAGCATCTCCCTAGAGCAAGTTAAAAAAACAGACATTGTAGAAACTAAGATTTACTCAAACAATGACTATAAATCAACTATTAACAATGCATCTATTTCAAGCTCCTTCATATTTAGCGCCTATTCCTGCCTTATGATTCTTACGGTTTGCATCGCTTCTGTTCTAGGATTTTTGAAAAATAAAGACTCAAGGGATAGAATTAGCATTAGTGGTACATCTTTTGCTAGGCGTAACAAGGAATTAATTCTTGCAGTTTTAGTTATAGGCTTTGTTATTACTGTATTTTTCTTTATCTATTCTGCTATTCTTGGAAGAAATCAGCCAGATTTTCATATGCTTTTCTTCTATGGAATTAATGAATTTTTCTTAATGCTACTTGGCCTTGGAATTGCTTACTTTATATGCTCTATCACTTCAAATACAAACCTTATAAATATGATTTCCAACATGATTGTTCTCTCAATGAGTTTCCTTTGTGGAGTGTTTGTTCCTTCAGAATTCATGTCAGAATCAGTGGTTAAGTTTTCACAGCTTCTACCTGTTTATTGGTTTGTTGATTGTTGCAAATATATCGAGCATCATAGTGCTTCAAATGTTATTAGTTCACATTTTATAGAGTGTTTGCTTATTCAATTAGTTTATGCAATAATATTCTTTGTAGCAGGAATTATTATTAACAAAAAGAAGGAGCAATATGCTTACTGATGTTTTTATTAGACTAGTTGCAGCAATCATGCTGATCATATTAATAAATGCAAATGACATTACGACAAGTTCAGTCGTAGTGTCAATTTGCACATTTTTATTCTTAGAAATCACTATCTTAATTCCAAAAAGGAAACTAGCAGATGCACTTATCTTTGTGCCTTTCGTAGTTTGCCTAATTTTTCTAATTATAAGGAAGCCGACAAATTTTCCTATATACTTGGCCTTCCTCTTATTGTCTTTAATTTTTACCTATGTTTCCACAATTCTTTACGAAGAAGTCATAACTTATAAACAAAAGCTCTACAAAACTCGTGATGATAGTGTGGAAATCGAGAGTTTACTTAAAAATAAAAATAAGCATTTAGTGCTTGAACAGGACCAGCAAATTCACCTTGCTACCCTAAACGAGCGTAACCGAATTGCTAGGGAAATCCACGATAATGTAGGCCACATGCTTAGTCGCGCCATTCTACTGCTAGGCGCCATTAAGACTATGAATTCTGATGAAAATATAATGCCCCAGCTAGAGATGCTATCAAACACTTTAGATGAATCCATGGAAAAAATGCGAAATTCTGTCCATGACCTTAGAGATGACTCTATTGATCTTGCAAAAAATTTTGACGACATTATAAAGGAACTCACTGATTTTCAGGTTTCTACAGAATTAGATTTTGAAAATAATTTACCAAAGGAAGTTAAGTTTAGCCTTATTGGAATCTTAAAAGAAGGAGTTACAAATATAATTAAGCACAGCAAGGGTGACAAGGTTTCAATTATTTTGCACCAAAACAGAAACTTTTGTACTCTTACAATTTCTGATAACGGAGAACTAGATTCTGATATTAAGAAGATGATTCAGTCTGGAATTTTTGAAGGAATTGGACTTGAAAATATAAGACAGAGAGCTAACGCCTGCAACGGCGATGCTTACTTTTACTGCAATGATGGCTTTACAATCTTTGCTAGGTTGAATTTTTAATAACGAGGTAGAAAAATGCAAAAATCTATTTTACTAATTGATGATGACGAACTTATTACCATGTCCCTTGAAATGATTATTTCAAGCAAGGAAGAATTTAAAATTGTAGGAAAAGGACATAGCGGATTAGAAGCTATTAAACTTTACGAAGAGCTACGACCTGACTTACTTTTAATGGATATTAGAATGGAGGGCATGAATGGATTAGAAGCTGCAAGGGAAATTCTAGGGAAGCACCCTGAGGCAACTATCCTATTTTTAACTACATTTTCAGATGACGAATATATTATCGAGGCCTTAAAACTTGGGGTTCGCGGCTATCTTTTAAAGCAGGACTACAAGGCATTAGACACTGCTCTCACTGCTGCCATAAATGGCCAAAGCGTCTTTGGGGGAACTATTATAAATAAGTTGCCAAAGCTAATGCAGGTTGGGACTAACTCTGAAAATGATTCCTCTAGCCTTGGGGCTAATAATGCCACAAGTTCAGCAACTGCTACTCTCCCTAGCTTTGACTATGCCGCCGCAGATATTACTGATAAGGAATTTGCTGTTATTCAATTAGTTGCTGATGGTTATTCAAACAAAGAAATTGCTGGCAAACTTTTCTTATCAGAGGGAACAGTTAGAAATTATCTCTCCACAATTTTAGAAAAATTAGACTTAAGGGATAGAACCCAGCTTGCTATTTTTTATTTGAAGAATATCTAAATAAGATTTATTGTATTTAATTGTAAAAATAAGACATGTAAAAAGTGCTATAGATAGTGATTATAAAGGCCTTGCCCATCACTTTCCATAGCACTTTTCTTTATGGTTAATTACTTGTAAGCTTAAGTTTTGTCGCAATCTACTTATAATGAATTTTAGCTAACCTCGTCTAATTCAGGTAACATGTAGATTTGCTTTAGTCTAATATACTCTTTTCTAAAGTATGGGTCGCTACCCTTTACCTTAACATCCACATATTCGTGCATATCAAGCTCATCAGATTCGATTTCAATTAGGGCTGCCGCTACATTAGAGCAATGGTCTGATACTCTTTCATAATTTGTCAAAATATCTTCTAGTAAAATACCTGCCTCCATTGAGCACTCACCGCGCTTTAATCTATCAATATGTCTTTGCTTCATTTCCATTACAAGATCGTCAATGACCTCTTCAAGTGGCTCAACATTTACTGCAATCTTTGTATCTCTAGATTTAAATGTTGTTAATGTCAATTTCATAATATTCTTAACTGCAACGCCTAAGAACTTTAATTCCTCAGTAGCCTTGAAGGAGAAGTCTATATTTTCATCATTCTTCTTTTTAAAGGACTCGGCGATATTGATTGCATGATCTGACATTCTTTCAAAATCACTGATAGAATGTAGTAAAATTGATAACTCATGGCTATCGTCTTTACCTAAATCCTTGCTTGCTAACTTAACTAAATAAGTTCCAATCTTATCTTCAAATTCATCCACTAACTGCTCAAGCTTTATTACTTCTTCAACCTTTTCCTCTGAATATTTAGCCTGAAGGTCGAGAGCTGAAAGAATAGCTTCGTTAGTGAGTTCTGACATTTTTACAACTGCCTTCTTACAAAGTCTAATTGCATAAGAAGGTGTATCAAGGAAACGCTCATCAAGGGCTGCAAGCTCTGCTGGTCTGTCGGACTCAAATTCAGTATCCTTATGATTTCTAACTGTAAATGAAGCGAGCTTTACAAGCTGATTTGCAAATGGGAATAATACCACTGCGCATCCTATGTTAAATAAACTGTGAATTACTGCAATTCCAGCTGCTCCTGCAGAATCTGTAAGGAATGTAAAATGCATCACACTATTAATTGAATAGAAGCAAATCATGAAAATAATTGTTCCAATTAAGTTAAAGTATAGATGAATAAATGCAGCTCTCTTAGCATTCTTACTTGCTCCGATAGCTGAAATCAAAGCAGTTACGCAAGTTCCTATGTTCTGTCCCATAATAATTGGAAGTGCTGTTCCGTAAGTTACTGCACCACTCATACAAAGGGCCTGTAAAATACCTACGGATGCTGATGAACTCTGAATTACTGCTGTAAGTACTGCACCTGCTACCATTCCAAGTAATGGATTTGAAAATGCAGTTAACATTCCTGTAAATGCTTCGTTATCCTTAAGTGGCTCTACTGCTCCACTCATGGTTTCCATACCAAACATTAATACTGCAAATCCAAGTAGAATATTTCCAACAATCTTTTTCTTTTCACCATTCTTGCTAGTCATTACACAAATTATACCAATGGCTGCAAGTATTGGTGAAAAAGAACTTGGCTTAAGCAAGTTAATAAATACATTTCCACCACTAATTCCTGTTAATGATAAAATCCAAGATGTGATTGTTGTGCCGATATTAGCACCCATAATGATTCCAACGGCCTGTGTAAGCTTCATGATTCCTGAGTTTACAAAACCTACTACCATTACTGTTGTTGCTGATGATGACTGTATAACTGCTGTAACAAAAGCACCGAGTAAAAGTGCCATAATTCTCTTTTTAGTTAACTTCTCTAGTATCTTTTCTAGCTTTCCTCCTGAAAGCATCACAAGACCATCGCCCATTGTATTCATTCCGTAAAGGAAAAGAGCGAGGCCACCAATCATAGTTAATACTCCAAAAATATCCATATAAACTACCTCTTTTTCTTTCTACGATTTGATTTTAATTCTCTTCTGTAAACAAAAAGGGGTGGTCTATGTAAAATCTATGTAAAATTTCTGGGGTTTGTGCCTGCTTGCTTTAAAATCTATCGATAAAGGCACAGGATCCGGAGGAATCTGCAACTCACGGCTGCTTCCAACTTGCTTCTTTTTGACTTTATTACTTAGATTCCTATGTTATAGCCAACAAAATCTCCAATTACACAATTCTAGCTTTTAAAGCTTGTGCTTTAATTTCCGCTAGCCCTTAGAAAAGGCACAGGATTACTAATTCCCGTAAAGTACTATTTGATTTCTTGTGACTATACTGTTCTTAATCTCTTCTTCTAGCCACAAATCCTTATTATTTTCCTAAAAGATAGGAAAAAGCGTGTGCCCTAGATTTAAAATACATATCATAACAGGCACACAAGATGCTTTTCCCAACTATTTATTAACTTTTTCTCTTTTGTTTCTTCTTCATTCCAACTAATCCCTATAGACTATAGTAATTCCCTGAACATCTTTCTTATCCCTTTTATATCTAGCGGGCTATCCTCTGTTTCGTAAGTGAATAGCAAATTCTTACCTAAATAAATTCCATTGTTTCTGTACTCATCAAGCTTTAAAAGATTGCTGCTTAAATACAGCTCATCGTCTAACAAGCCAAAATGCTCAATGTAAACTTCTTGTCTTGTCTTTTTATTTAACACAGTGAAATCTGGAAATTTGATTGTTCCATTTTTAAGGACTAAAGCCTTTTCGTACTTGTATGGAATTTTCAATTCATAAAGAATATCAGCAATTATTGCTTCGGATTTAGAACGTACCATTTCTCCTCTTTTTGTTGAATAAACCTTGCATTCCGGCAAGTAATTACTTGTTTTATAACTTTCTTCCTGCCAGTTTTTAGCATAAATATTGTCTGGTAAAATGTAGGGATTTACTAGATTTTTTCTAGTAAGGGATAATTTGTCATAGGACATATCAGAATTGTTTTTTGATAAATGTGTGATTACACTTTGTAGATAAAGGATTTCAGATTCTGCCATTTTTATAAATTTTCTATTGTAACTTTTCTGGGCTAGTTCTCTAGCAAATTGGTGGTTATCTTTCTTGATGTACTCACCTAAATCGGAGGCCTTTTGATTCATCCAATAATATCTAACTCTTTTGTTACTTGTTGAAACTCTGAGTGAACCCTCGGGAAAATCTTGATCTTTCTTTGCCAACCTTAATGCGCAGTTTAAGTTTGCTAATCTAGCCTCTAGCATCATTAGTAATTCATCCATAGTGAATCTCCTTATTTAGTTTCTTTAGTGATGGGATTAATCGGCAATGAATTTTGCCTTTGTTTGTATTGGTTTTCTTTTGTCTAATATCTTTTTCTCTTTTGTAAAAAATTTACCTGACCATGGTTTCTTCTTTTGTAAAAATTTCTTGGATAGTGTAACATGCTTTTTTTCATTTGTCACGAAAAACTTTGCTTAAAGTAAATTAATTATACTAATAAACGTAGAATTTCTCTAGCTTTAAGACTTGAAAAAAAATTTTGATTTCTAATTTTTCTCTTGTGCCCGATATATCACTTTTCAATTTATTTAGGCACTAACTTTTGAAAATGCGACATCGCCACTCAACTTTTTACAAGCCCAATTTTGGCTACAAGACCCACAAACTTATCAAAAAGGCACAAGAATACTATGAATCAAAGGCCTCCTAAAAAAGCTTGTGCTCTATTATCTAGATTAAATCAATAAAGGCACAGGATCCGTAAGTTCTTCTTAAACTCACAAAATATCCTGTGCCTTATATTAGTGGAATGTATTGTTATAGCCAATTTTAAAAGATTTCCTAGCAGCGTCCCAGAAATTTCTTGTGCTTAAATCAAGAGGTAAACTCCCTCACAGGCACAAAAGCCTGAATTCTGGCAAGCTTAACGCACTCTCCGGGATAAAACTCCCTATCTATAACGGCAATTTGCACCACTCTATCATAAATTTCCAATAACCCCGCCCCACTACATAAACACTATCTCATACTCTTCAAAGTCCCCTAAGAACTTCTCAATTAAGAGCTTTAGATTGTCCTCTGCTTTTGTATAGATTCCATCGTTTTCAACTTCTTCAAGTCCTTTTTCTTCAATTTCAGATATCAACTCCTGATACTGAGAAAAGTCGATAGGGTTTAGAATGTTGTTCTCTTCGCTACAATTCATTGTGTCCCAAATCACATAGTTATCATTAACTCTAGCTTCTGGGATGGAGATAAAAATCTTTTTGTCAGCTTCTGCCACCTCTACATTTATAGAATCAAGATCGTAACCTACCTTTACAACGCCTTCACACTCTATTGTTATGTTGTTGCTGGTAAATGGAATTGCGAATTTCTCCAACAATTCTCTTGTCTCTTTTTTTCCATAAGTTATTGAATAAGTTCCTTGGTATGTGCTAAGCTCTCCAATTTCCTCTAACTTTACCTTTACCTCTTCCACGGTTACCTCTCTTACTTCTGTTTCCCCTGGAAGGCTTAAACCATCATCACTAGTTGTTGAAACCGTCTCTGATTTCACCATCTTAAAGCCAACTGAAATCATAACTATAAAAGTTACAAGACAGCCTAGTACAAAGCAGATAATTCTTGTTAGAATTCCTATATTCCTATTTTTTATATTAATTTTAATAGTTTCATTATTCTTAGTTTCAACAGTTTCACCAGCTTCATTATTCTTATTATCAACTGCTGCATTAGCTTTATTTCTTTTAAACATTCTGCCACCTCCTAGTCAGTCTAATCTATATATCGTGTCTCTTTTTTACAATTCTAATACAAGCTCTGATAACATAGCCTATGCATCTTCAAACCAAAAATTCCAGTTACCTCTTCAAGATAAAAGCCATAGCTTAAGTAACAAGCCTTATCATAAATCTTTTTTGTTGTATCAATTGTCTCTGTTCTTCCGTCGCTATATTCAAAATCAACTTCGTAAACTCTAGAACGATGCCTACCGCCTCGAATATATGTGTCAGAACCGGTAACTGTAACATTTTCATAAGAATATGTAGCTGTTATATTAACCAAAGAAACGGTTAGAATCACTGATACAAATAACACAACTATAAAGGCTGTAAAGTTAACCCCAAACTTCTTTGTATCTAGGATTTTTACTAGATGCAAGAAAACCAGAAAAGCAACAGATATGGCAAGGACGACAATTGCCCATCTTAATAAATTGGAAAAACTATAAAGATTTATCATAGCTAAAACTATAATCATTGCCAAAGCTAGTTCTAATAAGAAAATGTCACAATTTATGCGATTTTTTCTCACTTCGCCTTCTTTTTTATATTTTCTTTTAGTACTCTCTTTTGAATAAATTTTACCTCTATAAATAATGCAGAAAATCACATCTACAGTCACAATCATAATTGTTATTGCTGAAACGCCGAAAAATATTTGATTGTAGCTAATATTTATATCAAATTTTTTTGAAAATACAGTGAATATGAAAAATGCAACATAAGCAAGTACGCCAAGTAAAGCTAGAATATATGCAAGTCTTTGGCCATGTTCAGCTTCCTTAACGTCTTCATAGTACTGCTTACTAAAAGGTATATTCGTATTCTTATCTTCTTTCTTATTTTTATT
This sequence comes from Lachnospira pectinoschiza, assembly GCF_900103815.1. Lineage (GTDB taxonomy): Bacteria > Bacillota > Clostridia > Lachnospirales > Lachnospiraceae > Lachnospira > Lachnospira pectinoschiza_B. The sequence goes on along the minus strand of NZ_FNHZ01000001.1, from coordinate 341,893 downwards.
ATATTTAATTTTTTCTTTCCTATTAAAAGTCATCTGCCAACTTCTCCTTTATATCCAAGCTGTGATCAACACAAGTAAATAAAATAACGCAATCACTGCCACTAAAGTAATAACTATCTTCTTTAATAATTTCATGCCTATCTCCCTTCGCCAAATCACTAACTAGAATAATATAAAAAAGCGAGTTAGACAAGCATTTATCTAACTCGCAGCTACTAAGCTCCATGTCTTGCAAGCTTCACCTCTCGCAAACTTAACCTCTCACAAGCCTTGGCTATTCATATTAAATTATTAGATAATCTGTCATGCCATCTAATTCCACAGTCTTTATTTTGCAATCAAAGACTTTCTCAATTACCCCTGATTCTATGCAAGCCTTCGGACTATTAGTCGCTACTATTTTTCGATTCTGCATAATCACAAGTTCATCAGCTATTTTAAGGGCCTGACTAATATCATGCATTACAATAACTATGGTCTTTCCCTTGCCTACTAGCTTCTTAATTAAGGAATACATATCCCTTTTGCTTGAAAAATCCAGGAAATTCATAGGCTCATCCATTACCATATATTGACTGTTTTGAGCTAACTGCATACTTAAAAAAACTCGCTGTCTAAGACCTCCTGATAATTCTGAAACCATGCAATCCTTATAGTCTAAAAGATTAGTATAATCTAGGGCTTCCATAATAGCCTTCCTGTCTTCGCGACTCATTTTCCTAGAAAAACCCATATAACAAAATCTGCCATGCTCCACTAGCTTTTTAACAGATATGTTAAGGCTGCTGTCTCTAAACTGAGGCATAAAGGAAAGCCTCTTTGCCCTTTCCCTAAAAGCAAGGCTTAAAAAATCCTCGTCATTTAAAAGAATCTGTCCTGAAGTAACCTTACTCATACCATTAAGGGTTTGTAAAAGTGTGGTTTTTCCACATCCGTTTGGACCAATAATTGCTGTGATTTTTCCCTCTTTAAAGGAGACGGAAATATCCTCAAGAATCGGAGTTCTAGAGACTTCCACATAAAGATTTTCAAATTTAAGCATTAAGTCTTCTACCTCCTTTTCTCATAAGTAAATACAAGAAGAATGGGCCACCCGCTAAGGATAACAAGATTCCTACTGCCATTTCGTATGGTGAAAATATTACTCTACCTAAAAGATCAGCAAATAATACCAATACTGCGCCAATAAGCATAGATGTTGGTATAAGCACTCTTGCATCATTTCCGAAAATGTTTCTAGCTATGTGAGGCACAATTAAGCCCACAAAGCTTATTAAACCTGCAAAACTAACAACAAGTCCTGCAAGAAAACTTGCAATTAATACAAAAAGAATTCTAAATACATTTACCGGTAAGCCAATAGAACAAGCCACTCCATCCCCTAAGGCAAGTATATTTAAGCCCTTAGATAAAAGGATTGTGATAATAATGGCTAAAATAATTCCTATTGCTGGTAAAAAGATGGAATTCATTGTTACTCCTGAAAGTGAACCAATTAGGAAATCCGTTGCATTTACATTAATATCTGAATCTAGAATTTTAATCATACTCATACCTGCAGTTAAAAAACTAGAAATTGTAACACCTGCAAGAATTATAGTAATTCTTGATTTCTCAGCCACATAAGCCAAGGATAATATTACAAGTGATGTTATGAAAGCACCAAGGAAGGCCATTACTGGCTTTAAAAATAAATTGCCTGGTGCAAGTAACATTGACAGCATTACAAAAAAGCCAGCACCTGAATTTACACCTATTGTATTAGGACTTGCTAAAGCATTATTCATAACGCTTTGCAATATAACACCAGAAACTGCCAATCCAGCCCCTGCAAGTATTGCCCCAATTACTCTTGGTAATCGCACTGACCATATGATTGTTGCAAACTTTGAGGACTTATCTTTTAAAAATAATACCCCAAATACATCTTTTAAAGGAATGTTTACGCTTCCATAAACCAAACCTAAAATCGATAAAAGTAGCAACAAAATCACAATAAAAATAATAATTGTCCGTTTACAAATTTTAGTTTTGACCATAATAAAACCCTATGCATTAAATATTTTATTTAGCTAACACCCTATTTGTCTTTATCTAATAATGAATTTGCTAAGTCGATTAAATACTTACGTCTCTTTGCAGGATCTTTTATTGTCTCCTTTGCCTCAATCCTTGCTTTAGCTAGAATATCTAGAGTTTCCTCTATATCACTAGGAATTGTTTCTTCTATTTCCTTTCTAAGTCTGATAGCAACTTGAGGGCCAGCCCCACTAGTAGAGACCCCCACGACTAGTTTCCCTCTTTTCATAACAGAAGGAAAGATAAAATCGCACAAATCCGGCACATCCACTACATTTACAAGCAAATTTAGTTTTTTAGCATCTTTATATATTAGCTCATTTAATTCAGTATTGTCTGTGGCCGCAACCACATAATCTGCATTTTTTAAAATGTCACTATAATACTTTTCTTCTACTAATTGGATTCTATCTCCATATTCCTTAATTTCCTCACAGATTTTATCTGCAATAACTGTAAGCTTTGCATCAAAGGCAAGTAATCTTTCCACCTTTTCCAAGGCGATATTACCGCCGCCAATTACTAAGCCCTGTAAATTAGTTACATCTACAAAAAATGGAAAATATGCCATTTACTCTACCTTTCCCCTTTAATCATTAGGATAAATAATATCTGCTAAGCCTTGGTAAGCCTCACCCCATCTAGCATTAGGCTTAGCATTATATAACATTTTATCTAGAACATAATAATTATTATTCTTAACGGCTGTAAGTGTACTCCAGGCCGGATTGCTAATTAAAAGCTCATTTACATTTTCAAGAGCTGCATCTACATCCGAGCCTTGTACTGTTACAAAAATGTAATCAGGATCTTCAAGTATAATTGCTTCCATGCTTAAATCCTCGAGACTTGAATTCGAATCTGCAATATTTACTGTATCTAGATCCTTTAAAATTTCGCCAGCCACAGTTCCTGTACTAGTTTTTACCTTAACAGAAGAGGCTGCTGCACGAATAAGTAAAACCTTTGGTTTTCTGCCATCCACCTGATTTTTTGCCTCATCAATTGTTTCCTTAACCTCAGTCACATTCTGAGTATATAAATCACTTCTTCCAGTTATTTTTGTAAAAATTTCCATGGTCTTTGAATAATCTTCAAAATTATCCACATTAAAATAAGCTACTGTAATGCCAGCATTCTCCAAGGTTTCTTTTATTTCCACCTGACCATCTAACTTACTTGAAGCAATAACCAAATCTGGCTCTAAATTTATAATAGTTTCCACGTCAGGTTTTAGATTACTGCCTGTATTAGCTACATTTTCATCAAAATCAAAATCATAACTTGTAAAGGTATCGCTAGCAGTTCCAACAACGCTGCCACCTGCTGCCATCCACTCATCACAAAAACTTCCTAAAAGTGTTACGACCCTTTCGGCCTTAGTTACTGTAAGCTCTCGTCCAAGAGAGTCAGTAAATGTCACGCCTTCCTCGTTATCTATAATACTAATATCCTCTTTATTAGAGCTAGTTTTACCCGTGTTCTTGCCACATCCAGCCAATGCCACAACTAGACATAGTGCTAGAGTTAAAAATATCTTTCTCTTCATAATTCTCCTTTTTAATTGTCTCTAATCTTTGTTATAATTTTATCACTTTAAAAAGCTTATGTAAATAAAGGAGAAATATGCTGCTAAAGTAAAGCGGACATTCGGACATTCGGAATCCGCTTCGCTACTTACCTATGAACGCAGTGGCACTGCGTTCAAGCTACCCCAAAGAAGGCTTTTAGTTTATCAAAACCATTTCCATCAAGCTCATAATTTTCTTTTAGAGCACCCTTCTCGATTCTAATTATTGAGTCGCATACATTTGCTATAAACTCGTAATCATGAGTGACTATTAAAATGTAACAATCCTCCTTGGATAACTCTTTTATTAAGCTAGCTGTTTTACACATATGATAATAATCTAGACCACTTGTTGGTTCATCAAATAAAAGAATCTTCTTATTACTATATTTTGCAGAGGCTATTATTACTCTCTGTTTCTGACCACCAGATAAAGTCATAGGATGTCTATCTTCAAGGCCTGTAAGATCAAGATGATCCATTAGATTTTTAAAATCCTCTTCGGATTTATCTCTTTTATAAGCAGAGGCTACCACCTCTTCTTTAACAGAATCCATAAATAGTTGGTGGTTGACTTCCTGCATAACGATATAACTTTCCTTTAAACGCTGTCGCTTTGTTATAACATTTGACTCTATTAGAGAATAGCCGTCGCTTTTTTTAATAATGCCTGATAGAGTTGATAAAAATGTGGACTTTCCCGCACCGTTATGGCCTATGATACCATAAATTTTTCCAGAACTAATTTTTAAATGATCAATCTCTATTGCCTTTCTTTTACCATAGTAACCAGAAAGATATGTAAGATACATGTCTTTTTTATTCAAAAGATTCTCTGTATTTTCCAATTCTACCTTTCCTAAATCAAGCATTCTAATACCAGTTTTTATATGTTCCTCTTTTGACATATTTTTCAAATCTTCCCTAGAATACTCACGATTTATTTCCCCATCCTTCATATAAATAGCTCTATCAAAAATCTCTGCTAGATAAAATAATCTGTGTTCAGCAATTATAATAGTTTTGCCTGCCTTCTTTAAAAGCTTTAGAATTCTTTTTATCTTATTTATTGCAAAAAAATCAAGATTAGCTGATGGTTCATCAAGTAAGTAAACATCAGGGTTCATAGCATAAATTGAAGCAAAGGCAATGATTTGTTTTTCACCACCTGAAAGTTCAAAGATGCTTCTATTCATTAGATTTTCAATATCTAAATCCTTAGCAGTTCTTTCAACTCTTCTCTTTATTTCCTCTCTATCAAAGCCCATATTTTCAAGTCCAAAAGCAATTTCACTTGTAGTATTTACTGTATAAAACTGAGTTCTAGGATTTTGAAATACAGTTCCTATGCCCTTTGCAATTTCATACATAGACATTTCTGTTAGTCGCTTTTTTTCAAAAAATAAATCTCCTGAGATTTCACCTTCATAAAAGCTTGGAATCATGCCGTTAAAAAGTCTAATTAAAGAACTTTTGCCACAGCCACTTTTTCCGCACAAAATAATACACTCGCCAGCCTTTATAGATAGGTTGATATTTTTTAGATTTGACTTTGATGTCTTACTAGATGCACTCAACTCCTTAGCTCTAGAAGTGTTATCTTCATCAGAACTATCATCACTCCTACTGTATTCAAAATTTAAATTTCGAACTTCTATAATATAATCTTTTTCTGCATCATAATTTCTTTCTGCAGTTGATTTTGCTTTTACATTTTCAAAAGTCTTATTCATTAACTAATAACACCTACTCCCTTTAAAGTGCAGGTTAGACAGACTATGATTAGGAAAATGCCTAGAATTAGGTAGTCTATACCATGCATCTTAATTTCTATTAATGAACTATGTTTGCCAGGGTTATCAAGGCCTCGACAAAGGGCTGCAGCGGAGAGCTCCTCACTTACCATAACAGCAGAGAAAAGTAGGGGCACCATGACATGCTCGAAAGAAAGTCGAAAGCCCCTTATTTTCATAGCGCTGCGGATTGAATTCCACTCCTCTTTAATTGTAGGAAAATATCTAAAAACCACAGAAAGAGGGATAATTACTGATGTTGGAAGTTTTAATTTCCACATAGTTGCTACGAAGTCAGATACTTCTGTAGTTTCTAGAATCCATTTTCCTACAATTAAACAAGGTAAAAATCTTCTAAGCGCGTAAGCGATGAAATTGATTATAGTAAAGTAAAAACCTGATAAATACACTGATAAGCCCCTATCAATATATAATAAAACTAAAAAGATTATTAGATATTTCAAGGCGCTTTTATATTTTCTATCTATTAAAATTACTCCAAGGGAGAACGAAACTAGGATGATTTCAACTAATAAGGAGTGACTTACTAAAAATAGTAAGTTCACCCCTAGAAGTAATATGAATTTCGTTCTCGGATCTAGTCTGAGAGCCTTATTCATTATGCAATTCCTGCCTTCTTAAAATGTTTACTAAACATATTAGTGCTAATTAAATTTCCAACTAATGCAAGAAGAATTGTTGCAATGACAATGACGAATAAAATCCAAATTGGTGTCATGGCTTCAAGCTTGTCTACGAAGTCCTGGCTCATACCTCTTTCAAGAGTGCTTGAAAAATATTCATCTCTCATTATCCAAATTGGTAAAAAGCCACCAAGGAGATTAAGGGAAAATACTAAATAGCTAATTTTATTTCTTGTTGCATTTTTATAATTACCACTTGCAGCGATTGCTTCAGCTGCAACACCTGCAATGATTCCTGTTACTACTACAATCCAGATATTTCCCATAAGAAGTAGGAATAGACAAGGTAAAATAGCTGCGATTGTAATTGCACCACGAACTGGAGCCTTAATTAAAAGCATCTCATAAACTGGTGCAGCAAAAAGCGCAATAATAGGTAACATAGCAAGGTAAAGAGGTGGAATTGGCATACATATTGTTCCGATTACCGCAAATACTACGAAGTAAAGTGCGATAAAGATACCTGCTGATACTAAATTTTTTGATTTTTTTACATTAGATTGTTTACTCATATTTTTCCTCCCTTTAAGCAATCTTCCATTTTTTACTATCTTCTTGCAAGTTATAAAGTCTTGCATAAAGACCATTTCTTAATAGTAGCTGTGTATGTGTTCCAGACTCAGCTAACTCGCCCTTATCAAGCACTAGGATATTATCCACATCCACGATTGTGCTTAATTTATGAGCAATGACAATTACTGTCTTTCCTTCTACTAGACTACTAATAGCAGCCTGAATGTGTATTTCATTTTCCGGATCAAGAGCGGCTGTTGCTTCATCAAGTAAAATAATTGGTGCATCCTTTAAAATTGCTCTTGCAATGGAAATTCTCTGTCTTTCACCACCTGAAAGAGTGTTTCCGTTTTCACCAAGTACTGTGTTATATCCTTCAGGCATTTTTTGAATAAATTCGTCACACTGGGCAAGCTTTGCGGCTCTCATAACTTCCTCATCACTTGCATTTACATTTCCAATTCGAATGTTATTTAAAACTGTATCGTTAAATAAGGTTACATCTTGGAAAACAATAGAGAATAAACTCATTAAATTTTCAGGATCAATATTTTTTATATCCTTACCACCAATACAAATCCTTCCTGCATCTACATCCCAGAATCTGGCAATCAACTTAGTTAAAGTACTCTTTCCGCTTCCTGAAGGTCCTACAAGGGCTGTAACTTTTCCCTCTGGAATTTCAAGGGAGAGATTGTTTATTACCTTTGTTTTTTCGTAGGCAAATGTTACATTTTCAAGACTAATATCATAAGCATCAGGAAGTGTTTCTTCCCCTGTCATTGGCTTAATTGCAAGTAATTCCTTAATTCGTCTTGTTGATACCAAAGTGTGCTCTAGCATTGGAAGCAAAGTTAAAATTGAAAGAATCGGACCATAAACTCTGCAAACAACAACTAGAGATAAAAGCATTGGAAGTAGTGCAATACTTCCTCCTGTAAAGAGGTTTGTACCTACAAATACAGTAATTCCAATGCCTGCCTGTAAAACAAACTGGGCAACAGATATTACTACTCCTGTTTTCATCTCAAGATTAATTGAAGAATCCTTTAGGCTTCTAAGGGCTTTTTCAAGCTCAACTGACTTATTACCTGCAAGATTGTAGGACTTAATAAGTTTGATACCTTCAAGATATTCCTGAATTTTTTCTGAGGCCTTTAACTTATCTGTTAACTGTCTTTGAGATAATTTCTTCTGCAATTTTTTATTTGCCAAGATAATCAAGAAGGAAATTGGTAGTGTACAAAAGATTGAAACTGCCATTCGCCAATCAAAGAAAATAAGGCAAATACAGACAATTGTTGCCGAAATTGTGTCTGCAATTAATGGAGGCACAATATGGCTTAGGGAGTGTTCAATGCTTGCGCAATCTCCCATAATGTTAGTTGTAAACTCTGCAAGGCTCTTTGAATTAAATACGCTCATTGGAAACTTTCTAACAGTTTCTGCAATACGAAGTCTTGAATCCTCAGCCGCTGTATAACAAGAAACATAAGTTTTTCTATAATCATTTCTTGCAGCAAAATAATTTACAATAGCAAGTAGGATTCCAACTAAAAGCATTAACCACATCTTGTTCCAAGAAATTTCTTCATTATCCAAAGGTCTTAAAATTTCAGAAAAAATGTTAACTACTACCACAACAGATAACAAACTAACAATGTTTGTTAGCGTTACTGCAAGTATTCCCTTTTCTAGATTTTTACTTGCTTTATCTGATAACTGAAATAAATCTTTTAAAGTCTTCATCTATGCCCTTCCTTTCAGTTTCCATACATTTGCTGCATTGTAGTTTTCCCAAAGCTTATAGAAACGTCCATTTTTTTCTAATAATTCATTAAACTTTCCACTTTCTATTATCTTGCCATCTTCTACAACCAAGATATTATGGGCATTCATAATAGTAGATAGTCTGTGGGCAATCATAATGACTGTCTTGTTTTTCATTAATTCATTTAAAGCCTGCTGGATTAAGTATTCATTTTCTGCATCTGAAAATGAAGTTGCTTCATCTAAAACTAAAATTGGTGCATTTTTTACAATTGCTCTAGCAATGGCGATTCTTTGAATCTGTCCACCAGATAACTTAGTTCCCTTAGCACCGTAAATGCTGTCATATCCATTAGGAAGTTTTTCAATAAATTCATCACATCTTGCTGCCTTAGCGGCTGCCTTAACTTCCTCTACTGTTGCATCCTTGCGACCCATTCTTATATTTTCTAAGATAGAAGTCTCAAATAGGAAATTATCCTGGAATACAAAGCTTACTTCATCCATAAGCTTTTCCATCTTCATATCCTTAATATTTACGCCACCAATAAGGATTTCTCCATCCTTTGGATCATAAAATCTAGGAATTAAAGATGCTATTGTACTTTTTCCACCACCTGAAGAACCAACGATGGCTGTAACTTTGTTTTCCATAGCCTTAAAGCTAATGTTATTTAAAACCTGCTTTTTATCATCATAGGAAAATGTTACATTTTTAAACTCAATCTCATGACCCTTAGGAGATAGATTCTTTCCGCTATCCTTAATCTCACTCTCCATTAAAACTTCATCTATTAAATCCACATTACCTGCGATATTTGCAGCATTTGCCATGGCATAGATTAGCTTCATTAAAATGTTTCCAATGGCCGGTACAAATATTAAATAAAAGATAAAGGAACTAGCATAGCTACGGTAATTACCTGTATGCTGGCCTATTAAAATCCCCACTGGAATAAGGACGAGATACATTGCTGATAGAAGGGTTGTTAGGGTTGCTGTCATATTTTCCTGACTAAGTGAATATGGAATTACTGCTGCCATATATCGCTTAATTGCATCGTTTAAACGGTGGAAGGACTGGGCAGTTTGCTTGAAGGCTTTTACAACTGTAATACCTCTAACATACTCTGTTGCTGCATTTCCCATATCCTGTAGAGCTTCCTGATAATCCTTCATAAGCTTGTTTGTAAGCTCTTGTTTTTGAGTCATGCCATAACCCATGAAGGCTATGATGATTCCAAGAAAGGCTGCAATACCGAATCTAAAATCCACTGCAAATATCATTACAAGCATAATTAGAGGTGCTGTAAATGCTGATACCATATTGGTTAGATCATGAGCTATAAATCCTTCTATACTTTCAATGTTATTATCAAGAATTTCTCTTAACTTACCTGTTCCTGACTTGTAGAAAAAGCCTAAAGGTAGTTTTGTTATATGCTCAATAAAATCAATTTTTAACTGATACAAAGTTCCGTATGCAGCCACGTGAGCTAGAGCTACAGAAATTGTATAAAAAATAAGATTAATAAGTACGCCTGCCACAGCAAGCACTGCATATTGACCCATTGCGCTCTTATCTAATTCTGAAATGTTAGGATAAACCCTGACGATTTCCTTGATTACCATGTAAATTGCAAGATATGGTATAAAGGATGCAATTGTTGATAAAAAAGACATAAGCATGGCTGTTAGCATACATGCCTTTTTATACATGGCAAGTTCCATAAGTCTTGCAAGGCCAGTTTTTTGCTTGGCCTCTTCCTTAGGCAAGGCTTTCTTTTCTGTTTGAATTCCGCTTAATTCAACATTATCCATTTTTTAACCTCTTTTTGTCATAATCATTTTAGCTATATTTTTTGGTTTCTCGAAATCCTCTAGGTTTAATTCATCTAGATTAATTGTTATAGAAAATGTATCTTCTATCTTTTCTAACATCTTAATAACCTCATACGAATCCATAAAACCTGAGGCTATTAAAGATGTATCTTCTTTTAAATCAACATCCTCTAATTCTTCTACATTTTCCTTTAAAAGTTTATAAACTTCCTCTATCACAGACATTCCCTCCTTTCATAAGCTCTATATTCAATCCTAATTTGTCCAAAGATTCTTTTATTGCCGACTCAAATATTGGACTATTAGAAATTGTTAACGCTCTTTCCCTAGTCATTTCACCATTTCTTACTAGTTCGCTAAGTTCTACTTCATGCTGAGCAAAACCATATTCCTTCTCAACCATGTATTGGGAAACATGATTAAAAAGACAATTTGACGAATTAGTTGGCCAGCTTTTTGCCGACCTTTTAAACTTTAATTCTGACGTTAGAATTCTCATAATCTCCTCTTCATCCCATTGCACATATTTAAAAGGTGATATCTGTGCAATGTTTGGAAAATACTTTCTAAAATACAAAGTTTGGTTTCTAAAAAGTTCTAAAATGTCTTTATATTTAGGAATATTTTTTAATATCTCTATTGTGTTTTTATCTGATTCCTCATAAATCCAGAAAAGCTCTGATTTCTTTATATATTGCTGCCCCTTAGTGTAACCACCAAGAATTAAATCTATGTCATATAATTTTGCAATCTCATGAATCTTTAAATCCAAAAGTGCATGACATATTCTGCAGTAATAAACTCTTTTTTTAGACTTCAAAAATATTCTAAAAAGATCTGCAATATCTGAAATCTTAAAAATCATGCTATCCACTCCTAAATAATCAGTGGCATTAGATAGATTTTGCGGCATCTCCTTTAATGCAAATCCACTATCTATCATTACAGCTAAAGGGTTTAATCCTAAAATTTTCTTTGCAATATACAGCGTCATAATGCTATCTTTTCCTCCAGATACACTACAAACACAGTCATATTTATTTCCCTTTTTAAACTTATTAACCTTTTTTTGTAAAATAGCTAACTTCTTATCAGCACTAAAATCATCAAAAAGATTTTCTTGTTTTTCTTCTCTTTTTTCTCTGCAAATGTTACATATTCCATTTTCATCAAGATCTATAATCCCTGGTGTTTCAGGCATTACACATAACTTGCAGATTTTTCTTTCTCTTCTCTTTACTACATCACTCATTTTTCTATCCTATAAATCTACATATTTAGAAATTTCATTTCTTGTCTTCTCATCCCATTTATTAATATCAAGTCCCTTTTGTGATAAGAAGGCATATGTAAGTCTTTCAATTCCAAAGGCAAAACAAGCTGTATAACACAATTCTTCATCCTCATTTTTAATCTGATAAGGCTTAGAAAAATGTGTTCTATGGAAATTAATTGAACCACAAGAAATATATGTATCGTGGGCTGGAATGTTCCATTTAAATTCTCTCTTTGAATCTCCAATTACTTGGAAGAATTGTAACTTCTTATAATTTGAAGCAAAGAAAGAATCATTGGCTGTATCAAGTTTTGTCTTTGCTAAAAATGTTTTCTGCCAAAAATCCCATAATCCTTTAGACAATTCAATCATTTCTTTACACTGTTCTGGACTTCCCACAAAAACGTATTCCTTCATAAAGAACTCATTTAGTCTAGATAATTCAAAAGTATTTTTACCCTCGTTTCTAAAACAAGTACCTGAAACCAAAAACTTTAAAGGATCATCTTTTGGAATTGTCTTCCCTTCTAACATTTCATAAACTGGTACACAAGCTGCATGTCTTAGTACTTGTGAAGGAGCCTTCATTTCTTCAAGTAATGACTCATCATTTAAACCAACCTTTGAAAATCTATCAAGGATTTCAATATCATTTTTCATTGAAGTTCCAAACATAATATAGTGTGGAAATGTTTCAAAATAACCGCCTTTTTGGTATCTCTTTACAGGATGTAAAACTGGAAATTTATACTCATTTATATTGGCAAAGGTTTCTTTTCCATAGCTTTCTATTTTTTTATCAAAGTACTTGAAAATCTTAAGAAAGAGATTGCTATAAGAATAAACTCCTGGTGACATTAAAACTACGTCTCCATTCTCACATAGCTTGTCATATACATTTTCTTCATTAATAGTTTTCTCATCACTATGATCTTCAAGAGTTGTTATAGCTACCTCTTTACCTGAAATGTTTCCAGATTCCATCATTTTATAAAGAGATTCTATTTTATCTTTTACAATATCCTCATCAGCTACATTTACCTCTAGCTCAATGTCCTCACCATAAACTTTTACATCAACTATCTTTGGAGACACATAACTTAACATATCGACAAAGAAACTTTTGTTATCCTCACCTGTACGATTCTTGTCATATTGAATTATCATTTTCCTTTAAACTTCCTTTCCTAGCTTTTTTTCCCAACAATCAATCCAAGGTAGAGCAAGTATTTGAAATTCTGATAAACCTAACTTTTGACTAAAAGCTCTAAGATTTGTCTCATTTCCACCCATTTGAGTAAAACTCATTTCTCTTTCTATCTTGTCGTTATTAAAAAATCTTTTACACAGATTAAGTAAATCCTCATTACTTGTTTTTTGTCTTATTTTTTCTTCAATTATTGGAAGCCAATCCTTAATCTCTGGATTTCCCAATATGTCATATATATCAAGTTCCACCTTATATTTATGAAAAAGCTTTGATATTATCTGCATAGCATTAATAGAATCACCGCCTAAATAGTAATAGTTATCTTCTATATTTATGCCCTCGGCTCCTAAAACCTCTTGTAGGATTGCGACTAAATTAGATTCCAGGCTTTCATCTTTTATTACTTGTTGCTCCTGCTTAAATTCATAATTACTAAGTAGCTTTCTATCTGCCTTACCATTATGAGAAAGAGGTATCTTATCCAGCTTTACGATTTTACTTGGCATCATATAAGAAACTAAGCTAGCCTCTAATTTATCTCTTAAACTAGATTCCTTAATGTCTCCCTCGTAAAATAAAACTAGTTTTTTACTGCTATTATTAACTACACAGCAATTAATTTTGACTCCTTCTATTTCGTTGCATTTTCTCTCAATTCCAGCAAGTTCAATTCGTTTACCATTAATCTTTACTTGATTATCTTCTCTTCCCACAAAACGAATTGAGCCATCCTTTAATCGAAGACCTAAATCTCCTGATTTAAACATACACTTTGAATTTATATTCAAATATCGTCTGTTAGTCTCCTCCATATCAGATGCATAGCCTTTTGTTACACCGATGCCTTCAACATAAAGTCTAGCTACAACGCCTATAGGACTCTCGCTAAAATCATCTAAATAAAGATGATACTTTGTATTCCATATTGGCTTACCATAAGGAATGTAGTCTTTCTCTAAATCCTCATCTCTTACTTTATGAAAAATGTTCCAAAGAGTCGTTTCTGTTGGACCACCAACACTATATAAATCAAGTTTAGAATTTAGATTTCGAATTTCTTTTGCTGTTGCAACTCTTACCCAGTCTCCACCCAAAATTACTCTTCTCAAACTCTCTATATAACAAGATTTATTTGGCTCATTTGCATATAAAAGCATTTCGAAAATCGCAGGTACTGAATTCCAAATATTAACCCTATTGTTCTTAATTAAACTCATTAAATAATTGGGATCCTTTTGCTTGTCATGTTCAGGAATAACAAAGCTCCCCTCTAATACAAGCATTCCTAAATAATCAAACATAGACATATCATGACAAAAATTTGTTATAGCAATTGTCCTTAAGTAATCTAATTTAGAAAGTTCAAATGCCTCATAAGAGGCTAGCAAAGAATTTACTAATCCTTCCTCTCCAATTAAAACGCTTTTAGGTCTACCAGTAGTACCAGAAGTATTGATTATTACAGCTATTCCATCCTCATAACCATTAATGTCTAGTTCATTTTTTATATCTTCTTGCATTAATAAGTCACTTTTTAAATCCTCATATTTTAAATAATTAATGTTTAATTTAGCAGCCTTTTCTTCGTTATCTTTATCAGCAATAACTAAATTTATTTCTGAATTCTTAAGACAATAATTAATATCATCTACAGGTAAACTAGTTTCTAATGGCATATAAGTTAGATTTAAATAAATAGCTGCAAGAGCAGTAACTATCTGTTCTTCTGACTTATTCATTAGGATTGCTATTCTTTGTTTTTCCCCAACTTTAGAGAATTTTGCAAACTTCTCTTGTAAAGACAATGAAACTTTTTTTACTTTCTTATCCAATTCCTCATAACTAGTCTTTTGATCTTTATATACAATTACCGTTTTATCTTTATTTTTTTTGATACTTGTCTTTATTAGCTCTTTTAAAGACTTCTTAACTAATATTTTATCTGTCTTATTTACCTCTTCAATTAACTTCTCTTCCTTAAGCTGATAAATGAAATTATCACTTGTTATGTCTATTTTTTCCAAGGCAATAAGTTTAATTAGTCTTAAATAATTTTCCAATAAGTAATGCGCTAATTCAGAATTTATCTGATCTTGTCTAATAACAAAATGAAAATTTAACTCATCTTCATTTTCAACCAACAGCATTTCTGCATCCGTTGAAGCAGTACTTACTCTAATGTCTTTTCTTATAAAATTACTTGATATTAACTTTGGTCTATTAAGCATTGTAAAACTCCACTTAAGACCAAACTGCTTATCTAATTTAGACTGTAAAATTTTAATTGCATCCATACCAGAATTAGCTTCTAAATCCATAATTTCCCATAAGAAATCCTGAATTGCATTAGCTAAATTTAGGATGGAATCTCTTTTTTGGCGATATAAAAATGGTGTGAAATCTGTTAGCATACCTATGGTATTTTCTATATTTTCATGTTCATAATCTCTAATTGATCTTGGCAGAGATATAGCAAATTCTTCTTGTTTTGTATATCTTTCAATTGTTTTTAAATATGCTGCAAGATTTAACGCATATAAGGATAGATGATTTTTCGCAGCAACTATTTTTAGCTTATTTAAAATATCTCCTTCTAACTTTTCTCTTAAGCTAATCAATTTAATTTCTGTAGCATTAAGATTATTTGCTGGTTCAAAAGCTTCTATAGATTTTTTCTTCTTCCAAAAGTCTTCTACTCTAGTCTTATTTTCTTCTAGTCTATCCACATATTCATTGGCAAATTCAAAAAAAGAAAATTCATCCTTTACTTTAATTCCCTCATATATATACGCTAAATCCTTAAGCATAATTTCCTGACTTTCACCATCAATTCCTATGCCATCAGTCAAAGTTAGAATTGTAGCTCCACCATCATTATCTAGAAGCACTACTAATCTTTTTAACACACGATTGATACTACAATTTTCAGAAAATATTTTTTCTTTATAAGTCTCTATTACTTTCTTAGATTCTTCATAAGATTCATTAAGTAAATAATATTCAGGCTTTAATTTTTCCTCCGATTTATATTGTCTCTTTTTTTCAAAATCAAAAGCAGATAATAAGGCTGGATGAAGATTGCATAAACTATCTAACGAGTTTTCAAATCTGTCTTTTTCAAATCTTTTACAATAAATTTCATATAGTTCTCTATCTACTATGTTATTATCTATATTCTGTTTTCTTGTTTGACAATACATTTCCTGTATAGGTATCAATTTAGCTTCTCTACACATTTTTCTATCTCCTAAGCAACACTTTTGTTAACATACTCAGCAATTGCATTTATAGTTCCAAGTCCATATAAAGTTTTAAAATCTATCTTTACGCCAAATTTTTTCTTAATAGCGATTTGTAATTTCATTACATCAATTGACTTTGCTCCAAGTTCAAGAAAATGTATATCTTCCTTAGCTTCATCTAAATTAAAATTATCTATGAACATTTCTGTTAAAATTTTACTTGTCTCTGTCTCCATTTTTTTCTCCTTTACTTTTCTATTAACTCCTGTATCCTTTTTATATAATTCTCAAACCAGGTTTTTATATTGTCTATTCCATTAATTTCTTTTGGATAAACGAAACTTATTAATAATCCATCAAGCATATTAAATAACTGAACATCCAAGCAAACATTAGGAGTTTGAGATATCATATATGTTAATTTACCTATGTTATTTACAAATTCTTCATTTAAAAAGATTCCATTTTGGTTATAAGAAAAGACTAAAGGAACTAAGCCATTTTCTAACTTATAATCTTTTCTATCTTCACTAAGTCTCTTTTTTACAGTTTCTTCTATAGACTTAGCACTTGCACAATCTTTATCTATTCTCATCCAGAAAATTTTAGTATTATCTGCTACGTAGTCATAACCTTCCTTACATTGCATAAAATATGGAACATTTACTAGCAGTTCTTCACGATTACTTGCCTGCCATAATGTCGAAAGCATAGTTGCAAATAAGTCCCGACCAAAAATTTTCTTTAAGCTTTCATACTCTTCTTTATTAAATTTGTAATCAAAAGAAGAGTACTTACAACTATATAGACTTGTTGCATTATCCCCATAAGGAATCTTAGTATCTTGTTTAATCAAATTTTGACTAGGCAAAGTTTCATCATTTTGCTTATTTAATTTATAAGTCCTAAGGCGAAAATCTTTATTTACATAGCGATAGCCAAGTTCATTTAAAATTTCTTGAATTCCATTTACGTCTGTACACACTAGGTCAACATCAAAACATATTCTTATTTTTTCATTCTTTAATAAAAATAATTCACAACCAATAGATTGTCCTCTTTTTAGATCCATAGCTCTATGAGATATGTTTTCTCGACAATCCATAAGCACTTCTTCTATCTTTATGTCTTCTAATTTAGATAAATTAAATACAAAAAGGCTTTTATCCATAACCTTATCTTCTCTTATTTCTCCATCTTCTAAAAGACAAGAATGAATCATTAAATGATTCTTTCTAACTGCTGCCCATGCTTTTTTAAAGCGCTCTAAATCTAGCTTTTCTCCTTCAAATTCAAAATAAGCATGACAAGGAACTCCGCCTAGATTATTCTTTAATTTTCTACCTACTAAATATGATTTTTGTAAATCTGATAAACTAAAATTTTCCATTATTATTCACTTTCATAGCTTAGACTTATCAATTTTTCCAACTGCTGTAAGTGGCCAATTTTCTACCCTTACAATCTTGTCTGGAATGCAATAATCTTCTACATTACTCTCTTTAAAGAATTTCCTTACACTGGTCATTGATAGCTCTTCACTACTTTCATAGAAAACACAAATTGCCTGACCTAATAAGTCATCCTTTTTGCCAACAGCTGCACACTGTTTTACTTTTGGTAAGCAAATAAAATATTTTTCAACTTCAGATGGCATAATCTTTTCACCTGCTCTATTAATCATTTCTTTTGCTCTACCTGTGATAATTATGTTTCCATATTTATCTTTTTTCCCCTTATCACCTGGTCTATAAAATCCTTTGTAAAAACTATCTCTAGTTTCTATAGGATTTTTATAATACTCCTTTATGGTATATGGGCCTTTAACAACTACTTCTCCTTCTTCTCCATCTGCTAGTTCCTCAAAGTTTTCGTCTACAATTCTAAACTCATCTTCTTTTGCACATGGTTTACCCTGTGTAAAGAATCTAACTTCATCCGGAGCATCTATACTTGTTAAAAATGTCATTCCCTCTGTCATTCCATAAACTTGAATCAAAGTTGACTCAAAACATTTTTCACAAGCTTTAGCCTGATTACTTGTAAAAGATGCTCCTCCTACCAAAACATATTTTAAAGAAGATAAATCATTGCTATCATCAAGTTGCCTATATTGAACACATAAATTTACAACTGAAGGCACTAAACTAATCATTGTTACCTTTTCTTTTTCAATACAATCAAATATTTCCATCGGACTTGGGTATTCACAATAAACATTTAAACCAGCTACATAAACAGTTCCAATCATGCCCGGTGTGCCAAAGGCAAAATTATGTGACACGGGAATAGCTGATAAATTAACTACATCGCTATCCATTGCACAATGTTTTGCACTAGAAATGGCATTATAGCTGTATTCTCCATGATATCTTGGAATTAACTTTGGAATTCCTGTTGTACCACCAGAAAGTTCTAGAATTGCTAAGTCTTTAGGACTTACTTCTTCAAATGTATTAGCTTCCTCTAGTAAAACATCAACATTTTCCCCTAAAGCATCCTTAGGCTTTTCTAGAATTTCCTCTAAATCCATTACTGTTAATACTTCCTCAAGGAAAGGATATTTAATTGCCATTTTATCTGCTATTTTTTTATAATCCACGCCATAAAAATCATTCATGGTAATATAAAACTTTGGCTTTGCCCTATCTATGATTGCATCAATTACATGCTCTTTATGAGCTGGCAATATTAAAATTGGAACGGCACCTATTTTAAAAAGAGAAAATATAACTATTTCAAACATAACCGAGTTAGCTATTTGAACCATTACGATGTCTCTTTTTTTCAATCCCATTCTTTTAAAGCTTGCAGAAAGGTAATCTACCTTCCCCTTTAATTCCCCATAGCTTAATCGATTACTAGCATCTACAGCTGCCAATCGGTCTGGAAAATTCTCACAGGTCTTATTAAACAATCTAATTAAAGTTTCCTTTTCCCATTCCTTTTCCATTTAGCTTGCCTTCTCCTGTAACTTACTCAAAACTAAATCTGTCATACTATTAACTGACACTGGCTCCATAAGATTTAACTCATCTGCTAAAGTTACTCCAAACTTTTCCTGACATGTTAAGAAAACCTGAACGATCATAATGCTATCTGCGCCAAGATCTTCATAAAAGAAATCATCATCTCCGATTTCAATATTCTTATCCTCCATCATGCCTCTTAGTGTTTCTTTAATTGTTTTTTTAATTTCTAATACGTCCATTTTTACACCTCTAACTTACAAATTTGCTTAGGCTTCTTAAGTTATATTTTCTAACACTTTCCTTATCAGCCTTCATTCTTAATCTAAGTGTCTCCTCAATTGCCTTTCGATCAACTTCATTTTTTGATGTTACTGGCAATTGCTTATTAACTAAGTAAGCATTCTCAACTCTCTTGTAATGTGGAAGCTTCTTATTAACATTTACAATCTCTTTTAATAAACTTTCATCCTTCTCATCATGTCCATAAATTACAAGAATTGGTTTATTATTAACTCCTACTGTTGCATATTGCTTTGTCTTATTCTTTAAAAATGAAAAATCTTCCTCTAGTTCTTCAACATAAATATTCTCTCCTGCATCGTTAATGATCATATTATCTGCTCTACCCATGCAGTAATAATCATCTCCCTCTATAAAGAACATATCTCCTGTACGCTGAAGCTTTCCATACTCAGCTTCTCTACTATAATATTTGCCATCCTTTAGAAATCCGTCATAAATATTTAAACCAGCAACAGCAAGTTCACCCTTACCGCTAGCTACCCACTCACCATTGGCATTAATCACTCCTGCCTTATGTCCATTAAATAGCTGTCCTGAGTAACCAGCTAAACCATTCATGGATTTTGGTTCAGTTAGATATCCTAAGCTAATTGCTCCACCAGTTTCAGTTTGTCCATAGGTATTTCCCATCTTAAAGCCTACCTTAGCAAGGAATGGCTTCATATCTTCATCAAATTTAGCACCACCTATAAGACCATTCTTAAAGGACTTACCAAAAAATTCTTCAAAAGTTTTTTGATTAATTTCTTCAGTACTATTTTTATAAACATTAAAAATTGTCTTCCAAAGAGCAGGAACACCATATGTCATCCAAATGTTATCTTCCTTAATAACTCTTACAAGCTCAAGAACACCTTGGTTTTTAGGGAAAACTAAAGTACAACCAAAACCCCAGTAAATAGATGGAACCTCAAATCCAAAGATATGTCTCATTGGAAGAGTAGCTAATACCTTCATCTTGTCTATTCCAAGCTCATAGCAGCTATCTAAGCTATAAAGATGTCCAAGAAGTGTTGCTCTTAAAACTCTCTGAATTCTAGTTATTGTTTCTGCTTTAAAAACTACGCTTTTGCAAATGCCTGTAGTTCCTGAAGTGCAAAGACAAATCATCTCACCCCAAATCTTGTTTTGAGGTTCTCCCTCATTAGCCTTTACAAGCTCTTCAAAGTTTATAGTTGGAATCAAGCACGCTTCCTTCTCCTTACCAATTACGGCTGCTAGATTTCCCATCTTTATGCAGTTATTTAAAACGGTTTCATTAGCATTTTCATCCAAAAACATTACATTAAAGCCGCACATACCTAAGGCATAAAGTGTTGCAAACCAAAAAGGATGAGTTGCATGCTTAATTCCAATAAAGCTGCCTTTTTTTAACACTCCTAATTTCTTTTCAAGAACTGCTGCAATTGCCTTAGTCTTCTTTTCAAAATCTTCTCTATAAAGAACCTTCTTATCATCTCCCTCGTAGTACTCTAGGAAGGGATAATCAGATGGAAATCCACAAACCACATCTCTATATAAAGCCTCTAATGTTATCATTACATCACCACTGACATTACTCCCATGTTAGCGCCCACTGCACCACCTAAAAGCAAAGTCTTACTCCCTTCTCTTAAAATTCCAAGTCTTCTAGCTTCGCAAGCCATAATAGGTATATTAGCTGCGCCCATATTTCCCATAGTTTCAACTATTTCAGGCATTATTTCTTTCTCTACACCTATAATGTTTCTAATATTCTTAGTAATCCACTTTGCAACCTGACTTACTAATACACAATCTATATCCTCTGTTTTCCAACCACTGTTTTTCATAACTGGAGGAATGTAATTTTTTGATACTTCCTGATGCATATCAATTAATGCCTTTGTTGTACCTGGAATATAGAGCTTACTAGCATCCTTAGGGTAAACAACGCCACCACCCCAAATTACATTGTTATTCCAAACCTCTGGCATTGTATGGAATCTTGAATTTACAATACCTCTATCTTTATCTACACTAGTTGCTTTACTTACTACAAAGCTTCCGCCTCCATCACCTACGCTAAGGGCTGCAGGAGCTCTTTTTAACAATTCTTCTTTATCGTCATAATCAAACTTTGTCCAGCGGGATAGTGCTTCGCCCGATACAACCAATACATTTTCAGCCTTACCTGCTTTAATAAGAGCATCTGCCACATCTACGCCACTAATAAATGCATTACAAGCATTCTTAATATCAAAAGAATAAGCATTTCTTATATTCAACTTATCCATTACAACATTGACTGTAGCTGGTTCTGCAAAATCCTGTGTAATTGAACAAAATAAAACCGCATCAATATCTGAACTTTCAAGACCTGCATCTTTAAGAGCCATCTCACCAGCTCTTGCAGCTAGATCTGATGAATGCTCATTATCTCTTACATAGTGTCTACTTTCACAGCCAGTTAGCATTCTTACAAGTCCCTTTTTTATCTTGAACTTATCATAACCTGCTCTTTCCTCAATCTCTTCGCTTGTAAATGTCTGCTCTGGTAAATACATACCCATTCCTTTAATGATACTTCTTTCCATAACTTCCTCTTTCTAAATACACCCTAGTTCTAGTTCATTATTTATAAAGCTAATTAAATCCTTTTGTTTATCATGCAGATAAAAATGACTACCTTCCACCACTTTTATTGTTGGTTTGTTTTTAAAATATGGCTTCCAATCCTTAAGTTCTTCTACCGAAACCTCAGCATCATGATCTCCACAAATTATACTTCCGTAGGCAGGTAAATTTTCTTCAAAAGCCTTATGGGGAACATAGCTTTGCAACACTCTTAAATCTTTTATGCAAATATCAAGAAAATACTTAGCTATTTCATCGTTTTCCAAAATAATATCCGGAACTCCACCTAGTTCTTTTAAGAATTCCATCCCATGCTTTTCACAGTTTTCATAGTGTCCCTTAACCACTCTTATTGGTGGCTTTTGACCTGAAATAAAAACGTGATAAGGATATAAATTGTATTCCTTTTGAAGTCGGCAAGCTGTCTCATAAGCAACAAATGCTCCCATACTATGTCCAAATAATACAAATTCTTTTGTTTTTACATTTGCCTTAACAATCTGTTTACATGCATCTTCTACACATTCGTCAAAGCTTTTATATCCTTCTTTTTTACATTTTCTACCTCGGCCTGGATATTCAAATAAGTACACCTCATCTATTCCCTTTAAACTCTGAGGCTTTAAAAAGGAATAGTAAGTCGACATACCTCCTGCATGACAAAAACAAAACATCTTCATAGATATCTTTAACTTACCTTCTTTTCATAATTTTCTACGATTCTATTTATGATTGGTATGCAATTTTGATAACCATCTATTAGAATCAAATGGCCTCCATCAATTACCTCTAAATCAAACTGTTTTCCACTAACTCTTTCCCAGCCCTTAACTTCTGATAAGAGAGTCATTGTATCTCTGTTTCCTGCAAAAACTGTCATGTCTGATTCGATTTTGAAATAATCATTTTTCTGACCTTGATACTTTTGAACTATTTTTTGATCTATGTCTAAAAGATCCATTGTATGATTAGCAAATTCCAATGCCTTACAACGATCAAAATAGATTTCTTTATTATTTTCATAATCCTCAAAGAGTTCCTGTGGAGTGATTTCCAAAATTTTCCCAGCTGTTTCATAATTCTTATAACAAATGCTAGTAAACTTTCTTACAAACTCTTCCATTTCTTCCTGACTCCTAAATAAAGCAGGATGAAAATATCTCTTTAAAGTTTCTTGTAGTTCTTCTTCTCTATTTCTATCTGAAAAAATAGAAGTCTTATAAGTATTTCCATCTGGTGGATCACTTGCACAAAAATACACTCTAAATGGAAGCTTCATACCTGAGGCTTTTATTCTTCTATATAATTCATAACCTGCTACTGCACCAAAACAATAACCTAAAATCATATAGTCATCTCCTTCTTCTAGCTGACTTTGGAGATTTCTTAATAAATCATCTGCAACTGCTTCCATGTTATCTAGCGACTGTTCTTTTCGTCTTAGGCCTCTTCCTGGCACTTCTAATAGACAAAGCTTTATTCTTTTGTCTAATAACTTCATCCAAGGAAGATATGCTGTTGCAGAAGCTGCTCCACCTGGAATGCAAAATAACTTAACCATAATTTTCCTCTCTTTTTATTTATACTTGACTATAAACTTCTAAATATAACTTGAAGTTGTCATTCCTCCATCAATAGCTATACACTGCCCTGTTATGTAAGAAGCTATATCCGATGCAAGAAACATTATTGGATAAACTACTTCTTCAAGTTTTCCAAATCTTGCTATAGGAATCTGTTTATTATATGTAGCAACCACTACCTTATTTTCCATAATGTCTTTTGTCATCTCGGATTCAAATAAACCTGGGCATACTGCATTTACTGTAATTCCATCCTTAGCATATGTTGATGACATACCTCTTGTAAGGCCACACACACCTGCTTTTGATGCATTATAAGCATGTCTCGCAAGGGTTTTTGATGCCACTAAGGCATTAACAGATGCTATGTTTATTATTCTTCCATATTTATTTTTCTTCATATTAGGGATAACTTGACCTGAAATATACGCAGTAGCATTTAAATTTGTATCTATCTGTTTACTCCATTCATCAGTTAAGGACTCTTCAACAGATAATGGATTAGCAAGACCTGCGCAATTAATTAGAACATCAACCTCTCCAAGGTTTTCTTTTAAAAAATATAATAAAGCATCTACTTCAGCTTTTTTTGTTATATCAGCCGAATAGCAATAGCATTGTTCATTATTACAAGGCATTAGATTTTTTGTTTCTTCTAACTTTTCTATTCGCCTACCTACTATGCAAACTTTTGCACCAGCTTCTATCATTGCGATAGCCAATGCTCTTCCTATTCCTGAACCTGCTCCAGTTATTAATACATTTTTACCGCTAAAATTAAATACTTCCTTCATATCTTTTTAACTCTTTTCCCATAAGATATTCTTTTAATTCTTTCCTATATAATCCTTTTAATTCTCCTTGTTTTTTATAACCTTGTCCCACATACAGCTTAGTAGCTTTTTCATTCTTCTCATTAACTAATAAAAACACTTTGTTCTTAATTAATGATTTGCCATTATCTTCAAGAGCTTCTTTTTCAAATAGTTCTAACAAAGCTCTACCATAACCTTTAGCTTGAAATTCCTTTTTAACAACAATTAAATGCAAATAAGGAAAAGCATGGAAAATTCCTTTTTTATTAAACCAAAGTACACCAATATCTTCATTGATATCTTCATCTTTAATCAAATATATCTCATCGATATTCTTTGCTTCTTCTAATTCCTTTTCCAAGAATTTTCCGCTTGGATAATATAGGTCGGCTAACTCAGTATCCATTATGATACTCAAAAACTGATCTAGATTTTCAAAATTATACTTTTGTTTCTTGAGTTTCATGCAACTACCTCCAGTTAGTTTCCTCAAATATGTTAGACGTTCCTAACCTATTTGTCAATAAAAAATGTCAGCATTTTTATTTTAATTTTATTATTGATATTTTTTATCAATTAAATAACTTTATTTTATTTTCTCAGTGTAATAATATTAAGAAATGGAAACTATTTTTTATTTATGTAAATGCGAAACTAAACAATGGTCTAAAACGGAAACTCTTCTTTTGACACATCTTTCAGATGAAAGACAAAACAAAATTTTAAATTATAGACAAGATAAAGATAGAATTCGTTCTCTTTATTCTAGTATTCTTATTAGACTCACTTTGATGCGAATTTATAAATGCAAAAATACAGATTTAAAATTTAAAATTGGAAAATATGGGAAACCCTTTTTATCAAATGATAATAAGATAAAGTTTAATCTATCTCACTCTGAAGATTATATTTTTCTTGGAATATCGGAAAAGCTTATTGGCGTAGATATTGAAAAAATAAGACATTATGATAATGCAATAATCTATAATTGCTTTCATCCTTTAGAAATTGACTATATACAGAAAGCTAGAAACAAAGATCTAGCTTTCTGTATTGTTTGGACTAGAAAAGAAGCATATTTTAAATGTATCGGTACGGGACTATCAAAAGAGATAAAGCATATTAATACACTTAACCCAGGTAAAAGCTTTACAATAAAAACTAACCTTATTGATAGCTATGCCTATTCCATATGTTTATATGAATCAAATTAGGAATATTTAGCATTAATATCCCCCTATATTCTCCTTATTATCAATTAGAATCTTACAGCCCGGGCCCACGTTTCTTATAATTGTAAGCATATTTTCCTCAGGCACCGCTATGCATCCTGCTGTTGCTCGTCCATTGCTTACATGAACAAAGAAGGCAGAGCCTTTGCCTGGGATGCAACTTGCATTGTAATTAAAGGCCAAAACGTAGCTATAAACAGCTACTTCAGAAATGTGCTCAGCACTTGTCCAATCTGGGGTCACCTCATTAGTTGTGACAAATTTGTTGTAATATGCAGAGTTTACATCATCCACCCAGTAGTAGCTGTCATCACATTGGGTGTAGGAAAGTAGGGCTCCCGGATTTGCTGCATTTCCAAAAGCAAAGGTAAAATCATAGACTCCACTTGGGGTCTTTTTCATTCCCTCTGCGGTTTCGCCTACTCCTGCAGAACCTACGTAGCCATTACATACTAGAATCTGCTGCCAATTTCCAGAGGCATCCTTATTATGAAGTGAAACTTCAGCTCTTGAGCCACTTGCAGATACTACTAACAACTGATTAGTTGTAGATGCAATATTTAAATAGCTTACGAAATCTTTAGTCTCCTCCACTGTACTTTCTTGAACTGCTACTGTTTCTTCAGCAGGTGTAATTGTATTATTAGCTAAATAAGCATTTTCACTTGCTTTTGTTGTAGCCTCTGTTGTTTCTTCCTCTTTAGTTTGTGCTTCTAGCGCTAATTCCTTTGCCTGACGATTCAAGGCATAGTTATGCCTTTCGCCCTCCCTATTAAGGTGCATTAAATCCACTTGTTCTTTTTTCATCTCTTGAAAATTTAAATTGTAAGCTAGCTCCTCGTTTACTCCTTCAGAGTCCACTTCTCCCTTACAAGCTACTAAATTAGGGACAAAAAGCCCTATGATTACTAGCATTTTAAAGTGTTTATTCATATTGATCACGCTCTTTCCTTAAACTATATTAATTATAGTATATATTTAATATCAATACAATTAATTCTACAGCTAAAAAATGCCAGAAATTCCTCAAAATCCCCTTGACTTTATCCTCAAATATGGTATTCTATTAAACGTCGCTAAAACAGTAAATAAGCACACTTACGGGGTGTGGCTCAGCTTGGCTAGAGCGCTTGATTTGGGATCAAGAGGTCGCAGGTTCGAATCCTGTCACCCCGACTATAAAAAAGCCGTGAACATTAACATGTTCACGGCTTTTTTTGAATCATTAATTATTTATTTGAGTCTTTTACTTATACTGTCTTACGAAATCTACTGCAGCAATAATATCATTGGCATTAGGTCTACCCTTGTGGATTCCCTTAAATTCGCCTTTGCAGTGGAATTCCTTAGTATCCATTGCTACGCCAACCTTATCAGCTTCTGCCTTAACTTTCTTATAAGTTGAGTTTAACATAGCTGCTGAACCAAAGTTTACAATCTTTCCTACCTTATCCTTAGATAATGTTGAAATAAATTTCTTTACCTCAGGATCTATGTTAAATGCATAGTATGAATTTCCTAAAAATAAATAATCTACTGCTTCTTTTACAGGTTCTGATATTGGAAGAGCCTCTACTCCTAATTCCTTAGCCATTGCTTCTGCCATTCTCTTAGTATTACCTGTTCTAGTATAATATCTTACTGCATACTTCATAAAATAATCTCCTTTTAATTTAAATTGCATACATTCTTATTGCGTACAATGTATATATTTATAATATCACTTTTTACTAATATTTCAAGGCTTAAATTCTAAAAAATTTATTAGAGATAACCGGCATAGATACATTTTCATAAAAGAAAAGGCGCTATCTACCGGGCCTAAAGCCTTTCGATAACGCCTCTATCTCTAAATCATAAAGATCTATATTCTTAAATTATGCATCAGCATTAGCTTCGTCTTCTTTAACGTTAGCTGATACTGTATCTGAATTCTTTGCCATCTTCTTCTCGTAGCGAGTATACATAATCCAAGCAACGATACCAAAGATTACTGGACCACTAAGTGACCAGAATGTTGTTAAATAATCACCGTCAATAGCTGGCTGGATGATAGCGAATACATTTGCTAAAAGAAGTGTGATTGTTACTAAATATCCCCAGAAATTAGCTGATTTCTGTGACTTGTAAACTTCGAAACTTCTATCTACATTCTTTAACTTCTTGAATGCAGGGAATGCAAATGAGATGAACATATATGGTACTGTCATACCTACGTTAACCATTGCAGTTAAGATTAAGAAGAACTGCTGCATATTGTCACCACCAAAGGATACTAAGAGGATTAATGCACATACGATTACACACTGAATCCACATAGCATGTCTTGGCATACCGTCTTCATCAACAACACCCATCTTACCAGGCCATAATTCCTTAGGAGTACCATCGATAATCTGCTTGATTGTTGAATAAACAAGTGTAAATAAAGCACCTAAAAGGGCAAGTAACATAATAAATGCATATACTCTAGCAAAAATGTTAGCAAGTAAAGCCTGAGTTCCTACTGACATACCAAATGCCTTACCAAATGCTGCTGCAAAGTTTGACATAATTACATATGATACGTTACCAAGTGTAATTGAGTCAGAACCAAGAATTTCATTATAGTTAGTAAATGAACCTACTAACATAATAAGAAGTGCATAACCAACTACGATTACCATAGCTGCTGTAATAATTCCCTTAGGGAAGTTTTTCTTAGGATTTTCTGTCTTATCAACAAGTCCACCTACAGCTTCAATTCCGCCGTATGCAAATAATGCATATACAATAAATGATAAAATCATAATTGGGCTACCCTGATATGCTGCATTAAGTGGAGTCTTAAGTGACTCTAAGCCAGCAAAAGGCTGCTCTAACTGACCATGACGAGCAATGATCATTACGATAGAACCTACAACTACTAAAATGTTAATTGTAAGAACTGCTGTACCACCAATTGATGTAACCTTACTAATCTTATCAATACCCTTTGTTACAAAGTATGTGATTAAGATAAAGAAAATTACTGCCATTACACCAAGTAATCTTGTACCTGATAATAAATCAATACCAAATAAAGACCATTCGCTTGTGCAATCCTTACCAAAAATTACGTTAGATACTGGTACCCAAATACCAGAAGATACATTAACCATCCATAATACATAAGATGTGTACCACATAAATGTACCGATAAATGCGTACTTAGGTCCTACGGACTTACACATCCATGAGTACATACCACCTTTTTCTTCTCTGAAAGTTGAACCAAATTCTGCCACCATAAAGGCAAAAGGAATGAAAAATAAGATACCTGCAACTACAAACCAAGGAATTGCTGCATATCCCATTAGATAATAAGATCTAGGGATGTTATTAAATCCATAGACTGATGTGAAAATCATCAAGATTAGGGCCATGAGCCCAAGTTTTTTCTCTTTCATACTTTACATATGATGCATAACCAACTCGCACCATATCTCCTTCCTTGTTTTTATTTAGTAATAACTTATTCTAATCTTTGCAAATGCAACTCTTAATCAAAATCAGAATAAGACTATTATTAAACCAATTTGAAAATATAATACTATCGATTTACATCATTTACTACATAACCACTTTAGCGTACAAACGCGTTTACACATTATACATTAAAAACAAAATTCTTGCAAGTTAGCTATTTAAAGCCAAAACCTGCAAGAATTTTAGATTTTAAATATTTAGGTCCTTGTAAAAGCTTCTTATAACTTCAGCTGAATGAGCCAATTCCTTAGCTTCTTCATCACGAAGTCTAATTTCTACAATTTCTTTAGCACCATCTGCATTAAGTATTGTTGGTACGCTAAAGTATAAATCCTTAATTCCATATTCACCATTTAACTTTACTGATACAGGTAGGATTCTGTTCTCATTAAAGAGAATAGACTTAACAATAGCAGTTGTTGAAGCTGCAATACCATAGCAAGTATTTCCCTTTCTTGTAAAGATTTCCCAACCGCTCTTCTTAGACCAATCAAGTAATTTTTCCTTAGTAATATCGCTAGATCTTTCGCTATTATCTGATAATACATCAGCTAAATGCTTACCGCCAATAGTGGCGCTTTCCCATGCCATTGTTTCTGTATCTCCATGCTCTCCAATAACAAAAGCCTCAACACTCTTAGCATCTAGGTCATAAGTCTGTGCTAATTTACAGCAAACTCTTGCTGTATCAAGGGCTGTACCTGAGCCTATAACGTGATTTGCTGGAAGCTTTGATAATTTCTGTACATAATATGTCATAATGTCCACAGGATTAGAAACTACAATAAAGATACCATTAAATCCACTCTCCATTACAGATGTTACAATGGATTTTATAATGTTCATACTTGGAGCTAACATCTCAAGTCTACTATTGCTATCCTTAGGCATTGGTGCTGCAGCTGTAATAATTACAATATCTGCATCCTTACACTCACCATAATCTCCTGCATGAATATTAATATTTCTATTAAGGAAATACATTGCATGCTGCATATCAAGTGCTTCAGCATAAGCCTTTTCCTTATTAACATCAATTAAAACAACCTCTCCACATATGCCCTGATTTATTATACTATATGCTGTATTAGCGCCTACATTTCCTGCACCCACTACAACTACCTTAGAAGTCTTAAAACTCATGAAATCCTCCTTTAACAACTAATTCTTGTAAATGTATTTTTCATGCCCCATTATAACACTTCAATATTTCTTTCATATGCTATAAAGAAAAGAACTAAGAATATTAGTTAATTACTGGCTCTAGCATTAATTTTATAAAACCAATTATGCTGAAAGCTTAAGTCTTTTCTTTTCCTTTTTACTTTCTATAAGATGTTTTAGACACATAACAGGATGAACAAAAAGCATTCTAGGTCCTGAATAACGCATTACAATTCGTATCTTTTCACGCATTTCAGGCTTATAGCAATGCACTTTACAATTGCTACAGAAAGTCTTCGTCTCCATAAAAGGACAGTTATTAACACGTGAAATTGCGTAATTTAATAGACTTTTACATTCAGGGCATAATTCATCATTATGCTTTTTATGATTTTTCTTACAATAAAATCTTATCATTTCTGTTACAGTTTCTTTTTCTCTTCCTCTTTTTTCCTCTGTCTTATTCATATTTTCCTCCAACTTATGAGTAGGCTATCCATTAATTTAAATTCCCACAAGGATTAGCTTTAACAACTAGAATTATATCACTAAAAACTTCAATAAAAAAACCGACCTTTAAAATTAGATTATATATCTAACTTTAAAAGTCGGTTTAAATTTACTTTTATATTATTTTTTTATTCTAGTATAACTTAGCACCAGCTGGAATGTGGTTATCAATCATAAGAAGGTGAAGTTCTTCATCCTCTGAATTCTTAAGGTTATTAACAGCTGATAATAACATGCCGCATGATTCAATACCCATCATCTTTCTTGGTGGAAGATTTGTAATAGCTACAAGTGTCTTTCCAACAAGTTCCTCTGGTTCATAGTAAGCGTGAATACCAGAAAGGATTGTTCTATCTGTGCCTGTACCATCATCTAATGTAAACTGTAATAACTTCTTAGACTTTGGAACTGCTACACAAGCCTTAACCTTAACTGCTCTAAAGTCTGACTTGCTAAATGTATCAAAATCAACATCTTCTTCAAATAATGGCTCAACAGCTACATTGCTAAAGTCAATCTGCTTGTTTGGTGTAAAGAAACCGTTATTATTATTAGCTGAAGATGAGCTAGACTTTGTTGGGTTCTGGCTCTTAAGTGTAGGGAAGAGAAGTACATCTCTAATAGCTGGGCTATCTGTTAAGAGCATTGTTAATCTATCAATACCATAACCGATACCGCCTGTAGGTGGCATACCGATTTCAAGGGCATTTAAGAAGTCCTCATCAGTATGTTCAGCTTCGTCATCACCAGCTGCTGCATTAGCATCCTGAGCTGCGAAACGTTCACGCTGATCAATAGGATCATTTAATTCTGAATATGCATTACACATTTCCCATGTATTACAGAAGAGCTCGAAACGCTCTACCTTAGAAGGATCTGTAGGCTTCTTCTTAGTTAATGGAGAAATCTCAATTGGATGATCTGTAATGAATGTAGGCTGAATTAAGTTCTCTTCAACATATTCCTCGAAGAATAAGTTAAGGATATCACCCTTCTTATGGAATTCTTCAAATTCAATTCCTCTTTCAGTAGCTAAAGCCTTAGCTGCCTCATCATCAGCAACTTCATCAAAATCAACACCAGCATACTTCTTTACAGCTTCTGTCATAGTCATTCTTGCAAATGGCTTGCCAAGGTCGATTTCCTTACCCTGGTATGTGATCTTAGTTGTTCCACAAACCTTCTCAGCTAAGTAACGGAACATAGACTCTGTAAGTTCCATCATACCTTCGTAATCTGTATATGCCTGATATAACTCCATAAGAGTAAATTCAGGGTTGTGACGTGTATCAACACCTTCATTTCTAAATACTCTACCGATTTCGAATACTCTCTCTAAGCCACCAACAATAAGTCTCTTTAGGTAAAGCTCAAGAGAAATACGAAGCTTAACATCTTCATCAAGTGAGTTATAGTGAGTTTCAAATGGTCTAGCAGCAGCACCACCAGCGTTGTGAACAAGCATAGGTGTCTCTACTTCCATGAAATCTCTATCAGCAAGGAAGTTTCTGATTTCTCTAATAATCTTAGAACGCTTAACAAATACTGCTCTTGAATCTTCGTTCATAATTAAATCAAGATATCTCTGACGATAAATTGTATCTGTATCTGTAAGTCCGTGGAACTTCTCTGGTAGAATCTGAAGTGACTTAGATAAAAGTGTCATCTCTGTAGCGTGAATAGAAACTTCTCCAGTCATAGTTCTGAAAATGTATCCCTTAACGCCGTAAATATCACCGATATCTGACTTCTTAAAATCAGCATAAGCTTCATCGCCTAATGCATCCTTAGATACATAAACCTGAATCTTACCCTTTAAATCCTGAATATTAGCAAAAGAAGCTTTACCCATGACACGCTTGAAAAGCATTCTACCAGCGATAGAAACATTAATTGGCTGTGCATCAAGTAAGGCACGACGTGCATTATATGCTTCTTTCTTTGCCTGGCGATAAGCACTGATTGTCTCATTGTCTGCACCTTCTGCAGGTTCAACAAGTTCAGGCTCTGTATAATCTTTTAAAATTTCCTTTTCATGTTCTTCATAAAGACTCTTTACTTCATCTGTGTGATGTGTCTGATCAAATTTAGTAATCTGAAAAGGATCCTTTCCTTCTGCCTGTAAATTGGCTAACTTTTCATGACGAACCTTTACTAACTGGTTTAAGTCCTGCTGCTGTTCGCCCTTATTCTGACTATTATCTGCCATGGTTACTCTCCTTTATAAATTTATATATTAACCGAAAACATGCTGTCCTCTCCTATCAGAGAAGACAGCAATTAAATTCAGCTTAATTAGCATTTAGTAAATAGTAATTAGTTGTTCTTTACTGCAACAATCTTGTATTCAATCTCACCAACAGGAGCTGCAACCTTAACTGTTGCACCAACCTTCTGTCCCATAAGAGCTGAACCAAGAGGTGATTCATTAGAAATCTTATTGTTTAATGAATCTGCTTCAGAAGAACCAACTATTGTATAAACAATATCTCCGTCTTCTGGGTAATCAACATCCTGAAGTGTAACTTCACTTTCAAGCTTAACTACCTTCTTACCACCCTTAGTATCATCCTGAATTACTTCAGCGTTACTAAGAATCTCTTCGAGTTCTGCGATCTGAGCTTCGATATCTCTTTGCTCATCCTTTGCTGCATCATATTCAGCATTCTCTGATAAATCGCCCTGTTCTCTAGCTTCCTTAAGCTTCTGAGCAACTTCTTTTCTTCTAACAACCTTTAATTCTTCGAGTAATGCTACTCTCTCTTCATATCCTTTTTTTGTAAGTAACTGTTTCTCTGCCATAGTTCTCACCTTTCGTAATCACAAAATTAATATTTATTGGCTCCTATCCCAAAGCTCGTCACAACATTATAAACTATGCTATTCTCATTGTCAATCACATAGCCTATAACCTAACTTTGTAGGCTCTAAGATTAAGCAATTATCTCTTTTCTCATTTTCTCTACAAGTTCAACCATTGCATCAAGACTAGTCACATGATTAGCCTCATTTCTTAAGTACGCTGCATGCTTAATTCCAGCTGTATACCAGGCAAAATGTTTACGCATCTCTCTAATTCCTGTAAACTCGCCCTTATACTCGCACAGACTTGTGGCATGTTTAATTATCATATCGCAGATTTCATCATAACTTGGCTTAGGGATTATCTCACCTGTTTCAAGATAAGTCTTTATCTCTTTAAAAATCCAAGGATTACCTCTTGCTGCTCTACCAATCATTACACCATCACAACCGGTCTCTTCAAGCATTTTCTTAGCACTAGGCCCAGATACCACGTCTCCATTTCCCCAAACAGGAATGGATACTCTATCCTTAACAGCCTTAATAACGCTCCAATCTGCCTTGCCGGAATAGTACTGAGCTCTAGTTCTACCATGAACTGCTACAGCCGCACCCCCACACTCTTCAATGATGTGGGCAATTTCTGGGGCATTGATACAAGTATCATCAAAGCCTGTTCTGATTTTGAAAGTCACAGGAATCGGACATTTCTTAGCCATTACTGTAACAATCTCCTCTACAAGCTTAGGATTTTTCATAAGGGATGAACCCTCACCGTTATTAACTACCTTTGGTACAGGACAACCCATATTCACATCAATAATGTCAGGCTTTTTCTCCTCTGCAATTTTCAAACTCATCTCCGCCATAATATCTGGGTCTGAGCCAAAAAGCTGAATTGCAATAGGATGCTCACTCTTGTCCATAACCATCAGCTCATCTGTATTTTTATTATTATATAAAATGGCTTTCGCGCTCACCATCTCAGTTACAAGATAGCCACAGCCCATCTCCTTACTTAGGAGTCTATAAGGCAAATCCGTAACACCTGCCATTGGCGCAAGAGCCACATTTGTATCGATTTTTACATTGCCTATTAACATCTTAAACCTCACCTAAGAAGAACACCTTGTAAAACATCTCAAGGGACTCTAATAACTCAGCCTTCTCCTTTTGAGCTCTGTTAACTAGCATTCCACAGGCAATATCATCGTATAAAAGGTCGCCTTCGTCAGCTTGTGACTTAAAAAGAAGGTTACCCTCTTCATCAAATTCCATGCTTAAAATTCCACCGACCTCTTCAGTGAAAAGCACACACATAATCTTTAAATCATCCTTAACATCGTCAGGAAGTTTGTCAAATTCAGGGTTAAAATAATATTTTTTATCATATGAATTTGAAACACATAAAACAATATTCTCATCAAACATAACCGTATAAACCTCTTACCGACACCTCTCCGGCTCTAATAACCTTAAGGTCGCCGTCCTTTAATTTTATTATTAATTCCCCCATTGAATTTATGCCAACGGCAGTGCCGCTAATAGCAAGCTCGCCAGATGTCACAACTTCTCTTCCCTTGTTTATTAACATAGCGTCATATTCAGTCACCAAAGATGAAAGGTCCTTTTCTTTCATAAACTTTTTGTAGAAGTAATTGAATTCTTTTGAAAATGCAACGACCAATTCACTTCTCTTAACCTTGACGCCAGTCTCTTTAAGTATTGAACTTGCTATATCGCTTAACTCCTCTGGGAAATCAAGAGTATTAACATTAAGTCCAACACCTATTACCACATAGTGAATATATTCTAACTCAGCACTCATCTCTGTTAGAATACCGCAAATCTTCTTGCCATTTAAAACAATATCGTTCGGCCATTTAATCATACAATCCGACTCTGGCAAGACATCTGTAATAGCTGCCTTAACTGCCATAGCTGTTACGATTGTAAGCATTGAAGCACTTGCAGGTGTAATGTCTGGTTTGAATAAAAGCGACATCCAAATTCCAGACCCACTAGGTGAAACCCAGTTTCTACCTCGTCTGCCACGACCTCCCGTCTGACTTTCGCAAATAAATAATTTAGCCTTATCCCTAATTGTATCGCCTTGTCTTTTGGCTTCGTTGTTAGTAGAATCAATCTCATCAAAAAAAACTACTTCGTCTACAAAGCCCTCCTTAAACATTGGCTCACTTTCAATCTCATAGTCTGTTAAAATATCCGGCGCTGAATTAATATGATAACCCTTATTGCTTACAGATTCAATATCATATCCTTCAGTTTTTAGCTGATTCATCTGCTTCCACACTGCAGTTCTAGAAACCCCAAGGCTTTCACAAAGTGCCTGTCCTGAAACATATGAATCATCTGCCTTTAAAACTCTTAGCACATCCTTCTTAGTCATTAAGCTATTGCTCTCCATGTCAAAATACAAAGAATTAATAATACCACAGCCACACCTGTAAGTATGCCGCCTTTTACTGGTTCATAAGTAACGTATTTCTTTACTGCATTGCTGCCATTAACAATAGCCCCTAGAAGAAACTCAATTGGGAAAAGCACCCCGCTTCTACCTCTAAGAAAAACAATGGCAATAAATATAACACATACCGCTACTGTCAAAATAATATTTAGATAGTCAATAAATTGCTTGGTTCTTGCATAAGAACCTGTTGTTGTAAATTGCATCTTTCCTCCTTAGGCTATTGTTACTAGTCTTTTTCTTTTATTTTTGAAAATGTATCTAACTCAATTAATCTGCGTAAGCACCAAGTGTTGCTGCCATAACAGCTTTGATTGTGTGCATACGATTCTCTGCTTCAGCAAATACCACTGACTTTTCTGACTCAAATACTTCGTCAGTAACTTCCATCTCATCAAGACCGAACTTATCATGGATTTCCTTGCCAATCTTAGTCTTAAGATCGTGGAAGGCTGGAAGACAATGCATAAAGATTGCGTCAGATGCTGCATTTGCAAAGGCCTCCTTATTCACCTGATATGGCTTTAAGGCCTTGATTCTCTCTTCCCAAACTTCATCAGGCTCACCCATTGAAACCCAAACATCAGTGTAGAGAACGTTAGCATCCTTTGTTGCCTCAGCTACTGACTCTGTAAGAGTTACAGAACCGCCGCTTTCCTTAGCCCAAGCTTCGCACTGTGCCACAAGCTCGGCATTAGGGAAATAGTCCTTGTTAGTGCAAGCAACGTAGTGAAGTCCAAGCTTTGCACAAACTATCATAAGGGAATTGCCCATATTGTAACGAGCATCACCCATATAAACAAATTTAACACCCTTTAATCTTCCAAGCTGCTCCTTAACTGTTAACATATCAGCTAGCATCTGTGTTGGATGATATTCGTTTGTTAAACCATTCCAAACTGGCACGTCAGAAAATTCAGCTAAAGCCTCAACTATCTCCTGACCGTAACCTCTATATTCGATACCTTCATACATGGATGAAAGCACTCTTGCTGTATCTGCAATACTTTCTTTCTTACCAATCTGAGAGCCTGTTGGATCAAGGTAAGTTGTTCCCATCCCTAAATCGTGGGCAGCTACTTCAAACGAGCAGCGAGTTCTAGTACTAGTCTTCTCAAAAATCAATGCAACATTCTTACCAAGAAGTGGCTGGTCAACAATGCCCTTCTTCTTCATGTCCTTAAGCTTTGCTGCAAGATCTATTAAATATAAAATCTCCTCCGCACTAAAATCCTTGAGGGTTAAAAAATCGCGTCCTTTTAAATTCATAAACCAATCCTCCATCAAATTTACACTTACTACTACTTGTCTTTAAAGGCAAATCCAATCACACCTATAAAGATTACACAATTATAACCCAATTCATAAATTTATGCAAAAAAAGAGCTATGAAAACCTTAGTCTTCATAGCTCCATGTTATATCTAGTAAAAAACGTGATTTCCAATAATCACATAATCCGAGATTGAACTTAAGTTCGCACTAGATACTGTTCTAAAGGATGTATAACTACCGATGTTATTAGTTCCTGAGATAGCTGCTAATGCTGCTGTCATACAGTCTGAATAATAAGGTCCAGTAGATAATCTGTTTGAAAATGCTGTTGAAGCACTTCCTGATCCAGTAGAAACTCCTGAAAATTGTGATCTTGCATAAACAACACTCTGAATTGTGCTGCCCCAGTAACCTGAACGAAGTCTATTTAAAACTACGTTAGCTACTGCAAGCTTTCCTTCATAGCTTTCTGTTCCTGCTTCCCAATCAACTATACATGCCAATATCCAAATTTCATCATCAGATAATGTTATTGTTGGGTTATAAGTAAAACTAGTTCCGTCAATTGTATTCGCTATAATTGCTGCTTTTCTTGCAGCCTCTGCCTCTTCTGCTGCTTTCTTTGCGGCTTCTGCCTCTTCTGCAGCCTTTCTTGCTGCCTCTGCCTCGGCTGCTTCCTGCGCTTCCTTAGCTTCAGCTTCTTCTACTGTGTAAGCTGTGAGAATCTGCGATTCATCAAGCTCCGATGCTATTGCTTCGGCCTCATCGCCGAACAATAAATATTGGGTCTGAACATAACCCTTTACGTTACCAGATGAGATCAATGTCCATCCATCTGATACTTCTTCTGTATCAACTGCAGTGTTCTCGTATAATCTTCCGACTAAGTCTGAATCTGCATTGGCCTCACTATAGACATCTAAGTAAGGACTTGTAATAGCAAGAGCTCTGTTATAAAAAGAGTTCTGCTCTGTCTCATATCCAGTTTCTACTTCTTCGCTAGTGTTAGCTGAATATGATGCGGTCTTAACCACGGTTTCAGTAATTGCACTTTTTTGTTCATAGGCAGTTCCAGCGTCTGCTATTACAGGTACTAACGGTGTTAAAGCAACAACCATTACTGCGCCTAAGTAACAAGCAGCCTTGGTACTTCTAAGTCTCATAAAGTATTTCCCTTTCCGGTGTTTTTTACACCTCAACAAAAATGTTACATAATTGTTACATTTTGTTACGGGATATGTTACCAAAATTACATTATTTTGTCAAATATGTTACAAATTCAGTAAAAAAGCGGCTTTGCGCCATATTGGAATTTTTAAGGTTTCCAAAAAATGTCACAAAACCGCTATACTTTTGGTTAATATTTTATTTTTTAACCAATTATTTTTCATGGTATTTTATAATCTTTGTCTTAATGCTTCATAGCTAAGAATTGTTGTAGCAATCGCTGCATTTAATGACTCAACTTCACCTTCCATTGGAATCTTTATAAGGGAGCTTGCTAAGGCACTAGCCTTATCTGTAAGTCCATTACCTTCATTGCCAATTAAAAAGGCTGTAGGCTTTGTAAAATCTGGGCCTGTGTAAACATTTTCCCCCTTAAGATGAGCCGCATAGGTATTGATACCTAAATCCTTTAGCTTTGAAATTGTTTCGTAAAAATCTTCCACATAAACGAAAGGCACACGATAAAGGGAGCCCATTGTGGATCTAATAGTCTTTGGATTGTAGACATCCACTGTGTTAGAGCTCATTATTACACCGGTTGCACCTGCTCCTTCTGCCATTCTAATTATGGTTCCAAGATTTCCTGGGTCCTGTAAATTTTCAAGACAAATAAGAAGAGGTGCTTTAATTTTATCATCACTTAAATCTTTATTAGTATTCTTTACTGATACTATATCTTCCAAGCTCTTATTTTCCATAGCTACTACTGCCATTATGCCCTGAGGTGTCTGAGTGTCTGACATCTTGCAAAATACGGTATTATCTACGATTTCTAGTTTATCTTCGTTTATTAAATCTAAAATTAACTTTTCATTATCCTTATAATAGTTCTCTGAGACATATACTTTTACTATTCTTTCCTTTGGAGCCTCTTTCACCATTCGAATTCCTTCTACAACAAATTCTTTAGAGGATTTTCTCTCCTTTGCCTTCTTATTTAAATTGATAATATGCTTAACTTGATTATTACTTGTACTTGTAATCATAGGAACCTCCTATTTTTTTAATACTTCTTACGCAAAACGCAGTTTTTTTGCCACTTTTTTGTGCCTAATTGGGGCAAATTATACGAAAAATTTTACTGCGTTTAAAAAAACGGTGCCGCATTGCGACACCGTCTAGTATAACATCTTAATAGAGTTTCTTCTATATTATATATGTTTTTCTTATTAGCTAAAATTATCTTGAAAGTAAGTTACTTACATCAAATTCATATTCGTTGATGTCCTTCTTCATAGCTAATGCTTCATCGATATCATAATCAATAAATGCACCATTCTTATAAGCTACTAATCTATTAGACTTTCCTTCGTTAAGAAGATCAACAGCATATGAACCCATGATTGAAGCATACATTCTATCCTTACATGTTGGAGAACCACCACGCTGCATGTAACCAAGGATTGTTGCTCTTGTTTCAATACCTGTTGCAGCTTCAATTCTTCTTGCCATACCAGTTGAATGACCGATACCTTCAGCATTAATAATTAAGTGATGCTTCTTACCCTTCTTACGACCTTCGATGATGTGGTTAATAATAGCCTGCTCATCACAGTCATATCTTTCTGGAAGTAAGATATCTTCAGCACCGTTAGCAATACCACACCAAAGTGCGATATAACCTGCGTTACGTCCCATAACTTCGATAATAGAACAACGCTCATGTGATGTAGATGTATCACGAATCTTATCGATAGCTTCCATAGCTGTGTTAACAGCTGTATCGAAACCAATTGTATATTCTGTACATGCAATATCAAGATCGATTGTACCTGGAACACCGATTGTGTTAATTCCATGTGCTGCAAGCTTTTGAGCACCTCTAAAAGAACCGTCACCACCAATGACAACCATGCCATCAATGCCAGCCTTTCTACAGTTCTCAACCGCCTTCTGAACACCTTCTTCTGTCATGAATTCTAGACATCTAGCTGTGTAGAGGATTGTACCACCCTTCTGAATAATATCAGAAACACTGTGTTTATCCATATCTACGATTTCATTATTAATAAGACCATTATAGCCTTTTTCTATACCCTTAACCTTAAGTCCCTTGTTGATAGCAGTTCTTACAACCGCTCTAATAGCAGCGTTCATTCCTGGAGCATCGCCACCACTTGTTAATACACCAATTGTCTTAATTTCCTTTGCCATATAATACCCTTTCCAATGGTTAAAAAAATATCAATCTCTATTTATAACTAACGCTACACCCTATAAAAATTTAATTTTTATAATTATTAGTTATCAACAAAATCTAACCATTTCACGTCCATTACCCTTATATGTTAACACATTAACAAAGATTTGTGTATATATTTTAATACATTTTTCTCAAAAGTTAATAATCTTAAGTGGTCTCAACATTCTTAGGTCCGTACTGTTTTCTAAGGTCTTTTATGAGTTCAGAATCTACGCCTATTTTAAGGTTATTGTCTAGGCTCAGCTTCTTTTTTTCTTCGCTACAGTAGATAATTACTGAATCTTTTCCAGGCTTATTTCTTAATTTATTAACGAGAGCATCTTTAACTCCTTCGTATTCATTAAGATCAGCAAAACGAATCCAGAGCTTTCTTGGTACGCTATCAAAGCTAATTACCTTTTCACAAATAAGCTTTCCGTTCTCGTCTACATTTGCCTGAACCTTACCTGTAATAAAGACTTTGTCTGAATTCTCAATAACTGCTCTATTGTTTGCAAAATCTCTTGGGAATACTACAACTTCCACTGTTCCTACTAAATCCTCAATTGTAAGGAAGGCCATTAGCTGACCATTCTTAGTAGTCTTGATATTTCTATTAACAATCATGCCACCAATAGTCTGTCTTGTACCATCAGTAACCTTTGTTTCTCCGCTTTCCTCATCAATCTCGAAATCAAGAGTTCTTGCAGAAATGTGCTTTTTCCACATTCCTTCGTATTCTTCAAGAGGATGTCCACTAACATATACACCAAGGACCTCCTTTTCAAACTCAAGAGCTAGCTCCTTATTAAAATCTGCCACCTTAGGCATTGGAATCTCATAACCTGTCTTATCTTCATCAGATACCATATCAAAAAGTGACATCTGACCTGACATAGCGTCCTTACTTTGCTTTGTAGCAGAATCAAGCATCTTATCATAAACTGTTAACATAGAATTTCTATTGTCATAAAATTCATCAAAAGCTCCGGCCTTGATGAAATTTTCCACAGCTCTCTTATTAAGATCTGTACACATTCTTGTAATGAAATCCTGCATGCTCTTAAATTCACCTGATGCCTGTCTATCTCTTAAAATCGCCATAATTGTAGGGCGACCAAGATTCTTAATAGCAGAAAGGCCGAAACGAATTGCTCCATTTTCAACGCTAAAGCCCATGTCCGACTTATTAACACTTGGTGCTAAAATGTCGATGCCCATCTGGCGTGAAGCATAGATATACTCTGCAACCTTATCAGTTCTATCAATTACTGATGTCATTAGGGCAGCCATGAATTCAACAGGATAGTAAGTCTTTAAGTAAGCTGTCTGGAAGGAAACCACTGCGTAACATGCAGCATGGGACTTATTAAAGGCATACTTAGCAAAATCAATCATTTCATCATAGATTTTTCCTGCAACTTCTTCGCTAATTCCATTCTTAATACAGCCCTTAACCCCTTCTTCTTCGTTACCATAGATGAAGTTCTTACGCTCCTGCTCCATTACGTAGGCCTTCTTTTTAGACATGGCACGACGTACTAAATCTGAACGGCCCCAAGAGTAGCCTGCAAGGTCTCGAACAATTTGCATAACCTGTTCCTGATAAACGATACAACCATAAGTTGGCTTTAAGATAGCCTCTAGCTGAGGGCAGTCATAGACTACCTTATCAGGATTATTCTTACCCTCAATATACTGAGGGATAAAGTCCATAGGACCTGGTCTATAAAGGGAAATTCCCGCAATTAAATCTTCAATATTCTGAGGTTTTAATTCCTTCATGAAGGACTTCATACCTGCAGATTCAAGCTGGAAAATACCGTCGCACTTTCCAGTTCCAATGGCCTCAAAGACACCCTTGTCGCTATAATCGATTTTATCTATATCAAAATCTGGATTCTTCTCTCTAACTAAATCAGCCGCATCCTTAATTACTGTTAAAGTTCTAAGGCCTAAGAAGTCCATTTTCAAAAGTCCAAGCTCTTCAAGAGTGGTCATTACAAACTGGGCAACCACTGCTCCATCAGAACCTACTGATAGCGGAACGTACTCCTCAACTGGCTTTCCACTAATAAGTACACCAGCAGCATGCATTGAAGCGTGACGAGGCAAGCCCTCTAACTTCTTAGATTTGTCGATTAGTTCTTTTACCGTTGCGTCTGTCTCATACATTTGCCTTAAATCAGGGTTACCCTTAATGGCCTTATCGATTGTGATACCAATCTCTCTTGGCACCATCTTAGCAATATTGTCCACCATGGCATATGGCAAATCCATAACACGACCAACGTCTTTAATAACCGCACGGGCAGCCATTGTACCGAAAGTTACAATCTGGCTAACACAGTCTTTACCGTACTTTTCAACTACATAATCAATAACGTCCTGTCTATGCTCGTAGCAAAAATCCACGTCTATATCGGGCATGGAAACTCGCTCTGGGTTTAGGAAACGTTCAAAGATAAGGCTATAGTGAATTGGGTCCAAATCTGTGATTCCCATACAATATGAAACAATACTACCTGCGGCAGAACCTCTACCAGGGCCTACCGGAATATTGTGAGTTTTAGCGTAATTTATGTAATCCCAAACAATAAGGAAGTAGTCAACATAACCCATTGAGTAGATGACAGAAAGCTCATAAGCTAGTCTTTGGAAAATGTTATTCGTATCCTCAGCCACCTTAATCACTACGTCCTTTCTATCCTCAACCGCTTCCTCTTCTGCCTTTTTAACGAAATCCTCCACGGATAAATCCTTGCACTGTTCAGGATATCTCTTCTTTAAACCTGAATAGCAAAGATAATTAAGGTATGTCCAGGAACTATAACCTTCTGGCACGTCAAAATGTGGCAACTTAGTTACGCCAAATTCAATATCTACGTTACAACGCATGGCAATCTTGTGAGTATTAGTTAAGGCCTCAGGCGCATATTTGAATAAATCCGCCATCTCTTCCTTAGTCTTTAAATAATACTGACCGCCTTCATAGCGCATTCTATCCTCATCAGCTACCTTCTTACCTGTCTGAATACATAGTAAAATGTCATGAGCCTCGGCATCTTCTGCCTTAATATAGTGTGTATCATTAGTACAAACTAGCTCAATACCTGTCTCTTTAGACATACGAAGCAACTGTGGATTAACCAACTGCTGCTCAGCTATTCCATGATCTTGTAGCTCTAAAAAGAAGTTTCCCTTGCCAAATATATCTTCATATTCTAGGGCAACATCCTTAGCCTGATCATACATTCCTCTTTTAAGATACTTTGGAATCTCTCCTGCAAGACAAGCAGAAAGTGCAATAATTCCCTTGCTATATTGTCTAAGTAATTCCTTATCAACTCTTGGCTTATAATAGAAACCTTCTGTGAAGCCTCTTGAAACAATCTTCATAAGGTTATTATAACCTTCGTTAGTTTCTGCAAGTAAAACCAAGTGATTGTACTTATCTTCGCTAGTTCCCTGACCCTTATCAAATCTTGAGCCCGGTGCTACATAAACCTCGCAACCAAGTACTGGTTTAATGTCAGCTTCCTTACAAGCTTTATAAAAATCTATAACGCCATACATAACGCCATGATCTGTTA
The DNA here is from genome assembly GCF_900103815.1 of Lachnospira pectinoschiza. Lineage (GTDB taxonomy): Bacteria > Bacillota > Clostridia > Lachnospirales > Lachnospiraceae > Lachnospira > Lachnospira pectinoschiza_B. Next base: position 297,647 of record NZ_FNHZ01000001.1, on the reverse strand, counting down.
TAGCTAAACTGTCCATTCCAAGTTCCTTAGCTCTTGCCACTAATTCTTTTATCTTACAAGAGCCATCAAGTAATGAATATTCAGTATGAACATGTAAATGTGTGAAATCCATAAATATAAAACCCTTCTTAATGTCTAATAATCTATATTTGCTTGCGCATCCTCGCAAAGCGCTTTAACCCTAGGCAGAGCCTACTCTCTGACTGTGTTATTAATCAAATCATAGGACTTTCTACTTATTATAAAGAAATAGGCCTATGTAAAAATACATAAGCCTATTATAAATCAAATATTAAAATTTATCCACGAAATAAAAACATTTATTCGGCTGTTTCATCATGAGAATCATCTGTTGAAGTTTCTTTAGAAATTTCCTCTGAAATTTCCTCTGAAGTTTCCTCTGCCTTAGTTTCTGTCTTTACTTCTTCGTTAACATTTTCATCAGATTTAGCATCCTGCCAGATCTCTGTCTCGCTTGGACCACTAATTGTCGATGAGTATGTTCCATCTTCATTAAATGTTACAGACTCTGCAACCTTCTCAGATGTTGTAAAATCCGATGTATCTACAGGTTCTGGAATACCTTTAGCCTTTCTAAAGATTCTCATAAATTCCTTACCTGTAATTGTTTCATGATCATAGAGGTAATGAGCTAACTCATCCATTACATCTCTGTTATCACGAATAATCTGCTTAGCCTCTTCGTAAGCTGCCATAATCATCTTACGAACCTCTTCATCAACCTCAGCCTCTGTACTTGGAGCACAGTTCATACTTGAACGACCATTTAAGTACTGATCTTCAACAGTTGATAAAGCCACAAGACCAAATCTATCTGACATACCATACTGAGTAATCATAACCTTAGCAAGATTAGTTGCCTTCTTAATATCATCAGAAGCGCCGTTAGTTACTGAACCAATCACAATTTCTTCAGCAGCACGACCACCTACTAATGAAACAAGGTCTGTCATCATCTCTTCCTTAGTCTCTAAGTGCTTCTCTTCCTCTGGGAAGTTAAGAACATAACCAAGAGAACCGTTAGTGTGAGGAATGATTGTAATCTTCTGAACTGGATCTGAATTATTCTTAATAGCACGAATAATTGCATGTCCAATTTCATGGTAGGCAACAACTCTCTTTTCCTTCTTAGTAAGGACTCTTTCCTTCTTTTCCTTACCAGCAACTACCACATCGAAGGCCTTCATTAAGTCAGCCTGTGTAACCACGCTTCGGCCTTCCTTAACAGCTCCGATAGCAGCTTCATTTACCATGTTAGCAAGATCTGAACCAACTAAACCGCTAGTTGCAAGTGCTAACTCTTCGAAATCTACTGAATCATCCATAAGGACATCCTTTGAATGAACCTTAAGAGTCTCAACTCTACCCTTCTTATCAGGTCTATCAACAGTAATTCTTCTATCAAGACGACCCGGTCTAAGTAAGGCCTTATCAAGAACTTCTGGTCTATTAGTAGCAGCTAGAATAAAGATACCCTTTGAGGAATCGAAACCATCCATCTCTGAAAGTAACTGGTTAAGTGTCTGCTCACGCTCATCGTTACCGCTTCCGTATCTTGAATCTCTACTCTTACCAATAGCATCGATCTCATCGATGAAAATGATACAAGGTGCCTGCTTTGTTGCTTCCTTAAATAAGTCACGTACTCGAGATGCACCAACACCTACGAACATTTCAACGAAATCCGAACCTGCAAGTGAGAAGAATGGAACATTAGCCTCACCAGCAACAGCCTTAGCAAGTAATGTCTTACCAGTTCCCGGAGGGCCTACTAAAAGTGCACCCTTTGGCAACTTAGCACCAATCTTAACGTATTTATCAGGGTTGTGAAGGAAGTCTACGATTTCTGTTAAAGACTCCTTAGCCTCATCCTGACCAGCTACATTCTTAAATGTAACTCCAGTTTTTTTCTGAACATAAACCTTGGCGTTACTCTTTCCAACGCCCATTCCCATGCCCATGCCACCGCTCTTAGAAATTCTTCTATATACGAAGGCAAATACCACGTAAATTAAAAGGATTGGCAATACATAAGCTAATAAAAATTCAACAATAGCTGAATTTGAATCTGGAATATAGCCTGTAAACTCGATATCCTTTCTCTTTAATAATGAAACAAGAGAATCATCTCCAACATAACCTGTGTAATAAGTATATTCCATACCAGTTAAGTTTGATTCTTCCTTTGCATCATCTGTTGGATAGATGAGAATTCTGTCATTCTCTAGTGATACCGACTCAACCTTTCCTTCATCTATCATTTCAAGGAACTGATCATAAGTTATTTCCTTATAAGTAGCGTTCTGAAATAATGAATTAAGTAATGTTATTGCAACAAATGTAACAATAGCCGCAATTATTACAAACACTATGAGACTAGTATTCTTGGGCTTTTTGTTGTTATCACGCTTATTGCGATCATCGCGGTCATCACGATTGTTATCGTAATTATTCTCCATTTATATTCTCCTTAATATTAATATTGTTATTCAAATTCACAAATTGCGAAAAGCTTGCTAAAACACAAGTTTTATCGCGCTAACATAATTAATTATAAAGAAGGATATTTCATAAATCAATAAAAATCAAATTGATTTTCTTAAACTTATATAAAGGATTTATAGCTTTTAGAATTATTTATATTTTTTGAAAATGTAATTTCTTCCTCATGAACGCAGTGGCACTTTGTGCCACCTGTCAGAAGGGGCTTTAACCCCTTCTGACACTAGTAAGCTTTAAGCGGGGGCATAAAGCTTACACTGCGTTCAAATAATAATCTTAAGTCATTAATAAAAATAATTAGCTCTCTAAATGTTTTCACTTAAGATTATTAGTTTCTGATATTTTTTAGTAAATCTTGTGGCATTTAAACTTTGATAGGGTTATAATACCAAAGTTAATTTTTATAATTTAGTCGCATAGCGTGTCATTTTTTCCAAAGAAGGTACTAATGGCACGCTTGCGACTTTTGTTTTTTGAATCGGAGGTTAAAATGGCAGTTAAGTATGTATTTGTAACAGGTGGTGTTGTTTCCGGATTAGGAAAAGGTATAACAGCCGCTTCTTTAGGAAGACTTCTTAAAGCGCGTGGTTATAAGGTAACTATGCAGAAGTTCGATCCTTATATTAATATTGATCCAGGAACTATGAATCCTATACAGCATGGAGAGGTTTTCGTTACTGACGATGGAGCTGAAACTGACCTTGACCTTGGTCATTATGAAAGATTTATAGATGAGAGTTTAACAAAGAACTCTAACGTTACAACAGGTAAGGTTTACTGGTCTGTACTTCAAAAGGAACGTCGTGGTGATTTTGGTGGAGGTACAGTACAGGTAATTCCTCATATCACTAATGAAATTAAGAGCCGTTTCTTTAGAGACTACTCAAGCGATGAAACAAAGATTGCAATTATCGAAGTCGGTGGTACTGTTGGTGATATCGAATCTCAGCCATTCCTTGAGGCTATCAGACAGTTCCAGCACGAAGTTGGTAAGGAGAATGCAATTCTTATCCACGTAACACTTATTCCTTATCTTAAGGCTTCAGGTGAAATGAAGACAAAGCCAACTCAGGCATCAGTTAAGGAGTTACAGGGTATGGGAATCATGCCAGATATCTTAGTTTGTAGAACTGAGCATCCACTTGAACCAGGTCTTAAGGACAAGATTGCATTATTCTGTAACGTACCTAAGTCACACGTTTTACAGAACTTAGATGTAGATATTCTCTATGATGCTCCACTTGCTATGGAAGATGAGCATTTAGCAGAAGTTGCTTGTGAATGTTTAAATCTCCCATGTCCTGAACCAGATCTTACAGAATGGAAGCAGATGTGCTATAACGCAAAGCATCCAACAAAGAAGGTTAAGGTTGCATTAGTTGGTAAATATATTTCCCTTCACGATGCTTACATTTCAGTTGTTGAAGCCCTTAAGCACGGTGGTATCACAAACCTTGCTGAAGTTGATATTAAGTGGGTAGATTCTGAAACTGTTACTAATGATAATGTTGCTGAGATTCTCGGCGATGTTTCAGGTATCTTAGTTCCAGGTGGTTTCGGTAACAGAGGTATCGAAGGTAAGATTACAGCAATTAAGTTTGCTAGAGAGAACAAGATTCCATTCCTTGGTTTATGCCTTGGTATGCAGTTATCAATCGTTGAATTTGCAAGAGACGTACTTGGTTACGAAGATGCTCATTCAGTGGAATTAGATCCTAACACAACACATCCAGTAATTCACCTTATGCCAGATCAGGAAGGCATTGATGATATTGGTGGTACACTTAGACTTGGTTCTTACCCATGTGTATTAAATAAGGATTCCCTTGCTTATAAGTTATATGGCGAAGAAACAATTCATGAGCGTCACAGACATAGATATGAAGTTAACAACGACTTCCGTAAGGTTTTATCTGAAAATGGTATGCTCCTTTCAGGTATCTCACCAGACGGTAGAATCGTAGAAATGGTTGAAATCCCAACTCACCCATGGTTTGTTGCAACACAGGCTCATCCAGAACTTAAGTCTCGTCCAAACAGACCACATCCATTATTCAAGGGCTTTGTTGAGGCAGCTGTTAACTATCAGGAGAATAAGTAATTACAATATTAATTACATTTTCAAAGGGCTAAGGCCTAATATATAACAAACTTTAAGGACATGGTGACTACTATATTTCCCTTTAATATTACTAGCCAGCGAGCTTTTAAATATTAAATGATTTGTAGTAAGTCGACCCTGTCCTTTATTTATATCCTAAAATATGGTATAAAAAGGACATAGACTACAAACAACAGAAAGGAAATGAGAAAGACATGCGAACTTTTAAAAAATTATGTGCATGCCTTGTCTGCATGTGCTTATTTCTTGGCACAATGACAGGATGCTCACAATCATCCCAAAGAATGATGTTTGGTACAGGTGGAACATCCGGTACTTACTATTCTTATGGTGGAATAATTGCACAGTATATGAAAAACTACGCCGATGTTAAGGCAGTAGCAGTTTCAACTGGAGGATCTAAAGTTAATATTCAAAGTATTCACGACGGGGACTTCCAATTAGCTTTTACACAGTCCGACGTTATGACATATGCTTGGGAGGGAACTAGAGCTTTTGAAAATGATGGCGCTACCACAGATTTCAGAGTTCTTGCCTCACTTTATTCAGAAACAGTTCAGATTATTACAATGGATGACTCAATTACAAGTGTTGAGGATTTAAAGGGTAAGAGAGTTTCTATTGGACAAGCGGGTTCAGGCGTTTACTTTAACGCTATAGATATTCTTAATGCTGCCGGCATTGATATCGACGACATCAAGCCACAGTATCAGTCCTTTGAAGATTCAAAGGAGGCCTTAAAGGATGGCCGAATTGATGCTGCCTTTATTGTATCAGGTACACCAACAACAGCTATTACAGAACTTGCAACAACTAATGGTGTTAACCTAATTTCAATTGACGAAGAGTTACAGGAGAAGATCCTATCAGACTACTCTTATTACAAGGCTTATACAATTCCTGCTGGAACTTATCCAGATCAGGATGAAGATATTCAAACTGTAGCAGTTGAGGCAACTTTAATTGTTTCAGCAGATGTGGATGAAGAAACTGTCTATAATCTAACAGCAGCCATCTTTGACCACGTTGAGGACATTAAGCTAGAAAACTCTAAGGGTGCGGAACTTACTCTAGAGTCTGCAACAGATATTACTACTGTTCCTTATCATGCAGGAGCTGCAAAGTATTTTGCTGAAAAAGGTTACACAGTTAATACAGATGAAAACTAAAAGGGAGGATTAAATATTGAGCGAAAACTTAAATAAGATAAACTCCACTCCGGAGGTTTCTGAGGAAACAATAAACTCTGTTATGAAAAAATACGACAGAGAAAGTAACACTCGTATTTGGGAAGGAAAGCCAAAAATCGCCATTACACTGGTGCTTGTGGCATTTTCACTTTGGTGTATTTATGTAACACTTTTTGCAACCTTCCTTGAAGAAATACGACTTACTTCTTTTATGGGGCTAATTATCCTAATGGGATTTTTAATATATCCTGCAAAGAAGGGTGAACAAACACCGAATCACATTCCCGTTTACGACATCATTTTCATGATACTAGGCACTGCCTCATATATGTACTTTGCCTTAAATGCTAACACTATCGTAAACTTAGGAACAAAGTTTGAATGGTATCAGATTATTATTGGAATCATTGCTATTGCAGCCCTTGTGGAGGTTACAAGACGATGCGTTGGTATTCCTATCTTAATAGTAGCTGGATTCTTTGTAATCTATGCCCTTACAGTTGGTCTTACAAACCCAGAGTTTTTGGGACGTTTAAAGTACTTAGTTAGAAACCTCTTTTATACTAAGGAAGGAATTTTCTCAACACCTGTTAATGTTTGCTCGAAATTCATTGTAGTATTCATTATCTTTGGTGCCTTCCTTGAAAAGACAGGTATCTCAGAGTTCTTTATTAAACTTGCTAACAGTATCGCTGGTAGATTTGCCGGTGGTCCAGCTAAGGTAGCCGTTATCTCTTCTGCACTTTGCGGAATGGTTTCTGGTTCATCTGTTGGCAACACTGTTACAACAGGTTCTGTAACAATTCCTATGATGAAGGAAACTGGCTATAAGCCTGAATTTGCTGCGGCTGTTGAGGCTGCTTCATCAACAGGTGGTCAGATTATGCCTCCTATCATGGGTGCTGCCGCTTTCCTTATGGCAGATTTCGTTGGCGTACCTTACTCAAGCATCATTGGAAGAGCTATTCTTCCTGCTGCACTTTACTTCCTAGGAATTTTCATTTCAGTACACCTTGAAGCTAAAAAGCTCAGACTTACTGGAATCCCTAAGGAAGAACTTCCTAAGATGAGTAAGCTTATTAAGAAAATTTATCTCCTCCTTCCACTTGTAATGCTTGTGGTTTGGGTTTCAGGAAATTATATGACAATGCAGAGAGCTGCAACATTTGCAATTCTCCTCTCTATCTTTGTTAGTTTATTTGATAAGGAAAATCGAATTACACCTAAGAAGATTTTACAGGCCCTTGAACAAGGCGGTAAGAGCGCAATTACTGTTGGTGCCGCTTGTGGTGTAGCCGGAATTATCTCAGGTGCTATTACAATGACGGGTCTTGCAAATGACCTTATTAACGCCATTGTCGGTGTTGCTGGTAACCACTTAATCATCGCATTAGTGCTTACAATGATTTGTTGTATCATCCTTGGTATGGGTGTTCCAACAACAGCTAACTACTGTATCATGGCTGCTACAACAGCTCCAATCCTTGTTAGAATGGGCGTTCCTACAATGGCAGCTCACTTCTTTGTATTCTACTTTGGTATTGTTGCTGATATTACTCCACCAGTTGCCCTTGCAGCCTATGCCGGTTCAGCAATTGCCAAGAGTAACCCAATGAAGACCGCCTTCCAGGCCTCAAAGCTTGCCATTGCAGCCTTCATCGTACCATATATGTTCTGTTACAACCCAGCAATGCTTCTTATTGATACAAATCCGTTATCAATCGCATTTATCTGTGTAACATCAGTGCTTGGTGTATTTGGTTTAGCTGCGGCTCTTGAGGGCTACTGCTTCACAGACATGAACATAGTTGTAAGATTAATCATCGCCGTAGGTGGACTTATGCTTATTCATCCAGCAACCGTAACAGATCTATTTGGTCTCTTATTATTACTTGCTGGCCTAGTTTACCTATATATTAATAGCAAGCGTAATCCTAGAGATTTAGCTTCAAGTAATTAGTAACTAGTTATTATTTAATTTGAAATCAATTTTAAAAATGTACTTAAAAAGTGGCAGCCCATAAGGGCCGCCACTATCAAATCACATTTACCAGGAGGGGTTTTATGGAAAATTTAAAATATCCAGTAATCACTATCAGTAGAGAATACGCAGCCTATGGCCGTACAGTTGCAAAGCGCCTAGCTGACACTCTAGACATTCCTTTTTATGACAAGGATTTCGTAAAGGAAACTGCTAAAAGAAGCGGTTATTCTGAAGATGATATTAGAAGAGAAGGCGAGGCTATGAGCCGTGCTACTCGTTTTATGAACAGCCTTATGAACAACGCCATGGTTTATACAAGTTCTTATGATGGAATCTTCCATGCACAAAAGGAAGTTATTATTAACCTTTCAAAGAAGCCTTGTATCATCGTTGGTCGTTGCGCCGGCTACGTTTTAAAGCAAGCTGGAATTCCATGTTTTAACGTTTTCCTATACGCCGATAAAGAAGTTCGTACAAAGCGTACAGGTGAGCTTGAAGAAAATTTCGGCCTCAATCCTAAGAAGGCCCGTGAAAGACACGACATTTTAAGAGAAACATATTATAAGCAGTATACTCATCAGGAAATGGGTGACTACCACAATTACGACATCTGCTTAAATACTGGTGTTATTGGACCAGAAAGATGCGCAGATATCATTGCGGATATAGTTAAGAAGCATATTGATGAGTTGGATTAGTAAGATGCTGTAAGTGGTGTATTGTAAAACGGTCATTGCGTTTTACAATACACCACCACAAAATGCAAGCCCACTAATCTAACTCTACCGCTTATACCTCTTTTAGCAAGTTGGAATGGTCGTGAAGTTTTCACGTTCCGGGTTAAATTGACCTAGGATAGTTTTTTCTTCCCATTAGGTCAATGCTCTGGGCTTCCTACTTGCTTTTTTACTTTTATGAAGCCGGTTTGTTCTTGTTTGGCAAGTTGAAATTGACCTAGGGACTGTTTTTAGCTCCCGTTAGGTCAATGTTTGCTAGATTCAAAAAATTGCATATTTTTCAATTGTTGACCTAATAGCTAGATTTCTTCCTAAAAAGTCACAAAACTTCCTACTATTCCAACTTGCTTAATTAGGGATTTAATCCCAATCCATATAAACTAAGTCTATAGGGTCAATTTTAGCTTCTTGATTTCTAATTTTCATAGTACCTAGAAGCGAAAAATATCACCCTAGGTCAATTATTCCAATTTTGGCCCCGAAATCATCCTAATAATTCCTATTTATTTCGCCACTACAATTCCAAAATTTCCCAAAATAAACAGCCGCGCAATATCAAGCCACAAAAAAGCAGTGACTAGGCCTCCCTAATCACTGCTATTTTATATCCGTAATATTCTTGCTCTTCAATTAACACGTCTTGCTTTTCGCCATTAAAGATACATTCTACCTGGTCTGTGTCATGCAAGAATTCTAAATTGAGAATTGTTCTTGCAATGCCATCCCCACGCATCTTTGAAAAAGCTTCCTTCATAGTCCAGATATTAAAGAATCTATCTGACTTTCTAAGTTCATTTCCATAAACCCATTGAGCTTCTTTTTTTGAATAAAATTTATCTATCATTCTGTCGCTAAAATTTCTGTTGCCATCAATGTCGATGCCAATAGGCTTTCCAGCCATAACCACAACTACAATGTTAGCTGTGTGGGAAATGTTAAAGTAAAGGTCTGTTCTTTCTTTAAACACTGGCTTTCCCTGACCAAGCTCTTCGATTTCAAAATCATAAGCTGGATCATAAGCATCAAACAATTCATCTGAAGAAATCTCAGTTATTGAAGATTCAAGGAAGGCTGTATTTGCCTGAGAGATAGCCCCCAAGCCTGCAGCAGTCTCATCACTTCCTGCATTCAAATAATCTTTAGTGGCATAATTTAGCAAGAGCCCTGCAGTTATGCTTGTTAGTCTTGCTAGTTCTACGTGTAATTTGTCTGTTTTTTTCTTTCGATAGTTTGTAAGTTTTGCATAGGCCATGTCGCTGTAATCTGCGATTGTATCGGCCTTAGCTAAATATATTTTCATTAAAACACCTCGTTATCTATATAAACCAGCTTGGCAAAAGGATTGCGCTGATATATTTTGCCGCATCAATATAAAGAGAAATATTGATAAATACTGGACAGAAGATAAAGCAGGCAACAATTAAAACAAAAGTAATTGCTATGTAATTCTCGATTCTTCTAAAGATCATTCCAAGAATCCAGGCATAGGCTGTTACAAGGAACACATAGGCAATACCAAGTAAAACCGTCTTTGGACTTATCTTGCTACCTGCAATAAGCAAGGCAATGCTTGAAGAAATCCAAAAAAGAAAAGCGCCAATAAAGGCATATACAGGTCTTGCTAAAATCTTGTATCTCTTTGATAGGGTTACATAGCTTCCCTTGGCCTCGTCTTCTAAAAACCAAGCCACACCAAATAAACCACCGGCAAATATTAAAATATAAAGTATTGCTCTAAGTGGGAATTTTCCTGTTGTCTGTGTCATCTGTCTAGTGGATTGTCCATCGTTATCAAGTGTTGTAAAGGTTAAGTGGAAAGTCTGATCACTTGATAAATATTTTTCATAGCTAGCTTTTGCATTAACCACAGCCTTTGCTGCATCCAAAGAGAATACCTTGTTTTCCTTTATGAATTTCACCAAGATATCATCTGCAAAGCTCTTAAAAAGTTGAGAAAATACAATCTCGTTAGTCATAGAACTAACGTAATTAGATTCATTTATAACGCACTCAATGCAGCCGTTATAATCATCTTCCATAATTTTTTCGGAAATGTTCTCGCTAAATACATATCCGCACTCTGTCTTTTTGCTAACTATGTCATTTACTAAATCCTCTCTAGAATCGGCTATGTAAAAATCTACCGAATAGTCGCCAGAAACTAGAGCATTAGCAGCCTGCACTGTCATTTCATCTTCATCTAACAAACACAATCCTACTTGCATCGTGTCCGTTTTATTCAAAGCAGGAATGTTCTTTGCAATTAAAGTCACTAAAGGAATAGCAATTAAAAGTCCAACAATAAAGGGATTTTTTAGCTGCTTCTTTAGCATTAAATAAATCCAAAATAAAACCCTTTTCATAACTACTCCTTTCTAACTCTAAATTTAAGCACCAAACTTGCAAGTACTGTTAGAATTACCGCTATCAATACATTTTCAAAAAGCAAAATTGGACTAATGTTAGTAGTCATTATCTGTCCTATGAGTCTAAAGAAATAGTAAGTTGGAAGGCACTGTCCAAGGATTCTTACTGCGTTTGGAAGAAGGGAGCTTGGAATGATGCAGCCCGACATATACATAAATACTATTCCGATTATGAAAAGGCCAATAACCTTATAAATTGTGTTATCAATTAAGATAAAGATAAAATATATAAAGCTAAGAATTGCGTAATTAATCACTAAAAGTCCGATTAAAGAAGTGATTAAATCAAGAGGAGAGCTAAGCTCGTAGTAGTCAAAGACTGCTGGGAAACGAAGCCCAATTATTCCTATGAAAATGCATACAAGCCAGAAAAAGGCTGTGTAAACCAGGCAAATTCCTGTTATTCTAGAAAAACTTATATAGCCCTCTTTAATGCCTGAAATTCTTAGTACTTTAGTCAAACTATTATTGTTTACCACAAAGAGCTTTTCGCATACAATACCGCTAAACAAGAGAAGTAGCATAAAACCTGTGGCAATGTAAAATTGAGTTGTGGATAGGCCTTCTGTCTTTGAAACATCTGTTACGCTAAAGTAAATGCTTCTATCAAGGCCATAAGTGAAGTAGATTTCACTTAGCTTATTTTCTAATTCTACCTGCTTATCCTTCTGATCTCTAAATAGGGTATTTAGAACATCATCCATAGAATAAACTCCAGCCTCAGCTGTACTTACAACGCTTGTTCCTGCGCTTATCATCTCCTGATAAATATATGAGGAGTTATTTACACCAACGCTTGGGAATATAAGCTCTATGGTCTTATTTTGGCCATTCATGATGCTTCTTATTAAACCCTTTGGAATAATAACTGCCACATCTATTGTGCCATCCTTAAGACCTTTAAGGGCGCTGTCCTTATCTAACTCAATAAAAGTACAAACCGCTGAAACCGTGTCTTCATCTGCAATTAAATCAACTGCCTGTCTAATATATTTTGAACTATCTTCTTCATCGTAACAAATAGCCACCTTTAAAAGATGGGAATTATCTGAATCTGTTGTATAAGCTGAAATTCCAAAGGCTGCTGCCCCAATGATTATTGCTAAGATTAGCGACACCAAAATTATTTTAGGGACCCAAGTAAAACTACTAATAATCTGTAGTCTTAAATACTCTAATTTCTTTTTCATCGTGCTAGTCCCCTCATAATCTCATTGTGACTACCAACTGCCACTTCCTTTAGAACGCCATCATTTAATAGATACATTTTCGTTGCAAGATTAATCTCATAATCCTCATGGCTAGCTAGAATCACCGTTCCGCCAACTGCCATATATCTTTCAATGTATTCCTTAATTTCCTGCTTACAAACAATATCAAGAGAAGCCCCTGGCTCATCAAGAATAAGAATTGGTGGATTCTTTGCAAGGGCCGCACAAATACTAAGACGCTTCTTCATACCGCCAGATAGCTGCTCCACCTTCTTATCAAGAAATTTTGTGACACCAAATATGGCAGGAGCACCTGACTTTAGGTCCTCCTCCATATTTCTGTTAGTGCCAACATACCAAAATTTAAGATTATCTCTAACACTTAGTCCTTCAAGTAGTGGATTTTCCTGAGGGATGTATCCAATCATCTTATCAAAACTTTTGCTATTTGAAATCGCATTAACTCCGTCAATAATTATCTTTCCTGAACTAGCCTTATTACTTCCTGCAAGTATTGATAAAAGTGTTGTCTTACCGCAGCCGTTTGCGCCAATAATAACAGCACATTCACCCTTATTTACCTCAAGATTTATATCCTTTAAAATGTAATTCTTGCCATAACGCTTAGTCACATTTTCTACCTGAATAAATGCCATAAAATTACCTCTTTATTACTCTTCCTCTTCATCTGAAGCCTTAATAAACTGACTGTCGTAAAGCTTCTTATAGAAACCATTAGCCTTTAATAGCTCTTCATGATTTCCCTGTTCTAATATATTTCCGTCTTTCATAACCAAGATTACGTCTGCATTTTTAATTGTTGAAAGTCTGTGGGCTACGATAAAGCTTGTCTTTCCATTCATTAATTTTGCAAATGCATCTTGGATCTTTAATTCTGTTCTTGTATCAATTGAAGATGTAGCCTCATCTAAGATAAGCATTGGTGGGTTAGCAAGCATGATTCTTGTAATACATAAAAGCTGCTTCTGACCTGCTGAAAGACTTCCGCCATCTTCACCAATCTCAGTATCAAGGCCCTTTGGTAACTTCTTAATAAAGCCCCATGAATAAGCCTCTTTACAAGCATTAATAATCTCTTCTTCGCTGGCATCTTCCTTAGCCATAACGATATTATCTCTAATTGTACCTGACTTAAGCCAAGTCTCCTGTAATACCATACCAAAGCCATTTCTTAAAGACTCTCTTGTTATGTCTCTTAAGTCATGACCACTAATCTTAATGCTTCCTTCATTAACATCATAGAAACGCATAAGTAGGTTAATTAATGTAGTTTTACCACAACCCGTTGGACCAACGATAGCAATTCTCTGGCCTGGCTTAACATCTAAGTTAAAGTCTGTAATTAACTGTGTGTCTTCTGTATATGAGAAGTATACATTTTCCAAATCAACCTTACCAGAAACTTCTGAAAGCTCTAACTTGCCCTCATCTGAAATCTCTGAATCTTCTTCAATAAGCTCAAAAATTCTAGCGGCACAAGCAATTGAGTTCTGTAATTCAGTAACTACGCCTGAAATTTCGTTAAATGGCTTAGTATACTGGTTTGCATAACTTAAAAATGAAACAAGTTCACCAACGGAAATACCGCCGTTAATAGCTAAAATACCACCACTTACAGCAACTACTGCATAAACTAGAGAGTTAACAAAACGAGTTGATGGATTTGTTAAACTTGAGAAGAATACAGCCTTTAAAGAATAATCTGCAAGTCGTTCATTAATTTCATCAAATTCTTTAAGATACTTCTGCTCACTATTAAAAGACTTAATAATCTTTACGCCGTTAATAGATTCATCAATAAGCGCTGTCTGCTCGCCTCTAGTCTCTGACTGTCTCTTAAAGCTGTTAAAGGTCTTCTTTGCAATAAACCAAGCAATAAGAAGTGAAAGTGGTGTAAGTAAGAATACAAGCAATGTTATTCTAAAGTCAATAAAGAACATAAAGCCGAGAGTACCAATAATTGTTAGCACACCTGTAAAGAACTGTGTAAAGCCCATAAGTAAGCCGTCTGCAAATGTATCTACATCGGCAATTACTCTACTTACGATATCACCATAAGAATTACCGTCAATGTACTTTAGAGGGAGAGTTTCAATCTTATCAAAAGCCTCATCTCTAATGTCCTTTGTTACACCAAAGGTAATCTTGTTGTTACACATATTCATGATCCACTGAGATAAAAATACCCCAAAGATAAATATTCCAATCTGTCCTAAAACCTTTGCAATACCTGTAAAATCCACTTCTCCAGGACCTACAATTAAATCAATAGCTCTACCAATTAAAATTGGCACATAAAGCTGACAAGCTACTGTTACAATCGCCATAACAACACTAGTTGTAAGGGCTAATCTATATCTTTTTACTCTATCTAAAATCTTAAAAATTACTGTTTTCTTATTATTATTTTTACTCATTAGTGTGCACCTCCTACAAGTTTAGCCTGTGAGCTAAATTGAGAATCGTAGATTTCCTTATAAATTTCGCAGTTTTCAAGTAACTCTTCATGAGTTCCCTCACCTACCATCTTACCGTCATCAAGTACAATAATCTTTGTACAATTAAGTAAGGAAGCGGCTCTCTGTGAAATAATAACAGTTGTTACATCTTTTAAGTCTCTTACGATTGCGTTTCGAAGTGCTGCATCTGTTGCATAATCAAGGGCTGAAGAACAGTCATCTAAAATAAGAATTTCTGGACTTGCTGAAAGTGCTCTTGCAATATTAAGTCTTTGCTTCTGACCACCTGAAAGATTCTTAGCCCCTTGATTTATCATGTAATCAAGATAGCCTTCCTTCTTTGATAAGAATTCCTTAGACTGAGAAACTTCCACTGCCTTTTCAAGAACTTCCTCTGGGATATCCTTTCTACCCATTGTTAAGTTCTCTCTTACTGTTCCACTAAATAAAACAGCCTTCTGCATACAAACTGATACCTTCTTTACAAGCTCTTCTCTAGGGATATCCTTAACATCTACACCATCAATAAGTACGCTACCCTTTGTTGCATCATAAAATCTAGAAATAAGATTGGCCACTGTAGTTTTACCTGAACCAGTACCACCAATGATTCCAATCATATCACCTTTCTTGGCAACAAGATTTATATTAGAAACTGAGTCCTCGCTGTTTCCCTTATAGCATAGGGATGCATTGCGAAGTTCTAACTTAGGCTGATTATTAGATACATTTTCATCAAGACCTAATTCCTGTCTCTTTTCTACAAAATCCATAGAAGATTCAATAGCTAATACGCTTTCTACTCTACCTGCACAAGCAAGGGCCTTAGTAATAGTTACAATAAGGTTAGCAAGCTTAATTAACTCTACTAAAATCTGTGACATATAGTTATAAAGGGCAACAACCTGTCCCTGTGTCATAGAGCCTGTGTTAACCTTGATAGCACCAAAGTAAATCAAGGCTACAATAGCAGCATTTACAACCACATAAGTCAAAGGATTCATAAGACCTGATATTCTACCAACTACTCTCTGAAGCATATTGAGGTCTTCGTTTTCTGCCTTAAACTTTACATTTTCCTTAGCCTGCTTATTAAAAGCACGAATAACTCTAACACCTGTTAAGTTCTCTCTAGTAGTTAAAAGGACTTTATCTAACTTATTCTGAACATCGCGATACATAGGTCTTGTAATAAGCATAATTCCAAAAACAATAAATGCTAATACAGGAATTGTAACCACGAATACAAGAGCGATCTTTACATTAATTGTAAAAGCCATAATCATTGCACCAAATACAATGAATGGTGAACGAAGGAATAGTCTTAAAACTAAGTTAACACCATTTTGAATCTGATTAATATCAGAAGTTAATCTTGTAATCAATGTGGATGTTCCAACTTCATCATAATCTGTAAAAGATAATCCTAAGATATGCTCATACACGCTATATCTTAGTTTTGTTGCACATCCAATGGCTGCCTTCGCACTAAAATATTGAGCGGTTATTGAACTTGCAAGTCCAATTATCGCAAGGAATACAAGCATTACACTGCATTTTAAAATAAAAGCAATATCGTCGTTTGCAATACCCTTATCGATAATTGCAGAAACTACAATAGGAACAAAAAGTTCAAATACTGCTTCTAGCATTTTAAAAAGTGGTGCTAATACGCATTCTTTTTTGAATTTTTCCAAATACCTCATTATCATCTTCATACTAAAATTACCTTTCTTGTCATTCCAAACTAGTCAAACATTAAGCAAATTGCTTCTAGATTAGTTACGGAATATATTTCATTTGTTTCAAACATTTCGTTGTACACTTCAAAATTAGAATAGGAGTGTTCAAATTGTCTTGAGTATAAATGTGCTATATCAACTTGTTCTGTAAAGGATAGTGTCTTTCCATTGCAATACCAAACCGCAATGTCTGCTGCCTTTAAAACAATATACCAAACAATACAAATTGTAGTTTTTAAGAGTAAATCGTAGTCATTAACTGCATCTAATAGATATCTAAAAATTGTGTAGTTAAATAACTGGTCATACTCAGCAAGTCTATCCTTGTAGTATTCATTGAATTCGTCCTTTAATTCAATAGCTTTTCTACTTTCCTTGATATCTTCGTAGAACTTATCCACAGCCTGACAGACTTTATACCAATCAGGGTTGATAACTTCCATACCTTCAAAACTATCAAAGTAGTGTTTGATCTGCTCAAAATACTTAGCATCCTGAGGGAAACCAAGTTTTCTTGCCGAAAGAGTATCTGCATCAAGACGTCTCTTTCTAATGTTTTTAATGGCCTCATCCACCAAATCCTTATTCTCATAGGCCTTTAGCACGTTGCCTATCTTCTCATCTTCCTGAATATCAAGAAGTCGCTGAACATCCCTGCTCATTGCAAGGAAGGCCGCAATACGCTCGCCTAACTTATAATCCGTGTCATTAATTAAGTTAAAGCTTAGCTTTCTTGCCCTTCTAAGAAGCATATATACAAAAGGGTCGATGTCATTAAGAGCAATCTCCTCATCAATATCGGATTCGCTAAATTCCATCATTCCTCTTTTGGCAAATATAATTTCCCCAGCTGTCTTACAAGATGGTGCAATTCCCATCTCTCTTAAGGCG
Organism: Lachnospira pectinoschiza; assembly: GCF_900103815.1. Lineage (GTDB taxonomy): Bacteria > Bacillota > Clostridia > Lachnospirales > Lachnospiraceae > Lachnospira > Lachnospira pectinoschiza_B. The sequence goes on along the minus strand of NZ_FNHZ01000001.1, from coordinate 280,341 downwards.
CCAAAATTGTTAATAAATCTTGGAAACTCTGCACAGGTATCGCAAAGCTTGTCCTCTCCTAACTCTGTATATAAATCACAAAGATTAGCATCATTTAAGAAGGGACATCTTTTTTCCTTTGTTAAGGTAAATGTGCAGCCGCCCTCTTCATCATCTACAGAAACCGCCTTTAGTCTATCCCCGAAAGGTCCTGTTACTGTCTTGTAAAAATCGTTTGATTTCTTGTCTACATCCACATCCCAACCTGCACAACAAGTATCTGTGCAGTCTCCCGCGATGCATTTAAATTCCTCATAATACTTAGGTGTTACTAGTTTCATTTTTTCCCACTTACTTCCTCATTTTCAATAATCTTTTACTTCTTCTTTTCTTCTATATTTATCTTTTAATCTCTTAATCTTCTATTTTTCTAGTTCTAAAGTAATTAATAATGTCAAAAATCGACTTAATTGCTAGTGGTAAAATAATCGCTACTGCAATCATGTAAATGTAGAACTCCTGCGGATTTGAGATAAGTAACTTAACTTCTTCTGACTCATAAATTCTTGCAAGCATATCCATATCGCCTAAATATCTTGCACAGCCAAGCATCATGACAATAAACACTGCCACTGAAGATGAACTTGTAATTATTACCGCAATGACCATATCAATGTTACGACTAAGATACTCCATATGCTTAACTGCTGCTTTAGCTCTAATACTTAAAATGAAGCTTATAGTTATAAGCACTGAAAAAAGCATATAATTTAGTCCCACTGAAGCTCCCATTTCAAAAGCTGAAGCATCTGATAAATCCTTATAATTTCCAATAAATGTTAACATATAAATAACAGATCTAATTCCTGTTAGTTCTCCAAGTAAAAGAACTATGCTAAATGCAAGTTGTCTTTTTCTATATACCTTATCCATAAGCCTCCTAATTTGCTATAAAGAACATAAGAGCAGGATTATTCCTGCTCTTTAATTTTAGTTATTATTAAATCCTGAAAAATCCTGACTCTGAACTGTAGACTCTGTCTGAACTACTGGAGCTACTGTCTCAGGCTCTATTGCAAAATCCTTAGCTTCTGTCTCAGGCTCTACTGCAAGATCTTTAGCTGCTGTCTCAGTTGTAGGCTTTACCTGCTCTACTGGAGTCCTGGCAACTTCCTCTAAAGTCACTTCTTCAGTTGCCTGTGCTGTATAATTCTTCTGTTGTGGCTGTGATGCATTTTCAGAAAGCTTATTATTCATCTTATGAAGTGAAACAATTGATGTAACACTTAAAATCAAATAAAAGATAAAAGCTGCAATTGTTGCAAATACAAGGATTGCAACTAAGGTTTCAAGCTTATCTACATCGTCGATATATGAATTAACTTCATAAACTTTCTTTACTGGTAAATATCCAAGAAGTACTGCGGCAACTACGTTAAATACATAAGCTACAGTGCATAAAATAATGTTAATCAAAGCTTCAACAAAGATGAAAATTGTTCTTAATACATAAGAAAGGGTACCCACTGCCTTATGTGAAACAAAATTCATAATAAAAGCTAAAACTGAAATTCCTGTAAGAACCATGAAGGCAATTGTCCAAATAAATAGGTTATTCGCCATGCCATAATAAATTACAGCGGTATTAGTTGAATAATTCTCTTTTAGTGCAATCAAGCACATCTCAACAATTCCTACAATTGATGCGATAAGGCCAAGAAAAATCACTATTCTGAAAAACACGTTGGCCACTTTAGTTTTCTGGGTCATCTTTTTAAAAACCTCCCTATATTATCAAGTCTTGTCTAGTTAGAAATTGCGACTCCAACTAAACTCATATTTATCTGCAAATGAGATAAACAACCTTTATTTTACATTATATAGGCATAAATTTCCATAAAAGATTGAATTTTTGATATCTATAACAAGTTTTGTTTCTTCTATTTGGCATAGTGAACTTTTAATAGAGTTAATCCCCTTGCAGGAGCGGTTGGTCCAGCAAGGCTTCTATCCTTAGCCTCAATCAAATCTATAATAGACTCTGGGCTTCTCTTTCCCTCTCCTACCTCAATTAAGGTTCCTGAAAGAATTCTTACCATATACTGTAAAAATCCCTTTCCATGATATGTTAGATACATATAGCCATTTCTACATGTAACATCTATAGAATAAATTTCTCGAACTGTGGACTTCTTCATCTTTGGGTTTCCACAAAAAGACTTAAAATCATGTTCTCCGACTAAGTAACTTGCGGCCTTTTTTATAGCCTCGACGTTAATTTTGCCCTCAAGGACTGTGACATATTTTCTATCAAATACAGGCTTCTTATCCCCGATATAACAAGCATACTGGTAAGTTTTACCCATGGCATTATATCTAGCGTGGAATCTATCCGAAGCCACCTTCACCTCATTAACCCCGATATCATCAGGTAGATAGTGATTCATATAATCCCTGATTTCCTTCTCTGACATTTCAGTTTCCATGTGGACATTGCAAATGTATGCCTTAGCATGAACTCCTGCATCGGTCCTACCACAACCAATAACCTCTACTTCCTGGCCTAGCATTTCCTTTAAAACCGACTCAAGCTTTCCCTGAATTGTCATCTCTATATCTGGCTGGTGCTCCCATCCGTAAAATCTACTACCGTCATAGCATACAGTCATTTTGTAATTCTTCATAAACTTAACCTTTACTTCCTAACTATGTTATTTTTCCCCTTGCCCTTAGCAATGTAAAGCGCCTCATCTGCCACCTTAAAGACCTCATCTAAATGCTGTCTTTCATAGGTCACAGTGATGCCTCCACTAAAGGAACAAGAGTTATTAGTTGGCCCCATAAAAGCATAATTTATAAGAGAAAAGCTCTCTCTTAGGGCATCAAGTAATGCCTCATGCTCGCTTATGTTGCCTCCTTCAAAAATAAATAAGAACTCCTCGCCGCCGTATCTGCCAACGATTGTATGTCTCTCATCAATAAGACTGTTTAGGAGAAGTCCCAAAGTCCTTAAAACCTTATCTCCATTTTCATGTCCATATTTATCATTAATTTGTTTAAAATCATCAATGTCTATTATAGCAACAGTTACTGGATTAAATCTATCAGCATTTTTAAGCATCTCCTCGCCACGCAAATCCATATAACCTCTTGAATGTACCTCTGTTAAAGGGTCGAAATCTAGTCTTCTTTTAAGCTCTATCTCTTTTTCAAGATTTTCCCTATTAAGCTTTGCCACATTTCTTGCATATTCCTCCATGGCGTTTGCTAATAAAAATGCAATCACTGTAATAATGGCACTAACTATAGCGCACTGCATGTAAAAGGACATATTCTCAGGATAATCCCCCACCACAAAGACGTAGGCTAGGGCAATAATGCCCATACTGTAGATAAACATTACCCTTATTAATTTAAAGTCATGGAAAATGCTACAAAAGATCATGGCTATTGCAGGTCCTGTCCAAAGGCATGGAAAATAGCATTGGAAAACCGCTAAAGCCCCTACTACTGTTGCAAAGGCCATAGCACATGCCCAATATTTTGACTTAGCTGTTTCTTTCTTAGAGTCATTAAAACGCTTCGCCGCAATTAGGGCAAGCACATTAATTGCAGTTGGCATTATAATGCGTTCCGACAAATACACAGATATTTCCGAACCTAAATCATCTGTAACTATATAATAAATTGTTAATCCAATATTGCTTATTATATCAAATATAATAGTTACTAATATAATTCGTAAAATAAGCGATCTAATTCTTGCTTCAAATTCACTCATACTGGCCTCTTTATTAAAAATCACGTTCAATAACATCTAATTAAATTTTAATTTCTAAAGAAACCTTTGTCAATATTATGCATTTTACTAAAGCTATTTTACAAATCCCAGTCACTATCATCTATCTTTTTGCCATCAAATTTTGCAATTTCTCTAGCAAATTCAAGGCCATATTTTTTATTCTTATTCTCACCAACACCAGAGATACCAAGCATTTCCTCGTAGCTTGTTGGACGATAGATACACATTTGCATCAAAGTCTTATCACCAAAGATGATGTAGGCCGGCATCTTCTCTCTAGCCGCAATGCTCTTTCTAACTTCCTTTAAGTTGGCAAGTAACTCTTCTGCCTCAGGGCTTAGATTTATCTTACTTGCAGAAGTATAATAATCTCTACTAATTCCTACAGGTCCACGTTTACCTCCTCTAGTTCCTGCTCTGCCGCCTAAGAAATCAGACTCTGACATAGAGCTTAGACTACGCTTTCTAGACCTTGTAAGTTCTCTCTTAAACTTGCTATCCTTGCCTTCATCACGAATACTAATCTTAATGTCACCATTATCAAAGACCTTTCGTCTTGGTCCCATTTGAAGAAGTGGATACTGACCTGTGGTCTTTACTAGAACTTCCTGTCTTATAAGTTCATTTATAATATCCTTTAAAGAGCGTTCAGATAAACTAGCTAGGCTTGCAAAAGAAGATAATTCATTAAGTCCCATTCTAATAATTCTGTCGTTGTCATCCCCTCGAAGAACAGATATAACCATGCCCTGGCCAAATCTTTCTCCTAGTTCATAGACGCAGTCCACTAGCTTACTAGCTTCATTTGTCACATCCACAAAATCCACTTCATTACAGCAATTGCAGCAATGTCCACAGGCGGTCATGGAATTAGCTCTGCTATCCTTATAGTCTGCCTGCTCCCCGAAATACTGTAAAATAAAGGTACGAAGACAAGCTGTAGTATTACAGTAATCAATCATAACCTGTAATCGCTTACTATCTCGTCTAGCAATTTCCTTTTGCGTTTCAATATCTATGTCATCCTTAGCTTCCTTGTTCTCAATTAGGAATCTGTTAATAATAATATCCTGAGGATTATAAAGTAATAAGCACTCTGACTCTTCTCCGTCTCGCCCTGCTCTACCTGCCTCCTGATAATAATTTTCCATAGACTGTGGCATGTTATAGTGAAGAACATATCTTACATCAGACTTATCAATACCCATACCAAAGGCGTTAGTTGCCACCACAACTTTAACCCTATCATATATGAAATCGTCCTGATTCTTGCTACGTTCCTTGTTTGTCAAACCCGCATGATATCTAGTTGCAGGAATACCCTTACTATTGAGTAAATCACATATCTCGTCTACATTTTTCCTAGTTGCACAGTAGACAATACCGCATTCATCTCTATGTTCTGAGCAGTATCTAAGGGCCTCTACAGGCTTACTTGTCACATGCTTCACTCTAAAGTATAGATTTGGTCTATCAAAACTAGTTATAAAAACTTGTGGATTATTTAGACCTAAAATCTTAATAATATCTTCCTTAACTTCCTTTGTGGCAGTTGCTGTAAATGCAGCAATAACTGGTCTTCTCTCAAGCATATTTACAAACTTTACGATATTTAGATATGCCGGTCTAAAGTCCTGTCCCCACTGAGAAATACAGTGGGCCTCATCGACTGCCACCATAGAAATATCCACTGCGTGAATAAGCTCGAAAAAGCGCTTAGTATCTAGTCTTTCCGGCGCTATATATATGATTTTATACTGACCTCTGCAAGCATTATCAAAGGCCATGGAAATCTGTCTTTCTGTAAGGGAACTGTTAATGTAGGCTGCATGAATACCTGCTTGATTAAGAGCAAAGACCTGGTCCTTCATTAAAGATATAAGGGGCGAAATAACTATTGTTATACCAGGAAGTTGTAGGGCTGGTACCTGATAGCAAATGGACTTACCAGCGCCTGTTGGCATAATTCCAAGACAATCTTTCTTTGCTAATATCTCATCTATTATTTCTTTTTGTCCGCTTCTAAATTCTTCATAACCGAAAACAGATTTTAGTATTTCATTACTTGTCATAGAATTCCTTTCAAAAAAAGAGTGTCACCCTTATGGGCAACACTCTAAATTCACTCATGTATTAATTATGGCTGAACTAATTCTAAATAACGATTAACATAAGCCTCAACGTCCTCTGGATCTAATCCATGAACTCTACTAGCTTCTGCTAAAGATTCACCCTGTGAAGCTGGGCATGAAATACAACCCATACCGCATTCCATTAAAGCATCAACTGCTAATGGATTCTGGGCAATAATATCAGCGATAATCATATCCTGTGTAACCTTTTTCTCCATATCTTCCACTCCTTATAAGTTGATATAACTATACTATCACATTAATTACTGGCAAAAAATAAATTTTATCCGATTTTTAGCTTAAATTTCTGTAAATCTCTCTCATTATCAACTTTCTCAATATTACCACCAAGGCTAGTTAACTTCTTCTCGAAGTTCTCATAACCTCTCTGAATATATTCAATATCATCAATTACTGAGAAACCATCTGCTGATAAAGCAGCTACTACAAGTGCTGCACCAGCTCTTAAATCAGGAGCACTAACATCTGCACCTGAGAACTTCTCAATACCTTCGATGTAAGCTGTGTTGCCTTCAACCTTAATCTTAGCACCCATTCTAGCTAATTCATCAACGTACTTAAATCTGTTCTCGAAAATGCTTTCAGTTACCATACTGTTACCTTCTGCAACAGCTAATGCAATTGCCATCTGTGGCTGCATATCTGTTGGGAAGCCTGGATATGGTAATGTCTTAACATTAGTAGCCTTAAGTGTTCTATCTGTAGCAATAACTCTAACTGAGTCATCACCTTCTATAATTGTACAGCCCATTTCAAGTAACTTAGCTGAAATAGACTCTAAATGCTTAGGAATAACATCACAAACTGTAATATCACCGTGTGTTGTAGCTGCTGCCATCATAAATGTACCAGCTTCAATCTGATCTGGAATAATAGAGTATGTGCAGCCGTGTAAGCTTTCAACACCCTTAATTCTAATTACATCAGTACCAGCACCCTTAATATTAGCGCCCATAGCGTTTAAAAAGTTGGCAACATCAACTACGTGTGGCTCCTTAGCAGCGTTCTCTAAAATTGTAGAACCCTCTGCCATACAAGCAGCCATCATAAGATTAATTGTGGCACCTACTGTAACCACGTCAAAATAAATATGAGCTCCTACTAAATGCTCAGCCTTAACATGAACCATACCCTTATCAATATCGTCCTTAGCACCAAGTGCTCTAAAGCCCTTTAAATGCTGATCGATTGGTCTTGAACCAATATTACAGCCACCTGGAAGTGCAACATTAGACTCATGCTTCTTTCCAAGTAATGCTCCAAGTAAGTAATAAGAAGCTCTAATCTTCTTAATATAATCATAATCTACAACTACATCATTAATAGTTGAGCCATTAATTTCTACTGTATTGTTATCTAAATATTTAACCTTTGCACCAATTCCCTGAATTGCCTGTAAAAGTACTCTTGTATCTCTAACATTAGGTACGTTCTCTATTGTAACTGTCTCATCACTCATAATTGCTGCAGCTAAAATTCCAAGAGCTGCATTCTTAGCACCACCAATAGACACACTACCATTTAGTGGTGATCCACCTTTAACAACAAACTGTTCCATTTATAAACCTCTTTATTTCTTGGCCTTCGCCTTCAATCCCTAGTTACATATCAAATTATCTTTTTTAATAATCCTAAAGAATTATATCACAAGAATTAATTTTGTAAAGGTTAGCACCTCCACTTTAAAAAAGCGTGAAACTACAAAAGCTTGTAACTTCACGCTTTAACCTGATGTCATATTTAATTTTTATTAACGTAATCTAATGGATTTAATGAAACTCCGCTCTTCCATATTTCAAATAGAAGTTCATTATCACTTGCTGCTCCACTATTACCTGTCTTAGCTATTACACTACCCTTAGTTACTGTATCTCCTTCAGAAACACTAAGCTCTGATAAATAACCATATCTTGTAATTGTTCCATCACTATGCTTAATCTCAACTACGTAACCATAGTCTGAATACCATCTAGCCTTTGTTACTGTACCGTCATTAGCTGCTAATACATCAGTGCCGCTATCAACGCTCCAAATAACTCCATTTAAAGAACCATCATCAAATAAGCCTGACTTATAAGTTCCAACGGATGTGGCAAGTGGTCTTGTAAAGCTTGATGATGATAAAGTACCAACAGAAATACTAGCTGGTGTAGCCTCTGTTGTAACATACATGCCAACTGTCACATAAGATCTTGTCATCTCTGTGTTGTTGTAGTAAACAATATTGGCTTCAGTGTATCTCTGGCCTGTTGTTCCCTCACTTGTAACAACATTATTATACTTTGATAGGCTATCATCATCTGTATATTCTGGGCTTACATCATAGTCCTGTTGGAAAGATAACTGCTTAGTTGTTACTACAGTAAGGATTGTCTCCTTAGCTGGAACTGTAATAATGTCACCCTCAACTAATATTGTATTAGCATTAATTAGTGGGTTTAATTTAACTAAGTCATCCACTGTAACCCCGTATTTACTTGCAATAAATTCTAAATCTTCAGCTTCAGCTACAATATAGCTTTCATTAACTGTCTTTTCTTCTGTTAACTGGCTTAACGCATCCTCTACAGAAGCTGTAGCTTCAATTCCTTCTGGAACTGCAATAATAGATACATTTTCCTTAAATTCAATTGCTGTAATACCGCCATTAGTAACGTCTGTTGCTTCATTAACGGTTGTTCCGTCGCCACCAATAGCTGCGGCAACAATATCACTTGACTGATTTGACTCTGATTTCTTCTCTAGGTTAACTACATATCCGCTATCAATCTTTTCTGAAGATGCGATTGTAACCTTATATTGTGAAAGAGTGTCGTACTGCTCTACTATCTGATTAAGTACGTCCTCTACTTCTTCTAAACTTGAAAGTGTAACTGTGTAATCATCTACTTTTAATGTATAATCGAAATTTCTCTCTACCTCTAAGACGTTATCAAAAAGATAACTATATATATCATCGCTTAATTCATCTACGCTTGATCTATTAGCAATCGCTCTAGTTTCCTCTACAATCTCAATATCAGGATTCATATAAACATCACTACTATACTGAGCTGAAAGCTTCTTTCTTGCATTGGCTAAAGCCTCATTAACATCGTTTACTGAGTTAGCAGCCCCTACTGTAACTCCATTAATGGAAATTGAATAATATCCTACTTTAGTGTCAAGCATACTTTTTGTATAAAAAGGAATTGAAAATGCAACTATGAATCCTGTAACTGCTGTAATAATAATAGCTGCCTTCTTGATTCCTCTTCCATATCTAGTTATATGCATAACTGTAATCCTACCTCTAAATCAAATACATAAAAATGTAATATTTTTGTAACAAATTAAATATTACCAAAAAAGCCCGAAAATGTAAACTCTATGTAATTATTTCTTCTTTTTTACAGAATAGCCAAACTTACCAATATGCTGGCCAAGACCATAATACTGACCGTGTGCATAGGCAATAAGCTCAGCCTTTTCTAAGTGAAGAGTTCCCTTTTCATCAAGCAAATCTTCGTTAACATTTACCGCTACTACTTCTGCTAAGAACATGTCATGAGTACCAAGCTCAATCACCTGCTTAAGCTTACACTCAATGTTTACAGGACTTTCCATAATGCCTGGTGCCTTAATCTGTGTGGACTTATATTCTGTAAGATGCATTTCCTTAAACTTATCCATGTCTCTACCAGAACGTACTCCACAAAAATCTGTAGCTCTAGCTAGCTTCTTAGTTGTAAGATTTACCACAAATTCGCCACTTTCCTTAATGATGTCATGGCTATATCTAGATTTTCTAACAGAAATTGAAACCATAGCTGGATCTGAACATACAGTTCCTGCCCAAGCTACTGTAATAATATTAGCTTTTTCATTTCCTCTCTTACAAGAAACCATTACTGCAGGCACAGGATATAACATATTTCCTGCTCTCCATGTCTGTTTTTTCATATCTAATACCTCAAAATAAAATCTATTATAGTGCAGATTTAATCATCTCATAGGCCTCTAAAATAATTTCCCCATGATCTGCTGCAAGTCCGATTTTTTCAATCGTCTTATATTCTTTTCCAACAATTCCAGCTATATTTACATAAGCCTTTTCAATATCTGCTGCAATGACTTCTTCCTTTTCCTTTGAAGTTAAAGTAAGTCTTGTAACATTTTCAGAAATATCCACTAAATTAATATCAAACCATGCTGCATCACTGGCATCATCGTCTGCCTTAGCCTTCTGAGAACCTTCTGGAATCAAAGTAACAAAGGCTGTTGTAATAATTCTTGTTCTTGGATCTCTATCATACTTTCCATAGGATTTAAGCTGAATTGCGTCGATATCACTAATTCCTGTCTCTTCCTTTAATTCTCTAATAGCTGCTGCCTTTAAGTCTTCCTTAAAATCTACAAAGCCTCCTGGAAGAGCCCACATACCAATACTTGGATGATTGCCGCGCTTAATAAGAAGCAATCTGTTGATTTTCTTATGTCCATCTTCTTCAATATAAGTAAAAACCAAAGTGTCCACTGTGTTACAAGGACTTTGATACTTAGTTGGATCATAATTATTTAAAAATGTTTCTAGGCTTTCACCTTTAGCATTCTCCTTGCCGTTCCCTAAAAATTGTTTGTTTTGTTCGCTGTCTAAATATGTCATCTTAAACCTCCTAAAGACATAAATCTTTTTATGGGCTTACATAAGCCCTCTTCACCCCATCTTTTGTCATTATATAATAAATCCATAAAAAAAGCGAGACCACTGGGGTCTCGCCTAAATTCACTATTAAATTCTAGTCATCTTATAATGTAAATAAAATGTTGATGATCATTGATGCAAATGCACCTGCTGTTGCTGCTAATGCATAAACAAGTGGTAACTTGTTCTTATCCTTAACAAGGAATGTTGCAAGTGTTACAACAACGATAATTTCAAAACCGTAAGAGAACTTATTAACTAAGCTTGCAAGTTTTGTAAAGAACTCAACATTGATTAAGTCAATTAAGTTAGCACAAACACCGATAAGATCTGAGATAATACCAGCAATTGAGAATAATAAAATACCCTGTGTAAAGCTGATTCTATTGTTGTTCTTCTTATCAAAATAGTTTGTAAGTAGTACAAAAACTAATGCTGCAAGTGAAGCATAAGCATAAATCTGAAGTAAATCAATACCAGAGTTTCTACCTACTGTAGCCCACTGGAATTCACGATTGTAAATAGGAGAGCTATAAGCAATAACTGATTCTAATTCACTTAAAATGTTATTAATAAAGCATAATACAACAGATACTGTAAGCATGATGTATGCTGCAGCTACTGAGTTTGAACGAAGATAATTAACAACTGCATCGTAAGGCTTTGTAAAAACCTGAGTAAAGAATGCAAGTACTGCTGCAACAGCTGGATTCATTGGCTTTGGAGCCTGATACTGTGGCTGCTGGTATTGTGGCTGACCCTGGTACTGTGGCTGACCCTGGTATTGTGGCTGACCTTGGTACTGTGGCTGACCCTGGTACTGTGGCTGACCCTGATTAAACTGTGCCTGATTGAACTGAGCCTGACCTGCATTAGCTGTCTGTGCTTGTCCCTGAGCTACATTTGATGTCTGCTGGCATGTACAAACTTCGTTATCCTGAAGCTGCTTGCCGCAATTTGGACAAAATTTCATATTGTAATCCTCCAATATTTTTATTTTATAGTTGTGAAAATATTTTAATATATCACAATGGAGAATATTATAACATGAATTAATATACCCGTAAAGGTAATTTAAGTTTCCTGTATCCAAAAAGTTCAGTATTATCTTGCTTTCTGGTTAAGTATTCTTTTTTTAGTTTTAAAGAATCTATCTAAAACTTCGCAAGAGGTAACAAATTTATCCACCATAATAATTACGTAACTTTCCTTGTAAGAAGGAAGAGTTAAAGTAAGTGGGAACATGTGCTTTACAATAATATCCCCTTCTTTTCTTGTAAGCTTAAAATACTTATGAGCATTATAAAGAGCCTTATTGGGATGCTCAAAACCGTGTAATCTCTCATTCTTTCCTGGTGTGTAATCATGCCAGTCATAAAGGAATAAATCATGAAGCAATCCGCCCTTCATTAAAGCCTTCTCATCCCAGCCAAGAATCTTTGCCAGCTTGTAGCAATAATAAGCCACATGTACGCAGTGCTGATAGCAGCTTGTCTGGCTGTGATGATTAAACTGCTTCATTTGTAAAACGATTGGATGCTCTAAAATTTCCTTAGCCTCCTCATAAAACTCCTTGCCATATTTATCCTGTAACTTATGGCCTTCATAGATCTTATCTAATAACTTCTTACTCATAATTTCCTATCCTTTTCTTTTTGAAAATGTATCTCTATATATTATCTACTTAGTATTCAAAATTTATAGCCAAGCAATATTTTATCTTAAATGAGGTCTAAAAAAAAGACCCACATTTAAAATATGGGCCTTTTGATTAATTATTTTCAATTATAAAACAGTAATCATTTTTGATAAATTTTACTGCTCGTCAATCTTAAATCTATGAACGATTTCCTCAAGCTCTTCAACATAGCCTTCACATTCGTCAACCATATTTAAGTTGCCGCTTGTTTCCTGAACAATTTCAGTTGTCTTTTCAGCAATGTCAGTAACGCCTCTTGCTGCCTCTTCAACTGTTGTAGAAATTGTTGAAACAGATTCTGTAACCATGTCGATAGAATCACCAAGCTCTGATAGAGAGTTCTTAATATCAATCATGCTCTCCTTAAAGCTATTAGCATCACTGTAGTACTGCTCACTTACTTCTGCAAATTGAGCATAGTCACTAAGTACTGTCTGCTCAAGGAAGCCATTGATTTCTTCTAAGCACTCGCTCATCTTATTAACTGACTTATTTACATCACCAATGATGCCATTGATGTTTCCTACTGCATCACTTGTCTGGTCTGCAAGACTACCAATTTCTGTAGCAACAACTGCAAAGCCCTTACCAGCTTCACCCGCTCTAGCAGCTTCAATAGAAGCATTTAAGGCAAGTAAGCCAGTCTGTGAAGAAATCGCCATAATAGTGTCTGTAAGTTCATTTACTTTATCCACAGCCTTTGAGCTTTCAATAGCTTCATCTGCCTTAGCCTTAACAGAGGAGTACATTGACTTAGTCTTATTAGTCGCCTGATCTGTGCTAACCTTTAACTTATCAGCTCTATCCATAATCTCTTCAGATAAGCCAACGCCAGAGTCTGCTAACTTGTCAATATTCTTAGCCTCGCCCTGCATCTCCACAACATTTTGAGCAATTGTCTCAGCAGTTGAAGAAGTCTCCTGCATAGCTGCTGCAAGCTCTTCACTAGTTGCAGAGTTATCGGTACATTTATTATTAACCTCATCCGTACTATTGCGAAGCTCTAAAACGTTACTATTAATCTTTTCACCTGCATCGTTAATATTAACAACAATACTTGTAAGATGCTTAATCATTTCATGGGCTGCTCTAGCAATTACGCCAATTTCATCTTTACGCTTGCCAAGCTTTTCACTATTGTTATTATCATCTGTTGTAAAGTCAAATCTTGCTGTCTTATTAAGTTCTTCAGTTACCACTCTTAATGGGTTAAGGAATAATCTAATAACCACATAAAGGATAATAGCCATAATAATAATACCTACGATTAAGAAGATTAATAGGTAATTCTGTAAATCGTCAATAGGCTTCATTACCTGTGAAAATTCACCAAGAACAACTACGATATTGCCACCGTTAGTAAAGGCATAACCTGCAAATTTCTTATAGCCATCAGCTGTGTAAGTTACAACACCATTACCGATTGAGCTTGTGCTAGTACCTGCCTGTAACTTTTTACAAATAGCATTAATAGCATCATTTGTAACAGCTGTACCAATTCTATCTTCCTTTGGATGATAAACCATAATTGCATTTTGACTTGAAAGGTAAGTATAACTTGTATCAATACCTTCAAGGGAAACAGAACCTAGAGAATCCTCAAAAAGCTCTGTAATTGTAGATGCATACTCAGATGGATTTGTCTCAGCCCAATTTGTAATGTAGGCTTCAATTGCTGCTGCACCTTCTTCATTTGATTCAAAACCATACTCAGGTGCTAGCGTTTCCATCTGAATATTCAGGGCAGTTGCAGCTGTTTCAGCCAGATTCTGTGCATATTTGTAATATGTATCTTCCATAGTATTTCTTGAACTTGTAATGGCAAAATACATCAGCACTGAGGTTAAAACACCAGCAATTATAAAAGCTACAACAGATAGCTTGAAAGCTAATGAATTTAAAATACCTACATTTGTTTCATTCTTCTCTGACATAAATAACCCCCTTAAACGGAATTTTTTTACGTTTTCTCTAAACGCATATTTATTTGTTCACGAAATAAAAAAGCAGCTACAAATCCTCTAAATAAGGTCTGTAAAACGAAGCTAATTTTGCTTAATTTCAAGGCTTTACTTAGGTATTTGCGGCTACCTTTTATATGAGGTCTTTAAAGGACCTTTCTCTAAGATATATTTTACCAAAAAAGTTAATATATTGCACGAATAATTTTACTTTTTTCTAAATAGATATCTAAACTTATCTATTAACTTTGCAAAAAGCATTAAACATGTGATTCCTACTACTACTTGAAGAGGATATACAAGTAATTTTTCTTCCGGTATTAGAAGCGCTAAAACCCCCATGGCTGCTGCCGGCGGAAGATACATTTTCATAAGTCTCATTATTAAAAATGTTACGCTTGCCACTAGGGCTGCAACTAAAGTTAGAGGAAGACCTGCCTTAACTGTTAATATAAAACGAAAGGCCATGCCTGTTGTGGCACAAAGAGAAATTAATAACACCGCTTTAACAGGGGCTTTAAGAGCTTTATTTCCCTTCCTTGTAAACTCAGTAAAGGCCACAAGAAGTGGAGGGGCTAGCATAAACTTTAAATCCTTAGGAATAAAAATTAGCATAAGTAAGCTAACCACTATAATTCTTTCAAGGGCAAGGACTATATTGTCCTTATTTAGGCTGTCCTCTGGCTTATAAACCACATTTAGTTTTAGTCCCTTTTTTACTAAAATCCATCTGATAAATACAATCAAGCTTGTAAGACCAATGGCAGCTAAAATGTAGACATAGCCTCTAGTTTGAAGCATAACAGGGAGCACTATTGCTGAAATCATTGGGGCCATTGTAGTTCTTGATAATAGGAAAATCACCTGACTTAGGGCATAAGCTACTATCATCTGGAAATATAGAGGACCTGGTAAAAACAATACAATCAATACACCACATACAGCAGAAAGGGAAATGTATAAAATCATACGTTTTCCATCCACAACCCATGGAAGAGCAGCTAACACAAGGCTTCCCACTGATAGGGCAGCCAGTTCTGGGAAAATTATTTCTTTTTCTCCTAAAAGTTCTGATAAGAATACCATAAATGTTATAACTAAAACTGCAAGTATATAGTTAACTAGATTTTTTCTATTCATTTCTTACTCCTAATAACTTGATAATCTAAAATAAAGTTGTATAATACAACTCTGTCCTTGTATTTATTAAAACAAAAAGACAATATAAAGTAAATGTTTAATTTTTGCTTTACTTTTTGTATATAATGTTATACTATCAGAGTATAAGTGTATATCTTTATGCATAAATATGGGAATAAACAAAAAAGGAGATTTTTATGGCTGAACGACGCGATGTTATCAGAACAAAGAAAGCTTTAATCACAGCGACTTATGAGTTAATTCAGGAGCCACACACAAAGACAATTACAGTCAACGACATTCTAGAAAGAGCAAACATTAGTAGGGGAACTTTTTATGCTCACTACAAAAACATTCCAGATTTAATTGATGCAGTTGAAGATTATATTCTAGACCAATTCAACGAATTATTCGATCACCTTACAGCAATTCCTAAAGATAAGATTGAAACACGTCAAGCAATTGTTCAATTAATCAATATCATTGAATCACGTCAAAGTGATTTAAAGTCAATTTTTAACTATGTTGACGATGTTAGATTACAGCATAAGATCAAGATTAGATTCACTTATAAGATTGCAAAGTCTTTAAGTGAAACAGCTAATGTTCATGATCCTGAATTCTTAAGCGTTTGCATTTGTTCAATTATATTTAACCCTATTATCAAGTGGTTTGATCACCCAGGTGATGTTACAAAGGAACATCTTGCAGATAACATTACAAGATTTATCTTTGACGGTTATAAGTCATTCTTTAACTAAGATAGGTCAAGAAGTAAAGCGGACATTCGGAATCCGCTTCGCTACTTCCTCATGAACGCAGTGGCACTTTGTGCCACCTGTCAGAAGGGGCTTTAACCCCTTCTGACACTAGTAAGCTTTATACCCCCGCTTAAAGCTTACGCTTTTGAAGCGGGGGATTGCTTACACTACGTTCAAAGATTTTTTAAAACGAAATAAGAAGATTATTAAAGGGAATCCGCTTAAATTTTTAAACCAGCAGATTCCCTTTTTTATTAATGACATCAAGCCCCACAGCTCTCACAATGTTCGTTTCTTTCTGGCATAGTCACCTTTCTAATATTCATGCTAAGTCCGTCTACTATTAACATTTTCCCAGTAAGAAGTTCGCCAATTCCAAGAAGATACTTAACAGCCTCAAGGCTTTCTAAACTAGCAATAACACCAACAATTGCCCCGATGGTTGCCTTTCGCTCCACGGCGTTATTTTCTTCTGATAAAGCTTCATCTGTGAAAATGCATTTAAGGCAGGGACTTTTATGTGGTAATACGGTCATTAACTGCCCCTTAAAGTTTGAAATTCCAGCATAGACAAAAGCCTTATTGTTTCTAACGCACACCTCATTTATAAGAAATTTAGCCTTGAAGTTGTCAGTAGCATCTACTACAAAGTCGTAGTCCTTTAGGATTTCATCTGCATTTTCATAAGTTAAAAATTCACAATAGGCAGTCACCTTAATATTAGGGTTTAGCTCTAACATCTTCTCCCTTGCAGAAGTCGCCTTAAACTCCCCTAAATCCTTAGTTTTATGAATAATCTGTCGATTAAGATTTGAAGGCTCTAGTCTATCCCCATCCATGACACCTATGTGGCCAATTCCCACTGCGGCTAGGTAAAAGCACACCGGAGAACCAAGGCCTCCTGCCCCAATCACTAAACATGATGATTTTTTTAACTTCTCCTGCCCTTCATTTCCAATCTCTTTTAATAGTATTTGTCTTTGATATCTTTCCTTTTCCTCATTATTTAAGCCCATTTTTTCCTCCTGCTGTATTCCTTTATCAAAAATTTTACCCTGAAGGATATTTGATTGTTTATGTGTAAATAGTCACATTTGCCTTCTAATTATAGTAAAAAAGTCACAGTTTTTACAGAAAATGTACCATATAAATATACTATAATACTAATAGAATTGTAATTATATTTATAGTCGCTTTACTATATCAGAGAAAATAACTTATAATAACTTTAGAAGTAATTTTTTTGTGAAAAACTGGGGGATAATATGGCATTATTAAACGAAGATTATAGCGGTTATTCCGCTGAGGAGCTTGAGGCCAAAAAGCGTCAGATTCTCTCGTTAACAGCAGCCGATGTTAGAGATGAATTCGTAGCCCAAGCTAATGAAATGCTAGAAGATGTAAGAATTGAGTTGAGGGAGAGTCTTAGCAAATCTATTGTGGCAGGATTTATATTTACAATCTGCCTATTACTTTCGGCTGTAGTTATTTACAATTGTTACAATTCACCTTTTAAGTTTGTCATTATCATAGGCTTGTCTTTAATATGTGTAGCACTACTTGTTATATTTATTAAGACCCTAGAGAAACTAAAATTTTCAAAGACTAGACTTAACAAGAGTGAATCAGAGGTATCTGCTCTTAAAAACACTATGCTTTCAGAGAAAGACTTAATCGTTTTTAAAATGCATTGCTTTGAAATGATTGAAGCAAGCATCATTGAAAGCAGCATGAAACCGTAAACTTTACATAACATTTAGTTCTTTCAAATCATTGCTTTTTATATTAGCCATTTATATAATCATTATTTCTGTTTGACCGAAAGTTTTCATAATGCTACAATTTATGGGAACTTTTTTCAAAAATGGAGGTTATAGAATGGCTAATACTAAAAAGCTCATGACTAATGTAGCCAATACATTAGGTCTTAATCTAGATCCATCAGGATATTTTTCAAGTGGAAACTATAACGGATATACAATTATTGTAAACACACTTTCAAGTTATGGTGCAGCAACTAAGGTTGAATTTAGAATTACTGCTTTTAATCCATCCACTAATACAACTCTTAATTCAGCTAATATCACAGAATTAATTAACACAATTAATAGCAACACAAGAAAGCATTTCTGTAATGCAACTATTCAGAACTGCCTTTTAACTATTAGCTTTGTACCAAACGGAAAGATGGAAGCACTAGTTCAGAACATCTGCAATAGTATTGCTTATGTGGTAAATTATCTTCAAAGCCAGAATTACATCCCTTGTGATGAAATTAGTGGTAGAACAGAAAATCTCGTTGCAGCAGTAATTGCCGGCAACTTCCACATTTTAGATAGCATTAGTTATAACGATATCAGCAAGAATTTCTCACAGGCACAGCAGTATGAACATTCAATTAAGGAAAACTTCGCTGCCGGTATTATTGGTGGTATCTTAGGTTCTTTAGTGGGTGTACTTTGTATCGTAATTATTGGACAGTTAAACTATGTTGCCGTAATTTCAGGTATCGTAATGGGTTATGCAACCTTTGCTCTTTATCAGAAATTTGCTAAGAAGATTTCTTGGGTCGGCATAGTAATTTGCTTTGTAATTATGTGTGCTATGATTTATTTCTCAGTTCAGATTAATTACGCAATTTGGCTCGTTAGAACCTTTAGTGATGTAAACTTCTTTGATGCATTTTCATATATTCCACAGATGAAGGAATATAGCTCTGAATTTGCTAGCGCTTACAACAGCGACCTTATACTTAACTATGTCTTTAGTATCGCTGGTGCAGCACTTACACTTGCTAGCCTACTTCAGGCTAACAAGATAAAGTATGAAACAAAGATTTTAAACTAAAAAAATAGGGACGGCAAACACCGTCCCTTTAATTATGTAAATTTATCTAGTTACTACTTCTGCATTACATTCAATAACTGCATCTTCTCTAATAATCTCACCGATTGAATCAGCAACAATCTTACCAGACTTTGGATTCTTAACAGATTCAATGTTACCAGTAACTGTAGCATTAACATCTGAGTATTCAAATGAAAGATCTGTGCCTTCCATTGTACAATCAATAAGTGTTAAATTCTCACAGTAGCAAAGTGGCTGTGTACCAATAATCTTACAGTTAATAAGTGTTAAACCCTTTGAATACCAACCAAGATATTCGCCCTTAACTACGCTGTTCTTAACTGTAACATTCTCACTATGCCAGAAAGCATCCTTAGTATCTAAGTTACTATCTGTGATTTCCATGTTCTTAACATACTGGAAGGAATACTTCCCCTTCATGTTAACCTTATTAAGCTTAAGATTAGATGAATCAAGGAAAATATACTCAGATGTAATATCCACACCATCTAGTGTAATCTTATCTGACTTCCAGCCAAATTCCTGTGACTCAACAGTTGAATCCTTAACTGTAATATTAGAACACTCTCTAACTGCCTTAATACCGCCAAGCTTAGAATTAGTAATTTCACCATTCTTAGCATACCAAATAGCAGCTCTAGTCTTGTCATCCATTGTAGAATCTAACATCTTAAAGCCATCCACATGCCAGAGAGGATATCTTAAAGAGAAGGATGTCTTATCTATGCAAATGTCTCTAGCTTCCTTAAGTGCAGACTCGCCATCAGCTGGTCCCTCAAACTTACAATTAGAAACTGTTGTATCTTTAACACCATATAAAGCTCTTTCTTCATCAAAAGACTGATTTTCAATAATTGTTACCATAACCAAACCCTTTCCTTTTTACTTTTTCTTTAATGTAAATATGTCTAAAACGCAAGTTCTGTGATAAATTGTATAAAATTAAATTTTGTACTTTATACTATAAAACAAGTCTTTATTTTTGTAAAGTAAAACTAAAATAAAACTTTATTACTTTTTTATAAACTGTCGTGAAAGTTAAGTATTTTCCCTAACTTGCCTTTTTTATTTTCTTATGTTAGCATTACTTTACTTAATTATTAATATATCTATTAATATATCTAGAAACAAGGAGATAATATGAAAAAAGGTTATTATAAAGATCATGCCTGTGAAGAGACTTTCACATGCGATGTTTGCGGAAGAACAATAAAACCAGATGGTGCAAGTAGTGATCACAGAAATCACTGTCCTTACTGTCTTTCAAGTAAGCACCTTGATATCGAACCAGGTGATAGAGAAGCTGATTGTGGCGGAGTTATGGAGCCAATCGGTGTTTGGGTAAGAAAGAATGGCGAGTGGGCTATTATCCACCGTTGCAAGACTTGTGGTGCCCTAAGCTCTAACAGAATCGCAGCAGATGACAATCCAATGAAGCTTATGTCAATTGCTATGAAGCCTATTGCTAACCCACCTTTCCCACTTGAGCGAATTGAAGAGATGAGCCGTATGATGGATGAAGAAGGAAAGCTTGGCCTAGACTAAGAGCTATATTTAACTAATCTAAAGCTTGTCAAGACTGAGTTAAAAAAGCTAAATAAGAATACTAAAAGGAAGTTCTAATTAGTTTATGGTGAAAACCCAAAAGTTAGAACTTCCTTTTTTATTATTTTAAAAATGTCGTTTTTTTACATAATTTACTATGTCCGTTTTTTACAAAAATACAATTGAGAAGTCAAGACTCGCTCGCGAGTCTTGCGCGCCGGATTCGGGTCTGCTGAAGCAGACAAATTCCTGTCCGAATCCGTGCGCATCCTCGCGGAGCGTTTAACTCAGTCGGAGCTTGTAATCCGACTGAGTTAAAGATCTGCATAAGCCACTAATAACTTCATTGTATTAAGAGCGCCCTCCTTGTGGCTTCTTTCATAGCCGTGAGAAGCATAAACACCAGCACCAATAAGACCATGCTTAATATCATAACCTGCTGATAGGGTAGCCTCTACATCTGAACCGTAATGAGGATATACATCTACTGCATAATCAGCGCCAGCTTTCTTTGCTGCCTCAATAAGACCCTTAACAATTGAAAATGCATAAGGACCACCACTGTCCTTAGCACAGATAGAAACCTGCTTTTCAGTACATGTAAGACCTTCACCAACACAACCCATATCTACAGAAATTGCCTCAGTAACCCCCTCTGGTACAGATGCACATCCGCCGTGGCCTACCTCTTCAAATACTGTAATGTGAATGTAGATTGCACGCTTAGGTGTAAGCTTATTGTCAGCAATATATTTTGCAAATCCAAGTAGAATACCAACGCTTAACTTATCGTCAAGGAATCTACTCTTAATATAGCCCGACTTAGTAATTCTTGCATTAGGTTCAAAGCAAACAATATCACCAACGCTAATACCAAGCTTTTTAGTATCCTCCTCAGACTTAACATCCTCATCAAGTACAACCTCACAACTATCAAAGGTTCTCTTAGTATCGTTATATTCTCCATTTACATGGATACTTGCATTGTTAAGCTGGAAAGTACCTTCATACTCACCATCAAACTTAGTGATTACTGTTACATTTTCAGTCTCAGCATTATTGGCATTCATGCCACCAAGAGGTGTAACCACTAAACGTCCGCTAGACTTAATAGAGGAAACCATGCCCCCTAGTGTATCTGTGTGAGCCTCAAGTAGAAGGCCATTTTCCTTATCTTTACCGCCAATATTAACTAATACGCCACCTTTATTAGTTAATTTAGCCTCAAAGCCAAGCTTTCTAAACTCCTCTAAACAGTAGTTTGCAGCATCCTCAGTGTAACCTGTTGGAGAATTGATGTTTAAAAGCTCAAGAGTCTTTTCCATAATGAAATCCTGATATTTTTCAAAGTTCATCTTCCTTGCTCCTTTATAAATGTATTTTGATTTATGTCTTATTTTTACAAATCTCTAGAATCTAGAATAATTGTAAAAGGACCATCGTTAGTTAATGAAACCATCATCTCTGCGCCAAATACACCCTTTTCTACCACTGGCACATGTTTTTTACACTCGCTAATGATGTATTCATAAAGTTCATTGGCCATTTCTGGCTTACCTGCATTTAGGAAGTTAGGTCTGTTGCCCTTCTTGCAATCTGCGTAAAGAGTGAACTGTGAAATAAGAAGTAATTCACCATTAACATCCTTTAGGGCTAGATTTGTCTTTCCGTTTTCATCTGAGAAAATGCGCATTCCAATAAGTTTCTTAATCATCTTATCTGCCACTTCCTTAGTGTCTTCCTGACCCACGCCTACTAAAACTAGAAAGCCTTTGCCGATTTCTCCCACTGTCTTTCCCTCTACTTTTACATTTGCATCTGTTACTACCTGAATTACAAATTTCACTTAAAATATCCTCCTAAAGTTTATAATCTTAGCCCAATTTTTTAGCTGACTAAGTAAACTAGAATAATTGTAGAACATCTAGATAAATCAAGTCAATTGAACTTTATATATTGTTTCAGAAGTCTAAAAGGAGTATAATTTCCTTATGTTGTGTTTTTAACAATTTATAAGTTTCCATGCTATATGGAATAAAAATAATTAGCTAAATGCTACTAATTTGGAGGTTTTATATGGTTAATTGGAGTAATATGGATACTCTAGGTGCATATAATGCACTTACTAAGGTTGCAAAAGTAGACTTAACTGAGGTTATGTCTGGTGAAAATGGTGCTAAAAGAGTTAAGGAAATGACAGTTCCTATGGGTGCTGGTCTTAACTATAATTATGCTTCTAAGCAGGTTAACGAAGAAGTTTTAGATTGCTTAGCAAAGTTAGCAGAGGAAGCTCAGTTAGTTGATAAGTATGAAGCATTATATAATGGTGAAGTTGTTAATACAGGCGAGAAGAGATTAGTTCTTCACCAGTTAACACGTGGTCAGTTAGGTAATGATGTTATGGCTGATGGAGTTAATAAGAGAGAATTCTATGCTAATGAGCAGGCTAGAATCGCTGAATTTGCTAACAAGGTTCACGCAGGCGAAATCACTAATGCAGCAGGCGAGAAGTTTACAACAGTAGTTCAGATTGGTATCGGTGGATCTGACCTTGGTCCTCGTGCTATGTATCTTGCCCTTGAAAACTGGGCTAAGAAGAACAACGCCTTTAAGATGGAAGCTAAGTTTATTAGTAACGTAGATCCTGATGATGCAGCAGCAGTTCTTAACTCAATCGATGTTGCTCATTCACTTTTCGTATTAGTTTCTAAGTCAGGTACAACACTTGAGACATTAACTAACGAATCCTTTGTAAAGGATGCCCTAAAGAAGGCTGGTCTTGATGCTTCTAAGCATATGATAGCTGTAACAAGCCAGACATCTCCACTTGCTAAGTCATCTGATTACTTAGCTGCATTCTTTATGGATGATTATATTGGTGGTCGTTTCTCTTCAACATCTTCAGTAGGTGGCGCAGTACTTTCTCTTGCCTTTGGCCCAGAAGTATTTGCAGATTTCCTTGCTGGCGCAGCAGAAGAAGACCTTTTATCTAAGAATAAGGATTTATTAAAGAACCCAGCTATGCTTGATGCATTAATTGGTGTTTATGAAAGAAATGTACTTGGTTATCCTTGTACAACTGTTTTACCATACTCACAGGCTTTAAGCCGTTTCCCAGCTCATTTACAGCAGCTTGATATGGAATCTAATGGTAAGTCAGTTAATAGATTTGGTGAAGCAATTAATTATAAAACAGGTCCTGTAATCTTTGGTGAACCAGGAACTAACGGACAGCATTCCTTCTATCAGTTATTACATCAGGGAACTGATATTGTACCACTTCAGTTCATCGGCTTTAGAAACAACCAGCTTGAAACTGATGTTGATATTCAGGGTAGCACAAGCCAGCAGAAGCTTTGCGCTAACGTTGCAGCTCAGATCGTAGCCTTTGCTTGCGGTAAGAAGGATGACAACGCTAACAAGAACTTCGCAGGTAACCGTCCATCAAGCATTATCGTTGGTGATAAGCTTACACCAAAGGCACTTGGTGCTTTACTTGCTCACTTCGAGAACAAGATTATGTTCCAGGGCTTTGTATGGAACATCAACAGCTTCGATCAGGAAGGTGTTCAGCTTGGTAAGGTTCTTGCTAAGAAGGTACTTGCTCACGAAACAGAGGGCGCTCTTAAGGTTTACAGCGATTTACTTAACATCTAATTTAGGTTAATAATAATGAAAATGTAACAAGAAACGGGACTAGTTTTTAACTAATCCCGTTTCTTTCTCTTTTTAAGGTTTTGTATAATCACATCAATGAAGATAAATATAATGGCATATTAATTATCTTAAATATTGTATTATGTCTTCTAATCACTAGGTCTTTATCTTTTTAAGCTAGTTTCTTTTCTAATTGTGAATTTAACTTTTCTACGGCTTCAAAGCCCTGCTCTAAATCCCAGATAATATCATCAATATGTTCTGTACCGATTGATAATCTAATTGTACTCTGGTAAATTCCAGCCTTTTCTAACTGTTCCTCTGTTAATTCTGCATGAGTTGTATCATAAGGATGAATTACCAAACTCTTTACATCTGCTACATTTGCAAGTAGTGAGAAAATCTTAAGGCCATCAATAAAGGCATAGGCTTCTTCTTGGCCACCCTTAATATCAAAGGTAAAGATAGAAGCTCCACCCTTAGGGAAATACTTCTTATAAAGCTCGTGCTGTGGGTGATTTTCTAGAGATGGATGATTTACTCTCTCTACTAATGGGTGATTTGCTAAGAATTCCACCACCTTTTTAGTATTCTCCACATGTCTATCAATTCTTAATGAAAGGGTCTCAATGCCCTGTAGTAAAATCCAAGCACTAATAGGTGAAAGTGTAGCACCTGTGTCTCTAAGTAGGATTGCGCGAATGTATGTTACAAATGCTGCCGCTCCTGCTGCATCTGTAAATGAAACTCCATTATAACTTACATTTGGCTCAGTAAACTGAGTGAACTTTCCCGAAGCCTTCCAATCAAATTTGCCGCTATCAATAATGACGCCACCAAGAGTTGTGCCATGTCCACCAATGAACTTTGTAGCGGAATGAACCACAATGTCAGCTCCATGCTCAATAGGTCTAATAAGATAAGGTGTGCCAAAGGTATTATCTATAACCAATGGAATCTGATGCTTGTGGGCAATTTCAGAAATCTTATCAATATCAGGGATATCTGAATTAGGATTTCCAAGAGTTTCTATGAAAATGGCCTTAGTCTTATCAGTTATGGCACTCTCCACCTCACTATGGTCGTGAATGTTTACAAAGCTTGTGTTAATGCCATAATTTTTAAGTGTGTTATCAAGTAAATTGTAGCTGCCACCATAAATTGTATTCTGAGCTACAATGTGATCTCCTGCTCCTGCTAGGGCTAAAAGCGAATAAGTTACTGCTGCCGCACCAGAAGAAACTGCTAAGGCTGCCGCGCCCCCTTCTAGGGCTGCAATTCTGTCTTCAAACACTGCCTGTGTGGAATTTGTAAGTCTACCGTAAATGTTTCCTGAATCTCTTAAATTAAATCTATCTGCTGCATGTTTTGCATTTTTAAAAACATAAGAAGTTGTCTGATAAATTGGCACTGCTCTTGAATCTGTTACTGGATCCGCCTCTTCCTGTCCTACATGTAATTGTAAAGTTTCAAATCTATATTTATGCTCGCTCATATTTAACTCCTTTCATACTATCCTATATTAGTTAAGATCCTCATGAGTTCTTTGCTTTCCTTAACTTGATTAAATCTTAACACTAGAAAAGCAGCCTGTATAATTCTTAAAATTAAGAGTTAGTTATAAGCTCTTCCTATAGCCTTGGCAGTAAAAAGGCCCTAGGACATAATATCCTAGAGCCTTATTTCTCATCTTTATTCTTACTTTATCTTTGCCCTTACGCATCCTATTTCAGAAGGAGCAAATCCCCTTCTGAAATAAGCAAGCCAATCTTAATTTAAGATAGCTTACACTGCGTTCAAAAAGCATATAACAAAAAACTAAAATAGTCATTAACCGTATTTCTTTAATTCTTTTATGAACTTTTTAGCTATGTCTGATAACTTACTATCAGATCTCTTAATATAGCCAATGCGCATCTTCTCCTCAGATTCAAGCGGCACCGCCTTATAGCCCTCACCGTTTAACTGCTCACATATAACGCCAGAACACAAGGTGTAGGCATCTAGTAAAGTCATCATATTCAGGGCAGTTGATCTATCATTTACATGAATCAACTTCTTATAGGGGTAAGTGCTTAAAACCTCCTCAGCATAGTAGAAAGAATTCTTATCCCCCTGGTCAAAGGAAAGACAAGGATAGCCATCTAATTCCCTAAAGCTAATCTTTTGCTTATTAGCAAGAGGATGATCAGCACTTAAATAGGCATAAGTCGAGCACTCAAAAAGCTCTGTAAATAAAAGGTTATTCTCCTTTAAATCCGCATTTAAAACCTTCTCATTAAAGTCGTTAAGATAGATAATTCCAAGCTCGCTTCGCCCATTTTTCACATCCTTAATAACCTCGTGAGTACGAGTCTCATAGATGGCAAAGTCGTATTCGTCAATGCCGGCATTTCTTATGGTTTTTGAAAATGCTTCCACTGCGAAGGTGTAGTGCTGGGTAGAAACGTAGAACTTCTTTTCATTCTCTGACTTTTGATTGTAGTGATTCTCAAGAAGGGAATACTGCTCTAAAATCTGTCTGGCATAGCCAATAAATTCACGACCTTCAATAGTTAAATCAATACCCCTATTGCTTCTTGAAAAAATCTTTACACCAATTTCCTTTTCTAGTTCCTTAATACTCTCTGATAAACTTGGCTGGGAAATAAATAGATATCTTGCTGCCTCGTTCATAGAGCCTCTCTCGGCTATTTCTATAACATATTTCATCTGCTGTAGTGTCATAATCTGTCCTCCCAAATGTTTAAGTCTATCGGAGCTAATTTATTAATTTCTTACTATATCAATGATTCGGCCACCGCCAACTACGTCCTCGCCGTCGTATAAAACAACTGCCTGTCCCTTAGTTATGGCTCTTTGTGGCTTATCAAATTTTACTTCTATTCTATTATCATCAAGCTGTCTAACAGTGGCCTCTTGTTCTGTCATGGCATATCTAATCTTGGCCTTGATTTTTCTTGGCTCATAAAGGTCTGGTACGGAAATTAGGTTAATGTTATCTGCAATTAAAGTATCATTAAATAAATCCTCGCTCTCGCCAATAACTACCTTATTCTCCTTAGGATTAATATCCACAACAAATACAGGATGACCCATGGCAATACCAAGGCCCTTTCTCTGACCTATTGTGTAGTGAACATAACCCTTATGCTTACCAATTACATTTCCCTTAAGATCTACAAAATCACCAGGCTCATAACTCTTCTTTCTAAATCTTTCCATAAATGCTACATAGTCACCATCTGGAACAAAGCAAATGTCCTGACTCTCGTGCTTTTTAGCGTTTACGAAATCATTTTCAAGGGCAATCTCTCTAACCTCTGACTTTGTGTACTCTCCAAGGGGGAAGATTGTGTGAGCAAGCTGCTCCTGAGACATGTTATATAAAACATAGCTCTGATCCTTTGAAAGGTCCACCGCCTTCTTTAAAACGTATCTCTTAGTCTCTTCGTTATAATAAATTCTTGCATAGTGACCGGTTACCACATAGTCCATGCCAAATTCTTCCATCTTATCTATTAAACGTCCAAACTTGAAACGCTTATTACATACGATACATGGGTTTGGTGTAAGACCTGCCTCGTAATTGGCAACAAAGTCTTCCATAACCTCTTCCCTAAAAAGATTCTCATAATGAAGAATCTTAAAAGGAATGCCAATCTTGTCACAGACTGATCTTGCATCATTAGTGTCCTTAAGAGAACAACAGGTACTAAGTAAGTCTTCACCTATCATATCATTTTCATAAAGACGCATTGTTGTACCCATGCAATCGTATCCTCTTTTTATCATTAAATGAGCTGAAACGCTACTATCCACGCCACCGCTCATAGCAATTAAAGCTTTCTTCATATAAGTAACCTCTATCTTTTATAAATTAATATCTATCTAAATATTCTATTCAGCAAAAAGTGCTGTTGAAAGGTATCTATCGCCTGAATCAGGTAAAAGAGCCACAATAGTCTTACCCTTGTTTTCTTCTCTTTGGGCTAGAATCTGAGCTGCCTTAAGAGCTGCACCTGAAGAAATACCTACTAATATACCTTCTGCTCTAGCAAATTCTCTACCTTCTGTAAAAGCATCTTCATTCTCAATAGTAATAATTTCATCATAAATTTCTGTATTTAATAATTCTGGTACGAAATTAGCACCAATACCCTGAATGCCATGAGGGCCTGCAACTCCCTTAGATAAAACTGGGCTTGATGCCGGTTCTACTGCTACAACCTTAACATCTGGATTCTGTGACTTTAAGTATTCACCAACACCAGTAATTGTTCCGCCCGTACCAACGCCTGCTACAAAAATATCTACCTTACCATCTGTCTGCTTCCAGATTTCTGGTCCTGTTGTTTCTCTATGTGCCTGTGCATTTGCCTGATTAACAAACTGACCAAGAATAATCGAACCCTCAATCTCCTTGTTTAATTCTTCTGCTTTTTCAATAGCTCCTGCCATGCCCTTAGCACCTTCTGTTAGAACAAGTTCTGCACCATAAGCTCTTAAAAGATTTCTTCTTTCCACTGACATTGTATCAGGAAGTGTTAGAATTGCTCTATAGCCCTTTGTTGCTGCAACTGATGCAAGACCAATACCTGTGTTACCGCTTGTAGGCTCAATAATTGTTGCACCTGGATTTAGAAGTCCCTTTTCTTCAGCATCCTTTATCATATAATAAGCTGCTCTATCCTTTGTTGATCCCGCTGGATTTAAGTATTCTAGCTTTGCAAGAATTGTTGCATTAGTAATTCCTCTTTTTCTTTGATATGCATTAAGCTGTAAAATTGGTGTGCCTCCAATTAATTCTGCTGCACTCTGTTTAATATCACTCATTTCCCATTTCCTCCATAAATTCTAAACTGTATTTCCTATCCTTATAGGATTGCATATATATTATCATCCTTTTTTTTGCTTGAAAAATTCTTAATTCTTATCTCTAGTAATAAGTTTTTCTTATTATACAGCTTTATTTATGTTTTCACAAAATCTATTAAACAATTTCCTTATACTTTAACAATTCCCCAATATAAAGCTTTGCAATATCAGATAAACTGTTATTTTTTCTTACTATATACCCTATAGTTAGTGGATCTTCTTCCTTTAATTTAACACTTACAAAGCCCTCTTTTAAGGCTTTACTATCAATCATAATGCCAGTACCAATAGAATAACCATTAAGGGCCTGCATAAACTCTACTGAACTAGCTCTATCATTAACTTCTATTCTCTTATCCTGATTATAATTAGATAATGCTTCCTCAGGTAAATAAAAAGCCTTATCACTATTTTGATTAAAAGAGACACAAGGATAATCCTTTAAATCTTCAAGTGACACTAATTCTTTTTTGGCTAAAGGATGTTCCTTCCACATATAGGCATAAGTATCCCTTTTTAATAATTCATTAAATTCTAAGCCATACTCTCTAAAAAGCTTTTTTATAAGTCTCTCATTGCTTTTAGTATAGGATATTACTCCAACTTCACTATTTAACTTTCCTACATTTAATAACACATCATCTGTTTTAGTCTCACTAAGGGAATAAATATATTTGCTTGCATCCACGCTTTTAATTGTATTAATAAAAGCATGCACTGCAAATATATAATGCTGAATAGACACATTAAAATGTATCTTATCCTTATTTTTATCTAAGTAGCGGTCTTCAATAAGACTATATTGACTTACTGCCTGCTTGGCATAGGTTAAAAAATCCTCGCCCTCTTTAGTTAAGCTAATTCCTTTATTAGTCCTATCAAAAATCTGTATATTTAGCTCTTCCTCTAATTCTTTAATAGACGCAGATAAAGCTGGCTGTGATATAAACAGTCCACTTGCTGCTCCTCTCATAGAACGAGAATTAGCTATTGCTATAACGTATTTTAACTGTAAAATAGTCATAATTTCTCCTATTCTAGCTCTTTTACCGCCTTCCTAATTCGCTCTAAAGCTTCTTTAAGAATAGCTCTATTGGATTTTGGAAATAGGGTGATAAAAATGTATTGTCAACGATTAGCAAAAGATTTTTTTGCATTTTCTAGACTAGCTAATATTTCTATTCTTCTTCCTCAAAATCAAAATCCTTAAAGAGATACTTTCTAATAAAGAATAGAACTGCAATTGCTGATACACGAATAAGGATAAATAGTGGCTCTTCGTGACCTGCCACAAGTCCTCTTGCAATAGCAAATATAAGAACCTCGATGATGGTACTCATAGAATGTTTAACCAACATTCTTACAAACTCGATTACTAAAACTACGTTAAAGGCTGCATTTAAAATATCTTCAAGATAACTCTCAGCACTTTCAGCGCTAGAAAAATCCATGGCTTCCATAATTAAATTAAAGCCACCATAAATAACACCAACCAATAAAATTATACCAATAATCTTTTCAAGAAAATTCGGTATCTTTGCAATTATTTTTCTTGCTAACTTTTTGCTTTTTTCCATTAATTTCTCCCTTTTGACTTTATTATTAGTTACTCTTTCTAAACTATGGCATCAAGGAAACGTTTAGCTAATTCCTTATCTGCTGAGTCCTCTCTATAACAAGCATATATATCCCATTTAGGAGCCTCATTAATCTTTATAGCCTTAATTTCTCCCTTGTCATCTAAAAACTTTGGGGAAATACCAATGCCTATCTTATTAGCTACTAGTCTGAAAATGGATTCCCCTTCTCCAAGCTTTGCCGAAATCTTAGGGTTAAAGCCCTTTAAATTACAAGCATCAATTAAGTCATTATAAATATGATAATTCTCATTCATGCTAATTAAGGACTCATCCTTTAAATCTTCTATATTTATAGACTTCCTATTCCAGAATTTGTGACCTTCATAGACGTAGGCAACTACTGGGTAGGATTTAACTAGGATGGACTCTAATACATTTTCCTTAACAGCGCCAATTACTAGGCCTAGTGATATCTCGTCGTTTAGCACTTGCTTTAAAATCTTCTTATTCTCATACTCATGCCAAAAGGCTAGAATTTCTGGGTTGTCCTTCATGAAATTATTGATTTCTTGAATATTCACCGCTCTTACTGTACCTGCCGCAAAGCCTATCTTAAAGCGCTTTTCCTTCTCTGACATAGATTCAATTGTGGCAAACATATCATTTAATTCTCTAGTTAAAATCTTAGATTTCTCATAGAAAATTTTACCTGTCTCGGTAGCTATTAACCCCTCCTTTGTTCTTGTAAAAAGTAAAGAACCACACTCTTCTTCTAGATTCTTTATAATCTTACTAAGACCTTGTGGAGATATAAATAATCTGCTTGCTGCTTGTTGTAAACTTTTTTCTTCATAAACTGCTTGAAAGCATTTAAAATTTCTTGTATTCATAACTTAATTTTAATATAAAACGAAAGACTCTACAACATGCATTAACACATTGTAGAGTCTATTTTTACAAGTCTCAAAGTGCGAGACTTATATATCTCTTATTTATAATATCAGTGAATTAGTCGATGTGGTTTGCAACCTCAAAGGCGTCCCAAATACCATACATGATATTTGATACATTTTTAGCATCACCAAGTAAATATGTCTCATCTAATTCATTCTTGTACTTTTCGTAAAGTGAATTCTCGCTTGAGTAACCTACACAAAGAACTACGCTATCTGCCTTAAGTTCCTTAGTTTCCTCACCAACTGTAGCGCTAAGCTTGCCATCCTTAAAGCCTGTAACTCTAGCAGATGTTACAACATCAACTCCGTTGAATGGAATTAATCTTTCAAGCATTTCCTTATTAGCTGAACATAGAGGTCCGTTAACAGCCATAAGTTTATCAAGGGCTTCAACGATTGTTACCTTCTTACCCTTCATAGCAAGGTCAAGGGCTAATTCACAACCAACAAGTCCGCCACCAACAACTGCAACATTATCGCCTGCGTCCTTCTTACCAAGTAATACTTCTTCTGCTGAGTAAACCTTTTCATCATCTCCTAAAGAGAACATCTTAGGTCTTGAACCTGTAGCAAAGATTACTGCCTTGTACTGGCTATCAAGGATTTCTTTCTCAGTTGCCTTAGTATTAAGATGAACTTCAACGCCTAAACGTGCTAATTCATCTTCATACCATTTAGCAAGGGCGATATCATCTTCCTTAAAGGATGGAGCACCACCAGGAATTAAGTTACCACCAAGTCTATCATTTGCCTCAAATAATACTGGCTCATGTCCACGTTCTGCAAGGACTCTAGCAGCCTCACAACCGGCAACACCACCACCAATAACTAAGATCTTTTTCTTCTTAACGATTGGATTTAACTTATTAAGTCTTTCCTTACCTGCCTGTGGGTTAACTGCACAGTTAAGTAATGAGTAAGTCTGAATTCTACCCATACAACCTTCCTGACAGCTAATACATGGACGAACCTGACTAAAGTTATCTCTTCTAATCTTGTTTACAATATCAGGATCAGCAAGAGTTGGACGACCAAGGGAAATCATATCGCAAATATCAGTCTTTATGCACTCTGTAGCTGTATCTGGATTGTCCACACGACCAGCCATAATTACAGGGATATTTACGTTTTCCTTAGTAATTCTAGCAAATTCCTTATATGGAGCCTTTTCCATATACATAGGTGGGTGATTCCACCACCAAGCATCGTATGTTCCAGCATCTACATCAAGGGCATCGTAACCAAACTTCTCAAGAAGCTTAGCTGCTTCAATACCTTCTTCAATGTCACGTCCTTTTTCTTCAAATTCTTCTCCAGGAAGAGCACCTTCTCTGAAATCCTTAATCATTGACTTAAGGGAGAAACGCATTGCAACTGGGAAGTCCCATCCACAAGTCTTAGCGATTTCTTCTCTGATTTCCTTAGCAAATCTTAATCTATTTTCAAGGGATCCGCCGTATTCATCCTCTCTATGGTTAAAGAAGGAAATAGCGAACTGATCAATTAAATAACCTTCGTGAACAGCATGAATTTCTATACCATCAAAGCCTGCTCTCTTAGCGTTGTATGCACCCTTACCAAAGCTTTCTACAATACCTCTAATTTCTTCTTTTTCAAGGGGACGACATGTCTTATCAAGCCATCTATGAGGTACTGCTGATGCAGAAACTGGTGGGAATTCACCTAAGTTTGTAGGAATTGTAACTCTACCAAAACCACCTGACATCTGTAAGAAAATCTTAGAGCCATAAGCATGTACTCTTTCAGTCATCTCTCGGCTAGTTCTTACAAACTGAACTGGGTTATATGTTGAGTTTGGTGTGTTAGGGAATGATGGCTTTTCAACCTCTGTATCTGAAAATGTAACACCAGTAATAATTAAACCAATGCCACCCTTAGCACGTCTTGTGTAATAATCGATACCTCTGTCATTCCATCCGCCTTCGCAATCACCAAGACCAAGTGGTCCCATAGGCGCCATTGCGTAACGGTTTTTGATTTCAAGCTTACCAATTTTAATTGGTGTAAAAAGTTCTTGATACTTCATCTAAAACCTCCTAATTTAATACCTTAATACTTTTGATTTATAAATTTAGAAAATGTATCTCTTTGTTAAATATTTATCATTCTCTATAATTATTTTATACCAACAAATTGTTGTAATCCATAAACTAAGAGTTGATTAAGCTAAACGAATTATTGATAATAATTTATCAATATCAAGTTAAAAATAGAAAAAACTCCCTAAAGATTAGCATCCACTCTAATCTTTAAGAAGTTTTTCCATCTGCTTCTAGGGTTTCATAAGCTGTATGCGCCTAAGCTGCCTTTTCTTCATTAACAGGCTTAAGCTTATTCTTTTTATCGCAAAATTCCATGTTAAGAGAGAGATATGGAATCAGCTTATCACATATAACTAATATTGCCGGGAGAAGTGTTATTGATAAGACAAATGCTACAACTGCGCCCTTACCTAGCATAAGGCCAAGTAATCTTACAATACTTTCTGATGAGGAAAGACCTAAACTAAATCCAGCAATTGCAAGGGTTGAAGCCGATACAAGTATGGACTTAATTGAACTTCCTAAGGTCTTTTTCATCGCCTCTAAAGGCAACAAACTCTTTCTATTTTTAATATATTCATCACTAATTAGGATGGAGTAATCAATAGTTGCGCCCATCATAACAGTGCTTACTACCAAGTAACCAATGTAACAGATTGCCTCACCTGTTACTGCTGACATTGCAAGGGTGATCCAGATAGAACCCTTTACCACTAATACAAGGATTAATGGAATAATCAAAGACTTAAATTCTACAATTAGGATAAGTGCAATGGCAATTAATGTAATAAGGGAAACTCTCTTATTATCTGCCTCAATACACTCCTTCATATCGTATAAGTTAACTGAGTTACCACACATGTAAGTCTCATCTTCGCTGTAATACTGTGCCACCATACCCTTTATCTGCTTGACAGCACTAAAACTTTCTTCACTTTCAGTTTCTAGACTTGTGCTAAGAATAATTCTTGCATAGTCCTCTGAATAGAATTTATCTGCAGTAGCTTCAGGTAAATATTCCATTGGAACATCAAAACCAATTACATTGGCATAAGACATAACAGATTCTACATAAGCTAGATTCTCAAATTCCTCTGCTAGTTTAGATTCTGCTTCTTCATTTCCTCTTGGAACAAGAATAGCTACCATATTAGATTTGCCAAATACATCCTCTATTTTCTGGCTATCCACTGCAAGTCTACTTTCCTTAGCTGGCTCTCCTGATCCGTAGATAAATGTGTTCTCTGACTGTAAATTAAAGCTTGGTATTAACATAATGCCAATAAGTGCAAGTAATACAAATCTAGATTTTACAAGGCCAGAGCCTAGCTTATTAAACTTAGGAAGGAAAGGTCTATGCTTACACTTATCATTTAATTTATAAGTTACTAAAATTAGAGCTGGTAAGAAAATCATTGTTGCCACGAAGCTTAAAACTACACCAGATACTAGGCTGATTCCCATATCAGGACCAATTTTAAAATTCATAAATAGTAGGGCTGCAAAACCAAAAAGTGTTGTTAAACAACTTGCTGAAATTGCCTTTAGTGAATCCTTCATAGCTAACTTCATGGCGTTAGTTACTGAAGATTCTGTATGTCTGTATTTTCCAAAACTATGGGATAGGAATACTGCATAGTCAAGGGAAACTGCTAACTGTAAGATTGGTGCAACGGCTAAGGTAACGTAAGAAATCTCGCCACGAATTAAGCAAAGACCTAAGTTAATACCTGTTGCAACACCAATTGTTGTTAAATAAAGTAGAGGCTCAATAAAGCTCTCAGTAGATAAAATTAATACAAGAATAATAAGTGGTCCAAGTAATGCAATAGCCTTAATAGACTGGCTAATAGCAAGATTTTGTGAAGAGGCCTGCTCAACAGCAGAGCCAATCATGGCATTGTCCTTACCAATTAAATCATAAATATCATTAACTGCTGCCTGCTCATAACCTGTTTCAATTGTTATCTGAAATAGTGCATTTCCATCTTTATAGAAACTCTTAATAGTTTCTGCACTTGTAGGATCAATTAAGCTTTCGTTTAAACTACCATCCTCATTGTAGAGGTACTTTAACTGCTCAATATCCATGTTATCATCGATCCAACCTACATTTTCTACATGGTTAATCTCACTAATTCTAGTCTTATAATCTAGTGCCTCATCAAGTGTTACATTGGAGAGCATTACATTTGCATTAGACATGCTCTCATTGAAGTTTTCAGACATCACTGTAATTGCCTTTGTAGAATTTGCATCCTCTGGCAAATAATCTGACATGTTGTAATTTATCTTAACAAAGGTTGCGCATATTCCCATTACAACTGCAAGTAACACAGTGATTATAATTATTTGTTTTCTCCATTTAATGACCTTATCAGAAATCCAATTCATCTTTATCTCCTTTCAATTCGCTAGGTCTGTCCTTTTGACTTGCTTATTGTAGGAAAGAATTGTTTAACTAATATTTGATTATTGTTTCTAAAATGTTAATCCTAAAATTAACTCAGTCGGGGTACAAGCTCCGACTGAGTTAAACGCTCCGCGAGGATGCGCACGGATTCGGACAGGAATTAGTCTGCAGTAGCAGACCCGAATCCGGCGCGCAAGACTCGCGAGCGAGTCTTGACTATTCCAGATCATATTTCATCTTGTTATAGAGATACACCACAAGATTTATCACATTTGAAATAACAAGATAAGTGCCTAAAACTATGAGTCTATTGCTATTGATGTCATTTGCTAACACCAGTGTTACTGAGCCTATTAAAAATGAGAACACAGCCTCCACTGAAAGAAATATTCTTCTTGCCTTAGTTATTTGACTATCAAAAATTACCCTATGTACATTTTGATAAACCTCTAAGAATAGTATTGCTGCAATCACCAAATTCATTAGGGTATTTAGCATTTCCTGTTTTAAAAAGAGGCAAAGGAATAATGCCTCAAGGACTAAAAATAAAATAAAACGGGTCTTTTTTATAACTATGACATTCTTGTTATTCTTCATTAACTTAAAGATTCTTGTAATCATAAATACGATGATTACAAGAATTATAAGTTTTCCAATATTTTCAAGGGCTTGGCTAGGGGAGGCTATTAAAAAGAAACCTACCACTACTAAGATAAGGCTTTTCCATACATTTTTATTCTTAATAAGTTCCCTTGGTTCCATGACCTTGCTGTTTTTATAAAGGGATTTCACCAGCTTAGCAAAGGCCTGCTTAGTCTTTGGGGCTGAATTTGAAAGACTTAGTAAAATGTCTTCAAAATTTCCAGGTCCCGACTTTTGTAAGTCATAAAAATCCTTGGAGCCGCCGGCTTTCAAGGCTTCAAAAAAGTCATTGGCAAAGGCCTTTCTTTGATCAAGGGTTGCATCCTTAATCCAGTCTCTAACGGAATCATTAAGAAACTGACTCTTCTTAGAGTGACTTGGCTTTTTATTTAAAGAACAACCCACCACCTGCCAGGTCATAATATCATGCTGCAAGATACCATCTACATTACTGCCAACGATCTTAGTTTCCACACTGTCATCTGTTGCTAGTAACATGCCTATTACACAGTACTCTGGCACAATTCTAATAATCCTATCCTTAATTGATTTATAATCCTCTGATTCTAAATAGGCGGGCAAAAATCCCGGCCCATCATTATCATAAATTCTATCTATTCTCTCTTTGGCAGTTGCCTCACACATAGAAGAGGCATAGATAGCTAAATTACCACCCTTTGAATGTCCGCCAATGATATATTTTCTTGTGGAATCTAACAAAGTATCAGATAGATACTTGGCCGCTAGTTTTTGAGCATAGACTACTTCTGAGGCCATCTTAAAATCCTCTTGCCAGCCAACTATAGTCATATCAGTTCCCCTAAATGCCACATAAGTTAGGCTATCACTGATTTCTATATGTACAGCCGCAAACTGAGTCTGCTTGTCCTCATCAATAATGTCCACGTAGTTACTAAGCCTCATGTCCTTGTATCTATTAGACTTAGCAAGCCATTTTAAAAGCTCCACCTTAGTAACTGAAATTATGCTATTGTTAATGAAATCTTCTTCGTTATATTTTTCAAAAAATAATTTAACAGCATCCGCTATTGAAATTGACTCTCCCTTTTTTTCTGGCACAATCCCCTTAAAATACGAATAGGAAATTGCGCAGCACACCACATTATCCACCTCATTAAAGGGGGCAAAGTCAATGGGTACATCCCCTCTCCAAGCTAAATAAGATTCAATATTATCCATAATAAATACCTTTCTTATAAGAGTAACTTCCTACTTTACACTTCTTATAGCAGTAACTTTCTGCCTTTGTCGCAAATTTCATATATCTCATTCATTTTCTTATCCACTAAGGGCCTTATCTTAGCCTCCTTTAACTGGACTAGTTTTCCATAGGTGAAGTTTGCCATAATTGCCATTACAAAGCCCGGAATGCTTAAGACCACTGAAACTAGCTGTAGCTCTGGGCTTCCCACTGCTATCATTACAGCCCCTGCAATAATTAGAACCCCCACAATTCCCATGGATACAGATAGCCCTGTAGCTAAATTTGTTTTAGAATTTTCTAGACTTGCAATCTGCTTCATATTGTCCTCGAAATTTCTCTGCAAGCGGGTAAGTTCTGCCCTATTAAGTATCTTCCTACTTCTTTTAAAATGTATCAAAGTCTTTCCAGCTTTGTTAGACTCTACGATTTTTACTTGATTTTCCTCTACTTCCCAGCCGAAATTCTCAAAACCATAGATGTATAGGCTAACTCTACTGTTATCCACTAATACATCCTTGTAGTCATATTCTCTGGGTTCTCTAGGAGTTATAGTTATGTAACTCATTTTTACCTCCTATTTCTTTCTTGGAAGGCTTACAACAAAGGTTG
This sequence comes from Lachnospira pectinoschiza, assembly GCF_900103815.1. Classification (GTDB taxonomy): domain Bacteria; phylum Bacillota; class Clostridia; order Lachnospirales; family Lachnospiraceae; genus Lachnospira; species Lachnospira pectinoschiza_B. The sequence goes on along the minus strand of NZ_FNHZ01000001.1, from coordinate 241,726 downwards.
AACCCTCTCCAAGCTTTGAACTAACGCTAATGTCCCCGTCTAAAAGTTGCAAAATCCTTGAAACTAAGGCAAGGCCAAGGCCATTACCTTCTGTTTTATGAGAACTATCCCCTTGATAAAACTTTTCAAAAACTTTTTTCTTAGTCTCATCATCCATGCCGCAGCCACTATCAGACACTAACACCACTATCTCATCCTCATTTGATTCCTCTTTAATACTAATCTTGCCGTTATTTTCTGAAAACTTAATGGCATTACTTATTAAATTATTCCAAACCAAATCCATAAGTTCTGGATCAGAATTTACAAAAATACTATCCTCAATATCTAACTCCAAATCGATATTTTTTCTTTCCCACTGGTCTTCAAATAAAATCACACTATCGCATAACTGTCTTGATAAATCATAGTTTACAAGCTCAGGTTTTATTGCTTGTTTCTCTAATTTACTAAGCTTTAAAATATTAGTTATTAATGTAGATAGCTTTCTTGAGGCACTAATGATGTTATTAAGCTCAGCCTCCTGCTCCTCTGTTAGCTCTGTCTTTTTTAAAAGCTCACTAGAATTTTGAATAACTGCTATTGGGGTTTTAATTTCATGAGATACATTTGAAAAAAAGTCTGTCTTAAGAGTCTCAATACTTCCAAGCTCCTCAACCATCTTATTAAAATCTGCAATCATTATGTCTAAATAGTCGAGTTTCTCTGGTGTGTGAATTACTGGAATGTAGACGCTAAAATCGCCGTTTGCCACTTCATTAGTAGCCTTTGCAATTTCTTTTAAAGGCTCTTCATAGGACCTATTTATCTGCCATCTTGTAAAAAACGTAAAGCCTAGGGAAATAACTAGCCAATATTCTAATACAAAGATAACTACTAGCCACCAGCTCCAGTCCATATTTTCAATCATTACTATAATTGCATACTGCAACGCAGCCATTACAAGAAAGGCCACAAAAGTCATTATAAAAATTCCCACAGGAAAGTGGCTATTCCTGACTTTATAGCCATTCACCATCTTATAATATTTGTTTTCCATAAATCACCTCGTAGATTTTAGGGATAGATTCATTTAAAGTATTACGGCCTTGTAACCAAGACCTCTTATGGTCTTAATCTCAAAGCCATCGCAAAGGGAGAATTTATCCCTAAGCTTCGTAATATAGACGTCCACTGCCCTAAGGCTAGTGTCCGAGTCGATTCCCCAAAACTCATCCATCAACTGTGCTCTTGAAAATGTCTTATTAGGGTAGGATAACAACTTGAAAATTATATTGAACTCCCTTGTAGTTGTCTGAATCTCCATACCGTCATAAGTTGCCATCATGGCGTCTGCATCAAGGGTTAGCAGACCAATATTTATCTTTCGCTCCATTTCAATATTGGCTCTTCTAAGTAGGGCACGAACCCTTAAAAGTAGCTCATCAAGCTCCACTGGCTTCACCATATAGTCATCAATTCCAAGCTGGAAGCCCTTTTGCTTTGCAGGTAAGTCATCCCTTGCAGACATGAAAAGAATAGGAATTGTCTTATTGACCTTTCTAATAGTTCTAGCAAATTCAAAGCCATCAATTCCCGGCATCATAATATCTGAAATAATTAGTTCAAACATGTTGTTATACATGGTATCAAAGGCCTCCTCAGCATCTAAGCAGCCTACCGCCTTAAATCCACTTTTGCTCAAATATGAACATACAATCTTATTTAGATTTTCATCATCTTCTAAAACCAAAATATTAATCAAAACACTACTTCCTTTCCTTTAGCATTGCTTAAGATTACCATAGAAATGTTTCTAAATTGTTTACGGGACTTGTTATCTTTATTATAACTTTTATTCTAATAATTTAGCAATAAATAATTATTATGAAAATGCAAAAGCACCCGATAGTTTTATACTATCAGGTGCTGTATTTTTATATTTATTGATTAGCTTTTATCATCCTCTAGAGTTTATCATCTTCTAGATCCCATATCTTAATTCTTGTATAGTACTCTTCTTCATCTTCATGATGAATGTAGGCACCATTTTTAGTCTGAACCTTTAAGGATGCTGGATTAGTCTTTCTAACTGACAGATAAAGCTCATCCTCTAAAATAATATCTCTAGCCATATCAAGGGCTAAACTAAGACCTTTTGTGGCATAGCCTTTACCTCTATATTCCCTAGCAATTCCATAACCTATATGGCCTGCGTGCTCCTTTAAGAAATCATTAAGATAATGTCTCACTCTAAACAATCCAACGATTTTATCTTCATCCCATAGAAAATAACTAGTCTGTGGCACATATCCCTTCGGCAAATCAATACCTTTTGACATATTTATAAGTCCTGGTAAAATCTTGTCTTTAAAGTCCTCTAAACTACAACCAGTATCTGGATTAGTAAAGCCGTTCTCGTCTTCTGGTGTGTTAGTAATAAACTCATATTCTTTTTCCATGTCTTCCATGTTAGCTTCTTTTAGATAAATCATAGACTGTCTCCTAATTCTAGTTTTGATTAAAATACATCATCTATTACTTTTTGTAAAGTACTAGCTGATTCCTTTAAGGCCTTTTCTTCCTCTTGGCTTAAAGAGATAGGCACAGTGGCCTCTACACCATTTTTACCAACAATTGCTGGCATACTAAAGGCAATACCTGAAACTCCGTGATTGTCATGTTGAATACTTGAGATTGGAAGAATTGTCTTCTCATCTCTAATAATCGCCTCTAAGATTCGGCGAACTGACATGGCAATTCCGTAGTAAGTTGCACCCTTCTTATTAATGATTTCATAGGCGCTATTCTTAACGTCTTCAGCGATTCTTTGCATTGCTTCTTCGTGGTGGAAATGTCCACGCATCTCACAGAATCTATTGATTGGAATACCTGATACATTGGCACTACTCCAAACAGCAATCTCGCTATCGCCGTGCTCTCCAACGATAAATGCATGAACTGAACGGCTATCAACATCTAAATGCTGACCAAGTAAATACTTAAGTCTAGCTGTATCAAGGGTTGTACCTGAACCAAATACTCGATTCTCAGGATATCCGGATAGTTTCCATGCTGTATAAGTTAAGATATCTACTGGGTTTGCAACGATTAGCATGATTGCATCCTTGTTAACCTCAGATATCTGTGGAATAATTGACTTGAAAATAGAAACATTTTTCTTAACAAGATCAAGTCTTGTCTCCCCTGGTTTCTGGCCTGCGCCAGCTGTAACTACAATAACTGCAGCATCGGAAATATCCTTGTAATCACCTGCATAAATCTGCATTGGCTTTGAAAATGGAAGTCCGTGGCTTATATCAAGGGCCTCACCTTCCGCCTTGTCGTGATTCATATCAATTAAAACCATTTCTGAAAATAAGCCACTCTCCATAATGGCAAATGCAGAAGCAGCTCCTACAAATCCACAACCTATAACTGCAACTTTTCTATTATTTAATGTTCCCATAAAATATACCCCTTTCTAGGTGCATATAATCGTAGACTAAAACTAGTCCTTGCATCTGTTATAATTATAACGAACCATGCAGATAGTGTAAAGCGGACATTCTAAATCCGCTTCGCTACTTCCTCATGAACGCAGTGGCACTGCGTTCACCTAACTATTCAATAGTTTATAATTTACTTATATTAAAGAAAAGTGCTTAAAGGCCTTGTAAATTCCATCTTCATTTACACCATCTGTTATGTAATCTGCCATTGCCTTGATTTCATCTCCGCCAGATGCTACCGCTACGCCAATGTTACATTTTTCAAGCATTGGAATATCCACCTTGGCATCTCCAATAGCTATGGTATTCTCTATAGATTCCCCTAGATGCTCAAGTAAGACATCAATGGCCTTGCCTTTATCAATATCCTTAACTCCTAAATCCCCAAAGAGTGCAATCTCTCCTGCACCGCCCCAGGTTGAGGCCTTAAGCCCAGGAAATTCCTCAATAGAATCTAGGTGATCTTGATAACTTGAAAGAATAAAAGAAACTTTATTTACATCCTCTCTATAAAGATCTGCTCCAAAAATCATATCTGGAAATGCATCTCTAACTGTCATATTACTAGAATCTTTACCTTTTCGACTAGCATATTCTCTAATGGTTACTTCTCCCTTTTCTTCAAAGTTTTCTGAAGCATATAAACCACTATTACACTCTAAGTAAAACTCTAGTTCTCTTTTATGAAGCCAATCCACGATATGCTTAGTTTCTTCCTTACTTATCTTTTTGTGAAGAATTACTTTATCAGCATCCTTTACATAGGCTCCATTTCCGCCTATCATGCCATCAAGGCCAATATCCCAGATATAATCATAAACCTCTGCTTCTGATCTTCCAGTACAAATATAAACCTTGTGGCCATTGGCTCTAGCTTCTCTAATAGCCTTAGTTGCTGACTCAGGAAGCTTTCCTTCATAGTCAACAAGTGTGCCATCTACATCAATTAATACTATTTTTTTCTGCATAAAGCCTCCATTTCTTTTGCTTGCGTGACGGGCGGTGCCTAAATTAGTGTGCTAGGCAGTGGCTATTGTGGCGAATGCTTTAGCGCTGTCCCCGTGTGTGCTCTGACACCGCCATAGGGCAAGCAAAGCCTACTAAGCTAGCTTTTGCTATCTTAGTAGGCTTCTTTCTTATAAATATTTTACCATCTCATTAAGTGGTCTTAAATCTGTATGCATAGGAGATGGAACTACTCCTTCTTTAGCATAACCCATTGGCATTAAACACACTGGTTTAACTGATTCTGGTAAATTGAATTCTTTTGCTGTTAAAGTGTTAGGGAATACATCAACCCAAACTGAAGCAATACCTAAATCTGCTGCTTCAAGCATCATATGACAAGCAACAATACTTGCATCCTGCTGGCCTGATGAAACTCCTTCTTCCTTAGAATTAAAGTACTGCTCAGACTCTTCATAGGCAATAAGTAAGACAGTTGGTGCATTGTAGGCACATCTGCTAAGACTTCTAATCTTATCTAAGCCCTCTTTACTTTGAATTACATAAACTCTTGCACACTGGTTATTCTTGGCTGTTGGCGCAATATAACCAGCTTCGATAATCTTATCAAGAATCTCCTTCTCTATCTGCTTATCTTCGTAGTCTCTAACTGAGAAACGCTTCTTTGCTAACTCTAAAAATTCCATAAAGCCTCCTTAAACATATATATTTTTATTTTAACATAGGAAAGGGGGTTTGTGGGGGGAAACTATAGTTATCGTTTCTGTTCTTTCGTTGCTCCGTTCCACCTTTCTTCCGTTCCATATGTCGTCATAGTTTGTGATTTTACAGTCAATTTCCTAGTTTTATAAAATTACCCGTAGGCTGATTTTTAAGCCTACGGGTAATCACTTGCTTTTCTCTTATTTGACTGTATCAAAAAAAATTTATTTTTCAACTTATACAGTCAACTATTAAATTCTCTGTTTTTGCCGGTAATGTAAAAAATCACTTTTATGTGGTCGCTACATTCAAATTATAAATTTCTTGTGTTTGACCGTATCTTGCCCAAAAGTAATATTAAATAAAAGTTGATAACATACAGGCAGAACAGAAGAATTCTCCTTCTTACCTGTATGTATAAATAAAAAACAATTTTGATTTACCATCAATACTTATTTTTTTCTATTATACCCGCACAATGTGCAATTTGTTTAACTTGGTCTCTACAGGCAATTACTTAAAAACCTACTTTTACCTGTAACAGTCCTTAAAAGGTCCCTAACGCAGGCTTTTATTTCAGGTCATATAACCTCTGCATTACTAATTCTCTCCAATTCTACAATAAGAATTTCTTAATCTTATCTTCAATAGTCTTTACGTTAAATTTATATTCGCTAGATTCTAAGCTTAATATCAAATTGTCACCTGGAATATAACCATTCTTTTCATACATAAGAATCTTTTCAAAGTTCTTTGTTGCATAATCATCATCTGATACTAGTCCAAGATGTTCCCAATAATAGGTCTTCTTGGTTCTTACATTTAACGCTACAAAATCTGGATAATATGATTGATATTTATTAGATACGAATAAAGGTTCATATTCGTAGGGGACGCCATACTTGTCTAAAGTATCAGCAATAATTTTTTCAGATTTAGATCTTACCTTTTCACCTCTGTTTGTAGAGAACTGACCTTCTTCCGGATATTGATTTTGATTTCCAGGATGCTTATCTCTCCACTCTGCTATAAAATCTTCTTCTGTAATTACGATAGGGACAACACATCTTTTTCTACCTTCTGGTAGTTTTAAATACAAATTTGTAATGTCATCTACATCATAGTTTTTTATAAACTTTTCTAGTCGTTTCTCCATATCAATTAGCTTTTTATTAACTGATAACTCGTATTCTCTTTGAATAATTTTAGTTGCTATTTTACTATCTGCAACTGAAATATACTTCTTGCCTCCTTTTTTACCCCTATTAAAATAATACTGGGTATATCCTTTTCGTGTTGAAATATTGATATGCTCTTTAGGTGTACCCTTAAGTTTCTTAAGATTTCTTTCTGATTGTCTTAGAAGTTGCTTAATTTCATCTAATTGTTTTTCTAATTGCGATAAATAATTCTCCATTAATACCTTCTTTCTTTTGTTATAGAGTGAAACATATCTTTCACCTTTTAATTTTCTAGTAATCCTTTGTAATTGCATGTTTGTTTTTAAACTTGCCTACAATCAAATTTATCTTTTTCTTTTTTTACCTGTATGGGGATTTTTTTATTACTGCCTTATTCACTAGATGATACATTCACATTCTATAAATTTGCTATTTACCTGTACGATGATTAGTTGTTGTTTTTTAACTATTACAGTCAAGAAGAAATTTCTTGTAATTTACCGGCATGATTACAATTAATTTCAGATTGGATTTTAGAGAAGATACCAACAAATCTATTTTTTTCACAGATTGAATGTATTTAGATTTGTTTGATACAAAGGGGGATACAGCTAAATATCCTTTTTTTATGTTTTACCTGCATACACTTAGAAACATTTAAATAGCCCGATACAGTTAGATTTCCATTTTTCATCATTTGCATGTATAGGCAGCAAATCAAAAGACTCAAATTACCATCAAAACAAGTTTTTTTATGATTTACCTGTGAAATCCCCCGGATTCTGGGAAGAAATGCCCGTACGCCACGTAAGAAATGACCGTACGCCACATAAAGCCACGCCCCGTGCGCCACGTAAAGCTACGCCCGTGCGCCACGTAAAGCTACGCCCGTGCTGGCTCCCGCCACGCGGATAAAGAAAAAGATAGTTGTTTTCCATTGGAAAACAACTATCTTAATATATAACCTACGACATTATTATGTCAACCAATACACAGTTTCAACATTAAGCATTCTCATTCTTTAATGCATCAATTGTATTTTCTTTTTTTATCTTTGAGTTTGAGTAAAGCATACTTACAAAGACTACAATAAATACACTAATAGCTGCTATTAGGATGCTTCTATATGGGAGCATATAATTAAATACATTGTTCATTGAAGAAATCTTATAAAGTACATAAGAAAGTGCTATTGAAACTGGTAAGCCAAGTATTAAACTCTTAAAGCCGTAGTTGATGCACTCGTAATTAAGCATCTTTCTTACACCTGACTCTGACATACCAACGGATTTAAGCATTGCAATTTCTTTTTTACGAAGCATGATACTTGTTGAAATTGTGTTAAATATGTTAGCTACTGTAATTAGTGACATAAGGATAATAAAGCCATAACTAAACACGTCGACAATTTCAATCATCATCATTTCAGCTTCTAGAGTTTCCCTTGCATCTTCAAGTCCTGAACTTGTATAGCCCTTTGCAATCAAATATTGCTCAATATTACTATAAGCCTTTTTATGATCCTTTGCTTTTACATAAATTTCCTTACTCATCATCTCTGTATCATATAGGCCATGGAATTTCTGCTCTAATACTTCATTCAACATGCTATGAGGATAAACTAAAGCCATATTGTTATATAAAATGTAATCATCTAGTTCAATGCAAGCACCAACCTTAAAAGCCGTATCCTTCTTAATTTGATTAACGGCCATTTCTTCCTTTTCATCAGAAGCATTTAATTTATCAGCTGCAATATTTATGTCGAAATTTTTCAAATTCTTATCTATAACATTGTAGCGATAATTCTTTCCATTATGGGTTTCTGATAAATTATTCTTTAAAAGAGCCTTAATGTTGTTACTATCATAATATTCACTTGAATCAAGATTATATTTATTACAAAGCTCATTAAATTCTTCATCATCCATAAACTTACAGGCTACATATTGCTTATTAGCATAGACATTTAAATCATCACTATATTTCTTAGAATCCTTAGTTAAATAGTCATCATTAATATCAAAAAGTAAGGACTCTGTGTCATATAAAAAGCCTATTTCATCTACCTTATCAAGCTTTGAAAGATCATTAGCTAATGCTTTAACATCCCAATCCTGCCAGATATGATAGTAGATATCATTATGTAGAGTTTTAAATTGTGAAAATATAGCTCTATCAGCATATGCACAAAATGATGAAGTTGTAATAAATAGGATAATACTTGCTGCAATTGATATTATTGTAAAATTGTATTTCTTTTTATTACGCTTAAAATTTTTCTTAGCCATCATAGCTTCAAAGCCAAAAAGCTTTAAAGTTAATTTTGAGGTTTTAAGCTGCTTTGGACTTACCTTAATATCTGTTGTTTGACGAATAGCATCAAGGGCTGTAATCTTAATTGCTCTTCTTGCAGGAATCCAAGCTGCAATTAAAGTTGTAATGTAGCAAATAATTGCTGCAAGCAACAAGCCTAATGGACTAATTGCTAACTTAATCTGTGTTTTAGCATATTCATAACTTGTTGCACTAAAGTTATCTCTTAAGAAGTAAAGTGTAATTCCCATACCAAGACAACCAATAATAATTCCAATTGGAATTGCAATTAAACTAAGAACAGAGGCTTCATATCTAATGCAAGCTCTAATCTGCTTTTTTGTAGCTCCAACTGACTTTAAAATACCGATTCGCTTAGTTCTTTCACTAACTGAAATAGCAAAAGAATTGTAAATTAAAGACACCGAACCTACTACAATTAAAACAAGTAAGAATCCCGCAAATCCCTTAATAGTATCAGCTATAGCGCTTCCACCTAAAGCACCATATAAACCAAGTAAATCTCTATGTGAATAAACCGCATCAACTCCAAGATCCGTTTTAAGCTTAGAAGCAACTTTGTCATAATCAGATAATTTTTTTACAGTAAAAAAAGCATTTACATTTTCATAAATATTAGTCTTATTATCCACTGTAAGAGCTAGGTAAGAAGCTGATTCTCTGCTATCAAGCTCGTAGCTAAGACGATTATAAACGCCGACAATTTTGTATTTTTTAGACACAGTGTTTATTAATGTCTCTTCCACATTCTCTCTTATAGCCATGTCTGGATTTATAATCTCACCATCGACTTCTCTAGTTCCGAGGGAAAGTTCTATTTCTTCTCCTTCTGAAAATTCCATGCCGCCGTTAGTTAAAATGTTATCCGGAATTATAATTTCATTTTCATTTTCTGGCATACGACCTTGCTTTAATCCAACACTAGCAAGATTCTCTAAATTTTCAGACATACCAGCAATTCTAATGTATGGCTTATCTGGATTTTCTGAATCAAATTTAGCCACACCCTGATCTTCTAAATAAGCAACCTTATCTATGTCGCTATTATTCTTTAATTTTTCTAATTGTTCCTGATCAAGATTTGAAACAAAGCCATGATAAGAACCTTCAATTTCCTTTACCATATCTCTCATATAAACAATTCCTGAATTAGCGCCTTCTATAACTGCTGTAAATAGTGTCATAGAAAGAATGATACCAATAATTGTTACAAGAGTTCTTGTTCTGTTTTTCTTAAGGGACTCTCTAGTATATTTACGAAAAATACTCACGACTATGCCCTCCTAATTCTTTCATCTCTAACGATTTTGCCATCTTCAACGGAAATTACTCGATCTGCCTGTAGTGCTACATTTTCATCATGAGTAATTACAATTAAAGTCTGGTTAAACTTCTTGTTAGACTCCTTTAAAAGCTGCATAATTTCCTGACTGTTCTTTGAGTCTAGGTTACCTGTTGGCTCATCTGCAAGAACAACGGCTGGTGTGTTCATTAGGGCTCTACCAATTGAAACACGCTGCTGCTGTCCACCTGATAGCTGATTTGGAAGATTCTTTAATCTTTTATCAAGGCCAAGAGTATTAATTAGTTCGCTAAGCCTTGCATTATCTACCTTTCTGCCATCCATAAGAACTGGAAGTGTCATATTTTCAACTACATTTAAAACTGGGATGAGGTTGTAGAACTGATAAATTAGTCCCACATATCTTCTACGGAATATTGCAAGCTGCTCCTCATTTTGTGTGTAAACGTCCTGGCCATCCATATAGACTTTACCGCTAGTTGGTCTGTCCACGCCTCCTAAAATGTGTAAAAGTGTTGATTTACCTGAACCCGAAGGTCCAATAATTGCCACAAATTCACCTTTTTCTATCGAAAATGATACGTTATCAAGTGCCTTAACTTCGTTCTCACCCTTGCCATAAATCTTGGTGAGATTTTCAATCTTTAAAATTTCCATTGTTATCTCCTTACTAATACACTTTTAAAAACTTAAGTCTTTCATCAATTCACAAATAGAATAACAAACTAAAATGACACCTAAATGACAATTTAAAATTAATTCTGTCACTTAAGTGTCATTTTATTACACAACGCTTTTATAAAATCTCACATCAAAGCAAGCTCCAAGCACTTCCCCCGTTTCATGATTGTAAATGTTACTAGCCTGAATTGTACCATTTTGAGCCACAATTACTGAACGCGCAAGGGCTAGGCCTATACCTATGCTATTCTTTGATGCATTTTCACCCTTATAAAATCTATCAAAGAGATATGGAATGTCCTTTTTTACAAATCCTTCTCCGGAGTCCTTTACTAGAATCTGGCTATAAATCGCATTGTCACTAGTATCAATAGTTAAACTACCGCCAGCTTCTGTGTGTTCAAGGCAATTCTTAATTAGATTTGCAATGGCCTCAACGCTCCAATCCAAATCTAAGTTTAGGCTAAAATCTTCCTCTTTATAGTTTAGGGAAATGTCCTTTAGCTCCATAACAATCCTAAAATCCTCTAGAGATTTTTTGATTAAATCGGACATCCTAATTTCCTTTATTTCAAACTTAGCTGTCTTAGCATCGATTTTTGAAATCTTAAGAAGAGACTCAATGAGCCAATCGATTCTTTTAAGAGAGGACTTTAACTCCCTTACATGCTCATGTCGTTTTTCTTCAATCAAGTCATCAGATGACAACATATCTGTCACAATATTCATAGAAGTAAGAGGCGTTCTAAGCTGGTGGGAAATGTCATAAATACTGTTAGCTAGCTCCACCTTATCCTCAAGTAACTTATTGGACTTATCTCTTAAATTAGAAGTCATCTTGGAAATTTCGCTTGAAAGAATGGCAAGTTCCCCTTCATTACAGCTTGTAAAGTCGATGCCATCATCACCATTAAGCACTTTACTTATCATCTCCGATAATTTAGCAATTTCTCTATATCTTCTTTTTTCATAAAAATATGTCACTATATCAACTAGCAACAAAACTCCCAAAACTAAAACGAAAGATATTTTATTCACATCAAAGATAAAAAGTATCACAGTTATTAACACTATTGCAAAGCAATTCCACAATAACAATAATCTAAATTCTTTATTTCTTATCATAAGCAACTCCACCCTTTAAGCATTCTGTATACTAATCCATCCTATATCCTCTACCACGTACGGTCTTTATAATGCTAGGATTTGCCGGATCTTTCTCTATCTTCTCCCTAAGTCTTTTAATATAGACCGTTAGGGTGTTGTCATTTACAAAGTCTCCTGCAATATCCCAGATATCATCAAGTAGCTTATTTCTTGATAACAGTATTCCTCTGTTTTGAATAAAAATGACCAACAATCGATACTCTAGAGCAGAGAGATATATTTCTTCTCCTTCTCTAGATACCTGGCCCTTATCTAAATCCACCTTCAAATCCTCAATAAGAGTTACGTTGCTTTTCTTATTGTAACGCCTTAGTACATTTTTAATTCTAGAGACTAGCTCACGCGGGCGGAAAGGCTTAGGAATATAATCATCAGCCCCCATTTCAAAGCCAGCAACTACGCTACTTTCATCTCCAGAGGCAGTTAGAAAAATTACCGGTATGTCTAGCATTTTCTTAATCTCTAAACAAACCCCATAGCCGTTGCCATCCGCAAGGGAAAGGTCTAACAAAACTATATCAAAGGCCTCTTTATTTATAATTTCAATTGCATCTCTTTGGCCATTAACGCTTTTTAGCTGAAAGCCCTCACTTTCAAGGTACTGACCTAGAGAGGCAATGATGCTTGTATCATCTTCAACTAAAAGAATTTTTGACATAAAATTACCCTCTTTAAAAATGTTAAATCTTCTTTCATATTAACATCTATAAAGAGGGTATGCAATTCTTATTATCATTTATAAATAAATCACCTTACTAGCTTCTTTTAAATAGTCCTTATTATGACTTACCATAATCACAGTTTTCCCTTCCTCTGACAATTTTTTCAAAATATCTATTACTATTCTTGCATTTTCCTCATCAAGAGAACCGGTTGGTTCATCTGCAAGAACTATTTTACTTTTCTTTAATAAGACCCTAGCAAGAGCTACTCTTTGCTGCTCACCACCTGATAGCTTATAAACTTTAGTATTTAACTTATCGAGCATACCTACTCTTTCTAGTGCTTCTTTAATACTTATACCAGACCTATTCTTCTTTTTTATAATGCTAAGATTTTGCTTAACGGTCTTATTTTCTATTAAGGCAAAGTTTTGAAAAAGGAAGCTTACATAGTCTCTTAAATACCTGGCATGTCCAATTTTTTCAATTTCTTCATCATCTATTAGTATTCGTCCGGTGTCATGTTTTTCAAGATTTCCAAGGATATTTAAAAATGTAGACTTGCCACAACCACTTTTACCTGAAACCACTACAAAACTTCCATCCTCTATTGTCTCATTTAAACCTTCAAAAAGCTTTTTTTCTCCAAAAGACTTAGATAAGTTTTCTATTTTAATCACAAGCATCCCCCTTTCAAAGTCTTTACCATAGATATTTTCTCCTGCCTTATAATAAATAAAGCAATGATTACATTTTCAATAATATCTAATATAAGGCCTATAATAATTGTCGTAATTATACTAAAAATTCCTGTAGCAACTCCTATTCCTATAGCCACCAATATTGCCAAAACATTTCCAATATTCATCTTTAAAAGCAGATATTTATTTCTTTCAAAGAAACTTAAACCAAGCATTTCTTTTACTGCATGCTCCATTGCGTATTCTCTAAATTCAAGGCCTAACATTTGAATAATCATTACCAATTCCAAAATGATTACAAGCACACATAGCGATGCTAAAAATGAAACCAATCGCTTTATAAAGCTCATCTGATAATCGTAAATATCCCCTACTTTAGATATAATTAAGCTGTCTTTATACTGGCTATCCCCTAAAAGATTTTCTATCTCTTCTTTAGAATGTCCATAAATTACAGTCCTATTAGCAGCGTACATTTGCTTAGGAATATCAACAGTTCCCTTTAAATATATAATTGTAGGATTAGACACATTTTCAAAACGATTATATTGACTGTTGCCAATACAAAGCATAGAAATATTTTGGCTATACTCTAGCTCCTCTAAACTAAAGTCATCCAATTCGTTCATGGACATAATCCCTTCAACTTCAGGTATGAAAATTGTCTTTTTTTTACTATGAATAATCAAACAATCCGATTCCTCATTTTGATTTTCACTTATCAGTTGCTTTATATTATCTGGCAACAAATCTATTGCAGATTCATTTACAATAATATATGGGTATTTCCCATCATTTATTTTCATACATAATTTTATGTTTAAATCAGACTCATTTAACACATCCCATACATCATAATCAATAAAATTAAGTGATGTATCTGTAATGAAAACATCATCTTTTATGCTTTCTATCTGCTTCTTTTGTGCAGTTTTAAATGTATTTTTACCAATTGATGAAATGTTTGTTGCAAGGCTAAAAACTACTAACGAAAATGCTAACAATTTTATGAAATATAAAAACATAAGTGCATTTTTATTGTCATTTATATTAGAAAACACCGCCTTAATATTCATTTTTAACAAAAGGAAATTGCATAAAGCTGCTAATATAACACATATTTGATATATACAAAAAGCTAATATTGCCCTGTAATCACCTGATATAAATTTAAACACAAATAATTTTGCTACAATGTAAATCAATTCATATATTATTAAATCCAACAAAAAAGACTTAATAACTATTTCCTTTAAATTTTCACCATAAACTGCACGTAAAATAATGCTTTTCTTTCTTCTAAAAACTGTAATTAAACTTATTATTAATATCATAATACCAATTAAAGTCCAAACAATTATTATCATATCATTTTCATTAATTAGGCTTTTACCTTGGCTTATTGTTTCATATTTTTCTGATAAGATTTTTTTCGTTTCTTTGCTGTTATTTAAGATAAGAAAACTGTTGTTTGAACTAATTTCGTCTATAGATAGCTCATCCATATTTTTGTAAATAATGGACAAATTTCCATTCAACAATGACTTATATTTTCTTTCTTTTAAGGAGGTTTTCTTTATAAAATAATTTTTTGCTTCATCTGAATTAACATAGATTGAAAGCTTGGTCTCCAATTCGCTTTCTTTTTCAAAGACGGGATAACAAATCCAATTTCCCTCATTTGATAAATTAATCAAATCTTGCTTTAGTTCGCTTAATTGATCTTCATTGTAGTCAATTTTCATGCTTCCAAATTTGCTATATATAGAATCATAAATTGTTATATGAAACAATTCGCATCTCATAACAAATCCCAAACAAACTATCATAAAAATCAAAATGATATTTACTATTCTTTCCAAGGCATCTCTAATCCCCATAAGTCTTCCGCCTTTCTAAATAATATATCTATTTTATCTGTGTTTTCATCTACATAAGGTTGATACTCTTCATATCTTGCTGTTCTACTATCTTCTAGATATATTTGTCTGCCATCTAGTATTACCCCAAGTTCCTTTATATTTCCTGTAAAATCTTCTAGCCAAATTATCAAGCCATGATCTCCCATTACATACATCATCTTCCCAGGATTTTCTGGATCTGGTCCAACAAGTTCCATTGGTGAAGATATTGCTAAATTTCCATCGGCCCATAATAAATATGCTGGCATACATACACTTAAAGTATATTTTTCTCCATCCCAAACAGCATTATCTTTATTATAAGGTTGCCCCTTTGTTCCCGTAAAATAAGGACTCTTTTCCATCAATACATAATATTTATGAAATGGTTTATACTTTCCATAATACCAAGCTATACTTAATGTACTTAGTATCAAAAAAAGAAATGTAAAACATAAAATAAATGCTTTACTATGAAGTATTCTTTTAATTTTTTCTTTCCTATCTTTTTTCATACTACAGCCCCATTTCCTAATAAGTTACTCCATAATAGATGAAATTCCCTGCATGTGTAACTTCAATTTTAGACCATGTTGTTGTTAATGCCGCATTTGCCCTAAATGTTCCATTTGCGTTTATTAAATATGCTTGTGAATACTTACAATTTGAGTGTGAATAATCTTCATTTATTAAAAATGTATTATAGCCATAAACTAATTTACTTCCGTTTCCAAATAGTGCTTTCTCTTCCCATTTACCATTAAAATCATGTCCTGCACTTGAAACTCTAAAATCTCTTGCATAAATCATATTTGTTCCGCTAAATGACATAATTACTACTAATACAATTGCTAAAATTCTTTTTTCATATTGATACCCCCATTAAATAATATTTTCCTCACGCCCCAACATTGTTTATTACTTAACAATGTTTCTATCTAGCTTCATTGTAAGACTGTTAATATATAAAGTAAAGTAGTACTTTATACTTATATATAAAAATAAGCCAATGAAAAAGCATTTTTAAATTACAAAATACTTTTCATCGGCTTGTTTTTTACTATTTATTATTATATTTCTACCTGAGTTTCACCACCAAGGAATGTTGGAAGGGATTTACCTTCTCTTTTCCACTGGGCATATTCAGCTGTTGCAGCAAACATTACATCACCTGCAGAATTAAGGGCAGTTTCAACTGAATCCTGAATTACACCTATAATAAAACCAACTGCTACAACCTGCATTGCTACATCTGCACTTACTCCAAAAAGTGAACAAGCCATTGGTATTAATAATAGCGAACCTCCTGCTACTCCAGATGCACCACATGCTGCAAGAGTTGCAATAAAGGCTAAAATTAAGGCTGTAAAGATCGAAACATGAATTCCAACTGTATTAGCTGCAGCAAGGGACATAACAGCTATTGTAATAGCTGCACCATCCATATTAATTGTTGCACCTAGTGGAATAGAAACCGCATACATTTCTCTATCCATTCCAAGCTTTCTACATAATTCCATATTTACAGGAATATTAGCTGCTGAACTTCTTGTAAAGAAGGCTGTCATTCCTGACTCTCTTAAACATCTAATGATTAATGGATATGGATTAGTACGAAGAGCAATTGCTGCAATTAGCGGATCAACTACTAATGCAACTACTAACATACATCCAACTAAAAGAGCTAACAATCTACCATAATCTGTAAAGATTGAAAGTCCATTAGTCGAAACATTTGCATAAACAAGTCCCATAATTCCAAATGGCGCCATATTAATTATCCATCTAACCGCCATAGAAACTATGTTAGCAAAATCTTCCATCACCTTCTTAGTTTCTGCGCTTGCAACTTTCTTAGCCACAAGGCCTAAAAGTACAGCCCAGAAAAGAATTCCAATATAATTAGCATCCACAATTGATGCAATTGGATTGGAAACCATATTAGTTACTAAATTAGATAAAACTTCCCCTACTCCTGTAGGTACAAGTTCTGCCTCAGCTGCTTCGCTGAGCTTAATTGTCTGTGGGAAAATGTAACTTGCAACCACAGCTACCACTGATGCTAACAATGTACTTACAAGGTAAAATGCAATAACTAGTCCAAATCGTCTATCTAGTTTATCATTACCTCCTGCAAGAGCTGATATTACAAGTACGAATACAAGAATTGGTGCAATAGCCTTTAAGGCACTTACGAATACTGTACCTAGTAAAGTTACTACTGCCAAATTATCAAAGGCCAATCCTAGGATGACACCTAGCAATAAGCCGCAAAGAATTCTAATAATAAGACTTATCTTATTATATGCGTTAATAAGTTTCATGTGTTCCTCCAATCATTTTTACCTTCCTCAAGGTCTGATTAGTCACAATTTTAACAATTCAACCCATTAAAGTAAATAGAAAAAGTAAAATTTTTCTTTATAGGGAGCACACTTGTATTTCTCTAGCGGACTTTCCGCCTCTTTTGTAAGTCTACTACGGATATTTGTTTTTTTAGCGCGGACTCTAACTTAAATTATAAAGAGTCATGAGACCACCAATGAAACCTGCAAAGAATCCTGGATAACCTGTAAAGCACATCATCCAATCAATACCTTCTAAGCTATGACTAAATATTATCTTCCAAACTAAAAAACCAAGTAATGCCCACACTAGAACATTAATTGTTAGGAAAATATATGCCTTTTTTAGGCTATCCCATTGATTCTTGTCTACTAACTTATATAAGATTGTCATTTGTCTTCACCTTCCTTTCATCTATATAATAGAAAGGAAAAGTAAAATCTATAATCTTTGTAAAGTAAAGTTAATGTAAAATGCAAATGAAATTATTTTATTTCTCTTATCATAATAGATAACTTTCAATCATTTTCTCAACTGTCTTAACGTCAAGATTTACGCCTTCTGATTCCATACTAAGAATTAAATCCTTACCTGGAAATAAGTCGTTTCCTATATAGTCTTGTATCTTGGAAAAATTCTTAGTGGCATAATCATATTCTGAAATAAGACCTAAATGCTCCCAGTAATAAGTATGGCCTGTTCTTAGATTTAATGCTGCAAAATCGGGATAAACTGTAGAAAAATTAGATAGTTCTAGACGAGGTTCGTATGCATATGGAATATTATATTTGAAAAGTAAATCAGCTATTATCTTCTCTGACTTTGATCTTACGTACTCATTATTATTTGTCTTATACTGTCCATCTTGTGGATATGTATTTTGCATGGCTGGATGTAGTTTGTACCATTCCTCTATATATTCTTCTTTTGACTTTATTATAGGTACAACAATTTCCTTTTTACTTTTCTTTAAGCCTTCATATGTATTATAGATTTCTTCAATATCATAGATCTTTAGTAATCTTAATAAGCTATTCTGTATCTTTTTTAACTTATCATTAACAGCTAAATCATAATCTCTTTGAATATACTTCTTAAGATTCTTCTCATCTTCTCTTTTTACGTAGCTTTTCTTTTTTGTTCTCTTATCATATATGTAATAATTCTCTTTTCCTTTTATTGTAGAGCTATATACACATAGATTCTTATCATCTTTATCTTTATATCTAGCAATACTTTTATTGGATTCCTTCAACAATCTAGTAATATCACTAAGTTGCTCAGTTAATTCATTCTTGTAATTATAGATATGGTCTAGGTCATTGTTAACTTTACGTTTCTTTGCCATGTGGCTCCTTTCTTTTGTGAGGATAGTGGTCTGGGGGTTTTAGTGGTACGGGATGGGAGAACTTCCAGAAGGTGCTGAAATTCCTGTGGGTTTTAGTGGTACGGGAGGCTACAACAAACTAATTTCTACTGATTTCCGGCGGATTTTTCTATAAGGATTGAGAATTCTCTGAATATAGCACTTTTCCACTTATTTTTCAGAGATTTTCGAGCTCTTAGATTTTTAAGGATTGGGAATTCTCTGAATATAGCACTTTTCCGCTTATTTTTCAGAGATTTTCGGGCTCTTAAATTTTTAAGGATCAAGAATTCTCTGAATATTCCGCTATTTCATCGATTTTTCAGAGATTTTTCATTCCTTATTTTTTTACGACTCTTGATTTCTCTGAATATTCCACTATTTAGTCAATTTTTCAGAGATTTCGCGTTCCTTATTCTTTCGTGATTCTAAATTTCTCTGAATATTCCACCATTTAGTCAATTTTTCAGAGATTTCGCGTTCCTTATTCTTATTTCAGGACTCGCCCCACAAGTTTTTTATCATTATAGTGTTAAAAACAGTACAAACTATACATTAAACTCGCTTATTTGTAAAGTTCTAATTTTATTACTATTATAAAGTCCCAGAAACACTAGTTTCAAAGCCCATAACCCTCAAGCACAGTCCACAACTACAACCTCCAACACAACGTCACAAGTACGCCCCAACACCCCAATAGCGTCACAAGAGCGTCCCAGGCAGCTACAAAAAAGAACCACAGGCCTCTGGCCTGCGGTTCTTTCCCACTAGCTCTTCTCCACCAACTCACCTTTACGGTAGGCTTTTAATAGTTCTTCAAGCTCTTTTATTGTTTCTTTTATTTCTTTTCCTGTATCTGTATCAGCCACTGTTTTTCTTCGTTCTACATGTTGTATAAGTACTGTTTCTGAATGAATATCACTACCTGTTTCCACAGCCTTTTCTACTGATTCGAAAGGTTCATGGGCAGCAAGAAGAAATCCATAAGAATTATAGGTTAAAGTATAACCTGCAATTCCTGTTTTTGGTTGATATGCTTTAGAAAAGCCACCATCTATAACAATTAAACGGCCTCCACATCTTATAGGAAGTTCTCCCTTTTTAGTTTCAACTGGGACATGTCCATTAATTATTCGGCTTTCTTTTGAGCTTAATCCGAATTCATTAAGAATCATTGTAACTGTTTCATCCTTGTCATACCAAGTATAATATGGGTTTTTAACTTCCACATGGCTTTCTTTATCTTCAATAAAATAGCGCTCAAAAGTAGCCATCCTATCCTTACCAAAAACTGGGGAATTTTTATGGCACCATGTATACCAATGCATATCCATACCAAGCTGTTTTTCTTCTGGATCAATAGCGTAATAACCTTTTCGAAGTAGCTTTTCAAGTTCATCATATAAGGCTTTACCCTTATATTTATGGCCACAAAGCTCCACCTCTAAGAACTTACCCTTGTTATTAAGTGGTACACAGCCATGGAATAACAAGTTATTATTGTAAACCTTATAAAGACTACCCTTTCTATAAAGAAAGCGAACATGTTCTTGTAGCTTATCACAATTAATAAAAGCTACTCTTAGCTTCTCCACTACTTCGGCTTCTCTATCAGATAAGGCATATGGATCTTCTGGATTAATTGTTGGAAAATTAGTGTCTTTAAGCTTGTATTCTTTATCAGCTATTTTTATCTTTCCTTTATTAAAATCTATCTTATCAAGAAGTAATCTATCTTCCATCTTAAACTCAGGATGTTTTTTTATCATCTGACCCTCAAGTTTAAATTGAATAATAGCAATAGCTTTATGCATCTTTCTATCCATCAAGGCATTAGATAAGTCATATTCTCCTTCCCTATAATGTAGTTTAAAGCATTCACAAGGATCGTCCTTATATGTATCCATTGCTAGTTTAAATAAAGGTAATAGATTAATTCCATAACCATCCTCTAAAATATCTAGATTACCATATCTTGCAGAGAAACGAAGAACTGTTGCAATACAAGCCAATTGTCCTGTAGCTGCACCCATCCACACAATATCGTGATTTCCCCATTGGATATCCACACTGTGATAGTTCATAAGTGTATCCATGCAAATGTGTGGCCCCGGGCCTCTATCATAAATATCTCCAACAATATGAAGATGATCAATTACAAAACGACTAATAGTTTTAGAAAGAGCTATAATTAAATCAGGAGCTTTTCCAAGACGAATTACAGTCTTAATGATTTCATTAAAATAAGCCTCTTGGTCACAAAGGTCCCTTCTTCCTGTAATAAGTTCTTCTATTACATAAGCGAAGTCTTTAGGTAGTGCCTTTCTAACCTTAGAACGTGTGTATTTACTTGCTGAGGATTTACAAACTCTAATAAGCCTATTAATCATAACAAGATACCAATCATCCAAAGAACTAACCATATGATTTTCTTTAATCATACGAATTCTCTCTTCTGGATAATAAATTAATGTAGCTAATTCCTTCTTTTCCTTTTCAGATAAAATATTGCCAAATTCATCATCAATTTTACGTTTAACAGCCCCAGAACCATTTTTTAAAACATGAGCAAATTGCTCATGCTCACCATGTATATCTGAAAGAAAATGTTCTGTTCCCTTTGGCAAACTTAAAATAGACTGTAAGTTAATAATCTCTGTTGCCGTACTAGCAACATTAGTAAACTGTTTTGATAAAATCTTTAAATACTGTTTTTCATTGCTCATTATAGCGCTCCTCCCAAAGCTAATTACTCTCACCAATTTATACACTTTTTCTAGTTTTCATCAAGCATAGAATTAATTATAACTTATTTAAATTTTTATACAACTATTAGTTTTAGTCTTACTTTATCAAAAACAAAAAAGCTGCTGGTGGCCTAAATAAGCACCAGCAGTCATAAAAATATTAATTATTATAGCTTACATTGTAAATTAATCTAAAAATTTGCTCAACAGATTCTTCTAAGTTTTTTGTTGCATTTTGAGGCATCATAGCTTCATCAAGACTTGTTACACCTCTTACAATAGGGAAAAATGCGTCAATTCCCTCATGATTACAAGCAGTTGCATCTCTTGTAACACCACCGGCAATTGCTAATACTGTACAGCCATATTTCTTAGCTAATTTAGAAACACCAACCGGAACCTTACCCATGGCTGTCTGTCCATCTAACTGACCTTCACCTGTAACTACAATATCTGTATCATTTAATTCTTCTTCAAGACTAATAGCCTTAAGAACAATATCGATTCCTGGGTTTAAGTCTACATTTTTAAAGAAAGTCTTAAAGGCAAAACCTAATCCACCTGCTGCACCTGCACCTTCTAAAAGGTCATAGTTTGTAGACATTTCCTTATCAGCTACGCTAGCAAAATGCTTAACATAAGAATCCATTAATTCCTTTTCATCAGCCTTTACACCCTTTTGTGGTCCAAAGATATAAACAGCACCTCTTTCACCATAAAGTGGATTGTTTACATCACAAGCTATATTAAAATGGCAATCGTCAAAACGCTTATCTAAACCTGAAGCATCGATTTTTTCTACATTTGCCAAGTTTTCAAAATCATAAGATAATTCCTTATTATCCTTATCAAAGAACTTATATCCAATAGCTTGAAGCATACCAAAACCAACTTCTGTTGTGGCACTTCCCCCAATACCAATAATAAATTCTCTACAACCTCTATCTAAGGCATCTTTTAATATTTCACCAAGTCCAAATGTTGTTGCCTTCCAAGGATTAAGCTCTTCTCTTTTTACAAGAGTAATACCTGAAGACTCAGCCATTTCAATGACTGCAGTTTTATTGTCTGCTAAAATACCATATTGGGCAAAAACCTTCTTTTTATCTGGACCTGTAACTTCCAACTTAATTAATTTTCCTCCAAGACCTGTAATTAAGGCCTCTGTTGTTCCCTCTCCACCGTCTGCTAATGGTTTTACCACTATGTCTTCTTTTTTCAACTTATCAGTTTCTTCATAAGCTTTTAAAATACCGCGTTTACAAGCTTCTCCAGCCTCCATAGAAGTTAGACTGCCTTTAAAGGAATCAATTGCCACTAGTACTTTCATATCCTATTCTTCCTTTCTTTGTGTGTTAAAAATTTACTTAAATCATGTCAGTTTCTTTTTTCACTATTGGATTAAGTTGCATAAAGCTTACGCTTTTGAAGCGTGGGATTGCTTACACTGCGTTCAGATAATCCATAATAGCTTTTGCGGCTCTTTTAGATTCATCTACTGCATGAACTACTGTGTTAGAACCATGTACCACATCTCCTGCTGCAAAGACACCAGGAACACTAGTCATGCAATTATCATCAATTAATAATAAGCCTCTTTCACTAGGCTTTAAATCCTTAGTTGTAAGGATAATCTTGTTTTTTGCCACCTGGCTTACAGCTATAATTGTTGAATCAGCCTCAACTTGTACTGGCTCATCTTCATAGCCAACAACTTTGTCATCTTCATCAAACTTAGCAATGTTAAAGACTGGTCCAGCTTCTGTAATCTCCTTAATAGCATAACCAAATTTAAAGTCGGCTCCATCAAATCTTGCATATTCAAGCTCATCATTACTTGCTGCAATTCTTTTTGATCTAGCATATAATGTAACTTCCTTGGCACCATGTCTAATAGCAGTTCTTGCCACATCCATAGCTACATTACCCATGCCAATAATTGCCACCCTTTTGCCTAAATGAAATGCATCCGGATTGGCAAGGTATGCAATACCAAAATGTACATTATCTAAACTTTCGCCAACTATTCCCAAGGTTTTAGGGCGCCATACTCCAGTGCCTATAAATATAGCCTTATAGGAATCTCTAAATAAATCTTCAATCTTTAATGCTCCACCAAGAACTGTGTTTGGTCTTACCTTGATGTCTAATTTTTTCAAAATATCAGCGTACTTATCTACAAGATCATTAGATAATCTAAAGTCTGGGATGCCGTATCTTAACATTCCACCTATCTTATCTTTTTCTTCAAATATAGTCACTCTATATCCTTTTTTAGCAAGAATTATTGCAACTGTAAGGCCTGCGGGACCACTACCAATAACTGCTATTTTCTCATCTCTTTTTTCAATAGGATCAACTTCTATCTTATCTAAATAAGCATCACTAACATATTTTTCAATTTCATAGAATCTAATAGGACTGCCCTTTCTTGCCATGACACAATGTCCTGCACATTGTTCTTCATGGTTGCAAATAATTGCACATACTGCCGATAGTGGATTATTTTCAAAAAGCATCTCTTCGGCTTCATCCCTTTTTCCATTTTTAATTAAGTTAATGGCCACTGGAATATTTGTATGAATGGGACATCCTTCCATACACATTGGTTTCTTACACTGAAGACATCTATTTGCCTCAGTCATTAAATGTATTCCCATAATTTACCCCCGTGTAATAAGAAAGGCGGAAAGGTTTCCCCCTTCCACCTTATCCTTATAATGTTTCTTTAGAGATTATAATAATCCAGCTGTTGTCATCTCAGCTTTGATTTTATCAAGGACTGGACCTTCTGGTGTAGCTAAACTTGGCTTATAAGGAAGACCAATTGCATTGCCTCTTAAATTGGCCATATCCTTAGCTGCTACTGGGAAGCTAGCTCCATCCATTGATAATCTAACTGGATTTAGCTTAAACTGAGCTTCAAGTGAGCCTTTCAAATCTCCTGCTACGAACTTATTATAAACATCTGTTATAAGTTCTGGCATGAAATTTGCTGCAGTACAAACTCCACCTACAGCTCCATGACACATTGAAGCATAAAGGAGGGTATCTTTACCACCAAAGACCTTAAAGTCAACATCTCTTGTTCTTCTAATGAACTCAGATGTCTGAGTAATGTCACCGCTAGTATCCTTCATACCAACAATGTTATCTACCTCATGAGCTAATTTGTCTACTAAGTTGGCAGACATTGTATATCCAACTCTGCCCGGGTTGTTATATAAAAGAACTGGTGTAGAAGGTACTGCATCTGCAATGGCCTTGAAATGTGTAAACAACTCAGTCTCATTTGGTTTTAAGAACATAGGCTGTAAAACAGATACTCCCTTAGCTCCGTTTTCACTAGCCATACGTGCAAGACGAATACACTTCTTAGTGCTAATAGCTCCGATACCAAAGTATACTGGAACTCTTCCTGCAGCCTGGTCTACCATAATTTCAAGGCCACGCTTCATTTCGTCTTCTTCAATCATGTAGAATTCACCGTTACTACCAAAAGCAAGAATTCCTAAAACTCCGCCTTCAATAACGTAATCTACCTGGCGTCTTAACGCTTTTTCATCTATTAATTCATTTTCATCTATTGGTGTAATAATTGGTACAATTACACCCTTTAAAAAATCTGTATTCATATATACTCCTAACGAACTAAACAAGGTTTCTTATTATCGAATTTCCATCCTGGAATTAAATACTGCATTCCTACAGAATCATCTCTAGCTCCAAGATTGTTATCAACATAAAGCTTATTAGCAGCCTTAATCTGATCCATATCTACTTCGATACCAAGACCACCCTTCTTAGGAAGTTCGATACATCCATCAACAATTTCCATTGGCTTCTTAGTTAATCTTTCTAAGCCTTCCTGCCAAATCCAATGTGTATCGATACCATTCATCTTACCAGGGATAGCAGCAGCACACTGAACTACCATAGCAAGTGAAATATCAAAGTGGTTATTAGAATGGCAACCCCACATAAGACCGAAGTCATTACATAACTGACCTACACGTACAGAACCGTTCATTGTCCAGAAATGAGGATCAGCAAGTGGAATATCTACACTTCTAAGTGAGATACAATGACACATCTGTCTCCAGTCTGTGTTAATCATATTTGTTGCAGTTGGCATACCTGATTCACGCTTGAATTCTGACATGATTTCTCTACCTGAGAATCCGTCTTCTGCACCACATGGATCTTCACAATAAGCAAGAACCTTCTTTAATTCAGGTGCAATTTCAAGAGCCTGCTTTAAAGACCAGCAACCATTAGGATCAAGATCAACTCTTGCATCTGGGAATGCTTCCTTAATAGCCTGAACAGCCTTTAATTCTTCCTTAGGTTCTAAAACGCCACCCTTTAACTTAAAGTCTGTGAAACCATACTTTTCATGAGTAGCCTTAGCTTCAGCTAAAATAGCTTCTGGTGTTAAAGCTTCTTCATGACGAATTCTATACCATTCGCAATCTGAATCTTCTTCTGATGCATATGGTAATTCTGTCTTCTTTCTGTCACCTACATAGAATAAGTAGCTTAAGAATCTTACCTTTTCTCTCTGGATACCATCACCCATAAGAGCTGCTGCAGGAACATCTAAATACTTACCAAGTAAGTCAAGACATGGTGCTTCAATAGCTGTAACTACGTGTACACCTGTTCTTAAATCAAATGTCTGTAAACCTCTAACATCATCCTTAATGTTAGTATTTAACCATTCTCTTACCTTATTAAGTGTCTGCTTATAATCTGCAACACTTGTACCAACTACAAGATCTTTAACGCTTTCAAGAGCATCTGTGATTTTCTTTCCACCAGGTACTTCACCAACACCAGTTTCACCGTTATCTGCATATAATACAACAACATTTCTTGTGAAATATGGAGCGTGAGCACCACTTAAATTTAATTCCATACAGTCACGACCTGCTACAGGCCATACTTCCATCTTAGTAATAACTGGGACTGCCATTTTTATTCCTCCTAATAAAACATCTATTTCATAAATATACCAAGTATTAATAATTCAATAACACCGGCTGCTGCCATAATCAAGGACACGGCTGTTTTACATCTAACCTGATCCTTAATGTCATCAACTCCAAACATTCCATTCCATACCCAGAAACCACTATCATTAAAATATGAGAAGGAAATAGCTCCAACACAACATGATAAAGACATTAATAATGGGCTAACTGCAATGACTCCAACAAGTGGTGCTGAAAGTGATGCGGCTGTTGTAATAGCAACTGTTGCAGAACCTAATGCGATTCTCATTAAAGCTGCAATAATGAATGGAATAAGAATTACTGGAATTGGCCAAGCAAGTACTAAATTACCTAAAGCATCACCAATACCTGAAACCTTAATTACATTACCTAAAGATCCACCTGCACCTGTAATAAGCATGATAATACCTGTGCTCTTAATGGCATCATCCATAATGTTAAGTGTTTTTTTCTTATCTGCATGGCCCATAAGACCATAAATAGCAATTATTGTACCAACTGCTAAAGCGACTACTGGATCGCCAATAAATTCAAGAATCTGATTATCAAAACCAATTAATCCAAGAACAGTGTTTACTAAAATTAAAATTAAAGGAACAACAATTGGAGCAATTGAAATAAAAAGACCTGGAAGCTCTTTTTGAGCAATCATATTGTCTAATTCTTCCATAGACTTAATATATTCCTGTTTGAATTCCTTACGATCATATCCACCTTCATCATTAGGTACCTGATAAATCTTCTTACCAATGAATTTACAATATAAAACTGCAACAATAAGCATTGGAATTGAAATAAGTGCACCCAGGATAATCATCTGACCCACATCAACATGAAGCATACTTGCTGCTGTTGTAGGACCTGGTGTAGGTGGTACAAGACAGTGTGTAAGCTGTAAACCTGCTGCCATAGCAAGACCTAAGCCTACAATTGACTTACCTGTAACCTTAGAAATTGCCTTACAAAGTGGAGCAAAAATTACAACTGCAGAGTCAGCAAATACTGGTATAGATATAAACCAACCTGTGATTGCTAATGCCCACTCCTCTTTTTTCTTTCCTACTGCTTTAATGAAAGAATAGGCCATTCTTTCAGCAGCGCCTGATTTTTCAAGAATACCACCCATCATTACGCCTAAACCAATAATAATACCGGTACTCTTTAGTGTATTACCAAAACCATTTTTAATAGCAGTCATTAAACCTACTGTAGTCTGCTTAGTTCCATCATCTAATGTTTTGACAACATCTGCTAGTGGCATTCCACCAATAATACCTGTAACTACACAGGCAACAATTAAAGCAATAAATGTATGTATCTTAGTCTTAGATACTAAATAGATCATAACTATAATACCTATAGCTAAACCTAGTAACATTCTAGTCGATTCACTCATAAGAAAAATTTCCCCCAATACATCATAAAAAAAACTTATTAGAAACAATTACTTACGTTCTACTGATGTACTAGAAATCTTCTCATAGTAACGAACGATTGCACTATGATCTTCCTTTTCGCAACCATCATTCTTTAAGCCCTGCATGATTTCCATTACCTGTGATGTAAGTGGAAGAGCTGTGCTTGTTGCATGAGCTGCGTTAATAGCATTTGCTAAATCCTTAATATGAAGTTCAATTCTGAAACCTGGCTTGAAGTCATGAGCCATCATCATTGGAGCCTTAGCATCAAGTACTGTTGATCCAGCAAGACCACCTCTAATAGCCTGGTATACAAGTTCAGGATCTGCACCGTTCTTAACAGCAAGTGTTAAAGCTTCTGATACAGCTGCAATGTTAAGAGCAACGATAACCTGGTTAGCAAGCTTAGCAACGTTACCAGAACCAAGAGGTCCAACGTATACTACAGAACCAGCCATAGCCATTAATAAATCATAGTACTTATCGAAGCTTTCCTTGTTACCACCAACCATAACTGAGATAGTTCCGTCGATAGCCTTTGGTTCGCCACCACTTACAGGAGCATCCATTAATTCAATACCCTTCTTAGCAAGTTCAGCACCAATCTTCTTGCTTTCTACAGGATCAATTGAGCTCATATCAATAACGATTGTGCCTTCCTTAGCACCATCAATAACACCGTTTTCACCAAGACATACTTCTCTAACGTGTGGTGAGTTTGGAAGCATTGTAATAATAACGTCACACTGGCTAGCAACTTCCTTAGCGTTTGCTGCTGCTGTAGCACCAAGAGCTACTAATTCATCCATAGCTTCCTGACCCTTATTATTTACTACTAATTCATATCCAGCCTTTAATAAGTTCTTACTCATTGGCTTACCCATAATTCCTAATCCAATAAAACCGATTTTCATCTTCAAAATCCTCCTTAATTTCTCTTTAAAATTTTTCTTTATTATTTGGTAGTATGAAATTTAAATTTCATCAACTGACTTTATTCTAATTAGAAATAGCTTTTGATACTATTGACCAAAAGCCCAATGAAGATTTGTTAATTTTGTAACAGATTTACTAATTTTCAAAACTGAAATTTCATTATTGCAATCTCATTCATATTTTTTCATTTTAAAAGGCTTGTATACTATATATTTTATCTTTAAATTGTTTTTGAAATCATTTGAAAAAAAACGAAATATTAGCTGGAATGCTTTTATTCATTTTTGTAAATTTAGATAAATTACACAAAAAATAAGACTGGTTTTTGCATAAAATTACTGTAGAATATTTTTAATATAAAAAAAGCAGTAGCATTATAACTTTTGTTTTAGCTATACATAAATAGCTTTCAAAAGGTTAATACTACTGACTTTTTTCTTATTCTATAGCGTATTTTTTCAGCTTTCTCCAAAGAGTTGTGGTACTTATGCCAAGCTCTGCTGCAATCTTTTTACGATTGCCATTATATTTCATCATTAAATCTTCTAAATGCTTAGCCTCATGTTCTTTATAAACCACAAGAATGTTTTCATCATCATGTTTTAATATATCTGGATATAATTCCTGATATGTTTTAGTTATAGATCTATCATCTACTATTCTCTTATTAGTAACAATTACTAGCTTTTCTGCAAATGTGCGAAGTTGAATTAAGTTACCTGGCCATTCTAACTTCTTTAACCTAATCTTGGCATCTATTGATATCTTAACGAACTTGCTATATTTTCTTGAGAACTCTTTTATATAGCTATCAAAAAATTCCTCTAAGTCCTTAGGTCTTTCCTCTAAACTAGGTATGTTAAGTGTTAATCCGTGTAAATAGTAGAAAAGTTCCTTATTAAAGCAGCCCCTTTCAACACATTTTAAAAGCTGTTCTCTAGAAAGAGCTATGATTCTTACATCATACTCATCCATGGAAAGCATGTCTGTACTTAAGGTCTTTCTAAACATAAGAGTTCTAAGTAGCTGACTTTGTGCTAGTTTAGATAACTTGTCTATATTTCTTATAAATAAAGTACCATGGCTTGCTTTAGCTAGGGCTGACTCTGTTCTTTTAGTTATATCCCCTCCGTTTAAATCTCCAAAAAGGACCTCAACTTGTTGCTCATCTGTTAAGCCTTCCACATCAATACTTACAAAGCTTCCTGCCTTTCTATCACTATTATTATGAATGGCTTCTGCAAAACTCTCTGCCTGATTACCAACTTCTGAATAAATTAAAATGGGATTTGATGATAGGGCATAAACTTTAGCAATTCTAATCTGTTCTTTCATTCCTTCATCATTAGTTATAATATCCTTAAAAGTCCTTTGAGCTATAAATCCATTCTTCATTAACTCAAGATGTTTGTTAGCATCGCCCTTAGAATTCCTTTCTAGTTTTTGTAGAGAAATAATTGCCCCTGTGATTTTCTCATCATATTGTATAGGCGCAATTAATATTATCCATGACTGATTCTTTATATTAACTGATGTTGTATAGCTTTCACGCTCCCCTGTTAATACCTTATCTACTGATGTCTTCTCTATATCAGGAAAAGTTTCAAAAAGCTCTTGGCCAACTGCATCCTCAATTCCTGTCTTTATAAGTGTTTGTGCCCTTTCATTTATAGCTATTATCTTATGATTCTTATTTATCTTAATAATTCCACTAAAAGAATGATCTATTACTGTTGTAAACTGAGCAACATTTTGTTTTTCAATTTCAATAGCCTTAGATATTCTTCTAGCTTCTTCAATTGCTGTGTAAATTGACTCATAAGTAGTTTTATAAAGTAGTGTAAGTAGGCCCATTTTCTGAGCTTCTTCACATATTACCTTACCACCTATAATTAAGTCTACATTATACTTAGCAAGTTCCTTTAATGCTAAAGTACATTCTTCAATCTGAGTTATTGTTTCAACATGAAACTCCACATCAAAAAGCTCAGCCATCATATCAAGATTACCTAGTGTATTAGGAAAGGCAATAAAACCAATGCAAGGCTTTTTATCCTTAATCATAGTCTTAGCCTTCTTAACTAAAATACCAACTTCCTGGGCCTGAAACTTCACAGCTACTGTAGGTATATTAGTGTACTTATCTATTAGCAAATGTTGATATCCCCTGGCAACTATTATATCTGCACCTTCATTAATAGCCTTTCTTGCTTCGCTAATAGCATTCACTGTTTGTATGGCCTTTTTATAAATTATATCCTCTTGAACCTCTGCATCCATTTCAGACACAATATCAAGCATTTCCTCTTCTGGAAATAATACTGCAATATTTGACATAAACCCCTGACTCCATTTCATTATATTTCATACAATTTCACATTAGCATTTCATATTTTTTATGTCAAGGGGATGTGTCAAATTTATAACAATCTTTTTTCTTATAAAAAAGCAGCTAACTGACACTACAATTAGCTGCTCTTAATATATTAATCTATATCTTACTTTCTCTTAATTGTGTAGTGATAGATATCCTCCATCTCTACCATGAATCCTGTATTTTCAAGCATTCCATCCATTATAGATTTACGAAGAAGATAATAATAAGCTCCATCAATATCGCTCCAATACTGGGCATGAATATCCTGATTCATTTCCCAGCTAAGGCTATCCTCTTCTTCACTAGTCACCATATTTACGTGATCACAAGGCATGCCATTAACAAAGAAACCCTCAAAGGCCTTAAAGATTCCTGCTAGTTCTAAATCTGATGAAAGGGCATTGGCCTTACCAAATTCGTAGGCCATCTCCTTTAAATCATCGATATTGTCAGCAATATTAGAAATTAAACTAGCATATCTGTTTTCGGCATCTGCAATTTCTGCCTGTAGCCAACCATGAATGTTACTTTCATCAATAACTGATTCAAGGGCTGGCAATTCTTTAGTGTAGGCGCTTGCATTTTCAATCCAATTCTTTGCCTCGGCTGTAGTTGCCATAAGCTTTGTCAATTCTTCCTGCTTGCCAATTTTATTGTATAGCCAAAAATGTATAGGTCCTAAAAATGTACTCATATCTTTTCTCTCTTTCCTATTTTTGACCATTCTAACAAAAAAGGCCGGGAATTATGTGGTCTAAGCCACATTTTCTTTCTATAATGCTTAATTATTAACCCTAGTTGCTATAATAACTAATCTATGAGTTGCGATATAAATTGGTGTACAAGTATAAAGCGTTAAAGTTTCCTCATCCCCGATATTCTCAAGAATATAGGTATCCGTCGGCTCAACTACCTTAATTTCGGTAACTTCATAGCAATACTCCTCTGTCATAGTTTCTAGATAAAGTTCATCGCCTATTTGCACCTCATTAAGCCTGTTAAAATATTTTCCAAAGCTATAATTTCTGTGACCTGCAATCACGCAGTTACCCTGTTCTCCAGCATAAGCTGTTGAAGGATCATGGCCTAGAGAATCAGATAAAACATTTGATTCCACGCCCTCCTTTACTGGATTCTTTGAATCGATGGAAGGGATTTTTAAAATGTATAGCAATTCGCCTTCTTCATAGTCCTTGCTCTCTTCCTTTTCTTTGTAGGCTTCCTGCAAGTCACTATCATTTTCAATTTCCTCTTTAGTCTCTCTAAACTCCTTTAAGGTCTTAGCCGCCTCCCTGTACTGCCTTACGTTAAGTAAGACTGAAGCTAGGAAAAGGGCTAGACCTATAAAAACCAAGATTAAACCTAGGATTTTAAAAATAACATTTTTCTTAGTCATTATTATCTTCCTTTTTCTTAAATACCAAGGCAAGGCCTGTAAGCACGAGGCCGAGTGAAACTAGATAAGACCATGCTGTACCAATAAATCCACCTGTCTGCTTAAGTCTGTCTGCTTTTTGAGCGTCTACTTTGTTAGTGTCTGTCTCGTCTGCCCCAAGCTCTCCTAAGGCACCAAGATATGCATCCTCAGACTTAGCTACTTCTAGATTCATTATATCAAATTGATAGCTGTGAGTCTCGCCAATTCCATTATCATCGTAATCTCCTGCAACTTCAGCTTTCTTTAAAACTACAAGACTCTGAAGATTTTCTAATGTTGAAGTCACATAAGAATTTGTTGCTGCTGAATAAAGAAGTAATGTGTCTACAATATTTCCCTCTTCATCCACAGAGCCCATGATTTTAAAGCTAATTGCAGGAATTGCTTCGTAACCATCAATTGTATTTTGAGCTAATAAAATGTATTCATCCTGATAATTTAATGCGTAGCTGTATTCAAGATTTTCTTCATCTGCTGCCACCGCCTCAACTGTTATTAACTCTGATGTTTGACTATCTAAATCACCATCTGCATATGTCTTTACTACAAAGCTTAGGGCTGAAAATGTATCATCAGATAGCCCTAGTGTGCTTGGGCTTAGTGTAAAACTTGCTGTTTCGCTAGTGTTGTGCTTATCAATCATAGAGATTGTAAGACTTGTGCTTGAAGTTTCGTCAGAGTCTGAACTAGTCGATGCAGTTGTTTCCACAAGTGTGTTGTTGTCCTCTTCATCAGCCACATAAAGCTTTAAATCTGAATCAATCTTAAACTTTATTGTGTTGGCAACTTCAAAGCCTACTGGTGCACTTTCTTCAATTAAGTAGTACTCGCCTTCTGCAAGAGAAGTCTTATGAGCTGCGCCATTAGTTGTCCATCTTTCTACTAAGCTATCCTCTGTTAATTCAGAAGCAGTTGAGATTGCAAGAGTTGCGCCCTCAATTTCTGTTTCCTGACTATCTGAAAGCTTACTTACGCTAAAGGATAATCTATCCTTTGCCACGTTTACCATGTTGATGGCGTCTACATTTACATAAGAACCATCCACGAGCTGTGTAAGTTTAAGTTCGCCTGTTGTAGCATTCTGAACAAGCTTAAAGCTAATAGCCTCGCCTGATGTGTAGTCTGAAGGAGCTGTAGCTGTTAAACAATACTCGCTATCTAAGTAAATCGTTGCTTCATAAGCATTAGCATCTGTTGAATTCCAACTAGCAACCTCACTTCCGTCTTTAGTTAAAACTAAACTTGTAGCATCAAGCAAATCGCCATCTTCTGTATTTGCTCTATTGTAGATTTTAATAGTTGTTGAAAGCTTCTCATGTGTAAAGGTAAGGGTCTGGGCATTGGACTTACCAAGACCAACAGCCTCTGTTTCCTGACTTTCAACCTCCTTATATGTATCTGGTGTTTCAAGCTCTTCTACAATATAAGTCTTACCTTCAGTAAGCTTTGTAGAAATCGCTGTTGCCACACCATCTGTCTTAGTTGTAAGCACTAAAACTTCCTCGTTAGTATCAGGGTCGATTACTGCAAAGCTAACGCCTGAAAGAGCGTTACCCTTTGAATCAACTGCCTCAATGTAGAGGTAAGCAGCGCTTGTAAATTCTGCACCTGCCTTAAAGGATGTCTTTAAATTTTGGCTTGAACTTGCAAATGAAGATGAATCCTTATAGACAATGCTTATATTATTAGAACAATCTGCAAGGGTTACATCTACTAACTGTGCGCTATATGTAAGCTTGTAAACATAGTTAGTTTCTGGAAGTGTAACATCCATTACTGTCTTGTTCTCGCTATTAATTTCTACAGAAACTGTGTATTCAGATGAATCCACTAAAGTCTCTGCTGTAATATTTCCATCATCATCAGTATCGCACTGGTAAAGGGCGATGGATAACTGATCAAGTTCCATTGAGCTACCAAGTGTATCTCTTACTGTGAAATTGTTTGTTAAATCAAGTCTTGCTCTATTAATGTAAACTGTGTAATCAGCCTGACCTGTACTACTATCTGCCTGGCCTTCCTTCTTAATAATAGAGTTTGTAATTGTAATCTTTTCTGATGTCACCTCAACTGCATTTAAATCAGTAAGCTTTGTAATGTCATCAGTTGTAAGCTTTGCAGTATTGCAAATGCTAAAAGTTCCATTATTAATAGTCTCGTAATTATCACTATTTACCTTGGCCTTAAAGCTAATAGTCTTAATGCTTGAATCTCCCTCATCCTTTGAGATATCTCCAAGGGAAACTACTAGATTTCCCTCATCATTAAGGCTATGCTCTGTTTCTGTGCCATTTACATAAACTGTGTCATCTACGATTTCAAAGCTGTAATCGTCATAGTTTAAACTATCTACAACTACTGCATTTTCCATATCCATCTTATTAGTGTCCACAGTTACTGTCACGTCTACTGTGTGGTCGTTGTAGCTGTAGTTATCTATACTTGTCTTTAATACGTTACTTGTATAGCTAATCTTTGCAGTACTTGCCTGAGCCGATGCATTTTCAGCAATATCAAGGGATACTGTGTTTGAAAATGTAGTGCTTGTGTTATTTGTCCATGTGCTAGCAGCATCATCTGTTAATACAGTTTTAAGTGTGAAAACTGCTTCATAGCCCTTACTGCTATCCTCTGAATCTACTAAACTGCCAAGATTTATTAAAATGTTATTATTATCGCTTAAATCCTCTGTTGGAGTAGGAGTTACAGATAATGTAGAGACTGTCTCCCCATCACTATTTATAAGACTTACCTCGCTTATAGAAGAATCCACGTATGTCTGTTCACTTGGAATTAAATCAGTAATCTTAACCTCAGTAACTGGCTGATAACCCTGATTTACTAAGACCTTCCATGTAAGTTCATGAGTTGATGGATCGTAGCTTACGCCTCTAATCTCAATACCTGAACTTAAGTTAACAGAAGCTTCCTTTGTTACGCTAGGGCCCTTAAACTCTGAAGTGCCGTTGCCATCAAAATCGTATTCGTAAGTTACCCAAGCATCATTTTTAGGATTAGAACTATGATTCTGCTTTAAATAGTCAGCATAGTTAGTAATCTGTGTTGAATAGCTTATTACGATTGTTGTGTCTCCTGTCATGTTGCCAAGAAGAGCAGACCATGTATATTCACTTGAATTTGTCTCATTTAAACTTGCACTAAGACTTGATGTTGTTGTTTCCCCTGTTGAATTGTTTGTTGTTTCAACATTTACAACACCGTCTACTAGTGTCATATTTGCCCCGTCACCTGCAAATAAATCGTATAGTGTTACATTTTGTAACGAATAACCATTGTTGTTAACAGTAATCTTCCAGTTAATAATTCCATCTGTAGTTACACTTCCTGTAACTTCCTTATTAAGCCACTGCTTAACGGACTTTGTAAGTGTCTCTGTGTCAGAAACTGGCTCGCTATAAATGTAAGAATTATCGCTGTTATCAATTAAGTTGGCAGTATCTGTTAAAGCTACTTCCATCTCTGTTACATTGTTTGTAATGTCTGATTCTTTTAATGAAAATGCAGTCGTTGTATCATAAGTAATTTGTGTAACTGCTTTTGAATCTGTAGTAGGGCTATCAATTGAGAATGTTAATGTTTTGCTAGACTCGTCATATGTTGCTGTTTGACTCTCTTGATTTATTTTAAAACTGTCTGAAACGTAAGATTCATCGTCTGAAAGGTCTATTGATATTGTGTAACCATTTTCATATTCAGTAGGTGTCTCGGCATTAGTAATATCTACTTCCCAAGAAACCGTTGTGTCATCTTTTTTTGTAGCTTCGATAGATAAACTAGGAGGTGTTGTTACATATTCTTTAATAGTAAAGGTGTAAACGCTTCCGTCTGGAAATGTTATCTCTCTTCTCTCTGTTGTTAATGTCTCATTTAGGGCTAAAATAATGTCGAAATAAGCATTACTTAGAGTTCCTGCCTGGTCTGAGGTTAAAGTAAACTCTACAGTAGCTAAATCCTTATCTGTGTCAGGTGTAATAACTACTTCACCAAATTCAATAGTGTTTGTAGTGTCATAAACCTTTATAGTTTGTGCGGATAAATTAAACTGTGAAATTCCAGTTATACTTGGAAGTTCCAAAGTCTCTCCCTGCTGTATTGCTCCATCGTCTGTGGTATTAATTGCCACATCCTTAAATTTATAGCTAGCTTTAAACTGAGTTGACTTAGAAATAGTTCCACCAGCTAAAGCCTCATCTGTTTCTGCATTAGTAACTGTTACGGTTACTAAATCACTTGAATTTGAACTAGTATCAGCAAAGGCAATTAAATCCTGACTTAGGGTGCTAAAGATAAGTAAAAATGCCATCACACCCGCCAAAATCTTTCTCTTCATTGTATACTCCTTATTTAGTTTTTATATTTCCCATTTTTTGTCAGCTTTAGTATGATAACATGATGAAATCCAAGCAACAAGTTAATTTTTTGTAAACTGATAAAAGTATTTATATGAAATATATCGGAGTATTAATTTAGATATTTATATACTTTACTATTTTTATAGAAACTAAGTTTTTCTTATGACTATAAAAAAAGGACATAACAAAATTTGTTATGTCCTAAATTACTATTAAAAAATGTCTCTTTTTTACAAAAGTAAATAAGTCTTATCTTACTTTCTCTTAATTGTGTAGTGATAGATATCCTCCATCTCTACCATGAATCCTGTATTTTCAAGCATTCCATCCATTATAGATTTACGAAGAAGATAATAATAAGCTCCATCAATATCGTTCCAATACTGCTCATGAATATCCTGATTCATTTTCCAGCTAAGGCTATCCTCTTCTTCACTAGTAACCATATTTACGTGATCACAAGGCATGCCATTAACAAAGAAATCCTCAAAGGCCTTAAAGATTCCTGCTAGTTCTAAATCTGATGAAATGGCATTAGCCTTACCAAATTCATAGGCCATCTCCTTTAAATCATCAATATTATCTGCAATATTAGAAATTAAGCTAGCATATCTACTTTCAGCATCAGCAATTGCTGCCTGTAACCAGCCATGAATGTTACTTTCATCAATAACTGATTCAAGGGCAGGCAATTCCTTTGTGTAGGCGCTGGCATTTTCAATCCAATTCTTTGCCTCGGCTGTAGTTGCCATAAGCTTTGTCAATTCTTCCTGCTTGCCAATTTTATTGTATAGCCAAAAATGTATAGGTCCTAAAAATGTACTCATATCTTTTCTCTCTTTCCTATTTTTGACCATTCTAACAAAAAAGGGCAGGGAATTATGTGGTCTAAGCCACATTTCCCTACCTTTAGTTTAATATTCAGCTTTTATTCTATTTAATTCGCCATTAAATTTATTTATATCTAAATTCTTTGGCTTAGCCCTATTAATCACACTTTGAAGCGCAAGGCCCCTAGGGAAGTCTTCATTTGTAGTAATCATATTTAGAATATCTGGAATATAGTTATTTAAAATGTCTTTCGTCTCTCCATTATCTATTAAATCGCCCACGCAATCCTTAATAGAATAGTAGCCTTCTTTAATTAAGTCGTCCTCTATGAACCAGTTTTTAACGCTAGTTCCAGCCTCATTGTCTTCAAGTCTATAGGATTTTTCTTCCTTTTCAACCTTAATAAACTTAGCTGAATCTACGTAATTTCCTGATACAACCTTAATAAAACTCTCTTTATTCTCAAGTCTGATTTTTTCAAAAATGATTGTTCCATTACCATTATTATTGGCACTAGAAATCTCCTTATCATTTAAGATAAGATAGGCACTATCAAGGTTTGTATAAACCTTAATATCAATATATTCCTCCGCTCTTTTCTCAAATCTCTTCTGGCAAATGTGTAAAAATTTCTCCTCACTCCACTTAGCCTTATAATAATAAAAAGCGTCTTTCTTTATATCTCTATTAAAGCTTACAAGTCCCTTCGCATTGATTTTTTCAAGGCCTGCTTCTTTTCTAATAGCACTTGAGAAATCAAACATATTCCAAACATAGCTACCCCAAAGGTATGGCTTTGTCTCAAAAATTCTATAAACATTTTCATGATACAAAGCCTGATACTCTTCGGAATAATCTTTTACCACAGGATTGCTTGAATGAAGGGATACATTTGCATCCACACCATACTCACTAACTCCTATTGGTAACTGGGGACATTCAGCATGAAACTTGTCAAGAAATCTATCGTAATCATGCATTTTACCATAATACCAGCCAAAATAAACATTATAGCCAATCATATCTGTTGTTTGGTTAAGTTTACTCTTAAATTTAACTGTATAGAGATTAGCTGCGGTAACAAGTCTTGAACTATCCAAGTCCTTTACCAGTTTTCGGCTTTTTAACAAATCCTCATACATGAAGTCTTTGTCATTAAACATTCCTATTTCATTTTGAATGCCCCAACAATATATAGATGGATGATGAATATTTTGTAAAATTAACTCTTTTAATTGCTCTTTGGCATTGTCAAGAAGATTCTTATTATCTGTCATCTTAAGCATTGGAATCTCTGCCCAGACTAGATAACCTCTCTCATCTGCACAATCATATGTATAGCTGCTATGCTGATAATGGGATAATCGAATAGAATTTGCACCTATTTCGTCTATCAAGTCAAAATCTCTTTTTATATCATCATCACTAACGGCACTGTATTTGTCCCCTACATCCTGATGCTTTGAAACGCCCTTAATTCTAAAGGCTTTATCGTTAAGAAATAGACCTTTATTAGCATCAATGCCAATTTTTCTAAAACCAGTTCTTATAACTAATTTATCTATTTCCTTATCAGCTCTTAAAATTGATGTTTCAACTGTATAAAGATTAGCCTCTCCTTTAGCATTCCAAAGCTTAGGATTATCTATCTTTAAAGATAAGGATGTCTCATTATTACTAAAAGCTATTGCAACGTTTTCACCGCTGGAATCTTTTAATTCTGCTAAAAATGTATCTCCAATTTCAGTTTTAGCGTGAATTTCTAAATCTACCTGTCCTGATTTACCATCTGTAGAAGTCCTAACTATAACTCCATCTGTACCATAGTAAGTTGGATCAAAGTAAGACTCATTTTCTGTATAAAGGATGTTAACACCGCGATTTAAACCTCCAAATACAGTAAAATCTCCAGTAAGTGGTGAAATCTCACTATCCAATTTATTAGTTACATAGATTTTTAAGTCAACTTCCTTTTTATCTTTATATAAACTAGCTGGAATCTCGCATCTAAATCTGCTATATCCGCCCTTATGCTCCATGATTTTTACATCATCAGCAAACACTAGGGCATGTTGATCCGCAGCTAGAATATCTAAAAATAAGTGTCTCCATTTAGAATCTACCATCAACTTTTTTGAATATCTTGCTAACCCTCTATAATACTCATCCTTTTTATAAAATGTGTGTGGCAGATTTACATTTTCTTTAAAACTAACAATTTCATTACCATCTATTAATTCTAGGGGCTTATCTTCTAACTTCTCAAAAAGCCATCCTTCATTAAAAGAAATTTTATTCATTAGCTTTCCTCATTTCGTAGATTTTTTCCTTAACTTCCTTCATCTTTTCAGGAGTTAAATCATAATATTTCATGGCAATAATATTAAATACTGCACCAAGTAACTCTAAACCATAGTAGAATACAATAGCCATAACTAAAAGTTTTGTGCTATATGGTGTATTTAAATCAGGGAATACATCCTTAAAGCCAATAATTGCAAAACCAATACCTACAAATGTAGGGCCAAAAGAAGATAATAACTTATCCATAAATGAGAATACTGTTGCAATCATACCAGCCTTGTACTTTCCTGAACGAACTGCTTCGTAATCGTTAACATCAGCAATCATTGGATTAATAATTGAGCTAATAATCATCTGGAATCCACCACCAATAACAGTCACTATAAATAGACAAACTGTAAAGATTGTAAAGCCGCTAAATTCCTGACCGTAGCCATTTAGATAACCTGGTAGAGATAATGTTTTTGGATCCATAAAAATCCAAATTAAAATAGCAACAGTGTCAAGGATAACAACACCCCAAGAGCCCACCTGCATAGCCTTCTTTAAACCAAGCTTTGTACCAATTGCGCCAATACCTAAGGTCATCATTACAAGACCTACAATAGTTGTATAAAGTGTCCAACCACCTGATAAATTGTAGTTACCAACAACAATTCCATATAAAACTAATGTAATAGCACTTGTCTTACATGTATTTGAAAACTGATCAGTAGCTCTTGCTACAATCATCATCTGAAGTGGTTTATTGTGCTTTAAAATGTCAAAATACTCTCTAAACTTAACGCTATCTTCCTTGTTTTTCTTAATTGTAGAAAACTCAGGAATATCCTTAGGTAAAACACAAATATAAGAAATAACAATACCAATTACCGCTAAGATTGCTACAATGCCCCAATATTCATGGAAGAATGCAGCACTACGGATTGAACCATACTTAATAGCAAGAGAAGCTGTTACCATCTGCATAACCGCTCTCATAACTCTAACGAAGATTGTACCTGTGATTGATAAAATGTTTCTCTGTGCAGGGTCATTTGTAAGACAAACATAACCTACGTGATTTGAGATATTTAAAAATGTATAGCCTATATAATAAATTGCTGTAAAGAAAATGAAAAATATAGGTCTTATAATTCCTTCCGGTAATCTATCAGTTACATTAAACATAAGGTAACTGTTAATTAAAAGTAAACTACCACCTGCAATCAAACATAGTCTTGTTTTACCTATGTGATCATTTCCACTAAACTTATCAACAAAGAAGCCAACAATTGGATCAGTTATACCATCCCAAAGTCTTGTTATTGTTGAAAAACTAGATGCAATAATTACTGCCATTCCAACATATCCATTAAGATAAAACGACATAATCATTGTCAAACCCATAAAAAGATTACCGGCCATATTAGCACCTGAAAAACCAATAATTCTCCATAATGGCGCGTAATGTATTCCGCCCTCTTTCATGTATCTTTTTATTCTTGCCTCTCTTTTTGCGTCCATAAAAAACCTCCAATAGAATCTTTATTACGTAAAATAAATTATCACTTAAGCAAAAATAATAATAGAATTATCTTATCTTATATAGTAAAATATTACTCGAATTGATAAATCTTAAACGAATTCAAAAAGGATACGTATAATTTTATGAAAAATAACATTTTAAAAAGCAACATTGAACTTATTAAAAGCTTATACAACATTAACTTTTACAAAATAGAAAATTCAGAAGACGCTATGGAATTTAGTAAACACAACACTATTCATAGAATTCAGCTAATATTTAATTCAGACGCAATTCTAACTATGAAGAATAACATGAGCAAGGACTACATTTATTTACTTGCTGATATTTTTAACATATCCATTATTGTGTTTTTAATTGATGAGGAGCTCTATATTTTAGGACCATTTACACCACTTCTTCATACTAGAGAAGATGCTAACCAGATTTTTAGAGAGAATAATATTGATGATTTATCTATATCTGACTATTTGCGTTATAGAAATCTTTTTCCAACCATCAATGAAGATTTAGCCATACATATTGTGAACTCATTTTTAAAACAGATTGAAGCTGACAAGGCTACACGTAAGGTTAAGAGACCCAACTTTTCTTATAATAATGCTAATTATGACAACTACGAAAGCAGCAGGGATAACTATGTAGATTTACTTCAAATTAGATATGAAAATGAAAATCTCTTTATGGACTCTATTATAAGGGGTGACTCTGCTTCAGCCCTTAAATACTTAGGTAAAATGCAAAAGGATGTAAGTTACGTAA
Organism: Lachnospira pectinoschiza; assembly: GCF_900103815.1. GTDB lineage: Bacteria > Bacillota > Clostridia > Lachnospirales > Lachnospiraceae > Lachnospira > Lachnospira pectinoschiza_B. The sequence continues at coordinate 199,193 of NZ_FNHZ01000001.1, read as the reverse complement.
AAAAGATAGGTTCCACTCTTGAAAATGAACGTATCGGTAATGCCATAACTAGAACCACTCTAAGACTTGCAAGCCAGAAAGCAGGCTTATCTGCTTATATTATCGATCAAATTTCTTCAAAAAATACTAGAAGAACATTTTCAGAAAAGAATATTGATAAGATACTTGAATATAAAAAGGAAATGGTTATAGAGTTTTGTGATGCAATTCAAAAGCTTCATAAAAATAATTATAGCTCTATTATTAACAACTGCCTTAAATACCTTGAAGACCATTATTATGAGGACTTTTATCTTGATCTACTAGCTGATGAAATGTCCATTTCAAAGAGTTATCTTTTAAAGCTATTTAAAAAGGAGCTTGGCACAAGCCCAACTAAATATCTTAGAAAATTAAGAATTCAGAAAGCCTGCCAGCTCCTTGAAACTACAACTAATTCAATTCAAGAAATCAGCGAAGATATAGGTATAGTGGATAGCAATTATTTTGTTAAGCTCTTTAAAAGAGAAAAGGAAATGACTCCTAGCCAATATAGAAAAGCTCACAATTCCACCACTAAAAAGTTAATATAATTACCACCACAATATGTCATTGTTTTCTTCCTCTACCTTTTTAAGCTTGCCCTCTTTTACAAGTTCAATGAAAGCTTTCGCAAAATCAGGATTAAACTGACTTCCAGCTCCTTCCTGGATTTCATTTAAGCACTCCTCTAAGTCCATCTTCTTTCTATATGGTCTTGTGGAATACATGGCATCAAAGGCATCGGCAACAGAAATAATCTGAGCAATCTCTGGAATTTCATCACCCTTTAAACCTTCTGGGTATCCCTTACCATCAAAGCGTTCATGATGATAACCGGCACCATAGGAAATCTCTGGGATCAAGTCGATTTCCTGTAGAATTTCATTTCCATATTCAGGGTGCTTCTTGACCTGATTGTATTCATTTTCACTAAGCTCATCTTTCTTATGTAAAATGTCATTCGGTATTAAAATCTTACCAATATCGTGAAGAAGTGCCACATTGTAGACCTTCTCTGCTCTTTCAGGGCTATAGCCAATCTTTAGGGCTAAGCTTCTTGAATAGGTAGCCACTCTAAAGGAGTGTCCACTAGTGTACTCATCCTTCTTATCAATGATTTTAGCAAAGGCGCGAATCATTTGATTAAAGACCTTTTGAATTGCAATTCTCTGCTTTTTAGCCTTTTCAACCTTAGACCTCATGGAAATAATAATGCTTGTAGTTATAATCACAAAAATTGCAATTGATAAGCCAACAAATATAGCAAAGTGATCCCTTATTAAATCAAAAAAAGTGTAAGTATAAAGTTCATCTGTATAATGCGGTGTTAAACTGCTTGTATAATCTGGATTAAAGAGGGCAACACCACGATTTACTAACTTTAACAAGCCCTCGTTGCCAATCTTTATGCCAAAGCAAATATCTTCTCTAAGGCTAAGTGGAATTGCTGATAAAGAGTGATATTTGCTATTCTTTAAAATATCATAGGCTCTTAAGCTACTTAAAATAGTAGCATCTACCTGACCCTCTTTTACAGCTTTTAAGCATGCATCTATATCCGGATAGTAAACAATTTCTGCTTCTGGATAAGAACTTTTAGTATAGTAATACTGCATGCCATTATTTCTATTAACAGCTAGTGTGTGTACTTTACTAGCATCCTTGTCCTTCTTAAATACCAATTCGTTAGAAACTGATAAAATAGAATTTGAAGGATATATTTCATTTATTTCTGAATAAAAAAGACTGCCATTAACTGGAAAAGCTATATCTATTTTTTCATCACTAATATCCTGCATCATATCTTCATAAGATACGTATCCAACATAACTAACATCTAGATCATAAATAGATAAGTTACTTAACATCTGCGGGACAATATCCTTTATAATACCCGTAACATTTCCATCAGAATCCGTGTCACTAAGAGGTAATAAGTTCTCAAGATAACCCACAACTAACTTGTCATTATTCTCAAGCCAATCCTTCTCATAATTTGAAAATGATAAACTAGTTACACTACCTTGATAATACTTGTACTTTAAATTACTAATAAAGTTTGGTTCTTGATTAGTAATTGAAGTCTGTGCATTATCAAGTTCCTCTAATAAATCAGGTCTATCCTTACTAACACATAAATAATAGTCAGAAGAACCAAAAGTTCCTATAACCTCTGAATTAGTACGACTATATGTTCCGCTACCTTCAACAGCAGCGATATCTATTTCTCCGTCATCGAAATCATGCAATAAAGACTCGTAATCATCATATTTAACTACATTACAATCCACATCATATTCTAGAATATAATTATAAAAGACATCAATTATTGCACTATTTAGAATTCCAATTTTTTTATTAGAAAATGAAGTTGGATCGTTAGTTATATCTGTATCATATGTGTGTTTAATAAGATGGTAAATTTCGGTTCCCATAGGCATAGTAGGATAAGAAATCAGTTCTTCTCTTTCAGGTGTCTTTGCAAGACCTGCAAGTAAATCAATCTCTCCATCCAATAATTGTTCATAAAGTTCGTTGTATGTACCATAGACATACTCATACTTCCATCCGGTATATTCGGAAAGCTTACGATAATACTCGTAGGCGTAACCACTTTTTACAGCGCCATCTCTGGCCCCTTCCTGGAAGATTTCGTTCTCATAATAGCCAACATATACAACTTTTGAGTTGTCAGCCCTTACTTTCTCGCTTAAAAATACTCCTATTATAGTCCCAATCAATAAAGAGTAGATTAAAACGAGGCTCATCCATCTTTTTTTCATAAAAATTTTCATTTGCATTAAAGCTCCCTAAAGAATTTCACATTCTAGTAATCCTCACCTATAGACGCTTTTATTGTATAACATAATTATGCCCGAGTAAAGCGGACATTCGGAATCCGCTTCGCTACTTCCTCATGAACGCAGTGGCACTTCTTAAAATCCACCAATAAATACCTTTAAACCAATAAAAATCAATATAAGTCCACCTACAATTGTAGCCTTATCGGAGAGCTTCTCACCAAACTTCTTACCTGATATAAGTCCAAAGATGCATATGAAAAATGTAACAATAGCAATAATTAATGACGAGAATAGCGCTTCAAAAAAGCCGTAGCCTGAAATTGTAAATCCTACTGATAATGCATCAATAGATGTGGCAATTCCCTGTACAAAAAGGGCCATTCTCCCAAGACAGACTATTTCCTGCATCTTCTTATCATGTTCACTACAATCTGTAACACAAAGCATATCCTTAATACCCTCAATTAACATCTTTCCACCAATGTAGAGAAGTAAAATCAAGGCAATCCAAGGAATACATTTTTGAAAATCCTTAAAAAGCTCAGAAATTGTATGAACACAGGTCCAGCCTATTAAAGGCATTATAAACTGAAAGAAGGCGAAAGTTCCTGCAATAGCAACACTCTTTCTTCTTCTCATATTTGGTTCATTAAGTCCGTTTACAATAGATACGGAAAAGGCGTCCATGGCAAGGCCAACCCCTAACATGGCACTATCAACTAACAAATTTAACATAAAGTCCTCCGATTGATATAACTAGCTAAAACCCTGGCTTATATGTGATGTTTGCAATCCTCTGCCTGGATTTGATACATTTCACCCATAAAAAAAGCCGGATGCATATGCTGCATCCGGATAAGTTCAAATTAGATAAACTTCGCCCATGTACAGCCATACGCTCTACATGAGTCTCGCAATTTAAAATAAGCCAGGTTTTGACACCAGTATGTTGACTTATTACGACGAAGTCGCTTACTACTCCCTCACGGTTTTTTCAGTATATCAATGGAATATTTTGTTAGTCAAGACGAACTCCCCCTTTTAACCATAGAGTTCTCTAAAAATTTTCCTGTACTTATAATAATCCTTATAATTTATAAAGCCCTCATCATGAAAAGTCCAAGGAATATCTTGATGGGGGGTTACTATCTTATAGCCCCTCTTTCTAAATTCATAGGACTGACTAATATCATAAAAATCCCAACCTGTAAACACATCCTCCCTCCAAGGAATGTCCACTTGAGTCACCATTATGACCCCGTCTAAGGCCTCCACCTCCATGTATTTTTTCTTCTCGTTATCAAATATAGACATAAAGGTCTCGTAATTATTGCTGTGATACGAAGCCCCCACAGCTCTTGACTTCCACAATATCTTATTTTCTGGCATCTTAGGAGAGCCAACGCAGCCAAACATGCCAATTTTTGGATCTTTGAAAATGTCTAGCACCTCATAAAGAAATCGCTTATTTACAATCATCACATCCTGATGAAGATAAATCTTATACTTGGCATCACTAGCTTTCATGCCCTCATTATAGCCACTAGTCATTGAAGCTGCATCCACCACCTCAATATCCTCAAGGCTATAACCCTGTGGAATATCTAACCTTGAAATATAATAAAGGGCCTCTGCTGCCATGTCCTCATCATTTACACACATTATAAAGGCAAATTTCTTATCATCCATAAACTACTCCTCTAAAGTGTAACATTTTAACAATTCCTTAGTTCCTTCCCTACCATTAAACATTAGAAGGTCTATTATAGAAAGATTTGGCACAAAGTCCGAATCAAACTGCTTATATCTAATTTCCTTGGTCTTTAGAAAATGTAATCTAATCCCTTCACTTCTAAAGCTTTCCTGATCATACAAAGCCTTGCCACCAATAGCATTATAATAGTCACTAGCTCCAAGTCTTTTACATATATCAAGCAACTTTTCCTGCCCCTTAAGATGTCCGTTTTTTTCAATTTCTGAAGAGTAGACAAATTCAGTATTCATGGAAAGATAGCTTGATATTTCTTTTATGATTTTTCCATTCAACTTAGCTAAATTAGTCTCTTTGCTAGTTAAAAGTTCTTCTAGCAAAGGATAAGTCTCTTCATAATAAGGGGCCTTTTTATAAGCCATAGCAATCCTTTTTAAATTCTTCTGATTCCTAATCCCACTATCTATCTGAATTTCATTGATTTTCTTATTCGGACTAGCAAGGCTTAAATAAAGGTTTAAAAATGTAGCCTCCCCATTAATAAGAATCTTATTTCTATTAATCCATCCTCCCTTAATATAATTGACATCATCATAAATCACGTATTTATCTACCAAATTTATAAGCTGCCAATAGCCAATATAAGGGAAAAAATAAGGTTGCATAATTCCTAGTTTCATAAGCACCTCTAAGTTTTTTATTAATGTCAAAAAGTCCTAATTCTTACGCCTTAATTCATCAAAACGCTTAAGCTCCATTTCCTTTTTATATTCTCTAAAAAGGGCATGAACATCATACTTTGGCTCATAACCTAGCTCCCTTTTAGCATTTTCCACATCCATTAAAAAGCCCCCAGTTGCCTTCTTTTCCGGACGATATATAATCTTAGACTTCTTATTAGCTGGAGAAAATACATCTATTATTGCCTCAATCTGCTCCTTTAGTGTTACTGGAATTCCTGTACCCACGTTATAAAGCCCCGTCTCTTTATTAACTTCAATGGCCTTACATAACATCTGGGCGCAATCATTTACATAAACCATATCCTTAGAGTAATTAGGATTGCCCCAAAGCTCAATATCCTCGCCCTTCATGGCATTATTAATCATCCTGTAAACAGGCCTTAAAGTCTTAACGCCTCCCGGATAATAATACTGATAAGAGCTGTAGTTATAGATGGTTGGAAACCTAAATATAAAATACTTAAGGCCATATTCCTCGTGGTAATGCTTTAAAAGCTCAATAGTTGTGTTCTTACTAATTACATAAACTGCGTGATCCCCTTTATAACTAAAGTTTAGGGGAAGGTCTGGCTTTAAAACATAGCCCTCTTGCGCATAATTAGAAATATCAAAAACCGTTGTGGAGAAAAGGATTCTATCAGCCCCAACTTTTCTACAATATTCCAAGATATTAAAGCCTCCAATGATGTTGGAATTAATGTATTTTTCTGGGCTGTAATCATCCATATAAGAAGGTATCACTGCTGCTAGGTCAATTACTGCAAAAACCTCCTCTGTTGGCAGCTTATGAAAATCTTCCTTCTTAGCTATATCCACAGAAATGTATTTAATGCCCATTTTTTCAAAAAATCTAGTTTCTCTTTTACCGCAAGCAATAATTTCATAATCCTTATCTTTAAAATAATCAATGGCATATAAAAGCACATAAGAGCCTACATTTCCTGTGGCTCCAAAAAGAATTATCTTCTTCATAAGTCCCCCATTTCTCCCATTAAGAGTTCGCACATGTATTTCATATCTTCTAAATCATATCTTTGGTCGCAAACTAGGTTTAGCACTGAGTCTGCCATTTTATACTCAAAAGAATCCTCCGATGCTTCCACTAAAACATTAGGCCACAAAAGCGGTAGATATATATTTTTAAAGATCAATCTATCCCTTAATTTTTCTGCATCTTTTATCATTAAGGGATATGAAAATGCACCAAAGCCCACTACAATATCTAACTCATTAATCTTTCCTAGTTTTTCCTGTAAAAATCTAGCGTTATCCTGTCGTTTCCTGCCAACATTTTCATAATCAATTCCCTTCAAAAGATTTTTGCTAATTAAAGACATCTTCTTAATATCTGCCTTAGCCAATCTTTCTTCATTATGTCTAAAATCTTCAAAAAAATTCTTGGCACTATTTTCGAACCGTCCTAGTAAATGAGACATATTCTCCCTTACTTCTTCGTATTCTAGTTTTTCATATTCCTCTTTAAGGTCGGCATCTGTGTAAAGAAAAGCCCCATCTGCCACTCCAAAAAACTTTCTTGCAGAGTATATGCAATCACAATTCTCTATTCTTTTTTGAAAATATGCCTGCACATTATCTATGATTACTCTGTCGTATTTTTTCTTTAACTTATATAAGTAGTCCTCCTCTAACTGACCGTAATAATTTATGACATATAGCCATTCCTCGGGCTCTAATTTCATATCCTCTTCTAGGTAATTAGCGGGTCTAAGCCTATTATCGATTCTATATTCTTTTATGGCCAGACCATATTTTTTACAAGTGGCTTTAATAGATGAACAGGCATATATGGGAATTCTAATCTTTTTAATATGCCTCGCATTAATAAGAAAAGCTAGGCAATTTGAACCTGTGTTAAAGGCATAGGCCTCCTTGTGTAACATATCTAAATTATTAACCTCTAATTCAAAATAACCCCCAATTTCTTTCATATTTAACCCTCATCTAAAAATCTTATTTCTTCACTATAGTGTCTTTTTTATCCAAAAATTGCATAAAGCCTTTTTTAAGTTCATCCTGCATAAAATCAGCCTTTATGTAATTATATTTTTCCTTTAGACAGTCTATGATTTCTGAGTAATGTCTATGCATATAAAAAATTGCGCTGGTTTGCTGGGCTGTTTTTTCACTATCTAAAAGAAGAAAATATCGCTCACACATTAGCTCTTCCCTACTGATAGCCTCTTTTCTTCTAAATAAATCCTTAAAGGCAGCCACAAAAAGCGTATCCTCCATATCTTCTAAGACCTGCATCCAAACAAAGCCCTCCTCCACTGAAGTTCTATAAATATTATCATCTGTTGGAGCAGATTCATTTTTATTATCCCCTGTGTAGTGCACTCCAAGATAAGTTAGTGGAAGGCAAATAAGATGCAAATCATACTTACATAAATAATCTACCCACTTAAAGAAATCCGGCAATTGCCTGCAAGCAAGGCCATGCTTTTGCTCTTCTAAAAATATTTCTCTTGCCATAACTGAAGAAGGATTGCAAAAACAATTAGAATTCTCCCAAAGGTATTTTAGCCATTGAGTTCGACTTCGATTTTTTTCAAAAAATACTGCATCTCCTGTTGTTTCACCATCATCTCGCAAATAGTAGGCCCAAGTTAAAGAGATGCCTCCATTTTTCTCCAAATAATCTATCTGAATAGCTAGTTTATCCTTATCCCATACATCATCAGAATGCATAAGTGCAATATATTTTCCACTAGCTTCTTTAGCTAAAAAGGGAATTCTACCCCTTAGATTTTCTGTAAAGTAAAATTCTTTTTTGAAATATTTAGAATACTCCTTCATAATTTCAGGAGTCTTATCCGTTGAGGCATCATCGCATACAATAAATTCTATATTCTTATAGCTTTGATTAATTACACTCTCAATAGCCCTTCTTACATATTTCTCATGATTATAAGCTGGCATAATTACTGAAACTAGAGGACCATTTTCAATTAAATCCTTATTAATTACAGGTCTAAAGCCTTTATAGAAATCCTCTAACTTAGTCTTAGTCAAAACTGTTAATAGGCTAGAGCAAGCAAGTCCACTTTTTTCAAAATCATCTTGTCCAAAATATTCAACTCCAAGCTCCGTTAAATAGAAGTTAGCATTTAGACTAGCTATAATCTTTTCTGACATGCTAGAAATTTCTGGATTATCCGAATCTTCTAAATCCCCTAACTCTGCTAAAATTACTATCTCACCATCATCTTTTAAGATTCTTTTTAAGTTTTCTAATAATTCACCTTCAGATAATTTATCTATAGCAAGCTTTGAAAGAATAATTAAATCATAGCTTTTGTCCTCTTTTTGCTTTAGCTTTTCCATATCTTCTTTAAAGTTTAGATCTGTCTGAAATGCATTTAAACTTTCATATTTAATAAGTGAACACCACAAATTTATATAGGCATCAATTACAGGGGTTGGAGCAATTTGTAAGACACTAGTTTCTTCTGTCGCTGTAGATAGGGAAATCTTTTTTAAGAATAAACTTACAAGTCTATCTCTTCTTGAGCTCGTACAATTCTTGCATTGTCCATCCTTAGCACTATAGTAAACTTCCTTTCCACAACACGGACAAAAGCCCTGTAAACCCTCTATTCGCTCTTTAATCTCCTCTAGACCACTAGCTAAAAGATTTACAGAATCATACACGTCTTGAATGTTTTCCTTTAAAAATGTCTCATTTTTACAAGAATCAAAAAAGCCAACTATGAAATCAAAATATTCTAAATAATCCTCTAGAATCTCTGGAAAGACTAGCTTTTTCACCGCCTCTATTAGTGTAGGAATTGCTGCTATCTTCTCAGCTATAGACTCTAATTCAAATTCCCCCTCAAATTCATTTTTGACTTTTCCAAAATATTCAATTATTCCCTCTAATCCTGTGTCTCTTTTTTTCATAAATCCCCCTTAAGATAGCGCCTTAATAACCCTGTCCTGCTCTGCTCTTGTAATGCCTTCGTATAAAGGCAAGGTTAATATATGCTTAGATAAATCTCTTGCTACATGAAGATCAACTTCCTTATACTTGTTTCTAAAACAGTTTTGGTCTGCAGTAATGGGGTAGAAATATTTTCTTGCAAATATATCATCTGAGCGCAGCTTATCGTAAATCTCGTTTCTATTGCAGCTTGCCTCATCTGTAACTAAGATTGGGAAATAGGCATAATTATTGACTTCCCCAGGCTTAAGCACTCTAAAGGTGCTTATACCTTTTATTTTATCAAGGGCCTCACAGTAATAATCAAAGGCTTCCTTTCTAGACTTAATTGCTTCTGCTAGATGTCTTAAATTACATAGACCCATAATGGCACAAAATTCGTTCATCTTAGCATTTGCGCCAACCTCAGCTACTAAAGTTTCGCTGCGAATTCCGAAATTTTTAAGGTTATATAACTTCTCATAAATCCAATCATCATGAAAACATACTGCGCCGCCTTCTATACTATTAAAAACCTTTGTGGCGTGAAAACTTAGGATTGAGGCATCACCAAAGTTGCCAATTCCCACCTCATTAAGGCTTTCTCCAAAGGCATGGGCCGCATCATAAATGACTTTAAGATTGTAGTCCTTAGCTATTTTTTCTATTTTTTCTGTGGCGCATAAATTTCCATAAACATGAATTGGAAGGATTGCCACAGTTTTTTCCGTAATCAAATCCTCTATTTTTTCTTCGTCAATTGTTCCATCACTGGCCTTAACATCGCAAAATACCGGTTTACAGCCATTTCTAACAATTGCATGGGTTGTGGATATAAAGGTAAAAGGGCTAGTTATAATTTCACTGCCCTCTGGAAAAGAGAAAGCCTGAATTATCATTTCAAGAGACATATGTCCATTAACTAAAAGTGAGATTTTATCCACCTTTAAATAATCCTTCAGCTTCTCCTCTAATTCATTGTGATATCTACCCATATTGGTCATCCAATGCGAATCCCACAAAGGCTTAATCGCATCAATAAATTCCTCATAGGGTGGCATAGAAGAACGTGTTATATTTATTCTTTCCCCCATAGTATTTCTCCCCAGTTTCTATTATTTTGCCAACCTTGCTAAAGTTTCCTTTTCTAATTTCTCAAGCCCCAAAATTTTATATATGTTAGCCATCAGAAGAATGTTTTCTTCTATATTAGGCTTAATTTCATCACAAGCCTTTAACATAACTAACATATAAACTAGTTTATTATTTTCAAAAAATATATTAGATAGTTTCTTGTAAATCATGTATTTATCTACATTTACAAAAACTACCATTCGCTCCACACAAGTTTTAGATAGACCATTATTTAGAACAAATTCTGCAAAGAGCGAATCATTTTCATCCCCAGTAAATTCAAGACGGAATAAAAGCATTCTAAAAATCTTCAAAAGCTTAGATAACTCCTCATAATTCCTAGCGCAATCAAGGATAGTTCTCTCTTCCATACTATTTAACTCTTCCACGTAGAGATAAAGTAGAATAAAGAAATTCACATGCTTTTGATCTGATTTATATTCTGGAATGTCCTTTTTATTCAAATATTCCATTACTAGGAGTTGTCTTGCTTTGACGTCGTTTTTATCCAATAATTTTTTTATATAATTATAGTGGTCTTCTAATTCTTTCCCGTAAAGCTCCTGCCTTTCTATCCACTCTTTCTCAATCTTTAAAGCATGAGCCTCGCTTGCTAGATTTTCCTTATTCTTGTTAAATATCATAAAATCACCTATTTCTAGTTCTTTGGCTCCTCAAGTTCCTTCTTCTCATTTTTAATTTCCCAATGTATTAAAAATGTAAGGGCTGCCCTTAAAAGTATAATTGCACCAAGGATTCCAAGTTCCGCCCATTCACGAACAACTACAGTTCTTAAAACCTCACCGCCCAGCTTAAATTCTAAGGCAAGAGCAATTCCTTGAGCAAGAATCAATCTAATAGAATCATCCTTTTTTAGCCAATAAATAAAGCTCTTAATAGCAGTATAAACAAGGATACAAATACCAAAAAGCTCCAACAACAATGTTGAAAATTCAACTATATACCTAAGTATATTCTCTGCCTGCTGATAAATATTCTCCATAAATTATCCCCCAGTCATCAAAAGACAATTTTCACGATCTAATTTCATATATTTATATTCTAAAATAATTATACTAAAAATGCAAATATTAGCCTTATAATATATAAGAAAACTATGAAAATCTTGTATAAAAAAAGGCGTTAGCTATTAGCTAATGCCTTTCTAATTAATACGTTAAAATTTCAATTGTCTCTGCTAACTCTAGGATTTTTTTATTCCCTTATCATCTAGCGAAAAAATAACCCACTCTGCAATATTAGTAGCATGGTCGCCAATTCTTTCTAGGTACTTGTTAACCATTAAAAGATCTGCTGCATGTTCTTCATAGGCAGTATTATTTTGCATAACATCAATTAAATCTGACTTTACCTTGCAGAATAGCTCATCTACAACATCATCATGTTCAATGACTTCTCTTGCCATCTTCATGTCTGAGTCTACATAGGCAGTTACTGCCTGCTTTAACATATCTATGCTTTCTTTAGCCATATCCTTAATATTATCAATCTTTACCTGATAAGGCACATCTGAAAGCACTACTGTAAGTTCAGAAATATCTGCTGCATGATCTCCAATTCTTTCCATATCTGTTACCATCTTCATGGCCGCTGTTATATTTCTTAAATCCTTAGCCACTGGCTGTTGCTGGATTAGTAACTGAAAGCAAATATTCTCAATTCTTTTTTGCTCTTGATCTATATAGTCGTCATTTTCCATAATCTGTCTAGCCTTTGTGACGTCCTGCTTTAATAAAGCTTCTATGGCCTCTTTAATAGCATTTTCAATCATGCTAGACATGCGAATCATCTCTTCATTAAGACTTTTCAACTGCTCATCAAACTTTGATCTCATAATTCCCCTTCCTTTTTATTCGTCAAGACTCGCAAAGCGTTAAATTAGTCGGAGCTTGTACCCCGACTGAGTTAAATTAACCGAATCTACCAGTAATATAATCCTCAGTTCTTTTATCCATTGGATAAGAGAATAGCTTTTTAGTATCTCTAAATTCAATTAGCTCTCCTAATAAGAAAAATGCAGTATCATCCGCAACTCTTAAAGCCTGCTGCATGTTGTGAGTTACAATAACAATTGTGTATTTCTTCTTTAATTCGTTTGCTAATTCTTCTATCTTAGAAGTTGAAATTGGATCTAGGGCGGAAGTTGGCTCATCCATTAGTACTACCTCTGGCTCTACTGCCAAAGTTCTTGCTATACATAGTCTTTGCTGCTGTCCACCTGATAGTCCAAGGGCACTTTTATGTAATCTATCCTTTAACTCATCCCAGATAGCTGCCTGTCTTAGGCTTCGCTCCACGATTTCATCTAACTGGGCTTTCTTTTTTATACCATTAATTCTTGGACCATAAGCCACATTGTCATATATAGTCTTAGGAAAAGGATTCGGCTGCTGAAAAACCATACCCACTCTCTTTCTTAATTCAAGAGCATCCATTTCCTTATAGATGTCTGTATTATCAAGCTTTAACTCACCATTAATTGATACATTTTCTTCTAAATCATTCATTCTATTAAGAGTCTTTAAAAATGTAGACTTACCGCAACCTGATGGGCCAATTAGGGCTGTTATCTTATTAGCTTTTATATTCATGGAAATGTTATGTAATGCCTGAAATTGTCCGTAAAATAAGTTCAAGTTATTAACTTCAAGCTTAACATTTTCCTCTTTATTATCCTTATTGATATCCAATATTGTATCACTCATTTTAATTCACCTTTATTCCTTTAAACCAGTTTTTTTGCTATTTATTTTGTTGCTTAGAATTCTAGCTGTAAGTGAAAATAGCAATACCATTATCACCAAAACCATAGCAGAGAAGTTAGCAATTTGCTCAGAATGAGGATTTAGTGAACCCTCTGTTCTCATAAGCCAAATATGTAGAGAAAGAGTTTCTCCAGGTCTAAATGGATTAAGAGGGCAGGTCTTAGCTGTTAAGTCCCAATTGCTCCAATTAAGTCTTGTGCTTTGTCCTGCTGTATATAAAAGAGCTGCTGCCTCACCAAAGCCTCTACCTGCGGCAAGTATTATACCTGTAATAATTCTTTTAGATGCTGCGGGGAGTAACACCTTTACAATACTTGTCCACTGGGTTGCAGATAGGGCCATCGATGCTTGTTTATAACTCTTTGGAAGAGCTCTAATAGCATCCTCAGTTGTTGTTGTAATGGCTGGGAGACTAAGAATTGAAACTGTAATAGCACCAGCCATTAAATTCCAATTAGCTCCCGTCATTAAAATAAGTACTAAATAACCAAAAAGTCCAATTACTATTGATGGAAGTGAGGATAAAGATTCAATACATATTCTTAAGAATCTAGTTAGTTTATTTTCCTTGGCATATTCTGCCATATAAATTCCTGCTAACACGCCTAATGGAACACTAATTAAAAGGGAAAGAAAAACTAAATAGATTGTATTAAAAAGCTGATTTAAGATTCCATTTCTATCTGTAGATAAAATTCCCGGATAATAACTTAAAAGACCTTTAATTATTATATAAGCCGCTAATACAAAGATTAGCAAAAGAATTGAGCCACCAATTAAATAAAGTATCGCAGTCATTGCTGTATTTATTCTTTTAGCTCTTTGAATTCCTTTTCTTTTATCGTTCATAACTAAACCACCTTATGCTCTTTCATTTTTCTTAGCTCTTGCCCCGATTAAATGAATCAAGAAAATACATGTAACCGAAATAATTAAAAGCAATAAAGCCATTGACCATAAAGCAAGATTGTGTTCACCACCGCTTGCGGTATTACCCATATCTGAGGCAATAGCTGCTGTTAGATTATTTGTGGGAGAAAGGAGATCTTTAGGGAAGGCTCTAGTCTTTCCTATAACCATTGCAACAGCTAAGGCCTCACCAAATGCCCTTGATAGGCCAAGAATAATACCTGTCATAATACCTGATTTAGAAGCGGGTAGAACTATTTTATAAATCACCTGCCAACGAGTGGAAGCAAGTCCATAGGCTGCCCTTCTATAACTATCCGGAACACTTCTTATGGCATCCACAGATACTGTTGTGATTGTTGGGAAAATCATAACCGCAAGGACAATACTTGCTGCAAGAACTGAATAACCACCCATCTTTGCATGGAAAACATCCCTTATAAAAGGAACTAAAACTGTAAGACCGATCCAGCCATAAACTACCGAAGGAATTCCTACAAATATTTCTATTGCAGGCTGGAAAATTTTCTTTCCAGCCTTTGCAGATATTTCTGTCATAAAAATTGCTGCCCCTATTGAAAAAGGCAATACAATCAAAAGTGCAAGACCACAAGTAAGAAGAGAACCTGCTATGTAAATAGCTGCGCCTACATTTCCACCAGATGCCGTAGCTGAATCTGTTGGTGCCCAATTACTTGAGAATAAAAACTCTGTAATTGAATGATGGAATTTTACAAATGTTCCCATTCCTCTTATAACTAGGAACAATCCAATTGAAAGTGTTAAGGCAATTATTAATAAGCCTGCAATTCTTACAATTAATGGTCCTAATTTGTTGTCTTTAACAACGCTTTTACTTTGTCTCATGTGACTTCACCGCTTCATCTGTTAACTTAGAAGATGCGCCATAGCCCTTTGCTTCAATTGATTCTGCAAATGTATCACTCATCATATAATCAATGAATGCCTTAGCTATTTCACTACCTTCACCCTTTGTGTACATGTGCTCGTAGCCCCAAACCTTGTAGCTACCGTTATATGTGTTTTCAAGAGTTGGCTCAACACCATCAATTGCTACGCTCTTTACATCATCATTATTTACTAGGTAAGATAATGCTACATAACCAATTGCACCCTTGTTTTGTTCTACTGCCTGAAGAAGTGTACCTGAATCATCTGTTTCAAGGGCTGCATTAGAAGCTTCTTCTTCACCCTCAAGTGCCCAGCTCTTAAATACTGCTCTTGTTCCTGAAGAACTTGGTCTTGTTACAAGTAAGATGTCTAAATCTGGTCCACCTACTTCGCTCCAGTTAGTGATTTCTCCTGTGAAAATTCCCTTTAACTGTTCTGTTGTAAGATTGTCAATTCCAAGGCTCTTATTTACTACTGGTGCCATTGTAATTACACAAACTTCATGATCTACTAAATCTGCTGCTGTAGCTGCATCTAATTTCTGTTCTGCAAATACATCTGAGTTACCAATATCAACAGTGCCAGCAGCTACCTGTTTAAGTCCTTCACCAGAACCTCCGCCATTAACTGTAATTACACAATCCGGATTCGAGTCCATGAATTCTTCTGCTGCCATCTGTGCAAGTGGTAGAAGTGCTGATGAACCTGATGCTGTTAACTCTCCTGATATATTAGAGGCTGCTGTTGTATCTGCAGCATTTGCCTCCTTGGATTCTCCACAGCCTCCTAGTATTCCGACTGTAAGAGTTAGTACTGAAATTAATCCTAATAATTTGTTCTTTTTCATTTTTATATGCCTCCTAAAAATTATCTATCGCCATGACAGTTATTACTTTAAAGTCGGTGTGTAAAATCAAAAAGTCTATTCAAGTAAATAATTCGTAAAATTTATGTATAAAAAAACTGCCCACTAGGGGCAGTTTTAATAAAGGAATCTATAAATTATTATGCTTCTAAACCATCCTTTAAAAAGGCTCTAGCAATAGAAATTCTCTGACGTTCACCACCAGATAATTCTGAACCATTCTCACCAATCATAGTGTTATAGCCTTCCGGTAAATTTTTTACAAATTCATCACAGTTAGCAAGCCTTGCTGCTTTTAAAACTTTATGGCAACTTCTTCCCTGTTGCAAGATATAGTGAATACCACTCCTGTCTTGTAAGCTTAAGCTCAAAAGCCTTAGCCATCTCCTCAAGATGTGTTGGATTAACTGTTCCTGCAATTGGTAAAATATTTGCTGGATGGCGTAGTATCCAAGCCACTGCAATTGCAGACTTAGTAACCTTATACTTCTTTGAAAGTTCCTCTAACTTGTCGTTTAGTTCCTTATAATTTGGATGATCAATAAAGCAACCTTCTTCCCAACCTGCTTGAATAATAGACCAAGCCTGAAGGGACATGTTATGTTCATCTAAATAATCAAGTAAGCTACCATCTCTCATTACGGCCTGCTCATCCTTCATATTCACATAAATGCCCTGATCAATTAAACTAGAATGCACAATACTTAACTGCATCTGATCTGTAATTAAGGGTTGTCTAACACATTTTTGAATTCTTGAAATCTGACCTGGATTCATGTTGGAAACACCGAAATTTAGAACCTTTCCTGATAACTGTAATTCATCAAAAGCCTTGGCAATTTCCTCTGGCTCCATAAGGGCATCAGGTCTATGAAGAAGTAACACATCAATCTTTTCTAGATTCATTCTTGTTAAACTTTGCTCCACCGACTCCATAATATGCTCATAAGATAAGTCATAATAACCTTGGCAAATGCCACACTTAGTCTGGACAATAAACTTATCCTTTAATTCAGGTCTAGCCTTTACAAGCTCGCCATAAAGACTTTCTGCTGGTGTTCTCCATGCGTAAATATCTGCGTGATCAATAAAATTTATGTCTAACTCTAATGCCTTTTCTAACACTGCTTCTAATGCCTTAACATCAGCAGCTGAGCTTCTCATCATCCCCAAAACCATCTGAGAAACCTTTAAATCTGAAGAACCTAATCTAACCTTTTTCATCATTTCCCATCCTTTCAAATTCAATGATTATTATACAATTATACAAAAAAGTGTTTAGAAATTCATTATATTATAAACAAAATAGTTATTTAATATTAATTTGTATTTTTCTTATAAAGTGGTATCCTTATTTAATAGTTACAGATTGGAAAAGGAGTGAATAAAATGAAACAAAATCGTGTTGACCGTATTTTTGCGGCATTAAAAGAAATGAACGTACAGCAAATGCTTATTGTAGATCCTATGTCTATTTATTATCTTACTGGTATCTATCAGGAACCTTTCGAACGATTCTATGGATTACTAATTAGAGAAGATGGAAAGAATGTATTCTTCTTAAATAAATTATTCAACGCTCCAGGTGAGCTTGGAGTTGAAAAAGTTTGGTATTCAGATACTGACGATGTTGCCGAAGTTATTATGCCATATATAAATCCTGACTGGACTTTAGGCGTGGATAAGGATATTCGTGCAAGATTCCTTCTCCCACTTATGGAACGTAACGCGGCTAAGGGCTTTGTCAATTCATCAATTGCAGTCGATACTACTCGTGGCATTAAAGATGCAGAAGAGCAGGAAAAAATGCGTGTTGCCAGCCACATCAACGACCTTGCGATTGCAAAATTCAAAACTCTAGTGCATGAAGGTGTTACTGAAAAAGAAGTTGCTGATCAGACTCTTAAGATTTATCAGGACCTTGGGGCAGATGGATTTTCCTTTGAACCTTTAGTTGCCTTTGGTAAAAATGCAGCTGATCCACACCATTCACCAGATAATACAGTAATTAAGCCAGGAGACTGTGTACTCTTTGATGTAGGATGTATCAAGGATGGATACTGTTCTGATATGACAAGAACATTTTTCTATAAAGAAGTATCCGATAAGGACAGATTTATCTATGATACAACTCGTGCTGCAAATGAAGCTGCTATCGCAAAGATTAAGCCAGGCATTAAGCTAAAAGAGCTCGATAAAACTGCAAGAGATCTTATATCAAACGAAGGCTATGGCGAGAACTTCACTCACAGACTTGGTCATTTCATTGGTTTATCAGAACATGAATTTGGCGATGTTTCATCAACTAATGAGACAGAAGCAAAGGCTGGTATGATTTTCTCTATTGAACCAGGTATTTATGTTACTGATGAAGTGGGTGTTCGTGTAGAGGATCTCGTACTTGTAACACCTGAGGGAGTTGAGGTACTTAATAGCTATCCTAAGGAATTAGAGATTATTGGCAAGTAAGACTTAGACGTTACATTGTAAAAATATACTTTCCCTAATTGGGAATAGAAATAGAGACCAAAACACAGTTTTAACTCAATCGGAGTACAAGCTCCGACTGAGTTAAACGCTCCGCGAGGATGCGCACGGATTCGGACAGGAATTTGTCTGCAGTAGGAACATCAGCCATTAGAATTTTGCTTCGCAAAATTAGGCTGACGCTAAGTAGCAAACACTGCGTGTTTGCTACATTTGAAGCAGACCCGAATCCGGCGCGCAAGACTCGCGAGCGAGTCTTGACTAACTGTGCTATGGTCTCTTTATTTTTAACCTGCCTATCTAAATAAACTATTTCCTCATATTATCGAAGTAACTAATATGCTTCAAATTTGTAACGAAAAACTTTTTGTCGCTATATTTTTCTAGTTTTTCCAAAGGAATATAAGGACTAACATTCCAGTTTTTACCATAAAAAGCTTCTAATATTATTTCATGCTTAGTTGGAATAGTACAGTTCATACCTTCAAAATCTATAGTCTTCTTTTCGCCATATAAAGCATCGTGTTCTATATAAGGACCAGCTTTTGATAAATTGTAGATATAATTTGGAGTGTATGCATAATAAGCTGCATTTTTTGCATGCTTTAAATACCAATCTAACCTTCTTAAATATATTCTCTTATATTTCTTAAAGGCCTTCTCATACTTAGTTTTATTCTTCTTCCAATTCTTTTCTATATTAAACATTCTTTTATGAATCTTATGGAACCATAACTTTCGATGAATACCATCGATTAGTTTATTTACTAAAATTGGCGAATAAACATAAACATCTATAAATAAGCCTCTTTTTTCATATAATTCGTATAGTGCGCTATCATTTTCAGATACTATACTTTCCGTATTCTTTTCACGAATTCTTAAAGATGATAATCGTGGAGAGTAAAATGTATCATTATAATAATCTTGTAATTCATATTTATCTGATAATTTTTCTTTCAAGCATTTTTTTGCATGTTCAAAATCTTCATATTTAATTGCTATATCAATATCATCATCCCAAAAAATGTATTTACCATTTTCTCGCATTGCTCCGATTAAAGTTCCACCATCTAAAGTATAATGAATATTGTTTATATCAAAAACTTCCTTTACATCCTTCATCATAACACTTAATCTCGAATGAAGTTCTTCTAGGTTCGTACTAGTTTGTCCATCGCAAGATAAGGCTTCAATCTCTGTTGCATTAGAAGGCATATATACATTTTCATTAGCATAAAGCTTTTTCTTTATCTTTCCAAGCTTTTCATAATATAAATCCATGTTGTTTAAAAATTTTCTTCTAATATAATTTGGAATAAACTGTGCCCTATTACGTCCATAATATATTACATCCTGTATGATTCTAATATCTTCTTCATCATACTCCTCAACATCTTCATTTAAGACCTGTTTATAAACATACTCATATTCTTTAATCAAACTTTTAGCTGTCACTATATATTCTACATACCATTGCACAGCACCAAATAAAGCAATCATAATAAGAATTGCTGATTCTATATCGTAAAAGACTATAAGAACTATAAATACTATAACTACTATAACTAAAAAAACAAAGGCAAATATATTATATACTTTGTTTGTCTTTTTATATACGTTAGAGGTGTAAAGCACATTATCCATCTGGCAGCAGATAACATTTTTATTATGATTATCGCAAAATACTTCATCATACCACACCTGATATCTACTTGTTCCATTTACATATTTTAAAGCTTTATCTATATATTTATCAATTTTTTCCTGATTGTATAAATAATTATTTCGTCTTATATCAAATACTTGAACATCATACTCTTCTCTAAAAATATTAGAGATTTCCACATATTCTTCGATTTTTTTGTTTACAAATATAACAATTATGTATGAAACAATGGATACTATTCCAGTTACATAATCTCTAAATGTATCCATATGACAAACCTTAGATATAATAGGAATATAACTTAGTGCCAAAACAATAATTGGGATTAAGATAAAAACTCTTTTACCACGATTTATCCATCTTGCCTTATCAAAATAATAATCTCTAACTTTTAAATAATCGATATTCTCTTTTTTATGTGTCTCATATAATATTCTATTCATATTTTATCCTCACGTATTAATAAGATAGAAATATTATAGCATTTTATACCTTACATAAACAAACCGCCTTTAATTTTTCCCCTGATAAAGAAAGGGCATTTTTTGAAATTTGGACAAAAAAAGAGGCATATACAAAGTGTATTGGTACGGGGTTATCCGTCGATTTAAAATCTATAAACACTTTATCTGCCTCTATTAACAATAACATTATTACATTTACTAAGAATGAATATATGTGTTCGGTTTGTGTAATAAAAAATATTTAATATGCCACACTAAGTAATTTTTGACTACATCTACTTGTTACTTCTATGTAATAAGCAAGGTCTGCACTAGACATTTCGTTAGTATCATATTCTCCTATCTTTGTTTCAAAATCAGTAAGCTTAAGCATCATATCTGAGTAGTCATTTATCATCGAATAAATATCTTCTGGATTAGATGTATATTTTTGCATAAAAACGATATATTCATCTATAAAACTTTCATAACTATCAAGAAAAGCCTTTAATTCAGGAGTTACCTGGTCTTCCTTTGCTTGGCTACTAGCGTTGTTTTCTGCTGTACTAGCTGTTGTAAGATTTTCTACACTATTTGCACTTTCTGAATTTGCGCTTTCTGAATTTGTACTTTCTGATGAACAAGCACATGCTCCAACTAAAGTCATACAAGACAAAGCAACAACAATCCCCTTTGTAATTCTTCTCATAAAAAATCCTCCTATTTTTATTTATTCATATAGGGCTTAATAACATTTTCCCAAGCCCATAATAATCATAAATACAAACAAGAGGATTTATCCCCACCTAAATGGTGGCGTTTTATCAAGACTCGCTCGCGAGTCTTGAGCGCCGGATTCGGGTCTGCTACTGCAGACAAATTCCTGTCCGAATCCGTGCGCATCCTCGCGGAGCGTTTAACTCAGTCGGAGCTTGTACCCCGACTGAGTTAAATTTTTTCTTGTGGTCTAGACAAAATTCGCAAATGATATTTTTCTAAAAGATCATCAATAGTTGCAAAATCATAAACTCCGTTATTAATTGCGATTGCAATAACTGCATCTCGATTATCCTTTGAATACAGCTCATTAAAACCATATAACTTTAAAGCCTTATTAGTTTCCTTTTGGGTAAATCTACCTGCTATGCAAAATCTAATAATAACATCTCTATCTTTAGTATGCTTTTCCATGTTTATAATCTTGCTTGCATATGACTCCTTATAACCAGCAAAAGAATATAAATCCTTTAACATGATTCCTTTTGTTAAAAGTACATCCTTGAAATAGAAACTAAATTCCTTTTTATTCTTAATAAAAGCTTTTTGATTACTGTTTAAGAAATCCTGAATTTCATCTAATTTACTATTTTTTAGAATATCATCTAGGTATTTTGTAGATTTATTATCCATCTAGACCTGCCTTCCTTTATCTCATTATTGCAAATATCATATCTGCAACATATATTAAAATAATCATATCACATAATGATGCTGCATTTACAGTTACAGGATTAATCAATGATGAAATTCCCACATGAAACTATATCTTCCAATTTTCGGCTTCTTCTCTTCCAAGAATAAATCTACGATATAGTCCTTCTTTTGCAACAAGTTCTTCATGATTGCCTCTATCAACAATTCTTCCATCGTCAACAACAAGTATCTGATCAGCACCTCGAACAGTCTTTAATCTGTGTGCAATCATTATGATTGTTTTATTTTCTGTAAGTTTTGCTATAGCCTTTTGTAGTCTATCCTCATTTTCAGGATCAACATTGGCTGTTGCTTCATCTAAAATGATTACCGGTGAATCCTTAAGAATTGCTCTAGCAATAGATATTCTCTGCCTTTCTCCACCTGATAAAGAGGCGCCGCCCTCACCAATAATAGTATTGTAGCCATCTGGTAGAGATTCTATGAAATCATCGCAAGCTGCTTCCTTTGCTGCTCTTACCACATCTTCATGTGTAGCATTTGGCGAGCCAAATTTTATGTTATTCTCGATGGTATCTGCAAAGAGATATACATTTTGAAAAACCATACTTATCTGGGACATAAGAGCTTCTAAGGTGTAGTCCTTTATGTTTTTTCCACCCATTGTCACTTCTCCAGAATCCACATCCCAAAATCTTGATATTAGGTTACAAATAGTAGTTTTACCGGAACCGCTCGTTCCTACAATTGCAGTGCTTGTCTTATCTGGAATAGTAAAACTAATGTCCTTTAAAACTTGCTTCTTTTCATAAGAAAAATTAACATTCTTAAACTCTATATCATGCTTTAAAGAATTATAGCCCTCTCCGGCATCATCCATTTTTGCTATGCTCTCTGGCTTATTTGCCTTTTCCATAGAAGCTGTAAGAAGTCTAAGGATTGCCATAGCACTTCCTGCACTGCCTATATGAGCAAATACCATAAAAGACATAATTATCATCATTAAAGTGTAAGCAAGGGATAGAGTTCCATTTAAATAAAAAATTACACTTTCTAAAATAAGAGCAAAAGTTCCTATCTGCAGCACAATTTTTTGCGAAATTGTATATGGCACATATAAAGCTTCAAGTTTTGTATTGCTATCTCTGTTATATTCCAGTGCCTCCGCAATTGTTTTATCTCCCCTTCCTGTAAGATTGAAAGACTTAACAATGCTCATTCCCTGCACCCATTCAAGAACTGCAGAGACAAGTTTCACCTCAGAATCCTGTCGCAAAGGCGCGACTGCTTGTGACTTCTTTTCCATTCTTGAAGATATAATTAAATAAACACCTTCTACAATCAGCATTGTAAGGCCAAATCTAAAGTCAAATATAAAAACACAAGCCAACATAACAAAAGATGTAATGAGACCATCCATCAAGCGTACCATTACCATAGGTGCCAATGTTTCTATATTTTCAATAACAGTAGTCATTGTTCCCACAAGTTCACCAAGACTATTCTCATTAAAATATCCCATAGGTATTGTCTTAATGTGATCGGCAATTGCTATTCTTTTATTAGCTGCCATAAAATAACCAGCATGAGTCTGTTCCATTTGAGAATGCCCCTTCGCAAAGCAAGCAACTAGCACTCCTAAAAGGACTATTAAAAATGCTTGCCAAGCCGGAGCCCTTCCACCAACGGCAGTTATAATTGCAGTAATAATAAAATATATTCCTGCCATCTCTATCATTCTTCCAATACCAACAATAACTCCAAAGAAAATGGATTTATTTATGTTAGTCGACTCTACACCGGAAAAATCTATCATATCTTTTATTGCTTTAATCATGCTACCATCCTCTCCTTTACACCTATATGTGCCTCCCACATACTCTTGTAAAGAGGACTTGATTTTAGAAGTTCTTCCTGCTTTCCAATAGCCTCAATCTTTCCATCATTTACCAATACGATTTGATCAGAATCAGTGATTGTTGAAAGTCTATGAGCAATAACAATTAAAGTCTTACCCTTAACTAGCTTTCCAACGGCTTCCTGAATGACCGCCTCGTTTTCAGGGTCAATATAAGCTGTAGCTTCATCTAGAATGACAATCTTAGCATCCTTTAGCATTGCCCTAGCGATGGCAATACGCTGTCTTTCACCACCTGATAAATGTAAACCGCCTCCACCTACGCGGGTCTGATATCCATTTTCAAGATTTCTTATAAATTCATCACAGCCAGAGGCTTTTGCACATTCTACTACTTCCTCATCTGTTGCCGATAGTTTTCCCATTCTTATATTTTCCATAATCGTATCATCAAAGAGGAAATTATCCTGTGAGACGTAGGAAATTTTGTCATATAACTTATCCAAGGCTATATCTTTGCTATTAACATTTCCAAAATTTATTTGTCCTGCATCCACGTCCCAAAAACCTGCAATTAATTTAGCAATTGTTGACTTTCCGCTACCAGAAGGTCCTACAAGAGCTGTTTTACTTCCCTCTGGAATATGCAAAGACACGCCTTTTAGCACTGCCTCCTGACCTTCTTTATATGCAAATTCAACGTTCTTTAATTCAATGTCATTTCCTATTACAGATGCAGATTCCTTTGCAAAATGTTCCTGCTCTTTTGCATTCAATATTGTGTCTACATTTTCAACAACTGTACCCAGCTTGGCTAGGGTGTCTACAAAATCCATTACCGCAAGAAGTGGTCCTGTAACACAAAGGGCTAGAATCACCATAGT
Source organism: Lachnospira pectinoschiza (assembly GCF_900103815.1). Taxonomy (GTDB): domain Bacteria; phylum Bacillota; class Clostridia; order Lachnospirales; family Lachnospiraceae; genus Lachnospira; species Lachnospira pectinoschiza_B. The sequence continues at coordinate 174,593 of NZ_FNHZ01000001.1, read as the reverse complement.
TACAAATTCCTCAAAACTAAGGCTTCCCTTACACTGGCTCCATTCGCTTCAATAGCCAAATTTCTGCGGCTGTCACGTACCTACGCTGTAAAGGTGCCGAATCCACAGAAACAAACCCCTTTAACTTTTCAGGATAAAGCTGTGCATACGCCTGTCCCACATAACCTCCCATGGACTGACCAATGATAACAGGATGGTCAAATCCTTCTTTTACCAAGATTTCGTCTAGCCAGCTTGCTTTATCCATCAAATTAAAATCAAAGCAAAATGGCCAAGAAGCAGCATGCCCAGGTGCATCCCATACAAAAATCGGATACTTACCTTCAAAATATTCAATTTGCTTTTCAAATAATCTATGATCTGCAGTAAGGCCCGGTAAGAAGACTAACTGAAAATCACTATTTACCGCCTCTTTATTTATCCAATAATGTATATTGCCACATGGAGTAGCATATATTTGTTCTGTCATAGTTCCCCTTCTTGATCATCGCTTTTGTCATTTATAGTTTCAATGAGACCTGTAACTAAATTTTGCAATTGGGCTGCATTTTTATTCGTAATTACAGGTTTTCCGGTCCTCTTTTCCACCGCCAATCGTGCTTCTCCAGCGGCTTCACCACCTTCAATTGCAACCATTCGGTTTTCCTCAAAGGACTCCGGTTGCTTTTGTTTTGATATTTCTGTAGTAGTAGCCTCAGCCAACATATTAAGCACTAGCTCCAATGTTGACATATTATCCCTTAGGTTTTCCTTTTTCAAACCTTTATGATTCTTATACTGCCTCGTCGTCATCCCGGACCAGGCTTTCGTAATCTCATCTGTCAGGATTGCATATTCTATGCCTTTCTTGACACCACGCTTATCCCACTCATCTGTAAGTTCTTTTCTTACTTGAATTGCCTGCAGGCGCTGATTTATCCATTCTCGCGAATAACCTTTTTTGCATAGGTCTCAAGGGCCCTCTCGATAGTCAATTCCGGATCTATTACTTCTTCAATCCGATCGCGACCAACCTGAGCAAGCCACAGCTTGAATGGCTCAGCTTTTTTCGAAGGAATAGATTGGATCAAGCGAAGCAATTGCTCGGTGTTTGCGACGTCAGTTAATCTTTTCTTGCCGTCTTGAGCAGTCATTTTCAAAGCGTGACAATTTGTCACGGTTTCATTCCCTTCTTCTTTCAATCTTTGCTTGAGTTTTCTCCAATAAGATGTTGGATTTTTGCTTTCAGAAAGCACACCAACAACATCCACAATTGAAAAATACCATTCTTCCTCTTCTTCAACCCATGCCGTCCTGATCGGCTGGTCTTCAAATAACTGAACTTTATCATTTGCCATCTGCATATTTTCCCCCTTATAAATTCTTCATCTTTTATTTTCGCGTTTTCCAAATCAGCTTATATATATACTTTGTCAACGTATACACTTCTCTTATCGGATACAACATTATTTCTACAAAATAAAACTGCAGGTAACCACAAGGATTAGCTGCTATTCTATTTCATATCAAGTAAATTCATCACCAGCTTAACCATGATATCCTTTTCGTCCGGATTCGATTCCGCAATCATAAGCGTAATAGCTACCAATTCACCGTCGCCAATACGTTTGCTACCATCTTTAAACAAAGCTTGGTTCCTCTCCAAGAATTCTATGAACAATGAAGCTGCGATTCTTTTGCAACCATCTGCAAACGGATGATCCTTAATCATAAAATAAAGTAAGTTAGCCGCCTTTTCTTCAATAGTCGGGTAGGCATCTTCACCAATTACACTTTGATAAATTGCAGAAATAATCCCATTCACTTTTCCAACTTCTTTTTCTACACCGAAGACATCCGTATCAAAAGAATCCCTCATATGAGAAACCATAGTCATACAATCATCATAAGTAATCCTATATACAGGAGCCTTTCCATCAGGTTTAACTATTGCTTGGTGATCATACTGATCTAACAACGTCAAGGCATCTGTATACAGATTTACGGCTTTCAAAATATCCTTTTCCTCGACATTTAATGCGTCTGCCAACATTCTGGTTTGAATATCAACTGTCTTTTGTAATGCTTTTAGGCGCTTCTCATTAATGGCATAGCCGTCGATGATGTATTGCTTCAATACTCTATTAGACCATCGTCTAAACTCTATTCCGCGTTTAGATTTAACCCTGTAACCTATCGACAAAATCATATCCAAATTATAGTGTTCAATGTTTCTTTTTACACTACGGCCCCCTTCTTTTTGAACTGTCGCAAATTTTGCGACAGTTGATTCGTCCACTTCTTCTTTTAAGGCATTAGAAATATGTTTTCCTATTGTTTTTATGTCTCTTCCAAATAGTTCCGCAATCTGCTCTCTATTTAACCAAACCGAATCTTGCCGTAATTGTACTTGTAGTTTTACTTCCTTATCCTCTGTCTCAAACAAAACTATTTCACTTTTCTTCATAATAACCTCCTCTCCTAATAATTATTTCTCCTTCCCCACAAGTTCTTCATATTTCAGCTGATACGCAATAAGTCTCGGTATATATTCCGGAGGGGTGCGTCGTCCTGCTTCCCAATCCTCCAGTGTTCGAACTGGGATTCCCGTATGTTCCGAAAACTCTTTTCGATTCATATTTACACTCTCGCGTAGTTCTCTTATCACCTTTGCAGTATCCATAGCATCCTCCTCGCATTGCGTTTTCTTCATTATATCACTCAGTACGCAAACACGCAATGTGTGGTTTGAATTTTCGTCAAAACAGTACTCCACCAGTACTTTTTTCAACCATATTGCAACCACAACGCGACTATAAAAAAAGGCAACCCGCAGAAACTCTGCGAATTGCCTTGTATTCTTTATAACTTGTAAACCACTAGGAACTACTCCATCTCGGTAGTTCCAAATATATTTACTCATGGCATTACTCCAAATAAATATCTATTTCCCAAAAAGTTCCCGCCTGGATAGCACATTCCAAAGAGTCTATAACTTTTTTAATAGCTTTTTCTGCAATGTCATTTTTTTGCTTATTTAACATTTTATTAGCAGACTGTAATGCCTCCTTCAAATTTTCATTAACGATTCGCTCTTCTTCGCAGACATCAATTATTGTTCCGAATCTTTCGTCAAACTCTTGAAATAGGCCTTTAGGTTGTCTTAAAATATCATATTCCTCTTGAGTAAGTTCAAATGTCTTAACATTTGACATTTCTTCATCATAACCTTCAAATTCTTCTATCCCTATTTTATTTAATGGAACATTCATATAATATACAAACATTTTCTCAACTCACATTCTCTTTTTAATCATATAATGAATCGCCTTCTAAAACTCCGACTTACTCCCATCCACACATAGTTTTGGATTCTGCGCGGTGTTACTTCCCATTTTTCTGCCGTCTGTTTAATTGTCATATATCCTTCCATGTGTACCTCAATAAAAATAAGATTCGTTTATAGTCCCTATTTTTGCAAATAAAATTTTTTACACTGACAAATGAATCATCTTAACCATATTAAAGCAGTCCGAAACAGCCATGCTGACCTTGGTTATTAATTGCAGTCCGCTTTTTTTGATGTGACTGTAATACTTTTCCTCTGTAAGTACTTTTGCGTTGCCTCCAATTTTATCAACCAATTCTTCAGCAGAGTCCACATAGAAAAACATTGCCGCATCTTCGTGGCCCACTGTCTTCATATGTTTCTTCTGCATCATTTTCATCCCGCTTTTATTTACGGTATCAAATAAAAGCTCGATATCTCCGTTTCCCTGAATCATACGAACAAGCCTTATAACCGCTTCCTCTTCAAAATAATAAAAGAGACCGCTTCTTGTCGTTTGTCATCCTATTTCTCCTTAACTCTTACCTTAAAATCACACACCCCGTCTCCACGTCCGATTGTCTTTGTTCTGTCCCAGGACAATCTTGGATGCATATTTCCATAGCAAATATCATCCGCATCGCAAAAGCCCTTCACAATCTCAGGGCAGCCATATCGGGTGCATATATCATAGTAAGGGCATCTGACCATATCAAAACGCATCTCGTTTTTTGACAAAAACTGATTTTCAGATGCAAACCCAGCCTGCGGTCCAAAGCTTTTCTCTGTCATGCTATAGAAAATTTTCGGAACAATCTTGTATATACCCGGAATTTTGAAAATAGCTTTTATCTTGGATGCCATTGTCCCGGATCTCCAACGATAATAATCTGTTACAAAGTCTTCAGCTTCCTTACGCGAAGCCCCCTCATCACAAAGAGCATAAAATACCGCAATAGACGGATAGATTCGCTCCCTCGTGTGCATATAATAAGCCTTGGGTTCATCCTTATTTTCATCAATCAATTTGTCGTAACGCCCTAGTGCATTCTGCAGAATCACCTGGGCTTTTTCTTTTCCGTACTTCTCTTCCAGATGTGGAACCACTTGCCTAAAATATCTGACCAACTTTGTCATATATACCCTCCTCATCAAATACTCTTTGTTCAGATAAAATCTGTAATCTATTTCATTTATGCTTCCGAATATCAGAATATTAGTCGCATATACAGAATTTCTTACTATATATTTTATACATTGTAACGAACAATATCAACAAAAAAGGCCTGAAATCATGTTTTCTTAACATGATTCCAAGCCTTGAAAATACTTAATTTGTTATACCAACATCTAAACCTCTTCAGGTCTATTCCATCTCCATAGTTCCAAATCCTTGAGCTATTTTCGTATATTTCCATTCATGTCAAACTTACGTTTCAATCCTTTTTCTACAATCACATACTCTATCAATGGTGCCGTACACTGCACTAAAACAACAACTCCGACTGCAAGCCATAGCTCATCCACTTTTATACCTTGTTTAAATAAGATGATATTTACAGTCGCGGAAATAATAGTATAAATTGGCAATCAATTCGGTACTGCCCATATAATCAAGAATCTTCTGCCCTACTTCAAGTTTTTTTCGCTTATGAATATCATCAACATCAAGGCCTCCATACAACCCCATATATCCCGCATTTTGAAAAATCGCAAACTCCTCATTTGATATAACTCCTACATCATGCGCCGTCTCTACAAGTAGCTGATTCCACTGCTTTATGTCTCCTCGTACAACTAATCGTCGTCTATCCTCGTCAAGTTGATTAAAATGGTCCGCCACCTTCAACCAAATTCCTGACCTCAGGAAATTGGTCAAGAATACTGCGTCCTGAGTTTTCACAAGAAATCATTGCTCTTTTTATTACTTTATGAAAATTCTCCCATTTAGAATACTCTAATACCGGTGCAAGTTCTCTGGCACTCCAATACTCGGTCCCATCATCTCTTACACGCTTAATGTCCTCAAATCTCTTATACTCACTTGCTTTTAGTTCCATTATTAACCCTCACTAATTATTCATATTTCAGCTGCCAAGTATCTCCTTCTAGTCTAAAGCTTATTCTCTATCTCTAGTTATTTGTAACCCCTCGAATTCGAGGGGGTTAACCTAATCATTTTTTTCAATTCTGTTACTAATATGCTGAGCCTCTTTTAGAATTCGAAGCTGATATTCTGCAATCTCTTTTAAAGCAGTAAATCTTTCTTCTTTTGTTTTTCCTTCTCGAATCATATGTGCATTATGAGTTTCAAGATTCGAAAGAACCGTAAGTTCATTAATTGTCGCATAATCTCGAACATTACTATTCTTTGCCAAATCCGGATTTGCGTTTCTCCAATCCTTCGCTGTAAAACCGAATAATGCTACATTGAGAAGATCGCCTTCCTCTGCATATGGTAACCATCTTAAGTCATCTCGATAATTGCAAGACGGAATAATATAGTTCTTTACTGCATCCGTTTGAATCAAATAATTATTCTTCGACAAAAAACGTTTTGCATTCCATTCTATTTTTTGAATGTCATTTTCCTGCGTCTTTAATCGCTGAAACTCCTTAATTAAATACAATTTAAAGACCGGACTGTGTAAATGTTACTAGACCAACATCCTTTTTAAAGTGTTCAGATTCGAACACTTTAAAATTGGGATTATAGATTTCCTCCCAAGTAGCTAAAAACTCTAATGTAGAACGGTTTCGCAACCAATTTCGTATAACATCTGCTGCTCTTGAATCATTAGATTTTGCCGCTGCCATATCCGTAATGCAAATATAATCCTGCTCATCCGATATAGAAACAGTTATTGGCACATCTTGTACAGTAATAATCTTATTCTTTGCCATCTTTACCCCTCACTAATTCTTCATATTTCAGTTGATATGCTATAAGTCTTGGAATATACTCCGGAGGGGTGCGTCTTCCTGCTTCCCAATCTTCCAGTGTTCGAACTGGGATTCCCGTATGTTCCGAAAACTCTTTTCGATTCATATTTACACTTTCGCGTAGTTCTCTTATCACCTTTGCAATATCCATAACATACTCCTCGCATTGCGTTTTTCTAATTATATCATGTAATGTGAGTCCACGCAATATGTGGTTTAAAACAAGTTTTATAGAATCATTTTAAAATCACCATACAAAAAGGGCCGGGAACGAACGCTCTCAGCCCTTGATATTAGTGGTTTTCTATACACTTGCAAACCGCATGGAACTACTTACCCGTTACTTCATCTCTATACCGACTACTATATATTGAATCTATAGAGTCTAATATGCAGTATATAAGGTATATCTTTTCTAATTATTCCACCTAATCCACAACTATTTTGTTGTTTTGGTAAACATTTTATGGACATGATTAACCATTTTATAAAGCTACATAATTATACTTCTTAGTTTTATACATAATCTTCGACAAAACATAAGAAACAAACCCAATTAAAATATTTGCATAAACAGTAATAATGTAAAATGATTCTACCACATTTCCTTCATTTTCATTTATAAAAGAGATTGGTAAAATACATGCATAACTATTTATTCCTTTTTTTCCATCGACCACGCCGATTATCCATGTGATGTCACTATTAGAAGTTATGTTGGCACATAAAAAATATGCTTCTAAACCTACTATCACTCCACCTATTATTAACAACGTAAGAAGGGCTAAGAACTTGTTATCAATATTTTTGATTAGCTGCAACAAAAAAATTAATAAAAATAAGAATGAAATTACTGCCACAATTTTACTAATAAAATAAATTCCGCAAATCTTCATCTTTAATGACATACTAAACTGATTTAATGCTAAATATCTTACTAATCCTAGCGTAAAATATAACATCATAAATCCAAAATAAATAACACCCTTTTTCTTAAGTATTTCATATTTTGATCTTGGACTTAGTAACAGCATTGTATCGTTACAAAGGTAAAAATATCCATAATAATCCCATATACAATATCCCACTATAAATATCCAGGATAACATTTGCCAAAATGAATAAATTGTATCAACACCATTTTCAACATGTATAACATTCAATAATTCCAACACATCTAATAATATTTCAATTACAATTATTGCTCCCATTAAATAACGTTTTTTGAACATTTCAAGTCTATATATATTCATACTATCTTAGCCTCTCCTTAAATAAAGTTTCCAATCCTTCTCCAGATTCCTTTTTCAATTTTTCGACACTATCATACAGTATTATTTCTCCATTTTTTATCATAATTACATCTGTAAAAAGTTGTTCAACGTCACTGATAAGATGTGTACTTATAAGAACTATACTTCCCGGCTTTTTTTCTTTTTCAATTATCTCCATAAGCCTATCTCTAGTTAATGGATCTACAGCTGCTAATGGTTCATCAAAGAAATAATAATCAACCTCTCGACTAATACTCATTATCATATGTATCTGCTCAAGCATTCCTTTTGAACAATCGATAATACGCATATTTTCATCTAATCCTAAATCATTGAGTAGTCTTCTTGCCTTCTGCACATTAAAACTACTGTACTCTCCATCAAAATAACTCAATACATTTTTCAGCTTTAAATCTTTATATATATATGGTTTATCAGGAAGGAATGAAAAATTTTCCTTATTTAATCCCTCTATACTTCCTTCGTATTTATTTATAATTCCTGCTAACACACTAAGCAATGTTGTCTTTCCTGCTCCATTTGGACCAAAAATTCCAATTATACTATCCTGTTTTTTTATCTCTAAATTAATATTTTTTAAAATTGTGTGTTTTCCACGTTTTACACTTAAATTTTTTATTATCATACTTTTCTCCTAAAACAAAAAGCTACTATATGGCTCTCGCACATATAGTAGCTTTGAATATTTATACTGAATTCTGTCTAACAAATTCTGCTGCTTTATGAAATAATTCACATATGTATCTTATTATATACCTAATAATTCTCTCTGTCCATTTCTTAACTCCATATATTATTTCTAATTCTCTATGAAAACAACCAGCCAAATATCGGTGACAAAATTATCATTACCACTGAAAATGTAAAGGAATTAATCGACATCAAAGTCGCTCTCTGGTTGGATGGAATCATATTGTTTAAAACAACATCAGTGCGAACCTCTAAAAAATCATCCGCAAATGCGCCAATGAATCCTCCGATAATCATGGCAATTACATTATGTATAAACATCGATGAAAAAGCTATCACCACACCGACAAAGCTAAAAATACAAATATTTCTATAACGCACATCAGGAAAAAATTCAATAGCCTTTGCCCCGACCGCGGCGCCTAGTCCCATGCCAAAAAGAGCAGGACCAAGAAGGATTGTGCCTAACCCCATCTCAGGCAATTTCGCCTGCAGGAAAAACAGTATAAGAATATCAACGGCTCCAATCAGCGCATTAAAAACAATTATAAGTCTTGCTCTACGATTCTCTCTTATGAATTCGATGCTGCTAGCGACTACCTCTTTAAAGCGTTTTCTTATGCTAGTTTCCTTGTGTATTTCTGTTTTGATTTCCATGAGAGAACTTGCCACAATAACTGCAAGCAGTCCAACTAAAGCATCTATAATATAGGCCTTTTTATATCCAAGCATTAATGCGACGCCTGCTAAAAGTGTAGCAGCTGAGCTTGTCACCTCATAAATCATCATATCGTTTGAGGCAAATTTATCATACTCATTCTCTATACCGGCGTCTTTTAAGCTATCGTAGGCCAGGGCTTCTCGTGTCCCCGATGCAAGATTATAGCTAAAAGCACTTGTAATCATTGCAAGTGCAATTGTAAAAAATGAATCTGAAAGCACCATGATAAGTGAAGAAATAATTGCCATCACGCTACTTGCCACCATGATTTTCTTTCTTCCAAAAACATCCGCCAGTGCTCCCGATGGCACCTCAAAAATCATGCTTGCAACATGAAATATGCTTTCAATGAATCCAATTTCAACAGTCGAATATCCCCTTGCAGCAAGAAGTGCCACCCAGGATGCTCCCGCAATCATCATGGCCCCTACTCCATCAAGTAAATATAGCTTTTTTATTTGCCCACGTGCTTTTGATATTTTCTTACATGTGTCCTTTACTATTGTATTGTCTACTGTTTCTATTTCTGTATTGTTCATTGTTTGTATATTATTTTTACTCATAAAAAAATCTCCTTAATATTTTTCATAAAAATTAAGGAGATAGTGTAATCTTTTTAGCATATACAAAGGTACATTATAACTGTATATGTCGCGTCATCAATCGCTTAAATTCCTAAAAAAGAGCGCACTATCCCCGTCAGCAGCAAAAATAGCACCTTTTTTAAGCTTTAAATTTACTGTTTTCCAGGACATTTATGCGCTCCTTTCTAGTCAAAAAATTTTTATTAAGTGTAGCATTGTCAGACTACATTTTCATTACGTTATTACTCAAACTCAATAGTAGCTGGTGGTTTACTTGTGCAATCATACATTACACGGTTTACACCCTTAACTTCGTTAACAATTCTGTTAGCTACCTTAGTTAATACATCCCAAGGAATCTGAGCACAATCAGCTGTCATGAAATCTGATGTCATAACGGCACGAAGTGCAATAGCATAATCATAAGTTCTGCCATCACCCATAACACCTACTGAACGCATGTTAGTAAGTGCTGCGAAGTACTGACCAAGATTCTTGTCAACGCCAGCCTTAGCAAGTTCTTCTCTGTAAATATAATCAGCATCCTGAACGATCTTAACCTTCTCAGCTGTTACTTCACCGATAATTCTAATTCCAAGACCAGGTCCTGGGAATGGCTGACGGAATACGAGATTTTCTGGAAGACCAAGTTCAAGACCAGCCTTACGAACCTCATCCTTAAATAACATACGAAGTGGTTCAATGATTTCTTTGAAATCAACGAAATCAGGAAGACCACCAACGTTGTGGTGAGACTTAATTACTGCTGACTTACCAAGACCTGATTCAATAACATCTGGATAAATAGTTCCCTGTGCAAGGAAATCAACAGCACCAATCTTCTTAGCTTCTTCTTCGAAGACTCTAATGAACTCTTCACCAATAATCTTACGCTTAGCCTCTGGTTCTGTAACACCAGCAAGCTTGCTATAATAACGCTCCTGAGCGTTAACACGAATAAAGTTAAGGTCGAAATTACCATTAGGACCAAATACAGCCTCAACCTCATCGCCTTCATTTTTTCTTAAAAGACCGTGATCTACGAATACGCATGTAAGCTGCTTTCCAATAGCACGAGCAAGTAAACCAGCTGCAACAGATGAATCAACACCACCTGATAGAGCAAGTAAAACCTTACCGTCGCCTACCTTCTCACGAATCTGCTTGATTGTAGTTTCAACGAAAGAATCCATCTTCCAATCACCGCTACATTCACAAACATTATATAAGAAGTTTCTAATCATCTTCTGTCCCTCAACAGAGTGCATAACCTCTGGATGGAACTGAACTGCATATAACTTCTCATCTTCATTCTCCATTGCTGCAACTGGGCAGTTTGGAGTATGACCGATTACCTTAAAGCCCTCTGGAGCCTTAGCAATGTAATCTGTATGACTCATCCAAGTTATTGTCTTAGGGCTAACGCCGTCAAATAACTTAGAATTAACATCTACTTCTACCTCTGTCTTACCATATTCACTAACTGGTGCAGTTAAAACCTGACCACCAAGCTTATGAGCCATAAGCTGTGAACCATAACAGATACCAAGAATAGGTATACCTGCTTCCATGATAGCCTTATCATAACTTGGTGATTCTTCCTCATAAACACTATTAGGACCACCTGTAAAAATGATACCCTTTGGCTTTCTTGCGATTATATCCTCTAACTTAGTAGTATAAGGGATAACTTCTGCGTATACATTGCACTCACGTACACGTCTTGCTATAAGCTGATTATACTGTCCACCGAAATCAAGTACTAATACTAACTCGCTGTTCAATTAATTGTCCTCCTATTCTTAATCTATATGAATTAGAAAATGTAACATTTTCCAATTACCATCAAAATGACGTCTTTTTATTATACATTTCAGATATAAAATTATCAACTAATATTATAACGCAAAGCAATAATTTTTACACTTATTATAAAATAATAAAGTTCATAGTAAATTCTAACAACTAACAGATAATTAATGTTATAATTTACTTAATAGAAATACATTGGAGGTTTTACTAAAGCGATATGGATATTAATGCGAACAATTTATACAGCAACTCAGCTTACAGCAAAGTAAGTGATGAATACAATGCCAAGCAAATTGCTAGAATGGTTAGCGATGGGGAAATTCCACTATCCGAACTTGAGAAAATTTTTAAAGAAACACAGCAGATGCTTGCTAATTATAAATGTGCCATGCTTGAGGTGGAGACTAAATTCAAGGTCTTAAACGAGCAATTTTCACTAGACCATGAAAGAAATCCAATTTCATCAATTTCTACAAGACTTAAGTCACCACAAAGTATTGCAGAAAAGCTTCGTCGTAAAAATATACCACTAGGACTTAAGTCCATCGAAGAGAATATGTATGACGTGGCCGGTGTTCGTGTGGTTTGCTCCTTTGTAGATGATGTATATTTTCTTGCGGACTGCCTTTTGCAACAGGACGATGTCCGTTTATTACAAAGAAAGGATTACATTAAAGAGCCAAAAAGCAACGGATATAGAAGTCTTCACTTAATTATTGAGACACCTATTTTCCTTGAAAATGAAAAGCGCTTCATGAAGGTTGAAGTTCAGCTCCGTACAATTGCCATGGAATTCTGGGCTAACCTTGATCACAAGATGCGCTACAAAAAGGACATGGATCCAGTTATGCTTACTCTTACTTCTAACGAGCTTTACGAATGCGCTTCTCTAAGTGCTGACTTAGATAGAAGAATGCAGGCTGTAAGAGACATGATTGAGGGCAGCAAGAATAAGGGATAGATTATTAACACTATAGCACAACGCAAAGAGTAGAATTAAGAAAATCTTAATTCTACTCTTCTTTATATGTACCAATGCCCCGGTTTATATTTATTAAATTATTGTAAAACTAATTATTAAGCTCTTTTATAACATCAATCACCTGGCTTAAGTCTTCTTTAATACTATAGCAAAGTTCCTTAATGTCATCTTTAATCATAATAGTATCTGGCACATGCACCACCTTCATATTAGCGGCATGCCCTGCCTTAATTCCATTGATACTATCCTCAATTACCACGCACTCTTCCGGCTTAGTATCAAGAAGGCCTGCTGCCTTTAAGAAAATATCAGGTGCCGGCTTACTATGCTTGATCTCATCACCATAAGCAATTCCATCAAGATAATCATAAGCTCCAATAGTTGTTAAGCTCTTATAAGCTGACTCTCTTCTAGTGGATGTTGCAACTGCACACTTAAGCCCAGACTCCTTAATATAATCTAGAAGCTCAAAAAGTCCCTTTTTTACAGGAACCCCTTCCGTCTCTCTAAGCTTATAGACAAACTGACTTCTTAATTCTCTCAATTCCCAGAAATCGGCTCTATCGCCAAAATATTCCTTAAACTTAAGAGCGCTATCACTAGGCGAAGCTCCCTTAAATTCATCCATAAGCCAATTAGGAAGCTCAATGCCCTTTTGCCCTGCAGCCCATTGCCATCCAAGGTTTGACTGACGTTCTGTATCAATCATAACCCCATCCATATCAAAAATTACTGCTTTAATCATTCTCAAACTCCATGTCTTATTTTTACAAATACTGCTTAAGATACTTACCTGTGTAAGACTTCTTAACCTTGCAAACCTCTTCTGGTGTACCCTTGGCAATAACTGTACCACCTCTGGCACCACCCTCAGGTCCCATATCAATAATATAATCCGCTGTCTTAATAACATCAAGATTATGCTCGATTACCACAACTGTATTTCCGCCTTCAGCAAGCTTTTGTAAAATGTCAACAAGCTTATGAACATCAGCAAAATGTAAGCCAGTTGTTGGCTCATCAAGGATATAAATTGTCTTACCTGTACTTCTCTTTGAAAGCTCAGTTGCAAGCTTAATTCTTTGAGCCTCACCACCTGAAAGTTCAGTAGAAGGCTGACCAAGCTTAATATATGAAAGACCTACGTCATTTAAAGTTTCGATTTTACGCTTAACTGATGGTACATTTTCAAAGAAATCCACAGCTTCCTCAACAGTCATATCAAGGACGTCATAGATAGACTTGCCCTTATACTTTACCTCGAGAGTTTCTCTGTTATAACGCTTGCCGTCACAAACCTCGCAAGGCACGTAAACATCTGGAAGAAAATGCATCTCAATCTTTATGATACCATCTCCCGAACAAGCCTCACAACGGCCGCCCTTTACATTAAAACTAAAACGGCCCTTATTATAACCTCTCTCCTTAGCATCTACAGTGCCTGCAAAAAGGTCACGAATCTGATCAAATACTCCAGTATATGTGGCAGGATTTGAACGAGGTGTTCTACCAATTGGACTCTGATCAATATCAATAATCTTATCAAGCTGCTCGATACCCTCAATGTCGTCGTGATCACCTGCAATGATTCTTGCTCTGTTAAGGGATTTTGCCAAATGTTTATGTAGAATTTCATTTACCAAAGAACTCTTACCTGAACCAGAAACACCAGTAACGCAAGTGATTACCCCAAGTGGGAAGTCCACATCAATATTCTTTAGGTTATTCTCTCTTGCACCCTTAACCTTAATCCAGCCTGTTGGCTTACGACGAGTCTTAGGTACAGGAATCTTAATACGACCACTAAGATATGCGCCCGTAAGGGAATTCTTGCATTCCATAATCTGCTTAGCAGTACCAGTGGCTACAACTTCTCCACCATTTTTACCAGCGCCAGGGCCGATATCCACAATGAAGTCTGCAGCTTTCATAGTATCCTCATCATGTTCAACTACAATTACTGAATTTCCAAGGTCTCGCAAATGTGTCAAAGTACCAAGGAGCTTGTCATTATCCCTCTGATGTAGACCAATACTTGGTTCATCAAGGATATAGGCAACACCTACTAAGCCAGAACCGATCTGAGTTGCAAGACGAATACGCTGTGCCTCACCACCAGATAGTGTTCCTGTAGCTCTTGAAAGAGAAAGATAATCAAGACCTACATCAATAAGGAACTTAACTCTAGCCTTAATTTCCTTAAGAAGTTCAGCACCGATAAAGAGCTGACGTTCTGTTAGATTCATATTTTCCAAAAAATCAGACAAGTCGCAAATTGGTAAATTAGTGATCTCGTAAATATTCTTATCTGCAATGGTTACAGCTAATGAGCTTTCCTTAAGTCGCTTACCCTTACAAGTCTTACAAGGTCTGATTCTCATAAACTCTTCATACTGCTGCTTAGCATTATCAGAACCAGCTTCCTTATATCTTCTCTCCATATTACTAATAAGTCCATCAAATACAATATCGTAAACGCCTTCGCCGCGCTGACCCTTATACTTAACCTTAACAGACTTACCCTTTGTACCATTAATAATAATATCCTTTACTTCATCTGAATAGTCCTTAAATGGTGTATCAAGGGAGAATTTAAACTCCTTAGCCACTGCGTTCATAATAGCACCTGTCCAGCTCTTAGAATCAGATACTGACTGCCAGCCATGTCCTGCAATAGCACCTTCATTAATTGAAAGACTCTCATCTGGAATAAGAAGTTCTGTATCAAAATTCATTGTATAACCAATACCTAAACAGTCTGGACACGCACCAAATGGATTATTGAAAGAGAAACTTCTTGGCTGAATCTCATCAATACTAATACCACAATCAGGGCAGGCAAAACTCTGAGAGAAGTTAATAGGCTCACCGCCAATAACATCTACCATCATTACACCTTCTGCAAGCTTAAGAGCAGTTTCTACAGAATCTGTAAGACGCTTATTAATGCCTTCCTTAACCACTAATCTATCTACAACGATTTCGATATTGTGCTTCTTATTCTTATCAAGCTTAATCTCTTCTGATAAATCATAAGTTTCACCATCTACATTAACTCTTACATAGCCCTGCTTTTTAGCCTGCTCAAATAACTTCACATGCTCCCCCTTACGGCCTCTTACAACAGGAGCAAGAATCTGAATCTTAGTTCTTTCTGGTAACTCTAAAATCTGGTCTACCATCTGATCTACTGTCTGCTTGTTGATTTCCTTACCACAATTTGGACAGTGAGGAATACCAATTCTTGCATATAAAAGTCTGAAATAATCATAAATTTCTGTAACTGTTCCCACTGTTGAACGTGGGTTTCTGTTAGTACTTTTCTGGTCGATAGAAATAGCTGGTGATAAGCCTTCAATTAACTCTACCTGTGGCTTTTCCATCTGACCGAGGAACTGTCTAGCATAAGAAGATAGAGATTCCATGTATCTTCTCTGACCTTCTGCATAGATAGTATCAAAAGCTAAACTTGACTTACCTGAACCTGAAAGTCCAGTTAAGACAACAAGTTTGTTTCTTGGAATATCTACATCGATACCCTTTAAGTTATGTTCACTTGCACCGCGAATTTTAATGTATTCCTTGAAGTTACCGCGATGAATATCTTTATTACTCAAATTACTCATTTATTCCTTCCTATCTTACTTATTTTCATAAATGTATTTATTAACTTCTATCATCTTATCACGAAGCTCTGCTGCCAACTCGAAGTTGAGCTCTGCTGCAGCCTTACGCATATTCTTCTCGATTTCCTTCTTAACCTTCTCAAGCTCCTTAATAGACATGGACTCGTAATCCACCTTAAGCTTATCTGAACCTGCATCTGGATCTGCTGCCCTTGTAATAGTAATAAGGTCACGAACCGCCTTCTTAATAGTCTGAGGGGTAATACCATGTTCCTTATTATAAGCTGCCTGAATCTCACGACGACGCTCTGTCTCTTTAATAGCCTTATCCATAGAATCTGTAATAGTATCTGCATACATAATTACATGACCCTCTGCATTTCTTGCGGCACGACCAATAGTCTGAATAAGGGAAGTCTCAGTTCTTAAGAAGCCTTCCTTATCTGCATCAAGAATAGCCACCAAGCTAATCTCAGGAATATCAAGACCTTCTCTAAGTAAGTTAATACCTACAAGAACATCAAAGCCATCAAGTCGCATATCACGAATAATTCTCTGACGCTCCATAGTATCAATATCTGCATGAAGATACTCAACCCTAATGCCCACTTCCTTAAGATACTCTGTCAAATCCTCAGCCATTCTCTTAGTAAGAGTTGTAACAAGAACCTTATTCTTCTTTGCTGTCTCTTTATTGATTTCTGAAATCAAGTCATCAATCTGTCCCTCAATTGGACGAACGCTAATCTCAGGATCAAGAAGTCCCGTAGGTCTAATAACCTGCTCAGTTCTTAATAGCTCGTGCTCCTCTTCGTACTTGCTAGGTGTAGCCGATACGAATAACATCTGGCTAATCTTAGACTCAAACTCAGGGAAATTAAGGGGTCTGTTATCCTTAGCTGAAGGAAGTCTAAAACCATAATCCACAAGGGTAGTCTTTCTAGACTGATCTCCGGCATACATACCACGAACCTGTGGAATTGTAATATGGCTCTCATCCACAATTATTAGAAAATCCTCTGGGAAATAATCCATTAAAGTATATGGTGGACAGCCAGCAGGTAGTCCTGCTAAATGTCTTGAGTAGTTCTCAATACCTGAGCAAAAGCCAGTTTCCTGCATCATCTCAATATCAAAGTTAGTTCTCTCCTCGATTCTTTGGGCCTCAAGAAGTCTATCCTCTGACTTAAAGTACTTGATTCTTTCTGCTAGCTCTATCTTAATATTTTCAATAGCCGCCATCATCTTCTCTTTCTCTACAACATAGTGAGAATTTGGGAAAATGGCTACGTGGTCTCTAATTGCCTTAACTTCGCCGGTTAGTGAGTCGATTTCGGAGATTCTATCTACCTCATCACCAAAGAATTCCACACGAATGGCATCCCCTGATGAAGCTGATGGGTAAATCTCCACCACATCACCACGAACTCTAAAAGTACCACGCTTAAAGTCCTGATCACTTCTCATATACTGCATATCAATAAGTCTACGAAGCATGTCATCTCTATCCTTCTCCATACCCGGACGAAGGGAAACTACCATATTCTGATAATCCACAGGGGCACCAAGTCCGTAAATACATGACACGGAAGCTACAATAATAACATCCTTTCTTTCTGAAAGAGCTGCTGTAGCTGAATGTCGCAACTTATCTATCTCATCATTAATAGCCGAATCCTTAGCAATATAGGTATCACTTTGAGGCACGTAAGCCTCTGGCTGATAGTAATCATAATAAGAAACGAAGTATTCCACCGCATTCTCAGGGAAGAACTCCTTCATCTCGCTATATAACTGAGCTGCCAAGGTCTTATTATGGGAAATAATAAGAGTTGGCTTTTGAACTTTCTCTATAATATTGGCCATTGTAAATGTTTTACCAGAGCCTGTTACACCTACTAAAGTCTCAAACTGGTTACCCATTTCAAAACCCTTGGCTAATTCTTCAATAGCGTGGGGCTGGTCGCCTGTAGGCTGATATTCTGAATGTAAAACGAATTTATCCATTTAGACCTCCTATATATTCATTGTACGCAATGCATTTTACTATTATACATCTCTAATGCAATTATTACTATAACACAAAAAGAATAAAAAAACTCATTCTAGGGGAACAAAAGTTTTGTTTTTCTAAAATACTAGGAAAAATCTCAACTTAAAGCCCCTAAAATGAGTCCTTAATTAATTTCTTAAACTTTTATAAAGCGATACATTTTCATCAATCTATTGATTAGTTAGCTGTTCTTTAATATAGTTTATGCCTGCTTCTAACTGATTATCCGTATCACTTTCCGTATCAAGCTCTACATTAATATCAGGTGTTACACCAACTCCGTGAATATCCTGACCCTTTGGTGTGAAGTACTTGGCGATTGTGTACTTAATTGCGCTACCATCTGTAAGTGGCTGAATTGTCTGAACAATTCCCTTACCAAAGGTCTGTGTACCAATGATTGCTCCAAGCTCGTAATCCTGAACTGCTCCAGCAAAAATCTCAGAAGCACTGGCACTGTTGCCATTTACTAAAACTGCCACTGGAATTGTAAGCTCGTTGTTATCATCGCCTGAATAGTTTGTTCTATTACCGTCAACGTCCTCTGTATAAACGATTAGGCCATCTGGTAAAATGTATTCAAGCATGTCAACTACTGTAGATAATACACCACCTGGGTTATCTCTAATGTCAATTACAAGTCCTACCATTCCCTGTGCCTCAAGGTCTTCAATAGCATCAATAAACTGGTCTGTAGTTACCTCGTCAAACTGACTAACGGCAATGTAACCAATGTTATCTTCCATCATCTGATATTCTACAGTCTTTACATTAATCTCATCACGAGTAGCTGTAATTTCAAGATTCTCGCTATTTCTAATAATTGAAAGCACTACATCAGTACCCTTGTCTCCCTTAATTAAAGAAACCGCTGTGGAAAGATCTAAATCTAAAACACTTTGTCCATCTACTGCTGTAATCTTATCTCCTGCCTGAAGGCCTGCAGCCTCAGCTGGGGAATCCTCAATAATAGCCACAATCTGAATTGTTCCATCTTCATTCTTCTGGCATGTAGCGCCGATTCCATAGAAGGTACCTGTTGTAGATTCAAGTAAAGACTGGTATTCTTCAGCAGTATAATAAACTGTATACTTATCACCATATGAAGAGAGATAAGCCTTATAGATAGCTTCTGCAGCTTCCTCTGAGTCTACATTTTCAAAATAAAACTTACTATCAAGAACGGATTCAATAGCGTTTAACTTAGCTTCTACTTCTGAGCCAATGCCTGAATCATCAGTAGTTGCATCGGACTGCACGTAAACCGAACCATCTGTAGAAATGTGTAAATATCCATTCTTTAAAAGTACCACTACAGTTACGCATAAAACTGCAACCATAACAAGTAGAGTTGATAAAACTCCAAGGAGCACACCACGAGCCATGGCGCCTTCATTAACTACTTTTACCTCAGGCCTAAGCTCTGACTTTGACTCTTCATTAAAATTCTCTTCCATTTTTTAACTTCCTAACTAATTTATTTGCTTAAATAATTCCATGGACTTACATAACTACCATTTAAACGTACATCAAAATGTAAATGCACACCTGTGGAGTTACCTGTTGTTCCCATAAGTCCAATCTTTTGTCCCTTAGTAACGTAATCACCTACGGATACTAAGAGGGATGAGCAGTGAAGATATCTAGTATATAGGCCATCGCCGTGGTAAATCATAATGTAATTACCAGCGGATGCACTATAAGTTGAGATAACTACCTTGCCATCATAGGCTGCGTAAATTGGATCACCAGCAACACCTGCTTTAACACCACCAATATCAATTCCCTTATGAGGAGCTGATCTTCCTTCTGTATCACCATAATCTGAAGTGATTCTTGTGGAAGTTGTTGGCCACTTAAATTTACCGCCATCATAACTTGTAACAGAAGACTTTGCTGCCTCCTCTGCTTTAATCCTTGCTTCCAACTGTCTTGTAGTTGCCTCTAAGGCCTCATTTTCAGCCTCAAGACGAGAATAATAACTCTCCTCTGCTGCTACTGTATTATTCAAGTTAGTAAGCTGTGTCATCTTAGTTGACTGAAGAAGACTAAGAGCGCTCATCTGATCCTGCAAATTTGTCTGCATGTTCACAAGCTCTCCCTTATCTGCCTCTAGGTCAGCCTTTGTCTGTGCGATATAGTCTATTGTAGCCTTATACTTTTCAAGCATCTCTCTATCGTACTTTGATAACTGATTAATATACTCAGCCTTACTTAACAAATCCGCCATATCCTCAGCCTTAAGTAACATTCCAAGATATGTCTCATCATTGTGTTCATACATAAACTTAATTCTAAGTTTCATCTGTTCATACTGAACCTTGGCATCTTCCTCCGCCTTTGCTAATTCCTCTTCTGTTGTCTTGATAGTAGTTTCCAAATCCTGTATCTGAAGGTCAAGCTCATACAAAGAACTGCTAATAGTCTCCATCTGACTATCTAGTGATGAGATATAGCTCTGAATATCACTTGCTTGTCCCTGAAGGTCTTCAATATATTTCTTGGTTTCCTCCAATTTAGATTGAACGTCCTCCTGCTGCTTTTTGGCATCTTCCAAATCTGACTTACTATCGCCCAAAATTATCTGCGTTGTTGCTATAAAAGGTGCAATTAACGCCAAAACCATTATAGCCAGTGCACATTTTTTACATATAAGACCCATCACTTTGAAAATGGATCTCTTCCCCGATAAAAACTTCATGCCTGCCATCATGTTACCTCCTCTCCTAAAGGTCTCATGCCTAAAACACTCTAACTATCCCCTTTATTTATTATTGTCCCATCCGTCTATCTCACTAACTAATTATAACATAAATATTATGATTTATTATTGTTTTTTTCATAAACTTTAATTTTTATTTTTACAATTTATATCTCATTGATTTTGTAAAAAAAGGACGCGTCTAAATTAATAAACGCGTCCAAAATATTCTTAAAAATTCTATTGAAAAAATTATACGTCAGCATGCTTTCTTACAGCGAAGAATGTACCAATGATACCAATAATGATTCCAAGGAATACTGACACTGGAACAAGTACGTTAAATACTGCATTAGCATCAAGGAAGTTAAGGATGTTCTTAAGTACTGAGAACTTACTTAATACATAATTAACTAATCCTGCGTAAATGTATCTAAGAATGATAGTTGGAATTAAAGCACCAACTAAACCAATTACAATACCTTCTACGAAGAATGGCGCATTAACGAAGGCATCCGTTGCACCGATATACTTCATAATTGAAATCTCGTCCTTACGAACTGTAATACCAATAACGATTGTATTAGTAATAAGGAAGATAGATACTGCAAGTAAGATTGCTACAATCGCAATTGCAATATAACTTACAAGTCTTGCAGCTGATGCAAGTCCTGTTGCTGTAGCTTCTGACTTATTAACCTGTCTTACACCTTCTAGATTCTCAAGGTACTCAACTAATGTTGACTGATCATCTGCACTGTTAAGATATACTTCATAAGAAGCTGACTTTGCAAGTGGGTTATCTGAGAAACCTTCTGCAAGTTCTGGATAATCAGCAAAATATTCTGACTTGAAGTTCTCCCAAGCCTCTTCAGCTGATGTATAGTGAATTCTACTAACTTCTGATCGCTGACTAATTGTATCGCCAAGCTTTAAAATTCCTGTTTCATCTAAGTCTTCATTAAAGAATACTGTTACACAAATCTCACTTTCGGCACTTTCAATCATATATTGGAAGTTTGCTATTAATGAGTAAAAAACTCCAAAAAGGAAAATACATGCTGCGATTGTTGCCATAGATGCTAATGAGAACAATCTATTACGATGGATATTCTTGAATCCATCAACTATATGATACCATAACGATCTAATCTTCATAGAAATAACCACCCTTTTCCATATCACTTATAATCTTACCTTCACTCATAGTAATTGTTCTCTTACGCATCTGTTGAACAATTTCCATGTTGTGAGTAACAACTAATACTGTTGTTCCCTGCTTGTTAACCTGGTCAAGAATTCTCATGATTTCATTAGAGTTCGCTGGATCAAGGTTACCAGTAGGCTCGTCACATAATAAGATTTCTGGATTATTTACAAGGGCTCTTGCAATAGCAACTCTCTGCTGCTCACCACCAGATAGCTCATTAGGGAAGGACTTATACTTATCAAGTAAGCCAACCATTGAAAGCATGGCAAGGACTCTACCCTTAATCTTACGGCTAGGTGCCTCAACTACTTTCTGAGCAAATGCAATGTTATCTGCAATGTTTCTATCAGGTAAAAGTCTGAAATCCTGGAATACAACTCCTATATCTCTTCTTAAATATGGAAGCTTCTTTCTAGTAATCTTATTAAGAAACTTCTTATTAATGTAAATCTTACCTGATGTAGGATCTAATTCCTTAAGCAATAGTTTAATAAGAGTAGATTTACCTGAACCACTCTTACCTACGATAAAGACAAACTCACCCTTCTGAATGTGAAGGTCGATACCATTAAGCGCAGGAACGCCAGTGGTATATGTCTTTGTGACATTTTCCATTATTATCATTGTTAAACTTCCTCCATTAATCCTCTACCATTCTAGTATTGGTCTTTACTCTCCATATATTTCATATACTTTACTACCATTAATGCAATCTTAAATGTAATTGCATCGTCAAATACTCTTAAATCAAGGCCTGTTGTCTTCTGGAGTTTATCAAGTCTATATACCAATGTGTTTCTATGGATATAGAGCTGTCTAGATGTCTCTGAAACATTCAAGCTGTTATCAAAGAACTTATTAATTGTAGACAATGTCTCTTCGTCAAAGTCATCTGGAGACTTTGCTTCAAAGATTTCCTTAATAAACATCTGACATAGTGGAATTGGTAACTGATAAATAAGACGTCCAATTCCTAATCTGTTATATGCAACAACATTCTTATCTTCGTAGAAAATCTTTCCTACATCAAGGGCCATCTTAGCTTCCTTGTAAGAACGCGATACTTCTCTAATATCATTAACGATTGTTCCGTAAGCAACATGAGCCATGCTCATAGCTTCTGTGTTAAGCATGTCGATAATAACTTCAGCTATCTTGTCTAATTCTTCATAGCTTTCATTACCCTTAACTTCCTTAACTAAAATAATACTCTTCTCATCAACTGCTGTAATAAAATCCTTAGCCTTTGATGCGTATAAGCTTCTTACTATCTCAAGTGCGTTAGTGTCTTTCTCATGCTTAGTTTCAATAATATATACAACTCTCTTAACGTCAGTTTCAATATGAAGCTTCTCAGCTCTAGTATACATATCAACTCTAAGTAAATTATCTAATAAAAGATTCTTGATAAAGTTATCCTTATCAAAGCGCTCTTTATAAGCTACTGTTAGGTTCTGAACCTGAAAAGCAGCCATCTTACCTATCATATAGATGTCATCACTTGTTCCCTTAGCAAGCACGATATACTCTAAAGTGATATCATCCATAACCTTAAAGAACTGATAACCATTAACCACTTGACTCTCAGCTGGTGAATCAATAAAGCTTATAGCATCTGCTATACAATCCGATACATCATCAAAAGTTTTAGCTGCAACCTTACCATCAGCATCAATGACGCATAGATCAACTCTTGATATTGCTTTAAGTCCATCTACTGTTGTCTGTAAAATTTGATTTGATACCATTCTTCACCTCGTAATCTTGATTTGGTTTATAAACTCTATGCCCTCTCTATCTCGGCAAACAATATATAAAAAATGTAATCATCATATATCAATTACCAACATCTAGGAAGTAGCTCTAAATCAGCCTTTTATCCCTATCCTAAATGCACACCTAATATTGTATAGCAAATTAACTAAAAATAAAAGTAAAAACAAGCAATTTTTACAATTTTTTCAATTATTTTTATTGATAAAGTATATTTTTTAGTAAAGAAAGTAAGAAGGATTTTATAAAAGTTTGAACGCAGTGTAAGCAATCCCCCGCTTCAAAAGCGTAAGCTTTAAGCGGGGGTATAAAGCTTACTAGTGTCAGAAGGGGTTAAAGCCCCTTCTGACAAGTGGCACAAAGTGCCACTGCGTTCATGAGGAAGTAGCGAAGCGGATTCCGAATGTCCGCTTTACTATTTAGACAAATAAAAAAGGTGTGTAACATAAGTTACACACCTTAGTAATCGTTACAACTTCTAATATATTAATCTCCCTAAATATAGCAATAATTAGTGAGTAATGATCTGCTCTGTTTCCTTATCGAATACGTGGATTCTTTCAACAGCCATAGCTAATGTAATTGTATCCTTAACTCTAGCGCTTGTTCTAGGGTTAACCTTAGCTGTACATGTCTGACCATTGATATCGTAGTGAAGGTTAACTTCAGCACCAAGTAATTCGTAAACCTTAACTACAGTCTGGAACTTACCATCTGCATGAGCTTCGATAAATTCTTCGTCATCCTTAATATCCTCTGGACGGATACCAGCTACAACTGTCTTACCAGCGTAACCGCCATCGATTAACTTCTTAGCCTTGTCAGCTGGAAGCTTAATAACAACGTCTTCAGCTAACTTAAGTGAAGCTTCTGAACCGTTAGCAACAACTTCTGCATCGATTAAGTTCATCTGAGGTGAACCAATGAAACCAGCAACGAATAAGTTCTCTGGTAAGTTGTAAAGGTTCTGTGGAGTATCAACCTGCTGAATTACACCATCCTTTAAAACTACGATTCTTGTACCAAGTGTCATAGCTTCTGTCTGGTCATGAGTTACGTAGATAATTGTTGTTTCAAGGCTCTGGTGAAGCTTTGAGATTTCTACTCTCATCTGTACTCTTAACTTAGCATCAAGGTTTGATAAAGGCTCATCCATAAGGAATACCTTAGGTGAACGAACGATAGCACGACCCATAGCAACTCTCTGTCTCTGACCACCTGATAAAGCCTTTGGCTTTCTGTCAAGTAAGTGCTCAAGATCAAGGATCTTAGCTGCCTTACGAACTGCTTCATCGATTTCTGCCTTAGGTGTCTTTCTTAACTTAAGAGCAAAAGCCATGTTATCATATACTGTCATATGTGGATATAAAGCGTAGTTCTGGAATACCATAGCGATATCTCTATCCTTAGGCTCTACATCATTTACTAACTTGTCATCAATCCATAATTCACCAGAACTGATTTCCTCAAGACCAGCGATCATACGGAGTGTTGTTGACTTACCACAACCTGAAGGACCAACGAAGATGATGAATTCCTTGTCAGCGATTTCAAGGTTGAAATCCTTAACAGCTACGAAGCCGTTAGAATATACTTTACAAACGTTCTTTAAAGATAAACTTGCCATTATTGTTTCCTCCCGAAATATCATAAATGTGGGCTACCCGCGCCCTCATGTTTAATAATATACAACAACTGCATTTTCAAAAGCTATATCAGATTTAGCCAAAGATTAAAGTTTTAATTTGACAAATATGTCAGTCGGTCAGTTTTACTGTTCATTTTTAACAAAACAATCAAGTCTCTATATGTTAACATTCACAAATAACACGAATTTTTTCTGTTATTTAGACCAACTTTTAGCAAGAAAAGGCATAAAATATCCATTAACAAATATCCGATTTTCTTGCATTTTCCTTATTCTAATGATATTATTTAAATACAAAAAGGCGATAACTTAATATTCGGACTTACAAAGGTCTTTTTAGCAAGAACAATGGAATGTTCTAAAGTAAGAAACGGAGGCGTTATAAATGGTTATTGGAGGCATCTCCACTAACATAAGTACCACAAACGTCCAAAGCGATGTATCCGTGCTTATGTTACGTAAACAGCTTGATACCGTAGAGCAAGGAGGCGTTGATCTTACAAAAATGATGGAGCAATCCGTCAACCCGGAAGTAGGTTCAAACATTGATTACTCGGTATAAAAGTAACAACTTAATAAAAGAATAATAATCAAATTCTAGACCGGTATGGAATTTGATATGATTAGAAGTAACCTTCCGGCATCTGGACATGTCTCATGCCTAGGGAAAGTTACAGAAGTAAAAAGCCCCGACTATTAGAACGTCACCTAATAGTCGGGGCACTTTTTTATATTTTTTTGAAAATGTATTTAAGCCGCAACTGCTACAAATACCATGTAAGCAAAGCAAACTATCATTCCCAAAACAAGAGGTAAGGTAATTAGTCTTTCTTTCTTCTCGTCCTGAGATACATTTTCAAGAGTTGCAGTTGATGCAGTAGCATCCATTGCACTAACCTCACCGTACTGAGCCTTAGTATCTAATGGGCTTACATTAGCGTACTGTTTGCTAGCATACTGAACATCAGAGCTTGCCTCTTTTTGGATAGCTTCTCTCTTTAATCTACTCTTCTCAAGATACTCAATTATAAGTAAAACAATGCCTAAGAAAAGCATACCAAGAACTAATAAAATAGCTAAACCAAGTAAAGTAACTCCTGCACTAGAATCTATGCTTGTCTGCTGGCTAGCCTCCTGAAGGGCTGATGCATTTGTACTAGCAAAGTAACTTACTGTTACAGAAAATGTATTAAATGCGAAATGCGCGCACATAGAGGAAAGGATTGAGCCCGTAGCCTCTGTGAGCTTTGCAAATACTACACCCATGAAAGTTGCATATACAAACTGGTCGAAATTCATATGGAAAAAGCCGAATAAGATGGCACTTAAAAGCATAGCCTGAAAGTATCTCTTAGTCTTTCTGTAAGTTCCATAATAAAGACCTCTAAATGTAAATTCCTCAACAATAGCCGGCATAACTGCGATTAAAATAATCTGAATTATTAAGGGATATGTTGAAACCTCTGAAACTGTCTGCTGTGCAGCATTTTCTACAAATAAACTAGTAATATTTGTAAGGAATAAAGACATAGGAATGATTAGGTAACCAATGATTATTGAAAGAATAATCTCCTTGATTCCTAGCATTTTAAATCTTAGATCCTTAATTCCTGTCTTTGTAATTAAGCAAAAGCCAAGAAGCATAATTACAATAATTAATTCATTTTGTATAAAAAGGACAGCGCTTGTCATTTTCCCAATAACGCCCATGCTAATAAGAGCGCGCTCAATTAATGCGATTGCGACATTCAAGAAAATATAGCCAAAGATGAAAATCGGAAAGAAAAGATTAACCTTTTTTATTTCCATGCAATAGCCTCAACCTCTAGTAAGACATCCTTTGGAAGTCTTGCAACCTCAACACAAGAACGTGCTGGGAATGGTTCCTTAAAGTAGTTTTTATATATTTCATTTATCTTTCCAAAATCGTTCATTTCCTTGATAAAGACTGTAGTCTTTACAATGTTCTCTGCCTTTGAGCCTGAAGCCTCAACTAAGTTAATTAAGTTCTTGAATGCCTGATTAGCCTGAGCTTCTACTCCTCCCTCAACTATCTGACCAGTTGGTGGATCAACTGGGATTACACCTGAAGTATAAACCATACCGTTTACTTCGATTGCCTGAGAATAAGGTCCGATTGCGCTTGGAGCCTTATCTGTGCTTATAACCTTCTGCATAATTGCCTCCTTTTGCCCCGCGGGGCTCATTTTTCTTGACCCTAGGTTCATGGGTCTGTGCTTATAAAGCATTGTATAAATTTTATAACAATTAAGCGGATTGTACAAGTTTACAATCCGCTTATCTTTTATCATATTAATTTGTTAACGCATTACTTTATTATATCAATTGTAGATTCGTTAATCTTAACCTTACCTTCTTTTAAGAGACGGCCAATAGCTCTCTTAAAGGCATTCTTACTCATATTAAAATGTTTCTTAATAATTTCAGGATCTGCCTTATCTGTAAATGGAATGCTACCGCCAAGCTTCTTCATCTTATTGTAGATAAAAGTTGAATCCTCATCCATCTGGATATAGGCCTTCTGCTTTAAGCTAAGAACAAGCTTACCATCTTCTCTAACTCTTGTAACACGACCAAATACTTCATCTCCTACATGAATCTCTTCAAAGACTTCATTCATAGGAATAAAGGCCTGATACTTATTATCTACAGCCACATAAACTCTGTAATCTGGTGCAATGCCTACTACTGTTCCTGAAACTGCTGAATCCTTAACGTAATTGCTATCAGTTGTTAAGTATTTATTAACCTTCATAGAAGCTGCAAGTCTGTTACTCTTATCAATATATAAGCTAACTAAATATTCCTTGCCCTTCTCTGCCTTAACAGGCTGCTCCTTAAAAGGCATAAGTAAGTCCTTCTCAAGACCCCAATCAAGGAAAGCACCAATGTTACTTACCTCTGATACCTTAAGTCTTGCAAGCTCACCAAGCTTAATCTTTGGTGTTCTTGTTGTAGCAATTAATCTATCTGAAGAATCTAGATAAACGAAAACTGTTAATGCATCGCCTTCCTCTAAATCTTCTGGCACTTCCTTCTTTGGAAGTAATACTTTCTCATCCTTAGTGCCTAAATAGACACCGAAATCCGTCCTATTCACAACATTAAGACACTGTACCTTACCTAACTTAATCATCTTAACCTCCTTTGGTTCTGCCTCATGAACCGCCTTACACAAACCCTAAAAGTAGCATAGATTTCTTATAGGGCATTAATCATAGTTTACTTGGCTTTAGTTAAAAAAAGCCATAAAAAAACCTCCGCAAAGCTGCGGAGGTTCTAGCTGGGCTTGAGGGATTCGAACCCCCGAAATGCTGGAATCAGAATCCAGTGCCTTACCACTTGGCGAAAGCCCATTATCGTTAGCGACGAAAAGAATTATATCACGCTAACAATATTAATGCAAGCACTTTTTTCATTTATTTTTTGATTTTTTCAAAAATGCTTGTTATTTGACAAAATTAGCACAACTGCTTGGCTGTATTCTTAATTGTTAAGCAAGAATACATAGCAACAATAACAATTAAAGCCTCTGTTACAGTAGACTGTAATGAAATTGTAGACATGAAGATAAAGTAGTGTGCAAATACAAGTGCTGCTACTACAAACCAGATTACCTGATAATTTCTTGTAGCGGCCTGTCTACCCTGTACCTTAGCTTCCATCATAAGTGCCTCTATAAAATAATAAGTGTAATAAATAGCAAATATTACAGAAATACCAATTGCAATTGAATGCATTGTATCCTCAATTGTAGAATCCCAAGCTAAGCAGTTAATTAGCTGTGAGGCAATAGCTCCAACAAATCCTAAAATTGCCACCACAAAAGACTTCTTAGCTAGTGAATTAAGCTTCTTAAAGTCCTTAGAGCCCAATATTATAAGTGCAAAACCTAGGATATCATTAGTTACATCAATTCTTATATCACCAATAGTAATTAAGAATCTCACTAAGATTAGGAATACACCTATTAAAATTAAATTCAAACTCTTCTTGTTCATATTATTCCCACTTTCCTTTTTAAACGGATTCCACCTAAGATAATCCGTCATGCTACTAGAAAACGTAGCTTTTGCGCCTACATTTTCACAAAGAATATTGTAATAGAATAAGTAATTACGGTCAATTGCAAATGATAACTATTAATTATTTTTATAAATATTTAATGCCCACCAAAAACTTGATGGGCATTAAACGTGGAAAAAAATTATGAAAAAAACATTTGGAAAAAATTATTGGCAAACATTTGCAAGATCATTAATTCTTGCAGATGTTGATGTCGCTGTAACATTGTTAATAAATAGCACTGTACCTATGTTGTACTGGTCTACAAGCTCTGATACTGTACCCTGATAATATCTGTAGTCGATTACGTAGACATTCTGGAAATTCTCTGTAAGGTAAGGAACAAGGGCATTACCAAAGGATTCCTTAATCACAAGGATGGAAGAACCATCATTAATATTAGAATTTGTGATTGTAGAATAAGAATTATCTCCTCCAATAAATGCACTGTATTTACTTGTGATATTCCAGCCTGTTACATCAGTTACGATATTGTAGTTAGTAAGCACATTGTCGCTATTAACAAACTGCATCTTATTAGTTGATGGTGGCACATAAGCCACGAAGTTGTCTGGCGAACTATAAAGGGATGTGGCCCTTGTCTGAGTATAAAAGCTACCAACAAAATTGCCGCAGTCAAGTCTTGTAAAGCTATCAAGGCTTGCAGGGCTCTTGCCAATCTGTGTCATGAAAGCACCATAGGCATAGTAAGCACCAAGGCTTGTCCAATGGTGATCTGTTCTAAAGTAAATGTATTCATTACGGTGTTCTCTAAGTAAATCGTAAATGTAACATTTTCCCACTTTGTTATTCATCTTGCTAAACATGTAGAGAATAGCCTTCTTTTGATTACTACTTGAGATGCTGTTTCTTGTGGCATCATCAAGAGTGATATCTATACTTGTAGGCACAATCATGTCGTAAACCTTAGCCTTGCCGTCCAAAGTATTAGCCAAGTTATTTACTATGTTTGCGTACCTATCTGATTCTGATTGTAAAAATGTATAGTAATTGTAGGCACTGTCTTCAACCACAAAGATTGAACCTAGAGACTCACCGGCCTTAGCCGCTGTAGTTCCATCGGTGTCCTCAACTTCCATACCAACATCACTTGCCGATATGCTTGCGCTATCATAAGAATAATCAGAGATATAAGTCTGATCTGATAGCACTTCTCTTGCAGTTTCTGTCTCAGGATCCTCTAAATCCTCTACAGCATCTGCATTAATTGTTAAATCATATTCTGTCAAATCAACATCAGGAATATCATCACCTACTATAACCTCGCCGTGAATGGAATTTGTCTGAATTCCGTACATATTCTCCAATGTCTCACTGCACACAATAAGATTATCTCTTCCTGGAAATGTGTCTGAGAACCAAGTGTCGATGGCTGTAAAATATTCGCCACTCCAGAAACTCTCAAAAGTAAATGTCGGAAATTTACTTAAAGTTCTTCTCTCAGTTATAGACTCTGTCGGTCTTAATGGTATCATTAAAGATACTGCTGCCCCAATGACAATCATGCTTAAAAAGACGACGATTTTCACGATTGCGGCTTTCTTAATAACGTACTCTCGGTACTTCGCAGTGGTCTTATCGATCCTGCCCTCCACTTCTTTTTTTCCTAACAATTTCATTACCTAGCCCTACTCAAAGATTTATGTCCGATTTAGTAAATCCACTTCCCTAAAAAGCCCCAGCTTCTCTCCCTAGAAAGACAAGTCCCCACTTGCCCTAGAATCTAAAGTAAATAAATGGATTGTAACTATTGCCAATCAAACATACAGTTGATAAGAATAAAAGAACCACAGGAATAACCACATTTAGCACATTATAGAAATATACAAATGCGACCTCCTTATTAACTCCAAAACTTCTTATCTTGTTAGCCAACATCTTAACTGCTGGTGTCACTGCAATAATCACTACAATAAAGAAGATGAAGTTGTTAAGAATGATTGTGTTAGTCTCAAGGTTTGTGAATGCATTTCCATTAAGACCAAACAAGCTCTTAACAAGCTCCTTAATAACTGCGAAATCTTCGAATCTAAATAAAATCCATCCAAAGAAAACCACAATTAAAGTATATATTCTACCGATTACTGCTTTTGCTATATTTCCAATTTTATCAAAAAGCTTCAAAAGAAACAACTTTTCTATACATAAAAATACAAAAAAATATAATCCCCATAGAATAAAGTTAAATGAAGCTCCATGCCAAAGACCTGTAAGGGCCCAAACTACGAACATATTAAAGATCTGTCTCTTGATTCCACGTCTATTTCCTCCAAGTGGAATGTAGAGATAATCTCTAAAGAAAGTACTTAAGGAAATGTGCCATCTTCTCCAAAATTCAGTAACTGACTTAGAGATGTATGGATAATTAAAGTTTTCCTTGTACTGGAAACCTGTCATTTTACCAAGACCAATGGCCATATCTGAATAAGCCGAGAAATCAAGGTAAATATAAATCATATATAAGATGCAAGTAATCCAAGCACCAAGCACTGTGACCTGACTTGCAAGGCTAGCTGTAGCCTCGTCTGGCAAGATGTCCTTTATAATGCTGGCGCAAGTATTAGCTAAAATAGTCTTCTTTGCAAGGCCTACGCAGAAACGAGAAATACCATCATTCATACTTGTGATGTTAGTCTTTCTCTCCTTTAAATCATCTGCAATATCCTTATATCTAACGATTGGACCTGCAATACACTGATGGAAAAGAGAGGCGTAAAGTAAAACTCTTCCATAATTATGCTCTGCCTCAATCTCACCCCTGTAAACATCTACAACATAAGATACTAACTGGAAGGTGTAAAATGAAATACCTACCGGTAAAATTATTTCAGGAATGACCTTTGGCAAACCTGTAAAGTAATTAAAAATCTCACAAAGGAATCCAGTGTATTTAAATACACTAAGAATTAATAGGTTTGCTGCAACTGTAAATCCAAGAGCGAGATTTCTATTCCTAAGATGTTTAGGATTCTCCACATCCTTTGTAAATTTATCAATTGCAACAGCTCCTATATAACTTACGAATGCTGAGACCATCATAATCAGCAAATATGCTGGTGATGACCACGCATAGAAAATCAATGAAAATAATAAAATACATAAATTCTTCTTTTTAATGTCTGAAATGACCGCATAACACAAAAGGTTAATTGGCAAAAAAATGTACACAAATAAAAGGCTTGAAAAAACCATAATCCCCTATAACTCCCTCTCTACTCTTATCTAGTTTTCTCTTACTTTCTGATCGACCGTCTTAATTAGTTCTCATCATCTAGCTGACTGTCTTCTTCCTCACCTTCATCACTTTCCTCTTTAGGGGGTTCCTCTAAAGCCTTAAAGATTCTTGCAAAGATATACGAATCCGCATATAGAATAATTGGTATAGTCAAAATCATTACAATAAAATATAAATATGTGAAATATAATAATACAACAGTGATAACTAACATAACAATTGTCTGTGGCAAATGATGTACGCAAATTATCAATGCATTCTTTATAGTTCCCATTATAGTATTATTGTATCTTGAAAGCAATGCAAAAGAATACAAAACCACAGCAACGTATATTAAAGCTATACCTATGACTAAGTAAATAAATCCAATTGCAACTGTTCCGCCGCCGTTATTGCCCCAGCTCTCAGCAGCCTTAAAATCAGCAAATAAAATAAGTCCGATTATTACAAAAATAAATTCAAGACCAATTCCCTGTATGATATTCTGCTTAAAAGACTTAAAAAAGTCCTTATAAACATAACTTTCCTCATCTAGCACTAACTTTCTTCCTGCATAGAAAGCCGCTGTAAGTGACGCTCCAACTGTCACAACAGGGATGCAGCATAGAACTGTTAATGCAGCCAAAATAATAAAATCACCCATCTTAACAAGGGCTCTAAAAATTCGACCATCTATAAACGAATTCATAACTTCCTCCAAATGTAAAACTCCTAAGCCTTTGGCTTAAATACTTCTCCTAAGCCAGCACGCGGCTTAACAGTTATGATTATACTTAATGTAATATTTAAATGCAAAGAATTTTTAGTGTAGTTTCTAAAATGTTTATAAAAGCAGTTTTTAATTAGAAATAATTATGCTAAACTTCAAAAGTAAATCAAAAAATACATTTTCAAAAAAGAGGAAGATTATATGGCAAAAGGAAATGGAGTGCGCGATGAAATTAAAGAGCAGCGCGCAAAGTTTAAAAGTTTATCTTTTACAAAGAAGATAGGTTATATCTGGACATACTATAGATTACCTATTTTCGCGGTAATATGTGCAATTCTAGTAGTTGTCTCATTTGTCTTTGCATACATTAGAAATAATTACGACACAGTCTGTACTATCGTTTCCTGCGATGGTTATATAACAGGCCACCGTACTGACGAAGACGCCCTAACAACAGGTTTTACTAACTATCTTGGAATTGATGGCAAGAAGACTCAGATTGACATCGACTATTCCTACAACATGCAGGGCGACGACCTAGACGGCGCAGTTACAGTAAGTATCAACAAGATTTATATACTAGCTAACACCGGCGATATGGACGGTTTCATGGCAAACGACGAGGATATCCTCTACTTCTGTACAGAAGCCGATACATTTTTCCTAGATCTAAGGGAAGTCCTTACAGATGAAGAACTTGACTACCTTTCAGACTACATCATCTACTATACTGATGCTAATGGTGAAAATGTTCCCGTGGCCGTGGACATTAGCGAAGCCCCTGAAATTACAGCTACTGACCTATCAGTAGAGCACCCATGTTACGGCATTGTAAACACATCGCCTAACTATGAAAATGCGGCAGACTTTATTAGATTTGTATTTGATATGTAGAATTGCTTCTTCATAATCAGGTAAATTTTTTACAAAACTAAATAAGACTTTAAAGCATAAGAAAAGCCCTAGACTTCGTGTCTGGGGCTGTTTTTGATTTAAATTTCTAATCTAACTAAATATCTCATCTATCTAAATTTCTAGTCTATAAAGGTTCATCTCACCTATATCTCTGGCATAAATCCTAAAGCCTAGCTTCTCCACCAAGGCGATGGATTTAAAGTTGTCTCTATGGATGCAGGCAAAGAGCTCATCAAGATTAAGCATAGTTCTAGCGTACTCAATAGTTGCCTCACAGGCCTCATAAGCATAGCCCTGCTCCTGATAGTCCTTACCAATAAGGTAGCCAATCTCCTGCTTTGTGGTGTTGTCTATTTCACGATTCTCAATACCCACGCGGCCAATTAGCTCCCCAGTTTCCTTTAGGAAAACCAGCCAAAGTCCGTAACCAAAGAAGGTATACATATTCTGGATGTAATTCTTTACAAACTCACACTCCTCCTCGTAAGGATAAAGCTCCTCCACGAAGTCGCATTCGTTTAAAGACTCGTAGAGCTTATAGTATTCTGGCATGTCCTCTAGGCACATCTCCCTAACAATCAATCTATCTGTAGTAAAGATTTCAAGAGGCTTTCCAATGCTTCTAAAAAATACGCTTTGGATATATTCCTCATTCAAATCGTTAACATCAAAAAGCACATATCTTGCAGTTCCGTAATAAGACATTCCAAGGCCGATGTCCGTTTTTTTCAAAATGTTCCCCTGCTTAAAGTCCTCTAACTCCAGGTCTAAATCATGCTTTCTAATAATGTCCTCTAAGTCATAATCGCTAATAAAACAAGACTTTTCCACATCTCTGTCCATAATTTTGCCAATTATCCCCGCGAGTTTGTGATTAGTCACATTTTCACAAAAAAGCTTAGCCCCGCTAATCTTGTAACAAGTCAATTCTTTGTCAGCGTTTATGCAAATGTTAACGTTATTCGCCCAGTTAGACATTTCCCTAAAGTCTGGTTCAAATTGAATATTAAAATTATCTTCTATATAAATATAGATGTTTTCTAAGTTTTCAATCATAATTGACTTTTCCTATCTTGTTATTTAGAATTAATATGTTTATACATATATTTTATCATTTATTAAACAAATAATAAATACATGGAGGAATATTCGATGGCACAGAATCCAATAGTTACAATCACTATGGAGAATGGCTCTGTTATGAAGGCTGAGCTTTATCCAGAAATTGCACCTAATACAGTAAATAACTTTATTAGCCTTGTTAAGAAGGGCTTTTATGACGGCGTTATCTTCCACAGAGTTATCGCTGGTTTCATGATTCAGGGTGGAGACCCAGATGGTACAGGCATGGGTGGCCCTGGATACAGCATTAAGGGTGAATTTTCAAACAATGGCTTTAAGAACGACTTAAAGCACACACCTGGCGTACTTTCAATGGCTAGAACAATGATCCCTGATTCAGCAGGTTCACAGTTCTTTATCATGCACAAGAATTCACCACATCTTGATGGCGAATACGCTGCCTTTGGTAAGTTAACAGAAGGCGAAGATGTATTAGAGGCAATCGCTACAACAGACGTTGACTGGAACGATAGACCACTTACACCACAGGTTATGAAGACTGTTACAGTTGAGACTTTCGGCGTTGACTATCCAGAGCCAGAGACTCTTTAATCATTTTTGAAAATGTTTTCTCAATAGAGAAATAATTTTTATAACAAAAAGAACATGCTTTAAGAAGGAATTTATCCTAATTAAAGCATGTCTTTTTTTACAATTTTTATTAGAACTGATGCCTAAGCCTTCAGCCTAAAACTAACAGCCATAAACTTTTAAAAGTCAGCTTAGAAGTGGCCGCCGGAGCTTCCAGAATTTCCACCACCGTGACCTCCGCTGCTATGGCCTCCGCCACCGTGGTTTGTCTCGATTCTTCTTGTTACCACCGTTGTATTTATAAAGAGATCTCTTCTATCATTCACCTTAAAATTGTGATTCTTTGCATAAGTCATCTCATTAGTTGTGGCCTTTGCCTTATTATTGCCCACCATAACAAAGATGGCAATAGCAGTAATTACCACTGATACAAAGAGCTTTATAAGAATTCCATCAAGGATTTTCTCTAGTAAAGTTGGGCTATATTCTCCGTTAATAATTGCCCTCTTTATGTTATTTACGTATTTTGAAAATGCAGTGTAATAGTCACTGTCTGATAAATACTCCTCAGAAATCTCTCTGATTTCATCTAAATCTGACTGACTAAAACTAGTTTTTGCAATACCTGAAGTTATGATTCTATCTGCTCTTGAACTCATATCTACAGCGTAGGCACAAGCATCAACTGTTGTAGATTCTTCATTATAACCATAGTCACTCTCTAAGATATCACGGATGTAGCTATCCATGTTGCTTCCATCATAACCCTTACTCATGGTAATAATCACAATGTCACACTGAGCTTCTTTAGAAGCCTTGGCACACAACTTCTCAAGCTTAGTCTCCTCACTATCTGAAAGGAGATTGGCATCATCTATGACATAATCTTTTGTAGTGTCTGCGTATACATTTTCAGCAGTAAAAATGCAACTAAATATAGAAACTAACAATGCTAGTAGAATTAAACTTACCTTAATCTTTTTTACCATAATAATAAGCCTCCTATGTTAATAATTACAAAGGCCAGTATAAATATAAGAAGGCTAAAAAATACGGTTCTCTTTGCGCTGATTGGTCTGTCGGCTACGATTTTACCTGTCTGTCCGTTTAGGAAGAAGCTGTAGTCCTTGCCGTTGAAGCTGTAATTTAGCATCCAAACTGGAAGGAGGACGTAGTCGTGACCTAGATTTCTAATATTTTCTCTTTTACCAAGTATGTTAACAGTTGTGTAGCCCTGAATTGTATCCCTTGCAATATCTGAAATATACTTACTTGCACGAACCTTGGCTCTATCCTTTAGTTCGTCGCTATTGTAGTTATATCTTTCAGATAAATAGCCCTGAAGGTAGCCGCCCTTAAAGTCCACAAGGTCAGCATAATTGTAGGGTTCAAGCATATCCATCTGCTCATCCGGCATCTTCTTTGAGGCATCCGCTGGCAACTTGTCAAACTCTGCAGTTACGTCGCGGTAAACCTGGAAATGATCTGTGTAAATGTATTCCGTATCCCCACGTCTAATTGTACGAACGCGAGTAGCTGCGGCATTTACCTGAGCATTGGCATCAAAGTCGTAGAGCCAGAAAGGAACGTAAACACCGCTGATTTTCTCAATCATGCTCTTTTTAGATAGAGTCTTTGGTGTAAGGGGTCCCTTCTTTAGCCAATCCTTATAGATAGAAACTGCTCTTTCCCTGTCTATCTTAAAAGGAATGACGTACTCTGGGCTAAACTCCCCTTCTAGTCTTTCCTCCACTAGAGTTGGATTGCCGCAATAAGAACAGAAAGTTGCTGATGTGTACTTATCTGTAACAAGTTCGGCGCCACAGCTCTGACAGTGGAAAATTTTCATGTTGGATTCTGAAGCTGTTTCATCTCTTTCTTCCTCTTTGAAATCTGCCTCATCTGCCTTTCCAAATTCCTTATCTAACTCTTTTATATAGTTATCATAGTCTGTCACTGATAGATTCGCGCCACAGCTAGGACAAGCTAGCTTTTGTGTCTTTGAATCAAAGGACATGGCCGCCCCGCAGTTGGGGCATTTATATGTTGTTACTGCCATAAATTTTCTCCCATTTCTTAGAAAAATGTTTCTTCTATATTTTTACCATTTTCCCACAAAAAGAATTCTACTTAACTTTAAAGAAATCGTCAATATTTGAGACTGCACGTTAAAAACCACTGTTTATCATATTTAGCACAGTTCATAGTTTATTCATATTGAATTAAATAAATCTTTACAGCGAACTCATAGCTTATTAATTTTTCTTCCGTATACTACAAGAGTAGAAGATTTATACAATACAAACGACATGAAAAACACTTTTTGTTTTTTCATAAATCGAGTTGCATGAGAATGCAGCTCTCCTCCCTCTTTTCATCGTCTGTCCCACGACAGACGATGTTTTTTGCGCCGGACTAGGTTCTATACTGGTGGTTAGATATTGTACCCGCTTTTATCTATCCATGAACCTAAGAGGCGGCTTACATAAATTACACTAATTAAGCCATTAGTTAGTGTAATTACCCGGCTTTCTCCCGGTCCCTCATTTAATCCCAATCCTTTTTGAGGGACTGAATTAAAATATATATGACGACTTTCAAAACAGAAAGATTCCTAAAAAAATAGAAAGGTTGCCAAGGGCAACCTTTCTATTTTTTTACACACACTTTACAATAGGAAAAAAGACGCTATTGTTAATATCGCTCCTACCACAATAAGAGCTATTCCTATATTAATATTCTTCTTGTTCTTTAACTTTGAAATTTCTACTTCATTTCTCTTATCAAAGAAGATGTGGAAATCTCTCTTGGCAGCAATTATCTTTACTGCTCCAAGAAATATTGCAACAATTCCTAATAAGAAACACATAAATCCTATAAAAGGAAGAAATGAATCTCCTGCATATTCTTCACTATTATAAAAATCTACATCTAGTAGAACTGTTTGTAATAATCCAAGTACGTTCATAATTATTCTCCTCTTAGATAGTGTATTAATCAGACTTATCTAGTCCACTTCGCTACTGCGATTAAGCTGTTAAGAAACACGTATACATCCCAACTAGCTTATTATCTTTTGGTATCTCAACGTATTTGTAAATATTCCTAACGCGTCAGTTAAGGAATTTCCTTGATTTTCTTCATTTCCTTAACTTATCCTTATTCTAACAAAGACAGGCTAGTATTTCAATTAACTAAAGATAAACTAATTTCTAAAAAATAATTAAATTCGAGCAAATTAATACATAAAATAAACACAAAATGGCAGCGAAAATATTTACAAAAGTCTTTTGCTATGCTAACATTATCTTGTTAAAAAATTGACAATTAAAAACTTAGGTAAATTACCACATTTTACTTTTCATTTCTAATTTTTTAGTTTATAATTAGCTTAGTTTATGGCGGTGCCAATAATTTAATATATAATCTATTTTCTTGGGGTGATTGCCTAACAGTTAACTAAATTTATGGAGGTAATATATTATGTTAGTTTCAGCAAAAGAAATGCTAGACAAAGCAGTAGCTGGTCACTACGCAGTTGGTCAGTTTAACATTAACAATCTTGAATGGACAAAGTCAATTCTTCTTACAGCTGAAGAATTAAAGGCTCCAGTTATCTTAGGTGTTTCTGAAGGTGCTGGTAAGTATATGACTGGATTTAAGACTGTTGCAGCTATGGTTAAGGCTATGGATGAATCTTTAGGAATTACAGTTCCTGTTGCACTTCACCTTGATCATGGTACATATGAAGGTTCATATAAGTGTATCGAAGCTGGTTTCTCTTCAATCATGTTTGATGGTTCACACTATCCAATCGAAGAGAACGTAGAAAAGACAAAGGAATTAGTTAAGGTTTGCCACGAAAAGGGTATCTCAATCGAAGCTGAAGTTGGTGGTATCGGTGGTGAAGAAGATGGTGTTGTTTCTCAGGGTGAGTGCGCTGATCCTAAGGAATGCAAGGCTATCGCAGACCTTGGTGTAGATATGTTAGCAGCTGGTATTGGTAATATCCATGGTAAGTATCCAGAAGGATGGCCAGGTCTTAGATTTGACGTATTAGAGTCAATCAAGGCTGAAATCGGTGATATGCCATTAGTTCTTCATGGTGGTACAGGTATCCCTGAAGACATGATTAAGAAGGCTATCTCACTTGGCGTTGCTAAGATCAACGTTAACACAGAGTGCCAGTTAGTATTTGCAGATGCTACAAGAAAGTATGTTGAAGCAGGTAAGGATTTAGAAGGTAAGGGTTATGACCCAAGAAAGCTTCTTGCTCCTGGTGCTCAGGCAATTAGAGATATCGTTGCTGAGAAGATTAAGCTTTTCGGTTCAGACGGTAAGGCTTGCTAATTTATTGAGAATTAATTTTGTACAATTGATTAGTTATCTATGATATAATTAACTCGGTCCAACAAGAGTTGGTCCGAGTTTTTTATAAAAGTGTAGGGATAGTAATACTTTACAATTATCTTTACAACTATATTCCTGGAGGAGATATTTATGGGAGACAACAATTTAAACGACAAGGACCCCTACAAGGATGACGACAACTTCAAGGATGACGACAACTTCAAGGATGACGACAACTTCAAGGATGACGACATTTATGTAGACGAGGAAGATACTTCTACTTCTTACACTAAGGTTAAAAGTGAGGAAGAAGAAGCGGCAGAATTGGAATTTGAAAAGAAAGAAGCTAAAAAGAAGCGCAATAGAATTATTAACAGAGTAATTCTAGTAGTTGCAGCTTGTGTGTTTGTATTTGCAGCCTATAACTTGATTAGCATTTTACTAGAGTATAAAAAGGGTACAGATACCTACAAGAACGTAGAGGATGATGTAATTCAAAGTGAAGACCAAACTATTGTAATCACTGATGAAAATGGTCAGGAAAGTACCGTAGACATTCCATTTGTTTACGATGAAGAAGCCCTAAAGGCAATAAATTCCTACGCTGTTGGTTATATCTACATTCCTTCAATAGACATAAGATTACCAATGGTGCAATACACAGATAATGATTATTATCTACATCACCTAATCGATGGAACTTACAATTCAAGCGGATGTCTTTTCGAGGATAGCCGAATTGAAGGTGGACTAGATGCAAGTCACGTTATTATTTATGGTCATAACATGAAGAATGGTAGCATGTTTGGTTTGTTAAGATATTACAACAGCGAAAGCTACTATAGATCAGGAAATAACGATAAGATTTACATTTACAAAGGTAACGAATTAAGAGAATACACAATCTTCTCTTGTTACGTTAGCGAACCTATTAGCAGCACTTACACATATAACTTCTCAACACTTAATGCTATGAGAACTTGGGCTAGCCAGATGCAGTCACAGTCACTATATGACACAGGTGTTGATATTAGCAATTCTCAACAGGTTATTACACTTTCTACATGTACTAACAACGGTAAGCAGAGATTTATCGTACACGCTACTTTAACAGGATCTGCTAAGATTGATAATTAATATGAAAATGTATCTCTTAATGCTATATAAATAAGCTAATTTATAAATCATTATATAATATACATTAAATAAGACCTGCAAGTTATCTTGCAGGTCTTATTCTTTATAATGGTTAAATCTAACTAGCTATATCATATTCATAGTCAATGATTAAACTTCAAAGATTAAATCCTCATACTGAGGGAATGGCCAGTATTCTTCATCAACAAGCATTTCAAGCTTATCAGCTGGCTTTCTAAGTTCATCCATTGCTGTCTTAACAACATCTCTGTAGAATACAGCCTGTTCCTTAGCGCACTCGATCATTGCAGCCTTGCAAACAGCTTCTGATAACTTAGCCTGAGCTTCCTTAACAGCCTTAAGCTCTGTTGTGATATCTGTTAATAATTCCTTCTGTACTGAGTTGTCGCAACCAACTTCTGCTACTGCAAGAGCTGAGTTAGCAACCTCTGTTGAGTAGGATACAACAGCTGGTACAATCTGCTTAGCAGCCATATCAAGCATTGTCTTAGCTTCGATGTTAATAGCCTTTGAATAAGCTTCATACTTAATTTCAGATCTTGATTCAAGCTCTGTCTTAGTAAATACACCGAATTCCTCGAATAACTTAACAGCCTTATCTGTTGTAAGAGCTGAAACTGCATCTACCATATTTCTGATGTTTGGAAGGCCACGCTTCTCAGCTTCAGCTACCCATTCATCTGAGTATCCGTTACCGTTGAATACGATTCTATGATACTTAGTGAAGAGTTCCTTAATCTTGTCATGGATAGCCATATCAAGATTCTCAGCCTTCTCTAATTCGTCGCAAACTTCCTTGAAGCTTTCTGCTACGATTGTATTTAAAACTACGTTAGCTGGAGCAATTGAATCTGCTGAGCCAACCATTCTGAATTCGAACTTGTTACCTGTGAAAGCAAATGGTGATGTTCTGTTTCTATCTGTTGCATCCTTAGCAAGGTCTGGTAAAGACTTAACACCAGTCTTTAACTTACCCTTCTGGATTGAGCTTGTAGCATCACCCTTATCAATAAGCTGCATAACAACATCTTCTAACTGCTCACCAAGGAACATAGAGATAATTGCTGGAGGTGCTTCGTTAGCGCCTAATCTGTGGTCGTTACCAACGTTAGATGCAGACTCTCTTAAAAGATCAGCATGTGTATCAACAGCCTTCATGATACAACCAAGAACTAATAAGAACTGAATGTTCTCATGAGGTGTCTTACCTGGATCAAGTAAGTTAACACCGTTATCTGTTGTCATAGACCAGTTGTTGTGCTTACCTGA
The DNA here is from genome assembly GCF_900103815.1 of Lachnospira pectinoschiza. Lineage (GTDB taxonomy): Bacteria > Bacillota > Clostridia > Lachnospirales > Lachnospiraceae > Lachnospira > Lachnospira pectinoschiza_B. Next base: position 131,852 of record NZ_FNHZ01000001.1, on the reverse strand, counting down.
ACCGTTAACGCCTGCAAATGGCTTCTCATGTAAGAGGCAAACTAAACCATGTCTAAAAGCAACCTTCTTCATAACTTCCATTGTTAACTGGTTGTTATCTGTTGCAATGTTACACTCTGCATAGATTGGAGCAAGCTCGTGCTGTGCTGGTGCAACTTCGTTATGCTGAGTCTTAGCTGAAACGCCAAGCTTCCATAATTCCATGTTAACATCCTTCATGTATGCTGCAATTCTTTCACGAATAGCACCGAAGTAATGGTCATCTAATTCCTGACCCTTAGGTGGCATACCACCAAATAAAGTTCTTCCAGAGAATACTAAATCCTTTCTCTGTAAGTACTTTTCTCTATCTACGATGAAATACTCCTGCTCAGCACCAACTGATGGTGTAACCTTTGTAGCTTCAGTATTTCCAAATAATCTAACTAAACGTAATGCCTCTTTGTTGAGGGCATCCATTGAACGAAGAAGTGGAGTTTTCTGATCAAGAGCTTCTCCTGTGTAAGAACAGAAAGCTGTTGGAATAATTAATGTTGCACCTGCAGCATCTTCTCTAACGAAAGCTGGTGATGTACAATCCCAAGCTGTATAACCTCTTGCTTCAAATGTAGCTCTTAAGCCACCTGATGGGAATGATGAAGCATCTGGCTCACCCTTGATTAATTCCTTACCAGAGAATTCCATTAAAACCTTACCATTAGACTTTGGTGCAGAAATAAATGAATCATGCTTTTCAGCTGTAGCACCTGTAAGTGGCTGGAACCAATGAGTATAGTGTGTTGCACCCTTCTCGATAGCCCAATCCTTCATTGCGTTAGCAACTACATCGGCATCTTCCTTACTTAATTCTTGCTTACCATCCATTGTTAAACGTAAATTCTTATATACGTTCTTAGGTAAACGCTCCTTCATAACTGTGTCGTTAAATACGTTCTCGCCAAAGATATCGGCTACATTGAATCTCTCACTCATAACTTCTTCACCTTTCTTGCTAATATTCTTAATTAAAAATAAGAACCTTTGTCCTTACATAGTCTACAAAACTTTAGAAAATTAATCAACTATGAAATTTTACAATTTTTAGGAAGAATGCTATAGGTTTTTTTGCATTATTCCCTACATATTGTATACTTTATTTTCTTAACCTCATATCAGAAAATAAAAAGGCGCCACTAAACGAAAAATTTAAAAAACTTTTCGAAAAGTGAACGCCATTGTTCTTATATTCAATATATTAGAATCTTAAATTCCTTCTTGTAGTGCTTGTTGACTACATGTAATAAAATAACCTAAATCAGAAATCATTGCAAGTTATTTTCTAAAAAGCTTAGAATATTAATACATTTTCTTAAAAACCTTTTGATTCTTAATCAGTTTTTGAAAATGTGCTTAAGAAAATATAGTCAGTCAATGACCCGTAGCTTATCTTATTAGGCCTAACTTAATAATGTTAAGCAAACTACTGTGGATAGCTTAATCTATCGAGAGTTGGTCTATCTAAAACCTCAGACTTAAACTTTCTGATGTAGATTTTAGCTAGATTTAAGTTATTATCAAGATAGTTTCCGCAATCTCTAGGAGTAGCTCCTGGAATCTCATCATTGAAAGCCAATGCGAAATCTGCTGCTTCTCTTAAAACAGGAATAATATCCTCAGACTTTAAGTCGCCTGCAAAAATTACATAGAAACCTGTTCTACAACCCATTGGTCCAAAGTAAATTGTCTTAGGTCCCCATTCTTCGTGGTTTCTAAAGAAAGTTGCCCAAAGATGTTCGATTGTATGTAATCCAGGATTATCCATAGGTGGCTCTACATTTGGTCTTGTAAATCTTAAGTCAAATGTAGTAATTGTCTCTGCTCCTACATGATCCTTTCTTGAAACATAAACTCCTGTAAGTAAATCTAAGTGGTTAACCTTAAAACTTGCTATCTTTTCCATTTTTAAAAAATTATCCTTTCTGTCCAGTAATAAATACCAGTTTTCTTCCGTCTACGCTTGCAATCTTTAGCACCTTAATTCCGTTTATAAACTTTGAAAGGGTTGAGTAACCATACTCTTTTACCTTAAAGTTAGGGAATTTGCTATGTATTCTCTGGCCTAGAGCGCCAAGCTCCATGCCTGTCTTTCCTGTCTGTCCTACGCTATCAACTGCAAAATCGATGACCTGCTTAAGGGCGGAGTCATCCTCGCGAAGGCGTACTACTACTGTGTTATTAACATTTTTAACATCAAATGCTTCTATTTCCTCGAGGAACTTAGAAAGCGAACTATATCCATAATTTCTTACATCAAAATCTGAATACTTCTTCTGAAGACGACTACCAATCTCACCGAGACCTGTCTGGCGGCCCTTGTTATCATTTTCAGTAATAATCTCAATAATAGCGTTCTCAACCTTGTTCTGGGCAAGCACTATCTCTGGCTTCTTGGCCTTCTTCTTATCAATCTCAGTATCGTCGTCATCGTTTTGATCTAGCAACAATTCTAGATCTGTAAATACGGAGCAAGCAGCTCTAAAGGAACGTGGTGTCTTGTTCTCCCCCATTCCAATGACCTCCATGCCAGACTCGCGAAGTCGGCTGGCAAGTCTAGTGAAATCGCCGTCGCTACTTACAATACAAAAACCATCCACGCTGTGGGTATATAAAATGTCCATAGCGTCGATAATCAGTGTGGAATCCGTAGCGTTTTTACCCACTGTATTTCTAAACTGCTGAATTGGAGTGATTGAATTTTCCATAAGCTCCTTCTTCCACTTGCCAGCTTGTGTACTAGTCCAATCGCCGTAAATTCTCTTATAAGTTATAACTCCATATTTTGTCATTTCATCTAAAATGCTACCAATATATTTAGACGAAATATTGTCTGAATCAATTAAAACTGCAAATCTTTTATCGTCCATACCCTTACCTCTACATTCTACATTTAATGGAACATCAGCCATAAAAATCTTGCTTCGCAAGATGAGGCTGACGCTAGGTAGCACTTGCTAAAGCAAGTACTACATTTAATTGAACATCAAGCATTAGAATTGCCTTCGGCAATCAGCTTGACGCTAAGTAGCAACCCCTAAAGGGCTTGCTACATTTGGTGCCTAACCACCTTGTATTCATCATTGCTCTGATAATATGGACACTGCTTATATTTTGAGTTTAAGAGTCTTGCATAATCGTCTTCGTCCATATTAACATCACAGACATATTCTTCTAACTCGTCATCAAAGACGAGGTTATTACAATAATCACAACTATATTGCGATGCCATACTACCTCCTTCTGCGATAACCGTCTGCGACGCTTATCACACCAATTACATAACAATCACATTATCTGCTACATTCATTGTTGAGGCTCTATGAGAGACGATGACAACAGTCTTGTCATTACAAGTCTCTGATAAGGCCTTTAAGATGATTCCTTCGTTAAGGGAATCAAGGCTTGAAGTTGGTTCATCCATAAGGATGATTGGTGCGTCTGATAGGAAGGCTCTTGCCACGCCAAGGCGCTGCTTCTCACCTGTTGAGAGGCCTTCTCCTAACTCGCCAATCACTGTATCATAGCCCTTTTCAAGACTCATAATAAAGTCATGGATTGATGCCTTCTTGGCAGCTTCAATGACTTCCTCCATTGTAGCATTTGCCTTAGCCACCTTAATATTAGCGGCAATTGTATCATTAAAGAGCTCTGTCTCCTGACTTACAAAAGCAATGTGAGAACGCAAAGAGCTTGTGTTAATGTCCTTTAGCTCCTGTTTATTAAAATAAATGCCCCCGGCACTTATCTCATGGATTCTCATAATTGCCTTTAGAAGTGAAGATTTGCCACAACCGCTTTCGCCATGGATGCCAGTGATCTTTCCAGCTTCAAAAAATGCATTGTAGTCACGCAATATTTCCTTTTCATTATAAGCGAAACTAATATCCTTTACAAGGATAGAAATTCCACTATTCGTATTTTCTTTATTAAAGTCTAAGTCCTTAGCATCAGTAATTTCCTGAACTTCAGGCTCTTCCTCTAGGATATTTAGCACTCTGTCACCACTTGCAAAAGTCTGATTTAGATTATTTGAAAGAGATGAAAGGGCGAGCACAGGGCCGAAAGAACCCATAACTGCTACGGTGCACATTAAGCTTTCTGTAAATGTAAGGGCGTTATTTTCAGCAAGGAAAAGGGCCACAACAAATACGAGATATGAGCAAACTAAAATCACGAAATCTGACCACATGCGGGAATCTCCTGCAAATCTAGCAAGGATAAGCTGTGACTTAGATAACTTGTTGGATTTTTTCGCCATATTAAGTCTTCTAACTAAACCGCCGCTGTACTGAATTGTCTCATCGATACCACGAAGAGAATCAAGACAGTAGCTGTTTAATTCGCCAAGACCATTTCTAAACTCTAGCCCCGCCTTAGCTGTAAGCTTTGAGTTAATAAATGGAATAATCACACCGATTGTAAAGTATGCAAGGCCTGCAATCACCGCAATTACTGGAGAGAAATGTGCAAGGAACACAAGCATAACAATGCTTACTAAAAGGGCGATAAAAATTGGACTAATAGTGTGAGCATAGAAAACTTCTAGCTGCTCAATGTCTGAGGTAAGAATTGAAATTAAATTACCTCTGTCTTTTCTATCAAGTTTAGCTGGTGCCAAACGTCTTAAATTTTCAAAAACCTTATGTCTAATAATGGCAAGCAACTTAAAGGCAATGAAGTGATTACAGTACTGCTCTGCGTAGTGTAAGAAACCTCTTGCCACTGCAACAACTACAAGAAGCACTAGGGCTATCTGTCTTTGATTGGCTGAAAGTCCACAAACCACTGAACCTGCCATACCATTTGCCACATAATGAGAACCCCAGAACTCTGACACAATGCCCGTTGCAATGATTGTAAGGGAGATTGCGCAAAGATAACCGATAGTTCCAAGAAGCACTGCTGCCGCAATGATTCCAAGAAGTGGCTTAATTAGGCCAAGAAGCTTAAAGCTAATTACGAGGCCATTTCTTCTTTTATTTTCCTTGTCCTTTGAAAATGTAACATTTTCAGCAAAATGATGATGCTCTGTTGGCATCTCATTCTTTGAGTCTCTAAAGCCATCCACATAGTAGCTTGAACGAGTATACCCCTTAGTTTCGTAGAGATTATTCTTAACCTTAAGAAGGGCTCTCTTACTTCTCTCAGCCTCTTTCTTAGCCTCAAGCTCAGCCTCAAAGGCCTTACGCTCTTCTTCTCTTTGACGCTCAAGCTCTAGCTCCTCAGCTGTTGGCTCGGCCTTTAACTTATAAAGGCAAACACCTTCTCTAGCATCGTAAGTCTTCTGTGTTGATGTCTCATTTTTTCTAAAATTCTCTAACTTAGCCTGAGCATTATAGAGACTTGCGTAAGTTCCATAACCTTCCTCAGCCTTTGAATCTGCCTCATCTAGGTTGAGAATAAGCTCAGAATGCTTACCAGTCTCAACGATTCTGCCCTTCTCAAGGACGTAGATGCAGTCGGATTTTTCAACATTTTTCAATCTATGAGAAATTAAAACCACTGTCTTTGTCTTAGAAAGCTCAGTGATAAGCTTCATAATAATCTCTTCGCTTTCAGCATCAATGTTTGAAGTTGCCTCATCAAAGATGTACATCGGTGTGTCCGCAAGTAGGGCTCTTGCAATAGCAAGACGCTGTGCCTGACCTCCGGAAAGGTTAGTAGCTCTCTCTAGGATTTCAGTATCAAGGCCTTCTCTAGCCTCGAAAATTTCCTTAAGAGAAAGCTTCTCTAAGATATCCCAAAGCTCCTCATCACTAGCACTGGCCTTTCCAAGGTAGAGATTTTGTCTAACTGTACCTTTGAAAATGTGACTATTGTTCTTAACTAGTGTGATATTGCTAAGTAAGCTCTCACTTTTAATGTCCGAAATATTCAAACCGTTAACCTTAATGCTACCAGAGAAGTTTTTATGCTTTCCAGTTAGGAGGCTAGCAATTGTACTCTTTCCGCTACCTGACTCACCAACAATAGAAATAAAGCTAGCGCTTGGTATGTCAAGGTTTATGTTCTCTAGGACTTTTCTTGTATCATCATAAGCAAAAGATACATTTTCAAAAGTAACCGTAACTGAATCGGCCTTGGCTCCCTTCATGAAGGCAAGAGTTGATTCCTTGCCCTTAGCAAGCTCCCTTTCTCCCTTCTTGTCCACTTCCATATCAAGCAAGGCGAAAATCTTATCTGCTGCTGCCATTCCGTTCATAGCGATGTGGAAATATGAGCCAAGAAGTCTTAGAGGAATGAAAAATTCTGATGAAAGTAGAATAATTGATAAAGTTCCTGCAAGTCCGATATTTCCATTAAAATATTCAACTATTGTCACAAGCATGCCCACAGCTGCGCCGCCGTAAGCCACAATATCCATAACAGATGTAGAGTTTAACTGCATTGTGAGAACTTTCATTGTGATTTTTCTAAATCTGTTGGCCTCAATGTCCATCTCATCTGCCTTTAAATCATCTGTCTGATAAAGCTTAAGAGTTGTGAGACCGTTTAAGTTATCAAGGAAGGAATCCCCAAGTTCTGTGTAGATTCCCCAATATTTGCTTAGTAATCTCTTTGCGATCTTCTGCACCACCACGATGGAAATCGGAATAAGTGGCACACAGATAAGAAGGGTAATACTTGCCTTAAAGCTAATATTTACAAGGCAAAGAAAGAGAGTGAGGGGAGCAAGGAGGCTATAGAAGAGCTGAGGGATGTATTTGGCAAAATATACCTCTAACTGCTCAACGCCTTCAGTACTTAACTGAATAACCTCAGCGCTTGAAACCTTCTCCTTATAAGAAGGTCCAATCTGAAGGAGCTTCTCATAAATCTTGTCTCTTAAAAGCTTCTTAACGTCTGCGCTTGCAAGGTAGTTGATTCTTGCAAGGAGCTTGTCGCAAATCATTCTTATAATAATAAGTAAAGCCAATGTCACTAAAACTAGGGCAAGCATAGTCCAGTTGATGGTAACGCCTGTAACGTCAATAACCACCCAATCAATTGCGATGTTTTTTAGCAACGAAGGCACATTAGATTCAAAAATATCTGCTATAAAACTTGTGATGGTAAATATAGCTAACATCTGCGCTACTAAGGCAACCCATTGAATAATGATGTTAAGGTAAATGTATTTTTTTGAGTTAGATAGTAGCTTTACTAATCTTGTCTTAATCATTTAAATTTCCTGTCTTTCTACTATTATTGATATGTGGCATCGCCAACAATGATAACTCTACATATTGTAGTCATCAAGGAAGTGATGCTTCACACCCTTCTTTTTATAGGCCACTACCGTATCTACGTTAACATTTTCCACACTTCTAAAAATGTTCTTCTCGATAATAGGGTCTTTTTTTGCTAATTGTGCAATTAAGGCCTTAACCTCGGCTCTCTTTGAAGTGAGGTTAGAATTTTCATCTGCAAGTGCTTCTGTCATTCGGCAGGCACAGGCGATAAACTCAAGTTTATTGTAGCTGCACCAGTGCTTAATGTCTGCTTCTCTAATTAAGTACATAGGGCGAATCAGCTCCATGCCCTCAAAATTAGTGCTGTGAAGCTTTGGCATCATGGTCTGCACCTGGCCGCCGTATAACATTCCCATAAGAATTGTCTCAATGACGTCATCGAAGTGATGGCCAAGAGCAATCTTATTACAGCCTAATTCCTTCGCCTTTGAATATAAGTATCCTCTACGCATTCGCGCGCATAAATAACATGGACTCTCCACAATCTCAGCGACTGTGTCAAAAATCTCTGTCTTAAATACCGTAATTGGAATACCCATAAGCTTAGCATTCTCCTCAATGCGCTTGGCATTTTTCTCGTTATAGCCTGGGTTCATTACTAAAAATTCCAGCTCAAAATTATTCTTTCCGTGCTTCTTTAATTCCTGAAAAAGCTTGGCAAGTAGCATAGAATCCTTGCCGCCGGATATACAAACCGCGATCTTGTCGCCGTCCTGAATTAAATCATAATCATTAAGAGCCTTTGTAAATTGTCTCCAAATAGGTTTTCTAAATTTCTTAACGATGCTTCGCTCAATATACTTCGCATCAATTACAATGTCTTGATCTTCCACGTTATTATTGTTCTCGTTTAATTCCATAACAATAATCAACCTTTCATAAATATCCACATTATAATACCACCTTTAATAGGATATTAACAATTATTATTTTCTCCATATTAAGGTGGTATTCCTTTAAGTTTTTTAAATTTTAAAAATGTATCTTTGGCGCCCCATCACGCCCCCGCAGTTCTAATTTGCTAAGAACCACAACACATTAGTTTATTCCATTATACTTCTTCACATATTCCACGAACTCATCCTCAGGAATAGGTCTTGAGAAGTAAAAGCCCTGACAATAATCGCACTCAAGGGACTCCATGAGTTCCTTCTGTGCCTTTGTTTCTACACCCTCTTGAACAATCTTTCTGCCCATACGCTTACCCATCTCAATGGTATTCTTAAGCATAATCATTGCCTCTTCGTTCTCCTCTGCTCTCCAAAGAATCTCTCTATCAATCTTTAATAGCTTAAAATCAATATTAAAGACGCTACTCATACTAGCAAAGCCAGTACCAAAATCATCAATAGAAGTTGCAAAGCCAATTTCACGAAGCTTACTAATTGTCCGTTTCATAACCTCTGTATTCTCGACGGCTGCTGTCTCTGTAATTTCAAGGTTTAGCATGTTCACGTCGATGTTATATTTTCTCATAATATCAGTGAACTTATCGGTTAAGTCTCGCTGCATACACTGCACAGGAGATAAGTTAACCTCGATATAGTCAATTCCAAGACTCTTTAGGTCTCTTTCGCTTAAGAAGCGGCACACATCCTCAAAGACAAACTCGCCGATACCAATGATGGCGCCATTCTTCTCAGCAGTTCTAATAAACTCCTCTGGATTAATAGCTCCAATCTCTGGGTCGTAAAGTCTAAGTAAGGCCTCTGCCGACTTAATCTTGTTGTGTGCTCTATCCCAGATTGGCTGATAGTAAACCTTGAAATTATTAGAAATCAAAGCTCGTCTAACAGCCTGCTCAATCTTTAATCTACGCTTTAACTCCTCAAGTCCCTTTCCTGAGACAAAGGTTACTCTTGAACCATTACCTGTCTCAGAATAGCCAAGAAGTAAAAGCTCCTCCACGCGGTTAAGATTATCTGGCACATGAACCTCATAGACTATAGCATTATATTCTATATCAATGTCATTAACCTTCCAAGCCTCTCTAAATCTAGTGTTTAGCACGTAGGATACATATTCGGCTTTGTTATTCTCCTGACCTGTAAGGACAATGGCGAATACGCCTACATTTAAAGAATAAACCCTAGCCTGCCTATCCACAGTCTTTAGCCAAGTGGCGATATTAAATAAACTCTCGTTAATCTGGTCAATACCAAGAACAGACATGTAACCTTCTATATTAGTAAGCTTAAGCATTATAACGCTAAACTTGTTGTCACTATCAATTAAAAGCTTCACATCTCGCTTAAAGGTGTTGCGGCTATAGACATCATACTCTGATACCTTGTGACTCGCCTCATCATCAAGACTAATCATAACAGACATATAAACCACCGCCTGCACGAATAACTCGATTAAAAGATGTGGGTAAAAATACTGCACAATAACGGAAATTATTCCACTCCAGATAAAGAGAGACAACATAATCACCATCTTAAGCCTAATAGACTTAAAGTAGATAATCATGTGTACCAAAAAGAATATTAAATAAAATAATGTCACACCGTATATGCAAATCATAAGTATTTCTCTGTGATAGCCGTAATTACTATCAAAAGAGAATACTAGATTGTGGAATCTGTTAGTTATAAGAAGTACAAAATTTACAAAATAAGGAATGAGAAGTAGATTGTACTTCTTCTTATCTGTCTTATAAAAAGCGCCAGAAATCATGTTGGCGTAAATGTAATACTGATATGGCACGAAATTATGAATTAGCAAATATAAATTGTTGCAGGTATATAAAAGAGGGAGTGGTATGCAACCCTTATTATTTACTGCAAGCGAGAAAATGATATCTAAGACCGCACAAATAAGACCGTTAATAACGATCCAGAAAAACATCTTATTCTCATCTCTATCTCTGTCTTTAATGACAAACATGCAGCCCATTACAATTAAACTTATAATAATTGCACATATATCAAAATCAAAATTATACATATACTACCTCTAAGAACGCCCATAAATCAAAAGGTGATGCTAATAAAAGCATCACCTTATCACTAATATTATAACAAATAAATTGTATGGATTCTATAATTCTTTATCAAAATTTTAACAGTTTTCTGTTCTTGTAAGCATATCTGCAATCAAATCCACAGATCCTGCAATTCCGTATCTAGAACTATTTAAGCAGAAGTCATAGTTGTTAGCTTCGTCCCAATCTTTACTTGTGTAATACTTGTAATATTTGTTTCTAAACTTATCAACCTGTCTAAGATGCTTTCTTGCTGTCTTATAGTCAGTTCCGTTAATTTCCATCATTCTCTTAATACGCTCATCTTCTGGCGCTGTAATGTAGATACTAACGTGAGGGATGTGGTTATTAGTAAGAATGGCATCCGCACATCTACCCATAACAACGAAGTCCTCATTCTTTGAAATATCACAAAGAATTTCACTGATCTTAAAGAAAACTGCATCCTTTAATGGAAGACCATGATATCTGTTGAGATTCGTTAAAAGATATCTTAACTGATCTGAGTTCTTCTCATAGAAGACACTATGCTTCTTTCTATCATACTTGTAACCCTTATTCTTGGAATTCTGAATTTCGTTAACATTTCTTCCTTCCTCAAGGTTACTAATAACTTCCTGGAAGATTTCTGCATCGTAGAAGTTACATTTTAACTTATCAGCAAGCGCAAAACCGATTTCAGTACCTGCGCTACCATAAGTTCTGTTTATGCAAATGATACGATGATGCTTAACACCTGCATCAACCGCATTACTTACGTCACATAATTTAGCTGCTTCATAATCAAGAATTTCTACCTGACCAAAGCCTGGAGACATAGTTGAGATTTCTTTTAAAATGCTATCGTATTCCTTCATAATCTCTTTCCAAGTCTGGTGGTCTCTCTGCTTGATTGTACGAGCCATGTTACCAATTAAGGCTACCATACTTCTTAGGGCATGGGATTTGTTGCTTTCCTTCATTGTCTCCATGATCTCTTCCACAGCACTTGTTTTATCATCGCCAAAAAGACGACCAAGCTTAGAGCCTGTATGCTCGTAAACCTTTTTATCTAAGTCATAAATCTGCTCTGCTAACTTGGCAAAATCAGACTTAACATACTCTTTTTGTGTCATATTATTATCACTCATATTCTACCTCCTATAAGAAGAATACTAAAGTATCAAGAATGAACACTGGCACTAGAATACCAATAGACCATTTCATATAACCAAAGAAGCTTGGCATTCTGATACCGTTTTCGTCTGATATTGATTTGATCATAAAGTTAGGTGCATTACCGATGTATGTGTTAGCTCCCATAAATACGGCACCACAAGATATAGCAAGTAACATGTGTGCTGGAATTGTACCAACAGTTGTTACAATACCTGAAGTATATCCTAGAGTACCTGCGGCAGTTAAGAATACAAGGTAAGTTGGTGTGTTATCAAGGAAACTTGAAAGCGCACCGGTTGTCCAGAACATTTGCATAGGCTTTGTAAGGCCAAGGTCTGGGCCAACTGACTTAAGTAATGTAAGAGCTGGTGCCATAGTAATAAAGATACCAATGAAAAGAATTGCTACTTCTTCGATAGCGCCCCATGTGAAATGGTTTCTCTCTCTGATTTCCTTATTAGTAGTCTTAAATGAAAGGAAGGCTGCAAGTAAGATAATTACACACTCAATCATAGCTGGGAATGTAAATGTAACTTCGCCTAAAATGTGAATACCAAGTACAGCTCCCTCTGCATCCTGGAATGCAGGAAGTGTAGGTAAAACACCACTTAAGATAACCGCTACAACGATCATTACTAAGAAAATTAAATTGTGAAGTCCTGAGAACTTAATCTCTGTTCCGGCCTTTGAAAGGTCAGGTCTACGACCTCTTGCTAAATCTCTCTTATATCTCTTTCTATCAATAAAATAGAAGATAACAGAAAGAACTGTTAAATTAAATATGAAAACTGGGAATAGATTCAAGCTCCAAAAGAATGGTACACCACGCATAAAGCCCATTAAAAGTGGTGGATCACCCATAGGTGTTAAGGCGCCTCCAAGGTTACTGATCATGAAAATGAAGAAAATCATGATGTGTGCCTTATGACGTCTCCAAGAATTCATCTTGATTATAGGTCTAACCATAAGCATTGATGAACCTGTGGTACCGATGATACTTGAAAGAAATGTTCCAATTATAAGTAATATAACATTAACTCCTGGCGAACCGGCTAGGTCACCGTCAAAAGAAATATTACCTGCTACACAATAAAGTCCAAATAAAAGGACGATGAAAGTAAGATAGTCTCCGAAGAAACTCTCTAATACAGACTCAGCTGTCCCCACAATACTGTTACTGATTGTAAAAAGAATTGCAAATACAATAATCCAGAATGCGACAGCGATGGCCTTGTACTTTTCCCACCATTCTGCATTAAAAATAGGAAAAAGTGCTATACATAGCAATAATCCTACGAATGGTAAGCACAATACGATCGAATTAACCATAAAAATCCTCCTAAAGATCGATTACTAATCGTAATCTACTTTTTCTGGCTTACAATTGTTGTATTATCCTCTTATATAAAGATAAAGTCAACAAGTTTACTGATAATAATTTCCCCATATATATTTTTCACATAAACCCACAGTTGAATATTATATATTGTAAAACTTTTTCGTGTAAGTATCAATTTACAAAAATTTCTTTCCAAAGAATATACATTTGCATATCTTTTCCAGTATTTCTGGACTATTCTTAGTGAAATTTGCATCGTAAGGAGTGATAAAAAGCGCTATAGCCCCAAGTATTGTAATAATGCAAAGATAAGCTATAAATTGCCTTATATCATTCTTGTGTTTCTTACTAGCCGTGGCCTCAAGACTTGCAAGGCAGATAAAGGCATTGATTCCCATAAGGAATAGGAAATCTAGCTTGTATCTTTCAAGTAGGTAAGGGGTCCAGCACACAGAAAGCACTGTAATCACAATAGGCAAGGCAAAGAGCCAGAGACTAAAGCCGTAGAGCCCCTCCTTCTTTAATTTATAAGAAGCTCTTTTTGAAAATGCAGCAAAGACGGCAATTAGTATCGGAAATTCAAACAATACCCCCGAAAAGCCTACAAAAGGAAAGCTCTCCTTTATAGTCTTAAAGCTAATGAAGTTGTAAACAAGTCCGTTAAACACATCAATTAGATTGAAGCGTTTGAAAATGTTACCGTAGGCCGATTGGTCTGTCACTGTCATTTGATAAGACTGTCCAAATTCAAAAGGATTTTGGAAACGTAGGTAGTTGTATAGCATAAGAGCTATGGCTACAAGAAGGTATGGTAGGGCTGCTATGCAAAGGTTACGTATGATTGTAACCGGGCCGCGGCCTGCTGCCTTGTTTGCTGCGGGTGAAACTGAGTCGACATTCTCGCAGACAGCCGCGCCGCGGGCCTCATCGCCGCCGACTTCATAATCTCCTGCCCTAAACTTCTTTACATATATAATTATAAAAGGAATCACCGCAAGGCTTGCTAGCCCTATTGTTGGTCTTGAGCCCCAAACTAGGGCACCACAAAGGGAGCCAAGGATTGCGTCCTTTAAAACTTTCCAATTCTTTTTTTGTAAAAAAACGCCATGAATAAAGAAATAAAAACTCCAAATCTGAAAAGCTAAACCAGAAGAAATAGCTGTGCAGTAAAGCTCTGGTGCATCAAGAATATACCAGACACTAAGAACTGATATAGTAACAGATAATAGGGAAACTAGGCTTGCAGGAAGCTTTTTAAAGAAAAGCCTTTGTAACATTTTCAAAAGGAAGAAGATTCCTAAAACGATAAAGATTACAAAAATCCTAGTTGCTATGATTGTTGGCAGGCTAAAGCCTGTAATTAACTTAAAAGGTAGGAATAGAAGAAGCACTGGCACTACTCCAAAGTAGACATAGTAGTGGCCCTCAAAATAGGCGCTATCCCAGTGAACGGATATGTCGTTTAGCTTACGCACCTGATAGTCGTAAGGATTAGATAGGGCTTCTAGCTTTGGGTCCACGTCGTAATCTAGATATAAGTGGCCCTCAAGGAAGCTATTCGCCAAAAGCTCATACTGGTCGTGGTGATTATTATTAACCCCATTCCAGCTGTTGCTAAGCCCCATTGGGAGCTGGAGAACTAATATAGTTACTAGCATTATGGAAAGCTCCATTCCCTTTTTGAAAGTGGAATTGACGCTAACATTTTCTTTGAATAAAAACGACCTCTTGTTAAAGATTGCAAAAAGTCCTAATAGAATTCCCCAAAATAAAATACTAGTAACTATATACATAGGCGTCCCCTACCTTTTCTCATCATAATAATGCAAAAAATAAACCCTGTAAAAAATTTTCCAAGTATCTAGAAATACATGCCAAGTGTCCTTTAGACCGATTCGGTTGGCGTTCTTCTCTCTAACAAACACAACCTCTACTGGCATCTGCGCAATCTTTGCCCCTCTTCTGTGAACCGCCACTAAAAGCTCGATATCATAAGCAAAACCTGCGGTTCTAATTAAATGGCCTACAGGCTTGATTGCTGAAGCCTTAAAGACCTTGATTCCTGTCTGTGTATCCTTCACATTTAGGTGGAAAAGCACAAGCAGCATAAGGTAGTAACCCATGCTTATGACCTTTCGCTTGAAAGGATATTTTAGTTTAGAATCTTTATGAAATTTACAGCCAATGACTACGTCCTTGTTGTCTCTTAGCATCTTCTCTAAGTAGCCCTCAAGCTGCATTGGATTTAGCTCCAAATCCGCATCAAGAAATGCGATATATTCTCCATCGGACTGCATAACCCCCGCCATGATTGCATTACCCTTGCCTCTATTCTTACC
Source organism: Lachnospira pectinoschiza (assembly GCF_900103815.1). Lineage (GTDB taxonomy): Bacteria > Bacillota > Clostridia > Lachnospirales > Lachnospiraceae > Lachnospira > Lachnospira pectinoschiza_B. The sequence goes on along the minus strand of NZ_FNHZ01000001.1, from coordinate 116,762 downwards.
GTATGAGACAGGTCTAATGCGGGAGTCTTCCTTTGCTGCCCTCTTTATCTCTTTTAATGTATTATCTTTGCTACCATCATTTACCACTACAATTTCAAAATCCTCTACAAAAGATGACACAATACTAATAGTCTTCATCAAGCTCTCATAGATTAGTTTTTCCTCATTATAGGCCGGCATTACAACTGATAACTTCGCGCCTAAATCTACCATATTAAATGTCCTTCTTAAAAAAATGAGTACTGCATATCGTACAGTACTCATTATATCAATTCTTAATTTATCTTGCTACAGTTTTTAAAACTATTCAATAGTCAAGCCTTCGCTAGTTGGATGAAGCTCAACATAAGTTCTACCATCGGAAAGCTCGATTTCTTCACCTGTTGCAGCATTAGTATAAACAGTCTGAGAATATCTATCAGCCTTAGACCAGTTGATTGGGATTGCGCTACCATTTGTAATATAATAGCCAGTTCCTGAGCCAGTTGTGTAAATGTCTAAGCAGTAGTTATCTGACATGTAGCCATAGCTTATGTTCTGAACGATAATGTTCTTTGCTGTGAAGCTCTCGCCTGTGCCATAGTCAGAGGCTGTTGTGCCATTATTGGCTCTTGTGTATTCCTTAGTTGTTTGGTCATATGAAAATGTAGTCGTCTGGGCGCCGCCAATAGTTACCTTGACGTTAGTTGCTGGAAGGGCGCCTTCCACTCCACTTAGATCCACATCTGAAACATTGTAGTTAAATACTAAAGTGTCCTCAGCAGAATCTGCTTCCATATTAAAGCCCTTAGTGTCCCTTGCATACTCAAGTAGCTTAAGAGTTGATGTATAAGCTGTATGCTCTGTTGCTAGGTTCTTTGGATTCTCTCTCCAGAAAGGAGAATCATACATGCCGTTAATGTCGTCAATGCCTGTTGAAGAAATCTGAGAAATAGCCCAGTCACTTCCACCAAAATGAACAAATATGGCATCTGACTCAAAACAGTAATCTAACATGTTGTGTCTCGCACTTCTTACAGTTCCTACCTGTAAGTCTTCCTCTACATCCTTAAAGAAGGCAAGAAGTCTTGTCTGACCACCTTCTACTGGAATCTCGTAAATCAAAAAGGCCTTGTTTAGGCCACGCTGTACTGTAGTAGCAGGATAGACGTTGTTAATAGAAATGGCAAATGGTCTTGTCTTTGAATTAACGTCTACTACATCCACTACTTCAGGCGCTTCTGTCTGCTCCTGTGTTGTCTCCTCTGTCTCTGTTTCACTTTCCGCTTCTTGTGCTTTTTTCTTACCGCAAGCTCCAAGATTTAAAATCATCATTGAAGAAAAAAGACATATTAGGAGTAAAGATAATAATCTCTTAACTTTCATAAAAGCCCTCCCCCTCTATTCATATTTTAATTTTACTATTAATATTATTTTCTGTAAAGTGGGAGAAAAAAAAGGACTACAAACGAATTTGTAGTCCTTTTGTCTTATTATTACAAAAATGTAATGCCGGCAACGGGAATCGAACCCGTATGGGAGTATAAGTCCCGCAGGATTTTAAGTCCTGTGCGTCTGCCAGTTCCGCCACACCGGCATAACTGCTCAATGAGCAATTAACCTAGTCTCAAGTGCTCTCAAGACCTTAGTTATATTATCACGAGATTGAAGCTTCGTCAACCTAAAATTAGGAAATCTTGCGATAATTTTATACATGTTGCTCTGGCGTAGCCTAAGTTAATCTAGCGATGCATCAACGTCTCGCTCTTGGGAAAAAGATCTTTCGATCAACAAGACAACTAGAGTTGCTTTACTACCTGCAGATTACATGCAAATGGGCGGAGAAGGATTCGAACCTTCGAAGGCAGTGCCAGCAGATTTACAGTCTGTCCCCTTTGGCCACTCGGGAATCCACCCATGTACTCAAATAAGCAATTATTCTATTAATTCAAGGCAATAAGCTTTACTGCCTCAAACGTTTGCAAGTTTACCATAACAAAATATAGTATGCAATACATTTTCAATCTCTTTCATAAATCTTTCACTTTTTTCACAAAGTTGTCACAAACTTGACAATATAGTTTGTGGTTTATATACAAAAATGTGTATGGGATTGCATTGCAAAACCATACACATTTAAATTTCATAAAGTAATTTTTATTCACTTTCAGCATTAGTCTTCCTGTAATCTTTCAACCATTGCTAAAAGACCTGCAGCGCTATTGAAGTTATCTGGGATAATTTCGCTAGCTGGAATTGAAATATCATACTCATCTGTAAGAGCTGAGATGATTTGTAAAATATCAAATGAATCTAAGATGTGATCATCAATAAGTGTTGTGCAATTTTCAAAATCTACATCTTCCTTAACGTCCTGTAAAATTTCAATAAGTTCTTCCATAGTTTTCCTTCGACTTTAAAAGTCTATCCTTTCTCATTTTAATTTTTGTAAAAAATTTACCTATTCATTGAATTAATTTCATAGCTTTCCACGTAGTCTCTTACTAATCTAGCACTTCCATCCCACAATACTACTCGAGGAAGAGTTCTACTAAGGAATAGATAAATACCTTCTGTAATAGAGTACGCTCCCATGTTAGAGAATGCAAGTACATCTCCCATATTTAATTCTAGAGGAAGCTGACTTACAATAATATCGTTTGTGGTACATAAGCTACCATATAAACAATAAGCCTTTTTTGTGGCATTTTCTTGAACATCCTCTAAAGAGCTTATAAATTCCTTAGTGTTTAGATTAGCCACCACAGGAACTTTCATACCCATCATCTGGCCGTAGTAATTTACGTGATTAAGGCCACCATCAATAAAGGCATAGTCAATGTCCTTGTTAGTCTTCATATCCACGATAGAAGTTAGATAATAGCCGCATTCAGTGGCAATAAAACGTCCCATCTCAATAGTTAGCTCGTAACCCTTAGCTGCCAAAGCCTTTAGGCCTTCGCTAATCTCCTCAAGGGATTCGTAGCTGTTAGTGCTGTCATCTTCTGCAAAAATTGGCACTCTAGCCCCAGGGCCATACTCAACCCTTTCCATCTTAAAGCCATGGTCTTTTTCTAGAGTCTCTAAAATGTCTGATAGCTTATCTAGTTCTTTTAGCTGCTTTCTAGCGTGTTTCTTTTGAGTACCAGTAAAGAAATGAAGTCCTTTTATTTCAATTTTGTCAAACTTGTCACGGTTATCAATTAGGTAGAAAAGGTCTTCCTTGCTCATACCAAACTGGTTGCCGCCGTTAAGTCTAGGAATTAAATTCACCTTGTGGTCTGCGTGCTTCTGGATATATTCCACCTGACGAAGAGATTCCGCTGTGAAGGTGGCAATGCTTCTTTCCTCTTTATCTACTCCTACCCCGTATTCAAGAGCGCGGATTACATCCTTTTCTGTCTTACAAACACCTGAGTAAATGATCTTACTTGGGTCAACCTTATACTTTGCGCAAAGTTCTAACTCTCCTGGAGAACAGACTTCAAGGCCATCCACAAGGTCCACAAGCTCTGTTGTAAGGAATGGATTTGCCTTGATTGAATAAACAAGACCTACTTGTTCTCCAATAATATGTCTGATTTTTTCAATTCTATCCTTTAATGCTTTTATATCAAAAACGTATGTTGGGCTGCCGTATTCATCGGCAACTGCTTTTAGTTCTTCTAAGTTCATGATGTCCCTCTTTCTTTTGATTTTGCGGGCGCTGCGCTAGCAATGGCGCGGCCACGATGGGCGCTGGTGCTGGGCCGCGATAGCTGCGGGCAATAGCGCCAGCGAGCACGCGACAAGCCCAGCACGGCGCTGGCGGGCGGCTTAAAGGCCTGCCACCTGCTTTAATGCATTTCTATCTATCTTGCCATTCTTTGTCATTGGCATTTCATCAATCATAATTACCTTATTAGGTATCATATAAGATGGTAAATCTTCTCTTAATTCTTCAAGGAGTTCCTTCTTGTCGGCATCACCCATGACAAAGAGAAGGATTTTCTTCTTATTATTATCGTAAAGGCAGCAAGTTCTCTCTACCTTATCCTTTGAACTAGCAGCCACCTCGATTTCTCCAAGCTCGATTCTCTGGCCCATGTGCTTAACCTGAAAATCCTTACGAGATACGTAGTAGAGAAGTCCATTTTCATCATAACGACCAAGGTCGCCAGTTCTATACATCATCTCAAGGAATTCAGGGTTTGCAGGGTTTGGCATGAAGGCTGCATTAGTCTTTTCCCTATCCTTATAATAACCTAGGGCAAGGCAGGCGCCGGATACGCAAATTTCGCCAACCTCGCCCGCTTCTCTGATTTCCTTATCGTTGTCATCTAGAAGGAACACGTGCTCATTTTCAAAAGCCTTACCTGCCGGAATCACTTCCTTAAGGTCATAGTCTCTGTCCACCACATGATAAGTGCAGTTGCAAGTAATCTCTGTTGGGCCATAGACGTTAACGTATGTTGCCTCAGGAAGGTACTTCTTCCAAACGTTAAGCTGCTTAATCGGCATAACTTCGCCAGAGAAAATGACCTTTTTAACGCTAGTTGGCACCTTGTAGCCAAAACCGTTCATAATAGACACGAAGCACATGGCACTAACAGCCCACACAAGGACAGTTGGCTTTCTCTCCACGAGATAGTCCATAAGGACTGTTGGATTTGAGAAGTAACTACGTGGGATGATGTTAACTGTGCCGCCTACTGAGATTGATGCAAATATATCTTTAACGGATACGTCAAAATCAAAAGGAGCTTGGTTAGCCCAAATGTCGTTTTTATTCAAATCAAAAGTCTTTATAAAGACCTCAATAAAGTCGATAATTGAAGCATGGCCCACAACAACGCCCTTTGGAGTTCCTGTAGAACCACTTGTAAAGTTTACATAAACAGGATCATTTGAAAGAGCTGTATGTCTTATTTTTACAAGTTTTTCTCTATCAATTAAATCCTCTAAATTGCCTTCACTACGATATTTTCTCTGGTTTTGAAGAAGAGTTTCAAGGCTTATTATTTTTACATTTTCATATTTATCAAAAAGGCTAAGGGCACTAGAATAGTTGGCGTCGTCGGTGAAAATGACCCTAGGCATTAAAGTTTCAATTACCTTTGTCTGTCTTGTTTCTGGACTTCTTAAATCAATAAAAGAGTAGAAGGCGCGAGTCTTTAAGGTTGCAAAGATACCCACTGTTGCATCTACGCACTTCTCAAGGTAGAAGGCGATGGCCTCTCTTTCCTTTATCTTCTCATCATTAATTAAATAACTTGCAAGAATATCACTTTCAATTTCAAGCTCCTTGTAAGTTATTGTCTTGTCTACATCGGCAAAGGCTACCTTATCTGGGTAGTTTGCGGATGAGTTTTCTAACCATTCCAATACGTTTTTCATACGCTTGCCTCTTTTCTTATTTATCGTAACTAATAGTTTGTACGCAACGCTTTTCATAGGCCAAATCAGAACCTACTTGGCGGGCGTTTACTACAATCTTTATGCTGCCATCGTCGTTTCCATCTGCATCAAAAGGAATTAGGCAGCTAGTGCTTGAGGAATAATCTTGAACGACCGTGTATTCCCCAGTGCTTTCATTATACACTGTATATTGATATTCTACGTCTACATTTGTGCCGGTGTAGGCAATTGAGGAAACGGAGATTCCGTTGGTCTTAGTTGTAGTGTTAAACCAGATTGTAGATATGTAATCTATTGAGTTTAAGTATTCTTCTGGGCTGTAGAAGTAGCTTGAAACATCCTCTCCTGCCTCCTTCATAAGTAGGAAGTTTGCAAGGGATGTGGAAAATGCTTCCGAGCCCTCCTGATTCATGTGCTCATGGTCGAAGAAATACTTATCGCTTGTAGTAAATAGCTCAGATTTTGCTAAGTTAAAGTCATAGTATTCTGCGCCACACTCTGCAAAAAGCTCCTGTAGGAGATACATTTTCTCAAAATATTCATCTCCATTCTCGCCATAGCTTAACACGTCATAGGCAGGATGTGGTGTGGCAATAACTATAAGCTCAACGTCGTTTTCCTCGCAAAGATTTGCAATGTCTCGTAATTCCTGTAAAGAGTCCTCGCTAAAGGTCTCTGAATAGTAGGAATAAGTTGTGTCATTACCTGTATCATCAAAGTTTAGATAGCCGCTTAAGTAGCCGTAGCCCTTGCCTACATAGTGACGGTAGACGTTATTAACCATCTCCTGCTCTGTGGCCTGCTTACCCTCAAGCTTTGCCTTAACGTTTGATGCCACATTTTTTAAATCCACGGAATTGTAAATCCAAGGGAAGAAGTAGTTTAGGGAAGCCGGTGTTCCCACAATGTCCTCATCAAAGGCATAATTAGCGTAGGTAGTTAGCTTTTCTAGAAGGGACTCGCCCTTTGTCTTGGCTCTTAAAAATGAAACTTCAGCTATAGTGCTTCGCTCTCCTGTAAGAGAGAAATAGCCAAGAGCCATAACCACGCGCTTTACCCCGTGATCTTCAATGGCGGTTTTAATAGCTAGCTTAGTTTGAGCTAGATACTGGGAAGGGGTACCCATGTTGTAGGAATTAGTGCCCATGATGTCATCCACCACATAAGGGCTAATGCCTACATAGCAAAGGGAGCTTCCCACAAAAATCTGATCTATACTGTCTTCTTTATGGTAATCATCCCACATAACCTGACTGGCAGAACCGTAAGGCTCTAGACAGAATTTAAGTAGTTCATTAATTAGAACTACGCAGACTACTGCAATGATTACACCTATCCATTTACGTTTCTTTCGCTTAGGCTTTTGACTTGCCTGTGGCGATACATTTTCATTATTCTCCATAAGGCCTCCTTATTAATAGTTCGCGTACATAAAGCTTCCGCTAGATGCACTGCTAAGTCCAAAGGATATTAACATCATAATTATTAGTGTTGAATAAAGTACAATTCTAAAAGGAATTGGGGACTTCATAAGCTTTTCAGTTGGGTCGATGCCGCGCTCCTTTAGGATGCTGATAATAAGCACCACGATGCAGCCAATAAAGGCTAGGTTAAGGCATAGATTTTGCTCATAAACTGCGCAGTCCTTAAGTCTTCTAAGGAAACGCTCTGGATGAAAGTAGGTAAATGTGTTGCGTAGGCAAAGTAAGCTATAACTTGGATTTACCAATACATCAAAATACCAACCGATATTTACAACTATAAAGGTTCTTACAATGGCAAAAGCCTTGTAAAATTTGTTCTCTCTATTAATGTGTAAGACTGCTACCATCTTGTCAAAAACTGGGCTAAATAGGTCGCTTAGGGCGATTACAAGTCCGTTATAAATACCCCAAATAATAAAGTGGGATGCTGCCCCGTGCCAAAGTCCTACAATAAAGAAAACTAGTAGGTTTGCAAGACAGGCCGGAAGGGTTCTGCTAAGATGGGTTGCTAAATTTTTATTCTTAAGCTTTTTGCAGGCCTTAGATAGGGACTGCATAGGCTTTGTAAGGGCAACTGGATAAAAAATGTAGTCTCTCATCCAAGCACCAAGGGAAATGTGCCATCTTCTCCAGAACTCCCCTAGAGACTTACTAAAGTATGGCTGACGGAAGTTTTCCATCATGTCGATACCAAGCATCTTTGAGGCACCCATAACCATGTCGATACCGCCTGAGAAATCGCAGTACTGCTCAATGGAATAGAGAAGTATTGTAAAGACGATAATGCTTCCTGGTGTCTTTGAATCTATATTTCTAAAGGCTGCTATGATGATAGGAGATACCATGTCGGCAATGGCATATTTTTTAAAAAAGCCATAGCACATACGAAGTATTCCTCTATGTATGTTGTCTAAATCAAGTTTGTGTCTGCCATTTAGCTGATTTCCCAATTGATCATATCTATTAATTGGTCCCTGAAGTAATTGTGGAAAGAAAGATACGAAATTAAGGTACTTAAAAAAATTATTCTCGGCCTTATACTTTCCATTATACATATCAATTAAATAGCTAACTGATTGGAATGTATAAAAGGAAATTCCAAGAGGAATAACCACGCTTGAGGCGGAGAAAATTGTATTGCCCGATTCAGTTACGGACTCTTCAATAGTCTCTGCTACTGTCTTAGCTCCTAGTCCATTGAAAAACTCGTAAATGCTTGACCAATATTTTAAATAAGCAAGAATTCCAAAGTTGATTAGTAAAACAATTACCAATGCCACACGCTTATCAAACATATACTTAGCTTTAAGTTTTGCCTTAGCTTCTTTTATCTCGTCTTTAGACTTTGTTTCGTCATTCTTAAGTGCTTTCTTATCTAGGGCGTTTCTTTCTGTCCTTTTGCTCATATATAGGCCTGCAGCGAAAGTTGTTACAGATGTTGTGAAAATGTATATCAGATTAGTAAAACCACATAAGCCGTAAAAAATCATATTGGCAACAGTTAACACAATCCATTGATAACCTTCTTTATATTTGGATTGATTAAATATCTTCTCTACTCCGTAATACACTGCTAGCAAAGCCACCATAAATAGTGCAAATTCCAATGAGTATAATTCCATTTCTAACTCCTAAAGTATATTAATGCTTTATCCTGAAAGTGCCCGAAATTGAGCACCTAATTGATAATAGCACTATGAAAATTAATCTTCAATAAGTATCAAAAATTGTTCACTAAGAATTCACGACTAGTCACAAATAAGACTTAGCTCGTTAATTTTTTAATAAATATAATATCTACTCTAAACTTATAGCATCATATAAAAATCCCCTCCTTATTGATATATCCAATAAGGAGGGGATAATTCTTAACTTAATAAAATTTTATAGATACTGTGTCTTTCCAGACTCTCTAAGTTTTGCGAGAACCTGCTTGATCTCGCCAGCATTTTCCTTAGTCGAAATAAGAATAGCATCGTCAGTGTCAACTACAACCATGTCTCTAAGACCTACTGTAGCAATGAGCTTATCCTTTCCTTCGATTACTGTATTCTCTGTGTTAACTGTTACAACGTTACCTGTAACTACGTTGCCCTTGTCGTCGTTGTCCTTAATACGACCAACTGCAAGCCATGATCCAACATCATCCCAGCCAAAGTTACCTGGAAGTGTGAAGATTGAGCTAGCCTTCTCCATGATACCGTAGTCAACTGACTGTGATTCAAGGTTAGGGAACTCTGCATTTAATACTGCATCTTCTGAATCTGTTCCAATAGCATCCTTAATCTTTAAGAGGCCTTCGTATGTGCTGTTCATGAAGCTCTTGAAACAATCCATGATTGTTGAAACCTTCCAAACAAACATACCTGAGTTCCAAAGGTAGTTACCTTCAGCAAGGTATGACTTAGCTGTTTCAAGGTCTGGCTTCTCAACGAATCTAGCAACCTTGCGGCCATTGCCATCTGTAGTGCTTTCATCGTACTGAATATATCCATATCCTGTTTCAGGATAGTTAGGTGTAATACCTACTGTTACTAAGTTCTCGCCCTTAGTTGCAATTTCAACTGCTTCCTTAAATGTGTCAGCGAAAACTTCATTTTTCTTAATTAAGTGATCTGATGGTAAAACGATCATAACTGCATCGTCTTCACCGTTCTTCTGAGCCTTATCAAGTACGTGTACTGCGCCAAGACCGATACATGGTGCTGTATTACGTCCGATAGGTTCACAGAGAATGTTCTCCTCTGGGAGACCTGGTAACTGCTGTTTTACTAATTCCTTATAGTTCTTGTTAGTAGCAATATAAACATCTTCTAGCTTAACTAATGGGCTGATTCTTTCAACTGTAAGCTGAATCATTGTCTTTCCATCACCTGTAAGTGATAAGAACTGCTTAGGTAAATTCACACGGCTTCTTGGCCAGAATCTTTCACCCTTACCACCTGCCATAATTAACGCTGTAGTCTTCATGTTTAATCCTCCATTAAGTGACTAGCACTTTTCTAATTAGATATTCTAATCGCGAAAATGTTACTAGAGGCATCAATTCATCAGAATTGATGCCTCCAGTTTATAAATCATTATAATCTCCGCAATAAATAAACTTGAAAGTTCGGCGCAGCCCAAGTCCCCGCTTCACTGCCAGCAAACCTTCAAATTTATGGCTTGATTTTAACACTTATGTTAAGAAAATGTCAACATTTTTCCTTTAAATTATAAGTTTATTTAGAGAATATTTATTATTTTAATACTCCTATTTTCTGTTTTTGTTAATATTTTTAGGTCTAAGGGACTATTGGCTTGTGGTTATAAACCTAGGGGGAAAGATGGTGGGTATAGGGTGAACCTTTTAAAGAAATGCATCATTCCTCCTTAGAATTTCTAGAATAAAATTCATTAAGTCTTATTAATTCCAACTCAAAATATTCCCTATTATTATCCTTTATATTCTCCAATATTAAGCCTGCAAAAAATGATTGAATTGCAGCTATCATTGTAAAGCCACATATAATAAGTGTAGGAAAACGACGAACTAAGCCCGTCTTAATAAACTCCACAAGTATTGGCACAAAAAAGCCTATGGATATCAAGCCCAATATTATTGCTAGTGTTCCAAAGAATCGCAAGGGTCTAATATGTCTAAACAACTTCCATATAGTACACAAAACCTTAAAGCCATCTGAATAGGTATTAAGCTTTGACACGCTGCCTTCTGGTCTATCCTTGTAATCCACTACGGTGTTTATAATATTCATGTTCTTATCTATAGCGTGAATACTCATCTCTGTTTCGATTTCAAAGCCATTGGATAGAACCGGGAAGCTTTTTACAAATTGATAGCTAAAGGCCCTATAACCTGTCATGATATCCTTGATATCGCTTTTAAAGAGGAAATTAATACTCTTTCTTACAAGGACGTTTCCAAAGTTGTGGAAAGGTCTTTTATTTTCACCAAAATAAGTAGAAGAAAGTCTATCGCCAACTACCATATCCGCTTGTCGTTCAAGAACGGCATCAATCATTGCCTTAGCGGATTCTGCCGGATATGTATCATCACCATCTGCGATGACATAACACCTTGCGTCAATTTCACGAAACATGCGACGCACTACATTTCCTTTACCCTGCTTGTATTCGTGTCTCACAACAGCCCCTGCTGCCCTTGCAAGAAAAGCGGTCTTATCCGTTGAGTTGTTGTCATAGACATATACGCGGCAGTCACCATCATCCCCATATTTTTCAATGACTGCGCGAAAATCCTTCACTACTTTTTCTATCGTTTTCTCCTCGTTGTAACAAGGAATTAGAACTGCGATTTTATCCATAATTCTACCCACCCCTTTGTGACTTCTATGCTAGTTCTTTCTCTACTCTCTCAAGCGCTGATGCTACAACTGCATCCATATCATAGTACTTATACTCTCCAAGTCTGCCACCAAAGATCACCTTATCTTCCTTAGCTGCAAGAGCCTTGTAGTCTTCGTAGAGTTTGCCATTCTTCTCATCATTAACTGGATAATATGGTTCATCTCCTGGCTTCCACTCAGAACTATACTCTCTTGATATGATTGTCTTAGGAAGATCGTTACCTTCTTCATCCTTACCAAATTCAAACCACTTATGTTCAATAATTCTTGTCCATGGTGTCTCGCTGTCAGTGTAGTTCACAGCTGCGTTTCCTTGGAAGTTTGGAATATCAAGGGTTTCATTTTCAAAACGCACAGAACGATATTCGAGGGTGCCAAGCTTATAGTCAAAGTAAGCATCAATAGGACCTGTGTAAACCACCTTACCGTCTTCCTTTAATTCAGCAAGAAGGCTCTTTTTTGTTGCCTCATCAAGATAATCAAGGTTAAGTCTAACATCGATACCCTCAAGCATATTTGCCACAAGCTTAGTGTAGCCACCGATTGGAATACCCTGATAGAGGGCATTAAAGTAGTTATTATCAAATGTTAAACGCACTGGAAGTCTCTTAATAATAAAGGCTGGAAGCTCTGTACAAGCTCTTCCCCACTGCTTCATTGTATAACCCTTAATTAACTTCTCATAAATATCCTTACCCACAAGGCTAATTGCCTGCTCTTCTAAGTTGGCTGGTGGATTAACGCTACCATCTGCATTAGTTCTAGCCTTCTCACCTTCAGCTCTTTGCTCTTCAATTTTAGCCATAGCCTCTTTCGGTGTAACTACGCCCCACATCTTGTTAAATGTGTACATGTTAAATGGTAAAGAATATAATTCTCCCTTGTAATTAGCAACTGGTGAGTTAGTAAATCTATTAAAATCGATAAACTGATTAAGATAATCCCAGACTTTCTTGTTATTAGTATGGAAAATGTGTGCGCCATACTTATGAACATTTATCCCTTCCTGCTTCTCTGTGTAGATGTTACCGGCGATATTGCCTCTCTTATCAATTACAAGAACTTTCTTTCCTGCATTAGTTAATTCTCTTGCAAATGTAGCTCCGTATAAACCTGAGCCAACAATAATATAATCGTACATAATCTCTTAGTTACCTTTCTGTTTTAATTCCTAGCTAAATTTTAACTCAGTCGGAGTACAAGCTCCGACTGAGTTAAACGCTCCGCGAGGATGCGCACGGATTCGGACAGGAATTTGTCTGCAGTAGCAGACCCGAATCCGACGCGCAAGACTCGCGAGCGAGTCTTGACATCTAATTCTAATATTTTTTCTAGTTTCCCGTAGCTACAATTATAGAGCCAAATCCTCTGTAAAACAATATCTCTTGTATATTTGAAAGGCATAGTTTATAATAAACATATGTATCGCAGATGTGAATTTTATATTTTATTGGGATTATTTTAAGAAATTCTCTTGACAAAATTTAAATTTAGAATTATTCTAATTCCAAGTTAAGCGATTGAGATACATTTTCATAACGCTTAATCAAGTTTATGGAAGGAGAATTACCATGACGAAATACGCTAAGGAAATTTTAGACATTGTAAATGCTTCAAGTGATCACCTTACTGCTGAAGAGATTTTTCTAAAGCTCAAGGCTAAGAATTCTAAAGTCGTCCTTGCAACTATTTATAATAATCTAGGCACCTTAGTTAAGAACGGCGATGTTAGAAAGATTGCAATGGACGGTGGGTCAGACAGATACGATAAGACTGTTCGTCACGATCATTTAATATGTGCTAAGTGTGGTAAGATTTCCGATTTCACATTTGAGGATCTAACAGAATCAATTGAAAAGCAATCCGGTATTAAGATACTATCTTATGACCTTAAGGTTTCTTATATATGCGACGATTGCAAAAAGAATCATTAATTTTTTATTTTAAGGAGGACATTTAATTATGAACAAGTATGCAGGAACACAGACAGAGAAGAACTTAGAGACAGCTTTCGCTGGTGAATCACAGGCACGTAATAAATATACATATTTTGCTTCAGTAGCAAGAAAAGAAGGCTACGAGCAGATTGCAGCTCTCTTCGAGAAGACAGCTAACAACGAAAAGGAACATGCTAAGTTATGGTTCAAGGAACTTGGATGTCTTGGTGATACACCAGCTAACCTTTTATCAGCTGCAGAAGGCGAGAACTACGAATGGACAGATATGTATGATGGTTTTGCTAAGACTGCTGAAGAAGAAGGCTTTACAGCTTTAGCTGCTAAGTTTAGAATGGTTGCAGCAATCGAGAAGATGCATGAGGAACGTTATAGAAAGCTCTTACAGAATGTTGAAACAAAGCAGGTATTCGAGAAGAGCGAAGTTAAGGTTTGGGAATGCCGTAACTGTGGCCATATCGTTGTTGGTACAAAAGCTCCTGAGGCATGTCCAGTCTGTGCACATCCAAAGAGCTTCTTTGAAGTGCATGAAGAAAACTACTAATTAGAAATAATCTTAGGGATAAAGATTAGATATATATGAAATGAAAGCGTTATCGCAGGTTTTTCACTAGGTGAATTACTTGGCGGTAACGCTTTTTTATTGATTATAACTACATATTATAAAGATAACTGCTTTAGAATAACGTTGCTATTCTTTGATGCAAAATCTATTAATTCATCTGTAAAACCAGATTTCGAATAAATGCAATAATACTCTCTTCTTGATTGTGTCTTCCATTTAACACTTTTAGCCTTCTCTTTTAAGGACATCAATACATCCATTCCCTTTTTATTCTTAGAGTATTTACACTCTCCAAACACGATATCTTCGCCGTTAGAATCATACGCTAGTATGTCAATTTCAACATCTTTAGCTCCCCACCATCTTCCTAATCTATTAAAAGGTATTCCATTTGCCAATAAATTCCATGCATCTTCTCTACATATGTCTTCATATACATATGAGACATGATTATCTATAAAATTCTTCTTTATCTTATCCTCTACATATTGTCCTTTTCCAGATTCTAATAATCCCCTATTAGGATATATAAACTTAAACCAGAAAACTATAAAATTATCCTTAATCTTATACAAACCCATCTTGCTCTTACTTGGATTCTCCTCAGTTATGGGAACTTCTCTCTCGATTATATCTAGGTCCACTAAGACCTTTAAATATGAGGTTAACTTTGATTGAGCAACTTCAAGATAAGTAGCTATTTTAGATAGTTTATAATTACCGGCAGCAATAGTTTTTAATATTGAATAATAACTTCCTACTTCAGATACTTCCTTTTGTAATAAAAACTCAGGTTCAGCGTATAAAAATGAATTAAGAGAAAGCACATTCTTTTTTATCGCTTTATAAATATCCTTGTCTTTACTAAATAACTCTATGTATTTTGGAACACCACCTGTTACCGCATATTGCATTATTTGCTGATCTAAATTTAAAGTTTCATCAAATAAATGATAGTATGAAAAATCAATCTGCTTTAGTTTTATCTGCGCAGTTCTTCTTCCATAAAGTGGAGAATCATAATTTAGCACCTGTGAGGTCATCATATTAATTAAAGAACCGCATAATATAAGCATTACATTAGCCTTAGATAATATCTCATCCCAAGCCTTTTGCATAATAGAAGGAAATGCCTTATTAGACTTACCTAGATATTGAAATTCGTCAATTACTAATACAATTCTCTCTTTCTTTGATTCCTCTGCTATTCTTTTAAAAATAGGCATCCAAGTATCAAGATTAGCACTAGATAAAAGCTCATCTTCAAGTTCTAATGAAACTAAATCTTTAAAGGCATTTCTATTTTCAAATTCGCTTTCTTCTGTTGCCAAATAATATATAGATTTCTTATTCTCACAAAAATGATTGATCAAAGTTGTTTTACCAACTCGTCTTCTTCCATAAACAACTACAAAAGCTGGTGAGCTGCTATTATACTCGTTTTCTAATGTTTCTAATTCTTCTTCTCTTCCAACAAATAGTTCCATAGCAAACCTCCATCACAATTTATATAATTTAGATTATTATAATCCAAATTATATAAATTGTAAATTATTCTATTCTATTGATACCATTTCTTATAATACAAACCAAACAACCCCATCAGCCCGTATCAATCAACAGCTATCATCACTGTTATTAACACGACCCAATGGGGTTGTTTATTAGTAGCATTTTCTTTTAAAAAATGTTACAAGTCTTATAAATCTTTCTTCCAAAGACCATGAAGATTGCAGTACTCATAAGCTGCTACTGCCTTCTTTCCGCCAAGGTTAAACTTAACGCATGGTGGCTGACCTGGCTTAAGATACTCTACAAGTACACCATCTTCTGTCTGGAGACAGACAAACTGAATGAAGTGCTCTTCCACCATTGGATGCTCTACTTCACCAATCTTTACGATAACTTCATCACCGTTGCACTCTACTACTGGTACATGCTTCTCTGTAGCTGCATCTGTTGTGTTAGCCTTAAGTAAAGTCATGTCCTGACCGCAACATACTAATGGACCGCCCCCATCATGAAGTTTCATGATAATATTGCCGCAAATGTTGCAACGATAAATCATTAATTCTGCCATAAAAACCTCCTTATTTAGTTATACATTTGGATAGTAATATTATAACTTATATCGAGTTGGTATACAAGGAGTATATTTAAAAGAACACAAATAATGTTTCAAAATAAGATATTCCTTATAACACAAATCAAAAAAGAGGTAGCCACTATTAGCTACCTCCCTCTTAATCATTCTATTCTTCAGTTTCCATCACCTTTGGTTCTTTTATAACCAAGAACTTTAACTTAAAAAACATAAAACATACAAATTGGTATAATATATAAGCTGCAAATCCTATTGCAAATGTAATTACCATCCATTTAAACAAACTAATTAAGAACAGTTTGGGACTTTCATATAATAACTTAGCCCAATCCATATTTCTCCACCATGTTCTAAATGAATCACTATCGTGTATTAAATATATCATAAATGTAGAACTTGCAATATAATTATACACTATTTAAATTAATAAGAAATAGCTTTTTATTATTTAAAGTCAATACTTTTCATATTTATATTACCATATTTTATACGTTGAATTCCATTTTTATCAGTCTTTAAAAAAATAAATATACATTATTTGTTTAAATTAATTTGTAATTTACAGTTTCTATAAATCATATTTAATTCCTACAGTATAGATTAATTTACTTATAATCATCCTAACTTCTAAGTATGTTTCAATAAAAATGAATGCTAACTATAAAATATAGTATAGCATCCATATGTCCACTCTTGTTCATAAATATAATCTCAGTTTTTCATACATTCTAAACAAATTAGATGCTATCCCTTACACTACGAGATAGCATCTATAAGATTCACTCATATTATAAAAATTTTTATTTTAAATATCAGCTATTTATAACGATTAAATATATTTAATGTTGTAATTTATACCACTTTACATTCTTTCGCAGTTATAAAAACATGGATTATGATACTACCATGCCAATTTTGTACTTATATCATAATCATATACACATATTTTATATTGCCCAGATTCCAACACTTTTTGAGGTTGTCCTAATATCTTAAAAATATTATTACTATTTATGCCAAATATGTCACCATCATAAACTATAATGTAATTCGATGGTTCTTCATACCAAGATGATTTACAAAACCAGTTATACATTCCATAATCTTCCCCTTCACATATAACAGCTCTAACCTTAACACTTTCTCTAGATAAAACTGTTAATTTAGATGCTTCCCAAAATCCTGCATAACCAGTTGTTAAATTATTATCTTCCAATGTTTCTATAAGTTGTAATGTGTCATCTGTACTTTCTTTTTCATCTAAGTGTACCATATAAGCTTTTAAAACAAGCACTAATAATAATGTTATTAGTACGGTTATTTTCGTTTTCTTGTTTTTATTAATAATTAAATTATCATAATTTCTTATAAACACAATAGCAACAAGCGCATCAAAAAATGATAAATATCTTGCACTTATATAATCAACCGAAATTGTAGTCATAATAAATACCAATGACATTATAATAAAGGCTAAGCCTAATATTGTAGTTATAAAATCATAATCTTTACCTGATAGAAATTTAATAATATTAGATATTATTATGCAAAAAAACATTAATACAATTAAAACATTGATTGCATAAAATACTGTTTTTACAGAAAACAGTTGGGTATTTTCAAAATTTCCATCAACCAAATATAAAATACTTCTTATGTAAACAATTATTTTACTAGGTAAACTCTCTAATGATACAAAAAATTTTGAATCTAAAAAAGAATTTTTATTTGCTCCTCCTACAAAAAAGTATAATTTATCTAGTAAAAAACCAGTTATTAAACCGATAGCATTAATGGCAACAATTATACCTGCTCTATTTAAACTTATCTTATCTAATATAAAGCTCCAAAAAGCCCAAAAACACATTGGAGCTATTAGTAATAATATGATTATCGGATCACTTTCAACTGCAAGTGCTGTTAAAATAATATATAATAATCCAAGTAATATAATTTTCTTTTTTTCAACACATTCATTTAATTTAGTAACAATAAATACATTTACAAACGAAATTACAAAAACGCCTACATGAGCACGTAAAAGATTAAGTGCAAATAATCCGGGTAACATGGCATAAATTAAAAATAATAAGCCCTTTTCCCACTTTGATTTTTCAAACTTATCTTTAATTAACAACAGCGAAACCAAAACTAATGCAATTTGCATCAATCCGGAAGCTATTACATAAGCCCTACTCGAAACTCCTGCTACCAATACTCCTATTATATAATATATTACATCTGTAAATAGAAATGAAATTCCAGTTAAGTTCCAGTTAGATCTAAAAAAATTTCCACTTAAAATATCTTTTGCTTCAAGTACTAAATTTGCATAGTCGGAATTTAGCGCCCAAAAAGAAAATCTCCAAATGATAAAAGCACTATATAATACAAACAAGAATACAAATATCGCTGCTTTTTTATACTTATTCATTGACTACTCTCACCCTTCTTTTTATTGTACTATTTAATAATAGACACCAAAAAATATAGCACTTGGTGCATAAAAAGTCAATCTACGACAGTATTTGTATGTTATACGTTATATCGCATATAAGATTAAATGACTAATACCTTTTATTTTCTAAATATGGCTATAAATCAAATAATTACTTTTAATTTAACTAGATTAATTCAAAAAAGGGGTTATCATGAAACTTAAAGCTAGAACTATTACAATAATATCAATTTTGTTATCAATTTTTGTTTGGATCTTTCTCGATTTATTTTTAGATGGTTCAGCATCTCAAGAATTATTATTTGTTAATAATTTAGATACAGGTATGGATTTCTTTTCAAGTATTCTATATACACAAGGGACAAATCCTTATATGGGATTTGATACAGTATATCCACTTCTAGCAAATTTTTTTATGGGTTATATTGCATTCTTCCATCATATATAAAATCGATAATTCCAACAAATATGGGAGCTATAATGAATGCGTATGGAACTGCAGCGGATTTACGTACATTACAAAATAGTATGATGCTATTTATAATTACAATATTGCTACTTATATATACTAAAAGATATACTAAAAAATATTCTAATAATACTGTAGTTTCAATTACTTTATGTTATTCAATTGGAGTGATTTACGCTATAAAACGAGGTAATATTATTTTACCTACAATTGCACTAATCATGTATTTTTTAAATAACTATGATAACAAATCTAAATTTAAACGTAATATGGCACTTACCTGTTTAGCTGTAGCCGCAAATTTAAAACTATATCCAGTATTTTTCGGCATTATCCTAATTAAAGAAAAAAAATATATAGACGCTATAAAACCGTTATCGTAGGTTTATCATTATTTTTATTTCCTCTCTATTTTTTGGTGGACTATCTGCAATAAAACAATTTTTATAATTCTTTTAGGATTTTCAGGAACTGGAGTAAATAATTTTGGATATTTTGGCTTACAATGTATCTTTAAAACTATGATTGCCCTTACACAAAAAATAACTGGAGCTGACATTAATATATATCCTTACATAAATATAATAAGTTTTATGCAAAAAATTTCTTATGTAGTAGCATTTATTATTATATTGTTGAGCTTATGTGTAAAAGATAAATGAAAATCTTATTTATTGTTATAGCTATTTTTACCGTTCAACAATCAACAGCTTATACAACTTCTTTCTTATTATTTAGTTTTATATTTTATCTAAGAGATGTTAATTATTTAAAACTTAATTTAGATACCTTAATTTTTGTAATTATGTTAATAATGCAGCTACCTATAGCATTATTGGGTTTACAAATACCTATTACAGGTTATCCAAATTACACTTTTAATACTATACTAACTCAATTATGTTATGTGTTATTATTAATTTATTGTATAACTTATGATATATATAGTTTATTTGCTTTTATTAAAAGAAAATAGCAATTATTGATGTTAAAATCATAAAGCAGCAAACAATAAGTGTTGGGAATCTGTCCATTAACTGAGAATGTCTTTACAAACTGATAACTCATAGCTCTATAGCCTGTCATAATATCATTATTCTTTGTCTTAAAGATATGATTAATGGAGAACCTAACCAAACCATTACCAAAGTTATAAAATGGGCTCTTACTCTCTATAAAGTATGTTGATGATAATCTATCACCTACAACCATATCAGCCTGTTCTTCTAATACAAGTCTTGCCATTTCCTTAGCTTCACTTGCTGAATATATATCATTTCCATCGGCCATTAGATAACATTCTGCATCGATGTCTCTAAACAATCTTCTTATAACGTTACCTTTTCCCTGATGTCTTTCATATCTAACTACAGCTCCTGTAGCTCTTGCGATTTCATCTATTCCATCACTTGAGTTGTTATCATTAACATAAATAACCGCCTATGGAATATCCTCTTGAAATCTTTTACAACTTTCTCAATTGTTGCACTTTCATTATAGCATGGTATTAATACTGCTACACTGTCCGTTCTAATCTTCTTCTAACAATTGTTTAAATCATCTTTATTATACCTAAACAATATACTATTATATCTAATATTTTTCAAAACACAATAGTTTCACATAATAATAGCCCTACTAGATTTTCTAGTAGAGCTATCATTCTATACATGAGTAATAAGGCAAGTACCCTTTCCTCTAATAATAATCTCTTTCTTTCCTGCACTAACAAAGAAACTGTCTGCCGGTTTATACTTCATAGATATCTCACCCTTTTCATCTTCTACAGCAATACTACCATTTCCCTCAATGAATAATGCTGACATAAATGATGCTTCATCTACAGGTATTCTTACTTCGTCATTTACTTCATACTTTGTTACTTCAAAGTACTTACACTGAACAAGACGTTCTTCTGTGTAATGCTCATTACGTGCAAGAACAACTTCGTTCTTATTATCCTTAACAAACTTTTCCGGTACAACTACATCTAAGGACTGTGCAACATGTAATTCTCTTAAATTACCAAACTTATCTCTTCTATCGTAGTCATACATTCTGTATGTACAGTTTGAATTCTGCTGAATCTCTGCTATTAAGATACCTGCACCAATAGCATGAATAGTTCCGGCCTTAACCATTACTACATCTCCAGGTTTAACATCGATTCTATTAAGAATTTCTGTAATTGTATTATTCTTAATTCTTTTTTCAATCTCTTCCTTAGTAGCATCTCTCTTTAGACCACAGTAAAGGAATGCTCCTGGTTCTGCATCTATTACATACCACATCTCATTCTTACCATACTCATTTTCTTTCTCAAGAGCATACTCGTCATCAGGATGAATCTGAATTGAAAGATCCTTCTTAGCATCGATAAACTTAATAAGAATTGGGAATCTATCTTGTGCTTGGCACTTCCAACCTAAAGACTCTTTTCCAATTATACTTAAGTAATCATTAAATAATCTACCTTTGTATTTACCTGATGCAATTCTACTAAGTCCATCTGGATGGGCTGATAACTCCCAGCTCTCAGCAATAATGTCGTAATCACATTTCTTACCATATACATCACGAAGCTTAGTTCCACCCCAAAGATTATCCTTAAAGGCTGGATCAAGCTTAACGATTGGCTCTGCTGCCGCAACAACATTATTAGTATCTACATTGCTCTGATAAATCTTTACGAAATCATCATCCATAAGATTCTCACCTATTCCGATTTCAATAATAATTAAATCCTTATCAGTCTTATTGGCAACCTTATGCATTACACCTATTGGTACATCTACGCTTTCAAATCTATTATAGTCCTTAGTCTCATCTCCAACTGTAATAGTTGCCACACCTTCAACTACTGACCAATGTTCTGTTCTAAGTTCATGCTTATGTAAGTTCATCTGATATCCAGGATAAACTGTAACCTTACGAACCTTATAACCTTCGTTATAACTTAAGAGCTCATGTGTACCCCATTCTTTATAAGAAATTCTGTTATGATCAAAGTACATCTCATAAGTATCTTTATTATCCTTAATGATATCTTTAATACTATCAGCTGAACGCCTTGAAGACACTAATAATGCATCTTCTGTATTAACAACCACAATGTCTTTTAAATCATTAGCTACAACAAGTTTTCTCTCTGCTTCGTTAATAACTGTTACATTGTTACAGTCTTTTTTAATTACAAATTCCTGATTATGTACCTGTGCAATGTCTTCTAAATCATTAGCCGAACCTACATCCTTCCATCCAAATGTAGCTTCTACAACCTTAATCTTATCAGCCTGCTCAAATACTAAAGTTTCAATACTTCCTGTTGGAATATCTTTCATCACATTCTCATTAAACTTAATTGAACGTTTAATAGCAGGAACTTTTCTCTTTGCTAATTTACACTTCTTAAATAGCTCAGGATTAACTTTATTAACCAAATTAACCATGGCACCTGCACTAAATACTAAAATGCCTGTATTCCAAAGATAGCCCTCTTCATAACTAAAGTCTCTACTTTGCATGTTATCAAAGTTAACCTTTGAAATATACTGAGTAACTAATTCCCCTTTTCTCTTTATGTATCCAAGAGTAGATGTTCTATAAAGAGGCTTTGAACCAACTGTTACAATATCGCCATTCTTAGATAATTCCTTTGCAGCAATAATTGTATCTTTATAATCATCGCCTTCAATTAAATTATCTGAATTAACTACTAATACAGTTTCTGTCTGGTTGCAGAACAAAGTACCAAGCATAATAGCTGCTGCAGTTCCATGTGCTTCACCTTCTAGTAATACACGATACTTAAGGCTTTGGAAAGCCTTCAATTGACCGTTAACAATATGCTTATAACTTTCATTAGTAATAATTAAAAACTCATCACAGAAAGGCATGTTACGAACTACTGTCTCCTGTAATATAGATCTTCCTTCCTTAACATTCATAAACTGTTTAGGAAATTGTCTGCGTGATAATGGCCATAAAGCATCTCCACTACCACCAGCTAAAATAATACACTTCATAACTTATTAATTCCTCCAAATAGGATTGTCAAAATTTAGTCATTAACGGAACGATTATAGCACACATTAAAATATAATGCACCAATTAACATTACTTTAATCATAAAATATATGTTAATTACAATAACTATTTTATTGATTTATTAATTATTATATGATAGACTTTTAGCTAGTTAGCACATCCGTGCTTAACAATAATACCACATAAAAAAATGGCGTTGAAATCAACGCCATTTTTTATTTGGGAAATATATAAAATTCAAAATATAGTATTAGTTCACTTCTTTACTTTTAAATGCCCATAACTTATTCATAACAAAGTTAATTGGTACACTTATTATTAGTGTTATTAGTGGAGATATTAATTTGCTAACACCTAGGATATCAACCCATAAAAATGCTAAAACATTAGTTAAAAACAATCCTGTAAAAGCATATGACATATAAGTTTTAATTAGCGCAGCAAAAATATTTCGCTCTTCTCCATCATTTACTGTAAATACATATTTATTGTTCCAATAAAATGACCATAATACACTCAAAATAAATGCAACCATATTAGCTATAAAATAATCATATCTAATACAAAGATGATTCTTATCTAATATCGTAAGTGTAATTAAATATAATAAATACGATATAACAGTGTTAGAAAGTCCAACTATACCAAATTTTATAAATTCAACAAATGATTTTTCTACCTCTGGACTTAATTCTTTATGAAGGATCTTAAATATTATCCTTAGAAAAAACAATCCAATTTTTTCTATAATATTATATATATATTTCATATGATTCTCCATTCAAATAGATATATTTACTCATCAAAGTTAATTCTTTCTTCTTCGACTACCAATGGACGGTTCATTAACCTTTGATTCATACTTATAATATATTCACCCATTAATCCTATAAAGAATAACTGTAGGGCACCTAAGAAACTAACCAATATAATCAACGGTGCCATACCTGCTGCAAAACGGTCCCAATATATTAACTTTAACACTAAATACACAAGACCTATCACAACACTAATAAAGCCCACAAATGCACCTATAAATGTTGCAAGACGTAATCCTATTTTAGTATATGATGTAAAACTTAGCATTGCTGCATCATATAATGTATAAAAGTTATTATGAGTTTTTCCAGCTCTTCTTTGTGCCTGAGTGTACTCAATCTCTGTTCTTTTAAAGCCAAGTTCTCCAACAATACCTCTAATAAAAGGAATAGGATCTTTTAAATCTCTTAAAACCTTAACAAAGGACTTATCGTACAAACCAAATCCAGTGAAGTGTTCAATTTGTTCTGCTGAAGACATCTTCTTTATCATTTTGTAATAACAAGATCTTAAGAAGTACATAATCTTATTTTCTTTACTTGTTGTCTTAACTGCACAAACAATCTTATATCCTTCTTCCCATTTTGCTACTAACTGAGGAATAACATCTATTGGATCCTGAAAATCAGCACATACTGGAATTGTGCAATCACCTGTTGTTTGTAATATTCCATAGTAAGGTGAGTTAAACTGTCCAAAATTCTTTGCATTAAAAATCGCTCTTATCTTTTTATTGCCCTCACATAATTGTCTTAATTTAACCCTAGTAGTATCTCTTGAATCATTATCTATAAATAATATTTCATAATCGTAATTAGGTAAATCCTTAGCAAACATTTCAATGATGGCTTCGCTAATTGGTATAACATTCTCTTCCTCATTATAACAAGGAATCATAATACTAATCTTTTTCATTTTATCTCCTACCATTTTTAATCCAATCTATGGTTTCATTTATTCCTTCTTCAAAGCTATAACCTGGTTCAAAACCTGTATCATTAACTAATTCAGTGGTATCTGCACATAAGTACATAACCTGTTTATTACCATAAGGTATATCGCCAAAACCAATTTCTGCTTTTGGATTAATTTGATTCTTCATTCCAACAATATAATCTTTTAAAGGTCTCACACTTCCTGATCCTATAGTATAAATCTTTCCATGCTTACCCTTTTCACCTAATAATCTAAAAGCTTTTGCAGCATCTTTTGAATATAAATAATCCCACTTTTGCTCTCCTAATGTACAAGACGGTTTTTGACCTTGTAAAAGACTTGAAATCAAACTCATAATCATAGTCTTATCACCATCATATGGTCCATATATGCTTAAAATTCTAGTCCATATATGCTTTATTCCAAATTCTTCACACATTATTCTTGTCATCTGTCCAGCACATAGCTTAGCAATTCCATATCCATTTTCTGGAAAGGTTGGTGTTAATGCATTTAGTTTACCTTCAAAACGACCATATTCAGCTTGTGAACCTGAACCTATAAAGGTTTTACACTTTATTCTTGAAGCTGCTTTTACAGCATCTAGGGAATACTTAACGTTTTCATTTTGTCCATACATATTGTTACGGCTATTACCAAATGTACCATCCCATGCAAAATGATAAAAAGTATCTATATCAGAAATGTTTTCTTTTTCAAGAATCTCTGGTAATTTATCTAATTCAGATAAATCACATTCCACTTTCTTGATTTTACTATTTTCTACAATTCTACTTGATCTAGTAGAATTTGGTCTAACAACAGCTACTACTTCAACACCATTATTAACTAATTCATTAATCAATGCCATTCCTATAGTTCCTGTTGGACCTGTAATTATCGCTTTTTTCACTTTACACCTCTTCTACAGGTTTAATATATAAATTACTAAGTACTTCTTCGCGTGGTAAGAATGGGGCTAAATCTTCAAGTGGAGGACTTACCAAACTTCCATCCTCTAGTCTCTTTGTTGCACTCTTTGGTTCCCATACCTGCTTAGTATCAGTAAATACTTCACAGAATACAAATCCATCCATTGAAAGAGCCTTATCGACTGCTTCTTTCATTTCCTCGTTATTATGAGCTGATAAATATGGATAACCAAATGCTTCTGCAAGCTTTTTGAACTCTGGGAAACTTAAATCTCCCGATTCAGGACCTATACCAATTTTACACTTATCTTTAAATAAGTTGTTCTGTGTTAATCTTATTGAATGATAACCGCTATTATTTATTAAGAATAACTTAATTGGTAATTTATTAGTTATAATTGTCTGTAATTCCTGTAAGTTCATCATTATAGAGCCATCACCC
The DNA here is from genome assembly GCF_900103815.1 of Lachnospira pectinoschiza. Classification (GTDB taxonomy): domain Bacteria; phylum Bacillota; class Clostridia; order Lachnospirales; family Lachnospiraceae; genus Lachnospira; species Lachnospira pectinoschiza_B. The sequence continues at coordinate 90,808 of NZ_FNHZ01000001.1, read as the reverse complement.
TCTAGGCAGATAGTATCTTTTTTACCCCCTGCTACACATAAACCAATAGCAGCTGGTAAACCATATCCCATACTAGCAACTGCACTATTAATAATAAATCTTGTATCCTTCTTTATTACATAATTCTGATGACCTACTACACAACAAGCTCCATTAGAAACAGCTGTTAAAGAGCCTTCTTTTAAATTATCACTTAAATAGTTAATAAATGCATATACATTAGCTGTCTTACCATCGTTATTCCAATGTCTTTCAAGAGTAGTTGGATATTTAGCTTTCCATTCCTGACACTGTTTTACCCAACTATCTTCAGTAAATACATGCTCGTTTTTAGCTATTTTCTTATCAATTACATTATTTAAAGTTGTTAAGAAATCCTTAGCATCTGCCCAAACTGGTATATCTACATGAATAGTATGCTTTTTCATTTCAGCTCTATCAATATCAACCATTATGACTTTTGCTTCTCTAGCCCATGTATTAAAGCTATAACCTGTTTGACGAATAGAAATTCTAGTTCCTATAGCTAATAATAAATCTGAGTTCTGAACAGCAAAATTTCCTGCTCTATCACCCATATTTCCGCCTCTACCAACATAAAGTGGATTATCTGTTTCGATTAAATCTACGCTATTCCAATATGTAGCTATAGGTACATTTAATTTATCAATAACTTTTCTAAATTCATCATATCCACCAGATAATCTTATGCCACCGCCAGCATAAATCACCGGTCTTTTGGCTTCTTTTATCATATCGATAATCTTTTCTACTGTTTCTTCAGAAGCAATAGGAGGTAACATAGCATCATCTTTTTCCTGATCTTCTGTTCCAAAATAACCATGTAAATCATCTGTTTCAATATATGAGCCTTGATAATTTACTGGAATATCTATCCATACTGGGCCTGGACGTCCTGTTGTAGCTAAATGCCATCCTTTTTCTAATGCATAACGAATATCATTTGGATTCTCAATCATTACAGCATATTTTGTCATGTTTTCTACGGATTTTACAATATCATATTCCTGATCTCCTACTGCTCTTAATGGCAAACCGTCTGTATACTGCATAGCATATCTTGCTGTTGTATCATATCTAACCTGTCCACTAATAACAAACATAGGAATTGAATCTAACCATCCACCAAGAACACCTGTTAAAGCATTTGTTCCTCCAGGACCTGTTGTAACACATAATGCTGCTATATTATTCTCTAATCTTGCATAGCTTTCTGCTGCAATAGCACATGCCTGTTCATGATGATTATAAGTACAATGCATAGATTCGTTATGACCAAATGCATCATTTAAATGCATTGCTCCTCCACCTACAACCATAAATGTATCTTTAACACCATGTTTAACTAAAAAATCCACTACATAATCAGCTAATCTAACTTTCATGAAATTTCTCCCTTCATAAACACACATAGAGAAGTTTCTATAATTTCTTATAAAAACTTCTCTAATGAAAAAATTATTATATTATTGATTTACGGCCTCAATAATTGTCTTAGCCATGTAATCGATTATTTCATCTGTCATTCCTGGATAAACACCAACCCAGAATGTATCTCTCATAATTCGATCTGTATTTTCTAATGTGCCAACAACTCTATAACCTTCACCAGTTGCACGCATCTGATCGAAGCATGGATGCTTAATTAAATTACCTGCAAATAAGTTTCTTGTCTGTACGCCATGATTTTCAACATATTCAACAACTTTCTTTCTATCAATGCCTTCCTTAACTGTAATTAAGAAACCAAACCAGCTTGGTGTACTTCCTTCGCAAGGTGTAGGAAGAATAATCTTATCAGCTACAGGCTGTAATGCTTCATGTAATCTTGCAAAATTATGTCTTCTTCTTTCAACAAATGAAGGGAACTTTTCTAACTGTGCACAACCAACAGCTGTCTGCATATCAGTAGCCTTTAAGTTGTAACCAAAATGAGAATATACATACTTATGATCATAACCTAAAGGTAATTCTCCATACTGCTTATCAAATCTATGACCACATAAATTATCTTTACCTGATGGACAAACACAATCTCTTCCCCAATCTCTAAATGAACGAATGCATTTATTTAGTAATGGATTATTAGTATACACTGCACCACCTTCACCCATTGTCATATGATGTGGAGGATAGAAACTACTTGTTCCGATATCACCAATTGTACCTGTAAACTTTTCTTCACCCTTATAGTTATACTTAGAACCTAGGGCATCACAGTTATCTTCAATAAGCCATAAATTATGCTTATCACAGAAATCCTTTACTGCTGTTAAGTCAAATGGATTACCTAATGTATGAGCAATCATTACAACCTTTGTCTTGTCTGATAAAGCTTCTTCTAACTTTGTAACATCAATATTGTACTGTGGAATAGTAACATCAACGAATACTGGTACAACACCATACTGAATAGCAGGTGTAACTGTTGTTGGGAAACCTGCTGCAACAGTAATCATTTCATCTCCACGCTTAACCTGTCTATCGCCAAGTAGAGGTGATGTTAATGCCATAAATGCATTTAAGTTAGCAGATGAACCTGAGTTTACAACTGAAACATATCTAACTCCTAAGTATTCGCCTAACTTCTTTTCAAATTCATCTGTATAATGGCCAGCTGTTAACCAAAACTCTAAAGAAGCATTAACTAAATTCTTCATTTCAGCAGAATCATAAACTCTACTTGCATATGAAATTCTATCTCCTTCTTTCCACTGTTTCTCTGCAATGCCATTATTAGCATGATACTTTTTGCAATATTCATCTACAATATCAAGAATTTCTTTTCTTGCATCTAATTCACTCTTATTCTCAAACATACTTTTTCCCTTTCACTAATTAAAAAACTCTTTTATTTCATTATCCATACATTCAACGATATCACCATTGTTTGCATAAACTTTTGACCACTCAACTGACTTTTCTATAGCCATATCAAAATTCCATCTTGGTTTCCAACCAAATGTTGATTTTAACTTAGAACAATCTAGCTTTAAGAAATTTGCCTCATGAGGTCCATTATCAGATTTATTGATCCATTTAAGGTTTTCACCCCATTTTTTACAGAATGTATCAACTAATACCCCTGTAGTTATACAATCAATATCATCAGGTCCTACGTTATAAAATCCTGCGTACTTCTTATCTTCATACTGTTTCATTACAATCATAAGATATGCAGCTAATGGTTCTAATACATGCTGATATGGTCTTGTTGAATATGGATTTCTTACAACTATATCTTCTTTTTTAATTGCTGCTCTAACGCAATCTGGAACGATACGATCATTAGCAAAATCTCCTCCACCAATTACGTTACCAGCTCTTGCAGTTGAAACTGCTACATTAGCATCATTAAAAAACGAATTAATATAACTATGCGTAACAAGTTCTGAACATGACTTACTATTTGAATAAGGATCATAACCATCTAATGGTTCATTCTCTCTATATCCCCATTCCCATTCATTATTGTGATAAACCTTATCTGTTGTTACATTTAAGAATGATTTAACACATGAATTCAATCTTACACATTCACAAATATTTACTGTTCCCATAACGTTTGTTTCATATGTATAGACAGGGTCCTTATATGAATCTCTAACAATTGGTTGAGCTGCTAAATGCATTACGATTTCAGGTTGTACTTCTTTAAACACTTGCTTTAGATGTTCTAAATCTCTAATATCACCTATTACAGAATTCATCTTATCTTCTACATCAGCTAATGAAAATAAATTAGGATTAGTAGGAGGATTTAAAGAATATCCTGTTACATCTGCACCAGCATTAATTAATATTCTGCAAAGCCAAGTACCCTTAAAGCCTGTATGACCAGTTACTAAAACTTTCTTTCCATTAAAAAAACTTAAATCCATTTTAATCTCCTTAATTCCATTTCTTCCATGGAGCCTTATCTGCCTTTAATAACTTCTCAAGCATTTGCTTTTCACGCATATTATCCATACACTGCCAATAACCCTTATGTAGATATGACATTAATTCACCTTCAGCTGCAAGTTTTTCCAAAGGTTCTTTTTCAAAAACTGTAGTATCACCTTCAATATAATCAAAGATTTCTGGATTTAATACCATATAACCTGCATTAATAGGTGCTCCATCCATCTGGCTCTTCTCTCTGAAGGATTTAACAGCATTATCACCATCTATATCTAAGACACCTTTCTGTTGTTCCTGCATAACTGCTGTTAATGTAGCTATCTTTCCATGTTCTTTATGGAATTCAACTAACTTTTTAATATCAACATCACAAACACCATCACCATAAGTCATTAAGAAAGGTTCATTACCAACATACTTCTGAATTCTCTTAATTCTACCACCAGTCATAGTATTTAGACCTGTATCTACTACTGTAACCTTCCATGGCTCACTATGGTTTTCATGAATAATCATCTCATTCTTACCATCAGTATAATCAAATGTTATATCGCTATTATGTAAGAAATAATCTGCAAACCATTCCTTTATAACATGCTGCTTATAACCAGCACATATTACAAATTCATTGAATCCATAATACTCATATTCCTTCATAATATGCCATAAGATAGGTTTCTCCCCTATTTCAATCATTGGCTTTGGTTTATACTGACTCTCTTCACTAATTCTAGTCCCGTATCCACCCGCAAGTAAAACTACTTTCATGTTTAATCCTCCATTTTTATTACAACATTGCTCAATATAGCATTTATATACTATTTTTTCAATACTTACTGCATATTACTCTTTTTACAAAACTAATCGATTTTGAAAAAGCTCAATGTATTATCTTCACTTATTATAGGTTCTCCTAATAATTCAGTAAGTTCAGTTTCCAGCTTATCTAAATCAGTTTCTGTATATGCTTTTCGGCAAATATATATTCCCGAGAATCCTGCTTCTTTTAATTCAGCTACCATTTCAGAAGTTTCTAGTAACGCGAAATGCTGTATATATTCTGCATCCTCTGTATCTTTTGTTATTCCGTAGGTCCATCTAAGTTTATGAGAATGCATATATCCCTTAAATAACTCTTGTGGATACATACCTAATTGACAACCGCTTTCTGGATAAGGTTGATAAGGTAATTGATATATAATTGCCCCATCATCCATAACATTTTCAATTTCCGCTACAAAATTATCATCACTAACCCATGACTCTTCGACACTTTCATAATCAAACGTTAACTTAGGGTTTTGTTCCCATATCGTTATCATAAACATAGCGCCTACTACTAATATAAATATTATTTTTGCGTATAATTTTTTTATCTTGTCATTATAATAATCTAACAATAGACACACTGCCATAATTGTAAAAAAACCGATATGGACTGATATTCTATTAAATGAACGTAATGTTTGTGTCATAAACACAAACATGCAAGCTCCAAATCCACCAATTGTTCCAAATAAAATTGCAAATATATTTAATCCTGAAAGAAACGCTAATCTTTCATGCACTTTTTCATTTTTAATAATACTTTTTCTTGTTACCAATATGCAGAATAAAACAATTAAACCAATTATTCCTACAAAACCAATATAAGATGACACGTTTTCATTAACACAAGGAACGTCTGAATTATAACTATTAATTATTGATTCCAAATAACTTATACCATGCCCTCTTACCGGTAGAATAAGTTGTATAATTTTCAAAGAGAACACTTCAGAATCTTGTATTCCTCTTAGTCTCCCTGCTAATCCACCACCATTATTTATAATGTATATTATTTCCGGAATACATCCTATTATCATAAAAGTTATAATACTTAATAAAGATATTAGTCCCCTTATAATATCTATAAAATGTCTTTTATTTAACACTCTTATAAACACTGCAACACATATAAACATGCAAGCAAAAAACTGCCAATATACAATTCCAGAATTAGCCACTAAAAGCGACATTATTAAGCCCCAATAGTTCCTTTTATATTTAAAAAACTGTTTGTTTGGTAAGAAAAATCTTTCATCTTCATACAGCCAAAAACACATAAGTATTGCTAACGGTACAAAGTAATAACATGTTAATACCAAATGTTCTTCATTTCTAAAGAAAATAAAAGGTAACATTGCAAAATCCAATGCTCCTAAAGCTGATATCCATCGTTTTAGCTTTAAATTTCTAAAAACAATATATGAAATTAATGCAATCAAATAAAAAGCACTTAAAAATGTTAAATTTATCCCTGCTCCAACACTTCCTGTAATTTGTGTAAATATCTTGGTTGTTAAAGTATCAAAATTATGTAATCCAGATATTATGTTATTATGATTATCAAATCCATATGGCGCAGCTAAATTATCAGTATGAACATTCCAACCTGTTTCTTGTGTAATTTTAGCTTCAACGAGTGTTGATAATTCATCATTTCCAGTATAATTAAAAGGAATATTAATATTACATTGAAATATATTATAAAAATACTGCAAAAAAGCTGTAATAATTATTGCCATTAAGATTATTGCAATAATATCTTTATATGAATTACGACACCACATTCCTATATTTTTCTTTATCTTGTTCATTTTCCCCTCGCATTTAAACTATATTATTCTTATCTATAATCTCCTGGAAATACTTAGTATACTTATCTACTATTACATCCCAAGCAAAATTATCTAATACAAACTTTCGACCATTTCTTCCCATTTCAGCTGCTTCTTCTTTGTTATTTAAAACATATTCTACAGCTCCTTCAAATTCGAAATAGTTATCAAAGTATAAACCTGCATTTGCTGTACTAGCAAAATATCTAGTAACATTACACTTATCATGAACAAGAACAGGTCTTTCACATAACCAACTTTCCATAACAACAAGTGAAAAGCTTTCATTCTTAGATGGCTGACAAAGTAACTCTGCTGCCGCACATGCATCAAACTTATCCTGTACATCCACAAAGCCTAAATCAATTACATCATCCTTTATATTCTCTGGTAACTGGACTTCACCGCCACCAATTAAAACAAGTTTAACATCATTCTTATTACGTTTCTTATATTCACTAAAATACTTAATCAAAGTATAGATGTTCTTACCTGCATCTTTACGGCCAGCGTAAAGTACAAATGGATCATTAATATTAAATTTTTCTCTAAATCTCTTAGCATCATACTCTACTTCTGTATATACTCCCTCACCTAGAACCTGAGCATTTACCTTTGATAAATCATATACTCTATGAGCTAGATCAGACTCTGGCTGTGCATGGAAAATCATTCCTGCAACATGCTTAAAAGCTTCTTTAAATCTTCTCATATAGATATAACTTTCATCATGGAAGCATGGAATCATAACAGCCTTTTCTGGAACTTCCTTTATTCCATGATATGTTGGTCCAAACATATATGGAATAAAGATAAATAAGTCATAATTATCTTTATTCTCTCTAATATATTTATAAAGATCTGGAGAATTTACCATTTCCTCTGTATATATTTCTTCTTCAGCATCAGTTAAAGGTAATTCATTAGCCATAAGCTTTTCATTAACCTTATTAAACTTATCATCATCACGTTTTCTTACCTTAAATCTACGAATTGTAATTCCTTTTTCTTCGTAATTTCCAGGCTTATAATAATTTTCATTCCAATCCGTATAAAAATTCTTAACACATGTTGTTAAAATTTCTAATTCTACCCCTGCATCCTTAAGGTGAGTAACTAAACCCTTTAGTTCCATCTCTGCACCGCCTGGAATATCAAATCCAAACCATGACATTATAAACGCTAATTTCATTACTTTTCCTCCAGTTTGTTATTGTCTATAACTTTCTCTATCATCATATCTAGTTTATCAATAATTGTATCCCAACTATAAAACTTATCTACATATTTCTGTCCATTAATTCCTAGTTGAGTTCTTAAACTGCTATTTGAAAGTAATTTATTTAAATTACCTTCAAAATCTTGATAGTCATAATAAAACTTACCAACATCTCCTCTAAGACAATGCTGCTTTAATACTTCACATTTAGCATTTACCAATACCGGTACACCTAAATATAAAGACTCCAATAACACCATAGATAAGCTTTCAAATTCTGATGGAACAATAAGTAATTTTGCTTCTTTCATAACAGCAAATTTATCTTCTTCACTTAAAAATCCTAGATATCTCACATTTGGATCTTTAGGTATATCCATAGCCGGTTTACCTACTAGCACTAATTGTAAATTGCTTTTACTATGCTCTATATAATGCTTATAATATTCAAAGAGCTTGTCACATCCTTTATGAGTATCAATTCTACCTACATAAAGAATATAATCTTGTAAATTTTGGTCTTTAACGATTGTAGATCTAGATATCTTATCCTCTAAATCTTTATTAATTTCAACTCCAACTCCACCAAAGCCATTATTATTTAACACATCTGCATTTGAAAATGTCTTTTCAACAAATTCTTTTTCAGATACTGTATTATAAAAAATTGCTGCTGGTTTTCTAAATACGTTCTTATACATGTTCATGTATATAGTTGGTTCATCATGAGCTGTTGGAATTAAAATGGATTTACTCGCCACCTTTGGCATTCCTACAACTGTTGGATAATATAGGTAAGTCATAAAGATAAATAGATCGTAATTATCTTTGTTCTTATCTATATAATCTATTAAATCCTTACTGTAAGGGCCTTGTGACTTTAACCATAAATTCTCCACCAATTTAGTTTTAATACCTATATCAGTTAAAGTTGATATCCACCCAAATCTTCTAAGATTTCTTGGATGCTTAACAGAAAATCTTCTAACTGTAATACCATTTATTTCTTCGATATTATCTTTATATTCATCTTCCCAAGTTAAGTAATCAATCGCCTTTGTTGTTAAGACCTCTATTTCATATTTATTTGTTTCTCTTAAATGTTCCACAAGAAATCTAGCATGCTGTTCAGCACCACCATTTACTTCCTTGCCATACCTTTGAACTACTAAAGCAATTTTCTTCATAACATGTCCTTTTTTCAGGAAATTATAAAATGTTTTCCTTTAAGATTTCCTTAAATCTTTCAATAATTACTTCATTAGAGAAATCTTCTAAACGCTTATTCTGATTCTCTATAATAGCATTTCTTAAATTCTCATCTCTAATAACCTTATCCATTACAGCAGCTGTCTCTAAAGGATTCTTCTCCTGTAATACAATTCCACCACCGCCTAATGTTTCAGGTATAGCTGTAGATGCATATGCTACTATCGGTTTTTTGAAATACATTGCTTCTACTAATGGTACACAAAATCCCTCATGTTCACTCATACATAAGAAAAGATCCGCTGCTCTATAGTATGAGAGTATAGCATTAAACTTAATATGTCCTGTAAACTTAACATCGTGAGCTCCAAGTTGCTTAGCAAATCTTTGAAGTCTTCTTCTATACTTCTCATATCCGCCATCATTACCGATTAGGATTAATCTTGATTTAGGATTGAAGTGCTTCTGATATTCAGCAAAAGCAGCTATAACATCTTCCTGCTTTTTATTTCCTGCAATTCTTCCAGTAAAAAGAATATTAGTAACACCATCTTTTAAATTTTCTAATAATATCTCATTAGGCTTTTTATCATAATCACTATATGAGATTAATATAGGTAATACATCAATCTTACATTTAAAACCTGCTGCTAATAAATCTCTTTTATTAAACTCAGAAACCGCAATACAATAATCCACCTTATCTGAAAGATTAACTAATTCTGCCAATCCAGTTCTACAGTTTTCCGATGCATCATAATTGTATTCCTCTAAGAATTCTGGTGGTGTGATATTATGATAAATCATAACCTTCTTACACTTTAAATTTCCAAACTGATTATTAAAGTGTGAACCAGTAGACATATGATATATTACAACATCATCCTTCTTAAACTTTGGAATATTTTTTACTCTTTTTGCAGTTCCCTTTGGTAATCTTGCATCTACATGATAAGCATATATCTCAGTCTTATAACCTAAGTCTTTAATACACTTCTTTAATGCAATAGCATGATTTCCAATGGCATCGCCATAAGAAATTGTAGGTAATACTTGTACTATCATTTTTCCTCCATATTAATTCGACTTCTTCTCTAACTCTGATATTCTCTTTTCTAGTGCCTCTATTCTCATCTCATACTCATCAATCTTATCTGGTAACATTGAAACAGCATTGAATGTATACTTATTGTATTCATTCTGTTCATCTACAATTGCTTCAATATGATAAGCAATTAATCTTCTAAGAACCTTCTTAACAATCTTAGAAAGTATATTACCATGTAATGCAGGACTTGCATTAACTGCTACATGTGGTCTAGCCATATCAAGGCTCTTTGAGAATTCGTCATAGTTATAGACATCCCCAAAAATATCATTATTAACCATTGGAATATCCTCAAACTTGATATCTGATTCCTTTAGTCCTTTTTGAGCTATCTCAGCTCTAATCTGATTCATAATCTCATCAACATTTACTGTACTCATATAACATCTCCTTACTTATTAGTTACTGGAATTGTAAGTTTCCAATCATGCGGCATTCTATATACTCCTGTATCGCCAATATTAGATACTACTTCAAACCTTAAGGCTTCCTTGAAGTAATCCACTGGATGACCATCTCCCCATTCAATAGTAACATCCACCCAATACTGTCCTGGAATAAGAGAAATATCACTTAACTTCACCTTATAATTTCCATTCTCCTCTATATCAAAGTTATCAAAACGATCGATTCTTGTATTAGTTCCGTATACCCATAGTCCATCATTTCTAAATACACCAAAACCGAATACTCCATCAACGACCTTCTTGTAAACTTCGTAATCTAAATCAAGCGTCATCTCGTCACCTGTTCTAAATGTTGTCTGTGGATTGCCATCTTTATCTAATATTCTTACATTAGTAAACTTAGCATCTCCAGAGCCGTAACGCTTACGCTTCTTCTCGTTTTCCTTTTCAATTCGTTCTTTTTCTTCTCTTTCGATACGTTCCTTCATTTCTTGTCTCTGAAGACGAACTCTCTCTTTTTCTTCCTGTTCAATTCGCTCTTCATTCATGTAATCAAGATATTCCATATGAACGTTCTTTGGAATTCCCTCTGCCGCAATCTTACCATTCTTAATCCAAATTGAGCGATCGCAGATCTGCTCAATCTGACCTAGAGAATGAGATACGATAACAATTGTAGTACCATTAGCCTTAATTTCACGAAGCTTATTAAAGCACTTAGCCTGGAAATTTGCATCACCAACAGCTAAGATTTCATCAATAAGTAAGATATCAGCATCTACATTAATAGCTACTGAGAAAGCTAATCTAGTATACATACCTGAAGAATAAGTTCTTACAGGGTTATCTATATATTCCTCTAATTCAGAAAAGGCAATAATATCCTCAAGTCTAGCATCAATTTCCTTCTTTGTTAAACCAAAGATAGCTGCATTAGTATAGATATTCTCTCTACCGCTCATATCAGGATGGAAACCTGCACCAAGCTCAATAAGAGATGAAACACGTCCGTTCATCTCAATTTCACCTGAATTAGGGTATATAATTCTTGTTAACATCTTAAGAGTTGTACTCTTACCACAACCGTTCTTACCAACTAAACCGATTGCTTCACCTCTTTTTACTGAGAAACTAATATCATCTAAGACCTTACGGTTCTCATACTTATTTCTCTTAGAGAATAAAACCTTATCCTTAAGTTCTGTTCCCTTATCATAATAAACTCTAAACATCTTGGTTATATGTCTAACCTCAATTGCATTTTCTCTATCTACCATAATTAACCTCTTCTTTTAAGCTTTTACTTCTCTTTCTATATATTAGAAGTTCTCCGCAAATCCCTTCTGAAGCTTCTTAAATAAAAATTCACCAATAATAATAAATATAATACCTACAACAAATGCCTCTACTAAGCTGCTAAGTCCTGGAACCTGCTTATAGTAAAGAATCTGTCTATAAATAGCAATGATAGGTGTTAATGGGTTTAAGTTAAAAATTGGTAAAGCCCAATCTGGAACCATATCACTACCATACATAACAGGAGTCATATACTGTAATGCCATTGTAAAGATACCCAAAATATACTGTAAATCTCTTAGATAAACTGTAAGAGATGCAACAATCAATGCAATTCCTAAACATAATACATATTGTACAATCATAACAACTGGTAAACATAATAGAGCTAAAAAATTAATGCCTCTACCACTAAAGATAAGTACTATAAAGATTACGATAAATGTAAGAAGCATATTGATAAAGCCACTTGTAACAGTAGCAATAGGTAATACCTCTCTTGGAAAGTATATCTTCTTAACCATATCTTTATCTCTTAAGATACTTGTTGATCCGTCCTGAACACTAGATGCGAAGAACATCCATGGAACAAGGGCTACGAATAAAAATAAATAATACTGTTCATAACTAGCTTTCATAATAACTGAGAAAACTAATGTGAATACACATAACTGTAATAATGGATTAAGGAATGTCCAAAAGAATCCCAATATAGAACCCTTATATCTTCCTCTTAAATCCTTTCTAACTAAACTAATAATCATTTGACGATAATCATATATCTCTACTAACTGTTTCACAACTTCCTCCTAAATTATAAAATTGCAAAATTCAATTTATTTTATCACAATATAGCTTTAATTACCATTGTTAATTGCCGACTAATATTACCACTAGTAAACCTATTAATCAACTATTCTAAAATAAAGCATACATAAATCCACCACTCTTACCAATATAACCGAGCACCAGTATACATGCAAAAACCATATAATACACTGCCCATCTAACAACTAAAGGTTTAGTTCCAAGAGCTTCTCTTATAACAATTCCTCTTTCCTTAAGGACACTCACCAAAAGCACCACAAGGCAACCAGCTACTAGTATAGCATAGTCATACATAGCCAAGCCAAAACTTGTAATGTAACCTGTTGATAACTGCTCTAAGCTGTAATTACTAAATAACCCCTTGAAAAATGTAACGCAATCACCCATTCCACCAGCACATATATCAAAGATCCAGCCGATATTTACTAAGATGAAAGTTCTAATTATAGAGACCACGCTCCAAAACTTACCCTTAGCATCAATATGACACACTTCTAAGCCCTTCTTAAAGTAAGGCTTAAGAGCTGCACTAACTGCAATAATCATACCATTATAAACACCATAGCAGATGTATCTCCACTCAGCGCCATGCCAAACCCCGACAATAAAGAAGATAAGTAGATTAGCAATACAAATTGGAATAACTGTTCCAAAGTGTTTACCAAAGTGCTTTCTTCCCCACTTTCCTAAGTTGTTCATCGCCTTAGTTAAAGAGAAGGGATAGAAAATGTAATCCTTCATCCAAGCACCAAGTGTTATATGCCATCTTCTCCAGAACTCACCAATAGACTTACTAAAGTAAGGCTGTCTAAAGTTCTCATCCATAGTTACACCAAAGATTTGTGCAGCACCTATAACAATGTCGATACCGCCTGAGAAATCCATGTATAACTGAATTGAATACATAAGTAATGTAATAACGTTAGTAAAGCCGCCATAAGCAGCTACATTGGCAGTAACTGTTGAAACCACAACTCCTGCTCTATCTGCAAGGACTAGCTTCTTAAATAAACCCCAGCCGATTCTTTGAATACCGAACTGGGTTCTTTTTAAGTCCCACTTATGCTCACTAAATAAGCCGCCTTCCACAAAGTGATCATATCTTCCAATAGGACCCTGCATAATCTGAGGGAAGAAAGATACGAATAGGAGCATCTTAAAGTAGTTTGTTTCTGCGCTACATTTTCCTTGGTAAACATCTATTACATAGCTAACTGCCTGAAATGTAAAGAAGGATAAACCAAGAGGTAGCACAAAGCTCGGGCTTTTAAAGCCTGTAGAAAACACTCTATTAAAGTTTGTAATAGCAAAATCAGAGTATTTAATAACGGCTAACAAACCAAATGCAAAAAGAAGGGCAACTGCCACAACCATCTTCTTCTTTCTGACAAATTTTTTCTTAATTATCTTTTTATCCTCTTTGGAAAGTTTTACCCCCCCCCTCAAAATTTTGAACAATTTTCCTATCTTGCTCTAATTTTGCAATAAAAAGACCTGCAAAATAAACAATTGTAGTTACATATACAAGAGCTAAGCTACATTTTATACTAAAGCTAAAGTAATAAATAAAGCTTAATACGAGTAGCCAAACCCACTGTAACTTCTTTGGAATTATATAATATATAATTGCTCCTACTATTAAAAATACAAAAAACGAAACATTTAAAAAAGACATATTACTGCGCCTCACCATATACTTTATTTAGGACTAAATCAACGCCCTCTTGCTTAATATCCTGTAGATTTTGGGCTAATAATTTAGAGAACTTTTCTGCTAATTCTCCGCACATATGGCCTTCCGCATCAACATAATCTTCCTGATTTCTATCTAACAAATCAAAAGATGCCATATTATAATCAATATAGGTTACTCCGTAGCTATTGAAAAAATCGGACATCTTCTCATGAATAAGACTAACATTTAACTCCTCATAAGAAGTTGGTGTAATAGGTGCTGTCTCACAGATTAATTCAATGCCATGTTCATCACAATATTTCTTAATCTTTTCAAAGTACTTACGCGGTGTAGCATCTATTTCGCTATCTGCACACAAGGCATTCTTATCACAATATCCATTATAAAAGCAATCTTCTTGATTTCTATAAAAGAAGCCCTTACCAATATAATATCCACCACAATCTTCAACTTCTAATTTATAGATGTTAGAAGTTAAATAGTCTTTTGAAAATTTCTGACTGACATTTCTTTTCATATCTGTCAAAGAATGGGTGTAAACATCTCTTTTTGAGATAGCATTTCTAAAATCTAATTCATTCATATTATCTAGTAGATACTTCCACTTTGTGCTACTAAGCCACGAATATTGGTTATAAATAAAAGCCTCTTCAAAGTAACCCTCGCTATTATCTCCAAGATAATATTGATAATCCACATCTAATATAACTGTCTTAATATCATTATTTCTTGTAGCTTCCATAAGCAGATAATAAGAGTCCTTAACCGTTTCGCCAGGAATAGATAGATTTAAACTATTAGTTCCTAGTGTCTCATCTATATATTCCGGATCAATGGCAGATCTACCATGACTAGCCCCTAGGATTATTAAATCATAGCCTTTGCTACTAGTAGTCACCTGACCATCTTCACTAACTTCATATCCCTTATTTAAAACCTTGAGAATATAGTTTACATAACCATCTCTTGCAAATACAAGGTCTGAAACTTTCACTAATACAATTAATCCTAAAATAAAAATTACACTTCTTATATAGGCCATAATCTTAGTCTTTTTATTAACATCCATAATATTCGCCTTATTCCTTGCTTATCTCGTCCAATCTTCCCTTAACCTTCTTAGCTACATTTTCATAAGCCAAATGAGTTCTTGCGTACTCATAAGCGCCCTTCTTAATTCTATCGTAGTAGTCCTTGTCATAGACCAACTTCTTCATGTAAGCTGCTGCCGTTGAAACATTGGCATCTGCCCACTTGTAGCCCTTCTTAAAAGGATCAAGGTCCCTATCCAATTCGATTAGCTTAGCATCTACCATACAAGCCACGCTAGGATTCATAAATTCAACGTTTCCTGACCAATTTGTGGCAATACAAGGAGTTCCAAGATACATTGCCTCTCCCATTACAAGGCCAAAGCCTTCAGCTCTATGAAGGGAAACATAAGCATCCACGCATTCTACAAGGGAATTCATCTCTTCCTTGCCGGAAGTACCCTTGATGATATATACATTTTCCTGCTCCTCAGGAGTAAGGATGGAAGCGAGAATATCTGCGTCTTTCTCGGATAACTCTGGCTCGCTAATCTTGATTACAAGGCCAACGCCGTTGTAACCTGACTTCTTTCCACCAAGAACAGTACCTTCCTTAATGGCCTCACGAATCTGAGAGTCGATAATGTTACCCACCCCGTCAGAAGATACATTTTCCAAAGACTCCTTTGAATTTAATAAAAATGCTTCTTTAAAGGCTTTGATAGCGGCTAACGGATTCTTACGTTCCATTACGCTACCGCTAGAAAAACTTACCATAAATAAGAACTTATCCTCTGGTAGGCCAAAATACTTTCTATCGCAGTTACTATCTGTCTTTAACTCTATACAATGAGGCACTGTCATAACCGGCTTGTCAGTATATTTTCTAAGGACATTTGAAACAAATTCTGAAGGTGTCCAAACTTCATCCACTAGGTTAAAGGCTGGCAACCATTCCTCTGGAAAATCTTCCACTTCCCAAGCCCAAAAGCCGATATTATAGTGTCTATCCCACATCTCTTTACCCATGTTCATATAGGCAAGGGTAAATTCTGAAGCGTTGACATCTATTAAATTAATTCCATAAGGCATCTGATCTTGGCTTACCTTACCGCCGTTCTTGCCGTCCTCATTAATTACTTCGCTGGCATATTCTGTATTAGTTCTTGAGCCCCCTGGTGGAACGAAGAAATCTCTAATGACATATGGTACATCCCCAGTCTTTAATAGCTTTGCTGCAATTCTTGCGCTCTGACCAAGGCCATTATCCCCTTTAATATTACCAACTAAATTAACGCCATAAGGAAAGCTCTTAGGCTCATAAGGCAAGAAGCCTTCTGCTGCCACATTGGCACTAGCTTTATTAACAACCGATGCCTTCATTCTGCTTAAAAGCTTCATTGGAACGACCTTAGTAATAACCGGTCGAAGGCCTTCTCCAAGTTTTAAAATTATACTTTCTAAGCTCATATCTCTCTCCTGCTGTTTATTATCAATTCATTACTTATTATTTCCTAGCATCTGTAATCTTAACCATACCTGTACAAATCTCAATAAACTCAGATACCACCAAGCCTAGCTTATCTGGCGAGTATCTAGCAAGAACCTTTTTATATTCTCTAGTATCAACTATCATATTGTAGTCACACATTGCCTCTGAAAGGTTCTCAATCTGGCCCTGTTCGCTAGTATGTATATCAAATCTATTAATGCAATCTCCCACGATTTCATCAAAAATACTAAGATTACTTACAATAATAGGCTTGTTAAACTTCATTAATTCAAGTACCGGCATACCAAAACCCTCGGCCTTAGATGGGAAGAGGTAGCAACTACATTTGCTATATAATTCCTCTTTCTTATCAGGCTTTACATAGTTAAGGTAAGTTATGCCATCCACCTTACTCATACACTCATTAAGAAGGTCGTTAATATCTGCTTCTTGCATCTTTCCTGCAAGAATAAGAGGCTTTTTACCGCCCTTTTCTCTGTATCTAACATAACTCTTAAGTAAGAGATCTACGCCCTTTCGCTTCTCCATATTACCAACATAAAGGAAATATCCTTCATCCTTTATAACTGGTTTCTTCTTTAGTGGATTAGAAATTATATAACCATTACAGCAGGCAATTTTTCTAGCCTCTGGGAAATTCTTCTCAGTAGTCTTTCTTGTCTGCTCTGAGTTATACAAAATCATGTCCGTAAATTTCAAAGTTTTCTTTAAATAATGCTTAAAGTAAAGGTTATAAACCCTTCCAAAGTATTCCACATAATCAATAGGGAACATGTCATGAATAGTAATCATTACCTTAAAGTTTCCCCTTGGACGAATTGGAATATTAGTATTAACTTCCCAGAAGATATCTGGCTTGACTTCATTTAATGTCTTTTTTATCCAATTAAAATATGCATAGACACCTGCGCTCTTATAGGTAGATTTACCCATCTTTAAGACTGGTATTCCCTGCTCTTCAAAATGCTTTATATTGTCGCTTTCTGCCACATCTGTTAATAATACCCACTCAAATTCTGGATATTTCATAAGTTCCAATAAAAAATCATTAAGATACATTCCAACCCCGCTAGGTCTCGACCCTAATGTTCTAGCATCTACTGCTATCTTCATAAAAAATCCTCCCGGATAAAGCTATATCTTAAGCTTCCTTTTTCTTAAATACGAACAACTTACTAATAATGTAATTTAAAACGATAATAATAATCTGTGCTACTAGCTTTACAATCATTGAATTAAAGTGAAGCATAGTATCAAAAACTAAAATTATAACTTCCTCAACTCCAAGAGTTGCCAATCTTCCTGTATAAAACTTAAAAATCTCTCCTAAGACTTCCTTAGAATTCTTAGTTTCCGAATCAAATACCCATATTTTATTAGTGATATATGCAAATGTAACTGCAAACACCCATGAAATAATATTCGCTATTAAAACATTAATTCCGCAAATCTTATAAGCAACATAATAACTTGCAATACTTACAACTGTTGTAAGTCCGCCAAATAATAAATAAAGTAAAACTTCCTTATTCTTAAAGTAAAATGGGCCAAGTGGTCCCCAAATCTTAGCTGACATTATTCTATCAAAAATGTCCTTATCTTTCTTTGCCATAATTCACTTAAGTTAAGCCATGCTTAACCCCTTTCTATACATATAAACAAATAAATTCGCCTACAAAATAGCAGACGAATTTATTTTACCATTTATAGAATATAAGTCAATTATTCGGGTACTATAGCCATAGCCAAGGCTACTTGCTTGCTTTGCTAAATTTAATACAATTTTGTAATAATATTAATACTGTAGTATACTAAAAAAAATAGCTAAAATTAAAATTTTTATATAATTTATGAAACTTTTCGAGGATACAATTATGGAAGATAAAAATTACTATACATCAGGACAATTCGCCAAAATGGCCAATGTTTCAACTAGAACAATTCGTTTCTACGATCAGAAAGGATTATTAAAACCAAGTCGTATTGAAAATGGATCGAGGCTTTACACAGATGCCGATTTTGCAAGATTACAGCAAATTATACTTTTAAAATACCTTGGTTTCTCTCTAGAGGAAATTAAAAATATGACTATCGGAGATAGCGACTATCACATTCTTCTTAATTCCCTAGAATTACAAAGTCGACTAATTGAAGATAAACTTGCCCAAATGCAACTTGTAGCCGGGGCCATTAAGGAAACATCTGCTGCCATACGTTCTAGGGGCGAAGTCAACTGGGATCATATGCTAAATCTAATTCACCTAACCAATATGGAATCAAGTTTGAAATCTCAATATATTAATGCTAGTAACATTTCTGCAAGAATTAAGTTACACAATCTGTATTCGAATAATAAAGAAGGTTGGTTTCCATGGATATACAAGCAATGTCATATAAAGTCAGATATGAAGGTACTTGAACTTGGTTGTGGAAATGGATCTCTTTGGACAAGCAACACCACAAAGATACCAGCCGGTGCCGATATTACAATTTCAGACCTTTCAAATGGTATGCTTCGTGACGCTAAAAGAAATATGAAAACCCTTTCTGCTTCAATGCATTTTAAAAAAATCGACGCTACAAATATTCCTTATGAGGATAACAGCTTTGATCTTGTTATAGCCAACCACATGCTCTTCTACTTAGATTTAAAGGCTAAGAAAAAAAATGCCCTCGCAGAAATATATCGTATTCTCAAACCTGGCGGAAAGCTAGTTTGTAGCACTTATGGTTCTAATCATATGAAAGAGATTTCTGATTTAGTAACTAGCTTTGACAATAGAATAAGACTAAGCTCTGACAAGCTTTATGAAAATTTCGGGCTTGATAACGGAAAAGAGATTTTGTCTCATTTTTTCAAAAAAAATAAAATTGAAAAGAAACTATACGATGATTATCTTCTTGTTGACAGCGTGGAACCACTTATTGAATATATCTTGTCTTGTCATGGAAATCAAAATGAATATCTCCTTGATAAGTATTCTGATTTCAAGGCCTTTGTCACAAGTAAAATGGGAACAGGCTTTAAAATCACCAAGGAATCTGGAATTTTTATATGCACAAAGTAGGCAGTCTTATTGGAATTTTAAGTCCTGTCACTTTCTATACTAAATATAATACAGAAAAAGACTTGACGGTTACGTTACGTCACCCTTTATAATATAATTGATTCTTAATAAATGTTATGTAAGTATTGATAAAGTTCTTTATTTACAACAAGTTATGTTAATTGCTAAGGCAATTACAATATGGAGGAATTATGAAAGGTATTATTTTAGCAGGTGGTTCAGGCACCCGTCTTTACCCACTAACAATGGTAACTTCAAAGCAGTTACTACCAATTTATGATAAACCAATGATCTATTATCCAATGTCAGTTCTTATGAACGCTGGTATTAGAGACATTCTTATTATTTCTACACCACAGGACACTCCTAGATTTCAAGCACTTCTTGGAGATGGTCATCAGTTTGGTGTTAAACTTTCTTACGCTGTTCAGGAAAGCCCTGACGGACTTGCTCAGGCTTTCATTATCGGTGAAGAATTCATTGGTAATGATACTGTTGCAATGGTGTTAGGAGATAACATTTTCTCAGGACATGGATTAAATCAAAGATTAAACACTGCTGTAAAAAATGCAGAAGAAGGCAGAGGTGCAACTATCTTTGGTTACTATGTTGATGATCCTGAACGTTTCGGTATTGTAGAATTCAACAAAGAAGGCAAGGCTATTTCTATTGAAGAGAAACCAGCTAAGCCAAAATCAAACTACTGTGTAACAGGTTTATATTTCTATGACAACAAGGTTGTAGAGTATGCTAAGAACCTTAAGCCATCAGCAAGAGGCGAACTTGAGATTACAGACTTAAATAGAATTTATCTTGAACAAGAAAATCTTAACGTTGAATTATTGGGTCAGGGCTTTACCTGGCTTGATACAGGAACTCACGAATCCCTTGTAGATGCAACAAATTTTGTAAAAACCATCGAGACTCACCAGCACCGTAAGATTGCTTGTCTTGAAGAGATTGCTTACTTAAATGGTTGGATTTCAAAAGATGATGTACTCGCTGTTTATGAATCATTAAAGAAGAATCAATACGGCCAATATCTTAAGGATGTATTAGATGGAAAATATATCGACCAATTAAATTAAGGAGAACAAACTCATGACAATTATCGTTACAGGTGGTGCCGGTTTTATCGGTTCTAATTTCGTTTTTCATATGTTAAATAAGTACCCAGATTACAGAATCGTTTGTTTAGATTGCTTAACATACGCTGGTAACTTATCTACACTTGCTCCAGTTATGGACAACCCAAATTTCAGATTCGTAAAGGAATCAATCACAGATAGAGAAGCTGTTTATAAGCTCTTTGAAGAAGAACATCCAGATATGGTTGTTAACTTCGCTGCTGAATCTCACGTAGACCGTTCTATCGAGAATCCAGAAGTCTTCCTTGATACTAACATCAAGGGTACTGCAGTACTTATGGATGCTTGTAGAAAGTACGGTATCAAGAGATATCATCAGGTTTCTACTGATGAAGTTTATGGTGATCTTCCACTTGATAGACCTGACCTTTTCTTCACAGAGGAAACTCCAATTCATACATCAAGCCCATATTCATCATCTAAGGCTGGTGCAGATTTACTTGTACTTGCTTACCACAGAACTTATGGACTTCCTGTATCTATTTCAAGATGTTCTAACAACTACGGACCATACCACTTCCCAGAGAAGCTTATCCCTCTTATGATTGCTAATGCATTAAATGATAAGCCACTTCCAGTTTATGGTGAAGGTCTTAACGTTCGTGACTGGTTATATGTTGAAGATCACTGCCGCGCTATCGATCTTATTATTCATGAAGGTCGCGTTGGTGAAGTTTACAACGTTGGTGGCCACAACGAAATGAAGAACATCGATATCGTTAAGATTATTTGTAAGGAACTTGGCAAGCCAGAAAGCCTTATTACACATGTTACAGATAGAAAGGGACATGATATGCGTTACGCTATCGACCCTACTAAGATTCACAATGAACTTGGTTGGTTACCAGAAACTAAGTTTGAAGATGGTATCAAGAAGACAATTAAGTGGTACTTAGAGAACAAGGAATGGTGGGAGACTATCATTTCTGGTGAATATCAGAATTACTATGAGAAAATGTATGCTAACAGATAATTTATCGCGTTGGTGATACATTTTCATAAAAAATATAGCCTGGCTCTAGCAATAGGGTCCGGGCTTTACCATTATAAATGCTGAAAGGATGCTAATTAATGAAGATTTTTGTTACAGGTGTTGGCGGTCAGTTAGGCCACGACGTTATGAACGAATTAGCTAAGAGAGGCTATGAGGGTATTGGTAGTGATATCGCTCCTGAATACTCTGGCATTGCAGATGGTTCTTATGTGACTACTGCTAGCTACTGCCCTCTTGATATAACAGATGCAGAGGCTGTATCTAAGACTCTTAATGAAGTTAAACCTGATGTTATTATTCACTGCGCTGCTTGGACAGCTGTTGACCTTGCAGAGGATGAGGATAAGAAGGCTAAGGTTAAGGCTATTAACGTAGATGGCACTAAGAATATTGCTAACTGCGCTAAGGCTCTTGATGCTAAGATGGTTTATATCAGTACTGACTATGTATTTAATGGTCAGGGTGAAACTCCTTGGGAGGCTGATTGCAAGGATTATGCTCCAGTTAATGTTTACGGTGAAACTAAGCTTGGTGGTGAACTTGCAGTTTCTGAAACTCTTGATAAGTACTTTATTGTACGTATCGCTTGGGTTTTCGGTCTTAACGGTAAGAACTTTATTAAGACTATGGTAAATGTTGGTAAAAACCACGACTCTGTTCGCGTTGTTGCAGATCAGATTGGTACTCCAACTTACACACTTGATTTATCTAGACTCCTTGTTGATATGGTTGAAACTGACAAATACGGTTACTACCATGCAACTAACGAAGGCGGATATATTTCATGGTATGACTTCACATGTGAAATCTACAAGCAGGCTAAGGAACTTGGCATTGAGGGCTATGTAGATAGAACTGTTGAAGTTAATCCAGTTACAACTGCAGAATATGGTTTAAGTAAGGCTGCTCGTCCTTTCAACTCTAGACTTGATAAGTCTAAGCTTGTTAAGGCTGGCTTTACTCCACTTCCTACATGGCAGGATGCAGTTCATAGATATTTAACTGAGATTAAGGATCAGTTATAAGATTTCAAAAATAAATTTAAGAAAGAGGTAAGACAATGGGACAGATTAAGGTAGAGAAAAACGTTGGTGGCATTGAAGGTCTTCACGTAATCACACCAGCAGTTCATGGTGACAACCGTGGTTATTTCATGGAAACATACAATCAGAACGATATGCACGAAGAAGGTCTTGATATGGTTTTCGTTCAGGACAATCAGTCATGCTCTTCAAAGGGTGTTCTTCGTGGTCTTCACTTCCAGAAGGAATTCCCACAGGGAAAGCTTGTTAGAGTAATTAAGGGTAGCGTATTTGACGTTGCTGTTGATCTTCGTAAGGATAGCAAGACATACGGTAAGTGGTATGGTGTTGAACTTACAGAGGAAAACAAGAAGCAGTTCTACATTTCAGAAGGATTTGCTCATGGTTTCCTTGTACTTTCAGATGTAGCAGAATTCTGCTACAAGGTAACTGACTTCTATCATCCAGGTGATGAAGGCGGTCTTGCTTGGAACGATCCAGCAATTGGTATTAAGTGGCCAGAACTTGTTGGCGAATACAAGGGTAACTGCGAAGCAACAGGCTACACTCTTACAGATGGTACTCCACTTAACTTATCTGATAAGGATCAGAAGTGGGATACATTAGAGAATACATTTAAGTTCTAATTAAGATTACATACAAGAACCCCATCCAATTATGTCTAGCATAATTGGATGGGGTTCTTATATTAATATGCACACGATAAAATATTATATTAGAAGCTTGCTTCCTCTATTTTTACAATTTAACTAAATATTAAAATTACTAAATATTCTCTTTCTTTCTATTTTAGAGACAACTATATTCTGAAGTTGCTCATAACTTCCATCAATCAAAGATTGCTCATCAATAAATATATCATCGATAACAATATACTCATGTGCCATAACACATTTTTTTATGTCATCATATTGTTTTTCAACACACTTATTGAAAAAATTAGCAGTCAATTTATTATCCGAAAAAGTAATAACACAATATGATTGATTCATAGTCTTTAGACTTATTCCATAACGTAACAACATCAAATGCTTCGTCAACCCTATAAATTTAAATCTTTTTCCACATTTCAATAATTTTTGTGTTATAAATATAGCCAAAAATGTGAATACTACTAATAATAATAGTTTTCCAAGTATAATTTTCATATTTTGTGATTCGCCTAAAATTGCATCTTCCAATTTTAATATTGCTATAAAAAAAGTTAACATGTATGCAACTAAATATAAGGCAATAATTACTAATAAAAACCTCTTTATCATCGCACTTTCGCGATTGATAATATTAAATCTTCTTTTCCAATATTCATTATCTGTTTTAAATTTAAATTCCACTTTATTTCACCTCAATTAATAATGCAGTTAATGCAGCAACTGCTGGAGTTCCAGCAAATACAATTATTAGCACTACTATTAGCAGAATTAAATAATTTGCTAAATGATATTTTTTCACCACTTTACCAGCCTCATTTACAGCTTTTTCTACAGTGTTAAATACATTACTAATACACATAACTGTACTAGCCACAAACATCTTAATTGTTTCCTCCGTTTGCTCTTGCGTTGCGATTATTTCCTCAATTTTCCTATATTTTTGCACTTCTGCTTCGCTTAGCCTATCATCAAATTCAAACTCAAGACCTAATTCAACATATTCCTCAAGTCCTTCTTCAATAGACATATTCTTATGAAATAGAATAAACCATTTAAACGTACCATCATCTAACAATGATACTCCCATTTCAATATACCCATTATTTACCATAAACTGTACTTTTGACTGAAAATCAAGAATCCCAGACGCATCTACCATCATTGAATTATCTTCAGATACATTTTTAAATCCTTTAGTCGCAGTAATATATGCTTTATCTTCAATCTTACCATCCACGATATCGAACTTAGCTCTTGTAAAGCCATCACCAATTGATATACTTTCTCCCTGTGTAGCCTTATATTTAACAGTCACACCAGGTAAACTAACCTCTGTTTCAGCATTGAACTTAACAATATCTACATCAATACCTAGTAACTTCAATGTATCTACACAAAATCCATTAGCTACATCTCTGCTGCTTGGTTTAATCTGCTGTTCTGGTCTATCAATTATGTGATTAAAGCCATTATATTTTCCTGAAGTTGCTACACAATCAAGAGCAAATGCTCCATCAGCCGAACCTTGCGTATACTCACGTATCTGATCAAACACCCAATTATCAGGTAAGATAAAACCTTTATTGCCACTATATCCTGTGGACATATCACTTACAAAACTATACTTGGCATAACCATAGTTGCCAATACGAGTGCATATGTTACGTGGGCCATAACATCCAATTGTATATTTATGACCATTGTCCCTTATGTACTTAGCAATTCCCTGAAAATGCGGAATTATCATATCTGTTGTCTGATCATCATTAAAGTCATAATCAACTGCAAAAAATATAGGTTCCCCATAAGGAATACCTAAGTCTTCGGCAGCCTCTACAGCTTTCTTAGCATCAGAATAACCCTGATCATAATTGTAATAATGTACCGTTGTTTCTTCATCAGGATGACAATTGTAGTACTCCTTTTCATCCTGATAAATAGCAAATACCGATAGTCCTTGATTGAATAAAATAGACAATTCTTCTCTTGTTAGATTCTTAGGGCCATTAGCTGTACAACCTGTGAGATATCTACCAATTATTCTAAAATCATTGGCATAAATTCTCTTTGCCTTAGTTTCCGTAATCTGTGTTGATGCATCACAAGCAAGCACATCTCTTTTAGGATATCCTGTACTTACAAAAAGTGACATCCAAACCTTGATATCTACCACACCATCTATATTTAACATGCCCGTAAATTTCTGAAACTCTTTTACTGCATTTTCCATTCTCTCATCAAAAGTTTCAGTAAAATTATTACCATCACTGCAATCAAAGGAATTTTCTTTGAATTTTCTTACACCATTAATGTATAAGCCAAACTTAGCAAGTTTTACAAGCTTCCCTTTACCTGTTCCTACTGTAAGGGTATTCTGCTTTGCTAGTTCCTGTGTTGCTGGGCCAAAATTTCCGTTAGCCGTGTAAGCATCCATACCTGCCGATATCTGGAAGGCATATATTAATGCTTTATTCGTGTTGGCGTTGTACTTACCATCACATGGTATTATATCAAAATAACCACCATAATATCTATTAAGATACTGTTGAATAAGTCTAATTTTACTATCTCCACCTGGCACCAATACTAGTGCATCAGAACATAATATCTCTTTAAATACCTTAGCTGACAATCTTTCAGTTATATAATCTTCACTAAATCCAGCATCAAGCTGCACCTTTGTAACAGCCTCCATGGTACCATCGCCAAAAAATCCTGTGACAGCACTAGGATTATAACCCTTACAAAAAAGACCATATTGTAAAATTTTTACAAAATTGTTGTCACTATCTCTATCTCCCTTTTTTATGGCTTTACTATTGTAATTTTTAGCTGTTTCTTCCCCGAAGTAACCTGTTATGTTACTCATATGTAATTCAATCTGCAGAGCACGAACCAAGGCATTCATAACTGCATTACCAGTACGTCCATTTTCCTCTACTTTAACAAATCCTTCTCTACTACCATAAGTTTTGTTTAACCACACTTGTGCTTCTTTTACTTTTTCGTCCATATTCAAGTCTCCTTTTTTAGCTAGTTTTCATTTGTAAAATCCTGATTTCAAATGTCTAATATGGTTATAACTCTTTTGTTAATAATATGCAAGGAAAATAGTTGGTTATATAATTTATTTTATAATTTTTATAAAAAATTAACACTTTTCTTATCACACTAACAAAAATCCTCCAAATTCTGCCACCTGACCTTATGTCATACAGAATTTGGAGGGATTATTTTATTTTAAAATTCTTTTGGATGATATGTTGGAACCACTTCCTTAATCAAACTTCTAATGTCGTCAGTCTCTGAATAAGATGCCTCTTTTAATCTTTCTAGATCTTTGAAAAGTTGCTCTCTATCAAACTCAATTGGCTTGCCAATATGAATTAACTTATTATTAGTATCCTGCATACCTTCTTCCTTCATAAGAAGTTCTTCGTAAAGCTTCTCACCAGGACGGAGACCTGTATACTTAATTTCCATGTTAACTCCAAGTGTATAACCAGAAAGTCTAATAAGATTCTTTGCCAAATCATCAATCTTTACCGGTTCACCCATATCAAGTACAAATATTTCTCCACCTCTTGCGTAAGCTCCCGCCTGTAAAACAAGAGAAACCGCTTCAGGTATTGTCATGAAATATCTAATAATATCAGGATGAGTTACTGTTACTGGACCGCCATTTTCAATCTGTCTTTTAAATAAAGGAATAACCGAACCATTACTTCCAAGGACATTACCAAAACGAACTGCAACAAATTCAGTCTTAGAAATTTCATTATATGCTTGAACAATCATTTCACAGATTCGCTTAGTTGCACCCATTACATTAGTTGGATTAACCGCCTTATCTGTACTAATCATTACAAATCTCTTAACCCCATACTTATCAGCCATCTGTGCTAACTTCCATGTACCAACAACGTTATTCTTAACAGCCTCATTAGGACTATCTTCCATAAGTGGTACATGCTTATGAGCTGCTGCATGATATATAATCTCAGGTCTGTATTTACTAAAGACTTCTTCAAGTCTACTTGTGTTTCTAACAGAACCTATTAAAACTTCCACATCAGCATCTGGATAATTCTGCTTTAATTCCTGTTGAATATCATATGCATTATTTTCATAAATATCAAAAATAATAAGCTTCTTAGGATCATGGCTTACAAGCTGTCTACAAAGTTCAGAACCAATGGAACCACCTCCACCAGTTACCATAATAACTTTATCACTTACATAACCCATAATAGATTCAATATCAACATTAATCGGATCTCGACCAAGTAAATCTAACACGTCAACATTTCTAATGGAATTAACATTAAAGTCACCATCCACCATCTGATAAACACCAGGTAATGTCTTTAATGAACAGTTTGTATTCTTACATATATTAAGAATCTGTTTCTTTTCTTCAGCTGTAGCACTTGGTATGGCAAAAATAATTTCATCAACGCCGTAGAGTCTTGCACTGTCAATAATCTTCTCTCTACCACCAACTACCTTAATTCCTCTAATATATCTACCAATCTTAGCCTTATCATCATCTATAATACAGACAACTTCTGAATTAGCAAGATATCTAGAGTTCTGGATTTCACGAATAATTACATTGGCTGACTCACCAGCACCAATAATCATAATTCTTGTATATTCACCAATCTGACGTTTTCTATTTAATACCGTTCTTATCATACGATACATAAAACGGCTAGCAGATTCAGCAACAATCAAAAACACCAAAGTATTAAGATAAACACTTCTTGGAAGCATTGTATCAGTAAATAATGTAAATGCAATGTGAACCGCTTCAACTACAATACATGCCTCAACAATTTTATAAACTTCAGCTATACTAGCATATTGCCATAATGAGTGATATAACTTAAACACCCAAAAAATCACTAAAGATATAATTGTATATGGCACAATATTAACTAAAAATGCATGCACATACTGTGGTTCAATCTTAGATATGCTAACATCAAAACGCATAGTTAATGCAAATCCAACTGATGCATTAAGAATTATCGCATCAACTATTATAAGGAAGAATCTTCTTACTAGAAGTTGCATCCTATCTTTTTTTCTCTCATCCATATCTTACCTCTTTTTTTAGTGCCTTGGCACATCAATTAATGTATATAAATACTAACCTTTCCCTTTTTATCAACCTATTATGTATACTCCCTTTAGGCAAACTTGTCAATTCGAGATACATTTTCATCAATAATTATTTAAAAATTGACTTCAAAGTTCCTAAACCGTAAGACACATGCAATAGGAAAAACAAAACTGGCAATAGTATTGCCGAAAAGTGTCTGCTTTTTTTATCCGCTCCAACTACCGCCATTACTGCCATTAACAAGGCCAGAGCGATATAGGCGCCCCACATAAGACCTGTCAACATATAGATTATTCTTAGCTTTGTGAAAATGCATAGCAAACTAGAAACTAGAATGGCCATGACAAAAGCAAAAGGCACGAAGTGATAAATTGATAAGCATCCCGGACAAACTCTTAAGGTCTTACCAATCCAATATCCGTTAGCGTGCTTTTGTTTAAGCATCTTTGGCAAGCTACTTCTAATATATTGATAGCTTACAATTTCAGGGTCAAAGGCAATCTTAAAGCCTGCCTTTCTGATTCTGTAATGGATTTCGTTATCTTCAGTTCTTGTTAGATTTTCATTAAAACCGCCAATCTTATCAAAGACTTCTCTTTTATAGGCGCCGTGGAAAATTGACTTCACATAAGTCTTTCCCGGATTGTTTCTAAAGGAAGCAATGCTTGAACCAAACATGGAATTCTCTGCTAGTAAAAGTGTGTCCTGCCAGTTTGTTCCATCCTTAATAATTGTAGGTCGTCTGCCGCCGCAAACCATTTCGCCCTCTTCAAGGAGGGATACATTTTTACTAACAAAATCCTTAGGAATTGTTGCATGGGCGTCTACCTTTAAGATAGCCTCCCCTTCATAGGCTGCAAGAGCCACATTCCATCCGCAAGGAAGGGTCCTCCTAGGATTATCTAACAAGCTGATTTTCCTAAAGGTCATGTCGTTTTCTTTCAAAAATTCTTCCATGATTTCTCTAGTCCTATCGCTAGATGCAGAATCCACCATGACTAGCTCCATATCCTGATGATTGTAGTCCTGCTGCTTTATATCTTCAAGTATTGATTTTATATATTCTTCTTCGTTATAAGCTATAACACATAAACTGATATACACGTTATTATCCTCTCACTAACCGGGGCTTGCGACCCTCATAAAGATTTCGTCTCTTGGGGCTTGCGACCCGAAACTTTACTTATGCACAGTTAGTTTATCGCTTCCCACCACTGAAACAAATGTGTCCCACAACACAGACATTTCCTGGAAGAAGCCAAATTTTTTAATCGACTCTAGGTTATATTTCATCTTAGCGGGTAGCACTTCATTTACATAAGCATCATCTACCTCGTCTGGGGCAACCTCGCCAAGGATCTTGTCTTCGTCCTTATAAGCAATGCTTGTTCTGCTGGTAAGGCCCGCTGGCAATAGAAGTGTGGCATACATCTCAGGAGTGTATCTCTTGACGTACTTTGCCACCTCAGGTCTTGTGCCAATGAGAGTCATGTCGCCGGCAAGAATGTTAAAGAGCTGTGGAAACTCGTCCATTCTATACTTTCTAAGAAATTTACCCACCTTAGTTATTCTATTGTCGTTGTCTACAGTCACTGCAGAACCGAGCTCGCTTGCATTTACAACCATAGTTCTAAATTTGAAAATCTTAAAAACTCTGCCGTACTGTGTCACTCTTTCTTGTAAAAAAAGGACAGGGCCGCGAGAGTCAAGCTTGATTGCAACTGCTATAAATGCCATTGGAATTATAAGCACCACTAACATAATAAATGAGATAATAATGTCTATTAGTCTTTTAAAAACTAGCCATGTTTTGCGCTTTTCAAGGATTACGTAATATTTGTAAACCTCTTTTGTTCTCATCTTGTTAGGAAGTTTGGTCCATGGTCTAAGTATCATTTTCATTACTCCTTAAACGTATTTGTTGAATGTCTCGATGACATAAGCCAAATCCTCATCAGATAACTTTGTATGAAGTGGCAATGTAATCTCATTCTTATACATATCAAAACTATTAGGGTAATCCTTAATGTCAAAACCTAACTTCTTGTATGCTGTGTGCATTGGAAGTGGCTTGTAATGAACATTAGTTGACACGCCGTCCTCTGCCATTGCAGTAATAAGCGCATTTCTCTCCTCAACGCTATAGCCGTCCACTCTAACGATCATTAAGTGACCACTGGATTGATAGTCCTCAGTAAAATGCTCTAAAATATGAACTCTATCACTTTCAATGCCCTTCTTATAAGTCTCAATCATATCTCTTCTTCTCTTTAGAAGTTCTGGATATCTCTCAAACTGCACAAGACCGATGGCTGCCATGATATCTGTCATGTTGCACTTGTAGTAAGTGCCGATGATATCGTATTCCCAAGCGCCTGCCTTAGTCTTTGCAAGGGCATCCTTGTTCTGTCCGTGAAGTGAGAATAGCTGTAACAACTTATAAGTATCCTCATCCTCAATTCCTGGAATTGTGTTCCAAGTGAGGGCTCCACCTTCTGCTGTAGTTAAGTTCTTTACTGCGTGGAAAGAAAATGCAGTCAAATCCGCAACACTACCACTCTTCACTAACTTACCTCTAAATTTAGCTGCAGCACCAAAGCCGTGGGCTGAATCTGCAAGAACGAGAATTCTTCCTAGAGCCTTCTGATAACTTGATGATGGCTTGAAAATGTTTTTCTTAGCCTCAACGATTTCAAAAATTTTCTCATAATCTGACATTGTTCCAGCGAAATCTACTGGAATAATTGCCTTTGTCTTATCTGTAATAGCTTCTGCTAATTTATCATAATCAAAATGGAAAGTTCCAGCCTCTACATCTACTAATACAATCTTAGCTCCAACGTGGTCAACAACACTTGCTGAAGCTGTGTATGTATAAGCAGGAACGATGACCTCATCACCTTCACCGATTTCAAAAAGTCTAAGTCCAAGTTCTAGGGCTGCTGTGGCAGAATTGAGGCAAACTGCTCTTGCTGCTCCTACGTATTCTGCGATTTTCTTCTCAAATTCCTTAGTCTTAGGACCTGTTGTAATCCAACCTGACTTTAATGTGTCAACTACTGCATTGATTTCAGCATCAGTTATATCTGGTGGTGAAAAAGGTACACTTAACTTACTCATTTTTAAAATTCCTCCAAAAATCTGCGTCCATTGTTTTGCGGATGGACAAAATCTGTCAGCGACGACTTGTGTGCCGGCGGCTTGCGGCCGGCGGCTTTGCGGCTTTTGTAGCGTCTATCTTTGTGGTGCCGGCTCCTCGGGGGTCTCGTCCCGTACGTTTGCCGGCCCCTCGGGGGTCTCGTCCCGTGCGCTTACCGGCCGCCTCTTGTAGGGCATCCGCCGGCGCTAACGCTACTCGCTTGTGGCGCTCTCCGTCTCTGATTCTGTGCTAGCCTCCTCCATATCTGGGAAGCTATATGTTAAATTACCAGTGGTGTTGGTTATAGAAATCGTGTAGCTTACGGTCTTGTAACCAGACTTTTTAAGTGTGATTGTCTTATTGCCGTAAGATTTTGCAAAAGTGCATGGTACAATTCCGACATATACGCTGTCAACGTAGAGAGCTGCTCCTGTCGGTGCTTGCACATTTACCGTATAACCACTAGTATTATCAACCGTTGTTTCACTTTCGGTAGTTGTTGTGCCGGTTCCATTAGACACCATGTCAATGACCTTGGTCTTATAAGAAGAGTTCACCACAAAAGTCTCTGTGTACTCCTCGTAATGATTGCATGCCAATGTCAAATAGTGTCTTCCATATTCTAGCGATAGAGGTTCTGAATAATCCACCTCCACTCCGTCAATGCTAAGTATTGCATTGTCCGGTGTGATTGAAAAATTCACGGTTCCATACTTGGTTGCCTCTGGCACATACTCGCTAAAATCCAACTTAGAAGTTTCATCCTTCTTAACTGTAACAGTCTTAGTTGCTGAAACATCTTCTAGCTGTATCTCTACAGTATAAGTCCCAACGGGAGAAGTTACAAGCATTCCTTCTGTAACTGAAAATAATTGCTTGCCGATAGTGACATATCCACCCTCAAAGGCGTCTAGTCCTGAAAACTCCACGTAACCATGACCTGATGTTACATTTATAGAATAAATCTTCTCTCCAATACCTCTTAGAACTAAATTGTCCTGGTCCACGATCTGGGCGATATTGATTCTCTCACCCCCCGACAGAACAACTGTGTCCTCTTCGTAGAAAAGAACCGAAGCTCCTATTGTTATCTTTCGATTGTTCTCATCTATTGTGATTCTTGAAACGTCGTTACGTTCCCAAGCATCAGAATTTCCAATTATGGCTGAAGCCTTGCCTGACTTATTAATGTAAACGTCATAAATCCCGCCTAATTCCATAGAAGAATCGGCTATCACTTTATCATAGGCGCTTCTTATATCTGTACTGCCAGAATATGGCACCTCGTATTCCACGCCAGATTCAATATCTAGCATATGGGTCATATCATTGGCTGTATCTAAATAAGTCAAAACTCCAACTAAGGTTGCAGACTCTGAGTCTTCTTCCTCAACAATATCATCTACTTTCTTAACCACTCTTCCGAGTGTTATTGAGCTTCCCGGCGTAATTGTACTAGACGACTTGCCATCTCCAGTTAAAGAACAAGCCGAACCAGTAAACAATAAACTAATACTTACCCCTAAAGCCATTAGTCTAAACCACATTCTCTTCATATTATTATCCCTCATAAAAATGGCAGAAAACCCGCCAAAAACAAACCCTACTCCACTTGAATTTTATCACAGTGCTTGGAATTTGTGAAGTTTTAGCTTAATATATTGATTTTTATCTAAGTTTTTTTATGCTATAATATCCATGACTTAGATTGCGCTTGGTGGTGCTAACGACCACTAGTTTGCTCGCGCCCTTATGGGCTATATAAGCGGATGGCTTAGGCGCGCCCTTTGTAGAGCGTTAACATTGCTACTTTCGTGCGCGCAGTATGGGCGCTAACGATATGGGCGGGCACGCCTTGGCAACAAATCTAAGATAATCTAATTTCGAGGTTTATATGGATACTAACTTTAATAAGGAAGCTTTCAAGCTAGAACTTCCAGAGGACGTAAAATTTATAATAAGCAAAATTGAAGAAAACGGACATTCTGCCTACGCAGTTGGCGGCTGCGTCCGAGACACTCTTCTAGATAAGGAACCCCAAGACTGGGACATCACAACTTCTGCTCTCCCAACTCAGGTAAAATCTTTCTTTAGAAGAACCATAGATACAGGCATAGAGCATGGCACCGTAACTGTCATGATTGATAAGAACGGCTATGAAGTTACAACCTACAGAATTGATGGAGAATATAAAGATGGAAGACATCCGGAATCTGTTGAATTTTCAGTATTATTAACAGATGACTTGAGTCGCCGCGACTTCACCATCAATGCCATGGCCTACAACGATAGCGAGGGCCTAGTGGATGAGTACGGCGGAATTGCTGACCTTAATAACAAGCTTATTCGCTGCGTTGGCGTGGCTCACGACCGCTTCACCGAAGACGCTCTTCGAATGATGAGAGCTATTCGTTTTAGTGCCCAACTAGGTTTTGATATTGAAAATGAAACAATGGCCGCAATTTACGATCTCGCCCCAACAATTAAAAAGATCAGTATGGAAAGAGTTCACGTAGAACTTGGAAAGACTCTTCTTTCTGACAACCCAGAAAAATGTCTTTTATATTCAAAAACTGGTTTGTTTAAGGAAATTCTTCCATACATAGATGAGGCGCTAACTAACAAGCATACTAGAAAAACTTTAGAGGCAATGAAACATTTTCCTGAAGATTATGACAAGGACTTGCTTCTTCGTATGCGTTATGCCATTCTTTTCTCTTCCCTTGGAAGTGAAGCAGCCACAAAAACTTTAAAGACTTTAAAGATGGATAATGTGACTATTAAGTTAGTGGGCGCAATTTTAGATGCGAGTGAGAAAGAAATTCAAGAAACAGAGCCTGCTGTAAGAGAGGCCTTAAGACGACTTGGCAGAGACCTATTCTTCTTAACTCTTGATTATAAGAAAGCCTTAAGCCTTGCGGCTTCTGAGCTTACAGGAATTTCTAATCCTGTTAAGATTTCTCACTACGATAATTTGAAAAAAATGGCCACATATATCATAAGCCGAGGTGATTGCTTCTCCATTAAAGAGCTTGATATCTCCGGCAATGACTTACTTGAATTTGGCTTATCAGGCAAGGATATTGGAAAAACTCTAGAATACTTATTGGATTTGTGCATTGAAAATCCTAGACTTAATGAGAAATCTACGCTTTTAAGCATGATTCCTAGAGATTAATATATTCCCCCGTTGATATGGCATCAACGGGGGTTTGTGTTTTGCCCCGGTGGTTGGAGCCTGTTGTGGGCCTGTTCTTCTTCCTGGCTGGCTTATTTCGGGCTTTTTTTCTGCTTCTTCCTGGGGGTTCGGGCCTGTTGCGGGCAATCCTCTCTTTTTAGTTATTTACCTGTATCGTTGTTCTTAAATATCTTTCACAAGCTACCGGTAATTCCAAGAAATCTTCTTATTGACCGTAAGCTAAAAACTTCCGTTCAGCGAGTCATACGGTCAAACTATTCAAAAATCCTATTTGACTGCAAGTTAAATCACTTTTACACAACCCCATGAAACTAACTATACCGTCAATTAATATATTTCTCTGTTATGCCTGTAACCTACTTAATTCCTTTAAGTTGCCTTATACCATCAATCTTGCTTTTCTCGCTTAATTGCCTGTATGTATAAATAAAAAACAATTTTTACTTACCATCAGTTTCAAAAAAACATCCAGTTGACTGTATGTACTTTTAAAATACAATTTCGATTTGCAGGTAAAAGAGTAAATTTCTGTGATTGACTGTATAATTCCCTACATATCTGGCAATCGGTTAAAATTCCTAAACAAAAATAACCCTTTAAAATCAACTTCACAGCCAGCTGATTATTGCAATCACACTAAAAAAACAGAGAAGAGATGAAGGTCATCTCTTCCCTGTTAAATAAGTGGATTCGTCCCACTACAATCCTATTCATATATGTATAGAGCAAGCTCCATACTAGTCACAAGGTTCCACCAGCAAAGCTGGTTCCCCTTATGACAACTAATATGCCTTTCCCCAGTAAACCATCTTCTTAGCTGGCTTGCCGCAGCAAACACATACATCTGAAAGATGTTCCTGTTCAAATGGCATACATCTTGATGTTGCTGTTGTGTCTTCCTTGATCTTGTCTTCACAAGCCTGGTCGCCACACCACATAGCCTTTACAAATCCTGGCTTTGTAGCAACAACTTCCTTGAATTCTTCATAATTAGTTGCAACATTAGTATG
This sequence comes from Lachnospira pectinoschiza, assembly GCF_900103815.1. Taxonomy (GTDB): domain Bacteria; phylum Bacillota; class Clostridia; order Lachnospirales; family Lachnospiraceae; genus Lachnospira; species Lachnospira pectinoschiza_B. The sequence goes on along the minus strand of NZ_FNHZ01000001.1, from coordinate 54,535 downwards.
AGCTTCTCTATGAGCTCTAGCTCTTTCTAACATTTCAACCTGCATTCTATCTAAAATAGCCTTAATCTCTGTAGCTAATTCTTCAATAGCAACTTCTGTCTTCTCTCTAGTATCACGACGAACGATAATAGCCTTACCAGCTTCAATATCTCTAGGTCCCATTTCAACTCTTACAGGGATACCACGCATCTCCTGTTCAGAGAACTTCCAACCTGGATTCTTATCTGAATCGTCAACCTTAACTCTAAGACCAGCAGCCTTAAGTGCTTCCTTAACTTCAAATGCCTTATCAAGCACGCCTGCCTTCTTCTGCATAATTGGAATAATATCAACCTGTGTAGGTGCAATTGCTGGTGGTAATACAAGACCTGAATCATCACCATGAACCATGATAATAGCACCGATAAGACGAGTTGTCATACCCCAAGATGTCTGATGAACATACTTAAGCTTATTATCCTTATCTGTGTACTGAATTCCAAATGCCTTAGCAAATCCATCACCGAAGTTATGGCTTGTACCTGACTGAAGAGCCTTACCATCATGCATTAAAGCTTCAATAGTATATGTAGTTTCTGCACCAGCAAACTTCTCCTTATCTGTCTTTCTACCCTTAACAACAGGGATTGCAAGAACCTGCTCGCAGAAATCTGCGTAAAGATTTAACATCTGCTGTGTTCTTTCTTCAGCCTGCTCAGCTGTTGCATGAGCTGTATGGCCTTCCTGCCATAAGAATTCTCTAGAACGTAGGAAAGGTCTTGTTTCCTTTTCCCATCTAACTACTGAACACCACTGGTTGTAAACCTTTGGTAAATCTCTATAAGACTGGATTTCATCCTTGTAAAAATCGCAGAATAATGTCTCTGATGTTGGACGTACACATAATCTCTCCTGTAACGGATTAAGTCCGCCGTAAGTAACCCATGCTACCTCTGGGGCGAAACCTTCAACGTGGTCCTTTTCAACCTCAAGAAGACTTTCAGGAATGAACATTGGCATGTATACATTTTCAACACCAGTTTCCTTGAATCTTCTATCAAGTTCTTTCTGTATATTCTCCCAAATAGCATAGCCTGCGGGCTTGAAGATCATGCATCCTTTAACACTTGAGTAACCCATAAGCTCAGCTTTTTTAACAACATCTGTGTACCACTGAGCAAAATCTACATCCATCGATGTAATTGCTTCAACTAATTTTTTCTCATCAGCCATACTACTTTTCTCCTATTCATAATATTTTTTTATGTAATAATTTTCTACATAAAGTTATACGGTGTCTAGTTTAACATTATTCTATAACTAATTCAAGTATAGTTTTATTAGGAAAATGTACCTTTCCCCCACTATTTTAGTTCCGTTCTAAACTTCTGCCCATCCACCTCTAACTCAACTGCCGCAAGGGCTATAGTGTTACGTCTGAGTTTGCATTTTCTTACAAGTCCATCAAAAGTTTCCTTAGAGATGGCCTCGCCTCCTAGCTTTTCATTGGCCATTTGAAAATATTTATAATCCCCAACAATCGCATGTCCCCTTGAGGCTAGCTGCACACGGATCTGATGGTGCCTGCCCGTGTGGAGCTTCACGGAAATCTTAGTAAGATTTGTTGCCTCGTCATAGGATAAAACTTCATAGTCTAGGCGGGCTTCCTTGGCATCTCCAAATCCCTTGGCGTTCTTGCCAGTTCCGAGTTCCTTGGCGTCCTTGCCAGTTCCGAGTTCCTTGGCATCCTGCACGTCGCCTTCCCACACAGAACTTGTATTGTTTAATTTGTCGTGAATCAAATAGTCTGTTAATGTCCCTTTTTTACAATCAAATTTACCATAGACATATGCCTCATAGACCTTGCTAATTGAGCCTTTGTCCTGAACTTCTTTGGAGTATTTTGCCGCCGCTTCTTTAGTTTTTGCAAAAAGAACTAAGCCGGCAACTGGTCTATCCAACCTATTAATTATGGCAGCGTAGACCTCCTCGTCCTTGCGCTTTCTGTAGTTTAGCACCTCGGAAACCAAATCCGGCTCCATGCCTTTTCCACTTTGAGAAAGCTGGCCGGCCTTCTTATCCACAATTAACTTCTCGTTATCCTCATAAATAATCTTTATCATAAAATGTCCTTGTTTTTCCCTATTATTACTATTATAAGTTTCTTTAATTGGCTTTATCTGGCTTTGTTATATACCAACGCTTCCAGTAACCGCAGTGTTTCTGCGCTTTCGCAAGCCGCGAAGCGGATTGCGAAAGAATACTAATAAAGCCTAAATTTGATTATAACACATTTATGAGCTTTCCCACTTGTTAAATCGGGACGTGGCCAGAACCCGCATAGATACTGACTTCCGGGACTTGTAAAAGGCAAGTTGGTGCTTCTTGCTTATTTACTGCTTCCTGGGGTGTATACCATTGCTATAGTTTCTGCGTAAAGCGGACATTCGGAATCCGCTTCGCTACTTCCTCATGAACGCAGTGGCACTTTGTGCCACCTGTCAGAAGGGGCTTTAACCCCTTCTGACACTAGTAAGCTTTATACCCCCGCTTAAAGCTTACGCTTTTGAAGCGGGGGATTGCTTACACTGCGTTCAAAAAAAGAACTCATACTTTTAGGACTTTTTCTGTCCATTAGGTCAACACCTTCCCGATTTAACAATTCTTGTTTTAATCCTTTTGAGGTGTTTTTTACTCAAAAGTACTAATCCCCCTATTTTTACCAAGCTTTTCTCCATATTTATAATCCCTAGAGGACATTTTTTGCCAAAAAGGATTATCTCTTAATTAAATTGAACTATCTTGCTTTCAAAAAATAATCCTTTTTGGAAGATTTCTTCCTGTACGTACTATTTTAGTCCCGCCCAATCACTAAAAAAGAGCTATGAAACTTAGTTTCTTAGCTCTTATAGGTCTTGACTGCTTCGCAGTAAAGACATATTACATCTTAAATCTATAACCTACGCCCCAGATTGTTTCGATATACTGTGGCTTTGATGTATCGTATTCAATCTTCTCACGAATCTTCTTGATGTGAACTGTAACTGTAGCGATGTCGCCAATTGAATCCATATCCCAGATTTCCTTGAAAAGCTCGTCCTTTGTGTAGACGTGGTTTGGATTTTCGGCAAGGAATGTTAAAAGGTCGAATTCCTTTGTAGTAAAGGCCTTCTCTTCGCCGTTTACAAATACACGTCTTGCTGTCTTGTCGATCTTGATACCACGGATTTCGATAGTATCGTTTGTTGGCTTGCCGCTGCTTACCAATCTTTCATATCTAGCAAGGTGGGCCTTAACTCTAGCAACAAGTTCGCTTGGTGAGAAAGGCTTTGTCATGTAGTCATCGGCGCCAACCCCGAGACCACGAATCTTATCGATATCTTCCTTCTTTGCAGAAACCATGATAATTGGTGTGTCCTTCTTCTCTCTGATAGTCTTACAAATCTCAAAACCATCAACTCCTGGTAACATAACATCTAAAATGTAAATGTCGTAGTCATTTTCAAGAGCCTCAGCCATACCGCTAGTTCCATCAGAACAAACTGTTACTGTGAAACCGTTAAGCTCTAAATAATCCTTTTCAATATCTGCAATCGCATCTTCGTCTTCAACAATAAGAATCTTACTCATAATTACCTCCGTGAATGTCGTATTTTTACAAAAATGTTTACAAGCTATAGAATTAATCCCTTACTTGCAACCCTGGCAAGCTAGCTCATTTTTCTTATATTTAGGGAGCTTTAAATGCATTGTAGTGCCTTGGCCCTCAACGCTGTCTGCCCAAATCATACCCTTGTGGTCTTCAACGATTTTCTTAACAATGGCAAGGCCTATGCCGCTTCCGCCCTGCTTAGAATTTCGTGAATCGTCCGTTCTATAGAATCTTTCAAAGATTCGCTCGAGGTCTTTACTTGCAATACCCTTACCGTTGTCGCTAAACTGCACGTGCACGTATTCGCCCTCGTCGTAAATATCGATACCAATCTTACCCTGGCGGCCTTCCACCATGTATTTCTCTGAGTTGCTAATGATGTTGTTAACCACACGCTTTAGCTGCTCAGGATCCACACAAATATAGGCGGCCCCATCTAAATGGGATGTATAATCAAGCTCAATCTGGCTTGCATCAAGTTCCACGCTAATCTCTTCCACGCAGTCGTTAAAGTAGTCGCCCGCGCTGATTTTCACAAAGTTATAAGGAACCCTGTTAGTATCAAGCCTTGAGTAAATCGATAGCTCATCAATAAGTCTGTCCATATCATTAACTTTATTAGCAATGGTTCTAATGTACTTCTCCTGCTTTTCAGGAGTGTCTGCAATTCCGTCCTGCAAGCCCTCCACATAGCCCTTGATGGCTGTAAGTGGTGTCTTTAAATCATGGGAAATGTTTCTAATAAGGTCCTTTTCCTCAAGGTCGGATTTAAGCTTCGCTTCAGTATTCTCTTTTAAAATGAGTCTCATTTCCTCAAAATCCTTACAAAGCTGACCTATCTCGTCATTTCCAGTTTTTGGCATCTTAAAATCAAAGTTTCCATCTTTAATGTTATTAGTTGCCAATTTTAATTTATTAATCGGTCTAACAATTGATTTATAAATCCAGAAAATCAGCAAAGCCGCTGTGATTATAAGCACTATGGCAATGGCTAATACCATCAAAGTCAAAGTGTTTCTAATCTGTGGCACCACCTGCGAGATAGACGTTACAATGGAAACGTTATACACATTTCCCTCTTCATCGCAAAAACCTAAGGTCTTAACAATACAGCCGTACTCACTTTGATAATAGCCGGTATCACAAATACTTCCATATGTAACCTCGCTACATTCTGGAATCAAGCTTTCTAACTCATCGTTTGAAAAGCTTGTTGAGTTATATAACAAAACGCCGTTCCATCGAACTACCAAATCAGAAAGCTTAGTTTTTAGCTCGCTAGATAACTCTCTTAAAGTTGTTTCATCAGAAAAACTCTCCGGATTTGTCTCAGCCTGTTCAATCATGCTTTGATAAATTCCACTTGTTATCTCACTTATGGCGTTTCCGTTTGAATAAAATGTTTCTAAACCTACGTTTGTATCAATGTTATAAGCTTGTTTATAGTTGTATGCTTGCCACTTTATTATTATAAATGCTGCTATGACGAATAAAATCATCGGCACGATAATCATAATGCAGAAGGACAATTTTAATTTATTTTTTAACTTCATAATCTTGCCTTTACTTGTATATTTATTTACTAAAGATATTTTATCACATTTTTAACAAATTGTTTATGATTTAACGATTAAAAGAATAAAGAATGCATTAAAAAAGAATAACATTTTAAAAATGCATCTTCTTATCGACTTTGACAAAATAATCACAAGTCGTTATCGTTTTAACAAACTCAATCAAAAGCCGATATTAAGTAGATTTAATTAGGCTCTTGTCGAATTTGTTAAATTTTTCCCAATCAAAAGTGCCTTCAGCCCGCATAAAATCTACAACTTTCGTAAATTTTTCATTGTACCTTTTACATTATTATGCTACAATCAATTTATGTAAAATGCGCTTAGCCGCAACTGCATACTAACAATTCAATCAAAACTCTAAAGTTTTATAATTCATTGTGAGAAGCTTGACTTTACCGTAACATTTTCCCTTCTATGGGAGTAATTCTTACAATGTTTTTTTATTGTTAGTCAGAACCTGAGCGCGAAAAAAAAATATGGAGGACAATATGATAGGTAATGTTATCGTGGGCCAGTCAGGTGGTCCAACATCAGTAATTAATTCAAGCCTAGCTGGTGTATTTAAAACTGCAAAGGACAGAGGAGCTAAGAAGGTATACGGTATGCTCCACGGAGTTAAGGGCTTACTTGATAAGCAGTATGTTGACTTATCAGAAAAGATTAAGACTGATATTGATATCGACTTATTAAAGAGAACACCTTCTTCTTATCTTGGTTCATGTCGTTATAAGTTACCAGAAATTGGTGAAGACAAGGAAACTTATGAGAAGATTTTCCAGATTTTAGATGAACTTGAAGTAAAGTACTTCTTCTACATCGGTGGAAATGACTCAATGGATACAATCAAGAAGTTATCTGATTACGGTTTAATTATCAACAGTGATATCCGTTTTATGGGTGTTCCAAAAACTATCGATAACGACTTAGCTGTTACAGATCACACACCAGGTTATGGTAGTGCTGCTAAGTTTATCGCATCAACAATGAAGGAAATTATTAGAGACGGTCTTGTTTATGATTATCCACAGGTTACAGTTGTAGAAATCATGGGTCGTAACGCAGGTTGGTTAACAGCAGCTGCTGCACTTGCTCGTGGTGAGGACTGTGAAGGTGTAGATTTAATCTACCTTCCTGAGAAGGTATTTGATATCGATCATTTCATGGCTAGAGTAGAGGAAAAAGTTGGGGATGGACGTTCCGTCGTTGTTGCTGTTTCAGAAGGTATCAAGGTAGAAGATGGACGCTACGTATTTGAACTTGGTGATCACGTAGAATTCGTAGATGCATTTGGTCATAAACAACTTGCAGGTACTGCTAAGTTCTTAGCTGACAAGATTGGTGCTGCTTACGGCGTTAAGACAAGAGCTATCGAGCTTGCTACATTACAGCGTTGTGCTGCTCACATGTCTAGTAGAACTGATATTACAGAAGCATTTAACGTTGGTGGTGCTGCTGTTAAGGCTGCCTTTGAAGGTGAATCAGGTAAGGTTGTAGTATTAAAGAGAGTTTGCGATGACCCATATATGTGCATCACAGAAACTCACGATGTTCACAAGATTGCTAATATTGAAAAGAAAGTTCCACTTGAGTGGATCACAGAAGATGATTATGTAACAACGGATTTAATCCATTACATTCGTCCATTAATTCAGGCAGAGTTATCACCAATCATGGTTGATGGTTTACCACGTCACTTAAATATTAACATCTAATTATAACTAAAATATTTTAAAAAAGACTGTGCAATGAGATTCTATCTCACTACACAGTCTTTTATCTATCTATATATTATTTTTTCCTCAGGAATTTCTCCTTTTATCAAGTTTGAAAGTTCTAAAAATAAGGCTTCCCCTACATCGTCCTTAGTTATAAAAAGCTTTTTTTTATTTGATATAATATTTTCTGATATGTATATTTTTTTTAACTTGAAAATATATCTATTATTTAATCTACAAAACAAATTATTTTTATCATCTTTATATATTTCATAGTCTATATAGACTTTTTTATTCTTTTCGAAATCAAAATATTTCTTCAATTTGGGATAAGCTTGTTTTGGAATTTTTTTAAAATTACCTTTTACACTCTTGTATCCATTTACATAGACTATTGATGCAATTATGCTATATATCATATAATCAATGAACAATTTATCATTTATTATAAAGTAATATATAGTTTCAACAAAAATTGGAGAAATAAACAAGAAAATCAACACGCATGATATAAGCACTGCCTTTCGTTTGATATAGAAATTAAAGTTGATTAGTTTTAAAAAGAACGAATCGTCAGCTTCAAATGAAATCTTCATATTACCTCCTTATATAAGTACTAATGTAAAAACTATTTTGTACAAACCATATACTATTAATACTATAATACCTATTTTTGCAGCGCCTTCTACAGCATTCTTTGTTGCCCTTAATATTTCATTGGTAAATACTAATCCTACTGACACTATATCGCTCATCATTTCATACTGTGCTTCTTTATTTAATTCTCTTGCTTTTCTTTTATTCTCATAATACTTCTTAACATCTTCTAATGGCATGTGTTCTTTAAACGTAATCTTCAATCCAACTTCTACATATTCCGTTAATCCTTCTGAAACATTAGCATCCTTATGTATTAAATATGATATGCTAACTTCTCCTGTTTCTGAAATATTTAGTCCATATTCTATATATCCATTTTTTACATTAAATTGTAATTTGTTCTGCAGATCTACAATGCCATTGTAATCTATATTAACAGAATTATCAGAGGACGCGTCTTTTAATTTGTTCATTACTTCATCGTAGGTTGCATTAACTATCTTTCCATCCTTAACAGTTAAACTTGATCTTCGATTACCACTTCCTACTGACACTTTATGCCCGTAGGTTGTTTCACAAGAAATTGTTAATTCAGGTAAATCAATGGTATATGTCTCATCAAATGATTTTATATCAATGTCATAACCTAGAGCTTTTGTAGTATCTTTACTAAAGTTTAAGGCAATGTCTTTTGATGAAAGTGTCTTTTGACTTGATTCATTAGCCACTATATTTTTAAAGCCCATATATTTACCAGATGTTGCTACACAATCTAGGGCAAAACTACCATCAGCTGAGCCTTGTGTGTATTCTCTTATCTGATCAAAAGCCCAATTTTCTGGTAAAATGAATCCCTTATTACCGCTGAAACCTGTAGACATATCGCTAACAAAACTATAGGTTGCATATCCATTATCAGATATTCTTTTACAGATATTTCTTGGGCCATAGCATCCTACAAGATATTTATTACCGTTTTGTCTAATATATTCTATAATTCCTTGAAAGTGTGGAATTATCATATCTGTTGTCTGATCATTATTAAAATCATAATCAACAGCAAAAAATATAGGCTCTCCATACGGAATCCCTAAATCAGAAGCCGCTTTCACAGCTTTTTTAGCATCTTCAAAACCTTGATTATAATTATAATAATTAACTGTAGTCTCTTCATCTGGATGTGTTCTATAGTATTCTTTTTCATCCTGATAAATAGCGAATACTGATAGCCCCTGGTTAAATAAAGTCTCTAATTCTTCTTTTGTGAGATTTTTAGGGCCAGCAAGAGTACTACCTGTCAAATATCTACCTATAATTCTAAAATCATTGGCATATATTCTCTTAGCTTTAGTACTTGTGACTCTAGTTGATGTGTCACAGGCCAGGACATTTCTTTTTGGATATCCAGTGCTTACAAGAAGAGACATCCATACTTTTATATCTACTTTTCCATCAACTTCTAGTATACCAACATATCTTTGAAAATTTTCGACATTATCTTTCATTTTAGAATCGAATACATCTGAAAATTCTCCATTTTCACTACAATCAAATCTATTTACATTATTTCTTCTTACACCATTACAATAAAGAGCATATTTTGCTATCTTTACTAATTCACCTCTAGCATTGCCAGTTTCTAACTGCTTTTCGCCTGCTAATTTAGTTGTTGCTGGACCAAAATTTCCATTAGCAATTGCCCTATCCATTCCACTCTCTATCTGAAATGCATATATTAAGGCTTCATTAGTTGCTGCATTATATTTACCGTCACAACTAATAATTCCAGTTAAGTCGCTATATTTTCTATTAAGATTTTGTTGGATTTTTCTTAACATTTCTTCTCCACCAGAGACAAGCGTTAATGCATCTGATGACAATATAGCTTTAAATGCTTTAGCTGATAATGTGTCTGATAGATCATTTTCATCAAATCCTGCATCAACCAAAACTTTATGAACAGCCTTTAATGTATTTTCTCCAAAGTACCCTGTTACGGCTGTAGGATTATAACCTTTACAATAAAGTCCATGCTGAAGAATTCTAATTATAGATTTGTCTTTATCTTCATCGCCCTTCTTTATAGGATTCTTATTATATAGATTTTCTGTGGCTTTACCAAAATAACCTGTTGGATTTTCAATGCCAAGTTCGATCTGTAAAGCCGTAACTAAAGCTTGCATAACTACATTACCGGTTCTGCCAGTAACAGATATAGTTTTAAATCCAGTTTTGCCCTGATACTTTTTATTTAACCAAACTTGAGCATCTTTTACGCGTTCATCCATAAGTCTACCTCCCCTTTTATGTCTATCTTAAACGTCAATTTTATTATAAACCTTGGGATAAGTGATATTATTAATAAAGTATAAAAATTTTATGATAAATCTGGAGCTAGACTTATCATTTTTAAATCTAATCCTTAATAACACATAAAAAAAGAAGATAGATACAATTAAACTTGCTCAATTATATCTATCTTCTAAGTTTTGTTTATTATCAAATCAGTATAATAATATCAATTTTATTCGATATTACTTAGCAACTATATTAAAGATCTTTCCCTTAACGTAGATTTCCTTAATAATATTCTTTCCTTCAAGTGCCTTAGCAACTCCAGCAACTTCCTTACCTCTTGCCTTTACTGATGCTTCATCTTCATCAACCGCAATTTCAAGAGTACCACGGACTTTACCGTTTACCTGAACACCGATTTCTACTGTGTCATCCTTACACTTGTCTTCATCGTATGTTGGCCACTGCTCATAAGCGATTGTGTTGTCATGACCTAAGAGCTGCCATAATTCTTCACCGATATGTGGACAAATACATGAAAGCATCTTAATGAATCCTTCTGCATAAACCCTTGGACACTTTTCCTTAACAGCTGCATTCATGAAGATCATCATCTGTGAAATAGCTGTATTAAAGCCAAGTGTTTCAAAATCAGATGTAACCTTCTTAACTGTCTTATGGTAAACCTTTTCAAGGGCTCCACCTTCGCCATCAATTAAGTTTTCTTCTACTGAGAAGTAGTTCCAAACCTTATTTAAGAATCTTCTTGCACCTTCAACACCATCATTAGACCATGGCTTTGAAGCTTCAAGAGGTCCCATAAACATTTCATATAATCTAAGTGTATCAGCACCGTAATCTCTTACGATATCTGAAGGATTAACTACGAATTCTGGGAATCTCTTACCCATCTTAATACCATTAGAACCAAGAATCATACCCTGGTGAACTAACTTCTTAAATGGTTCCTTAACTGGAGAAATACCCTGATCGTAAAGGAATCTATTCCAGATTCTTGAATACATTAAGTGACCAACTGCATGCTCTGGTCCACCGATGTAGAGATCTACTGGTAACCAGTGCTTAAGAAGTTCTGGATCACATAATTCCTTGTCATTCTTAGGATCAATATATCTCATGTAGTACCATGATGAACCTGCTGAACCTGGCATTGTAGAAGTTTCTCTCTTACCCTTAATGCCATTGTGGTCATACATTTTCCATTCTGTAGCATTCTCAAGAGGAGCCTGTCCATTCTTACCCTTGTAATCTTCAAGTTCAGGAAGGATAAGTGGTAATTCATCATCATCTAACACATGAATCTGTCCATCTTCTAAGTAAACTACAGGAACTGGTTCGCCCCAGTATCTCTGTCTTGCGAAAATCCATTCTCTAAAGTGGTAGTTAGCTGTACGCTTAGCAACGCCCATCTTCTCAAGCTTAGATGTGATTGCTTCCTTAGCTTCTTCAACAGTTAAACCTGTGAATTCTTCTGAATTCATAAGCTTGCAGCCCTTACCTAAATAATCCTGCTTTTCAAATGCATGCTCAGATACATCTTCGCCTTCAATAACCTGAATCATAGGAATATTGTGAGCCATAGCATATTCAAAATCTCGCTGATCGTGACTTGGAACCGCCATAACAGCACCTGTACCATAGCTTGCAAGTACGAAATCACCGATATATAAAGGAACTTCCTTGCCATTAACTGGGTTAATACAAGTAACGCCCTCAAGTGGACAACCTGACTTAGTCTTGTTAAGTTCAGTTCTATCCATGTCGTTTTTCTTCAAAGTTTCGTTGATGTATGCCTGAACTTCTTCAGGGTTCTTAACTCTTGGAAGTAAGCTCTTAACAATGTCTCCATCTGGAGCAAGTACCATGAAAGTAATACCATAGATAGTTTCAATACATGTTGTAAAGATAGAGAACTCGCCACCACCAACGATCTGGAACTTAACTTCAACACCTTCAGACTTGCCGATCCAATGTCTTTGCATTTCCTTTGTTGATTCTGGCCAATCAATTTCATTTAAACCTTCAAGTAACTTATCTGCAAAAGCAACCTGGTCAATTACCCACTGCTTCATGTTCTTACGAACTACTGGATAACCGCCACGCTCTGACTTACCATCAATAACCTCATCATTAGAAAGAACTGTACCTAATTCCTCGCACCAGTTAACAGGCATATCGATATATTTTGCATAGCCTTCCTTATATAACTGCTTGAAAATCCACTGAGTCCACTTATAGAATGATGGATCACTAGTAGCAATTAACTTATCCCAGTCATAGTCAAAACCAAGTTCCTTTAACTGACCAGTGAAAGTCTGAATATTCTTCTGTGTAAAGCCATTAGGATGATTACCTGTCTGTACAGCGTACTGCTCAGCTGGAAGACCAAAGGAATCATAACCCATTGGATGAAGGACGTTAAAGCCCTGCATTCTCTTCATTCTTGAAATAATATCTGTTGCTGTATAGCCTTCTGGATGACCTGCATGAAGACCTACACCTGATGGATAAGGGAACATATCAAGTGCATAGAATTTAGGCTTTGAAAAATCCCAAACATCAGTTGCAAATGTCTTGTTCTCCTCCCAGTATTTCTGCCACTTTGGCTCAATCGACTTCGGATTGTAATTAGTTGTATTAGCCATAATCTTAGTCCTTTCATTTATGACAATTTTATTCTAGGGTTTGCACCCGTCACATTTACTATATTAGTGCAAATGCATGCACTCACACGAATTCTAGTATAAAATTTATTCCAACTATTGTCAACGCAAGTTCCTAGTCGTTTGTATCTGTTAGACTAATTGCGCCAACAAGCATAACTACTAAGAAAAGTGCAGCTACAATACCTGTGAAAATGTTATCATTTCGCTGCATTTTCTTGTAATCGTTTCTAGTTGCCTTCTTAACTTTCTTTGTGAATTTCTTCCATGATTTTTTAAAATTTGCCATAGCTAATCCCCCTCATATTTAATTTGTTTTTGAAAATGAGTTAAATCGACCCTAATCCTCCTCTATTACTTCAATCTCTAGATAAGAAAAGTCGATTTCTTCCACAAAATTATCTTGAATAAATTTTACCTTACTATGCTTTTTAAAATCTTCTATATTTGAATTCAACCAGATGGGTTCCCCAAGGTCGAACTCATAACAGGCATCTCTTAAACCGTTGAAAATCTTTCTTGTTCGATTTAAATTTGGATCCGGGTTTTCAATGACTGTATCTTTTACAAGGTGCCTGCTATCATCAAAAATTTTACACCAAAGTCTAAACATAATTTATCTCTCCCATGAAACTTTTTCTTCTAATACTGCGACACATTTTAATAAGCCTTCCTTATCTGCCTCAGAGAAACGATTCTTATAAGGGCTGTCGATATCTAGAAGTCCGATGATTTCACCATTCTTGTGAATTGGAACAACGATTTCTGAATTAGAGGCACTATCGCAGGCAATATGTCCAGGAAATTCATTAACATCTTTAACTAACATTACCTTATCCTCTTTAACCGCAGTGCCGCAAACTCCGTTACCTACAGCAATCTTAACGCAGGCGTTCTTTCCATTGAAAGGTCCCAAAATCAAATCGTAAGGAGAACGTTCCTTATTAGAATGATTGTGAGCGCTTAAATTCTGCTCTTTTACTTCCTTTTTATCAAGGCCTAAAAACTTCTCTGTTAAATAAAAACCTGCCCAGTTTAAGTCCTCTAAATTCTCCATAACTAGTGCGCTAGCATTGGCAAGCACTGGAATGAAGTGGTCTTCTATCTCAATAAAGCCCTCAAACTGAGCCTTTAAAATGTCGTAATCTGTCTCATTTTTCTTAATATAGTCCATTTTTTTCCCTTCCATTGTGGTTAATTTTATATAAAAGTGTAGCAATACATTTGCAAAAAATCAATTAAATTAATAGAATACTTCTTTTTGGCGTGATATAATGGTTTTAATGGGGTGAAGCGATGAATCGCGGCGCCAAAACACGCATGTTACTGCATGCTAGCAGAAAGGGAGGATAGTTTAATATGTCGCAAAGAACAGATATCAAAAAGATTCTCATAATAGGCTCTGGTCCTATTATCATTGGACAGGCTTGCGAGTTCGATTACTCGGGAACTCAGGCTTGTAAGGCACTTCGCCAGCTAGGCTATGAAATAGTCCTAGTAAATTCCAATCCAGCAACCATCATGACTGATCCTGAAATGGCAGATGTAACCTACATCGAGCCGCTTAACACAAAGCGTCTTGAGCAAATCATTGCCAAGGAAAGACCGGATGCGCTTTTGCCAAATCTTGGTGGACAGTCGGGTTTAAATTTGTGCGCCCAGTTAAATAAAGAGGGGATTTTAGATAAGTACAAGGTTCAGGTTATCGGCGTTCAGGTGGATGCCATTGAGCGTGGCGAGGATCGTATCGAGTTTAAAAATACCATGAACAGTCTTGGCATCGAAATGGCGCGTTCAGAGGTTGCCTACTCCGTGGATGAGGCCCTTCGAATCGCCGAAAAGCTTAGCTATCCAGTGGTTTTACGTCCTGCCTACACAATGGGGGGTGCCGGCGGCGGTATCGTTTACAACAAGGAAGAGCTAAAGACAGTTTGCGAGCGTGGCTTGCAGGCTAGTTTAGTGGGCCAGGTTTTAGTTGAGGAATGCGTCCTTGGCTGGGAAGAGCTTGAACTTGAAGTTGTCCGCGATAAAGAGGGCAACATGATTACTGTTTGTTTTATTGAAAATGTTGATCCTATGGGAGTTCACACTGGCGACTCCTTCTGTACTGCTCCGATGCTTACTATTTCTGAAGATGTGCAAAAAAGACTTCAGGAGCAGGCTTATAAAATTGTTGATTCAATTCAGGTAATTGGCGGAACTAACGTCCAATTTGCTCACGACCCTGTGTCTGATAGAATCATTGTAATCGAGATTAATCCTAGAACTTCTCGTTCTTCTGCCCTTGCTTCAAAGGCAACTGGTTTCCCTATTGCCTTGGTTTCAGCAAAGCTAGCAGCGGGCCTTACTCTTTCAGAGATTCCTTGTGGAAAATATGGCACTCTTGATAAGTACAAGCCTGACGGGGATTATGTGGTAGTTAAATTTGCAAGATGGGCCTTTGAAAAATTCAAGGGTGTTGAAGACCAGTTAGGTTCTCAGATGCGCGCCGTAGGCGAGGTTATGAGTATTGGTAAGAACTACAAGGAGGCCTTCCAGAAGGCTATTCGTTCTCTTGAAAAAAATAGATATGGTTTAGGCCATGTTAAAGATTTTGATACACTTTCAAAAGAGAAGCTCTTGATGAAGTTAAATACACCAAATTCAGAGAGACATTTTATGATGTATGAAGCTCTTAGAAAGGGCGCTACCGTAGAAGAAATTCACGAAATTACAAAGGTGAAGAAATATTTTATTGAGCAGATGAAGGAACTTGTGGAGGAGGAAGAATACTTAGTTTCTACTTATCTTGGCAAGGTTCCAGCAAAGGAGGACTTAAAGAAGGCTAAGCTTGATGGTTTCTCTGATAAGTATTTAAGCCAGATTTTACAGGTTTCTGAGTCAAACATTAGACATGCTAGAGAGGATGCCGGCATTTTAGAGGCTTGGGATAGCGTCCATGTTTCTGGAACTAAGGATAGCTCTTACTTCTACTCAACTTATAACGGCGAGGACAAAAATCCAATCAGCTCTGAAAAGCCAAAGGTTATGATTCTTGGCGGTGGTCCAAACAGAATCGGCCAGGGTATTGAGTTTGACTACTGTTGTGTTCATGCCGCACAGTCTCTAAAGAAGCTAGGATTTGAGACTATCATTGTTAACTGTAACCCTGAGACGGTTTCCACTGATTATGATACTTCGGACAAGCTTTATTTTGAGCCACTAACCCTTGAGGATGTGCTTAGCATTTACAAAAAGGAGAAGCCGGTGGGCATTATTGCTCAGTTTGGTGGTCAAACTCCTCTTAATCTTGCCAATAAGCTTAAGAAAAATGGAGTTAAGATTCTTGGTACAAGCCCTGAGGTTATTGACCTTGCAGAGGATAGAGACCAGTTTAGGGCAATGATGGATAAGCTTGGAATTCCAATGCCTGAGTCTGGAATGGCTGTGGACACTAAGGATGCTATTGATATTGCAAATAAAATCGGCTATCCAGTTATGGTTCGTCCTTCTTATGTTCTTGGCGGACGTGGCATGGAAGTGGTTTATGATGACGAGCAGATGACAGAGTACATGGGGGCTGCAATAGGTGTAACACCTGACAGACCTATCCTTATAGATAGATTTTTACAACACGCCCTTGAATGTGAGGCTGATGCTATTAGTGACGGGCTCCACGCCTACGTTCCGGCAGTTATGGAACATATCGAGCTTGCAGGCATCCATTCTGGCGATTCCGCTTGTATCATTCCTTCAAAGCACATCCCTAGAGATGTTCTTCGCACAATCAAGGAATATACAAGAAAGATTGCTGAGGAAATGCATGTTGTGGGCCTTATGAATATGCAGTATGCCATTGAAAAGGGTAAGGTTTACGTTCTTGAGGCAAATCCAAGAGCATCGCGTACTGTGCCTTTGGTTTCTAAGGTTTGTAACATTCGTATGGTGCCACTTGCCACTGACATCATCACTTCAGAAATTACTGGCAGACCTTCTCCTGTGCCAAATCTTAAGGATCAGAACATTCCTTACTTTGGTGTAAAGGAAGCCGTCTTCCCATTTAACATGTTCCCTGAAGTAGATCCACTTCTTGGACCTGAAATGCGCTCTACTGGTGAGGTTTTAGGTATTGCAAGGGATGAGGGCGAGAGTTTCTATAAGGCTCAAGAAGCTGCAAAGCAGACTCTTCCTTTAACAGGTACTGTTTTAATTGCAGTTAACAAGGCGGACAAGCCTTACATTGCTGAGATTGCAAATCTCTTTAAAGAGAGCAACTTCAACATCGTGGCAACGGAAGGAACTTGCAAGATTATTAATGATGCGGGCATTCCAGCTAATCGTATTTATAAGATTTACGAGGGCCGCCCAAATATCATCGATGCAATAAATAACGGCGAAATCGACTTAATCGTCAACTCTCCGGTTGGCAAGGATTCCGCCTATGATGATTCTTACTTAAGAAAAGCAGCCGTTAAGGCTAAGATTCCATATATCACAACCGTTGCAGCTGCCAAGGCCGCAGCTACAGGAATCAAGACAATTAATGAAGCCCACAAGGCTAGAAAAGATAGCGAGGTTAACTCACTTCAGGATTGGCATAAGTTGATCAGTCCAGTGGTGGAGTCTATTTAGCGATAAACTAGTGTGCGGAAGGAAAAGATGGCGAAGCGCGTAGCGCTTTGGCCATCTTTTTTAGTGGTGGGGGTGCTTCCCGGGTGTTGCTGCCTCCCGGGTTTTTGTTCGTAGTGGGGCTTGGTGTCGTCCCGTCTGGCTAGCATTTCCCGGGGATTTGTGCCCCCAACTTGCTTTTCTCGCACTTTCAGGCACAAATTCTATTAAATTCTTGGAAGCTACCCTCTATTCCTTGTGCTCTTTTTCTTCTATCTCGTCCCTAAAGGCACAAACAAGCTTTTTCCACTATTTCCTTGCGGAATTTTCTGTGCCTTTTTTCCCGCGTTAAGCTTCTGGGAAGCACAAACTCGCTTTTATAAGCATTACAGCTGTGGGAATTGCTGTGCCCTTTTTTAGTGTTTTTCGCTCCGGGAAGCACAAACTTGCTTTTTGTAAGCTAAATTTCTCTGTTAAGTCCCGGAAGTTGATGGCTGAAATGAGAGATATCACACACGAAAGGCACAAGTCCCCCATATTAAGTAAACACCCCCTCGCAGTTTCCTACACAACTGTGGCTGAAATGAGAGATATCACACACAAAAGGCACAATCCCCCAGCCAAAAGAAACAGCCTAACAAATATTTACTCACTTCTCATCAAATATCTTCCCCCCATCAGCACAACAAAGCCCCCACCAATGCTTCGCATTGGCGGGGGCTTCCCTATCCTATCTTAGAACCACTCATGTTCTACTAATTCATTTCCTACATAAATCAACTTAAGGTTGAAGAATTCTCTATCTTCTTCTAATGCCTTTAAGAAGAGCTTGTCGCCTTCCCATATTGGAAGGTCGTAGATGTCTTTTATCTTCACCCACTTTAACTTGCCTTCATCACAAGGGAAATTAGTGCCACAAGTTTCCTCATCTCCTGAGAAATCTTCTGATAAGAATACGTGTACGTATTCGCAGATTCCGTTTTGCTTCTTTTCGTAGTCTTCCCTGTTGTCAAAGGCAACGAAAGTCACAATGCCACGGAAGTCTGGCTTATTTACTGTGTAACCTGTTTCTTCCTTGACTTCTCTTATAATGCATTCACTTGGACTTTCATAAGCCTCGAAGTGACCACCAATTCCAAGCCACTTATCCTTGTTGATATCATGCTTTTTTGAAACTCTATGAAGCATGAGATAACTGTCGTTTTTTTTCAAATAAATGAGGGTTGTTAACTCTGCCATCTTCTATCTCCTTATCTCTAAAACCTTGCGGATTGTGACAATTTAGCATCTTTCCGCATGTAAATTAGTATTTTCCATACAATTAAAAACGGATAATCCACAAAGCCTTAGTTTTTAATAGCCATAATCCACAAAAGCAACTAGCTTTCCACTAGCCCACAATGTCTAAAATCTCCATTGGCTTTTCCACGATATATGTAGAACCGCAATCTTCTAATTCCTTGCGAGTTCCGTAGCCGTACTCTGCACCGATTGAATCTATGCCCACCTTGTTAGCGGCGTTAATGTCGAAAAGTCTGTCCCCAATCATGACACAAGTAGAGATATCGTCTACATTTTCCATGGCAAAAACTCGACGAATAAGCTCGTCCTTGCCGTGAGTCTTTGAGTTAGGATCTGAACCCACAACTCCAGCAAAATACTTGTCGATGCCGAAGTGGTCAACGATTGCCTTGGCCATGCGCTCAACCTTTGAAGTCACCACGTAAAGCTTCTTACCCTTAGCATGTAGCTTCTTTAAAACCTCTTCGATGCCCTCGTAGAGCGGAGCGTTGAAAAGAGTTGTAGATTCATAATATTCTCTGAAAATCTTCACGCCCTTGTTGGCCTTTTCATCATCGTAACCAAGAATTCCCACGAAAGAATCATAAAGAGGAGGGCCGATAAATTTGAGCATTGTTTCCTTGCTAGTCTCCTCCTCTCCCATCTTTTTTAGGGTATATTCAATGGCCTGTAAAATGCCAAATTCAGACTGTGTCAATGTTCCATCCAAATCAAAAAATACGTAATTATACATTGTAAAAATGTCCTTTTCTTTCAAAAATTTCCTATTAAGACAAAAATTTTTTCCGTCTTAAACATTGTTTAAGATTATACCATTACGTTGTTTATTAGACAACATTGTGCTATTATTAGAATGTTATTTAAACTATTTTTAGATAATATTTAAGGAGGGATTTTTATGGCATGTTTTTTAGTTCCAACAGCAGGAGCAGTTGCAGCAGGCGTCGCTTCTAAGGTTGCAAAAAAGAATGAAAAACAGGATAACAAAGAAAAAAGCAGTGAGCAGATTCAGGCTATTCCAGTATCAAGAAAGTTATCTTGGTTAGTGAAAATGTTACTCGGTGGGGCAGTTTTACTCGCATTTGAGCATGTTTGGCACGGAGAGGTTGTTCCTTTCTTCCCATTCTTAACAGCAATGGAGGATTCTGCATCAATGGCTGATATGTTCCATGAAATGGCAACTGTTGGTGTCACAATGACAGGTATTATCCTAGTTGTATGGATTGGAATGTTAGCTGTAGTTTCAGCAATGGAAAAGAAGCTATTAAAGGCAAAGGCTAACTAATTAGCTAACACTAATAACTAAAAATAAAAGGGGAATATTTATGACATTACTTATATCCACAATTGCAGCAATTATTGCTACAGTAATTTGGTACGTAAATCCAAAGGCTCGCCAGTTAAAATGTGGAATTCTTATTTGGTTATATTGGGGAGCTTCCCTTATGTGGCTTGGAGATGCTATTTTTGAATATGCAGAATTAAAAGCTGCTTACTTTACACCTAGCGCAGCTGATATGTTAAACGATACATTTCTTGGTTTATCAGTAGTTGTGCTTGCTCTTATTATATGGCTAGTTTATATGTTAATTACTGATCCACTAGGAACATTAAAGTCTGAACTTTTCTTAAAGCAGAATGAAAATGTATCTAAGAAGGACAGCTTTAAGAAGGCAAACTAAATTTTTCAACTATGCTAGATTGACAATAATAACAATAAAATGTCGCTTTTATTCAAACTAAAGTTTTGAATAAAAGCGACATTTTTATTTATATATACAAGCTATCGAGCTTGTCAGATTATGCAAATAACAGCTCCCAGCCATGCAAGCTAGGAGCTGTTTTGGAATATTCCTCTATGTCAGAAGAAGCGTTATATAATGATTAATTAACAAAGAGGTTATGCATTTTTATACAATAACGTTTCTTTCACGACCATCGAAGTATGCGACTATATTTTCATAAATCTCATCCATTAATCTTTCTCTTGCCTCATGAGTTGCCCATGCAATATGAGGTGTAATGATTAACTTGTCGCTATCCTTAATCTTAAGGAGTGGATTGTCCTTAGCAATTGGCTCTACGCTAATTACGTCAAGACCTGCAGCACTAATTCTTCCCTCTTCTAAAGCCTTAGCTAAATCTGCATCGTTAACAATAGGTCCACGACCTAAGTTAAGTAAAACCGCACTCTTCTTCATCTTAGAAAGATTTTCATAATTAAATAAGTTATTAGTGTATTCATTAAGTGGTGCATGAATTGAAATAATGTCCGATTCTTTCAATAATTCGTCGAGTTCCACCTGTCTATATGGACTGTCGTATTTGTGACCACTTGCTGAGTAAGTTAACACTTCGCAACCAAAATCTGCAGCGATTTTAGCTACCTTTGAGCCTATATTTCCAAGCCCTACAATACCCCATTTCTTACCTTTTAATTCATAAAAAATGTTATTAAAATATGAGAATACTGGCCAGTTAGCGTAACTTCCGTCCTTAACGAACTCGTCGTAATGTCTCATTTTTTCATAAAGATAAAAGAGTAGTGCAAATGTATGCTGTACCACTGAATCTGTAGAATAGCCTGCTACATTTGCCACTCTAATACCTTTTTCTTTAGCATATTCAATATCAATATTATTATAGCCTGTTGCAGCTTCTGCAATTACTTTCAAATTCGGAGCGGCATCTATGGCCTCCTTGTTCATGAGAATCTTGTTTACAATTACTACGTCAGGATTGTGTTTCTTTAGTCTTTCTAGAGCCTCACTAGGATTAGATTGCTCATATTTTGTCACATTTCCTAACTTATCAAACTTATCTAACGAAATATCATCACCATAAACGCTAGATTCCAACATTAAAATTTCCATAAATGCCTCCTTATTTTTTTAGTACTTGCTCACCTCCACTACTTTAAATGAAGCAGCTTCATAGCTTGCAATTTCATCACTTGATATATATTCGAAACAATCAAAGACCTGGCTCTGATTAGCTCCCAAATCATTAACGTAAACATAGTCATCACCAATTCTGCTGCCATTAGCATCAACGGCTTCTACATGAATTGAATAACTTGTTGTTTCGGCTTCAAGGTTAGTTACTGTTACTGGTAACTTTGTTGAAGTTATAAATTCGCTATTATCAACACTAAATGCGCCAAAAGAAACCTTAATAGATTTCTCTAATAACTGATCTGTGTTAGATCCGTCTATATCATCAAAAGCGGAATCTACTTCGCTAATTGCGTCATCTACTGCCTTAGATACACTTTCCTGCATGTAAAGTGTAATAGCACAAGCAGCAACACCAAGAACTAAGCCAACAAATGCACTTGCCTTACTAGCTCTCTTAATTAAACTTACCAATCCAAAAATTGCTGCCAACACGCCAAGAACAAACGCTGCGTTGTTGATAATTGGAATGAAGGATAATACAATTGCAACAATACCTAATACTAATGCTGCAGTTGCAAAACCACTGTGTCTTTTTTCCTTTTTTACTTCGTTTTTCATTTCCTCTGCCATAAAAATGACCTCCTCGTTATTTTTTACTTAACGAGAATATCAATTTTCCTATTGCAATGGGTACGCTGACAGCGGACTTTTAACCTAGATTAATAGTATTGACTCTAAACTACTCCATATAAATGCTACAACAGTAAATACTAGTAAAATAATTACAAAATACCAAATTATAGCTAATGTAAAATACAATACTCTATTATTAGTTTTCATTAAAGGTAGCCTATCTCTAATGCCGCGATAATTGCCGATCCAAAAAAATAAGAACCAAAAAGCCAAAGTAAGGTATGTCGTATATATCATTCCTTCAAGAAACTTATAATCTTTAGGAACGCTTGGAAAATAGCAACTACACGAAAACAAAAAACTAGCAATATAATAAATCACCGCAATAATTGCCTTCTTTTTGTTGCCAGATCTAAATCCTGGTAGCTTCAAACTTTTAGTGTTAAAACGACTATTCATTTTGCGTAGCATTTTGCTATCATAGAGCAACTTCAAATTATAAGGCATATGATTCTTATAGCAAAACATAATCGCCTTCATAAATTCATCGATATCTTTAAATCTCTCTTCCGGCTCTAGTTTAGTTGCCTTTCGAATAATCTCCTTATATACCCCACTTGCAATCCTAATCTTAGGATAGTCTCCTGTTAACATCTCATTGAAAACTATTCCTAAAGCATATATGTCAGTTCTTTCATCAGAGGAGTGAAAACCAAGTCCAATCTGTTCTGGCGCAAAGTATTCAGGCGTTCCAATAAATCTGGTATCTGTATTGGCTTCCCTATTAATCTCTTTACCAGAATCCACATCTACAATTTTAACTTCCCCAGTTCTAGTAATAATAATATTATCTGGTTTTATATCTCTATTTATGAAGTTCTTTTTATGCAAATGTTGCAAGCCCTTACAGATATCTATTATTATTTTAACACTTTCATCCTCGGAAAGATGTCCGTTTTTTTCAATTTTTTTGCTTAGAGTTTCCCCGCTTATGTACTCCTCTATAATGATTAATTTTTCGTTTAATTCCTTATCATCAGAAAAATTCTCATCATCTAATATACATTCACTAATGATAGGAAAGAAAACGTTTCTCGTTTCCTTGAGGTAGTCATATATTTTCTTATTATAGTTTTCTAGTTCTTTTTTTACATAAAATTGATTATCTACCAAACTTCTAACTAAACTAACATTATGACCTTCATCAACCTCATCAACAGTTTCATACATAGCCAACGCTACTTTCTCGTATTCTGTCATAATTCCTCTTTGTTATCTAATAATTAATCCCAAAATATCCCTTAGAGATACTTTTATTTATACCTAAAATATTATATCATAAATCTAGTGTCCATCAATATTTGATGGCACTTTATTTTGCTAAAGGATAATGTTTTATCATGATCATGGGGAGGGTATTATGGCAAACAATCAAAAGGATACAGTCGAGTTACTTAATTACTTAGAATCCGTCAATAATCCAAAAGATTTACAAGATTATCTAAGCTATGTTAAAGGACAAGAGCTAAGTTTTAGTCAATATTATAATGACATTTTAGCAAAAAAGAATATTAGCCTAAATGATGCGAGATTAAATTCAGGTCTAGCTAAAAGCTATGCTTACGATATAATAAATGGTAAAAAAACAAATCCCTCAAAAAACAAAATACTAGCTTTAATTGTTTCTGCTCATATGGATGTAAAGGAAGCTAATAAAGCTCTTAGACTAATTAACAAAGGAAGTTTAGATCCAAAAAATCCTCGAGATTTTTGCGTTATATCTCACCTTTTACATGACAATTATGATATTAATTCTATTAACCAAGAAATATATGATTTGACACAAGATGAAAGCTTACTTCTACTATAAACAAAAAATCAAGTCTCATGAACGAGACTTGATTTTTTCTATTTTAATTATTACTAAATATCTATTTATATGCTCTACTCTTGTTCAAATATACATACAATGACAATAAAAATGCTAAAACAATCATTCCTATAATAATTGCTATATGTAAATTTAACAATACATTAATTATAGAAATTACTATCATACATATTGCAATTGTAGTATATCCTTCAAAAAACGATTTATATAAAGGCTCTTTTTTACACCAAAAAAATTCAATTAACGCAATACCCACAAAACCTATTGTGTATATAATTAAATTCACAGGACTAGTTATCCTATTAAAGACTACAATTAATGTCAAAATAAGTACAACTATCAGAGCATATTTTTTATGAACTAAATCTTTTATCTCCATATTCTCGCCCTCCAATCCAATATATTTGTTTGATTGTTTCTTTAATTATACATTGCATCTTTTTGATATACCTGTCAATTAGCCCTTATTTCCTAATCTCCATGGCCATAAGTCCTATAGCTACAATCAAGAATGCACAACTTATCCATATAGCATGAATTCCTATGTCTTTTGAAAATGTTCCACCAATTCCTGCACCTATTGCAAAAATAAAGATTACGATAAAATAATATGCTGCTTTTTTTAGAGTTTCTCTTTTTCTTGTTCTTGTAAACGCTGATAATGCCGCCATTCCACTTCGTAAATTTCCTATACACATTGTTGTTGCATAAGCATTGCCACTTACTTTTCTAAAAGCCTGAACCTGCATTGCACAAGCTAGAGACACTAAAGAATTAGCTAAAATATTATATTTTAAAGGCATAAAGCCTACTGCAAAAAGTATTATGATTTCTATTAATAGTACAATTTGTCTCCAATGCACTTTTTTAGAGTATTTAAACTTAAAGCCAATTTGCTCTGCTATAAATACGCCAAGGGCAAAGGCCACTAATGGGACTAGGTACTTAAGTGCATATATATGCTCATTTTTCATAAAATGTGTACTCATAAGTACAATGTTTCCTGTCTGGGCGTTGGCAAATACATTTCCTCTTAAAATATATGTATAAGCATCTTGAAAACCCCCTGAAAACGCTAGAAAAAGCCCCACAATTAAAGCCTCTGACATCTGTTCTTGTTTTGTAAGTCTACTTGCTAATGATCTCATTTCATTTCCTCTTTTATATTCATCAAGACTCGCTCGCGAGTCTTGCGCGTCGGATTCGGGTCTGCTTAAGCAGACAAATTCCTGTCCGAATCCGTGCGCATCCTCGCGGAGCGTTTAACTCAGTCGGAGCTTGTACTCCGACTGAGTTAAAAAATCCGCCGCAAAATTGCGACGGATTAAATGTTAAATATTAGCTACTAATTCCTTTAATAACTTAACTGAATTAGCAATTGCCTGCTTTTCAAATGTTGGATAATCAACTGTTGCTGAATCATCTGCCTTATCTGAAATAGCTCTAAGAATAAGGAATGGAACCTTATTGATATATGAAACCTGTGCTATTGCAGCACCTTCCATCTCTGTACAGTAGCCATGAAATGTTGATTCAATTCTTTCCTTTACTTCTTTATCAGAAACGAACTGATCACCAGATACTACTCTACCAACATATCCTTTAATTTCAGGTAAAACCTTAGCAACTGCTTCACTTGCAAGCTTTACTAATCTTTCATCTGCCTTAAAAGAAAGTGTATCCATTCTTGGAATCTGTCCTAGTTCATAACCAAAACCTGTTGCATCTACATCATGATGTAGTACATCACTTGAAATAACGATATCAGCGATATCAATCTTTGCATTTAATGAGCCTGCAATTCCTGTATTAATTACGTAATCTGCTTTAAAATCATCTACTAAAATCTGAGTACAAGCTGCAGCATTACATTTACCAATTCCTGAACGTACAACACAAACTTCCTTTCCGTTTAATGTTCCAGCTCTGAAATTCATACCTGCTTTAGACTCTTCCTTTGTAATGTCCATTGCAGCTACAATCTGCTCAACTTCTTCATCCATTGCGCCAATAATTCCTATCATAGGGCAGCATGCCTCCTTTTGTTATTAATTTTCTAATCTCTTATATAATAATCGATTGTTTTCATTTCATTCTAATAATAGACTTTATTTATTATAACACATTTTCCTCTGTCAAAAAATGTTACTAAAAGCTATTATTTAGAATACTTCTTAATTAATTCAATAATAGTTGAAATGGAATCCGCCTGCTTGCTTTCTCCCATTGTCTTTATGAATTCTTCTCTATTCTCATATAATTTATTGATCTGTTCAAGTAATAGAGCACCCTGAATCTTATCATCTTTAATTAAATCGTCCTCATCTAATACTAATGAGTAACCATGTTCCTTAAAGGACTTAGCATTAAGAATCTGATCACCTCTACTTGCCTTAGCTGATAAAGGGATTAAAAGGTTAGGCTTCTTAAGGGCTAACAATTCGCAAATAGCATTAGCACCTGCTCTTGATACCACAATATCTGCCATAGCAAAGAGGTCTTTCATCTCCTCGCTAATGTATTCAAACTGTCTATAACCTGGTAATGTCTCATACTTGCTTTCTTTCTTACCCTTACCGCATAGATGACACACCTGATAGTTCTCAAGTAGTTCTGGTAAAATGTCGTAAATAGCCTCATTAACGTGCTTAGCGCCTGTACTTCCACCAACTACCAAAACGATTGGCTTCTCTTCATTAAAACCGCAAAGCTTACGACCAGCTTCCTTGCTACCCTTAAGTAATTCCTGTCTTATTGGTGAGCCTGTTAAATGTGCCTTTCCTTCTGGAAGGTACTTAACTGTCTCTGGGAAGTTACAGCAAATGGCTGTGGCCTTCTTCATTGCTATTCTATTGGCAAGACCTGGAGTCATGTCTGATTCGTGTATAATTACAGGAATATGTCTATGTCCTGCTGCAAGCACAACTGGTACAGATACAAAGCCGCCTTTAGAAAATACCACATCCGGCTTAATCTTTCTTAACTGTCTATTAGCTTGAACTATACCTTTAAGAACTCTAAAGATATCTGATATATTCTTAGCGCTTAAATATCTTCTTAATTTACCTGATGAAATTCCGTGATATTTAACATTTTCCGCTTCAATTAACTGTTTCTCAATTCCATTGTAAGAACCGATGTATTCAATCTCATAACCTGCCTCAACTAATGATGGCATTAAAGCAATATTAGGTGTAACGTGTCCTGCAGTTCCGCCGCCTGTAAGTACAATCTTCTTCACTTTTAAACTTCCTCCTTATACTGTAAAAGAGCAGTTGCCAACTGATCAGGGCAAGATGTTCCTTTTCCACCGCAATCGATACCTTTTAATCTCTTGATTGCTTCGTCTATATCCATTCCTTCGACTAATCGTGAAACACCCTGTGTATTACCGTCACAACCGCCTAGGAATTCCACATCACAAACTTTTCCATTTTTCACTTCAAAATGTATCTGTCTAGAACAGACTCCTTTAGTCCTATATACCATACTAAATCCTTCTTTCTTGCATAAATACACAATCTCACTAAGTATAGCATACTTGATTTTGAAATTAAACCAACAAAAGGTTGATTAACGAAAATAGCCGCCTGCATAAAGCAAGCGACTACTCCCGTTGTTGTCTATAGTTTTATATGAGATATAGCAATAAAAATTATTACTTTGTCTCCATTCTAGTAGGTCCTAAACCAATTTAGAACCCTGTTCTAAGTTATCTTAGAACTCTCTCTTCTTTGAAACAACTGCAAGTGTCATAGCTGATAACATTGCAATGATGATAAATACAGCTAAGCTGTTAGCATCTGCAGTATTCTTATCTGTTGTTGAAACTTCTGAAGCATCTGCTGCAACTACATCTGTATCTGCTGCGATTTCTCCTGAAACTACAGCTGTGTCAGCTGCAACTTCTGTTGTCTCTTTATTAATTTCTTCAGTAGCAATTTCGCCACTAACAACTAATGTTGCACTAGCATAACCGCCTTCTGAAAGAATTCTTACTTCATGATTACCTGATGATAATGATGCTACATAATCAGCATTTAATGTAATAATTGTTGAACCAGCCTTAGCTGTGTAGTTTGAAGGATCAATTACTACGCCGTCTACTGATACACCCTTAAAGAGTGAGAAGTCAGCTTCTGATCTAAGTACTACATCAACCTTGTCACCAACATTTACTGTCTGGTTAGCACCTTCAAGCATTTCAAAGATTGTATCTTCGTCTGCTGCCACTTCTTCTGAAGGATCTTCTGAAGGAGTTTCTGTTGAAGGTTCCTCTGTTGAAGGCTCCTCTGTTGAAGGCTCTTCTGTTGAAGGTTCTGTTGGTTCTTCTGTTGATGGCTCTTCTGTAGATGGTTCTGTTGGTTCTTCTGAAGCATTAGCTGGGTAAACTTCTACTCCATCAACTACTAACTTAATATTTGTAAATGTTACATCTGCCTGTCTTGCTACAAACATACCAACATATACGTAATCTGAATCTACCTTAGTTAAAGCGAAATCAAATCCGCCTGTAACTGCTGTTTCATTACCGAATGTACAAGCATATCCATCTGAGTTGCTCTGAATCTTAAGATCAAAGCTATCTCCAGCGTTAATAGCTGTGTAGTTTTCACAAGCACCACCGCTTGTAAGTACGCCTGACTTTCTAGCGAAGCAGTTCCACATGCTAGAACCCTTTGTAATCTTTAAAGGACCAGCTGCAACATAATCACCTAATGCATCAGAAAGTGATGTATCAAGATACATGTCATCTCTTGCCATTAAACCAAAGGATACCTGATCATTTTGCTTAATAGAATTAACTGTAGCAGTTGCTGTTAATGTAAATGTAGATCCTACTGGAATCTTATAGTAGTACATTGCAAGTCCATCAACTGTTGAAGCAATCTTACCATTACCATTTAAGGCAGCAATTCTTACTCCACCGTTAACTTCTTCTAATGCGAAGTTATCTGTTGAAATCTTATCTGTTCCACCTACATTACCAAATACTGAACCGCTCCAAATGCCTACATTTTTCCAAATGCTTGAGCTTGTTCCTTCAGCAATTGGTGTGTAGTCAGCTTCTGTGTATTCTGGGTTTACTACTAAAGTATCTGCCTTAGTTGGAGCCTGTGCAAAAACAATATACTTAGCTAAGCTATTATCTGTTTCCTTAACAGCCTGTGTTAAAAGGTAAGCCCAATATGTTGCACCGTAGATATTAGCATGTGTATTATCTACTGATGACTCACTTGATGAATTCCAAGCATGTAAGTAAAGTGTTTCACTAGCACCAAGTTCGTCATATAAGTTCTTAGTAAGTGTTGTCATATCAACAACAGTAATTCCTAAATCCTTACCTAAATCTCTAATTGCCTGTGCGTAATTGCCACCCTCATATTCACCTGATGTAGATGTAATATGAAGATTTGAATTTGACCAGTCTCCTGTAGCTGTTCTTCTTACTACTGGTGTACAAAGAATTACAGTTACGCCCTTTTCCTGTGCAATCTTAATGTAGTTTTCGTAAAGTGAATTTGCGAAACTACCTTCTGTTTTATAATCTCCGTTTGGATTTGTATATCTATCTGCTTCTGCCTTCTCGTCGTTATGACCAAAGCCAATTACAAGGTAATCGCCTTCCTGCATACCATTTATTAATGTCTGGTATTCCTTATCATTTACATAACTCTTTGAAGATCTACCTGATAAAGCTAAGTTCTGAACTGTTATATTAGATGTTAAGTACTTATATAACTGTGTTCCATAGCCATATCTTGGATAATAATATGCATCATTAAATGAAGATACTGTTGAGTCACCAACTACCCATAAAGTATGTGGTGTTGTATCAGCTTCTTCAGCAGGTGTTTCAGGCTCTGCTGGAGTCTCTGGCTCTGTTGGAGTCTCCGGTGTTTCTGGTGTCTCTGGTGTTGTATTATCAATTTCTTCTGCCTTAGCAGCAATATTATCAAGCATTAACTGAGTAAGTGATGTAAAGTAGCTTGAAGTTGTTGTTACAACGCCCTTACCATTTACAGAGAATTCAAATGTACCATCAGCCTTTTCACCTAAAACCTGAGTTGGTTCCTTAACATATGTTGAAATGTTAAGGTTATCATTCTGAATTTCTTCTGCAATTAAAGCTGCTGAAAGGAATCCACCAAGCTTGCTTGAATGTGTTTTATCACCAGCACAGAACAACTGAGTTGCTAGTGGTGATGAACCATTGCTTGCTGAGCTATCTGCTGCATAAGTCTCTTCGTAAAGAGTCTTTGTTAATTCAAATGCATCAATTACTAATACGCCCTGCTCTTCACCTAACTGCTTAACAGCCTCTACATAGGCATTATTAGTTGTAACCTGTGTATTAGTTGTTTCATCAGTTGAATCGTGATGAGGCTTAATCTTTCCTTCTTCTGTGAAGTATAATCTTGATACTGGAGTTACTAATACTGGTGTAGCACCTGCATTTCTAGCAGCTTCAATATACTGTAATAAGTACCACTTATATGTTCCGCCACAGTCATATGAATAATATGTATCACCATATCTATCTACAAGAGATGAAGGTGTTGAAACTTCTGTAGCTGCTGTTGTTGGATAGATACCATTTTCATCAGGTTCTCCAAGTGGAACATATCTATCCTGAATATAACCTGATCCATTAGCGCAGTCATTATGTCCAAACTGAATGAATAAATAGTCACCTTCTGAAATTGTAGCAGCAATCTTATCTAGAGAACCTTCATTAATGAAGTTTCTAGAACTTCTACCACCATTTGCATAGTTAACTACATTTACATAATCTGAATCAAAATAACTCTGAAGGTATTCACCCCATGAGCCCTCATTCTGAGCTACGCCATTGTTATACATACCATTTGCTGAGTAATCCTTAACTGTTGAATCCCCTGCAAGGTAAATATTAATACCGTCACCAATTGTTGGATCTGTTACTGCTCCTGTTGGATCTTCATAACCATCTCTTACAAAAGCTTCTACTGTATAACTCATAGCTTCGCCCACATTACCTGAAATTGTCTGTGGTTCAACTACAAGCTTAACATGCTTTCCAACAGCATCCTTTGAAATCTGATATGTTACATCTGATGTTGCTGTTGCTGTCTTTACTAATTCTTCGCTTCCATCATCTGATACAAGGTACCATCTAATTACTGAAGCATCTGCAGCCATGTTATCACCTAAGTCATAAGCTGCTGTTAATGTATGTCCTGGGTAAGGTGCATTAATATCACCATTATCAACTACATATGGTACTGTAACAAAGCTTACTGTAGCAGTTTCTGTTACATAGCTTGCTGGAATCCAATCACCAAAGTAATCTGATACAGAAATTGTCTTAGCTGTCGCTTCATCAATTACCCCTGTTACACGCTTAGATAAATCAACTGCACTACCATCTGTATAAACTGTGTTGTATTCTTTGTAGTTTGCAGCTTCTGGCTGATGACCACTCATCTGTGTCCAGCCTTCATCAAGGATTAAATCACCCTCTACCTTTGTATTAAGGAATGTAACGTTAGCGTTCTCACCCCAAGGTCTACCAAGGTAACCTTTTGTAACTGTTAAATCATCATTAGCTGAGATTGTACAGTTTCTAAATAAATAACCTGCTGTAGAATTAGGCTTCATAGCTGTAATATAACCACCAACTGAACCTGTGCTATATCCATAGAAGCAAAGGTCACATGCATCAAATACGCAATTACCATCACCAAAGATATAATCTGTGTTACCTTCAATGTGGCAGTTTAGGAAGTAAAGATTAGCATTTGTATTACCTGTGTAAAGTGTATCCTGACTTCCAAGGAAAGAACAATCAACTAATTCTACGTTTGTTGCTTCTACTGCAAATGCTGTTGCTCTCTCTGTTGCTGTCTTTGAAGTTACGTCAGCACCATATTTTCTTTCAAATCTAATGCTTTCAAGGCCGCTAACTTCTACGCCATCTTCTAATTCTTCATCTGTGATATATCTGTTAAATGATGCTTCAAATGTAATTCCTGATGCTCTAAATCCTGTTGCCTTACCATTTACATATACTGAAGCGCCCCATTTTGCTGCTGTGTTCTTATCATACTTATCGTATGCATCTTCTTCGTTATAGAAACCAGTTGAATCTACACTGTAGTACTTGTAACCAATTCCGTAATACCATGTAAGTAATACTTCTTCGTTAGAATCATTTACAAAAGAAATGTAAGGTGTTGAAACAACTACCTGCTCTCTGTATGTACCAGGAGCGATATGAATTGTTACTCTTTCTTCTTCTGAACTTGGGTTCATTAAAGAAGCTGCTTCAACTGCCTCATTTACTGTGTTGTAATTTAAGCTGCCCTTATCTTCGTAACCAACATAAATATCAGATACTAAGCTAATTGCATCCTTTGCCTGTGTTGATACAAACATAATATCCTTAGATACATCTGCACCATTAACAACTACGTGAGTTGTTGTTCTATAACCATCAATTTCTACTTCGAGGCTGTATGAACCATCACGAAGTGAAACGCTATATCCGTTATTAGAAATCTTACCAACATATTCGTAAGAATCATCTACATTAATAAACTTAATGCTTGTTGGAACTGTTGAACCATTGCCTGTGAAGTTACCTGTTACATTGTAAAGAGCCTTCTTACCAACAACGATATCTTCATTAACTGCTTCACTAGATTCAACTTGTCCACCTGAAAGAATTTCGTAATCATTTACTCCATAAAGAGTTGCACTATACTTAACATCTGGTTCAAGTGTTGCTGAGAAGCTACCATCATCTGCAATGTCTAATGTAACATCATCTGCAAGTGAATCTTCATCTGCTTCCATTACTACTGCAAACTTTGATAAATCATAGTTTGAATCAAATCCTGTGATTTTACCTGTATACTGGAATACACTCTTTGGCTCAATCTTGATTACTACATTAGATTTACCTGTTAGGGCCTCATCCATTGTTGTTGTAACAAGCTTTGAATCATTAGTTGGGCCAAATCCCTGTGCCCCACTAAGGCTTGCTGTATATTCTTCGTCTGCTGCAAGGCAAACGCTAAATGTTCCGTCTGAATTTACTGTAGCAACAGTTGTAGCACCTGTGCTTGTACATGTAAAGTTTAAACTGTAATCACTGATATCTGCGCCCTGTAAGTCAAGCTGTCCAGTAACCGCAACTCCTGGAACTCTAACTACTCTGTTATAAATAGGCTTTCCTGCAGAACCATCTGTATAAATCTTATAATTGCCGTCATACTGAGCGATAAATTCATACTTTGCTCCCTTATTAGTAAAGGATGCTGTATCATTCTGACTAGCATCTTCTCCCTCGTAAGTAAAGTATAATGTAGAGCTAGCACCGTTACTTGCTGCCATATAGACTATAATCTTTTCTCCTGCCTCTACATTTTTTATCTCTATATAACGTCTAGCCTCTCCACCGGTACCATTTGCATAGTACATACCATTAGCAGTATAGCCATCACTATAGCTTGTTGTTGCTAATGCACTACTACCAGCATTCTTGCTACCTGAATAGTAAACTCTATCATTTCCATTATAGTAAAGAGTTAAATCTCCCCAACTATAACTTGTTGTTGATGCGAACTTACCATTTGAGCCTAAATCACCGTAATTGTCCCAGAAATCTGTACTAATATAATTAGTATAGTTTGAACCAGACTCTTCAACACCACCGAAATCCCAAACTTCGATTTTAGAAGAGCTTGTCTGTGAAGTTGTTTCTGCATTGGCAAATGAAACGCTACCAAAAACTGTAGTCACTGCCATTAAAGCTGCACAAACACTACTACCGATACGACGAATCAAACTTTTCTTTGATCTGTGTTTCATATTTAGTTGTCCTCCCTTAAAAACGTAAGAGGAA
The DNA here is from genome assembly GCF_900103815.1 of Lachnospira pectinoschiza. Lineage (GTDB taxonomy): Bacteria > Bacillota > Clostridia > Lachnospirales > Lachnospiraceae > Lachnospira > Lachnospira pectinoschiza_B. Next base: position 20,834 of record NZ_FNHZ01000001.1, on the reverse strand, counting down.
AATTCTAAGATTAGTGCAAAAAAAATCTATCACAGATAAATTACATCCATAATAGATTTCTATGCCTATTAGACATATAATCCTCCCCAATAATAAATTGCTAACACCCCTGTTAGAATAAGTGACAACTATTTTAAAGAGCGAATGCTCTTTAAAACCACCTTAGAGAATGCGGGTAATCTAAGATGAATAGAAAATGTACTTGCTACACATACATCATCTACTAGTTGTATATTAATTATAAAGTCTGACACAATGTCAAGGTCAACGCTTTGGGGGGATTTTTCCTGTATTTAAATTGTATTTTTTATGTATTTATCGATAATTATTTTCTTAGCATTTTCTCTGAAAATGTTTCTTGAGTACTCTTCAGAACAATGTCTTGTAACATAGTCTCTAGCAGCGGAAAGTACGGGAACTCTACTTGTTAGGTTATGAGCGTCGCTAGCCACAAAATCCACCAGGTAATTTTTTATCAATTTTTTTGCACAGCGTCTTGTATTAGTTCTTCCACTTGCAAATAGGGAATCAGCATTTATCTGAATGTATGCTCCCATTTCCCTTAGCTCTTTTATAAGCATTGGCTTTTCTGCAATGCAGGCATATCTTTCCACATGAGCTACAATTGGCTGAAAGCCCGCTAAAAAGCAATCTGTAACTCCTCTTTTTATAGTTTCAAAATCTGTGATAAAGGAAAACTCTAATAAAATGTTTCTAGTAGCGCACATTCTAATTCCCATTAGATCTTTCATTCTATAATCATTTTTACTATCGTCTTCTTTGCCCCATTCATATTCAAACTTTTTTGTCTCGGGATCTTTTACATTTTCCACATCCTCAAAAATATCTGAGCTATAATAGACTTCTCGTCCGAGATATAAAGATAATTCTGGCATCTCCTTTGCCACTTTTCTTTGGAGTGTATTAAAATTTCTTAGGATCAATTCATATGGTGCCTTACCTCTTTTAGGTGAATAATGGGGAGTTATAACAATGTCCCAAATCCCATCTTCTCTAGCAATCTTTAACATCTCCATAGACATTTCTAAATTTCTAGAGCCATCATCCACTCCAAAGAGCATGTGATTATGTATATCAATCATTGTCCAATCATAAGTATATTTTCTAGCAAACAATATTTAATCCTCCAGTATTCTATTCCATTACGCGCCCCTTCATCTCTTTGCATGATAGCACATAATTCAATTTACTACAATTTTATTTTAGAATTTAGGTCATTTTTGTTTTGCTCTTTTTTATGTTTTCGTCTAAAATTAATGATGTGAATATTTATTCATCAAACAAAATACTAACTATAAGAAAGGATGGATTTTATGAAATATAAAATCAGTGATCTTGCAAGACTTATGAATGTGTCCACTAATACCATAAGACGTTATGAGAACATGGGCTATTTCACTTCTGACAGAGATCCTTCTAATAGCTATAGAATGTATGATGAGGAAAGTGTTTTTCAAGCTCTTAATGCTAGACTTCTTAGAAAATATGGCTTTTCCCATGAGGAACTTGCGGCCATGAACACATTTTCAATGGAAGAAAATATTACTGCATACCAAGATAAAATGAAAGAACTAGAAGACACCATCTCCAATTTACAAAATATTCATCATCGTTTAAAGGACGATATTAAACTAATGCAAAAGGCTACTAGCAGTGTGGCGCAGCCATATTTTAAGGACTGTGTGGATCTATATTACAGTCTTTATTCTGAAGGTAGCAAGCTTGCTAAAGATGCAAAACATCAGGAGATTTTAAACAACTTTATCTATGATTATCCCGAAGTTCAAAGAATCTATCTTATGAAAAAAAAGGACATCGATAATAAGAGCTACACTCTTTGTTCTGGTTGGGCCGTTAAGGGCTACTTAGCTGAGAAAGTCAATTTAACTACTAATGAATTTGTTCACTATTATCCAACTACTAAATCAATTATGTGTATGGAAAAGATTTCTACTGATGAATTAAACGAAGGAGATGGCTGTCTAATTTTCCACAAATTGAGCCAAAACATCATGCAGATTATGAAGGATACTAACTCTACACTTAATGGTGACATTATTGGTGTCGCTGTTTCTAAGTGTTTTGAGGATGGAAAGGAGATGCTATACATTTTAATTAGCGCTCCAGTTTCCAGCAAATAGGTCCATATATTTATAGCTTTTAAGGGAAAATGTTTACATTTTCCCTTTTTTTGTAAATACTTTTAGAATATTTTTACTTGCATTATCAACAATGTGGTAGTATTATTGTCTTACAGATGTAGTTTTCATTACTACATGCACAAGTAATTAATAACTACATGTCTAGTAACTACAACAGTCTAGGCATTGCAGAGAGTATATACATCGCTAACAGAGGAGGTATAAATATGGACTACTTAAGACCTATGAACAACAGTACAATTAATCTTGATAATTCAATCTTTAAGAACACTTTCCGTCTTCGTGATACTTACGGCGGCAATTCTGTTTATCGTCACAAGAAGGAGAATCACATCATTAGACTTATTTCTTTTGATAAGTTAAAGGAAAAGGGTAATTTTAGATTAAAGGATCCAGGAAGCGCTATTACTCATTTAATAGCCATGATTATAGCAATTATTGCTATGCCTGCTATGGTTTATCAGGCTTCAACTACTAACAATATTGTCAACGTTATCTCCGTTACAGTATTTATGCTTAGTATGATTGCCCTTTATGCAGCTAGCACAACTTATCATTCTTATGATATTTCTGCTTCTGCTAACAAGATTTTGAAAAAATTGGACCACAGCATGATTCCTGTTTTAATTGCCGGAAGCTACACTCCTATTTGTCTTGTGGCTCTTCACAATACAGTGGGTTATGTAATGCTTTCCATTGTTTGGGGACTTGCCCTTGTAGCTATTGCTTTTAAGCTTTTATGGGTTACTTGTCCAAAATGGGTCTCTTCTGTAATTTATCTAATTATGGGATGGACATGCGTTATGGCCTTTCCTCAGATTTTAGCAGCTGTTCCATTGACTGGTTTTATCTGGCTTTTCGCTGGTGGCGTTATGTATAGCGTAGGTGCAATTATTTATGCATTAAAGCCTGTAAAGTTTGATATGGCTCATCCAAATTTTGGCAGCCATGAGATTTTCCACCTCTTTGTAATGGCCGGAAGTCTTTGCCACTATATTATGATTTTTACTTACGTTGCTACAATGTAGAATTAGTTATAAATAAAAAGCCTATAACCTTTGACTATCGTCTCTGGTTATAGGCTTTATTCTTTAATATTTTTTTATTCTTAAATCTTACATCTCAACATGAACTTTTTCTAACTTCCAAATATCTTTTACATATTCTTCAATTGTTCTATCTGATGAGAACTTTCCTGACTTAGCAGTATTTAGCATTACTGTCTTAGCCCAGCCTGCCTTGTCTTTATATCTCTTATCAATTTCTTCCTGTGCCTTAGCATAAGACTTGAAATCCTTTAAGATAAAGTAAATATCAGCTCTTCTTCCATCCTGGAAATTAAGTAATGAATTGTAAATGTCTCTAAACTCTTCAGGATCATTTTCAGAATACTTTCCATTAATGAGTTCCATAAGAACTTCTCTAACATCCTGATCTTCATTAAAGATTTCCATTGGATCATATCCGCCTTCATTTTCGTACTTAATTACCTCATCTGAGCTAAGTCCGAAAATAACTGCATTTTCTTCGCCAACTTCCTGTACGATTTCTACATTTGCACCATCCATTGTTCCAAGAGTTATAGCACCGTTGAGCATAAACTTCATGTTACCTGTTCCTGAAGCTTCCTTTGATGCAGTTGAAATCTGTTCTGATACATCTGCTGCCGCAAAGATTATCTCACCGTTTGATACTCTGTAGTTTTCAATAAAGACAACCTTTATCTTGCCAGATATTGAAGCATCGTTATTGATTACATTTGCCACATTATTAATAAGCTTAATTGTCTGCTTAGCGATTCTATATCCAGCTGCTGCCTTAGCTCCAAAAATGAATGTTCTTGGCTCCATATCAAAAGTTGGATCACTCTTTAACTTGTTATAAAGGTACATTACATGAAGAATGTTTAATAACTGTCTCTTGTATTCGTGTAATCTCTTAACCTGAACATCAAAGATTGAGTTAGGATCCACATCAATTCCATTGTACTTCTTTATGTACTCTGCAAGTCTTACCTTATTCTTATATTTAATATTCATAAATTCTTGCTGAGCTTTTTTATCATCTACATAAAGTGATAACTTGTCGATCTGCTTAAGGTCTGTTATCCAGCCATCACCAATCTTGTCTGTAATCCATTCTGCAAGAAGTGGGTTACCATGAAGTAAGAATCTTCTCTGTGTGATACCATTTGTCTTATTATTAAATTTCTCTGGCATCATTTCATAGAAGTCCTTTAATTCCTGCTTCTTTAAGATTTCAGTGTGAAGTTTTGCAACGCCATTTACTGAATATCCGGCACAAATTGCTAAGTGAGCCATCTTTACCTGTCCATCATAAATAATGGCCATCTTTCTAATCTTTTCCTGGTCTCCTGGATACTTAGCCTTGATTTCTTCTACAAATCTTCTATTGATTTCCTCAACGATTTGGTAAATTCTAGGTAATAATCTTGAGAAGAGTTCGATTGGCCATTTTTCAAGGGCTTCTGCCATAATTGTATGGTTTGTGTAAGCTACAGTCTTACTTGTAATATCCCATGCCTGATCCCAATCTAATCCATTCTCATCCATAAGTATACGCATAAGTTCTGCAACTGTAACTGTTGGATGTGTATCATTAAGTTGGAATGTAACCTTTTCATATAACTTAGAAACATCACCATTATGCATATTCTTATATCTATCAACTGCTCTTTGAACTGATGCTGATACAAAGAAATATTGCTGCTTTAATCTAAGTTCCTTACCTGCATAATGATTATCATTTGGATAAAGTACCTCAACAATATTCTTTGCGAGGTTTTCTTCTTCAATTGCCTTCTGATAATCGCCCTTATCAAAGGAATTTAAATTGAAAGTTACCACTGGCTCTGCATCCCATATTCTAAGGGAATTAACTGTATTATTACCATATCCTAAAATTGGTAGGTCATAAGGCACTGCTATTACTGAACGATAGTCTTCCTGTACGAAATTCTCACGTCCTGTCTTCTCATCCTTAACTACCTTTACATATCCGCCAAATTTTACTTCGTATCTATACTCTGATCTTTTTATTTCAAATGGATAACCTTCTCTTAACCAGTCATCTGGTGTCTCAATCTGGTAACCATCCTTTATTTCCTGCTTAAACATTCCATATCTATATCTGATACCGCATCCATAAGATGGATATTCAAGTGTAGCTAAAGAATCAAGGAAACATGCTGCAAGTCTACCAAGGCCGCCATTACCAAGAGCTGGATCTGGTTCCTGATCTTCTATCTCATCAACATCAAGTCCAAGTTCATCAAGGGCCTTCTTTATTTCCTTATACTGCATAAGATTAATCATATTATTACCAAGGGCTCTTCCCATTAAGAACTCCATAGACATATAATAAACAACCTTTGGATCTTCCTTGTCATACTGCTTATGTGTTGCAATCCACTTATCCATAATTAAGTCCTTTACTGCATAAGCTACTGACTGAAACCTTTGCTGCTGACTTGCCTCGTCTAATGTTTTTCTGTATAAAGACTTACAATTTCCAACTACGGCTTTTTTAAACTCTTCTTTATCAAATCTAGCTTTATGTATTGCCATAACTCCTCCATTCTGCTAAGTCTATACCTGATCCCCTCCAAGAAATCGTATAACTTACACCCAAAAAATTCTAAAAATATTATACTAAATCAAAACTATTATTGCAATCTATTATATATTTTAAAAATATAACGCAAAAAGAGAAGTATAAGCTTTTACCCTGACTGAGTTAGAATTTATCTTTTCATGCTTTACACTTACTAACTTATTGACCTATCATCATCTTGAACATCTGTTCTAGTTGTGATACAATTATATGCGAAAGGAGTAGCTTTTTATGGAGAATTGTTTTATAGCCATTGATTTAAAATCATTTTATGCATCAGTTGAATGTGTTGAGCGCGGACTAGATCCTCTATCAACACACCTTGTCGTTGCTGATGAATCTAGAACTGAAAAAACCATATGTTTAGCAGTTACTCCTTCACTTAAAGCTTATGGAATTTCTGGTAGAGCTAGACTTTTTGAAGTTGTTGCAGGGGTTAAAGAAATTAATGCTGCAAGAAGAATCAATGCAAAGAATCACCAATTTAATTCCACTTCTACAGATGCTACTATATGTAATTCAGACCCTAATGTAGAAGTTGACTTTATCAGAGCTGTTCCTAGAATGCAATTATACATGGATTATTCCACAAGAATTTATAATATCTACCTTAAGTATATTGCTCCTGAAGACATTCACGTCTATTCAATTGATGAAGTTTTCATAGATGCAAGCCATTATCTTAATACTTACAAGATGACCGCGAAAGAACTAGCCCTACATATGATTAAAGATATTCTTAATGAAACCGGAATCACTGCTACAGCAGGGATTGGCACTAATTTGTATCTTTGTAAAGTTGCTATGGATATCGTTGCTAAACATATGCCTGCTAATGAAGATGGCGTAAGAATTGCTCAGATAGATGAATATAGTTATCGTAAATACTTATGGAATCATAGACCTTTAACAGACTTTTGGAGAGTTGGTAGAGGTTATGCTAAAAAACTAGAGACCCACGGTCTTTACACAATGGGAGATATTGCTCGCTGTTCTATCGGCTCTCCTAATGAATATTACAACGAAGATTTACTTTATGAATTTTTTGGAATTAATGCAGAATTACTTATAGACCACGCTTGGGGATGGGAACCTGTATCAATAGCGGATATTAAAGCCTATAAGCCAAGCACGAATAGCCTTAGCCAAGGACAAGTTCTTCACTGTCCCTATGAATATGATAAGGCAAGAATTGTTGTTTCAGAAATGGCAGATGCACTTAGTCTTGATTTAGTTGACAAAAAGCTAATGACTGACCAAATTGTTTTAACAATAGGCTATGATATTAATAATCTGAATGAACCTAATCGCCTAGCTAATTTTAAGGGTTCAATAAAAGTAGATCATTATGGTAGACGCATTCCTGAACATGCCCATGGAACTGCTAATTTTAATAGTCACACATCATCTTCAAGAGAAATTATTAAATTAGTAGATTCTTTATATGAACGAATTGTAGATAAAAATCTTCTTATAAGAAGAATAACCCTTGTTGCAAATCATGTATTAGCCGAGGATAAAGTTACTAACAACTCGCCTTTACTTGGACAACTTGATTTATTTACTGACTATGACAAACTTGAAAAAGAAACTAAGAAAAAAGAAGAAGAATTAAAGAAAGAAAAGTCTATTCAAAAAGCTCTTCTTGATATTAAAAAGAAATATGGTAATAACGCCATTGTAAAGGGTACTAATTTACAAGAAGGTGCAACAGCCATGGACAGAAATAGACAAATAGGAGGACATAAAGCATGACTTTTAATCAATCAGATAAATATAATGATATTATTAACCTTGAACATCATCAATCAAAGCATCATGCTCATATGTCTATACATGACAGAGCTGCGCAATTTTCACCTTTTGCTGCTCTTACAGGTTATGATTCACAAGTTCAAGAAACAGCGCGTCTAACTGAAGCCTACAAAGAATTAGATAATTATGACTTAGATAAATTAAACATGCAGATTAATCAATTATTATCTTTAGATAATTACAAAAAAGTTTCTGTGACAATTAATTATTTCTCACCAGATAATAAAAAAGAAGGAGGTGAATACCTCCTTCTAACTGGTTTTATAAAAAAAATTGATGCAATCAATAAAGAAATAATCATGGACAATGATCAACATATAAATTTTAAATTTATAACTGATATTCAGATATCGAACAATTCCTGAAATACCTCCCATATATCATTTTCCAAAGTCATTTATATACCATTTATCTATTTGCAATATGTTCATCCACATCTAATAGGAACACATAATAAATCATGCCAAATGTAGGATCATTTACCAGATGTCCAAAATCATCTACAACTTTTTCTGTTCCATCTTTACATTTTATTTTATATCTTATGTAATCTAGATTACCATGATTATCTGACTTGCCTTGTTGAGTATTAATTTCTTTTAAAACCTTCTCATACTCATCTGGATGTACGATTCCTTTAAAGGAATTGCCAATATATTTTCTAAAGTCATTCATATCATCACATTTAAAAAGTTCTACCATGGATTGATTAGCATAAAGGATTTTCTCATCGCCTTTTGCTTCATATACGAAGAAGCCTCCTGGAAGAGATTTTGAAAATTCTTCTAATCCAAACATCAATTGATTCTGATGGGCATTAATAAAGCCTTTTTCGTAAAATGTATATCTTGCCCTTCCTCGATATTTAGCATCATATAAAGCAATATCTGCCTTTTCTAATAATTCTGCAAAATTCTTTCCATGGTCTGGATACATTGTTACACCAACAGAAAATGTAAAAGGTATCATTCTTCCGTTTATCATTCTCGCAGGTTTTTGATCCTCGATAAACTTATCTAATTTTTCCTTAACCTCTTCCTTATCTGTATTAATATAAAAAACTACAAACTCATCGCTATCCATTCGTAAGACTATTCCCTTATCTAGAAAATACTTACTAATCTCATCCGCACTTTCTGTAATTATCTTATCGCTTACCTTATGTCCAAATGTATCCTTTACATTTTTAAACTTATCACACTCAAAAATAATATAGGCACATTTTTCATCAGGATGTTCCTTAATATAATCATTGATTTCTTCTTCTCCGCCTCGTCTATTTAGCAAGCCTGTTATTGCATCTTCTTCAGCTAAAAGATAAAACTCGTCTTTTTCATTATATCCCATAAGAAGCCTCCTATTAAAATTTTCACGATACCACACATATATATTTATTGTAACATATTTTTACATATAAACAAGAGAACATAAACATTTCTAGTACTATAGTATGACGTTTATGAAATATTTGTAAAATAGGGGTAATTTTTGTTGCTAAATAGTTTCCTTAGTGTTAAAATTACAAACTGTTAGAATAGTTATTTATTTAGGAGGTCAAAAAATGAATGGTAAAGAGTTAACTTTAAGAGTTGAAAGAGTTTCAAGCGGTTTAAGCTACTGTGCTTATCTCAATGATAAGAAAGTAATATCTGCTTCAAGCATGGAAGAACTTATTAAGAAGTTAAACAATGATTGCACAGATATTTACAGCACATTTAGCATGATCTAATTAATATAGAAGATAAATATAAATGCCTAGACATTTTTTATGTCTAGGCATTTTGATTACATAGTTAATAAATATGAAATTAAAGGTAAAGTAATAATACTTACAAGTGTTGTAAATACCACTGCTCCTGATGCATATTCTTCATTATGTCCATATTTAACGCTAAAGGCTGAGGTAATTGCTGCTGTTGGACAAGAAATTAAGATAACGCATACATTTGCAACAATACCAGTTATTCCTGTTAATTTTACAATAGCAAAACATATTGTTGGTATTACTAACATTCTTACTAAGATTGTAAAATATATGTCTTTATTTTTCAAAAGCTTAAGGATGTTGCTATCTGCAATAAGCATACCTGTAATAATCATTGATAACGGTGTATTCATATCTCCCACCTGACCTAGCGGCTGTGATATTACTAGTGGCACCTGTATCTGAGTTAAATAAAAGAACAATCCAATAATTACTGCATATAATACTGGTGTTCTTATAATGCTTTTTGCAATAGACTTTGCACTTATGGCTCTACTCATAATACCTACACCGATTGTCCATAAGAACATGTTAAACATAGTTACAAAGACGCTGGCATATAAAAGTCCTTCTGCTCCAAACATTGCAGTAATAAGTGGAAAGCCCATGTATGCGCAGTTGGAAAAACCTATGGCAAACTGCATTACTCTTCTATCCTTAGATGGATACTTTAGAGTTACTAAAAATGCAATAACCACACTTACTGCTAAAACTAAGGTGCTAAGTCCTAAAGTCTTTACAAGATTTGGCAAAATGTCTGGATTGAATTCTTGTAAATAAGAATCCACAACCATACATGGCACAATAATATATAATAAAAGATTGGAAAACCATTGCTTTCCTTCTGGCTTTATTATGTTTAACTTTCTAGATAAGAAGCCAATGAAAATCAAAATAAATAAAACAAATACCTGTTGAAATGTTATATACGCTAAATCCATTTTTAAATCCCTTTCAATAACTAAATCTATGTGATTTTAGCACAGTATCTTGCTAAATTTCAATAGTATAAGCCATCTCATTTTATATATGATTCTTTGGATAACTTTTAGAAATTTTTTATTATAATATAGCAAAAGTATATTTTAAATTGACAATTCTTTATATTTGTGGTAAATTGTACTCAATCGATTCAGTATGTAACTTTAAGTAGGCATTAACTGTACAATAACACCGGAGGTGTATTGTTAGTTAATGTTTTTTATTGTCTATTTTTTATCAAAGCTTAGATTCCCCCTAAAAGAACATTAAAACTTAATCTACACCTCACAAAGCAAAGATACATTTTGTATTGGCTAAATTTAAGGAGGTTTACATGAAAGGTAAAATTTTTGGTGTTTTACAGAGAATCGGTCGAAGCTTTATGCTTCCAATCGCGGTTCTACCAGTAGCTGGTCTACTACTTGGACTTGGTAGTTCATTTACTAATGAAACTACTATTGCAACTTATCACTTAGAAGCTATTTTAGGACAGGGTACTATTCTAAATGGCTTGCTTACAGTTATGAACGCAGTAGCTAATACTATTTTTGACAACTTGCCACTGATATTCGCAGTTGGTGTTGCCATTGGTATGGCTAAAAAAGAAAAAGAGGTTGCTGCTCTTTCTGCAACAATCGCTTACTTCGTAATGCACTCAGCAATTAGTGCTATGATTACACTTACAAATTATGAAGAGTCAGCTCTTGACGGTACTATTGCAAGTGTTTGTGGTATTACAACTCTTCAGATGGGTGTTTTTGGTGGTATCATCGTTGGTTTAGGTGTTGCTGCCCTACATAATAAGTTCCACAAGATTGAACTTCCAAATGCGATTTCATTCTTTGCTGGTTCTAGATTCGTTCCAATTATCTCTACATTAGTTTACACATTTGTTGGTATTTTAATGTTCTTTATCTGGCCATTCGTTCAGAACGGCATTTATGCATTAGGTGGCCTTGTAACAGGTAGTGGTTATGTAGGAACTTTAATCTTTGGTTTAATTAAGCGTGCATTAATTCCTTTCGGTCTTCATCACGTTTTCTATATGCCATTCTGGCAGACAGCCGTTGGTGGTACAGCTACAGTAGCTGGTCAGTTAGTAGAAGGTGGTCAGAACATTTTCTTTGCTCAGCTTGCTGATTCTGCTAACATTGCACACTTTAGTGCTGATGCAACAAGATATTTCTCAGGTGAGTTTATCTTCATGATCTTTGGTCTTCCTGGTGCTGCTCTTGCTATGTATAGAACAGCTAGACCAGAAAAGAAGAAGGCTGTTGGTGGTCTTTTACTTTCAGCTGCCCTTGCTTCAATGTTTACAGGTATTACAGAACCTATTGAGTTCTCATTCCTTTTCGTAGCTCCAGTGCTTTTCGGCGTTCAGGTAATCTTAGCTGGTTCTGCTTACATGATTGCTCATATGCTTAATATTGCAGTTGGACTTACATTCTCAGGTGGATTTATTGACCTCTTCCTATTTGGTATCCTTCAGGGTAACGCAAAGACAAGCTGGTTATTAATCATTCCTGTTGGTATTATTTACTTCTTCCTTTACTACTTTATCTTTAGCTTCCTTATTAAGAAGTTAAACTTAAAGACTCCAGGTAGAGAAGATGATTCAGAAGAAACAAAGCTCTATACTAAGGCTGATTACAAGGCTAAGCAGGCTGGTGAAAATGGTGAAACTAGCGCCTTATCAGCAGCTGATGAATTAAGTGATCAGATTATGAAGGGGCTTGGCGGTAAGAAGAACATCTCTGATGTAGACTGCTGTGCTACAAGACTTCGTTGTACAGTTAATAAGCCAGAACTTGTTAACAAGGCTTTACTTAAGAGCACTGGTGCTTCTGGTGTTGTAACAAATGGACAGGGTGTTCAGATTATTTATGGACCTCGTGTTACAGTTATTAAATCAAATTTAGAAGATTATCTAGAAAAAGCTCCAAATGAGGAGTATATTAATAGTAACCCTATTGAGACTGAAAAGGATAATTCTAATGCAGCTTCTGATGATAATACATCTAAGAAGCCAAGTAAAACTGTTACTATCTACAGCCCTATGGACGGAAATGCTGATGATTTAGCAACTGCTCCAGATGAAGCTTTTGCTGGCAGAATGATGGGTGATGGTGCAGTGGTTACTCCAAGCACTGGATATGTATATGCTCCAGCAGATGGTGAAATCGGTTTTGTATTTGATACAAAGCATGCCATCGGTTTTGTAACTGAAGATGATATTAACTTACTTATTCATGTTGGTATCGACACAGTTAAGTTAGCTGGTCAGGGCTTTGAAGTATTAGTTACAGATGGTCAGAAGGTAAAGAAGGGTGAGCCATTAATGAAGCTTGACCTTGATTTCTTAAGCAAGAACGCACCTTCTGTTACATCTCCTATTATCGTTTCAGATATGGATGAAGATTCTATGAAAATTCATCTCCTTAAGTCAGGTGAAATAAAAGCAGGAGACCCATTATTTGAAGTAGAAATCTTTGAATAAGAACAAATACGGATATGTACAAGGTAAAGAAAGTATTAAATCATAATACGGTAATTGCCGTTAACACAGATGAATTAAATGAATATTTGATTCTTGGCAAAGGGATTGGCTTCGGTAAGAAGCCAACCCAAGAAATTGCCATCAGCTCGGAAGAAAGAATATTTTCTCTATCAGAGACTACAGAACGAGGCAATATAAAGGAGTTCGTTAAAAATGTATCTCCTATCTACATAGAAATGGCCGATAAAGTTCTTTGTGTTGCAGATGAGAAATTTGATAATGTTGATCATAACATTATCTTTCCTATGGCAGACCATTTAGAGTTTGCTGTTAAAAGAATAGAAAAGGGCGAGGAAATCTCTAATCCACTTATAGATGATATTAAAATCTTATTCCACAGTGAGTATAAGATTGCAGAAACAATTCGCCCACTTTTAAAGGAACAATTTAATATTGAAATTAGTGATGATGAAATCGGCTATGTTGCACTTCATGTACATTCAGCCATTTCAAACGATATGATTTCTCAGTCAATGGAAATTGCAAGAGCTGTTAGAGAATGTGTCACAATGATTGAAAATGTTACTAAGACCACCATTCGTGTTGACTCCCTATCCTATAACCGTCTAATGAATCACATTAGATATATGGTAGCAAGAGTTCAACACAATGAGCCTCTTAAGCTTAACATGAATGACTACATTCTCAATACTTTCCCACAATCCTTTGGCATAGCTGCTACAGTTTGCGAAGAATTAGGAAATAGCCTTGGTACTAAACTAGATGATATCGAAATAGGTTATCTTGCAATGCATATTGAAAGAGTAAAGACTGATATAGAGCAAGATAGCTAATTAAATTTTTAAAAAAAGAAATCGGGAAATGAAATATTTCATTTCCCGATTTTATTATGTCAAAATTTAGTCATATCTAAATTTAGTCAATATTCTATAGACAACTTAGCTTTTATCTTCTTTCAACGCCAAGGCTAACCTTTTCTCCGTTGATATCCCAGTCCTTTGTTGAACCAGCAAGACAATCTGTCTTAATTTCTTCTACTAAGCAAACGCCCTTAACCTGATCTGCATTCTTAGTTACAAGAGCTGCTACCTTATCATTACCTGAAATGTAAAGTGTAATCTTATCCATAACTTCAAATCCAGCATCCTTACGCATTGTCTGAACCTTAGAGATTACTTCACGTACGAAGCCTTCCTCTAATAATTCTTCTGTAAGGTTTGTATCAAGTACTACTGTAACGCCCTTATCAGAGTTAGCTACATAGCCTTCCATCTGAGTCATCTCAATAAGAAGGTCTTCCTTAGCAAGATCAATTTCCTGATCTGCAACTGTAAGCTTTAATACTCCAGTGCTGTTAAGTTCGTCCATAGCCTTATTGCCATCAAGTTCTGTAAGAGCAGTTCTGATGCCGTTAAGAATCTTACCATACTTTGGTCCAAGTGTCTTAAGCTGTGGCTTAAATGAATAACTTGTAAAGTCTCTTACATCATCCTTGTATTCTACAGTCTTAACATTTAACTCATCTGCAATGATTGCTGTATAGAAATCATCTAACTTCCAATCTGCCTTGATAAACATCTTGCCAATTGGCTGACGGTTCTTGATATTAGTTGTGTTACGGCAAGCACGACCAATAACTACTGCATCAAGTACGTCTTCCATTGTCTCTTCAAGCTTCTTATCTACAAACTTCTCATTAGCTACTGGGAAGTCGCAAAGGTGAATTGACTCTGGAGCTGTCTTATCAATGCTTCTTACTAAGTTCTGATAGATGTTCTCTGTCATGAATGGAACCATAGGTGCTGAAATCTTAGCAAGTGTTACAAGTGTTGTATAAAGAGTCATATAAGCATTAATCTTATCCTGCTCCATACCCTTAGCCCAGAATCTCTCACGGCTACGTCTTACATACCAGTTAGATAACTCATCAACGAAGTCTTCTAAGGCTCTAGCTGTTTCTGTAATCTTGTAGTTAGCTAAGTTCTCATCAACTAATGTTACAAGTGAGTTAAGCTTTGATAATACCCACTTATCCATTACTGATAACTTATCATAATCAAGTGTGTACTTTGTAGCATCGAAGTTATCGATGTTAGCGTAAAGTACGAAGAATGCATATGTATTCCAGAATGTACCCATGAACTTTCTCTGGCCTTCTGAAACCCATTCATCCTTAAATCTATTAGGAATCCATGGTGCTGAGTTCTCATAGAAATACCATCTAATAGCATCAGCGCCGTGTTTCTGTAATGCATCGAAAGGATCAACTGCGTTACCCTTTGACTTACTCATCTTCTGTCCATCAGCATCCTGAACGTGACCAAGTACGATTACGTTCTCGTATGGTGCCTTGTTAAAGAGAAGTGTTGAAATAGCAAGAAGTGAATAGAACCAACCTCTTGTCTGATCTACAGCTTCTGAAATGAACTTAGCTGGGAACTGCTTCTCAAATAAGTCCTTATTCTCAAATGGATAGTGATGCTGTGCAAATGGCATTGAACCTGAATCAAACCAGCAGTCAATAACTTCTGGGACTCTGTGCATCTCTTTACCAGTCTTAGGTGACTTAATAACAACCTGATCGATATATGGTCTATGAAGTTCAACCTTAGCATCCTCTGGGTTACCAGAAAGTTTAGCAAGTTCTTCTCTGCTGCCAATACAGATTCTTTCTGTACCATCTTCTGTCTCCCAAACTGGAAGTGGTGTACCCCAATATCTGTTACGTGAAATACCCCAATCCTGTACATTTTCAAGCCAAGCACCAAATCTACCTGAACCGATTGTCTCAGGGATCCAGTTGATTGTCTTGTTGTTAGCAATTAAGTTAGCCTTAACTTCAGGATCAGACATCTTTACAAACCAGCTTTCTCTAGCATAGTAGATAAGTGGTGTATCACATCTCCAGCAGTGTGGATATTCATGCTCAAACTTAGGTGCGTCAAATAACTTACCTTCAGCATCTAAGTCCTTAAGTACTAATGGATCAGCCTTCTTAACAAATGTACCAGCATATGGAGTTTCCTTTGTTAATTCACCCTTACCATCAACGAACTGTACGAATGGAAGGTCATACTTACGACCAACCTTAGCATCGTCTTCACCGAATGCAGGAGCGATATGTACAATACCTGTACCATCTGACATTGTTACATATGAATCACATGTAACAAAGAAGCCCTTCTTATTCTGCTTAGCAGCTAATTCGCCAGCACAAGCAAATAATGGCTCATATTCCTTATGTTCAAGGTCACTACCCTTATATTCTTCAAGGATCTCGTAGTCAAAGCCTTCGCCTGAACCCTTTGCTACAAAGTTACCCTTCTCATTCTTCTCAAGTGCTTCGCCCTTTACTGTCTTTCCTTCCTTAACTGATAAACCAGAAAGAACTGAATCAAGTAAAGCCTTAGCCATATAATAAACCTTATCTTCAGCTGTTCTTACCTTAACGTAAACCTCATCTGGGTTAACACATAAAGCTACGTTACTTGGAAGTGTCCAAGGTGTTGTTGTCCATGCAAGGAAGTAAGCATCTTCACCAACGCACTTAAATCTTACAACTGCTGAACGCTCTTTAACTGTCTTATAACCTTGGGCAACCTCGTGTGATGAAAGAGGTGTACCACATCTAGGACAGTAAGGAACAATCTTAAAGCCCTTGTATAATAAGCCCTTTTCCCAGATTGTCTTAAGAGCCCACCATTCTGACTCGATGAAATCATCATCGTATGTTACATATGGATTATCCATATCAGCCCAGAAACCTACAGTAGATGAGAAATCTTCCCACATACCCTTGTACTTCCAAACTGAATCCTTACAATGCTTAATAAATGGCTCAAGACCGTATTCTTCGATCTGTTCCTTGCCATCAAGACCAAGCATCTTCTCAACTTCAAGCTCTACAGGAAGACCATGTGTATCCCAACCAGCCTTACGTGGAACCTGATAGCCCTTCATTGTTCTATATCTTGGAATCATATCCTTAATTACTCTTGTAAGCACATGTCCAATATGTGGCTTACCATTAGCTGTAGGAGGTCCATCATAGAATGTGTATGTTTCTCCTTCCTTACGGCTATCAATACTCTTTTGGAAAATGTTATTGTCCTTCCAGAATTTCTCAACTTCTTTTTCTCTTGCGACGAAATTCATATCTGATGATACTTTCTCGTAAACCATAATTCTCTTCCTTTCTTTGCTTTATTACAACAAAAGCCCCACTGCCGTAAACGGCAATGGGGCGAAAATTCACTCATTACTAACCAATTACGACATACCAGCATATGCGTCCCTAGATTTCTCTTAACGATGGGATTACCGTCCTTGCTTACTCTAAGAAATTCTTATTTCTGCTTGGCTGCTCGGAAGTGATGTTCAATTAAGTTCTACTAGTACCGGCTCACACCAACCCGGCTCGCTCTTAGCTTCAAACAAAATCTACTGTCTTCGTCTACGCATTTTAATTAATTGTAGTTAAAATATATAAAAAAGTCAAGACGACTTTTTGTTATTAAAAATTCGAGGCAAAAATATAATAAAATCTAGTACACTCTCACTAGGCAACCTCTGACTTTTCATCTAGCTCAAAAGAGGACTTTTCTGGCAATACTTTCTCAAATGCCTCATAAATTTTTTGTCTATGAATAAGAAAATCTTCTTCGCTCTCCTCAGAGGAATCATTAAGAAGGAAAATCTTCTCTTTCTTATTTACAACAATATCCACTAAAGTATCAATATCCCAGTTAACATCTGTGTAAAAGCCAAGCTCTCCCACATTAATAGGATTAAAATCACCCTTGGCAAATCTCCAATAACGCATCATCCAATGACTAAAGTCATAAGCAGTTCTAAACCTGTTGTGACACATTTTATCAAGAAGCTCGCCTTCCTTTTCCCAAATCTCTTCAAAAGTAGACTTTTTATGGGCCAAAGCTAAGTGCTGATTCTCAAAACTTGAATATCTCTTAGTTAGTCTATTAACCGCATTCGTTATATTCTCCTTTAATGGATAATTAGGATTTATCCATTTTGAAAATGGCTTGTGGCCGTAAAAGTGCTTATTAATTAAGCTCATGTTATTAAAGACGGTATAGTAAATCTGATGTCCGTAGACGTAATTTACCATGGTTCTTGAAAAGAGACTGTCACAAACCTTATCGTTTTTAAAAAACATCTCTTCCTTAATCTCATCAATAACATACATGTCATCGTTAAAGAGCACGAAATTCTCTGATAAGTCCTTAATCCTATGTAGGTTTAGCTCAATAACGTTGGAATTATAGGTGGGCAAATATTCCTCTGGAATAAAGTCCCTGTGATTAACGATTCTAAGTCTCTCATTCTTAGTGTTAAGAAACTTTGGCAAATGTCCCCAAGTAATAAAAAATACCTTATTAATCCAGGGCATATTCTTTTCGATTCCTCTAAAGAAGAATTCTAATAAATCATAATCTCTAAAACAAGAAGATGGATTTATCTGTTTGTCTTTATCCGAGAGTTTATACTGGCTTCTTTCCTTTTGCCATTCCTTATCTGCACCGTCAACCCATAATACTACTGCATCAATTTTTTTGTTTTCCATAATTTTCTAGCCTTCTTAAAATGTCCATTGTTATAAAGTGGAGCTTTAAAATCCACGTACTGCGCTTATTTTAAGCTAAAGCAAGTTTTATTGCAAATATTGTATATTTAATTTTAGATTTTATTGGGTTACCTTTTGACTTAAGCATATGTCGCATTTTTTCAAAACACTTGCCCTTATAAAATTTCTTAGCACCCTTATCTAAATCTGACCAAACTTCATGTATATTGAAAAGGTAAACTTTCTCCGCTAGTGCTTGTAATTCATCAATCTTATTAGCTTTATAATAGGCAATATGCTTCTCTAGCCAGAACATTCTTTGTTCCTGTTCTTCTATACTAAAATTTCTCTTAGAAGTCATTATGCTTCCTGGTCTATCTCTATACATATAAAGAGCTTTACTAGTCCAGGCTATTTTCTTGGCTTCAAACATATATTCACGCATTATATATGCATCTTCTGCTATTTTTATATCCGTAAATGGATGCTTTTTTATAATGTCTTTTTTATACAATTTATTCCATACAACACAAAAGACACCCATGTCATTATAAAGCCTCTTCATTATTCCCCAAGAATCAGTTACAAAGTTGTATTCAGTAGCTTCTTTAGGATAAACAAAATTAGTTGTTCCTGGTACATTTCTATAGAAACGACAACCAGCAATATCTGAGTCTGTTTCTTTTAGTAGCTTATATAGTTCTTCAATAAATGTCTCTTTTATACAATCATCACTATCAATAAAAGCAAAATATTCTCCTGTTGCTACTTCTACTCCTGCATTTCTTGCCTTACCTATTCCGCCATTTTCTTTATGAATTACTTTTATTCTAGTATCTTTCTTACTAAAATCATCACATATTTTAGAACTATTATCAGTTGAACCATCATCAACTAGTATTATCTCTAAATTCTTATAGGTCTGATTTATAATGCTAATCACGCACTCCTCTAAATAATCTGCAACATTATAAACTGGCACTATTACTGATATAGTTTCTTTTTCCATTTTTACCTCTTACTATAAACACATTCTTAAAATCTTACTTATATCCTCTTTTGTTAAAGGCACGAAAGCATTAGATAAATCGTTATACTTAATAGTATCCTCTGCCATTAAATCAATCTTAGAATCATCGATTCCGATTTCTGTAAGTGTCATTGGAATACCGCATGCCTTAAAGAACATCTCTGTTCTATCGATGGCCTCATTAGCAATGATGCTTAACTCGCCCTTTGAAAGGCCGTCAATACTATCAAGCTCGCCTCTGATGTTCCATACATTATGACCGTACTGTGCAAACTTAAGTACAGTATCCTTATTTAAAATGTATCTCATCCATCTAGGTGTAACAATGGCAAGGCCTACACCATGAGTTATATCATAATACGCACTGAGCTCATGTTCAATAGGGTGACATGTCCAAGCTCCACCTGTACCACAAGACATAAGTGAATTAAGAGCTGTAGTTGATGCCCACATTAAGTTAGCTCTAGCCTCGTAGTTGTCTGGTTCCTGGAGAGCTACAGGACAGTACTTAATACATGTCTTTAAGATTGACTCACAGAAAGACTGTGTAAGATAAGCGCCTGTATCCTTTCTAAAATACTGCTCGAAGGTATGGGACATAATATCTGCTGTACCAGCTGCTGTCTGAATTGCTGGAAGTGAGAAAAGATATGTTGGGTCACAAATTGCAGCTCTTGGTATAAATTCCTTAGAGCTTGTACCAAGCTTCTCATTTGTTTCCATATTGGAAACGACTGCATTTTTATTACACTCAGAACCAGTTGCGGCAATTGTAAGAATTGCAATAACTGGTAAAACCTTACCAATTTTATTGCTATCAAGAACCATATCCCATGGGTCTCCGTCATAGTAAGCACCTGCTGCCACTACCTTAGAGGTATCAATAACTGAACCGCCACCGATGGCAACTACAATATCGATATCATTTTCCTTACAAAGCTTAGCACCTTCTCTAATCTTCTCAATCTTAGGGTTAGGTTCGATTCCATTAAGTTCGCAAACCTTGCAGCCCTGTAAAGCTTCCATAGCATCATTATAAATGCCATTCTTCTTGATACTTCCACCACCATAAACTAAAAGTACGTTTGGTTTATCTAGTTCCTTAATTTCACCTAACTGGCCAAGTGCCTGTCTATTATACTTAGCCACCAATTCCTTTAGGCTCTTAATCTGGCCCTTGCCAAATCTAACATCAGTACGAACGTAGTAATTAAAATCTAACATACTAACCCGTTACTGAAAACTTATAAAAAGTTATATACTTTATGTTTCATTCCTACTTCAGCGAGTATGCTTTTGATGGTATAAATACCTATCTACTCACA